>NZ_NEGC01000001.1 GCF_002135335.1 Acinetobacter sp. ANC 4470
CACCACGTTCACTGTGAAGTCGAGGTTGTCACCTACTTTCGCAGCCGTCGCAGTCGTGGATTTATTTACATCTACCGCTGGTTTTGTCACGGGTGTCGTGGTTGTACATGTCGTACAGCTTGGCGTATCTCCACCCGATGCCGTGACATTGTTCACCACATTGTTCACTGCATCTGCACCCACCAACGCTTTATACGTCACGCTATAGCTGCCAGGCACTTGGCCTTTTGGTGCAGTAATGCTGATTGATTTGCCTGAGCCAGTAATCGCCCAACCGCTTGGTGCTGTACCGCTCACATACGTTAAGCCTTGACCTAAAGTATCGTTCAAGGTCAGTACATCTGTGGTTTGTGAATTACTCACCACCACGTTCACTGTGAAGTCGAGGTTGTCACCTACTTTCGCAGCCGTCGCAGTCGTGGATTTATTTACATCTACCGCTGGTTTTGTCACGGGTGTCGTGGTTGTACATGTCGTACAGCTTGGCGTATCTCCACCCGATGCCGTGACATTGTTCACCACATTGTTCACTGCATCTGCACCCACCAACGCTTTATACGTCACGCTATAGCTGCCAGGCACTTGGCCTTTTGGTGCAGTAATGCTGATTGATTTGCCTGAGCCAGTAATCGCCCAACCGCTTGGTGCTGTACCGCTCACATACGTTAAGCCTTGACCTAAAGTATCGTTCAAGGTCAGTACATCAGTCGTTTGTGAATTACTCACAACCACATTCACTGTGAAGTCGAGGTTTTCACCGACTTTCGCAGTTGTCGCAGTCGTGGATTTATTGACATCTACCGCTGGTTTTTTAACAGGAACATCTACAGTCGCACAATACCCCGTAGCCACTAGACATGAGGCAGATGGTGTTTCCGGTGTATCTTTATCAGGATCACTACCACCACCTACACTGGCATAGTTCTTAAATACTGTTGTAGGATTAGTTACTGCTTCACGCGGTACATTTACTGGCAATACTATAACTGAGGCGCTTGATGGCTTTAAAACTGTACTATTTATACAAGTAATCAATTGTGTACTATTTACAGTGCATGCCCATCCATTACTGGTATGCGTATCCGTCCATTTTGCAGTTAAGCCCGTAGGTAATTGATCTAAAACAGTAATAGCACCTTCCGTATCCTCATCACCTTTATTGGTTACAGTCAGCGTATATTCTGCATCACTCTGATTAATGATCCAGCCATCTACACCAGCATTATTTGTTTTGGCAATATGAAGCTTAGGTGCACCAATAGTTAATTTACTGTCTTCAACTTCACCATCATCTGCTTTTCCTGTTGGTGACTGAGTTTCAGTAGCATTAGATGCAATACGCAAACGAATAAAAGATGCCCCAGCCTTTACATCACTTGGAATAATCCAATTTAATGTTGTTTGACTACCACTACAGGTAGATGCAGCTCTTTCTCCACTATCAAACGTTCCATTTTTATTAAAATCAATCCAGCCTGCAACCGTGCCACCACCTTTACATGAGAAAGTTGCCTGATAAGGTTTATTTTTATTTACTGTACTTATGTGTTTGTAATTACCTGATGCTTCCCAGAGTTGCCATGCATCTTCATCATTCACTCCATTTGTGTCATCACCTGTTGCATCCGGACTAAAAAGCGCACCAGGTTCAACATCTGGACCTTTAGATCCCAAATAAAGCGTATGCTCAGGAGAAAGAACAGACACATTATCTGATAGTTTAGAAGCAGATGTCAGCGGACTCCCCGTGATCATCATACTGTCTACAACATGCATAGCAACATTATAGGATGCAGGCGCATCACTGAAATCGGCATATGGTACGACCAGACCAATGGCCATTGCGGTTTTTCCGCCACCTTTGAGCTTAAAGCTCATCGTCTGAGTACCAGATAGCGTTGTAAATTTTAGAAATGTGACCGCAGACTGCTTTGCATCAGATTGAGTTGTAGTAATCTTGAGTGTTTTACCACCAGGGGATGTCGTAGTAGCTAGGCTATAACTTGAAGCCAGAGAAGCAGTGTTTACAAATTTATCAATGAGATACCACTCTCCCCGACCTGTACCTTCAAAAGACTCATTCAAAGCCATCGATTCGGCATCAGCAATAACAAAACCTTGCGCGCTAAAAGGATTTCCACCTACTGTCGACACACAAGTAACATCAAAATTAACAGCAGCACCATTATTAGTATTAACAACCCCTGAGATCAGCTGATTTGACCCAGCATTTCCAGCAATATTATACAAATAATCTAGACGATCACCTTGACTATAGGTTCCTGATTTATAGCTTGTTATTGGATTAACAACATTATTAATGGTACATATAACATCTAAATTCTGAGTAGCAGAAACAGCTATAGATGCTGAACTTCTACTTCCATTTTGGATATTTACACCAGGGGTACCATTAGCTTCACCACCCCATGTGAGCCATAATATTTCATTTTTATATTTCCCAGTTCCTCCTGTTGCATATGCAGCAGCTAAGGTTGTTTGGGATAAACCATAAAGTGTAAAAATACACAAATAAACAATAAACCTTGAGATTCTGTTCATAACTTGTTTTTTTAAGATGCAGTTGTTTTAAATGATATGCAAAAAATGTAATTAATGTGTATATATTTTGTTTTTTGTATATATTTCGTATATTAGCTAAATAATATCATTCAACAATATTTACATAATTATAGATAAACCATTTATTATTAATAAATAATTTATTTACCCCACAATAAAAACTCAAAAATATTATTTATCTTATTTAATAAAACTAAACAACAAACATTCCTGTTCAAATAATATGTAAATAGCAATACTAAAAACCACATATAAAAGAAATAATTCCGAGTAACTAATGCATAACACCATTTACGCTTATTCTACCTATTAGAATATTCGACCTTGTTGCACAAAAATTTTAACCTTACCACCTAAATTACTAAAATTTAAGATAAAACTTAATCATAAAGTCTGCCCAACTCCGTAACTTTATTCAGTACAGCAATCCGCGTATAGACCTCATTGACTTAGCTTTGAGACTTTCTCAAAGTTAATTTATTCCAATACTTTAATACAATGTATCTTAGTTTCAACCAAACTTAGTCGATGATAGCCTGACCATTTTGTCCATAAGATTCTACCTAAATGTTTAATTGTGCTGAGTAATTCATTTTGGTCTTGGGAAAGTAGTTTTAAATCCTTTCAAAGCTTTATATTTTATCTTAGAAGAAGAACAGCATAAGCCTGTCGACATATTTTATGTATCATAAGAAGTCCACCCACATAGACAGAATCAATCTGTTCATCCCGTGGAGTTTTATCAAGTAAACCGCCCAAGACACGGATCATCACCAACATTGTTTGTAGTGAGCTGAACTGCAGTATTTCAGCATCTATACCAATATTCAGTTTTATCTTTATCACCCAATTTTATTTTCTCAATCGCTTTTGCACTCAGCGCTTTTTTTTCAAGCGTATAAGTGTTTATCATGATTCTTCTCATTCTGCTTCGATAAGCATTTTGTTAATATAGGTATAGCTTATCTTTATTATGCAATTACACTCGCATAAGACCTACACTAAAGCCTATACCAACACACATAAAAGTATAGGTTTAGATAGAATCAGAATGGATTGAATCGGAACAAACTCAATCTTCCAGATTTTAAAAAATCTTTTAAACTTAAAGGCTTTATTAAATTGAACCCAGAAAATCTAACCCCTGATCTATCTACACTCACACCAATGATGCAGCAGTATTTAACGATAAAAATGCAGCATCCACACTCACTCATGTTTTATCGTATGGGTGACTTTTATGAATTATTTTTTGACGATGCACATAAAGCAGCAAAATTACTGGGTATTACCCTGACCCATCGTGGTAAAGCCAATGGCGAGCCTATTCCTATGGCAGGTGTGCCTTATCATGCTGCTGAAGGATATTTAGCACGTCTGGTAAAGAAAGGAGAAACCGTTGTTATTTGTGAACAACTTGGTGAAGTAACAGGAAAAGGCCCTGTTGAGCGTGGCGTCGTGCGAATTATCACTCCTGGCACACTGACCGACGATGCTTTATTAAATAGTCATCAATCCTCTAATTTAGTTGCGCTTTGTCTTCAACAGAATCAAATTGGTATTGCACTGCTCGATTTAAGTGCAGGTATTTTTAAAGTCCAACAACAAAATTTTCAACAAGAACAACTTGCCATTGAACTGTCTCGCTTAATGCCAAGTGAAATTTTGGTTGATGAAGATATTGTCGATCCAAACATTATTGAACAAATTAAAAAACAATTGGACTGCCCTGTTACAAAACGTCCCAATGTTGATTTCAACTTAAATAATGCGCAAAAAACATTATGTGATCAGTTTTCTGTATCTACACTTTCTGGTTTTGGAATTGATCATTTACCGCTTGCCAAAGCCTCTGCAGCAGCGCTGATTCATTATGCCAAAGAAACGCAAAAAACGGCTTTACCACACATTCGCTCAATTCAGTTAGAACAAAGCAGTGACTTTATTGCACTTGACCCAGTGACACGTCGTAATCTAGAACTGGTCGAACCTTTATTTGAACATGGCACATCACTATTCCAACTTATTAATGACTGTCAAACAGCCATGGGCAGTCGTTTGCTCAGCCGTACCATCATGCAGCCGTTACGAGATACCAAATTACTGGATGCTCGACTAGATGCCACTGCATCTATGCTCAACGGTTATCACGAATCGCCTATTCGCTTAGTGCTTAAAGACATTAGCGATATTGAACGTGTGCTTAGCCGTGTTGCCTTAGGCAGTGCGCGTCCACGTGATTTGGTACAACTACGACAAGCCTGTGCACAAATCCCGTTCTTACGCCATGCCATTCAACCCATTACGCAGGTACATCAATCTGGCTTAATTCAGCAGTTAGATCATGAATTAGGCGATTTTAAGGGACTATACCAACGCTTGATGTCCGCCATTGTTGAACATCCACCAGTATTACTTCGTGATGGCAATGTAATTGCAGAAGGATTTGATAGTGAACTCGATGAACTGCGTAAAATTCGCGATCATGCAGGTCAGTTCCTTATTGACTTAGAAATCCAAGAACGTCAAAACACAGGCGTTTCAACGCTTAAAATTGGTTACAATCGAGTTAGTGGTTACTATATTGAACTGACTCGCGCTCAGGCAGAGCAAGCACCAGACCATTACATTCGTCGCCAAACTTTAAAAAATGCTGAACGCTATATCACCCCAGAATTGAAATCTTTTGAAGATAAAGTGTTATCGAGTGAATCTCGTGCCCTTGCACGTGAAAAAATGTTGTTTGAAATGCTGTTGGATGAATTACGACAAGATATTGGCAATTTACAAATGATGAGTAGCGCAATTGCACAAATTGATATGCTGGCTAACTTTGCCCATCAAGCACGTTTACGCAATTGGTCTCGTCCTGAATTTAGCCCTGAAATTGGGGTGAAAATTATTGCGGGTCGACACCCTGTGGTGGAAGCCATAAGTAAAACTGCATTTACGCCAAACGACACCAGTTTAGATTTCAATCACCGCATGGCGATTGTGACTGGACCGAATATGGGCGGTAAATCTACCTTTATGCGCCAGACAGCACTGATTAGTTTATTGGCTTATTGCGGATGTTATGTTCCTGCCAAATCTGCAATTTTAGGTCCTATTGATCGTGTTTTCACTCGTATTGGTTCTGCCGATGATTTATCCACGGGTAAATCGACCTTTATGGTTGAAATGACTGAAACGTCTCAAATCCTACATCATGCAACCAACCAATCTTTAGTGTTAATGGATGAAGTTGGGCGTGGCACCAGTACCTATGATGGCTTATCTTTGGCATGGGCATGTGTGCTTGACCTCAGCAAACGGATTAAATGTCTGTGTTTATTTGCCACGCATTATTTTGAACTCACTGAACTTGGCAAAGAATCAGGCATTGATAACTACCATGTCACAGCCAAAGAATTAAATGGCAATTTAATTTTATTACATAAAGTTCAACATGGCCCTGCCAGTCAAAGTCATGGCTTACAAGTCGCCAAATTGGCTGGTATTCCTGCCAGTGTGATTAAAGAAGCACAAAATCGTTTAAAGATTTTAGAAAAACAGCAACACCTACAACTCAATAAAGCCGTGCAAAATGATTTATTCAGTGTCGCGGATGAACCCACTATTGAAATCATTGAACGTATAGTAGAAGTTGAGAAAGATCTGCCCGTACTCAACATCTTAAGAACTTTAGATGTCGACAGCCTTTCACCACGTGAAGCATTACAGCAAATTTATGCTTTAAAAGATGCTTTAGAAGCATAATTTAAGACTATTTTGTATATGACAAAGGCTCCCGAATAGGAGTCTTTGTCATTTACTTCTTATATTTAGTCATATATTCAGTTTTTATTAGAATAAACAGCCCTGCATATAACAAATATCAATAAAAGCAATTGTTACTTGCATGCTTTTTTGCCTAAAATACAGCAAGAGTAATTAGAACCATATATTTTAGGTAGCTGTCGCCATGACCTTTGTTGTCACTGAAAATTGTATTAAATGTAAATACCAAGACTGCGTAGAAGTTTGTCCAGTGGATTGTTTCTACGAAGGTCCAAATTTCCTCGTCATTAATCCTGATGAATGTATTGACTGCGCTTTATGCGAACCTGAATGTCCTGCTAACGCTATTTTCTCTGAAGATGAGTTACCAGAAGGTCAAGAAGTCTTTATTGAACTCAATACTGAACTTTCACAAAAATGGCCAAATATTACACAAATTGGCGACCAACCTGCTGACCGTGAAGAATGGAATGGTAAAGCTGACAAGTTACAATACTTGGAAAAATAACAGTTTTTTTAGACTAAAAAAAAGATCAGCAATTGCTGGTCTTTTTTTATACCTAAAACACACATTTGATTGCAATATTTTCAAATTTTACCCTTCAAATTAGATTAAAATAGAAGGAGTGTTTATAAATATTTGATTTCTATAATGAAGAATTTTCTAAAGGGATTACTAGGCTTAAGCTTAGTTCCACTTGTCATGATTGGATGTACCACATCTCATCAAAAAACACCCGGTGGGAAACGGATCTTCATTCCACAAGAACGTATTATTATTGAACGTCCAATTCCACCTAAAACCGTTCCTTATGCTTATAATGCATGGGTTGCTATAGGCAATAATTTACGCCAAGTACGTGAATATGAAACCTTTCTTGAACGTAATGGGGTTGGCAATATCATTCCCAGTTTTGAACTTATGCGTACCGCACGTGATTGGCAAAAATGTGCTCGTTCCCAATATATGGTTCCAAACCAAGAATTATGGAATAACCAAATTTCAACTTTGCGCGTATTTAAATATTTAGTAGCAGCAAAAGTATTAACTGAATTTGAAGTGACATCCGTTTACCGAGATTTACCACTGAATCAATGTGCTGGCGGTGCAAATTCATCACGTCACTTATTTAATTCTGCTATCGATTTTCGCATTGGTCCTGCATATCCTCAAGCTGAAGATTATGCATTTATTGAAAATACCAAATTTAAATTATGTCAATTTTGGGCACAACACGGTCAAAGTTTAAATATGGGACTTGGACTATATGCTTCAGGTCAAATCCATATTGACACCCAAGGTTATCGAACTTGGGGGCCTGACCTTTCACGTTATTCATCCATGTGTAATTACTAAAAAAGTCGACTCAAATAAAAAAGAGATATCCAAGATCTCTTTTTTATTGCTTATGTCCTAATAAATCGTAAACGAAAAATTGCACTCTGAATAGAAAAGTTTAAAATGCTTGCATCGCAACCATGGTGACAAAACTATGCAACAAATGTGGACAGAGATTGATGCCTACATCGATTCACATTTAATTCCAGAAGACCCTATTCTTCTACAAACTTTAAAAAACACTGAAGATAAAGGTTTTCCAGATCACCTTGCCGTTGCCCCGAATCAAGGCATGCTGCTGCAAATGCTCATTCAAATGAACAACTGTAAGCGCGTACTGGAACTCGGTACTTTTGCGGCTTATAGCACAATGTGGCTTGCTCGTGCCTTACCTAAAGATGGTTATATCTTAACGATTGAAGGGCGAGATACTCATGCAGCTTTGGCGCAAGAAAATATTGATCATGCGAAACTCGCACCAACCGTTGAACTTAAAGTTGGACGTGCTGCAGATATCTTAAAAGCATTGCCTGATGACTTTGAACCTTTCGATTTCATCTTTATCGATGCCGACAAGCAAAGTTACCCAGAATATTTAGAGTTAAGCTTAAACTTATCTCATTCAGGAACCATTATTGTGCTAGATAATGTGATCCGTGCAGGCGACATCATCAATTCTGACAATCACAAACCAAGTATTGAAGGTATTCGTGACATGTTTCTCGCTTTACAAAACCATCCTCGAATTTTATCTTCTACTGCCCTACAAACAGTCGGAAGTAAGGGACATGATGGCTTCGCTTTAGCAATAGTGAAATAATTTGACACACAGATCAAAAAACCATCTTCCTGTTTTTTTATTTATTTATTATAGACTTACAAACACTATCCATATAGTTATCCACAAGTTATGCGGATAACTATATGCAATTATTGGTCGCTGCCTTTAAAAGCTTATTTTATCTATTTTACGACCAACAATGGGACAGTTGAATTTCGGAATATACTGGTTGCCACACTTCCTAAAAAGAATTGACGAATTTTACTATGACTAAATGCTCCGAGTACAATCAACTGTATTCCATGTTCATTTTGATATTCAAGTATATTTTCAGACACATCGCCATAACGGTATTCCATCACCACCTCAAGCCCAGCAGCGCTTAAATATTGTGCAGGTTCATTCAATACTTCTGGATGATCCCCAACATACAGTAAATGACATTGTAACAATTTTAATAAATCACTTTGTGCTACGCGCTTCATTAAATTGACACAAGTAGGTGAATATTCATAAGCAAAAATAAAACGTGTGGGTGGTTTAAAATTTTCCCCGACGGTCATAACAGTACAGTTTACACCTCGAATGAAGTTTTCAACATTACTTCCAATAGGCTTATTCCGTTCTGCAGCACGTTCACCGACTCGACCAATAATCGCGATATCGTCTTCTTTAACCACATGAAAACTTTGCTCTAAAAAATCACCTTTTTCTTGAATATGCGAGGCAGTTATATTGTACTTTTGCTGAATCATTTCAGAAATATGATTGAGCAAATTATTGCTATAATCGAGTGCGAGTTCACTTTGTTTTTGTTCAAGTTCTGCCAGTTCTTTCAATAACATTGCATTACTTTCAAAACCAATCACCCCACTAATTTCCCCCAAATGATAACTTGCAGGGTAATAGTCTAAAACCTGTAATAACACCAATTCACGTTGTGTCTGCTTCGCAACCCATGCTGCGGCTTCAGCAACCGCATTCACGCATGGGGAAGAATCAATACATGCGATTACACGTTTCATTTTCGCCTCGCTTTTCGCCAATGAAGGCTTTAAGTCTATTTGTTATTTTTAACTTAGCATAACTATTCATGACTTTGCATGCTTTTATGTAATCAAAATGATGCTAGGTATAAATCTTAATTTTATGAAGATTTTTAATCACGATAGCGAATAAATTTTGCAGGGTTACCTGCCACAATGGCAGATTTTTCAATATTTTTGGTCACCATACTGTTCATTCCAACAACAGCATGTGCATGAATCGTCACGCCATCCTTAACTCCTACATGTGCGCCCAACCAAACATCCTGACCAATCTCGATACCTTGTGAGCGAACAGGTTGTTGATAAATGGGCTGCTCAAGTTCCATACCATGATCAAAAGCATATAAATGGCAATACGCTGCGATACGGACTTGATCATGCAGTTTAATGCCCATGCGCCCTCCATCAAGAATACAGTGATGGTTAATCGCAACTTCGTTACCGATTTCTAAAGGTCCATGCAAGGTACAGTCTGCGGCAATAAAAGTATTGTCCCCAATAATAATTTTACGTCCAGGTTCTGCAAAAATATGTGCCAGTGGTGAAATAAAACAATTCTCACCAATTTCTATCGTTTCCATTTGCATTAAATACGCTTGGTATTCTTTTTGCCATGCTTCAGCCCAACCACGATTTTTAGGTTTTAATGACCAATACAACCATGGCATATAATTCAAACGATGTTTGTGCTGTTCACGATATTTCAACAATAGATCTTGTTCAGTCATGCTGTGGCTCTTCTAGCATTTTTAATTGTTCACGACCACGTGTCACATCTTGAATTTTTAATGACAAGGGCTCAATTTGATGGATTTGTAGCATAGCTATAATGCATACACCTGTTGCGGTATAGTCTTGCTGAAATTCTATGTGTTGTTGATTCAGTTCGTATTGAAAGATTGCCCATTCATTAAACTGGCAGCTAAAGCTGACTTTTTTCTTTTCAATCAGCTCAATTTTTTCAGTCAGCAATAAACACTGTCCAGCAGAGCCGCCATAGGCCCGAACTAAGCCGCCCGTGCCCAGTTTGACGCCACCATACCAACGATTGACCAAAATCAAAATATTGCTTAATTCATTTCCTTCAATCGTTGCGAGAATGGGCCTGCCGGCAGTTCCTGATGGTTCACCATCGTCATTAAAGCGGATATTATTGCCAATTTTCCATGCCCAACATTGATGTGTGGTACTAACATCCTTGCTGATTTCTAAAAAGTCTTTGACGTCTTGTTCATTTGCTACAGGAACAGCAATGGCTTGAAAGCGACTTTTTTTAATCTCTTCTTCAAAACTAACTTGTGAGGCAATTGTAAATGGCATAAATCTTAAGTTAATAACAACAGCACGGCAGTATAGCCTGTTTTTAGCGATTTTTAGCTACAAAAAACCGCCTATGAAAAGACGGGTTTTTAAAAGTTATTTTTGTATATGAATTTACAGCATGCTTATAAGGGTTTGATTAAACAGTAAAATCATCACCCAAATAAACTTGGCGCACAGTTTCATTTTCTAAAATTTCTTGTGGTGTTCCTTCAGCAATCACGGCACCCTCACTGACAATATAAGCGCGTTCACAGATAGCCAAAGTTTCTCGTACATTATGATCGGTAATGAGAACTCCAATACCTCGATCCTTTAAGGTGCGAATGATATCTTTAATATCTCCAACAGAAATAGGATCTACCCCAGCGAAAGGTTCATCAAGCAACATAAACTTAGGATCAGCAGCCAACGCACGAGCAATTTCCGCACGGCGACGCTCACCACCAGAGACACTCATACCCAATGAATCTTTAATATGAGTAATTTTAAAATCAGCTAATAATTCATTTAAGCGTTGCTGACGCTGCTGTTTATTTAAATCTTTACGTATTTCTAAAATAGCCATAATATTTTCAGAAATGGTTAGTTTTCTAAAAATCGAGGCTTCCTGCGGTAAATAACCAATACCTTTACGGGCACGCTCATGCATGGCTAAATCAGACAAATCAAGATCATCTAAATGAATCTCGCCTTTGTCCATACGAACTAGACCAACCACCATATAGAAACTTGTGGTTTTACCTGCACCATTTGGCCCAAGTAACCCAACAATCTGCCCACTTTGCATTTGAAAAGAAACATCTTTAACCACCCATCTTTTACTATAGTTTTTTGCAAGATGTTTAATACAAAGCGTTTGTGGTTGATTGAGCAATTGATCCATTAATCACGTGCTCCTGGGAAAGATTTTGCACCCGATGGTGGAATCACAATTTGAACACGACCTGAAGATGAACCAGAGCTATTTGGCGTACCTGTAGCTTCTACATCGCCTTTATTCATACTATATTTCAACGTATTACCACGAATACTCGCACCATTTTGTTGCAACAATGCACTGCCAGATAAGGTAATAATGCCAGTTTCAGCATTATAAATAATCTTTTGTGCCTGCCCTTTGGCTAAGCCCTTATTCACATCTACTTGTTGTTGAAACTTAGCAGGACGTCCTGTCGCAGTAATCGTACTGATTTCTTTTTTTGCATTTAAATTTGCCACAATGGAATCTGCTTGTAATTTCATTGTGCCTTGTTCAATAATGACATTACCTGTGTAAGTGGTAATACCAGTTTTTTCATTATATGTTGCGCGGTCAGCGACCAATGAAATGGGTTGATTTCGGTCAGCAGGAATTGCCAATGCAGTTGCCGATGATAATACAACCAAACCGACTAAAGCTGCTTGCTTAAACAAGGTTTTAGAAAATGTAAGCTTAAGATTTTGGTTCATATTTTCCTCGAATATTAAAAAATTCGTATTGACCGTTATTAAAATTGGCTTTCAAACCTTGGCTCACAAATTCAGCTTGTGGAGATTGCACAATTACTTGTTTATTGGTTTCAATTTCTCGAGTTTTAGGATATCCCGTTAACTCTGTGGTTTTGAACTGCATTTTGCCTTGTTGCATCAGCTTAACCGCCAACACATCACCTGACAAAACAATGCGTTCATTATCGTCATAACCATTCGCAACTTTGGCATAAAAAGTGGCATCTACAGCACTATCTTTATACATTGAAGCATTCAGATTTATGAATTTTGATGTTTGTTTTTGCATGTCTTGTTCAAGACGATCGACTTGAGCACGCACATACAAATGACCATTATCATCAGTTTGAGTCAGATTAATTTTTTCAGCGGAATAGGTCATACTCCTTGCTGAATCAACCTCAAGTTTATTACCCTTACCGCTGTAATAGTAGTAACCACCACTTATAGCTGCAATTGCTATAGCAGTTACGTATAAAACTTTTGTATCCATAAGTGTGGTCTTAACTCAAATTAAATGAATTACTTAACTATTAATGTGGGACAGAGGTATATTTTTCAAGGAAAATTTCATACGCCCCTTTGGCCATCAAAATCATATCGCAAATTTCACGTACTGCACCACGACCACCCATAGCCTGAGTCACAAGGTCTGCACGACGACGTACTTCCACATGACCATTTGGAACAGTGACTTTCATGCCCGCAATCGCAAATGCTGAAAGGTCTGGCCAATCATCACCCATATATAAACAGTCTTCTGGTGCAATATTCAATTGTGCACATGCTTCGCGTAATGCGGTACCTTTGTCTTCACGACCTTGAAAAACCAAGTCCACACCTAAATCGGACATCCGCTTTTCAACAATATTACTTTTACGTCCAGTGATGATAATGACTTTAACACCTGCTTGTTGCACAAGTTTCATGCCTAAACCATCACGGATATCAAATGATTTAATTTCATCACCTGTATTGGTGAGTGTTACAAAACCATCACTTAAAATACCATCGACATCAAGAACTAAAGCTTCAACATGACGCGCTTGTTCCAATAAAATATAAGATGCCATTTATTAATTTACCCCAGCTTGAATCAAGTCATGCATACTAATTACACCAATGACCTGATTTACCTCATCAACAACAACAAATTGATTGATTTTCTTTTCATTCATGCGCTCTAAAGCTTCAACAGCACGTGCTTCTTGCGAAATCGTTAAAGGATTCTTCATCATCACTTCTGAAACAACCATATTGACATCAAAACCTTGCTGCTTATCAATTAAACGACGTAAATCTCCGTCAGTAAAAATACCCAGTAGAACATTATTTTGATCCACAATTGTGGTTAAACCTAGACGTTTATTTGAAATTTCGTATAAAACTTGGTTCATTGGTGTATCTGGAGATACTTTCGGTAATTCATCACCTGTATGCATCAAGTGTTTAACATGGAGTAACAGGCGTTTACCCAAAGCTCCCGCTGGATGTGACATCGCAAAGTCATCCGCAGTAAAACCGCGAGCATCCAGTAAAGCAACAGCCAATGCATCCCCTAAAACTAAGGTTGCAGTGGTGCTTGAGGTTGGCGCTAAACCCAGTGGACAAGCTTCTTGGATATCACCCAAAGTGAGAGCCACATCTGCATTTTGCGGCATTGGCCCTTTGTCATCACCACTAATGGTAATTAATGGTACTTCAAGATGCTTAATCAAAGGCATCAGCATCATAATTTCATCACTCTTACCTGAGTTTGAAATAGCGATTAATACATCACCGTGTACCAACATGCCTAAGTCTCCATGCCCTGCTTCACCCGGATGCATAAAGAATGATGGCGTACCTGTTGAAGCAAAAGTTGCTGCCATTTTACGACCAATATGCCCCGACTTACCCATTCCCGTAATGACTAAACGCCCTCGACAATGCAAAATAATTTCACAAGCACGGCTAAAACGTTCGTCAATTTGCGTCGCTAATATTTCTAGGGCTTTTTCTTCTATACGCAAAGTTTCTAATGCAACTTTTTGGAAGTCTATTTGGTTCGGCATATGTTTTGGGTTCAAAGTAGGTTTACCTTAACTCTATTTAAAGAGTGACTCTAATCAAGCAAAAATAATTTTCGCAATTTTATCATATCTATGCAAATCGCACGTTTCTAAATGTACAACTTTTCACAAGCCTATAAAAAAAACGCATAAAACTTTATGAAAAATAATGCTTAGGTTAAGATGAGCTATCTTTTATTTAGCATTTTGAAGACCTATGCAACCATTTGTTCTATATAACTCAGAGCAACGTAAAAAAGTTGAATTTGTTCCGCGTGTTGAAGGACATATTGATATGTATGTTTGTGGTATGACCGTGTATGACTATTGTCATATTGGACATGCTCGAGTCATGGTTGCATTTGACTACATTATTCGCTTCTTGCGCAGTCAAGGTTGGAACGTTAAATACGTTCGTAATATTACCGACATTGACGATAAAATTATTAAGCGTGCCAATGAAAATGGTGAAAGCATTACGGCATTAACTGACCGTTTTATTCAAGCAATGAATGATGATGCTGAAAACTTAGGCTGTTTAGCGCCAGATCAAGCGCCACGTGCCACTGACTATATTGATCAAATGCAAAGCATGATTGGTAATTTAGTCAATAAAGGTACGGCTTATCCTTCAAGTAATGGCGATGTTTATTTCCAAGTGGAAAAATTTGCCAAATACGGTCGTTTATCTGGTCGTAAACTTGAAGATATGCAAGCAGGCGCTTCTGAACGTGTCGATGTCGAAGTTGAAAAAAAACATCCCTTTGACTTTGTTCTTTGGAAACATGCCAAAGAAAATGAACCTTCTTGGGCTTCACCGTGGGGCAATGGTCGTCCGGGTTGGCATATTGAATGTTCTGCTATGTCAACCTGCTGCCTAGGCAACCATTTTGATATTCATGGTGGTGGTTCAGACCTGATGTTCCCACATCATGAAAATGAAATTGCGCAATCTGAAGCCTCTACAGATGAACAATATGTCAATTATTGGATGCATGTCGGCTTCATCAATTCCGATGGCGAGAAAATGTCGAAGTCTTTAGGCAATTTCTTTACCATTCGTGATGTGATGGAAAAATTCCATCCTGAAGTGATTCGTTACTTTATTGTGTCTTCACATTATCGTAGCCCTGTGAATTTTTCAGATGCAGCGTTAAAAGAAGCAAAAAATACCCTTTCTCGTTTTTATCATTCATTTAAAGCGTATCAACAAAGCTACGGTGAAAAAACCACTGAAGCTTTAGATGAAACTTTGGTTGAACGCTTTAATGCTGCTATGCGTGATGACTTTAATACATCCGAAGCCATTGCTGTATTGTTTGAAATCAACAAAGAATTGAATCGTGCAGTAAAAGATGAAAATACTGAACAGGCAACTGTTTACTATTCAACATTACGGCACCTCACCAATATTCTTGGTCTGGTTCAATACAATGTAGATGAATTCTTAAAGTCTGATATTGGTCAAGAAGCACTCGAATTAACAGCTGAGCAAATTGAAGATTTAATTCAACAACGTGTTGATGCAAAAAAAGCCAAAGAATTTGCTAAAGCCGATGAAATTCGTCAATCTTTGCTTGATCAAGGCATTGTTTTGGAAGATACCCGTCAAGGTACAATTTGGCGTCGTGCTGATTAATTAATCAATCAACTTTATAGAGAGTTGACAGCATTATAAAACCCTCTATAATGCACACCATAAAGCGGGAATAGCTCAGTTGGTAGAGCATAACCTTGCCAAGGTTGGGGTCGAGAGTTCGAGTCTCTTTTCCCGCTCCAAAATACGAAAAAGCCCTTATCATTGATAAGGGCTTTTTTTATATCAATATTTTTATAATTTTAGATCTACACGGCTCTCTATTGTTCAGCTTAAATTTCTTACATGACCAAACGGTGACTACCTAAAACTTTTAATTTAGGGCTCAGTTTGTAAATCACCTATCTTTAAAATAAATAACCTAGCGACTGAAAATATTCAAAAAATCAAAAATTTTATCCATCATCTCAAAATAAATTAGAAAATATTTATTCATACGATGAGTCTGATTAAAGCAAAAAGATATACTTTTATCCTTTTTTATCACTGCATGTTCACTATGTTAATCTTGAGATAGATAACGAATCTTGAAATAAGAGGAACGTGTCATGAATTACCAACACATTCTATTCGCTGTGGATGACTCCCCGCTTGCCATTGCGACAGCTGAACAAGTTATTATTTTAGCTAAAGCATTAAGTAGCAAAGTAACGATAGCTAGCGTTGTGGTGCTAGACCCTTTAACCAGTGTTAGTTTTTATAAAAATGTACCAGGGATAACGGATTATTATCTGGCAGCCAAAGCTCATGCCAAAAACATTTTGGCTGAGCTAAGTCAAAAATTCATTCATCACGGTATTGAAACAGATACTCAAATCCTCAGCAGCCTCTCCCCAAGTGATGGTATCTCTAAACTTGCTGATGAATTAAATATCGACTTAATCGTGGTCGGTTCACATGGTCGTACGGGTTTAAAAAAAGCGTTTATTGGCAGTGTTGCACAAGACATACTAACTTCCAGTCATGTTCCCGTACTTGTGATGAAACACACACAATAGAATGTTTTATGAGCTACTACTCAGCCCACTTTATGTGGGCTGGTTTTTTATTTTTAATCTAGAGTAACTTCAACCGACACCACTCAAAAAATATTTTATTCTTTTTAACTGTCGTTTCAAAATAATTTCAATCAAATTACGACCATAAACTAATTCACATTGAAGTCATTGAGGCATAAACTTTGATCGCTCCTTTTTATCGACATTACAAGAGTAAAAATATGTCACAACAAGATTTTGAAAATGGTTTAAAAGTTCGTACAGAAGTTATGGGTGAGTCTTTCGTGAAACGCGCACAAGATAATACAGTGCCTTTTACTCAGCCCCTACAAGACTGGATTAATGAGCATGCTTGGGGTTCGACTTGGCAACGTGAAGGTGTTCTGCCCCGTAAATACCGCTCACTCATTACCATTGCTTTTTTAACTGCACAAAAAAGCCCAACAGAACTTAAAGGTCATGTTCGTGGTGCATTAAATAACGGCGCGACAGTCGAAGAAATTCAAGAAGTACTACTTCATAGCTTGCCTTACTGCGGTGCTCCTGCAACTCAAGAAGCCTTTCGTGCTGCACTTGAAGTCATTAATGAATATCAAAAATCTGAATAATATAGTCTGAAATACATAGAAATAGTTTAAGCCTAATGCTTAGGCTATTTCCCTTGCCATAATTAAACCATTTTAAGGTTTTGCTTCCGCTGTAATTGCCCTTGATTGATTTGCAGAATATCTGCTTCTAAATATGCCAATTCTTGCTCATGATGCGTCACATAAATCATCGGCAAATCTAGCTCATCTTTAATTCGCTTTAAAAATGGTAAAATTTGTTGCTTTAGGTTTGTATCTAAACCCGTTAAAGGTTCATCAAGCAATAATAAATTCGGTGAAGATAATAAAGCACGGCCAATCGAAACACGCTGAGCCTCTCCACCTGAAAGTTGCTGCGCCTTTCTTTGAATAAGCGGGTTTAATTCAAGTAACTCAACAATTTCATCAAACTGAAATTTCCGTTCAGACTGCGGAATTAATTTTTCTGCATAACATAAATTTTGCTGCACATTCATATGCGGAAAAAGCAGCGCATTCTGAAAAATTAACGCAATTTTTCGTTGGTGCATAGGCACATGAATTTTTTGCTGACTATTGAATAAAATCTGCTGATTAAACTGAATTTCCCCATATGTTGGGTTTAATAAGCCCACAATGTTTTTTAAAAGGGTACTTTTACCGCAGCCAGATACACCGACAATTCCTAAAAGTTGCTGCTGCATTTCCAGTTCAACATTCAACATAAACTCAGCATATTGATATTGAAAATTACACTTCAACATTTCATACCCCCATTTTCCGCTGATACCGTTGTAGAATAAAATAATTCGCAATTAATGCTGAAAATGCCAAAAATAATGACAAAGTAACCAATCGCATTGCCATCTCTTCTCCATTCGGTTGTTGCAACAATGAATAAATTGCAACCGGAATGGTACGGGTTTCATCTGGAATATTGCCGACAAAAGTAATTGTTGCGCCAAACTCGCCTAAACTGCGGCTAAAACATAAAATACTGCCGATCACTATTCCGGGAATCGCCAAGGGTAAGTTAATACTCAAAAATACTTTCCACGGCGCTGCGCCTAATGAACCGGCAATTTGTTCTAATTGTTGATTCATCAACTGAAATGATAAACGGATGGGTTGTACCATCAACGGAAATGCCACAATCATGGACGCTAAAACAGCGCCTTTCCAGTTAAATGCCAGTTGAATACCCAGCGCATTTAAATATTTACCAATCAATCCCTGATTTCCAAATAGAACTAAAAGCAAATAGCCTAGAACGACGGGAGGCAAAACCATCGGTAGTTGCAATAGGGCTTCAACAATAAATTTTAACCGAAATTCATGGCGTGCGAGTAACCATGCCAATGCAACCGCAAAAGGCAAGCAAAACAATGTGGCAAAGCCTGCAACTTTGGCAGACAAATAAAGTGCACTAAGTTCCTCTGGACTGAACATGCTCACTCCCCATTCATTTACTTAGTCACGTGTTTAGTCATTTACTTAGGGTTTCACACTAAAACCATATTTTTGAAAGATCGTTTTGGCTTGAGCACTGTTTTTCACAAACTGTTCAAATTGAATGGCTTCTTTATTTTTTTCACCTTGTTTAGTCAATGCCAGCGGATAAACAATTGGACTATGTGATTGACTTGGGAAAGTTCCAATAATTTTAACTTTTTGACTAATTAAAGCATCAGTTTTATACACGATTCCGACTTCACATTCTCCTCGTTCGACAAAGGCTAGCGCTGAACGTACATCATCTGTACCGACAATTCGACCTTTTAAAGAGTCTAACCAATTCAATTTCACTAGGCTTTGTTTAGCATATTTCCCCACAGGGACGGATTCCATTTGCCCTGTACATAAATGCCCTTTAAACGATTGAGCAAAGTTAAAATTTGCCTGTGCTTTAAACGGAATATTTAAATTTTTCGGACTAATGGCAACCAGTTGATTAAATAATAAAGGACGAACTGAAGCTGAACTCACAGCGTCCTTTTGCACTAAATAATTCATCCAGTCTTGATCTGCCGAGAAGAACACATCACTACTGGCACCAGCTTGCACTTGTTTCGCCAAAGCTGAGGATGCCCCAAATACAGGAACAATTTTCGTTTGTGGGTGCTGCACTTGATAAATATTGGCAATATCGGTGATGGCATTGGTCAGACTTGCCGCAGCATATACTTTTACCGTTCCCGCTTGTGTTGCAGAAATAGAGACCATCATACACATGGATAAAAACAGGGATTTTTTCATCATCATTTCCTCATTAGCCAACAAATAGACCTTGCACAATTTGACCTTCAAGCATTGTTTGTCCCGCAGGTATTCTCACTAAGCAATTGGCTTGCATTAAATTACTGAGCATATGCGACTGTTGCTTAGATAGGCTTTTCACTTTGAGAATAGACTGGTCAAAACTCGCTGACATCCTTAAAAAGCGTTCTCGAGCATCCATTTTTACATCATGTATGAGTACTGCACTAAACCAGTTGGGTGGCTGCTTTTGTCCTTGCAAGGCAGTCAGCAAAGTCGAAGTATAAATTTGCATCCCCATATAAACAGCCGCGGGATTACCCGGTAAACCGAGTAAACAACAAGCTGAATGATCTTCTCTTTGTAAAGTGGCAAAGAAGATGGGTTTACCCGGTTTTTGTTTGACTTTCCAAAAAATTTGCTCAAAACCTAAATTTAACGTGACGGGTCGAATAAAATCATAATCTCCAACCGATACACCACCTGTGGTTAAAATAAGATCATAACTTTTAGATAATGTTTGAATTAATGCTTTAACCGCATGTTCGGTATCTGCCACATGGAAAATTTCGACCTGTTGAGACTGCTGCTGAAACCATGCTTGAATTAAAGGTGCATTGGCATCAAAAATTTTACCCGATGCAAAATCCTCCACTGAAGCCGCCACCTCATCGCCCGTAATCACCACAGCAACTTTCGGATACTTAAAAACGTTGACCTTTTGAACGCCCGCCATACTCAAAGATGCTATTGCACCTACAGAGAGTTGCTGTCCTGAACTTGCCAGTAAGTCACCCACAGCAATTTCTTCACCGATATTCCGAATATCAGCATGAGCTTTTAAACTTTCTGTAATTTCAATGTTGGATGAATCTATGATTTTGACTATTTCTTGACGCGCAACGGTCGTTGTACCAAAAGGAATTTTGGCACCGGTGAAAATCCGAACCGCCTGTCCCTGTATTAACTGCAATTCGGAGTCATGACCTGCCTGAATTTCTCCCACCAATGCAAATGAGCTATTCGGCTCAATTGTCGATTGTGCACAAATAGCATAACCATCCACTGCACTTTGGGAAAATAAAGGCAGATTAATACTTGAATAAACATCTTCTGCTAAATAGCAATTTAGAGCCTGATTTAACTTGAGGCTTTCAGTCGCTAAAACTTGAGCTTTATCTAAGATTAAATCCAAAGCCTGATCAACTGTAATCAAGCCCTGTTCTGCTCCACATGCTGACACGATGTTATTCATTGATAACCGCCTTGATGCGGAATATTTTTTTGCACATCAAATAAATGTACCAAGGCAGGAAGTATCGCAATCAAGGATTCTTGTGCGCCTTGTCGACTGCCCGGTAAAGTTATCACCAAGCTATGATCGATATAACCCGCGACCCCTCGACTTAAAGCCGCATAAGGCGTCCGTTTTTGTCCGAAACTACGTGAGGCTTCCATCAAGCCCGGAATTTCACGTTTTAATAAAGGCTGAATAGTTTCTACAGTTAAATCTTTAGGCCCTAAGCCTGTCCCCCCCACAGTTAAGATCAGAGGATAATGATTTTTTTGCTGTTCAATCAGCACCAATAATTGTTCAGGACTGTCTGGAATCACTTGGTAAGCAATATTTGAAAAATTAGCTTCTTGTAAAATTTCTAAGACATTTTGCCCTGCTGTATCTGGTTTCTTGCCTGCTGCCACAGTATCGGATAGCACAATAATAGATGCAGACATGCTGTCTTTTAATGCGCGAGTAAAGTGTGACTTTCCACCTTTTTTCTTGTGTAATTTACATTGATCCAAAGATAAATCTTCAGGTTCACAATGTGGTTTCAACATGTCATAAAGCGTTAAACCCGCAAGACTGACCGCAGTCAACGCTTCCATTTCTACGCCCGTCGGCCCAATGGTTTCTACCGTGGCAATAATTTCGACATAATTTTCAAACAGTTCAAAGTCCACATCAGCACGATAAATCGGCAATGGATGACACAGCGGAATCAGCTCATCGGTACGTTTTGCCGCTAAAATTCCCGCAATCCGTGCAGTTTTAAGTGCATCGCCTTTTTCAGTATTGCCGTTACGTAATAATTCAATGCAATGTGGCGGTGCATGCAGAATGCCTGTTGCCACTGCAGTACGATAACTCTCTGCTTTCATCCCAACATTTTTCATTGCATGTACCTATCATTCATTTTTACAGTAAAATTAAGTTTTAAAACTTCAATAAAGATTTAAGAAATCATTTTCAATTTAGTGATGACAATGTTGACCATGTTCAGTTTTTTGAACTGCATGATGATCTGAATGCGTTTCAGCCACGTCATCTTTACGAATACAACAGCCTTCTACATACTGACTACTGCCGTCCATATAAAATTCCTCTTTCCAAACAGGAACTTCATGTTTAACCCGCTCTACTGCTTCTTCACAGGCGGCAAAGGCTTCACGACGATGGGCTGCATAAGCAATCGCAATAATGGCTTTTTCACCAATATCTAAAGCACCAATTCGGTGAATCACCCGTACATAGGACACATTATATTTGGCTTGAATTTCCTGCTCTATTTGGCGAATCATTTTTTCCGACACCGGTGCATAAGCGGTATATTTCAGTGCCTTAACCGCTTTACCTTCATGATGATTACGCACCGTACCAATAAAAACACCAACACCGCCACATTTAGGAAAATGCTGAATCTGATCAAAGCTTTCTAGCGTTAAAGCAGTCTCTTGAATCCGTGAAAATTGTTTCAATGCATCCATTTTCAACCTCCTGCCACGGGTGAAAGTAGCACCAAAGTACTATCCGAATTCAGCTGAGTTTGACGTGAAATAATGTCTTCACCCACTGCACAGGCACAGCGCTCGATCATGGCAAAAGCAGCTGGATAGGCTTGCCCAACTTGAACCAAGACATCCGTGATTGTACTGTTTAGACTGCATATGATTTCTAAATTTTGCGGTAACTGTCGCTCTACCGCACCAAAGGCTTCAATTTTGATTTTGATCTGTGACATCTTAACCTCCAAGCATATGCATGCTAATTTTTCGACTGCTTTTAGCTAAGTTTTGACTGTTCAAGCGCTGTTCTATGGCGTGAAAACCTTGTTCTTTGTTCCAGATATAGCTAGATAAAGCACCATTTAAGCTCACCTCACTCAAAGGTTCAGATGAAGCAAGTGCTTTAATTTCAGATTTAAGATTCAAACCTTGAGGTGCAAATAAACAATTATAAAACTCACCCTGTGCGGTTAAGCGTACCCGATCACAAGTTCCGCAAAATGAATTGGTAATGGTGGAAATAATGCCAATCGGATGACCATTAATCAGATATTGTCGGGCTGGATTTGAAGTTGCCTGAGCTGAATCATGCGCTTGCGTGGTCACTGCAAATTCAGTGGCTAAAGTGGCTAAAATTTGTTGCTCACTGACCACATGCTCAGTTGACCATTTTCGATCACCATCGAGTGGCATAAATTCAATAAAACGTAAGATAATTTGCTGCTGAACTGACCAACGCGCCAAAGGCAAAATTTGATTATCATTTATACCGTTCATTAATACAGTATTAATTTTTATTGGTAAGCTTACCGCTTGAGCGGTACGAATTCCGTCCAGTACGGGTGCTAAATCTTTTTGAGTCAGTTGTTTAAATTGAGCAGCATCCAAACTGTCTAAGCTAATATTCAGGTCATCCAAACCTGCTTGTTTTAAGTCATGTGCATATTGTTTGAGATAATGTGCATTGGTGGTCATGGAAATACGCTTTAGCCCGAGCTTCTTTAAGCTTTGTAGTCGTGCAACAAAATGTACCACGCCCTGACGCATAAGTGGCTCGCCACCGGTAATACGAATAAACTCAATACCACGGCGCACCATAAAGTCACAAAATTGATAAAGTTCCTCAAAGCTGAGTAAATCGTGTTTTTTCATCCATTCTGGATGTTCAGGCATACAATAGACACACTTAAAATTACAGCGATCAGTCACTGAAATGCGCAGTTTGCGCTTACCGCGACCAAATTGATCGACAAATAACGCCTTGGTTTTAAGCTCTGTCATCATATTCATGTTGAACATCCATCTTCAGGCATTTTGTGGTCACTGCACATATAGTGTGCATAAGTTTTGAATCGCCCAATCTTGTTATTATTAGATTTGCAATAAGTGTTCCAACTTCGTGCCAAAGGCGAAATATTAAACTTTAATGTAGAAACTTAATCTGTTGGTGCTGTTGCAGCTCATCTGGTGAATTAATACTGTGAAAAAATAGGGCATGATTGGTAAAGTGTGCCACTTGAGCGTGCAAATCTGCAAAACAGTGCTTCAAACTGCGCTGTTTTTGCTCAAGGTGATGTGTAAAGCTAACTAAACTGCTGCGTTTAACCAAGCAAAATGGGTACAGTGCTGTGCCATTGATTTCTACATAAGCGACTTCTGCCAAACTATTTTTGGCTAAGGCCAAATGCAATTTCAATACGACTCTTGCTGGAATGTAGGTCACATCGCAGGGTACGAACAGCACATAATCTGCCTGTACATGTGACCATGCACTTTTCATCCCCATGAGTGGGCCTAAAAAGCCATTTTCATCATCCTGATAGCAATGAATGTTGGGAATCATTTTTTGATAAATTGAATCATCCCGATGGCTGTTGATCCATACTTGTGCAACATCGGTTTTAAGCTGTTGATGAATCTTGATCAGTTGAATTTGATCATCAAATTTTTGTAGTAATTTATTCAGGCCATTCATCCGCCGTGCCTGTCCGCCAGCCAAAATCACCAAGTCCGTATCGGGATAAATTGAATTTTTAACGCTATTGTTCATTCAACCGCCTCCATTTGACAGGCTTTGATCAAGCCACGAATTTCAGGTAAACATGAACCACAATTGCCCCCAGCTTTTAAACATACCGTGACTTGCTTTTCGTCAGTAATATTTTTGCTTTTAATAGTTTCAATAATACGGTTCTTACCGACTTTAAAACAACTACAAACCAATGGTCCTTCATTATTGACCATCGACATCGGCTGCCCTGCAAGTAAGGCTTTACGGTGCATGGCACTTAATCGTTCACGTTTAAATAGACTTGCCACCCAATCACGATCTGGCAATAACGCTTGAGGTGCAATATATAAACTCGCAATCAAATGACCATCTTTCAGCACCACACTATGACTGATATGTGCAGTTTGATCTTCAATATTGAGCCATTCAAAACTTTCATCCTGAAACGGTAATAATTCTTTTAAATGTTCAGTAATGTAAGGGAATTTTTTACGATCTGCCACTTCATATCGCGTGGCTTTGACGGTCATAATTTTAGTCCACCACACGGTGTCTTCAATTGAAGATTGCACAATTTTTTCAAAGCCTTGACGCACATAAAACACACCCTGCCATTGGCTATAAAATGGATGGATGATCACTGGCGTATGTTTAAACTCAGGCTCACCTGAAATGGCATCGACAACAGGATTCACCACTTTACCAATGCGGGCATCGGACGCCACTTGGTCATTCCAGTGAATTGGTGCAAAGACTTGTCCACGGCGAATATTATCACTGACTGTCGCGCGTAATACGCAATTGCCCCATTTCGATTTTACTTCAACCAATTCACCCTCTTTAACACCATATTTCAAAGCATCTTGTGGATGAATTTCACAATATGGCTCTGCACGATGGGTACTTAAATTGGCAGATAAACCAGTACGGCTCATGGTGTGCCATTGGTCACGAATCCGTCCAGTATTTAAGACCAAAGGAAATTCTTTACACACTGAATTGACGGGATTGATTGCCGTAATGGCAATAAATTTAGCTTTAGCATCAGCATGGCTAAATTGCCCCTGAGAATACAGTCGTGCCACCACGCCCTCTGGCTGCTGTTTAGTCCATACTGGCCATTGAACAGGTTTCAGTTCGTCATATTCACTTGCCGTTAAATCCGTTAAACCGTTTAAATTAAAATAACGAAAGTTCGGTGTTTCACTGCGCTGTGCTAGATCTGAATTTTGCTCTGATGATAATCGTGCATGCTCTAAGAAAATGTCATGGCTATTTTTAAAATCAAAACCATCAAACCCTAATTTTTTTGCCACCTGACTAATGGCCCACCAGTCCGCCTTAGCCTGACTTGGCTGCGCTAAAAAGGCACGTTGTCTGGAAATACGACGCTCAGAATTGGTGACTGTACCCTCTTTTTCGCCCCAACCTAGTGCAGGTAATAAGACATCAGCATATTGCGTAGTGTCGGTATCGATACAAATATCAGAGACCACCACAAATTCACATTGCTCTAAAGCACGTTTCACCTGATCAGCATCGGGTAAACTGACCACAGGGTTGGTTGCCATAATCCAAATGGCTTTAATTTTGCCACTTTCAACCGCATGAAATAAATCAACTGCTTTAAAGCCAGCTTGCTTGGCAATATGGGGACTGTGCCAAAAGTTTTGCACCAATTGTTGATGGTTTTCATTTTCCAGTTCTAAATGCGCTGCCAACATATTTGCCAGCCCACCTACTTCACGCCCGCCCATGGCATTGGGTTGTCCTGTCATCGAAAATGGTGCGGCACCCAATTTGCCTATTTTTCCAGTCAATAAATGGCAGTTGGTAATACTATTGGCTTTATTGACCCCTTGCGAAGATTGATTTACCCCCATCGAAAACAGCGTCATCACTTTTGAGGTATTGGCGAATTTTTCATAGAAAGTTTGCAATTTTTCGACAGAAATCCCTGTACGTGTCGCCACATCGTTAATACGAGACTCACTTTCACTCTGTGCCAATGCTTGCGCTAAACCTTGGGTATGTTCAGCAATAAATGCTTGATCGACATGACCATTTTTCGACAGATATTGTAATAAACCATTAAATAACGCGACATCTTGTCCCGGCAAAATGGGTAAATGTAAGTCTGCTGCTTCACAGGTACTGGTAAAACGCGGATCAACCACGACCACAAACAAGTCCCGCTGCTCTTTGGCCTTCATGATGCGTTGATACAATACGGGATGACACCATGCAGTATTTGAACCCACCAACACCACCATATCGGTATGTTCAAAATCTTCATAGCTTGCAGGGACAATATCTTCCCCAAAAGCACGTTTATGTGCCGCAACTGCCGATGACATACAAAGCCGTGAATTGGTGTCTATATTGGCTGTTCCGAGATAACCTTTGACGAATTTATTCACCACATAATAGTCTTCGGTCAACAACTGACCTGAAACATAAAAGCCAATGCTGTCACGACCATATTGATCAATACATTGTTGAAATTTATTGGCAATGCTCGAAATAGCCGTGTCCCAAGTTGCCACTTGACGATTTGCCTTGCGCCCCATCATCGGCTCAAGCACACGGGTTTCTAAACCCAAAGTATCTGCCAAATTGCTGCCTTTAATACACAACTTGCCGTAATTCGAAGGATGGTTAATATCCCCTTCAACAGTAACTTTCTGACCTAACGCTGTCTCCTGTACGGTTGCAGTCACACCGCAACCCACACCACAATAAGGACAGGTGGTATTTGTCGTTTTCGTCAATAATTCTGTGGAGCTATGCAGTTCCATTACAGGGATACTATTCATTTCTGCTTTGCTCCTAAATGATATAAATTCACTTGAATGTTACTTTTAATTGTCCAAGTTATTTAAAAATCTTTGGAATCCACGAAAACATCAACTATCTAGAGGTGGCATGGATGCCACCGTTTTACTGCGTTACAAGGATGTAACGTCAGTAAAACAAAGATTTTCTTACCTTGCGCCGTAATACGGCTCATCTTGCAAAAGTAAGGCAAATGCCTACGCAAATTCAATTAAATCATTTCGGTCATTGAGGCATTGCTAAAATTTAAGCACGCCTCAATGACCATATTTAAATCAACCTGCTTGTTTTAATGCAAAATCTTTACCAAATAACAATTTATTGCGAATCGAAGAAATAGGCGTTTTATCAGCAATTAATTCTGCATACCATGCACCATCTTCAGTATCACCAAACAGTACTGCACCAATCACTTTATCTTGTTGAATAATAATACGTTTATAAATATGACGTTTTTCATCATTCAAAATAATATCTTCATAATCATCAGCCGGTTCAAAGTTACCTGCGGAAAACACATCACAACCACTGACTTTGAGTTGTGTCGGAACGGTCGGTGCTTTAAAGGTTAAGCTACCATGTTCAGCCAAATGTGAAGCACAAATGAATGCTTGCCCCCACAGTGGTTCAACCAACCCAAAGGTTTGGTTACGATGTTCAATACATTCACCCACAGCATAAATACTTGGGTCAAAAGTTTGCATAGTGTCATTCACCATCACGCCACGGTTACAACGCAAACCAGCGCTTTGTGCCAGTGCCATATTTGGACGAATCCCGACCGCAAAAACCACCAGATCAGCTTCTAACTCCGTACCATCTTTAAGTTTGATTTGTGTTACGTGACCATCTTCGCCAATGAGTTGTTCTGTATTGGCTTGAGTAATGATCTTGATGCCCTTCGCTTCAATGCTTTGTCTTAACAAGACGCTGGCACGACTATCCAATTGACGTTCCATAATGCGATCCATCAAATGCAATACGGTGACATTCATGCCACGTTGTTTTAATCCATAAGCCGCTTCAAGCCCGAGTAATCCACCACCGATCACCACCGCATTTTTCTTGTTTTTACAGTATTCCAGCATGGTGTTGACGTCATAAATATCACGAAAACTCAGTACACCTTTTAAGTCTGAACCTTGAATCGGTGGAATAAATGGTTTAGAGCCTGTGGCAAGAATCAATCGGTCATAATCGACCACTATGCCTTTTTCTGTATAGACTTGCTTACGCGGACGGTCAATTTTCACCGCAGCATCACCTGCAATAAAGTGAATCCCTTTTTCGCTATACCATGCATGCGGATGCAGCATAATATCTTCAATGCTTTTATCACCAGACAACACTGGCGAAAGCATAATACGATTGTAGTTACCCCAAGGTTCCTCACCAATCACTGTCACTTCATAACGATCTGGCGCCATATCCAGTAAATCTTCAAGACAGCGCATCCCTGCTAAACCATTCCCAACCAAGACCAATTTCATCTTTTCTTGCGAAGTACCATTATTGGTAATATAGGTTTTTTGTGCGGTCGGGCTAACAAAAACACGACCATTTTCAATTTTGCTTGGAAATACCAACAGTTTTTGGTTTTTGTCTTCCAAACAACGCCCTGTGGCTAAACTAAAATGTTGTTTATAGATTGGAGAAGCCACCACACGCTCGCCTTGTAAATCACCCAAAATCCCACGTGACATGACAAAGGCTTGGCTGAAAGGATCTTGATTACTTAAGGCGTAAACACGTTTTTCATGACCGACACGGAACAATGCTATTTGTTGATCTTCAACAATCGCTCCAACACCTGTGTTTGGCGTAATGTCATCTAGACTACAAATTTCAATCCAGTCTAATTCCTGTGTTAAGTTCACTTCTTTTAAAATCGTCATATTTATTCTCCTTTATTCACAAATGCTTAGGCTTCAACTACAGGAATACGGATTGGATCACGTTCCACTGTGGTTTTCGGGCGAATTTGCCCACGTTCAGCAGCAAACTGAATATGCGGATCATTCTGTTGTTCAGCTTTTGCATTAATAAAGGTGATAAAACGTTTACGCACTTCAGGATCTTCAATTGCAGTACGCCATTCGTCTTGATAAGTCCCGACAACATGATCCATACGGCGTTCTAACTCAGTCGCAAGTCCTAAAGAATCTTCAACCACCACGGCTTTAAGATAGTCCAAACCACCTTCTAGATTGTCACGCCATACCGAAGTACGTTGCAGACGATCTGCTGTTTGAATATAGAGCATATAGAATCGGTCGATATAACGAATTAAAGTTTCAGTATCAAGGTCAGATGCAAGCAGTTCAGCATGACGTGGTTTCATCCCACCATTACCGCAAACATACATATTCCAGCCTTTTTCAGTGGCAATGACACCAACATCTTTGCTTTGCGCTTCGGCACATTCACGGGTACAACCAGATACCGCCATTTTGAGTTTGTGTGGAGAACGTAAACCCTTGTAGCGATTTTCAAGGAAGATGGCTAGACCCATTGAATCATCAACACCATAACGGCACCACGTGCTACCAACACACGATTTAACAGTACGTAAAGATTTACCGTAAGCATGACCCGATTCAAAACCGGCATTAATCAGTTTTTCCCAAATTTCAGGCAATTGATGCACTTGTGCACCAAATAAATCAATACGTTGCCCACCGGTGATTTTGGTATATAAACCATAATCTTTCGCAACCTGACCGATGGTGATTAAACCTTCAGGAGTAATTTCACCCCCGGCAATACGTGGCACGATCGAGTAAGAACCATCTTTTTGAATGTTGCCAAGATAATAATCATTACTGTCTTGAAGACCTGCATGACTTGGTTTGAGTACAAAATCATTCCAGCAAGAGGCCAAAATATTGGCTGCGGTTGGTTTACAGATATCACAACCTAAACCATGACCATGCTGCCCAATCAAATCATCAAACGTTTTAATTTCATTAACACGAACCAAGTGATACAGCTCTTGGCGTGAATAGGCAAAGTGCTCACATAAATGGTTGTTGACGGTTACACCTTGACGTTGTAATTCAGATTTTAGAACCTGAGTCACAAGTGCTGCACAACCACCACAAGCGGTTGCTGCTTTGGTGCATTTTTTCAGTGCGCCGAGCGATGTTGAACCATCACAAATCGCTTGGCAGATATCCGCTTTAGAGACGTTATTACATGAACAAATGGTTGCGCTGTCAGGCAATAAATCGACACCGCTGCCACCCGATTTCGCTGAAGATTGTTCAAAGCCCGGCATAATCAAGCTTTCTGGTTGTTCTGGAACAGCCAGCCCATTGAGCATCATTTGTAATAAGTCGTTATATTCTTTGGCACAACCGACCAGAACAGCACCCAATAACTTGGTTTTGTCGCTATTGACCACAATCTTTTTATAGACCATGGCCGCTTCATCTGCGTAAAAATAGCTCAGTGCATTTGGGGTCATGGCATGTGCATCACCGACCGATGCAACATCAACCCCCATCAGTTTAAGTTTGGTGCTCATATCTGCACCAGCAAACTCGTTACAGCTCTGATCCATGACATGCTTTGCAGCAATACGTGCCATGTCATAGCCTGGTGCGACTAGACCATAAATTTTATTTTGCCAAAGGGCACATTCACCAATTGCATAAATGTCTGTATTTGAAGTTTGGCAGTAATCATTAATCACGATTCCGCCACGTTCACCAATCGCCAGTCCACTTTGACGCGCCAACTCATCTCGTGGGCGAATACCCGCAGAAAATAAGACAATATCGGTTTCAAGTTCAGAGCCATCGCCAAACTTCATCACATGCGTGGTAGCACTCCCCGCTTCAATACATTGCGTAGCTTTTTGGGTATGAACTTTTACGCCTAAATTTTCGATTTTTGCGCGTAAAACCTTACCGCCCAAATCATCAATTTGAACCGCCATTAAACGGGGTGCAAATTCCACCACATGGGTTTCAAGATTTAAATCACATAACGCTTTGGCAGCTTCAAGACCCAGTAAACCACCACCAATCACCACACCCGTTTTTGCATTTAAGCTTGCAGCACGAATAGCATCTAAGTCTTCAATGGTACGATAGACAAAACAGTTTTCACGCTCATTACCCGGAATTGGAGGAACAAAAGCATATGAACCTGTCGCCAATACCAATTTGTCATAACCAATCACATCACCATGATTGGTGGTGATGGTTTTATTTAAAGTATCAACTTCAGTCGCTTTGGTATCTAAGCGTAGATCAATTCCATAAGCATCAGCAAAGTCTGAACGGCAAAGGGTGAGATCTTTGGCTGATTTCCCTGAGAAATATTCAGTTAAATGGACGCGGTCATAGGCTAAACGAGGCTCTTCCGCCAGAATGGTGATTTCAACCTCATCACCTGCATGCTCTAATACAGATTCAATGAATTTGTGCCCAACCATGCCATGACCAATCATTACCAATTTCATATATTTTCTCCTCAATTCCTTTTTAACCATTCAGCTTATTGTTGCGCTTCAGCCATACTGTTACGTTCAAATACGGCATCTTCATACAACTTTTGCTCTTTTTCTTTATGTTCCACCGAGAAACGAATCATCAGAACAAAACTCGCTGCAATCACAACCAATCCACCTAAGAACATGAGACAAGTTTGAATATCGAGCATACCTTTAAGTAAGAAACCTGCTGCGACCGCTCCCACGTTGCCACCTGCCCCAATGATGCCTGCGACACCACCTAAAGCATCACGATCAATAAATGGAACCAGTGCATATGTCGCACCACATGCCATATGGGTAAAGAGTGCGAATACGGTCATGACCAAAATTGCCAGAACTGCGGTATTCATTTGTGAGAATAAGATTAAGAACAAACCTTCCATCAGGATCATGCCGAACAGTACTTTGGTACGCCCATCTAGACCCTTTGTAGTTGCGACTTTGTCTGAGACAATTCCGCCTAAAGCACGAGCAAACAGTGCCAACAAACCAAAGATCCCTGCTGCCAAACCTGCTTCTTTTAATCCAAAACTAAAGTGTTCGACGTAGTACATCGCTACGATGTTATGAATAAAGATTTCGATGCCAAAACATGCAGCATAAGCACCAAATAAGATCCAAACACGGTAGTTCCGTGCAGCGTGCATGAGAATTGCCATACCGCCTTTTTTATCGCTACCGACCTGAATCCCTTGTGCACGAAGTTCTTTAAAGTTGCCTTGTGGACAGTCTTGAGTGAATTTCCAATACATTGCACCGACAATCAGCATCATCATGCCTGGTACAATCAGTGCAATTCTCCAGCCCATCGCTTGTTCAACACCAAACATCACCAAGGCTGCAAGCATTAACGGCATCAACGCTTGTGTTGCACCACCACCTGCATTACCCCAACCTGCTGAGGCAGCATTGGCAGTTCCCACTACATTTGGTGCAAACATAATGCTGGTGTGATATTGAGTAATCACAAAGCTGGCACCAATTGCACCAATGAGTAAGCGGAAGAATAGAAAGGACTCATAGCTGTTGGCAGACGCTACCCCAAAGACTGGAATGCTGCCGATAATCAATAAAGCAGTATAGGTTTTGCGTGGGCCATATTTATCACACAACGGTCCAACAATCAGACGAACCAAAATGGTAATTGCGACCGCTGCAATGTTAATGTTAGCAATTTGGTCTTTGGTTAAATGGAACTCACCGGCAATCACTGGCATCAGTGGCGCACAAGCAAACCATGCAAAGAAGCAGACAAAAAAAGCAAGCCAACTCATATGGAAGGCTCTCATTGCTGTGCTACTAAAATCAAAAATATTTATTTTTGTTGCTTTTCTAGCATTTAAATTTGAAGACATAGCCCTCTCCTTCCTGAACTGAACGTATTGGGTTATCTGCTATGCGGATTGCTGCATACCAGATTCGATTCAGAACGGACATCGTTGGCCGTCTTACAAATTTTTTAGAGTCTTCTTTGACTCAAAATGAATTATGCAATGACCATGCCAATATCTTTTAAAATACTTTAACCACATGTTTTTAATTTATTTTTATATTTAATCTGTCATTTTTCATCACCAACAGTCCATTCCATTTTTCATCTTAATAACAACAGATCGAATCATAAGGCTTCTTCTTGTGCTTCCTTGTGGCGCATTTTTGCATCAAGACAGTGCACAATTAAATAACACACTCATTTTATGTATGATTTTTATTGAATTATTATAATTTTTAAAACCTTGGCATTCTAATTGCTTTAGATTTTAAATAACTTTTCTTTCAGGTTTTACCTGATGATATTTGACCAATATGCCAAAACTCAAAATCGCACTCATTGATGACAATCAAGAACGTGCCAATTATATAAAAGCATCCCTGATCGAACATCATTTCGATGTGGTCGCCTGCCTCACGATCGATCATTTAAATATGTTCCGTTTAGAACAATTACATGCCGATGTGATTTTATTGGATATGGACCACCCACACCGCGACATTATAGAAAGCTGTGTCAGCCAGTTCGATTTACCCACGGTTCTATTTACCAAAAACAGCCATAAAGACACCATCAAAAGTGCCATAAATGCAGGTGTAACCGCTTATATTGTGGACGGCATTGACCCAACTAAACTAGAAAGTATTTTAGAAATTTCAATTGAACAATTTAAAAAACATAAAAAATTACTGGGTGATTTAGAAGACACCAAAAATAAATTAGCAGACCGTAAAGATATGGAAAAAGCCAAAGTTTTACTCATGCAATTGCATACTTTAACTGAAGATCAAGCATTTCAACTGTTGCGAAAAAATGCCATGAGCCATCGCATGACGATGGGCGAAATGGCACGCCGTTTATTAGATGCTCAACAACTGTTACAGAACCAACTGAAGGATTAAGCCATGACAGATTTAGAAAAAACTCAAATCCAAATCGGCTACATTCCTCTACTCGATTGTGTTGCTATTCTTTGGGCAAAGCAGCGTGGTTTTTTTGATGAAGTTGGGTTAGATGTATCTCTGGTCAAGGAAGCCTCTTGGGCAAGTTTAAGAGACCGACTGGCGTTTGGCTTTTTAGATGCTGCACATTGTCTGTCTGCCATGCTTCCTGCCGCAGCTTTGGGTGAAGACCAACTCGGCATTCCCTTACAAACCGCTTTAGTCTTAAGCCAAAATCGTGCATTTATTAGTTTGAGCCAGAAATTATGCTTTGACCTCAATATTACGACACAAGATAGTATGCAAGAATCAGCACAAAAAATAGTGTCTGCTCTACTGGAACAAAAACCCATTCAATTGGCACATGTGTTTAAACAGTCAATTCACCATTATTGCTTAAGAGAATGGTTAGCACTGGTCAATTTTGATGTCGCACAAAACATAAAATTGGTGACGCTACCACCACCCTATATGGTTGAAGCTTTAAGCAATCATGTGATTGACGGTTTCTGTGTGGGTGAACCTTGGAATACTCAAGGTGAGCTATTCGGTATTAGCCAAATTGTGGCATCTAGCCAAGAAATTATACCAAAAGTTGCAGATAAAGTTTTGGCAGTCACCGTTGATTGGGCGTTCCAGCATCCCCATACACACCGCGCATTAACCCAAGCCATTCAAAAATCACAACAAGAACTGAAATATTTAGATGACTACGCTGAAGTTTGGCAAATGCTGATTGACTTTAATATTGTTCAATTCCAATGTTCTAACACCGTTCATGTACAAAAATTCCATTCTATTCAAAATATTATCCGTAATTTTGTAGATGAATCATCAGAACCTAAAATTGAAGATTTTAAATGGCTGATTCAACAAATGGTGAAATGGGACAAACTCAGTATCAGTAAAACACATCTCGAAAAAATGAGCCAAAACTGTATTTTATCTTTTCAAGCTTAAAATTTTAGCATTACCTTAGTGCGATTAATCACCACAACGTATTGTGGGTTAAATGATTCATTTTGAGCATATTTACCCATAAAAATTACGTTTTATCTTTGGTTTCGCCATTTTCCACAAATTTTCTTCACATTTGTACGTTATCTTACGCAAAATTACATACGGAACATCGAATAATGAAACGCATACAAGCGCGTTGGAAATTAAGTGCATTAAGTTGTGCATTATTCACATTTATGTCCCCAACATGGGCTGCTGATCGTATTACAGAGACAACAACAGACAGCGTGCCCACTCAAACCCCTCCAGTACAAACATTGGCAACGTTAAAATTTGCAGCCACACCCAATACAGCGAAAGATCCCGACATCAGTGCAGTGGCGAAAACCATTGTCACACGTGAGGAAATGCTGCAATTTGGTGATCAATCAGTCAATGATGCTTTACGTCGCGCCGCGGGTTTTCAAATACCAACACCCGGACAAGGTCCACGAGGTGGCGGTGGTGCCTCAGGTATGCGTTTTCGTGGTGGCGGTGCACCGGTATTTTTAATTAATGGTGAAGCGGTTCAAGGTGGTCCACGTGGTGGAATGTCTATTATTGATAGCTTAACCCCCGACATGATTGAACGAATTGAAATTACCAAACAACCGAGCGTGGCTCAAGCCTCTGTAGCATCTTCTGCAGTGATTAATATTATTTTAAAACAACCCTTAGATAATACTCGTTTAAGCGCTAATGCCCGTGTCGGATATGGTTTAGCAAAATCAGATCAAAAAGAAGAAGAACGTAAAAATTTTAGCGTTCAACTCGATGGTCGTGATAGTCCATGGTTATATAGTCTTTCTGCCAATCAAATGTGGAATGACACCACCTCTGTCACCCAGACCCAAACCAGCACCCAAGCACGGGAACAAAAACGAATTACGGAACGTAAGTCGCAAATGTTGTCACCACGCCTTGAATATGAATTAGATGATCAACAAAAATTGGTTGCTGAATTATTCTATCGTAACAATGAAAGTGATGGTGTCCGTGGCGACCAAGTTCAAAATGATAAAAATGACAGTACTCGTTTAAACACGCGTTATGAGCGTAAAGACCAAGGTAATTCAGATAAGATCCGTCTTTCGGTCGAACAACAGAATGAAACTGAATCGACCCAATCGTCCCTATTGAACACATATACAAATGAACGCATCAATGAATACGGGATTGGCTATGATGGTGTTCGCAAGTTCAATGAAACTCGTCAACTGAAATTTGGTCTAGATACGCATGCTAATGAACTCGACAGCAATGTGAGTCAAAGTTTAGATGAACAACTCTACGCGCTCTATGCTGAAGGCAGTTGGAAGTTTACAGACCGACAAACTGTGACTTTAGGTGCTCGTCAAGAATGGATTGAGCGTTCAGGTTTAGTTGAATATAGCGACGGTCACTTAAGCCCTGTCTTGGCGCACCGTTTTGACTTTAATGATACGTGGTCGTTACAAACCAATATTAGCCAAGCCTTCCGCAGCCCTAAAACAGATCGTTTACTGCCCACCGTTTCGGTTTCTACCGATAGCGATGCGGGTAGCCTCAACAACCCCGATCGTGGCGGTAATCCTAATTTACGTCCTGAAAAAATTACCGCATTTGAGTCCACTTTGGGCTATAACCTGCCATCAGGTGGTATCAATATCACGGCATATCAACGTGAAATTGAGGATTACATTGAAAAAGTTATTCGTCAGGAAGGTTCACGTTTTGTAGAGCGCCCACAAAACCAAGATAATGCAACCACGTATGGGGTTGAAATTTCGGGTCGCTACGCCTTAAAACAAACCAAACAGGGACATTCATTGATGTTAAATGGACAACTCTCTACGGTACGCGCCAAAGTTGAAGATGAAAACCATCAACAACGTCTCGTCAGTGATGTTGCGCCCTATACTGCAAGTACAGGCTTATCTTATAACTATCAGCCTTGGCGTCTTGCAACTAGCATCAATCTAAACTATGTGCCTGAATTTACCCGTGCTTTAGATAATCAACCCTATGATCGTACCAGCAATGAGCGAGTGAATATGGATATCAGCATCACCAAACGCTTTACCGATGGTTGGGCGACCACGCTCCACACACGGAATATATTAAGTACAGATTATAAAGAGCGCTTAACCTATCAAACTGATGGCAGTCTGTATGAGTCACGAATCAATCAAGCGATTCCAAGTGTTTTAATCAGTCTAGAAAAGAAATTCTAAACATCAAAACCGGTGTGAATGCACCGGTTTTTTCTCATTAATACATGTGTATTTTTAATGCTGTTTTAAGAAGAATGGATGGTGAGATTTAATTTAAAAAACCTCAAATGAATAGGCTTCATTTTACTAAAAATAAATTGATACTTGTGTATTGGATAGAATATTTATTTAACTTAAAACATGGCTGATTAATGCAAGAAACTGATGACTTCATCTGAGATAAAATATGTATTTATTATTTCATTTACAATTTTTTAAGTAAGCTTGCAATACGTAAGGTATGTTGCTTATTGCCTTTTTGTTCCATGACTTTATGTTCTACCCACCATAAATATTCAAAAATTTCAGACTCACTTGAATGATCACGAATCATTTTAAAAATTCTTGGCAAATAATCTTCATACTCATCTCGCATTGAAGGATTGCGGCTAATGCCTAAAGGATCCCATTCATTGAGTAAAACTTTATGTATTCCATGCAATAATATTGCATCTTTATTATGTGCAACTTTCATACAACCCCTGACCAATTTAATATAAAAACCATATATATGGGATATTATTTATACTATAAATTATGCTTGATCCATTTAAAATATGTACCTATATTACATCTTCAAATTTTCTATTATCTCTAAAGCAATGATTTTTAAATCATCAATCCCTCTAAAAAATCTATTTTTATAAAATATAATTCTAGTCCCTCGTTTTTTAATCGTTCATTTTGATCAAAATTGAGTTGGTATAAGGATAACATAAAAATAAAGTGAGCTTTTAAAACAGTAATAATAAATTGATTCTTTTCTATTCTGCACTCGAAGCATGAGGTGTTTGTTTTCATTCACTTGGCATATTGATCACACTTAAAATCAATGAAAACTATCCTGATAAATAGCAACATTCATTTACAACATCAGGTTTATAAATGTGTATTTATTCACGGACTTATCATTTAAAAACATATTTAAAATCAATCTTTATTAATGGTAGGTGTTTGGTAGGTAGGATTATTTGACTGTTCATTTGATACTCAATTTACGGTGAGGGTCACCGATAACATAATGAATGGTAGAAGGAATCGCACCATGGCTTTTAAAAATATTGCAGATCAAACCAACGGTTTTTATATTCCTTGTGTTTCTCTTTTTGGTCCAGGTTGTGCCAAAGAAATTGGTGCTAAAGCACAGAATTTAGGTGCAAAAAAAGCGCTCATTGTTACAGATGCAGGGCTTTTAAAATTTGGGGTTGCTGACACCATTGCTGCCTACTTAAAAGAAGCTGGCGTTGATTGCCACATTTTCTCAGGTGCAGAACCTAACCCAACCGATATTAATGTACACAATGGTGTTCAAGCCTATAACGACAATGGTTGTGACTTTATTGTGTCTTTAGGTGGCGGTTCATCACATGACTGTGCAAAAGGTGTTGGTTTGGTTACTGCTGGTGGCGGTCATATTCGTGACTATGAAGGCATTGATAAAAGTACCGTTGCAATGACACCGCTCATTGCCATCAATACTACGGCGGGTACAGCATCTGAAATGACACGTTTCTGTATTATCACCAATACTGACACCCATGTAAAAATGGCGATAGTCGATTGGCGTTGTACTCCACTCATTGCTATTGATGATCCTAAGCTTATGGTCGCAAAACCAGCAGCACTGACAGCAGCAACAGGTATGGATGCACTGACTCATGCCGTTGAAGCCTATGTATCAACTGCTGCAACACCAATTACTGATGCTTGTGCAGAAAAAGCCATTACCATGATTAGCGAATGGCTCAGCCCTGCTGTAGCCAACGGTGAAAACCTTGAAGCACGTGATGCAATGAGCTATGCGCAATACCTGGCTGGAATGGCATTCAACAATGCATCTTTAGGTTATGTACATGCCATGGCACACCAATTAGGTGGTTTCTACAATCTGCCTCACGGCGTATGTAATGCCATTTTACTTCCGCATGTATGTGAATTTAACCTCATTGCTTGTCCTGATCGTTATGCCAAAATTGCACAACTAATGGGTGTAAACACGAAAGGATTGACCGTAACAGAAGCAGCTTATGCAGCAATTGATGCCATTCGTGAATTATCAGCATCGATTGGTATTCCTTCAAGTTTGTCGGAACTAGGCGTAAAAGAGCAAGACCTTGGTGTTATGTCTGAAAATGCACAAAAAGATGCCTGCATGCTAACCAACCCACGTAAAGCAACGCATGCTCAAGTGGTGAATATTTTTAAAGCAGCATTAAAGGCAAACGCTCAAGTGGTAGATATTTTTAAAGCTGCGGTGTAAGTTTTCTCTCATTGCTTGAGTTACACATTTAACAACCTATATTCCCTCTTTGCTCAAGCCTAAGAATATAGGTTGTTTTTCATCTTATTTTCATTTGACAAATTAAGACTCATCATGAAGGATAATAGAAAATTGATAATTCAAAATGAGCAGAATAATGACAAAACAAATTACCGAACCACTTTATCAACTTGATGTACTGGGTTCAGGTTATGAACAAGCCACCTTAAATTTCCCTGACGATTATGAAGGACAAATCACCGCAACCTTAGTCCGAAAAAAAGCAGAACAATCTACATCAAAAGCCGTTTTATATATTCATGGTTTTATCGATTATTTTTTTCAAACCGAAATGGCAGAACAATTTAACCAACACGATTTCGACTTTTACGCACTCGACTTACGTAAATACGGTCGCTCTCATCTGCCCCATCAAAAATATTATAACGTGCGTGACATTGCTGAATATAATGCCGAAATCACGCAAGCACTAGATATCATTGCTGAGGAAGGACACAATGCCGTACTGCTATGTGGGCATTCTACTGGTGGATTAACCACAACCTTATATGCAGCACATCACCCTGATCATCCATTAATTAAAGCACTTTGGGTGAATAGTCCCTTTTACGACTTCAATATGCATCCGATCAAGAAAAAATTAGGCATTCCAAATTTAAGTCGTGTGGGTAAAATTTGCCCCGATTTAAAATTTCCAAGTGAACTGAATAAATGGTATGTGGCAAGTTTGCACAAAAGTATGCATGGCGAATGGGACTTTAATCTGGAATGGAAGCAGCCGACTTATCCAATGGTTCGACTTAGTTTTGTACGGACAATTTTTGAAGCACAAAAGGAAATTCATCAGGGTGTAAAACTGAATATCCCTGCTTTGGTGATGCATTCACATCAAACCAAAAACCCGAAAAAATGGCATAAAGATGCACAAACTAGCGATGTGATTTTAAATGTAAAACACATTGAAAAATATGCCAAAAAAATTAAAGGTGATGTTACTGTCAGCAAAATACACAATGGCTTACATGACTTGGTTTTATCTGAAAAATCTGTACGTGAAAATGTTTATCAACAACTGTTTGCATGGCTAAAACAAAAAGGCCTATAAATTAAATTTGTCCTTTTAAGGGTTAATTATCTTTATATTTCAGTAAGGTTTGATGCACAGGATGCGTTTTTGGCATAAGTTCAATTAAACGCTCCACCGCATCAATCGCTTCTGGGAAACGAGCAACATGTTTAAGCAGCACATCGGTTTCATTGGCTTTAAAAATAGCATCACTTAAACGTGACTCTAAACAATCACGCCATGCACACAAAAAAGGACTTTCCGTTTTTGCCAAGAACACGCCTGTACACAGTTTTAAAGCAGAATCGATATAGCCTGCATCTAATGATTGTTCCGTAAGTAAAAAATCAGCTTCTACGTGAGCCAGTAAACGATAAGGTCTAGACCCCAGCATGCCGCCTAAAATATCGCGTAATTGTGACATTTCCGCCTTTAAAGTGCCCATACTGACTTTTCTTTCACCATACAAAGCCTGATGCAGTGTATCTAAACTTAGACCTTGAGGGCATAGCGCTAAAATCGTTAAAATTTCAATTTGACGCGGTGTTAACACCAAAACTTTACCATTAAACAATATTTGTGGCACAGCAAAAGCGCGAATAAACAATTGTTGTTTTTGATGTTCTAGTAAAGCCGATTGAATAATCGCTGCACAGCGTTCAGCAGCAAGTAAGCCCAAACTATTATGCTTTTGCCATAGCGTTGATAAATCAATCACGCCTAAAACTTGTTTCGAATAGGGATCAATAATCGGGGCGGCATAACAGACCCAATCATGAATGGAGGACATAAAATGTTCATTGGAAAATACACAGCTAGATTGCTGGGTTTTTAACGACAAAGCCAAAGCATTGGTGCCCACCAACTCTTCTCGCCATTGTCCTCCTTCAATAAAATGCACACTCTCTGCTGCACTTTGCATTTGTGGGCTTGAAGCCGTCCAAATAATGGTACTGCCAATATCCCCAACTGCCAGTACCATTGAGGACTGCTCAGCAATATGCTTTAAATCTTGGGCACAATGGCGCAGTGCATGTTCCAAAGCAGTAGGATAACTTTCTTTTTGTAAATGGATTAATGGTGCGGCGGAACGATCCTTTGGAATTTCGGCAGAGGTTGAACGTTGCCAAGAACTGACAATACTTTCTCCTAACTGTTCGGCATGCAATGGAGACAGGCTGTTACTTTGTCTAAACTGATCAATTTCCTGTCTTTTTTGCATTAAATTCTGTTTTGTCATCATTCCTTATTCTCTCAACAATTCATGATTTACATCCACTGTAATAGCTATTCTTTTATGATTGCTAAGAAAGATTGTAAACCTTCTTGTCTCCAACCTTTTTCCAACCTTGTACAGAGTATGCTAATCAAATAATGTGCAAAAGTACCTTATACCAAAGCTGTAGATGCAGCTTTAAACACTAAAATAAGCAAAGGAAGATACATATGCGTTACGTCGATCCTAATCAATCTGGTTCAAAAGTTCAATTTAAAACCCAATATGAAAACTTCATTGGCGGCCAATGGGTAGCACCAGTAAAAGGTGAATACTTTGACAATATCTCTCCTGTTGACGGTAAAGTATTTACCAAAATTCCACGCTCAAGTGTTGAAGATATTGAACTTGCACTAGATGCTGCACATAACGCCAAAGCACAATGGAACAAATCTTCTGCTACAACGCGTTCCAATATACTGTTAAAAATTGCAGATCGTTTAGAAGCCAATTTAGAACTTTTAGCTGTGGCTGAAACTTGGGACAATGGTAAACCTGTACGTGAAACCTTAGCTGCTGACATTCCTTTAGCTATTGACCATTTCCGCTACTTTGCAGGCTGTATCCGTGCACAAGAAGGCGGTATTTCAGAAATTGATGAAGATACTATTGCTTACCATTTCCACGAGCCTTTAGGTGTCGTCGGGCAAATTATTCCGTGGAACTTCCCTATTTTAATGGCGACTTGGAAACTTGCGCCAGCATTGGCTGCAGGCAACTGTGTTGTTTTAAAACCTGCTGAACAAACACCTGCCAGTATTCTTGTTCTGGTCGAACTCATTCAAGATTTACTCCCTGCTGGCGTATTAAATATCGTGAATGGTTACGGTGTTGAAGTGGGTCGTCCACTGGCAACCAATCCACGTATTGCCAAAATTGCATTTACCGGCTCAACCGCAGTTGGTCAGCAAATTATGCAATATGCGACTGAAAACATCATTCCTGTAACGCTTGAATTGGGTGGTAAATCTCCAAATATCTTCTTTGAAGATATTATGGATAAAGATGACGAATTCCTAGATAAAGCACTCGAAGGTTTTTCAATGTTCGCCTTAAACCAAGGTGAAGTTTGTACTTGCCCTTCACGTGCACTGGTTCAAGAAAGCATTGCCGATAAATTCCTTGAAATGGCGGTTGAACGGGTAAAACGCATTAAAACTGGACATCCACTGGATACCGATACCATGATTGGTGCTCAGGCTTCTCAAGAGCAACAAGAGAAAATTTTAGGTTGTATCGCAACAGGTCGTGCTGAAGGCGCTCAAGTACTTACAGGTGGTGGTGACCGTCAGGAAGTAGGTCAAGGTTTCTATATTGAACCGACCATCTTTAAAGGCGATAACAGCATGAAAATCTTCCAAGAAGAAATTTTTGGTCCTGTACTTTCAGTGGCAACCTTCAAAGATTATGATGAAGCGATTAAAATTGCCAATGACACCATTTATGGTTTAGGTGCAGGTGTTTGGTCACGTTCTACACATACTGCTTACCGTGCTGGTCGTGCAATTCAAGCTGGTCGCGTATGGACTAACTGCTACCATATTTACCCTGCTCATGCCGCATTTGGTGGTTATAAAAAATCTGGGATTGGTCGTGAAAACCACAAAATGATGCTCGATCATTACCAACAAACCAAGAACTTACTGGTGAGTTATTCAACTAAGGCAATGGGTTTCTTTTAAAATCATATTGATCAAGTGCCAAAAAGCGGACTTCGGTTCGCTTTTTTCATTTTATGACTCATCCTAAAAAGGAGGAATTTTAGCGAATGAAAGATGATCATTTAATTTTAAAAATTGGTCTTATTTTCTCTCTCCCTAACCCACCCTAGACAGAATGAACTGCTATTTTTCAGCTCAAATCTGAAACTGCAAAATATTCATCAAACTATTTACATTAAAATCTTCATTTTTCTTTTCATTCAAGTTAGATTTCTATTATTCCCAATTTTTTGAAAAATTATGACAACAACATCTCCAGACTTTCCAGACACCATTTATGCCATTCAACATCTTGTCTTTGAAGATTTAGGTGCACTTGAAGATGTCTTTTATCAATTAGGCTATCGGGTACGTTATTTTGAAGCGGGTGTAGATGACTTAACAAAAGCATTTCAGCATAAGGGCTTAACCATTATTTTAGGCGGGCCAATCGGTGTTTATGAGTCAGATGACTACCCTTTCCTGCAAAAAGAAATAGACTTACTTAAAGATCGTTTGAAGCAAAATTTACCCACGATCGGGATTTGTTTAGGTGCTCAACTGATTGCACATGCCTTGGGTGCTAAGGTTTATGCAGGACATCAAAAGGAAATTGGTTGGAGTACGCTCAAGATCTCTAATCTTGAAAACAATCTACTTTCAACATTAAGAGATACCCCAGTCCTACATTGGCACGGTGATACCTTTGATTTACCTGAAAATGCAACTTTATTAGCCAGTTCCGATCTGTATCCCAATCAGGCATTTTCTATTGGTAAAAATATTCTCGCATTACAATTTCATCTAGAAGTTGCAGCGGAAAGCTTGGAAAAATGGTTGATTGGTCATACCTGTGAATTACGACATGCCAATATCGACATTACAGCGCTTCGAGCAGATAACCAGCAGTATGCCTCTGCGTTAGAACACGTTTCAGCTAAAATCATTCAACAGTATTTAATGCAAATTTTAGCAAAATAAACTGTACAATTACCGTATTCATCTTTATAAAAGTGTCATCTACCACAATAAGACCAAACGATGACACTTTTCCTTGGTATTGCCCTTATTCATTTCTTTGCTCTGCTAAGTCCGGGGCCAGATTTTTTCTTTGTCAGCCAAAGTGCAATTCGTCAATCTAGATCACATGCTATGTTTGCAGCCTTAGGTATCTCCTTGAGCATTTTGGTCTGGGCTATTTGTGCTATTAGTGGCTTACATTTCCTGTTCCAAAAAATTGCATGGTTACAGCAAGCACTGGTGATTTTAGGTGGGCTTTACCTTTTTTATCTGGGAATACAATTATTAAAATCAGCTTTTAATCAACAACCATCGGTACAACAACTTTCAACAGCTATACCAAAATCCAAGATCACTTTATTATTACAAGGCTTTTTCACCAATATGGCGAACCCTAAAGCATTGGTCTATTTTAGTAGTGTCTTTTCCTTGGCCATTAATGCAGACATGCCTTTAACCACTCAAAGCTCATTACTTGCTTTAATCTGGCTTGAAAGCTTAATTTGGTTTGCCTTGGTCGCTTATTTATTTTCATGGCATAAAATGAATGCGGCCTACCAACGTTTAAGTAAATGGATTGACGGGATGACTGGCGGGATTTTTATTAGTTTTGGCTGTTTTTTAATTTTAAATCGTGATTAAAATATTTAGTGACTATCAAAAAGCACCATACTAATGGTGCTTTTTTATTTTTTAATACAGCTTAAGCTTATTTTGTTGCAGGAACTGAAGCTTCTGTGGTGATATTTACCGTAATTTTATCACCAACATTTGGAACATATGCACCAATACCAAATGCTGAACGATCAAATGATGTTGTTGCATTAAAACCAATGGTTGGTAATTTGCTCATTGGGTGAACGGCTTGTTTGTTTAACACAGCATCTAAAACTACAGGTTTAGTGATCCCTTTTACCGTTAAATCACCGGTGATTTTGAAGTGTTTTTTATCTTTAGTTTCTACTTTGGTACTCTTAAAGGTAATGTTTGGATATTTAGCGGCATTAAACCAAGCTTCTTGTTGAAATTCTTTATCTAAAGCTGGCACATTACTATTTATGCTACTTAAAGGAATCGTAACATTGACTGACGAATTGGCAGGTTTTTCATTATCTATGTTAATTGTACCTTGAATGTCAGTAAAGTTCGCAGATGGTGTAGAAAACCCAAAATGATTCCAAGAAAATACAGTTGCTGTATGGGTTGGATCAATTTGATATGCAACGGGTTTTGCCAACGACAAAGTTGCAACTGATGCTACAGCCAAACCTAAAGTTATTGCTTTAAAATTCATGTGTTTTTATCTCGCTTCGGAATGATTGTTAGTGTATAGGTTTCCCATCTTAATTCACTGATATAGATAAAACGATATGTTGCAAGAATAGAACAATCACTTTATTTTAGTTTTAAAAGCATAAAAATCCAAAATAAAACACAAACAAGACATTGATAATAATAGATAAATATTTTTATTATTTATTTTTTAGCGATATAGAAGCCTTATTTTTCAATCTTTTATTCATCATTTGAAAATGATTTAATACAAAAAACAAACAGTATGAACACGATATAAGGCATTGTATAACAATATCTATTTCAAAAAATAAGCTGTAATTCTAATGATCCATAGTACACAAGCTCAAAGTACAACCACACCATATCGCGTTACACTTACCGATCCATCAGGTCATCTCTGGTATGTCGATGAACCCACATCAAAAGGTGGACAAGATAGTGCCCCAAACCCAATACAACTTTTACTTTCGGCTTTAGGGGCTTGTACGACGGTCACTTTGCAAATGTATGCAGATCACAAAGACATTCAACTAGAACATGTACAGGTAGATTTGGCTTTAAATCCAAATGCAGAACAAGAAGCAGGCCAAAACAATATTGCGCGTAAAATTACCCTAAAAGGTAATTTCACTGAAGATCAACATAAACGATTATTGAAAGTTGCTGAAAATTGTCCTGTCCACAAATTATTGACTTCAAATATTCAGATTCAGACTGAATTAACTACTTAGAAATGTGCTATCTCAAATAATAAAAGCCCCTAAAGGGGCTTTTTAAAGATGCTTAATCTTTTATAACTTCTCAACCAACACACGATCAATCTGCTTAAGACCCGTATGTTTTTCATGGTTTTGTCGACGAACTTTGATGACTTTCTCTTCATCTAAGTCTTTCAACATCAACACGACTGCCATCATGGATTCAAGTGGAATGTCTTGACCAATCCACTTCTGCTCGCCAGCGTCCATTAGGGTGATTTCGTCATTAATCTGGTTATAAAGGCTCATATTTTCCTCACTTATGCTGAATAAATGCCATCTCAAAATGAATACTCAATGAATGGCATCACTATATACTGATTCGTACAAACTACTAGAACAATATCGTTAAAAATTCATCTCAATAAAAACGCTCCAATCTGGAGCGTTTTTAACAAACTCAATTTTTTCGATTAAGCAGTGATTTCTTTTACCGCTGCAACAACCGCATCAGTGGTAATACCAAAGTGTTGGTACAAGTCTTTTGCAGGTGCAGATTCGCCATATGTAGTCATACCAATCACACGACCATCAAGACCTACAAATTTCCACCAGTAATCGACATGCGCAGCTTCAACAGCAACACGCGCACGGATGTTAGCAGGAAGAACGGCTTCACGGTAAGCCGCATCTTGTTTAACAAATTCTTCAGCACACGGCATAGAAACAACACGCACACCTTCAAGCTGTGCATAAGCTTCCATCGCCAATGAAACTTCAGAACCCGTTGCAATGATGATTGCTTTTAATTCGCCTTTTTCTTTAGCCAATACATAACCACCTTTCGCTACGTTCTCAATTTGAACTTGAGTACGTGCTTGGAACGGCAAGTTTTGACGAGAGAAGATTAACGCAGTTGGACCATCAGCACGAATTAATGCAGATTTCCAAGAAATTGCAGCTTCAACTGTGTCACATGGACGCCATGTATTTAAGTTTGGCGTACCGCGTAAAGAGGCAATTTGTTCTACAGGTTGATGTGTAGGACCATCTTCACCTAGACCAATTGAGTCATGTGTATACACATGAATCACACGTTGTTTCATCAATGCAGACATACGAACTGCATTGCGCGCATATTCCATGAACATTAGGAATGTTGCTACGTAAGGAATGAAGCCACCATGAAGTGCAACACCATTGGCAATGGCAGTCATACCGAATTCACGAACACCGTAATGCACGTAGTTACCCGCAGGATTGTCCTGAACACCTACACAACCTTTCCAAAGGGTCAGGTTAGAACCAGCCAAGTCAGCAGAACCACCTAAAATTTCAGGAAGCAATGGACCAAAGGCTTGAAGTGCATTTTGACTGGCTTTACGTGTTGCAATCGTTTCAGCTTTTGCATTCACTTCAGCAATATAAGCATCTGCTTGAGCAACAAAATTAGCAGGTAAATCACCACTTACACGACGTTTAAGTTCAGCAGCTTCTGTTGGATATTTTGCAGCATAGGCAGCAAAAACATCATTCCAAGCAGCTTCAGATTTCGCACCTTTGTCTTTGGCATCCCACGCTGCATAGATATCGGCAGGAATAACAAACGCTTCTTCAGTCCAGCCTAAAGCTTGACGCGTTAATGCAATTTCGTCATTACCTAAAGGTGCACCGTGGCAGTCTTCTTTACCTTGTTTATTTGGTGAACCTAAACCAATAATCGTTTTACACATGATTAATGTTGGTTTTACAATTTCAGCTTTTGCTTCCAAAGTTGCAGCACGTAATGCATCAGCATCATGCCCATCAACTTTAAGCACTTGCCAACCGTAAGCCAAGAAACGTTGTTCTGTATCGTCAGAGAACCAACCTTCTACTTCGCCATCAATTGAAATGCCATTGTCATCATAATAAGCAACCAGTTTGCCTAGACCTAAAGTCCCTGCCAATGAACATGCTTCATGAGAAACACCTTCCATTAAACAACCATCACCCAAGAAACAGTAAGTGAAGTGGTCTACAACCTGAATGCCATCTTTGTTAAATTGAGCTGCTAAGGTTTTTTCAGCCAGCGCAAAACCAACTGCATTTGCAATACCCTGACCTAAAGGGCCAGTTGTGGTTTCAATACCTGGTGCATAACCTAATTCTGGATGACCCGGAGTTTTTGAATGCAACTGACGGAATTGTTGTAAATCTGCAATTGAAAGATCATAACCCGTTAAATGTAACAATGCATATTGAAGCATTGAGCCATGACCATTAGACAATACAAAACGGTCACGGTTCGGCCATTGTGGGTTTGTTGGATTGTGATTTAAAAAGTCACGCCATACCACATCAGCGATATCTGCCATCCCCATTGGAGCACCTGGATGTCCTGAATTTGCTTTTTGCACAGCATCCATTGCCAATACACGAATTGCATTTGCAATACGACGTTCATTAAGCGGGGTTGTCATAGGTCAGAGTCCAACTAAATCGTTTAAAGAAGATGATGAATAGGAAAATTCAAAGTTGTGCGTATTGTCTTAAAAAAACAGCAAGGGGTAAAGCCTAATAGTCAACATTTCAACATTTATTCGTGACTAGACATATTTTAATGCAGACAGAGCTCAATTTCACAACAGTTTTAAATATTTAACGGGTGAGCAAAAGCTTTGATTTATTTAATTTAAGACTGATAAATAATATTTTAACAATAAGCCACCTGATTTTTTTGTCAGTAAAAATATTGCTCAAAGCTTTTCCTCATCACAAGAATTATTTTGCACTTAGCTATTAATTAGTGAATTTTCATCAAATGCAGTCGTCAACTTAAGTTTCTCTTATGCTGGAATTGACTGATGAATACTCAAAAAGACACAAAAGCTGAATAAAATTCACTTTAGAGGAAATTAACTGAAAAACTCCATACCTTTTACTTTATCCTATCTATCTCATCTTATGGATTAGATATAATGGCTAGAATCTTTAGATAAGAACCAAACCACCTATTAAAAAACCAATAGAATCATGATATTTATCAATAAATACTAACAGCATGATTTATTAAAAATGCTCAACAAAAGTATTTATTCTAAAACAAATATTGTTTGCTGTACTTATTAAATATTTTCTTGATAAAATTTTGCGCCCCGGAATACTGGCTTTAAAATGCAATTTTTCCTGCTTATCAGTTTTTTAGATGCATATATCAATTAAAAAGTCGTGAAATTGAAATAATTTCAGTCATTTTGGTCGTGTAGAACTAGTCCAAAAGTCTAACTCGATGTAACATATCGGGTCTTTAAAATTAACTGTGATAGGACTTATGCGCGAGTACGCTGTATTTACCTCGGAATCTGTAAGCGAAGGTCATCCAGATAAAATGGCTGACCAAATCAGTGACGCTATTTTGGATGCAATCTTAACAGAAGACCCATTTGCACGGGTTGCTTGTGAAACGCTTGTCAAAACAGGTGCTGTAGTACTTGCGGGTGAAATCACAACAACAGCGAATGTTGACTTTGAAGCGATTGTACGTCAAACCGTAAATGGCATTGGCTATCATCATTCTGACCTCGGTTTTGATGGGACAACCTGTGCTGTCATCAACATGATTGGTAAACAATCTCCTGAAATTGCTCAGGGTGTTGACCGTCAAAAACCTGAAGATCAAGGTGCTGGCGACCAAGGTTTAATGTTTGGTTATGCAAGCCGTGAAACTGACGTTTTAATGCCTGCTCCTATTTCTTATGCACATCGCTTAATGGAAAAACAAGCTGAACTACGCCGTAATGGTCGTTTACCTTGGTTACGTCCAGATGCTAAAAGTCAGGTGACTTTTGCCTATGAGAATGGCATGCCTGTTCGTTTAGATGCGGTTGTATTGTCTACCCAACACGATCCTGAAATTACTCAAGCAGCTTTAAAAGAAGCAGTGATTGAAGAAATTGTGAAAAAAGTGATTCCTGCTGAAATGTTCCATGCAGGCACTAAATTCCACATCAACCCGACAGGGATGTTTGTGATTGGCGGTCCTGTAGGTGACTGCGGTTTAACGGGTCGTAAAATTATTGTCGATACTTACGGTGGTATGGCACGTCACGGTGGTGGTGCTTTCTCTGGTAAAGATCCATCTAAAGTTGACCGTTCTGCTGCCTATGCGGGTCGTTATGTTGCAAAAAATATTGTTGCAGCAGGTCTTGCTGATAAATGTGAAATTCAAGTGTCTTATGCTATTGGTGTGGCTGAGCCAACTTCAATTTCAATCAATACTTTTAATACAGCTAAGGTTTCTGAAGAACTGATTATTCAATTGGTTCGTGAACATTTTGACTTACGTCCATACGGTATTACCCGCATGTTAGACCTAATTCAACCAATGTATAAGCAAACTGCTGCCTATGGCCACTTTGGCCGCGAAGGTTCAGACACTGCATTTACTTGGGAAAAAACAGATAAAGTGGAAGCGCTTAAAGCATCTGCTGGACTGTAATTTTGCAATAAAAAAAAGCCCACATCATGTGGGCTTTTTTTTATTGCAAAAATATTCATTGCTTATTTCCCTCCCCTTCTTGTAAAACAGATAATAATGAAATTTGAACTGGTGTCTCTTGATGATCCTGTAAATAAACATGGACGACTTTAAAGACAATTACTGCTGCTAAGCAAGTTAAACTACAAAAAATCCAGAAGCCATACGGACTTCTAATATTATGTGAACCACAATTTGTACATTCTTTATCAGTGGATTCAACAACCCGATTACAACAAGCACAATGGTATTGATATAGCATAGGGGGTGCTCCTACATTACGCATTTTTGTTTTTATATTTCCATCATGATGCATGATGATATGCAATATTCATACAATATATGTGAGTCTATCTATGGATACAATACTGTTTATCCATACCCCAAATAGCCTTTGAGAATATTTTTCCAAATTTCCGATATAAACTCTTTATTTATATTAAAAAACATAGCTACATAGCAAACTTATATGACATTGTTTGTAACATAATGGAATAAATCAAAATTTAAAAATTAACGTGGTAAAACCCACATTCTCTTTATCTTTTTGGTTAAAATAACAAGCAATGAGCTTGAGTTTATAATCATGCAACTGATTAAAAAAGGTGGTTTACGCGAACGTGCAAACCGTAGCCGCAGTTACAAAGGTTCAGAAAATACTGAAACCACATTAAAACCAAATCGTTACTCTCAAGTTAAAAAGAATGAGGAAGTAGCGACGGTTACTCCCCCACCTATTCAAATAACGGATAACGCTACACAACAGAACTAGAGCAGCGCCAACACGTCATACCACAACCAAAGGGCAAAAATCAGGAATAATCCACCTGAAATAATATCGATACAATGGCCTGAGCGCTGATATGCCCGTTTAATTTTAGGCATGGATAAAATCAGCATTAACCCTGTAAACACGATAAAAGTCTGAACTGGAATAATCAGCGCCAACTGGGCTTTTAAATGACCCGATGCGGCAGAACTTAAAGCTAAAGAGAATACGCTGCTAAAATAAAGCAGTGTTTTAGGGTTAGCTAAATTGGTCATCAACCCCAACAAAAAATAATTTTTCGTATCTAATACAGTCACTTTTACGTCTTCATGAGCTAAGCTTTGCTTACGCTGTTTCAAACCACCATTTAACATTGCCCAGCCCATACGTGCCAAAAACAATCCCCCGACCAACATTAAAATTTGTTGTATCCATGGAAACTGTTCGATCAGCACAGTAAAGCCAAGCAGCGTTAAGACCACCCAAACCACAATACCGACTGAAATACCCAAAATAATTTTTAACGTAGTCGCCCTTGAAGTTGATGCTGAGCTTTTAGCAATCAATAAAATATCAGGGCCAGGGCTCAGTTGTACAATAAAATGGAGGGTGCAAATGGTCAAAAGCAAGGACATAGAAATACGGAAGAGTTTTTTAAAAGCATATTATATCGGTTGTTCAATTTTTTGCATGCCCCTACCCTAGATTCGGCCGATAAAAATAAGGACAATAAAAAAGCCGAATTATCATAATTCGGCTTATAAAAAGAGATAGATAAATTTATTTATTTACGTCTTTCATTTCAATTGTTTTAGCATCAGGTGTGATTTCACGTGCTTCACCATCAATAATGTTCGAATCCTGACGTTGTGAACCACCTTGTTGCTGCATATCTTGCATTTGGCGCATTAAGTCTGCAAATGGGCTTTGACCTTGAGCACCGCCACCCATACCATTCATATCGCCCATCATGCCACCCATCATTTTATCCATCATGGCTTGCTGACGTTTTGCCATCGTTTTCATCATGGCATTTTTAAAAATATTTTGAACACTTGGAATCAAAATTAATACAGCTAAAACATCGGTAATCAAACCGGGAATAAGCAAGAAAAATCCTGCTAAAATTTTTGGCAGATTTGAAGTTAACGTAGGATCACCTGTCATTTGTCCCATACGCATTTGCTGCATCTGAGGCATTAAACCTACCGAATATTTACGAATCAAGTTCATACCCATAAAAAAGGCAGCAATAAACCAGAAAAATACGTACCACATACTGCCGACGAGGTCACCCACGCCAATCCAGACAAATACTTCTAGAATTAAGCCAGCCAAAACAATAAGAAATAATTTCATAAAAATTAATCTAATCCCAACAAAATAAATAGGGTGCAATATTCAAGTGCTCAATCAGGATCAAGCTTTTTTGATACGCTTATGTAACAATATGGGCATTATTCTATTTTTAAAGTCTTTCTATGTCATTAATTATTGGTATCGATCCGGGTTCTCGCTTAACTGGCTACGGTATTATCGAAAAAAATGGGCAAAAATTGACTTTTGTAGATGCAGGAACCATTCGCACCGAAACACCAGAAATGCCTGAACGCTTGAAACGAATTTTTGCTGGGATTGAACGTATTGTTAAATTTCATGGTCCAACGGAAGCTGCGGTCGAACAAGTATTTATGGCACAAAATCCCGACTCTGCTCTTAAACTGGGGCAAGCTCGTGGTGCAGCCATTGCCGCTTTAGTCAATTCTGACGTGCAAGTGGCTGAATATACTGCTCGGCAAATCAAACAATCTGTTGTCGGTTATGGTGCCGCAGATAAAGACCAAGTTCAAATGATGGTGATGCGTATTTTGAATTTAAGTATTAAACCACAACAAGATGCTGCCGATGCTTTAGCCGCTGCAATTTGTCATGCGCATGCTTCAGGCAGTATGAGTAAAATGGCCGTGTTAAATGCTTTAGGCGGCATGGCACGTGGTCGCAGTCGTTCTAGTAGTAGAAGACGTTAACTAACTATTTTGAAGATAAGGCGCAAAATCTTTGCGCATTTCTCGAAGTGACGGTTGTTTGGGATAAGTAAAAGTAACCCTGCGCCCAAAGTTTCTCATATTCTTTTTCTGTTTGGGATCAATTCGGATTAAAACCAATTCATCTGGCTGATGACCATCACTCACTTCACAAATCATAATGCTTTGGCTTTTTTCAATCACCTGATATTGATTAAACTCTTTCTGCACAATTTCCTTAAAAGATATTTTGCTTGAGCTTGCATTCGCACGTTGGGTATAAATCACCAGAAAAATACAAAATACGACAACTATCGCCACGACCCAATATTTATCCATCATTTTCACCTTATATTAAACTTCTTTCGTAAGTCATTTTTTGATCAATACAAATATTTCGTAAAGCAAAATTAAAAATAAATTTTAGCAGGTATTGGATTCATGAGTGTGGCATGAATGCCACACGTTTCCCATCCTTGCACTGCATTTTAAAGCAGTGCTTAAAACCAGCTCAGGATGTCGTGTATGGGGAACAAAAGGTTTTCCTTGCGGACTCAAAATATATTTTGAGATCTTCATTTTGATCTTTCAAAAGTAGCGATAACGCCTACGCAAAGATATAAAAATTAAATTAATAAAATGAGGCCATGCTGATTTTAAATAATTAAAAATTGAACATTTTTGATTTATACAAGGTAGCTATTTTTTATAACAATTACCTTTAATACCATATCTTCAATGCGATAAAACTTAGATGATGAACTTGATGGCTTTATTCATTATCATGCCGCATATTAACCACATGATAAACGGCTTCATTCATATGATGTGCCTGCAACCCACGCATCCCTTTTGCAGCCAACCAATCACCTGCCAAAGCATGTAGCGTCACAATTTCATGTAAATGGATTTGATTACCCCATTGTGCTTTTAAGCTTGCAATCATCCCTGCCAATACATCCCCCATCCCACCTGTTCCCATCCCAGCATTGCCCGCAGTACAAATCCAGAGTTGATCTTCTAAAATAAGACTTCCCGAACCTTTCAGCACCCACTGCCCTGCATACTTTTCTTTTAATGCATGAATAGCTGCCATTCGATCATTTTCTATGTCTTGAATAGAGCAGTTTAACAACTTTGCGGCTTCACCGGGATGCGGTGTTAGATATGAATCTGCTTTTATTAATTCAGGATGATCGGCTAAAAACCAAAGTGCATCTGCATCTAATACGGCATGCAAATCGTCAGTAGCATTTATTTTCGGGAACCATTTGAAATATTGTTGTTCTGACCACGAATCACGTCCTAAACCCATACCAAAACTGACAGCATTAACATGATCAAGTAAATGCTGAATCTCAGCTTCAGTCAAAACATTAATATCACGCAGCATAATATTCGGTGTACGCGCTAAAATAGCCGTGTGATGTTTCTCATGGCAGACAATGGTCACTTTACCTGCACCTGCACTAAAGGCCGCTTCGGCAGCCATCATCACTGCACCGCCCATATCGGCATGCCCACCCACCACAAGTACATGACCATAACTGCCTTTATGACCAAAAGCCTCACGTTGCGGCAGTGTAATTGCCGTTTTAGAAAGTTGCGCGAGTGGTTTTAATGTTGCATCTGTAGGAATTAGGGAAATGACCTCCATCTGACCTGCAAACTCTTTCCCTTGCCCTGTAAACAATCCTGCTTTTAGACCCAAAACGGAATAGCAATAATCGGCTTTAATCGCACAAGGTAAGGGCTGCCCAGTATTGGCGTGTAAGCCACTCGGAATATCAACAGCTATTTTCAAGCCAGTTTGAGCATTGATGCTTTGAATAATCCGCTGCCAATCTAAGCTCAATTCACGGTTTAAACCAATACCAAATAACGCATCGATATAACAGTCATATTGTTTTTGAAATTCGAAACCAGCATAAATCTTGATTTCTGCATTTACAGCTTCTTGATAAGCCGTATGTAAATCGGTTGATGCCCCTAATTCAGCTGTATAAATTTCCACATCAAAACCAAATTGTTTTAAATATTTTGCAGTTAAATAACCATCACCCGCATTATTACCCGGCCCACAACACACAGTAATATGTTGTATTTGACGTTGTTTTAAAATAGGAAATAAACGCTGCGTAATCATCCAAGCAACTTGCTGCATCAAGGCATAAGAACTGTTTTGTTTGGCAAACCAACGTTGCTCCCATGCTTGAATACTTTGGCTATGATAAACAGGGCTATGGTAAACTTGTTGATGCATTGTTCTTCCCTTCTTATAAATTATGGCTTCATCTACAGCGTCACAAAAAATTCCTTTAGATCAAAATGATCCTGAGGCACTCAAAGTATGGATTAAAGCGCAAGCTTTGGAATTAGGCTTTAGTGATTGTGTCATTGCCAAACCAGATGCTCAAGAAGAATTGCCACGCTTTAAGGAATATTTAAAACGTGGTTATCATGGTGATATGAAATTTTTGGAAGAAAATTTAGAAAAACGTGCTGATCCAACCTTGCTGGTTCCCGGCACCAAAAGCATTATTTGCGTACGAATGAACTATTTGGTGGAAACACCTAAACCTCGCTATGTCCCAGATGAACCTAATTTAGCCATTATCGCGCGCTATGCCCGTGGTCGGGATTATCACAAAGTCATGCGTGGTCGTTTAAAAACATTAGCCAGCAAAATTCGTGAAAAAGTGGGTGATTTTGAATCACGTCCCTTTGCCGATTCGGCACCAATATTTGAAAAGTCTTTAGCAGAAAATGCAGGTATGGGCTGGACAGGTAAACACACCTTATTGATTCACAAAAAATCTGGTTCATTTTTTGTATTGGGTGAATTATTTACTTCACTTGAGCTACCTTTTGACTCCCCCACAACCAAACATTGTGGTTCTTGCACGGCTTGTATCGACATTTGCCCAACACAAGCCATTGTTGAGCCTTATATGCTTGATGCACGTAAATGTATTGCTTATTTAACCATTGAATATCAGGGCATTATTCCCGAAGAATTACGCCGTGGTATTGGTAATCGTGTATTTGGTTGTGATGACTGTCAGCTGATTTGTCCGTGGAATAGTTTTGCGAAGAAAGCCACGATTGAAGATTTTAATCCAAGACATGATTTAGATCAGAGTAATTTACTGGATTTATGGCATTGGGATGAGCCCACCTTTTTAGCCAATACTGAAGGTAGTCCACTACGACGCACGGGTTATCAAAGTTTTATGCGTAACATTGCGATTGGTTTAGGTAATGCCCCTTTTTCTAATGAAATTATTGCAACATTGCAACAAACACGTGAACAATATGATGAGATTGTGCAAGTCCATATTGATTGGGCAATTCAAGAACAATTGAGCAAATCCTGTTAAACTTAAAGCAAAATAAATGACGTTTTTTTCATTTTTGGATTTTTTAGATATTAGCAAAGTTTCAACTGTAGAAAAAAAATAGTGTCCAGTTCACAACAACTTTTCAAATAACACTAAAAAAACATTGTGACTATATTTACAATAAACAACATTACTTTGTAACTAAATTATCAATCTCATAATTTACAATATTTACAAAAACCAATCGATAGATACTATAATATTTGGTTTTTTATGCCTTTAGATTTCATATAAATTAGGTATGATAAATAATAAATAATGATGATTATGGATTTTCACCAATGAATGTACGCAATGACTGGTCACGCGAAGAAATTCAGGCTTTATATAATCAGCCCTTTTTAAATTTAATTTTTGAAGCACAGCGCATTCATCGTGAACATTTTGATCCAAATACTATTCAAGTGAGCACACTGCTTTCAATCAAAACAGGTAAATGTCCTGAAGATTGCAAATATTGCTCACAGTCAGCTCGTTACGATTCAAAACTTGAAGCTGAAAAACGTATTGCTGTAGATAAAGTTATTCAAGAAGCAAAAGAAGCATTAGCTTCTGGTTCTTCACGTTTCTGTATGGGTGCTGCTTGGCGTAATCCACACGAACGTGATATGCCTTATGTATTAGAAATGGTCAGCGAAGTTAAAGCATTGGGCTTAGAAACTTGTATGACCTTAGGCATGCTGAATCAATCACAAGCTGAACGCTTAAATGAAGCAGGACTAGATTATTACAATCACAACCTAGACACATCACGTGAATACTACTCAAACATTATCACTACACGTACTTTTGATGACCGTTTAAATACCTTAGATTTTGTCCGTCAAGCTGGTATGAAAGTGTGTAGTGGCGGAATTGTTGGTTTAGGCGAAACCCAACAAGATCGTATTGGACTATTGCATGAACTGGCAACTTTAGCCATTCATCCTGAATCTGTGCCTATCAATATGTTGGTTCCAATTGAAGGTACGCCACTTGCTGATGTTGAAAAACTGGATGTAACAGAATGGATTCGTACGATTGCTGTTGCACGTATTATTATGCCAAAAAGTTATATTCGCCTTTCTGCTGGACGTGAGTCTTTATCTGATTCTGATCAAGCCTTAGCATTTATGGCAGGTGCGAACTCTCTTTTCTCTGGTGAAAAGTTGTTAACAACTCCAAATGCAGGTGAAGGCAGAGATAAACAATTATTTGATAAATTAGGTTTAGTTGCTGAAAAAGCCAAGCCATGCCTTCAAGAATTATCTGTAGATGCAATGGCAAGTTAAGTTATTCATTTTAGCCGTTTGTAAAAAAGCCCTTTATGGGCTTTTTTATTTGCTTCAATTATTCTGCAAAGTTATGTGCCGTAATTAAAATACCATAGCTTGCATTCAAATAATCCCCCACTCGAATACCGTCGCTCCCATTGACATGATACACCACCAACTCTTGCGTAATCGCATCATAAGTGAACGAATCAAAACTATCTTGATGATGGCATAACCACATCAATGTATCTGGCAAATATTCATCTACAATATAAGTTTGCGCTTTAAAATCTTTGTTCATTGGCATCATTTCTATCTTGTTGCGGTAAGATTATTGCTTTTACGTTATAAAAGGCTTTGTTGCACAAAGTGACCATAAGCAATTTATTCAATTCTATAATTTTCAAATGACGAAGCCAACGCCTAAAACCGACCATACAATCAATTGCTGTGAGTACAATTAAGAATTTAAAAATTGTGAGAATCTGACTATTTAATTTTTTGATTCCCATAGCGACAGATATGCCAAAGCACGAGGCAAGCAAGCTCAGAAAAAGTATTCAAATGCAGCATTTCAATAATTTTAATATTTAAAATCCTAAAAACAAATAAAATAATGTTGTCCAACTAAAAATTAAAAATATTAAAGAGCAATCACATACAACCTTACTTGTTTATTATTACTATTTTTTGTTTCCTAAAAACCAGAAAGTGAGCTTAAAGCCCACTTTCTATCACTATAAATTAAAGTTATTTATTGACCCTGCTTTTTCTTCATTCCCAATGTTCCCCTATTTCTTCCATGTGCTCATGTTTATAAACATCGAAACAAAACAATCTTAGTAGTAATTGAAACATCTTCTAAATTTCCTTCTGCTTGTTTTTTAAATTATGCTTACTAAAAATACATTTCATCCTAAAATGTATCATATGATTAAAAAATCACCTTTATTTATTACCATATTTTTTAAATAACGCAAACAACCTTTACAATAATTATTATAGTAATTTGTAAAATCAAAGCGCATTTTAATACTAAAGTGTGAGTTAGTTATTATTCTACATTGGTGAGATTCGAGAAGTGATAAGATTTATGAGATAAATATTTGAGTAGATTCGTTAAAATCCATTCAGTGCAGAATGAAAAATAAAATAGTGTAAAATAAGCCAAAAACTCACACTTATATAGCACCTTATACATTCAGATATTAAAAAACCACTTACGATTAGTACACGTAAGTGGTTGTTTTATATGGTGGGCCCACCCTGACTTGAACAGGGGACCAACGGATTATGAGTCCGCTGCTCTAACCAACTGAGCTATAGGCCCTTATAAACTGAATTTGTTATATATCAACAAGTTCAAGCGAGGCAATACTAACGAAAATTACTTCAAAAAACAAGCATTTTTGTTTCCACTTGCACAGTAACACAACAATTATTTCACACTTTTATTTTGACGCTTATCTTTTAATCAAGTCTTAAGAGCATCCCCAATATTAACCTTGATATTTTTGATATTAATGCAGAAAATTCATTGTATTCAATAGATCATAAATAGCAACATATCTACCCGAATATTGAAATTAGCCGCTGACAAAGCAATTATTAATTTATACCTATAAAGTCTAAATAAAATCATTCAACGACAATGTAAAATATAATGCTTTAAAAATAAAAGTAGAAAAATAATTTTAAAATAATTTAAATTTTCGCCTGCTATAAGAAGCAAAGTTACGTGCTTTACGAGATTCCACACAAATTTCGATCAAAGACCATACAACCACCAACATAAACAGCCCCAAAGCCCATAGAAAAGCTGAAAAATACATCATTCTTTTCCTTCCTTATTAAACATATGCCAAAGTGGAACAACTTGTTCAGAAGCCCTCATCTTAGACAAAAGTCTAATAGGTATTTTTTAATCTGAATAGGCATTTTAAGTCAAAATTAGGTCTTAATTTATATCATCTTATTTATTTTAAATATTAATTAACGCCCATTTATATATAAAAACAATGAATACAGCCATTTCACCAATACATAGACAAATGTATTTATTTGTCATTTTAAGCTTATATGCTCTTGACTCTAAATCAGAACAAGCAGAAATTAGCCCACTTTGATATTATCTAATTTCTTTCTATGCTAAAAAAATTTATTGGTGAATCTGCATTTAAAATTGCAGGATGGAACTACCATATAGAGCCAGATGTGCTTGAAAATAAACAAGTGATTGTTGGTTTTGAACATACGTCTATGCTAGATGCAGTTCTGTCTCTGGCTCTGTTCCAAATTTTTGATATGAAAATTCACACCCTCATTAAAAAAGAATTATTTAAAGGGCCAATGAAACCATTATTAGAAGCGCTTGGAGGAATTGCAGTCGATCGTAAATCCAATCAAGATATTGTTGCGCTTATGGTCGAGCATTTTCAAAAAAATGAAAAATTCAACTTGGTTATTGCCCCAGAAGCCACTCGCGCAAAAGCAGGTGAAGCTCGACGTCCGATTCGTACAGGTTTTTGGCATATTGCTAAAGCAGCGGGTGTACCTATTGTTTTAATGTATGCCAATTCAAAAACCAAACAAGGTGGAATCTTAGGAAAAATATACCCAACCGAGATCAACCATGACTTAGCGTTACTAAAACAGCTTTATAAAGATAAGGTTGGTTTAGACATTATTATTCCTGAAGCTAAAAACTAAGTTCTATTTGTTTAAAAACTCAAAAGCTAGCCCTTTCTAAGAAAAAACAGCTTATGGTAGAATTTAGCACATTCGATTAGGCATAAAGCCAATCTACAAGGAGCATATTTCGCATGGCGGGTCATTCCAAGTGGGCTAACATTAAGCATCGCAAAGCAAAACAAGATGCTAGCCGTGGTAAAGTTTTTACCAAATATATTCGTGAATTAACCACAGCTGCAAAACTCGGTGGCCCAGATGCAGGAAGTAACCCTCGTCTACGTGCTGTTGTTGAAAAAGCATTATCTGTAAACATGACACGTGATGTGATTAACCGTGCCGTTCAACGCGGTGCTGGTGGTGAAGATAACGACGATTTAAAAGAAGTTACCTACGAAGGTTATGGCGTTGGTGGTGTTGCAGTATTGGTTGAAACCATGACTGATAATCTAAACCGTACTGTGCCTGATGTTCGTCACTGTTTTTCCAAAACCAATGGTAATTTAGGTACAGCGGGTTCGGTTGCATATCTATTTACTAAACGTGGTGAAATTACTTTTGAAGATGTTTCTTTAGAAGATAAAATTATGGACGTTGCCTTAGAAGCTGGTGCTGAAGATATCGAAGTCGGTGAAAATGAAATCTTAGTCATTACTACACCTGAATCTTTTGGTGATGTTCAAGATGCTTTAACTGCTGCAGGATTAAAATCTGATAATGCTGAAGTGGTAATGAGCCCGTCAACCAAAGCTGAAATCACGGACATTGATCAAGCAAAAATGATCTTAAAAATGATTGATATGTTTGAAGACCTAGATGATGTTCAGAACGTTTATACCAACGTTGAATTCTCAGATGAAGTTTTAGAACAATTGGATGCTTAATCCTAGAAGTTCATTTTAAACTGCTTATAAAAACGCACGAATACGTGCGTTTTTATATTTCATATCATATAGGACATTTAAAACCATCTAAGGTTTGTCATCCCAACCCGTTAAATTTTATAGTTTGCTTAGTAAACCACTACAGTTAAAAACTTTATATTCTTTAATCACAAAACTAGAATGTAGCGCCACAACGTGTTCAATTTTACCAATGCGTTTGAGTAAAATTTCACTGTAATTTTCCATATCTCGCGCAATCACTTCCACAATAAAGTCTGCGGACTGTCCTGTGACTAAAAAAGCACTGATCACTTCTGGAATATTTTCTAGTTCTTCCAAAAACTTGGCAAAAATATCCGTATCATGTCGGCTTAAAGAAACTTGTAATAATACATGTAGGCTAAAACCTAGCTTTTGATAATTCAAATCCCGCTTCAACCCAGACATTATATTATTTTCAATCAAGTGCTTAATTCGACGATGCACTGAACTTACAGAAAGATTAATACGTTCAGAAAGCTCATTTAGATTAAGATCTTCATGCGTTAAAATTTCAAGAATTTGTTTATCAAAACGATCCAGTTCCATCATAAGCTCCACGATGTTTATATATTTGAGATAATGGAAAATATTTTAAGTAAAAATAAACGCTTAAACTCAATATCTCGATTACATATGAGAAATTAAGGTGATTGATATCTATTTGTAATTATTTACTTGAAATTAGAAAAAATAAAGGATTTTTGAAATTATTTTTCACCTTTTATTTCCTCAGTAAAAATATTTCTAACCTATTGGAGTTTAATGTTTTTAATATTTCATATTTTTATAGATTATTAAGATAATTTTTCACACATTAGCATTGTAAGTTTTACTTATACTTATTAATAAAATACGTACCAATGTACGTATTTTATCTTGCAATGTTAAACGCCACGCCAGTCAACACGAGCATTACGCTCAGTTTGATAAATACGTAATACATATTGCCCTAAAGGTAAATTAGTCAAAAAGGTCTTATATTGTAGAAATTCATCTGACAAATTTTCACCATGTTCTTTTTCCCATGGCGTACCCGTAATTTCTAAAATTGGCGCCAACATTGAACACACTGCAATATCTGCCAAACCCAGGCGTTCACCAACAAAATAACGTCCATGATTTTCAATTAGACGCTGATTTAAAACATCAACCAAAACATCCATACGTTGTTTTGACTCAGCCACTTTATCCGAATTAAGTTGATAACCTTTTGAAAGTATTGCTTTCATAATGGGTTTTGAATATTTTTCAAATTGACGTAAATAGCCTTTTTCACCAATCATAATATCAAGCGATTCTGCACTTTCAGTTAAAGTGTGCGCTAACCCCCAACGTCGCACATGCATGCCAAGCTCTGTCGCTTGCTCATTAATCTCTAGCGCTAAATCACGCTGCTGTAAATCAGAACGTAGCAAAGAATGTTCTGGATAAATCTGATCTAAATACAATGCAATTTTGGTCGAGTCCGCAATCCAACGATCTTGGTCACGTAAAATAGGTAACCGATTTTGCCCTGTTTTTAATTGTACAAAAGCACGATGCACACCAGGGATTAAATTATGTGCAACATAGTCTAACTCTTTATGATCGAGCAACCAGCGAGCTTTCTCACAAAAATGAGATAAAGGAAACTGGTATAAAGTTCGCATAAATTCTCCGCATTTATTTTTAGTTCTGGTCGTAAATACAACCATCAACATTAGTCGAATACTTTAGTCACCCTACCCAAGAAATACAATGTACTTTTTATTCAAAAATAAACACATAGAACTCTATACTACTTTAATTATTTTTGTCTGCATGATCATCAAAGCAAATAAAACAATCTATTAAAGTGCAAATAAGAGCATCAATAAAATCAAATTATTTTGATTTTTAAATATTTAATATCGTCAGATTGATTCAAAACCTCACACTTTATATCTTAAACATCATTTTTCATAAGCCTTACAAAAGTAAGGATTTATTCAATCCAATGACTTAATACAAATTACATGAGCGGTGATTGTGACTTTAATTATTTGAGTGATATTGCTACAAATAATTGCATGCAAGCTTGCCGACCAACTAGATAAACGCAAAGTTTAAGCCCAATTGCATTTCAGTTGTTTTCAATAAACATGAAAGCCATGACCTGACTTTGTCATGGCTTTCATGTAAAATCAGCCACAATTTTTAAATCATACGTTGTGAGTCATTTCATGGGTTTTAATTGCGGTATTGTCGGCTTGCCGAACGTGGGTAAATCTACACTTTTCAATGCATTGACTAAAGCTGCCATTGCTGCAGAAAACTTCCCGTTCTGTACCATCGAACCCAATACAGGGATTGTTCCTGTACCTGATCCACGTTTAGACAAATTGACTGCGATTGTAAAACCACAACGTGTTATTCCAACATCTATGGAATTTGTTGATATTGCCGGTTTAGTTGCAGGCGCGTCTAAAGGTGAAGGCTTGGGTAACCAATTCCTTGCCAATATCCGTGAAACAGATGCTATTGCTCACGTTGTGCGTTGTTTTGAAGATGAAAACGTGATTCATGTGAATGGTAAAATTGACCCGCTAGATGACATTGCCACCATCAATACTGAACTTGCACTTGCTGACCTTGAAGCGGTTGCCAAAGCCATCACTCGTTTATCAAAATCTGCAAAAAGTGGTGACAAAGAAGCGATTGCAGTCAAAGCGATTTTGGAAAAAATCCAACCTTTACTTGACGAAGGTAAACCAGCACGTGCAGCTGACCTTGATGATGACGAACGTAAGTTGGTTCGCGGTTTTGGTTTAATGACTTTAAAACCAACCATGTACATTGCTAACGTTGCTGAAGATGGTTTTGAAAACAACCCACACTTAGATGCTGTTAAAAAATTAGCGGCTGAAGAAAATGCTATTGTGGTTCCACTTTGTAACCAGATTGAAGCCGAAATTTCTTTACTTGAAGATGAAGACCGCGCGGAGTTCCTCGAAGCAATGGGCATGGAAGAACCGGGTTTGAACGTGGTGATTCGTGCAGGTTATTCGCTCCTTGGCTTACAAACTTATTTCACTGCGGGTGTACAAGAAGTTCGCGCTTGGACAGTTAAAATCGGTGCTACTGCACCTCAAGCGGCAGGTGTAATTCACACTGACTTTGAAAAAGGCTTTATTCGTGCTGAATGTGTAGCCTATGATGATTTCATACAATACAACGGCGAAGCTGGCGCGAAAGAAGCAGGCAAATGGCGTTTAGAAGGTAAAACTTACGTAGTTCAAGACGGCGACGTTTTACACTTCCGTTTTAATGTATAAGTAGTACCTAATATAAAAAAGCCCCGATTTAAATCGGGGCTTTTTTATGGCTATTTAATTAATTCGGTGTGATGGAAATGGGTTTGCTATCCATTTCAGCACGTAGTACATGGGCATGATCTAACATACGTTGTTCTAGCTCCTTACGAAAACCTAGCATGAACACCATCTCTGCCAAAACAAATAATGGGCCGATAGCTAAACCAATAATATCATCCATAAAGGCAGGTTTTTTCTTTTCATAGAAATGTCCCACAAACTGAAATAACCAGCCCACGACAAAAATCCCAACACTTAAGCTTAACCAAGCCATCAATTCAAGATGAGCAATTTTTAAAGCCAAAGGATACGCAGCAAACAAAACAATCAACATGATAAAGGCGAAAATACGGTCTAAACTAAAATAGTAAATAGTGGTTACCACAATAAGCCCTAAAGCCAGTGTTAACTCCATACCTGATAGTACAAACCCTGCTCTTTCGGTTAAACATAAAATTGCAAATACAATTAAAGGAATACCAATAAAATGGGTCAAAATATTTTTGTGGTCTAAGTGATATGCTGCATACTGACTAAGTAACTGTTCTAATTTGGTCATGTGATTCTTCCTTGTTACACTATGCTTCCACTATATAAAAATATGAAAGATCAAGTTGTCGGCTAAATGACAACTCACAGCAAAAAGGAATTTATGTGTTTAAAGCAAAGGATATTGATCATTTAGAAAATAATGCGTGGTTTTCTCAACTACCACCTATATTCAAAGCATTTATTTTGAGCCATGCTGTTCAACAAAATTTTGACAAAGAACAAGCCATTTTCCATTCGGGCGATGCTTTTAATGGTCTTTATGCTGTTTTAGATGGCTCTGTCCGCTTAGGCTATATTGATATTGAAGGTAAAGAGTCGGTGGCTGCAATTGTGGAACCGATTATGTGGTTTGGTGAAATATCTTTAGTCGACTCCCAGCCTCGCTCGCACAATGCCATCGCCATTCAAAAAAGTTTAATTTTGCATATTCCAAGTGGCGCAATTCAAAAACTACTCAAAGAACAGCCCATTTTCTGGTATCACATTGCGCAATTAACCAGTCAAAAATTGCGTTTTGCTTTCTTAGAACTAATTTCAATTCAAACTCAAACGTTAAAGCAGCGTTTAGCCCAACGCCTGATGTTTATTTTAAATGGTTATGGTAGCCATCTCATGATTGAAAAAAACACCATTCATTTATCTCAGGAACAATTGGCGCAGATGCTGACGTGCTCTAGACAAACGGTAAATCAGGAGTTACAGACTTTGGAAAAGAAAAATATTTTACGTCTCTCTTTTCGGAAAATTGAAATCTTAAACCTTGCAGAATTGCATCGTATTGCCCATGTTGTTGCTGAATAAAATACACATTAAATATGCCTTTTAACCAAACATAAAAAGCCACCTTAATTAGTAAGATGGCCGGATGCTGATTTAAACATGCTTTAACATTGTAGCTTAAAACTCATAATTCACACGCAGTAAAGCACTTCGTGGAGTACCCGGCATTGAACTTGAACGCCAGTATTCTTTATCGGTTAAATTGGTTAAGGCTAAAGTGACATTCCAAGGATTTGCGCTATAACCAATGGCAGCATCTGCTCGGTTAAAACCTTTTAGTTTCTTGGTATTTTCTACATCACTCCATGAATCGCCAACCTTGGTCACGCCAATTTCAGCATACCATTGCTCTGTAGGTAAATAACGGACAAAAAGATTTCCTGTTTGCTTGGCTGTTTCTTTTAAACGATTGCCCACCAGCTCAGGTTTTTCTTTATTTTGTTTAACAGTCGCATCCAAGAAACCATAACCACCACGGACGTAGACATTGTCCAATACGCGACCAATAAAGCTAAACTCTGCACCGCGTGACTGATGCTCACCACCGACAGCCCAAACATCGGGTTCTTTATCCACATCTGGACGATAACGAATATTATGTTTACGAATATCATAGATCGAAAACTGCGTCGTTAAGCGTTCATCCATCCAATCACTTTTAAGCCCAATTTCATATTGGTCACTGTATTGCGGTTCAGCATCGAAGGTATTTAAATTCTGTGAAGCGCTGATAACGCTCACCCCCATTTGACCACCAAATGGTGCAAAACTTTTACTATAAGATGCATATACACTTTGTGATTCAACAGGTTGCCAAACAACTCCAACATTTGGACTGACAGATTGATCACTCACAGTACGCTTATAATCACGATCAGTTTCAGACTTTAATTTATTGCTGGTTGAATTTTTATAATGATCATAACGCAGCCCTAGCATCAATTTAACTTCTGGAATAATGGTGATTAAATCCTGTGCAAACACCCCATAACTTGTCCCTTGATTATAATTATGCTGAGTAATTAACGGATTGTCTGCCCGATTGCTAAAACGATCTCCCGTTAGCGGATTAACAAATCCATAAATTAAACTGCCATCGCTATTTTTATTGGATAGTTTTGGTTCCCGTTGCTCATAAGATGCATCTATGCCAAGCAACACTTGATGTTGAAATGATCCTGTATTAAATTTACCTTTTACATCAAATGTTGTTGATGTGGTTTTATTGCTGGTCTGTTGCCAATAATAAATTTGATCAATATATCCTTTGTAGCAACCTTTATTTGTTGCGGTGACTGGCTTATCTGCGGTACACATTTTACCTGAATAAAAATGGTCAAAATCTTGATCAGCTTGTCTATAACTAGTAGCCCAGTGTAACGTCCAGTCTGGTGCAAAGGTGTAACTCAAATCGGAACGTAGAGTCTGGGAAACATCATTTACATAATCACCGTCCTGAGCAAAACCCATGTCACGTGAAGTTCCCACTGGTAATTCAGCAAAATTAGGGCCGCGATCCGGAACACGATGTAAGCGGTCATAAGTATATTGCCCTGTCCAGAGCAAACCCTTTTGATTATTAAAGCTCACACTGGGTGACAACATCAGTTCATCACTGCTAATGCCTTTACGGAAACTATCCGTTTTATAAACATCGGTAGTTAAACGCGCAGCCCATTGATCAGAAATAACCTGATTTACATCTAAAGTCGTTCCCAGATGATTAAATGAGCCGGTATAAATTCCAACACTGCTTTTCGAGTCAAAATTGGCATATTTACTGACCATATTGATCACGCCTCCTCCTGCACTTCGCCCATACAGTACAGAAGCAGGACCTTTTAATATTTCAATACGTTCAATATTGGCTGTGCTACGTCGTACTTGCCCACTTTCACGCACACCATCACGGTAAATATCACTCATGTCTGCCTGAAAACCACGGAGCTTAATTCCGTCGCCACGCATATCATAGGACGTATCAACACCCGGTGTTCCTTGAAGCATGACGCTTAAATCATTCGATCCATAGATTTTATATTTTTGTACATCTATCGTATCAATGGTTTGTGGAATATCTTTTTTATCCAAACCATTACGCGTCACACTGGCTTGTTTGTAGTCGACATAGGTTTTTACAGGATCTTGTGCACTCATCGCTTCAATGGCAATGGTCGGAAGAACAGCTGTTGTTTTATTGGCTTCTGCCGAATCAAAATGTTCACCGGAAAAAGTGGAATGAGCACACGCTATCATTAAGCTCAGTAGACTCAACTTTAGAATTCGATCTGAATGTGCGTGTTTAAAAGCTAAATGTGGATGATCAAAAAAAGATGGCATAAGCTGGAGGCATGGTAAAATTTACCGAATACTAATATAAATGATAATTATTTTCATTACTAATTATATACAAAATCTCCATTCTTTATCCAAGTTATTCATTTTATTTAAAATTAACCCCCAATAGTTTGTTCTTTTTTTCAACAGCACATCATCTAATTAAACTTTGCTCTTATTTAAGCTGTCTATTTGGCATAGACAAAAAAAGCCTTCTCGTCAACATTATGGCTTAAAGCGGCATAATCAACGATTGAACTTTTTTGCTGAAAAGACTTATACCCAATATGAATCAGCTTTTCACATATCTGTCACCACATTAAATGCAGAACAAAAGTGTAGACCTTTTCTACTTTAAGATAACAACTGACATACATTCACCTCATCAAAACCATTACTACAAGGCGCTATATCTTGTTCGACATTTAAAGATGCGGCAGGAATCATCTGTGCTTTTCCTGTCGTAGCTGTAGTTTGAACGCTACTACATGCACTCAGAAGAATCATTATATTTATTGAAAAAAACACTTTATTAAACATATTACCCACCCTATCAATTTAATAATTTCAAAAAAATAATGATTTAATACTTATTATTATACATTAAATATCGTTTTATGATAATTTAATATATTTATTGAGTTATCACCCCACCCTATTATTCATTGTTTAAAACTATAAATAAAAATATTTCCCTCAAAAAATTCAGATCAAAAAAACGAGGCCATTGCCTCGTTCTATCTTCATCAAACCCCTTTCTTTTTAGGGTCCGTGTTTCCAAGTTCAGGGTGATCTATTGCACCTCTACATTGTGCTTTATCACGCTCATAATCGGCTTGTTTTTGTGCCACCGAATTTGTTTGATCAATACTTTCACGCGCCCAAATTTCTAAACTGGTTAATGCTTTACGGCATAACGCATATTTACCTTCAGTCACAGAATCCGTCATTTTGACATTAATGCGCCAATCGGTACTCAACTTACGGGCAGGTTTACGGACTTGATCTTCTAACAGATCCAGTTTTTGCGCATAAACCAAACCATCCACTTGATTAATAAAGTCCCAAGCGTGTTGTGCATAACTGGTCGCATCATTGGTGAGTTTAGGTGCAGACTTAATTTCGACTTTCTGCTTAGGTTGTTCTGAAGAATGACCACAAGCTTGCAATGCAAAAGTACTGCACAGTACAGAAACCATCACTATTACACGTGATTTGAACGCAAACATATCAGCTGCCTATACAAACATTTCGGTACTATGCTAGTGAATTCGAGTAGAATACTCAATCACCATTTACCCCATTGTTTAACTCTTTAGGTGTATCGTGTCTGAGCACAAAATCCCTCCAGTACAACCTGCTGGCTTTTGGCAAGGCGCTAAAGATAGTCAAGCCATTATTTTTACTTATCTTCCCGTTTCTTTTGCGTTCGGTGTTTCAGCAACACAATTTGGCTTTAGCTCTTGGGAAGCACTATTTTTATCTTGTTCGATGTATGCCGGAGCCAGTCAATTTTTAGTGGTGGCTTTACTCGGTAGCGGTACATCTATTTGGATGACAGCATTGACAGTCATTGCTTTAGATATCCGCCATGTGCTTTATGGCCCTGCCTTACAAAATTTAATTCAAGATAAATTAAACTTAAAAAAAACGGCTATTTGGTCATGGGGACTGACTGACGAAGTTTTTGCCTCGGGTATGATTAAACTATCGCAGCGTCGTCAAGAATGGTCTGAATCTTGGATGCTGGGTTTAAGTTTATTTAGTTGGATGTCTTGGGCTTTAGGCTCTTTTTTGGGTGGCTTATTTGCCGACCAAGTCAGTTCTTTACCACAGTTTTTACAAGCAGCTTTAGACTTCTTATTACCTGCACTATTCTTAAGTTTCCTGCTTGCCGCATTTGAAAAGAAACATACTTTTATTGTTGCTGTGTGTTTAATGGTTTCAGCCATCACCTGTTATTTTATTAATTTATCCGCTGCTATTTTTATTGGGATTTTATCGGGTATTTTGGCGGGCTTATTTAAACACTATATTTTAAAACAACATGATGATGAGTTTGGAGCACCACATGAATCTTGAAATCATTTTGATCGGCATTATTGTCGGGATTGCGAATTTCATCTCTCGTTTTGGTCCATTTTATGTCATGCAAAAACATCAACAGAACTCCCCAAAACGCGGTTCAGTTTGGATTAAAATTGCATTAGGCAGTATTGGCATTGCCGCAATTAGTTCAATGCTCGTAGTTGCAACGTTGCCACCCCTGATGGAAACACCCAATAAAAGCGTTGCCATGCTAGTCGGTTTTATCACTTTAGCAGGACTGTATTTAAAATTTAAGCAAATTGTCACTGCAACACTTACCGCCGCTGTGGTCTATGGTTTGGTTTATACCTACCTGCCCGTTTCATTTTAAATCCTTTATACAAGTTCCTCTTTTACAAAGAGGGATTTAGGGATATTTTAATAAAATTTATCAATAAAATTGTTAGACAATATCATTATTTTATATGAATCAGCCCTTAACAGCGAGAACAGTTCTGCTATGCTAAAAGCCCACTTTAGCAAGGACGATTTATATGAGCGTGACCATTGGGACCCCCCTTCAATCTTCTGCTTTTAAAGTTTTATTGTTAGGTTCGGGAGAATTAGGTAAAGAAGTGGTGATTTCTTTACAACGTCTAGGTGTAGAAGTCCATGCTGCTGACCGTTATGATCATGCTCCTGCCATGCAAGTTGCACATTATTCTTATACTTTAAATATGGCAGATGCCGAAGAACTCAAACAACTGATTCAACAAGTAAAACCGCATTTAATTATTCCTGAAATTGAAGCCATTGCGACACAAGTTTTAGTCGACATCGAACAACAAAATATTGCCACTGTTATTCCTTCTGCAAAAGCAGTTAACTTGACCATGAACCGTGAAGGCATTCGCCGCCTTGCTGCTGAAGAATTAGGTTTACCTACATCTGCTTACCGCTTCGCTGATACATTGGAGTCTTTCCGTGCAGCTAGTGATGATATTGGCTATCCAAACTTTGTAAAACCTGTGATGTCTTCTTCAGGTAAAGGTCAATCACGCGTTAAAAGTTTTGACGAGGTTGATGCCGCTTGGGAATATGCGCAAACAGGTGGTCGCGTAAATCAAGGTACCGTCATTGTCGAATCGCAAATTGATTTTGATTTTGAAATCACCTTACTAACAGTTCGTGCTAAAAATGCTGAAACAGGTGAAATTGAAACCCAATACTGCGATCCAATCGGACACCGTCAAGACTCAGGTGACTATGTCGAAAGTTGGCAGCCTCAAGCCATGACTCCAACGGCATTAGAAGAATCAAAACGCATTGCCAATAAAGTCACAATCGCCTTAGGCGGCTGCGGTATTTTTGGGGTTGAGCTATTTGTCAAAGGCGATAAAGTATGGTTTAGTGAAGTATCACCACGCCCGCATGACACAGGGCTTGTGACTCTTGCTTCACAATTTCAAAATGAATTTGAATTGCATGCACGTGCTATTTTAGGCTTACCTGTAAATACAACACGTCATAGTGTGGCGGCAAGTGCTGTGATTTACGCAGGTGTGGATGATCACGATCTTTCATTTTCTGGCTTAGATCTTGCTTTAGTAAATCCAAACACCGATTTACGCCTGTTTGGTAAACCCGAAGGTTTTAAACGTCGTCGCATGGGTGTTGCAACTGCACGTGCTGAAACAACCGATCAAGCACGTGAACTCGCACTACACACCGCAACTCAAGTCACTGTTCAACAAAACTAAAATGTAACCTTATTTACGGACCACTGTTCATGATCAATACCTCTCCGCTATTGAATTACGTTAAAAGTAACCATGACATTCAAGCAATTAATCAATGGCGCACAGATGTTGAAAAGCAGCTTCAAGATGGTTTTGAAAATGGACAGTCGATTCGTGAAGTCGTTTTGGGTCGATCCAATTTAATTGATGAAGCACTACAGTTTCTATGGAAACATGCTGAACTTGATCAAACGGATCTCGGTTTATTTGCAGTGGGTGGTTATGGTCGTCGGGAAATGTTGCCCTATTCAGATGTCGACATCATGATTTTATCGGAAGATGACATCACCCCAGATCAAGAACAATTGATTTCAACTTTTATTTCATCACTTTGGGACGTGGGTAATTTCAAACCTGGCATTAGCGTACGTACCATTTCACATTGTGTGGAACAAGCCACCAGTGATTTAACCGTTGCCACCGCGCTGATTGAATCGCGTTTAATTATTGGTAATCAACATTTAGCCAGATGGCCACGTCGTATCGTGTCACAAACATGGACAGATAAAACCTTTTTCGATGCTAAAATGGATGAGCAAGCCAGACGTTATGCGCAGCACAACAATACTGAAAGTAATTTAGAACCCGATATTAAAAATGCACCGGGTGGCATCCGTGACATCAACCAAATTGGCTGGATTGCAAAGCGCCATTTTCGGGTGAATCGTATTTATGATCTGGTACATTTAGGTTTTATTTCTGAGTTTGAGCTAGGTGTTTTAGAGGAAGCTGAAAGTTTTCTTTGGGAAATTCGTCATTATTTACACCGCTTAACCAAACGTGATGAAAACCGTTTATTATTCGATTATCAACGTGATATAGCAGCTCTGTTTGGCTACACTCGTGAAGAAGGTAAATCACCCAACTATCCAATCGAACAATTTATGAAGCGCTATTATCGTAGCGCACAGCAAGTTTCGACCCTCAATGAAATGCTACTGGCCTATTTTAATGAATCGGTCATTACACCGCGCTTACCCAACTACGAACGCAAAATTGAAGACATTAACGAACACTTCAAATTGGTAGATGGCAAACTTGCCGCACAACATCACAAAATTTTTTCGGAACATCCAAGCGCAATTTTAGAACTGTTCTATTTATTGGCGAATCGCCCAGACATTGAAGGGATTCGCGCACGTACTTTACGCCTGCTCATACTTGCCGCCAAACGGATTGATCAAGATTATAGAGATAATTCTGAACATCAGGCCTTATTTATGGCGATTATTCGTTCACCGCACCGCCTTTATGACACCTTGGTTGCGATGAAACGCTATAGTGTTTTAGGCAACTATATTCCTGCATTCGGACAAATTATGGGGCTCATGCAATATGACTTATTCCATATTTATACGGTAGATGCACATACCCTGTTATTGCTGCGTAATTTAAATCGCTTTAAAGACCCTGAATTTACCAAAGATTTTCCTGTGGTGAGTTCGGTATTCCAACGTCTAGCGCGTCGTGACATTGTCTATTTAGCCGCTTTATTTCACGACATTGCAAAAGGTCGTGGTGGTGACCACAGTGAACTCGGTGCAGAAGATGCAATTAACTTCTGTCGTACCCACGGCTTTACTGAACGTGAATGTAAACTAGTTGCATGGCTGATTCAAAATCATTTGCTCATGTCGATGACCGCACAGAAAAAAGATATTTCCGATCCAGACGTAGTACAAGATTTTGCTGAAAAGCTCGGTGACATGGAACATCTGGATTACCTCTATACACTGACTGTTGCTGATATTAATGCCACTAATCCAAAACTTTGGAATACATGGCGCGCATCGCTTATGCGTCAACTTTATACGCATGCCCGTGATGTGATTCGTACAGGACTTGGTCATCCAGTTGATTACCAAATGCTGATAGAGGACACTAAATTTGCAGCCAGCGAATTATTAGTCAATGACTTCTCATTGGCTGATGTCGAAAAAGTCTGGCAAGAATTGGGCGATGAATACTTTGTTAAAGAATCAGCAGATGAAATTGCATGGCATACCCGTGCAATCTTGCAACATGGCAACAACCCTGAACCTTTAGTTTTAATGCGTGCGCATCGTAAGTCGGCTCAAGATGCCGTACAGATCTTTATTTACACGCAAGATCAACCGAATTTATTTGCCACCACCGTGGCTGTGTTTGATCGGATGAATCTTGATGTTCAAGATGCTCGAATTATTACCGCAAGCACTGCCTTTAGCTTAGATACCTATGTCGTCCTTGACCGTTTTGGCACATTACTGACCGACCCTGAACGTGAAGAAACTGTGATTGATGCCTTGGTCAAAGCACTCAGCCAATCGGATAAATATCCCGACTTAATGCAACGTCGTATTCCACGCCAATTACGTCATTTCGATATTAAAAATACCGTCGACATCACTCTCAATGCCGCGCTACAACAAAATATGGTTGAAATTTCAACACTTGACCATCCCGGCTTACTTGCCAAAGTAGGCGGTTTATTTATGATGCAAGGTTTAGATATTCACTCTGCTAGAATTGCAACACTTGGTGAGCGCGCAGAAGATATTTTCTTTGTCACCAAAAAAGATGGCATTCCAATGTCCGATTCAGAAGCCAAAACTTTTGCTAATCAATTAAAATTGGCACTCGATGAAGTCTCGAATCAAGTCTCTGGTCAACATTAACTTAAATTAAGCGGTATCGATTTCATGAACTCAAGTTTGTCATTATTGCATCCGTATCCTTTTGAAAAATTAAATAAACTTTTTCAGGATATTCAACCTGCAGATTTACCACTCATTCCATTGTCGATTGGTGAACCAAAACATCCTGCACCAGAGTTTGTAAAACAAGCAATCATTGACAACTTTAAGCATTTATCGACTTACCCAAACAGTAAAGGTTTACCAGAACTGCGCCAAAGTATTGCGGATTGGCTCACTCGACGCTTTAAGCTCAATAGCATTAGCCCTGAAACCAATGTTCTTCCTGTATCAGGAACACGTGAAGCGATCTTTTCTTTTGTCCAAGCTTTAGTGAATCGTGAAGATGCACCTTATGTGGTGATGCCGAATCCTTTCTATCAAATTTATGAAGGCGCGACTTTACTTTCGGGCGCAAAACCCTACTTCATTAATTGCACCGAAGAAAACAATTATCTAGGTGACTTTGATGCTGTACCTGCTGAAGTCTGGGAAAAAACAGCATTGTTGTTTGTCTGCACTCCGGGTAATCCAACAGGTGCGGTCTTATCTAAAGAGCAGTTTAAAAAGTTAATTGCACTTTCAGACCAATATAATTTTGTTATTGCATCGGATGAATGTTATTCAGAACTTTGGTTTGATGAAGCACCCGTTGGCTTACTTGAAGTGTGTGCTGAGATTGGACGTGATGACTATAAAAACTGTGTCGTGTTCCATTCACTGTCTAAACGTTCAAACTTACCCGGTATGCGTTCGGGTTTTGTTGCGGGTGATGCAGCATTACTCAAGCCGTATTTACAATATCGTACATATCACGGTGCAGCAATGCCTGTTCAACATCAACTTGCATCGATTGCCGCTTGGGATGATGAAGCTCACGTTGAAGAAAACCGTAAACAATACCGTGCAAAATTTGAACTTTTTCAAAAAGAACTGGGTCATTTATTGCCACTTAAAAAACCTGATGCAGGTTTTTATTATTGGCTTAAAGTAGACAACGACGAAGCTTTTGCCAAAATACTGATGGAAAAAGCACACATTAAAGTGCTTCCGGGGCGTTATTTATCTCGTGATACTGAACAAGGTAATCCGGGTGAAAATCATGTTCGTTTAGCATTGGTCGCGGACATTACTCAGTGTGAAGAAGTGGTTAAACGCCTAAAAGCGATACTTTAAATTTGAATGCCAAAGCCACCGGCAGGTGGCTTTGGCTTCACTTTAATTTAAATTTTTCTATCCAAATCCAAGCTGAAATAAAGATTATTTAATTAAACTCATCCGTTAAAAATAACATCAGGGAAAATAAGATAAAACAGCCCCCTGAAATATAATATAACCATCTAGAATTTACGCTAAGCCAGTCCATCCAAACTTTATAACTTAACAATTTAACCAGTAAAATATTCCAAACCAAGACCACAGCAACCATCCATAACACCATTAAAATATGCTGAAAAACCCCAAAATCAACATACACTAATAAGACTAAACTGCTATAAAATAGAATATTTTTAGGATTTAGCACACTTGAGCGTAAGCCTTGACTCAAATAACCCACTGTACTTGATAAAGTCGGTACAGTATCCGTTTTTCCATGAGTAGTAATCACTTCATTTTTTGCATAATAAAAGCACAGTGCTGCCAAATATATTAAATACACGGCACCAATATAACGAACATAGAGCAAAATATTTTCATCAATTTTTCCAAGAAAAAACAAACAGGCATAAATCACCAGTAAAACACATGCATTTCCCAATGCGATTCCCACACAGACAAAGCGAGCCGCAGATCGACCATGACGTAATAGTGTAGTTAAAATAAGAAAAAAATCAGGTCCGGGAGAAAGTAAGGCAATAAAATGCGTGAATGCAATAATAACAAACAGTTCCATAAATCATTCCAATAGATAGCTAGAATGAGCATAGAGAACCGACACAATTCTCTCTTGTATAAAATTGCGCGATAATAAATTTAATTTAGCTTTCAGATTTTAAACAGACAAAAGTATCCATACACTTCTTTCATAAGTTATTTTTCAATCAATACAAGTAGTTCGTAAAACCCAAATTAAAGAATAAAGCTTAGCAGGTATTAGATTTATGAGTGTGGCATGAATGCCTACGCCAAGGCATAAAAACTTAATCAATTAAGTGAGGCAGTGCTGATTTTGAAGAACTAAATACTGAATATTTTGTGATTTATACAAGTCATCTAATAATAAACCAAGTACTTCATATAAACCCTTGTTGATACTGCCTAGGTGTAACCCCCGTATGTATTTTAAATACACGATGAAAATGGCTTTGATCACTAAAACCGAGTTCATAACTCATCTCACCAATATTTTTTCCATATTTAAGCAATTCTCTGGCCTGATTCACTTTTAAATTAAGCTGAAAAGCATGTGGGGTTAAACCCAGATTTGCTTTAAATAAACGAATGACTGCATAACGACTAATTCCTAACATACTTGCCAATTTTTCCAGCGGAACAATCGTATCGGCATTTTTTAAATAAACGATCAAATCCTTTAAATGATCATAAAAATAATGTGATATATCGGTTTTTTCCCATTCAAAACAAGGCAAAATAATTTGGGTGAGTACCTCAATCAAACGCTGTTCTTTTTCCCTAAAATCAATTCCAGAATTAAATAGATCTTGATTTAGCTGTGTAAATGCACGATACAATTCTGGGTTTTTGATCACGATGGGTTTTAATTGTGGGATTGATGCATCAATCTGTGCTCTTACTGTCTCTGACAATAATGCTGCGAGCCAGTCAGCATTCAAATGCATCATCTGATAACTCCATGCTTGATCGGGCATAGGATTACAAGAGTGTTCAACCTGAGCAGGAATAACCACCAAAGCGCCAGACTCAATCATTTCAACTGTACTTAAATAACTGCTAAAACGACTCAGCCCAGTATCCACAGCACCAATAGAAAAAGTAGCGTGACTATGCGCTTTATAACAAATGCGACTTTGGCATGCCCGACGTGTTTCTACATAAGGCATGCGCGAATCACGCCAGAACTGAACATTCAAATCTGGCTGACTGATCACTTTTCTTTCATTTTCCAACATGACACATCACTGCGACAATGCCACCGCTACTTCACTTTCCAATGCTTCAGGTTTAGTGGTGGGTGCAAAACGATTAAGTACTTTGCCATCTTTACCAATCAGGAACTTGGTAAAGTTCCACTTAATCCCGTTGCCCAAAACACCTTTACTGTTATTGGTTAAATAACGAAATAAAATATGGGCTTCTGGCCCCTTCACATCCACTTTGGCAAACATCGGAAAGTTCACACCATAATTTTTTTCGCAGAATGCCCCAATTTGTTCATTCGATCCTGGATCTTGCCCACCGAACTGATTACAAGGAAATCCTAAGACTTCAAAGCCTTGATCTTTGTATTTTTCATACAGCTTTTCAAGACCTGAAAATTGCGGAGTAAAACCACATTTACTAGCAGTATTTACAATTAATAAAACTTTGCCTTCATAATCAGCAAATGATTTATTTTTTCCATCTAACAACTCAGCTTCAAACTGATAAATGTTGGTCATGGATAGGTTTCCTCGTCATTTTTTTCTTGTGTTTTTAATTCTAATGAAGCTGAATTTACGCAATAGCGTAACCCTGTTGGCTGTGGACCGTCTTCAAAAACATGCCCCAAATGTGCATCACAATGATGACAAACAATCTCGGTTCTGACCATACCATGCGTCGCATCTTGATTCTCATCAACTGCACCACTGGTAATCGGTTTATAAAAACTTGGCCAACCACTACCACTATCATACTTAGTATCGGAAGTGAACAACTCGGCTCCACAACAACGGCATAAATAAGTCCCTGCCTGCTTGGTGTTCCAGTATTTCCCTGTAAAGGCTGGTTCTGTTCCCTTTTGTCGCGTAATGCGAAATTCGTCTGGTGATAACTCTCTTTGCCATTCTCGGTCTGTTTTATTGAGTTTTCCCATCACTAACTCCTTTAAATCTTTGACATTCAATGTCATGCTTCAGTACTTCATATTTACGCTAGAGCTCAACAAATATCTAGCTAAATTTCAATATAGATTGTGATATTTCAGTAATCTATTTTTTTCACACCAACATAATTGGATGGAAATATGTCCGTTTTAAGTAACACTACGCCACGCGAAATTAAAAAATCGTCTAAGCTCGAGCATGTATGCTACGACATTCGTGGACCTGTGTTACGAGCGGCCAATGAAATGGAAGAAGCCGGTCATAAAATTATTAAATTAAATATCGGTAACCCCGCCCCATTTGGCTTTGAAGCTCCACAAGAAATTATTAATGATGTCGCTTTAAATCTGCCAAATGCCGTTGGTTATACTGACTCAAAAGGGATTTTCCCTGCGCGTAAAGCCATTTGTCAGTATTACCAGCAAAAAGGCATTTTAAATATGCACGTCAATGATGTGTATATTGGCAATGGTGTGTCTGAGCTTATTGTGATGGCGATGCAAGGCTTATTGGATGATGGCGATGAAATGCTGGTTCCTATGCCTGACTATCCATTATGGACGGCTGCGGTAAACTTATCTGGCGGTACTGCAATTCACTATAAATGTGATGAAGAAAACTATTGGTATCCAGACATTGCCGACATGGAAAGAAAAATCACACCGAATACACGCGGTATTGTGATTATCAATCCAAATAATCCTACAGGTTCGGTTTATCCACGTCATGTGTTAGAACAAATTGTCGCACTTGCAAAAAAATATGACTTAATTTTATTTGCCGATGAGATCTACGACAAAGTTGTTTATGACGGTATTGAACATGTTGCTGTTGCTGCGCTTGCTGGTGATCATCTCTGTGTTTCATTTAATGGTTTATCTAAAGCATATCGCATTGCGGGTTTCCGTTCAGGCTGGATGGCAATTACAGGCGATAAATCACGTGCAATGGACTACATTGAAGGCTTAGATATGCTAGCTTCAATGCGCTTATGTGCGAATCATCAAGCCCAATATGCCATTCAAACAGCTTTAGGCGGTTATCAGTCTATTAATGACTTGATTCGTCCCGGTGGTCGTTTGTATGAACAGCGTAATATTGCTTGGGAAATGTTGAATGACATTCCAGGGGTAACCTGTGTTAAACCAGAAGGTGCGATGTACTGCTTCCCTCGTCTTGATCCTGAAATTTATCCTATTCAAGACGATGAAAAACTCATGCTCGATTTCTTACGTGCTGAAAAAGTATTATTGGTACAAGGTACTGGTTTTAACTGGCCTACACCTGATCATTTCCGTGTGGTGTTCCTACCTGCGGAAAATGAATTACGTGAAGCATTAAATCGTTTAAGTCGCTTCTTAGCCAAAATGCGTTAATTCTAGCTCTTAAAAAAACCGCGTTAAAGAACGCGGTTTTTTTACGTCGAAATCCTAATTTTTATAGCCCACTTAATTGTGCTGCTTAGAACTAAATTTTTTAAATCTTACTTTTGATACCCTAACTTTAAGTTATGTTGATATGAAGTAACCTTTCAAATATTCATATAGTCTATATAACCGTATTAAACTCATTTTAATACGAATGGTCGCCCTATAAAAATAATATAAATCATGTTATTAATTAACAATAAAGAACTGAGAGAATATGAATGTCAATAAACAATATAAGGCTCAGTATCTTTTTATGCCTCAGTATGTGCTTAGGAATTGGTATTCTACGTTTTTCCTATACCGCCCTTTTACCAGCAACACGAGAAGAATTTGCTTGGACGAGCGGATTTTCCAGTATTTTAGGCAGTGCGAATTTACTGGGTTATCTACTCGGTGCTTTTTGGGCAATGCGTTTACCGCAGAATAAAACCATGGCGTTGTACATTCAAATGGCTGCCATTGTTGGCATGCTAAGTTTGTTCTGTTGTGCATTTTCAGATTTTCCCAAAGCTTGGTATATCTTTTGGCGCATCATTTCTGGGGTAAGTGGTGCTCTATTGATGATCTTATCACCTAGCGTGGTGGCTCAATGCTGCGACATCCAAGATCGCTTTAAAATCAATTTCATCGGTTTTAGCGGAATGGGAATCGGGGTTTTATTGGCAACGCTTTTCCTACCTTATTTAGATCAAATTTCGACACAGACAGCATGGCTTATTCTGTGTGGTTTTGCACTGATCATTTGTATTTGTCTGAGTATTTTACTTCAACAATTTAAGCATCATTTATCTGCACAAACTGCACAAACATCGACAGAAATATCATTAAACACGTTGTTCTATAGTTTACTGATTGCCTATTCATGTAGTGCCTTCGCTTATATTCCACACTCACTTTTTTGGATTGACTACCTGAGCCATGAATTAAAGCTGAATTTATTTTGGATTAACTTCAATTGGATTCTCTATGGTCTAGGTAGTGCATTAGGTGCTTTTTTAGCTTATTTATTAGCAAGAAAATTTGGTAACTTTACTGCACTGAAAATTCTTTACAGTTTTTATATCATCGCTATTTTTATTGCGACACTTAGTACAATTCCAATTTTCACCTTTATATCCTCCTTTTTTACAGGAATGCTCAATCCTGCGGTGGTTTTTCTGACGTCCTACACGATTTTACAACTTTATGCTGTTGCTTATAAAAAGCTCTGGAGTATTGCAACGCTTTGTTTTGCATCTACACAACTTGTAGGTGGCTTAAGTTTTAGTACGCTGCAACATTTTGGTGTGACTTATCATCAACAGTTTGTTTTGGCTTCATTTATCTTGTTACTTGGTACTGTACAATTGGTTTGGCATACACGTTCAACTAAATACAAAACAACTGAACAAGTGTAGCAATTTTTTAATATTTAAGAAGATGGTGTTAAATATGGATAAGGGTTGACTGCTCCTTGTCCATTTAAATAAATTCCATAGTGCAAGTGTGGTGGGGTACTTTTAGCATTGCCTGTATTTCCCACATAACCAATCACCTCACCTACTTCAACCCAATCTCCCTCTTGAATCTGGTCAGCGTAATCATGCAAATGTGCATAATAATGACGGCTTAAATTTGGGCCAACAATCCAAACCACTTTCCCGCCTAAATCATCGATACCTACACGAACCACAATCCCTTGTGTTGCACTTAAGACAGGTATTCCTCGCTTAGCAAAAATATCAATACCTTCATGTTTTCTACCGCCACTCCGTGCTGTACCCCAAGTGTCTTGTATTTGCCGAGGCTTAATCTTTTCAACAGGCATTGCAAGCTGTACAGGCAACTCCATTTGTTGTAATTGTATAAATAAAATTGGGTAACGAATACCTGCGGCTTCACCTGATGGTGGTGGCTTACAACCTGTCAATGAAATGGTTATCCCTAGAAAAAAGATGGATAAACAAAATATTTTTAATTTTTTAAACATCATTTATTTGCATCTATTCTTTTAAATGAACACTTTTTAATCTTATTTATCAAATACAATTCTTAATAGGTATTTTCTGTAATCCTACTCTTTATTCAATACTCTCAAATTAAATATAAGCTTTAAAACTTTCACCACTTTCAACTTAAGCCGTCATTAACTCCCATTCAAAAACATAACAGATCTCAATTCACAAAAAATACAGAGTACATTTATAAAACCATAGGCAAAGAAATTAAACTTCTTTCAGAAATTGTTTTTTAATCAATACAAGTCGTTCATCAAACCAAAATTAAAATAAATTTTAGCAGGCGTTGAATTCATGGGATCATTGAATTGAACAGTACGAGCTAATTCTCATTAACCCAGAATCTTGTTTAAGCGAATACTTCGCTAATTTTGATCGTTGGCTTATTTTGGTGACAAAGCTGATAGGTACATAATGAGGCGTAAATACCTGCCAAATAGCCTTCAATACTTCTCTCTTTAGTCGTCACCAAATGATATTTCCCTTTCAGTAAACCAAATAAAGTTTGATTTATTTTAGCGCTCTTTTGTTATACGGTATGCATCTTGGGCAATTGCTAGACTTTTCTTTTTCCCTTCTGCTGTTTCCGCAATTTCGTTGGAAGTTCCATTTGTTGTCCGTTGCTGATAAGCGGAATTTGATTGATTTTGTATGCGTTGCTCACGCTGAAAATTAGCATCTACTGTTGCGCCAGGACATGGCTTAGACTGATATACCGTTGTACCTTTGTTATTACATTTATAAACAGTACCCGCCTGTGTTAAGAATGGTATTCCTAACAATATAAAAATCGCCCAATTGTACTTCATTATTATCCCCTTTAATTATAGTGACTAAAATATCATCATTTTTTCTAAATCACTAACTTCATGCTTATAAAAAACCCGCAATAAATACGGGCTGTCATCAGTTGAATTAAACTATATATACTTATTCCATGTTATTAATGATTGCTTGACCAAACTCTGAACAACGCAACAAAGTCGCATCAGGCATTAAACGCTCGAAGTCGTAAGTTACAGTTTTCGCAGTAATCGCACCAGCGATACCTTTGATGGTTAAATCAGCAGCTTCTACCCACCCCATGTCACGAAGCATCATTTCTGCAGAAAGGATAATAGACCCTGGATTTACTTTATCTTGCCCCGCATATTTAGGCGCCGTACCGTGAGTTTCTTCATAAACTTGGATCGCACCACCGATATTTGCACCAGGAGCGATACCAATACCACCTACTTCGGCTGCAAGCGCATCCGAAATATAGTCACCATTTAAATTGAGGGTCGCAATTACAGAGTAATCAGCTGGGCGCATCAAAATTTGCTGCAAAAATGCATCGGCAATGACATCTTTAATGATGATTTTTTTACCAGTTTTAGGATTCTTAATCGTGACCCATGGACCACCATCAAGAAGTTCACCGCCGAAACGCTCAAGTGCGACTTCATAGCCCCATTCTTTAAACGCACCTTCGGTATACTTCATAATGTTGCCTTTGTGAACTAAAGTCACGCTTGGCTTGTCATTGTCAATCGCAAACTGAATTGCTTTACGTACTAAACGCTGAGTACCTTCTTTAGAGACTGGTTTGATACCAATACCACAGTTTTCTTCAAAACGGATTTTAGTCACACCCATTTCTTCTTTAAGAAATTTGATTATTTTTTTCGCATCATCAGAGCCTGCTTTCCATTCAATACCCGCATAGATGTCTTCAGAGTTTTCACGGAAGATCACCATGTCAGTCAGTTCAGGATGATGAACTGGAGAAGGTACTCCGTCAAACCAACGCACTGGACGCACACAAACATAAAGGTCTAATTCTTGACGTAAAGCTACGTTAAGTGAACGGATACCGCCACCCACTGGAGTGGTTAATGGGCCTTTAATAGAAACAACGAATTCACGAAGAGCGTCAAAAGTTTCTTCTGGCATATAAGTACCATAGATTTTGTCTGCTTTTTCGCCGCAATAAACTTCCATCCATTCGATCGAACGTTTGCCACCGTAAGCTTTTTGAACTGCAGCACCTACCACAGCTTTCATCGCTGGTGTAATATCCACACCAATACCATCACCTTCGATAAAAGGAATGATTGGATTGTTCGGAACATTGAGTGACAAGTCTGCGTTTACGGTAATTTTGCTACCATCGATAGGAACTGTGATCTTTTGATAACCCATTGTACAACTTCTCCCTTTGTAGCTGGCAAATCTAAAAAATAATTGCCAATAAGCAATACTTTCAACTGTTCTTAACGCATAATATCCTAATCTAGATTCAGTATTTTTGAGATTTATATGAGAAATAACAATATTTCTCGATTAAATAACACTCAACGTTTCCAAATTTAATCATTAGCAAAGTAGTTATTTTCTATGAAAATCGTCATTCTTAATAAACCTTATGACGTTCTCTCCCAGTTCCGTGCCGATGAGAAACATCAAACCATGGCTGATTTTACTCAAGATCCTGACTTGCGTATTGCCGGTCGTCTTGATTTAGATTCAGAAGGCTTAATGTTTTTAACGGATCATGGTGGTTTGAACCAGTTCATTACCAATCCAGCCAGCAAAAAGTTTAAAACCTATGTGGTTCAGGTTGACGGCGACATTACTGAGGAAGCCCTAGAGCAACTTCGTAAAGGCGTTGAACTTAAAGATGGCATCACCCTTCCAGCTACAGCTCAAAAAATTGACGAGCCTGAGTGGTTGTGGGAACGTATTCCACCTGTACGCTTCCGTGCATCTGTTCCAACATCTTGGGTCGAAATTTCAATTTGTGAAGGTCGTAACCGTCAAGTACGTCGTATGACCTCTGCTGTAGGTTTTCCAACTTTACGCTTAATTCGCACTCAAATTGGTACAATTAGTATTGTAAAACTGGGCTTACAACCGGGTGAGCAAGTCGAGATTGAACCTTTACTTTACCCTGACTTTAAAGATGTTCCTGCGGATAAACCCTATACAGGTCGTGACTTTCCGAAAAAAATTGTACAGAAGAAGAAACAGCATTTCTCTGTTGCAAAAGATAAAGCACGTGAAGAAAAAGGCGAAGCACCATTTAAAGGCAAGAAAACACCAAATGGTGGTACAACCCGTATTTGGCAAATGGATGATGCTGATAAACCACGTCGTAAAACCAATGGTACAACTCGTGACAACACGAAATCACCACGTGGTCGTGGACGTAATGCTCGTTAAGATTTAGTTTAAATTAGTTGCTTTTTTAGGGAAATTTACACCTTAGAAATTGCGGATAAAAAAAGCCGGTGCATATGCACCGGCTTTTTTTATTATGCTTAAACAGTCTCAAGCACTGCATTAAGCGTAGCACTCGGACGCATCACAGCATTCACTTTAGCTGTATCAACGGCATAGTAACCACCGATGTCAACTGACTTCCCTTGCACTTCTGCAAGTTCAGCAATGATTTTATCTTCGTTTTCAGCCAATGCTTTCGCAAGCGGAGCGAACTTCGCTTTCAACTCAGCATCTTCATCCTGCGCAGCAAGCTCTTCAGCCCAATACTTCGCTAAATAGAAGTGACTACCACGGTTATCAAGCTCACCAGTACGGCGCGACGGTGACTTGTCATTATCAAGTAACTTGCCTGTTGCTTGGTCAAGCGTTTTCGCAAGCAATTTCGCACCAGCATTGTTTTCTTTAATGCCCATTTCTTCTAAAGAAACTGCAAGCGCCATGAACTCACCAAGTGAATCCCAACGCAAGTGGTTTTCTTCCACTAACTGTTGCACGTGTTTCGGAGCTGAACCACCCGCACCTGTTTCGTACATGCCACCACCGGCCATCAACGGAACGATAGATAACATTTTCGCAGACGTACCAAGCTCCATAATTGGGAACAAGTCAGTCAGGTAGTCACGTAGAATGTTACCCGTTACTGAAATCGTATCAAGACCACGTGCTACACGCTCAAGCGTATAACGCATTGCACGTACTTGTGACATGATTTGGATATCGAGACCTGATGTATCATAATCTTTCAAGTATTTTTCAACTTTTTTGATCAACTCATTCTCGTGTGGACGATATGGGTCAAGCCAGAAGATTGCAGGCATGCCAGAGTTACGTGCGCGATTTACCGCAAGTTTCACCCAGTCACGGATCGGTGCATCTTTCACCTGACACATACGCCAGATGTCGCCTTCCTCAACGTTTTGAGTCATTAACACTTCACCAGTTTCAAGATCAGTGATATTCGCGATACCCGCTTCAGTGATCTCAAAAGTCTTGTCGTGTGAACCGTATTCTTCAGCTTTTTGCGCCATCAAACCAACGTTAGGTACAGTACCCATGGTTTTCGGATCGAAGTTGCCATTCCACTTACAGAAATTAATCATTTCTTGATAGATACGTGCGAAAGTCGATTCAGGCATAACTGCTTTACAGTCGTATTGCTTGCCGTCAGCACCCCACATTTTACCGCCACCACGAATCATTGCAGGCATAGAAGCATCTACAATCACGTCGTTTGGTGAATGGAAGTTGGTAATACCTTTCGCAGAATCTACCATTGCAAGTGCAGGACGATGTTCCTGACATGCATGAAGATCTTCAATGATTTCTTCACGAAGAGAAGTAGGCAAAGTTGCGATTTTTTCGTAAAGACCCGACATACCGTTATTGACGTTGATACCTAGCTCGTCAAATAACTTACCGTGCTTCTCGAATGCTTCTTTGTAATAAATTTTCACACAGTGACCGAATACGATCGGATGTGAAACTTTCATCATTGTCGCTTTCACGTGTAACGAGAACAAGATGCCCGCTTCGCGGCAATCTTCAAGTTGCTTCTCGTAGAAGTCGCAAAGTGCTTTTTTGCTCATGAACATCGAATCGATGATTTCACCATCTTTCAACGCAACTTTCGGCTTAAGAACAACCGTTTCACCACTCTTAGTGATGAGTTCCATTTTCACATTACGCGCGCGGTCAAGCGTCATCGATTTTTCGCCATGGTAGAAGTCACCTTCTTCCATATGCGACACATGAGTCTGTGACCACTGCTTCCACTCGCTCATTGAATGCGGGTGCTTCTTCACGTAGTTCTTTACTGCAGCAGGTGCACGACGGTCAGAGTTGCCTTCGCGTAGTACTGGGTTCACAGCCGAGCCAAGACATTTGCCATAACGTGCTTTGATCGCTTTTTCTTCTTCAGTGGCTGGATTCTCTGGATAGTCAGGAATAGCATAGCCTTTAGACTGAAGCTCCTTAATACACGCCATCAATTGACCAACAGAGGCACTGATATTCGGGAGTTTGATAATGTTCGTATCTGGATCTTGCGTGAGACGACCTAGCTCTGCGAGAGTGTCAGGCACTTTCTGCTCGTCGCTTAGGAAGTCCGCGAATTCTGCGAGCACACGTACGGCCACAGAGATGTCACTTTTGACAATTTCGACGCCAGCTGGCTTAGTAAAGGTCTCAATGATCGGCAGTAGCGAGTAAGTCGCCAACAGTGGCGCCTCATCTGTCAGTGTGTAAATGATTGTTGACTTTCCACCAGCCATATATAGCCCCTTGCTTTGGATTGTGTTTGTTAGGACCAAGCTTTTGACTCAGCCCTGCGAACCGGTTTGTTTAAATAAAATATTTAAAGTATCGGCGCTCATCGCACCGCAGTCAAAACAATATCTTTTCATATTGCTTTGACTGAAAATTTATACACATCAGCGTTGTTCACTAATACTGATATTCTACTTGAAATTTCGTCTTTTTTCGAATATAGACAGTCGCAGCCGGTCTCTGCGATTGAAAAACACACCTAACTACACAAGTGATGATTTAGGGTCTAAATAATATATAATTTATATTTATCAATGCATTAATTTATTTACACCCTGCGAGATTGATTAAAATTCCAACAAATAAGTTTGCTGATTTACAAGCCAATTACTTGGGACATGTTGGGTATCATGGAAATAAATTACCCTTCAAGGAATACGATGCAAATTTTCTTCCTGATCAGCCTAAAAAGTGGTTATGGTGAAGTATGCCTCTTCAGCATTATATTACCCTCACCTTAAAGACTTTCGAGCAAAAAACGTCAGCGAGGCATCGCCTGAAAATCCAAGAACCGTTAATTTCAACACATTTAAATGAATAAGTATTCGGGATTCATTCATCCGATACTACTTAATGCCTCCCCTTACAAAGCCTCTATGACTTGTTATTGACATGCTTTGGAGTACGCTTGAGAAAATTACTGATTATTTTCTTATGTCTTTTTGAACCCAATCTATCTTTATAAATTTTCGTGGCGACTTCTAACAAAAAACCGACGCCTAAGCATCGGTTTTACATGACTTTCAAATCATTAGAACATTAAGCTTTAAGCCACTTCTCTGCTTTCGCTTGATCTTCAACTTTCAATTCAACCGTGGTTAAATCCATTGCACCACCTGAAAGCTCAAACTGCATCAACTCATCACGGCGGAAAGCATAAACCGTATAAGTACCTGCCTGTTTTGCATATTGCTCCAGAAGTTTCTCAGAGGCTTTTAGACCATCAATGGCAATAATCACATCATGGGCAGAAAGACCCATTTTCGCTGCAACACCATCACGTCGCGCACTTTGAACCAACACACCTTCAGGTTTATCGGCAACTTTTAACCCAAATGGCAAAGTCTTGTCATTTTTCAATGTATAGCTTAAACCAAACTCAGGTAGCAACTGATCAAGCGGCAATTCATCTGTAGTATTAATTAAGTGATTAATCTGCTCTGCCCAATCTTGACCTGTCAGCGCTTTACACAAATCAAAAATAGTCCGCTCACTCACTTGAATACCATTTTGTGCATTTTCATACAGCTTTCGCATTAAGGCATCTAAACTTGAACCACGTAAACGCAAGCCCAAATCAAGACACAATGCAACCAAACAACCTTTGTTGTAGTAACTGGTTCCTGCATGATTTGAATTTTCATCCTGACGGTAGAATTTCACCCACGCATCAAAACTGGACTCGGAAACAGTCTGAACAGCTCGACCGGGATTTTGCAAATAACGCTCAATCTGTGTTTTTAATAACTCAATATAGGATGCTTGATTAATCACACTGCTACGCAGCAAAATCAAATCATCATAATACGAAGTAAAACCTTCAAAAATCCACAATAAAGAGGTATAGCCTTCCTTGTTTAAATCGTAATTGACAAAGTTTTCAGGACGAATAAATTTGACCAACCATGAATGGAAATATTCATGGCTACATAAACCCAAAAAACGTTGATAATCTTTAGATGGCTCAATTGGTTCATCCGCTTTAGGCAGATCATCACGTGGCGTAATTAGACTAGTGCTGTTTGGATGTTCCAAACCACCATAACTATTGCCTGTCGCCATCGTCATAAAAGTATAGTTTTCAAATGGTGCTGAACCAAACATTGCAATTTCTGTGCTACAGATTTTTTCAATGTCTTGCTGCATGCGTTGTACGTTCATGGCATGTTTGCCTGAAACCACAAACTCATGTGCAATGCCATTCGCTTGAAAACTAAAGCGTGTCTGATCTGCTAGTTCAAATGGACTATCAATCAACTGTGCATAGTTTTTAGCTTTTAAGGTATGACGACCTTTAACCAAGCTTTTATGCGCTAAGCCCGTAGCCAATTGGAAGTGTTTCAGCTCATCTGGAAGGAAGACTTCAACCTCTACTGCATTCTCTTCCTGACCTTCAAGCCCCAAACATGCACATGCTGGATTCACATATAAACGGTTCTGGTCAACATAAGCACCACGTACCGAAAGATCATACGCGTAAACATCATATTCAACTGTAATCAGTTCAAAATCGGTATTAAATAAACGCCATTTATTTTTTTCAAATTTACTAATTTGCAGTATACGTCCATCTTCATCATAGGCTCTGACAGACTCAATATGCTTTGAAAATTCACGAATCAGATAACTTCCTGGAATCCAAGTCGGTAACGAAAGCACCTGTGTTGGAATAGCAACAAAACGTAAAGTGACATGAATTAAATGCTGACGATAATCGTCAAATTCGATTTGATAATGCAACATAATAGGCGATTCAAAAGATGAAAAAGATAACTTATCAATGAGCTTAGCATTTTTTTATAAAACAATGCGGAACTGTCGCAATTGTCTACAATTCTGACTAGCCATTCTGCAAAAAAAAGCATAGCATTCGCAAGATTTTTTGCATTTTAAAGTCAACGGATTGGCAAATAAAGGAACATCATTGAAAGCTGTTATCTACCTCATCGCATCACTTGGTTTATTGTGCTCCACAATAGTCAATGCCACATTACTCAATCTAGTTCCAGAAAGCGTTGAAGCTCAAGCTTGGACTGTGATTGATACTCAATCGGGACAAGTCATTGCTGAGCATAATAGTCATGTTCAACGTGCCCCAGCCTCGCTAACTAAAATGATGGTGGCTTACATCACGTTAAAAGAACTTCAGGCAGGTCATTTACGTAAAGATGAGGTCTTAACTGCAACACCTGTGGTTAAAACAGTGATGTGGGATGAGTCACAGATGTACCTGAAACAAGGTGAGCAAATCTCAGTCGATCAACTTCTTGCAGGCTTAGTGGTCATGTCTGCCAATGATGCTGCCGTGACTTTGGCAGAACGTATTGCTGGAGATGTTCCAAAATTCATTGAGCGGATGAATAAAGAAGCCCAAGCTTTAAGAATGAAAGATACTCACTTCCAAAATCCAGCAGGTATTAGCATGCCTGAACACTATTCAACTGCATCAGATTTAGCGCTTTTAGGGCAAGCTCTAGTTACACAAACGCCTGATTATTTAAATTACTCAAAACAACAAAGCTTTTCTTACAATAACCGTTTTCACCGTGCGACCAACATGTTGTTAAAACTTGATCCAACGGTAGATGGCTTAAAAACAGGGTTCACTAAAGCTGCTGGTTATAATCTTGCCTTAACTGCAAACCGCCCAACGATGAATCCAGACACTTCTGAACGTCGTTTAGTGGTCATTGTCTTAGGTGCAACCAGTGCGGCAAAGCGTGCCGAAGTTGCCTATAATCTCATGAATTTAGGCTACACCTATACTCGTAATGAAGTTGCAATTGAAGATAAACAACTGATTGCAGAATTACCTGTGATTAAATCTACGTTAAAAATGTTTAAATTAGAAACAACTAAACCGCAAATTATCACCACCTCTTTATATGAGCAACCTTTTGCGATTGATTTAAAAAGCTATGATACAACCAACCAACGTATTATGTTGAATACTGGCAATGGAACCATTCAAACCATAGAGCCCTTACAAGAAACGAAAACTCACCTTAACGTTGAGCTCACCGAAAAAACGCTCACAGCCCCTCTAGCGAAAGTCATGCAACTTGCTACAGTACAGGTCTATCAAAACAACCAATTGATTCGCACCATTACCATTGAAGATGATGTACAAATTGAAGAAGCTAATTTTTTCCAAAAAATTGCGATTTGGTTTAAGCAACTTTTTACATTTTTGTCTAGTGATGAAGTAAAAGTTAAAACTTATCCACTAGGCTAATGAAATGAATTTTCTTTACTTTATGTAAGTTGTATAACAATTTAAATAAAAACACTGAATTGAAGATGGCATATTAATGTCATCTTTTTTTTCATCTTCAAAATAATAAACAGGTATAAAATGAAAAAACTTCATAAAATTGTGATTATTGGTGGTGGTGCAGGTGGTCTGGAACTCGCCACACAACTAGGTCAAACACTAGGTAAAAGCCATAAAGCACACATCACCCTCGTTGATCAAAACCTCACGCATATTTGGAAACCACTTTTGCATGAAATTGCAGCAGGCACACTCAATCCACATGCCGAAGAAACCAATTATTTTGCCCATGCTTCAAAGCATCATTATGAATTTGTTTTAGGCAGCTTTATAGATATCGACCAACATTCAAAACAAGTCATTTTGGGAAAACCACCATTATCTAAACCCGATTCAACAGAAAAAAATATTCGCTTAGATTATGACAGTCTAATTATTGCAGTAGGTTCAACCTCTAATGACTTTAATACAGAAGGTGTAAAACAATACTGTCATTTCCTTGATAGTCGCAAACAAGCCGAAGTCTTTCAGCAGGATCTACTGAATTTATATTTAGAAGCACAAAATCATGAAACCCCACGCAGCTTAAATATTGCAATTATTGGTGCAGGTGCCACAGGTATTGAGCTTGCAGCTGAGCTTTTTCAAGCCAAATAAACATTCTTTAAATATGGTTTAAATAAAATTGAACCAGAAAATGTCACCATTAGTGTGATTGAAGCCGCTGAGCGTATATTGCCCGCACTCTCCGAAACCATCGCCAAGCATACCCAGCAGCAACTAGGGCAATACGGCATTACAATACTCACAAAACACCGCGTTGCACGTGTTGATGAAAACAAAATTTACTTTACAGATGGAACAACTATTGAGGCAGAACTAAAAGTCTGGGCAGCAGGAATTAAAGCACCCGCTGTTATCGAAACGTTAAAAGGCTTTAAAAAAGATCATATCAATCGCCTTAAAGTATATGCGACATTACAAACGCTTTCTGACCCAAATGTATTTGCTTTTGGCGATTGCGCTCATTGTCAACCTATAGCAAATAAATCTGTACTTGGTCCACGTGCTCAGGTGGCAAGCCAACAAGCGAGTTTCCTAGTAGAAGCCATGAAAGCTCGAATCCAAGGCACATCACAACCCATGTTCAAATTTTCCGATAAAGGATCATTGGTTTCATTAAGCCATCACAAAGCAGTAGGAGAATTACTTGGGCAAATAAATGTTCAAGGTTTTATCGCCAAATCGATGTATGTTTCTTTATATCGACTACATCAAGCAACCATTCACGGCTATACCCATGCGGGTCTTTTGACAGCTAAGGATTTTGTCACAAGAAAAATCGCTCCAAAGATAAAATTGCATTGAAATTTTAAAAACCGTCCCTATTATTAAAAAAACGCCATAAAAACGCGGAAAATGCAATTTTTTGATAAATATAGTCTACAAAATTTGCTTTTCACTTTATGATGTACCCTTAAAAAATTGAATGGATCAATGACATGACTGCTATTGCAAATGACCTCGTGGTTTCTTTCCACTACACGTTGACTAACGCAGAGGGCGAAACTCTCGACCAATCACAAGGTGAGCCACTTGCATATTTGCACGGTGCAGGTAACATCATCCCTGGTTTAGAAAATGCTTTATTAGGCAAAACTGTTGGTGAAAAATTCACAGTAAATGTTCCTGCTGCTGAAGGTTATGGCGAATACAACCCAGACCTAGTACAAGAAGTTCCTGCGCAAATGTTCCAAGGCGTAGATAACATCCAAGCGGGTATGCAATTCCAAGCTCAAACGGATGACGGTGTTCAAATCGTTACTGTTAAAGCAATCGAAGGTGACAACATTCTTGTTGATGCAAACTTCCCACTTGCTGGTCAAGATTTAACTTTTGAAGTTGAAATTGTTGAAATTCGTGAAGCATCTGCTGAAGAATTAGAACACGGTCACGTACACGGCGCTGGTGGTCATCACCACTAAGATCGGTATAGATCAAAAAAGGCAAAGTTTTTACTTTGCCTTTTTTATTGCCTTTAAAATGCCCTTTTCAACTCTTACTGCATCATTTTCATGTATTAGACTTCTTTCACAAGTCATTTTTTGATCAATAAAAATAGTCTATAAAGCCAAAATTAAAAAACAAATTTTAGCAGGTATTGGATTCATGAGTGTGGCATGGATGCCACACGTTTCCCATCCTTGCGCTGCATTTTAAAGCAGTGCCTTAAAACTGGCTCAGGACGTCGTGTATGGGGAACAAAAGGTTTTCCTTGCGGACTCAAAATATATTTTGAGTCCCTCATTTTGACCTTTCAAAAGTAGAGATAATGCCGATGCAAAGGTATAAAGATTAAATCAAGCAAATGAGGCTGTGCTAATTTTTAAAAATCAAATATTGAACATTTTTGATTTATGCAAGTTATCTATTTAAAACTATAAATAATCGCCTGCTCGTTCTGGCTGATACAACACTTTTTCAATCTTAACCTTCATTAAATGACCATCGGGCTGTGGCCATTCAATTTCTTGTCCTTCAGTCAATCCTAGAATGGCTGCACCAATGGGGGCAAGGACATTCACTTGCCCTTTTTCACCGCGAAAATCATGTGGATAAACCAAGGTAATATCCGTCGGTTCAAGCGCTGGTGCAATGGTAATACGCACTTGTGCATTCATGGTCACGACATTTTCAGGGATATCTTGTGGAGCAACAACATCCGCACGGGCAAGTTCATCTTCAAGATGTTGCATGGTCGGACTGAGTTTAGATTGATGCTCAAGCATGGTTTCTAAACGCTGAAGGTCTTGTTGTGAAATAATAATTGTTGGTTTAGCCATTTACCTGATTCCTTTGAACGAAAGATGTCATTACAGCAACAGCAAAATGATTTATATCTTTTATGAAGTATTATTCTGTTATAGCAGAAATATGATATTTGAAAAATATGACTTTTAAACATCTATAAAAAAAGCCCCCTTGAGGGGGCTTTCTCAAGTCTTTACTTATTTTGCGTAAACTGGGAATTTAGCACAAACAATTTCAACTTTCGCTCTAGTCGCGTTAATTACAGCTTCGTCGCCTTTGGCATCTAAGATGTCAGCGATCCAACCTGCCAAGTCACGAACTTCAGCTTCACCGAAACCACGAGTCGTTACAGCTGGAGTACCAATACGGATACCAGAAGTCACGAACGGAGAACGCGGGTCATTTGGTACAGCATTTTTGTTCACAGTGATGTGAGCTGCACCTAACCATGCATCTGCTTCTTTACCAGTCACATCTTGTTTAATGAGTGACAATAAGAATAAATGGTTTTCAGTACCACCAGATACAATATCGTAACCACGTGCGATTAATACTTCAGCCATTGCTTTAGCATTTACCACAACTTGTTTTTGATATTCTTTGTATTCAGGTGTCATTGCTTCTTTAAAGCAAATCGCTTTAGCCGCAATCGCATGAACCAATGGACCACCTTGGTTACCAGGGAATACTGCTGATTGTAATTTTTTCTCGATTTCTTCGTTTGCTTTCGCAAGGATTAAACCAGAACGTGGACCACGAAGTGTTTTATGCGTAGTCGTTGTTGTTACGTCAGCAATTTGTACTGGGCTTGGGTAAACACCCGCAGCAACTAAACCAGCCACGTGAGCCATATCTACAAATAGGTAAGCACCAACTTTGTCCGCGATATCACGGAAACGCTGCCAGTCAACAATTTGGCTATAAGCAGAGAAACCAGCAACGATCATACGTGGCTTGTGCTCTACAGCTAAACGTTCAACCTCTTCATAATCAATTGCACCAGTTTCAGTGTTTAAACCGTACTGAATCGCATTATATGTTTTACCAGAGAAGCTAACTTTTGCACCGTGAGTCAAGTGACCACCGTGAGCCAAGCTCATACCTAAAACGGTATCGCCTGGGTTAAGCAACGCCAAGTAAACAGCCGAATTAGCTTGTGAGCCAGCGTGTGGCTGAACGTTTGCATAATCTGCACCGAAAAGCTCTTTAGCACGGTCAATTGCCAATTGTTCGATGATGTCTACATATTCACAACCGCCATAGTAGCGTTTGCCTGGGTAGCCTTCTGCATATTTGTTGGTAAGTTTTGAACCTTGCGCTTCCATTACTGCTGGAGAACAATAGTTTTCAGATGCAATCAGTTCGATGTGCGCTTCTTGGCGAGCATCTTCCTGTGTGATTGCTTGCGCGATTTCTGGATCAAATTCAGCAATTGAGATATTGGCAAACATTAGCGAGGTCCTATAAATTAGGGCTTTTAAGCCGTGCTAAGATTGGCGCGTATTGTAGCATGAAGTTTATAAATATCGAGAATGAACTTTGTTCAGTTTTAAATAAAAAAAGCTCATGTAAATACAAAACATGAGCTTTTAAGTTAAAGCCAATTATTGAGTTGGTACTAGAGATTTAACATCCGCCACAAAATTATTGATGTTTGCTGTATAAACAGTACTGTGAGTCCAGTTTGCATTTGTTCTATATTGAATTGTCGTACCTTTAGCTTCAGCACTTGCTTTGAGCAAATCCGTTGCTGCTTTTGGTACAACTTGATCTAGTCCACCTTGATAAATAATAACAGACTGATTCAACTTCACTGTGCCTGGTTGAGAGTCCTTAAACAAAAAATTATTAATGATAGGTATAGACATAAAATTGTCCTGATTTCGCCCATAACCATTCAACGAGTTATTATTGGATGACGCATATTGCCCCATACCATAACCCAATGCATCCCCCACAATATTGCCACATTCACGCTCAGCAATAGGAGCGATCGCTGCCGTATGGCTTTTAAACACCTGAGCATAACTTACAGAAATATCATGCCCTTGCATCCCTGCGACAATCAAAGATGTAAACATATCTAATTGTGCCAATACAGGTATTTGTATGTTTGCGGGCTGACCTATTACTGAATTCTCACCCCCTTGCAATATTGCAGCAAGGTTTGATGCAGGTGCAATTGCAATTGTTCCCTTGTAGTCAAGCTGCGCTCTAGAAGCATATTGTGCCGCACCCAATGCAGCATGACCGCCCTGTGAATGCCCGACTGTCATCCACTGTGGAGCAGCTTTCTTACCTTGACGGCTAAGGTAGTCACGCGTTGCTACTACAGCATCAGTAATGGAAAAGGCTTCACTTTTTAAATTCAAGAATGGATGATTACCCTCTGCTCCCAACCCCTCATAATCTGGAGCAATCACAACATAACCTGCTGTCAATAATTGTTGCAACAGAACTTGAGTCCCTTGCAGCCCTTGCTGACTCGGTGCGCATTTGTCTGCAACACCCGTTGTACCATGTGCCCAGACCACAATCGGCCAGCCATTTGCAGGTTGTACAGTTTTCGGAACAAACACCAAACTCGTTGCTGTAACTTCTTTGTTATTAACACCTAGCATTTTATACGTCATCAGCTGACTATCTGCAGCATATCCAGACATATCATCCTTAGTGTAAGCTGTAACATTTACGACTGGATCTTTAATATTATTTTTTGGAATACCATCACCACCTGAAAAATTCCAATCACTTCCATCCCCACCTCCACACGCGGTTAAAAGCATAACCGAACTACTCATAAACACCGTAAGCAATGTTTTTTTCATGTTTGTATTTCCTTATACATTTTTGTTGTGATGATTTAAATAAAACGATTACCTTTATTCTTTGCAATTTCATACCAAATAATTATTTAAAAATAAAAACACTCCAAAACATTGATTTTTAAATTATTATCATCATGATATTTGCAAATACCCAGTAATACTAATTCAATCAAATATATTTTTCAATAGACAACTTACCTAGTTCAAAAATGTTCAAATATTTGATTTTTGAGATAAGCACAGCATGATTTACCCCATATAATTGAAGTAATTTTACATAAGCAATAATTTTACTTTTGAAGAGTTAATGAAAGCACTGCTCCGCAAAGCACAAAGCGTTATTTTGGCTAAAATCAATTGCCCATACACTAGGTTTAAAAAATTCCAGCTTAGAAAGTACAATATTTAATCATTTCAAATCGTGACTATAGATAGCATCTAATGCATAAAATAAATGAATGATGAAGTTGGATTTTATATCTATAAAAAGCCTCATTTTGAGTAATAAATCAAAACCAGACCATTTAAACATCATCTTGGGGCAGAAATAATCAGGAATAGCCAAAAGTCGGTGTTTTCAGTTTGTACCAAGGCATTTGAAAGTGTTAAATTTATTCAAACTTTCGCTACGGTTATGGACTAGGTCATGCAAGCAATTATTCTCGATACAGAAACCCATACTTTAAATGGACAGCCCATTGAGATTGCTTATGCACCTATTCAAATTAATGAAGGCAAACTCACACTAGATAAAAGCCAAATTTTCGATCAACTCTATCGTGTAGATGAACCTATTTCTTATGCGGCAATGGCTGTACACCATATTTTAGAATCCGAGCTGGTCGATCAACCACACTATACGAGCTTCAGCCTTCCACAGGACACAACCTATATTATTGGGCACAATATTGATTACGATATTCGTGCACTTGAAAAATGTGGCGTAGATACCTCAGAAATTAAAGCCATTTGTACACTTGCCCTTGCGCGTTTAGTTTGGCCAGATGCCGAGGCACATAATATTTCTGCACTCATTTATATGATTACCAAAGGCAGCGCAAAAGCCCGCGATATGATTAAAAAAGCACACCGCGCCGATATGGATATTATTTTAACGGCAAATATTTTAATGCATGAAATACATCATTTAAAAATTCAAACCATTGAAGAACTCTATACCGCATCCGAAGATGCACGTATTCCACGGACAATTAATTTTGGTAAACACCGTGGCACAGCCATTGCTGATTTACCCGCAGACTATATGCAGTGGTTACTTCGTCAAGAAGACCTCGACCCTTACTTACGTAAGGCAATAGAAAATGCCAATATATCAACTTTATAATCTTTTGATTTGTAATATTTTTTACATAATATTGTCATGATCACCCCATACAATCTGCCTTAATTTATTGTGGGGAGTAAATTAAGGCATGTCTCAATATTACAAAACTGATTTGGGCATTGAAAGTTTAAAACAGCGTTCAATGAATCTAAATGCTCGCCAGCGCAGACTATTACTGTTGATTGGTACAGATGATTTTGACCTCCTCGATGAACAATTTAAACATCGAATTGCACCGCCAGAAGTTCTTGCACAATTAATAGCCATGGAATTAATTGCTCCTGCAATCCAACACCCCATTCAAAAGCAAAAACCTACAGCGCTGCTTAATACTGAAATCAAAACCAGTCTTCCACTCCAAACAACAAACCTTATTAAAGAGAATTTGGCTGAACCCATCACCACAACGACTATCACACCACTTATTCCAGAAGTTGCTCATTCCAATTCCCCTGCAACAGAACCACAACATGAAATAGATGTGAATTTGGAAGAATTAAACTTTGATGACGTAAAACACTTGATGGCGCAACTACTACAACAAAACTGCGGTTTAATGGGCAAACAACTAACAACTCGCATTCTTAACAGCCATGATTTACGCAGTTTAAAATTATGTCAAATGCAATGGATCACAGAATTACAAGAAAGTCGTATTCGACCTCATGAATTAAATCAATGCTTAAAGCAAATCAATTTTTCACTACAAAAGCTAAATGCTTCGTAAATATTAAGCGTATTTTTCTGCTTTATAAGTCATTTTAACTCTAACTTATTAAGCTATAAATTTATTTTTCATTGAAAGAACAAGGATGTTAAATTTCTTACTCAAATATTCAATTATAAATAAATCAAATAACTCTCCACGCTAAGACCTTTGCTCAATGGTAAATACTCTCTAAAAAGTACATATATTTAGGGTCTGTTGACATTTCACAGATGCTTGCGACAGAGGATATTTTTTAGATGCTACAAGGCATGTTTTGCGAAATTTAGTCATTCTAAATGATGAGCAGTGACTAAAGCTGCGCAAGATAACGCAGTAGCGGAAAAAATATCCCTGTCCCGTAGGGTTATCACTAAAACTTCCCCAAACTTCGTTATGAAACCTGACAAGAGGGTCGGACCATTGTCTGCATTTCATGCCTTGCTTTAGTTGTTTTAGTTGTTTTAGTTGTTTTAGTTGTTTTAGTTGTTTTAGTTGTTTTAGTTGTTTTAGTTGTTTTAGTTGTTTTAGTTGTTTTAGTTGTTTTAGTGAATAACGCAATGCATGGCTGAAATGTCAACAGACCCTAGTATTTGAGAGAGAAATAAATATGCATTCTCAACATTATTTAAAATTTCATCCAGCCGACAATCCAATGTACTTAAAAAAATTAGGCAATTGGGTGATTACTTTTATCAACTCTCAAGATGAATTCACCAATATCCAACTTGCGATTACCAGTGTGTTACCCCGTCAAGTGAGTGATAACTTACAACCTACCCGAATTATTATTCATCAAACGGAATTCGATCATCGTTGGTTAATTCAACAAATTGAATGTTATGACAGCTTAGATGGCAAAGATAAACTATTAAGCTGTCATGATAAAATCGGCAAACAAATGATTCAAAATATAATGCAAGAATTTAATAAATATGATGTAGAGGTAAGCTTATTGTAAATTTTAATTCTAGGCTCACTTTGGTGGGCTTTTTATTGCCAATATATTTTTAATAGAATAGAAAAGCACCCTTCAAACCAGACTAAGAATATCCAACTTTCGAGGTGCATTATTTAAGTGAGTTTTTAGATCTAATGCTTTCATTTGAGCAAACCGCATATTTAACAACAACTATTTATTCAACAACACGATAAATATTGTCCGAATGCCGACTTTCGAAGAGTAATTCAATACTGGGCTGAATCATTTCTCCATTTACGACAATATGTTCAATTCTTTGAAAAAGGGACAGGTTATTCGCTTCAGTATTTTCAGGAATATCTCGAAGCAATGCTTGTACTTCATGAATATTGCTAAATTGGTCTTTCACCTTTAGCTCAATCATTTGAGTCATATCTTTTCTCATCTTATTTTATTCAACGGACCTTTTTATAGCACAAGTTCTTGCGTGAACATGATTTAGAGTTGTTAGATTTCTTGGCAATGTAATTTTTTATAAACAAAGAAATAAGCTTTTTTCTAGAGGCTTCAAATAAAAAACCAAGAAAACCACTTAAATACAATCCCTTTATCTATCATATTGATACACCACATTAATGCAAAAATAATTTTCTATATCACAATAAGAAAGCCCGCATTTCTGCGGGCTTTTATGTTGGAAGGCTAGTGCTGATTTCTTGTTCAACCCTAAGGTTGTAAACTCAACGAGCTGTCATTGATCCGTCCAACTACTTCGTAGCGTCTTCACGACCTACTGTAGGTTTAATATAAAACTGAAACGTGTATTAGGCAAGCGTACTCAACATTTCTACACATCAATCAAATAGAATTCCAATTGAATTAAAAAACCTTTAGGAAGTGTGCGATGTATAAAATAATAAAAATTATAAGGATGAAAATTGAATTGCTAAATTTTTTATATGTTTTAATTTAAAAATTGGTGCGCTCAGCGGGACTCGAACCCACGCCACAGGCTTCGGAGACCTGTACTCTATCCAGTTGAGCTATGAGCGCTTCTTTCGGATTGCGCACATCATAACAAAAAAAAACGTAAGGTAAAGCAACTATCTATAAGTCATCATTTTTTATGCTCACACTTTAAGCAATGTTCCAAAATTGCAACACAGAATTCCTCCTTATTGACTTGGTTTATTGACTAAGATCACTCACAATACTCATACTATTCACCATGTGAGAATTTCATGACTGATGCATTGACCTTGCGAGACGTATCTAAAACTTATCGAAATGGTTTTCAAGCACTAAAAGGGATTAACTTAAGCGTGCCTGAAGGTGAGTTTTACGCCCTCCTTGGACCCAATGGCGCAGGTAAATCAACCACCATCAGCATCATTAGTTCACTCACAAAAAAAACATCAGGTACTGTTGAAATTTTTGGGCACAATCTAGATACCCACCCTTCAGAAGCAAAACAATGCTTAGGTGTGGTGCCTCAAGAATTTAACTTTGGTCAATTTGAAAAAACATTTGATATTTTAGTCACCCAAGCAGGTTATTACGGCATTCCAAAAAAAATTGCCGAACAACGTGCTGAACAATATCTAGAAAAGCTCGGCCTCTGGGATAAACGCGCTGTTCAAGCTCGTATGCTGTCTGGCGGTATGAAACGCCGTTTAATGATTGCTCGTGCCATGATGCATCAGCCTAAACTGCTCATTTTAGATGAACCCACTGCGGGCGTAGATATTGAATTGCGTCGTTCAATGTGGGATTTCCTCACTGAAATGAATGAACAAGGCACTTCTATTATCTTGACCACTCATTATTTAGAAGAAGCTGAAATGCTCTGTCGTCGCATCGCTATTATTGACCGTGGTGTGATTAAAGAAGATACCACCATGAAATCTTTCTTAAATCAGCTCAGCGAAGAATCCTTTATTTTCGATCTGGTCGAACCGATTCAACCTATTCATATCGACATTATTGGTGTGCGTTTCAATTTAATTGATCCCGTTACCTTAGAAGTGACTATGGACAAAGCCCACACATTAAATGAACTGTTTCAACTTTTACAAGCACAAGGCATTCAAGTGGCGAGTATGCGAAATAAATCGAATCGCCTAGAGGAATTATTTGTAAAAATGGTGGAAAAAAATCTTGAAGGAGCAGCGCAATGAACTTGAATCAATTATACGTTGCGCTCTACACTCTTGTGCATAAAGAAGTGCGTCGCTTTATGCGCATTTGGCCACAAACCTTATTACCACCTGCAATCACCATGAGCCTGTATTTTGTAATTTTCGGAAATTTAGTCGGTTCTCGTATTGGTGAAATGGGTGGCTTTAGCTATATGCAGTTTATTGTGCCCGGCTTAATCATGATGGCGATCATTACCAATAGTTATGCCAATGTCTCTTCGAGTTTCTTCAGTGCTAAATTTCAAAAAAGTATTGAAGAATTGATTATGAGTCCAGTCCCGTTACATATGGTCCTTTGGGGCTATGTAATTGGTGGTGTGTGCCGTGGTGTTTTGGTCGGCATTATTGTGACTGCTATGAGCATGTTCTTTACTGACTTATATATCACCAATTGGTTTGTGACTATATATACAGTATTAATTACATCTCTCCTGTTTTCACTTGGAGGACTTATTAATGCGGTTTACGCCAAGTCTTTTGATGATATTTCAATTATTCCAACATTTGTACTCACACCACTAACTTATTTAGGTGGGGTATTCTATGCGATTAGTGCTTTAAGCCCTTTTTGGCAAAATCTCTCTTTAATTAACCCGATCGTATATATGGTGAATGCCTTCCGTTTCGGCATTTTAGGTCATAGTGATGTCAATGTTTCCGTTTCATTGACCATCATCACCTTATGCTGCGTTGCGCTTTACGGCATAGCTTACTATTTACTTTCTCGTGGCTCAGGAATGCGTGAATAATGACTGTAGAACTCTCTTTATTAGGTAAAGACACCAGCTATCCAACAGAATATCAACCCGATATTCTGTTTCCTATTGCACGTGCACCAGCGCGTGAACACTATGCTCATGTTGAAGGCATTCAACAAGGTCAGGATTGGTGGCATGTTTTTGAAATATCTTGGTTAAATGCAGTAGGCATTCCACAAGTTGCCATTGGTCGTATGGCGCTACCCGCATCATCACCAAATTTAATCGAATCAAAATCTCTAAAGCTATACTTTAATAGTATGAACTTTACTTCATTCGAATCAAAAGAAGCTTTTATTACTACGGTAGAAAAGGATTTATCTACAGCCGCAGGCGCACCAGTCACCCTTAGCCTATTCCAAGCCGATGATTTAGACATTTCTAAACCTGAGGGCATTTGTATTGATGATTTAAGCCCAGAACGCTTAGAAACGCATCCAGATGCAACTTTATTAAAGCTAGACACAGAAAATACTGAAACCGTCGACATTCAACTGTATTCACATTTACTACGCAGTAACTGCCCCGTTACAGGACAACCCGATTGGGGCACAGTTTTTATTCGATATCAGGGTAAAAAACCTTGTTATCGCAGTATTTTAGCTTATATTATTTCTTACCGTCAGCATAATGGTTTCCATGAACAATGTGTGGAACAAATTTTTGCCGATATCTGGCAAAAGTTTACACCAGAAAAACTGATGGTTTATGCAACCTATACACGTCGGGGTGGATTAGATATTAATCCTTGTCGTGTATCGGATATAACATGGATGCCTCGCCCCATTCGTTTGGCGCGACAATAAAATGAAAAATATTGAGGTTTTTTGACATGCCATTTTTTGGTTTTATTCCTTCTGTAGAATTATTAACAAGTATTCAAACAGGTCAGGAAAAGAAAAATTCGAGCGAACCGCTTTACCCTTTACGTGACAAAACAGCGCTGCTGATTAATGATGAAATCATTGATGGTATTTTGACTGAACTTGTTCGTCGCTTTCCACCTAGTGATAAACGTGATACCGCAGAAAAACTCGCAGGTTACATCAAATCAACCGTTGCTGTTTTGTTAAAACAGTTATTGGGGAAATCTTCAAACGATATTGTTAAACAATCCATTGAGTTCTCTGAAAAAAGCTTATTTAAAGATACCGAAGGAAACTTCCGTGTCGGTGAAGCTTTAGATGCAAGTTTGGTAGCGAATCTTAAAAAGAGCTATGCTGAAATTAAAGCAGGAAATGACGTCAATACAGCAGCTTTGGCTGAACTGTATAAACAATTTGCAGACGCGACCATACATCATTTTATGAATGACTTTAATAAAACGCTAGATTTAGGCATGATCAAACGCACAGCAGCTGATTTTGGTTCTACTGCCGTCACTAAAGCGGTACATATTGCAGTGAATAAAATCATTCCCAATCTGACCAAAGAAGAACTACTGGTACTTGCTGAATACCACGACACCCTTTTTCACGCTTAAGCTTTTTAAAAAATCTAAAAAACCTAGCAACAGCTAGGTTTTTTTTATTGCAATATATTGATATGCATTGTCTAAGTGTAGGTTTATGTTAGCATTGCTTTGTATTAGGCAATCTCAAAAAAGTCATGACGCCCTGCCCGAAATACAACTTTTTTAACCACATTCGATGCAATAATATAAGTACGGTAATATTGCCCTCTAGAATGGCAACATTTACATTTTATTGATCCTGATTATTTTATATTTCGTCATTATTTTTAGAACGATACAGATTGGACTGAATTGTTTGCATAAGTATGGCTACTTATTCGCTAGCAGTCTAAGTTTGTCGTTTTTTGTATGTGTATTTGTTAATGCTGGTGTGGTCAGTGGTATCTTACCTATTACAGAAATTCCGCTTCCTTTTTTGAATTATAGCGGTACTGCAATAATTATTTTTAATGGCTGCTTTTAGCGTTGTGATGTCTATCCATACACACAAATGATATTTTGGAACTTTGAGCAATATGTTAAATATCCACTTTTATAACAAAATGAAACGCCTCCCTTTACTTATTGGTGCGCTTTCCATCACCAGTTTCTGCCAAGCCAATGATTTTTACAATCACCCTAGCTATAGCAGTTTTAAACAGAAAACGATGCAAACCTATGGCTTAAGTGCAGAACAAATCGATTGGGCCATGAATGGTTCAAAAAACCTACCGAATATTATTAATATTATGAATCGCCCTGGTGAAAGTAAACCTTGGTACGAATATAAAACCAATTTTATGGCTGAAAGCACCATTCAACGTGGAGTTCAGTTCAAAAATCAATATGCCGATACATTAAACCGTGCCGAACAACAATTTGGTGTCCCACAATCGGTTATTTTAGGCATTTTAGGTGTGGAAACTGGTTTCGGCGTCAATAAAGGCAATTTCGTCACTCGTGATGCATTAGCAACCTTAGGGTTTGGTTTCGAACGACGTGCACAATATTTCCAAGATGAACTTGCGGCACTGATTGCATGGTCATACAAAGATGGCGTTCCAACTCATTCAGTGGTTGGTTCTTATGCCGGTGCCATTGGCTACCCACAATTTATGCCAAGCAACATCCCTAAACTCGGTGTGGACTACGATGGAAATGGACATATTGATCTGAGAAATTCTGCCGTAGATGCCATAGGTTCAATTGCGAACTATTTAGCCAAACATGGGTGGCAGCGCAATCAACCCATTGGCTTCTCAGCGCGCTATACAGGAAATAACCCTGAATCCATTATTACCAAAAATTTGGAACAACCGACACCCTATGGAGTCTTAAAGAATCAAGGGATTACACCAACTAATCCGATTGTAAAAATAGATGACTTAGATCTAGTCAATGTGATTCAACTTCAAGAAAGTTATGCACCGATCTACTATATTACCTATCCTAATTTCCAAGTGATTACGGCTTATAATAAGAGCCGTATGTATGCGACTGCCGTATGGCAATTAGGTACTGAAATCGCTAGTCGTTGAGACTAGCTTTTATTAAAAACAATAAAAGTCAAGATTTTATTTTACAAAATAGCGTGCAAAACACACGATTTAAATAATATGTTACAATATTGATTATTTTTTAATCAAAAAGTGATCTATTTTCACTCTTTTTGCAATTATTTCAATTAAAAAGTAGACAGCTTTAGCCCAGCATGAATATTATCCATCTCGTCAAATGTAGTTGCAAAAGAGAATTAACAGACTTGATTGCCAATATTTCAATCGTTTAGATGAAGTTAAGCACATGGTCTTTAGGAGTTTAATAATGCAGTCTTCGCTTAAGTATATTTTAGCTTTAACCACCACTTTTGCCCTGAGTCAGTCTCAAGCAGAAATGGTTCAGTCATCATTCAATACAGATAATGACAACGCTCGCCTAGCTACACGTGTCTTGAATAAAGATGCTCAAAAGTTTAACTCGCACTTTTCAAATTTAAATAGCCTTTCAATCACTGAGCGTTCTGGCGATAAAATTCGTCGTGAAACAATTGCAGCAAAAATTGAAATCCCTGAAAACGAGCCTTCAGTGATTGAAAAGTTAAACACCGTTGCATCCAATACTGTTCGTAAATTCAGTCAGACTGGTGCAGCATCGTGGTACGGTCGCCAGTTTCATGGTCGTAAAACAGCAAGTGGTGAAACATTTGATATGAATGGATTGACTGCTGCTCACCGTAGCTTGCCATTGAACTGCTTTATTCGTGTAACGAATAAAACCAATGGTAAAAGTGTTGTGGTAAAAGTAAATGATCGTGGTCCATTCCATGGCAACCGAGTTCTAGACTTATCTTACGGTGCTGCTAAACAACTTGGTATTACCAATGCTGGTACAGCCAAAGTCAATATTGAACGTGTAGATGGTCCAAATTCATAAGCACATGCAAAACTTCTAATACGTTTGACTTAAAAGCCACTTAATGTGGCTTTTTTAATGCCTGAAAAACTTTGTTTTAAGCATCAGCTTAGTGTTTAATAAATACAGCATATAAATAATGATAAGAGTTGAGGATGAACATCTTGTTGAAAATTCAAAAGCGTCATACACATAACGTAATAATCAAATGCATCGTTTCATCATTACCATTCACTTTACTTGCTGCATGTTCCAGTTTGCCTACAGCACAACAACCAGTGCTTCAAGAACAGGCTTCAAATACACTCTTGGTTTATGGCGGTCCTATTTTAACCATGGAAGGCATGCAACCCACCTATGTGGAAGCATTACTGATTCAAGCTGGTCATATCCAATTTAGTGGAAAACTTGAACAAGCACGCAAAATTGCCCCTCAAGCACAACAACTCAATTTAAAACAACGTACAGTCATCCCTGGTATCATCGACGCACATAGCCATGTCAACAGTGTCGGCTTACAGCAAACTGTTGCGAATCTTTACTCTCCCCCAGATGGAACAGTGACCGATATTAATTCGCTAATTGTTGTCATGAAAAGCTGGCAGCAGCAAAATCCCGAATTTATTCAAGCAACATCAGGCTGGATTATGGGCAACGGTTATGATGATGCCCAACTCAAAGAAAAGCGCCATCCAACAGCAACAGAACTGGATCAGATTTCTAAAGATCAACCCGTTTTGATTCTTCATCAATCTGGACATCTCGCATCGGTCAATCATAAAGCTTTAGAAATACTCAACATCAATGCAAAAACACCCAATCCATCTGGTGGTGTGATCCGTCGGATGAAGAACTCTATGGAGCCCAATGGTGTGCTTGAAGAAAGTGCTGTTTTTAGTGCCATGATGCAGGCTTTTAAAAATGTCCCACCCGATGTTATGGAAAAAATGGCACTCACAGCTATTCAAACCTATGTCCAAAATGGCTACACCACCGTTCAGGAAGGTCGTGCGGATGCAGGAACGAGTGAATTGTGGCGAAATTTAGCCAAACAAGGAAAATTACCGATTGATCTGGTGTCTTATCCCGACATCAATAACGAAAAAGAATACATGCTTAGGCATGGTACGAGTCAAAACTATGATCATCATTTTCGCATAGGCGGCGTTAAAATAAGTTTAGATGGCTCACCTCAAGGCAAAACGGCTTGGCTGACTCAACCTTATTTGATTCCACCAGAAGGAAAACCAAAGACCTATTCAGGCTACCCTGCCTTTCCTGAAAACAAAACGGTACAGGATGCGATTAATTTAGCCTTTGAACACAAATGGCAAATACTGGCCCATGCCAATGGTGATGCTGCAATTGATCAATACTTAAACAATATTGATACCGCAATCAAGCGCTATCCAAAATTAGACCGACGCAATGTCATTATCCATGCACAAACCATGCGTGAAGATCAGTTAGACAGAGCTAAGTCTCTTGAGCTAATTCCCTCTTTCTTTTCATTACATACCTATTATTGGGGCGACTGGCATAGGGACGAAACACTGGGCGTAGAAAGAGCAAATCGCATTTCACCAACGGGTTCTGCTTTACGCAAGGGAATCTTGTTTACCGAACATCATGATGCACCTGTTATTCCACCACGTAGTATGATGACCCTTGATACCACTGTAAACCGCGTCACACGCAGTGGAAAAATATTGGGTGCGGAACAACGCGTTAGCCCTTATATTGCTTTAAAATCGCTCACAGACTGGGCGGCTTATCAATATTTTGAAGAAAATAGCAAAGGAACACTAAGTAAAGGAAAACTGGCTGATTTTGTCATTCTAAGTGATAACCCTCTCACCATCCCAAGCAACAAAATTAAAGATATACAAATATTAGCCACCTACAAAGAAGGTCAGCAGATTTATCAAAACCCAAGCCTAAAAAATATGGAACTTAAAACATCACCATAAAATACGGTATTGCGAATTCTTTAAGGGGTCATTCAGCTGATTTAAAGTGAATGACTCAAATCGACTGCTAGATACTTTGACCCATGATTGCTTCTGGTTTATATTTTAAGCAGATAAAAATAAATGCATGGATCAATACCGAACAGGAGTGACAATGAAAACAATCAACCAATGGCTGGATGAATATAGCGAAAGTCATCAAAATAAAACCAACAAAGCAATTCATTGGGCTTGTGTACCCGCAATCCTTTTTTCCATTATCGGCATACTTGCACATTTCAGTGCCTTATTGACTGCCTTGCTACTGGTACTCAGCCTAGTCTTTTATGCTCGCCTTGATTTGGTCCTTGCTGTAGCGATGTCTACACTTTTAGTCGTCATGGCATGGTTAATTTACACTCTACCTGTAGGCGTTGGTTTTTATATTGGTCTTTTTGTTTTAGCTTGGATTGGTCAATTTTATGGCCATAAAGTCGAAGGTAAAAAGCCTTCATTCTTTAAAGACCTCCAATTCCTCCTGATTGGCCCAGTATGGTGCATGGACGCCTATCTAGGTAAATTGATACCTAAATGGAAAACGCGCCATAAATCGAAAATGACAGCCGTTTAAGCCATATATAGAACTCTAATAATCAAGAAGCTTATTTCTATGGATTCTGTCGCTTATTTTCAATCCATTAAGGTATCTATTAAACGAGGCAAAAATAAGACCAACAAAATATGCCATTACATTTTTAAACGAATTTAAACAGCCTCAAAATGCTACGACGGCATGAATATCGTAAGCATATAAAAGAAAACCAAACTAAAAATTATGCTGAGTAACGTTTTTTTTAACCATAAAATCATGAACACGCAAAAAATAGCACCATATAAATAAGGATTATTTGGAAATGCTCTAAATGCATCATCTTGATAAAAAATAATAGGAGCACAAATTGCAGTGAGTAAACATGGAGCCGAATACTTCAACATTTTTTCAAAAAAATGAGGAAACTTAACATCAACTCTAGGCTCTAGAAAAAAGTACCGATTAAAAAAAACAATACCTGCCAAAATAAAAATATATGTCCAAGTCATCTTATTGTCCGCCCTTCGCTTCAATACACATAGAAGTAAGCATGCCAATTACACCAGACAATACAATTGCAGCATCAATATGAAAATACTTAAATACTAATGAGGCAAACAAAGTAACCACTACACCGACAAATGCGGCCTGATTTTTTATTAAAGGAACAATAATGGCAACAAACACCGCTACAATTGAAAAATCTAAATGAAAATCAGACAGATTAGGCACGATACTCGCCAAATAAATACCCAACACACTAAAAAATACCCATGCGATATAAAAGCTTAGCCCAGCACCTAATAAATATTTTTTATTTCGATCCAACTTCGAAATAGCAACAGCGAATAACTCGTCCGTTAAAAGAAAACCCAATGGCAACCTATCTTTGAGTAATAAAGGAGCAATATTTTTGCGTAGTGTCAGTGCATAAATAAAATGCTGACTGGTAATTAAAAAAATAGTGAAAAAAATGGTCAGTGCTGAAGCACCTGACATCACCATTCCCAAACTAACCAATTGTGCTGCACCAGCAAAAACGATGGCAGACATCGCAATGGCTTGTGATACTGACAGACCTGCTTGTATTGCCACCGAGCCTGCTAAAATCCCCCAAGGTAAAACAGAAATAGACAAAGGCATCATGTCTATAACACCTTGACTGAAACTTAATGGCTTCTTTTCATTATCTACTTGTTTTTCCTGATCCATCCACACCATTGTTCAATCCGAGCGATTCACTAAATAAAGATCGAATTTAAGTGTTCTTATTTTTACATTCTTGAACAAAATTGCTTAAACAAAAGATCAAAGACACTAAGAGGGTTTAAAACTAGAAATATATTGCAAAGGCGTTACGCCGATCGCTTTCTTAAAATGTCGATTAAAATGACTTTGATCTGAAAAACCACATAGCTGTGCAGTAACCGCAATATTTTCACCTTGTTTTAAACATTGCCGAGCCTTATGTAAGCGATACTGAACCAACCACGCATGTGGAGGCAATCCTGTATATTTTTTAAACTGCCGTAAAAAATACCAAGGACTTAAATCAACCAATTGTGCCAAATCACTCAGTGAATAATCTTTTTCAGGACAACTTGCCAGTAGCTCTTTCACAGTAAGGATCTTTTTCTGTGTTTCTGGTAAATTCTGTGGTGATAAGCGACTTTTACTATATCTTGACATCAAACATGCAAGCGTTGAGATATACATACTTTCTTTAAATAACAAATTATCTTTACAAGCCAATAAATCAAATAAAAAGGACAACTGTTGAGCCAAACCGACATCATGTATGACAGCATCAGGAAACCACGGGGTAACCCCTGTAGAGTTAAAAAAGTCCCGACTCACCTCATTCAACATTTCTGGTGTGGGATAAATAGCCCGATAACGCCATCCAGACTCAGCTGCAGATGCACCTGTATGAATTTCATCTGCATTCACTAAAATAATATCGCCTTTAGGGGCAATATGTAGCTTTCCAGTACGAAAAAAAGCTTGCGCACCCTCTTCAATCACACCAATACAATAACCTTCATGCACATGCTTAGAAAATTGTTTTTGGTGATAAGAAGCTGTTAATAATTCTAAGCCACCCAATTCTTGAAGATGTTTATAGTCAACATATTCAGACTTTTGTTCATGCATAAGAGACTCACTCATTGATATTTCAACATATCAGTCCAGATTCATTGTTATAGAACAAAATTGCGCTTTTTAAAATTATTGATAGATTTGTCCTTTGTATTTTAACCAACCGTCTGCATGATGGTGCTGCGGATCACGATGCGTCCAATGAATCACACCACCCTTAGCAGAGTATTCATATTCACCATAAAATTCGATGTAATCACCCTTTTGCAAATAATCAACTCTTGGTGCTAAATCAATATTATGTGCAACCAAAACCGTTTGCCCAGTGCTCAATTCAAGAATAATTTTTTGATGTCGAGCCCCCTCGTTATCATCACGCAAAATAGCTTTAATTAACCCACGCGATTGAACTTGAATATTGCTTTTTTGTTCTTGAAATGCCTGCTGTATTCTTCCATCATCATTGTGCATTTGTACATTTGAAGACTTCGTACCTACTTGTGCTTTCTGATGCTCAGACTCCACTAAAACTTCAGTACGTGACTTTGAATCTGTCAAAGATGAATCTGAAGAATTTTGTTGTTCTAAGTCAATTCCAAAATATGCAGCTACTAACACAATAATAACTGCACCAATCCCCATATTGGTTTTACTCACCAGCACATTCCCCCTATTCCTCAAAATTTTATTATATGCATAAAAAAAGCCCCGCTAGGGGCTTTCTTTCACACAATATTCTTACTTATACAGTAAAATTATTGAGCAGCAGCTTGAGCAGCAGCAACTTCTTCAGCGAAGCTCATTTCTGCTTTTTTCTCAATACCTTCACCTACTTCGAAGCGAACGAACTGGGCTACAACAGTAGCAGTTGCTTTTAATACATCAGCAACTTTTTTATCGTTGTCAATTACGTACATTTGACGCTCAAGAACAACTTCATTCAAGTATTTTTCAACTGAACCAGTTACCATTTTTTCAACGATATTTGCTGGCTTACCAGATTCAATCGCTTTCGCTTCAGCAATTTCTTTCTCTTTAGCGATAAGATCAGCAGATACACCTTCAGCATTTACAGCAACTGGATTGAACGCAGCAACGTGCATTGCAATACCTTTACCTGTAGCAGCATCACCAGTGTAAGATACAACTACACCAATTTTTAAGCCGTGTTTGTAAACTGCAAGGTTTTCGCCTTCAACAATTTTCGCACGACGAACTTGGATGTTTTCACCGATTTTTTGAACAAGTGCAATACGCGCTTCTTCTACAGTAGTGCCATCTTCAAGTTTTAATTCAGCAATTTTAGCAGCATCAGTTTCGTTTGCAGCAAGCGCAGCAGCAGCAACTTTAGCAGAGAAACCAGCAAAGTTTTCGTCTTTAGCAACGAAGTCAGTTTGACAGTTTACTTCTAAAAGAAGCGCTTTGTTGCCTTCTTGAACGATAGTGATCGCGCCATCAGCAGCAATGTTACCAGCTTTTTTAGCTGCTTTTGCTTGACCTGATTTGCGAAGGTTATCAATCGCTAATTCAACATCACCATTAGATTCTGTTAATGCTTTTTTGCATTCCATCATTGCAAGACCAGTACGGTCGCGTAATTCTTTTACCATGCTCGCAGTAACTGCAGTCATGTTGTTCTCCTAAATACGGTAGAAAAATGAATCTGTTCAACAAAAACGGCCCAAAGTGTTCTCTGGGCCGTTCTGCTTTCTTGACGCTTAATTTGCCACCATTACATGTCGCAAAAATGACAATCTTGCGTCAAAACGCATTAAGCCTCTGGAGCTTCTTTAGCAACTTCTTCAACTTTAGCTTGAGCGTTTGCTTGTGATTGAGCGTACTCTTTACCAGCAAGAATCGCATCAGCCATAGCAGAAGCGTAAAGTGTAACCGCACGGATTGCATCGTCATTACCCGGGATAACGTAGTCTACGTTGTCTGGGTTAGAGTTTGTATCAACGATACCGATTACAGGAATACCAAGGTTTTTAGCTTCTTTAATCGCGATTGATTCGTGGTCAACGTCAATTACGAATAATGCGTCAGGTAAACCGCCCATGTTCTTAACGCCGCCTAAAGCACGTTCAAGTTTGTCCATCTCACGAGTACGCTCTAAAGCTTCACGCTTAGTAAGCTTAAGGAAAGTACCGTCTTGAGATTGAGTTTGAAGGTCTTTCAAACGGTTGATCGATTGACGAAGAGTTTTCCAGTTCGTCAACATACCACCTAACCAACGGTGATCAACATATGGTTGACCAGCACGTTGCGCTTGTTCACGGATGATGTTAGAAGCAGCACGTTTAGTACCAACGAACAATACTTTGTTCTTTTTGCTAGCAAGATTGTTAACAAAGTTCAAAGCATCATTTAACGCAGGAACAGTGTGTTCAAGGTTGATGATGTGAATTTTGTTACGCGCACCAAAGATGTATTCACGCATCTTTGGATTCCAGAAACGAGTTTGGTGACCAAAGTGCGCGCCTGCTTGAAGAAGGTCACGCATGCTTACGTTGTAATCTGCCATTTTCTTTACCTTAAAGTTTGGGTTAGGCCTCCATATATCCGCATTCTCCACCCCAAAGGGCACCCAGAGAAATGTGTCGATATATGTGCGGATTTTGTTGCCCCATCCAACAAAGCCCGTGAAATATATTCACGAAAAAGCATTTGATAAAATGGGCGGCTATTTATACCATAGTCACATATAAATTTCCAAAAGTTTTTAGAGATCATGAACAGTACTTACCAAGCACCACGTCGACTCATTAAAACTCCAGATGAAATTGAAAAAATGCGTGTGGCGGGACGACTAGCGGCCGAAGTTTTGGATATGATCAAACCGCATATTGTTCCGGGTGTTACCACTTTAGAACTTGATACGATTTGTCATGACTATATTGTCAATGTTCAAGATGCCATTCCAGCATGTTTAGGTTACGGTGCAGCTCCCGGACGTCCAGCGTTTCAACATGTGATTTGCACATCGGTCAACCATGTGGTTTGCCATGGCGTTCCATCAGACAGCAAAAAACTAAAAAAAGGTGACATCCTTAATATTGATGTGACTGTGATTAAAGATGGTTACCACGGTGACACCAACATGATGTACATCGTCGGTGGAGAAACCTCCATCTTGGCGAATCGCTTATGTAAAGTTGCTCAAGAAGCCATGTACCGTGGCATAGAAACGGTTAAACCAGGTTCAACCATTGGTGACATCGGTCATGCGATTCAACAATATGTTGAGTCCGAACGCTTTGGTGTGGTTCGTGAATATTGCGGTCATGGTATCGGCACAGTATTCCATGATGAACCACAGGTACTGCACTATGGTCAAGGCAGTAGCGGCATGATCCTTGAAGAAGGTATGACTTTCACGATTGAACCTATGGTCAATGGTGGTGATTGGAAAACCAAACTTCTAGGTGACAAATGGACTGTAGTGACTAAAGATCATAGTTTATCTGCACAATATGAACATACGCTTTTGGTGACAAAAACTGGGGTTGAAGTCCTCACCGCTCGCCCTGAAGAAGATTTATCACGTTTTATCAAATAACAGCTTAATCCTCTATTTTTAAAAGGCTACTTCAAAGTAGCCTTTTTATTTTTCAGTTTTAACCCACAGTTTTTCACTTCATATTCACACAGACATCAATTGATTTTTAAATCATTTTCACCATACTGACACGTATCCCCATTTATTTTTAGTTCAGAGATTTTCATGTCCGATTTTAGTAATGTCACAGTAACCCATAATGATGATGACTCTGTTTCATTGTTAATTGATCAAAAACCTATTTCTGAACGCTATGGTATGAAGTTCAGCGCAACGATTGTCGATGAACTAAAAGCGCTAACAAGAGATCAAAGTCTCAAATTATTCGAGCAATTTGTCTTTTCACATACCGATTTAAACTTTGAACACAGCTATCGTTATGTAACCTACGTGATTAACCAAGAATCTGGTTACACCACTGCATCTAATTTCGTTTATAAAATTACTGCTACAGATCAGCAACCGATCGAGCACGTCATTACTAAACAAGGGCAAGCGATGACGCCTGAAGATATTCGTGAATTTATCAATACTCATCTACAAAAATCTCTAACCGATTACACCGACTTAAAATACGCTTATTAATTTTTATTAAATTATTTCATGATGCTCGGCATTGCAATCACCATTATTTTAAATGTAAGTGCAGTGCCTATAACATCTTAAAAACATCTGCTTAAAGCATCAATTTTAGACATGATTTATTGCCACAAATGACATTTTTATTTTAAATAAAACAAAGCAGTCATTTTTTATAGTTATTAAACAATTAATTAAACAAAACAACATACTTTTTCTATTGTTAGCACACTCAGTCTCCCCTTTCTTCGATTTTTTAGGCTAAGATAGTGTGCTTTTTTATTTTAATCTCCATAAGAAGGAATACTGCCGTGGACGTACGTCTCTCTGATCGTGTTAATGCCATCAAACCGTCCCCTACACTTGCTGTTACCAATAAAGCTGCTGAACTTAAAGCTGCTGGTAAAAACGTAATTGGTTTAGGCGCAGGTGAACCAGATTTTGACACCCCACAACACATCAAAGATGCAGCAATTGCAGCGATTAACAACGGTTTTACCAAATATACCGCTGTTGATGGTACGCCTAGTCTTAAAAAAGCGATCATCGCAAAATTTAAACGCGACAACAATCTTGATTACGCAGCAAACCAAATTTTGGTTTCTTGCGGCGGCAAACAATCATTCTTTAATTTAGCACTCGCTTTGTTAAACAAAGGCGATGAAGTGATCATCCCAGCACCTTACTGGGTAAGCTACCCAGACATGGTGATCATCGCTGAAGGCGTTCCAGTTGTCGTGAAATGTGGTGAAGAACAACGTTTCAAAATAACCCCAGCTCAACTAGAAGCTGCAATCACTGACAAAACACGTTTAGTTGTGCTTAACAGCCCATCCAACCCTACAGGTATGATTTACACTAAAGCTGAATTAGAAGCTTTGGCTGAAGTACTGCGTAAATATCCAGAAGTATTTGTTGCATCTGATGACATGTATGAACCAATTCGTTGGGATGATGAATTCTATAACATCGCAACTGTTGCTCCAGATCTTTATGACCGCGTAATCGTATTAAACGGCGTGTCTAAAGCCTATGCAATGACTGGCTGGCGTATTGGCTATGCAGCGGGTCCTGCTAAATTGATTGGCGCAATGAAAAAAATCCAATCTCAATCAACTTCAAACCCAACGTCTATTTCACAAGTTGCTGCTGAAGCTGCATTGAATGGCCCTCAAGACGTTCTTGAACCAATGATTGAAGCATTCAAACGCCGTCATGACTTAGTTATGGCTGGCTTAAATGACATCAACGGTATTTCTTGCCTACCTGCTGATGGTGCGTTCTATGCTTACGCTAATATCAAACCGTTAATTCGTGCTAAAGGTTTAAAATCTTGCACAGAATTCTCTGAATGGTTATTGGAAGAAACTGGTGTTGCCGTGGTTCCTGGTGATGCATTCGGTTTAGGCGGTTTCATGCGCATTTCTTACGCAACTGCTGATGAAGTACTTGTAGATGCACTTGCTCGTATTAAGAAAGCTGCTGATTCAATCAAAGGCGTAGACGCTGCGATTGCTTCAATTGCTGCTGAAAAATAATCTGCTTTTTATAAAGCTTGATTAAAAAAACCCGCGAATATCGCGGGTTTTTTTAATCAAAAATAAATACTAAATATAAAAAAGCGACTTACTTGTTTTCTTTAACGCTATTTTTTCCTGCATAAATCACCAAAAAAATACCCAGCAACACAATGATCGTTGATAAAACAAGACGCAGCCCTATGGTTTCACCAATAAATAATGCTCCACCTAAAATTGCTAAACACGGTACACTCAGTTGCACAGTACTTGCATCTATACGATCGATACGCTTAACAATCGAATACCACAGTACATATGCTCCAGCTGAGGTGACCCCACCTGAAAGCATGGCTAGAACAACACCTTGAGTCGTAATACTTGTACCTTGATATAAAATACAATAACCAATCACCACCAAAGGAACAGCCAGCAGAAAATTACCTACGCTACTCGATAAAGGACCCAGCATCTTCTTACCTAAAATACTGTAAACCGCCCAAGCAAAACCTGAAATCATCATGATGACGGAATAACTTAAACTCGGTGCACTGGCTCCTGGTAAAAGCAAAATCACAATCCCCATTAATGCAATGATTAAACCCAAACCACGTTTTAAATTCAGTTTCTCACCATGAAAAACAGCATAAAGAACCATTGCCAATTGCACCGTTCCAAAGAGTAAAAGTGCCCCAACACCTGCATCAACTTGAATATAGGCATATGAAAATGCCATCATATAAGTCGCCAAAGCCAGCGCGCTGTATAAATTCCATTGTATTGCCTGTCGCGTTTGGCTCAGCAACCACAATATCAACAAGACCACAGCACCACTACAAACACGAATCACACTAAAGCTTAATGGGTCTATTTGATGTCCAGCCAAAGCCAAACGACACAACACTGAATTTGCAGCAAAGGCGATCATAGCCAAGGTTATTTTTAAAAACATTGTTGAGTATCCATATTCAACGACGAGCCTCTATTCATTCTCATAGATATACAAATTTAAATATAAATTCCAATCTTTATCTTTAATGTCTTAAATCAAATAAACTTATTCAACTCAATCATAAAAACCCATGCGCTCGGTATAATCTCATTTTATTCTTATCTTAGATTTATATTTAAAAGCGAACACGCATAAAATCCTGAAATAAATATTAGCATTCAAGCATATAAATCACTTACGTTGACTTGACGAATATTAAGCAGCCCATTAAGTTACTTACACGTTCCTTTTAGAACGCCATAATAATTCAGGAAGATCGCTATGAACCCCAAAGAAATGACAGGGCTACAACTTTTACAAGCCATGTGTGCTGGCAAAATTCCAGCTGCAAGTATTAGTGAAACTATCCCTATGCAGCCGTATGAAGTTTCAGAAGGAACTATCCGCTTCAAAGCTAAAGCGGATAGTCGTCATTTAAACCCACTGGGTGGTGTACATGGTGGTTTTGCAGCAACAGTACTGGATTCTGTCACAGGCTGCGCTGTACACAGCATGTTAGAAGCTGGTGTTGGTTACGGCACCATCGATCTAAATATTAAAATGTGCCGCCCTATCCCGCAAGATAAAGAACTACTGGCAATTGGCACAGTGATTAACATCAGTAAAAATTTAGGTATTTCTGAAGGTAAAATTATCGATGAAAATGGCAAGTTATATGCACATGCCACTGCAACCTGCATGATTATTCGTTAACTTAATTTTTAATGCTTTAAGACTTTTAAGCCCAGCATTTTGGCAAACCAATAAAGGGTTTGCCAGTACTGCATAATTTTCTGCTTATATTGCTGTTTTGAAATTTTTAATCAGGTTATTCTGAGAAATAATCGGACGATGTGTGCCTTTAAAAATACACAAATATTTAAATACGCTATCTAAAGATACTGAAAGCTTTTTCTGCTCAGACACAGACCAGACTTTCGAGTTGTTTCGTCCTGATAACGCACTGCCATTCAACTGATAAAGATATAAATCATGGTCGCGTTGTAAAGGCTTTTTACGACCATTTGAATAACTTTCCAATAGCAATTGGCATGGTGAGTTAATCAACCATTTATCACTAAACCAAAGTTGTAATAAATCACCCAAATAAAGCTGTTCAGTGCCCACTGGCCACACTTGAATATAAGCATCTTCCACCACAGTTCGATACTGTGCAGGATCTTGAACAATTGAAAGGTAGTTGTCTTGATAAAAAGATAAATTTGAAAAAATTTCGGCAATCGTCAGCGTATGCATTCGCTTTCTCCTGTTTAGCCATTTTAGTGCTGGCAAGTTGGTTTTAAATCCACACTGTTTGAATTTTCATTCAAACGCTCTGTTATGAATTTAATTTAACAACTCATTTTTAGCTGTGCAAGTTTTTTTAACTATTTTTACTTATTTGTCTAAATAAAAAGCATACAGTGCAAAAATGAAGGAAAGGTGACAACTTTAGCTTGACCCTCTAAAAAATCTCCTTATAATCGCATTCAGATTCTCCAATAGCTCAGTCGGTAGAGCGACGGACTGTTAATCCGCAGGTCCCTGGTTCGAGCCCAGGTTGGAGAGCCAAATACCAAAAAGCCCACAGCATTAAAGTGGGCTTTTTTTTGCCTTAATATTTTATATACCCGATTAACCCCCACCAATCAAAAAATCGGAAAACTCCCTTCAGATAAAATTATCCTATCTGCGCACCCACCCTTACCTTATTTATCAAGACTTAAAATAATCAACAAGTAAAAACAGAAAAAGCGCATCGAAATGCACTTTTTCTGTTCATATTATCTAAACATAAATCAGGATTTTTTAACGCTGCGGTAAAGGAATATACTGTGAACTATTATTCTGCTCTTTACGCTCAGCGACAACCACATCCAGCATTAATGGTTTTTCATCTCGAACAACAGAAATTTTAATACTGCTATTTGGAGCCTGCAAAGCCACATAGTTAATCAGATGAGAAGCAGATGTAATCGGCTCATTATTCACCTGAATAATCTTATCGCCTTTTTTAATTCCCGCATTTGCCGCTGGGCCCTTTGGCAGTACATCTGCCACCACAACACCTGCCTGCTTAGGTTCAAGAAAATTCTCTTGTTGTACAGGCATCAAACTGATCCCTAACCAACCACGAACTACACGACCATCTTTCAAAATTGAATTCAATACTTGCTGACAAACCTTAGCAGGAATTGCGAAGCCAATACCCAATGAGCCCCCTGATTGAGAGAAAATTGCAGTATTTACACCAATTAAGTTACCCGTAACATCAATCAACGCACCACCAGAGTTTCCTGGGTTAATTGCAGCATCTGTTTGAATAAAGTCTTCATAGGTATTAATACCCAAATCTGAACGATTGGTGGCTGAAATAATCCCTTGCGTTACCGTTTGTCCTACACCAAATGGATTACCAATCGCAAGAACCACATCACCAACTTCATTACCACTCAACTTAAAAGGTAAAACAGGCAGTTTATCTAATTCAATTTTAATGACAGCAAGATCAGAATCTGGATCGGTACCAATAATTTTTGCAATTGCACGACGACCATCATTCAACCCGACCACAATTTGATCGGCTTGCGCAATCACATGATTATTAGTCAAAATATAACCATCAGAACGCACAATAACACCAGAACCTAAACTGTTTTCATTTTGCTCCGGACCGAATTGATCTGGGATTTGATCACCAAAAAATTCACGAAAAGCAGGATCATTTAACAAAGGATGTTGAGCTTTGTTCACTTTCTGCGTGGTAAAAATATTCACTACTGCTGGAGCGGCAACTTTAACAGCAGCACTATAAGAATCGACCCCACCCGTTCTGGTCGTATTGATCAAAGGCTCTACTTTCTCTGCTGGCATTTTTATACCATCAGCTGCAATAGGTGCTTTAGGCTTCTGATATTGTTGCCATGAAAGAAAGCCAAGAGTGACTAGGATGAGTAAAACCCAAGGTAACCATGAAAATGTGCGGCGCACGTTAATTTCCTCTAAATATATTTTAATTCGTTGATGACTAAGTAATTTATGTGTCATTGTAAGATGAAATACATCTAGAAACATAAAATAGTACAAGAGTTTTGTCATGCTTTAGTTACAATTTAAAATATGTTTTGATGATGTTAAATATTTAGACTTGTGAGAAATTTATGGCAAAACTTAATGAAATTATTCAGTGGTGCAACCAAACCCTGAAATCACACGAATTTAAAGACTATGCACCAAATGGTTTACAAATTGAAGGCAAACAAGATGTAAATAAAATTTTGTGTGCAGTCACAGCATCACAAGATGCAATTGACGCAGCGATTGAACAAGGTGCTGACTTACTCCTAGTGCATCATGGTTATTTTTGGAAAGGCGAACCCTATCCAATCACAGGAATGCGCGGTAAACGCATTAAGAGCCTCATTCAGCATGATATCTCTCTGGTAGGTTACCACCTGCCGCTCGATTCGCACCCAAGCCTTGGTAATAATGCTGCCCTCGCGGAAATTTTAGGTTTACGCGATATCGAACCTCTAGATTCCAGTGAACGCTACCCAATTGGCAATATTGGTTACTTGAACCAAGCGATGTCTGCGGAAGCATTTAAACAGTATTGTACTGATCGTTTAGGGTTTAACGCCACCCACTTACCTGCTGAAAAAAACAGCATTCAAAAAGTGGCATATTGCACTGGCGCTGCACAAGATTTTATTGGCAAAGCTGCGGAGCGCAACTGTGATGCCTATATTTCAGGGGAAGTCAGCGAACGTACTTATTATGAAGCACGTGAATTAAACGTGAATTATTATGCTTGCGGTCATCATGCAACTGAGCGTTATGGCGTTCAGCGTCTTGCTAAAGCTATTTCAGAACAGTTCAATATTGAGTATAGTTATTTCGAATTAAACAATCCGATTTAATTTTAAAATCGCCTGTGGTTGGCATTTTTCTTTATACATATAAATTCAGGCTTTATTCTGTATTGTTATTTATAAGCAATGCGCAATTTTCCTTAAGAATCTATTACAATAAAGCCACTTAATGTCAAAACCCAGCAAAATGCAAGGAATTGAAAATCATGACAACTATCACTTTACCAGCACTTCCATACGGATATGAAGATCTTGCTCCGCACATTAGCAAAGAAACTTTAGAATACCATCACGACAAACATCACAACACTTACGTTGTGAATTTGAATAACCTGATCAAAGGTACTGACCTTGAAGGTAAAACTTTAGAAGAAATCATTACAGCGACTGCTGGTGATGCAACTAAAGCGGGTGTATTCAATAACTCGGCTCAAGTTTGGAACCATACATTCTACTGGAACTGTATGGCTAAAAATGGTGGTGGTAAAGCGACTGGTGCTTTAGCTGCTAAAATTGATGAAGCTTTTGGTTCTTTTGAAAAATTTGCTGAAGAATTTGCTGCTGCTGCAACAACTCAATTCGGTTCAGGTTGGGCTTGGTTAGTTGCTGACAAAGTAAACGGTAACTTATCTCTTCTTAAAACATCAAATGCAGATACTCCACTTGCTCACGGTCAAGTTGCAGTACTTACAATTGACGTTTGGGAACATGCTTACTACATCGATTTCCGTAACGCACGTCCTGTTTATATCAAAACTTTCCTTGAAAGCCTAGTAAACTGGGACTATGCAAACGCGAAATATGCAGGTCAAGCTGCTGGCGTTGAAAAATAAGTTTTTTATAGATTCTTATTTTTAGTCTAAAAAATCGTCCTTTATGGGCGATTTTTTTATTTTTAGTGCATTTTTGCATAATTATAAGGCAAATGATTCATTTCTTTATCTTTACGTGTTGACGAGTCGGACTTTCATCCCTAAAATGCGCATCAGATTCTCTAATAGCTCAGTTGGTAGAGCGACGGACTGTTAATCCGCAGGTCCCTGGTTCGAGCCCAGGTTGGAGAGCCATCTATTCTTCCATAGCTCAGTTGGTAGAGCGACGGACTGTTAATCCGCAGGTCCCTGGTTCGAGCCCAGGTGGAAGAGCCAGATTCTAAAAAGCCCATTCATTATGAAGTGGGCTTTTTTATATCCTTATTTATCATCTATTCAGTAAAACAATATTCACGCCTCCAACTCATCAAAATATGACCATCAAAAGCACCAAATTTCACCAGAATGATGATAAAAAAGGCAGTTAAATCAACATTTAGCTTTTTTTATCAAAACAGACTTGACCAAAGTCTTTTAGGTCAATAGAATCCGTTTCAGATTCTCTAATAGCTCAGTTGGTAGAGCGACGGACTGTTAATCCGCAGGTCCCTGGTTCGAGCCCAGGTTGGAGAGCCAAATTCTAAAAACCCACTCTGCTTGAGTGGGTTTTTTCTTATCTATAGATTTATATTGTGTTTGATTCCAGCTCATTTACTTTTCTCATTATTGGTATTATTGCTAGCCTTGTACTCATTATACTGTGTGCTCAGCAATATCTAAAAACCAAAAAGAAGTTTTATTCTAAACGCGTCATTACTGCATATGAATGCAGAATGTACGTTCGTTTGAAAGAAGCCTTCCCCCAATACCATGTCTTGGCACAAGTTGCTTTTAGTGCCTTAATTACCAGTCATAACCTTAAAATCCGTAATCAGTTTAATCGTAAAGTAACCGATTTCGTTTTACTCAATGAATCCTTACAAGTTTTAGTGATTATTGAACTTGATGACCCAACTCATTTATACAAAGTCGAAGAAGATAAATTTCGCGATCATATGCTTCATGAAGCTGGTTATCGCGTATTACGCTATACCGAAATTCCTTCAGTTCGACAACTACAGAAAGATATTGATTAAAAAAGGAGCCGAAGCTCCCTATAAGTTTTACTGTTTCATTAGCATATCAACGGTATTCGCCAACTCAGGAATATGTTCCGAGACTATAGAGCTATGCGTATCTTTATCAAATAATTTAAACTCTACCTATGTGTACAGTTTTATCCAGTTTGGTTTGTACAAGGAAATTTACGCTTAACCACATCTGTTTTAAAGCTTGATAGGCTCCAAGCACTCAACCATATACAGCTCTCAAGCAAAACTAAAACAAGGAAATTAAAATTCCAACAAAAATAATCACACCGATCCAACGGTTATGGCGGAATGCCCAAAAACAATGTTGCGGATCACGATCACGAGTCTTCGTCCATTGGTAAATAAAATCTGCAACAACCAAAAATAAGGCAAGTAAGCCATAAGGGAATAATAAGTTTTCTAAATACAATGCACAGCCAATCAATACCACACTCATCGCTTGTAACATTGCAATAATTTCAATGTCATATTTACCAAAGAGTATTGCTGTTGATTTCACTCCAATTTTTAAATCATATTCACGGTCAGTAATTGCATATTGAGTGTCATAAGCCACTGTCCATGCTAAATTACCGAAGTACAGTAGCCAACACGTCCAATCTAGCGGTTTACCCATAGCCGTAAATGACATCGGAATTCCCCAAGAAAATGCCATACCCAATACGACTTGTGGTAAATGCGTATAACGCTTCATAAATGGATAAATGAATGCAAGTAGCAAACCACCCAAAGCACAATAAAATGTTGCAATGGGGAGAAAAAGCAACGTACAGGCACTTGCAGCAATTAATGCAATAAATACCCAGACAGCCTCTTTAGCAGAAATCACCCCTGTCGCCAATGGACGATTTTTCGTTCTTTCTACTTGCCCATCTACTTTACGATCAGCAAAATCATTGATAGCGCAACCAGCAGCACGCATAAGGATGGTACCGAGTACCATCATAATCAGTATTGTAGGACTTGGAACCCCTTCAGCTGCAATCCATAACGCCCACATGGTTGGCCAAAAAACCAACTCTGTTCCAATCGGCTTATCAAAACGACATAAATAATAATATGCTACTAAACGCTCACGCCATGTAGTTTGTTGCGCAGTGTCCATGACTATCCTTAACCCAGTTACTGTTTAATATTTTGCTGAATAAATTGCTCAAATGTAGGCAAAAAAGTTTCTTGAACAATAAATTTACAACCATGCCAAGTATAACAACTTTGCCGCGTCCAACCATCTTCAAGCAGAATAACGCGGCGCTGACACTGTGGATTGGTTCGTTGAAATAGAAACCATCCTATTGGTTTTTTACCAATATGCTGAAATATACGTGCTTTTGCTTGTAGACTTAAAATAGGGAAGATACTTTTTGCTTTGACCCAAGGCTCCGCTTCAGAGCCATACAGATAGCTTTCACGCACCCATGATGTATGCCAATGTGGCATTTTCATCCATTGTGCATCGCTAAAACCGAGACGTTTAAAATGTTCTTTAATAGGTTTAACGCTAAACTCACCATCCGCTAAATCTGTAAGCTGTTGTGTTAACGAACCTGATGCATATAACCATGTTTTTAATTCAGGAGAAAATTGCGCATCCTGTACCTTACATGCCTGCTTATTTCGCATATACCCACTACTCTTTGAATATGATTTTTTAAATATCATTTACTGTAACTTAATTGAGTCACCCTTTTGTCACTTCACCTGAATGCACCCTGTTGCACTTACCCAGAGCGACAAAATACCAAAGCATCAGCACTTATCCGTTTTTGCAATCACTTCAAATTTACCACTAGCCGTTTTATGTAAAATCAAACCCTCAGAACTTAGAAAAAAATGCTCAGGATAAGCATAATCCAAAGCCAGTGCTGGATTTTTTAAACCAATGAATTCAGCCTGCTTATACCCTTCAGATGTACGCCCAAGCTCCAAGTAAATGACTGTAGAAAAATTCATTTTAAAGCCTTTACTATGGTCTTTAACATCAACCCAAGGATAAAAGCTCGTTTCTTTTTTACGTTGTGCCATATGTTTTCATGAAATTATCTAATTCAAAAGCAATGATACAAAAAAACCCGCTACATGAGCGGGTTTCTTTTTGCTTAAATTCGTGTACGAATTACAAGCTGTAGTACATATCAAATTCAACTGGGTGAGTTGTCGTGTTCAAACGACGAACTTCTTCAGTTTTAACTTCGATATACGCATCAAGCATATCTTTAGTGAATACGCCACCTTTTAATAGGTAGTCATGGTCAGCTTCAAGAGCTTCAAGCGCCATATCTAAGCTGTGTGCAACTGTAGGGATTTTCGCTTCTTCTTCAGGAGGAAGATCATACAAGTTTTTGTCAGCAGCTTCACCTGGATGGATCTTGTTTTGAATACCATCAAGACCAGCCATCAACAATGCCGCGAAACCTAAGTACGGGTTCATCATTGGATCTGGGAAACGTGCTTCAATACGCTTACCTTTAGGGCTAGAAACGTAAGGAATACGAATAGATGCTGAACGATTACGAGCCGAATATGCAAGCATAATTGGTGCTTCGTAATGTGGCACTAAACGCTTGTACGAATTTGTAGATGGATTCGTAATTGCATTCAATGAGCGAGCATGTTTAATCACACCACCAATGAAGTACAACGCCATTTCTGACAAACCAGCATATTCATCACCAGCAAACAAGTTCTTGCCATCTTTAGAGATAGACATATGAACATGCATACCTGAACCATTATCACCAACCATTGGTTTAGGCATAAAAGTCGCAGTTTTTGCATACTGGTGCGCAACGTTCCAAACAGCATATTTAAACTGCTGTACTTCATCCGCTTTACGAACTAGCGTATTAAAGCTCACACCAATTTCTAGTTGGCAAGATGCAACTTCATGGTGATGTACTTCTACACGACCAGGGCCCATGATGTCTTCGATTTTTGCACACATTTCTGCACGCATATCATGTGAAGAATCCACTGGTGGAACTGGGAAGTAACCGCCTTTAACACGTGGACGATGACCAGAGTTACCGCCTTCATAATCTTTGTTTGTTGACCAAGCTGCTTCTTCTGCGATTAATGTATGGCGCGCGCCAGACATATCGATTTCCCATTTCACTTCGTCAAAAACGAAGAATTCTGGTTCTGGGCCAAAGAATGCAGTATCACCAATGCCTGTTGATTTTAAGTATTCTTCTGCACGGCGAGCGATTGAGCGTGGATCACGTTCATAACCTTGACCAGTAGATGGCTCGATTACATCACAAGTTACAACAACTGTAGCTTCAGCAAAGAACGGGTCAAGAAAACATGTTGCAGCATCTGGACGTAAAATCATGTCCGATGCTTCGATGCCTTTCCAACCTGTAATTGAAGAACCATCAAACATTTTACCGTCTTCAAATGTATCTTCGTCAATTGTATCTGCTGGGTAAGTTACGTGTTGTTCTTTACCCTTAGTATCAGTAAAGCGAAAATCGACCCATTTTGCGCCACTTTCTTGGATGAGTTGAAGGACCTTGTTCGCCATGCTCATTTTGCTCCGATGATTTTTTGTTGCACCTGCTAAGTGCATGTTAGTAGTTGGTATCTATTAAGCAATTCTCATACCAACTTTAAAAAACAAAGATAAAATATTGAATTCTTTATCAGAATAGAAGATTTAACCACTTTACTTTGAGGCTATTATACTGTGTGTAAATGTAAATGCACCATATTCAAACACTCTTCATTACTTTTGATTAAAAAGCTTCTTTCCGGTGTGCCAAAATGGTGCGGATTTATTTTTACAACTTGTAAAAGGTCCTTTTTTCGAGCTGTTTAACTTAAAACTAATATCTTTATGTGAAAATCAATTCTTAAAATTTATTTTTACGCCATGTTGATGATTTAATTATTGAATGCTTCGACCGTTTAATGCAAACGAATAAAAATAAATTTACTTTTATCAAATTATGAGTGGGCTATTATTGCAGTATTTGATGCTTCTACATTGAATATGCAAATATTTCCCCCAATTCAACAACCTAAACTCTGTGCGCTATTTTGGTGACAAAAGTTCTCGTTCTAATTCCTTCTTAAATATACGACCATAAGCCCAGTTTTCAGCAATTCAAGTTTTAATACAAACCTACTTACTAGTTAGCCTATTACTTAAATTTGAAATTATTTTACGATTAACTGCCTTTGAAATCTAAATAAAGTCCTTATATCATTTGAGGTAATTTTAGATTTTAACAATCTAAATTAGTGAAATGGATTCAGCATAATATGTACATAAATCAGATTATTCCTATGCTGAGACTCCTCTAAAATCATTATCATGGAAATAGTTCAGCCGAAAATGCTTATTTTTTGCTATGATTATTCACACTCCATTTTTTACTTATTTTAGCGCCCCTCATTTATATTAGGTCAGCCATTAAAAAATAGGCACAATGTGAGTATTCTTGGACTATTCGAGCACATATACGTGCATAAATTTCAACAGGTTAGCTCATGCTTTTAATGATCGACAACTATGACTCTTTTACCTACAACATCGTCCAATATTTTGGCGAGTTAAATCAGGAAGTAAAAGTCGTCCGTAATGATGCCGTGACATTGGAAGATATTGAGCGATGGCAACCAAAATACCTCGTGATTGGTCCTGGGCCTTGCTCCCCTTCTGAAGCCGGTATTTCCATTCCTGCTATTCAGCATTTTGCAGGGAAAATTCCATTACTGGGTGTATGTTTAGGTCATCAAGCGATTGGTCAAGCCTTTGGCGGTGAAATTATTCGCGCAAAAACCGTCATGCACGGTCGTTTGTCTGACATGTATCACAGTAACAAAGGTATTTTTAGCAATCTGCCTTCTCCATTTTCTGCAACGCGCTATCATTCATTGGTGATTGATCAAGCGACTTTGCCAGAATGTTTAGAAGTCACCTGCTGGACCAATGAAGCCAATGGCACGATGGAAGAAATCATGGGTGTAAAACATAAGACATTGCCTGTAGAAGGCGTGCAGTTCCATCCTGAATCAATTTTGAGCCAACATGGTCACCAAATCTTCCAAAACTTCTTAGAAATTTATGCATAGTGAACACAATGAATATTCAACAAGCTTTAAATAATATTACGAAGCAAATTCACCTGACTCAGCCACAAATGGAAGATGTGATGCGAGCAATCATGTCAGGTGAAGCAACTGATGCACAAATTGGCGCACTAATGATGGGCTTACGTCTTAAAGGCGAAAGTATTGATGAAATTACCGCTGCTGCACGTATTATGCGTGAATTTTCCATTAAAATTGATGTCAGCGATATTCCATATTTAGTCGATATTGTGGGTACTGGTGGCGATGGTCAAAACCTATTTAATGTCTCAACAGCATCCAGTTTTGTGATTGCAGCAGCTGGCGCAACCATTGCCAAGCATGGCAATCGTGGTGTGTCTTCAAAATCAGGTTCATCTGACCTATTAGAAAAGGCCGGTATTAATCTTGATTTAAACATGCAGCAAACTGAACGCTGTATCCGTGAAATGGGGATCGGTTTCTTATTTGCACCGAACCATCATAAAGCCATGAAATATGCAGTTGGACCACGTCGTGAGTTAGGTATTCGCAGTATTTTCAATTTACTTGGCCCGCTTACGAATCCGGCCGGAGTAAAACGCTTTGTGATTGGCGTGTTCTCAAATGAGCTTTGTCGTCCTATTGCTGAAGTCATGAAACAACTCGGTGCTGAACATGTCATGGTGGTTCATTCTAAAGATGGACTAGATGAAATTAGTCTTGCATCGCCAACCTATGTTGCCGAACTTAAAAATGGTGAAATCACTGAATGGATGATTACACCAGAAGAAGTTGATATTGAATCACAAACTTTGACTGGTTTAATTGTCGATGGTTCTGCTGAAAGCTTAGCTTTAATTAAAGATGCTTTAGGCAAAAAGAAATCAACCATTGGTGAAAAAGCAGCAAATATGCTTGCACTAAATGCTGGTGCAGGGATCTACGTTTCTGGTCTTACCAATAACTATAAACAGGGTGTGGCTTTAGCCCATGATATTATTTATGGCGGACAAGCTTTAGAAAAAATGAGCGTTTTGTCTGAATTCACCAAAACACTTAAAGAATATGAAGCTTAAACAGATACAGGAATAATAGTCATGGTAGATATCGCAAATACAATTTTAGGTAAAATTGTTGACCGTAAATACGAAGAGTTTGCTGCCCGTTTAAAACAACGTAGCTTAAAAGATGTCGAAGAGCTGGCAAAGGCTGCGACACCTGTACGTGGTTTTGCCAATGCTTTAAATGCTAAACGTCCAGGGGTAATTGCTGAAATTAAAAAAGCATCACCTTCTAAAGGGATTATTCGTGAAAACTTTAATCCTGCTGAAATTGCCCAGCAATACGAACAAGCCGGTGCAGCGTGTTTATCGGTGCTCACCGATGTAGATTTTTTCCAAGGTGCGGATGAAAACATTGCTATTGCACGTCAACATTGCACCCTTCCCGCACTCCGTAAAGATTTCTTAATTGATCCTTATGGTGTAATTGAAGCACGTGCATTGCATGCGGACTGTGTACTTTTAATTGTGGCCAGCCTGTCGGATCAACAACTTGAAGAAATGTCGAAAACGGCATTTGAACACAATTTAGATGTTCTAGTTGAAGTACATGATGAAGCTGAACTTGAACGTGCCATGAGACTTTCAGAGCGCTGTTTATTGGGTGTGAATAATCGTAATTTAAAAACCTTTGAAGTCGATTTAAATATATCGCTGCGTTTGAAAAAATTACTGGAGCCTTCACGTCTTTTGATCACTGAAAGTGGTATTGCAACACCAGAAGATGTTCGCCTGATGCAGGAAAATGATATTCATGCTTTCCTTGTCGGTGAAAGCTTTATGAAACAGCCCCGTCCAGATCATGCATTTACTGCATTATTTGGTCAGCCACAAACCGTATAAATAGTTATAGATGTTATGAGTAAACATGATTCTTCGCTTTCTAAAGATCAGTTTAATCTACTGAAAGCCTTTAAAAAACAAATTAGCCAACCTCATTCAAGTGCGATTGCAAAGCAAACTGAAGTGAAAGCTCCAGTTGTGCAAGAAGAACTGGATGATTTCGATTTGTTCCAAAAGTCGATGCAAGGTGTCCAGAAAATGGATAGCAGTAATATTGCACCGATTGAAAAGAACAAAAAGAAAAAACTAGATAGCCAAACTTTGGCAAAACGTGCGGCTGCAACTGGCCCTATGGAAATGGACAATGCAGAGCTTTCGGATACGCAAGCCATGCTCAATCCTGTTGCCAGTCAAGCCACCTTAAACTATCGCATTGCTACTTTGCAGCACAAGGTTTTTGAAGATTTAAAAGCAGGTAATTTACGTTGGTTTGAAGCGGTTGACCTGCATGGTTGTACCGTTGAAGATGCCCGTACTGCCGTATTACAAATCATTCAAATGGCAAAAGATGAAAATCAAAATGTCATTAAAATTGTGCATGGTAAAGGGCCAGAAGCCATTTTAAAAACCTATGTGAATGGCTGGCTGCGTCAACATCGTGATGTCTTAGCTTTTGTCAGCGCACCAGAGAAACAAGGTGGCACGGGCGCAGTTTTAGTTTTACTAAAACGAAGCGAAAAAAACCCTAAATTTAAACAGTAATCGGAATTTTTCCCGAAAACAGGGCATTGTAGCGGTTTTCTGCTACAATGCTGCCCTTGTTCAATATCAGTGTAAGTGAACACGTCTTATGTCTATGCAGCAATCCTACGCCAATATTTTAACTGCCGTTGGCGAAGATCTTAATCGTCCAGGTCTAAAAGATACGCCAATGCGTGCTGCTAAAGCTTTTTCGTATTTAACGTCTGGATATAGCAAAACTTTAGAAGAAGTGACCAATAATGCGGTCTTCCCTTCTGACAACTGTGAAATGGTTTTAGTGAAGAATATTGAATTCTATTCTTTATGTGAACACCATTTATTGCCTTTCTACGGTCGTGTGCATATTGCTTATTTGCCCGAAGGTAATGTCTTAGGTTTGTCTAAATTTGCCCGTATTACTGAAATGTTTGCACGTCGTTTGCAAATTCAAGAAAACCTGACTCAGCAAATTGCAGAAGCTGTGGCTGAAGTGACCAAAGCACGTGGTGTTGCAGTAATGATTGATTCTGCACATATGTGTATGATGATGCGCGGTGTAGGCAAACAGGAATCAACAACACGTACCGTTTCTTTTGTTGGAGATTTTAAAACCAATAAAGAAGAACGTCGTGAATTCTTAGCTGCCTTACCTGAAAGTCTCTAAAATTTTTTAACTTTTAAAAGCTCCGATTGGTCGGGGCTTTTTTTATATCAAAATATTAATTGATGATTAAAAGCTTTCAACTTTGACCACTATTGATTCGTCCGCATTGTACGAGGTATAGCGAGCAGTAAATTTGATTTGTAGATTGAATTTTACTGACTCGCTATTTTTTGTACAGCAAATGTCAATAGACACTAATAACAATATAATACAAGCTAGAATTTCATTCTGGTCATAAGAAGTATCAATCTCCCCCAATATAATTACAAATATAACTACAACTAGAGTGTGTATACACATGAAAAAGCAAGATCATTTTTTTGATATTAATGAGATATCACAACATATTAAGGTTCAAAAACCTTATTTTGCGTTTCAGCAGCTTTGGCAAGACGAGAGGTCATTGGTTGGAAGCTTTGCTTCTGAGCAACCTCTTGTAGATGAAACCGGTCCCATTACAGCAGGCGAGATAGGAAGACATCTGGCTATTCTAGGAAGTTGTACTGCTGCCGCACTACACAATGGACCTGAAGGCTATTATCTTGCAATGAAAGCTCACTTTATTCGCAAGCACAATAAGCAGGATTCGGACAATGAAGTATTTTATGCCAGTGCTCAAGTTCTAAATATTGATAAACGCACCCTAAAAGTTTCAGTTCAAGCATGGAATAAAGAGCCTGTGGCTGAACTGATTTGTGAGTATTCCATTCTTTCACCTGCATTATTTCAACGTAAATTCCAACACTACGCTAGTGACAATTTATCTGTTCCAGCATCTTCCCCTTATCAACATCCTGTGCCTCTTCATAATCTAACATTTGAGAAGGAAAGGCTTGATGTTTTTGCTGGTCCTTTGTCTCCCCAACAATGTGCTGGGCATTTTTATGGATACCCATGCTGGCCTGTCGCAATTATTGCACAAACAGCATTTCAGGTTACTGGTGAGTTACTCAGAAAAAAATATGGTATTGGAACACGCTTCTGTGTTCAGGATTCGCAGTTGTCGGCAGAAAAACTAATGGGTGCCGATAGTATTTTAAGATTTAGTATAGAAATTATGTCAACACCAGAAAAATCTGGTTTAATAAAAAGCGTTGTATATATTTATCATGGCGATGAAATAGTCGCGCATTTAACTAATTTACTGGAATTAATATTAGCAGAGTAATTATAAATCCTTTGACTATAATTGCTCTAGGCTTAGTCTGGAAAATTTTTGAACCAGCCACTTTAGATAGTCAAAAACACACTCGCCTATTTACACCGCAGATTGCCATTATTATGAAATAATCATTGAATTATCATCAATGAAGTTTGATTGAAATATAGATGCACAGGATATTCAGACAATAGTAAGAAAATAATCAACATAAGGACTGAGGTACGACTGGAATTATACCTAGCACAAAAATACGAAAAAGCCCAACAGGATGTTGGGCTTTTTTATGATTTAGAAAGTAGATTAGGTCATGTTTAAAGAATACGCTCTGTTCCTTTTATTAAAAAAACATTACATACCCTAAACTTGTTTTCATCCACTCCTGACTATCTTGCTGCTGATATTGCCAATTCAAACGAATCACATTTTGGTTATTAAGTACATATTGCAGTTGGGTATTCAACTTCAATTGCCATTGGTGTGAATCTTCCCAATACGGCAATTCCACTTGCAGCAAACTATTGATTTTATCTGACCAGATATTCTGACAACCAATAGTTGCTCCCATCCCTATCTTCCAACCATCATTCAAAGCCTTGCCTGCCTGAATATGGTTTTGCACTTGGGCATAACACAAATGTTCACGCTCTTTATCAGCATAGCTATAACCCATTTGCACTTTTAAATTGGCTACACCATGTTGCTCATGTTCACTAAACCTACCTTCTTTATTCAGTGCTTCTTGCTGCCAGCCTAAATTAAAACCCCAAGTCAGTGGCGTTTTAAATGAGGTAATCGGGTTATAAGAATTGACTGACAGAAAGTCAAAATGATTCAATTTCAATTCATCATTACGATATTGAATGGAGCCATCCCAAAATAACAATTGCGTACCCACACGAAAGCCCGCTTGTGGATCAAGCAAATCATGATAAGCCTGCCTATGCCCAATCTCGACAATTTTTTCACCTTGCACCTCACCGACATTGACTGAAAAATTACGCGCATCATGTGCCTGTGTCGGATCATTTTTAGGACGTATCGGTTGTTGCCGTTGTTTATCTAAATCAATTTGACTACGTAAACTCAATAACTGACGCAATCGTGGCTGTGCAAAACTCGGCTCAACTTTTCGCCCAGTAAATTGTAAATACAAATCGTCATAAGCCATTTCTAGAATTTTAGCTTGCTCTAAATCTGGATACTTTTCCAAAACCACTGCCATATCTTTGATATCAGAAAAAGCGACGTCATGTGCAACCTTAGCTAAGCTCTTACCATGTTGTTTCTCTTGCGCTAATAGCTGTGTTTCTAAAGCAGGACGATAAACAATCTCTTTAACTAAACCTTGCTGTTCAATGGCTTTAATGGTTTCAATGGGTATTGCAGCCACGTTAAAATTTTGAGACAAATTAAGCTCTGGGCGAACCAAATCAATTAAACCCAATAAACGATAGGCACAGTTATCACTGACGAAATAATAAGGAAAACTGACGTTTTTCATTTCCCAAATATGCTCAACTAGAAATCGAGTTTCTTTCGGGCTTAAATTTAATTCATATTCCCATAGATCGCGGCTTTCCAAATCACCATATTCTTTCACTTTACGGTAATACGGCATTAAGGAATATTCACTAGGATACTGCCCCGTTAATCCATTCCAAGCAAAAGACCAACCTTCACTACCTGTTACCGTTGCTGCATAATTTACTGCATAAGATACTAAATTAAGTTGTTTTTGATCTTTAGGATCTAGACGCAATAAAGTATGTCCAAACATCGAACTGGGATTTCCCATAAAGTCCGTCGCATAGATGAGCGTAGCTTTATAAGGTTTAATCTGTGCCATCCAATCATCTAATTCTGGACAAATAACTGTAGGTAAATCTTGTTGTTGAATATTTAGCTTTTGCATTAACCAATGACTACGCGCAGGAAAGCGACAACGTACTGATTGATTGGGTTCAGCAGATTGAAATAATGCTTGAATATTGGCTTGTAACTCTTGCTTAAGCTGTGTTTGACCTTCAGATGCGAGGAAATAACCTGAATAACTCACCTCACTTTGACCTTTTTCATTGGCATACATTAACCTTTGCCAAGTGATGTCATGTTGTAAATTCTGTTGTTCGGCTCGATCTAAATAAGATTGAGCAATCTGGGAAGTCGTTGCTGAATAAGCAACAGTTGAAGAGATTAAAGTAAAAAATAACGCGATGGATTTCATTTAAATCTTTTATTTATGATTTATTTAAGAAGAAAACCCCATCTAAGTGACAGGGTTTAAATATTCAACAATTATACGTATGCTTTAAGCACGTCGTCTTTTGCCATTACAGCTTGTAAGGAAGCCAGAACTTGTAAAGAGTCTTGATTTTCTGCTGAATAAATTTCAGAGAAGTTTTGTTTAGAAACAGCAAAGAAACGAGCTTTGTCTTGTGATTGAATATTAAGAAGTTCAGCCAGTACATTTAAGCTTTCCCCCTGACCTACTGCCATGTCACGCGCTAAAGATTCAGCATTTTCATTGGTAAATGTCACCGCTTGCGCAGTTACTGTACCTGTACCACTACAGCCTAATGTACCAAAAGTGATACCGAATAATTGGTTTGCAAATAGACCATTTGTCGTTGCAGCAAGAATTTTAGGCACTTTACCTGATTGGCCTGCCCAAACTTGTGAACCAATACCACAACCAACATCGTTATCTGCAAATGCAGCGCTGGAACCGAGTGCGACAACTGCAACTAAAGCTAATTTTTTCAACATGGTTATTTCTCCAGAAATTATTATCCGAGTATTTTTAATTATTTCCAATTGCATAATTTTCATTACACCTTTGTAAGATAGCCATATCTTTCTCATAACGCAAAACAATTTATACTTAAAGTTGTCGATTACGTATTAAGCACTTAAAACGCATCATTTTTTAACGTCCAACCACCTTCTGTACTGCGTTTTCCCAATATTTTTAACACTAAAACCAGACTTAGAAGTAACAATAAATACCATGAACCTAACTTGCCCCAGCCCACCATATGCCATGCTTCGACCTGACTTGGGTACAACCAAATTTTATAAAACGTACTAATGTTTTCAGCAATCCAAATAAAAAATGCCAAGATCATCAGCACGGGCAACATTGGGAGTTTGATCTGATGCTGTTGTAACTGAAAATTAATTTTAGTCTTCCAAAAAATGATGATGCTCCATGTGAACAGCAACAATCGGATATCAGCAACAAAAAACTTACTCATAAAATTAATATAAGAAAGCATCGCTAAGCAAATCATATTGAAAAAACTCGGAAGCTTTTCAAATGACACCCGATATAGCCGTAATGAACGCGCAAAAAAACTACCCACTGCCGAATACATAAATCCCGCAAATAATGGAACGGTCAAAATTTTTAAAATGGCTGGTTGTGGATACTGCCATGAAGCAATCTGCGGGTGGGTCAAGAAAATTTCCATGACCATTGCCATAATATGAAATAAAGCAATCACTTTCGCTTCTGCCCAAGATTCTAACTTCAAATACAATAAGCAAACTTGAATAATTAAGGCATAAAACAATAAGTAGTCATAACGAAAAAAACCATAAAACTCTTGGCTGCCCATGGATGCAGTGAATGCAAATGCGATTAGAAGTAAAATCCCAAATAAGGCAGCCGAAGCTGCCTTAAATGAGAACTCAAAACATGATTTAAAAAGACTGATCAAGGTTGAATCCTAAAAAATGAGTTGACTCACATGTCGTTAAAGATATTTGGCGCTATATTCATGCACCGTATCAATAAATACTTTAGGATTTTCAGGATCTACCCATTGAGTAATGCCATGCCCTAAGTTGGCAATATAACCCGTTTTTTCACCACCTGCATAAGCATCATCAAGCATCGCTTTAGTCGCTTTTTCAATGGATGCTGGTGTGCCATATAAAGTGGCTGGATCTAAATTACCTTGCAAAGCTGCACGACCATTTACCGTTTGACGTGCCACATTCAGCGGTGTAGTCCAGTCTAAGCCTAAGGCATCTGCACCAATTGCCACCATTGGCTCGAGCCACTGTCCCCCACCTTTAGTAAATAAAATCACTGGAACTTTTCGACCATCTTTTTCACGTTGTAAGCCTGCAACAATTTTCTGCATGTAGTTAAGTGAAAACTCGATATATTCACGATGTGCCAAAGCGCCACCCCAACTGTCAAAAATTTGTACTGCTTGTGCACCAGCATCAATTTGCGCATTTAAATAATCAATCACAGCAATTGCTAATCGATCAAGTAAAGCGTGTAACACTTCTGGTTGGGCATACATCATATGCTTGGTGTAACGGAAATCCTTACTTGAACCACCTTCAACCATATAAGTTGCAAGTGTCCACGGACTGCCTGAAAAACCAATTAACGGAACTTGTCCACCCAATGCAGAACGAATCGTTGTTACAGCATTCATGACATAATCAAGATCTGATTTGGCATTAAAATTTGGTAAATTCGCTACATCTTTTTCTGTACGAATGGTTTTGTGGAATTTTGGTCCTTCGCCTGCTTCAAAATATAATCCCAAGCCCAAAGCATCAGGCACTGTTAATATATCTGAAAATAAAATAGCAGCATCCAAGTTATAACGGCGCAAAGGCTGTAAAGTCACTTCACATGCAAAATCATTATTTTTACATAAGGAAAGAAAATCACCTGCTTTGGCACGTGTTTCACGATATTCAGGCAAATAACGCCCTGCTTGACGCATCATCCAAACTGGTGTGGTATCTACTGGCTCACGTAATAAAGCACGTAGAAAACGATCATTTTTTAGAGCCGTCATTTCTTTCCCATCTCATTTTTAATCTTCGAACCATCATAACAAAAAGGTCGAAAATTTAATAACTTCTAACGTATCTAAAAATCAATCATGCTCAATGTAAAATAATTTTTAAACAAAAGAACTACTGCATCTCCTCATTTTTTCTGCAATACTTAGCCAGTTTTATCAAATTGTTAATGAATAATTCTTAAGGTTGAATTACATGTTCGTTCGCACATTACTCGCTATGAGTTTAAGTTGCATTATTGCGGGTACAGCATTTGCCGCACCTACCGCAGAACAACCATTAAATCCTAAAAAGATTGCTGATACTGCGGTTCAAGATCCGATTGATCCACTTGCGATGAATGCAGCATCAAATGCTCAAAGCACGGCTAATACCCAGATTACACAACAAGAACAACAAGATTTAAATAAGGCTTCAAAAACCTTACAGAATCTTGAGAAATCTGAAGATAATACAGCTGCTATCGGTACAGCACCGACCACCAGCACAACGACTCCGTCTAGTGCAGCAGCAACTAAGGTATCTTGGACACTTGATGGTCTGAACAATGCCAACTGGTATGACAATATTGGTAAAGGTCAATTCCCTGTTTACGCACGTGCACATGTTATGCTCAACAATGCACATGCTTCACCAGGTGCTATTGATGGTTCAAGTGGTAAAAACACCCTTAAAGCGATTGCTTCATTCCAACAAATGAACGGCTTGAAACCAACGGGAACCCTAACGCAAGAAACTTGGAATGCATTAATTGCAAAACAAGGATCTAAACCTGCTTTTGTTGAATATACTATTACAGATGCAGATCTTAAAGGTCCGTATGTTGCATCTATCCCTCGTGATTATGCATTACAGTCAAAAATGAAAGGTCTGTATTACACACGTGTGACAGAAATGCTCGGTGAAAAATTCCATATGGATGAAGACTTTTTGAAAAAGTTAAATCCAAAAGCAACTTTCAAAAAAGCGGGTGAAAAAATTATTGTTGCCAATATCCGTAACGAAGTACCTGAGGATATTCACCTCATCGTTGCACATAAAGGTGCTAAACAACTGTATTTGTTTAACAGTCGCAACCAGATGATTGGCTCGTTCCCTGCGACCATTGGTAGCTCTGATACACCATCACCAACAGGTACATACAAAGTCACTGGCGTAGCACCAAATCCTTGGTATGGCTATTCTCCAAGTAACTTTGTGCAAGGTAAAAACAATAAACCATTGTCTTTACCACCTGGTCCAAATGGCCCTGTAGGGAATATCTGGATTGGTTTAAGTAAAAAATCATTTGGTATTCATGGTACACCCAACCCATCTGCAATTTCTAAGACTGCATCGCATGGTTGTATCCGTTTAACCAACTGGGATGCCAATGATTTAGGTAAAAAAGTAAAATCTGGCGTAACTGTTAAATTCCTCGAATAATCAAAATATTGATCATCCTAAAGCCTGCATTTATGCGGGCTTTTTTATATTAAGACCTCGCGAAAATAAGTCATCTTATGTTCTATAAATAGAATGATATGTTGCTTTTAAGCTATTTTTAAATAAAAACGACAACAGTAAAATAGCGGTATAGTTTAATAAATATAAGGAAACTCCATGAACGCATTTATACATCACAGTGAAAATCGTGGTCATGTCAATATGGATTGGCTTGACTCCAAACATAGCTTCTCATTTGGCAGTTGGTATGATCCTAAATATATGGGTGTGAGTGTACTTCGTGTAATTAATGATGACACTATTGCAGCACATAATGGTTTTGGTACGCATGCCCATGACAATATGGAAATTTTGACCTGTGTACTTGATGGTACTATTTCACACCGTGACAGCATGGGAAATGAAGGTCATATTTCTGCAGGTGAATGGCAGTTAATGAGTGCTGGTACAGGTGTACAACATAGTGAAATTAACAACAGTGATAGCCCTGTACATTTGTTACAAATTTGGATTCACCCAGATATTCGTAATGCTGAGCCGAACTATCAACAAATCAAATGTGATCCACGTGAACAACCAAATCAATGGCATGTCATTGCAGGACCACAGCCGAATGCGCTAATACACATTCGTCAGCAAGCAGAAATCAAAACTGCTGTAATTACAAAAGACTATGTTCTGCCTATTCAAACCACGCAACATATTAATTATGTCCATGTACTAGCAGGTTCAATTAAGATTGCTGAATATACACTACATGCAGGTGATGCTATTGCTTTTACGGATACTAACCAAATAGAAGCTTTAGAAGACAGCCAAATTATTTGGTTTGATCTTCCTGAAGCTTAAAATATCTCACTCTAAAATAGGCCCATATCAAGATTAGTATCGCCCCTAATTCAATCCGACTTAATCTGAATAAATTTTGATCTAATCGGACATGAATCTTAAAAAATAACGCGTTTTATTCGGGCTAAATAAGAATCAAAAAGTATTTTTTATATCTGCTTAAGTGCAAACAAGATTAGTACTTTTAGCTTAAGCAGATATGAAGCTTTGCTTTGTCGATTGGCGACAGGCGTAGTCTCAACAGGCTACCGAGGTTCTTGTCTTTGGGTTGAATTCATCTCATGTCTGACTCGACTGATACGATCATAAATCACTTTGCGCATCCTATTGATTACTCCAAGTGGTTTATGTTCAGGCAAAGCATGCCATGGCGTAAAAGATAAATTTTCACAAAATTTATCTTGATCAGGCGTATCAAAAACCTGTTGAGGAATACGAATAGTCGCCACCTGATAAAAAGGCGCTTGCGTTTCTTTCCATTCGGTCATCGCATCTTCCACGACCAATGTATTTGATGTTTTAGGTTGTACTAAAAATTCCATACACGCATCACCTTTTTGCAGACTATTTCGGAGAGTATCGCGCAGAAAGTCATGATTGGGATTGTCTGGTATAGGATCTACTGCTGCTGTGCAAGATCTGGCTGAATACTTTACTGCCTGACGATCAGGACCTATGCCTAACTGGTAAGGAACCATAGACCAATATCGGGTTTGCAGCGGGTTTGAAATTCTTGTTCTGAGATTTAAGGCAATCCGAGTTCCTTTAGAACCCAGTGTGAACGGAATCTGAAGCTTTCTAAAAAAATGATCACTGTTGATATCCTGCATCAACGACATATAGCGCTTAGGATCATTAACAAAAAATACGGGATGATTGATCATAATAAAATCTTGTGTAGCGACCTCATCCTCTGAGATTTTTTTCCCTGATACACCTAAAACTTTGATTGCTATCCCCCGTGCATCTTTCTTAATGTCTGCCTGCGTTGCATCAGCAGAACCATTCGAAAAACGAATCCATGCTTGATATTTTTTACCAGGAATAAAAATACCTTTAGCAAGACTACTCGGCAGCGTTTCCATCACATGGAATTCTGCTCGTACACAGCCATGAGCTTTCGGATGTGCATCACGACGTGCACTGCCTAAGACATATTGTTTGCGAATAGATTTTTCAATAACATCAGCGATCTCTTCAGCTATCACCTTTTCATTCGGATATAGCTTTTCACCTATCACCTAAACCTGAATCAATATTAGGGTAAGGAATGTTATGCGGATTATTCGGCATTGTAGCAGTGGTATTTTTAGGTTGTGTAGTACTACAACCACTCATTGCCAATACCAGAGGTGTAATAGTGAACAGCAGACTAAAGTGTATCGGCCTCATAAAATTTGGCATTAACCGCCTCCTTTCCGCAAAGATAACACCATAATTACATTAAGTTTTTTGTAGTGATGTTGCTAAATTCAGCGAACTATAAAAATCATTTATTGAATACACTAACTGTTATGAGGCTTTGTAAAATATATCTTTTAAGAACTAGAGATATTTTACATCTATTTTATTAGGACATAACTAGAGTATGAAGTCTGTCTTACTCTTCCTAATTTATCAGTTATTTAAATATTTTTTCAACAAAGTCTTATCTATGTCAATGTCGCTATCATTTCAAGTGTTAAATAGACCATTCACTGCATGACATTTTTAAGATCAATAAAAAAGGTTACTTTCATATTTGAAAGTAACCTTTTGCGTAAATTACTAAAAAAAAATAATTAGTAAGGATAGTTTGGAACTGCCCCCGTTGCAGGAAGTGTCAACCAAGTCCCCTCATTTAAATGGTTAGACCTATTTGCAGGCTGTGCATAAAAATTCAAAGGCGCCATAGGCAATTTCAGCATAGCAATAGAGGTGTGCGCAGTATCTGTCACAGGCACACCGTAAAGCTTAAACATCTCTTTTAAGTCATAGCCCATAATTTTTGAGCTGAGTACATAAATCATGTCAGGTCGACTCAAGTTTTTCGTCGTGAATGCACCTAAACCTAATTTGTTTTTGTCTGCTGTAGTTGCTGTCGCCACATCAATTTGATTATAAAGACGCTGCGAAATATTCAGTAAGCGCATAAATTCAAATACACCTTGCGAATCAGGTCGTAATTTACCCTGATGTAGCTTGGTATAGTTATGAGCCAACTGCATGTGAAACGCTTGCTTGGCATTGTCATTACCTTGCCATAGACGTTTTTCCATCTCTGCACGCAGCGCTTCCCCACTGAAGTTTGTATTACGACTATCTTTGATATTGCCATATAACAGAGGATGATTAAAATTATTGCCGTTATTGTCCAGATCATAAATTTCATATTTACGCAGCATACTCACGCCTGCCAAAATATTGTTATTACATTCTGTACCGCAGCCAATGGTGTTTCCATTCTCTGTCGATGGGAAAGTCATGGTAAGTACACCCTGAACAGTATTGTGTCCAAGTTCATGTACCCAACCCCAGCCTATATCTAGCCCCGTCGCGCCATCAGAAGGATTGCCTGAACATAGGAAACCACAAGTGGCTATCCAACCAACAAAATGCTGAACATTCGGTGCACGGTGAATCTCACCGGTACAGTCCCAACCTAAAGTATTACAGTATTGCTGAGTGCTGTTATCTAGCGGCATATTGTTATAACCATTGGCCATATGGTTACTGTCATAAATAACGGTCTTAATTCTTTCAATGTAATCACGTGGTGCAGTGTTACCAATCGCATTGAGTGCATAAGCAGTGATTTGCTGAATTTCACCACCTACAAATTTAAAGGTATTCCAGCCAAAGACTCTGCTTTGCAAACTAACGCTGGCTGCATCAATATCAGCATCAGTAATCGGCTGGGTAAAGTCAAAGTGTGCATATTTTGCACTGCCTTTGATTTTTAAAGTAATGGTACTACCCGCTGTAGCATTGCTGTAATTCAACATGAGTGGCCCACCAAATGGGCTGACAAACTTGTTATCAACGCCTGTATTTAGCTTTACACCATAACTGTTCGGACGCAGTGGGCGTTTATAGCCATCATCACTAAATGGGTTGCCCCAAGTGCGGATATGACTGGTTTGTACAGCAAGATTTGCACCTTGAGCATCTACAATCTGTATATCCACTGCTTTTGCAGGAATACTGGCACGGCCAATCGCTGTTACGCCACTGCTTTGCGGAATCGTCACTGTAATGGTTTCCCAATCACTACTGACTGGCATATTTTGCGCTGATGCAGGCATATAGTCACCAGCACCTTGCAGAGCAGCCTTGGTATAACTACGTTTGTAGTCTAGCCAAGCATCTGAAGCATAGGTTTGCATAAAGGTTAGCGGATTACCGTTTTTATTTAAACCCGTGTAGTTCACGGACGGGCGCCACAAATCGGCAATCAACACCAAGGCTTTTAAAATACTATTTTTATTTTCTTCACTAAATGCTGATAAACCCTGAGCATTCAATCTCTGCAATGCGCTTGAATGTGTCAGCATGCTTTGAATCATTGCATTGCTGGCATTAAGCTCACCTAAAGTGACCGATGCAGGATTAATAAAGTATTGTAGGGTTTTAATAGTGCCATCAATCTGATTAATCCGTTCCCAGCGCTGCTCAATGTTTGCAGGATTTGACATCAACAATGTACGTTCATCTCTGAACCAGTTCATATCGGCTTGAATGCCTATGGCATTCAAAACTTTTTGAGTATTCGCTTGGATATCCCAATAAGAACCTTGGAAATAAATCGCTTTACCGGCTTTTAAGTATTTGTCGATCAGCTCTTTTTCAAACTTCTCACCTTCAATACCTTGCCCCAAAACAATCAAATCAACATCTTGCCAACAGGTATTTGCAGGATCCAGTACATTACATGCAGGGTAATTGACCTTTGTCGCTAATTGCTTTTCAAGATAGCTCTTAACATCAACATTCGATGTCCCCTTGACGACAATATTCAGCGTTTTATTCACCGCTTGATGTGCATCACCCGTAATCAGCCAACGTAAACTATTGTTCATCACTTCTGTAAACTGAGTAAAATTAGCATTATTACTTAAAATTGGGCTAAACATTTCCTGACCATAAGCCAAAGCTCGCCCTTTACCAATTTTTGTGACAACGCCTAAGCCGCAACCTTTACCTGATTGAATGGCAAATGAACCATCACAAACTTTATCTCCCATGGCAAAAGGTATGCCAGTACTTAAATCAGTTGGATAAAGATTTAATGATGGACGCACTGTAAATTGTAAAGATGCCTGTATAATTCTATGATTGGCATTGGAATATAAAGAACCTAACAAGTTTTTTTGCCAATAGTGCTGCTGTTCAGCAGTATTGAGCGCCCACTTTAACAGGGACGTCTGATCCTGTAGGGTCAGATTCGCTGTACTGCCTGTGCTCAGTGCGACACTAGTGCGAGCATTGATGAAATCTTCTGGCTTTGCAGAAGGTGGAGCGACTTCTGTCCATGAATCATTGGCGGACTCACCGCCCTCACCGCCTCCTCCACCACCGCAAGCAATTAACCCTATGGATAATGATATCGTCAATAGCGCGTTTCTGAATGCTAAAGCATGTCCAGCCACAATAATTCCCCCAATACAAAAAATAACGACATCATGTTTAAAATGTCGTAAATAATAGCTAGAGATTATAAAGCTAAAAAAGATTAGTACGAATTAAATTAACATCTATCTTTTTGTTTTTTAAGGTTAATTGTTTTACAAAAATATAATTTAATGTGATGTATTTAGAACTAATTGGAATTTGTTTGAAATTTCAGCAAAAATAATGCGTCAGTAAAATTCAGTCTCTAATCCAATCAAATGCATCATCAGTGATGGGGCAACAAGCTAAAGCAAAATACTGAGCACTCAGTTGCTTTAGCTTGTCTCTTTACTGATTTAGCATTTTAAAATGTTAACTAACCTGAGTCTTTCTCTCATTTAACCAGCGATATAACACAGGTAAAATTAACAACGTCAGAAACGTAGAAGAAATAATGCCACCAATGACCACGGTTGCTAAAGGTCTCTGCACTTCTGCCCCTGTTCCCGTCGCCAATGCCATTGGAATAAAGCCCAAAGAAGCAACACAAGCCGTCATTAATACAGGACGTAAACGTAAAACTGCACCTGACCATGTTGCGGTATGGACATCAAACTTTTCTCTTAACTCTTTAATAAAAGTCAGCATGACCAGACCATTTAACACAGCGACACCTGACAGTGCAATAAAGCCAATGCCTGCTGACATCGAGATTGGAATATCTCTTAACCATAACGCCATTAATCCACCAGACAATGCAAATGGCACACCACTGAAAACCAGTAAACTATCTTTAACGTTATTAAACACAGCCATCAATAAAACAAAAATGATGATGAATGCCATAGGGATGACAATTTGCATTCTGGCTTTTGCTGAAGCTAAATTTTCAAACTGACCACCATAGCCCAACCAATACCCCGCAGGTAAGACCTGTTGTTTCAGCTCTTGTTGCATTTCTTGCACAAAAGAGCCTAAATCACGATCACGGACATTGGCTGTGACCACAACACGGCGTTTGCCATTTTCTCGACTGACTTGGCTAATCCCCAAAATATTTTCAACTTTGGCAACATCTTGTAGTTGAATCAATCCACCATTTGGAAGTTGAATCGGTAACATTGCCAGTTGCTGTGGCGTTCGCATGCTTTCGTCTAGTCGAATCACAAAATCGAAACGTCGATCACCTTGTAAAATTTCCCCCACATTCTGACCACCAATACTGGTCGCAACTAAATCCTGTATAGCTTTAATCGATAAACCATATTGTGCTGCCAAAGCATGATCAATATCGACATTCAACATAGGCAAACCGTCGGTTTGCTCCACTTTAACTTCGCTTGCACCTTCAATTTTTTTCAGTTTTTCCGCAATCTTTTCCGCTTCTTGATTCAGCGTCTGCATATCATCACCAAAAATCTTGATGCCGACATCACTGCGAATCCCCGAAATTAACTCATTAAAACGCAGTTCAATCGGTTGCGAAAATTCACTGTTATTGCCAGGAATTTTCTCCACAAACTCCAGCATTCGTGCTCGCAAATCATCAATCGTTTCATTTTGATTCGACCATTGATCATGAGGTTTCAACAACACAACACTATCGGAAATATTCGGAGGCATGACATCTGTTGCGACTTCAGCCGTACCTGTACGAGAGAAAATGGCCTTAATTTCAGGAAATTCTTTTAAAAGCTGCTTTTCTAGCCCTTCTTGTATTCTTAACGATTCTTCAATCCCTGTGCTCGGTGCGCGCAGTAATTGCAGGGCAAAATCCCCTTCACTCAATGTTGGAGAAAACTCAGTTCCCACACGTGTCGACATCACAGCCGTGAGGAGCAAAATACTGATTGCTGCTGTTACGACCACATATTTAAAGGCATAGGCTTGATCTAAAAGTTTTGCATAGCCATTTTTTAACGAACTCATCCAACGACTTTCTGTTTCTTTTACATCGCCTGTTAGGAACAAAGCGATAGCTGCTGGCACAAAAGTAATAGATAAAATAATCGCGCCAACCAGTGCAAGAACCACGGTCATTGCCATTGGATGGAACATTTTCGCTTCAACGCCTTCCAGTGCAAAAATCGGGAAATACACCACCATAATGATGATTTGCCCAAATATCAGCGGACGTCTTGCTTGTTTTGCAGCTAAAAATACTTCCGTAAAACGTTCAGAACGCGTTAATCTTTTACCTTTATGCTGTTGAGCTTCGGCTAAGCGACGGATACAGTTTTCAACAATCACCACTGCACCATCAACGATAATTCCAAAATCTAAAGCGCCTAAACTCATCAGATTGGCGCTGATTTTCTGCTCTGCCATGCCTGTCAATGTAAACAACATCGAAAGCGGAATAACACATGCGGTAATCAGTGCAGCTCTAAAATTGCCTAGAAAAATAAACAGGATCACAATAACAAGGATGGCACCTTCAATGAGGTTTTTGGCCACCGTCTTAATTGCCTTATCCACCAAATGACTACGATCATAAACAGTTTCAATTACCACACCTTTTGGTAATGACTGTTGAATTGCTTGAACTTTTTGATCTACCGCTTGAGCGATGGACTTACTATTTTCGCCCATCATCATCATGGCAGTACCCAATACGGTTTCTTCACCGTTATACGTCGCACCGCCTGTACGTAAATCATGACCAATCGAGACTGAAGCCACATCACCTACCCTAATCGGTAAGCCATTTTTGGTACTAATGCTGACATTTTCAATATCTTGAACAGAGGACAATAAACCTGGCACACGTACGGTCAGTTGTTGCCCATTATCTTCAATAAAACCTGCACCCCGATTGCCATTGTTATCTTTAAGTGCCTGCTCCAACTCTGCCACTGAAATTTGGATCTGTTGTAACCGGGTTAAATCTGGGGAAACAATATAGGTTTTCTCATAACCGCCAATACTATTGACTTCAGCAACACCTTCAACACGTTGCAGCTGAGGACGGACAATCCAGTCTTGGACTTCCCTTAAATCCATCGCAGTATAAGGCGTGCCATCTGGCTTTTTGGCATTCGGTTCTGCTTTGATCACCCACTGATAGATTTCCCCTAAACCTGTCGAGATGGGTGACATTTGTGGCTCAACATCTTCAGGTAAAGCACTTTTGGCTTCTTGCAAACGTTGGTTAATCAGTTGTCTCGCCCAGTAAATATCTGTGCCATCTTTAAAAATAATGGTGACTTGCGACAGTCCGTAACGAGAAACCGACCGTGTCTGCTCTAGGTTTGACATACCTGACATGGCATTTTCAATCGGATAGGTAATCCGTTGCTCAACCTCAAGTGCGGTAAAGCCATTGGCTTGACTGTTAATTTGAACTTGAACATTAGTGATATCAGGTACAGCATCTATCGTAAGTTTTTGATAACTATATATTCCGATAGCAATCCATGCGACGACAAACAACATCACCCAAATGGCATTACGAATAGAAAACTGAATGATTCGATCGAATAATCCTTTACTCGGAAAAAGGTCGTCTTGAGAATTAATGGGCATGTTCAGCCTCTCCCTTCTCCATTTCTGATTTCAACAGAAAACTACCCTGACTGACATATTGCTGTTTTTCAGTCAAACCCGATTTAATTTCGACCCATTGAGCATCACTTGAATAGTTGCCAAGTTGTACAGGGCTTGCCGTCAGATGAATTTGATCTTTTTCAGTTTTGGCAACAAACACGACCTGTTGACCATCAATCTGTTGAATCGCGGCTTTAGCAACACGTAATACAGGTTGTAGTGTTGCTTCACCTGTTAATAAAACATTCACCATTAAATTTGGACGAAGTTCTTGCGCTGGTGTTAAGACTTTCGCGCGAACTTGTAAACGTCCTGTTTGACTATCCGCTTCCGTTGTTAAAGCCTGTACTCGCGCTTTAAATAAATGATTGGTTTGCAAAGATTTAAATTCAATTTCCTGATTCGGTTGAACATGAATATTTGCAGCACTCGGTAAAATAAATTCAACCCATAATTGATCCAGCTGATCAATAACAAATAATTGCTTATCCGCAGAAATATTTTCACCAACAACGATGTCTTTTTTCGTAATCACCCCATTAAAAGGTGCTTTAATCACATAGCGCCCTTGACTGCCACTGCTTGCACCTAGTGCTGATAAACGACTTCGAGCAGCTTGAACTTGAATCTCCGCTTGTCGATAAGCGTTATATGCGCGTTGATAATCCTGTCGAGCAGAGATACCCTGATTAAAAAGCTGTTTTTCTCTTTGATAGTCTTGCGAAGCTAAAGTTAAAGCTTCCTGAGCAATACTTAAGTTGGCTTGTTGATCCACAAGGTCAGGAATAAAAAGCGTGGCTAAAGCCTGTCCTTTTTTCACGTCCTGTCCCAAGATTACAGCAACACTCTCAACTCGCCCTGCAAAACTCGCCTCCACATGCGCTTGTTGGTCAGTATTCACCACAAGTCTAGCTGGATATTGCTGTTTTCGTTCAACTTCACCCAATTCAACTTGTGCTAATTTCACGCCAAACTCAACCAATTGTTTTGATGTGAAGTTTAACGATTCATCTTCAGCATGAGCTTCCTCAGTCTCGCTATGTCCATGTTCTTCATCTGCATGTGCATCAGCCTCTTTACTTGGTTTTTCTTTACCACTGAATAATAAAACGGCACTCAGAACGGTACTCACGATGATAATGGCAATGATCCAAACCCATTGTTTTTTTGCTTGATATACAGACATTTTTATTCTCCTACCACTGAGTTCAGGTCATTTGTGGATTGCCATAAATTTTGATTAATTTTCATCAGTGCATCGGGTGACATAATCGTATCTGAATCCACCCCCAAGGCTAAACTTTCAGCTTGCAACGATTTTTGCCATGCTTGTTTTAACATTTGTATTTTGTTCAAGCGTTGTTCCTGAAGCTGAATGCTGGCTTGATGTACATCAGTGATAGAATATTTACCCACCTTAAAACCCAGTAAGGTTTTTTGATGTACGGACTCCGATAGCGGAATTTGTTGATCATTGATCAAGTCGTATTGCCATTTCAGACCCTTCAGCTCAAGCAATAAAGTGTCCAGTTGAGTCTTATTCTGCTGTTGGTAATACTGCTGTTGCTGATCTAATAAATCTTGTTTTGCTTGGGCGATTTGCATGCCATATTGCTGACGATCAAATATATTCAAAGGTATTTCAACCCCTAACCTTATTTGACTTTCAGTATTGTTTAAATCGGCTTGTTTACTATTGGTGATCCCCAAAAGCACATTCGGATTGGGTCTAGATTGTGCCTTTAAGTATTTTAAATTGGCTTGCTGTTTGGCTTTTTGCAGTTGAATATTTTGTAGCAATAAATTTTCATTGAGCGATTTTTGCACAAAGGCGGTGGTATCGGATGGCCATAGTTGAGCACGGCTTGCTCTCAAATCATGATCAAGTTCAGCTGCCCCCCACAAATTTGCCAATTGTCTTTTCACCGTGGTTAAGGACAACTCTACTTCTTGTGTCCGTCGCTGACTTTCAATGTGAGTCACTAAAGTACGATCCAAATCCAATCTGGAAACACTCCCTGCACGATAACGCAATCGGCTGGCATCCACATTTGCTTGACTGTCTGCTAATTGAGTTTTGCTAATTTTTAGCTCTTCTTGCAATACAAGAACTTGAGACCATAAATATTTCACAGCCAATAAGGTTTCTGCTTGATATAATTTTTGATTTAAATCAACTTGAGAGAGTTCAACTTTTGCTAAATTTTTTCGGCTACGACGTTGACCAAAAACATCTAAAGGTTGGCTAATCTCGATATCTAACTCTTGGTCCTGATCAGACTTAAACCCTGTTTTTTGCACAGATAGGCTTGGGTTCGCCCAAAGCTGGCTTTGTTTCAGTTTAGCTGTCGCAATGTCCTGTTGGGTTTGCAAGGTACGAATTTGATTTTGATGACCTTCAACACGCATTAATATTTGATTGAAATCTGAATCTTGCTGATTTTTGGATGCAATGGATTGATCAGCAAAAATGCTCGCTGAAATGGATATTCCGAGTATGAATGCAACAAACTGACCTTTTTTTAGCTGAGCAGTCGCTTTTCCATTCAAACCCATATAATAAGTTAAAACTTTTTTTGACATGAAGATGTCCCACAAACATGAATAGAATGATGGTGGGTTGTTTTAGGCTACCCCACCGTTAGCGGGGACAATTCGGGAGGAGGTGATAAAAGATGAAGATAGGGAGATTGATAAAAATTTACCCAAGGATGCGACTGTAGAATATCGACTTGAAAATTGGGTTTATCGTTATAATAAGGCGGTGTATCTAGCTCAAGTGCAATATGATTCGATAAGTGACTACACCTGTCGTTAAAACATATTTTCTGACAGTAATCATAAATTTTTTGATCATCTACCAAACTGTTCTTATTGTCATTACGCTGTATATTTGGTTGAACAAGAGATGGATCATTTAGAAATGAAGTCACATTTGGCATTTCATGCAGACACGCCGCTTCCGCTACATTCCAAATACTTTGGAATGTAAACAATAGCAGGAACATCTGTATCAGAAATGTCTTTCTCTTCATAGAATAATCTTAAACTTTAAGCCCCCATTATAGCGACCATTTTTGTCGAAAGCACTCAGATTTATAGGATACGAGTTAATCTCCCCAGTAAAGCTGTATCTATAGTATTCAATCCAGCTTTCTATAAAGTGAATCATTTAGAAAAAAACAAGCCAAAAGCGATCAACTTCTTTCATAAGTTGTTTTTCGATGAACATAACAAAGGTATAAAAATCGAATTAATAAAATGAGGCAGTGCTAATTTTAAAGAATCCAATATTGAATATTTTTTGATTTATGCCAGTTATCTAGTAAACCCCATTATCTAATAAACCAAGTTATCTAATAAACCAAGTTATCTAATAAATTTAATCACTAAAACATTCTAGATTTTTAGAAAAATATTCATCCAATACAAAATGTAGCTACTGAATCCACGCTTTTAGCTTCATATAACAAACGTTGTATAAAATTTAAATGTCATCGCAATCTGATTATTTAATTCTATTTCGATTTTCATCAATAATCACTTCACCATCTTCCTTACTCAATGCTTGCAGTTGAGGTGCACAAAGTATATCTAATACCGCTTCTGACGGTCGACACAACTTAACGCCTAATTCAGTAACAACAAAAGGACGATTAATTAAAATTGGATATTCAAGCATAAAACCGATCAACTGATCATCAGTCCAATGCTGTTGATCTAATTCCAGTTTTTCGTAAGGTTCAACATTTTTACGAATGGCTTCACGCACAGAAAGCCCTGATTTTTCAATTAAAATCATTAATTCTGCTTTACTGGGTGGCGTTTTCAAATACTCAATAACTTCAGGTTCTTATCCTGTATTTCGTATCAGTTCAAGTGTATTTCTTGACGTTCCGCAAGCAGGGTTATGATAAATCTTAATCTTTGGTGACATGACTTTTCTCAGTGCAAAACAGTATTGTATTTATATATGGATATACGTATATTCGCAATAGTAAATATATTAAGGAATCAGAAAATGAATCAAACCGATTTCTTTAAGTGTCTTTCTGACGCGACGCGTTTGGACATTTTGAAGTTAGTCATGGCCAAACAAAATATTTGTGTGTGTGAACTGACAGAACAGTTGCAACTCAGCCAACCGAAGATTTCTCGCCATTTGGCTTTGCTTCGAAATCTTTCCATTTTGCTTGATCAAAGACAGGGGCAATGGGTGTATTACCGTTTAAACCCAAATCTTCCTGAATGGGCAAATGAGGTTTTAAACATCATCTCAAAACAAAATGACGACATGATGAATAATCCTCATGTTAATTCGTCCATTGCAATTCATTGCGAGTAATACCGATGAAATTCTTATTTTTATGTACTGGAAACAGTTGTCGTAGCATTCTTTCAGAAGTGTTATTCAATAGCCGTGCGCCCGAAGGTTGGAAAGCTTACAGTGCCGGTAGTCAACCGTCAGGTCAGGTTCATCCACTCACCCTTAAGACTTTGCAAAATTTAGGCTTATCTACTGATGGTTTATCAAGCAAGACCATTGATGACTGTGAACAGTATCAACCTGACGTTGTAATTACCGTTTGTGATTCGGCAGCTCAAGAAGCTTGCCCGCTTTACTTAGGCGGAGCGATTAAGGCGCATTGGGGATTATCTGATCCATCTCACCTAGAGCTGCCTGAAGAAGAAAAGCTCAACGCTTTTTTAGTGACGGTTGATCATATTAATAAACGTTTGGATGCTTTATTTGCATTGGATGTAAACAAACTTTCTCGTTCTGAGCTTATTGCAGAAATCAATAAAATTTCAAATATTGAGTAAGATTATGTCTACTTCTAAAATGTCATTTTTAGATAAAAACCTAACCCTATGGATTTTCATTGCGATGGCATTCGGTGTAGGGATTGGGGTTTTTTTCCCCCAAGCATCGGTTGCCTTGGACAAGATGAGCATTGATTCAGTCAATATCCCGATTGCCATCGGTTTGATTTTGATGATGTATCCACCACTGGCCAAAGTGGACTATGCAACGTTGCCACAAGTATTTAAAGATAAGCGAACGCTCACTTTATCCTTGGTTCAGAACTGGCTAATTGCACCTTGTTTAATGTTTGCTTTGGCACTCATTTTTCTACAATCCTATCCTGAATATATGACAGGTGTGATCCTGATTGGCTTGGCTCGTTGTATTGCGATGGTATTGGTGTGGAATGGTTTGGCCTGTGGTGATAATCAGTATGTTGCAGGATTAGTCGCATTTAACAGTATTTTCCAAATTCTGTTCTTTAGTACCTATGCTTGGCTGTTTTTGACCGTCTTACCACCCTATTTTGGTGTAGAAGCACAAGTTATTCATGTTAGCTTCTGGACAATTACCCATGCAGTTTTGGTTTATTTAGGTATCCCATTTTTACTTGGTTTTTTGACCCGATTGATTCTTGTGAAACAAAAGGGATTGCTTTGGTATCAAAGCAAATTTATTCCTAAAATTAGTCCGTTAAGTCTTCTTGCTCTGTTATTTACCATTGTTGCCATGTTTAGTCTGAAAGGTGGTGAAGTTGTTAGCTTGCCATTAGATGTGCTCAGAATCGCAATTCCTTTAACCATTTACTTTGTGGTGATGTTCTTCATTAGCTTCTTTATGAGTAAGTGGATGGGCAATGATTATCCAAAAACTGCTGCTATCTCCTTTACTGCGGCAGGTAACAATTTTGAATTGGCTTTAGCCGTTGCCATTGCAACTTTTGGACTAGCATCGCCTGTTGCTTTTACAACAGTGGTTGGACCATTGGTTGAAGTGCCCGTGTTAATTGGCCTAGTGAGTGTTTCACTCTGGCTGAGAAAAAAAGTATTTAAAGAGATATAACGCGATGACTCTTCCAAATGTAGATTTAAATCTTCTTGAACAACCAACTCTAGACAAAGTTCAAGCCAAAGCGCTTGATCATGCGCCACGTATTTTGCTGCTTTACGGTTCAAATCGTGAAGTCTCTTATAGTCGACTCGCTGTTCAAGAAGCAGGTCGAATATTGGAGCATCTCGGTGCTGAAGTAAAAATCTTCCATCCTAAAGGGCTTCCATTACCTGAAGATGCGGATACAGCTCATCCCAAAGTTGCAGAACTGCATGAACTTCTAGCATGGTCAGAGGGCATGGTGTGGTGTTCACCTGAGCGACATGGCTCAATGAGTTCTATTTTAAAAGCTCAAATTGACTGGATTCCGCTTGCCGCAGGTGCGATTCGTGCCACGCAAGGTAAAACGCTAGCAGTCATGCAAGTTTGTGGTGGCTCGCAATCATTTAATGCAGTTAATCAGTTGCGTATTCTGGGGCGCTGGATGCGTATGATCACAATTCCAAATCAATCGTCTATCCCAAAAGCTTTTTTAGAATTTGAAGAAGATGGTCGGATGAAAGCCTCTTCTTACTACACAAGAATTGTGGATGTTATGGAAGAGCTGTATAAATTCACCCTTTTAACCAGAGGGCAATCAGATTATTTAACTGACCGTTATTCTGAGAGATTTGAGACTGCAGAGGAACTTTCCAGACGGGTTAATCAAAATAATATTTAAATGATCGACCATGTATCAAATACCAGTTAAACCAATAAAGCCCCACAAATGAGAAGCTATGCCAGTTAACTTCCGAACTGACTGGCATGAGTTCCAGATATAGCTTTTTTAATTTATACACACTGTCTATTGATGAACATTTAACCAAGACTCTATTTCAATATCTGCATGCAAAAACACCGAAAAGCAAATACAATCTTAGCTTATCATTCAATAAATTATTTAATTCAATCCAGTATTTATAGAAGAAAAAAGTTTTCGTTTTTAACGCCTGTTTAGCATTACTTATTGTATAAAGCATAGTGCGTAATCACGTCCTTTTGGCGACCAAATTTTACTTATTATTACTTTTATAGTTTTTGTTGCACTAATATCGAAAAAATAAAATTAACTACAACCCAATAAACTCAAAACACAACTTAGGTCAAGAATCTGCCTCATTCGGTAAATTTATTTAGTACGGCAATCCGAACAGTAAAAAGAGAAGAAAAACTAAAACTGCTAAAACAATGAATTTATCCACAAAACCAAAAAATAATATGAAAAACAACGCACCGAATTAAAATATGGAGTGAATTATTGCTTTTTTTTGATCTTGTAAAGCACCGCAATAAAAAATTTGGGGCTGTAGTAGATTAGCAATGTGATAACCGATTACAGCCCCAAAATTAAAATAAAGTTAACTTAAAAAGATCGTCAGCTCGAATTCAAATAAACCTTATAAAATTAGCAATCCTCATGATAGAGCCATGTTAACCACATAATTTAATTAAAATAAAACTACCATAATGATAATGCCTAATATAATGCGATACCATGCAAATACTCTTAGCGTATGCTTTTCAACAAAAAGAACCAAAGCTTTTACCACAAATAAGGCTGAAATGAAGGCGGCAACAAATCCTAATGAAATATTTAACAAATTATCTTGAGTCAAAACATCAGCATTTCGAATTAAATCAAATGTTGCAGCGCCCAACATCGTTGGCATAGCTAAAAAAAATGAAAATTCTGTAGCTGCTTTTCGAGATAATCCTGCAAACATTCCACCAACAATTGTTGCACCTGAACGTGATGTACCTGGAATCATTGCCACACACTGTGCAAATCCAACGATTAAAGCTTGTTTAAATGTGATTTCTGTAGCTTCTGTGGTTTTATGTTCAAACTGCTTAGATTCCACCCAAAATATAATTAAACCACCTACAATCAATGCAATAGAGACAACTAATGGATTAAAGAGAACTTGCTTAATAAAGTCTACTGCTAAAACACCAATAACGACTGCAGGTATAAAAGCAATAATGACACTTGTTGCAAAATGCCTTGCTTCACTATCCCCACTAAAAAAACCTTTTATTAAATCTAATATCTTTTTTCTGTATAACCAACATACAGCCAATATCGCCCCAAGTTGAATGACAACTTCGAAAACGCGCCCATCATCAGATTGAAAATCAATAATATGCCCAAATAAAATTAAATGACCTGTACTTGAAATAGGTAAAAATTCAGTTAACCCTTCAATAAACCCTAAAAATAGGGCCTTAAAAACTTCGATGTTTTCCATAAATCAACCAAAAATTAGGATAAAAAAACGGTATCCATCATGTTTTCACCAGATTATTTATTAGTAAAAAACATTCATTTTTTACTAACTCATCACACTTAAGCAACTAACATTAAGTACTACCATTTAAGGTTTTTGATATTAATACAGCTATGCTTGGTTAAGATAGTGAATTTCTACGCTTATATGTACAATTTCTTTATGAATAGCCAAGGTTCATTTGATACCGTAAAAAAAACATTCATTAAAGAGCCACCAATTTTTTTTGTATAGATGTACTACAGCAGGTAGCAATAATCAAAAGTACTATCAGAATCAATGAATAGGAACACAGCTTAAAGAGTATGTATTAAAAAATAATCAGGCTATTAATGAGGAAGAGTTACAGAATTTTTTAGCTATATTACATAAATTTTAGCTTGGAGCTTATGCATACATTCAAGGACATAAATTTTAAAGTAAGAAGCATAAATAGTCCGTAGGCATAAAACTAACCATAATCAAAACAAAAACTTAACTCGTATCCAATTCCTTGTTCATTAGCTTATTTTAAAACTTTTATAATCCAGATTTTTATATGGGTTACTATGTGGAACAAAAGTATAGGCATAAAAAAAGACCCTTGAAAATCAAGGGTCTTTTTACATATTTGGCGGAAGCGGTGGTAACTCCATAGGCACAACCTGCATATCTATATCCTAAATTGGACAACTCCTGATAAATTGCAGATGTTGCTTTAATACCCTCTATCTCCAATAAATTTTTTAATTGTTTTAGTCTTTCTCTTGAAAGTGTTTGTGTAGCTGTCATCTTATTCCCTTTTAAAATTTTCAGGTTTTACGATAAAACCCAGTACGACTGTTTTTGCTTGTTGTTGAATAAATTGCCAGTCTTGTAAATGAACACTTTGAAATACTGCTAAGATTCGAACCTTCATTTCAGGCTCTAAAACAAATTTTTGTTCGCATATTCGCACTAATGGGTATTCAGAATATTCACATTTAATAAGTGTGAGTACTTTTCCTTTCGAATCTTTTTGAACATATAAGTCATCTATATCGTATAGACTCTTAGGTAAAGCTAGGTAATAGCCGCCTCGATCATTGGCCTCTAAAAACTGTCTCAGATAATTAATCTCACTTTGCGTTAATTTTAATTGACCTGATGTCGTAATATTTGGATTAATACTCATTTTTTATTCCTTTTTATTGTATTTACTGTGTTTCAAATTGTTGAATTATTTTAATCACTTGCTGTCGATATGCTTGCCACTTAGGAATTACGTGTAATCTATTTTTACGTGTATAGATGACCACCCCTCTTGACTTATATCTAAATGAAATCTCACAAAGTGGTAGACTACCACAGTAAATCTTTACAGCTTCATCTGCTGGAACCTCTGGCGGTGAAATCCAGAATTGATCACGCTCAATAGAAATACAGTTTTTAGGAGTTGGATCATTTGGTGCCTTATTGGCTAGCCTGTCCAATGTTACCTGTGCTGCCTCATAACCTATTCTCTTTAAACGTACATCTTCTTTTAACTTTTCTACATCATAGCAACTCAATATTTTATAATTTTGCAAACCATTCACATCCTTTACCCTGAAAGGATTTCTAGAATCAAGAGTGGAGCCTGTACTTCCAACTTTATTAACTGGATGCCTTTTACCTGAATACAGTGATATTAAAAATCCATAGATATCTTCTTTGTTTGAAGGACGTCCATCTTTATTCCGTATAACAGGTTGACCACTCTCTGTAATTTCAAACCTGATAGTACCTAGCTGTGGCTTTTCATTAGGGTCTTTAGGCCGAGAATAACCAAATGGCCCCCCCAGTTAACAATATTTGTCCTACTCGTCCATCATCTACCCGAATTCCACCTTGTAAATAATTCATTGGGACTTTTAGTTTTAAACGTGGAGCCTTATTTTCAATATCCCCTTGCATATCTACATATAAAACTCGATCTACAATTTTAAACTCAGGTGCATTTCTTTGATTAAACTTCTGTAACCTTTCTTTTTCCCGCTCTTCAGGAGGGGGAAGCATGCAAGCAGTCCCAAGCTTAAATGTAATAAAAAAATCACCTTAAGCTTTTGTTTGAGTAATTTTAAGTTCATCTTTCTTCTCAGTATTTTTATTTTGATTGAATTAATTGGCTTGGTCTTACTTTTTCCACTTCGCTAAACAATGAAAATGTCTGATTTACATAATTCACTACACCTGAAATCTTCTCCATATATTGCATTAACTCAGGGGTTTTCTGTGCTTGAATCAATTTCACAGTCCGTGAAGGATCAAAACCATCAAACTGACAATAAAATAGGGGTTCCCCCCGTTTTAAGATCAAATCTTTTGATGTCTCATGCCATTCAAATGCCCACATCAATGGACGAGGCCAAATGTGAATCGGGAAACGCCCACCAAAGATTGTGCCGGGTAAAGGATTTTTTCGGTAATGCCCAAATGCATCGAGTTGAGTGATATACACCACTTCATCTGCTATAAAACAATAAGGAAGCTTTAATTGAAGAATGGGAACATTGGGTATACGCCATTCATTTTCATTCACCAATGCCAGCAATTCACGCAGTTTATTTCCACGGACAGGTGAAGCATCACCTAAGACATTGATGAGTGTGGGTTTACCTGACGGATCCCGATCAAATCTTAAATGAAAATCAAAAGGACAATTGATCACAAAATAACGACTTTCAAGTTGTAATACCGCTGGGCAACGGCTTGCAGATTTTGCATGTTTAGTTTGCGATTGTGAGCGCATACGGTAAGGCGGCTCAAAAAGAATTGAAGCTTTATCATCAATTAAGAACCAACCTACTTGGATTGGTCCTTCCCCAATAGTTTTTTGATCATCTTCAATTGTAAAATTAATGTGCATTTTTGAGATTTTTATAAGTTTTAAGTATTTTGCATATTACTATCTTCTGTATATTTAACATACAGAGTAATACACAGGCTGACGATAGCTTTGAGTTGTGCTCTTTCCTCTCAAGGTCAGCTATAAAGGTAAACATGAAAGTAGATCACCGATGCTGCATCGGTAATAACTCAACCGTGCTGCCAGAGTCTGAATACTATTAAAACCTGTGGTTCTAAAAATAAATGTGCCGAGTTCATCCGACTCATCCAGATTTACATACAAACGCCCATAGGGAGCTTATACATTTTATCAGGATTTTTTTTTGCTTTTTTAACCTGTAAAGCAGTCAGTTTATTGATTCCACATACAGTCATAGCGTATAAACAAAAAAATGCAGTAAGAGATAATCTTACTGCATTTTTTAATACTTTATAACCGCTCATTGACGTACTGTGTCATAGCTTGCTATACCGCTTATTTCTAACTTTAACCTTATAAGTCAAATACCTATATAGTGTTATAACAGTGTCAGAAACTTCAATGTGGCGGAAGCGGTGAGATTCGAACTCACGGAGGGGGTAAACCCTCGTCGGTTTTCAAGACCGGTGCATTAAACCGCTCTGCCACGCTTCCATGTGCGCCATAATACGGATCTTTTTAAAAACTGACAAGTAAAAATTACAAGTAAACCATTCAAATGAATATTGTTTCACCACATTGTTATAATTTGGCTGCTAATTCAGCACCTTCACGAATTGCACGCTTCGCATCAAGCTCTGCCGCCAGTTTTGCACCACCAATAATATGGTAATTTGCCAAAGTATTTTCACCTTCATTTGGCATGATGTCTTTTACTGACTCTTGCCCTGCACAAACGACCACAGTATCTACACGTAAAAGTTGGTCATAGCCATTGGTTTCAATCCATAAACCTTCATCAGTAATAGATTTATATTGCACTCCACGCAACATTTTAACAGCATGTTTTTTAAGTTGCGCGCGATGCACCCAACCCGATGTTTTTCCTAAACCAGCACCTAAAGACGTAGTTTTACGTTGCAACAAATAGATTTCACGCACAGGATGATCGACTTGCGCGGGTTGCAGACCACCTTCAGAAATATAACTCGGATTTGGATCAATCCCCCACTCACGTTGCCAATCCGCCAACGGTTGTGGCTGAGGTTGATGCTCTGGTTTCAATAAAAATTCAGAAACATCAAACCCAATACCGCCTGCACCAATCACTGCAACACGATTACCAACGGCAGCACCACGTAATACTTCTGCATACGACAACACTTGCGGTGCATGACTTCCTTCAATTTTCAAACCACGCGGCACAACACCTGTTGCGACAATCACCTCATCAAAACCTTCACGTTCTAATTGCTCACGGTTCACTTTGGTATTTAAACGCAGCTCTACCCCTGTTTTTTCAATTTGAACTTTAAAGTAGCGAATAGTTTCGTGAAACTCTTCTTTACCTGGAACGACTTTGGCTAAATTAAACTGCCCGCCAATTTCTTGCGCAGCTTCAAATAAAGTCACCTGATGACCGCGACTAGCAGCCACTGTTGCAGCAGACATGCCTGCTACACCACCACCGACAACTGCAATTTTTTTCGGTGCTTTGGTTTTTAAATAAACCAATTCAGTTTCATACGCTGCACGTGGATTGACTAAACAGCTGGCACGTTGATTTTTAAAGGTATGATCTAAACACGCTTGATTACAGGCAATACAGGTATTAATTTCATCAACACGATTAGTTGCAGTTTTACTCACCCAGAATGCATCCGCTAAAAACGGACGTGCCATCTGAATCATATCGGCTTTTCCAGCAGCCAAAATAGCTTCTGCTGTTTCAGGCATGTTAATACGGTTTGAAGCAATTACTGGAATCGTGACATGCTTTTTCACTTCAGCCGTGTAATCAGCAAATGCTGCACGCGGTACAGACGTGACAATAGTAGGAACACGTGCCTCATGCCAGCCAATACCTGTATTTAGCAATGTTACCCCTGCTTTTTCCAAAGCTTGAGCAACTAAAATTACTTCCTGCATGGTATTGCCATCATGAACCAGATCAAGCATCGATAAACGAAAACAGATAATAAATTTTTCACCGACTTTTTCACGAATCGCTTTGACAATATCAACTGCAAAACGCATTCGATTATCAATATCTCCTCCCCAACGATCATCACGCTGATTAACATGGCGACTTAGAAATTGGTTCAGTAAATAACCTTCAGAACCCATGATTTCTACACCATCATAGCCTGCTTTTTTAGCAATACTGGCAGTCTGTGCATAATCATCAATGGTATCTAAAATTTGCTTTTCACTCATTTGACGTGGTTTAAAAGGCGAAATGGGTGATTTAATTGGACTAGAAGAAACCACAAAAGGTTGGTAACCATAACGCCCAGCATGCAGAATCTGCATCAAAATTTTTGCGCCATGTTTATGCACAGCATGTGTCACTAAACGATGTGGCGCAACATCACCCAAAGTATTCATGGTGCCGCCTGCTGGCAATAACCAACCTGAACGATTGGGTGAGATACCACCTGTAATGATCAACCCCACACCACCTTTTGCACGTTCCCCAAAATATGCCGCGAGTTTAGGATAATTATAAAAACGATCTTCTAAACCTGTGTGCATTGACCCCATCACAACACGGTTTTTGATGGTCGTAAATCCTAAATGAAGTGGTTTTAAAAGATTTGCATAGCGAGTTGTCATGAAGGTTCCTTTTATATTTGGCTTTGCAACTTGTTGCATACTACTTTACCGACTTTTTTTATTTTGTTTATGACATTTTAAAAACATTCTTTAGCTAAACAGTCAATACAGACAAAAGAGGTATAATTAAAATAATTACACCTCTTTATTCAAACACTTAAGATTTTGAAAAATTATGACTTCCAGTTTTTTAATTTAGATGTATGTCCAATCCCGACATTAAAACGATTGGTTGGGTCTAGTTTTTGATAATGTTTTTTCAGTGCAGGCTTAGCCACATACAAATGCCCCACATTATGTTCCGCTGGATATTCTGCACCACGACCATCCAATAAATACCACATTTGATGTTCTATCGCTAAGGGATCAACCCCTTTTTTGACAATATAATCTTGATGAAAGACATGACATAGAAAATGACCGTAGTAAAGTTTATGAATAATCAAATCGTCTATGTCTTTAGGTAAAGTTTCCAACCATTCACGATCATTACGGCGTAAAGCAATATCCAATGCCACAATATCTTCAACTTCACTACGATGCGTATCACGATAGCGAATAGCGGCACCGGCAACCGCAAAGCGATGTAAAAAGGCTTTCCGTCCTTCTTCCTCTGTACAGAGAAAATAATGACCTGAAGAGCAAGTAGCAAAATAGTGTTTTAAAAATTGCTCAACCTGTTCAACATCCTGATTTTCTATACGCAAAACTAAATGATGTTCATATAAATCACGAAATTTATTCATGCGCTTCGGTAAATGGTTGGGCATAAACTTGGTGATGAGTTGTAAAACCTTGTCTGACAAGCCTTTCATACCAAATTTTTCAAGATAACCATCAACCTTATCTTTCATGGCAAAAGCTGCTGGAACTTTGGCTGTGCCGAACTTTTCGATAAACATGAAAGTGTCTTTACCGTATTCTGCACCAATGTCATAAGCCACACGATGAATATATTCACCCGCGATTGGCAAGCGTGCTAAATCTTTGAGTAAAAAACGACGAATTTCGGTTAAATCATCCTGTGAATTTGTACCAACATAGAACACTTGACTTGGAATTTTCTCAAAAGTATCGAGACGTACTGCAAAAACACAAACTTTCCCTGCCGAACCCGATGCCTCAAATAAACGCGATGGGTCTGCATTAAATCGTGCAGGGGTATTTTCATCAACCTGTTTTACATCATGTGCATAACGCTGATCTGAAGCACAACAGTTTGAGTCATGTTGAATATCATGAATTTGATATTGCTGATTTTCCAATTTAGATAAAATTTCGTCAGGAGATGAACCTAAATTCACCCCCAAATGATTGACCAGTTCTAACTGACCCTGTTCATTGACTCGCGCATACAGCGCCAGTTCAGTATAAGCAGGGCCACGACGCACCAATGCCCCACCCGAGTTATTACATACCCCACCTAGAACCGATGCACCAATACAGGATGAACCAATCACTGAATGGGGTTCACGATTAAATGGTGCCAATTCTTTTTCCAGTCGATCCAGTGTTGCACCTGGTAAACAAATCACCTGCTTACCGTCATTAATCACTTGAATCCCTGCTAAACGGCGGGTACTGATTAAAACGACTGGACGATCATAATCATCACCAAAGGGCGTAGAACCACCCGTCAATCCTGTATTGGCGGCTTGCATAATTACAACACAATCTGCATCTACTGCAGTTTGTAGAACATGCCATTGCTCAATTAAAGAACTCGGAGCAACGACAGCCAAAACCTGTCCTGAACCGTAACGACGCCCCTGACGGTATAAGCGTGTGTCATGATCATCGGTCAAAACGTGTGCTTTACCCACGATGTTGATGAGTTTATGAATGGTTTGCTGTGAATCTGATTGAGTTTGCATATGAAATTTTCCTATTCCAAATGTTAATCAGGAATAATATTTATTGATCTAATTTTTTATTTAAGCTTTTGAATTAAAACTAAAAACCTGAATTTTAATCCTGTATTGGAACAATCCCCCCTTTAAAAAGGGGGGCGTTTTCATTACTTTAATCTTGAAAGATGTAGCTCCTCCCTTTCTAAAAGGGAGGTTGGGAGGGATTAAAGTAAAATGAATTGGGAGATGAATTAAAAAATTTAAATATTTTCAACTCATCAACTTATGACTGAACTACTACGCTCGTTAAAACTCCTCACCCAGCCAACTCTCGATCCAATTTCACCAAACAATCAGAAGTAATATCTGCGATGGTTTTTGCACCAGTCAATGTCATCGCAACACGCATCTCTTTATCAATTAAATCTAATAAATTAGACACGCCAGCGCCACCAGCTGCTCCTAATGCATAGACAAAAGCACGCCCCAGCATACAGGTATCCGCACCCATCGCCAGCATGCGTACCACATCCAAACCATTACGAATACCTGAATCGGCTAGAATTTTAATCTCACCCTTCACCGCATCTGCAATTGGAGGAAGCGCACGAGCACTGGATAAAACACCATCTAACTGGCGACCACCATGGTTTGAAACCACAATTCCATCTGCACCAAAACGCACAGCATCTTTAGCATCTTCAGGATCTAAAATACCTTTGATGACCATTGGGCCATCCCAGAATTCACGAATCCATTCCAAGTCTTTCCATGAAATAGATGGGTCAAAGTTATTGCCTAACCAACCAATGTAATCTTCAAGCCCTGTCGGTTTACCTAAGTATTTTGAAATATTGCCTAAGTCATGTGGACGACCATGCAAACCAACATCCCAAGCCCATTGCGGATGAAGTACCGATTGTAAATAACGACGCATTGCTGCATTTGGACCACTCATACCCGAATGTGCATCACGATAACGCGCACCGGGCACTGGCATATCCACAGTAAAAACCAAGGTTGAACAGCCTGCTGCTTTAGCACGTTCTAAAGCATTTTTCATAAAACCACGGTCGCGTAACACATATAACTGAAACCACATTGGACGTTGAATCGCAGGTGCAACCTCTTCAATCGGACACACTGAAACCGTAGACAACGTAAAAGGTATGCCTTTTTTATCTGCCGCGACTGCTGCCTGTACCTCGCCACGGCGAGCATACATCCCCGTTAATCCTACAGGTGACAAAGCCACAGGCATGGATAATGTTTCATTAAATAGCTTGGTTTCAAGACTTAAGGAAGACATATCGTTCAAAACACGCTGTCTTAAGGCAATTTTGGATAAATCTTCTACATTGCGCTTTAGCGTATGTTCCGCATATGCACCACCATCGATGTAATGAAATAAAAACGGCGGTAAGCGACGTTTTGCGGCTTCACGGTAATCATTAGTAGAAGAAATAATCATAGTTATATCCTGTTTAATCGACTTGCACGCTGACGACGAGCTTCTTCCTCATCAATCGAGCGTACTTGTTGAACTACAAACTCAATATGTCCACACACTGCTTGTTTAGCAGCTTCTGGATCTCTACATTCAATTGCAGCCATTACCCGAAAATGTTGGTCATGCAATTGATCAAAACGGTGTGATTCTGAATAGACTTTTCGACGACCTAAAACCACATTAAATTGCAACAAATCAAATAAGCCACGCATCATCTGGATAAGTACCAAATTATGTGATGCTTCGGCAATCGCCAGATGAAATTTGGCATCTGCTTTTGCTGCCTGATCATCATCCCCCATTGACTGAAAATGGGTAATTTGATCATAGTATTGACGAATATTCTGTAGGTCTTCTGGCGTGGCACGCTCTGCGGCATACCAAGCAGTGCCCCCTTCTAAAATAGTTCGTGCTTCCTGCACATCAAAACGATAGGCAGGATCTTGATCAATCAAATTAATTAAAGGCTGCACAATTTGATGTTGCGACCAATTGGTCGGCAACTGCTGCAAAAAGGTGCCCGCTCCGACTTTACTGACCAACATACCCGTACTGGTCAATTGCTGAATCGCTTCACGTAAAGAAGAACGGGACACGCCAAGTTGTTCACATAATTTCCGTTCAGCCAGTAATCGATCTCCAACTTGCATGTTGCTTTGTTCAATCAACATACGAAGGTTTTGTACCACTTTATCGGAGACTTTCATTCTGGCTGTACTCAATTGCGTGTTATGGAATCATCCATGGGAACACATAGGCTTGTAAGGTCACAATAATACCAATCATCACTGTAAAAGTTATACTGTGTTTAACGGTAAAGCGAAACAGATCAGACTCTTTACCAACTAAACCTACCGCCGCACATGCAATTGCAATCGACTGAGGAGAAATCATTTTCCCCGTCACACCACCACTGGTATTTGCAGCAACCAGTAAGACTTCTGGCACACCAATTTGTTGCGCAGTCGTCGCCTGTAATGCAGAAAACAATGCATTGGCTGATGTATCTGAACCTGTCAGGAATACACCAATCCAACCTAAGAATGGTGAGAAGAAAGTAAATGCTTGACCCGTATGCGCCAGTGCCAAAGCAAGTGTTGCAGACATCCCTGAATAGTTCGCAATAAATGCAAAAGACAACACCATACCTATCGAATAAATGGGTGTTTTAAGATCATTAAAAGTTTCAGCAAATGTCTTTAATGCATCACGTGGTTTCATTTTCAAGTAAATGATGGTGATGATAGCAGCAATCATAATTGCTGTACCTGTTGCAGATAACCAATCAAATTTATAAATGGCATCGTAGTCCTTAACTTCAGGAACGACAGGTGGCATTTTCTGAATCATTTGATGCAAATAAGGTATTTTAATTGAGAATACTAAATCGCTAAGTGCACCACCTTTCGCAAACAAATCCTTAAATGGCTTGATACTCCAAATCGTCACCATAACAGTTAACACTGCAAATGGAGACCATGCTTTAGCAATTTGACCCAAACTGTACTGCTTACGCGTTTCAGCAACAATACTTTCATCCACTTTAGCATCTTCATCTTGGAAGCGGAAAATGTGCTTTGGTTGCCAGTATTTTAATAATAAAGTTAAGCTGACTAATGAAGCAATTGCTGCAGTAACATCAGGTAGTTCTGGACCTACAAAATTTGATGTTAAATATTGTGCTAAAGAGAATGAAAGACTTGCCACAAAAATTGCTGGCCATGTTTCTTTCACCCCACGCCAACCATCCATAATTGCCATGATCCAGATCAATACAATCGGCACCATAAATGGTAATTGACGACCCACCATCTGACTGATTTCCATGGTGTCTACACCAGAAACCTGACCTGCCACAATAATAGGAATACCCATTGCGCCAAAGGCAACAGGTGCTGTATTCACAATAAGGCAAAGCCCTGCTGCATAAAGCGGTTTAAAACCAAGTCCAACCAATAAAGCTGCGGTAATGGCGACTGGCGCACCAAAGCCTGCCGCACCTTCTAAGAAAGTACCAAAGGCAAAACCCACCAACAGCATTTGTAAACGCTGGTCTTCAGTAATGGATAAAATGGATGCACGAATAATATCAAATTGACCCGTTTTTACTGAAATTTTATAGAGGAACAATGCGCCAAGAATAATCCAAGCAATAGGCCATAAACCATATAAAAAGCCATAAGCCATTGAAGCAAAGGCCATAGCAACAGGCATTTCATAAGCAAAAAGAGAGACAAGCAGTGCTAAAACAACAGTGATTGTTCCTGCGACACTACCCTTCATACGAAATACGGCAAGTGCAAGAAAGAAAAAGATAATAGGTATAAGGGCAATACTACTGGAAATCCAGATATTCCCCATAGGATCGTAAATCTGTTGCCAATTTTGAAGCATTGTCATCTCCTTGAAATGCTTGCGAGGATATTGAAAGTCATCTGACTATTATTGATCTAAAAACAAAATTGGTAATACCAATTACACTAAAATTAAAAAATAAACCACAAAATACAACTTTATATTAGTTTCCGATACTTTAAAGATCAATATCGGTCTAGCTTTATTTATTATTGGTATGACCAATATAAAGGAGAATTAATCGATAATTTCGGCTTAAAATTCAGACTAAATAAAGCTAACAACATGAATTCATTTTTATTTTTATGATTTATGGCTAAAAAAACAGCTTTATCATTTTTTTATACAACTTTAGTCGTATATTTGATTTTCAACAGCCAATCATCGTTTATTTGTAATTTTAGAATAATGTTCTACTTTGATGAATATTTTTATGGATTGTCCTTTTTTACGAAAACAAGCTGAATCAAAAGTGTTACAATATCGCGTTTATAAATTCTCCTGGCCACCAATAACTATGTGGTGCCTATTTGAAATAGTTAGGACGAGCAATGACTGATAATGCAACCATCTTGCAGCATGTACCCGTAGGCAAAAAAGTTGGGATTGCCTTCTCTGGTGGTCTAGATACTTCAGCTGCTTTATTGTGGATGAAACAAAAAGGCGCAGAACCTTATGCTTATACAGCAAACTTAGGTCAGCCTGATGAAGACGACTATAATGCCATTCCAAAGAAAGCTGAAGCTTATGGCGCTGTAAAAGCACGTTTAATCGACTGCCGTTTACAACTTGCTCTTGAAGGTATTGCTGCAATTCAATGTGGTGCATTCCATATCAGTACTGGCGGCGTTCCTTATTTCAATACAACGCCACTTGGTCGTGCAGTTACAGGTACTATGCTTGTTACCGCAATGAAAGAAGATGACGTAAATATTTGGGGTGATGGTTCTACTTATAAAGGAAACGACATTGAACGTTTCTATCGCTATGGTTTATTAACCAACCCAGCACTTAAAATTTACAAACCTTGGTTAGACCAAACCTTTATTGATGAACTTGGTGGCCGTGCAGAAATGTCACAGTTCCTCATCGACAACGGTTTTGACTACAAAATGTCAAAAGAAAAAGCCTACTCAACAGATTCAAATATGTTGGGTGCAACACATGAAGCTAAAGATCTTGAATACCTCAATGCAGGTATTAAAATCGTTGATCCAATCATGGGCGTTGCATTCTGGAAAGATGACGTAAAAGTTGAAGCTGAAGAAGTTTCGATTACTTTCGAAGAAGGTATGCCAGTTGCTTTAAATGGTCAACGTATTGAAGATCCAGTTGAATTCATTCTTGAAGCAAACCGTATCGGTGGTCGTCATGGTCTAGGCATGTCGGATCAAATCGAAAACCGTATCATTGAAGCAAAATCTCGTGGGATTTATGAAGCTCCGGGAATGGCACTCCTGCATATCGCTTATGAACGTCTGGTAACAGGTATTCATAATGAAGACACCATTGAACAATACCGTATTAACGGTTTACGTTTAGGTCGTTTATTGTACCAAGGTCGTTGGTTCGATTCTCAAGCGCTTATGCTTCGTGAAACCGCACAGCGTTGGGTTGCGAAAGCCATCACTGGTACTGTAACTTTAGAACTGCGTCGTGGTAATGACTACACCATTATGAACACTGAATCTGAAAACCTCACCTATGAAGCTGAGCGTTTAACCATGGAGAAAGGTGATTCAATGTTCTCTCCTATGGATCGTATTGGTCAATTAACAATGCGTAATTTAGATATCACAGACACACGTGCTAAGTTAAGCATTTATACCAACACTGGCTTACTTGCAGTAGGTACGGGTTCAGCTGTTCCGCAATTAAAAGACAAAAACAAATAAGTTCGTTTAAAGTCAAAAAACCGCCTAAATAGGCGGTTTTTTTATATCTGATTTAAAATTTTAGGCGACTTGTGTGGTACGAATAGATTGATAATAAATTTGATTTCGTCCAAGTTCCTTCGCTCGATATAAAGCCTGATCTGCGATAGTGAGTAATTCTTCTTTACCTAACTCTATCTCACCCCGATACACCGTAATACCTAAACTAATCGTAATATGATTTGAGACTAAAGATTTGATATGCGGAATTTCCAAACGATCAATTGCTTTATATATATTTGATGCCACGGCATAAGCACCATGTGCGTCTGTCTCAGGTAATAACACCACAAATTCCTCACCACCATATCGCGCCACAAAGTCCATATGTCGTATGGCATTTTTAACTGATTTTGCAATGGAAGAAATAACATCATCACCTTTCTGATGACCATAAAAATCATTATATTTTTTAAAAAAATCCACATCAATAAACAAAACAGACAAAGGCGTTTGATCACGACGGGATTGTTCGTAAAATACATCCATCATCTCATCAAACGTTCGACGATTTGAAATTTTAGTCAGCTCATCATGCTGACTTAAATGCAGTAATTCTGAATTATAAATACGGTGAATTTTTTCACTTACTTTGGCACGCATTGAATATAAATAAATCATTCGTTCACGTGCAAAAATCATATGGCTAATCACATAGCCGAGCATACAGCTCCCAAATAGAATACGCCCCAAAACCATCGCATCAAAATCAACATTCAGCCCCACAAAGAGCAAAACTGTGACTGTTGCTGCGGATAGGCCCGTCACAAGCATATAAAATGGTTTCACTCCCGTAAGAATATAAGCCAATATATAAACAATACAAACGATCGCCATCGCTTGATGCCTCAGCTCAACAGTTTCAACCGTAATGGTTAACCATGAAATTGAAACAATTGCCCAAAACATAATAACCATAGAAGCATGAGAAAAATATGGACGCGCTTTAGCAGAATAAGCAAAAAAGAATAACACCAACAAACATAAAGCACCATTTAGTAGCCCAAGCATACATTGCAAAAAATCATGCGTAAAATATTGCTTATTGATAATCCAATAATCACTGGGCACCATGACAACGATGAAAATAAAATAGGTTAAAACGCCCCCCCAAACATATTTTTCCACATGTTTTCTGGCACGCTCTAAGTTTTTTGACCAAAACTCTTGTTCCATTTTTTTAGGAAACACCCGACCTACACGACGACTTTGCCGCGCAATCAATTCTTCTAGTTTTTCTTTATCGTACTGTAATTTCGCCAGATTATATTTATATTCCATTGCTAGGCATTATGTAATTCTTTTAATTACTTAAAATAACATAATTTTATTGTTTATAATTATATATCTCTCACCATTTGTCTTTAATTCCCGTTACCATTTTCACACTTTATAGATTATCATTTGTTTTATTTCTTTGATTGAAATGACCTTGAATACGATTACTCTTCTCCAGCCAGATGATTGGCATGCTCACCTACGCGATGGTCTCTCATTACAGCGCACGGTTCCTGATTTAGCTCAGCAGTTTGCTCGCGCAATCTGTATGCCAAATACTGTTCCTCCTGTAAAAACCGTTGAGGAAGCAATTGCATATCGTGAACGCATTATGGCCCATGTGCCTGAAGGCATCGCCTTTGATCCACGTATGGTGCTTTACTTTACTGACCACACTGCGCCAAGTGAAGTGAAAAAAATCAAAGAATCTGAACATGTAAATGCCATCAAGCTATACCCTGCTGGCGTAACCACAAACTCAGACAACGGTGTTAGTGATATTCGTAAAGTCTATGCCGTAATTGAGCAACTTGAAGAACATCAAGTTCCTTTATTGCTCCATGGTGAAGTCACGCACAGCCATGTTGATATTTTTGATCGTGAAAAACGCTTTGTCGATGAAATCTTAGCGCCATTACTTAAACAATTTCCGAAGCTGAAATTGGTTCTAGAACATATCACCACCAGTGAAGCTGCGCATTTTGTACTTGATCAAGGTCACAATGTCGCTGCGACAATTACACCACAGCATTTATTGTTTAATCGCAATGATATGTTGGTCGGTGGTATAAAACCACATTTCTACTGTTTGCCTATTTTAAAACGTCAAACACATCAGCAAACTTTACTTGAAGTTGCAACCAGCTCGAATCCTAAGTTTTTCTTAGGCACAGACAGTGCGCCTCATTCAAAAAATGCCAAAGAAAATGCATGTGGTTGTGCAGGTTGTTATAGTGCACCTACAGCAATTGAATTATATGCACAAGCTTTTGACCAAGTGGGTAAAATTGACCGCCTAGAAGGTTTTGCTAGCCATTTTGGTGCTGACTTCTATGGTCTTCCGCGTAATACCAACACCATTACGCTGGTCAAAGAAGATCAAATTATTCCGACAAGTTTAGACTACTTGGATGGTGAAAAAATTATCCCTCTGTATGCGGGTAAAACCATTCAATGGAGAAAAGTGTGACAAATGAAACCCAACCAACAATAGGTCAGCGTTTCCGTGGATTTTTACCTGTTGTTGTGGATGTCGAAACAGCAGGTTTTAACTCACAGACCGACGCCTTATTGGAAATTGCAGCCATCCCGATCATTTATAATGACGAAGGTCAATTTGTGCCAGGTGAAGCTTACCATGCACATATTAACCCTTTTCAAGGGGCAAACTTAGACCGTCGTTCTTTAGATTTTATTGGTATTGATCCGTCTAATCCAATACGCATAGCCATGGCTGAAGATGAAAAGACTGCGTTAAAACGCATTTTCAAAGCCGTGAATGAGGTTCGTCGTCAGCAAAACTGTACTCATGCAGTATTGGTCGGACACAATGCACATTTTGATTTAGGTTTTGTACAAGCCGCTATTACACGTACTGGCACTAAAAATCAAAATCCATTTCACAGTTTTTCTGTGTTCGATACAGTGACGTTAAGTGCTGTGATGTTTGGTCAAACAGTACTGGCAAAATCTTGTATTCAAGCTGGAATTGAGTTCGATGGCAAAGAAGCACACTCTGCTTTATACGACACTCAAAAGACTGCGGAACTGTTTTGTCATATTTTGAACAAACTCGCACCTTACCTACTTGACACTCTGGCGGCGGATCAATAAGATACCGCCATCTTCTAAACGTCCCTATCGTCTAGAGGCCTAGGACATCGCCCTTTCACGGCGGTAACCGGGGTTCGAATCCCCGTAGGGACGCCATCTATTATTTCTTCTTCATTCAATTTCAAATATTGCTCTATATTTTAGACGCGACTTTATTTTAAATTCATCTGCACTATTACCTACTGATTCTATTTAAAATTTTATTGAAAATAATTCTCATTTCTATTGCTTAATTTATCACTTTTAATAATAATCACTCTCGTTTTCATTTACTTTATCTTTGCCATGAAATTCACTTACTCCCCACTTAGTTTTGCAGTACTCGCTATTTTAAGTTCAATTTCATATGCCAGTGACGCAGTACCACAAAGCAATGAAATCAAAACTCAGCAAACTGTAGCAATGATGCCTATTGTGGTTCAAGCAGAAGATAAAGGTGATGTAGGTAAAACGGTTTATAACAAAGAAGATTTAGAAAAAACACCAAATAGCTCAAAAAATATCACTGACTTTTTAAAAGTAAATCCAAATGTGCAATTTGATACTGGATTTAGAAGTGGCAAACAACAAGGTGAGCTGCCCCCTGCTGAAATTAGCATTAATGGCGGATTACCTTATGAAAATAAAATTCTAATTAACGGCATGAGCATCAATAATAATATCAATCCTACAAGCACAGCCACTTCTAATCATAATACTGACATGATGGGTTCAAGTATCGCTGTTGCTGTAAATACAGACCTGTTATGTAATATTACTTTATTTGATAGCAATATTAGCGCCGAATACGGTGAATTTCTTGGTGGTGTTTTAAAAGCAGAAACTTGCAAACCCCAAACACCCGTAGGCGAATTACATGGAAGTATTAGCTACGACTACACTTCAGATGACTGGTCTCGAATCAACCACATAAATAATGAAGAAAAAATTGCTTATGAAGAATCTGTAAGCGAAGGCATTCAGCCCGCGTTCACCAAACAAGGGCTAAGTAATACTCTTTATGGCAATCTCACTGAAAAACTGGGGTTAAGCTTAGCCACTTCACAACGATGGTCAAAAATACCTTTAAAAACTGAACTAATTGATGTGGAAGAAAAAAATCAAACTAGGCAATCCGATAACATCTCTTTAGAAGCCTTCTATCACCCATCTGATCGAACTCAGATAAAATTTGGGACTCAACTATTTGAAAGTAGCGGTGAATACTTCCAAAACAATGCTAAAAATTCAGACACTGAACAAAGCTCCGATAGTCAAAGTTTTTTTATTCAAATGAAAAATCAGTTCAACAGTTTTCAACTTGAACAACAGTTAAATTATCAAACTTTAACCAGTGACCGTACTGCACCATCCAATATGTATAGCTGGTTAAACTCCGAAACAAAGAATTGGAATAAGACTGGAACACTAGCACAAGAAGGTGGCTTTGGTGATATGGGGCAACAAGAACAAAAATCAGAATATCTAATTAAAGCTATTTTCAACCCAATTAAAAATGGCAAATTCAATAGTACATTCAAAATGGGAACTGGATATGGACATTATGAAGCGTATTGGAAACGTAATCAGAATAGTTATTGGTATGTCAGTAGTACAAATTTAAATGGTGCAAGTTGTACTGCTCCAGATGGGCATATATACGATGGCTGCGATGAAGGTGTGACCTCAGCTGGAAAATATAAGGGCCAATATGCCAAAACCCGAACACTATATGAAGCTGGAGAAATCAACATCCGACAAGATCGTTGGCATGCTTTTCTAGAAAACAACATGCAATACGACCAATTTCTTTTTGCTAACCTCGGCTTTCGTACCGATTATGACAGCTTAAGCCAAAATAATAATGTTGCTCCTCGTACTTCATTTAGCTACCAACCTTGGGGTGATGATACTTTTCGTATTACGACTGGCTGGAATCGCTACTATGGCTTAAATTCATTTGCCAATGAATTACAAGATCAAAAACGACTATTACAAACAACTGAAACCAGAACTTCTGTCAATGGAATTTGGAAAGAAACCGATGGTTCTCGTTATAGTCGTATGCTCGTACGCTCACAACTAGATACCCCTTACAGTAATGAAACCGTATTCGCAATTAATGGCAAATATGCAAATATCGACTGGTTACTGAAATGGGTTAATCGAGAAAATAAAGATCAAATTCGCAAAACCGTAGACAGTACCATTAACAAACCCAATAGTAATAGCACTTATAATGTATACAGCTATGATAATTCAGGTTTTTCAAAGTCTGACATCTACACACTTTCGCTAACGAATAGTGAGCCCCTACTCTTTAAAAATAGCTTACACAAACTTACTTTAGCAGCGGACTACACAAACACTATCCGCAACTTTTCATCTTATGATGATGCCTACGAAGATCCAAATGAGCTAATTTATTATGATGGAAAACTCATAGAAAGCGCTAGCCGCCCTGCAGATAATTTCAATACCCCATGGACCATCCGAGCTGGTTGGGATATTACATTTGAAAATACCCCTTTACGCATTAACAATCTTTTTAGCTTACGTAGCCATTATGAAAAAATGAAAGTTAAGTCCAATGGTTATACCGATGAAAATGGCACCAAATACGATAGTTATTCTCCAGAAAAAAATCCTAGCTCATTTAATTGGGATATCCGAACAACCTACCCAATAATGCTTGGAAATAATTACCAAGGCATTTTAGGCTTAACCATAAACAATGTGACAAACAAACATAATACTTACATAGATGATAAGGGTAATAGTAATTCTGAAATCGGTCGCCAATTTATTGCTGACATTAGCTTCAAATTCTAGTTTTTAAAAGTTTAACCCCTGAGCACTTCGGTGCTCTTTTTTTATGTCAATTTTCTAGTTAAGCCCACTCAATTCATATAAATACCACGCCAGTCATGCTGAAAAAGCTTTTCTTGTTTTAATCATTCTCCTTGCCTTTACTCTACATACATATATTGTCAGTAAAGATATGAACCCTCAAAAAATTCACACTTAGCAACACCACCTCAAAATCAAGTCCCAAAATATCAAGCACCAGACCATTAAACAGCGGTTTGATCTATTATTTTCTGATCATCTGGTTTTCTTATTAAATTTAGTAATAAATCAAAAAAAACGATTTATGTGAATATTCACCTAATTAACAATTAAAATAACTCTTTCCTCTTATTTACGACACTATGCAATCTCCTATTCAACCTTCGCAGTCTTCAACTACTGAGGGGCAAACGAGCTCGTTAAAAAGAGCAATGACCAAGCGTCATCTCATTATGCTCTCCCTTGGTGGTGCAATTGGTACCGGTTTATTTCTGGGTTCCGGTGAAGTCATTGCACAAGCAGGTCCCCTTGGTGCAGTTATTGCCTATATTATTGGTGGTTTAATTGCCTATATGGTCATGCTTTGCTTAGGTGAGCTTGCAGTACATTTACCTGTCTCAGGCTCTTTTGGCGCATTTGCATCAAATTATATTGGTCCCGGCACAGGTTATATGGTGTCTTGGATGTATTGGCTAGGTTGGTCAGCGACTTTAGGAACAGAATTTACTGCAGCTGCATTACTGATGCAGGAATGGTTTCCAACCATTTCTATTTGGATATGGACACTAATTTTTGCCAGTGGTGTATTGCTGTCTAATTTAAGTTCAACCCGAACTTTTGCCGAATCTGAATTTTGGCTTTCCATGATTAAGGTTGCAACTGTTCTTATTTTCATTATTTTAGGTTTTGGGGCTATTTTCGGTTTTATTCCTTTCCAAGGTTATGAATCGGCACCTTTATTTGAAAATTTAACTGAACATGGTTGGTTACCAAACGGTATATTTCCTATTTTTGCTACCATGCTGATTGTGAATTTTGCCTTTAATGGCACAGAAATGATTGGGATTGCAGCAGGTGAAACTCAAAATCCAGAGCAAAATGTACCCAAAGCCATTCATGCTGCTGTTTGGCGTTTAATCATTTTCTTTGTCGGCACGATTATTGTTATTAGCTCTCTGCTACCTTATCAAGATGCAGGTCTTAACGCTACTCATGGTTTAAGTAGCAGTCCATTTGTATCCGTTTTTAATTTCATGGGTATTCCCTATGCTCAAGATATTATGCGTTTTGTGATTATTACCGCATTACTTTCCACAGCTAACTCAGGGCTTTATGCTGCATCTCGTATGATGTGGGCATTATCAGATCAAAAACAACTGCCCAAAGTTTTTTCTAAAGTCAGTCAATCAGGTATTCCTGTCGTTGCTGTGCTGGTTACCATGATCGGTGGTTTACCCGGTTTGCTTTCAGAACAATTTGGTGCCGATGTGATCTTTAAAAACTTACTTGGCGTTGCTGCATTCACCATGGTCATTGTTTGGATGAGTATCTGTTGGAGTCAGTTTAACTTCCGTCGCCAGTGGCTCAAACAAGGTCATCGTGTTTCAGAACTTAAATTCCGTACTCCTTGGTTCCCATTAGTCCCCATCCTCGGTTTTATTTGCTGCACCGCAACGGGTTTAAGTATGGCTGCGGACCCTGAAATGATCTCAGGCTTTATTGGTTGTCTACTTTTTATGGCAGCTTGTTATGCCAGTTACTATTGGCTATATCATAATAAAAATTAGCCTTTGATTACCATATGTATGAAGCGCAGTTTAAACTGCGCTTTTCCATTTTGAATTTGTTACTTTTTATGCAATCAATTTAATATTCTAAAAATAATGCAATTACAGGTTTGACAGCCTCAGTAAAAATCCATAATATACGCATCACCTCATAACGACCCTATCGTCTAGAGGCCTAGGACATCGCCCTTTCACGGCGGTAACCGGGGTTCGAATCCCCGTAGGGTCGCCATATATCGTGCTATACGATCATTCAAGCTGCAACATTTATCATTATTACATTGCAGATTCGTAGTTTTTCACTACAATAGCTCGCTTCATTTATATGTTTCCTTTTCTTTTATGCAGCCATCTCATACTCCGAATGATGCTTCGCATCAGGGCAATTCTGCGCCATTAAAACGCGCTATGAGTACTCGACACTTGGTCATGATTTCGCTTGGTGGCGCAATCGGGACAGGGTTATTTTTAGGTTCGGGTGAAGTCATTGCACAAACGGGGCCTGTGGGTGCCATTTTTTCTTATATTTTAGGCGGTTTAATTGCCTACGCTGTGATGCTGTGCTTAGGCGAGCTTGCTGTGCATATGCCTGAATCGGGCTCTTTTGGTAACTATGCACAAAAATTCATTGGCCCAGGTACGGGTTATATGATTACTTGGTTGTATTGGCTCACATGGACTGCCACCCTCGGGACTGAATTTACTGCTGCGGCTTTGCTGATGCAGGAATGGTTTCCTCAAATTTCAGTCTGGATTTGGACGATTGTTTTTGCCGCAATTGTTTTTGGACTGAATATGACATCAACCAAAATGTTTGCTGAATCTGAATTTTGGCTGTCTTTAGTTAAAGTTGTGACTGTGATTGTCTTCATTATTTTAGGTCTTTTGGCAGTTTTTGGCATACTCTCTTTCCAAGGCTACTCATCTGCGCCTTTATTTAGTAATCTCACAGCTCAAGGTTGGTTCCCTCAAGGTTTATTCCCTATTTTTGCCACCATGCTAATTGTGAATTTTGCTTTCTCAGGTACAGAATTAATTGGTGTTGCTGCTGGTGAAACCAAAGATCCAGCCAAGAATGTACCTAAAGCTATTAATGCTGCTATTTGGCGACTTTTAATCTTCTTTGTCGGAACTATCGTCGTTATTAGTGCACTATTGCCGCATCAAATGGCAGGCTTAAATGCTGAAGGCGTAAGTAACAGCCCATTCGTGACTGTATTTACTTATATTGGTATTCCATATGCAGAAGATATTATTCGCTTTGTGATTATCACTGCGCTGTTATCTGCAGCGAACTCTGGCTTATATGCTGCTTCGCGTATGATGTGGTCTTTATCTGATAAAAAACAATTACCTGCTGTTTTTTCTAAAGTAAATCATCGTGGTATTCCATTTATTGCCATTATTGTCACCATGCTTGGTGCGCTTCCGGGCTTATTATCAGAACAATTTGCACCTGAAACAATCTTCAAAAACTTACTGGGTGTAGCTGCATTTACCATGGTGATTGTGTGGATGAGCATTTGCTTAAGCCAATTCAATTTTCGTCGTCAGTGGTATAAAACAGGTCATACAGCTAAAGAATTGGGCTTTGCTGCGCCATTATTCCCAATCTTACCCATTCTTGGTTTTGTATTCTGTTTTATTACGGGTATTAGTATGGCGACTGACCCCGAAATGTTACCAGGCTTTATTGGTTGTTTGATCTTTATCGCAGGTTGTTATCTCAGTTATTATATTTTCTATCGAAAGCAAAACTAACACAGAAAAAGAGTGGTCAAGTACCACTCTTTTTTAAGCTAAATACAGACAATGTCCTCTATAAAAAATCTGACCCTGTATGAAAATCATTTTTATTCACGGCATGAATCAACAAAATTATGATGAAAATGCTTTAAAACAACATTGGTTAAATGTATTTAAAACTGGCTTGAGTCATGCAGAGCAAAATATCGAGCTTAAATCACTGGATATTAAATTACCCTTTTATGGCGACTTACTGACCAAACATCAGCTATACAACATTTTAGATTTAGCCATACTGCTACCTAAATCACTTTTGCATTTACATCTCCCCTTTCACCTCAGGCATCACACGTCTATTGTTCAAGAACGTAGTCCGTGTACACTCCCTTGCCCTGTTTCAATCCTGAGCAATCTGAATCGCTTACCCAGCGTTTATCCGTCATTTCAGCGTTAACCAAAGACCATGCTTTTAGAGAATTAAGTATGTTCCTCAATCACTACCCAAAACTACACGAAACACTGATGCATAAATTTTTAATTGGAACCTATTTGTACTTGTCCAACCCAGACTTTATGCATGAAGTTCACCAAAGGATTATGTTCCACATTCACCCCACCAAAGATCATATTATTGTGGCTCATTCACTAGGTACAGTCATTGCCTATAACTTACTGCATCAATTTACCAACTTTAGAGTGCATCGTTTTATTACGCTAGGTTCGCCGCTGGCATTTAAGGTGATTCAAGAAAAACTGAACTTACCTATTTCTCGTCCACCTCAGCTGCATGGTGATTGGTTTAATTTTTATTCGCCCGATGATTTTTTAACAACTTTCCCTCTATCCGAAGCACCTTTTAATTTCAAACCACCGATTATTAATCAAGCAATTACCACGCTTATTCACAATCCACATCAAATTACCGGTTATTTACAACACCCAGCTGTCATCAAAAGCATTGTGGATGCCTTGTTGCTTAAAAAACAAACCAAATCAAAGTATATTTCACATATTTGTTTTATTTTTATTCACTTAACTCTATTTTCAAAGATTATCCTCGAAAAAAGTTTGACAGCTTTTCATATCCACCCTATTATACGCCCACCTCTGAAACGACCCTATCGTCTAGAGGCCTAGGACATCGCCCTTTCACGGCGGTAACCGGGGTTCGAATCCCCGTAGGGTCGCCATTTAATTTATGGTTTTGTTTTCAGAAGTATGCCTCATCTATTGACCCTATCGTCTAGAGGCCTAGGACATCGCCCTTTCACGGCGGTAACCGGGGTTCGAATCCCCGTAGGGTCGCCACATTCGAGATTGAAAAATCTCATAAAAAAGCCTGATTATTAATCGGGCTTTTTTATTTTTAGCAGAATCATATTCAAAATAACTTTCTATTTTATACTCAAGTACGACAAAACAATAAATTATTACTCTATGCACATTCGTCTATTTCATAAAACCAATTCACGCTTTCAGCGTATCCTCTGGTTATTAGAAGAATTAAAACTCGATTATGAATTGATTTTTTGCGAGGACAATCTATCAAATCAAAGCTTAGATCCGATTAAACATCCTCACCTACTCGCTAAATGTCCAACTGTGCAAATTTATGAAAATGATGGTTCAGATGTCATTACCCCTGCTGAAACAGCCTCAATTTCAGACTATCTAAGCTATTTATTTAATGATTTAGGCATAGCTCAGCTTAGTCATCAAGAAATACAGTTCTATTATTATTGGAAAAATTTTGCTGAAGCGACATTTATGCCTGATTTAGCACTCAAACAAATTTTTGCTGCAATTGTGGCAAAAACACCTTGGGCAGTACGTTTTGTCAGTCAATTGCTAAAGTTTGGATTTGATCAAGGTTATTTAAATCATACCTTGAATCAACATATGCACATGATTGATGAACATCTAAAAACCCACAACTATGTCGCAGGTCATCAGTTCAGCATTGCAGATCTATTATTATGGTTTCCACTATTGGCTTGCACGCAATCCAACCCAGCATTTGAATCCTTACAGCATATCCAGCGTTACTTATTACACATCCAAAGCAGACCTGCCTTTCAACGTGCATTAGAGAAAGGACAATGGTCTGCTTCAACATTTCAATCGTATTGGTCTAAAGCGTGGTAATCAATCCTATGCACTACGACGTGAATTGACCCGACCTTTAATCATGGCAGTAATATTGCCTTTGGCATATTTAAAGAACACTTTGAGTGGTGACAATTTAGGATTTGGACGTTTGCCCTGCGCAATGTCTTTAAACTGCGCGGCATACCAGATAATTTCCATAATCGCCATTTTATCGACCATAGGAATACCTGTTCTAATATTATTGACTGCGTAACGTACATCCTGCCCAGCAATCAAACGATCGGTTACATCCGTTTCGACTGCCAAAGGACGTGCAATACCAATAAATTCACAAGCACCACTGTCTAAGGCTGCATTCATCCCTTCCACGGTACGGAAACCACCCGTTACCATTAAATGGCATTTTACTTCTTTGCGAATGTTCTCTGCAAAATCGAGGAAATATGCTTCACGGGCAATGGTACTGACTTTACGTTTATCTGCTTTCGCCCCAGCCATTGCCGGTGCTTCATAAGTTCCGCCTGAAATCTCAATTAAATCAATACCCGCTTCATCAATGGCTTTAAAGACGCTAATGACTTCTTCTTCAGTAATACCACCACGCTGAAAATCTGCTGAATTTAATTTTACTGAAATAATAAATTGCTCTGAAGTCGCTGCGCGTACGGCTTGATAAATTTCCAATAAGAAGCGCATACGATTTTCAATTGAACCCCCCCATTGGTCTTGGCGTTTATTGGTCAATGGCGATAAAAATTGACTGATCAGATAACCATGTGCGCCATGTAACTGCACGCCTTCAAAGCCTGCTTTTTCACAAATTTGTGCCGATGTTGCAAAGCGCTGAATAATGTCCAGAATTTCATCTTCACGTAATTCACGCGGTGTACCAAAAGTTGTCGCAAGCATTGGGCTAAAAGGCACAGCCGAAGGTGCAACGGTTTCTTTATTGAGTCCTTTTGGACACTGACGACCTGGATGCGACAATTGAATCAATTGCACCATGTCATATTGCTTACCAATCGCTGCCCAGCGTTGCAATTGAGCGAGATCACGCTCTGATTCAACCACCACAACGCCCGGTTCATTTTTGGCACGAAAGTCCACCATCACATTGCCAGTAATCGCACAACCTAAGCCGCCTTTTGCCCACGCTTCATATAACCCCCAATGTAATTGGCTAGGTTGACCTTCATAATTGGCTAAGGCTTCACTCATCGCACCCTTAATAATGCGATTTTTAAAGGTGATATTTCGAATACTGGCTGCTTCAGCAAGATGACTCATATTCATACCCTAATTTATTTGTCGTTATGTAGAGCTAAAACTCTAAACTTTTTATATTATTCGTCAATGATTATTCTGACAATATGACTTGTCAGTAAATTTATACATACTGACTTGCGGCAATCAATTGTTGGGTATATTCGGTTTGCGGATTTAAAAATAATTGCTCCGTGGTCTGAAATTCCATCACTTTCGCACGACGTAAGACCAAAACTTTTTGACACAATGCTTTCACAACCTGTAAATCATGGCTGATAAATAAATAACTAATTTGGTGCTCTTGCTGTAAACGTCTTAACAGCTTCACAATTGCCCGTTGCGTAGTGCGATCCAGTGCCGAGGTCGGTTCATCCAGTACAAGTAGCTTAGGTCTTAGTACCAGCGCTCGTGCCAAAGCCACACGCTGACGTTGCCCACCCGAAAGCTCATGTGGATAACGCGTTCTAAAGCTGATGGGTAATTCTACTTTTTCTAAAGCTTCATCAATGCGCTGTGATATTTCAGGATTGGAGAGTTTTTTTAAACCCAAACCTTCACCAATGGTCTGCTCCACATTTAAACGTGGGTTTAAACTACTAAATGGATCTTGAAAAACGATCTGAAATTCAGCACGCAAGGGACGTAATTGTGTTTCATTGCATTTGTTTAAATCTGTTCCAAGCAGAACAATTTCACCCTCACTTTTAATGAGTCGGGTAATGGCCAAAGCCAGTGAACTTTTACCCGAGCCACTTTCCCCAACAATGCCAATCGACTCACCCCGTGCCAACTGTAAATCTAAGGGTTCAACAGCGACAAAATAATCTTTGACTCGGTTTAACCAACCTTGCTTAATCGGAAACTTCACCGCAACATTGTGTAGAGTCAATATATTAGGACGATCTGCAATCTCTATGGCTTGACCAAAATCATGATTTAATAAATCTTGAGTATATGCCTGCTTCGGATATTTAAATATTTCGTCAACACTGCCCTGTTCTGCAACCACACCTTTATTCATCACAATCACCTGATCAGCATAGCGATGAACCAAATTTAAGTCATGGCTAATCAAGATCATGGCCATATTTCGGCTTTGTTGTAATGATTTGAGTAACACTAAAATTTGCGCCTGTAAGGTCACATCCAAAGCCGTCGTTGGCTCATCCGCAATTAAAATATCGGGATCTAAGGCCAAAGCCATAGCAATCATCACACGTTGACGCTGACCACCCGACAGTTCATGCGGATAACGGCGCAATTTATCTTCTGGATCGGTCATGCCAACATCGTTGAGTAATTCGATAATGCGTGCTTGGGTCTTTGCTTTTGACCAGCCTTGCAGCAACAAAGTTTCACCAATAATCTTTTCCACCCGATGTAATGGGTTTAAGGCAGTCATCGGTTCTTGGAAAATCATCGCCATTTTCTGACCACGAATTTGTCTTAGTTGTTCAGACTTGAGGGTTAACACATCTTGTTGCCCCAACCAGATCTGACCTTTTATCGTTAAAGTGCTAGGTAGCAGCCCCAGTAAAGCCAAACTACTGATGGACTTACCCGAACCACTTTCACCGACAATGGCAATGGTTTCACCGGCATGAAGCTGAAAATTTAAATCATCAACCAACAGCTGTTGTTCATGCTGAATACTTAGATGCTCTACAGCCAATACCACCTGTGGATTATTGGCGTCTTGGATCGAATGCATCACGTGTCGCCTCCCCAATATAAATCAATAAAGATAAAACAATGGCTAAGGTAAAGAAGCCTGACAGTGCCAACCATGGTGCATTTAAGTTCGACTTGCCTTGTAATAATAATTCACCTAAAGATGCTGCATCTGGAGGTAAACCATATCCTAAGAAGTCCAAAGCTGTCAGTGCGGTAATATTGGCCGTCAACATAAATGGTAGTTGTGACAAACTTGAACTCATGGCATTTGGTAAAATATGCCGAAACATAATGGTTCGATCACTAACTCCCAGACCACGTGCTGCACGTACATAATCCAAATTACGGGCTTTTAAAAATTCTGCGCGTACCAACCCCACCAGTGTCGTCCAACCAAAACATAGCATAATCAAAAATAGCCAATACACATTTGGAGTAAACATACTGACCAAAATCATCACCATAAATAAAGTCGGCAAGCCGCCCCAGACTTCAAGGATACGCTGCCCCATTAAATCGACCCATCCACCATAATAGCCCTGAATTGCGCCTACCACGATTCCCAGAATGGCTGAAGCAAAGGTTAAGGCAAAGCCAAAAAGCAGCGATACACGCAAACCATAGAGAATACGCGCCAACACATCACGTCCTTGGTCATCGGTTCCTAACCAGTTTTGCGAAGTTGGTGCAGAAGGTACAGGCACCGCCAGTTCTAAATTTGGCGTTTGGTAGGAATACCTAATCAGTGGCCAAAGCGCCCACCCTTGATTATCGATCAGCTGTTGTACCACGGGATCTTTATAATCTGCTTCTGTTTCGAATACACCGCCAAATGTGGTTTCAGGATAGGATTTAAAAACAGGTAGATAAAGTGAATTATCATATTTCACTAACAGCGGTTTATCGTTGGCAATCAATTCCGAAGCCAGTGATAAAATAAGAATCAGCACAAACAAAATCAGACAAGTGAAGCCAAGTTTATTTTCTTTAAAGCGTTTTAAGCGCATATGTATTAAAGGTGACATCACTCGGCACCTCGCGAATCAAAATTAATACGCGGATCAATCACCTGATACAGCACATCACTGATTAAACGCAATACTAAACCCAGCAAGGTAAATAAAAATAATGTGCCAAAAATAACAGGATAATCACGCTGTTGAATGGCTTCAAAACCCAGCAAACCCAAACCATCTAAATTAAAGATGATTTCAATAAATAAGTTGCCGACAAAGAAAATACCAATCAATGCTTCGGGTAAACCAGCAATCACAATCAACATGGCATTTCTGAACACGTGACCGTATAACACGCGTGATTCGCTTAAACCTTTGGAACGTGCAGCCAAGACATACTGCTTGTTTAATTCTTCCATAAAGGAATATTTGGTTAAATAGGTCAGTCCCGCAAAACCACCAATCACCATGGCCAATAAAGGCAACATCATATGCCAAAAATAGTCTTTAATTTTGCCCAGCCAACTTAAGCTGTGAAAATTTTCAGACACCAAGCCCTGTAAGGGAAACCATTGAAAATAGGAACCACCAGCAAAAAAGACAATCAGCAACACGGCGAAAACAAAAGATGGAATGGCATAGCCAATCGCCAATAACATGGACGTCGATTTATCAAAGAACATGCCATGTTGGCGCGCTTTTTTAATTCCCAAAGGAATCGAAATCAGATAAATCAGTAAAGTGCTCCATAAACCCAAAGACAAGGACACAGGCATTTTTTCCCAGAGTAACTGGGTAACAGGTTTATCTTTAAAAAAACTAGTGCCAAAATCAAAATGCAAGTAACCTTTCAACATCATCCAAAAACGTTCATGAGCGGGTTTATCAAAACCATATTGTTGTTTTATTTTTTCGACCATTTCATCACTTAAGCCACGTGCGCCACGATACTGACTAGTCGATGATGACCCTACTTCCCCAGCACTTGATGTACGCCCAGCTCCCTGAAAATTTTCAGCTTCCTGAATAGCTTGTTCAACTGGCCCACCAGGTGCAATCTGAACCACGACAAAATTAATCAATAGAATGAAAAACAGTGTTGGAATAATCAAAAGCAGTCTTTTTAATATATATGTGCCCATCGAAATGACGTTCCTTGTGACTTCACTTATTTGGCATCATGATCATTATAAGTTTTCAAATAAACTTATAAATAATCTGAAAAGCTATTGTTTACGTAAATAATTAACGACTTTTTGAGCTTGTACTGGGTCTGACCACCAATACTCAATACCTGCTGACAATTTGGGTTTGACTTGAGGTTGCTTATACATATTCCAATATGCATACCAAGTCCCTTCTTTTTGATAAGTCGGCAAGTGATAATAACCTGCTCTTAACAATCTATCTAAAACCCGAGAATAAATCACCACATCTTCACGGTTTTTTGCTTGGATAATGTTCTTTATCGCATGATCAATAGCTGGGTTTTTAATACCCGCAAAATTATAATTGCCAAATTCATCAGCAGCTTTACTCCCCCAAAATTGTGCTTGCTCGTTTCCAGGACTAATAGTCATTGGTAAACGTAAAGTGGTCATATCAAATTCATTTTTTCTTGTTCTTTCAAGATACTGTGGCACATCAACCACGCGAATACTGACATTGATCCCCAGTTTTTTTAAATTACGTACATAAGGCATTAAAGTACGCTGCAAACTGTCCTGATGAATCAAAAACTCAATTTGTATTGGTTTGCCTTTTTTGTCAATTAAATGACCATTCTGATAACGATAACCTGCATCAAGTAAAATTTGATGTGCTTTGAGTAAGTTGGTGCGGTTAAAGCCACCACCTTCAGAACTAGGATATTTCCAGTCTACAAGCACCCCTTTACGTTGTAGAGGATGGAGCTGATTTAAAAATGGCTTTAAAATTGCCAGTTCTTTGGCACTCGGCTTGCCTCGTGCAGCCAATTCACTACCATCAAAATAACTTTGTAAACGTTGATACTGCCCATAAAAATATGCTTTATTTTGCCATTCAAAATCATAGACATAGGTTAAAGCTTGACGAAAATAAATATCATTAAATGGCGTTCTACGATTATTCATCACAAAGCTTTGTAGATCTTTTGGTGTTTGAATTTTTAAAATATACTTTGTAATCAAACCTTTTTTAGCTGCATCAAAGTTATATTCAGTCATCCAAGTTCGCGCAGAATTTTCTTCTTGTAAGGTATATTGCCCTGTTTTAAATCCCTCAAAAGCAACTTGCATATTTCGATAATATACATATTTCAAACGATCAAAATTGTAGCGACCTTTATTTACGGGTAAATCTTTCGCCCAATAATTTGGATTTCTCTTATAAGTAATACTACGCCCCGCGTCAATTCGATCAATCAAATAAGGGCCTGAACCTAAAATAGGTTGCATCGAGACTCTGGTAAAATCTTTATTTTTCCAATCTGCTTTGGAATAAATTGACATTTGTCCCAAAATTAAAGGTAACTCAGTATTATCTGCTGTCTTAAATGTCATTTTGACATCGTATTTTGATAATACTTCTGTTTTTGCCAAACCTGACAAATACATTTGCAAACCTGTATTGGCTTTGGTCTGATAAGTATCAAAAGTGAATTTAACATCTTGAGCAGTAACCTGCGTGCCATTACTAAACCGAGCTTTAGGATTTAAATGAAAAATAATATAGTTTGGATGATCCAGATCAAAGGTCACTTTTTCAGCCAATAAAGGGTACATCACATTGGGTTCATCAAGTGAACTACTCATAAGACTGTCAAAAAGATAATTTACACCTTCGACATAGCGACCCTTACCATTCATGCTATTTAAATTATCAAAAGTACCGCTAGCATACTCACTGAGATAGCCCCCTTTGGGAGCATTCGTATTGGCATAAGGCATTGCCGCCAAAGCAGCATATTTCGGCTGACTATAGATAGCAATATAAGGAGTAGCCTGCACAGCAGCCCAAAGCCTTGGTGCAAAAAGACTTAACCCACACATCAAGCCAATGCATTTTGCTATAGCAAACGGCATGTGATACTACTCCTTGTCTCTGCTTAAATTTTTATAAGCTTGGAACTTTAATCACTTCGCCAATACGCAATTGAGTATTCGTTTGAATAGCATTCATTTCAGCAAGTTTTCCAGTATCCACACCATAACGGTTTGCTAAACCAATTAAGGTATCTCCCCGTTTAATTTTATACTCAGCTACAGTTTTAGGAACCACAATCTGTTGACCCACCCGTAAACTTGCACGCGCATTTAAATCATTTAGAGCCGCTAACTCAGCCACTGTCACTCCAGACCGGTTGGCAATGGCATTTAAAGACTCACCAGGTTTTACGTTATAGGCTTCAGTATTTCGAGATGGTTTCGCGGCTTTAATGGTTGGTGCTTCAACTTTTGTTTCAGACTTTGGCAAATCACCTTCAATTTTTAAGCGTTGCCCCACCCGTACATTTGAAGTCCGCGGCAAAGCATTTAATGTCGCTAAATAATCTAACTGTAGGCGATATTTTTTCGCAATACTGCTGAGTGTTTCACCCGATTTTACGACATGTATATCGCTCTGTTTTTCAACACTTTGCTTTTCAGTACTGACTTTTTCAATTTTTGCTTCAACTTTACTGAGTACTGGTTCTTCACCGCTCAATTTTAAGCGCTGCCCAACACGTAATCCCGTATTACGATTTATGCCATTAATATTGGCAATATAGTCTATTCCTAAATTATATTTCGCAGAAATAGCAGATAAACTATCACCCGATTGTACCGTGTAACTCTCGGGAACCGTTGAACCTGCAGGAATTCTAATGGTCTGACCGACTTGTAAGCCACTGTTGTTGGAGAGTTTATTAAGCTGTGCCAATTCAGTTAAAGACATTTTTGATTGTGCTGCAATGCTATACAAAGTATCGCCACGTTGTACTTGATAACTTTCAATTTTATACGATGGTTCTACAGCAGCAGCTTCCGCTTTAATCGGACTGGTTTTTTCTTCCTGTTTGCTTTCTACCTTGGTGTCGACTTCATGCAATGGAACATTAATTTTTTGTCCCACCATTAAACTACTGTCCGAAGTTAAACCTGTGGTTAAGTCCGCTAATTCTTGATTAGACAATGCGTAACGGTCTGCAATCAGTTTTAAATATTCACCACGTTTAACCACATAGGGCTTGGTCTTCACTTTAGCGATTTGGCTTGCACTACTAGCTTTATTATCCGCACTATTCGAATTGACTAAAATGGTTTCTTTTAATGCTAATTTTTGCCCAACACGCACGCCACTACTGATAGATAAATCATTGTAATCCGCCAGTTGTTTGACCGACAGTCCAAATTGGCTTGCAATGCCGGTTAAGCTGTCATTGGCTTGCACCACATAGGTTTCAGGCTGTGCTTTTTTAGCCTTGGGGGTTGCAGATGTCTCTGTATTTTGCGGTTTAGCATCGTATAAATAAATACTGGTTCCCACATAAAGCGGTGAACTCGGATCAATCTGATTCCACTTCGCTACCTCACGCCAATTCAAACCATTTTTCATGGCAATCACCGCTAGAGTATCCCCAGGAAGCACTGTATAGGTACTGCGCTTACCTTTGGGCGGAACAACGACAATTTCTGAATCAGTCTTAACGTAGTTTTTACCTTGGTTCCGTTTAGCTTCTTCAGAATCCGCTTTGGTATTTTCCGCTACGCCTTTTGGATAAGAAAATCCTTTGGTTAATTCTTTACCTTGTTGCTCTGCAACAGACTGACTGGTTTGAATCGCGGTTAATTTAATTTTACCGTCAAAAGGATCAGTAATTTCTGTACCTTGCGGTGCGATCGCTTTAATTTCTTCGACCACTTTTTCTTGTTCAGCTTTACTTGCCACAGGCTGAAGCACTTGCTCTAGCGTTTTATTTTCACCTTCAGCTTTTACTGCCGCCAAAATCTGTTCACGTTCACGCACAGATAACGGCGGCTCAACAATCACAGGTTTAACATTGACAACTTGAGTAACCGCAACAGGGATACGTGGTGCACTAGGAATATCGCTATTTGAAGCAAAAGATGCCAATGCAGCCGAACCTTGAGGTGTAAATACACGTTTACTTGAGCTTTGTGTTACTACCACAGGATTGGTCGGTTTAACCGTAGTCGTTGCTACAGGTTGAGACACTTTGGTTGTATTGGTCACTAATATCGGTGGTGCTGTTTTTACCGGATTAATCACTTTAGTATTGAGTTCAGGCGGATTGCTTCTTTCTGGGGTAAAGGGTTGTGCTGCACTTGCCCACAAACTCCCCGAACTCGATTGTAATTTTTTGAGTTTCGTATCAATGGATGGGCTTAAATCGGCAGGAATAATAATGCGCATTGGGCTTTCACTATCAATACGATCACCACGATGCCCCGGATTCAACTGATACAACTCTGCACGGCTTAAACCAGTAATAGCAGCAACATCATTTAAATTTGCTGTACCAATCGCTATTTCTCTAAAGTGCGGACGATTGGCAATCGGTGGTAATGACACACCATACGCATTTGGATTTTTAATAATTTGCGCCACGGCCAAGAAACGCGGTACATAGTTCATGGTTTCTTGCGGAAGTTTAAGTGACCAATAATCCGTTGGCAAACCTGCTGCTTTATTACGGTTAATCGCTTGTTGGATACGACCGGGACCTGCATTGTATGCCGCTAAAGCCAGTTCCCACGAACCAAACTGATTATATAGCGCACCTAAAAACTCATAAGCCGCACGGGTCGATTCAACTACATCTCGGCGACCATCGTATAAACTGGTCTGTTTCAAACCATAAATACGTCCCGTACTCGGAATAAATTGCCACATCCCTGCAGCCGCAGCACTACTGGTTGCAGCGGGATCATACGAACTTTCAATAATCGGCAATAAAGCCAGTTCTGTCGGCAAACCACGACGTTCAGCTTCTTTCACTGTGTGATAAAGATAGCGAGAAGCACGTGCACTCAAACGGTCTAAGTATGGTTGACGTGAAATAAACCAACCACGTTGCGCTTCAATACGAGAGTCCCAATGGGCTTGATCCATTTTAAAACCAACGGTCATCCGCTTCCAAACGTCACCGTGTTTTAAAATCAATAGTCGATCACCTTCTACTGCACGCATATCGGTTGCAGAAAGTAAATCTTCTAAAGAATCCAAGCTATTGGCATCTAGATATCCAGAACCTACCAATTTTGATTTTGATCCTTGTGTTGCACTTTGGCTTGAGGAACAGCCCGTCAGACCAAGAGCAGCTAAGGCTGAACCCAATACAGTAATTTTTAAAAATTTAGGTAATGCAGGCTGACACAAAATCGCGGTTGGTTTATACATAAAGGAATCCAAACAACTCGTATAAAATTTATTTTTTAGATATGCCATTGTAGTGAAGCATGTCGTAGACACAAGCCCGTAATTTAGCGCTATTTCAGTATAAATGTTACAAGAAATTAAAAAATAACCATGTTATGCAGTTCTAAACGGCAATTGCGTTATACAATATAGCATTCACGTTGTTCAATTTGACTCTTACTCGTTCGGATTTGGTTATATGACTCAAACAATTACACTCTATGTCGATGGCGCTTGTCGCGGCAATCCTGGTTTAGGCGGTTGGGGTGCATATGTCATTACTGAATCTGAAGAACACAAAATCTATGGCGGTGAACCACACACCACCAACAACCGTATGGAATTAATGGCGGCAATTGAAGGGATTAAATTTTGCCCTACCGATGCCAAATTGATTATTTGGACAGATTCCAACTACGTCAAACAAGGCATTACCGAGTGGATTCACGGTTGGAAAAAGAAAAACTGGAAAGATGTTAAAAATCCAGATCTTTGGAAATTACTGGATGCAACCTGCCAAGGTCGTGAAATTGAGTGGAACTGGATTAAAGGTCATGCAGGACATGCAGGTAATGAAATGGCAGATCAATTGGCAAACCTAGGTGCGGACAAAACCCTAAAGTCAATGAAAAACCCATCCGAAGAAACAGTGATTTTAGATAAAAAAAAAGATGAAAAAGATTGGTTGCTCGATGACCCTTTTGGTTTCGATTTAATGGATTCCGATGCACAAGATGACGATGAAATTTTAGAAAATGATGATCAAACTTTAGAACATTTCGAAGCTGAAATCACACAGGTTGAAACCATACAAGAAAACCTTACATCTGAGGAAGATATTTTATCAAGTGCTGCAACGCCTTTAACATCTGATCATCCACACATTGTCATTACACCTCGAAGTAAAGAAGTGTTTGGCCCACGCCAACTGATTTTAGATACAGAAACGACTGGTTTTTATTTCCAAGATACGGATCGTATTATTGAGGTGGGCGCCATTGAAATGGTGAACCGTAAACTTACGGGAAGCTCTATTCATATTTATATCAACCCGAAAAAAGCTGTTGGCGACTCTGAAAACATTCATGGTATTTCAGATGCCTTCTTACAAGACAAACCTGTATATGCAGACATTGCAGAAGTCCTTTTTAATTATTTAAAAGGTGCGGAAATTATTGCGCATAACGCCAACTTCGATATGAACTTCCTTAACATGGAGTTTAAACGTGCAGGCTTTGTTGCTCTCTCTGAAGTCTGTTCTGTCACCGATACATTGGCTATGGCGAAAAATAAGCATCCGGGGCAAAAAAACTCCCTCGATGCTTTAGTGCGCCGTTATGAAGTTCCACAACGAGACCGTACTTTCCATGGTGCGTTACTCGATGCTGAAATTTTATCCGATGTCTATCTTGCTATGACGGGTGGTCAAGTCTCCTTTGATATGGATACCCTAACCGCAAGCGAACAACAAGAAGCACAGACGGCACGCCAACAAAGTGTGCAAGTTGATCTCCCGATCATTCTCCCTTCTGCACAAGAACTTGACGCACATGAGACATGGATCAAACAATTTGAAGAAAAGCATGGAACTGCTTGTCTTTTTGCAAAATAAAATCTACATTTCTAGTATTTTTTATATTTAAACGTTTAACAGTTAAGTTATAGTTAAACATAAAGAAGTTTCGCCTTAACGGGCTGCTCATAAACAGATAAAACCCTAGGAAAGGTGCAGATACATGTCTTACCAAACCTCTATTCATTTTGACCCAACTGCATTGCTGATAATAAAAAATGAGGTTGATAATTCAATTAAATTAGTTGAATCAGCGGTTAGTACTTTAGCAGAAGACCAAAGCTTACCTTTTGGTATTGATGATGCACTTAATCAATTTGAGCAATGCGCTCAAGTCTTGGCGCTCATTGATATGCAAAGTTTGGCTAAAATTGCTCAATATTCTGCAGAGTTAATGCGTAAAATCATGGGGAATCCTGCGCAAATTAACACGCAAGAGGTGATTGCTTTAAGTGAAGGCACCACCATGTTGAAGCGCTATATCGAATTTATTTGCTTGCGCGAAGTTAAAATTCCACAATTCCTACTCGATACCCTCAATCGCTTGGAAATTGTATTGGGTAAGCCCATTACCCATGAAGGTCAGCATATTGAGTCGCTACTTGACTGCATCACCCCAGATTTTCAACTGCCTCAAGCACCTACCTTAGAAAAATCTAAATATGTTCATCGCTTATATAAATTATCTTTAAACAAGATGATTAAACAAGCTGAAACTGAATTTGATCTTCAAGCGATTAAATTAGTTGGTACATATTTAGCAGGTCTTGCTGAAAATACGCCAAGTAAACAATATTGGAATTTGGTACATGTTGCATTTAATCAAATGGATAATTTGCTTCTCAATGACCCACGTTTCCGTACCTTAGTCAGTATTGAAAGAAATATGGCTCAATATTTTAATGCACCTGATGATTTTAAACCCAGCTTGTCCGATTTAGCCAATATCTTAAGTTTGTGTATTAGCCAAGAAGATAATGCTGCACAGCATATTCGTAACCAACTAAATATTGGTGACGACCATCTTACAGACACTCAATTACAAGTCTTCAGCCGCCATCTGTATGGTCCTGATTTTGATACCATGCATACGATTAGTGAACTTGTGACCACAGAAATGGCACAAATTCGTAACGACATCGAATATAACTATCACAACATGACAGCAGAAAAAACACTGGAATTACAACAAAAATTAAATAATCTGGCTAATATTTTCAAAGTGTTAAATCTAAATGAAGCCTTCAATAATTTATCGCGTCAAGCAAGTTTGCTTAACGATGTGGAGGTTCTAAAAGATGAAGGTTTTGCCCAACAATTAATGAATTGTATTTTATCTGCAATGAATTCAATTGGGGTACTCGAACGTCATCACACTTCAAGCCGTTTACAGCTTCGTGTCAACAATATGAATATTTCATTAGATCGTTTAGACGAAGCACATGAAGCGTTACTCAATGAAGCTAAAATACTAATTGAACTTTCTAGCCAGACCTTAATGCAATATGCACAAGACAACAATCTTGCACCGATAGAAAATATTCCGACCCAATTACGCGAAATTGGGGGTGCGCTGTTGTTCTTAAATACTGAAGCAGGTCAAGTCGCATTAAGAACTGCTGCTGATTTTATTCAACAGAAAATTGAAACATCAGGATTGATCAATGCTGAACATATCAATCATACGCTCGATATTCTAGCCAGTGCCGATATGATGATTGACAATTTAAAATACAAACAGCCTGTATTACAATCAATGTTTAATGTAGCATTACAAAGTAGCGAAAAACTGAAAACTGTTGCCTAATGTCTGAATTATCACTTGCTTATATTTTTCATCAACATCAACTTTTAGTGGATGAAAACTTTCAACTTCCTCAAGTTGAAAGTTTGGCAAGTGATCTTTATTTTAGCGCAGGCAATCAAGTGATTGCCCGTGATCTTCTTGAAGATGAAGCCATTCCTCAAGGTTTACAGTTGGTTCCCATTCGTCAATTATTGACGATTTGGGATATCCAACAGTTTGAATATGCCAGCCGTGCAATTCAACTATTAGAATGGCGTAGAAATCATAAATTTTGCAGTTATTGTGGGCATCAAACAGAAGCACATCCGACTGAACATGCCATGATTTGTCCTGCATGCCGCTATCATCAATACCCCCGCGTACAACCTTGCGTTATCATTGTGATTACACGCGGCGATGACGAAATTTTACTGGCGAAAAATGCGAAAAACAAAACCAACATGTACGGACTCATCGCAGGTTTTGTCGAAGTTGGAGAAACTTTAGAAGAAGCAGTACGCCGTGAAACCTTCGAGGAAATTGGATTAAAATTAAAAAATCTCCAATATCTTGCCAGCCAGCCTTGGCCTTTCCCCAGTAATCTCATGCTCGCTTTTCGTGCTGAATATGCTTCTGGAGAAATAAAACTTCAGGAAGAAGAAATTAGCGATGCTCAATTCTTTAAATTTGATCAACTGCCTGAAATTCCATTTAAAGGCAGCATTGCATACGCGATGATCAAACATATAGTTGAAGGTCACCCTGTCGCAGATGACACTCGCGAATGGTTATAAATTAAGGTCTTAACGCTTCTTCTAAAACCGCCAAAATTTGTTTCTTGGTTTGGAAATAGCGACTAAACAAACTCGAAACCGATCCCATAATGGAAACATGCCCCGTACCAGAGATGGTAATCATTTGGCTATGGTTGCCCTTTTCCTGCAAAATACGATGTAAATCTTGTGAATTACTATGACCCACAACTTGGTCATCCGACGCTAAAAACAAGTAATGCTTAACTTCATTGCTTTCAACAAAATAATAAGGCATGACATGTTGATAAGGTACGCTCTGATCAAACGCATCCGCACATAAGGGATCATCTTTATAATCAAAATGATAAGGTCCAGACAAACCAATAACCACTCGAATTTGAGAACGACATTGTAAAGCATAAGGCTTCGGATGATAAATTGCCGACATAACATTAAAGGCACCCGCTGAATGCCCCATCAATACTATCTTTTCAGTCCGAATATTTAATTTAGCCTGATGCTGCGTCAAATAATTTAATGCCAAACTCAAGTCATCAATATAACTCGGGAAAATATGTGCTGGTGCCAGATGATAATTAATGACGACAACATCATAACCTTCTTTAGCAAAGGCTTCACCGACAAAGTGATAGTCTTTTTTATCTCCATGCAACCACGCCCCGCCATGTACAAACACAATTAAAGGACGTTGCTCACGTGCTACTTCGGCAGAAAAAATATCTAAACGCTGTCGTGCTTTTAAACCATAAGCGATATTTTTATTCAGCGTATAACCCTTTCGAGGAGTTAAACGATTCAATACATAACTACCAAAATCGTACAGTCGGAACTCTTTATACAGCGTTCTCAACATTTCTACTTTTTGATCCAACGTTTTTTTGAAGACTTGAGTTACATTATTGAGCATTCGTAGGCTCTGCTTGATCGGGGTCGATTGCTACTGGTGTTTGTTCAACAGGTTGTGCATTGACGACTGGACTACTAAAGCTTGAAGTCACTACACGGGCTTGTTCGACATTATCAATCAAGGTAACAATTTTAGTGACATTACCCACTTGCTGAAGCACTTGATTAAGGTCATTAATCTCTGCCTGATTTAAACGTCCCATCACATATAAAATACCATCTTCGGTATGAATACGAACTTTACTATCGGATACAACCACGGCTTTCATCACCAATCCACGTGTATTTGCAGTTACCGTAGTATCTTGCATAATGGTGCTATAACCAATTTGGTTGCCAATGGTAATGTAATTATGTACCGTTTTAACATCTGTCATCGCACGTACATTATCTTCAGCCAATTGCTTTAAATGCGCATCTGGCACTTGCCCTGTAAGCAGGACATTACCGTGAAAACTTTCAATATTTACACGAGATTGTTTAAAGCGTGAATCTAATTTATATAAATTAATTTTAGCAGTACGTTCTATAGAAGAATCAATAAATACTTGCCCAAGTGAACGAGCACCACTTTCTGTCCCAACTGGCGCTGATCCTGTACCACTCGATATAAAGCTCGCACAACCAGATAAACTTGCTACACACAGTAACGTCATTGCAATACGATTAAACACTCAGCAAGGCTCCTAATCATCTATTTAAATTCTATTTTATTGCAGTATTTATACTCTAATTTTGTTCAAAGATTAATAAACTCTTGATCAAAAGTAAACGCATTTTCAATCCATTGCTGATCATAAGGGCATTTAGAAAAATCTTGCTGTATCTTTTTTGCAAATTGTTGGAAAAAATCAAAGCAAATCACATCAAAACGACAATAAAATTCTTGAAATTGTGGCTGTGCATTTAAAAAGCAAAGTGCTGATTTCATAATTTTCTTTTGCTTTGAAGATGAAACCGTCTCACATGATTGTGCATATTGAGTCACTGAGCGCGCCTTAACCTCAACAAAAATCAACTCTTGATCCTTTTGTACAATCAAATCAATTTCTCCATAGCGGCAGTGATAATTTGCAATAATCAAGGTAAAACCTTGCGCTTGTAATAGCTTTAGAGCTTGTAGTTCTGCCCATTGTCCCAAATTTAATGGGCTTGATATCGTGCTTAACATTACAGTACCTTCAATCCTTTTTCAGTATTTTCATAGCAATGTGGCATACAATAAATTTGATGGCCACTGATTTGGATAAGGCCTGTACGTCCCTGAAATTCAATATGTTTCAAATAAGACGCTTGTAAATAGAACTGTTTAATTTTATCTTGCTCGAGCACTTGATTCAGTACATCTTGTTTTTTCGATAAGCTAAATTGCCAAACATTTTCCATTTGGTTCGTAACCTTGCTTAAACGCAGAATTCCAAGCTTCGGTTTCACCTGCATTAAAGCGTCCACGTCGTTGTGCACTAAAGGCCCAGCGATCAATTGCATGGTTTTTGTCACAGGGCGTTTTAACAGTTGCGCCATAAATTTCTGATCTGAGTTTACAAATTTAATTGGGGTTTTCATGCCTGATGCTTGATAAGCACGCATAAAGCCCTGTTTGATACTCAATCCAGCTCGCGCCATAGGCCCAGATTCAGGTAAAATGACCAATACTTCAGCTTGTGCAGAGTTAAAAATGCCGTACAGGATGAAACACATCAATTTTTTATTATTATTCAACATTGGAAAACCTTATGAGTGCTCAGTTATTTGTTGTAGCGACCCCAATTGGGCACTTAGATGACATTACTTATCGTGCTATTGATGTTTTAAAGTCGGTTAGTATTATTGCGGCAGAAGATACGCGTACTTCTGCTCAATTATTAAAGCATCATAATATATCAACTCCACTCACGGCTTGCCATGAACATAATGAAAGTAACAAAATTGATATTTTGATCCAAAGATTGCTGAACGGCGAAAATATGGCATTGATTAGTGATGCCGGTACACCACTGATTAGTGATCCTGGTTTTAAATTAGTTCGTGCTGCACAAGACAATAATATCCGTGTTGTGCCTGTACCAGGTGCCTGTGCTGCGATTGCCGCACTTAGTTCTGTGGGTTTACCCAGTGACCGTTTTAGTTTTCAAGGCTTCTTGCCTTCACGTCAATCTCAACGCCTGATTCAGTTAGAAAAACTCAAAGATGAAACACAAACTTTAATTTTTTATGAAGCACCACACCGTATTTTAGATTCAGTGAAAGATATGGCCGATGTTTTTGGTGCAGATCGCCCTGTGGGTTTTGCTCGCGAAATCACCAAGACCTTTGAAACCATTAAAAAAATGACCTTAGCCGATTTAATTCAATTGATTGAATCAGATCGTAACCAACAAAAAGGTGAAATTGTTTTAGTCATTGGTGGTGCAACGCAAGAAAAGGATTTAGAGCAAGAAAAACTAGATCAGTTATTGACGCGTTTACTGCAAGATTTATCGGTCAAAGCCGCCTCTCAACTGGCAGCTGATTTGACTGGCATTAAAAAGAAAGTGGCCTACCAACGTGCATTGGAACTCACCAATAAAGATTAAGAAATCAGTCCATCAAAACTAAAAAAGCATCACCGAAGTGATGCTTTTTTATATCTCTGACAAAATGGCGCAAAAAAGGATTAGTCTTTTGCAGATTCGTCCGCAGGAACTTCCGTAATGCGTCCACCACGTGCCAGAAATGCTGCAACTTCATCTTCCAATGCCTGACGTTGTTTCAACTTAGCTGTCACAGTCAATGTTTCAGCTTCTGCCATATCACCATCAGTTGCACTATTTTCACTGCTGTCAGATGCACCTTTTTCAGCCGCTTTGGCTTCATCATCATCTACTGCTGTTTCTTCTACGTCATCGTAGTCATTCATATCCGTCATCTTTATTTCTCCCCACAAATGACTTCTATTGATCCAATTTAAATTGGTTGCGAATTAGGGAGAAATTTACCAATCTCTGAGCATTTCGCATAGAGTTAAATATTAAAAATTCGTATCTTTTTTAATCAAAAAAGTAAACTTGTATGTATATTTGTACAAAAAGCAGCATTTTAAAAATTAAACTGCATATATGGTCTGTTTTAAAACCTGTAACCCATTGGCTTGAGACAAAAAGGCATCTTTTAAAATCGTATGCTGTTCTACTTGTTTTAAGCCAAAATTACGTGCCCATACCACTGGAAGAAGCTGTGTCGTCTCCAACCAACCCAGTGCAGACATACTGTGCATCATGGCATCATTTTGTCCTTTACGGCGGTGCTCATAGCGCTGCAAGGTTTGTTGATGTACCCATACGCCGCGCTTTTGATCATGCAGCAACACATCACATAAAATAGCGGCATCCAAGCAACCGATATTCACCCCTTGCCCTGCTAATGGATGAATCACATGTGCAGCATCGCCTATCAGCGCTAAGCCCGCTTTGACATACTGCTGTGCTGCGCGCGCTTTCAGTGGAAATTGTGCGCGTGGCGTTGCCTCTAGAACTTGACCCAACATATGATGACTTTCACGGGTGAGAAGTGCACAAAAATCTGCATCATCCAGAGTTGCATATTCTTCGGCATAATCATCTGGCAATGTCCAAACGATGGATTGCCAATAATCCTCTTGCTCAGGTTTTAAACTCGCCATCGGTAAAAATGCCAACGGCCCAGTTTCAAGGAAAATTTGACGCGCGACATGCAAATGTGGCTGTGCCGTTCGAATCGCACAGGTCAAACCCGCTTGCTTATAATCCAAGACATCAATATCGATAAAAGCTTGCTCTCGTACAAAGGAATTTGCACCATCTGCACCGATCACCAATTTTGTTTTCAGCTGTGAACCATCGGCAAGGTGAATATGCCAAACCCCAATGCCTTGTTCCACACGGGTGACTTTAACTTGAGTACGGTAATCTCTAACCTGTTCCAGCATTTTTTGCTGAATGGCTAAATTCAAAACACTCGGTTCAACCATAGAACCTAAAGTCTGTTCAACACTGGGTATGTATTGACTAGGTTGTCCAAAATTGATTTCACCATAACCATTTTTATTCCACACTTGCATACCGCTATAAGGCATGTGGCGCGCAAGTTTGTCCCATACATGCACTGTTTTTAACAAATGAATGGTCGCTTGGCTTAATGCCAATACACGCGGATTGGCAACGGCTAAAGTTTTGGCTTCATCCAGAATAGGGGCAGCATCTAAAACCGTTGCTTGTACGCCACCTTGAGCAAGCAGCAAGGCAGCTAAACCACCAACTAAGCCACCGCCAATAATGACAACATCTAAAACATCACTCATGCTTTTAGTCCCATTGCATAATTGGCAACAAGCGGTTTAATGCCCGGAATGGTATCAAAAGCGAGTAAACCGGTGTTTCGAATAAATTTGAGTATCGGATTTTGATTGCTAAAGCCACGTACCACAGAATCGCAGAACTTAATCACACGTTGTTGATCGGTTAAACGCGCTTGTTCATAAGCCAGCAACATACTTGGCTGACCAATATCAGCCGATTGTGCGAGTTGCTCTGTCAGATAACGAACCAAAACATAAGCATCACGCATACAGAGGTTGAAACCTTGCCCCGCCACAGGATGAATGGTGTGTGCTGCATTACCCATCAGTACCACGCGACCAATGGCTTGTTTTTCTGCCAGTACTTGTGACAATGGGAAACTAAAGCGTTTACCCGTTTTTTGGAATTTTCCTGCACGGTCGCCATAGGTTTCTTGTAAGGCATCAAGGAAATGTTGGTCATTTTCATCGCCCAACCATTCGCCTTCTGTGCCTTTTTTCACCGGCCAAACCACAGAGCGACGATATTCACCCGGTAAAGGTAATAGTGCCAAAGGCCCTAAATGGCTAAAGCGTTCAAAACCAACATGCTGATGCGGTTTCGATGTTTGTACTGTGGTGACAATCGCGACTTGGTCATAATCATGTTCGCTTGCGCCAATACCAAGCGCTTTACGGCAAAATGAATCACGACCATCGGCAGCAATCACTAATTTTGCCTGTAATGATAAATGCTCTTCATCACGTATCGCCTCAATCAATGCTTGATCGGTGTCTTGCGTCAGTGAAGTAACTTGTACGCCATCAATCAGTTCAATGAGCGGCTGTTTACGAACTTCTGTAAGCAGTACACGCCCCAGCCAAGCATTTTCAATCACCTGACCAAAGCTTTCGACTTTTTCTTGTTCTGCTTTTAAGCGTGCCTTACCAAAACTGCCTTGTTCAGTAATATTCACCTCAAGAATTGGGATTGCATGTTCTTGCAATGCATTCCATAAACCGAGTTCTTGATAAATTTGCACACTGCGACGCGACAATGCACTATTTCGCGCATCAAAACTCGAGTGATATGGCGCAAGATTAGCATCATCATAATTGGGGTATTGAATGGCTTCCAATAGTTTTACTGCAATATTTGCTTTGGCTAGCATCAAAGCAAGGCTTAGCCCCACCATACCACCGCCCACAATGATGACTTCTTGTTGCATGCGTATATCCTTTTTATGATGTATCCGAAGTCACAACCTTCAAATACCTATAACTTTTAATGGATTTTATATTACATCAAAGATCTTAATTTTTATAATAAAGTGGATGTTTTTACGTACTTTCACCGTAAAGCTATGTCATGGTGGTGATTGAAGTAGCAACGCTATAAACTTTTCGCTGATATTGCTCAGATAGTTGTTTAATCCAACGAATTAAAATCGCGGAACACAACTATTCACGTAAAAGCCCATGATGATAAAACCATCATAAACTAGTCATTTTTATTGATGAGAATATAGACACTTTAAATGGGTTCTAACAAACGCGTTTCGCATAACGGTCATTATGTTAAATTGAGTGCATCAAAATTAGAGAGCGTTACCGTGATCTTTTTTTCAGCTTCATGTACAACCATCATTTTAAAGAGAAGGCTATAATCCCATTGAATTCGTTTAATTCTTTGGTCTTTCATAGCTTCCATAAAATAAGTCTCCAATGTGTAAACATATTTCAGGATAGGACAATGGTATAAAATTAAAAGGCCCATATAATAAATATGTGCCTTTTAATTTAAAGCTTAGTGGTCTTCTTTTAGATACTTTGGTTCCCTAGGTAACTTTAAACTACAGAAGAAACAAATAACTAACATGACAATAACATAGAGGAAAAAACTATTTTCAATACCAGCAGACTTAAATTGCAAAGCTACAGATGGTGCAGAGCCACCAAAAATTGCATTACCTACAGCATAAGAAAAACCCACACCTAACGCACGAACATGTGTTGGAAACATTTCAGCTTTCACAATTCCACTGATCGAAGTATAGAAACTCAAAAGAAGCATCAGGAATATCAACAGCAACGCAATTATCAAAGGTGACGAGCTGAAGTGACGCATACCAATTGCCATTACTGGATAAATACAAATCGCCATCAATGCACTAAAGAGCAACATAGATGTTCTTCGACCAATTCGATCTGACAGAATACCGAAAAAGGGTTGTGCAACCATTAGTACAAAAATACAGCCAGTCATAATCAAGCCGACTGTTTTAGGATCAACTCCGATATTGGTTAGGTAGGTTTTTGAATAAACAGTAATCACATAAAAACTAAGTGAACCAGCAGAAGTATAGCCCACTACTAAGAGGAAAGTTTTCCAATGATTCTTAAAGAGCTCTCTTAGAGTACCAGACTCTTCTTTATCACTTTCATCGACTGAAAGCGTTTCTTTCAAACGACTACGCGCAAGTAACGAAAGAATAGCCGTAATACCACCAATCGCAAATGGAATACGCCATCCACCATCAATTAATTGTTGTTCACTCATAAAGGTCAAAAATATCACACCTAATAAGCTTGCAAGCAACTGACCACCTGTCAGTGTCACATATTGAAATGATGAAAAGAAACCACGTTGCCCTCGGAGACCCAACTCGCTCATATAGGTTGCAACAGCACCATATTCCCCACCTACAGATAGTCCCTGCAATAATCGTACTAACAAAAGTAGAAATGGTGCAACCATCCCTACTTGATCATATGTTGGGAGTAATGCAAATAAAAATGAACTGACTGCCATTAAGCAAATCGAGATTACCATCGATTTTTTACGACCATGTTTATCGGCAATGCGCCCAAACAGCCAACTACCAATAGGACGCATAAAGAAGCTAGCAGCAAAAACGCCCCATACATAAATTGACTGTGTTGAGGAATCCATATCAGGTGCAGTTAAAGCTTTGGTGAAATATACAGCAAAAACAGCATAAATATAGAAGTCAAACCATTCAACGAGGTTACCAGAGGCAGCGCCTACGATCCCTTTGATTCGACTTGCCTTTTCTTGCTTACTATAAGTCTGACTCATAGGTACTTCATCCTTGTGTAAAATTTCTCATAGAAATAAAGGTAATATTCCTAAAAAACATATTTAAAAATAAAAAATCTAGGGAGATTCTATAGCAGAATGCCATATTTCGCTTATGCTGTACCTATTCTTGATAGGTAAACGTAGTCATATTAAGTTCTGGAATATTTAATGGCAATTGCATAAATTGTACTTAACCCGAATCCTGCTTAAGCCAATAATTTCATCACATGAATCATTGGCTTGTTTTGATGACATAATTGATAAGCATATAAAGATGCATAAATTCCTGTTAAATAATCTGAAATACTGCGAGATTTACTTGTTACCAGTTGATAACACCCCTTAAGTAAACTGAATAAGCGCATCAACAAACTCTGCGTTATCCATTCTTATTTTTTTATTTTGATAGATGATGCTACATCTTATTTAATTTTTCTAAAATCAACATAATGCACCTTATACAAAAGGCCCGAATCATGGGCCTTTTAATCATTTATTTAACATAAAATCTCATCTATAAAACTCATTTTCCAGAGCATCAAAAGCCGATCTTTTACATCAGATCGGCTTTTGATGCTCATTTTAATTATTGAGCCATCAACGCTTCAATTTCTTCAACAGTTTTCACTACCGCAGCAGTTAAAACACGTGGTCCATTTTTGGTAACCACAACATCATCTTCAATACGAATGCCAATGCCACGCCATTTCGCATCTACAGTTTCATTATCTGGTGCAATATAAAGCCCTGGTTCAACCGTGACCGTCATGCCTTCTTCATAAGCACGCCATTCACCTTCAATTTTATATGAACCGACATCATGCACGTCCATACCCAACCAGTGACCTGTACCATGCATATAGAATTGATGGAAACTTTCAGATTCAATAATCTGTTCAATATCACCTTGCATCAGGCCCAAATCAAGTAAACCCTGCACCAAAATACGTACCGCAATACGATGTGGTTCTTTATACGAATTACCGATACGCACAGCATCAATCGCTGCAAGTTGCGCTTTTAAAACAACTTCATATAACGCTTTTTGTTCAGGACTAAATTTGCCGTTGACTGGAAAAGTACGGGTAATATCCGAGGCATACAGTTGATATTCACAAGCCGCATCAATTAGGACTAAATCACCATCTTTCAGTACTTTGTCATTTTCAACATAATGTAAAATACAGCCATTTTCACCACCGCCAACAATACTGTTATACGAAGGCACACAACCATTTTGACCAAAAATATAATTCAGTTCGGCTTCAAGCGCATATTCCATCATATCCGGCTTCACCGTTTGCATAGCGCGGGTATGAGCTTGAGCCGAAATAGTCGATGCGATTTGTATCAGTTCAATTTCTTGTGTCGATTTATGCAAACGCATTTCATCTAAAATACGATCGAGTTGAATCACATGTGTAGGTGCCGATGTGCCTTTACGCGATTCACCATTTGCCTGAACAATCCATTTGGCTACACGTGCATCAAAATCGGCTTGTTGCCCCATGCGATAAAATAATTTTTGCTTATTCAGCAGTTTCTCAATAATTTCCTCATCCAGCAGGTCAATGGCATAAGCTTCATCAGCATCATAATCCTCCACAGCACCATCAACCCCCGCTCGGTAACCGTGCCAAATTTCCATTTCACGGTCACGCTCGCGGCAGAACAAGCTATAGGTATAACCTTCATCTATAGACTCAAATGTCTCAATGATTGCCACTGCTTCAGGTTCGGCAAATCCCGTCAGGTAGAAAAAGCTACTGTCCGCACGAAATTTATAATCTGCATCACGGTTACGCATAGCCACCGGACTGGTAGCAATAATCGCGATACTGTGCGGACCCATTTCTTCTGCTAGGCGGTCGCGACGTTCCTGAAAATCTGCTTGAGTCAGTTTCATCATTGAGAGGTACTTTTATCTTTTGTGAGTGGAGTTAATAACTTTTACATCGCTTGTTCTTACATCACAGTCGTCTGAATTAGCTTGGACGATGCGGTGTAAACATTTCTACTACATTGTTTGTTTCTGGTGCAGTTGTACTTTGTTTCAATTGCGACTGAAGCTTTTTCAGCAACGGTGTTTCCGCAATATCCACTTTTTTGCGCCCCAAGGACAGACTAACAGGAATTAAACGTACAAATTCATAAAGTTCCTGATAGCTTGCTTCCCCCTCTTCATCATCATCCGATTCTTCAAATTCGACTGCTGCCACATCTTGTAGATGTTCAATCCATTCAATTTCATCTTGACGAATATGACCTGAAGCCAAACCAAAGCCTAAAACTACGCCTGCGCACCAATCTGCCAAGGCTTGTACACGATCAACCAGCACGTGTTCATCGTCTGGAAGCAATGGTAAATAATCCAGTTCATCATCCGATAAAGCATGCGCAATATCTTCTGCTTCACTGGTTAACAAATCTAGAACATGTTCTTCCAATGCTGGAATTTCCAGTGTTGCTAAAATTTGTTGCCACTCATCACTTTTTGGTGCTTGAGTAACACAAACAATACCTGTAAGTAATCCATGTAACTCACTTGGGCTTGAAATCTCTTCAATTTTTGAAAAATTGTGGTGCCATTCCGACCAACCTGAAATATCGTCTTGCATTCGCTTATCCAATCTCTATACTTCGTATATATTACCTTTGTTTGCAATACTGTGCGACTACGATATGTTAGAAGAATTACAGCGTCTACAGGCGCATATTGGCGTTTTAAAAACGCGACTTACGCATTATGAACGTGAAAATAATGCACTCAGCGCGGCAAAAGAAAATTCTGCCGATCATCATCATGCCCAAATTGTGCAAAAAAACGGCATCATCACCCATAAACAAGAAGAAATAGACAATCTTAGCGAGCAATTACATGATGCGCAGTCTCAATTCAAGCAATTGAATACAGATGCGACCTCACTGGCTGATCGTTATGGTCGTTTAGAAAAAAGTTGTACCGATCTTAAAAATCGTTTTCAGGAAATTCTTGCTGAGCGTAATGAATTACGCGTCATTAAAGAAAAAATGCAAAATGAACAGCGTCTTGCTCAACAGGAAATTCAGGGTTTTCAGCAAGAACGTGAAAGATTGTTACAAAAAAATGAACATGCCAAAGCAAAAGTCGAAACCATTATTCAGCGCTTGTCTATTTTAGGCACTGCTCAGGATCATCACGCGCAAGAAATTCAACAACTTGCCCACCCAACAGAAGCAAATGAGGACATTTAATCATGACTGAACAAATTGCTGTTGAGTTGCGTGTATTGGGACATTCTTTTCGTTTAGCGACGACTGAAAGTGAAAAAAGTGATTTGGAACGTGCCGCTGAATTATTAAATGAAAAATATGATGATTTTCGTCGTAAAGCGCCACGTCTTGAACCCAGTAAACTGATTATTATGGTGGCGCTAGAGCTGATGCAAGAAGTGCTTGCCATGAATAAATCGTTGCAAGAGTATTCACACTGCGAACGTTTATTAGCGACTATTTTAGAAGATGTGGATGATTTAGTTTAGTTTTTATTCAAACTGAACAAAGTATCAACATTTGAAATGCGAGTTTACAGTTACTGCACACTGAAGATTTGCCAATACCACATTATTCGTTATACTGAGTACATCTCTGAGGTGTTCGCCAGCGGGTCAAGTTCCCCTGAGCCGATATCTACACCATTGGATGTGTTCTGTATATTTAGAGTGTATGCCTGCCTTCGTGTAGGAAACCCAGCAAGTATGCGTCGCGTCCGCCTTGAACTTTAGGGTTCAAGGGTAATGACATGCAGCGGCATCATCGGAGTGTTTTTAGTATTAAGTTTATAACTAAAATAATAAATCCCTAAATTCCACCCCAATCAAATTTTCATTTTCTAAGCATGTACATACGCCATCTATATCTCTAAACAATGACTTAATATTATTTAATAGTTTTAGGAAGTGAAATACACCTTTCTTTGACTTAATTAAAATTTCTATCCCCTTTTTTCAGGAGATAGCAATGAAATATCTAATTAAAATGGAAAATTCACTCTCAACTGAATAGAGCGATTATTTTGAGAATCACGATCAATATTGGTTCCGTATTCCATATTTAACTCAATTTCATTGTTCAAAATTAGTTCACTCCCGAAACCAATCATCCAATTACTATTTTCAATATTTAAACTATTAATTAGGTAAGCAGAACTTAAGTCATCATAGCACCGCCATCCCCCAATGAAATGTATAAAATTTCATAATATTTTGCTTAAATATTGAATGCTAAAATCAACAATCCTTCCCCCCATAATTAGCAGCAGGTTTTTAAAGTGTAAAAATCATCCATTTTATGCAATTTTAGTTTTAAGAAATAAATAGTTATATCCATAATTTTAGATATTTTTAAATATTAGTGATATTCCTCACATTATTTCCAAATTTCAAAACTCATGGAATAACTGAGATACAACACTATGAACTCCCTCACGATTCATGAGTTGGGGGAGGAATAGCATTTCAAAAAGTTGGTTCGTGACTGATCGAATATTAAAACGGAATATTATTAAATTATTTGATCAGTAAAAATTCTATAACACGACTATGCAAAGCCACTTTTTTTATTATTTGAATAAAATTTTATATAAGCATAAACATCTAAAAAAGCTGTGTAGCCCCCATATAGCCACATGCTTTGAAGTTTAATATCTTGGATTAGAAGCTTAATCCTTAGAAATTGTTCTAAATCCTACATGCGAAATGGCCAAATCTAGTTCTTGAGGATGACGACTACTTGCCCTAAATCGCGCACAATAATTATTGGCACAAAGGAAAGAACCACCTTTAATTACAAATGACTGCGCTTGAATTTTCTGATGACGTAGATGTTGATAATCCCCCATATGTTGATCATGTGGACCGCTATAAGGTGTCGTTGTCCACTCCCAAACATTGCCAATCATGTCGTAAAGTCTGAAATGATTAGCAGGAAAACAACCGACAGGAGCAACATCATTAAATTGATCTTGGTTTAAATTTTCAAAAGGAAAACCACCTTGCCAATAATTTGCAATGGGGCGATGTGCTGCATTTTTCGGTTCATCATACAAAGCAACATCATGTTGAACATTTGCTTTCGCAGCATATTCCCATTCTAATTCCGAAGGTAATTTATGATTTAACCAAATCGCATAATGCTCAGCATCATTCTTGGTCACATAACGAACAGGTTCAGCAGGATTTGGGGATTGACCCTTTTTTCCATAGGGTGTTTTCCATGTATAACCAGATTTTAATTGCCACCATTGTTGAGAATGTTCGATATTGGGACTAAAAACGGCTGCTTCCTTTTGCTTTTCCGCATCGCTAATATAGTGCGTAGAATCTACAAACTTTTTAAACTGTGCAACCGTCACTTCGGTCTGATCAATCCAAAACCCTTGAACTGCTCTTTGCTTTTCTCCAAAGTTGATTTCATCTGGATAAGCCAAATCAGATCCCAACTCAAATGAACCTGCTGCAATCCAAACCATCCCTGCATGTTTGTCTTTTAACCAATTCTCTGGAATTCCAGAATACTGCTTACACGCTTGAATATTACCCAGTTTCAATTCATTTATTTGGGTATTTTCTTGTTTTGAATCTGGAAAATGACAGCCTGCAAAAAGCAAGCTGCAACTCATCCAAAAGATATTTTTCAATATCATTGCTTATATTCCAACACGCCATTTTGTTGCGTGTATTTGTTATAGACCTCTATCAATTTACCAACTTGATCGGGATATACATCTGCTAAGTTATTTCTTTCACCACGGTCATCTTTAATATTGTAAAGCTCCCATTTGCTCGTACCTAAATTAGCATTGGCTTGTAAGGCAATTTTCCAATCTCCTTGTTTGGCGTATTTACTACCATGTAGCTCATCGGCAAAACTAAAATCGATTGGACGTATGGTTTTGCTTTTATTTTCGAGAGTCGATTTCCATGAATATCCAATAGGATTATTAATTTGGCGTCCCTTGTATTGATCTTTGGGTACAGCAATATTTGCATATTCAAGCACAGTTGGAAGTACATCTAATACCGATGCAAAACCATGATATTTAGATTCTGAACCTTTTTGATTTGGAAATTTCACAATAGCAGGAGCTGTTGTAGCCCCCTCACCTGCCGTCCCTTTCCATAGATGAAAGGGTGTTGAACTCACTTCTGCCCAACGTGGACCAATAAAAGTGTATGAGTTTTCTGTACCCAGACCAGTCAGTGAATTATCGACCTGAGCCTCTGAATTGGCGCTACCAGCAGAGCCTTCTGCACCATTATCGGAAACAAAAAAGATTAAGGTGTTTTCATACTGACCACTGACTTTTAAATGCTGAATAATCCGACCAATGTTGTAATCGAGATTTTCCACCATACCTGCATAGATTTCCATTTTCCGGGCTTCAATAGCTTTCTGCTCAGTCGTCAATTCGTTCCATTTTCCTAATTTAGCAGGTGCATTCTGACTATCAATAGGAATAGCAGCAGAAAAATTATTAGGTATGATTCCAAGTTGTTTTTGTTTTGCTAAACGTGCTTCACGAATAGTATCGTAACCAACATCATAAACGCCTTTATATCTATCACTAAAGGCTTTGGGCGCCTGTATAGGCCAATGTGGCGCAGTATATGCTGCATAAGCAAAGAAAGGTTGTTTAGAGTCTTTTCCACTATCTAAATATTGCAATAATTTATCTGTGTAATAATTTGTAGAAAAATAATCATCAGGTAATTTTGTAATTGGAACTTCTTGACCATCTTCAGTATAAGTCGCATTACGTTTATAGCCAGTTGGTGCTTGCTTGTAATGTAAATCAAAGCCTTGTAGCAATGTAAAGGAGTGATCAAATCCTCTTGCTTTGGCGTTGGTTTCAGGGGTTAAACCTAAATGCCATTTACCACTAATATATGTTCGGTAACCGTTATCATGCAGTACTTCAGCAAGGGATAGTGAATGGTTATTTAAATATCCTTCATAACCAGGTTGCCCTTTGAGGTGTGCAGGTGTAAGTTCAGCCATTGCTCCAATTCCAGCTTGATGATGATCAGTCCCTGAAAGCAGTTGAGAACGTGTTGGTGAGCAAGTTGGTGCAGTGTGGTAGTCAGTTAAAATCCTCCCCTCATTGGTTAAAGCATCTAAATTTGGGGTATGAATTTCACCACCAAAAGCCCCTAAATCTGAATAACCTAAATCATCAGCCATAATAAAAAGGACATTTGGCTTTTGCTGTTCTGCAATATGACTATTATTTTCTTTATGGTCACTATCATTACAACCAGTTAAATAAAAACTGAATAGTGCAATGGAAATAGAGCTAACCAAGTTTTTTCTTTTCATGTGAATAATCTAATTCAAAATTTTGTCTTAGATTAAAAGATCATTTTTTTATAAAAAAATAATTAATTCAGCATTCTTATGCATTATTTTTACTAAGTATTTATATTTATAGATAAATATAAATACCGAATAAAAAGAAAAGTACCTTTTTAAAACAGCTTTACTGCACGAATAATCGGGAGGTCGATTCTGCTGTAATCAAGTTTACACAGTAAGATTTCATACATATAAACATACGGCTTATTCAAATCGTCATTTACCAATAACCTAAAGCTACTTAAGTGGCTGTTCCAAATAAGATTGGCTATACTTATGCCTGATATTAGGTTTATTCGACCATCATATTGTAGGCTGGAAAACCAGTTTCTTTGTAAACCGCCAATTACTGTACATAGCAGTGTGTCTGCTACTCGAAAGAAGCAAATGCTATCTTATTTATGAGTATATTGAAATTTACAACAATCTAATCAGAAGGCATTCTGCAAATGGCTGGTTAAGTCCAGAAGTCTTTGAGCAGGAATATTTTAAAAATTTAGAGGGGAATAATGGCTGTCCACAATATTATCTAGGATCAATAATAAAACCCACTAAGACTAAAATTCACTTGGTATCCAATCTCTTCTCTTTAAATCGTTTCAAAGCTTTTTGAACCCTAAATTTTATGTGGATTTTTATATGGGATAAAATCAAAGGTCTTTTTACATATTTAGCGGAAGCTATGATAGCGCCACCAAGACTACAAGTACATGAATTATAATGTATAAAATTATTTAATTTAAATTTCCACTACTGTTTTACTGTATCAAAATTTTTTATGTTTCTAATTATTTATTTTAAGTAATTATACACTATTCTTTCATACAGTTCGATTCACCCTCTACTATTTACAGTTTTAGATTTACCTTCCTAGACTGACCAGCAGACATGATAGATTACCTACGTGAAATTTGTGAGCATGTACCCACCTATGAACTATCTGATGATGTTGAAGCAGCATATTTACGTGAATCATACCTTGAAAAACGTAAAGGATAATGGCTGAATGGGCTAATTATTGTAATGAATAGCAGAAACAGAATAAATTTGATTTCATTCCAGTTTAGCTTGTTATTTGGCATACCACTGTTTTATGAGGGTCAAACCAAATGGTTATATTCCCTCGATTAATCAAACTTGCGCAGTATACTGCTCATGTAAGAAGCCCCGTTGGTCGTACGATAGATTTTAGGTGTAGGCTTATCCATTTGTAAATGATATTACCGAATAAGCCTTGAATGATAGGTTTGTGCAACAAAGCACTATCAAGCCTGAACTAAATACAATTGACTAAAAGTGTTTACTAACGTTAAACCAAACCTCTGCATCATTTTGTTTATCAATAATTTTTAGTTTATCACCTATTGGGAAGCCAATACTTAATGACGCTTGTGTTTGGCTCGAGTTTAACCAACTCAACCCTAAACCAGCACTATGCAGACGTTCCTTATTGTCACCTGTTAAACCTTGCCATTCTCTCGCTTGATGTTGCACGGTTGCTGTATCCACATACACTTTGCCAATAAACTGATTATGGGCAGAAGCATAAAGATTTTGTCTGAGTTCAGCGGATGCATAGTAACCACTCGAACCACTTAACGTACTATTTTCATACCCTGCCAGACTCGATGCGCCACCCACACTAAACTGTTGCGCACTATCTAAGTTATCTGGACTAAATTGTGCTTGTAGCGATGCGTATAATTGGGTTTTAGAACCGTTTAGATTTTGTAAGCGTGAGACATTGAACGATGCACTGACAAAATCACCTTGGGTTTTTGCAGTCATTTTGTCATCGAGTGCGGCCGTGGCATTTTTATAAACAACTTTACCAATATCGGCGGCAACCCCGATCTGGGTTAAACCACCGCCTGCAAAATCATCAAACTGTGATGCATCTAAGCGAATACGGCCCACATGAATATCACGATGACGATAAATATTGGCAACCGTAATATCATCTTCTAGGCGTTTATGGTCATATTGTACGCCCAAGATCACTTCACTACGATTATTTAATAAAATAGGCTGATTGATCCAAACACTGGCCTGTTGTGCGATACCCACCGCATCTAAGATACGATATTCTTTACCTAATTCGTAGCTTAAGTCCGAGTAGCTTGCCCCTAAACGGGTACCCGCACCATTGATGGTCGCTTCATATCCTAAACGACCAAAATTAAGATTGCCCGAAGTTAAACCATCTAAACTTAGGCGATCGCCCAAGCCTAGTGCATTGTTGAGCACAATACCCGCAGTGAAACGCGCTTCTTTGGTATATTCATTACCATAGTTATCCGCCCCCACATAACCTGTGAGTTTCGCTGTTGGCTGAATATCGATGGTCAGATCACTGGTACCCGCATAACGGCCTGCACTGATCACATTACGCGTTTGTACGCCATCTAAACGATTGAGCAATTTTAATTGTTGTTGCAACGTTGCCGAATCAATCACCTGTCCAGATTGTAAGGGTGCAACTATAGCTTGCACCAACTCTGGCGATAGATCAGCTTGATTGTTCACATGAATACGATCATATTTTGCCTCAATGATCGCAATCGTCAGCACACCCTCATTGAGATTTTGTGCAGGTAAATAGGCACGGCTATAAGGATAACCTTTGTACTGATAATAGGCTGTGATCCGTTTGGTCAATTGTTGCAAATCGGCCAAAGTTTGCATATTGCCTTCGGCATCATGCACCAATGCCTGCAAGTCAGCAGTTGCAATACTTTGGTTGCCCGCAATACGGATTTTTTCAATGCGAACTTGTTGCTTGTTATCCGCTTGTATCGTTTGCATTTGCTCAGGCTGCTCAATAGAGATTTCAGCCTGTGGTTGGTACGGTTGGATGCTTTGTTGCTGCAACAGTTGCCCAGCATTGGGCAGTGTTGCAGCAAAAACAGGGATGCTAATAATAGCCAACATACTGATCAGTAGTGTTTGTTTTGGATATAACATGATTAGAAGTTCCCTGCGAATGTGTGAATACCGTCCATATTGATGCCATCTCCTATGATTTCGATATTGATGTCATCTGAACGTTTTGGCTTGTCTTTTTTAGGTGAAAAATGAATCGCACGTTGGTAGTTATCATCCAACAAAGCTTGCCAAATTGAACCGTTCGGTTGGTTGGGTTGTTCAGGAATACTCGGTACTGTTGGTGGTTCAGGCGTAACAGGGGGTATTATCAGCGGTGTTTGGATTTTGAGCATTCCTGCCGTGAACATCAATTCATAGTTTTGATCTTCACCACTGACAGTATTGCTATACGTCCCTTCTGCTGTAGCACTGGCACCTGTTGCCGTCACGCCTGTTAAGACAGAAGTTGTTTCGCCATTCACCAAACCTTCAACAGTAAAACCATCGACATGCTGTTGTTGACCATTAAAGGTCGTGGTTAAGCTGTTACCGATGACCTGTGCTTTGGCTTTGGCAACATTGGCTTTAGCGCTACTGTTGGTGTTGACCTGATAGTTACCTGCATCGGTTCCACTCAAGCTACCTAAAACCGTAACATCTTTGCCTTGTCCTGCATTCTTATCGGTAAATTGTCCTTGAGCAGTTAAATCAACCACATCACCCGTAATCACACCACTCAAGCTACCATTGACCGTGGCATTTAAACTACCGTCATAGACTTTGTCTTGCGCGGTAATGCTACCTGTAATGTCTTTCTTGCTGATGTTGGCAGTCACTGATCCATTCGTGGTCAATTCATAGTTGCCTGCATCTGTACCAATTAAGCTACTTGATGCATTCACCACTTTGCCTTGACCTGCATTCTTATCCAAGAACTGACCTGTGCCACCGACTGTAACGTTATCGCCTACAATCACATCATTTGGATTTAAGGTGCCTTGTACGACTGCGCTAGTCGTGCCGTCATAGACTTTGTCTTGGGCGGTTAAAGTCCCTTGCAGTTGTTTCTTGCTAATATTGGCTTGGGTGCTGCTATTGGTGTTGACTTGATAGTTGCCTGCATCGGTTCCACTCAAGCTACCTGAGACATTTACTTCCTTGCCGACACCTGTATTTTTATCGCTAAAGCTACCTGTGCCATTTAACACCAACTGATCACCTAAAATAATCTCGTCTGAGTTTAGGCTGCCGTTGAGCGTGGCATTGGTATTACCGTCATAGACTTTATCTTGCGCAGTAATGCTACCTGTAATGTCTTTCTTGCTAATCGTTGCTTTCGTAGTCGTGTTGCTGCTCACGCTATAGTTACCTGCATCAGCACCGCTTAAATTGCCCGATACCGTAACATCTTTGCCTTGTCCTGCATTCTTATCGGTAAATTGTCCTTGAGCAGTTAAATCAACCACATCACCCGTAATCACACCACTCAAGCTACCATTGACCGTAGCATTTAAACTGCCGTCATAGACTTTGTCTTGCGCGGTAATACTACCTGTAATTTGTTTCTTGGCAATATCAAGTGAACCATTTTCATAGACGATATTATAGTTACCAGTTGATTCCCCACCAGTCACAGTATTGACATAGCTGCCTGCATTTTCACCACTTGCACCCGAAGCTGTTGCACTACTAAAGATCGTTGCTTGATTCTTCGCATCATTACCCTTTAAGCCTGAAATGGTAAATCCAGCGACATTTTGAACCTGACCATTATAAACGGTTGTTGCACTATTGCCTTTCACCGTTGCAGTGGCTTTGTTAATGGTATAAGTCCCTTTAACAAAAGTAATATCGTAGTTTTTATCGCCTTTAGTCTTATCATTATATGCTGCCAAATGGTCTTGCGTCCCTGCATTGGTACGATTGGCAACAGCATTGACTGCCAAGACAGATTGATCTTCACCCTCAACCAAACCATCCACACGGAAACTATCAACTCTCTGGTTAAACCCGTTATAGTCTCGAACCTCATCGGTTGCATAGACCGTGGCTTTTTTCTTATTAATGGTAAATTGACCATCAACATAGGCAATATCATAATTTTTGGTGGTGATATTTTCACCTGCAACCGTATTGACATAATTGCCTGCGTCTTTACCCGATGCCCCCGATGCCGTGATATTCCCTAATAAGGATTCACTTTCACCATTAACCAATCCACCGACGGTATAGCCCGAATTATTCATCGATTGCTGTTGACCGTTATAGATTTTGTCATTTTCACTCGAACCTGTGACCGTGACTTTGGCTTTATTAATGGTTAAGGTGCCTTCATTGCCTATAAAGTCATAACCATTTTGGTTATCACTATAGTAAGTGGCTTTGTATTTACCTGCATCAGTACCATTGGTTTGACCATTGGCAGTGTATTTACTGCTGTCTAAGCCCCACACTTCAGCAAAATTTTGTTCTTTACCTGTATACGTTGTGGTTTTATCAGTCACGGATAAATCGGCAGTGGTCAGGAAACTACGCAATAAAGGCGCACTTAAGCCATCATAAATACGCCATGCCGTATCTTTACCACCGAGTTTGCTATCGGCATCGAGGAACGTAAATTTAGAGGCATCTTTCATGTCTGCATTGTTTAACGCAAAGCTTGCATCACTGCCTGCACTATTATTTTGTCCCGTAGTGTCTTTATTCCAATGTCCCTTGCTAACGGTTGCATTACTATTGTTGCCGACTAAACCGCCAACTGAACTATTACCTGTAACGCGACCTGTGGCATAGGCGTTTTGAATGCTGGCTTGAGCGGTATTGCTGCCGACCAAACCTGCCACATTGGTTTCACCTGTGACCGCACCTGTGGCATACGTATCTTTAATGGTTGCGTTTTGGTTCATTCCCACCAAACCACCGACATCGTTTTTACCTGTCACTTGGCTGGTTGAATAAGCGCTCTCGACTTTTGAACCGTCTTGCTGTTGCCCAATCAGACCACCTGTGGCATTGCCTGTACCTGTTACCGTTCCTGTACTATACACGCTATACAACTGCGAATTTTGCGCACTGGTTCCAACCAAAGCACCAACCTGATTTTTACCTGTAATGTTGCTGTTGACCAACCCAAGGTTTTTAATACTGGCATTTTGAATATAGCCAAACAACCCGACGTTATCGACTTGGTCACGGTAAATATACAAATTTGAAACGGTATGACCTAAGCCATCCAACTTTCCTGTAAAGGCATTGTTATTGTCACCCAATGGGTTGAAGCCCATGCCATTAGCATCGCCCCATGTTTTGGAATTAGTGGCATCAATGTTATTGCCGAGTAAATAATTCCCTGCAAGGTTTTTATTTACACTTTGTAACTGGTTAATATCTTGAATAACGCTGTAATAACCACCCGCTTGATCTTGTTTATTAACGACTTGGTTCGCCCCAATTTGATCTTTCAAATACGGCGTGGTTTGACCATCGGCATTACCCCAAATTTTATCGAAGTCAAAACCGATAAATTTATCCGCACTAAACATTTCATCGCTGGTCAAGCCATTACTATCGGCGCTACCTGCACTGGTGCTTTGCCCAGTTTTATTTTTGTCCCAATAGCTGTTGGTGACTGTGCCTTGCACATTATTGCCCAGTAAACCACCGACCGCAGTCGTACCTGTGACTTTGCCTAAAGCATAAGTATTTTCAATACTTGCAGCAAGGTTTTCACCAACTAAACCACCTACACGATCACTACCTGTGACCGCACCTGTGGCATAAGCATTTTTAATTTGCGCATCATAGTGGTTATTACCGACCAAACCACCGACATTTTTCGTCCCTGTGACTGTACCTGTGGCATAGGCATTTTTGACCGTAGCACCGTGGTTATTGTCTCCGACCAAACCACCAACAACTTCGCTACCGTCAACATTGCCTGAAGCATAGACATTTTCGAGGCTTCCACCATCGTTACCACCGACTAAACCACCCACATAAGTCGAGTTTTGCTCACCGTGCACATTGCCTGTGGCATAGGCATTTTTGATGATACCACCATCAAAGTTCCCCCCCACCAGACCACCAACCGTGCCATAACCTGTGACTGTACCCGTATTAAATACATTTTCGATCAGGCTGTGATTCGTGCTTTGTCCAACCAAGCCGCCAACAAAACTGTCCCCAACAACTGAACCGCCAATTAAGCCAATATTACGAACAATCGCCCCATCAATATGTCCAAACAACCCAACATCATAACTATTTGGACGGTTGATGGTGATATTGCTGACGGTATGCCCTAAGCCATCAAAACGCCCAGTAAAGTAATCAAATTCATTGCCAAGTGGGTTAAAGCCTTTTTCATCGCCCGTACCCCAATCTTTGGTTTCCGTTGCATCGAGATCCGTCCCAAGGACGAAATTGCCTGACAGCTCATTATTGACATCTTGTAAGGCATCTAAATTGGTAATGACGTTATAATCTATACGCTTGCTGGCATCGCTGCCTTTTTGGGTACTAAAATTTTGCCCCGCCTGTAGATTAATCTTTGCGCCATTTTTAAGGTGATAATTGGCATCTTGACTGTCATTTTGTCCATACAGCAACGCAACTTTACCATCTTGGTGCTGTGCAGTGATATTGGCATTAATATTAATATCGTTATGCGCTTTTAGGGTGAGCGTGGTGTCTTTGTTCCACGTCACCGCAGCATTGACATGAATATCACCTTTTTCTGCGCCTGCGGCTTGAGTTTCTAAAATCACCGAGGTGCTATTTAAATTCGTTCCTAATGTGGTTGCGCCAATGCCACTGCCTGTTTGCGCTGCCGAACCTGCACTAATGGTAAAATCGGTCGGGTCAATTAACCATGTCCCTGTTTTACCCCCATCCGATAAGGTCGAAACTTGGGTCGTTTCAGCTACTTTTACTTGTGCTGCACTGGTTTCAATAAAACCACCATTTTGACCATTTTTACCTTCGGCTTTGAGCACACCACTCACATTGGTGGTGCCATGTTGCATATCTGCCAGTAAAATGATTTCGCCTTTGCCATCTTGGCTTAAACGATTGGCTTCAATAATACCGCTATGATTAACCACCGCTTTGCTTAAACTATCTTTGGCTTTGGCTGTTAAATATACTGCACCATTATTGGCTAAAATTGCGCCACTGTTATCAATTAAACCCTGTAACGTGCCAATTTCCACTTGGTATTCAGTCAATTGACCATCTTGTAAACGCAAGGTCACTTGATCGGCTGCGGTTAAATGTACCATGCCATTCTGCGCCTGAATTTCGCCTGTATTGATGACAGTCGGTGCAATAAAGGCCACCACACCACCATTGGCAATCACCGAACCATGGTTTTCAACTTTACCAGCAGCGCCCTGATTTTTCAGAGTAAAATTACCACTCATAATATCACCATCGGTGACATTTAAAGTCGACGCCACGATCCCCCCGACGTTGACTTGTGCGGTTTTAGAGAAAATCACCCCATTCGGGTTGAGTAAAAACACCTGACCATTGGCGTTGAGTTTACCCATAATCTGGCTGGCATTACTATCTTGCACACGGTTGACTGCAATCGAAGATGAATTCGGTTGATAAAAATTAACCGTGGCATTTTGCCCAATATTAAAACTATCCCACTGAATGCCAACATTTTGGCTATTTTGCTGCACATTTAAGGTATTATTATTTTGCGTAACTTGTGCTGAACCAGCCGTCACTGTGCCATTGGTCGGCAGTTGCACATCATGCACTCCCGCCCAAATCGAAATCGGCAGTAACGCCAAACTCAATAAAGATAAACGGGCAAAATGCAACACACTTTGAGCGACTTGTTTGATTTGCCCCGTTACCGTTGCACTTTGAGCACTTTTACCATGGCTTTTAGCCAACTCTGAAGTTACTTGCCAGCAACCAAGGTTTTTATTCCACACCGTTTTATATACTTTATTCATCTCTACGCCACCCTAAAATTAAATATTAACGCTGAGTTTTTCGTTTTCATTTCATTCATCATTATAAAAACGAAGACACAAAAAATTAAAAATGTGATGCAAGTATTATTTATAATAAAAACAGTAATAGAAATCAAAATAAATCAAATTAAAATACAACTGTCTTAAAAAAAATAAAATACCAGACCCATAAAAACATGCACCAAGATACAATATTTATCTTTATTTTAAAACCACACCATATAATAAATAGCTAACTCACCCCATAATTGATCACTTATCAAACTAAGGAGAAGTATTTAATTTTTTATTTTAATTATAATTAAGTTATTTAAAATAAAAATAATGAAAAACAAGATATTAAGTAAAATATGAATAACCAACTAAGATAAACAAAATAACTCTTTATAATGACAAAAAATGTCACTTAATAACAATAAGAAGCTCAGAACAAGCCAATAATTGTCATTTTTAAATTAGATTAAAAGTCTTAAAATAAATTCACTCATTCATATTTAATATATACCCATATAATAAATTTAAGATATTATCTTATAAACAGCATCTCAATTTAATACATTGCAAATCAGGTCAATTTTAATATGAAAATTGTGACTAAATTCCCAATACACACATTAACCATATGTGTTTTATCAGCCTTAGTTGCTGCGTGCGGGGAAAACACCCCAGAAACAGCTCCTACTAATAATGCTGATTCAAGAGAAACGCTAAGCCTTGCATCCATGCGTATGCGCATGCAAGGAGCTTATCCTGAACCGACCAAGGATATTCCCAACGAAGCCAGCTTAGGTTTTTACGACACTGACAAAAATAGTAATGCCCGCACGGTGCGTAATGACTTAACGGGTAATTTTGCCGCCATGATTCAATTTGCACAGGATCATACCGTTGACCCAAGTGGCAATGAAGCCAAGCAAATGCCGCGTTTAACCAGCGAAAAAGATGGTTTGTTACTGGTCACGCCCACCCCAGAAATGGGTGACATTGAGCAACTCAATGCTGAAATTTATTTAAATAGTCGCCTGATTCGTCGTGTAGCATTACAAGAGCCATCGCAAATTCCTGCCTCTGACCAAACCAATTCAGACAATCGTCCACGGGTACAATATTCAAAACGCGCATGGACTGCCGCCCTCAATTGGGATGAAGTCAAACCAGGTTTAAATATTCGTATTGTTGATCCTGCATCACGTCAAAATGGTCGTCTGGCTGCCACCGCAATTGATTTTGCGCCACCAGCTGAATTACTCGTACAAAGTATTCGTTTAGGTATGCTGACAGCGCCACGTAAGTCCAACGGACACTACATGCTGAATGAACCTGAAAAAGCGGGAACAGATTACCTACAAACCATTCCCGCTGCGCGAATGATTGTGAGTCAATATGACGATATGCAACTCAATAAAGTCATGGTCGCAAGCGGTGTGATTTATGATGATAAGAGTGCGACCACAGGTGATGTTTATAGCGGAGATATGCGAGAAAATACTGCTAAATCAACCTTTAGTACAGGGATCAATCTTGCCAACTGGGGTGTGACCAGTGCAGGTATGGCAAGCCAACAACAACCGCAATTAACGCAAAGTGTGGTCATTCACCATGCATGGGGTAAGTATCAAAATGGTGATGCCAATCACGGTTTAAGTGGCGGTAATGGTATTTTAACCCTCATTGATTCGTCTGGAAACGAATTTAGCCATGAAATTGGGCATCACTTTGGGCTTGGGCACTATCCTGGCACAGTAGATGGCAACTACTTTTGGGCAGTACATCACCATGACAGTGGTTGGGGATATATGGCATACCGTAACCGTATGCGTGGAAACCTGCTTTGGAATGTCAGCGATATGAGCAACCGTGCAAATGGCACGCCTACTTTCCAAGATAAATATGTTTACGCACCTGATGCAATGTCTGGTGGTGCTTTTTCAAGTTCGCTTTCACGATTTACTCATTACACAGGTCATAGTGCCAAAAATAACATCCAACCTGCCTTTAACCGTGCGGTATGGGACGCGGCTTCAGCCACAGGTTATAAACAGTGGAATGCGGTCACACGCCAAATGGAAGTTATTCAACCCAAAGTCCCTAATTCAAATAACGTTTGGTACAACCGTACCGATGGTAACTACCTAAAACCAACCCAATTTGGGGTACCCGTTTTTACCATTTTAGGTGGTTATGACCCTGTCAACAATGTGGGCTTATTGTACCCTGCGGCGCGTGGCAACTGGGGTAATGTCTTTACCCTACCTCAGGCGCAAACCAGTTTGGCTAATGCAAGCTGTTGGATTAACGTCAAATATGTAAACAAAGCAGAGGAAAATATTGCCCTTGCACCAAGCCGTATGGGAAGTAATGCCAATAAACTGCATATCAATATCGCCCAAAGCGATGCACCACGCAGTGTCGATTTATACTGTAAAAAAGCCAATGAACAAGCAGTTAAACTCTCATCGATTGAAATCCCAACCTATGCCACAGCACTCCCTGCTGCGGTAGTGATTGGTAAGCAACAAGGATTTAAAGCACTACGTCAAGTTGAATTACCACAATTGGAACAAGCTTTACTTAGCAATCAAGGCAAAGCCATTGCTAACCTATCACCAAATGCCAAAGTACTCTACGACTCTTACACAGGCTATAAATCTGAGTTATCCAATGCCGCACAAACCGAGTTACAACGCTATAGCGAGCAACAAACCAAGTTGTATCGTCTAAACCGCTGGGTAAATGCCTACCGTACTGACCTAGCTGCTACCAATCCTACTACTGTTTCAGCATTTAAAGCTTTTACAGAGCAATTGGACTTGCAAAATGATCAACCTCTCGCCAATGTTACTCAATTACGTTTACCTTCAAAAGGTAATGCTTGCTTAAAAGCGGGTCAACTCAGCGAGGGTAAATTTGAAGTCTATGCGAGTGGTGTCAATGGTTGTAACGTTGCTGCTTCAGAATGGATTTATGACGCAATGGGCAAAGTACATAACCGCCAATACATTAATCAATGTCTAACCAGCTCAATGACACTGACAGCATGTAGCAATGATGATGCTGGACAAACATGGAGTATCAATTCAACCACCCAAGCCATTCATCAAGGGACCCAGTGTCTTGATTTAAGCGGTGGTTTTACCCCAAGTGTCGATGGTCGCTCAACGATTATTCGTTACAACTGTACAGGTAGTATCAATCAACAATGGACTCTACCAACTCAAAACCAAAGTTTTGTTTTAGCGGCAGCACAAGCACAAAACTTAGTGCTGATGATTAACAGCCTACAACCTTAAATCGATATGATCTATAGAAACGGCAGATAATATCTGCCGTTGTTCTTCTGGATAGTAGTAAGACTTTTTAAGCTTACCAATTTCTCCGAGGCGTTGAAAGGTCAAGACTGAGAGCTTTAATGCAACTTGTGTGGTCATCAAACAGTGTGCGTGTAATTTAGAATAGTTCCAGATTTTATTCAGTATGGGTGCTAGATCTTGTTCTTCGATCACTGCTGCCCCCCTTGTGGATTGGATAATTCTATATCTACAATTGGGTGATTTTGTATCAGTTTATTTTTCGCACTAATTTAAAAATTTGATTTAAATCTAACTTTAAGCGTTTGGCGACAGATAATGTCTGATGGTCAATAATACGCTGAAATGCTTTACTTCTAATACTTCTACAATAAGTTGTGGGAAGCTCATATCGCCTATATAAGGATAAGGGCATCATAATTTAAACGACGAAGGGTTTCTTCGTCCTGCTTGCCTTCCAACTCGCATTTTTAAGTCACTCCGCACTCACCACACGAAAAGTATGCTCTGCTTCTTTTTGTTTTTTGATTGTTGGTTTCTAAACCTACTGTTACTGGATCAATTCCCTGCTTGATTAACTTTTTATAATCGTCACGAACTGTACGCGTCTCTTCCAAAGTAACCTCTGGATATAGACCTAGTGATAGATCATTACCTTTTGCAAAATAAGGTCGTGTATAGTTAAATATCCAGTATTTGCTACCATTGGACTCTATGCGCAGGCAAAAATTTCCACCATCAGGAAGCTTATACATTTTATCAGGATTCGCTTTTGCTTTTTAACCTGTAAAGCAATCAGTTTATTGATTCCACGTGCAGTCATAGCATATAAACAAAAAATGCAGTAAGAGATAATCTTACTGCATTTTTTAATACTTTATAACCGCTCATTGACGTACTGTGTCATAGCTTGCTATACCGCTCGTTTCTAACTTTAACCTTACAAGTCAATTGCTTATATAGTGTTAAACAGTGTCAAAAACTTCAATATGGCGGAAGCGGTGAGATTCGAACTCACGGAGGGAGTAAACCCTCGTCGGTTTTCAAGACCGGTGCATTAAACCGCTCTGCCACGCTTCCAATGGCGGCTATAATATAAATAAAATCCAATCTTAGCAAATACTTTTGTACGTTTTCACAACCGAATGCTTAAAATTAAACCAAAATAAATTAATTTACTAAATTTTCAGGTTTTTCATAACGAATTTCATTGATATACCACAGTTTCTTGCCTAATGGTGTCACCACCTCAACCTCATCATCGGCTTGTTTTCCAAGTAAAGCTTGTGCCATAGGCGAATCAATTGAAATATGTTGCGGATGATGATCATAAATTTCATCTACTCCGACAATACGCACCGTAATTTGTTCACCTTGATCATTCTCAATCTCGACCCAAGCCCCAAAATAGACTTTCCCTTCTTGCTCTGGAGAAAAATCAATTATTTTAAACTCTTCTAAACGCTTACCTAAGTAACGAACCCGACGATCAATCTTACGTAAAATCTGTTTATTATATTGATAATCTGCATTTTCACTACGGTCACCTAAACTCGCGGCCCAATTTACTTTCTGGGTAATTTCTGGTCGCTCTGTATGCCACAAATGTTGTAATTCAGCGACTAATTTGTCATGCCCAGCACGTGTAATTAAGTTAGATTTCATAGTGATTTTAGGTTTTAAACTTACAATTTAATGACAATAATGCGCTATTTTATCAACTTTTCAAACAGAGTTAAAATTTATAAAATTAATTATTAAATTAAATTAATTACTTACACCGTATTCTTTAAAATAAATTAGTACAAAATTTGACAAGTGTGTTTTTCAGCCTTATTATGCGCCCATGCTTTTAAATTGATCACTTTTTAATCTATGTAGAGATTCTACATTATTCTCCTTTTAATCCAATGTCATTTTTGAATGACGTCATGACTGCCCGACCCTTATTGAATTTATCAAACTTGAAAAAGTCTGAGGCATGTTTGTCTTTACTTTTTAGGGCATAAATTACTTGTAGCGGAGACAACATGCACAGTAGTTCAACTTCTGGAGCGAGGCTTAGCCTTAACTCTTTAACTTCTTCTTTTTCCTTAAAAATTCTTGCATTTAGTACACTGTTAATGCCATTTCACAGTATTAATGCAAGTAAATCGTACCAATACGATTCTGTAGTAAACGACAAGCAATTAACCGTTGTTTCAGTCGAAAACTCGACCACAGTCTTTAAAGATGGTTCACACCTACATGGTTTTGGTTATGACTTAGCACGTAATTATGCAAATAGTCTAAATGTTAAACTTATATTTAAAACTGTTCCAGATAATGCCACAGCACTAAAGTGGATATCACAAGGTAAAGCAAACTTTGCCATGACCACTGCCAATGTAAGTACGATTGAGAAAAAGCAATTAACTTCATTTTCGGCAACCTGTGGTGATTTAAGTAGCCTGCAACAAAATGGCTTAAATACCAACCTAAATTGGGTATTTAAGCATGCTGATGATCCACTCACCCAAACCGCAAGTGGTTTTGTGTGTAAAGGAAAACAATCGGGTTCAATTCGTCAACTTGCGTCATTCTACAATCAAAATGTGGTTAAAGAAGGATCATGGGGCACTATTCAGCGCGATTTGAATCAACGTATGCCTATTTATAAAGCCAGCTTTAAAAATACGGCCGCAAAATATGATTTAGATTGGCATCTATTAGCAGCGATTGGCTATCAAGAATCCTACTTAAAACCGAATTCAGTTTCAGCTACGGGTGTTCGCGGTTTAATGATGCTAACCAACAGCACTGCCAAAGCCATGGGTGTGAGTAATCGAACTGACCCTACCCAAAGTATTGAAGGTGGCGCGAAATATTACGACCAAATGTTAAGCCGATATAAACATATCCCTTATCCTGATCGTAATTGGTATGCACTTGTTGCTTATAATATGGGACCTGGTGCAGTCAATCAGATTCAAAATCGAATTAAAGCACAAGGTAAAAATCCCAATAACTGGGTTAATTTATACAGTTATTTAGATAACAACAAAGCCAGTAATGGTCGTTATCGACAAGCTGTTCAATATGTGACTCGTATCCGTGCCTATTTGGAACATATTAAATCGACACCGCAGTTAGTCAATATCTAGTCTGTGTACTGTAGACAAAAAAAAAGCTTAGCTAGATTGCTAAGCTTTTTTTGTTAAAAATACTTAAGCGGTTTGCTCAAGCACTTTTTTAAATAAATCTTTTTGTTCTTGGCTTGGCTTAGCAGTTTGTAAAGCCATCAATTGCGACATATCACCTTGAACTTTAATTTTACCGGTCATAAATGCTTGCATTGCTGCAGCCATATCAAACTCTAGGAACACTTTGCGAAGTGTTTCACCATCCATATTCAACGTCGTTTTCGCACTTGAAGATAGACCTTTTTTGATTGCACCACCATCCAGAGACAATTCAGTATTGCCTTCTGAATCTGCAACCACCAAGTTAATTGCTAAATTTGCAAGTGTAGGGGGCAAGTTTAAGTCACCAGCTTGAGCAGTTAAAGTCTCTACTGTTGAAAACCAATCATCAGTTAAAAAAGCAGGCATGATATTTCCTCAATTTATTTGTTCATATGTGTCGCCTATCCAGACAACATCTTTGTGAAGCTATTGTGCTTGACGCTTGTTATAGCATGTAAAATTATTTTCTGCTTAAAGTTTTTTGCACTGAACGTTCAATTTTAATACTTTTAATACTTTTATTAAATAAATCAAATACATGAAATAAACACCAATCCTAAAATTGGTGTTTTAAAAGAACACTTATTCTACCGCGAAACCTAAATCAACCATATTGATGCGTTTATTTTGTACTTCATCTTCAGTTGAACAACTGCCTGTGAAATCAATTTCACGTTGCTCATCTAAAGCTTCGAAATCAAATAACTCACGATCAGCCAATTGTGAAGGTGATACGTTCTGCATCGCACCAAAAATACTATGTAAGCGCTTCGGATATTGTGCATCCCATTCACGCAGCATATTATTAATCATCGCACGCTGTAAATTTTCCTGCGACCCACATAAGTTACATGGAATAATTGGGAACTGTCGCATTTCTGCATACTTGATAATGTCTTTTTCTTCCACATAAGCCAGTGGACGGATCAAAATATTCTTCTTGTCAGATGACAAAAGTTTTGGTGGCATCGCTTTTAAGCTACCGCCATGAAACAAATTCAAAAAGAAGGTTGCCATAATATCATCACGATGATGACCTAAAGCGACTTTAGTTGCCCCAATTTCCTGCGCAAAACCATATAAAGAACCACGGCGTAATCGTGAACACACTGCACAATACGTTTTACCTTCAGGTGTTAACTTTTTGGTAATGCTGTAGGTGTCTTTTTCCAAAATATAATACGGAATGTTATTTTCTTCTAAATAACGTGGTAATACATCTTCAGGAAAACCGGGTTGCTTTTGATCCAGATTAACCGCGACAACATCAAAGTTTATTGGTGCAATACGTTTAAACTGCAACATGATGTCTAGCAAGGTATAACTGTCTTTACCACCAGAAATACATACCATTACCTTGTCACCTTCTTCGAGCATTTTAAAATCACGAATGGCATGACCGACTTGACGGCGAAGCTTTTTCAACAAACGGTAATATGCCGAACTTGTAGGCAGTTCTGGTTTGAAATTAAATCCTTGTTCGGACTCAACTGGCGAGTACATAGACGAGATAAACCATAAATAAAAATACCGCGCGATTTTATCCGATTCAGCTGCATATCGCACCAAAAGAATTTATTTTCTGAAAATTAAAGATTGCTGTCATTTTCAAGTAATGGACTACATGCTATTTTGACCTTTTGAGTTCATTTTTTACTCAGAACGCTTACTGTTTGTACTTTTCCACAGTTGTCCACAAAACCTGTGGATAACTTTGTGGATTTCAAAAGGCTTGACAAGGTCTCAGACCTATTATTTAAGGCTTCCATTTAAATTGATCATTTTTTGATCTATTTTATTTTTAAATAAAATCAATCGCTTAACAGTGTCAAGTTATCCTGATTAAAAAAAAATTAAATATTTTTTGATTACTATATCTACAACCAGCACTTGCTTTTTACAAACTTCATGAGAAATAAACCCAGAAATACTTTCTATCCTATTTTTTTTTGTTAAACTCTTCTTTAACTGTTTGAGGCAGATTTTTTCTACATTAAAAATGAAAAATAACATTGTAAATATTGGGCTTTATATTTTGGGGTGTGTAACAGTTAGTTTTGTTACAGCGACGAGTTACGCGGGTCAAACCATTTATCAATTAAAAGATTCCAATGGCACAACTTTACTGACCAACAAACAAAGTCGATATAGTCATTTAAAAGTTGAAAAAAAGACCTATTATCCTGACAGCAATATGCATAGTTATAGCAATTGGGGAAGTTCTGAAGCTTCCGTTTTGCCAAGCTATAATCGCAATAAAAATGCTTTCGACCATATTATTAAGCAAGCGGCATCACAACACCGTATTTCTGAAGGCTTAATTAAAGCCGTCATGCATACTGAATCTGGATTTAATGTCAATGCTCGCTCCCCTGTGGGTGCGCAAGGTCTAATGCAACTTATGCCTGCCACAGCACGACGTTTTAATGTTTCCAATGCTTTTGATCCTCAACAAAACATTATGGCTGGTGCAAAATATTTAGCATGGTTAACCAAACGTTTTAATGGCAATACGTCATTGGTTTTAGCTGGCTACAATGCAGGTGAAGGTAATGTCGCAAAATATGGTGGTATTCCTCCATTTAAAGAAACCCAAGATTATGTAAGACGAGTCAGTAGTCGTTTCAGCAACTTATACTCAAATGGTGTAGGTCTGAGCTCAAATCGTGATAATCATCCAGATAATGCTAAAATTATTGCGCAATCGACGCCAAATGAACCTTCTCCTTCTCATAGTGAACAACGTCAAATTATAATGGCAGCCAATGGCAGTTTTACTGATGCCCCAATGCGCTCATACGCCACCGCTCATGCGACAGCTTCTGCGAAAATATTAATTGCTGATTAAAAAAATCAGCTTATAAATTTCATCATTCAATAGAATGAACCATTTTTCCCTTGAATTTTTTAGGCTTACACCTCATATTTACTGAAATGATTTTTGATTCATAAATCAGATTACTTTTTTATTATAAGAGGATTATCTCAATGATGCGGATTGGTTTGTTCTTGCTTACCAACCTCGCGGTACTGGTAGTAGCTGGCATTATTTTGTCACTCTTCGGTGTCGGTAGTTACCATGGCGCAGGCGGCTTAAATCTGGGCAACCTGATGGTCATCTGTTTAGTCTTTGGTATGGTTGGTTCACTCATTTCTCTATTCATGTCTAAATGGATGGCAAAAAAAACCACGGGTACTGAACTGATTGACCCGAATGCACCTCGTAACCAAGCGGAAGCATGGTTATTACAAGAAGTTGCGCAATTGGCTCAACGTTCTGGTATTAAAATGCCAGAAGTGGGTGTTTTCCCTTCTTATCAATCAAATGCTTTCGCCACAGGTTGGAACAAGAACGATGCTTTAGTTGCCGTTTCAACGGGTTTGCTCGAACGTATGAACAAAGATGAGCTTCGTGCTGTACTTGCGCATGAAATTGGTCACGTTGCCAATGGTGATATGGTCACACTTGCGCTTATACAAGGCGTAGTCAATGCCTTCGTAATGTTCTTTGCTCGTGTTGTGGGTGACTTTATTGACCGTAATGTATTTGGTCGTGAAGATGGCGAAGCACCAGGATTAGCTTACTTTGGTATTACCATCGTATTAGATATTGTGTTTGGTATACTTGCCTCTTCTATTGTGATGTGGTTCTCACGTCACCGTGAATATCGTGCCGACGAAGCTGGTGCACGTTTGGCCGGTAAACAAGCCATGATCTCTGCATTATTACGCTTACAATCTGAATCAGAACTTCCTGATCAAATGCCAAAAGAAATGAAAGCGTTCGCAATTACGGAAGGCAAAGAACAAGGTTTTAGCTTAGCAGCTTTGTTCCAAACCCACCCAACGATTGAGCAACGTGTAGCTGCATTACAACAGTTAAATTGTCCATAATATTTCTTCATTCAATTGATCGAAAAAAGCCTCCTACATGGAGGCTTTTTTAATTGTGCTGAATACAGCGTAATAAACTACCATTAATATCAATTATACAAAAAAGTTCAATTTCCTTTAACTGCTGCATTTCGGTGATACGTGCATTGGGAAATACTGACCAATCTAAATTACGCCAAGCTTGATCCAAAACCGATAAATCTTGCACACGAATACATGCACTATGCCAAGACGTTTTCGGGTCTAATTCTGGATGGTGAAAAAACTCTAGTTTCAAGTTCTCTTTCTCTAGAATCATCCATACCTCTGATTGATAAAGACACTGAAACCCCAACATGGCATAAAAATTTCGTGTTGTCTCAAAATCAATCGCAGGTAAATTTGCAGCAATATAATCCATCATTTTTTATCCATAGCATAAGCTAAACATTTAGACCTTGAAACCAGTACCATAGCCAGCTCAGTCCAAACCACATCGCAATCAGTATGAGGACGAGAACGATTGCTCCTAAAAGGTCTGGAATATGCAGCCAAATCCAAGCGACTAAGGGGTTGCGCCAAAATGCTGACGTCTGCTGTTTACGCTCTAAGCTTTCATGTAAAAAAGGATGCAGTACATGTGCATCACTCTGAATCTGATATTCCTCTCGAATGTGCTCATGCACAACGGTTAAGGCTCTTCGGCTTGGGCGTATAAAAATATCAAAAATAGTCCCAATCACAGGAATAAAACCAATGACTGCATCCATCAGGGCCAATTTCATCACTGAATTTAATTTGCTCTGGGGCACGCCAATTTGTTTGGCTTTATAAATGGCATAACACGTCAGTGCAAACCCTGCAACATCACCAGCCACAGGAATGGTACTTAACGCGGCATCTGCCCCGACCCCTTGTTTGGTAAATGGAATACGCACCACCGAATCCATCATATTGGCAAACTTGGCTAAATCTCGTTCTAAGCGCACCACTTCTTGTTGGCTGAGTTTTTTTTGTTGTTGCTCTGGCATAGCCTAAATTCCAAGAAAATCATTGATCTAAATAGTTGAGATTACACCATATATTAACATTAGAATTTGTATTGATATGATAAATTTATAGCCCAACTCCAATCAGCAACGCTAAATGTCTGGTCATGAAATAGCTTGAACCTATTTCAAACAAACGCCTAATGTAGTCTTGCTGATGTTGTGGCGTACAGGACTCTTTTATCGTTGAGTTTTGACTTTAAACAGTGTTCGTATCAACACATACATAAATGGAATAAAAATCAGCACCAAAATGGTTGCAAAAATAACCCCGCCTAACACACTGATGCCAATTTCTTGACGACTCACAGCCCCCGCACCAAAAGCAAAGACCAATGGAATCACTCCTGCACCGAATGCCAATGAGGTCATAAGAATAGGACGTAAGCGCAGACTCGCACCTTCCAACGCAGCTTCAATTGCATTTTTACCTTGCTGTTGCGCTAAGGATGCAAACTCAACAATTAAAATGGCATTTTTACAGGACAAGCCAATAGTGGTCAGTAAAGCAATTTGGAAATAAATATCATTGGGAAATCCGACAAAATAGCTCAATAAGATGTTGCCACCAATCCCGAGCGGAATCGCACTCATGACTGCGCTAGGAATAGACCAACTTTCATAAAGCGCAGCTAAGCATAGAAAAATAAAGCCAATCGACACTAGATATAACAGCAGTGATTGGTTACTTGATTTTTGCTCTTCAAAAGATAAACCGCTCCATGCCACATCAATACCAGCTTGCTGTTCAACCAGTTGAGTGACGTCTTGCATCGCAACTCCTGAGCTGACATTCTTAGCGGTATCTGCTTCCATTTGCAAGGCGGTATAACCCATATAGCGATTGACCACTTCAGGACCACCACTCCAAGTCACATTGGCAAAATGACTAAAGGAAACCATTTGATTCAAATCATTTCGCACAAACCAATATTGCAAATCTTCTGGCTTAGAACGGAATTCTGCATCGCCTTGCATCATGACTCGCTTAATCCGACCACGGTCAATAAAATCATTGATATAGCTGCCGCCCCATGCACTGGACAATGTGCTATTAATAGCAGCTTGTGATAGCCCATTTGCCATAGCCAGTTTCTGATCGACATTGACCTTGAGTTCCGCTTTATCTGGATTGGAACGCTTATCTAAGTTTTCAAAAGTAGAATATTTTTTTGCTTGTTGCTGTAATTGCTTAAATTCGCTCTCTAGATATTGACGACCTTGACCATTCACATCACGAATCCAAAAATCCAGTCCATCAGTTTGGCCTAAACCACTGACAGAAGATGGCAAACTCACACTAATTTGTGCATTCGGATGGTTTTTAAAATATTTTAAAGCACGCTCACGGATGGCTTGCGCTGAATTTTTTTGTCCAGAACGCTCATCCCAATGGTTCAATGCAATAAAGCCCTGCCCCAAATTTTGCCCTGTTCCAGAAAAATTACGCCCATAGCGAATCATCACCAAATTGACATTCTCTTTTTCATGTTCTAAAAAATATTGTCGAATCTGTTCACCAATATCTCGACTTTTTGACATGGGCGCACCATCGACCAGTTTAAACTGCACATTTAAAATACCCTGATCTTCACTAGGAATAAAACTGGTCGGTAACGCACGATAGAACAATGCAAAAACTATGATTAATGCAAAAAAAACAACGAGGGAAATCGCTTTGTGTTGAATCGTCAGCTTAGATAATTTTAAATAAAGCTGCTTTAAACCTTCTAATTTTTGATTAAACCACAGTGCCCATTTTGCAGGTTGTGGATTAGGTTTTAAAATCAGTGCACATAAAGCGGGAGTTAAAATCAGTGCTACAGCTAAAGATAAAGCCATTGCAGCCACTAAAGTAATTGAAAATTGGCGATAAATCACGCCAGTCGAGCCACTAAAAAATGCCATCGGGATAAATACAGCCGTCAGCACCAAAGTAATCCCAATCAATGCACCGCTAATTTCTTGCATCGACTCAATGGATGCTTGTTTTGCCGTTAAATTTTTCTCGTGCATCAAGCGTTCAACATTTTCAACCACCACAATCGCATCATCAACCAACAGCCCTATCGCCAAAACCAAGGCGAACAGAGTTAAAGTATTGATACTCATGCCCAGCACAGATAACACCGCCATCGTCCCCAAAATCACTACAGGCACAGTAATGGCTGGAATGAGTGTCGCACGCCAATTTTGTAGAAAAATAAACATCACTACAATAACCAACAAGATGGCTTCAAATAAGGTTTTGACCACTTCCTTAATCGACTCTTGTACAAATGGCGTATTATCCCTTGGATAAACCAGCTGATAACCGTCGGGCAATTCTGCTGTAAGATGATCAACTTCGGCCTTAATTAAAGCTGAAGTGGCTAAAGCATTTGCACCAGAGGCTAAGGAAACCCCCATTCCCGCAGAGGGAAAACCATTAATGGTATTAAACGACTGATAATTTTCCGCACCTAATTCGATGCGTGCAACATCTTTTAAATAGATAAAACTGCCGTCTCTAGTCGATTTAACAATGATATTTTCAAACTCAGATACACTTTTTAAGCGTGAGCCTGAAGTCACTTTGGCATTTAAATATTGATCCTTTAATGTTGGTAAACCACCAATTGCTCCAGCTGCTACTTGGGTATTCTGTGCTTCGACTGCTGCACGAATATCACTTGGCATTAAGTTATATTGTTTTAATTTTAAAGGATTTAACCAAATACGCATGGCATATTGTGAGCCAAAGACATCAACCTCACCAATGCCTTCAATACGGGCTAAATCTTGCTCCAGATGCGTCATCATATAATCGGACAATTCAATATTGTCACTTTTTCCCGAGGCATCGTACAAGCCAATCACCATATGGGTATCGCCCAGTGACTTAAATACATTGACACCTTGGCGCTGTACATCTTCAGGTAAACGATTCAGTACGCCATTAATTGCATTTTGAACTTGAACTTGTGCGGTATCTGGATCTGTACCATTTTCAAAGCTTATACTAATTCGACTACTACCAGATGAGTCACTGCTCGAACTAAAATACAGCAAATCATCAATGCCTTTAATTTGCTGTTCTAAAACTTGGGTGACACTTTCTTCAACTGTTTCAGCCGACGCACCTGTATAGGTTGCACTTACAGTAATGCGTGGTGGTGCAATATCAGGATAGCGTTCTATGGGTAAACTCAACACTGCGAAAAGCCCCAAAGCCATCACAATGATGGCCAATACACCAGCAAAAATAGGTCGTTGAATAAAAAATTTCGACAGCATATGACTTGATCGCAGTATAAAAGGTGAGATTGCTAAACATTCAAAAATTATTTTCTAATTTAGCGAATTTATGTTGATATTCAGTGACTAAAAGTTAAAACACAATAACATTTAACAGAAAAACAATTTTTACCATAAAATAAGGAGAAATCATGAAGATGATTTTTTAAACCCATCATTATTTCTTGTAATTCTTTATCATTTGTCATATTCCTGAACCAATTTCCTTAGACACTATATCCCGATAAATAACAACGACACGGGAAAAATAGATGTTTAAAAAAATTGCTTTACCACTACTCATCCTCAATCTGGTTGCGTGTAATAATGATAGTGACCCAGTTCATGTCACGACTCCACCCGTAGCTAATCAACCTGAGATTTTAATCATTGGTCATCGAGGTGCCAGTGCTTTACGCCCAGAACATACTTTAGCAGCGTATCAAAAAGCCATTGATGATGGTGCCGATTTTATTGAACCTGATTTAGTCCCAACCCGGGACGGATATTTAGTAGCACGTCATGAAAATGAAATTGCTGGTACAACTAATGTAAGCGAATTACCTCAATTTGCTGATCGTAAAACCACGAAAGTTATTGATGGCGTTCCCCTTACTTGATGGTTTACAGAAGACTTTACTTTAAGCGAACTTAATCAACTTAAAGCCCGTGAACGTATTTCACAAATACGCCCAAATAACCTCCAATATAATGATTTATATAATATTCCAACTTTAGAACAAATTATTGAATTAACGGATAATCATTATAAAAAAACTGGAAAAATTATAGGCTTATACATAGAAACTAAGCATCCAACTTACTTCCAACTTCAAAATTTAGCGCTAGAAAATCCATTACTCGCAACATTAGCAAAAAATAAGTATAGTCGTGAAATTGCTCCTGTTTATCTACAATCTTTTGAAATCAGTAATTTAAAAGAAATACGTAAACAACTAGACCAACTAAAATCAATTAAAAATGTTAAAATTATTCAGCTTTATGCTGGAAAAACAGCCCAACCTGCCGATGCGACTGAACAAAAATTAAAAATAACCTATGGTGATATGGCTACCGCGATAGGTTTAAAAGAAGTTGCAGAATATGCAGATGGTGTGGGTCCTAGTAAAACCTATATTTTACCCAATACTCAACCTGCGACAGCAACCTCATTTGTAAGAGATGCCCATACAGCAGGATTGAAAGTACATCCATATACTTTACGTCCTGAAAATGAATTTTTACCTAATTATCTTGATTGCAGTAACAACTCAGCTGAGCGTTGTGAAACAGGTGCTATTCAAGAGTATGAGCTGTTCTTTAAAGCTGGGGTAGATGGCATCTTTACCGATGATCCTGGGCTTGGTCGTAAAGCACTTACACGATATACAGCTTCATTGAAATAATGATATTTCTTTTTAGTGTTTTACGCTTTTAAATAACTTAACTTTAAAAAGGTACATCGTACCTTTCTTCTTTCAAAGAATAGTCTAAAAGCATGGAAATATCCATGTTTCACAATTTATAAAATGCCAAAGATATGGGTAGTGCCGCACAATTCATATCTTTAAGTATTATTTTTATCAGGTGGCTGCTGATTTCAATCTCTTAACCATTGAAATTAATTATATAAATGTAAACCTTTAAGCTCCCTTAATCTTTATATCTTGGTCTTATTGCAATTAAAAGCCATAAAAAAACCCTGCTTTCGCAGGGTTTTTCTGAATCAGTTTGGAGGATTAACCACCGAATTGGTTCATTGTATTTTTAGAGTCATCACCAGCTTTCAATGCATTGTCACCAGCGAAGATTTCTTTGTGATCATCACCGATGTCAGAACCAGCCATTGCTTGGTGTTTAACACATGCGATCGTACCGCGGATTTCTTTACGTTGGACGCCAGCAACATAAGCAAGCATACCTTGATCGCCGAAGTAACCTTTAGCAAGCTCATGTGTAGAAAGAGCAGCTGTATGGTAAGTCGGAAGTGTGATCAAATGATGGAACACACCCGCTTCACGAGCAGCATCAGCTTGGAATGTACGAACTTTTTCGTCAGCATCAGCAGCCAATTCAGTCGCATCGTATTCTTCGCTCATTAACTTAGCGCGGTCATATGCAGAAACGTCTTTACCTTCTGCAACAAAACGATCATAAGACTGTTGACGGAAATTAAGCGTCCAGTTGAATGATGGGCTGTTGTTATAAACAAGCTTCGCATTTGGAACTGATTCACGTACACGGTTCACCATGTGAGCGATTTCGTCTACGTTTGGAGTCGCAGTTTCGATCCAAAGTAAGTCTGCACCATTTTCAAGGCTAGATACACAGTCAAGTACAACACGGTCAATTTGAGTATCAGCACGGAACTGGTACAAACCAGAAGCTAAACGCTTAGGACGGTGTAATTTACCATTACGTTTGATCAAGATTTCGTCTTCTTGCGCATCTGCAATATCAATTTCAGACGTTTCTAGGAAACTGATGTATTGAGAAGCGATGTCACCTGGCTCTTTAACCACTGGGATTTTTTGAGTCAAGTCAGCGCCTTCAGAGTCTGTACGCGCAACGATGATACCGTCATCAACACCCATTTCTAAGAATGCATAACGAAGTGCATGGATCTTAGCGATAAAGTCTTCATGTGGAACAGTTACTTTACCAGCTTGGTGACCACATTGTTTCGCATCAGATACTTGGTTTTCGATTTGTAGTGCACATGCACCCGCTTCGATCATTTTCTTCGCAAGTAAATAAGTTGCTTCGTCATTACCAAAACCAGCATCGATGTCTGCAATAATTGGCACAACGTGAGTTTGGAAACCGTCGATTTGAGCAGTAATTTCAGCGGCTTTCGCTGTATCGCCCGCTGCTGTTGCTTTTTTAAGCGCACGGAACAAATCGTTTAATTCTTTTGCATCAGCTTGACGAAGGAAAGTGTAGATTTCTTCAATTAAAGCAGGTACAGAGGTTTTTTCGTGCATAGATTGGTCAGGCAATGGACCGAATTCTGAACGAAGTGCAGCAACCATCCAACCAGAAAGGTAGATGTAACGCTTGTCAGTTGTACCGAAGTATTTTTTGTTCGCAATCATTTTTTGTTGCGCGATGAAACCGTGCCAGCAACCCAAAGATTGAGTGTATTTGCTAGAGTCAGCATCATACTCAGCCATATCACGACGCATAATCGCAGCGGTATATTTAGCAATGTCTAAACCAGTTTTGAATTGGTTTTGCATTTGCATACGCGCAGCATCTTCTGGGCTAATGTCACGCCATGTGCTACCGAATTTTGCTTTTAATTCACGGATTGCATCTACTGCTGTTTGATATTGAGTCATGATATTTCCTGTAATAATATTAGGATTTCATCAGTTGAAGGACTAAATCTTCTCACTATTTATTTGTTCAGATTTAGAGCACTTCGTTGTTATGGGCACAGCTTAGAGCGAGTCAAAAAATTAATCCAATATCCTGTGTTAATTTTCAGTATTTATTTAAAAAATATGTAGATCAAAGTCGTATTATGATTATCTTAAAAAACCATAAGTATATATTTTTAAAACATTTATTAAAAACAGAAATACACTACAATTGTATAGTGAATCATCAGTTCATTTTCTTTATCACTATTAGACTTAAGTCTCACCTTATGATGCCATGTCTTATCTTAGCTCTAGCCAAGCTTATTTTTGTGCTTAATTCGCTGTTCCAAACAATCTGTACGACGAAATACAAGCATAGCTTTTGCTTACTCATATACAGCTCTTCCCTCAAATAAGATCCATGCTGTTATAGATGAAAATGAAGTAAATAAAGTCTAAACGATGTCTGTGATTTGCTGAATTCATTTATCCTCAAAACTCGCTTTATATTTACATCGTTATGCTGTTTTTTTCTGCGCCTTTCTACACAAGCCTTACTGCTTATGGCATAATCAACACAATTTCATGGCTTGATTATCGGTATTTTTTATATGAATCTGGAGCGTGTCGACCTCAATCTATTAATTTACCTCGATGTACTTTTACGTGAAAAAAATGTAACCCGCGCAGCAGAACAATTGGGTGTCACCCAACCAGCTATGAGTAATATTTTACGTCGTTTACGTAATTTATTTAATGATCCTCTCCTTATTCGCTCTTCTGAAGGTATGACCCCAACAGAACGTGCACTAGAACTTCAACCCCGTATCCGTGATGCCTTGTCTGATTTATCCATGATATTGGAACCACGTACCGAATTTCGTCCTTATACATCTAACCGTGTTTTCCGTATTATGACCTCCGACTATGCTGAAGCGACTCTTGTCCCTCGCCTAGTCAAAGCCTTACGCTCCGAAGCTCCCAATGTTGTTCTTGACTTTTTAACTCCAAGTGACGTGTCATACCGTGACATGGAACAAGGTAAAGTTGATTTAGCCATTAACCGCTTTAATGAAATTCCACAAAGTTTTCACCAAGTCTTGGTTTGGCGTGACAGTTTTTCCTGTTTGCTGAATAACAAACACCCTGCTGCGACCAATCTCAATCTCAAAAGCTATCTAGATGCACAACATATTTGGGTCTCTAAAACGGGTATGGGCGTTGGCTTCGGCGTAAATCCTGATAAACAAGCTGGATTGGGTTGGATTGATCAAGCACTAGAGCGTATTGGTCAAAAACGAAAGATTTCAGTTTTTACTCGTCATTATCAAATGCCTGCACTTTTGGCTTCGAATGTCGATTTAATTGCAACACTACCAAGCCGTATTGCACATCTACAATCAAACAATTCAAATTTACTTATTAAAGACCCACCGTTCTATATTCCTGAATTTGAATTAAAAATGGCTTGGTGTCCGTTATTGCATCATCATCCTGCACATCGCTGGTTACGTCAGCTTATTCTGTACGTGGCTCGTCAAATGATTGAAGAAGAAAATCGTGAATTCCTTACCAATAACTCACAGTTTTCTCACTATTAAACAGAAAAATTCTTAAATTATTCTTTTTTAAGCCTATACTGTGCTCACTGAGGTAGTAATTTCCTTACTACCTCTAGTCCTTTTGTGTTAAAAATACTCCATAATAATGATGATCTACAGGTGGATTCGTGAGCCTTTTCCAGAATATCCTCATCATCGTAATACTGATTGCGGGAGCCGGTTTTCTCTCTTTAACTGAGATTGCCCTTGCCGGTGCACGTAAAGTCAAACTTAAAATTCTTGTTGAATCTGGCGATGAACGCGCACAGAAAGTTTTAGATCTACAAGCACAATCTGCTGATTTCTTTGCTGCTTCACAAATTGGCTTAAATGCCGTTGCCATTCTGGGTGGTATTTTAGGTGAAGCTGCCTTTCGTCCCTATTTCGTCACTTTTATTGATCGTGTTTATCAAGGTCCTTGGACAGAAACGATTGGCTTTGCGCTCTCCTTTACCTTAGTGACCTCACTTTTTATTCTTTTTGCAGATTTAATGCCAAAACGCTTGGCGATGATTGCACCAGAAAAAATTGCGGTATCGGTTATTAACCCAATTCAAATCTTTATTAAGGTCTGCAAACCACTGGCTTGGGTGATTAATGCCATCGCGAATTTATTGTTCCGCTTGTTTAAAGTCAATACGATTCGTGACGACAATATTACCTTCGCAGATATTTCAGCCGTCATGGACGCTGGTGCACAAGCGGGTGTGCTACAAAAGCAAGAACATCATTTTATTGAAAATGTATTTGAACTTGAAGAACGTAATGTCCCTTCAAGTATGACCACACGTGAAAATGTGGTATTTTTTACTTTAAAAGAATCTGAAGCGAGCATTCGCCAAAAACTTGCAGAATATCCATATTCTAAATTTGTGGTGTGTAGTGAAAATATTGATGATGTGATTGGCTATATTGACGCCAAAGATATTTTAGTGCGTATTCTCAATAATCAGTCTTTACTACAATTGAACGAAAATACCATTCGTAACGTACTGACTATTCCAGATACTTTAACCTTGTCTGAATTACTGGATCGTTTCCGTTCAACCAAAGAGAAATTTGCAGTCGTTATTAACGAATATGCCTTGGTTGTTGGTGTGATTACCCTTTCAGACATCATGATTACTGTCATGGGTGACTGGGTTATTCCAATTGAAGCCGATCAGCAAATCATTAAACGTGATAACAATTCATGGCTGATTGATGGCAGTACACCAATTGAAGATATCAAGCATGCGCTTGAAATTAATGAAATGCCAGATGATGAAAATTATGAGACCATCGCGGGTTTCATGATGTATAAGTTACGCAAAATTCCACGTCCTGCCGATGCTGTGATTTTTGATGGTTATAAATTTGAAGTCGTCGATGTTGACCATTTCAAGATTGACCAATTGTTGGTTACACGCTTACTGGAAAAACCAACAGAAAATGAAGAATCTGAACAACACCCCACATAATTTTGTATTTACCTAAGCAACAGGTGTAATCAAAAATGACGCATATATAAACCCATTCTTGTGATGGGTTTATTTTTTAATAAAAACTTTTAAATCCCCTCTCTTCTAATCAATGGCTCGCAACAAACGATAATATTAAATGTATTTTCGCCATCGTTAATATGATTAAAAATCCATCTATTTTTAACAATGAAGTAGAAAAAACGTCAGAATAAAATCATAACATACTGTAATTAAATAATATTTTTCTACTTTATAGCAAAAAAATTACTATTTTCATTCAGTTGTTTAGTTTTACTTATACATGTCTTAACATCAGGCCCCAATTAAGATTTTAAATTTATAAGCCAATATTACTATATTTCAAAGGACTGATTTTCCATGTTGACCCTATTAGGTCTTGGTATGATTCTATGCTTCATGTATTTAATCATGACCAGACGTATGAGTGCGCTCGTTGCACTTACTCTGATTCCCGTAATATTTGCTCTCATTGCCTATGGATTAGGTTTCTACTTTGACAGCTTAAGTCACATCGAAATTCAAAATATTGGCGACATGATGCTGGATGGTGTTAAAAAACTTGCACCTACAGGAGTCATGCTTTTATTTGCTATCTTATATTTTGCCATCATGATTGATACAGGTTTGTTTGATCCATCCGTTAAATGGATTTTACGACTGGTCAAAGGCGATCCATTAAAAGTTACGTTGGGTACAATTACTCTAACGCTGATCGTTTCGCTAGATGGTGATGGTTCAACTACTTATATGATCTGTGTAGCTGCTATGCTGCCGCTATATAAACGCTTAGGAATGAGCCCACTGGTGATGGCCTGCTTGATGATGCTTTCAAGTGGCATTATGAATCTTACCCCATGGGGTGGTCCTACTGCCCGTGCAGCTAGTGCACTTCATGTAGATCCAAGTGATGTATTTGTTCCTATGATTATTCCAATGCTTTGCGCAATTGCATGGGTCTATTTTATGGGCTATATGTACGGTCGTATGGAACGTAAACGTTTAGGGATTATTGAACTGGATATCAGTCATGGTGATAATATTCAAATCTCTTCAAACCCAGAAGCCAATCGTGCTCACTTAAGATGGTTTAATGCTTTATTGACTGTAGGCTTAATGATTTGCTTGGTTAAAGGCGTATTGCCTATGCCTATACTCTTCATGATTGCCTTATGTATTGCACTGGTCGTAAATTATAAAGATCTCAACATGCAAAAAGACTTAATTGCACATCATGCAGGTAGTGCTTTAAACGTAGTCGGTATTATTTTTGCAGCGGGTATCTTTACTGGTGTTTTGGCAGGTACAGGTATGGTTGACGCCATGTCCAAAGAGTTAGTCTCCATTATTCCAAAAAGTATGGGGCCATTTCTTGCACCCATTACTGCTGTCCTGAGCATGCCTTTGACCTTCTTTATGTCAAATGATGCATTCTACTATGGTGTTCTTCCAGTTCTTTCTGAGGCTGCATTACATTACGGTATTACCCCTGTTGAAATGGCACGTGCATCAATTGTAGGTCAACCTGTGCATTTACTATCTCCTTTAGTTCCCTCTACATACCTTCTGTGTGGCTTAGCTGGAATTGATTTAGGACAACATCAAAGATTTGCTATTAAATGGGCAATTCTTACCTGTTTAGTGATGATGTTTGCCGCCATCATTTTTGGCGTCTTCCCATTCTACTCAACCCTGTCTTAAAAATTAGTCAGAAAAAAAGCACCTTCATAAAGGTGCTTTTTAACAGTTTACAAAGATTATCTAAAGTGTTCAATCAAGCTTTCAATCACCAGATCATAGTGAATTTGAATATCAGCTTCTAAAATATTGTAGGCATTATCAAACTGCACCATTGGCCAGCCTTCTTTCCAAAATGGGAAAATATTGTGTAGACCATTCGTTACAATGGCATCTTCACGAACAATTGCTTGTGCAACTTGTGATAAAACCTGAGCAGTTTCAGCGCCATCAATCGCCATATAATCAATACCACGTACTTTCAAAATACGGATACGATCTTTTTTATATTTAATCTTTTTCGCTTGTCCTGCATTTAACCCCAATGCCAAAGTAACTGCTTCAACAAAGTTTTTTTCAAAAGTATTATGCAAAGCAACAATTGCTTGTTTATGTGCTTCTTGACGACCCGCTTTACCACCATTCAAGATAATCTCTTTCGCTTCAGTATTCAGCTCATCGTTTTTCATGGACTGTAAAATGTCTAAAATTTCGATATCGCTTAAAGATTCAGGAGATTGATCAGTCATGAACTGTCCTTGGACAAAATAATAAAGCACTATTTTCGCATAAATCATCATTGAATACAGGAATAAAATCTAGTTCAACGTATTCTTCACGCATAGCACCGCTAAAATAATCCCTAAAACAACTTGATTACTAACAAAACTAATTTATCTAAATGATGACCCCGATTAACGATTTTCAAATAAAATAATATTGTAAATTAATTCTCCGAAATCCCGAGAACCTAACTTTGCATTCCCCTAAAAATAAAAATAACATCGTTTTATTGCTGATTTATATTATGGTAGCGCCACTTTTTTCTACCAAATGGCATTAAATCATTTATATTACAATTCATTTTTATGTGCCTTTAATTCTTATGATCAGCAACAAACAAACTGCGCTTTTTTTAAAAGAAATGCGGGAACAACACCCATCCGCCTTTAAAAGAAATTTTTTGTTTTATAGTATGATCAAAACTAAAGGCATTTTAGATGAACTTAAAGAACTAATTCCTTGGGTTCTTGCAGCAATGATTTTTATCTCTCTTTCAATGAGTCTGGGTCATTTCATTTCGGTTCAATTACCACAATTTAATCACTTTCGCTCCTATGGCATCGCCGTTTTAGCCATCATGTTATTGCTTATGCTTTACACCCCATTGGTAATCAAACAAATCAAACATAGTTCAACTTCTTTATATCAACAACTTCGCCATACCCCGATTAAATTAGCAGCGCTTATTCTGCTCCAAGCCATTAACATCGCCTATATTGAAAGTGTTTTTTTACAGATTATTCTATTTTTCCTTGCCTTAAGTTTTGGTTTTGTACGCTTTTATAAAGAAAACATGTTCCGTGAAGGCACCCAAAATGAACAATATTTTTATCTACAAGAAACACGTCGAATCTGTTTTTGGTCATATAAACAAATTTTAAAAATTAAACTAAAAAGACTATTCAGTGCTAAAAACTCAAAAGCACTCAAGGCACTTCAGCAACAAGAACAACAATTTATTGACCTTTATATTCAGCTAATTCGTTATGAAAATGAACTATGCAAAACCCATAAACATGTTGATGTCGAAACCTATTTAGACAGCTTAATGTAGCGCCAAAAACCGAGTTTCCCTACCCAGATTTTAAACAGCAAAGGTTAAGCAATTTTTTGTTCGACGTTTATATCATTGAGCGTTCTGTCGACCAAAACTTGATAAGAACGATCATGATCGACAATATACTGTCTGTCTTTAATCGTATTCACAAATACCCAATTTGCTTGCATCTGCTGTGCAGTAAAATGCACGGTTAAATAGCCACGTTGATTCAAATTACAATAATTTAGTTCATCAATTAAGGTTCTAAAAGCCAATTCAAATTGCTGTAATTGTACCAAAGGAATATTTAAATATTTCTCCATCCCTGGTGAAGACACGGAACTGGTCGCCAGCTCCAACCCCACATGCTCACCACTTTGGTTATGTAAATCCGACGCCCATGCATTGTGCGTATCACCAGCTAAAACCACGACCTTTTTATCAACTTTCCTCAAGGTCGCATAGAGTGTTTCACGTTCCGCAGCATAACCATCCCAAGCATCTAAATTGTAGGGCGCTACCAAAGTTAAACGTGATTTTTCTATTTCTGTTAGGCTTGGATCACCCTGTAAAGCTCGCATTTTCAACGTAACTAATTCTGGAATTTTTTGGTTTAAGACCACAATATCCATCTGGCTTAACGGCAGCAAAAGTTCCGCAGGAATCAGCATTTTACTCATCAGTACTTGTTGACCGAGTACATTCCAAGTCGCTGTAGATTGTTCTAATTGAGCCTGTAACCACAGTAATTGCTTATTGCCCATTAACGTCCGCATTGGATGATTTAAATCTTCTTGAAAACGCTGAAAATTCATCCCCTGCACGGTCATATAGTCAGCATAATCTAACTGTCGATCACGCGCTAAAACGCGCGTATCTAACATAGTCAACTGTACCAATGTGCCAAAATTAAATTGACGATAAATATTTAAATGATCATTGTCTGAAACAGGACGTATAGGCATCCATTCAAAATAAGCTTGAAGTGCTGCAATTTTACGCTCTATAAATTTACCTTCATTTTTATTACTTTCTACTTCTTCGGTATGATTTTCCGCGCCATCTTTCCATGTATCATTCGCCAGTTCATGATCATCCCAAATCACAATAAAGGGATGACGCTGATGTACAGTCTGTAAATCTATATCCTTGCGATACAAAGCATAACGTTTACGATAATCGTCTAATATAATCATTTCTTTATTATTATCTACAGCTAACTCTCGCCCCAATTTAGCAGCATCTTCTGTGGCATACCCACCTTTACCATATTCATAAATATAGTCTCCCAGATGAATTACCACGTCTACATCCTGTTTGGCTATTTCTTGATAAACATGAAAGTAACCTGCTGGATAGTTAGAACAAGAACAGACCGCAAAACTCATCGTATTGCTACTTTCAGGTAATGTTTTGGTTTGCCCTATAGGCGAAATAACATTGCCATAACGGAATCGGTAGTAATAGCGCTGATTTGATCTTAATTTACTGGCATCAACTTTTACGGTAAAATCTTGTGCTTGTGCAGTTTGAACTTTGCCAGAATTAATCAATTGGCTGAATTTTTGATCTAAAGCAATTTCCCAAATGACCTCTAAACGCAGAGATACATCATTCGGTGTAAGACGCGTCCATAAGATGACTTTATCTTTTAAAGGGTCACCACTGGCAACACCATGTAAAAAATCTGCTTTCACACTGTCAGATTGCATTCCATCATCAGAATTCCCACCACAAGCAGTCAGTGAAATTGGTAAAGATAAAGCCCCAAAACTGGCTAATGATTTTTGCAGAAGTTCACGGCGTGATATTTTCAAAGACATCATATTTTTCCTTATTTTTTATTCTTTTAATATAAAAAAGGATTGTTTCTTTATGATCTCAATTCTATGAAAGAATCATGACAATTTATTTTTTTGAGTAAAAATAAAGAATTTTGATAGATAAGCACATGAATTGATTGAAAAGAAAGCAAATAAACGCGAAGATACTTGCCAAGTTTTCATTCGTCCTCTATTATTGCGCTCATGCCCGAGTGGTGAAATCGGTAGACACAGGGGATTTAAAATCCCCCGCCCACAAAGCGTGCCAGTTCGAGTCTGGCCTCGGGCACCATTTTAATACTTCTTAAAATGGTGCAATAAAAATCCCAGCTTATGCTGGTTTTTTTATGTCTAAATTATTAAAATATTATCAAATACAGAACAAAAAATAAAAACTATGCATCTCAACAGATTACAACATCTACTCTATATCAGCTTCTTTTTACTCATTACCTCTCCTTCTAGCCACGCTAAAGAATTAGTCGTAACAGAAAAGGTAGATGTTATTTATGATTTATTTTCTGGAACAATCACACAAGATAAAAATCAACTGATCTTACAACGGTGTAATTTAGCCAAGAATCAATATTTACTTGATTTCAACCATACTCAAGATGAAGAAACTATTCGAAAATTACTAAAACAAGACGCTCATTTTTGGCTCAGTCTTAAAGCCAGCGTTGATGAAAAAAATGAAAGATATCATTTAATCGTGGATGAGATATCAGACGTACATCTTAAAGAAAGTTGTCATCTTTCAGATTTTTTGTCGGATTTAAATAAACTTTAAAAAAAGAGTGAATTACCACTCTCTATTCGATACCAATTCTTCCATTTCAATATTCATGTAGCCATTATCTTGCGCCACCATCATCATCGCTTCAGCGATATAATCCGCTGCCGTGTCATCTAACGATGAATCAAGATCATCAAACTGAGGCTTCATTTTATTAATGAACACAACGGTTTCAGCAGCAAAACGGTAAATTTCAACTTCAGTTAGATCCGTTTTTGCTATTTTCTTCGCAAACTGCTTAATGATCTGTTTAACTTCAGCGACAAGAATATCTGGATAATATTTATCATCAAACATAGGGAGAAGTAAATCTTCAAACATATAAAACTCAAAAAAGACACGCATTAAAGCGAGCCTGTATAACACAAACTTTACATTTTACCAAATGAAAAAACGAACAAATTTCCATCTGCTCGTTTATATCACTTCAAACAGCCCAACATCTACGATTTTTTCTGTTCTGAACTTAAACTTTTTGCTATTTTTAATAAATCAATAAATTCTTCACGCAAGCCAAATGTATCCGGTTTTTCAGCACTTTTCGCTAAGCGTAAAATTTCATCCCATTGCATATTTGCATTGTACTGACCACCTCGTAGTTGCTGTCCATACGCGGCAACTGCAATAGCAAAACGGGTATCTGTAGTGGCCTGTGCCAGAGGCTTACTGGCAATCTGTACAGGAGAGTTCAGCAAGATACTTTGTGTTTGGTTAGGCAATTTATAACGTAAATTCACATCAGCATACTCATGTTTAAGTGAGGCCAAAGCTGTAGATGCGGCTTGATAGCGTGATGAATTTAACCAACCTTTTTGCCCTACAGGAATAATTTCATAGAGTGCAGTAACGGTATGTCCTGCACCAATATCCCCTGCATCGACTTGGTCATTATTAAAATCTTCATTTTTTAACAGGCGATTTTCATAACCAATCAGACGATATTCTTTAACCGTCGCTGGGTTAAATTCGACTTGTATTTTCACATCTTGCGCAACCGTTGCTAAAGTAGAAGACAACTGACGTTGCAACACTTTTTTAGCCTCACGCTCATTATCAATATAGCTATAATTACCATCACCTGCATCTGCAAGCTGCTCCATCATCTGCTCATCATAATTACCACTACCAAAACCCAAAGTGGTCAATGAAATGCCTGATTTACGCTTTTCAGCAATCATACCTTTTAATGTATTAAAATCGGTAATGCCAACATTAAAGTCACCATCAGTCGCAATTAAAATACGGTTGATCCCTGCTTTAATATAAGATTTCTGCGCCTGCTCATAGGCCAATTGAATCGCCCGTTCGCCCGAAGTGGCACCTCCAGCACTTAAGTGATTAATCACTTTTAAAATTTTATCCTTTTCTACTCCAGAAGTTGGAGCCAAGACGAGATCCTCACCACTGGCATAAGTAATGATAGTGACTTGATCTTGTGGGCGTAACTGCTCAGTGAGTAGTCGTAGCGTCTTCTTCACCAAAGGTAATTTATTCTCTGCATCCATACTTCCGGAAACATCGATCAGAAAAACTAAATTTGCGGGTGGTAATTTCTGCGCCTGTAAATCTTTGGCTTTAATCCCAATTCTGATAATTTTGGCATTCGGTTGCCAAGGTGAATCCACCGTTTCAGTATTGACCGAAAATGGATGCTGACTTTTAGCAGTAGGATTCGGATAATCATAGTTAAAATAATTCACCATTTCCTCAATACGCACGGCATCCACTGGAGGAAGCTGACCATTTTGAAGTAGAAAACGGCGCACATTGGTATAACTCCCCGTATCCACATCAATACTAAATGTAGAAATGGGCTGCTGGGCAACGCGATGTACAGGATTTGTTTCTATTTTTTGGTAATTTTCGGTATTTTCTATCAATAGTTGAGAGTGTTCATATGCAGCAATCTTCAACGCTGGCGCTGGCATCGACAATGCCGTAACTTCGCCCATTCTCATTTGCTGAGATGGTATTTGTCCACAAGCAGCCAACATGAATGTACTTACCGTGACGGTCAAAAATTTAAGTTTAAACATTATCACTTATCCTAAGTTGTTATTATCAAAAACAAATCAATAGATTTCTGCACTATAAACAACTTTTATTTTTATCATACTTCCTTTATGTAATTTTGCGCTAAAAAATCAATAAAGCAAGCCAGTTGAACCAATCAAATTGGCTTGCCAAACTTAAGCCAACTGCATCGCTTTCCAGACTTTAATTGCATCTGTCGTTGCTTTGACATCATGTACACGCACCATACAAGCACCTTGTTGGATACTCATCAAATGAGCGACTATCGAGCCTACAGCACGATTTTGAGCGTCTGCACCACCCAATGCCTCCCCAATAAAACGCTTACGAGATAATGCCGATAGAATCGGATACCCCATTTGGTTTAATTTATAAAACTCTTGTAGCAGTTTTAGATTTTGCTGTGCATTTTTTGCAAAACCAAAACCAGGATCAATGATGATATTTTCAGGCTTTACCCCAACTTTAAGGGCATCATTAACACGTTGCTGTAATTCCACCATCACATCTGTCGTTACATCATGATATTGATTCAAGTTGTTCATCGTGGTTGGTTCACCACGCATATGCATAATAATGATGGGTATATTCAGCTCAGCTGCGGTGACTAGAGCATTCGGACGTATTAAAGCACGGACATCATTCCAAATATGTGCACCTGCTTTTACCGCAGCCTTTATGACTTCAGGCTGTGAAGTATCAATTGAGATAATAACATTATGCTTGGATAATTCTTTAACCACAGGCACGACACGACGAATTTCTTCTTCAACCTCAACACTTAACGCCCCTGGCCGTGTAGATTCCCCACCCACATCAATCACGGTCGCGCCATCAGCCATCATTTGCAGCGCATGTACTATAGCTTGGTCTTGAGTATTATGCTTCCCACCATCACTAAAAGAGTCGGGAGTAACATTAAGAATCCCCATCACATGCGGTTGAGATAAATCTAAACTCAAGGCTCCACACTGCAATACTCGTTTGGGTAATGGCATCAATTGCATAATAACTCTCCTAAAAGTTCTAAGCCACAGTGTATCAAGAGTTACTTTTATTCTTACTGAAATATTTTCAAAGATTTAACTTTTAAGCATAAAAAAGAGCCTCTATGGAGACTCTTTTTTACATATAAAACTTTTGATTAATTTGCAGGTAATGGTGGTGGTGTTGCTGGACCATCCTTTGGTGTTACATCAATTACTGGGTCTTCAGCAATATACACCTTAGGTGGTTGTGGTTCACGACCTTCCATGATGTCACGGACTTGATCACGATCAATGGTTTCCCATTCCATCAACGCTTTCACCATAGCATGAGCAATGTCTTTCTTACTTTCTAAGATATCACGTGCCACTTTGTACTGCTCATCCAAAATACGGCGAATTTCACGATCCACTTCTAACTGTGTGGTTTCAGAAATACTGCGACTACCGATGCTGCCCATGAATGATTGCTGTGCATCTTCTTCATACACCATCACACCCATCTTGTCAGACATACCGTATTTGGTCACCATTGCACGTGCCATTTTTGTTGCACGTTCAAAATCGTTCGATGCACCTGTAGACATTTGATTAATGAATACTTCTTCAGCAATACGACCACCAAACAAAATTGAAAGTTCATTCAACATTTTGTCTTTATAATGACTGGTTTGGTCGAATTCAGGTAACTGCCAAGTTACACCCAAAGCCCAACCACGCGGCATAATCGTCACTTTATGCACTGGGTCTGTACCCGGTAAACTTTCAGCAACAATCGCATGACCTGCTTCATGATAAGCCGTAGCACGACGTTCTTCATCACGAATCACCATCGATTTACGTTCAGGACCCATGTACAACTTATCTTTTGCATCTTCAAAATCGTGCATATCGACAGTATTCTTATTACGACGTGCTGCAAATAATGCCGCTTCGTTTACAAGATTTGCCAATTCTGCACCAGAAAAACCTGGCGTACCACGTGCAAGAACTTTGACATCCACACCCGTGACTGAAGGTAATTTCTTCATGTGAACATTTAAAATTTGTTCACGACCTTTAATGTCTGGAAGACCAACCATGACTTGACGGTCAAAACGTCCCGGGCGAAGTAAGGCTTTATCCAGTACATCTGCACGGTTGGTTGCGGCAACAACGATAATACCTTCATTACCATCGAAACCATCCATTTCAACCAACATTTGGTTCAACGTTTGTTCACGTTCGTCATTACCACCGCCAGTACCCGAACCACGGTGACGACCAACAGCATCAATCTCATCAATAAAGATGATACATGGTGCATGACGTTTCGCTTGTTCAAACATATCACGGACACGGGACGCACCCACACCCACGAACATTTCAACAAAGTCAGAACCCGAAATACTGAAGAATGGAACTTTAGCTTCACCTGCGATTGCTTTAGCAAGCAAGGTTTTACCTGTACCCGGAGGACCGACCATTAATACGCCACGTGGAATACTTGCACCTAGGCGTTTAAATTTGGTTGGATCTTTCAAAAAGTCGACAATTTCAACGACTTCTTGTTTAGCTTCATCACAGCCAGCAACATCTGAAAAGGTCACTTTAATTTGATCTTCAGACAACATTTTTGCTTTAGATTTACCAAAACTCATTGGGCCGCTTTTGCCACCTGCACCACCACCCATGTTGCGCATAAAAAACATGAATAACAAAATGATTAAAAGTACAGGGAAGCTAGCGATAAGAAGCTGCATTAACAAACCTTGACGCGCAGGAGCAGTACCTTCTACGACAACATTGTTTTTAATGAGGCTTGGCATAAGGTCTGGGTCTTGAATCGCAGGACGAATACTTTCAAACTCTGAACCGTTTGTTTTTTCACCACGAATTCTTTCACCATCAATTGTGACTTGCTTAATTTGACCAGCATTCACCGCTGAAACAAACTCTGAATAGTTCAGTGCAGTCGGTTGATTGCGGTCACTGATGTTACTGAAAATAAGGATCAGTACACCGAGTATAACCAGCCACAATACGGCATTCTTGAAGAGATCGCTCAAAGCTTTATTCCCATATCAATCTAATTTGATCATGCCCAAAACGGGTGACCTTAATTTAAGCTAAAGACCAGCTTTTGCAATATTTTAAAAATGTACAAAATGCACAATTTTTAACGTCTTGGCAAGTAAACTTTATTTAGAAGCCTTCTTACGCCCTTGTCCGATCAAAAATACTTCTTTCGAACGGGCACGCGAAGCAGCAGGTTTTGCTGTTTTTAGTACATCAAAGCTATCTACAATTTGTTTACGGAATTCATCAAATCCAATTCCTTGGAAAACCTTAACTACAAATTGACCTTTAGGTCCTAAAACCTTATTGGCGAAATCTAAAGCAAGTTCACACAAGTAAATTTGACGAGGTTGATCTACAGCCTTATTACCTGATGTATTGGGGGCCATATCTGAAATTACAACGTCTACAGTCCGTCCATCTAAAAGATTTAACAATTTTTCGAAAACTTCTTCCTCGCGGAAGTCACCTTGTAAAAAGGTTACATCAGGCAATGCATCCATTTCCAAGATATCCGAAGCGATAAGTAAACCCTTATCCCCCACCAGTTTTCCGGCAATTTGCGACCAACTTCCTGGTGCAGCACCAAGGTCAACAACCGTCATACCCGGTTTAATAATTTTGTATTTTTCTTGCATTTCAAGCAGTTTATAAGCAGCACGCGCACGATAACCTTCCTTTTGCGCTTTTTTCACAAAAGGATCGTCTAAATGCTCTCTCATCCAATCTCGACTACTTTTCGATAACTTTGGGTTGGTAATGCGTGTCGCCATAACTCTCTAAATAATAAAAAACTTCTAATTCATGATTGTACGTGAAAAATACATGCCTTGCAGTATACATCTGTATCTAAATCTAATCTTTGGTGATGTTTTTTTCGATAATTGAAATGGATTATTTCAACAGAATATAAAGCGTTTAAACTTGGCATTTGTTATACTAAGCCGTTTTTAAAATTAGGTTATCTTTATGGCGGCTTTATCAATTCATGAACGCAAACGTTTGCGTCAAATCGGACATGCGCTTAACCCTGTGGTTATGCTTGGTGGTCAAGGTTTGACTGAAAGTGTCATTGAAGAAACAAACCGCGCTTTAAATGATCACGAACTCATCAAAGTTAAAATTGCGGGTGAAGATCGTGAAGCTCGTACTGCTGCAATTAGCGAAATTGCTCAAGTAACTGGTGCTGAAGTTGTGCAAACCATTGGTAAAATTGCATTGCTTTATAAAAAAGCAACCAAACAAAATCCAAAACTTTCAAACCTTGTACGCCACGCAAATTTGTCTAACTAAGCTTTATGGCCAGTTACGAACTTAGCGCTTTTGATCGTCGCTTTCAATCTATTTCCCTTGTGGGGGCGATTGAACAACAAGGTCCACATACTTTAAATGTGGGCTATTGGTTACGTGATCCCTATCAACTCATGCAATGGCCTGAATTGGTGGTTGGAAACCCGCGTCAAGATTTCTTATGGGAACAAACCTGTTATGAAATATTTATTGGCGTTCACGGCGAAGATTTCTATCGTGAGATTAACCTCTCACCTTCACAAGCTTGGCAGGTTTATCAATTTGAGGAATATCGTTATCCTGAAGATATGCCTCCGCAAGCAGCGCATGACATTGAACTCAATCAACTCAAACGCACACATTATGGTTTAAGTGTGAATTTGGATTTAACCGAGTTTATGTTAAAGCACAAATTACAATGGTCGAATTTATTTTTAAGCTTAAGTGCTGTGCTTAAAACGTCGCAAGGTAATCAATACTACGCGATGCAGCATAGTAGTCCAAATGCAGACTTTCACAATAAACGTGATTGGCTGCATCAACTCTAAGCCAGAACATGAATATTCGATAAATAAAAAAGTGAGGCATAGCACCTCACTTTTTTATATCTTGCTTTTACATTATCGCAATTAACTTTTAAGCGTTGTATTGCTCTCTGGTTTAGTCGCTTCGTCTTTCTGTGGAGCCACTTTTTTCCATGCTTCCAAAGTATGCTCTTTCGAACGTTTAAATGTTTCAGTTAAATGATCTTTATGTTTAACTGAAATTTGACCGACATCTTCTTTTAACTCTTTACCCAGTTTCGATAAATCGTTAATAACGGCATTTAACTCAGATTTCACAAACTCTTTTAACTCGCCTAAATCTTTTTGTGAAAAATTTAATTGCTTTTTAAGGAGTTCTATACGCTGAATAAGATCTTGTTTCAAATTTTGGATTTGATCTTGTACATTGCTCTGTAATTCTTTCGCTTCAACCTTAATATTTTCAGCCGACTCAGTAACCAATTCTGCTACTTTGTGTTGTGCTTCTTTAGATGCTTGCTCCAAATTTTCAGCACTGTCAGTAACAACTGCAACCACTTCAGTTACTTTTTGCTGGGCTTCTTTAGATACTTGCTCTAATTTTTCGGCACTATCAGCTACCACGTCTTTTAAAGCTGTTTTAGCTTTAACCTGTTTCTGCTCTATCGTCATGGTCATATTCCTATAGTTATTAGACAATGCCTATAGCCTAGCGCTATTTGATAAAATTTAACTTTTGATTTGTCAGACAATTCTTATTTGCTTACATTTTATATACTTAATTTAAAAGCAGACTCCCACGCAAAATACAAGGCATTTATATTGCATATTCAGTGTAAATTAAATGGACTTCAAGACACTTCATCCGTATAATACGCTGTTAAGTTCAAGCGAGCAGACATAGGAGGGTTGGTTAAAAAAATAGCCTTCCTTTTTTTTCGTCTTCTCGCTTTTTTACAGCCTAAATTTCAGGAGCTTTGGTTTGAGCACTCCCGCCATTTTAGCCCTCGCAGATGGAACGATCTTTAAAGGTACGTCTATCGGTGCATCGGGTAGTACGACTGGTGAAGTCGTTTTTAATACTGCCATGACTGGCTATCAAGAAATTTTGACTGACCCAAGTTATGCACAACAACTTGTGACTTTAACTTACCCACATATTGGTAATACAGGTTGCAACGAAGAAGACGCTGAGTCAGGTCGAATTCATAAAGTATGGGCAAACGGTTTAATTATCCGTGACCTACCTTTATTGCATAGCAATTTCCGTGCTAATCAGTCTTTAGGTGAATACCTAGAGCAACATAATGTTGTTGCGATTGCTGATATTGACACACGTAAATTGACACGAATTCTACGTGCGAAAGGTGCGCAAAATGGTTGTATCCTCGCTGGTGAAAATATTACAGAAGCAGAAGCTTTAGAAAAAGCACGTGCTTTTGGTGGCTTGGATGGTTTAGATCTTGCGAAAGAATGCTGCGACCCAGAAGGTTTTGAATGGACGGAAGGTTCTTGGACACTAGGTCAAGGCTTCTCTCAACCTGAACTTAAATTCCATGTTGTCGCATATGATTACGGTGTCAAAACCAACATCTTACGTATGCTGACAGATCGCGGATGCAAACTGACTGTAGTTCCGGCTCAAACGCCTGCAGAAAAAGTTCTCGCATTAAATCCAGACGGTGTGTTCTTATCGAACGGCCCTGGCGATCCAGCTGCATGTGATTATGCAATTGAAGCGGTAAAAACCATTGTTGAAACCACAGATTTACCCGTATTTGGTATTTGCCTTGGTCACCAAATTCTAGCCCTTGCTTCTGGCGCTAAAACGGTAAAAATGCCTCACGGTCACCATGGCGCAAACCATCCTGTACAAAATCTTGAAGATGGTACAGTGATGATTACTTCTCAGAACCATGGCTTTGCAGTCGATATTGATACATTACCTGCAAACCTAAAAGCGACGCACAAATCATTGTTCGATCAAACCCTTCAAGGTATGCATCGCACTGACAAACCAGCGTTTAGCTTCCAAGGTCACCCTGAAGCAAGCCCTGGTCCACATGACTGTGCACCATTATTCGATCATTTCATCGAACTTATCGAAGCATCTAAGAAGTAATTAAGGAAGCGATCATGGCTAAACGTACAGACATTAAAAGCATCTTAATTATTGGTGCAGGTCCGATTGTGATCGGGCAAGCATGTGAGTTCGATTACTCAGGTGCACAAGCATGTAAAGCACTTCGTGAAGAAGGTTATCGCGTTATTTTAGTGAACTCTAACCCAGCCACTATTATGACCGACCCAAGCATGGCAGATGCTACGTATATCGAACCGATTACTTGGCAGACTGTTGCACAAATTATTGAAAAAGAACGTCCAGATGCTGTCCTCCCAACGATGGGTGGTCAAACAGCATTGAACTGTGCGCTTGCACTGGATGAGCACGGTATTTTAGCGAAATACAATGTTGAATTGATTGGTGCGAGTAAAGATGCCATTGAAATGGCAGAAGACCGTAAATTGTTTGATGATGCGATGCGTCGTATTGGTCTTGAATGCCCACGTGCTGCTGTTGCAAGCAACATGGAAGAAGCATTCGAAATCCAAGCAAAATTGGGCTTCCCTTCAATTATTCGTCCATCATTCACCATGGGTGGTTCAGGCGGTGGTATTGCTTACAACCGTGACGAATTCATTGAAATCTGTGAACGTGGTTTCGACCTATCGCCAACTCACCAACTTTTAATCGATGAATCATTGATTGGTTGGAAAGAATACGAAATGGAAGTTGTTCGTGACAAAAACGACAACTGTATTATCGTCTGTGCGATTGAAAACTTCGACCCAATGGGTGTGCATACAGGTGACTCAATCACTGTTGCACCTGCACAAACATTAACAGACAAAGAATACCAAATCATGCGTAATGCATCAATTGCTGTTCTGCGTGAAATTGGTGTTGAAACAGGTGGTTCGAACGTTCAATTCGGTATTAATCCGATAGATGGTCGTATGGTTGTGATCGAGATGAATCCACGTGTATCACGTTCATCTGCGCTTGCATCTAAAGCAACAGGTTTCCCTATTGCACGAATTGCTGCGAAATTGGCTGTCGGTTACACCCTTGATGAATTGAAAAATGACATCACTGGCGGTGCAACACCTGCGTCATTCGAACCTGCAATTGACTATGTGGTAACCAAAATTCCTCGTTTTAACTTCGAGAAATTCCCACAAGCTGAAGCAATTCTAACCACACAAATGAAATCTGTGGGTGAAGTGATGGCCATTGGTCGTAACTTCCAAGAATCTATGCAAAAAGCGCTTCGTGGTCTTGAAGTTGGCGTTTGTGGTTTTGACGAACAAATTGCTGTTGGTGCAGAAGGCGCGAAAGATAAGATCCTACAAGAACTTAAAGTTCCAGGTCCTGAGCGTATTTGGTATATCGCGGATGCCTTCCGTCATGGTTTTACTTTAGACGAAGTTTTTGCTGCAACCAATATCGATAAATGGTTCCTCATTCAAATTGAAGACATTGTTAAAACTGAAGAACAAGTAAAAACACTTGGTTTTGGTGATTTAAATGCCGACAACGTTCGTGCATTTAAACGCAAAGGTTTATCGGATCTTCGTATTGCACACTTGATGGGTATTTCACAGAAACAATTCCGTAAACACCGTTGGAACTTAGGCGTAATGCCAGTTTACAAACGTGTAGATACCTGTGCTGCTGAGTTCGAATCTGATACAGCGTACATGTATTCAACTTACGATGAAGAATGTGAAGCAAATCCATCGACCAAAGACAAGATCATGGTCATTGGTGGCGGTCCTAACCGTATTGGTCAAGGGATTGAGTTCGATTATTGCTGTGTACACGCTGCCCTTGCAATGCGTGAAGACGGTTACGAAACCATCATGGTCAACTGTAACCCTGAAACGGTTTCAACTGACTATGATACCTCAGACCGTTTGTACTTCGAACCAATCACTTTGGAAGATGTACTTGAAATCGTACGTATTGAGAAGCCTAAAGGCATTATCGTACAGTACGGTGGTCAAACACCTTTAAAATTGGCTCGTGCTTTAGAAGAAGCAGGCGCACCAATTATCGGTACATCGCCGGATGCAATTGACCGTGCAGAAGACCGTGAACGTTTCCAGCAAATGATTCAACGTTTACAACTTCGCCAACCCAAAAACAGCATTGTTAAATCTGCTGAAGAAGGTATGGCTGAAGCGTCTAAAGTGGGTTATCCACTTGTGGTACGCCCTTCATACGTACTTGGTGGTCGTGCGATGGAAATCGTATACAACGATGACGAGCTAAAACGCTATCTTCGTGATGCGGTTCAAGCATCGAACGAAGCACCTGTACTGCTTGACCACTTCTTAGATGATGCAATTGAAGTTGACGTAGACTGTGTATCTGACGGTAAAGATGTTGTGATTGGCGGTATTATGCAGCATATTGAACAAGCAGGTATTCACTCAGGTGACTCTGCATGTTCGATTCCTCCTTACTCTCTTTCAAATGAGATTCAGGACGAAATGCGTCGTCAAACCGTTGCGATGGCAAAAGAGCTTGGTGTCATTGGTTTGATGAACGTTCAGTTTGCTGTAAAAGGTAATGACGTTTACATCTTAGAAGTGAACCCACGTGCATCACGTACTGTGCCGTTCGTGTCTAAGTGTATTGGCGAATCTTTAGCAAAAGTTGCTGCACGTTGTATGGCGGGTCAATCTTTAGAATCTCAAGGATTCATGAAAGAGATCATCCCGACTCACTTTGCAGTAAAAGAAGCGGTATTCCCATTTTCGAAATTCCCTGGCGTTGACCCTGTTCTTGGGCCTGAGATGAAATCTACAGGTGAAGTAATGGGTGTGGGTACTTCATTTGGTGAAGCGTTCTATAAAGCTGTGTTAGGCTCAAATGATCGTTTACCAGGTAAACCAACCGAAGGCGAAGTGAAACACGTATTTATCTCGGTTCGTGATTCAGACAAACCTCGTGTTGTGGGTATTGCGAAACAATTGGTTGATTTTGGTTTCAAAGTCATCGCTACTGGTGGTACTTTTGACATCATCAATGAAGCGGGTATTGCATGTGAACGTGTGAACAAAGTCACAGAAGGTCGTCCTAATATCGTCGACCGCTTGAAAAATGGCGAGATTCACCTCATTATCAACACCACTGAAGGTAAACAAGCGCAGCAAGATTCATTCTCGATTCGTCGTTCTGCACTTCAAGGTAAAGTGTATTACACCACGACTTTGAATGGTGCTGATGCTGTATGCCAAGCTTTAGCCATTAAATTACCAATGGATGTATATCGCTTGCAAGATTTAACAGCAGGTTAATTCATGATCCGATAGGTCCCGCCACCTTATCGGTGGCGGGATTTTTTTATTTTTAATCTGTATTTTTTAATACATAACAACTGTGAGGGACAACAATGAAACGTTATCCTATGACACCTGAAGGCAAACTTGCCTTAGAGAAAGAATTACTTCAACTTAAATCGGTTGATCGTCCACGTATTATTGCTGCAATTGCTGAAGCACGTGAACATGGGGATTTGAAAGAAAATGCAGAATACCATGCTGCTCGCGAGCAACAAGGCTTCTGTGAAGGTCGTATTCAGGATATCGAAGGTAAACTCGGCGCAGTTCAAGAAATTGATATTAAATCACTTGAGCAAAATGGTCGGGTGGTTTTTGGTGTGACTGTCACCATTGAAAACCTAGATACTGAAGAGAAAAAGACCTATAAAATTGTAGGTGATGACGAAGCAGATTTTAAGATCAATAAGATCTCTGTGAACTCACCAATTGCTCGTGGTCTTTTGGGTAAAAGCGAAGGCGATGAAGCAAAAATCACAACACCACAAGGTGAAGTGGAATACGAAATTGTGAAAGTTGAATATCTTTAATTTTTAAAGATTTATCACTTTCAAAATCCCCCTCTTTTGAGGGGATTTTTATATTTCATTAGACTATAATTTAAGCAACAACATACTATGAAAATAAAAAATGGATGAACGCTTAATACAAACTTTTTATTATGCAATCGGTGGAATCTTCTTAGGTGTGATGGTTGCTGTTGCATGGTCTTTTTATATTGATACCCATACAAGTTCAGTAAACATTATCTTAATCACTGTATTTATTTCAGCACTTTGTGGTTTTCTGTTTCCAAATCTTGTTTCACATTGGTTTAAGGCTTTTTGGAGTTTTTTCACCTAATTCGGAATTACGCTTATCAATCATAATATCTGATCAACCTTTCTCTTTGAGGAGATAGGCAACACTACAGCGGAAAAACATTTTTATTCTTTATAAAGAAAGGAGTTTTACGAATCTACCACTTTGAAAAAGTAAGGTTTATTTAAGACATCTCTTTAGCAAAAAACATATGATTTAATCCATAAATTAAAATTTTAGCTATTGTGAGTCAATTTGAATTCGCTAAACTCACTCAAGAATAAAAACTTTGAAATGTGGAATAAAAAATATGAAAGCTGGACGTTCAAGTAAAACCGCAGAGGCTGCGGCTGCATTGAGGGCAAATCATTATTTACATTCACAAGAACCTGTTTTCTCAGATCCTTATGCATTAGAACTCACCAGTTTCGGCTGGCGTAAATTGCTGTCTATTCCTATATTTACCAAAGTAATGAATTCTAATGTCATGAATCACACCTTAGGTTTACTAACAGGGCAAGTTGTTGCACGCTCAAGATTTACAGAAGACCTTCTCCTCCAAGCCATTGAAAACAATATTCAACAATATGTTTTAGTGGGTGCCGGTTTAGATTCTTTTGTTTTACGTTTAGCAGAGAAATATCCTCAGCTTAAAATTTTTGAAGTTGACCATCCAGATACGCAAAAAGCGAAACGCGCTAAACTTAAAAAATTTGGCACCATCCCTGCCAATGTTGAATTTGTTGCAATTGATTTTGAAAAAGAGCACTTATTTGATGCTTTAGCACGTAGTAGTTACCAACAAAAACAAGCTGGATTTTTTTCTTGGTTGGGCACAACACATTATTTAACACCACAAACAACATTAGCGACTTTAGCAAATATTGCTTCTTTTGCTGCACCTTCAAGCGAAGTTGTAATGGACTATTCCATTGATTATAAAGAATTGAAAGGCTTTGAGAAGTTCGGTAGTTTTGCAGTTTCACAATTTACACGATTATTAAAAGAACCTTTAATTGGTGCTTTTGGCTCACAAGGCTTGCATCTGGCAATGGCTAAAATGGGCTATGAAATCGTAGCTGATCTATCGGGTCATGATATTACCGAACGCTACTTTAAAAATCGACAAGACCATATTCGCCATACTGTTGCAACGCATATGTTGCACCTGCGTATTATGTAGACTTTTAACAGCCTGAGCGGGCTATTTCGTATAGAATACACCCTACCCCTATTTGCTGTATTTAAATATGTCTGATGCCATTAATTCCCCTGTTAAACATTGGTGTGAATTCGAATTTATCTCTAAAACAGTAAAAAATCCGAATATTCACATTAAGGGAAATTATAGTTATTACTCTGCATATTGGGATCAAGGATTTGAGCGCTGTGTGGTGCGTTATCTGCATGATAAACCTGCTACTGTGGAAAAACCGATAGATCAGCTACATATCGGCAACTTTGTCTGTTTTGGCGCTGAATGCGTGATTATGATGGGCGGCAACCAATTGCATCGTACTGACTGGATTTCAGCCTTTCCGTTCGATACCCGTAGTTTTGTCCCTGCTGGCGATACGATTATTGGCGATGGTTGCTGGATTGGTAGTCGCGTCATGATTATGCAAGGAGTAAAGCTAGGTGAAGGTGCTATCGTTGCAACAGGTGCTGTGGTGACTAAAGATGTGCCATCTTACGCTGTAGTGGGCGGCGTACCTGCAAAAATTATTAAATATCGTTTTCCAACCGAGAAAATAGAAAAACTACTTTCTCTTAAGCTTTATGACTTAGATGAAAAGCAGTTTTTAAAAATGCGTGAACAGTTGCAGACGGATGATGTGGATGCTTTGATTAACTTCTTAAACCTAGATAAATAAATACTTTTTCCAATTTTCAATGAGATTACCTTCATAAGGATTCTCAAATAAATCCTTTGAAAGCCAATCTATCATTTTAAAATACGCCTTCTCATTTTTTTCTAAAAGCATGTCAATATTTAATAAAAGTTCAGAATTTAAAGTTGAATTAAAAACCAACTTACTTAAACCATCTCCTTGTAATTTTTTTAATTCTTCTTCAGGCATACTTGATTCAATTCCAACAATACGATCCAACAAACAATATTCTGTAAGACCAATCAAATCAGATCTCACATATTCTAAAAAATCTTCAGTTTTATTAAACCTATTTAAAACATCAATATCAAAAAGTAGGTAGACTAAAAATTCATTTTTCAAATTATTCTCAACCTGAAAAAGCGAAACTTTATTTACGATTTTTAATAAAGCTCTCATGTTAATTTTTTTGTATAAATATAATACTGAAATTAATCCAATCACTCCCTTGTTACTACTATTACGTACAAAGCCAATTTGACTCAAATATTCTTCAATAATTTCATAAATTTCTTCATATGGAAGTAAACTCTTTTTCTTAAGAGATACCTCAAAATCAACAAACTTATCCAAATACTCTTCACCTAAAGCCTCATCATAGCCATAGTTGTGACAGATCACCTTAGAGAATTGGGCTTTATCCATCACTAAAACAAAAACAATATTTTTAATATCAAAAAAGTGCTTAATCCGTTCAATCAAACGAATCGCAAAGTCAGGGCGACAACGGTCTAATTCATCAATAATAAATACTAAGGGCTTATCTAGTTTCACAACAGTTTCAGCTAAATGTTTTTTGAATTCGGATAAAGTTTTCTTTTCTGCTTCATGACCAACTATTTTTTCTTGAATACTTTCCTTTATACGATCACTAGCTTCATCTGATAATTTATCTATTTCATCTTTAGCATTTTCATAACCCTGCTGTAAAACGCTATTAAAAAATCCAGCACCAATCAAATGCAATCCTAGAGTTAAAGCTATTTTTGGTAAAGATGGCAATAATGCACTTCCAACTGATGCTGATAAATCAATTAGTTTTTCAACTTTCCCTTTAGTCTTTTTATCTTTACTTAGAATATTGGTAATTTCAGAGGTCACAACTAAAAATGGATCATCTAAATAATCATTTGCAAAAGCATCTAAATAAATCACATTATGCTTTTCATCTTCTAAATGCTTTTGCCAATGCCGAACAAACCACGTTTTACCCTCGCCCCAACGCGCATCTAATGCCAACACCGCACCACAATTTAAACGGTCAACATAATGGGTGAGCTGCTCACCCAAACGCTTTCGATCCCAAAGATCATCCTTCCACGCTTCTTCAATATTTTCAAAATTGTCCCGTTGCCAATTTAATTGATTTTGTTCAGTCATTTCTATTTCATTATTAGTAAGTTACTACACTTATGATATGACATTTTTCAAAGGCATATTTCATCTACTTTCAAATAAAAAATCTGCTTACAATTTCATCAGACTTTAGTTTTAAAGCCTTTATATTTCAAACCAATACATGTTAGATTAAATTAGAAATAATACTTTATGGTGGTGAATCATCCTCATGAAATTGCTAAGTTTTATTTTAGAAAAGATGTAGTTAGAATCAAAATGTAAGCTGTTTTAATAAACAATAATTTATAGTTCTATAACGTAGCTGTTTTAGTAACGATTATAAGGAGAAATTCACATGGCTTATCATAATATTTTAGTCCCAGTTGACGGTTCAGAAACATCATATGCAGCCGTCGAAAAAGCGGTTGAATTTGCTAAAGCATTTGGCAGTAAAATTACAGTGATTCAGACTCTAGTACTCGATCCATATATTGCAGCGGAATATATTTCTGCAAGTCAAACCAATGATTTAATCGAACGGGCTCGTACCTCAATTGAAGAATCGCTTGCTGCAGCCAAAGCAAAATTTAATGAACAAGGCATTGAAGTAGAAACTAAACTACTTGAAGGACAAGTGATTCATCGTGAAATCATCAGAGCAGCAGAAGAAATACATGCTGACCTGATTATCATTGGCTCACATGGTCGTACAGGTTTCAAAAAGCTATTCCTTGGCAGCGTTGCACAAAGCTTATTAGGAGAATCTCATATTCCTGTCCTGATTGTTCGTCAACCATAATCCTTTTCTCTTTCCCATCTTTTTCTAAAGATGGGAAACCCCTTACTTTATTCAATTCAGTCATTATTTTATAAACCATTTATCCATTGATATTGTTTTAAATTAATCTTATCTGCAATAACCATCACGCCTTCTTCTAACAATTTCAAACGTTGAATATTATCACCATGATCATCTAATTTACTTAGGCTAATTTTCCCTTGTGAATTAATGACTCTATGCCAAGGAATTTCAGTCGCTTGATCCATATGTTTTAAAACATAACCGACTAAACGTGCATGTTTAGGCAAACCCGCCAGCTTTGCAATTTGTCCGTATGAAGCCACTTTTCCATAAGGAATTAAAGCAACCACTTGTAGTATTTGACGTGCTAACTCATCACTGGAGTTACTAGAATGTTGTGGCATATATTGTCCTTAAATCATCTAATTTGACCTTTCAAGCAAATGATTTTATTTATAAACTCTTCTAGTCTAGAGCAACATCCAATATAAAAACAATTAGGCCGCAACTCATGAAAAGGACTTTTTCAACACTCTGTCTATCATTGGCAATATCCTGTGGTAGCGTGGCTTTAGGTATGTTACCTAGCACAAGTTTTGCAGCGGCAATTAACTTCCAACAAATATTACAACAAGAACGTGCTTGGGCAGGCTTACAAAGCAAACAACTTAAAGTTAAAAATGTAATGTGGTCATATAGCGAAGGCGGATCATCAGCCAAACCTACTGTATTATTGATTCATGGCTTAGCTGGATCTCGCAATAACTGGAACCGTGTGGCGCGCTATTTGACTCCTTATTATCATGTGATTATTCCTGATTTACCTGCTCATGGCGACACTCAAGTCACAGAAGACTTTGATCTGACCATTCCAAATTTAACTGAAAAAATCCGCCGATTTGTCGAGGCAGGCAAGTTTGAAAATCAGCTCCATATTGCTGGACATTCAATGGGCGGCGCGATTGCCCTACTCTACACAGCCCAATACCCTCTGGATACTCAATCGCTTCTTTTAGTGGATAGCGCGGGAATTTATAAAACTGCCAATACAGCTTATTTAAAAGACCCGACATTATTAAAAGATTTGATGGTTTCTAAATCTGGAGATTTTGACAAACTCATGCGCTTAACAACTGAAAGCCCGCCCTTTATTCCAAATGAAATAAAAGTCGAACAAGAAAAAATGATGATCGCACAATCAAAAAATACACAAAAAATGATCAATCAATTGGTGTTAATGTCCAAAACCCATACACCTGATTCCTTCGCACTTGCTGCACGTACTATTGATGTTCCAACACTTATTATTTGGGGGAAACAAGATAAAATCATCAATGTCGAAGTAGCACAAGAACTCAAGTCTTTATTGAAAAAAGCAGAAACACCAATTGTATTAGACGGAGTTGGTCATATGCCTATATTGGAAGCTGAGCAATTGATGGTGAAGCCCTATTTAGAATTCTTAAAAAAATAAAGATGATTTGATCATTCAATTTTTCTCTACTCTAAAAAAGCTCACATTCGGGCTTTTTTAGAGTAATTTTAATACCATTAAAAATTATCTGGGCTTTCCAAACGCTTCACAACATGTACCTTTTCTGGGTTGTGCATTACAGCTACGCCATCATCAGCTTTTTTATCAATTAAGGCATCTGGGTTATATACCGTAATAGTTTCATTACCATTAGCATCTTCCCCCACAATATACTGAAAACCTTTCTTGTTCATTTTATGGCACAAGCGTTGATACCAACCTTTAAAACCCGTCGTTTCTTCATTCGGATTGTAATAGAACGCATTCATTACAGCGGGTAAACCAAGCCCACAGACTAAGCCTGAAAGTAATACTGCAATAAAGGTATAACCAATTAAGATACTGCTATATTTACTCAGCTCAGGAATATTCGCAACCGCCAAGATCAAGGCAAGTGAGATCCCTCCACGCACTCCACCCCACGATAAAATAGCCAAACTGCCGTTATAGCTTTTATGGCGAAAATTGGGGAAAAAGGTAAAAGAAAGATAGTTCGCAGCAAAGCGCGAAGCATGCAAAATAATAAAGGCGACAATACCACCTAAAATCAGGCTAACACTTAAATCTAAAATAAAGAGTTCTAGACCAATCAGCGTAAACAAGAATGAATTAATAATGCCTTCAACGGTATGCCAAAAATGGTTTATTTCACGAATTTCACGTTCTTGTAAAATTTCTTTCCACTTATTCCCCACAACCAAACCACCAATCACACAAGCAATTGGCGCAGAAGCATTCGCAAATAACGCAACTAAATATGAACCACATGCCAACAATGCTGTAGTTAAGATTAAAGATTCCATTTCATGTTTACCACGAAGTAATCTTAAAATTCCCAGACCAAAGCCCCAACCAATAATAATTGCAACCACAATCTCATAGAGTAAGGTTTCTAAAGTACCAATAATGGTAAAGTGCTCCCCCTGCAACACATGCAATAAAGTCATGAATACAGCGATACACATGGCATCATTAAAGAGTGATTCGCCTTCAAGTTTCACCATTAGATGATGAGGTGCACGTACTGAACTTAAAACAGCTTTCACCCCAATCGGATCAGTGGCACCAAGCGCAGCACCTAATAACAGAAGAACTAATATATCGACATGGTTGCCAGTCAGGAGTTGATACCCATATAGAGTCACCCCAAAAAAGACCGCACAAAGTACCAGAGCAATACTTGCCAAGATACTAATGGGCTTCCAATGACTTTTTAAATCGGACACTTTAAATTTTAAAGCGGAAGATGTCAGGATAAAACAAATCACCCCATTAATTAAAAAGTCATAAAAATCAATATGGCGAACAGCTTCTTCAATATTGTGAATATTAATTGTTATGAACTGATTACCACTGAGTAAACTCGCACCCCATTGTAAAATAAAAACAAAAATCGCCGAAACAATTGGCACACCAATGGCTTGTGGGAAAGCTAAGATACGTTTATTAAAAATTGTCGTGGCAATAGAAAGTGCGAAAATAACAGTAAGTATCTGAAGAAAAAAGAAATTTCCCATTAAAGTTCCAGCTTTAGCGATTCATTGGAATAAAGTGCATTCATCCAACTATTTCCAATTAAAATATTTCATTAAATAAAATTTATTAACTAAATCAGTTTAACGATTTTCTGCAGATCAAACAAAATAGTTAAGTTTTTTTACATATTTTTAGCAATGATTTAACATAGAGCAACATCAAAGTGTTGAATGTATCAACGCTTTCTTCCAACTCTACATTAAGTTGAATTTATTCATGCATCAAACAGTTAAAACACTATTTCGACTTTTTTTTGCAGTTGTGATTTTTCTCATTACAATCGCTTTATTTTTCAGTGTCTATTCGAAAAGCAAAGAAATTTTAAATGCAGATCAAGCTTTCCAACAAGCAAAACACATTTCACTTAAATCAACGATGCAAGAACAGTTGGTTTTAGTCTCAAATAATAAACGCCCCGATCAAGCGATTTTTATTTTAATTGCCAATAATGGTTTTATTTCAAAAATCAATTGTGAGCATTATTTACAAGATATTTGCACTGATGAATATAATCAAATCCACACTCGACAAATTAAACAGATTGATTTACTAAAAATTGGTCAATTCAACTATATTCAAATGGTTAGTTATCAAGACAGTCGTACTCAAAAACAGCAACAATGGACTTATTCTCAACAACAAATTCAGCAGTTTTATCAAGCTGATATTTCAAGTTTAAAATATATTATTTTTAGCATCAGCCTTTTTGCCTTAGCTGCACTTTACGTTTCAATCAGGATTATCCGTAACTTTAAAAAATTCTTAAGTCGCTGAAAATTTAAAAATAAAAAGAGGATTTAAAATCCTCTTTTTATTTTGTTTAAATCGCTTGATTAAAAGCATCACAATCGTTGATATTTCCTGATTTCAAACCTGTTTGAAACCATTTCATCCGTTGTTCACTACTACCATGGGTGAAGCTATCAGGTACAACTTGCCCTGTAGAGCGTTTTTGCAAGTAATCATCACCAATTTTATGTGCTGCATCCATGGCTTCTTCAATGTCACCTTGCTCTAAAAATTGGGTACGTTGTTGATTATGATGTGCCCAAATTCCGGCAAAGCAGTCTGCTTGTAATTCCTGACGCACAGAGAGTTGATTGCCTTGCACCTTACTGGACTGAGCTCGTGCTTTTTGTACTTGATCAGAAATACCTAACAACGTTTGTAGATGATGCCCGACTTCATGCGCAACTACATAAGCTTGGGCAAAATCACCTGCTTGATCTTGACGGGATAATTCTGTGGAGTTTTTCTCGCCAGAAACACCCATTTGCTGACGCATATCTTTAAAGAAAGCCGTATCAATATACACTTTACGATCTGCAGGACAATAAAATGGCCCCATTGCAGATTGTGCTGTACCACAGCCCGAATTAACCACACCATTAAACATGACTAACTTCGGGGCGACATACTGACTATTTAACTGTTGTTGAAAGATTGGAGTCCACGTATCTTCGGTATCAGCTAAGACTGTCCCAACAAAATCCATGGCTTCTTGCTGTTCTGCTGTTGGGTGATCCAAGCCTTTCGTTTCAGCAGGTTGTGATTGTGACGTCACTTGCTTCGTGGCTTGATAGGCTTGTTGAGGGTCAACGCCAAAAAACTTCCACGCCACAAAGGCAACCACAAGACCTAAAATACTAATACCACCCGCTTTAGCACCGCCACCACCACGACGGTCTTCTACATTTGTACTTACACGACGTCCTTTCCAGCGCATAGTGATATTCCTTTTATTTTGTTTTCATCTGATTTTACATAATTTTTATGATGATACTTATTTTGATTTCGGCCAAAACTTTTTAATAAAGTTCACAACCACTAGAACCAATAACCCTGCAACAAAACCAATGGCAAAATTAATTAAGGTGGGTGTAATTGCACCAACAATATTGCCAACTGCGGGAATGTGCTCAATATAGTCGACTGAATCTTCACTCCAATGATGAATCAAAGGCACAGCATGATTAATAATCCCGCCCCCGACCAAGAACATCGCAATTGTTCCTACAAAGGTCAGGGTTTTCATTAATTTTGGTGCAAATGCTAACAATCCACGCCCAATACTTTGCTTAAGACTAGATGCTTGCTCGGTTAAATATAAACCTAAATCATCAATTTTCACAATCATAGCAACAAAACCATACACCCCCACAGTCATTAAAGTAGCAATAACTGAAAGCACGAGGACTTTGGTACCAAATGCAGCTGTCGCAACCGTACCCAATGAAATTACTACAATTTCAGCAGATAAAATAAAATCAGTACGAACAGCACCTTTAATTTTATCTTTTTCAAAGGTGACGAAATCTGTTTCTATTTCTATCAATTCAGCCTCAGCTGCTTCTTGAGTCTGGGCTTTTTTATGATGCAAACTATGAAGAACTTTTTCCACGCCTTCATAACACAAAAATAAACCGCCAATCATCAATAAAGGATTAATGAGCCACGGCGCAACGACACTAATCAGCAAAGCTAAAGGTACAAGAATTAACTTATTAATGAATGAACCTTTTGCGACGCTCCAAACTACGGGTAATTCACGTTCAGAACGAACACCACTAACTTGCTGCGCATTCAGCGCTAAATCATCCCCTAATACCCCAGCCGTTTTTTTTGCCGCCATTTTACTCATGACAGCAACGTCATCTAATACGGTGGCAATATCATCTAATAATATTAATAAGCTACTCGCCATTCTTTTTATCCTTAAAGTTTCTAGAGGGTATTTTAAATACAAATAGTTAAGAAAACTGTATCAACTTCATTAAATTCTTTTTATTTTTTCAATGTTCTGTTTTTATAGTGTCTGACATTAAAAAACATTATGCCGTACAATATAGCAATTCATCAGCAGATACATGTTGTGTTAACAACTTTGGAATAGAGAGATAATGAGTAATCAAGACAATCGTCCTGTTATTTTGACTGGCGACCGCCCAACTGGACAACTTCATTTAGGTCATTTTGTGGGCTCTTTACGTTCGCGTGTAGGACTACAAGATTCTCACCATCAACATCTCCTCCTTGCTGATGCTCAAGCCTTAACAGATAATGCAGATAACTTTGAAAAAGTACGCCGTAATATTATTGAAGTAGCAACAGATTATCTTGCCGTCGGCATTGATCCAACGAAAACAACAATTTGTGTTCAGTCATGCTTGCCTGCATTAAATGAATTAACCATGTTGTACCTCAACTTTGTGACTGTGTCACGTTTAGAACGTAACCCAACCATTAAAGCAGAAATTCAACTCCGTGGTTTCGAACGTGATATTCCAGCTGGTTTTTTATGCTATCCAGTTGCACAGGCAGCTGACATTACCGCATTTAAAGCATCTGTCGTTCCTGTTGGTGATGACCAAATTCCAATGATTGAACAGACCAATGAAATTATACGTCGTTTAAATCGTCAAATTGGTCATGATGTTCTGCCAGAATGTAAAGCTCTACTTTCAAACATGAGTCGTTTACCCGGTTTTGATGGCAAAGCAAAAATGTCTAAATCATTGGGCAATACCATTGTGCTAGATGCTTCTGACAAAGATATTAAAAAAGCTGTAAATGCAATGTATACCGATCCGAATCATTTAAGAATTGAAGATCCAGGTCAAGTCGAAGGTAATATTGTATTTACTTATTTAGATGCTTTTGATCCAAATAAAGAAGAAGTTGAAGAGTTAAAAGCACATTATCGTCGTGGTGGCTTAGGTGATGGTACTGTGAAGAAACGCCTTGAAAGTGTACTCAAAGAACTCATCACGCCTATTCGTGAACGTCGCATCGAACTTGCTAAAGACCCTGACTACATCATGGATATTTTGAAAGATGGTACCGATAAATGTCGTATCATTACTCAAAATACACTCGATGAAATTAAAAATGGTTTAGGTGTGTTTCACTTCTAAAACTAACTTCATAAAAAAACCTTCTATCTAGAAGGTTTTTTTATGCCAGAATAATGAGGAATTAATCACACTAACCTAGAGTGATTAACTTTAGTTAACACAATTTAACCGAAACTATCATGAAATGACTTACCGTTCATTTTATGATGGCTTCAATGTTTAAGACTCAACAGAGTTTCAACATTCTCCTTAACCGAAACTGTGCAAACAGCTTCGTTGTTATACGCAATGGTCACCCCAATCATTGCGTATTTTTTTGTCTTAAATTTCTGAAATATTTTAAAAAATTGATCTTTAAGTCTATATGAAAAAAATTACAAAATAAAAAATCCCACTAAAGTGGGACTTTTTAAATAGAACTTAATACTGGAACAATGTTTTATCTAAGGGAAATTCAATTCCAATAGATGCTCCCCCGTCATTACCATTTACATCTGAATCACTGAACCAGCCATTAATTTTTAACGGAATGTCAGGTTTTAAATAATATGACCAAGTTAAATCCAAAGCTTTAATTTCATCATTTCTTGGGAATGCCAGATTGGTTAATCCTTCAGATTGGTTTACTTTGGCAAAAAGGACTCGTCCACTCAAACGGTTCATTGGGTCTAAACGAATATCACCACCAAGCGAAACCATTTCACCATCTCCCCCCATTGCATGACCTAATGAGTAGCCATGCTGATAGTAGCCATCAGTATAAATGTGATGATTATACGAAATACCTTTTACATCACCATTCGTTGTAGTATCCGCCCACTCTGCATAAAGTTGGTACGGTAAATTTTTAAAACTTGAAGAATAATCTACGCCTGCAAGATACATTTTTTTCGAAGGTAGAAAACCAGCCTCATCTTCACCAACATATTGACCATATAAACTCACTGGTACTGAAGTCAATGATTGTAGGTTAAGTCGTGCATCAAAACCTGCCAATTGGTTTGAAGCATTTCCTTCGCCAGTACATGAACTATCATTACATTCATTATCTTTACCAATAAATGCATTCCAATATGCTCTAAAACTTCCTGGTTGTCCTTCACCATCGATTTGAGAAATACGCGATGCACCTAATTCTAAATAAGGCAAAGGTTGTGCAGTTAAACGCAGCCCAAATAAACGTGTATCAGGTACTGCTGTGTAAGCATCCAATTGACCACCAAATGCCTGATATTGCCAAGGGCCAATCCAAGATAACCATGGCGTTTCAAAAGCTTTTTGTTCTGCGCGCTGAGCCGTAAAACCATACACTGGACGATTTGCGTCGCCACGGATTAAGCTACCATCATGACTTGAGCCCCAATAGGTTGGAATTTGCCCTGCAATGAGCCATTGATTCCAAAGTTTTCCTGCAATATAAGAACCTTCAACATTCACATCTTGATCATTATCAATCTGCGGATTTTTTTCAGCATTAACACGAATTTTAGCATCCCAATTTTCACCGCCTGCATTAAATTCTAATGCAGCTTGATATTGAGCTTTTTGCTTATCCCCAAATGCTTGAGGGATATCTTTCTGGTCAGACTCTACATATAGACCTGCTTTTAACATATGGTTGTCAGCTTTTAATGCAGCTTGAACAGAATCAATAACTTTTTTTTGCGTGTTGTTAGAAACATTGGCTGATGCAAGTGCGCGTAAAATTTCGTCACCGCTCATTGGCCAAGTTGAGGTACTAATCTGAATAACGCCCTGTTGATTAAGCCAATTTAAATCTGTTCTTAGGTTTTGATCATTTAAAACTAGACCCTTAGCAAAAATTGCTGAAGATGCACTCATTAACATCGTTACAAATAGTGTTTTTTTCACAAACATTTTCTTTACATTCTGAAGGCTTAATTATACAAACACCATATTTTCTTTAAGCATTTTTTGCAATGATTCAATTTTAGTATTGTTGTAATTATCTTCATAAAAAACCCGCTTTAAAGCGGGTTTTTTATGAAAACATAATTTAGTTTTTATGACGCATGTGAGGGAATAAAATTACATCACGGATACTTGCTGCATCAGCAAATAACATCACTAAACGGTCAATACCAATACCTTGACCCGCTGTTGGAGGAAGGCCATATTCAAGTGCTTCAATAAAGTCTGCATCGTAATGCATCGCTTCATCATCACCTGCATCTTTCTCTTCAACTTGCGCTTGGAAACGTTCTGCTTGGTCAATTGGGTCATTTAACTCTGAGAAACCATTCGCCAATTCACGACCACCAATAAAGAACTCAAAACGATCTGTAATATGTGAATTATGATCATTACGACGCGCTAATGGTGAAGTTTCCGCTGGATATTCAGTAATAAATGTTGGTTGGCGAAGTTTCGTTTCAACCGTTTCTTCAAAGACAATGGTTTGCAATCTTCCTAAACCAAAACTTGGTTTTACTTTTTCTTTCAATTCTTCTTGAATAAATTTAGCCAAAAATTCACGATCAGCAACATTTTCTGGCGTGAGGTTTGGGTTATGTTCAAGAATAGCATCAAACATCGAAATTTTCTTAAATGGCCCTTTGAAGCTAAATACTTCACCTTGATAAGGCACATCGGTAGAACCCAAGATGTCGATGGCTAATTTTTCCAGCATATTTTCAGTCAAAGCCATTAAGTCTTTGTAATCTGCATATGCTTGATAGAATTCAATCATCGTGAATTCTGGATTATGACGAGTCGAAACACCCTCATTACGGAAGTTTCGGTTAATTTCGAATACGCGTTCAAAACCACCGACCACTAAGCGTTTCAAGTAAAGCTCAGGTGCAATACGTAAGAACAATGGCATATCAAGTGCATTGTGATGTGTTTCAAATGGACGCGCAGATGCACCACCTGGAATCACATGCATCATTGGTGTTTCAACTTCCATGAAACGTTGTTCAGTTAAAAATGCACGAATACCAGAAACCACTTTGGCACGAATCTCAAAGGTATTACGCGTTTCGTCATTCACCATCAAATCAAGATAACGTTTACGATACTTCATTTCTGTATCGTTTAAACCATGGAATTTATCTGGAAGTGGACGCAGTGATTTGGTTAAAAGCTCGAAGTGCTCAATATGAACGTAAAGATCGCCTTTACCAGAACGACCGATATAACCTTCAACTGCAATAATATCACCAAGGTCTAAACTTTTAATGCTTGCAAGTACTTCTGGATCTAATTCTTTACGTGCAACATAAAGTTGAATACGGCCAGTCATGTCTTGAATCACGATGAATGAACCACGGTTCAACATCACTCGACCTGCAACTTTTACATAAACTTTTTCACCCGCTTCAATTTCTTCTTTAGACCGATCAGCAAATTGATCTTGTAAATCTTGAGCGTAGTGTTCACGTTTAAATGTGTTCGGCCAAGGGCTAATCCCCTTTTCCTTAGCATGTTTTTCAATATGCTTTAACTTGGCATGACGCTGTGCAATTAAATCGTTTTCGGAAATTTGTTGTTCAGAAGTCGATTGAGCGTTATGTTGCGTCATCTCTGCCTCGTATATGTGTAAAAAACGGAAGTTGCATAGCATAGCAGATTCAGCAAAAATTTCGTATGACTTATTGCCAAACAAAAGTATTGATTTACTGAAAACAACTTCCTTTAATTCATATTTTTAGGCTTCGGCTAATAGTTTGACCTGTTCAAAACCCTTTTTAAATGCAATCACCATCATTTCTAAATATTCTTGGGTGGTTTCTAACTCAACTCTCAATTTTGTTTTTCCATTGAAGCCTTCAAGGAAGTATTTTTCCAATGCACCACTCCATTTCTTGACTTCTTCACTGTCTAAGTCTTCAACACCATCTTGCAACATACCTAAATGTTTAAAAGCCACCACTTTAAATTCGTCTAATTGGTTAATCGTAGAAACCATACCATCACCATTGGCATCTAAAAAAACAGTTCTACCATCTACCGTCCAATCTGAATGCATAGTCGAACCCGGCGAAAAATATTGTGTCCATTGTGTATAGCTCTTTGAATCCCACAAAACTTGCCATACTTTTTCCGGAGAAGCATGAATCAAAATTTCATAATTTAAAATTTCCATAGTTCATCTCGTTCAGCATCATTGTTATATAAAAGTATTTATATTTCTTTTTGAATGCTATGTATGTTTGGTTACAGCCATAATTTAGACTTTTAGCGCTCTATTTTTAATCAAAAATTTATTTTGTAAGTTCGTTTACACTACTAGTTCAGCCCGCCTCTTAGACCAAAAGCTAACTTCTTTGTTCAGCAGAGTCCCTTACAATAAGTTAAGCAAAATAGTTGAAAAGGAAACTATTCAACTCTTTCTATCTTTGTAAATAAAGACAGAGTGAACGATAAAATAATGAGTACATGTACTTCAAAAATCTTATTTTTACATGGACTAGATTCTTCTCGTGAATCGACCAAATTCCATGCCATTGATGCTAACCATAAGTATTGCATCGATATCGATTATCGCAATCTCACTTTTCAAACTGTAGCCAATTTTTATCATGATATTATCGCCAAAATTAAACCTGAAATCTTAGTGGGACACAGCTTAGGTGCTTATTGGGCACTCAAAATGTCAGCCTTACACAAAATTCCAGCAATTATTGCCAATCCAAGCCTTAACCCAAATTTTCGTGAAGACTACCCGCCGATTGCCGAAGTTGATCTTGAACATGAGATTGCTCAAATTGCTTATTTAGAGCTAGGTGATGAAGTACTGGACATGTACACAGTTAAAGAACAACTTGAACCATATATGCTTGTTCAAGCCGTTGAAGGTGGGCATCATCGTTTAGCCAGCCCTGAAAACTTAAATGATTTAATTCAACATCTGCAAATACATTTTTTGAAGTAAAAAAGCCTTGGATTAACCAAGGCTTTTTATCATTTATTATCTTTTATGCAACAGCTTGTTCTGGCTGAGATTTATCATTTAGCACCGACCAAACAGTCAAACCCAAATCAGTATGTAAGTCAGGTAAATCTAGGAAAATACTAGCACCCAACAGTTCATGGTTACATTTATCTACCAATTGTTTAACTGCTTTTAAAGTGCCACCCGTTGCCAAAACATCATCCACAATAATAATTTTTTGCGGCTCAATTTCAGCAGACATTTCCAAACGATCCATACCATATTCTAAACTATAACCCACACCAACCACTGGCGGCGGTAACTTACCCGCTTTACGAACCAATAATAAACCTTTGTCTAACCGCTGTGCCAACAAGCTCGCAAGAACAAAACCACGTGCTTCAACAGCAACAAAACTATCCACTTCTTGCAACTTTTCAGCAGGAATACTGGCAATTAACGCATCGGTTAATAGCTCAATATTGCCCATAAATAATGGTGTCAGATCAAAGAAACAAATTCCATGTTTAGGGAAATTTTGCACAGTACGAATTTTAGACCACAAAATAGTAGACAGATTGCTCATGGGGAGAAAAGTAATTTAAAAGAGAATATATCAATTTTAGCGCTTTATACACTGAATGACCAGTAAACGACCTCCAATAAAATACAACAGAACACAAAGCTAGAACACAAATCTATGATTTTATTATATAAATTTTTAAATAAATTATAGGTATAAATTTAACCAATCCTAAAATAACAAATCCAGTATTCTTTTCCTCCTCGACCTTAGTCTAAAGGCTGACTTCTGAACTTAAAAAATGATCTAAAGCTTTATATACTTCTTTTCTTTATGGTTATTTAAAAGTTTATATTGTTAGACAAAAATGATATTTAAGTATTTTTATGACAAGTTTTGTCCTCCTCTGCAATTCTGCTTTCAAATTCACTCACTAAACTCAGATATTTGCTTTACATTAACAATAGAACTGCGTAAAAATTTGCATGAATATGTACATTGAAAGTCATATTATTAGAGTCAAGCTATATATGGAATTTTACTGACTTAACTTTTTAAAAAGTCAGTGCTTTGGAGAGTCAAATGAAAAAGTATCAATGCATCGTTTGTGGATGGATTTATAACGAAGCTGAAGGTTGGCCACAAGATGGTATTGTCGCAGGCACGAAATGGGAAGATATCCCAGATGATTGGACATGCCCAGACTGTGGTGTATCAAAAATTGATTTTGAAATGGTTGAAATCTAATCATTGATACAAAAGACCATAGTACATGGTCTTTTTTACATCTTATAAAAAGTTTGGAGAACATTATGCATCCTATCGTCATTATTGGTTCAGGTATGGCCGGTTATACCGCAGCACGTGAGTTTCGTAAGCTAAATCCCGAGCATGAGCTGGTCATGATTTGTTCAGATGATGCGGTAAACTATGCTAAACCCACGCTGTCAAATGCTTTAGTTGGCAATAAAGCACCCGAGCAAATTGCTTTAGGTGATGCAATTAAAATGAGCGCTCAACTGAAAATGCGTATTGAAGCGCATAGTTGGGTCAAAGAAATTCAGTCCGAACAACACCAACTCATTTTAGAGAAAGAGGGTCAACAAAGTACTCAACCCTATTCAAAACTGGTTCTTGCCGTGGGGGCAAACCCTGTTCGATTAGCGATCGCAGGCGATGGTAGTGATGACATTCATGTGGTTAACAATTTGAACGACTACAAAGAATTCCGGAAAAATCTTGCTCAACATCAAGATAAACGTGTCGTGATTCTAGGTGCAGGTCTGATTGGCTGTGAATTTGCCAATGACTTACAAAACACTGAACATCAAGTCACTGTGATTGATTTAGCTTCAAGACCTTTGGGACGTCTCATTCCTGAATATGTTGCATCGTCGTTTCAAGAAAAATTAGAAGATATTGGTATTCATTTTGTATTAGGTACAACAGTTGAAAAAGTCATCAAAGTTGAAAATGGCGACTACCAAATTACCTTAGCTAATGGTCAATCTGTTGTTGCAGACATTGTACTTTCTGCGATTGGTTTACAACCCAACTTAGAATTAGCAAAAACGACGAATATTCATTGTAGTCGTGGCATTTTGACCAATGGACTTTTAGAAACCAATCAAGTAGATATTTATGCCATTGGTGACTGTGCAGAAGTGAATGGTCTACTGCTACCTTACGTCATGCCAATCATGCAACAAGCCCGTGCTTTAGCCAAGACTTTAAATGGTGAAAATACTCATGTTCACTACCCCGCAATGCCTGTTGCAGTGAAAACACCGACCGCACCACTGACTGTACTTCCAGCACCCATTGACGTAGATGTCACTTGGGAGACAGAAGAACTAGAAGATGGCATGATTGCCAAAGCGCTAGATAGTCAAAATACCTTACGCGGTTTTGTGCTCTTGGGTTCAACCGCAGCAAAACAACGTTTAAGCTTAACTAAATTAGTACCCGACTTGATTCCTGTAGCAGTTTAAGGTTTTAATACAAAGGACATTTTCAAAAAATGTCCTTTTTTAGGGGGAGAATAACAATGAATAACAGCATACTAAAATTTACGGGCTCTCCATATACTTCTTTTATGCATGAAACCAAAGTCAATTTAAGCAATGGCATTGAGCTGCATGTCGAAATGGGTGGAAAACCTGAACATCCTGCCATCATGCTCATTATGGGTTTAGGCGCGCAAATGTTATTCTGGCCTGATTTTTTCTGTAAATCACTCATAGACCAAGGTTATCGAGTCATTCGTTTTGACAATCGCGATATTGGGTTGTCTTCAAAAGTTCGTCATTCAGGTCCGCGACTCAATACATTAAAACTCATGGGTCGTTTTGTTTTAGGTTTAGAAAACCAAGGCGCACCATATAATTTATATGACATGGCTGAAGATGCTGCATTGTTAATTGATCATTTAGAACTTGATAAAGTCTCCGTGATTGGGGCTTCAATGGGTGGTATGATTGCGCAAATTCTGGCAGCAAAACATCCTCAAAAAGTCAGCAACCTAGGACTAATGTTTACCAGTAACAATCAACCGTTACTCCCTCCCCCTTTTCCAAAACAACTTTTTAGCCTGATTGGTAAGCCTGAATCTACAGACGAAGATGGTATTGTGAATCATAGTGTAAAAGTATTTAATATTATTGGTTCACCTGGATATATCAACCAAATTGAGCTAATTCAAACCGCACGCAAGTTATATCAACGAAGTTATTATCCAGCGGGTGTACTTCAACAGTTTTTAGCAATATTATGTACTGGTTCTTTGCTACAATTGGGTAAGCAAATTCAGCAACCTACCCTCGTGGTACATGGCTCTCGGGATCGTTTACTTCCACCGAGTCATGGCAAAGCAGTTGCAAAGGCAATTACAGATGCTAAGTTTGAATTAATTGACGGAATGGGGCATGATATCCCTCCGCATTTTATTCCATATCTTAGCGGATTATTTGCTGATCACTTTAAATCAAAACATTAGGACACTATGGCTGCATTACCATCTTTAAGACAGCTGTCATACCTCGTTACGCTGTCTGAAACGCTGCATTTCACTGAAGCTGCGCGTCGTTCATTTGTGACCCAATCGACCTTGTCAGGCGGGATCATGGAGTTAGAGCGCTTGTTAGGTGGAGTACTCGTTGAACGCGACCGCCAAAATGTACGTTTAACTCCGCTAGGCGAGCAGGTTGTTGCCCGAGCCCGTGTTCTATTGGCAGATGCACAAGACTTGATGCGTTTAAGTCGTGAGATGAGCGAGCCTTTAACTGGTGATTTACATTTAGGGATCATTCCAACCATTGCGCCTTTTCTTTTGTCGAAACTTTTAGATGAAGTACATAAACAACTTCCTAAAATTCAGTTGCATTTGCACGAAGCACAAAGTGAAAAAATTGTCGAAAAACTAGAACATGGCAATCTTGATATGATTGTTCTGGCTCTACCTTTTGATACACGTGGCTTAAAAGTTGCTGAAATCGCAAAAGAAAATCTTTATTTGGTTTGCCATAAATCAGACCAAAATGCGAATAATGCAAACTCTTTAGATGACTTAGATCTATCACGCTTAGTCCTGCTTGAAGAAGGTCATTGTCTACGTAATCATGCTTTGAGTGCTTGTCCAATTGGTGAACGCAAAAATGATCATCGCTTAAAAGCAAGTTCATTGCCAACATTGGTAGAAATGGTTTCTTCTGATTTAGGCTTTACCCTACTTCCTGAAATTGCAATTCATACCAATATGATTAAAGCAAATCCAGATTTAGTGGTCAAAGCGATTGATGCCGCACCAAGTCGCACCCTTGCATTGGTGACGCGTAAAAGCACCCCTTTGCAAAGTGAATTTGACGTGCTGTTGCAAATTTTTCAAAAAATCACTAAAAATCTTCACTAAAAAATAATCGATATATTAAAAGGAGTCATGGCTCCTTTTTTTATGTTTAATTTTTTATACTTCCTGTTCGCTTCACACTAATCGCCCACGTACTAAAGCTAAAAATATTTTTCATTTTTCATTCAATAAAAAAATAGCCTATCTATGCAACAGATAAGCTATTCAAGGTAATAAACAGATTATGACTCCATAGAGCAATAAAATATTCGATTCCTGATGAGTTGGAGTACTACTATTAGCCAAACTAATAAGACGTGCTGTCATAGTAGAAGCTTCAATATGTTTTTTATATCCCCATAAATAGGGATTTTTCATTGCCCAAAAGCACTCAATTCCAAACAAAAAAAACAGGTTGAAACAAGATCACAATAAAATATACATTTTTTAAATATGTATTATTCAACAAATACTTAAGTTCACTTTAAAGCTTATAAATTACCAATTTCTTGGGATAGCACTTTAATTCGCTTTAGAGTAAAGTGACTCAATAAAATCGAAAATGATTGTGAGAAATGCCTAGTGGGTGAACTAATGTTACCTGTTCCTATCATGATGATAATGGATCAACCAACTTTTAATAACCTATCAGAAAGCATTCTCATTCGGTTAGGTTATCCTGACGAATTGATGATTTACACCAACAACCTCACTGAAGCTGAGCAATTATTACAACAACATTTACCCAATTTAATCTTGATTGATTTGTATCTTGATCAGTCGAAAAGTATTTCATTGATAAAAAAAAATAATAAAATTCATCCTGATGCACATATTATTGTGCTCTTAGCCCAGCAAGAAACGTCTTTACTGTTTGATGCGATTCAAGCGGGTGTACAAGGTTATATTTTTCATGAGCACACTGAAGCAGAAATTTTAAATCATATTAAAACCATTTTGCGTGGCGGAGCGCCAATCCATTGCGCTTTAGCACAGTATATTTTGTCGCATCAACTGAACTTTAATAACACCCGATCAACAACTGCAATAAACCACCCCATACACCTTACAGCGATTGAAAGTGATATTTTAAATTTAATATTAGATGGACTTAGCCCACAACAAATTGCACAACAGATTATTGTGCCCTTATATATAATCGAAGGCTATATTAAAAATATTTATCAAAAAATTGCCTGCTTATAACATTAAGCATGCCTAATTTACTTTGATCCCAAAACCACCATCGAGATAAAATAAAAGAGTCCGAAGACTCCTTTATTTTATCTACTGACTATAATAAATTATTTAATCAGATCTAATAATATTCTTTGCGCATTATGCGGTGCTTGACCTGCCTTAACTTGAGCACGTACCCAAGTTCCATCTCCTTGCAATAACCATGCTTGTTGATTGTCTTGTAAATAAGTCAATAAACCTTGCTGATAAATACGTTTTTTTAGCGCTGGATCTTCAACTGGGAAACACGCCTCAACGCGATTAAATAAATTACGATCCATCCAATCGGCACTTGAGCAATAAATTCGCGCATTGCCATTATTACCAAAGTAATAAACACGGGTATGTTCTAAGAAACGCCCCACGATTGAACGCACTCGAATATTTTCTGAAAGCCCAGGCAAACCTGGACGTAAAGAGCAAATAGAACGAATAATTAAATCAATCTGCACGCCTGCTTGAGATGCTTCATACAACTTGTTAATCAGCTGCATTTCAGTTAAAGCATTCACTTTGACAATGATTTTTGCAGGCTTACCCGCTTTGGCATTGGCAATTTCTTCATCAATATAATTCACAAGTTGCGCATGTAAGGTAAATGGCGCATGCAGAAGTTTCTTCAACTTCGCCATTTTCCCCATCCCTGTCAATTCTTGAAAAATGCGATGTACATCTTCACACAGCTCTTTATCTGTGGTGAGTAAGCCATAGTCAGTATAAATACGCGCATTGCCTGCATGATAGTTACCTGTGCCCAAATGCACATAACGCACAAGCTTGTTATTTTCACGGCGTACCACCAAAATCATTTTGGCATGGGTTTTATAACCGACAATGCCATATACCACCACAGCACCCGCTTCTTGCAGTACATTTGCCACTTCAATATTCGATTCTTCATCAAAACGTGCACGCAATTCAATAACTGCGGTGACTTCTTTACCATTGCGCGCCGCTTCTGCAAGCACTTGCACAATTTCAGAATCTGGACCACTACGATACAAGGTTTGCTTAATCGCAAGCACTTGCGGATCACGTGCAGCTTCACGCAATAAATTAATCACGGGTGCAAATGATTCAAATGGGTGATGTAACAGAATGTCTTGCTTCTGCATGGCAGAAAAAATATTTTCAGATTTTTTCAGAACTTTTGGAATAATTGGCGTATGTGAATCATAACGTAAATGTGGACGTTTAAAATTCGAGAGTAAGCGCGCAAGATTAACTGGACCATCCACTTTATAAAGTTGATCTTTTTCTAGATCAAACTCGTTAAGTAAATATTCATAGATGTGTTCAGGACAATTTTGGGTCACTTCTAAACGTACCGCACGACCAAAACGGCGTGAGTTCAATTCGCCTTTCAATGCTTTGGCTAAATCTTCAACATCTTCATTTAATGCCAAATCAGCATTACGTGTTACGCGAAATTGATAGCAACCTGTAGCGGTCATGCCAGGAAACAAATCAGACACATGTTCATGAATAATGGCAGACAACATAACATGATGTTCTTTGCCATCGGTCAATTCATCGGGTAAGCGTACCACGCGAGGTAATGAACGCGGTGCTGGAACAACCGCTAAATCAATTTGACGACCAAAGGCATCTTTCCCTTCCAAGGTCACAATAAAGTTTAAACTTTTATTCACTAAACGCGGAAATGGATGGGCTGGATCTAGGCTAATTGGAGTAAGAACGGGGGCAACTTGTTCTTGGAAATACTTTTTAATCCAAGCTGACTGAGCAGGTGTAAGCTCACCACGGCGTAAAAAACAGATGTCTTCTTCACGTAGTTTAGGCAAAATTGTTTCATTTAAAATACGGTATTGACGTTCAATTGCTGCGTGTGCTGTTTTAGAAATGGTATCTAGTACTTGTTTTGGGGTTAAACCATCAGGGCTACGACTTTCATTGCCTAAGTCGAGTTGCTCCATCAAACCAGCAAAACGTATTTCAAAAAACTCATCCAGATTACGGGAAAAAATAAGCAAGAAATTCATGCGATCAAGCAAAGGATGCAGAGGATCAACTGCCTGTTCTAATACACGAAGATGAAAATCTAGAATAGAAAGTTCACGGTTAATATAGCGATCATTATATGTATATTCTATTTGTGTAGGAGATGGGTCTGCTGCAGTATTCATACCTAACCTATGCTTATTCGAAAGTAATTCGTATTCACATAAGTATGCTTCAAAATTGTGACAATTTCATAAAAAAAGCCCAATAATTTATAATGCTGATCAGTTAAGGAATTTTACAATTACCCCCTTAGCTTTTTTGTTATTCACGACGGAGTCTTATCATTTTAAATCAAAGTTTTGGAGCTCGTTTGTTCTTTTGTTTTGCCAAAAGAACCAAAAGCATTTGTCATCCGCAAAACTCGTCAAATACCTTTTATTGATCAATTCATCGCAGAAACCTTACTTTTTCAAAGTGATTTTGCCTCGAACAGTTGCGGATGACGTTTCCGTGTATCGAATAACATCATGAATTTTAAAAAATGCCAATCAATCTATTAACTAACAGGCATTACAATAATCTATGCTTTTTTCTGGAGTTATTTTAAGGAATATGGCTATAACGCATATATTTTTGAATCATACGTTTACGATACTTTAATTTTCGATCTTCACGATGATCTTGATAATATTTGGGATTGGGTAAAATGGCAGCTAAGAAAGCGGCCTGATCACGCGATAAATTTTTCGAACTTTTACCAAAATAATGCTGTGTTGCTGCTTCCACCCCATAAATATTTTCACCAAATTCAACTGAATTTAAATATACTTCTAAAATCCGTTCTTTTGACCACACGCGCTCCATCATCCACGTGGCAACTGCTTCTTGACCTTTACGTAAAAATGAACGCTTATTATATAAAAATAGATTTTTCGCCAATTGCTGTGAAATAGTTGAGCCACCTGCAACCACTTTACCCTTATCTTTATTACGTTCTAGGGCAAATTGCATGCCAGCCCAATCAAAACCTTTGTGTTGTAAAAACTTACCATCTTCCGCTGCAACCACTGCATGTTTCAAATAGTCACTAATTTGATCATAATCACGCCATTCATGTTTGATTGGCTTAGAAGGTTCTGACCAATAATCTATCCGCATCATCATGGTAGTTTCGACTGGATGAGTCCGCCACCAGACCAAACTTGCAAAAACCCAAAGTTGCACTAAAAGCACCAAACTGACAAGTATTAACAAACTACGAACAATAAAAGCTTTCATGTCAGTGAGTTACTCCAAAATATCTATTTTTTCGTGCTAAGCTTGAAGCTAAATATAGCAAAGATTATAAAAGAATAGCATGACTGAACTTTCACCTCCCACAATTCGAAGGAAACCCGAGGTTCACCTTTGGTGGCTGACTGCACTTTTTATTGCCATTAATGTCAGTTTATTTCTCTGGCAGGTGCTTACAGGGGTAAATATTAGCAGTCCGAGTCTGGTCGATGCTATTCATTGGGGAGCCGATTATGCGCCTTTAACCTTTTTAGAGGAACCCATTCGGCTGTTTACTAGCATGTTTTTTCATTTTGGCTTAATCCATTTAATGCTGAACATGTGGGCACTCTATATTTTTGGCAGTGTTGCCGAGCAGCTTTTTGGTCGGTTTTATTATTTAGGTTTATATATTTTTGCAGGTCTCATGGGCAGTTTGCTCAGTGGTTTTCTCGACATTCAAAACACCTTTGAACTGCTGCAAAGCAATGACCCCAAACTTTTTCCAACCGTTAGTGCTGGTGCTTCTGGTGCAGTAATGGGAATTGGCGGTGCATTGACTGTTTTATCCTTATTTCCTGTTTTACCCAAACAACGCTTTATTTTAGATAAAAAAACTTTGGTCATGGTAATGGGCATTAACTTATTGATTGGTTTCACCATGCCCGGAATTAATAATGCAGCCCATATTGGTGGCATGCTTATGGGTGCCCTATTGGCGATTATTTGGTACATGGGACAACGGATACATAAACCGAATTTAGGTATTTATGTGGGCTTGGTTGTAGGCGCGGTGACATGTTATTTATTTTATGATTACTGCATTCAACAAGTTCAAATCCTTGAACCTATTTGGCAGCAAATCCTTACCGCTATGCGCGCAAAACTTCATTTTTAAGCTTTATGAAGTCATAATGAGAGATCATTGATTGATCTCTCGCAAACTTTGTAAGGGTGGAATATCGCAAAGGTAACTTAAACGATAACGTCCAATTAAAGCACACAGTAAAGTCATGAGAATCGGTAAAATCAACCAAATTTCCCAATGTGCCTGAATTACCAAATTCATTTTATAGCTCGCAATGGCACTAATTACTTCTGCAAACAGACAGGAAACCACACCTGCCACAAATCCAATAAAACCAATTTCCAAACTCATCATTTGTTTTAACTTTTGTTTAGAACTGCCAAACGAACGTAGCAAAGCCACTTCACGTTTACGTTCATCCATCAATAAATTCAAGCAGGCGACGAGTACCAAAACACCTGACACACTCACCAATAACGCCAGAATGGTAATAATTTGCACCAACACATTTACTAAACGTTTGACTTCATCCAAGATCAAACTGACATCAATAAAAACAGTATTGGAAAATTGCTGAATCACAGGAACCAATTGCTTTTTATTCTGTTCTGGCACATAAAAACTACCTAAATAACTGCCTGCATTTTCATCCATAGTTTTGGGTGCAAAAATAAAGAAAAAATTGGGGCTAAAGCTTTCCCATTCCACACTACGCAAATTAATGACTCTGGCGTGAACCAAACCTTCAGGCAAGCTAAAGGTCAGCCGATCACCGATTTGAATCCCTAGTTCTTCCGCAGTTTTGACTTCAACAGATACATCACCGACCTGCTTTAATGCTGCGCTGCCCTGCACTATTTTATTGTCAGTCGGATATTCTGTGGTTTGAGTTAAATTTAATTCACGGCGTAAAGCGTTATTGCTTTTCAGTAATTGCTCTGCAAAGGGCTGATCATTTTTCGACACCAGTCGCCCGCGGATATTAGGATATAACGGTGTACTCTGCCAACCCTGTTGTTCAAGCTGGGCTTTGAATACAGGCATATCAAACGGTGGTAAGCCGTAAACAAATTGATTAGGTCTGCCTTCAGGTAATTGTTGCTGCCAACGCTCCAGCAAATCCGTTCGTAACACCGCCAATACGGTAATTAAACTTAAACCCAATGCCAAAGCGGTAATTTGAAAAGCTGTTTGATAAGGCGCACGTACATAAGCTGAAATGGATATTTTTAAGCTTTTGATTAATTTCAGCCCGCCCCAAATGAGTAAATACAGCACAGTGCACAGCAGAATAATCGCACCAATGACCCAAGCGGTGAGCACAATATTTTCAGTCAGTACAATACTAAATAGCACCAAACTTGCCGTGCCCATCAGTAGCATCCACAGCATCGACTGCACAGATTTTTCTTGCTGACGAATGACACGAATAGGCGGTGTATTCAGCAGTTGCCATAAACTTGGCACAATAAATCCAAGCAACACTACAGCACTGGTAAGCATGGCGATAGGCAAAGGCCCAAGCAACATATCAAACACAGAAAATTGAATGTGCAGATGCGGAATCAACTGTAGCATCAGTTGCAACAAGCCATAGCCGAGTGACACCCCCGCTAAACTCCCAATCACCATTGCAACCATTAAAACCACGCTCAATAAAGCCAAGTACGCGTTAAGAATCTGAGCTTTCGTTGCTCCAATACAGCGCATGAGCGCAATATAATCCTGATTTTGTTGTACATAGCGCTGACTGGTTAAGGCAATGGCAATACCACATAACAAAATAGTCAAAATATTGGTCAGTTGTAAAAAAGTATCTAAATTAGCAATCGGCTTCATTAAACGAGTATTGCCTTCGCTGGCATTGCGTAACCTAAGACTCGTTTGTTCATTCTCGCTTGGCGTTTCAGCACCTTGCTGCAATTTGAAATTTTGTTCAAATTGCTTGTTTTGTTCTGCCGTACCCGCCATCAATAAACGATATTCAACCCGACTCCCAACTTGAATCGCATGGGTTCGAGCAACATCAGCTTGAGCAATAATCACGGTAGGTGAAAAACCTGAAAAGCCTAATTCCTGATTGGAATCATGTTGAATTTGAGCCGTGACTTTGAAGGTTGCATCGGCAATATGAACCGTATCACCTACTTTGACATGTAGTAAGTCCATAGCACGAGCGCTGAGCCAAACCTCTCCTGCTTGAATTTTATCTGCTGTTGGTACAACACGAATGTCTCCACGTAACGGAAAGGCGTCATCAATGGCTTTCACATTGACCATCACAAATTGCTCATGAGTATGCGCCATTGAACTAAATGTGGTGACTTTAGATTGTTGTAGTGCTAATTGGTTTGCTTGATCTTGCCACTTTTTTTCCAGTGGCTCATTGTCGCTCAGAACCAAATCCCCTGCCAGCATTTCAGCAGCTTGTAATGCCACGGCATTTTGAATTTGTTCATTACTAAATTTCAATGCAGTTGTCGCACTAATTGCCAAAACCAGAGCAATGATCAGTAAGTAAACACCGCTACTTTTAAAACTTTGTTTGAGTAACGGTTGAAATAAAGGGTTCATTTCAGTCCTCACCGTTACGATGTTCAATTATATGTCCATCTAACAATTCAAAATGACGCTGGCATTGTTCGGCCAGTTTTGGATCATGCGTCACCAGAACCAAGGTTGTGCCCAATTCACGATTCAGCTGAAATAACAATTGCTCAATGTCTTTGGCTGTTTGCGTGTCTAAATTACCTGTAGGTTCATCGGCAAAAATAATTTTTGGGTCGCTTATTAAAGCTCGCGCAATCGCAACACGTTGCTGTTCACCACCAGAAAGGACTTTTGGCGTTTGAGTCGCTTGTCGTTCTAAACCCACTTTTTTCAGCAATGCCAAGGCTTTTTTTTCAGCTGCTGCAAAATTAAATTTTTTTTGTAAACGCAGCGGTAACATTACATTTTCAACGGCAGTTAAATGCGGTAATAGTTGAAAAGATTGAAAAACAAATCCAATATGTTTTAAACGCACCAAAGCACGTTGTTCTTCGTTTAATTCAGCAATCGATTCCCCACAAACCATTAATGTTCCTGCACTGGCCTGATCCAACGTCGCTAAAATTCCAAGCAAAGTCGATTTACCTGAACCCGAACGCCCCATAATTGCCACTTGTTCGCCTGCATAAATATCAAAATTTAAATTTTCAAAAATGCGTAATTCTTTTTGTGCAATTTTGATCTTTTGCGTCAGTTGCTGGGCAGAAATAATCACTTGTGGCATGATGGAGTGATCGTGAGTAACTTGGGTCATAATATCTCTATATGCAAAATCGCAATTTAAAAATTCGTGGAATTTCTTACTTGGCGATGTTCAGCCTATGTCTTATTCCAACCGTGGTTTCTGCTAAAACCATTATGATTGTTGGCGATAGTATTAGCGCAGCATATGGCATGCAAGCAGAACAAGGTTGGGTCTATTTATTACAAAAACGTTTAGAGCAACAGTATCCGAAAAAACATAAAGTGGTCAATGCCAGTGTCAGTGGTGAAACCAGCAGTGGTGCTGTGGCACGTTTGCCGAAATTATTGCAAACCTATAAACCACAAATTGTGGTGCTTGAACTCGGTGGAAATGATGGTTTACGTGGTCAATCGCCACTTTTGATTCAAAAAAACCTAGCCAATTTAATTCAACAAAGTCAGCAAGCCAAAGCAACGGTGATTGTTTTGGGTATGAAAATTCCACCCAATTACGGCACGGCTTATAGTCAAGCTTTTGCAAAAAATTATAGTACGGTCAGCCAACAATACAAAGTGAAATTGATGCCCTTCTTTTTAACAGGAATTGCCGGCAATAAAAATCTGATGCAATCCGATCTGGTTCACCCCAATACCAAAGCACAAAGCATTTTACTGAATAATGCTTATCCCTATATAAAAGACGCTTTATAAACTCATGCTAGTCAGTTAAAAAATGACTGGCATTTTTTATTTTAAATCCATAATGTTATTCGATACACAGAAACGTCATTCGCAACTTGAGCAATAAATAAAGCACGGCTTTATTTTGCAGCGCAAGGCAGGACTACATTGGCAATATATTATTTTTGCAATTTTTTTGTTAATTTGCGGTAGTTGGCGAGTTTTGCGATGAGGCGCACTGCGCCGCAAGATGCTTTTCTTACGAAGCTCAAAATATATTTTGAGACTTCTCATTTTGGCGAATGAGAAACACTCTTTTCGCAAGGAACAAACGAGCTCCAAAAATTTGATTTAAAACGATAAGACTCCGGCGTGAATAACTAAAAGCTAAGGGATTAATTATAAAACCCCTTAGCTGACCAACATTAGCGTTATAAGCGCCTTTTATGAATCATTGAAATTTTTTTGATTTTAAAAATCAAAAAATAAGACTTCACCGGTTTCCAAAGAATATTCTGCACCAACGACTTTTAACTTCCCTTTAGCAATCAGGCTTTCCAGTACAGCAGAACCATGACGCAACTGATTGACTGATGCAAAAACATTTGATCGTACCGCATGTTTGGACAATTTAGCCAAATCATCCTTCAGTTCTGTCTGTAACAATGTTTCAACCGATGGGCGCACACGGTTTACAATTGACATTAAGTTTTGTGATGGTGGACTGGCAGGATTCATCAATGTATCAATCGTGGCTTGAATAGCACCGCAATGACTGTGACCTAAAACCACAACCACTGCGCAATCATAACGCTCTGCAGCAAATTCAACACTGCCAACCTGAGAAGGCGCCACCACATTTCCTGCCACACGAATCACAAATAAATCACCAAGTCCCTGATCAAATACCATTTCAGCAGGAACACGAGAGTCAGAGCAGCCTAAAACGATAGCAAACGGGTTCTGGTCTCCCGCCATTTCTGCACGTTCCTGATGGCTCAGTTGTTTATGATGGGTCGTCTCGCCAGATACAAAACGTTGGTTACCACTTTTAAGACGTTCTAAAGCTTCTTGAGCTGTTAGCATTTCTTTCCCACCAGAATATTTTTAAGTTGCAACATTTTAATCGCTGTAAAAATGAAAGTCACTTGCAAAAACGAATAGCTGTACCAGTTTATCACGATGTTACAACATATTTTATTTCACATAAAAACGAATCCAGTTCACATTCTCCAGCATTCTAGACACCTGATTCAATAAACAATACAGTGACATTTTCTTAATAATACTTACAATAAGCTATAGACATTTCTAGAAAAATAAATGCAGTCTAAATTTAGATTATTTTTATCATATTCTCTATAAATATTATCATGAACACATTAAGGATAATGATCAATGATAGCACCACACTCGATTTTATCCCGCATCTTTACCACGATGTGCTTGGTACTTGCCGTCAGTGTGTCTCATGTTTCATATGCAGCAACAAATAAAGCGAATGATGCCGCGAATTCGTTACAAAGTTATTTTGCCAAAGAACGTCATGCCGCAGGCTTACGCAGTAAAAGCATAAAAATTGATGACATTACTTGGAGCTATAATGAAGGTGGTTCCAGCAATAAGCCTGCTGTATTACTCATCCATGGCTTAGCAGGAAATCGTGACAATTGGAATGGTGTAGCACACTTTTTAACACCGTATTACCATGTAATTATTCCAGATCTTCCAAGCAATGGCGAAACCAAAGTTGCAGATAATTTTGATCTCTCTGTACCAAATGTGACAGAACGCTTACGTCGTTTTGTTGAAGCAATTAATGTCGAAGATAAACTGAATATTGCAGGACACTCATTGGGCGGATCAATTGCAACCGTCTATGCTTCACAGTATCCATTTGATACTCAAAGCTTATTTCTACTTAATAGTGCAGGTATTTATAAACAAGCCAATACGGCCTATACCAAAGATCCTTATTTTTTAAAAAATCTAATTGTTTCTAAACCGGGTGATTTAGAAGATGTGCTCAGTCAAGTCATGCAAACACCACCAGATTTACCGCTTTACTTTAAAAAAGCACAAGAAAAAATGTTGATTTCGCAATCTTCACAAACCCATAAAATGATTGATCAAATCGTGACACTGAATCGTATTTATACCCCTGAATCATTTGCCCGACTCACGCGAACCATTGAAGCACCGACACTGATTCTTTGGGGCAAGCAAGATAAAATTATTAATGTTGAAGCAGCAAGTGAATTACAATCTTTATTGAAACGTGCAGAGACGCCAGTGATTTTAAACAATGTCGGGCATATGCCGATTTTAGAAGCAGAACAACAAGTGGCTTTACACTATTTACCCTTTCTAGCAAAAACTCAAAAGCTAAAAAATCCACTTGCTGATAAACTTATCCCTTTAAATTAGTTTGCAGAGACAGTATGCAGAAACACCCGATGATTGAGCAATTAATAGATGCTCATCTTGACTTTTTAGAGCAAGAGTTTTCGCATGCTGCCACCATTCAAAGCGAATTTCTAAATTTTTATCATTGGTTTAGAAAACAGACCTTGCAGAATATTTGGTCATTTGAGCACATCAATGCCCTGTTACAAAAGCAAATTTTAGCCACACCTGCGAGCCCTGTTCTCATTGAGCAAATCACCGAACATATTCGTTTTGCTTTAATTCATCCTACCAATGAAAGCACTCAAATTGCAGATGTGATACCCGTACTCACGGTTGATAAAATTGCCCAATATGTGGCAAGTAAAAGTGCTCATCGCCAGCGGTTAATTAGAACTGTGGTCAATAGCCCTGCTTTTTCAGCTATGATTACCCAATTAATTCAGCACTCTATTCAAGATTATTTAGACAATTCTGTCATGGCTAAACGCATGCCCGGTATGTCAAGTTTTATGAAAATGGGCAAATCTGTTTTGGAAACAGTAACTGACTCCAATTTAGATAAAACGATTGGACATTATCTACAAAAAAATATCTTGAAGCTTAGCCAACTAAGTGAGCATGTTCTCAATCAACATTTTGATGATGACAAGCTATATCATTTTCAGGCCAATCTTTGGCATAAAATTAAAGATATGCCTTTAAGCATTTTGAAAAACTATATTGAAATTCAAGACCTTCCCAACACGGTCAGTTTAGGGCATGAAATTTGGGATCATATCCGTCAAACAGAATACTTAAAACAACAAGTTCATGATGGTGTTTATGCTTGGTATATACGTAATCAAGAACGTAGTTTTGACCTATTACTTCGCGATTTAAATATTGATGAAGCACTAATTCAACAAGAATTACAGCACTTATTAGCACCTGTAATTCAAAATTTGGTTTCCTCTGAATATTTACGTGAACGTGCAAGAGCTAATTTAGAGAAATTTTATTATGCTGAAACAGCGCAGAAAATCTTAAATATTCAGTCATAAAGAAAGCCGCATAAAGCGGCTTTCTTATTTAATTCATTAGAAATTAGCCACAAAACTAATACCATAACGACGACCATCTAATAATTGATCACCATCTGCATTTTCAGCTTTTTCATCTAAGATATTGTACACCCCAAATTTACCCTTTAAGCTTGGGGTAAATTTGTAGTTAAAACCAATATCCACAAACTCATAACCTGGATTCGGATTAGACATAGACGTTCGGCTCAAATAGGCAGATGTTTCACCACGATAATGCAAGCGAGACCAAACATTTAATGCATCATTAATCTCATAATCTGCTGTTAAATTAAACATATTTTTTGGCATTTCATTTAAAGGCTGCCCTTTAAATTCACCAGATTTAATTTCAGTATTTGTATACGTATAATTGGCACTTAAAGTCGTATAATCATTTAAAGTCGCCTCAACTGTTGCTTCGATACCTTTTAGTTCAGCATCATCCACATTAATGCGATCACTTATAAAGTAGAAAGGTGTTGCACCTTCAGCACATTTCCATGCTGCAACATTGTTACGATTTATTGTTGATCCATCAGTATCTGTTTCACAAGTACGAACTTCTGTGATCTTGTCTTTAAACTTAGTGATATAGCCTGTTAAAGATGCAGATATAAAATCATTTTCCCAATTTAACCCTAATTCTGATGACATACTTGTTTCTGGATCAAGTTCAGGATTAGCTCGAATAATGCCTCGACCCGTTGGAGTTGGTGATCCACCACCACCAGTTACACTATAAAACCCTTCCGTGGCTGCACGAATATCAGGCTGTTTATAACCAGTTGACACCCCACCTTTTACAGTAAAATTATCATTGAAGCTATATACTCCATATAATCGCGGAGAAAAATTACCACCATAATTTTCATCATGGTCATAACGCAAACCACTCGTTAAATCAAATGAATCCGTAATGCTCCAAGTATCTTCAAGAAAAGCTGCGACAGACCACCGTGTTAATTCACTAAAAAATGGTACATTTGGATTTCTGTTAGTAGCCTGATCATTTAACGATTCATCTTTATAATAGGTACCAAAGGATAAAGTATGGTTGTTTAACATCCAATTCCATTGATTGTTAAACGTCCAAGTATCAAGCTCAATACCTTTGGTATCTAAAGTTGTATTCTCTCGATCTGGATTTCGAGAATTTTCATATTGCAAATAGGTTTTACTTTCGAGGTTATCACTATATCGACCATTATGCGTAATTGCATACACACTTCGATAGTTTCTTGAAGTTGAATCTGCGGCCGTTGCGGTATCTTCAACCGTTTTTCCTACCGTTGATTCAGCATCTTGCTGCACAAAATTGGCTTCAAATTCTAAATTATGATTATCATTTAAAATATAAGTTAAGCGCGAATTGAGACTTTCTCTTTCATTGCCACGGAATCCGCCAACATAGCTATCTTCTTCACGTTCTTGTTTATTGATACCTAATTGCAAACCTAATTTGTTCGGAATAAGCGGACCTGCTAAATAAACTGCTCCATTCTTAATATTCCCCGCATTACCTCGATCTTGAATAATGGTGCCAAGTTCAACAGTTCCAGTCCATTCATCTGTAACTTTTTTCGTAATAATATTAACGACCCCACCCATCGCATCACTACCATACAGGGTCGATGCTGGTCCGCGAATAATTTCAATTCGATCGATCGCTGCCATTGGTGGTAAAATATTTTTTTCTAAACCATAATCATCGCCGTTCGGATTTACATCTTTAGAGTATTGGCGTTTTCCATCCACCAAAAATAATGTGTAATTTGAACTCATTCCTCGAATACTAATAGACTGGGCTGAGCCTGAACCTGAAACAACAACCCCAGGTGTATTTCTCAATACATCAGTAATATCGCTATATTCTCTTTTTTCTAGTTCTTCACGACTAATTACCGTAATTGAAGCAGGTGCTTTGCTCACTTCCTGTTCATAACCAGCTGCTGTAACAACAATAGTTTCTAATTTAGTCGGCTCTGCAACAGTCGATATTTTTTCTTCGCTTGCATAGGTAAATGAAGCTATAGCAGACAAAATTGAAAAAGATAATGTAGATCGAATAATACGCTTGGTCATTCAAGGCCCCCAAGTAGCAAAATAATGGATAAGTATTGCAATTTTCGTTTCACAGTGTAACAAAAAGCAACCATATTGCAATTAATATTGATAATTATTATCATTAGCATTTGTTTGTTTTTCTATAAGACTAAAATGCTTGAGAAAAATTTAAGGATTTATCTAAATTTATAAGAGAACAAATTATGGATGGCTAACCAAATCTTGACACTTCATCTTTTAAATAAAAAAACCTCCTTAATTGGAGGTTTTTTTGAACGTATTTCAAAAAATTATTTAAAATAAGCACCCTCTGCCTGAGTGTGATCCGTTTGGTCAACAACACGAGATAATTCTGGGATATGCTGTTTTAACGTGGTTTCAACACCTTGTTTTAAAGTGACATCAATTGCTGAACAGCCTTGGCAACCACCACCAAATTTCAATACTGCGGTTAAACCATGTTCTTCATCTTTAATAATTTCAACTAAAGCACAGTTACCACCATGTCCAGCAAGACCGGGGTTAATTTCGGCTTGTAATACATAGCTAATACGCTCTTCAATTGAAGCATCTGCACCCACACGTGGCACTTTTGAATTGGGCGCGCGGAATGTCAATTGCCCACCGAAACGATCTTTATTGTAATCAATCACAGCATCTAACAAATATGGGATAGATGGAGCATCAATATAAGCCGCAAAGTCTGGATAATCTTGTTTATAGTCTGTAGGAATAATTTCTTCAGGCGCACTATATGCCATACAACATTCAGCACGTGGCGTACCAGGATTTTCCACAAAAACACGTACAGCAATACCCGGTGTATTTTGTTTTTCAAGTAAATCAAACAAATACTCTTGTGCTGTTGGCGTAATCAATAAATTTGGAATTTCTTCTGCAACTGCAGCGCTGATGTTCTCAGTCGACATAATAATATTTCCTCAAGCTGAAGTGGCTATTTTAACTGAAGATGCGGGGTAATAAAAAAAAATCAACTAAAATTGTCGGAATTATTATAAAAATTAATCTTAACCCTTCATTTAATGGCATTATTAAAGCAACTATCTAAAAGCTGAACCTTCACTTTATGCTAGATTTACCTTTTAACCATACTGTTAGCTTGATCTTCATTACAGTGGTTGTATCACTGATTGCATTTTCAAATCAGAAAGTCATGAGCCGTCTTATTTTCTGGCCACCGGCAATGCAACGTGGACAGTATGATCGCTTTGTTACTCATGGTTTTGTACATGCCGATGGTGCTCATCTTATCTTCAATATGATTACGCTGTTCTTTTTTGGCAGTGTTATTGAAAGTTTTTATCGAGAGTATTTTTTTAATCTTGGCTTTATTCTGTTCTATTTGGGCGGTTTAATTGTTGCGATTATCCCAAGTTATTTAAAACATAAAAATGACCATCGCTGGGCCAGTTTAGGGGCTTCTGGTGCAGTTTCAGCCGTCTTGTTTGCTTATATCTTATTTGAACCATGGAAACTGATTTTTGTTTTCTTTATTCCAGTGCCTGCGATTATTTTTGCCATTTTATATATTGGCTATAGTATTTGGTCTGGAAAACGTGGCAATTCCAACATCAATCATAGTGCCCATTTATGGGGGGCAGCTTACGGTGTAATCATGACCATCATTCTAGAACCACGTGTTATTCCACACTTTTTAAATAAGCTGATGCAACTTCCTTTTTAAAACTTATGCTTTATTAATCCATATTCAAGGACGCTGACTTTTCAGCGTCCTTTTTATGCAAAAATAAAATTCTGATTACTTAAAAAGAATTCTAAAAAAGAATTACACAATTTTGTCATTAAATGCTAATCCATAAATCAAGTTGGCATAGATAATGTAGACATATGTATATTAACAATCAAAAAAATGAGATATTTTGCATGTCAACGTCATTAGATGGTCTTCAATTCCCGATTAATCCTGCTAGCAATAAAGCCAGCACCTCTCAGACAGGTAAAGAAATTATTGCCGAAGCCCTTTCTATTGTTGACAATAAATCATCAATGGATGCTCTCGCTGAAAAGAACTGGCGTAAAAATTATCCCGTCTATTTTAAGGCTTTGGTTGAATATGGTATTCGTACCATTAATAATCCCATTACCATCGCAAAACAAGGCTTGCACAAAGCTCATCATAGCTTTGATTTTTATCGTAATGGTCAACGCTACTTACTCAAAGACATCATGAGTGATGTGAATACAGCAAATTTGTATACCGTTCAGCTTAAAGGTGAAAGTGATGCTGCACCTGAATGGTATGTGCCTTATAAAGGACAAAAATTACAAGGTCAGGCTTTACTGGATCAAATTCAGACATGGCAAGATGCAGGCATTATTGAACTCAGCCATGCGGATGCTTTACGTGCTGCACAGGCACACCCTGAATGGTTCAATCTTTCTGACCGTACTATGGTCTTATTTGGCGCAGGCTCTGAAGCAGGCCCCCTCACTTGGTTATCGAAATGGAAAGCCAACATTGTGGCAGTCGATTTACCCAATAGCCGTGTTTGGGACAGAATTTTAAAGACCATTCAACAAGGCAATGCAACCCTGTATGCACCCTGCGCAGAAAAATTAGCCAAAAACACCTCAACTGCCACGCTGAAAGATAAATTAGGAGCTGATTTACTCACTCAAACGCCAGAAATTGCACACTGGCTAAGCCAGAATGAACATCAGCTTGATTTAGCAGCGATTGCTTATTTAGACGGTGAAAAACATGTGCGTGTCTCTATGGCAATGGACAGTATTATGCAATACGTGAGTGAGCAAAAGGCTGACACCAGTTTAATGTTTATGTGTACTCCAACCGATGTCTATGCCGTTCCTAAAGAGGTGATAGAAGCTTCACATGAGAAGTTCCAGCAGCGTTCCAAAACCCAGAAAATTATTAGCAAAAGTATTTCTACTGTTTCGGGACAGCATTTTTTCAAAGAAAATCTACAAACATTAATTTCTTCTGATAATGGCAAGGAATATGGTATTGCAGATTGTTTGGTGCTGGAACAAGGCCCTAACTATGCTTTAGCAAAACGGATACAACAGTGGCGTGCAACTTTAGCTCGTCATTATGGGCAATGTGTCAGTATTAATATTGCACCCTCAACCACAACCCATTCAGTGACTAAAAATCCGCTATTAAAAGCCGCGTTTAATGGTGCTAGCCTGTTTGATGTTGAATCATTTAGTCCAGAAACCACCAATGCGCTTATGGCGGCATTATGGATTCATGATTTACGCAATCCTGACTCCGTTGCAAATCCTGAAACACCATTGGCCCATCCTTTAGAATTAATGATGAAAGGTGCAAACCATGGTGGTTTATGGCGTGTGGCTTATTTAGCGCGTACAGCACTGCCTTTTGCAGCGCTCTATGGCTTTGCCAATGATAAATTACCAATGAAAAAAATATACAAATTGTTTAAGAAATAATTTTTAGCTTTAATGCAAAATGACTATTCGCAATAGCAATAGACAGCTTACCTGCTATTTCTAAACTTTTGCCAAAGTCAGACCACACCCAAAAACCAATAAAAAACGCTGTACACTTTCTATCTAGTTAAATTTATATAAAAACAGGTTAATCCTTTATTTTATATTATTTTACAATATCTTAGTTAGTGTCTGTTTTTTATATGCATATAAAAACAGTATATAAAAAAAAGGCTGGCAGATTGCCAGCCTTTTTATATTTCAGCTAATATTTTTTGTATTGCAGATACAAAGCCTGACTTAAATAATGATCGTCCATTTTCGTCTTTAATAGAGCCCAGTCTAGAAACTATCCAACCTCTGTTTCGAAGATTATTTTCGTCAATAGCATCGCGAAGCGCTTCGATTTCACTATTGACCAATACGCCAGTTAACGATGGTATTATTTCGACTTGTTGCTGTACTTGGCCTGCTGAAAAAACCTGATTTGGCCTCATATCAACAATCACTTCTGTTTGTTGTTTGAGAATATGGTTCTCTGCTTTGAGTTTTTTCTTTTCAGCAATGATTTGACCGAAGACTGCTCTCATAGCTGGATCATCTAGTCTCTTTAATAACTCCATGTCTGATGATACTTCATTCTTTCGAGAATAACGCTTGGGAGGTTTTTTTGTAGTGGTATCTGCTAAGGTTGCCCATTCTTTTAATAAAAGCTTATAGTGATTACCTGCTTTATTACGAAAACTATCAATACCAACCCCACCACTACTTGCCGATAGTTTTCCAATCGTTACTATTGAATAATCTTCTTCACCAGCATTAAAACGTTTTTCTAGTAAAGTATTTAGCTTATCTAATGAGGCCTGAGTGCAGGTGCTTCTATCTTTTTTGAGATTATCCAAAAATAATTTCATATCAGTACTCATTCTGAGATACTCCGCGTTAAATACTGCTGATTAAAGACTTTAGTGAAAAACTATTTATAGGTGTATTTAAATGCTCCTCTAAAGTTTTAATTCCAGTCTCAAGTAATTTATGATTTTGTAAAAATTCATCAAATTCTAAATACGACACAATCTTCTGAAAACTTCCAAGTTTATTAATTGAGTCGATTTGTTTAGTCATTGTACGAATCATAGCGTTGGCTGCAATTAATTGCTGGTCTTGATCAAGTAATAGTAAATGAGGTAAATAACCTTTTCGGATCATTATCCGACTTAAACTTTGTGTCCTGTCCTGAATTACTGAGGTCTTTTTAATATCATCGAGCAAATCAGGATAAATTTCAGCATCTTCACAAAGTAATGAAAGATGTAATAGCTCGGATGTTGTTTCTATAAATCCAATTTTTATATCTTCTTGAGAACCAACGGCTACCAACTTTGTTTGATGGTCATCTTCATTTCTTTTTTGCTCTATTTCAACTAAGCGTCGAATGAGGTTGAATGTAGCTATCCAATTTTTTGTGTACTCATCAGATTCAACTAATTGTTTTTCATGACGTCTATTAAGATGTTGCAATTCATTATGTTTTAGAAAAGGTATATTTTTTAACTCAGCTTCATATTTTAGCTCTTCGAAACTCTCTATATCTGCCTCTATCTTTGTTGCTAGATTGGCTGCATTATAGGCTTTATAACTCATAAAGTTGAGATGTGCATTGAGTGCTGGGAGGTAACTAGCATCGGTAATAAACCATCTGCATCGCACGCAATTTTCGCTACTGTGACCAACAGAACTATTAAGCCGTTTAGAAAAATTTTTGGAATCTTGTATTAATTCTCCACCATTCCAACAACCAGCAATAGATTTCACTTCGTCAGTCATTACATTATTACCTCCAGCTAAACAGAGTCCATGATGTCTCAACTCCCAACCTATTGGATTGCGATTAACTAATATTGATTTAATTGACATGTCATCATGGAAGGCCATTTTGGATTCAATTTGCCGTAGTTCAGCATCTTTTAAAAATATACGGATACTTTCTTTAGAATTATTTTCGAGTACTTTTGTTGCTTCTGCCATTTTCTCCTGCATGACAACAGGTGTTAACTTTGTATAATATATAGTCATTAAAATTCTTGAATGACCAGCCAAAAGTTTAGAAACAACTGGAAGTGGTAATTTAGCTTCTATTAAGTAGCTTGTAATGAGCGATACTCGTAAACTATGCAGTGGATAATTAGTTTTTACTTTTGGAGATTTGTAGTTTTTTTCGTAATGATGAACTAATTGAAGTGGTGTTCCATTAGGGAGTGTGTCTCCACAATTTGAGAGGTTATTTTCTAACTTCTCTAATAATTTATACCAAATCAAAGGAATACTTGCATCTGGAATTGGCTTTTTCCTATTTTCACTACAATTTGATGTAGCATCACGCATTAAAAAACAGCAATACCCCATCTTGGAAAGATAAGCATTTGATTTTAAATCTTTTGTGTGTTTGATTTCTAATGTCGTACAATCTGTAGGGGCTACAATGGGATTGTATTTTTCTTGCCAATTTCTAAGTTTTTCTAGCCAATATAGTAGAAATTCATTTTGCCAAGGAATTTCATAGCCTCTTTGGAATTCATCTTTGTTTTGATCTGCTGTTTTATTCGTATTGATATATAAACCTGTTGAATCCAAACCTGTCACATTATCTTTGAATCGTCGAAATATACCTTTTGAATGACTATTTAATACAAATTTATATTTTGTATTTTTTATCCATTTACCATTTTGATAGCGCATAGCATCTGCTTCACCAGTATCTAACATACGCACCTGATATGTTCTGAGTGGTAGTTGTAATTTGACGAATAGCACCATTGCTGCGACAGGTGACCACATTTTATAAATTGTGACAGATTTTTTATTACGCATTACTATTTCACGTATCCAAACACAATCTTCATCATTCTTATCTATAAGATTCTCATCAACTTCAAACCAACCTGTTGCCGCAGTCGATCTAATTCCACTCAGACTTTGTGCCCAACTCCAATTTGAAAAACTTCCAGATGGTTTAGGACACAAGATTTCACTGAGACGTTGAATATAGCGATAGGGTAAAGGACTATGGACTGTTTCAGATAGTGTTTGCTTGCTTTTTAGTTGTTCGAGTGGATTTTTATAAAGATAGATTTTGCTACCTTTATCAGTATTTTCAAAGAAATGATTATCTAATATCCAATCAATAAAATTAGATATATAGTTAATTATTTCTGTAGTATTTCTATTATCTCTGCGCTTGGAATTTTTAATTATTGCTGATTTAAAATCATGACTAGAAGCTTTCCAACCGTTTTGATCTCCAGCTAAAAAGATAAATATATCAGCACACCACGGCACAGTATGAATAATATATTTTTCAAGAAAAATACCTAGTGCATTTAGTTTCTCTGCTGTACTACTATCTTGACTTTTTATCCATTCTTCAGCTAACTCTCTCCATCCATTCATTTTTTCGCCATATCTTTTAGTTACCCATTGCAAAGTAAGATCACTTTTTCGACCATCAGGTTTGGCTATTTTAATTCTCATTTGTGTTTTCCAAATTTGGGATTCTTGCCAGCGAATAAGTTATATGGGTCAATGTCATCAAACCCATGCTGTAATAAAACTTGCCAGCTTGGAGTACATGTTTCCTCATTAGAATCTGATGGATTTAAAAGTTGTTCTGTTGCAGCAGTTAGAGCTTTTGTGACTTCTTTAAGCGAAGGAGTTGTATAGACTAATTGGGATTCTATTGATGAATGATGTAAGCATTTTTTGATAATTATTGGTTCTACACCTGCTCGACTTAAACGCCGACCATAAGCATGTCTGTGAGAATGAGGAGATAGTCCATCAGATTTGGAAACGTCTAAACCAATACGCTTCAGACCGCGTCGATAATTATCATGGAATGCATTAGTGCAAGGTTTTTATACTCAGGCTGAACTGAAACGCTTAATTGAAAGACGTAAAAATAATCCTGATTTAAGCAGCTTCCCGATTAATGAAACAATGGTTGAACGCTATTATCAAACCACAGCGATTAAATCACTTCTTGCAGAATTCCAGCAAAAGAAACGTGCAGGCTTACTGATTATGGCAACAGGTACAGGTAAAACCCGTACCGCTATTGCTTTAGTTGATGTGTTGATGCGGGCCAATGTCGTGCAACGCGTCCTGTTCCTTGCAGACCGTAATTCATTAGTCAATCAAGCAACACGAGAGTTTGCTAAGTTTTTTAAATCGGGTGCATCTGTTTTTAATTTAATTGACAGTAAAGGCGAAATTGGGCGAATTAATACCTGTACTTATCAGACCATGATTGGCTTGATTGATCAGCTCAATGAAGATGGTACGCGTAAGTATGGTACAGGCACATTTGACTTGATTATTGTCGATGAAGCTCACCGTAGTGTGTATCAAAAGTACGGTGAAATCTTTAAATACTTTGACAGCTTATTGGTCGGTTTAACGGCTACCCCACGAGATGAAGTCGATCGTGATACCTATGCCTTATTTGGACTTGAAACTGGCGTACCAACGCATTACTACGATTTGGATCAAGCGATTGCCGATGGCTTTCTTGTACCACCCAAAGCTTTCTCTGTGCCTTTAAAATTCATGCGGGAAGGCATTAAGTACAGTGAACTTTCAGATGAAGAAAAAGAACATTGGGATAATTTAGCATGGGGACAAGATGTTCCTGATGAAGTCTCGGCATCACAGATCAATAAGCAATTGTTTAATACCTATACCGTAGACAAAATGCTAAAACACCTAATGGAAAATGGCATTAAAGTTGAAGGTGGTGATGTACTGGGTAAAACTATTATCTTTGCGGTGAATCAAAAACATGCGGAGTTTATTGCAGATCGATTCAATCTTAGCTATCAAAAATATGATGGGAAGTTTGCACGGATCATTACCCATGCAACAAAATATGCGCAAAGCGTAATTGATGATTTTAGTAAAAAGGATTTAGCAGAACCACAAATTGCCATTTCAGTCGATATGCTCGACACTGGTATTGATGTGCCTGAAGTGGTGAATTTAGTATTCTTTAAAGCTATACGCTCTAAAGTAAAATTCATGCAAATGATTGGTCGTGGTACACGACTGTGCAAAGACTTATTTGCACCAGAGTCGGATAAATCTGAGTTTTATATTTTTGACTACTGCTCTAACTTTGAATATTTTGAAATTAATCCTAAAGGTGCAATGGGCAGTACGGTAGAACCGATTGGACAACGTCTGTTTAAAGCACGTTTAAATATTATGAGTCTTTTGAATGCACCAGACTACACACAAAAGAATCAGCTCAATGAACAGCAAACCTTAGAATTAAAAACCGTTCAAAACGATTTATGTGAAGGGTTGCGAGCTGAAGTCACGGCAATGAATAAAGATAACTTCATTGTTAAAACTGAGCTTGAGCATGTTGAGAAATTCAAAACATCAGAAGCTTGGGAAAACCTAGATGATCTTGCCATGGGAACATTGCGAGAACATATTTCTCGCTTGCCGCATGAGCTTCCGAAAGAAACTATTGAAGCAAAGCTCTTTGATATGCTCTGCTATAACCTAGAGTTGGCAGTCTTGGAAAAAAATAATAAAGCATTCGAGTCTTATGCCAATCGAGTGATCCAAATTGCAGCAGAGCTTGAAACTAAATCTAATATTCCAGTAGTTGCTCCACACCTTGCACTGATCCAAGAGATTCAATCACCAGAGTATTGGGTGGATATTACTTTACCCATTTTAGAATCGATGCGTAAACGAATCAGAGGCTTAGTCAAACTTATAGAGAAAACATCATCCACTGTGGTTTACAGCATGTTTAAAGATAAGTTAGGTGTTGCTACACAGGTCAATATTCCAATTGTTGCTAGTGGCGTGGATATTGCTCAGTATCGTAAACGTGTAGAAAGCTTTATTAAAGCCAATGAAAACCACATTACGATTGCTAAATTAAAAAAAGGTTTACAGCTTACGCCGACTGATTTGACTGAACTTGAGCGCTTCGTATTTGATGCACAGGAAGTCGAAAGCAAAGATAAATTTGAGCAATACTTTGGATTAGCTATTAGTTTGCCACAGTTCATACGCTCTTTAGTTGGCTTAGATGCAATTGCTGTGAAAGAAGCTTTTTCTAAATTTTTAGTCGGCACAACCTACAATGCAAACCAAATCCATTTTGTTGAAATGATAATGGAGCACCTTACCAAACGAGGTGTAATGCAGTCGTCCCAACTGTATGAGCCACCCTTTAGTCAAATGCATTATGAGGGGCTTGATGGGGTGTTTAATGATAAGGATGCAGACAACATTATTGGGGTTGTTGAGGCGTTTAATCAGAGTGCGGTGGCATAATAATTTTAAGGGAGAAAAGATATGGTTTTACCTCTATGGGCTGCTTATGTTGCAGGTGGATTAGCAATAAGTGGAGTATCTAGTTATCTTATTTATAATAATTGGGAAAAATTAAAAAAATTATTTAAAGGAAAATCTATAGTAATTTTAGGACAGCGAGCTACTGGTAAAACAACTCTTCTTAATTATTTGCTTAAAGGAGAAATTACTTTAGAGCATGAAGCAACAATTGGTATTAAAAAAGTTAAAGTTAGCAAAAAGAAACTAGCTGAGCTAGGGTGGAATGTTCATATTAATAGCACTCAGAATGATTACAGTGGGGTTACGTCTAATTATGAACAGTGGAGGAATGCTCTTCTAAATGTGGATATTTTTATCTATCTTTTTAAAATTGATGAATGGATTCTAGATGAAGGGTCTGTAGAAGCACAAATTGAAAGAGATATAAAAAATATTCAAAAAGAGTTAAATGGTAAACATATACCAATGTTTATTGTTGGAACTCATTTAGATTTACTCAAAGGTATAGAATTTAATTCTGAACAAGAAAAAATTAAACTAATTGATGAACTTCAAAAGGAAGGATTCTTTAAAAATATTAAATCAAGATTAAATGTTGGTGATTCAAAAGTATACTTACACTTCGGTAGCATGAAAGATCACGATGGATTAAATGAAATTATTCGTTTCATCATTGGACATATGGAGGAATAATTATGGAAGAAATGAAGGTTTATTTCTTTGCGCAAGCTTTGGATAATGACAGTACTGATGATTGGTATGAGTTCACGAATAATGCACTTTTAAAAATAACGGACGAAAAAAATCAGTCCTTTGTTAATAACATGATATTTGAACTTACGAACAATGGAAAGAAGGAAAGTATCCAGTATGTAGACTGTTACTTTAAGTTTGTTAAGAATGATGCGTTTGATTTAATTTTACTCATTAATAATGAGCAGTTTGATGCATTGGGAAGACAGTCAAAAACTGCTTTAATAATTCAAAACTGCATTAGAGCTCAAAACTCATTAGATTTCGAAAAAATATTGAATTTATTTTGGGAGGAAACTAATAGAAATTTATTAACTTTAAGTAAGGTCGCTAACCAATGTAATCAGATGTTCGAAATAGTAAAAAAAAAGAACAAACTAAGTTGGTTGCTCCCACTAACCTTAGTCAGCTTAGGTGCAATTTTAGGATTGTTGTTTCAAAAATTAAGCAAAGGATAGAAAAATGAGTCTTAAAAGTTTTCCTAATAATATCGATGATCGTCGAGTAGTATGGTGCCTATCGCAGGATACAATTGATATAGCTTTAAATGATAAATCCGCCTCTGAAATATTATTTGCGCCAAACATTACAGTCGTTCAACTTCCTTTAAGTCGAATTGCAAAAAGAAAATCAGATAAGCTTTGCGAATTAGAAAAACAAGGATTATTAAAAGTAGATCAAGTTCTAGTTTGCTCCGATGAGGGGATTAATGCTAGCGAACAGTATCTAAACTTGGATCATGTTATAGACGATTTCCTAACATACAATTTAAAAAAAGCGAATGCTTATGCTAGATTTTTTGCTGCATTAGGAGCAACATCATTTGAGTTTGAGCATAAAAAAATTGATTTTTCTAACGGTAAAGCCGATTTCTCAGTAGCGCTTGATGGAGTTGCATCTAAACTAACAAAAGCTAATATAGATTTGACTGCTAAAGCTAAAAGAGCCTTAAATCAAATTGCTTCAATTATGAAAGGGTACACTCAAAATCAATGTAAAACTGAAGAAAGAATATTGTTAGCTGAAAGAATTTTGAAAGAGTACAGCTTAGAAAGTGATGAAATATGCAAATCTGAGTTAGCGACATTTAAAGATGGTGTAGCAAATTTGACTGATCTCGATATATCTATGTCATCTACAGCTGATAGTACAAAAAGTATAAACATTCTTATCGATGTTGGGCTTCAAATTCCAAATATTAAACCAGAAGGAAAAAGCAGTTCAGTTGCTTCTTTAAAATCTAAGCTTGAATTAGTATCTATCGTAAAAAACAGCTTTGATTTCAATTTGAAAATAAAGTTCTAGAAATTATAAAATTTACTAGGGTCTGTTGAGAATTAACGTGAGTTAATTACGCTAGCACAAAGATAAATCATAGCGGCAAAACTTGAATCTGTTTTGTCGCTACGCATGGCAATACGTTTGAATTCTTTCAACTTACAAAAGTAGTTTTCGATTAGATGCCGCCATTTATACATGCACTGATCAAATATACGCTGAACCTTACGATTAGATTTTGGCGGAATCACTGCCTTTGCACCTCGATCATCAAGTTCTTTTAACAGCCAATCCGCATCAAATGCTTTATCTGCTAATAATGCTTGAAAATGTAAAGAGCCACTTCAGTGGGACTACTTCAAATGTATAGAAAGATTTTTTAAGCAGGTTTCAGCGGATGCTTACTGTGTAACATAGCTAGTGTCCAAGTAAAAGAAGTATCGGTGTTCAATACTGTGCATCACTAAGTGTCCATTAATATAAGAATATGCAGTCTAAGTTAGAGAGTCTGTCAATAAAACAGTATAACTGCTTATCAGCCTCTGTTACAAAGAGATATATTCAGGATCTGTAGTCATTTTAAGTGAATCCAGTAGACTACTCTTAAGTAGAATTCGTGGAGGATAATTACTGATATATACAAATAGATGTTCTAATCAGATATTAGATCGTTCAGCACATTACTGAGATTTTGTTTTTTATTTCGTTCTATTAACCTTGCTGACATACCTAAAGAAATTGGTACTTCAACATCTAAAATCGGATGATCACCGACAAAGAGTACATCACACATTTGACAGGAGAACTGTTTTAGTATTACTTCATAAATATGCTTTTCAGGCTTTATCGCACCAACCTCATAACTTAGAAAAACTGCATCAAATGAGCTTGGAAGTATCGCTTTTAGTTTCTCACCATAAGGCTTTGCCAAATTTGAACATAGCACTAATTTAAAACCAAGACTCTTTAGCTTTCGAAGTGTTGGAATAGTATCTTTATACAACTCAATTGTATTCAGTTCAAAATCAATATCTTCTTCTATTTCTTGAAATAATTGCTTTGGGATTTCTTTCCCAAAAAGTTTAGCCAATTGTTCAATATCAACATCATTAGACATAATAATATTGGCATCTTTTAAACTAGGTTTTCTACCACCCTCCTTAAGCCATTTCATTAATTTACGATACGGGGATTTGCTTTGACCAATTTGTACAAGCGTTCCAAAGGCATCAAAAACAATTACTTTAGGGGAGTTCATAATAGACTTATAACGAATGTAATGATTGAAGTCAGTTTAGTCGATATCTTATTTTTGAGACAATCACATTTGCAATCTAATCTGGCGATTTTAGCTTATGGTTTAGACATAAATAATACTTAATCCGTTGGTAATCGTAAAAGCTTTAAAATAAGTTGGGAATCTTGAATTTCAAGGTAGGTTAAGAAACATAAAAAAATTTATATATCTTATATAATTTCAACTAGAGATAACCAAATTTAAAACATTACAGTTGAGTCCAAATAGACTCCCTTGAGAGTCTATTTGATATGTTTTATATATTTACAAGTACTAGTAATAACAATTGCAGCGTTTTTTTATTTCAAACAGATTGCTTAAACAAACTGTAAGAACAACCAATACAAACCACCAGATAAACAAATCGTGGCGGGTAAAGTGAAGACCCATGCAGAAAGAATGGTTTTCACAGTTGCAAAGTTTAAGCCTGATTTATTGGCAACCATGGTACCTGCAACAGCACTGTTCAAAACATGTGTGGTTGAAACGGGCATACCAAAACCATCTGCTGCTGCAATGGTGGTCATTGCCACAAGTTCAGCCGACATCCCCTGACCATAAGTCATATGATCTTTACCAATACGCTCACCCACTGTCACCACAATACGTTTCCAACCCACCATTGTTCCTAAACCAAGTGCCAGTGCGACTGCGACTTTCACCCAAGTTGGAATATATTGTAAGAATGAATCTAGGTTAGAGCGATACTCTTTAACCACTTTGGTTTGTGCTTCCGACATAGCAGGCAACTGTTTAGTTTTATCTAAACGCTTAAATGCAGTACTACTTAAATACATATCATTGCGAATAACAGAAATATCCGCTTCAGGAATATCTTTTAAATCACCATACTGAGCAACATGATCGCCTAAATGATCGGTTAAGCTTGCTAAAGCAGGAATGACATCTTTATTCATTTCTTTGGTTTGAACGTATGACGTCAAGACTTCACGTGCTTGAGTATCCGAAATATGACTATGATTGGCGTAAATAACCGTCGCAGTTTGATTTGATAATTGATCAAATGACTGAATATGTTTAGCATCTAAATTTTTATTCAACGAATATGCGAGCGGCACAACACCAATCAAAATGAGCATAATTAAGCCCATACCTTTTTGACCATCATTTGATCCATGCGCAAAACTCACACCTGTACAGGTAAAAATTAAGATGGCACGAATTAAAGGTGGCGGTGGCTTATTACCTTCAGGTGGCTGAAACAATTCAACTTGTTTTTTAAAGACTTTTTTTACCAACAAGAACACAACAGCAGCAAATGCAAAACCAATTAAAGGTGAAAAGAATAAAGCCTTACCGACTTTAATCACTTGGTCCATATCTACACCACTGGCACCATTACCTGCATGCAAGATGTAGTTCATAATGCCCACACCTAAAATCGAACCGATTAAAGTATGTGAACTTGACGCTGGAATACCCAAGAACCAAGTCCCTAAGTTCCACAGAATAGCGGCGATTAGCATGGCGAAAACCATGGCAAAACCTGCGCCCGAGCTGACATTCATAATCAACTCTACAGGCAACAAAGCAATGATGCCATAAGCAACAGCACCACTTGCCACCATTACGCCCAGAAAATTACAAAAGCCTGCCCACATGACCGCAACAGGTGCAGACAAGGCATTGGTATAAATGACCGTAGCTACTGCATTGGCAGTGTCATGAAAACCATTTACAAATTCAAAGCCTAAGGCAATAAAAAGTGCTGTCGCTAAAAGAATGACGGAATATAAACTTAAAGTTGGAACATGTGACAAATCAGCTGAAAGTTGAAAGCCAATGTACACCAAGGTAGAAACAATAACCGTGAGAAACACCGGCATAAAAAATTTCGGTGTGGCAACATGCACATTCGTCGATCTTGTTGGCACGGATTGCACCTGATCTTGGACGGGAGGAATATTAGAATTCATGCAGACGGTTCAAGGGGATAATAAAATCCCCTTATTGTTCAATTTAATTGTGACAATTATATGACAAACAGGTGTCATATAAAGCCAAATCTTAACAATTGACTTAATTTAAATCACTCCGCTTCATTTTAGGGAGCTAAATTCTTTTAAATCCATCATTTTGCAATATCTGAAGCTCAAAATAGTTTGTGCCTTAATATTTCAAAATATTTGGATAACTACATAAAAAATATTTTTAATCGTCGCATCGCTCAATTTTTTGTACTCTCTATTGGATAATAGCGTTGTCATATTTCAATTCGATGAAAAATACAGCAGCAACAGGCTTATTTTAAAGTCGATCTGCCGAAATCGGCTGAATATTCCTCAAATGCAGTGTAATTCTGCTAAAATAATGCCCATTTTGTATTCCACTGGATTGGGGTTATTTATGTCCACGCTTGCCACCCTAAAAGAGCTTCTTGCCAAACGCATCCTAATTATTGATGGTGCGATGGGCACCATGATTCAACGCCATCAATTAGAAGAAGCAGATTATCGGGGTGAGCGTTTTGCTGACTGGGCATCTGACTTAAAAGGTAATAATGACCTTTTAGTGCTGACCCAACCACACATTATTCAAAGTATCCATGAAGATTACTTAGATGCGGGTGCGGATATCATTGAAACCAACAGCTTTAATGGTACGCGCGTTTCTATGTCTGACTATCACATGGAAGATTTAGTCCATGAGATTAACTTTGAAGCAGCACGTATTGCCAAAGCAGCCTGTAAAAAATATTCAACCCCAGACAAACCACGTTTTGTAGCAGGTGTACTTGGACCGACATCACGTACCTGTTCAATTTCACCGAATGTCAATGATCCTGCATTTCGTAATGTCACTTTTGATGCGCTAAAAGAAAACTATATTGAAGCGACACATGCCTTAATTGAAGGCGGTGCAGACATTTTATTGATTGAAACTGTATTTGATACCTTGAACTGTAAAGCGGCAATTTTTGCAGTAAAAGAAGTCTTTAAACAGCTGGGTTACGAATTACCGTTAATGATTTCAGGCACCATTACCGATGCTTCAGGTCGTACTTTAACGGGTCAAACTGCGGAAGCTTTCTGGAATTCTGTACGGCACGGTGATTTACTCTCGATTGGTTTTAACTGTGCCCTTGGTGCAGATGCCATGCGTCCACACGTAAAAACTGTGGGTGACGTGGCTAATACCTTTATTTCAGCGCATCCAAATGCAGGCTTACCGAATGCTTTCGGTGGTTATGATGAGACCCCAGAAGAAACTGCGGCATTCTTAAAAGAATTTGCGGAAAGTGGTTTGATTAATATCACAGGTGGTTGTTGTGGTACGACCCCAGATCACATTCGTGCCATTTACAATGCAGTAAAAGACATTGCGCCACGTCAAATTCCAGACATTCAACCCGCTTGCCGCCTTTCAGGTTTAGAACCTTTTAACATCACTAAAGATTCATTGTTTGTAAATGTCGGTGAGCGTACCAACGTTACAGGTTCAAAAAAATTCGCACGTCTGATTCGTGAAGAAAACTATACCGAAGCTTTAGAGGTTGCCTTAGACCAAGTTCAAGGTGGCGCGCAAATTGTCGACATCAACATGGATGAAGGCATGTTGGATTCGCAAGCAGCAATGGTCACGTTCCTGAACCTGATTGCATCTGAACCCGACATTTCCCGTGTACCGATCATGATTGACTCATCTAAATGGGAAATTATTGAAGCGGGCTTGAAATGTGTGCAGGGTAAACCTGTCGTCAACTCTATTTCCCTAAAAGAAGGTTATGACGAGTTTGTCGAAAAAGCGCGTTTATGCCGTCAGTATGGTGCTGCAGTTATCGTCATGGCATTTGATGAGCAAGGTCAAGCTGACACAGCTGCACGTAAGCGTGAAATCTGTAAACGCTCGTATGATGTTTTAGTGAACGACGTTGGCTTCCCTGCTGAAGATATTATTTTCGACCCGAACGTGTTTGCTGTGGCAACGGGTATTGAAGAACACAATAACTACGCGGTTGATTTCATTGAAGCAACAGGTTGGATTAAACAAAACCTTCCCCATGCCATGATTTCTGGTGGTGTATCAAACGTATCGTTTTCATTCCGTGGTAACGAGCCTGTCCGTGAAGCGATTCATGCAGTGTTCTTGTATCATGCCATTCAACAAGGCATGACCATGGGCATTGTAAATGCAGGACAACTTGCAATTTATGATGATATTCCGAAAGAGTTAAAAGCAGCGGTTGAAAATGTTGTTCTCAACCAAAACCAAGGTGAAAGTGGTCAAGATGCCACAGAAAAGCTACTTGAAGTTGCAGAACAATACCGTGGTAAAGGCGGTGCACAACGTGAAGCTGAAAACCTTGAATGGCGTGATCAGCCTGTTGAAAAACGTCTTGAATATGCTTTAGTCAAAGGGATTACCGCTTATATTGATATCGATACCGAAGAAGCACGTTTAAAATCTACCCGTCCTTTAGATGTGATTGAAGGACCTCTCATGTCAGGCATGAACGTGGTCGGTGACTTATTTGGTGCAGGTAAAATGTTCTTGCCACAAGTCGTGAAATCGGCACGTGTAATGAAACAAGCCGTAGCTTGGCTGAACCCGTACATCGAAGCAGAAAAAGAAGAAGGTCAAACCAAGGGTAAAATCTTGATGGCGACGGTAAAAGGCGATGTACATGATATTGGGAAAAATATCGTGGGCGTCGTTTTGGGTTGTAATGGTTATGACATCGTTGACCTTGGCGTGATGGTGTCTGCGGAAAAAATCTTACAAACTGCGATAGATGAAAAAGTCGATATTATTGGTTTATCAGGCTTAATCACGCCATCTTTAGATGAAATGGTGTTTGTTGCCAAAGAAATGCAACGTAAAGGTTTCCATATTCCATTGATGATTGGTGGTGCAACCACATCGAAAGCACATACAGCAGTTAAAATTGATCCGCAATATTCAAATGATGCCGTCATTTATGTCGCTGATGCATCTCGTGCAGTGGGTGTTGCGACGTCCCTGCTTTCACCTGAAATGAAGCCTGAGTTCATTAAAGGCTACCGTGATGAATATGTGAAAGTGCGTGAGCGTATTGCCAATAAACAACCAAAAGCTGCGAAATTGTCTTATCAAGAATCCATTGCCAATGGTGTAAAAATTGATTGGACAAACTATGTGCCGCCTAAACCAAATGTGCTTGGTCAACATGTCTTAAAAAATTATCCGCTTGCGACTTTAGTCCCTTATTTTGACTGGACACCGTTCTTTATTTCGTGGAGTTTGGCAGGTAAGTTCCCTGCTATTCTGACTGATGACGTCGTCGGAGAAGCGGCAACAGATTTATATGAACAAGCGCAAATCATGCTGAAAGACATTGTGAAAAATAATCGTTTTGATGCGCGTGCAGTGTTTAGCCTTGCACCTGCAAAACGCACTGATGCAGATACGGTTGCTATTTATGATGAAAATCAAACCGTAACACATAAGTTTGAACATACACGTCAGCAGTCAGACAAAGTATCTAAAAAACCAAACTTCTCATTGGCAGATTTTATTGCTCCTGAAGATGCAAACCTTGAAGATTACTTAGGTGGCTTTACAATTTCTATTTTCGGTGCAGAGGAAATGGCACATGAATACAAAGCCAAGGGCGATGATTATTCAGCTATTTTAGCGCAATCTTTAGGTGACCGTTTTGCAGAAGCTTTTGCTGAGCATTTGCATGAGCGTATTCGTAAAGAATTCTGGGGTTACCAAGCAGCTGAACAACTGTCGAATGAAGACTTGATTAAAGAGAAGTATGTCGGGATTCGTCCTGCACCGGGTTACCCTGCCTGCCCTGAACATTCTGAAAAAGCGACTTTGTTTAGTTGGTTGGATTCAACCAATACGATTGGTACGGAACTCACTTCGAGTTTTGCAATGTGGCCACCTTCAAGCGTGAGTGGTTTCTATTACAGCAACCCGCAATCTGAATACTTTAATGTTGGTAAGATTGCACAGGATCAGCTGGATAGTTATACAGAGCGTAAAGGCTGGTCAATGGATGAAGCGAAGCGTTGGTTGATGCCGAATTTAGATGATTCGATTGATATTTAAATAAATCCTCCCCAACCCTCCTTTTTAAAGGAGGGAGCAAAAATTCCCTCGATTGAGGGGATTTTTTTCATTTTTGTGATAAATTATTTAAATTACAAATTATTTAATAAGCTTATGAACATAAAACAAACAGACTTTGAATCCCAAGAATTTGAGAATTACCAAAACTTAATGATTGTTCCAGAACTAATAGAAGATGAACAGAATATCTACTCATCCTCATCCATATCATTTTATAAATATGCAAAAAATCAAGTTAATCTCAATTATATAAAAAAACCTGATATTGTTTTAGAGCAGAGATCTATAGATTGGTTCGGACCAACTCTGTTAATTACTACGACAGCCTTAACACAAAATCCTGAATTAATTTCAATAACACTTAATGTAATATCAAATTATATAACGGATTTTCTCAAGGGACGCAATGAACCAAATATTAAATTCAGCCTTTTAATCCAAGAATCAAGAACACGGTTCAAAAAGCTTGATTATGAAGGTAACAAAGAAGGCCTGAAAGAAGTCGATAAATTAATTAAACAGTTAAAAAAATAATTTTATGAATACATATACTTTTAAGGAAATCCATTCCCAATTTTGTGAAACAATTGATAAATTGCAAATTTATAATAACTATACAGCTTCTCTAGAACTAAAAAAAACAGCTATAGACGACTGTATTCTCTTTCTAAAATTTATAAGAAATGAAAAATATAAAGCTATAAAAAACGAAAATTCGGTCATCGCAAACCACTTGTTTCACATGCAATGCGTACTAAATAGTTTATTATCATCACTAAAAATTTGGCTATATATTGATAATAACGAGTTCAAAAATGCATGGGACTCTTTAATAAATGCATATGAATATTTATCTATTGCGAAAAAAATAAATGAATATGAAGGTCTTTTAAATCTAGAAAAGCATTTAAACTGCATTGAAAACTGTATATTCCCGAAAAGGAAAATCTATTTAAGTGCTGCATTCACATCAACAATTGGGAATTGTTCTATTTGTAATAAAGACTTCCATGAGTGTATCCACATTGAAAATAATATTTATTGTGGACAGCTATGCTACAGAGCAAATATAAAAAATATTAAAGGTAATCATGTTGCTTTAGTTGAAAATCCAAAGGACAGAAGATGTATCGTTACTAGTTATGGACAAGAAAATTCAATTATAGACTCTTTCACTCTAGAAAAAGTTGAACTTAAAGAACAAACTCAAGAAGGTATATTCCATGCCCATATTCTATCTTTTTCAACATTAGATTGGGATTAAGCCCAATAGTTTCTAGCAGAGAATTAGGAATCCCTCCTAGCCTCCCTTTAAAAGGGAGGAACTCAACGAATTTAATAACTCCATTAAATCCCCCTTTACAAAAGGGGGATTTAGGGGGATTCTTTCGCTAACCGAGATGCAACCACTCCAGAAATCACATGAATAACTGCATCAATCTCTCTCAAAACTTGCCCATTATTACACCTTAACACTCTCAATCCAAGCTGTGCCAAGACTTCATCACGTATACGATCAGATTCTAAACCTGAATAGCCACCAAAACTCTAGACACACATAACCATCTTTTGATGGGTCCTTTCATAATCTAATGGAGAACGTTGACCATTGAAACCATGTCTTCGTTTTGAGTTATAAAACATTTCAATATATTCAAATATGTCTGCTCTAGCATCTGATCCAAGCCAATTAAATACATGACAACACCTCCCTTTTTTTAAAGGGAGGTTAGGAGGGATTCTATGAATGGAGCATCCATCCGCTCTACAAACAACACCCCATCCAAATGATCAACTTCATGCTGCACGATCCGCGCAGGAAAACCATGAAATACACTTTCAACTAGCTCACCTTGCAGCGTCAAATACTTCACCTTGACCATTTCCGCCCGTGCGACCTGCCCACGTTCATTTGGCACACTTAAACAACCTTCTTCACCTAAAATAGTACTTTCAGATTGTTCTAAAATTTCAGGATTCACCATCACCACAGCATCCATATCAGGTGCATCTGGATAGCGAAGGTTCGAACGTGAAGCCACTATAATGACTCGTTTAGACACATATACTTGCGGAGCTGCAATCCCTACACCATTACGTTCAAGCATGGTGGCTTGCATCGCTGCTGCAAGTTCATTTAACCATGAACTATTCAATTCCGCCTCTGAAACGGGTGCTGCTTTTAAAGTTAAGATAACTTCTCCACGCTGCGCTACAGGTAAAATAGTGCTCATCATTTCTTTCCTATAATTTTATTTAACCATTTCAAATTTTTAATAAGACTAAGCCTTTTCAGGTTAAACGATGTCGCTTTGAAATGGGCTATTTAGAATTAATTAACCGTTAATGATTTTGTATTTAACCTAAAAGCCACGTCATTTAAGCTAAATTTAATCTTCTACTTTAGAATAAGCCCAATTCTACATAAACATCATAAATATGAATACCACTCAACTTTGGCTCGGTATTCTCCTTAGTTCTATAGGTTTCACCTCATTCTTTATTGCAAGATTCATATAACAACAAGTTTGAATCCTACTCATCATGACTTTTTAAATAAGAAGAATTCTTTAAGCAGAAATTAGCGTTATTCTCTATCTTCAGAAAAGCCCTAAAAAATATATTTTTTATAAAAAGAATCGCCCTTATTTTGTAAAAATAAGGGCGATTCTTTCAATTAAATAAGATCAATCATGAGCTTAAATAGCTCACTTTTTCAAATTAAATTGTTAAATTTTTCTTTAATTCATCTTCTACAATTTGGATTTCCAAATCACTAAATTTACGAATTTCACCTTCTGCATGTTTTTCTAGGAGCCCGCCGATAAGTGGCACTTTAATTTTAACGGTCCAATCTAATTGAATATCAATTTGCTGAGCATTGCCCGTAACAGAACGCTCACCTTGTGCTGCTAAAGGTAAATTTGCACCTAATTCAACGGTCGAAGTTAAAGCCTCTAAATTGGTAATATCTGTACGTTTTAAACGGAACGCATCTTTAAGCAATTTTTTGGCGATATCTGGAATATTCACATCTAAGTTATAAGCACGCTTTAATGTGTAAATATCCCCCTCAACTTTAGATTCTAAAATTTCTAATTTTTCTCCAGGAATACGTTTACAAACAGCTTCATGCATCTCTGGGTCTGCCGCTAAGCGACGAAACTCATCCAAAGAAACACCATGAATAGTGGCATTGACGGTAAAACGATGTGCCATATTGCTCTCCTTTATTTTTTAGTTGTTTGAATATTTTAAATCGTGAGATCAGCTCAGCACTGAACTAACGTATTTTATCCTAGCTTATTTAATTGAATTTGAATGATGCTGTCATTGACCGCGTATTCCGAACTATTAAGCATGTACGCCAGAACAAATCTCAATTTTATCAACACAAGAAATTTTGAGGAAATGAGTTCTATATTCAATAATGGCATAAAATTGTTCAGCGCCATCATCTAGACCTGTAGCTGACCATGTGGTGCCTTTCGGAAAATCATTCAGCCATTGGGCTTTATAAAAATCTGAGACAGAATCAAAATTGATATATTTCTCAGGTGCAGCCTGAATGCGTGCTGCCATTTCATCAAATTGTGTGAATTGATATTGTATGAAATCAATCAGCATCTTTATTCACCCACATACACCCATAAAATATGTTACACACCCTTAAAATGGGTGATCGCTTGTTTCTTTTTCACTTGTTCCCACTGCCACCAACCAAAAGCGGCCAAACCAACAAAAGCAGCATATAAACCCGCAGTTAGGAATAAATCTTTATAAATAAACATGCCCACATAAACAATATCGACAAAAACCCAAAGCACCCAAGTCGCGATATGTTTACGGCTGGTCCAATAGGTTGCCAACAAGCTAAATGCAGCCAATTGTGAGTCAAGCATCGGTACGGCAGCATCGGTAAAATGTTTTAAGGTTAAACCGAAAATTAAACCACCCACTGCTGCCAACAGCATTTGGGAAATAACCGTTTTTTTAGCAATCGGTTCAATGCGAATCTCATGATCTTGTTGTTTACCCTTGAACCAGTGATAGAAACCATAAAAGTTCACTGCCATAAAGAAAAACTGCAAAATGGTTTCGCCATACAACTTAAACTCATAAAACAAATAAGCATATAAAACGAAAGCTGCGAAGTTAAACCACCAACACCACATATTTCGTTTAACGGTTAATGTCACACCAATAACACTAATAATGACCGCAATAATTTCTAAAGGTGACATAACAATCAATAAGCTTAAAAGAAGTGTGGCTATTATGAAAAAAATAGCGCTGAACGCAAGATAAATTATGCCTATTCCTCTGCTAATTCACCGTGCATCGCGCTCCCTGCTCCCATAACAATGTATCAATACAAACATCACACAGAAATTTGACTAAACAGATTTGACAGTTTTCTAACGATCGTTTAAAAATATAAAAAATGATCAATCTGGAAGAATAAAAATGTCAGAACAACAAGGCAAAGTTAGTCGTGAAATTCGCGGACATCTGTTCATTATTGGTTTAGACCGTGCGACGAAAAGAAATGCTTTTGATAGTCACCTTATTCATGACTTATCCCTCGCCTTAACGGAATATGAAGACCATCCTGAGTTACGCTGTGCAGTTATTTTTGCACATGGCGATCACTTTACCGCAGGTTTAGATTTAGTCGAATTACAACCTAAGCTCAGTAGCGGCATCTTTAATTATGATCAACAGCACATCAACCCATGGGGAACCAGTGGACGACCACGCAAAAAACCAATGATTGTTGCAGTACAAGGCTTTTGCTATACCGCAGGAATAGAACTGATGTTAAATGCCGATATTGCTATTGCGCAGGACAATACCCAATTTGCCCAAATGGAAGTGCAACGTGGCATTTTACCTTTTGGCGGTGCAACTGCCCGTTTTGTACAAGCTGCGGGTTGGTCAAAGGCTATGCGTTATTTACTCACGGGTGATGCATTTGATGCAGCAACGGCACTCGATTTAAACCTGATTAATGAAATCACCACTGAGTCACCGCTCAATCGTGCCATTGAACTGGCTGAACGTATTGCTCAAGCTGCACCACTCGCAGTGCAAGCGACCCTTGCCTCTGCCAAAGAAGCAACTGAACACGGTGCTGAAATAGCATTCTCAAATTTACAACAACACCTCACCCCGTTGTTAACAACACAAGATGTACAAGAAGGTGTAATGGCTATGCTGCAAAAACGTGCTCCACAATTTAAAGGTCAATAATTTAAGCCTAAACCTAAATAAAAAATGAGTTCGTTATGTCCCATTTAAATCAGAGTCTACAAAAACAAGATTTTAGTGTTGCTACACAATCCTTTACTGCAAGCGATGGATATACTCTGGTTGGCACACTTTACATACCAACACATGGTATAAAAGCCAATATCGTACTGTCTAGTGCAACAGGTGTTCCACAAACTTTTTATCGCCGCTTTGCTGAATATGCCACGCAGTTTGGCTATCAAGTGCTGACGTTTGATTATCGTGGTATCGCACAATCTGCACCGAAGCGACTCAAAGGCTTTAAAATGTCTTACTTAGATTGGGGTGCTTTAGACCTTGCTGCGGCCATTGATTATCTGGCACAGGATCAGGTTCCGCTCTTTATGGTCGGTCATTCTTACGGTGGACAAGCACTTGGTTTAGCGCCAAACCATGCCAAAGTGACAGCAATGTATTGCTTTGGCACGGGCGCAGGTTGGCATGGCTATATGCCTTTTAAAGAAAAAATGAAGGTTCAGGTGATTTGGAATATTATCTTCCCCCCTATGGTTGCAGTCGCAGGCTATTTACCGTGGAGCAAACTGAATATGGGGGCAGATCTACCCATCGGGGTCTATCAACAATGGCGAAAATGGTGTAAAAATCCGACCTATTTCTTTGCAGACCCTGAACAGCATGCCTTAATTGCACAATATGCACAGGTGAAAACCCCTATTTATGCAGTATCTGCACTGGATGATGATTGGGCTTTACCTAATTCACGCCATGCTTTTATGCAATATTACCGCCAAGCACCGATGCAATTTATCAATATTTCAGCGTCTAACTATGGCTTAAAAGAAATCGGGCATATGGGTTATTTCCGTAAAGGCTCAGAAAAAATCTGGGATGAAATTTTACAAGCCTTTCATGACTTCATTGCCACAAAAAATGGATAGAGACTTTAAATAAATGCGTCCACAGAAACTGAGCCGAGAGCAGATTCTTAACAGATGTGCCTTACAATTTAAGACATATGGATATGCAGCGACCAGTATGGGCATGCTCGCCAAAGCCTGTGGACTGACCAAAGCTTCTTTTTATTATTACTATGCCAGTAAAGAAGCTTTATTGATGGATGTACTCGAACTCACCCAGCAATATTTAAATACGCATTTATTTAAGTTCAGTGAACATAGAACACTTTCTGTCGTTGAGCATTTTGAACAACTGCATGAGCGTGCGGTACAATTTTTTAGTTATGGGGTCAAAGGCTGTTTAGTGGGAATTCTTTCTATCGAAGCGCTATATCAATCTACCGATATTTTAGAAAAAATTCGCAGTATTTTTAAGGACTGGGAAATGGCATTTTACCAATTTTTTAAAGTCCAACTGAGCGATCATGAAGCCTCAATTTTAGCTAAACAAAGCGTAGCTGATTATGAAGGCGCTATTTTAATGTACCGTCTAAATGACGATAGCTTTTATCTTGATCAAGTGAAACGTCGAATTTTAAAACAGTTAGATGCTGTATAAAGTTTTGCTCTCGCAACCCCATTCATCAAAGCTAACTATGCTTTTTGCTTTTCTTTAAGCTCCAATTTATGCTCATAACCAAAACGGTCGACATGGGTATAAAATACCCCATAGCGCCCCACATAGTATTCCAAAGACTGATCGTAAAAAGTCCAGTAAATAGACCATTCACTTAAATCAAGTTTACGAATTAGCGTTTTGGTTTTAGCTGGCATTTTTCTTAACGCATTTTCTTGTAACGTTATCGCTTTAGCCATCTCTCGTTCAGTCGGTTTTTGTTCAAAAAATATTTGGCAGATATCATCAAAAAGCTGCTGTTCATATTCTTCAACGTCCTCTGTACACGTTTCAGTTACAAGGGTTATCTCGCCCATAGAAGTCGCAGCAGGTTTATTTGAATATTCTTGCTGCTTATTTCGGTATTGCTGAAAATGTTGATGTATATGAATTTTAAACAATACTTTCCAAAGCCCAATAAACACGATGAAAAGACACAACCACAAAAGTATTTTCAACATAACGTCACTCTCGCGAGTAAATAGTTATTATTTTTATATTATATAAACTAATTTGAGTAAAATTCATACAATTTTTAAAATATTATGCTATAAAAAATGTTCATTCATAGATCTTTTCTACATGTTACCTATTCCATATCCTCAAGACCCGCTTGCGAATTGTTTCGCTTTGGACATTCAAGTCAACAAGGCCCATTCACGACGTGTGGACTTTTTACACGAGGTGCCTTGGAAGCAGTACCGTGATCATTTTTTAGAATAATCACTACAGCATAAAATCACTCCAGGTCGCCTCAATAGCGACCTTTTTTATTGCCAAAAATAAGGACATCACCCATAAGTAATCCATTCCATTCAAAAGACTTATCCTCGCCACTGTGCGATCCGGTTGCAGCGCCTTTAAATCGAAACTCACGCCTCGCTACAACCGGTCAATTTATTATTGTTGTGCTGATTTGGTCGCTGACACCACTTGCAGCCGTCTGGACAGTGAATGAAATTCATTGGGCGTGGGGTTTATTTATTCGATTTAGCTTGGCTATTGCAATGGCCTTCCTTTGTCAGGTTTACTTTAAAGTCAAAATACCACTCCATCCGCAAGCGCTGCTTAGCTATGCCGCAGGTGCAATTGGCTTATTTGCCTCCATGACCTTTTGCTATATGGGGGCATCCAAAGTTCCTTCAGCTATTATTTCAATGATCTATGGCATTGCCCCATTGATGTCGGGCTTAATGGCAATCTATATGTTTAAAAGTACCAAGTTTAATGCCTATCAATGGATGGGTTTAATGCTAGGTATGTTCGAATTATTTTTCGCACTCGGTTTCGGCTCTCAAAACTTCGTACTTAATTATTTTGGAGTTGGTTTAGAACTGATTGCGATGATGCTGTATGTGCTTTCTGCTTTTGCAGTGCGATCTGTCAATGCGAACATCCACCCGATCAGCCAAATGACAGGTGCAACCCTAGTATCATGGATCGGCTATTGTGGTTTATTGCCCTTTTTCTGGTCGGATATGCCAATACAACTACCCTCCTTACAGGCGTGTATCGCACTCATTTATAGTGCTTTATTTTCGTCCGTGTTGGCCATGATTTTTTATTATGCATTACTCACGACCACACTGATGCTTATTACCCTCATAACGCCAGTGCTTGCCACTGTTTGGGGCAGTTGGCTGAATCAAGAGCAATTAAGCACAGATTTAATTTTTGGACTATTTTTACTCTGTCTTGGCTTGGCTCTCTATTCTTTTCAAGCCCGCAATAAAGTCTAAAAAAATCCCGAGTTTGACCTAAACTTGAGATTTTTTAAAATTTTGGGTTAAAGCCAACCTCTATTATTCAAATAAAATTGCTTTAAGAAATAAGTTTGTTTGATTTCAAATAAAAAGCTCTACGTAACGCTTCGGTATCTAAATAATCTGGATGATCTAAAATAGAATAATCTGGTAAGCCACATGTATTACACCTTGTTGCTATAAAGGCCGTATGGTTTCCGTCATTTCATCGGTGGCATGCAAAATCATATTCAAATTTGTTGCGCAGATATAACCGTACTTATCGCATTATGCACTTGATATTGATCTCGCCCAGCATGCTTCGCGGCATAAAGTTGTACATCCGCAGCTTTCATTAATTCATGAATATCCGCATATTGATGTTCTTGATCTATCCACGCAACGCCCATGCTTAGAGTCACATATTGCTTTTGGTCGGGGCGATTTAAATGTTCAAATTGATTTTTTCTGACTGCATTTAATACCTGCTGTAAAACATTTAATACCACGGCATTTGGGACATCATGCAAAATAATCGCGAACTCCTCTCCACCATAACGTGCGACATAGGCAGATTCTGGTAAAGCCTGTTGTATCACCTTAACCAAATCTTTTAGAATGATATCGCCCTTTAAATGCCCATAGTAATCATTATAATTTTTAAAATAATCCACATCTAACATGGCAAAGGTCAAAGTACTGTTGGTATGATTTTGCGTCTGTATGAATAAACGCTGAATTTCAATATTTAAAGCATGACGGTTAAACGTCCCTGTTAATGCATCAATTTGAATTTGTCGTGCTAACTTTTCATTTAACTGATGTAATTGTGAGGTACGTTGTTGTACTTTGTGATCTAAAGAACTGTTCAACTCAACTAAATTGTCATTCAATTGCTGAATATAATACGTATGCTGTGCGTAATTTTTCGACTGCTGAAACATAATCAGCAAGGCATAAAAACTGGTTGAAATAAATGAAAGGTTAAAAGAATCAATTAAATTGAGCGTCAATAAAAAGTCATGTAAAAAGGTTACACATAATAAAATAATCGCCCATAAATTGGTCGTAGAATAGGGTTCTTTATGTTTTAGTGTTAAATAAAAACCATAAGTAAAATTAAAAAATATCACCAAGCTAAAGATGGAACTATAAAATGCGAAACGCTGAAAGACTTCTGGTAATGTTAAAACCGTGACCACAATGTTAATAACCAGTAAAATCATGGCAGCAAAATACACCAGCGGATGTAAATAACGTTGATTGAGTAAAAACATATAACTTAAGAAAAATATCACTGCCAAATAAGTAAATAAATATTCTAAGCGTGCTCCCCACAACCAGCTAATGTCTGTAAATGCAGTGTAAGCATATGGTGCCGAAAATAAATTATGTAAGGCTAAAAACAGGATAAAAACCCCAAAGACAAATACTCTAATACTACTGCGCCCAATAATTACACCTTGGAAAACCGAAAACATTACCGTGAATATTCCAACACCTAATACTGCACCACACACTAAACCGATGCTCATCATCATCTGTTGGAATTGTCGACTGACTGTTTTAGAAGCACCAATTTTCATGGGGTTCTCTAAACCGCCATGTAGATGATTAAAGTTTGAGGCTTGTATGGTAATGGTGAAATATTCTTCATTCACAACAAAAAAAGCAATTCTAGGTGCATTTTCTGTTTGATGATTTTTCTCATTCTTACCAACTTCACCTAAACGAAGTAGAAAGTCTCCATTTAGGTACATACGATAAGCACCATATTGATTCGGAATAAAAATCGAGATACGGCGCCCAAGATATTGTTTCGGCATTTTAAAGTGCCCAATAAATGTACCGTAAGTTTGATTGGTTCCAGTGAGTGCTTTGAAAGAAGTCGGTAACTGTACTGTTTTTGATTGTAAGACTGAACTGGGTTTAATGATCAATTGTTCAGGATAATACTGCCACTGCCCATTCAGTGGACTAGTGGTATTGTCCTTAAAATCGACCTGATTGATTAATTCTTGGTGTAGGTAATAAGACTCAGGTGCGGCTTCATATTGTGCCCATGCGTGCTTTTGCCACATGAATAAGCATAAACATGCCAAAAGAAAAAACTTAAAAAAATGTAGTAAATATTTTGTTTTAAACAAAAAGCGAATCATCCTTTAATTACGCTTAGCCATACCTTAATGTAACGATAAAAAAATAAAACTCAAATAACTTTTGTATTCTCTACAAGATCCATCCTTGTCTCTTGTAGAATATTTGTTAATCAAAGCATGCAATGCTCTTAATCACGTGTTTTTACGTCAAATAATTCAATTTCAAAAATAAGGTTTGAGTTAGCAGGAATCACTTTACCCATTTTACGTTCACCATAAGCCAAATGTGCTGGAACGAGTAATTTACGTTTACCACCCACTTTCATCCCCATAATACCTTGATCCCAACCTTTAATCACACGGCCCGTTCCAATCACTGTTTCAAAGTAATTACCACGGTCAACAGATGAGTCAAACTTGGTTCCATCTTCTAACCAACCTGTGTAATGAGTGGTAATCAGTGCGCCTTTGACCGCTTCCTTCCCTTCACCCACTTTCAAATCAATAATTTCTAATTCATTCGACATTGTCATTTACCAAACCTACAGCTGTGTTTTCAGTCCATAGTATAAACTGGATTATCAAATTCCTTGCAATTTGAATGTTGCAACATTTAAAAACTGAGTTCTTGAATATTGGGATCATTGAGTAAATAAGCCGTCAATTTTTTATGATTTTCAGCTGAACCAATTAAAATCCAGCGTCCTCTAATTTTATGTTCTGTTTTATGCTGCACGCTGCGTACAACCTTCATTTCATAGGTTTTGAATAGATTTTCATATTTATCTAAAGTTTTTTGTTGAAATTCGCAAACAATTCGATAAGTTCGTGCTTGGTTAAGTGACTCAATCTGCTCTTGCACATAAACTAAAAAAATTAAAACGATCAGCACAATCAGCGTGCCAAACAAACTTAAAAGTTCGTAGCCAGCACCCACAGCCATACCCAGTGCAGCCGTCATCCAAATAGTGGTTGCCGTGGTGATCCCCGAAATACGATTTTCATCTTTAAAAATTACGCCTGCACCCAGAAAACCCAGCCCTGTTAAGATATTGGCTGCTAAGCGATCAGGATTTTCCACACCAATTTTTAACGACAAAATAGTAAACAAACACGAGCTTAAACTGACCATAATCATGGTCCTTAATCCCGCAGATTTGCTTCTATATTCGCGTTCTGCACCAATAATTGCACCAATACCAAGCGCAATCAGCAAATGATATAAATCAGAATCCATTGATCTACCCGCTTTAAATTATTCTTTTAAGGTATACGCAATTTTGCTATACGGATGCAAGCCTAAACCTGCATCCTGAAATGATTTACTGTAACTGTTCCCACTCAACCAATACTTGTGCTTGATCACCAATTAACGTCCACTCGCCATCCATTACATTTAATTGTAACTGCATGGTGCGTTCACATAATTGCGGCAAAGCATCCGTTGTGGCAGTGGATAACTTCCAGACCTGTACATTACTCATAGTTTTTAATTTACTGTTGCGCTTATACCACTCGTCGACAGCCGAGCCATACGTGACTACGGCAACTTGTTTACAGCGCGCGCTGGCTTTTTTAACTTTATCTTCATCTGGACTACCAACTTCAATCCATTTTATCAATTGACCTGTTAAATCTTTTTCCCACAAAGCAGGTTCATTCGTTTCAAATAAATCTTTGGTAAATTCTAAAGCTTCACCAGCAAAACGAGCATATGCCAAAATACGTACCATCAATCGCTCAATCGTTTCTGACGGATGTAAAGCCATCGTCAGCTGATAATCAGCATATTGATGATCATCCATATTGGCAATATTCAAATCAGCCTTATAAATCGTTGCTTTAAGCGCCATAAAAAAGTCCTCAAATTTGGTGCTTAGCATATAAGATTTAGACTAAATTTGCTGAGTTGTTTTATCCGTATTATCGGCATTTAGCTGACATTGAAATAATTGATCTTCAAAGTGTTGCCAATCTCGCTGATCTTGCACAATAATTTCAATACGGTTATCAATCCCCTCTTCTGAAGACTGATAATTAAATTGCTGCGGATTAAAATTAAAGGTTTTCCAGCCCTGATTGGTATGAAAAATACCTTTAATTCGCAGCCAATTTTGTTGCTCACACAGTAAGTCTAATAATGGATAAAAATCGAAGAGCCAACGCTTAGGTAATTTCCAACCCGCCACACTGTACCCTTGTGTCGTTTCGACATAGTGATAAGGCACCTGTTTAATCTCAGGTAAAGTTTGTCCTACAAGCAGTGTTTTTTGAATTTTCAACAAAGGTTGAATCTTACGTTCAGTCCCGATATAAGGCTGATCAATTTGCGCAAGGGCAATATCCGCTTGCCCACTCCTGAGCCAAGTTTGTGCATACGCTTGATATTCTGTCTGTAAGATATCTAAGGCTTGCTCATCGGCAAAATCCATACGATCTGCATGAGAAACCACTATAATTTGTGCAGCTTTCAATTGGTCTGCATACAAATTTTGCTCAGTCCATTGCGTATCGTGTAAGCGTGAACCATCCACCACGGTCACTAAAGCATGCATCGCGATACTTTGCTGCCAATGTGGTTCTGTGAGTTGTTCCAACAGTTGTGCAGGATGTCCCAAACCCGTTGGTTCAATAAACAATCGGTCTGGCTTTGTTTCCGACAATAGTCGCGATAAAGCAATTTGCATTGGTAATTGACTACTGCAACACAAACACCCCCCCAAAAGTTCTTTGACTTCATAGCCTTGTGTTTGTGGCAACATCTGCTGATCGACACCAATTTGCCCAAATTCATTCATCAACACTGCCCAGACTTCATTTTCTGGCTTTTGGCTAAGCAAATGCTTAAGCAAAGTGGTTTTTCCAGCGCCTAAAAATCCAGAAATAATATGGGTAGCTACCGCCTTCGTTGGAGAAATCAGTTTCAAAACTTACTCGCTTTTGACTAAAGTGAAAATCAATTCAGGTCGTAATCAGCGCAAATTACGCTTAGGATCTGCTGAATGGTTCCACTTTAATTTCTTCCTTGCGAGATGGCAATGTAATCCCACTATTTAAAAAGTTCACACAACATGCTTATTCAATTTATTAAGATAACTCAATAAAATATAAAAATTAAAGTCAGTGTCAACACGCTATTTTTACTATATTAAAAGACCAAGCATATGAAATATCTCACCGTAATTTGAAATATTTTTTTACATTTAATATAAAAAGCAATCCATTTAAAAACACTGATATCAAGCTAGCTTGTTTGTTCTTAGTAAAAAACAAGGCTTTAAAATGAGGATATTGAAATATTTACATACAATTTTCCTTCAGTTTATGCAGCATTTTTTACAGTAAATAAACATGTTGCACTTACTTGTATTTTTCACGTTAATAGCTCTGTTTCACTTTGTTGCTTTGATTGCTCTACAACCCTAGCCTCTTTAGCATGGGCCCTGTTCATATTTATGTGATGATAAATGTGGGCTAATAACTTTTTAAAGAATAAAGGATGCCTAAAATGAAATTAACTCAACTATTACTTGCTTCAACGTTTACCATTGCTGCTGCAACAACGTTTGCTACAAGTTCGGATACACAAAGCAAAGAAGAGAAAGTAATTGTTTCTACTCAAGAACAACCTGAAATTGCAGCATCTGAAAGTGCTGCAACCAACCCAACATCGGCTAATCCTGCATCGGAAGTGGCTGTTGAAGAAGCACCTGCTAAACCTGCTCAATAATATTTAAATCCAATCGCTCGCTTATTAACTCTACCTTGTTCAAATAAGCCAGTGAAAGAGTAAAAAAGCTGAATTATTCTAATAATTCAGCTTTTTATTTTTGAGTAATTCTTCATTTATAATAGAAAAAAATGATTACTTATTTAAAAAAACGTATGGTTAAATTTAAAATTATTTTATATTTTTCAATATATTAATATATTACATAGTCTTTTAGATGTTTCCTTTTTAAGCAATCTATCTACTATGGCATAGCTTGTTTAGCCCCTCAAATTCATCGTTAATAGCATTATCGTGAATCGAATGGATATTCGCTGTGAGCACAAACAAAACGAATTACACCACTGAAGTGGCTATCTTGGGCGCAGGTCCTGTTGGTTTAACGATTGCGAATTATTTAAGCAAGCAAGGTATACAAGTCACTATTATTGAGCAGTTGGATAGTTTAATTGACTACCCACGCGCGATTGGCATTGATGATGAATCTTTACGTACTATTCAATCCCTCGGTTTAGTGGATCAAGTATTACCACATACCACACCAAACCATGCAATGCGTTTCTTAACCCCTAAAGGTCGCTGTTTCGCAGATATTCAGCCGCTTACTCGTGAATTTGGTTTCTCACGTCGTAATGCCTTTATTCAGCCTCAAGTCGACAATGTTTTACTACAAGGTTTAAAACAATACGAAACAACTAATGTATTATTTTCACGTCAGCTTAATGAATTTAGCCAAAATGCAAATGGCGTAACACTAAAACTTCAAGACAAAAATCAAAAAGAAGAGACTATTCATGCCCAATATTTAATTGCCTGTGATGGTGGTAACTCCATTGTACGTCGTAACTTAAATATTGCTTTTGATGGTAAAACTGCACCAAACCAATGGATCGTCATTGATATTGAAAATGATCCTTTAGCAACACCACATATTTACCTTTGTTGTGACCCTGTACGTCCATATGTATCTGCGGCTTTACCACACGGTATTCGTCGTTTCGAATTTATGGTCATGCCAGGTGAAACACAAGAAGAGCTCAGCAAACCAGAAAATATTGCAAAATTATTGTCTAAAGTTTTACCAAATGCTGAAAACATTGAAGTGATTCGTCAACGTGTCTATACCCACAATGCACGTATTGCCGATAAGTTCCGCGTAGACCGTATTTTACTGGCCGGTGATGCTGCACACATTATGCCTGTATGGCAAGGTCAAGGTTATAATAGTGGTATGCGAGATGCCTTTAACTTAGCGTGGAAAGTTGCGCTGGTGGTACAAGGTAAAGCAACTCCTGATTTATTGGATTCATACCAAGTTGAACGTAAAGACCATGCCAAAGCGATGATTGATCTTTCTGTAATGGCAGGTCACGTACTTGCACCACCTAAAAAATGGCAAGGTTTTGTCCGTGATGGTATTGCTTATGCACTGAATTACATCAAACCGATTAAGCAATATTTGCTTGAAATGCGTTTTAAACCTATGCCTAAATATAACGATGGCGCATTGCTGGCAGATGGTAAAAAAGAATCGCCTATTGGTAAAATGTTCATCCAGCCACATGTAAAACTTGAGTCTGGTGAAAAAGTTTTACTTGATGACATCATTGGCAATGACTTTGCAATTATCGCTTGGGGTGTCGACCCTCAATGGGGAATTAATGATACCAATATGCAAGTGTGGAAAAATTTAGGGGTTAAATTCATTCAAATTATTCCTGAAGTTCAATTTGGCAATGAAAACCGTAAAAAGTTTGAAGGCGTGATTACTTTAGGCGATATTGGTACTGATATTCGTACATGGTTTGGTAAAACATCTGAATCTGTTGTTATTTTACGTCCTGACCGTTTTGTAGCAGCGCTTGCGATTCCACAAACTTTAGATCAGATCAGCCAACAATTGTTCAAAAAATTACATGTAAAATAATCCATAAACTGGATTATATTCAGAGATCTGACCGCGCTTTCGCGTGGTCTCTTTATTTCATCTTGATGATTAAATGAATCACATAGAAAAAAATTAGCTATTTAATTTCTGAAACCAAATTACACCTTTCATCGAATCACGCTGTTCAATCAATTCAATAAAAGGTTTGAACTCGTCCAGATAAGGTAAAATTTTGAAGGCAATTGCAAAAACTAGCCAATAAGCCAAATATAAATCTGCTGCTGAAATTTTTTCCCCCAACAAATATGGATTCGCTTGTTGCATACCATTTTTTAGAAATAAAAAGACACTATCTTCATTACCAAAAGTCAAACTGCTTCTTTTCGCTTCAATCTGTTCATTCGAAATATGAAAACTTTTGAAATCCATATACTCAGTCAAAGGACCATGACAAAAAAACATCCATCTCAAATAGGCTCCACGCTTTGGATCATCCAATGCTGGTGCCAAACCCTTTTCAATATATTTATCTGCCAGATAGGTAAATATTGCAGCCGTTTCAGAAATCACGATACCTTGATCGACCAAACAAGGCACTTTCCCCATAGGATTAATTTTCAAATAATCTGCTTTATGCATATCTTCATAAGCAATCTGAATTTGATCAATTTGGTCTTCAATGCCCAGCTCTTTTAGCAAAGGGAAAAGAGTCATGCCACGTGATTGTGCATTGTTATAAAGCTTCATCATTCTTGTCAGGCCTATATTGTTGTTTTAGATTTTAAGTATAGAGAGGTAAAATAGTTTGTACATTATTGTTATGTGATGTGTGCAATGATGCCTTTAATTTTTTAAAGCATCGCGCAACATTTAGGATTTTAATGCTTCGATTTTTAAAAGAAGCCCATATAAAACTGCTCTTTTAATATTTTTAAAATCAGTTCAATGACTTCATTTTTTTGACCTTTACGATAACTTGCATGCAGGTCAATCATCGGTAACGGCTCAATGGTATTTTTCACCACAATTTTGTCACCTAATAATGGAATCACATAGGCGGGCACCAAGCTCCACCCCACGCCCATCCCCACTAAGTTTACATTCAATAGAATATTGGTCGATTGTTGCACCACATTTACATTCAGTTTGGACTGCTTAAAGAAATCTGTAATAATTTTATACAGTTGTGGTGATGCAACTTCATCACTAATAATAAAATCCTGATGATTAAAGCTCTTAATACTCACATGACGCTGTGCGGCAATGGCGGAATCTTTAGGAACAATTAAAGCCAAAGGCTCACTAAAAATTTGTACATGCTCAAGTTCACTTGACTCATCAACATAGCGCGTAAAAGCGATATCAATATCGCCTTTTTTTAATGCTTTAAATTGATTTGCATCCGTCAAACTATGAAAATTAATTTTAATTTCAGGAAAATGTGCCCGAATATTCGGCATGATATAAGGGAAAATTTTCATTTCAGCCACGGGAACAAAACCAATATTGAGTTGGTCTTTGTTTAAATTGGCAATTTTCCGTGCATCTTGAATGGCTTTTTCAGCATGCTCTAAACTTAGCAATGCTTCTTTTAAAAATGCTTTACCTTCTTCGGTCAGTTCGACTTTGCGATTCGATCGAATCAGCAATTGCACACCCACTTCTTGTTCAAGGTCTTTAATTTGCTGGCTTAAGGAAGGTTGTACCGTGCACATACGTTGTGCCGCTTTAGTAAAATTCAGCTCTTCTGCCACTGCAACAAAATAGCGTAAATGACGTAATTCCACGGTTTTACCTCTTTATTTGAGTTGTTTAAGTGTTGCTGAAACTGTGTATTTATAGACAAATAACGTTGCCACAGTAATAACAGCACAGAATAGATAAGTCGTTTGATAACCATAGTAGGCAATGATCAAACCAAGGATCACCGACCCCATCGCCATGCCTAAATCAAATAAGGTGAAGAAGGTCGAAATTGCATGTCCCATGCGCTGTTTAGGCACCGACTGAATAGCCACTGTTTGAAAACAGGGAAATAATGAACCATAACCAATGCCAATAAATATAGCAGAGAGCCAAAGTATCCATTGATTAGCAATAAAACTGACCACTACTAAACCCATCGCAAAGAAAATAAAGGACGGATAAATAACTGCACTTGCACCTTTACGATCGTAAATTTTACCCACCCAAGGACGTACAATAATCATCGAAATAGCAAAGACAATAAAAAATAGACTGGTATAGGCAAGTAAATTTTCAGCTTCACTATATGCAGTAATAAAACTCATAATACTGGAGTAAGCAAATGCAGTGAGCAAAGCAACAAAACCAATAGGTACTGCACGCATTTCAATAATGTCATGCAAACCTAGACGCTTTCCTACTCTTTTGTCATCATCGCTTGAATCAATCTGATTTTCTGCTATAGGAAGCATAAGACAAAACACAAAGCCCAGACAAACCACACTGGCTAAAATTAAAAATAGATTTTTAAAATCAGTGAATTGAATAACCATTAATGCCAGCAATGGACCAAACACCACTGCAAGGTTGGTCGACATCACGAAATATCCCATACCTTCACCTTTACGATGATCAGGAATAAAATCATTGGCAATAGGCACTGTGACTGTCGTCAAAACACTAAACCAAATACCATGAATAAAACGAACCACCAATAAAGCCCATAGACTATCGGCAAATAGATAGCTGAAAGCAAAAAGTACAAATAAAAACCCAGAACCACGAAACGCTATTTTTTTTCCTAATTTTTCAACAATTAGTCCAGAAAATGGGCGGACTGCAATTGAAGATACCAAAAATAAGGTCAATGCCAAACCCGCTTCTTTTACCGTTCCACCTAAATTTTTCATGATATAAATCGGTAATATGGTCAGTAGCGCATAATAATAAGTAAATAAAAACAAATTATTAAAAAGACACAATATAAAAGAGCGATTCCATAAACGCTCAGTGGCTGTCGTAATCATAATGACCAACTTACTGCATAGCTATGGCGAGTTTTGAACAAGAATGGGTTGCATGACTAAACTGACCAGATGTTCAATGTAGGTTTGATCTGGTATTCGATTGAAGAAAATAATTTGATAATGGATTGGACCATAAAGCGTATCCAGCATGAGTTCAAAAGGATATTCAGCAATAATTTCATGACGCTGAATGGCGATTTGAATCAACTTACGCATTTGCTCACGGCGTGGTAATAAATACTGTTTAAAGAATTCACCCGCAGCTTCACGATGTTCCGCCATCACCACCAATAAGGCTCGCCCCACAGGATGGTTTAATGCTTGAGATAACTTTAAGAGTTGCTGATTAAAATTAAATGCCAAACTTTGTTGAAAATCTAATTCAAATACAGGTGCAGTTTGTTCTTTAAATGCATCTAAGACTAAATCGGACTTATGCTTCCACCAACGATAGATCGTGGATTTACCCACCCCTGCACGTGCAGCAATATCTTCTACAGTTAAATGGCTGTAATCATGTTCTGCTAATGCCTCAGAAACTGCATTTAAAATACATTGCTTACGCCGTGAAGTTTTTTCCGCTTCAGTCATTATGCTACCAAATAGAAACGATACGTATCGTTTTATATTATGCTGATTTATTGTGCCTGTATAGCGTAAATCTCATTTTTTGAATCAAAAAAAAGACCGCTTAAAAGCAGTCTATTTATTCAATCTATAATGCTTAGCATTATGAAGTTTTTTTATAAATACTACATGATGGATGATGGCTTTCTTGTAGACGTGCTACTTTACGATGTTCAGCAGCTTCAAAACGGCAACGTTTCCAGTCATTGTCTAAATTTAATGCAGGAATTTGTTGTGGCTTACCATTTTCATCGACAGCAACCATGGTGAAATAGCAACTATTGGTATGGCGCATCGTACGTTTTTGAATGTTCTGTGCTTCTACACGAATCCCGATTTCCATTGAAGTACGACCCACATGGTTTACGCTAGCAAGAAAAGTAACTAACTCACCAACATGAATCGGTTCTTTAAAATTTACTTTATCGACTGACAAAGTCACTACATAGCTGCCTGAATAACGGCTAGCACATGCATAGGCAACTTGATCCAACAATTTTAAAATTGTTCCACCATGAACATTACCTGAAAAGTTCGCCATATCAGGGGTCATTAATACTGACATGGTTAATTCAGCCTGGTCATCTAATGCTGGAGCAATTTGATCTAATGGGGACATCGCGTTCTCTAGACTCTTTAACAGACAATAGTATATGTAACTATTATTATATCGTTTTTCAAAGAAATTGAACGTCGTAATTGACAATAAAACCATCATTATTATTTATAGTTAAAAAAGCATCATTCCAAATAACATATACCTATTTATTATAAACAATTGTATATTATGTGTTTTTTATATATTTCCAATTTATAGAATAAATACTCAAAAAAAGTTATTACAAAAAATAGCCACCGATGAATTAAAAAAATTCTCAGTGAATCATTATTACATTCAGTATTTTACGGATTAAACATGAATGAAATTTGATTTACATACACTTTATAATATATCGAATTATTAGAATAAAACTAAATAATGAGAGTCTATTCATCTAACTGTATTTCAATCTATATACCATCTGTAGTATTTGGAATCATTGGAATAATAAAGCTCAACTCAAAAACTCATTTTACACTTACTAACTCTACCTTCATCATTACAATGACAATGATCAGGCTGAATTAATCATATACACTAAATTTCTGAAGCTGCTGTTGTGGATTTTGTTTTTGATTAAATACCGCTGAAATTTGCTGTAATCGATTTTGTGCTGCATCAATGCCAGCTTGTATGGTCATTTCACGACCTTTAACATCAAAAATATGCCCCTTCTCTCTTAAATCAGGCTGAATCACGATATCTGCATGTTTAAGCTCTTCTTTGGCTAAATGATTCTGCATAATATTAATATTTTGATTGAACATTCCCCAAACATTACTGGTTTCGGTATGCATTGGTTGAGCTAAAATATCAACTGCAATAATAATATCTGCGCCTAAATCACGGGCAACAGCGACAGGTACAGGACTGACTAAGCCTCCATCGACATATTCATCTTTACCAATTTTAGTGGGAACAAACATACTGGGTATAGACACTGATGCACGTACGGCTTGCCCAGTGTTACCATAATTAAATACCACTTTTTTGCCTTCTTTTAATCCTGTCGCCACCACATACATTGGCGTTTTAAGTAACTCTAAAGGCGTATTATTCACTTGTTGATTGACATAATCTTCAACTTTTTTGCCATCAAAAAAGCCTTTCATATCCAGTTTAATATCACGCACATCATTAGCTTTCATATTCAGCGCAATGTCACGTAATTCATCAGCTGTTTTACCACTTGCATAAATTGAACCGACAATACTTCCAGCACTCGTACCCACAATAAAGTCAGGACGAATACCTTGTTGTTCCAAAACTTTAATCACACCTATATGTGCATAACCACGCGCACCACCACTGCCAAGTACCAAGGCAATGATGGGACGATTTTGTTGTTGTTTTAATTTTTTGAAATTTATCCGATCTGCACGGACTTGAGCGTCAACACTCGGCGATTCAGATAAGCCTGTAGAGCCCACAGTAATCTTGGACTGCGGCATAGTCTGGCAGCCCACAACACTTAATACTGCGAAAGCCATAAAACCAGATTTGATCTTGATCATGAATCACCTAATGATAAATAAGCTTAGCTTTTAAAAGTTGTATAGTGTAGAAACGATCCATTTTTCACACTGTAGTATTTCGTTAAACTGTAATCCAAAAAGATTAGTCTGTATAAGACCAACCCGAATGAATTTGCCCATTTCACCTCTTTATTATCATACTACTTTCCTAACTTTTTAGATTAGAAAAATAGGCATAAAAAAAGCCTGAGAACAGGCTTTTCATAGCAGTATCAAAACTTATGCAAAAAACTTAAGAATAAGCTGAATGACTGTCGCATTAATTAAATCTACAAAGAATGCACCACATAATGGAACGATCAAGAAAGCTTTATGCGATGGACCATACATGTTGGTAATAGCCTGCATATTGGCTACAGCCGTCGGTGTTGCACCCATACCAAAGCCACAATGTCCTGCTGAAAGTACAGCAGCATCATAATCTTTGCCCATCACACGGAAAGTCACAAATGCCGCATAAAGTGCCATCGTCAGTGTTTGTGCACCTAAAATAATCACCAATGGACCAGCTAAATCAGCCAATTGCCATAATTTTAATGAAAGTAAAGCCATTGCCAAATAAAGTGATAACGATGCATTACCAAATACGTCAATTGCACGGTCAAAAATTCCAACTTTAAATACCCCTTCAAGGACATTTCGTAGAATTACACCACCTGCCAAAGTCCACACAAAAGTTGGTAGCTCAAACCATGTACCTTTACTAAATCCAGTCATTAACTCAGCAAATGCTAAACATGCAGCGAACATACCCAATGTGGTAATCGCATTATCAGCCGTAATTAAACGAACCTGATGCGGATATTCAAATTGTGTAAACTCATCCGAATCTGTATCAGCATTAAGCGTTGAGTCACGATCTTCAATTTGTTTATTGGTACGAGAAATAGCCAACTGATGACGATTAATCAACATTTTGGCTAAAGGCCCACCAATGATACCGCCAATAATTAAACCGAAAGTTGCGCTTGCCATACCCAAGGCTAATGCGCCCTGAATACCATGCTGTACTTCTAAAATCTCACCCCAAGCACCAGCTGTACCATGACCACCCGTTAGCGTAATTGAACCAGCAATTAGACCAATTAAAGGATCAATACCTAATAAAGTTGCTAAACCAATACCAACAAAATTTTGTACGATAATAAATGAAGCAACACAAACTAAGAAAACAACCAGTCCAAGCCCACCTTCTTTTAACTTGGCAAAGTTGGCACTTAAACCAATAGAGGCAAAGAAAATAAGCATAAAGCTGGTTTGTAACTCACGACTTGTCGAGATACTCAAACCCCATACACTGTGAATTAACAATAACGCAATAGCTGCAACCAAACCACCAGCAACGGGTTCAGGGATATTATAGCGCTTTAAAAAATCAATTTTATTGACAAGAAAACGTCCTAATAAAAGGACGATTACCGCTGCAATGAGCGTATAAAAGGCATTAAAAGTAAATTCCATCATTATTGTCCATAAAATAGTTGGATTCTTTTTGTTCTATAGCCTTAATTAACACTTGAAAGAAATGAAACTTCAAGAATCATTTGGTAAATACCAAACCGTAATGAAAGCTGTACAACAAAAAGGAATAAGAACAAAAATTCATTTTTGATGAAACCACGGGACAGGGAGATGATTTCTACCATCATGGTGAAAAATCATTAAAAGAGACAATACGAGTTACTATGTTCCAGCTTTCAAATGAAAGAATCATTTCATTTGACGCCAACTAACCGACCGACTCATGAGAGATTATCTCATTTAAAGCTTCTAGTCCTGGTCATGTTTATTTACGCTGGGTATGCGAAAATAAACATACATCACTCAAAATAATAAAGGTATTACTGTAAGCAATGTTCAAAAAGAGCATACATTATGCAGATTTAGCTATTAATGTCTTTAGTTTTTTACAATTTTATCTTTTACTGTAAATTATATTTTTTTATACTATTTTCAAAATTCTATATTTTTTCATAAAAAATATTGAGATATTTGTACTACACATTAAAAAGAGGCGAATAAATCGCCTCTTTCACTCTGTCTAAACTTTTTAAATTAGAAGCTATATTTAGCCATTAAACCTACACGGTTGTCTTTATATGACGCTCCAGCAAATGTATCACGCTTACCATTGATATATTCAACACCTAAGTCAATTGGCGCAACTGGTGTATAGATAAAGTTAATCCATGCTTGTTGAACTTTTTCATTAGCCGTGGTATTGAGCATTGCATAATCAGTATCATCGGCAGCAAAACTTGCACCATATGCTAAAGTAGAACGTAATTTAGGCGAAAACTTATAGGTCGCACCCACTTGAACCGCATTAAATTCATTTTGTTCAATACTGTTATTCGTTGTATTCACAACATACGCGGAATTACTGCCGTATAAATAGTTGCTATTACCCACGACATGAGAGGCATCAGCAGAGATTTTTAATGGTGCAGATACTTGATAGTTCACACCTGCTGCAATACCCCAGCCAGTTTCATTATCATCAGCAGCAGTCGATTTATAATTTTCAACCAATGCACGTGCAGAAACAGAACCTTTACCTTCAGCAAAGCCTTGGGTTAATTTTGCAGTCAAATTCGGTAAACTATATTTGATTCCTGTACCTGAGCTATCGCCTTCTTCAGCTGAAATAAATAATTGAGTTGCAGGCGCAAGTTTCAGACCATAACGAACTTGAGGAACACGTGCTGTACCACCGCCCACGTTCGTACCAAAATCAATCATTTCAGGCGCATGATTCGACAAGAAGTTCGACGTTGTTTGACCAAATAACCAATCGTTATAAGTTAAATAAGCATGACGAATACGAAGTGCATCATTGGTTCCAGCAAAGTCGACTTCAACCTTACCACCGACTTTTCCACTTTCAACAGGTGTACTGAAATCTAGACCTAAACGTGTCGTTTTTCCGGTAGCGCGTAATTTATCTGAAGTTTTTCCGTCACTTGTGTGAACAGCGTTAAAGTCGTTATCCGCACCTTCAATAATATAGTTCGCATCACCACGAACAAAACCATATAAGTTTACACTTGCGCCAGCTTTAGTTTTAAATCCTGTTAACGGCAATTCAGGTTTAGCTACAGGTGCTGCAAGTTGTACAGGCTGAGCTTTTACTTGCTCAATTTGAGTTTGCTGCTGTTGTTGAACTTGATGTTGTTGTTGAATTAAAGATTTTAATGCTTCAACTTCATTACGTAATTGTTGAATTTGTTCTTGCTCAGCTTTACCAGCATGCGCTGTACCTACCATTACAGCTGTCACTGCCAATACTAGGCTTTTAGCCATAAATTTACCGTTGAGTAAGCGACTCATTCTAATCTCCAATTTAACTATCTCGCGTCCGTGCATTAATGACCCCTAAAGACTCAACAAATTAATGAAAAACAAATATCCATCCTTGTCAAAAACTTCAAAAATCATTGCATTTTCTGCTATTAATACTGTGAAAAAATTTAAAATATTATATACAGTGCAATATATGTAAACCGTATGTAAGCATCAATCTATCAAGTTCTATCCTTTATTAAAATCAATTTTCTCAAGCAACAATTTAAAAACTATCTTATTTTTAGATACTTATTTCAAAATAATGAATACATTCTTAAACTTAGCTATTATTCACATAAAGTATTACGTACAAATATTCGACTAATGTATATAGTACAGTTCAACTAAAAAAAGGCATTTAAAAAGGAATTTTCATGAATTTGCAACAAGTTCACCATGTAGATGATGCCATTACCTCACGCCATTCCGTCCGCGCTTTTTTAAATCAAACGGTTGATGCTCAAATCATCAAAGATATTTTAGCCGTAGCTAGCCGAGCGCCATCAGGAACCAACACCCAACCTTGGAAGGTCTATGTGGTAACTGGGAAAAAGCGTGATGAAATGGTGGATCGCGTCTGTAAAGCACAAATCGAACTGTTTACACAGCCTGAACTTGCAAACCAATATCAAGAAACCTTTGCTTATTACCCAGAAAATTGGATTGCACCATTCATTGATCGTCGCCGTGAAAATGGCTGGGGTTTATATGGTTTATTAAATATCCAAAAAGGTGAAAAAGAAAAAATGGCGCGTCAACAACTGCGCAATTACCAATTATTCGATGCACCCGTTGCTTTGTATTTTACCGTCAATAAAGCCATGGGCATTGGTTCTAAAATGGATATTGCCATGATGATTCAAAATGTCATGATCGCAGCAAAAGCACGTGGTCTCGATACCTGTCCTCAAGCAGCTTGGAATCATTTTCATCCTATCGTACTGGATGTACTGGGTGCACCAGAGGATGAAGAATTGGTGTGTACCATTGCTTTAGGCTATGCCGATGCAGATGATATCGTGAATACTTTTATTACCCCGCGTATTGCAGTTGAAGAATTTACTGTTTTCTTAGATCAATAACTCAATTCATTTCAGCTAAAAAAGAGACCTATCATGAAGGTCTCTTTTTTATTCATTCACGGCGGAGTCTTGCTTTTTTAAATAAAATACTGGGAGCTCATCTGTTACTTTGGATAAGCCCAAATGAAAAGCCTCAAAATATATTTTGAGTTCGCAAGAAAGGCATCTTGCGCTGCAAAATAAAGCCGTGCTTTATTTATTGCTCAAGTTGCGGATGACGTTTCCGCGTATCGAATAACATCATGAATTTAAAATAAAAAAATAGTCCAGTTTTTAACCGACTAGCATTACCTCTGTGCAAGTCTCTTTTAAATTTATTCACATATTAGCGATGAGTGCTTTGATGCTGTACAGGTGGTTTTAATTTCGTAATCGCAACCAGTGTAATCACCACAAAAATCAGCATCAGAATACCCATATTCAAAAGTGCATTCCAAGCAAGGAAATTTAAAATCACCCCACCGAGTAAACCGCAAGCAAACTGCATACTGCCCATAATAGCGCTGGCTGTTCCTGCTCGTGCACCTTGCTCAGACATTGCTAAAGCCATGGCATTCGGACCAGTAAAACCTATGCCAGAAACAGCCAAAAACATGCCGATAAAGATAATCCACAGTGGACTATGACTAAACAAACCCGTAATGAATAAGACGGATGCACCAACAAGCTGTAGCATACCGCCCATTTTCAAACGACTCAGTACTGAAAACTTATATGCAAGTTTCTTATTAAGTGTCGATAACAACATGATGCCAAAAGCATTTAGACCAAAAGCATAAGCGAATTGTTGTTGATTTAAGCCATAGTCATCCATGAGTACTGAAGCTGATGAGCTGATATAGCAAAACAAAATACCACCAGAGAAACAGCCTGCAAGCATGGGCCATCTAAAACTATGATCTTTAAAAATAACTGCGTATAAATTTAAAATTTGATTGATATTTAACTTTAAACGGCGTTCAGGCGCTAAACTTTCTTTAAAGAAAAAATGTACACACAATAAACAGATCACACCCATTAAGGTCAAAAAGACAAAAACGGCATGCCAAGAAAAAAACTTAAGTACGATTGCACCAAGAGTAGGTGCAAGAATCGGTGCAATCCCCATCACAATCATCATACTTGCAAAAGCTTGAGCAGAAGCCTGCATATCTAAACGATCACGAATTGCAGCGCGAGCAATCACCACCCCAACGCAGCCACCAACCGCTTGTAAAATACGTGCTGCAATTAAACTCCACTCATTCGTTGCAAAAACACATAATAGGCTAGCCACAATATAAAGGATTAACCCAAAATACAGTGGTGCTTTACGTCCAATTCGGTCGCTCAGCGGACCATAAACCAATTGCCCCAATGCTAAACCTAAAAAATATGCAGGTAAGGTATTGGCAACCATTTGTGTACTTACGCCAAAATCCTGTGCCATTTGAGGCAACGCGGGTAAGTACATATCTATAGAAAGTGGGCCTAATGATGTCAGTAACGCCAATAACAAAATCCAATTTGTCGAATATTGTTGTCCTTGGTTTTTTTCAAACATAATGCTGTTTCGACGTAAAATACATGTAATTCTAATTAGTCTACAATCAACTTCATATTTTTTATACGATATTAAGGTGATTTTTTTACATTAATATGATTATTTTTATTATCATTAATCTCATATATTGATAAGGATCTCCCCCTTGAATCGTTGGCTAGCTGAATTACGCAAAGCGACCTACAACACCACGTTTTTGTATACGATTCGGATGATTATTATCTTTGGAGGTACAGCATTTGTACCCTATTTTTTAGGTAATCAAATCTTAACTATTCCGCTTTCATTGGCTGTGGTCGCTGCTGGCTTAGGTGATATTGACGACCGTTTTTCAGTCAGAATTATGAATATGATCTATACCTATGTTGGTTTTTTCATTACCGCGACTGCTGTTCAATTGTTATCACCTTATCCTATTGTATTTGCTAGCGGATTAATCGTTGCGTGTATTGGTTGGATTTTACTGGGCTCACTAGGAAGACGCTATGCATCCATTTCATATGGCTGCTTGGTCGTAACTGTATACGCGATGTTAGGTGTAGATCTATTTGAACCATGGTATGTGCAACCGACTTTATTGGTATGTGGCGCAGCTTGGTATGGGTTAATTTCAACGATCAGCTTTTTACTCTTTCCGATTCGTCAAGTTCAAGACCAACTATCACACTGTTACTCATCCTTAGGTGATTTTCTCTTTGCAAAATCGAATCTATTTGATGTGGATATGACATCTCCCAGTTATCAACGCAGTATGGTTAGCTTGTCATTGGAAAATAGCAATTTGATTGGCATGTTTAATGAAATGCGCACCACACTGTTAACCCGTTTAAAGGGAGATCGTGGGCGCCACGATACTCGTCGTAGTCTACAATATTATTTTGTCGCACAAGATATCCATGAACGTGCAGATTCCTCACATTTTGATTATCTAAAACTTGCCAAAATTTTTGAACATAGCGATATTATGTTTCGTTTCCAACGGATTTTTTCTTTACAAGGTAAAGCCTGTAAAGACTTAAGTGATAGTATTCTTCATGGGACTTACTATCATCATAGCTCTGATTTTGAACAAAGCTTTCAAAACTTGCGAATTTCACTTGAAAAATTACGCAATACTCAACTGTACGACCTAGTCTGGATCAATGCGTTATGGTCTCTGTTTCAAAATCTAAAAGCCATTGATGCTCAACTCAATAATATAGAAACTGAACAACATATTAAGCATGAAAAAGACAAACATATAGATCATCAACTCAATGATGATGATCTAAAAGGTTGGTCGGATATTGTCATCCGTGTAAAACAAAATTTAACCCCTGAGTCCATACTGTTCCGACATGCGATACGCTTATCGACCGTACTTTTTGTCGGTTATATCTTAGTTGAAATTACCGATATACCTTCAGGTTTTTGGGTATTACTCACTTCGGTATTTGTATGTTTACCTAATTTCAATGCCACGAAAAGACGTTTACATTTACGTATATTAGGAACATTTATTGGCGTTATTGTCGGTTATGCCATCCTGTATTTTATTCCATCTCTGGTCGGTCAATTATTAATTTTAACCGTCAGTGGCGCTTTGTTTCTGGTTATACGTAGCAAACAATATGCTCAAGCGACTGCTTTCATTACAATTTTAGCGCTCATTAATTTTAATTTCGATGGTGTTGGTTATGAAGCAGCACTGCCACGTTTATTTGATACGATTGTAGGCTGTGTTTTAGCATGGTTGGGGGTAACTTTTATTTTCCCTGATTGGAAATTTCGTAACCTACCTCGGAGTATTCAACGGTCATTACAATCTCAATGTGAATATCTTTCTGAAGTAATTAAGCAATACCGAGAAGGACGTAACAACAGCTTAAATTATCGCTTAGTGCGCCGCGCTGCGAATAATACCGATGCTGAAATTGCTTCACTTATTTCAACATTAGAAACTGAACCGAATTATGATCCAACACATAAAGCTTTAGCATTTGAATTTTTATGTTTGAATCATACTTTCTTAAGTTATATTGCAGCTTTAGGTGCACATCGGGAACAGATAGAAGACGCTGAAATTCTTAATCTACTTGATCGTACATTTGAAGATATTCAAGCCGTATTATTACGCGATGAAACACCAGATGAAACAGCACTCAATGTATTGAAAACAGTTCAGCAACGCTTAGCTCAATCTGAAGAAAACTCATCTAAATTACTTATTATTGTTCAACAAATTTCGCTGATGTTTAGTATTTTGCAACAATTCAACACATTAAAACAGACCTTAAGTGATGAGCAAAATCAAACAGCATAAGACTTATTTCAACTTCTATGCGTAACCATGCAGACAAGCATATTACGCCATAGTATTATTTCTAAGAATTGAGAGTGAAAAATCACATAATTTAACTTCATGATGCATAGATCACTTTGTGGTAAGGACATAATTTGAAATCTTGGCTCACACGTATTAAACAAGCGACCTATAACACCACCTTTATGTATAACCTGCGCATGGTCATTGCGTTTTCAGGCACCGCCTTTGTTCCTTATTTTATGGGATACCAACTTGCAACCATTCCGCTCACCCTTGGGGTCGTTGCTGCTGGTTTAAGTGATATTGATGACCGTTTTTCGGTCCGTATCATGAACCTGATTTATACCTATATTGGCTTTTTTATTACTGCTGCATCTGTTTATTTCTTATTTCCTTACCCGATTTTATTTGCTTTAGGCTTGATTATTTCCTGTGTTGGCTGGATCTTACTCGGCTCACTGGGTCGTCGTTATGCCACCATTTCCTATGGCTGCTTAGTCATTTCCGTATATTCGATGTTAGGTGTTGGATTATTTGATCATTGGTATACTCAACCCCTACTTTTGGTGGCTGGCGCAGCATGGTATGGTCTAATTTCAACCATTAGTTTTTTATTGTTCCCCGTTCGCCAAGTCCAAGACAAGTTATCGCAGTGTTATTCATCCTTAGGTGATTTTCTCTTTGCAAAATCGAACCTGTTTGATGTGGATATGACACCCAGCAGCTATCAACAAAGTATGATTGAACTGTCCTTAGAAAATGGCAAATTAGTTGGCATTTTTAATGAAATGAAAACCGCACTACTGACCCGTTTGAAAGGTGACCGCGGACAAAAAGATACCCGTCGTAGCTTACAATATTATTTTGTTGCCCAAGATATTCACGAGCGTGCCGATTCAGCGCATATTGATTACCAGAAACTGGTCAAGATTTTTGAACACAGTGATATTTTATTTCGCTTCCAACGAATTTTATTTATTCAGGCCAAAGCCTGTAAAGATTTAAGCCACAGTATTTTGCATCGTGAAACCTATCAACACAACAAACGCTTTAAACATGCTTTTGCCAATTTAAAGCTGTCTTTAGAAAAGTTACGTACAGAACAACAATATGATCAAGTCTGGGTCAATGCGCTATTTTCGCTCTATCAAAATTTAAAGGCGATTGATGCTCAACTGCGTAATGTAGAAACTGAACGTCATATTAAATTTGATAAAAGCAAACATATTGAAAACCAACTCAAAGATGATGACTTAAAAGGCTGGGATGATATTGTTATCCGAATCAAACAGCATTTAACCCCAGAATCGATACTGTTTCGCCACGCGATACGGGTCTCTATTGTCTTACTAATTGGTTATGTTTTTGTCCAAGTGAGCAATATTGAATATGGTTATTGGATTTTGCTGACCGCACTTTTTGTCAGCCAACCCAACTTTAATGCCACTAAACGTCGTTTACGTTTACGCATTGTCGGTACTTTGGTGGGTATTCTTTTAGGTTATGCCATTTTGTACTTTATCCCTTCCATTGAGGGGCAATTACTACTGCTCATTTTAAGTGGTGTGCTTTTTTTTGAATTACGCAGTAAACAATATGCTCAAGCCACTGCTTTTATTACTATCCTTGCACTGATTAACTTTAACCTCGATGGTGTAGGTTTTGCAGCAGCATTACCTCGTATGATAGATACATTAATTGGTTGTGCATTGGCATGGTTTGGAGTCAGTTTTATTTTTCCCGACTGGAAATTCCGTCGTCTGTCACGCACCATTAATCGCTCCCTCACTGCACAATGTGACTATTTAGCAGAAGTGACTGAACAATATAAACATGGGCGTAATAATGGTTTAAAATATCGTGTGGTACGTCGTGCTGCACATAATAATGATGCCGAAGTCGCATCACTCATTTCAACCTTAGCCACAGAACCTGATTTTGATCCAACTCAAAAAAGCTTAGCTTTTGAATTTTTATGTTTGAATCATACCCTATTAAGCTATATTGCAGCTTTAGGTGCACATCGTGAAAAGATAGAAGATCCAGAAGTGTTAACGCTTTTAGATCTCGCTTTAGAAAATATCCAAGGATCTTTATTAAAAGATGAAGTAGCTAACCTCAATGCGCAAAATATGTTGGATACAATACGTCAACGCTTAACCGCAAATAGCAATGATGATCAGAAAGCCCTGATTGTGTTACAACAATTATCTTTAATGTTAAGCATCCTGAATCAACTTAGCCGTTTGAAGCAAAGCTTGAGTCATGACCGTGATGATAACGCCACCGAATTAGCCTCATTATAAAGTAGGATAATTTTGGAACAATATACTCACTGAATCGCTATAAATAATGCTAAACTTTTTACAGTTCTAAATTTGTTATTTTCATTATGACCACGAAAAATTTATACGCTTATACCCTTCAACCTGTGAACTATGAAATTTCAGAGGCTGAACAACGTCAAGCTCAACTTACTATTTGGCGTAGTACCAACAAAATCAGCACTAAATCATGGATTATCATGGCTGTCGTTGCTGCGTTATCTATTGTCGGTATTATCTTATTAAAAAACTATTCGACTATTTTTTGTTGGGTCGCATTGGTCGGTATTGTTGCTTACCTATTGGTTCGTAAATTCGGTTTGGAATGGTACGTTAAACGTAAAATGAATGAATTTCCAGTTCAGGAAATCAAAGGGATTCGTTTAGGCGTACAACCACACGGTCTAATTATGCGCCAAAAGATGGGGGCTCAAGAAGGTATGGGCGCTATTGACTGGAAAGATATTTATGAATGGTATAACACCCCAGACTTTTTGTTGATTAACTTCAAAGTGAAAGGTCAACAAGGTGCTTATATTCTGCCAAAACGCATGGATTCAAGAAACTTTTCATTTAATACCATTCGTAAGCATTTAACTGAAACTGTTGGTGCAGCCAAACAAGTTTAATACATACCGTAATGCACATTTTTTGAATAAAAGACCTCCAAAACATTGGGGGTTTTTTAATGCAACAAACATAAATGAGAATGAGAATGTATATTAATTTCAAAATTCATAACATCTACTCAAAGTTCAGTTATAATTCGCGTTAATACTATTCACCGCTCACATCGTTTTTCAGCTATGTTAAAAAAAATCTTTTTTCAGATCCACTGGTTCCTCGGAATTACCGCTGGATTGATTCTCTCTATTATGGGCGTCACAGGTGCCATTTATTCATATGAACAACCGATTCAAAAATGGCTGAATCCAGATAGTTATACCGTACAAGCTGAAAATCGTGAAAAATTAACACCGGCAGAGCTGTATCAGCATTTCCATAATACTGACCCAAAAATCAAAATTAACAGTATTACCATTGCCAAAGATCCTACGACCTCTTCGAGTGTGAATATTGTCAAAGAAGGTGCGCGTAAAGGTCATAACATGATGATCAACCCCTACACTGCCGAAGTTTTACCCGAAATTAAAGGTCGTGAGTTCTTCCAATTTGCCCAACAATTGCACCGAAATTTGACTGTAGGTCCTGTTGGAAAGCAGATTACTGGTGCATCTACCCTTATCCTTATTCTCTTTGTTTTAAGTGGTCTATATCTACGCTGGCCTAAAAAACACTCTTTAAAACAATGGTTCATGATTAAACCTAAGCTCAAAGGTCGTAATTTTCTTTGGGATTTACATGCAGTAGTCGGCACTTGGGTGGTGATTTTCTATTTAATACTCGCTTGTACAGGCTTGTATTGGTCTTATGACTGGTGGCGTAATGGCATGTTTAAAGTATTGGGAGTGGAGCCTCCTCAAGCAGAAGTACAAAAAGACAAAGGCAACCGTCAAAATGCAGGTCAACAGCGCAATAAAAATGAAGTAACTCATGGTGAAGCTGATTCAAAGCATCAAGATGCGAAAAAAGCATTTTCACCAACGCAAATTAATCTCGCTTTAACCCAAACTTGGACAGGCTTCAATGCACAAGTCGGTCGTGACTATTCTACCCTGACAGTCAATTTACCGAAAAAACCTGATGGCAAAATTGAATTAAGTTTTGTTGATGCCATTCCGCAACATGAACGTGCACGTAACAAAGCTACATTTGATTATCAAACTTCAAGCATTGAAAAAATGGATCTCTATGAAGATCAAAAACTAAATGAAAAAATCATGGGCAGCATGTTACCTGTTCACCGTGGTAGTTTCTTTGGTCCTGTGTACCAATTTTTCGCCATGCTTGCTGCGCTGGTCATGCCATTGTTCTTTGTCACAGGTTGGATGCTTTATCTCAAACGTCGTAAACAAAAGAAACTAACTCGACAAGCTCGCCTTGCTGCCACTGCAGTCACGATCGATCCCAATGCAAAACCTTGGCTCATTGCTTATGCAACACAAACAGGTACGTCAGAACAACTTGCTTGGCGGACTGCAACCAGTTTACAAGAGGCTCGTCAGCCTGTAACAGTCAAAGCCTTACAACATCTAAGCTTGGATGATTTAAAAAATACTGAACAAGTCCTGTTTGTCGTCAGTACCTATGGTACGGGTGAAGCACCCGATTTAGCATCAAGTTTTGTGAAAAAAATACTTCCAATACAAGCTGATTTAAGCCATCTCAACTATGCTGTTTTAGCCTTAGGTTCTCAAGAATATCCTGAAACCTTCTGTAGTTTTGGCCATGCTATAGATGATTGGTTAAAACAAAATGCTGCGAAGCAATTGTTTGCTGCCATTGAAGTGGATAATGCCAATCATCAGCAGATCCAAGCATGGAATACGGCTTTAGCAAAAGTGACTCAACTTGAATTACAAGCCATGAATATTGAAAAAACATTCGATTCATGGACATTAACTCAACGTGATGTACTCAATCCTGACAGCCTAGGTGCAGCAGCATTTAATATTGAACTCAAACCAACTCATGAAGTACATTGGCAAGCAGGTGATATTGCTGAAGTTCAACCTGGTAATAGTGCTGAGCGTATTGCCCACTTTATGCAGCAATATCACATTGCTACGCACAGCCCAGTTGAATCACTGAATATCAAGATTGAACAAGCATTATGGGATAAAGATTTAACCACTGAAGTTGAACCTTTTGCCAATTTAGAACACTTGCTTGAGCAATTACAGACTCTACCTTCGCGTGAATATTCTATTGCCAGTATTCCATCGCAGCAGGTATTGCGTTTGGTGGTTCGCCAACAATCAGATGATCAAGGTCAACTCGGTTTAGGCTCTGGATGGCTAACTCAACATGCAGCATTAAAGAGTGAAATTGCACTGCGTATTCGCACCAATGAGTCATTCCATCTGATTGATGATAATCGTCCTATTATTTGTATTGGTAACGGTACAGGTCTGGCGGGCTTAATGAGCTTATTGCATGCACGTACACGTCAAAACTACACACAAAACTGGTTAATCTTTGGTGAGCGTCAACGTGAGCATGACTTCTTCTATCAAAGCACCATTGAAGCATGGCAAACCACAGGCATGCTACAATGCCTTGATTTGGCTTTTTCTCGTGATCAAGAAGCCAAAGTGTATGTGCATCATAAACTTCGTGAACAAGCACAAAAACTTAAAACATGGGTCAACAATGGTGCTGCGATTTACGTTTGCGGTAGTATTCAGGGTATGGCAAGCGATGTTGATCAAGCCCTGATTACTATTCTAGGTGAAGCAACGGTTGACCAGCTTCGCCAAGAAGGTCGTTACCGTCGTGATGTCTATTAACTCAAGAAGAAACCATTAATCAAATCAAAAACCGAGCCTCAATGCTCGGTTTTTTTAAATCAACACTAGAAAAATATCGAACTTCAGTTAGACTGCAAAATATCTCATCTACACTAAAACAGCCTTTATGTCTGAAAAAATAAAAAAAATCTTCAGTTTGATCTTGGGCTGTATTCTATTTGGTGACGGTTTATTTTTAATTTTACAAAATAAAATCCATCTAGGTACTTTATTACCGCTGCTGCTTGGTTTGATATTACTGATTCATGCTATTTTTTATCGTTCCATTCAGTGCTTTTTAGCGCAAAAAGTACAATTTAAAACTCTATATCAATGGGTCTGGAGTGGTTTTTTACTTTGGCTCATCACTTTGGCTATTTTTTTCGCTTATATTCACCAACACACCCAACAACAAAATACCGAACAAACAGTACAAGCCATTATTATTTTGGGTAGTGGCATCCAAAATGGTCAACCCTCTCCGACTTTAGCGAAACGTTTAGATCAGGGCGCTGAACTGGCACAACAACAGACAAAAGCCATTCTTATTGTCACAGGTGGCATTGGTTATACTGAAAAAGAGACTGAAGCTGAAATTATGGCCAAATATTTATATCAACAGTATAACATTCCGCTACAACGCATTTATTTGGAAGATAAAAGTACCAGTACTGAATTAAACTTATTCAATGCAAAGACCATTTTAAAGTATCAGAACATTCCACTCTCTGCGCCAATTGCCATTGTGACCAGTGACTTCCATACATTGCGAGCAGCCGCCATTGCCAAAAAATTGGGTTATCAAAACATCATCACGATTGGTGCAAAAACTCCCTTAACGACGCGTTATAACGCATGGCTAAGAGAATATTTTGCTTTTATCAGTGGTTGGATATTGCAAGAATACTAAAATTAATTTAAACGGATATTGCGCGGTAAAGGAAGTTTCGTGTCTTTAAATAATTCTGGTTTTTGCACATAAATTTGATAAAGATATTTTTTTAGGTCTAAGAGTAATTTTTCAGGTGCAACCAATACGTTTTGCCCTTCTGGAGTTAAATCCATCGATATACAGGTTTTTTCTTGACGTAAAAAAGGAATCACTTTCTCAACAAAATCTTTGAGTGAAATTTCCTGAATTTGATAATTTTGCCAGTTATCTTTGATCAGTAACTTGGCTAAGCTTTTATGCTGCCACACTGCAAAAGCACGCTGACCTGTTGGAGTTGCACATAAAGCCCATCCATCGTCAAATAAAGCACTCAAAGAGCCTTGAGCAACGATCGTTTCAATGAATTGTTTATAAATATCTTGAGCATTATAGCCCTTATTTTGATTTTTCGACGCAGCTTTGCGTTGATATTGATTTCTCATAGTTTTTCAATATTCAAAATTACTATAGACTTGAGATTCTATGGAAAAAACAGAATTTGAGCAAGAAGAATATATGGTGGGCGCTGACGGGATCGAACCGCCGACATTCTGCTTGTAAGGCAGACGCTCTACCAACTGAGCTAAGCACCCTGAAGAAAAAATCCAAGAATTGAACTTTTGATGCAAGACCAACGCTATGCTTAGTCTATGCTAATGTCACACATTTTTCAAAATTAAGATCTTTGAAAAATGGCGCAGCGGACGGGACTCGAACCCGCGACCCTCGGCGTGACAGGCCGATATTCTAACCAACTGAACTACCGCTGCATTGTAAACTTATCACTAAGTTTTATATCCGAAGATATGGTGGGCGCTGACGGGATCGAACCGCCGACATTCTGCTTGTAAGGCAGACGCTCTACCAACTGAGCTAAGCGCCCTTAAAGGGTCTAACATTTTCGATTTTAAGATGGCGCAGCGGACGGGACTCGAACCCGCGACCCTCGGCGTGACAGGCCGATATTCTAACCAACTGAACTACCGCTGCATCACAAAAAATCTGGTGGGCGCTGACGGGATCGAACCGCCGACATTCTGCTTGTAAGGCAGACGCTCTACCAACTGAGCTAAGCGCCCTTAAAAGGTCTATCATGTAAATGGCGCAGCGGACGGGACTCGAACCCGCGACCCTCGGCGTGACAGGCCGATATTCTAACCAACTGAACTACCGCTGCACTTACATAATATCGCTATTAAAGTACAAACAATTTATTAAGAACTAAAGTGGCGCAGCGGACGGGACTCGAACCCGCGACCCTCGGCGTGACAGGCCGATATTCTAACCAACTGAACTACCGCTGCACTTAAGTACCTAACGTAAAGACTTGGTGGGCGCTGACGGGATCGAACCGCCGACATTCTGCTTGTAAGGCAGACGCTCTACCAACTGAGCTAAGCGCCCTTTACGACTTCATCGTTTGTGTCGTGCATTATAGAGAATCTATACCGCCTGTCAAACGCTTTTCTGCCTGTTTTGAGTTTTTTATGTTTGAGTGATTAAAAAATAGATGATTCGCTATAAAAACAAACAATTTCTGCAACTTATTTAGGGTTTTACTAAAAAACCCCAGATCTATCGTACAGTTTTTATTCAAAAATATTTATGCTTTTGAATAAACTGTAAATCATCTTATTCTTAATCAACATTCATAGAACATTTTTTGTTTTTAATCGCGACAGGTATTGTTTTATCTATTGGTACTTATTTCCAAGTCCGCTAAATTTAATTTATGCTCTGAAATAAAAACCAAAGCATCTTCAGCAATCAGATCAAATAATTCAATCACATCCTGATTACGCATACGAATACAGCCATGCGACATAGGAATGCCCATCGGTTCAGTATCTGGCGTACCATGTATATAAATATAGCGTTTAAAGGTGTCACATCCCTCACCTTGATTAAAATTATCTTCTAAGCCACTTAACCAAAGAATACGAGATAAAATCCAATCTCGTTCAGGAAATTGTGCTTCTAGGGCTTCATCATAAACCTCACCCGTTTCTTGTCTGGCAATAAATACTGCATTTTGAGGCGCTGTTTGACCAAATTTCAGTGCAATCTTGTGCCAACCTCTGGGTGTCTTCCCTGTATTTTCTTGCTCACCGATGCCATTTTTACCTGAAGAAATGAGATAAAATTTATTATGCTTGGGTAAAGTTAAAGTTTGCTCAACCAAATCAATCCAGATATCTGCGTGTGCTAAAGAATATGACATTATGTGTATTACTCAGGCTCTTTAATCTGTGGTTCTTTGATCTGTATAGTCGAAGGTTCAGGACGTAGCCACAGCCAAATTGCTACGCTTAACATAATCAAATCTGTAAACACTTTGACCAAAACAGGCGCATTGGTCAATAACATCAACATAGCGCTGATCAACATCATGATACTGGCAAACCATTTCGCTTTGCGCGGCACAGTCCCGCTTTCACGCCATGCTCTTAAGGTTTGACCATACTTAGGATGATTGAGCAACCATTCATCCATTTGTGGCCAACCTTTTGAAGCTGACCAAGCTGCTAAAATAAGAAATACTGTTGTTGGCATACCCGGTAAAAGCGCTCCGATAAAGCCTAGAATGACAAAAATCACCACTAAACTCCGCCAAAACAACATTTTCATAGCACTGCCTTATACAACCAATTGCGGTAGTATAAAGTGTTTTATCTTTGATCCGTTGTAATTCTGCACTTTTTAATTTAGCGCTAGGTGTTTCTATGTTTGCTTTAAATCAAGCTTCTGATCTTCATGAACCTTGGCTACAATTTAAAAATCTATTGGTTAGACAGTTGGCATTTTGCGTATGCAGTCCAAATACTTTAAGTTCCATTCCTCCTGAACTGGAGCTAAAGCATGCCTTTGAATTGCATAACACTGAAACATGGACAACGCATTTTCAATATTATCACGCCAGACTACTTTATTTAGATCAACATCCTCAAGCGTTAGAAGTCTTTTTACAACAGCTAAAAAGTACCCGTTTAGGTCTACGTTTTGAAATGTTTATCTGGTTTTGGTTGCTCGATCACAGCTACCACCCCTATGAATTGCTGGGTCATAGTATTCAAAAAATTGCGGGTTCTAAAACCTTAGGTGAGCTCGACTTTCTATTACGAAATACAGAAACCAATAAAATTGAACACTGGGAAGTGGCTTTAAAATATTATTTAGCTGAACGAGATTTTTCTTTAGCCTATTGGTACGGCTTAAACCGTAGTGACACATTGCTGCGAAAGTTAAATCACTTTAGCCAAAAACAATTTCAATTTAAAGATGCACTTGAATATCAAATTGAACAACGCTTTGTGGTATTAAAAGGTCAACTTTATCTTCCTATTGAGCATTCACAAGATCCGATTCCAACTTGGGTTAATTCACAACGTCGCTTAGGCTGTTGGGGAAATATGATTCCTGCTCAAGACCCAACATTTTATCGCCTACAACGTCAAGAATGGATTTGCCCGCAAGCTGATTTGAGTAGTGAAACTGCACATTGGTGGATCAATGGTTTATATCAACAACAAAATCAACCCAATGTCTATATGTTTAGAAATGCACCGCTACTTTCTCAATGTTTTAAGAGATAACGTGATGAGAGATGAGTTTGGCTGTGTCGAGATTGAAAAAATGAATTGCGTTATCGCAATGACTGTAAAATACCAACGAATCCGAATGCATAACAATTAATTACTTTTCTACCATCAAAAACTCATACTTTTTACACTGAGCATTAATTAACCTAAAACCACATCAAAATAATGATTCATACTTGGAGATAATGATGAAAAAAATTCTAGCTGCGTCCCTCATTATGGCTTTTGTTTTAACGGGTTGTAATACGTTTAAAGGTTTTGGTAAAGATGTTTCAAAAGCTGGCGATGCAGTCACTAATACTGCTGAGAAAACGCAAGACAAAATGTAATGTGATCAATTTCAAAGAACCTTATCTCCAGATAAGGTTCTTTTATATTTAAAACGCCCCTTACCTTATCAACATGATTCCCCTATTATATTCGGCACATTTTCGATTGATTTAACCGGTATGAACCACTCAGAAACTTTAGAGCTTAGTTTACAGTTATTACGTCAACCTTCTGTAACGCCAGTCGATCATAGTTGCCAAAATATTATGGCGGATCGTTTAGAAAAGATTGGTTTCAATATTGAATCAATGCGGTTTGAAGATGTCGATAATTTATGGGCACGTAAAGGAACTGAGGCTCCAGTTTTATGTTTTGCAGGACATACCGATGTTGTTCCAACGGGCAGCTTAGATGATTGGAATTCTGATCCATTTGTACCAGAAATTCGTGATGGTAAGCTTTACGGTCGTGGTAGTGCAGATATGAAAACTGCACTTGCAGCTATGGTGGTTGCATCGGAACGTTTCGTCGCAAAACATCCAAATCATAAAGGCTCTATTGCCTTTCTGATCACTTCTGATGAAGAAGGCCCCTCAATTAACGGTACAGTGAAAGTGGTTGAAGCCTTAGAAGCACGTAATGAGAAAATGACGTGGTGTCTGGTCGGTGAACCATCAAGTACCAATCAATTGGGTGACATTGTTAAAAATGGTCGTCGTGGTTCGCTCAATGCCAAGCTTACAGTTAAAGGCAAACAGGGGCATGTTGCCTATCCTCACCTTGCCATTAACCCCATTCATACTGCCTCTAAAGCCTTAGCTGAACTATGCGATACCGTTTGGGATAATGGCAATGAATATTTCCCTGCAACGTCTTTTCAAATTTCGAATATTCAATCTGGTACAGGTGCAACCAATGTTGTACCAGGAACCATGCATACGCTGTTTAACTTCCGCTATTCCACTGAAGCGACCGCAGAAGAACTTAAAGCACGTACTTTAGAAATTCTTGATCGTCACAATGTAAATTATGATATTGAATGGACATTATCTGGCTTACCATTCCTCACTCCAGTCGGTGAACTGGTCAAAGCTGCCCAACATGCCATTCGTAATGTCACTGGAATTGAAACAGAACTTTCAACCAGTGGCGGTACTTCAGATGGTCGCTTTATTGCCCCTACAGGTGCACAAGTGCTTGAACTTGGTGTTTTAAATGCCAGCATTCATCAAATTGATGAACATGTAAATGTCGCTGACTTAGAACCACTTGCTGAAATTTATGAACAAATATTAGAAGGTTTATTGGCGAACTAAAATTCCCAAAAATAAAAAGGAACTGTAAACAGTTCCTTTTTTGTGTCTCGTATTTGCAATACGCAATAAAATTAAACGCCTAAAGATGACTGAATTTGGGCTAGATTGGGTATATGAAAAATTTGATCAGCCATACGCACATATTGAAATACAGCTGGATCATTTAAAGCATATTCTTCATCAATAACTTCAGAAATACGCAAACGAATGGTTTTTGGCATCTCATTACACATCAATGCAAAACGCTGACTCACATCATCGCCTTCAATAACCAAAGCGACCCCAGTTTTATGTTCAGGATTATTTACAGCATAGACAGGCAACTTGAGCTCATGCCATTCCACAAATGGAACGTCGGTAGCGCTATCGAGTGCTGACAAGACAATGTTTTGTGGTAATAACATTGACTTTTTACCATGACATTCAATAATATAAGAGTCAATAAAACCAGTCGATACAGTAATAAGATGATGTAACTCTTGTTGTGTCATTTTCTCAACAGCAGAGTTTGAAACACTATTTTGGCTCATTTAATTGCCCCATGATCGGCTGCTAACAAATTTTCAACATTGCTGAGCAATTCTGCTTCTTGGAATGGTTTACCCATATAGTCTGTTACCCCAAGACTGAAGGCACGCTCACGATGCTTTTCACCTGTTCTTGACGTAATCATAATAATTGGTAAATTTTGATGCACTTCGTGATGGCGAACCAAATTCGTGACTTCAAAACCATCCATACGCGGCATTTCAATATCGAGCAACATTAAATCAGGTTTCACATTTTCAAGTTGTTCAATCGCATCCACACCATCCTTAGCAGTCACGACATCATAACCTTGACGCTCAAGTAAACGTGATGTCACCTTACGAACTGTCACCGAATCATCGACAATCATAATTAAGCGACGTGCATTATTGTGTCGTGGCGAATCTCGTTGATCAGAGATATCCTTAATGCGTTGTGTGGCTTGAATTTGTCGAGCAATGTTTTGACCTTCTAAAATCAAACAAACTTGACCATCACCTAAAATTGTTGCTCCAGCAACAACACCAACACTTGAGAACTGTTGACCAATTGGTTTCACGACAATTTGTGCACGCGAACCAATCAATTGATCGACCAACAATGCAATGGTTTGATCATTATTACCCTTAATAAGCAATACAGGTAAAGAATGTGCAATATTGCTTAAACGTGGTAAGGGCTGGTTTGAAACAAACTCAGATAAATAACGCAGTTTATAACTGGTATTATCAATTTTAAAGAAGTCATCTTTACTGTTGAAATACTCTTCCAATGCCGATGGTGCAATTCGCACAATACGTTCAATTTGAGCAAGTGAAATTGCAAATTGTTGATCGCCTGCTTTCACCATCAAGGCATCACTCACAGATACCGTGGTTGGTACACGAATGGTAAACGTTGTCCCCTGACCAATATTGGAGTCAACAGAAACATGTCCCCCTAACGCTTTAATTTCACTTTGGACCACATCCAAACCAACACCACGACCAGAAATTTGGGTCACTTCTTTGGCAGTACTAAATCCAGGATGGAAAATAAATTGCAGAATTTCTTGTTTATCGAGGAATTGATCCGCTTTAATTAAACCCAAGTTAAGCGCTTTTTCTTGGATTTTAGACTCATCAATACCCTTACCATCATCACTAAACGATACCAGTACATCTGTACCTTGACGGCTAATATTCAGTTCAATATGACCGACTTCTGATTTCTTAGCATGCAGACGCTGTTCAATATCCTCAATACCATGGTCAATCGCATTACGCAGCATATGCTCAAATGGTGTGACCAAACGCTCAAGAATAGTACGGTCCAACTCACCTTCAGTATTATTCACAATCAATTCGGTCGGACGGTTTAAGGTCGATGAGGTCTGACGAACAATACGTTGTAAACGAGGCAATAGACGATCAAATGGTACCAGTCGGGTACGCATCAAGCTTTCTTGAATTTCCGCTTGAATACGTGATTGCTGCAACAGCAAGCCTTCTGTATCACGAATTTTTTCTGCCAAGGTCGTTTTAAAATCGACCAAGTCAGATGCAGATTCCGCCAAAGATTTCGATAACTGATTTAAAGATGAATATTGATCCATCTCTAATGGGTCAAAATCAGCATAACGTGAATTTTCTGAACCATGTTTAGCAATAATTTGTGATTCTAACTCACCCTCCATTCGACGTAATTGATCAGCTAAACGCTTCATCGCCAATTCCATCTCATTTAAGGTATTACCAAGTTGCCCCAAGTCCATTTCAATACGCGAACGGTTAATCGCATTTTCACCAGACAAATCGATCATTTTCTCCACCAAATCGGCAGAAATACGGATCATTTCATTACTATTGTCTTGTTGAGAGCTTAAGTCCCACTCCCCCAACATTGCTGGTGGTTCAGTACCATCACCTTGAATAAATTCAAAGATTTTAGGGGTAGATAAGCTATTCGCTTGAGTCACGCGATTTGGTAACTGAGCGGTGACATTCACCAACTCAATGGACTCCAAACTTAATCTTAAACTGTCGAAATTACTATAATCACGCTCAAAGATGGCTTGTTTCAACCATGAGAAGGTCGTTTGTAATAATAAATCGTAAGCATTCGAGTTAAAATGATGGACTGCAAACTGCTCGAACGTGGTTTCTAATTGATACGAAATTGCTGCGACAGGTTCATTTTCAACCATACGCGCACCACCTTTAAGGCTGTGGGCTGCACGTTGTAATTGAAGAAGTAAGCTACGATCGCTTCGTTGCTCAAACCATTTTGTTAAGAACTCATCTGTAGACGCTAGAATTTCTTCAGCTTCTTCCAAGAAAGTTTCTGCGGCAATTAAGCGAATACTTTCTTCTGGGTCTTCAAAATGCGCTACATTTGATACAACAGAGTCTTGCTCTGTCTCAATTTCTACCACAGCTGTTTCAACTGGCGCTGCTAATGTATCAACTTCAGCCGCATCCATTTCTATAATAGGTACGCCTGTAGACTTACCTTGTGCTATCTCTTGAATATTACGCAAAATTTCAATCGATTCACGACCAGCATAGTCAATATGATTGTCACGAATAATTTGAATTCGATCAGCAATATCATCTTGTACCAAACGAACTATACTAATGAGTTGTGGTGTTACCTCAATTTGTTGACGAATCACACGCTCATAAATTGACTCTAACTCATGTGAAATCAAACCAATATGCGTCGCTTGAATCATATTTGCACCACCTTTTAAGGTATGCAAATAACGCATTAAATTATTCAATGAAGCTGTGTTGGTTTGATCCTTCGCCCAAGTATTCAAATCTTGGTCAATCCCCACCAACAACTCTTCTGCTTCTTCTAAGAAGATATCCAGCAAATCAGTATCAAAATCATGATTCGCATCGGCTGCATGCATTTGAGCACGATCAGAACGGATTCTTTGTGAAATCTGCGCAAGATCGACAGCTGCTGACTCCGTACTGCTTGCTACAGATAATGTGTCAACCTCAGATTCATTCTCATCAAACTGTTCAACTTCTTGCTGAACGAAAGCAGAAAGGTCACTCAATACTTTCTGAACGTCCGCAGATAAAATGACGCGCTCTCCAGCAGCTAACGTGTCAAATAAATGGATGAATTCTTGATGAGCTTGTGCAAATAACTCATATGCATAATCAATATTTAAAAGTTCTGGCTTTAATGCCAATGTTTCATAACTTAACTTTAATTCATGGATAAATTGATGAATTCCAATCGCAGCACGATTATCGGTGTGATCTAATAATTGTTTTGCTTGTTCAGTTAAAGCCTGTATATATTCTGGGTATTCAACTTTTGCACGCTTCTCAAACTCGAACTCAGCATCCAATAACAAATCAATATTCAATGCGATAAGCTTAGAAACTAAGCCTTGAGGATTAACACCTTCATCTAATTCAGTTGAAGCAAAACCGTAATTATTCCATGCACTATTAAATGTGTCATAAATGGCATCTAGTTTTTGCGTTTGACCCTGTCTTAAGATATGTAAATAATCACGGACAAACTCGACATACTGAATTAACAATGCCGTTTGATTCGATGTAGAAACAATATCGTCTTGCAATAGGGTTTTAAATAAATTTTCTACTTTGGTGCTGGCTTCAAAAATCTGCTCAATTTGAGCCATTGATGAACTACCACGTAAGGTATGCAAGGCACGAATAAGCCCATTATAATCTTGAGTATGTGCTTCTTCATTTTTCAAGAACCGATCTATCGTTACCAAATGCTCTTCAGCTTCCTCAATAAAGATAGCAACCGTTTCTTCTATATAATTATTATCTTCTACTTGACTATCTTCTGCTTCAGAATCAACTACACTTGATTCTTGATCTTTAAATTCTAAACCGGTAATACCATCTTCTGCCGTCAAACGTGTAGAAAGCTCTAGTAACTCTTCTAATGCAGGCTCCAGACTTAATTTTTGTTGTATCTGCTGACCCAATAAAACCAAAGGTCGCAAATCGATATCAGCAAGCTGAACGGTCTTAAAAATAGGGTATAACTTATATTGATAAATCTTAAATACTGTTTGAGCAAAGTATTGAACTTTGTCATCTAAAGGAATTGCACCTGAAATAGCTCGATTTAAAGTGTCTTCAACAATCCAAGCCAACTCACCTGCAGATTTTGCTCCAACCATTCTCCCAGACCCTTTTAAAGTATGGAAATGACGGCGAATTGTGCTCAACGTTTCTTGATCACGTGGATTTTCAAACCATGTGGTAAATAAAGTACTTAATTCAACGAAGATCTCTTCTATTTCTTCAACAAAAATTTCTAAAATTTCTGCATCTTGATCAAGATAACTATCTTCAGGGAGCGTAGTCGTTTCAACTAAATTTTTTAATATTTCTTTCATAGCTTAGGCTTCTTACGTTTATCTGCCACCAATGAGGGCGCTCAAACTTAATTATCACCATCACACGAGACCTAACTCTGAAGCTAAGTTTATCTCGTCGATGTTTTATCTGTGATTTATTGATGTGCCTTACTCGAAAGTAAGGCACATTACCCCATAGCTTTAGCTTTACCTTAGTCCGGTAATTTAAAGTCAGTTACAGATTCACGTAATGATTCGGCCATATTTGCCAATTCAGATACTGAACGTGCTGTATCGAATGTTGCTGTTGTCGTTTGTGATGTAATTTCTTGTACAACATTCATCGTGGTTGCAATATGACCTGCAGAAGCAGACTGTAGTTTTGCAGCATCAGAAATGTTAGCAATCAATTTCGCCAAGTTACCAGATACGTTTTGAATTTCATCCAACGCTACGCCCGCATCTTTAGATAAGTTCGCACCACGAACAACCTCAGATGTAGTTTGTTCCATTGAAATTACAGCTTCGTTTGTATCTGTTTGAATGGTTTTTACCAGACCTTCAATCTGCTTGGTTGCTGATGCTGAACGTTCAGCTAGACGCTGTACCTCATCCGCTACCACCGCAAAACCACGTCCTGCTTCACCTGCCATAGACGCTTGAATTGCAGCGTTTAATGCCAAGATATTGGTTTGATCGGCAATATCGTTAATTAAGGCAACAATGTTACCAATTTCTTGAGAAGATTCACCCAAACGTTTAATACGTTTTGAGGTTTCTTGAATCTGTTCACGAATCGTATCCATACCTTCAATTGAACGGTTTACGACATCAGCACCGTTGGCAGCAATTTTTACCGAACGTTCTGCAACCACCGCAGACTCTGTTGCATTTGAAGATACTTGGTCAATAGATATTGCCATTTCATTAATTGCAGCAGATGCACCCGCAATTTCTTGCGCTTGGTGTTCAGATGCTTCAGCTAACTGGTTAGTAATGCCCTGCGTATTTGCAGTATATTGTGCAACTTCTTGAGAAGTATCGGTAATACGTGAAACGAGGTCACGTAATTGGTCAATCGCGAAGTTAATCGAATCGGCAATCGCACCCGTAAAATCTTCAGATACTGTTGCATATGAACGAAGGTCACCATCTGCTAAGTCAGCAATCTCATCGAGTAAACGTAAAATCGCATTCTGGTTACGGTCATACTCTTCTTGTAAACGTGCTACGCGCTGTTTATCAGATTCACCACGCAAACCAAGTAATTTGAATACACAGAATAAGAAACCGCCTAAACATAAAAGTAAAAACAGACCAGGAATTGCAATCGTTAAACTTGAACCAACCGATAATTTATACAAGTCTGCTAACAATTCATCTGATTGTGCAAAAATTGCAGAAGAGGCTTGGCGTACTTTAACAATCTGTGCTGAGTTTTTAAGAATAGTTGCAGACGCTGATTTCAATACATCATCATATTCAGCCTTAATACCTGTTAATGATTCAAGTAAAACTGGATCAGTAATACGCTCTACACCTAATTCAGCACTACCATTGAGCTGCGCATCAAGGTACGAACCAAATGTTTCAGTATCGGCACTAAAGTCATCTGCTGATTCACGAGAGTTATCACTACCTGTCAGTACCGAACTGATAGAACGAAGAATACGTTCCGCAATAAATACCTGATTTTTCGCAATAACCACCTGATTACTTGGCATGTTTTGACGTGCCATTTGGTCAACCATCAGGTTATATTCAGCCTGAATACCAGGAATCGTTTCCCCAATCGCAATATTCGTATCATAAAGTTGATTAATCATTTTCTGTTGCGCAGCAATTAAATCAATCTCTTCTGATACTTTTTTCCATTGCGTCTCTACATCAGCCAGTGGCTGAGTACGAGCATGAATATCTTTTACAATTACCAGATTCTTAGCAAATGATTCTTGAGATTTTTTTAATTTATCAATCGATTCTTTCGTACCTGATGCTGTTGCTTCAGTCGCTTGACGTGAAATCGTTTGTGATAACAAACGTAAATCACCAACACTACGCGTTAACTCATTATTGCGCGGCACACTATAGAATAAATACAATAATAGGAATATTGCTAAGACAAGAGAAAAAGCTGCACCCAAAATTAATGGTTTGGACTTTTCACTGTCTCCAAATACACGTGATAATTGATCTGTCTGTGATTGAATCTTAGCGAAAAAAGTATTACCAATCTTACGATTGCTGCCTTCACCTGTATTTTTCTTTTTAAGTTTAAAGCCCATCCAGCTTCTCCCCGACTTTCGCCATCATTCTTCAGCGCGCGACTATTAATTTATAAATTTTATAGATGCATTCATGTATTTTGGATTTTGCAATAAACGACTAAATAAGAAAACATGCCAGTGTTGATTATGTTGATAAAAATATCCCTGACAATACTCTTTTAAATTGCTGTCTAACTCACTATTTTTAGAAAAAAAACTTTTCTTATTAAAGTGCTGAATCCCTAAAACTTGATCTACAACTAAACCGACATAATGGTCATTATGACTAATACACAATACTTTCTGAGTAGGTGAAAACTGACTTCTATGCCCAGAAATATATTGAGCTAAATCAGCTACTGAAAGTAAACGCCCCCGAATATTAGCCAACCCCATCACCCATGATTGAGTATTTGGAACTGGCGTATATTTAGGTGGATAAATCACCTCAGTTACTTCACCTAAAGGGGCAACGAAATATTGCCCCATCATCTCAAAAGCAATACCTGACCATCGGTTTACTTCATTTTCAGTTGTAACGTAGTTTTTGTTACCACGTTTAGCAAGCCGAAGTAATTCGATAAATCCGTTAGCTGCCATAGAGCTTTATCCTGCATTGAGGTGGCTTTTAATCACATCAATTAATTGTTGTTCATCTACAGGCTTGGTTAAATAATCACTTGCCCCTTGACGTTTCCCCCAAACTCGGTCTGTTGCTTGATCCTTGGTACTAACAATCACAATTGGAATGTGTTTTGTCGTGTCTCCACGTGCAATTTGACGCGTTGCTTGAAAACCATTTACCCCTGGCATCACCACATCCATTAACACAAGATCTGGCAACTCTGCTTGTGCCATTGTGACACCATCAGCGCCATTTGCCGCTTCAATAACCTCAAACCCATGTTTGGTTAGAATTTCTTTAAAACGGAATGTTTCTGTTGGTGAATCATCAACTATAAGGATACGTGACATGCTTGTCCCCAAAAAAAATTAACTTATGCTGTTACGTGTGTTCGAATTGCGTTTAATAATTCATCTTTACTAAAGGGTTTGGTTAAATATTCATCCGACCCCACAACACGACCTTTTGCTTGATCAAATAAGCCATCTTTACTTGACAGCATAATGACCGGAATATTTTGATAATTTTGAGAATTTTTGATTAATGCGCAAGTTTGATAACCATCTAAACGAGGCATCATAATATCTACAAAGACAATATCAGGATTTGCTTCTGCAATTTTTGCTAAAGCTTCAAAACCATCTACCGCAGTTACGACTTCAAAACCTTCACGTTGCAATAATGTTTCTGCTGTACGACGAATGGTTTTTGAATCATCAATCACCATAACTTTTAGATTTTGGAATTTATCGTCCATTTAGTGACCCTTCCCATTTTTAGAATGTACCAACAATTTGAGTAGAAAGTTCTATTACAAGTTATAGACATTTTTAACATATCTTTACTTGCATTTTCAACGACCATTTTCCAAACAAAGACTCATTTTTTTGCTTTTACCACAACAGCTTCACACTTTCTATCGACCAACGACTTTTTTTTGACTCAGAATAGTTTTTTATTCTCAATTTTGAGTCTAATATAGCATTTTATTACTTCAAAATAAGTAATTTAGTTAACATACATATTGGGGGATACAGTGCAAAGTCAGTTTAAACAAAAACTCGCTTTCATTGCGCAAAAAACAATGACTAGAAAATTCATTTTTCTATTTTTAATGATTTTTCAATCTACATCTATGTATGCTCAAGCTCCACTTAAAGCAACATGGTATCGTTACTATGATAGTAAAGGCATAGCCAATATCAGTACAAATGTAACACCCAACCACATTCGCCATGGTTATGAAGCCTTAGATCAAAACATGCAATTGATTCAGCGTAATCGTGCGTACAATAGTGAAGCCGATGTAAAAAAAGCGCCGTTACGTGCCGCACAAGCACAACAAAAATCAGCAGACTTAAAACTTAAAAAAGCCTATACCAACAGTCAAGTTGCCATCAAAAAGCGAAATGACGCATTGCTGCATATTAAAAAACAACTAACCTTTCAACAAGATCAGTTAAAACAGCTGCAAAGTGATCGAATCTACTTTAAACGCCAGCAAATGGAACATTTACGCAAAGCTGAAAACATTCCTGTTACTTTAAAAAACAGCTTAGATTACAACCAAAAAAACATTGAAGAAAAAAAGAAAAATATTAATTCATTACAAGCGAACTATCTCAACACTCAAACAGAATACGACAACATTATCGCTCGTTTAAAAACACTTGATTAAATTTACGCCCATAATGTTTAAGCTTATTATTTTTAGCACCTTTTCGTTCGACTGCAATTACCGACTTAATCCTACTCACCCCCTACGTGATACATTAAGCTTTTTAGTTCCATCATCAACACGATGAAAGGCGTTAGCCCTCGCTCAGTATGGATATGCTGATTGATGATGCGATTGTGGTGCGTGAAAACATCACCCGATATACCACTATGAATAAAAATTAAATTACAGCGACACCAAATAAGTCTAAAAATGAACTTGCCGTATTAACCACCACACTGACCATTGTTGCGATGTTTTTCCTATGGCATTTATAAATAGCATTACTGGGTACTTTTTCTATCAATATTTTAGCAAGATTCCCCCCTTATGCTCTTTCTTCCCTTTCACTGACTAAGATATTCCTCACCTTAGTTTATGCTCTCCACTCACTTAGATGCCCTCAAAACTTGTATGATGCCTCAGTTTCACAAAGTGTCTCACCAGTTAATTTGCATGTAAGCGACATTATGAAATGTTTACCTCATTTTTTATCGTATAATCTGGCTTTCATGCTTATATTTCTAGGACAGTTTCCATGCGCGCGAGTCGCTTTTTGTTTGCTACGTTAAGAGAAACCCCAAACGATGCTGAAGTTATTTCACATCAGCTCATGTTACGTGCGGGGATGATTCGTAAATTGGCTTCGGGTTTATACACTTGGTTGCCAATGGGCGTACGTGTGCTAAATAAAGTGGAAGCGATTGTACGTGAAGAAATGAACCGTGCGGGATCTCTTGAAGTCTTCATGCCGGTGACTCAACCGTCAAGCCTTTGGGAAGAATCAGGTCGTTTTGTGCAATATGGCCCAGAACTATTACGTTTCAAAGACCGTCATAACAACGATTTTGTACTGGGTCCTACCCATGAAGAAGTGATTACCGATCTTGCACGTAACGAATTGAAAAGCTACAAACAACTTCCGATCAATTTTTACCAAATTCAAACCAAATTCCGTGATGAAATTCGTCCACGTTTTGGTGTGATGCGCTCACGCGAATTCATCATGAAAGATGCTTATTCATTCCATGTAGACCAAGCATCATTACAAGAAACCTATGACGTGATGTACGATACCTATTGCCGTATTTTCACCCGTTTAGGTTTGAACTTCCGCCCAGTACAAGCTGATACCGGTTCGATTGGCGGTTCTGGTTCACATGAATTCCATGTCTTAGCTTCAAGTGGTGAAGATGATATTGCGTTCTCAACAGACTCTGATTACGCAGCTAACGTCGAAATGGCTGAAGCAGTTCTTGTAGGTACACGTACTACAGCAACGCAAGAATTAAAACTGGTTGATACACCAAATCAAAAAACCATTGCTGATGTTTCTGCATTCCTAAAATCAGATGCCAAAGATTCAGTAAAAGCACTACTGGTTCAAGGCGTTGCTGATGAGCAAGGTCATGTTCCTGTCGTGGCATTGTTCCTTCGCGGCGACCACGAATTAAACGAAATTAAAGCTGAAAAACATGCTGCAATTGCCACACCTTTAACCTTTGCAACAGAAGAGCAAATTGCTGCACTTGGTTTAGTGACTGGCTTCATTGGACCACAAGGTCTCGTTGAAAAAGGCTTAACGGTGATCGTTGACCGTGCAGCATCTGTACTTTCAGACTTCGTTGCAGGTGCAAACCAAGCGGACAAACATGCAACTGGCGTAAACTGGGAGCGTGATGCAACATTCACTGAGGTTTATGACTTACGTAATGTGGTTGAAGGTGATCCATCTCCAGATGGCCAAGGCACACTTCAAATTAAACGTGGTATTGAAGTGGGTCACATTTTCCAATTGGGTCAAAAATATTCTGAAGCACTCAACTGTAAAGTGTTAGGTGAAGATGGTAAACCGCTTGTAGTCACAATGGGTTGCTACGGAATTGGGGTAACACGTGTGGTTGCTTCTTCTATTGAACAAAACTTTGATGACAAAGGCATTATTTGGCCGATAGCGATTGCACCTTTTGAAGTTGCGATTGTGCCGATGAATGCACATAAATCACCGCGTACCGTAGAAGCTGCTGAAGCACTGTATGCAGAATTACAAGCGGCTGGTTATGATGTACTTCTAGATGATCGTAACGAACGTCCAGGGGTTAAATTCTCTGATCTAGAATTGACAGGTATTCCACACCGCATTGTGATTGGTGAGAAAGGCTTGGATGCAGGCACTTTTGAATACAAAGGTCGTACTGATGCTGAGTCTGTAAATATCAGCAAAGAAGAACTTTTAGCTAAAATTGCCAAATAATCCCTCATAATCCTTCAATAAAAAATCCCGCTTAGTGCGGGATTTTTTACATCTATTTTAAGGCGGGACAGACTTAGCAGAATTTCACACCACCATAACAGTTTGGTCGAAAATTTTGCCCTTGCAGGGTCAAATTAGTTAAAGGAAAATCTAATGTCGTCGAATTCATTGGTACATTTCCTACAGCTAGATCTCCACCAAAAACACAACTACCCAAAATTCGCCCACAATCTCGAGGATTATCAGTCAAATCCTTATTAATCCCCGCAATGGTCTGTTTCAACACCTCATTGGTAATTGCAACCTGTGTGGTTGGACTTAAACTGCCTAGCTCAACTTCATCCTCCATTGCCAACCACCAACCCTTATTCGCTCCAACCGCTGCACCTGACCATAAAATACTTTGTGATTGTAATGATAATGATGCAGGGTTATTTAAATACAGCGCATGAATCAATCCTAAACTCTGATTGACGGTAATATCCGTTTTTAATCCTGTAATGTTTCCAGTTACCTTTTTCTCCAATGGTAACAATCCACCTAACACTTTTGCTGTCAAGTCCCCTGCAAAATCAATTTGTCCCACTGTTCCAGTTCCTTTAAGCTTCACATCTGTCATCCGAGATCCAGAAACAATGGTAGACCCAATGGTAAACGGGGCTGCGGTTGAACTGAGTTTTAAACTATAATTATTAGAAGTGTAGTCTAATGTTGTGGGAATACCCAAGATGGTTCCTTTTACCTTCCCCTTAATCTCAAGATTAGTATCTGCATAGGTCATTGTTCTCTCAGCCGTCTGGGCTATACCAGAAGCCGCTTTAGTTTTCATATAACCACTAAAACTATTTAAACCGTTCGGTGTCGCACTGTTTTCAGTACCCAGAGTCATTAAGCCTGAAATTTTTTCCGCGCTGAGCCTAAAGCCTAAAACCTCACGACTTGCAGCAGAAGTTGGATTTTTAATTGCAAATTGAATAAAAGGATTCGTAATTTTTGCTGAAGTTGCAGTCCGCTGATCTGCAGTATAATTTGGATCAGCAGGCAACCCGCTCAATGAAAGATTATCAATATCAAGATCGCATTTTCCCGCACCATTACTCCCCCCACAACCAAGCTGAAGCCTTTTAATATTTGCATTCAGCTCCATTTCGGCATTTAAACCCAACTTATAAAACCCAATATTGGTTTGGTTGTAATTTACACCTAAAGCATCCGTCTGATTGCTACCCTGCAAATATTCCAAATTCAATAAAGCTTGACCATCGACTTTCGATAATTCTTGATCGTCCAAACTCGTCATAGCATGGGTCATTGTAGTCAAACTTAAAGTAGAAGCTGCAATGCTTGCCATTATTGTTTTTTTCATTATATTTCCCTGTATTATAATGAGTTATCTAGGTGTAATCCCAAAAGTACTTCGCATTACCCCTCCTGTAATTGCAAATTCCGCCACTTTTTGCATACTACCTGATGGTGACATCGCCATTTCAGCTCGAAACACACGCCCTACATTTCCCGCATCGATTTGTGCTTTTGTTAATGCTGTAGATGGATGATTGAAATTTATTTTATTATCCAAAACAATCGTATCTTTTTTAACATGAATTGCTGATTCAAGACCAACGTGACCTTGCATTTTATTTAAATTGACACTTGTTGAAGTAACAGAACCATTGCTTTTCACATCATCTGTAACAAAGCTCACATAACTCCCTAATACAGATTGATTATTTTTTTCTGCTGTCGTTAAGGGATTAAATTCAAAATTTGCTTTTAGACTTAAAAAATTAGTATCAGGCGTTGCTGTTGAAGAATTCATACCTGGAATAATAAATAATTCCCCCTTACCATCGAGTTTAAAAGCGATTGAACTTAATACATCATCTTTACGGGCAAAGTTATCTATTGGAACAACTTGACCACACTTACTCGAACCACTTTGACAGTTATATAAAGAACCTGGTAGTTGTCCTATTGCAATTTCTGCTTTGGCTGCAAATAATAAATTATCCGCTTTAATATAAATTCCATCATTTTCAAAACCAATCACACCATCTGATTTTAAATATGAATCGATATTTCTTAGACCCGCATAATAGTTAACTTCTTCATTATGCAAACCTGTAGCTCCATCAACAATAATAATAGAAGTTGTACTTGGTGCATTGGTTTTTTTATCAATACCATATCCTTCTGTCGACATCGCCAAGTTATAACCCAAACCAGATTTTGTCGTATTGTTATAGCTATAATTTTTAGAAAATAATGCTAAATTTGCATTTAAATTAAAGATAGGTAAGCCAATTCCCCATTTACCAGAGGAACTTGTAATTTCCGCAATGGAGTTATCAGAAATAAAACGGGCTTTACGCGCAATCGCTTGAAAATCCATGCCACGAATGGCAATTAAAGCGATATTTTGCCCCTTATCTGCTGGTACCATATCATATTTTAAATCTGTGCTCGTTGCACCTAATACCTTTTTAACATTTTCATTAACAATAAAACTTAAGCTTTTCACTTGCGCTGTATTGATATAAAGATCACCAAAATCAATATATGCATTACGCGTATTCAAGTCTGACACAACGGTCGAATTACGAATGGTTAAAGGCGATAAATTCGAAAATTCAAGCGCATAACTTCCATGCCCTGTATGTCCAATTTCTAGAGTTGTAGGGCTATCACCAACACCTAATAAAGCATTTCCTTCTCGAGTGAAGTCGGCAGAAACCCCCATATGTAGACCACCTGCACCTGCAAACTCATAACCTGTCGCCGTCTTTGTGGTTTCAGTAAGATTTGCTGATGCCCGATCAACAGAATTAAACTCTGCTAGACCAGTCTGATTTGCATTAAAAAAGACCTTTCCATTGGTCACGGCACCTGATGCCCCCATACGAATTAAATTCTTCTGGTTACTTGGATCTGATCCATAACGTAAATCAATATTCACACCAGGATTCTTTGCCCCAGTTCGACTTGAATCAACATCCGTTAAGTCCGTCACTCGAGCTAAATTTACAATATGATCAGTTTGACCATCTTTACTTTTTGTGGTTATCGCTATCCCCTCATTCGAGTCTAGATATAAATAACCATCAGCAGAAAAATTAAAATTAAAATCCTTTAATGTTAGCGATTGCCCATTTAAACCATAACCGATACTGGCATTTTGTAATTGAAAATCTAAATGAGCTATTTCATCACGATTAAACAAACCAGCAGATGTTTGCAGATAAACTCGTAAAGGTGAAATAGTTGAAAGACTTAATGAGCCTAAATTTTGTGAAGCAGTGGTACAGTCAGCAGCCCCACACAGTAACATCAAATTTTCAACCGTTGCCTGAAAGGGTGAAATACTGGCTTGAATTTTTATACCTGCACCACGATCTGTTTTTCCGACATCAAAATCAAGGGTACTTTTAATTGTACTGTTATTTAAGCCTTTAATTTCAACATCATGAAGCCCTAACTTCATACTTCCTGTATTGGTATAATCCACCCAATTGGCTTGATCAACAGTAACCTTAGATACCTCATGAGTAATTGATATACCATCTTGCCCTGTAACAGTACTCAATGAAGAATCATTTAATCGCTCTAAAGCATAACTGTGTTGTGCTAAAAAAATACATACAGTCAGTAGTTTTAATTTTGTTATTTTTTTCATTCTAACATCCTTATTTTTCGAAAATTTTATTTAGCAACGGCTGCTTGTTGTTCCTGCACAGTTATAACTAAAGATTTTCAAATTACCTGACATATGCAAATTCCCATGCACATTTACGCCCATAAATCCTGTTTCAGCACCTTGATCGAAACTAGGCACTGCATTCCCATTATTATATGTGGTATAGGTACTTTTATTTAAATAGCCTTCTTCACCATTACTCTCAACAGCTAAACTCGCAAAACCTAAATTACGTATTTTTAATGGCTTATTATCATAAAATGTCAGGTTCATCGCAGTTTGCGGATTACCGTCTTTATTAATAATGGTAGAACCATCTAAAGAAAGTTTATCAATTTGAATCGTGCCTTGAATCTGTTTAAAAACCAACCATTTTTTATTATCTACCGCTCCTACTTTCTCAATCTGATTATTTGGAGAGAAAGCAAAACGACATAAAACATTGGCTACACAATCATACTGATAATATGCGCCAGTAGTATTTCCTGCATTAATAAGTGCAAGATTAGAAATATCTTTTTTACTCATGTCATTTGCATATTGATGATTTAAAGACAATGTCCAGCTTAAATCCGCACCACCCTGTCCAGTCACATCTAATAATTCTGTATTATCGAGACTGACCAATTCTGCATGAACCGTACAAGTAAGTAATAAAGCAACAGAAATAGCTATTTTATTTAACATTTCAATTTCCTATAAACCTGTAGTTTTAAACTTAAGATGTTGAATCAACACACCATCTATAGCCACAGAACCCAAATTAACTGCTGTTCCTGTAGGGTTTCTAAATACAACGCCTGTGGCATCTGCTCCAGTATTAGCTTTTAACAAATTAGTGGTGGGATCACGCGTTACACTACCAATAGAAATACTGCTGTGCGTCGCATTGTTTCCTTGATAGTTAATGGTATTTGAACCCGAGGTTAGTGTAGAAGTATTAAATCCGCACACATGGACATTACAAGTAGACCCCTGATACTCACTGGTCGCAGATAAACCACTATAAGGCACATCATAATTTGTATAAATTTTCTTATAAATATTAGGCACATTAGGTATGCGGGTAACTTCTAAAATAATATTGTTACCTTCAGAACCGACAACAAAGGGTTGATACATATTTCCTAGAACTAAATTAATATTCGGACTATACAAATACATCCCTTCTTTATCATTAAATAAAGGAGCCTCTGAATTTCGCTGTAATGCTGGAGTCGAATACGTTCCATCATCTGTCGTTGCTGTACTCAATCGAATGGCTTTTGCATCTAAACCTGCATCAGTAAATTTTAGGTTTGCAGGGTTATCATTGGTATTTAAGCGTAAAACACTGGCCATTCCCAGAGTTAGATTATGTTGAGCTGTTGGTGATGACATGGTTTGAAAAAGTCGTATTTGTGAACCACTCAAACTTAGTCCATTTGCGACATACTGTAATCTTAAACGCTGGTTTTTATCTAAATCGATATCGTTGCTAGGATCACCCGCTACCGGCTTTGCCACTGGCGCACCTGTAATCGGATTAATGGCATTACTTGAGTTCCAACTGCGTGAAAATGCATCTAACCAGAAACCTAACTTAATATTATTATCACTTTCATCTGCAGTGACTTGAGCTAAAGGTGCTTCCAAAGCTAAATAACTAATATCTCCAGCAACATTGGTACTTGAAAATTGTTGAATATTATTGGCTGTGCCAGCACGAAATAACCAAGGGTTAATAGAACTTCCCCAGTTAAAACCAACATTACTAAAACGCTGGTTTAAGTTACTATTACTCGCAGACAATGCTAAACCATAAATAAAAATGTCTGCTTTGGTTCTTTTAGCTGCGGCTTGAGCTGCTGTTAACGTGAGGTTGGCATAATTTTCACCAGTCGGAATAATCCGTATAAAACCGGTATCTTTTTTTGATGCTTGTAGTAAGGCTGCTGAATCGGTTAAAACACCATAACTTGATGCAGCCGACAAATCATTCGCCCCCTGAAAAACCATTTTGAAATTTTCAGGTAAGAGTGCCATGCCCTCACCCGTTGTGTCTGCAAGGTGATCATCTGACAAAGATTCAAGCGCATAAACTGATTGGCTAATCAAAACAGCAATTACACTTGCCAAACAAGACTTTTTAAATCCTGCATTCCAACTTTGAGTCATCACGACCTTCCTTTTTTATCAGATGCTCCGCATCATTATTTTCACATCATCCTAAGCTTGGTAGGTCAAATTTTTATTTATTTGTCATTACAACAATGTTCTTACCAAGTCTGTACAACTTTTTATTATGCTGAATATTTACCCAATTGCAAAAAAAACTGGGCAAATGTAAGTAGTTTCCGATGAATGAAGCCCACAAAAAATAAGCGGACCAAAATGATCCGCTTATTCAGTTATTTATACTATTTACGCTTTTGGTAAGGTTACACCTGTTTGACCTTGATATTTACCACCACGGTCTTTATATGAAGTTTCGCATACTTCATCAGATTCAAAAAACAACATTTGAGCAACACCTTCACCTGCATAAATACGTGCAGGTAAATTGGTTGTATTTGAAAACTCTAAGGTAACATGACCTTCCCACTCAGGCTCAAGTGGTGTCACATTCACAATAATACCGCAACGTGCATAGGTTGATTTACCTAAACACACCGTCAAAACATTACGTGGAATACGGAAATATTCTACAGTACGCGCTAAGGCAAATGAATTTGGCGGGATAATGCACACGTCAGATTCAATATCAATAAAGCTTTTATCATCAAAGTTTTTTGGATCGACAATTACTGAGTGAACATTGGTAAATACTTTAAATTCACGCGCACAACGTACATCATAACCATAGCTTGAAACACCATAAGAAATGAGTTTCTCACCTGCGTCATCATAGCGAACTTGGTTTTCTGCATACGGTTCAATCATGCCGTGATTTTCGCTCATTTCACGAATCCAACGATCAGACTTAATTGCCATTCTTTCTATCCAAAAATAGTTAAATCAATTATTGCGCTGTACTTTAACTGAAATCGGCTGTAATGGAAATGATGATCAGGCGATGATGTCATTTTTTACCAAATGTACATTTTCATCGCTGTATTTTAAAGACTTAAAATAGCAGAGTAACTTAGTGGAATAGAGAAACTAATCAAGACCAAAGATGCTGTTTTTTGCAAATTAGATTGGTTTAACCAACGCACATTATTGGAGGCTAAAATTGAACCAATAAAAGTCCAAAATAAAGCAATCGGCACAATCAAAAGCAAAAACAGCCCCATATGCACGAGGTAAGCCTGCATGGTCAGCCAAGCCGTACTTGGGAAAATAGCAGATGCAAAAAGCAATGCTTTAGGATTCAATAAAGTCGCACAAAACAGCTCACGTGCACGAATGGTGGGCTGGTTATAACTAGCTTCTATATCAGCCGTTTTCCAAAGTTTAATGGCAAGTACAATAATATATAGCGCACTCAACAGTTTGAGGAATGTCGGAATAATTGGAAATTTACTTGAAACTGTACCAATGATCATTCCCCAAGTGGTAATCGCAATTAAATAGCCAATTGATTCTGCTGGAATAAGTCGTAATGATTGGCGTACACCTACCTGTATACCAGAAGATGCAAGCAATGTATTTGTTGGGCCAGGTGTCAATAAAATAGTGACGACCAAACCAATGAACAGCCATGAAATCATATGCGACCTCTCTATAGAGTGCGCGAAGAGTAAATAAGTTTATTGTACTTAGCAAATACGAAATTTTGTATCTTTTCAAAAATACTAAAATCATTAATATAAATGCAGGACAATCATCAACTTAACAACAAACATCTAATATGAATTAAAAGTCATTTGTTAATAAAAATTTCAACCACCACATTTTAAGCCCCTATAGACTGAATTAACCAATCGTTAAAAGACTTATTTCATAAGTTCTTTTTGATTAATTCGTGTCGTTCGTAAAACCCAAATTAAAAATAAATTTTAGCAGGTGTTGGATTTATGGATGTAGCATGAATGCCACACATTCCTGTGCAAGTAAAAACAGCCCAACCAAAATTGAGCTGTTTGAAATAGTATTTTCGTGTCTTTTAGAAAATTCGGTTTTGAGGTTTTTCCGCTTTAGACAGTTGGTCAGCAATTTTTTGCGCTATAGCAATATAGCTTTCCGCTGCGTCATCACCTGCAATTACAGACGGTTTGCCTGCATCTGCATTTTCACGAATTTGAACATTCAAAGGTAAACGTCCAAGTAAAGGAATTTGGTACTGCTCTGATAATTTATCGCCCCCACCTGTACCAAAAACCTGTTCTTCATGACCGCAATTTGAACAAATATGGGTCGACATATTTTCCACCACACCCATGACTGGAATTTGAACTTTATTAAACAGTTCAATGCCTTTAATGGCATCCATTAATGCCACATTTTGCGGTGTTGTCACAATGACAGCACCTGTCACAGGAATACGTTGTGCAAGTGTCAATTGAATATCACCTGTCCCCGGTGGCATATCAATCATCAAAACATCTAGATCTGGCCATAAGGTTTGGTTGAACAATTGCATCAATGCACCTGTTGCCTTTGGACCACGCCAAGCCACAGGGGTATTGTTATCTCCAGTTAAATGCCCAATCGACAAAACAGCCATGCCGTAAGCATCAATCGGAACAAAATTTTCTGCTTCGATCATGGGGGTACGACCTGCATTTCCTAACATGGTTGGAATACTTGGCCCATAAATATCGGCATCTAAAACACCCACTTTTAAACCCAGTTTTTGCAATGCCAAAGCCAGATTTACTGTTGTCGTCGATTTACCTACACCGCCTTTACCCGATGAAACCAAGATGACATTTTGAATGCGTGGATGCTTAGGCACATCTCTTTGTTGTGGTGCTGGTTTTTGAATAGGCGGATTGTTTGGGTCTTCATCTTGCGGTTTTTTGATTTCAGCTTGGGTTGTTTGACCTGAAGCATCCACCACAGGTGGAAGTTTTACAGTTTGATGTACTATCGTTTCAGCTTGTGGTTTACTTGAACAACTATGCCCTGCTTTACCATGATCATGAGTAGCGCGATTTTCTCCGTGTACATGTTTTTGCTGAATCACATGCATATTGAGTTCTTGGATGCCGCATTTTTCAAGTGCATCAGCCAGATCATCATGAATTTTCTGCAGTTGATCTGCTTCATCAGGATAAGTATTAATAGTAATTTGTAATACTCGCCCCTCAACATTCACTTGGCTAATTCGGTCTTTCAGTGCGTTGTTTGAATCTGGCAATAAATAGCCTTCTAATACCGTTTGGATTTCATCTTCCTTCACTTCCTGCGAGGGCGAAAAAACAGATTTAAGCGAAGAAAGCCATGACATACGTTTACTCCAAGTGCGGACATACAACTGAATGTTATAGTTTAGCTTTAAATGCAGCGAAGGTTAAGCAAAGTTCTACCCAGCTTCGTGAATGTTGCTAAAAATCCAACCTAATTAGTCGGTTTTCATCATAAATACTTAAACTTGAATCAATTTCGACGATTAATTCAAAATATTTTATATAAAAAGTCTATTTTTTCATTTTTGATCATTACAGCTAAATGAAACCTGATGAAGTGGTAATATCCAATTGAATTTTGGCTAAACCAATCTTGATTATTTTTAAAATTTATAGCTTTGCTTTGAGGCTATTTTCTTTATCCAAACCATATTTTCCTATTTAACCTAACACTTTGATGTAACAAACCGTCATATTTTGATCAATTATGCTTACTTTTTTTATACGTTTAAATGATTGATAACACTTATAGTTTATTTTGTGCAGCACTTTAATTTTACGCACCATATATTTAATAGCAATACTCCGTACTGGTAAATATTTGGTGAGACCTATGTATCCATAACATGGTTTAGTTCCTATAAACTTCTTTTATTCGCACTTTCTGGTACTTACCATCAAGCATCTATCTAAAACAAAATAACTTGAAAATATAACGAGGTATTTCATGTCTAAACACTATGACTATATTGCAATTGGTGGTGGCAGTGGCGGAATTGCATCGGTGAATCGTGCTGCATCTTATGGCAAAAAATGTGCTTTGATTGAAGCCAGTGATCTGGGCGGCACATGTGTAAATGTCGGCTGTGTGCCTAAAAAAGTCATGTGGTACTCAGCTCAAATTGCTGATGCCATTCAAAAATATGGTTCTGATTATGGATTTGACACCAAACTCAAAAGCTTCGATTGGAAAAAACTCATAGAAAATAGACAAGCTTATATCAAAAGAATTCATGCTTCCTATCAATCTGGTCTGAGTAAAAATCAGGTCGATGTTATTCATGGTTTCGCGATGTTTGTTGATCACAAAACCATTGAAGTCAACGGTGAAAAATTTACAGCAGACCATATTTTAATCGCCACGGGAACGCAGCCTTCTCGCCCTGATATTGAAGGTGCAGAACACGGAATTGATTCAAATGGTTTCTTTGAATTACAAAAATTACCAAAACGTACCGCAATTATTGGCTCAGGTTATATAGCGGTTGAACTAGCGGGTGTTTTAAATTCTTTAGGTTCCGATGTTCAACTTTTTATACGTAAAAATTTGCCATTACGCAGTCTAGATCAATTTTTAGGTGAAACATTACTAGAAAGTATGCGCAGTGATCACATTCAAGTTCACACGCAAGCGACTCCCGTTAAAGTGTCCAAACTCGAAGATCAGTCTCTGCTTTTACATCTAGAGGATGGCACGCAGCATATTGTTGATTGTCTGATCTGGGCTGTAGGAAGGGAGCCCAACACGAAAGCACTTAAACTAGAGCGTACAGCTATTCAATTAAATGACTCAGGCTACATTCAAGTTGATCAATTTCAAAATACCTCTCAATCAGGTCTTTATGCTGTAGGAGATATTACTGGCAAAGCAGAATTAACGCCTGTTGCCGTTGCTGCTGGTCGTAAACTTTCAGAACGCTTGTTCAATGGCAAATCTGAAGAATATCTAAATTATGAGAATATACCGACGGTTGTATTTAGTCATCCCCCTATTGGGACTGTTGGTTTAACCGAAGCGCAAGCGATTGCTCAATTTGGTCAAGATCAGATCAAGGTATATAGCTCGTCCTTTACATCCATGTATACGGCGGTCACGGAACATCGACAAGTTTCAAAAATGAAATTGATTTGTTCTGGCGCAGAAGAAAAAATTATCGGTATTCATGGCATTGGTTATGGAATGGATGAAATTCTGCAAGGTTTTGCCGTAGCACTAAAAATGGGTGCCACCAAAAAAGATTTTGATGATACGGTCGCCATACATCCTACTTCAGCTGAAGAATTCGTCACTATGCGTTAGTTTATCTTGAGTCATATGGCTATCTCGTATAGCCAATATGAACATAACAATCACGACACACAACATCGGAAATAATAAGCTGATCACAAGCACTTGGCTTTTTGACAATTTACCCAAGCTTTTAGGCATCTTTTTCAACCACCGAACCTATAGCTGAACGATATAACAGACACCATAACAACGAAACGTGGTTATTCTTTTGCTGATGTAACAGAACCCTCTTTACCTAAAAACCTTAACCCCACGCCTGGTTCCGTCGCAATATACTTAGGATGAATTGCATCATCCTGTAATTTACTGCGTAATTTAGCCACTAAAATACGTAAATAATGCGTATCTTGCTGATGTGTAGGCCCCCATAATTCTTTTAAAATCTGCGGTTGGGTAATTAATTGTCCCCGATGTTGAGCAAGCAGCATCAAGAGTTGAAATTCTTTACGGGTTAAAGACAATAACGCATTTGATAAAAATACCTGCCGTTGGGCAAAATCAATTTTTAACACCCCATCATCAAAAATAGCGGACTCTGTTGTCTGTGCAACCTGATTCCTTAGCATGGCCCGTATACGTGCCATCAACTCTTGTACACTAAAAGGCTTGGTCACATAGTCATTCGCCCCTGCATCTAAAAGTGCAACTTTTTCAGTCTCATCCGCACGTACTGAAAGGATAATGACAGGTACTTGTGACCACGCCCGCAACTCTTTTAAAACCTCTTGCCCATCTAAATCAGGTAGACCTAAATCCAGAATCACCAAATCTGCACCTTGTAAGGCGAGCATTTCCAATCCCGTCTGCCCAGTTTCTGCCAAAAAAGTTTTATATCCTTGCGCGCGTAAGGCGATATCCAAAAACTTGCGGATTTGTGGTTCATCATCAATGATTAATACATTCACGGCATTGCTTGGAATATTTAAATCATTCATCTTCATTTATTTCTCATTTACGCCATGATCTACTGTATAGGCAATACAATGCGAATACAGGTTCCCCGATGATTTTTTGCTTCAGTTGCTGAAATCTGGCCCATATGTGCCCCAATAATGGCTTTTACAATGGTCAATCCCAAACCCGTGCCGTATTGTCCACGATCGCCACGTTGCATGGTATAGAACATATCAAAAATTCGATTGCGTTCGTCTTCAGGTATACCCAAACCCTGATCACTAATGGCGATTTGTACCTGTTCATCACTAACTTTTTTAACTTCAATTTCAACAGCTTCATCTTCAGGTGAAAACTTCGCTGCATTTTCCAATACATTAAAAATGGCTTGTTCAATTAAGGCAGCATGTACAAATAAACTGACCGCCTCTTCAGGCATGCTAATACGTACCTGAACTTTGGGTAAATATCGCTTTAAACGGCGCACTGCTGACCCGACCAATTCATCTATTCCAATCCAGTCCCGCTTTAAACTTAAGCCTTCATGTCCTAAACGAGTCATATCCAATAAATTTTGGATATAACGATCTAAACGCTCACCTTCCAAATGAATCGCTTCAAGTAAACTGTCTTGATCTGCCTCATCCATCGAGTGTCGATAATGACTTAAAGTATCTGCAGCTCCAATCATAGAGGCTAAAGGTGAACGTAAATCGTGTGAAACAGAGGATAATAATGCTGAACGTAATTTCTCAGTTTCAGACGTCACATTAGCAATTTCCAATTCTTTGGTCAGTTGTGTTCGTGAAATGGCCTGTGCGATATATTCAATTATGGTTTCAGCTAAACGTTTTTGTTCAACACTCAGCATTTTCATATCATTGGGGAACTTCAACCCAACCACACCCAAACATTGTTTCGATGCCAAAAGCGGCAAAAACCACCATTCATTTTCTGTCAAGGTTTGGGTAAAACGACCCGAAGGTTGCTGATTAGAGATGCTCCATTCGGCGGATATCTTCTCTTTATCTGAAAATGTGAAGTGATCTTTACCCATCAAGTCTTGGTTAGGGCAATAGAGTAGAACATCTGCTTGCAGATTTTTTTCTAAACTTTGTTTTGCAATTTCATTGACTTGTTCATCATTCACCGCAGTTGATAATTTCTGCCCTAAATCCTGCATGATGCTGTTATAGCTATTGGCTGCTTTTAACGCGGTCACTTGCTCACGTAAACGAGATGCCAAACGACTTGCGATGAGTGCCGCTGCAAAAAATGCCACAACGGTGATCACGCCCTGATGTGCCGAAATCTGAAAGGTATATCGAGGTGCGATAAAGAAAAAGTTATACACAAGGAAAAAAATGATTGCGGAACATGCTGCTGCGGTCATGCGTGTTTTGGATGCGACAAAGACTACAGCGGTAATAAAGATGATTGAAAATTCTTCAAGACCTAGATACTTTTCCCCCAAGCCGGCAATGATAATACTGATAATCGTCGTGAACAAAACCAATATTGATTCTTTAAAGCTTAGAAATAAACTGATTTGAGTTACAGAATGAAGCTTTTTTTGTCCTGCTGGAATTGGAACAATACTCAGCTCAAAATGTGGATGATGCTTTAAAAGCTGTTCAATTAAATTGGATTTAAAGTTGAAGCTATATTTTTTAGCTGGCGTCTGCGCCACCACTAAAGTTGAAATACCCCGTTCAAGCGCAAATTCTGACAGTGTTTTAGCATGTTGCTGACCGTATAAAATTTCGGTCATCCCGCCAAGCTGACGACATAAATTCAAGGCCCGCTCTATTTCCCTGCTTTGTGCATCTGCTTGATGGATCTGTTGATTATCTTTTTGCTGCTGATGCTGATCCATAAAAGCAACCACTGTCCAAGTGGCTAAACGGTTTTCAGCAAGACGACATCCTGCGCGTACTAAAGCTTCAGACTGCCCTAAACCATCGACCATAACGAGTAAATGATTTTTAAGGGGAATTGGGGGCAGCCCTTGTAAGGCAAAATTTTCACGGACATCGCTATCGACATGACTGGCAACCGTTTGCATGGCCAGTTCACGTAAAGCGGTTAAATTTGAACTATTAAAAAAGCCCTGCAATGCATGTTGAACTTGCTCGGGAATATACACTTTGCCCTGATTTAAACGCTCTAACAATTCATTAACAGGTAAGTCAATTAAGCGAATATCTCGAATTCGATCAAAGACTCGGTCTGGTACAGTTTCTTTGACTCGAATACCTGTAATTTGATAAATCACATCATTTAAACTTTCTAAATGTTGGATATTCATAGTGGTAAAAACATCAATACCAGCATCAAGCAGTTCATTAATATCCTGCCACCGTTTTTCATGTCGACTTCCGGGCATATTGGTATGGGCAAATTCATCGACCAAAACAATTTTAGCTTTCTTTTCAAGAACTGCATCTAAATCCATTTCTTCAAGATGATGCCCTTGATATTGCATCTTTTTTCGAGGAATACAGGGTAATCCCTCAATTAAACCTTCAGTTTCTACACGACCATGTGTCTCGATATAAGCAATAACAATATTTTGCCCTTGCTGAAATAATTCACGTGCTCGAACCAGCATGGCATAGGTTTTTCCTACCCCCGGGGCAGCACCTAAAAATATGGTTAAGCGCCCCGATTGATAGCGCTTGGCATGTTGCAATAAAACATCTACTTTATTCTTTCGATTTTCAGTCATAGATTAATCTTTAATTAATAAAATCATTAAATTTAATCAATACAATTCAATGATTTATTTTTATTTTTTATTGAAACGGCGAAATCCTACCATATAAAGTTTAATGGTAGGACTCCGTTGTGAAAAGATATGACAAACAATTTTTGTAAATATACAGCAATTATTCTTTTATCTGATCCAAAGCCAAATTTAACTCAAGTACATTAATACGCTCCTTCCCCAACATGCCAAATGTTGGCTTTAACGTATATTCCTGAATCAGTTCAATTACTTGCTGATCAGATAAATGTCTAGCTTCTGCAACACGTTTCACCTGAATCATGGCAGATTTCAGACTGATTTCAGGATCAATCCCACTGCCTGAAGCAGTCACCAAATCACTCGGAATCTGGCTACGATCAATATGATCCCTAGCTTCAATATCCGCTATACGTTGCTCAATAATTTTCGTCAATTCAGGATTGGTTCTTGCCATATTACTTCCTGCCATTGCCATAGGATCATAATTGGCTGCCGATGGACGAGCCTGAAAATACTTCGGATCAGTAAAGGGTTGCGCCACTAAACTGGAACCTAAAATCTTTCCATCTAATTCAATCAAGCTGCCATTGGCTTGAGCTGGAAATAAAAGCTGTCCAAGTCCTGTCGCGATTGCACTATATAAAAAACCACACAAACCTAAACTGACGATGGTCAGCCCGATTGAAGAACGAAGCAATGAGGCATATGAAGGTTGTAGCAAGTGTTCTGTATTTACAGTATTCATGTTCCGCTCCTTATACAACCAATATTTGACTGATGACCAGATCAATGGCTTTGATTGCAATGAATGGCAATATCACCCCACCTGCACCATAAATCAGCATGTTACGGCGTAATAATTGTGTTGATGTTGAAGGTTTAAATTTCACACCACGTAAAGCGATTGGAATGAGTAATGGAATAATGATGGCATTAAAAATCAGTGCAGAAAGGATGGCACTTTCAGAACTGCCCAATTGCATTACATTTAACACACTCATTTGTGGAATGGCAGCAACGAAAAGTGCAGGTAATATCGCAAAATATTTTGAAATATCATTGGCCAAAGAGAATGTAGTCAATGCACCACGGGTAATCAATTGTTGTTTTCCAATTTCAACCACAGCCAATAATTTGGTCGGATCAGAATCTAAATCCACCATATTGCCTGCTTCTTTGGCCGCTTGCGTACCTGAGTTCATCGCCAAGCCAATATCAGCCTGTGCAAGTGCTGGCGCATCGTTGGTGCCATCTCCAACCATTGCAACTAAAAGCCCTTTGTTTTGTTCAGCACGAATACAGTTCAATTTATCTTCAGGTCTGGCTTCCGCAATATAATCATCCACACCTGCTTCAGCGGCAATTGCAGCAGCAGTCAACGGATTATCCCCTGTCACCATGACTGTTTTAATACCCATTTCACGCAAACGTGCAAACTTTTCTTTGATGCCTGGTTTAATCACATCCGACAGTTCAATCACGCCCAGTAAGTTTTGACCACGAGCAACAACTAAAGGCGTTGCCCCTTTCGACGCGACTTGTTCAACACGAGTTTTGAGTTCGATATGTTGGGAAATGTCTTGTACTGTAAATTTTAAAATCGCATCCAGAGCACCCTTACGAATTTGCTGACCATCGACCAAATTCAAACCTGAAATACGGGTTGATGCATTAAATGGAATAAATTCAGCCTGTTCAGGTTCCTGAACCCTTTCACCCTGTTCTTTAGCCAGTGCAACAACAGATTTACCTTCAGGTGTAGGATCGGCAAGTGAAGTTAATACCGCAGCTTGGCGAAGTTCTGATTCAGAAATACCCGCTAATGGATAAAATACCGTCGCCTGACGATCACCATAGGTAATAGTTCCTGTTTTATCCAGAAGCAAAACATCAATATCACCTGCAACTTCAACCGCTTTACCTGATTTTGCAATCACATTGGCTTTTAAAGCACGGTTCATTCCCGCAATACCAATCGCAGGCAGTAAGCCGCCAATAGTGGTCGGAATAAGACACACCAATAAAGCCACCAACAGAATAGGATTGATAGAAATATTCAGAAAATGACCAATGATCGGCAAACTGATCACCACGATGACAAAAGTCGCAGTCATGACGGTCAGTAAAATACCAAGTGCAATTTCATTTGGTGTTTTTTGACGATTTGAACCTTCAACCAAAGCAATCATACGGTCTAAAAAGCTATTACCAACTTCTGCTGTGACTTGCACGATTATACGGTCGGTTAAAACTTTAGTACCGCCAATCACACCTGAACGATCTGTTCCTGCTTCACGTAGCACAGGTGCAGACTCACCTGTCACCGCTGCTTCATTAATGGTGGCAAAGCCATGAACAATTTCACCATCAGAGGGAATTAGTTCACCTGCACGAACTTCAATTAAATCATTCGGTTTTAATGCAGTCGCAGCAACTTGTATGCCATCAACATCTTGTAAATTTGCGATACGTCTTGCGGTTAAATTTTGACGCGCCTGTCTCAGCGATGATGCCTGACCACGCCCTTTGGCTTCGGCAATGGCTTCTGCATAATTGGCAAACAACACGGTAATAAATAAAATCAGCGTTACAAGAAAACCAAAAACAAGGTCTGCTTTGCCTAAAATCGTACTGATAAAAGTCACAATCGTGCCAAGCCACACAATTGACATCACTGGGTTTTTAAATGCATGTTGTGGTAACAGTTTAATAAATGCATTTTTCCATGCTTCAGCTTGAAAAAGCGTTGAAGTATTTTGTTCAGAATGTACTGAGTTTTTCATGAATTTCACTCCTTACCCTCGAACCAATAACAAATGATCAGCGATTGGTCCTAAGACTAAGACAGGCATAAATTGCAATAAGGTCAACATCACAACGATGGCGATTAAAGTTAAAGCAAAGGTAGGGGTTTCAACTTTTAAGCTACCATTACTTTCAGGTGCCTGACTCTTGGCAGCTAAACGTGTCGCAATAATCAGAGGAATAATTAAAGTTGGGAAACGTCCGAGCAGTAAGGCAATGCTACAGGTAACATTCCACCACACGGTGTTATCTGCTAAACCTTCAAAACCTGAACCGTTATTGGCAAATGCGGAAACATATTCATATAAAACTTGCGAAACGCCATGATATGCAGGATTGCTGTTACCTGTGAGTTCAGGGAAAAATAAGGCAATCGAGGTTAATCCTAAAATCACAATCGGTTGGATCAGAATAACCACGGCAAGCAGTTTAATTTCACCCGCTTCAATTTTTCGACCAAAAAGCTCAGGTGTACGCCCAGTCATTAAACCTGCAATAAACACAGCCAAAAATAAATAAATGATGAATTGCTGTAAGCCACAGCCGATACCACCCCAAATCGCATTAATCAACATATTTGAAAGTGTAACCAATCCTGTCAGTGGCGATGCAGAATCATGCATCATATTGACTGAACCATTATTCACTTGCGTGGTTAATGCTGCCCATAGCGCAGAAGATGATTCACCAAAACGCATCTCTTTACCTTCCATCGCAGAAATTTGCGATGCGGTTTGAGAAAGACTTTCTGACCAGATTGCACTTGATGCTGAAATTACCGACATTAACAACATTGAGCCAAAAACAAAGCCTGCAAACTTTGGACGTTTGGTGAAAAAACCCAACATGAAAATGACAGAAATAGGAATGAGTAAAATCGCCAACATTTCCATAAAATTGGAGAATGGTGTTGGATTTTCTAGAGGTACAGCACTGTTCGGGCCATACCATCCACCACCATTACTACCAAGTTGCTTAATCGCAACCATAGGTGCAACGGGTCCCAATGGAATTTTTTGTGTTTTTAATTCTGAAGTCTGATCAATGACCTGAACTTCTGGCCCACCCTGAAATGTCGCAGGTACACCCTGACTATTTAAAAATATTGCCCAGACCATACAAATGGGTAATAAGAAGCGGAATGTTGGACGAATGACATCTGCCCAATAGTTTCCGACATCGATGCTTTTAATTTTTTCACTAAAACTTTCGTCAGATAAATGTGATTCTGTCGCGGTTTGAGCATTTAAGCGATCAAAAAATAACGCACGAACGGTTGCAACCACCATTGCCAAGCCCATCATCGGGGTAATGACTTGTAAACCAACAATTCCAACCATTTGCGATAAATAGGAAAGCTGTGCCTGACCTGAATAATGTTGTTGATTGGTATTGGTCAAGAATGAAATCATGGTGTGTAAAGCCAAATCCCATGACATATTAGGTGCATTGTTTGGATTTAAGGGCAACCAAGCTTGCACCATAAATAGTCCCCAAACGACTAAAGCTATTACGATACAACTCAGTATAAAACTTAATATATAGGTCTTAACATGCATCCCTTGTTTAGGGTTTGTCCCCAAAATTGCATAAATCGGTTTTTCGATCCAATTGAACAGTGGATCAATCTTCATTGCACGATTGTGCATAATGGCAGCAAGATATTTTCCGAGTGGAAAAGCCAAAAGCGTGACAATGACTAGAAGTAGAATGAGCTCTAACATGGCAACTCCCCTTGAAATAAAGTCACCATGTTGATTTGCGTTATATTTTTAAATGTCTTGCATTGTAAGCATATGATTTGATGCTTTATTTGTTGATGAGCTATGAATTTAGCGTCCATCGTTTCCATCCTAAACATCGGGGATATTCCACGATGTAGTATGAAAAAAAATGGCGTAAACTCTCTATTGAATAAATGACATTAGGCGTAAAATTTACGTAAAATTCTGAATCAAAATAGCAACGTTATAATGCTCTGAACTTTTAGAATTTTGAACATCAAATCTGATTTTAAAAACTCCAGTATTCACATTCCATCCATACTTATCTCGCTAAAGTATTAAATATAAGCTTCCATCAGTGCTCCGCATTAAAACGATATCGTTATATCCAAACGATACTTACTATTAAATAGTGTGATAAAAGCAACAAATAAACATTCTAACTTTCACGCTAAATGATTATTTTATAATCAAACGAAAATCTAAACCCTCACCCATAAATTTTCATTTATTAAATTATTTTTCAAATACTTACAATAAATAAATTAACAAAATTTAGACAAAAAAACCAAATATATAAAATTTTATTCTTATTTATTTTTCTAGAGCATTTACTCTTTTTTTTATTGTGCTATTTTTGTCACATGGAGTAACAAATGATATCCGGTTAAAAGACTAATGTTACCAAAATGAATACTGAGCCTAAATAACATAAAGCAGTAGTAATAAAATTTGTATCTCAAGGAAAGACACAGAATGAAATTAAAAACACTTAGTACAGCTATTATCCTTGCAACCGTACCAATGACAGGTGTATTCGCAGCTGCTTTGGACCGTTCAGGTCAATCAATTGCTGCATTTTTACAGCCTGGCAACTACTTTGAAGCAGGCATTTCTATATTAGACCCATCTGTTTCAGGTAAGGCAAAAGCAGCTTATGGTGGCGGCAATCTTTCTGATATGGCTGGTGATTATTACTTTCCAAGTGCTGCTTTAAAAATTCAAGCAACTGACCACTTTTCTGTTGGTTTGCTTTACGATCAACCATTTGGTGCAGATGCTACATACTCAGTACACGACCCATTGGTTGCTCTAGGAACTGGATTATTCCATGCTAATGGCGAAGCCACAGCAGTTGATGTAACGACCCAAAACTTGTCACTTATTCTAGGTTTCCAACCAACAGAAAATTGGAATATCTATGGTGGTGCTGCTTATCAGACCATTAAAGGCGATGTACAATTACGTGGTGCAGCATATGGGACAGCCACTACCTTTGGTGGTTACAATGCTAATATTGATGAAGATGGTGCAGTAGGCTGGTTAGCTGGTGTTGCATATCAAATTCCAGAAATCGCCCTAAAAGCATCTCTAACATACCGTTCAGAAGTCGAACATACTGTTAATGCTAAAGAAAGTGCTATTCCTGCCGGTGCTATTCCTGCCATTATCAATAATCCTGCTCTAGCAGGTAAAGCAGCAACAGGCTCAACAGATATCACAACACCTCAATCTATCAACTTAGATTTACAAACTGGCATCATGGCAAACACTGTAGCATTTGCTAATGTTCGCTGGGTAAACTGGAAAGATTTCGCACTTCGCCCTTATGCTTTTGGTGTTGCTAGCGCTATTGCAGGCCCATCTGTTGGTCAACCAAATGGCTTTGACTTGGTTGCTTACACAGATGACCAAATCTCTGCAACAGTAGGTGTAGGACGTAAACTGAATGACAAATGGGCTGGTACCTTCTCTGTAGGTTGGGACTCTGGTGCGGGTAACCCAGTATCCACTCTTGGCCCAACTGAAGGCTATTGGAACCTTGGTTTAGGTCTACAATATAGCCCAACAGCGCAAACCTTCATTGCTGGTGGTGTAAAATACTTCTGGCTAGGTGATGCAGAAGCACAACCGGCATCTATGTTCGGCACATCAAATGCGATTGCTGATTTCGAAGACAATGATGCGCTTGCATATGGTCTAAAAATTGGTTACAAATTCTAATTTAAGCTATTAACTCTTTCAAAAAGATCATAGTTCGCTATGGTCTTTTTTACATTATGCATATTGTTTTCTAAACTTAATCTTCTATATGTTCTAAATTTAATCAAAAGGAATCACTTATATTCCTTTCATTTTTAAAACTATTACTCTATTTTTTTACTTATAAATCATTCATATATAAAATTATTCTTAGTACTTTTACTCTATTCAAGTTCATTTTTTGAATTACACAGTTCATTTCCCAGTCAGAGCTGAGCATTTACTCTTTTTTTATTTATGTTATTTTCCCGTAACTTTTGAAAAATATTAAGTGGCACAGGGGAAAAAATTTATGAAGCTTACAGCAATTCATTCAGCAATTTTACTTAGTTTAATTCCGACTACAGCAACTTTTGCTGCTGGACTTGATCGTTCTGGTCAATCCATTTCAGCATTTTTACAACCAGGAAACTATGCCGAAGCAGGTCTTTCAGTTTTAGATCCAGAAGTTCAAGGTAAAGACAATGCTGGCAATAAAGTCAGCGATATGGCTGATGATTACTACTTCCCAACAGCTGCTATAAAAGTACAAGCTACAGACAAAATTTCTTTGGGTTTGCTTTACGATCAACCTTATGGCGCAGATTCTCAATACGCAACTGATGCAGGTGCATTTGGTACTGGTACGGAAGGTACAAGTGTTAAAGTTCGTACCAATAACATTACAGCATTATTTGGTTATCAACCGACTGAAAACTGGAACATTTATGCAGGCCCTGTATATCAAACGGTAAAAGCGGATGTATCTCTACGTGGTGGTGCTTATTCACTACTTTCTGGTTACGATATTAATCTAAAAGAAGAAGAAGCTTATGGCTGGTTAGCAGGTTTTGCCTACCAAATTCCTGCAATTGCGCTAAAAGCAGCTGTGACCTATCGTTCTGAAATTAAACATGATTTAGAAACAACAGAAACTTCAAACGTCTATATTCCAAATCTAATTGACTTACGTTCAGTTACAAGTCAAACAGAAGTCGTAACACCACAATCTGTCAACGTTGACCTCCAATCAGGCATAGCTAAAGATACTTTAGCATTTGTGAATATCCGCTGGGTGCACTGGGATCAATTTGCTGTAAGCCCACAAGCTTTAGCTACTGCTAGTAAACTGGCTAAAGGTAAAGCACAAAACCTCATCGACTATACGGATGACCAATGGTCTGTAAATGCAGGGATTGGTCATAAATTTAACAACAAATGGTCTGGTACAGCTGCTATTGGCTATGACTCTGGTGCTGGCAATCCAGTAACGACTTTAGGTCCAACTGAAGGCTATTGGAGTATTGGCTTAGGCGGTCAATATAGCCCTGCTGAAAATTATTTCATCCAAGCGGGTGTTAAATACTTCTGGTTAGGCGATGCTGAGGCTCAAACGGGTGGAACAGTTGCTGGTAGCTTTGAAGACAATACTGCACTTGGTTATGGCATGAAAATCGGCTACCGTTTCTAATTGCGTTATGCGTTAAATTAGAATTCAATAAGAAGGGCACCATTGGTGCCCTTCTCTATTTCAACTTAATTAAAATTAAGCAGGAATATCACGTATCGAAGCATGACGAATAGCTTCTTTTAATGCCTCATAACCCTGAATAGATGGAAATTGTGGAAATTCAGCAATCACATTTTCAGGCGCATCAAATAAGAAACCATGATCAGCTTCACCCAACATAGTTGTATCATTGTATGAATCACCTGCCGCAATCACGCGGAAATTCAAACCATGTAGAGCTTTAACCGCTTGACGTTTTTGATCTGGTTGGCGAAGTTTGTACGCTGCAATCATACCATTTTCATCAGTTTCTAATTTATGACAAAAAATAGTTGGCCAATCCAGCTGTTTCATCAATGGATGAGCAAACTCATAAAATGTATCTGAAAGAATAATCAATTGAAAATGAGTACTGACCCATTTCACAAATTCTTTTGCCCCAGGGAAAGGCCCCATATCTGCAATAACATCCTGAATATCATTTAAGCCTAATCCGTGCTCTTTTAAAATATTCAAGCGTTGCGTCATCAACACATCATAGTCTGGGATATCACGTGTAGTCGCTTCTAATGCTTTGATACCGGTTTTTTTTGCGAAGTTAATCCAAATTTCTGGAACTAACACACCCTCAAGATCAAGACATACGATTTCCATGGGTTCTCCTAATGCCAGTGAAAAAATTTGCGTTATCATAGCTTAAAAAATGATTTGTTAGGTGCTGTTTTTTAAATCTATTTAATTCATAAGTATTTATTTTTTATTGCTAAGCAGATTATTTCAATTCTATTAAAATCATGGTGAATTAAATTAATATAGGTTTTTAAGTATCCAAGCCTATAGCCAGGAACTATCATGACTATTATCCCCACCATTGACCTTGTCGATGCACTTGCATCTGAATATACCGATAAATCTCCAAGTGAAATTTTAGCACTTGCTTTAAGCCAAGAAGGTGAAATTGCAATTTCATTTTCAGGTGCTGAAGATGTAGTTTTGATTGATATGGCGTCTCATCTCGGTAAACCTTTTCGTGTCTTTAGTTTAGATACGGGGCGTTTACATGCCGAGACCTATCAATTTATCGAAAAAGTACGTAAACATTATAATATTGATATCGAAATTTGCTTTCCTGAAGCTGAAGCGATCGAAAACTTGGTCAAACAAAAAGGTTTATTTAGCTTTTTTGAAGATGGTCATCAAGAATGTTGTGGTATTCGTAAAGTACAACCACTGCGTAAAAAACTTGCCACATTAGATGGCTGGATTACAGGTCAACGTAAAGATCAAAGTCCAGGCACACGCAACGAGATTCCAGTCATTCAAGCCGATACTGGCTTTTCAGGCCCAAACAAACAACTGATCAAATATAATCCTTTGGCAAACTGGAGCAGTAGCGACGTATGGAACTATATTCGTATGATGGAAATCCCTTATAATACACTACATGAACGTGGTTTTATCTCGATTGGCTGTGAACCTTGTACCCGCCCAGTTCTTCCAAGTCAGCATGAACGTGAAGGTCGCTGGTGGTGGGAAGAAGCAACTCATAAAGAGTGCGGTTTACATTCTGGCAACTTAAAAAAATAAAATTTTCAAAAAAACCACTGTATATCAGTGGTTTTCTACTACTCAGCATTACACAGAAATAAATTTCTTTATATTTGAAAAGCGATATACTAAAAAGAAGTTTTTTTATAATTCTAACAAACCTGTTCATAGTTCAAACATGAACAGCCAATAAAATTGCAGTGAGGCATCCAACGCTATGCGTCCTTTACACCCAATTGATTTTATTTTCCTGTCGCTAGAAAAGCGGCAACAACCGATGCATGTTGGTGGACTCTTTCTATTTCAAATCCCTGATCATGCACCTGAAACCTTTATTCAAGATCTTGTTGCAGATATTCGTAACTCAAAATCAAGCCCCATCGCACCTTTTAATAATAAACTGAATGGACTCTTTTGGGATGAAGACCAAGAATTCGATTTAGACCATCATTTCCGTCATATTTCACTCCCACACCCTGGTCGAATCCGTGAATTACTGACTTATATTTCACAAGAACATAGTGCCCTGATTGATCGTGCCAAGCCACTTTGGACATGTAATATTATTGAAGGGATTGAGGGTAATCGCTTTGCCATGTACTTTAAAATTCACCATGCCATGGTGGATGGTATTGCAGGCATGCGTTTAGTTGAAAAATCTCTCTCACTGGATCCAAATGCGAAAAGTATTGTGCCACCTTGGTGTGTTGAAGGTCCACGTGCTAAACGCCTAAAAGAACCAACGTCGAGTAGATTCAAAAAAATTATAAGTGGACTCAAACAACAATTTGAAGCGACCCCTACAGTGTTCCGCGAGTTATCTCAAACGATTATGAAAGATATGGGGCGTAATCCAGATTACGTCTCCAGCTTTCAAGCGCCTAGCAGTATTTTAAATCAACGGGTCAGTTCTTCTCGTCGTTTTGCTGCACAGTCATTTGAGTTACAACGCTTAAGTAAAATTGCTAAAGCCCTAGATGTCACTATTAACGACGTAGTATTGGCGATTTGTTCTGGTGCTTTACGTGAATACCTGATTAGTCAACAGGCTTTACCGAAAAAACCACTCATTGCAATGGTTCCTGCATCTATCCGTGATGATGATTCTGAAGTATCAAATCGTATTACTATGATTTTAGCCAATTTAGGGACGCATAAAGAAACACCTTTAGAACGCCTGCAAATTATTCGTCGTAGTGTTTTAAATGCAAAACAGCGTTTTAAGCGCATGAACTCAAGTCAGATTATGAATTATAGTGCGTTGGTTTATGGTGCAGCTGGCTTTAATATCGTTTCAGGCATTATGCCTAAGCGCCAAGCATTCAATATTGTGATTTCTAATGTACCTGGACCACGTGAGCCATTGTATTGGAATGGTGCCAAACTAGATGCACTCTACCCTGCCTCTATTGTCTTAGATGGGCAAGCACTCAATATTACCATGACGAGTTATTTAGACAAATTGGAAGTGGGTTTAACAGGTTGTCGAAATGCATTACCTAAAATACAGAACTTACTGACTCATTTAGAAGATGAAATTCAGCGATTTGAACAGATCATAGATCAAGAAAGCCCAAAGTTACAAGCAATGAGTTAATCACAATTTCCAAAAAATAAATCTTAAATAAATTAAGGGGCTCAACATTAGCCCCTTAATTTTTAATAGTTCGGCATCGATTTAATAATTGGTGGCAGACTGAACGAACCATAGCAGTCGTAATTTGAACTTCTTTACCTTGTTCATCCACAATATAACCACTATGGGTAGGTTTATGATCTAAAACTTTTGAACCTTGTTTAATAATTACTTGGCTTATACTCATGTCATACCTCTTTTTTTGCTAAGCCAAAAGGAAAAATTTGGCTTTGGCTACTGTGTATGACTAGTATTAAAAATTACACTTAGAAAGTAAAATTTCAGATGTAACAAGTGTTTAACGATATTCTGTTACAATTTCAACTCAGAATGATATCGTATTGCTCTTGCGTATATAAATTTTCCACCTGAAACTTGACCACACGCCCTATAAAGTGCTCTAAATCGGCTACTGCTGGTGCTTCGGTTGTTAACAATCGGTCAATCACTAACGGATGAGCAATAACAGTAAAGCCACTTTTTGATTCAAAAGCACGTGCATATCTTAAAATTTCTCGAAAAATTTCGTAACACACTGTCTCTGCCGTTTTCACATAACCGCGACCCTGACATGTTGAACAAGATTCACATAATAAATGTTCTAAAGATTCACGGGTACGCTTACGTGTCATTTCAACCAGACCCAGTTCCGAAACTTGCGTGATCTTGGTTTTTGCATGATCACGTTCAAGCATACGCTCGAACTGGTTCATTACTTCTTCACGATGCTGTGCTTCTTGCATATCAATGAAATCAATAATGATAATGCCACCCAAGTTACGCAAGCGCAGTTGCCGTGCTATGACTTGGGTCGCTTCCATATTGGTTTTAAATACCGTATCTTCTAGTGTTCGCCCCCCCACATATGAACCGGTATTAACATCAATAGTGGTCATGGCTTCGGTCTGGTCAATCATCAAATATCCACCAGACTTAAGCGCTACACGGGTTTGTAGTGCCTTTTGGATATCTTCTTCTACATTATATAGATCGAAAATAGGGCGTTCGCCCGGATAGTGAATCAGCCTAGTTTGCATACTCGGTACAAATTCAGCGACAAATTCTTGTAATTTGGCATGAATCTCACGTGAATCAACTGAAATTTTAGCGGTATCTTCGTTGGCTAAGTCTCGAATTACCCGTTGTGGTAATGGTAACTCTTCAAAAATCAATGAAGGCACCACAATACTTGTTTGTTTACGCTGAATAAACTCCCAAAGTTTCGCCAAATATGCCATATCTTGGGCAATATCCAATTCGGGAATACCTTCGGCAGCGGTACGAACAATCACACTACCCGGAAGCTGATGTGCCGTTTGAATAGGCTCAATCATCGAACGTAAGCGATTACGCTCCTCTTCAGACTCAATGCGTTGTGAAACACCAATATGATGACCATAAGGCATGAGCACTAAATAACGCGAAGGAATAGATAGGTCTGTACTTAAACGAGCGCCTTTTGTTCCCAGCATGTCTTTCATCACTTGAACAGTGAGAATTTGACCCGGTTGCAGCAATTCAAATACATCGGGTGTCGGCTGATTGCGTGGCCAAATCATATCATTGATATGTAAAAAGGCAGTGCGAGATAAACCAATATCGACAAATGCAGCTTGCATCCCTGGTAACACACGGACTACTTTGCCTTTATAAATATTTCCAACTAGACCACGTTTAACCGTGCGTTCTACAAATAGTTCATTGACCGTACCATTTTGAATTAAAGCCACCCGACATTCCATAGGGGTGACGTTAATTAGCAACTCGTCAGACATAATAAGACTCAAAACATTATAAAAATTCTTTTTTCAGCGGTTAATTTAGTGCCTTAACTGCTTTTAATAACTGTACTGTTTCGTACAAGGGTAAACCAACAACATTACTATAACTTCCTTCGATACGAGGAATATAACGTGCTGCAATCCCCTGAATGGCATAAGCGCCAGCTTTACCTATAGGTTCACCTGTTGCCCAATAATCTTCCATATCATTGTGGCTTAATGCTTCAAACTCGACCTGAGTTCGTACCACTATACTTGATTTTTTGCGACTTGTACGTACGCAAATACCTGAAAATACATCATGTTTACGCCCTGAAATGGATTGCCACATTTCAAAAGCATGTTGCTTAGATTCAGGCTTAGCTAAAATTTGATCATCAACCCCAACACTAGTATCAGCAGCAAGAATAATGGCTTCTGGGAACTGATCTAAAACCGCTTGAGCTTTCGCACATGCCAGTCGCTCAACATATGCGGCAACCTTCTCACCAGCTAAAACAGACTCATCAATTTCTGGACTAAAAACATCAAACTCTAGTCCAAGTTGTTGCAGAAGCTCGCGACGACGTGGAGAACTTGAAGCAAGAATTAAATCCGCCATTTTTTCAGTACAAAATAAATCAATGGAAAAACCAAAATGCTGCTCAACAAAGGTTGCCAGTGCCTTGCAATTGAAAACTGCAACCCACCCATAATTTGCGCAATCCAAGTGATGAATAAGTGTGCCAACACTGCTAAAAAGCTAATCACCCACAGATTAGCAAAAGTCAAAATACGTCGTTCACGGGTTAAAAACCTTGCGACAAAGGTAATGACAACAAAACTTAAAGCATTCATGCCTAAAGGCGCATCAACCAAAAGATCGGTAAAAATCCCTGTCCCAAAAGCAAACCAAATACCACACCATGTCGGCTGGCACATGGCCCAAAATAGAACGACCAACAGCATAAATAATGGCCGCGCACCCGAAACAGCATAAGACAATGGATAAACGATGAGTACTGAACAAATAATGACTGAAAGAATAATAGCAATTAACGGATCACGATTTTTTTCAGAACGTAGTTTAGCGATTAGCATAAGGTTGCTCCATCGCTAAAGAATCGGAAAATAGTACAGCCACATGATGACCACCGGCCAACTGTGCTGCTGGAATCACATCAATTTTGGAAAATTCACCTGAATTATGTCGATTCACCTTAGATACCGTTCCGACCAAATAACCCGCAGGAAAATGTGCACCCAGTCCAGAACTATAGACTTTCTCACCCACTTTAATATTGGCACTGGTTGGAACATATTCCATCTTCAAATAACCTAAATCACCAGTACCCGAAACAATGGCGCGCATTCCAGTATGTTCTAAACGCACAGATAAAGAATGCTCTTTATCCGACAACAACATAACCCGACTACTATGTGGATAGACATTAATGATCTGCCCCATAATGCCTTTGTCATCAAGTACGGTTTGACCCACTTTCAGCTGACTACTTGCACCACGGTTAATCACAATAATATGCCTGAGTGGATCTGCATCTGTACCAATCACTTCTGCGATTTCCATACGCCCATCAATAATTAGTGGCGTATCGAGTAAACCTCTTAGACGAGTATTTTCAGCAGAAAGTTCAGATAATTTTTGCAAACGAACTTGCGCCTGTAAAAGTTCAGCATGCATCGCGGTATTTTCACGACGTAACTGCGCCTCAGACTTGGTTTGTTGATTGAGCCATTCTCGCGATAACACTGGATAACTTGCTAAGGCATATATTGGATTATACGCCGCATACAAGACATCACGTGCGGGTTGAATCACATGTGGCATGTGCCAATTAAAAAAGAGCACAACCCAACATGTGATGACCGCAATGATAAATGAGCGAAAAGATGGCGGTTGTCTAGAAAACAGATTTGTTTGCACCCGCCGCGTCCTTTTCTTAGCCTACAAATAGCATGTCATGATTTGGATTATCAAAGAACTCTAAGACTTTACCACCACCACGAGTCACACACGTTAATGGATCTTCAGCAACAACCACTGGTAAGCCTGTTTCTTGTGCAAGGAGTTTGTCTAGATTACGCAATAATGCACCGCCACCCGTCAATACAATGCCACGTTCTGCAATGTCCGAAGACAATTCAGGCGGGGTTTGTTCAAGTGCCGATTTAACCGCAGAGACAATATTTTGTAATGGATCAGCAATCGCTTGAGCAATTTCAACAGAAGTTACAGTAATTGCACGAGGCACACCTTCTGCCAAATTACGACCACGCACTTCAATTTCAAGTACTTTTGAGTCAGGATCGATCAAAGCCATACCGACTTCTTTCTTAATCACTTCAGCAGTCGTTTCACCAATGACGCAACCATGCGCTTTACGTACGTAGTTAATGATTTGTTCATCAAATACATCACCGCCTATACGAAGCGAGTCTGCATAAACACAGCCTTGTAATGAAATAATGGCAATTTCAGTGGTACCACCACCAACATCAACCACCATCGAACCGCATGCTTGCTCAACAGGCATACCCGCACCAATTGCCGCAGCCATAGGTTCTTCAATTAAACGCACATCACGCGCACCTGCATTAAATACAGCTTCACGGATGGCACGGCGTTCAACCAAGGTCGATTTGCACGGTACACACACGACAACACGAGGTGCTGGTGGGAATAGACGTTTTTCATGCACTTTACTGATAAATTGATGCAACATGGTTTCGGTCACTTCAAAATCGGCAATCACACCATCTTTCATCGGACGAATTGCAGAAATATTCGCAGGCGTACGACCCAGCATTTGCTTTGCATCAAGACCTACCGCGGCAACAATTTTTTGTGAACCACTATGACGAATTGCCACAACAGTCGGTTCATTTAATATAATGCCTCGTCCTGGTGCATAAATAAGTGTATTTGCTGTACCTAAATCAATGGCTAGATCGGGCGAAAACAAGCCAATTAGTCTTTTTAGAATCACGGAGACGTTCTCGATTAAACTTTATGTGGACGCAAGGTGGCAACTTTAACTAAATGTGATGATTTGAACAAGTCAATCGCTTATTATAACGCACGATATTTTGATTTTTTTTAATACTGACTCAGGTGATGTTATGTCTACATCGGATGCACAGCATTCTGCGGATTTAAATGCACAAACAGTTTCAGCAATCGCCAATCTTGCTCGATTGTCGCTAGATGCTACGCAATCTACTGAATATGCTCAAAGTCTAAATAAAATTTTGGGCATGATGGAAACCTTAAAGAGTATCGACACTGATGGTGTTGAGCCACTTAAAAGCCCATTTGATCACCCACAACCCTTACGTGAAGACGTGGTTTCTGAACAGAATCATCGTGAAGAATATCAAGCTGTTGCACCTGCAACACAGGATGGCTTGTACTTAGTTCCTCGCGTGATTGAATAATTTTTATTCAGTTAAGCCCATTTAATCAAATTTAATGTAAAGAATTTTTTCTCATGACTGATTTACATCGCTTATCGATTCGTGAAATCACTGAGGGTTTAAGCCAAGCTAAATTCTCATCTCGCGAACTGACTGAACATTATTTAAAACGCATTGAAAAAATCGATGCTCAAGTGCAAAGTTTTGTAACCGTGACACCAGAACAAGCATTGGCTCAAGCAGATGCTGCTGATACCCTGCGCAAATCTGGCATGGCAAATGTACTGACAGGCGTACCTATTGCCCACAAAGATATTTTTTGTACCCAAGGCATTAAGACCACTGCGGGTTCTAAAATGTTGGATAACTTTATCTCTCCTTACGACGCCACTGTTGTAGCGAAAGGCAAAGTTGCTGGTCTGGTGACTTTGGGTAAAGTGAACATGGACGAATTCGCCATGGGTTCTACCTCGGAGTCATCTTACTTTGGCGCAACTAAAAACCCATGGGCACTGGATCATGTTCCGGGTGGTTCGTCGGGTGGTTCTGCGGCAGTCGTTGCTGCTGATCTTGCACCGTTTGCTACTGGTACTGACACAGGTGGCTCAATTCGTCAACCTGCGTCATTCTGTGGCCTTACAGGGCTTAAACCAACCTATGGTCGTGTATCACGTTTCGGTATCATCGCCTATGCATCTTCTTTAGATCAAGCGGGTCCAATGGCTCGCTCGGCTGAAGACTGTGCTTACCTGATGAACGTGATGGCAGGTCATGACGCAAAAGATTCAACGTCTATGGAAAAAGACGTTGATGATTATGTTGCAAACCTAAATGGCACAGCGGTAAAAGGTTTACGTATTGGTATTCCTAAACAATACTTTAATGTTGCTGGCTTAGATGCTGACGTTAAAGCACGCGTTGAAGAATCATTAAAAAAATTGCAAGACATGGGCGCGACGTTGGTTGAGATTGATCTCAACATGACTGAAGCTTATGTACCCACTTATTATTTGATTGCCCCTGCTGAAGCTTCATCTAACTTACAGCGCTATGATGGCGTGCGTTATGGCTACCGCTGTGAAAATCCGGTTGATTTAACCGATTTGTACAAACGTTCACGTTCAGAGGGTTTTGGCCCTGAAGTACAACGTCGTATCTTGATTGGTACTTATGCGTTGTCTGCTGGTTATTACGATGCATACTATGTCAAAGCACAAAAAGTACGTCGTCTGATCCAACAAGACTTCTTAAAAGCTTTTGAATCTGTTGATGTGATTGCCGCCCCTTCTGCGCCAACCACAGCGTATAAAATTGGTGCGTCTTTAGACCCTGTTGAAATGTACTTAGGTGACATTTACACCATCGCTGTGAACTTGGCGGGTCTTCCTGCAATCAACGCACCTGTTGGTTTTGACAAAGATCAATTGCCCGTTGGCTTACAACTGATTGGTAACTATTGGTCTGAATCGCAATTGTTGTCTGTGGTGCATCAGTATCAACAAGCGACTGATTGGCATACGCAACGTGCGGCAATTGCTGAGGAGAATGCATAAATGACCAATATCTCAAAAACAGCTCAAAAGAAAGCTAAATCACTGTTGATTGATGGTTGGGAAGTGGTGATCGGGATTGAGATTCATACTCAACTCGCAACAAACTCTAAAATTTTCTCAGGTTCATCAACCACGTTTGGTCAAGACCCAAATACACAAGCCAGCCTTGTTGATTTGGCCATGCCGGGTGTGTTGCCAGTATTGAACAAGGAAGTGGTTGATCTTGCCATTCGCTTTGGTTTGGGGATTGATGCTTATATCGACAAAGCGTCTGTATTTGCACGTAAAAACTATTTCTATCCAGATTCGCCTAAAGGCTACCAAATTAGCCAAATGGACAATCCAATTGTCGGCTTAGGTCACATCGACATTCAACTTGAAGATGGCAGCATTAAGCGCATTGGCGTGACGCGTGCGCATTTAGAGGAAGATGCTGGTAAATCAATCCACGACCTATTTGAAGGTATGTCAGGCATTGACTTAAACCGTGCTGGTACGCCTTTACTTGAAATTGTGTCTGAACCCGACATGCGTTCGGTTGAAGAAGCGCTTGCCTATATCAAATCGATTCACACTTTGGTGCGTTGGTTGGGTATTTCTGACGGCAACATGGCGGAAGGTTCATTCCGTTGTGACTGTAATGTGTCGTTGCGTCGTCCGAGCAATGAATTTGGTACACGTTGTGAACTTAAAAACCTCAACTCATTCCGTTTCATTGAACAAGCGATCAATGTTGAAATTGAACGTCAAATGGAAATTTTGGAAGATGGCGGTAAAATCGACCAAGAAACACGTCTTTTTGATCCTGTGAAAATGGAAACCCGTTCAATGCGCTCGAAAGAGGAAGCGAACGATTACCGCTATTTCCCTGATCCTGACTTGTTGCCTGTAATCATTTCTGATGCTCAGATTGAAGCTGCACGTGCGACTTTACCTGAATTGCCTACGACACGTCGTGAGCGTTTCGTGGCTGACTTTGCAGTGACTGAATACGATGCTCATGTATTGACACTTTCACGCGAAATGGCAGACTTTTATGAAGCTGTTGTGACGGCTTCTGGCGGTGCGGCTCAAGGTAAAGTGGCTGCAAATTGGGTAATGGGCGAATTCTCAGGCGCTTTAAACAAAGCCAGCCTAGACCTTGCTGAATCCCCTGTTTCGGCTGAACAGTTGGGCGGCATGATTGCGCGTATTGTGGACAACACCATCAGCGGTAAAATTGCCAAACAAGTCTTTGGCTTTATGTGGGATGAAGGCAAATCTGCCGATGCCATTATTAGCGAAAAAGGCTTAAAGCAAGAAACCGACACAGGTGCAATTGAAGCGATTATTAAAGACGTGCTTGCAGCCAATGAAAAGATGGTTGAAGAATTCAAAGCGGGTAAAGAGAAGGCCTTTAATGGTCTTGTTGGTCAAGTGATGAAAGCGTCTAAGGGTAAAGCGAACCCTGCTCAAGTGAATGATTTGATGAAGAAGTTGATTCGTTAAGCTAATCGTTCTTTAAAAGAAAACCCGCTTTAGAGCGGGTTTTCTTTTAATTCAATTTCTAAAAAATCTGCTTGATTAGTTTCATTTATACCTAAATTTCTACTTCTATTAGGTGTTGTCAAAAGAACACTAATTTCATCATAAATATAAAAATCTAGCTTCTCAAAACCTTCCATTTGAATTTGAAAACCATAATTTTTAAAAAGAATATGTTTTAGTTGAACTTTCTCACGACTTCTTGGGAATAGCTTTGGCTCTAAGCTATTACGAAAAACATCAATTACTTCTATTCTTAATTCCTCATTTTTCAAATTTATTAAATAGTACTGATAACAAATTTCTTTATCTAAATTAGATAAAGGTACAGAATTGAAAAAGCAAACTATGCTCTTAAAGTTAAAAAATTTGTTTTCAATAAATCCCCAAGCACTAAAAAATAAATCTTCAGATTTCATAAATTCTGAATAGCAACTTTCACTTAGTAACTTATCAAAATATATGGAATTACCGAATACCTGATAATCACCGTACAGATGGTTACTATCTAACTTATAAAATTTTGAAATTATTAATAAATCAATAAGTATTACATTATTTCTAACCAAATCTTTAAATGGCATATGTTCAAAGAAAGAGTAGTAAGATAAATACCATCTGTATTCATCAAACTCAGTATAAGTATTCAAAAAAAGGAGTTGTTGTAGTTTTGGTGGAATTAAAGATCTCAGGATATTTGTATACTGTTTTTCTAAAGTAAAATCGCCCCATTCCTCAATTTTATTACTTGTATTTGGTATTCTATTTATTTTCATATTTATCAGTTTAAACAATTGGAATAAACAAATGAAATATTGATTCAACTCTTGATGCTGTAATAGCTGATATCTTTTATCCTCTAATTCCAATTTATAACCATCAACAAAAATAGATCTATAAATTTTATCGACTTTACTTTTATCATTTTCATTTAAAGAGCATAAATTATCCTGCTGGTGCTTAAACTGATTTAACAAACTAAAAAATAGACTATCAAACTGCTGAAGATTTTGCGTTTTTTGGATTAATTGCTGAGACTTTGCAGAATCTTGTTGTGCCTTACGACTTAATGCAAGTTCTTCAGAGTTAAAGTCTAAAGATTTTTTATTTTGATAAAGTGTATATAAAAGAAGACAAACACTGATAAAAGTTAATAAAGGATTTAAAGTTCCTCCAACAAAATCACCAAATGCTCCCCAATTAGAAATATAGTCGTTAGTTATATAAGGTAAAGTTTGAATCTGCTCATTCACGAACTGAAATTGAGAATCCTTAGCTAAAGAAACTTCTTGATAAAATTTCCAGTAGATATCTTTAACTAATCTATAAATTCCATATATAGAAACAATCCCTATAACAATAGCAATAATCCACTTTACAATTTTAGAGCTCATATTATTCTTTATTTTCAACATAACTTATTAATTATACATAATTATTTGGTTCCCATTTCTTCTTTAATTAAATACACTCTTTTTACAAACACCCTACTCTAAAACAACATGACTATCAAAAAAGTATCTTCTATCATCAAACTCGAAGACTTCGGACGTATTCAACTTTCAAAGCCCTTCTTTATGCGTGATTTCTGAATCCCTCTAAATCTCCCTTTAAAAAAAAGGAGACTTTATCATGTGATTAATTTGATACGCGTAGTTCCCTCTCTTTTTTTAGAGGTTGAGCGTAATTACGCGCAAGAGGGAGAGGATTTAAACTAACGAATCACACCCAGTTTATTAAACAAATCAGGCGTTAAAAAAGTCATCACCAATTTATTCAAATCCAAATAACGCACCACACCTTTTAATTGCTGCTTTACTTCAGGGTTTTTAATAATTTCTTCACCTGTAATACTGCCTAACTCTTGGAAGCTATCACCGACCGCCTGTAAACCTTCCGCCTGAATCACCGCTTTAGTCTGCACAGAACATTGTTCAACTAAAATACGCTGTAATACTTGAGCCAAGTTTTTATCGAGTTGTTCTTTTTGTACATCCGTCACATTGCTAAAACTTTTTAAGTCAGGATGGGTCGATAGTGCTGCAAACGTCCATTGCAACACCGCAGTTTTATCCGTTGCAGTCGTCGCTTTCACTAAACAAGCACTGAGTTGATCGACTGTTTGTGCAGCCATCGCGATTTGTGTCGTACCGAACAGAGCCGCTGCCATCAACACAGAGCGGCTTAGAGAAGAAAATCTACGCTGGGCAGAAACATCAACATAACGTGACATAAACTCAATTCCAAATAACAATCAGCTTCTTTGTATCACAGAGCCTATGTATTCACCTGTTAGACTCTGTAACCTAAAGGCAGAGATCATCGAATCTTGTATCAACACAATTTCTTCTCGTATTTACGTTACTGGCGATAAAATTGGCAATTGACCATGTAGTGTCGGTTTCTTATTCCAATACCAGTAAAAATAACCATCCTTCTGCAACATCGTATGCGTGCTTAAGGTATTTTTATCTAACTGTCCCCAACAGGCTCGTGCAGAGTTACGATTATTATGCAAATCAATATACTTCTGCCTTTCCAATTTAGGTCTTGGCGGAATATATAAAGCATGCCCTCTAGGTACCCATAAATCTGCTAAATAAATTTTTCTTTTTTCTGGCCAGTAACGAGCCACCGAAATAACCAAAGGAAGCTCACGATCTGTAGAGGCAAAAATATGCGGAAAATTATGATGCTCTAAGTCAGTACAAACAAATGGAAATAAGGTCTTTCCTTCACCTGCTTGTTTACCACCCTCTAAATAAGGACACCAATGCCCTGCAAACACACCATATTCATATTCAATATCTGAAAGTATTGGCACTGGACTATGAATTTCAATGGCTTGCCCTTTTTCTATTAAAGTAATACCAAATGCAGCAGCATTGTCTCTCGTTACCCACATCGGCTCATATTCAAATTCTTGTATCTCAACATCAAACTCTAATTGCGTATGCTCCCCATAAGGTGGCTCAACCTTCGTCCCTAAAACATGAGGAACACTGTATTCACGCCCGACCTTATATTTAGGGCTAATCTTTGCGAGCTTTAATGGCACCACACCGTCAGGTAATTTTGTTAAATACGTTGGTCGCCCATCATCATTATAAAAATAAGGGGTTTGTATAATATTAATTTTGGTTTCCTCCTTCACCCGATCCAGTAAGGGAGATTCAAAATAAATTGAATGATTTACGACTTCCTCCATATTCATTGTCCTTATTATTTTATTTTTTCATCCAAGAAAAGATAATTTTTTCCTCAAAATATTACTTCAACTGTTTCAACATATGCTTCGCCCCAGCATGATTATGATTATTCGCCAAGTTCTGTAAAATACTTTTAGCTTGAACCTTGGAGCTTGAAAAACGACTGCTGTAACTCGGCACACTGGTTAAACAACGTGCAACCAGCATCCCCGATTCCGCATAGACATTTGTACCGCCAGCATTGGGTAACTTGCCAAAATTATACGCACGCTGCGCATTATTACAGGCATTCAACTGATTTTTCCCTTTGTTCAAATCACGACGTGCAACAACAAAAGCTTTAAGCTGCTGCTGTTGAAGCGTATCGACAACCTTCTCAACTTGTTTGACAGGAGCTTCAACTATAGGCTTCTCTTCTTTTTTAACTTCACTTTCTTTTTTAACTTCGCTTTCTTTTTTAACTTCATTTTCTTTTTGAATAGCAGCTTTACTGGTTGTGGTTTTCACAGTCTGATTATTCACAGCGCTCTTTTTTACCACAACATCGGTTGGTATATTTTTATAAAATCTTTGACTTTCTTGAACTGTCATCACTTTACTTTGTAAGCTAACCACACGCGTTTCACTGCCATCAGGTAACTTACGTTCAGCCGTTGGCTCAATTGAAACGATCCAGCTTTGCCCATTACTTTGCACACACTTATACGCGCCAATCCCTTGCTTAACATGAGCATTGCCAGATAGACGTTTTTTAGCCGCTGAGTCCTTGACTAAAGTCATGGCACTTTTATACAAAAGTGAAAAATCGCCACCTTTTGCGGAGCAATAATTGGTTAAATATTTTCTTGGATATAAGGATTGCACTTCATTATTGCTTTGCTTAGCTCCCCAATGATAAACATATTCCTTCGCTTGCCCATTTGAATGATTGATATTTTTTTGAGCAATTAATTCCTGAGGTGAAGTAAAATTCTTAACTGAATCTGAGCTTAGACGTTCAATGCTGGTACAACCATGTAAAGCGATGCCAACTCCACCCATCAAGATTAATGTTCTGAAATTCACGTATCAATGCCCAATTATGCTATATAAAAGAAAATATATGAAAAGACAAAAAATAACAAACACAAAACTTTGATTTTATTGTCAATTTAACTTAATTTTGTTTTTACTCTCCACTCAAAACAAACTACAAATAGCCAACGACTAAAGGTTTTAAACTTAAAATAACAACCAGATAACAATTAATTCACCCTTTTTAACCTTTCATCATTGGCTGAGCCTTCACGCCATTTAACATGTCTTTATGCACGAACTAAGCGATACATATTCATGATGAATAGATATTTACATCATTTAAAAATAGATATTTAACCAATTTTCTCAATGCTCTTAGGCGCGAACTAAAAATAGATTTAAAAAAACTCGCATTACGCGAGCTTTTGTATTCTTCAAATCTAATGATCTAAAGTCGACTCGAATGCTTTTAAACGCTTATAAATTGAAAGTAATTCAATAATCGTCGGCCAAGATTCAATTAAATATTGGAATGACTGACGTACATTGCCAAATACATTTAGAATTTGCATCATCAGACCGAGCGTAATTGCCCCTGCGGCAATACTGGGAAATAGCACAAACAAACCGTACAGATTATCCAATTGCATATACCAAATACGCACCATATTAAAATAAGCATAGTGAAAATATAAACGGAAATAGTTAAAACGAACTTTACTAAACAGCTCTTTTAAAGTGATTGGGTCAGCACGATCAGCATAATCTTCCCCATACACTAATTCTTTACGATAGGCAGCTTCAACTTTTTGATTATTAAACTCTAAGCCTGGTAATTTATAACCAACTAACATTAATACGACTGTACCTAATACAGCCCAACTAATAGCTGCCCAAACCAAAGCATACGGAATCTCACCAATCACAGGCAGTTCTTTCACATGTGAAGATAACTGTAATAGCACAGGTAAAAAAGCCATTAAAGTCATTAAGGCTTGAATTAAACTGACCCCTAAACTTTCAGTGGTTTTGGCAAAGCGCATGGTATCTTCCTGAATACGCTGCGATGCCCCTTCAATATGCCGTAATTGCTCCCAATATGCAGTGTAATAATCATTCATGGCTGTACGCCAACGAAAGATATAGTGACTGACAAAGAATAAATTAAACACGGCAATGGTCACATAAACCATAACCACATACAGAAATGTCATGGTTTCACTATAGAGCAGTTGGACGTTACCACCACCATTACCCAGCATCTTCTGAATTAAGTCATAAAATGGGCTATACCAAGCATTGACCACAACATTGACTTGTACTGAAAACCAAATATTAAACAGAATAAAGGCGGATCCCCAAACTGACCATCCTTGCCATGGGTTACTGGATTTAAAGCGCCAGAACAAAGCAAAAATAACAGTTGAAACAAAGAACCATAGATAAAACCATAAAAATGAAGGTGCCCAAAAACGACTTATACCAATAGGTAATTCAGCACTGCTATAGCCTGATGCAAAGCCTAAAAATGTTCCCCAAGCACTGCCACCGGAATACCATAAACTGATATTGATTAGAAACCACAGCAGCAGCGACAAAAAGAACCACTTCGGATTCGGAAAAAAAGATTTAAACATTCGGTTTGGGGATTCCTTTATTTTTTAATGAACAACTTTGCCCATTAATCAAAACTAAATAGGTTCTGAATCAAATAGTGCTATCAGCTATTATTCTAGTCTTTTCATCTTTGTAGCAACTTATTCACTGTTTGTGAAATGTTTTTTCGCGTGTAACATTTTCAATATAGCGGCACATCAAGCAACAAAACATATCTTTTAATTCACTCATTGTTAATTTTTCCACCACCACTCAGCATATAAACATTTTCTTGGATAAAAAAGCTACCTTGGTCGCATCCGAAAAAATCTTACTTATTATGTGGTACAGCAAAATATAATCACAAACTTAGAAAGCCTAGATTTGACTATTTTTTCTGAAATTGAATTTACATTTCAAACTCAAATAAATGATCTCTAGCCGCTAGTTCATATGCTATTCACCTTTAATTAAAAGGATCTTAAAATAAGATTCAGATTTAAACAGCTTAAAAAAGGATGAAAAAATCGATTTTTTAGAGTTAAGCCATACAATCGTATCATTCTATAAGCTGTATATTTATTGACAAATATTACTCTAATTTTTTGATTTATCTCTCAATGTTGGTAGAATTGGTTAAACAACCAACATATTATGTTATTATTGAAATACATTTTGGCCACCGCAGGGGACGCAATATGGAAAAAATCATTATTGAATTATTACAACCAATCATTCTAAAAAAAGAAAATTGTAACCCTTTGGTTTTTAAAGAAGGCACTATTTTAAAAGTACTCATGCACACACCTAAAGGCTTATTGGTCTGTGATGATTCAAATTTTAATTTTACAGTTTCTTTAACTGATAAAAATAAAGTATGGCGTGAGCTGTAAATTCAATTAGACCGTATCAAGTGTAGAGCGATATTGCATGATTTCAGTTTGGGTGCAATTCCCCCCAACGTTACTCATGTAATTTATTGCAATAAGTTAAAATACTTTTCAAAATATTTTTTTAACCGTGCTAAACATCGCTTGGATCATGCTTTCTTTCGCTTTTAAAATACAAAATGAGCAAAAGATTTAAAAATTTAGTTTGTGAACCCATAATAATGCAAAATCAGCTACGTGAAAAAATCATTCAAATCTGCAATGAAAAAATTGCAAAAAAAGGCAGTAATGTTGGACTGTCTTTTTATGCTTTTTTCGCCAATAAAAATGACAATCCTGAACTTCTAATGCAGGCTGCTGAATGGTGGATTAAAACCCATCAACTGGATCATTTTGAGAAAGCGACAAAAATCAAACAGATGATTGAAGAGGGAAAATAAGCTTTATACTGATTTGATCAACTCTTCAAAATTTTGCATATGAGTAAAAACACCCTCTTTGCGTTGATATTGATCAATTTGAGGAACAAGGCGCTGAAAGTGTTCAGATTGTACATGTGCATCTAAAGCAGCACGATCGACCCACTCTTCAACAAAGACAAAATGTCCTTGATCTCGCAGATCATGATAAAGGTCGTAAGCGATACAACCTTGCTCCAATTTGGTCTTTGCCACCAACTCTTGGTACAAAGGTAAAACCAAATCAATTTTATCAACTTGAATAAAGTCTTCTGCGAGGAGTTTGAGCATATTGGTTCCATTATAAATCGAAGCTTAGTATTTAAAGCCCACTCATTCATATTCCAATGATATTAAGACTTCAGCGTACTCATAAAACTAGTGACTGAGAACAACCAAATAAACAACATGAAACTACGCTCCTGCGTAAAGTGTGCGACATCTGTCCCATGTACAATATTATGACGGGTCATGGTTACAGTTGAACTGCTATCCATTTTATAAGCTTCTAATTCAGTAAAATAAACATTCAACTCGCAAGCAATTTTCGACTTATGCCACAAGCTTTTTATTTCATGCCCCTTTAAACCGGGAACGATTTTATAAACATCCATAAACTTGGTTTGGTTCTGTTTTAAATAACCTTTGGCAATAAGCACATCGGTCAACAAACCTTCCAATTGCGCATATAAAAGCGGAATACAGCCTGCAAAACATTGAATTTCATACAGTTTAAAGGCTTCTTTAATCACCAGACGACGTTGATCTTTATTGTCACCAATTTCAAGTGCATCAAAAGCCTCAAGCAATTCAACTTGGAAATATTCAGTTTTGATGACATCTAAAAGATTAAAGTCGACATCACTTTCATGCTGATTAATCAACGTCCAAATATGCACTAAATTCAACGCATCATTGGCAATTTTACTGTCAACAGGCTGATCTAATTGATTCGCCAAAACATCAAAATAAGGCTCATTGGCTGCAAGACCTTTTAACATCTGAATAAGGTGTTTATGTTCAGCAGCAGACATTGATTGTAGATATTGATCAGCATCTTTTAAAATGCTTTGCCCGAGTTGTTTACCCTTTTCATGTTGAGGAATTCGGGTGACTTCTTGTTGTTCAAAATCATCAAAACTATCTTCGAAATCGGCATCAATCATTTGCTTGCAACTCTTACGCTATCACTTTAAGACGCTATTATCGCTGTTATTCAGCTGGCAATATATAAAAATCTACTTTTGAATAGAATTCAGTTATTCCGTTGTGCATCTCGCACACAAGTCATGTAAAATCGATAGCCTTGCATTAACTACAACTACGAATGAGAGAGTTATATCCGTGCGTAATATTTTAGTCACTAACGCCCTTCCATACGCCAATGGTCCTATCCATATGGGTCACTTACTCGGTTATATCCAAGCAGATATTTGGGTTCGTGCCATGCGTGCAATGGGACACAACGTGACTTACGTTTGTGCGGATGATGCTCACGGTACTGCAATCATGCTACGTGCCGAAGCGAACGGTATTACCCCTGAAGCGCAAATTGCCAATGTTCAAAAAGAACATATCCGTGATTTTGATGGTTTTGGTGTGCATTTCGATCACTACGACTCTACAAATAGTGATGAAAATAAAAATCGCTCGGAAGAAATTTATATTAAAAACCGTGAAGCAGGCAACATTGCCGTTCGCCCTGTAACGCAATTGTTCGATCCTGAAAAAGGCATGTTCTTATCAGATCGTTTCATTAAAGGCACATGCCCGAAATGTAAAGCGGAAGATCAATACGGCGATGCCTGTGAAGTTTGCGGCACAACTTATAACGCAACTGAACTGGTTGATCCACGTTCGACTTTAAGTGGTGCGACACCTGTAGAAAAATCGTCAGATCATTACTTCTTTAAACTTCCAAATTTTGCTGAATACCTACAAAAATGGACGCGTGATGAAGGTCGTTTACCTGTTTCTATCGCCAACAAACTGGATGAATGGTTTGAAAATGGCTTGAATGACTGGGATATTTCCCGTGATGCACCGTATTTCGGTTTTGAAATTCCAGATGCACCAAACAAATATTTCTACGTTTGGGTCGATGCACCGATTGGTTATATGTCGAGTTTTGAAAACTATATTAAAGCTAAACGCCCTGACTTAAGTTTTGACGATTACTGGAAAAAAGATTCTAAAAATGAGGTCTACCACTTCATTGGTAAAGACATCGTTTATTTCCACGCATTGTTCTGGCCTGCAATGTTGGAAGGTGCAAACTACCGCACACCTACAGGTTTATTTGTAAATGGTTTCTTGACGGTCAATGGTCAAAAAATGTCGAAGTCACGTGGTACGTTCATTAAAGCTGAAACGTATTTAGAGCATTTAAATCCAGAACATTTACGTTATTACTTTGCCTCTAAACTGTCGGATAAAGTTGAAGATTCTGACTTAAATTTAGAAGATTTTGTACAAAAAGTGAATTCCGACTTGGTGGGTAAAGTGGTGAATATTGCCAGTCGTTGTGCAAAGTTCATTAACACAAGTTTTGATAATAAACTGTCTGCAACATGTGCAGAGCCTGAATTGGTGCAAAGCTTTATAGATGCAGGAAATTCGATTGCACAAGCGTATGAAGCGCGTGAATTCTCTGCGGCTATTCGTGAAATTATGACGCTTGCGGATAAAGCCAATCAATATATTGATGAGAAAAAACCGTGGGCATTGGCTAAACAAGAAGGTCAAGAACAACAAGTACATGATGTATGTTCTGTCGGGATTAACTTGTTCCGTCAATTGGCCGTTTACTTGTCCCCTGTACTGCCAACTTTGGCAGCGCAAGTTCAAGACTTCTTAAAACTTGAAAGCTTTGATTTTGCATCGGGTAAAGCAGTTTTAGTCGATCATGAAATTGCACAGTTCCAAGCCCTAATGCAGCGTGTAGACCCGAAAGCAGTTGCTGCAATGGTCGATGCCTCTAAAGACTCTTTAGCGGCTGCGGCTGAACCTGTGAAAGTTGAAAAGAAAAAAGAGAAGAAAGCTGCACCTGCCAAAGTTGAACCTAAAGTTGGCGAAGCAGAGATTATTGGCATTGAAGACTTTATGAAGGTTGACCTGCGTGTTGCTGAAGTTTTAGATGCGGCTCACGTTGAAGGCTCTGACAAGTTGCTTCAATTGACTTTAAATGTCGGTGAAGCTGAACCACGCAATGTATTTAGTGGTATTCGTGAATACTATGCACCTGAAGACCTTAAAGGCAAATTGGTGGTGATGGTGGCAAACCTTGCTCCACGTAAAATGCGTTTTGGTATTTCAAATGGTATGGTACTCGCTGCGGGTAATGGCGAAGGTGTTTGGGTGATTTCACCTGAATCTGGTGCTAAACCGGGTGATAAAGTGTCTTAAGGTTTGGATCTTAGATAAAAAAAGCCTCTACATTGTAGGGGCTTTTTTATTGGATATCAGTTTCCCCTCATCCCTTCAGAAACGGTACTTCTCATCTCCCAAAGGGAGAACGACTCTTCATTAGATAAATTCTACAGTCCTTAATCACATGACCTGCGACATGGATGTCGCCCGTTTACTAGGGGTACAAGGATGTACCCTCTAGTGAACAAAGGGGTTTTGTTACTTTTGCCCAGTCAAAAGTAAAGATCATCTAAATTTTATTTTATAAGGTAGTATCTAATACTATAAATATTAGATATTTAACATCAATCAATCATTCGAATGTTAATCCAAGGGGCTTCAAATGCAAATTGAACAATTAAATACGATAGCTACTTTTTTCGGTGCTTTAGTCGCTCTAATAATATTTATAAATTGGAAAAAACAAAAAGGAAGTGAGGTTATTTCTAATGAAGCAAAAGAGGCTTTTCATCTTGTAAAAAGTTTACCTCATCAAACCAATATTATATTAGAAAACATGCTTAAAATGGCTATTGAAAACGCAACACCAAATGTACCTAACGATTTTGAAAAATATAGATTTGAAAATTTTAAGGATTTAAACGTAGAGATCATTAAAAAATTAGACTTAATAACTTTCAACAATAAAGACCGAAAAACGCTAACCATTATAGAAAACTATATGAACAGTTATAAAAATTTTGGAATTTTATATTTTCGTCCAACGACAACTAAAATCGTGTTAGAACTTCACACACGATATAAAGACGACTTGAATTGTTTAAAAACCGAACTCTACAAATACATACTGTATAAAAAAACGATATAACACAGCCCTTTTGACCGTATTCATTTCATTTACATCCACTAAAAACTAGATGAAAAAAATTGGTTCACGTGCTAAAAAATAGACAATTCAACAAAATTTGTGAATCTTTATAAATGAATAAATTACTCGCTTCCGCTTTAATTAGCTCAAGTCTCATCAGTATTTCAGCCTTTGCAGTTTCCCCACCAGTCCAAATCCAACAACAAAAACAAGTTTCAGGCTATTACCAATATCAAGCTGGTGATGTACAAATCACTGCCCTGCTCGATGGCACCAATTTCATGTCGCCTAAACTATTTCAAAATATTCCCGAAAAAGAAGTACATGACATTTTAAAGAAATACGCTGCCGACCAAGCCAAAGGCATACAGACCTCTGTGAATGCCTTTTTAGTGAATACAGGTCATTCATTAGTTTTAGTGGATAGCGGTGCTGCGAGCTGTTTTGGCGCGCATTTGGGTTCAGTATTAAGCAACTTAAAAGCATCAGGCTACAAACCAGAACAAGTCGATACCATCTTGCTTACTCATCTGCACCCAGACCATGTGTGTGGTATTAGCCAAAATGGAATCGCTAACTTTCCAAATGCAACGGTTTATGTCTCGAACGATGAAGCGAACTATTGGCTAAATCCGAAACAAGTCGACAAACTTCCAAAAGACAAACAAGCAGGCTACTTAGGAACTGTTGAAAAAATTAAACAAGCCATAGCACCTTATCAAGCCAAACAACGATTTAAAACGTATCAATTGAACGATGAACTTCAGGGCTTTAAGGTAATTAATACTGCGGGGCATACTCCTGGGCACTTTAGTTATGAGCTAAAAACCAAAGATGAAACCGTGGTATTTATTGGCGATATCGTGCACTCACATACCGTACAATTCGACAAACCTGAAACAGCGATTGATTATGATATTAATCCGAAAAAAGCGGTTGAAACACGCTTAAAGCAGTTTGCTGAATATGCAAAAGGTGGACAAACCATTGCAGCTCCACACCTTCCTTTCCCTGCGATTGGACATATTTATTCGGCAGATGGTAAGCGTTATCAATGGATTCCTGTACATTTCAAAGACTAGTCTAAAACTCATACAACGTTATATACGTTTAGAAAATTATTTTAGATCAGTACAGAGTTATTTAAAATTAAATCGCAATATTTTTATCCTTTAAATACCCCACAACTATCCCTCGGCGGTTGTGGTTATAGGGAGAAATTATCCTGTTAAATTCTTTAAAGTATCAGTAACATCAGCTTGATAACAATTGCGTCCTTGTTGTTTAGCTTGATATAAATTTTTATCAACCAGATCTAAGAATTTCATTTGATTGCACTGTTCCGTTGGAACAATAGTTTTTACACCAATACTACAAGTCACAAAGTCTGAAATTGTAGATGCACAATGTGGTAATTTGGCATTTTTTAAAGCCTGCATTAAGTTTTCAGCAACTTGAATGGCAGCATCTGCATTGGTTTCTGGCAAAACAATCGCAAACTCTTCACCGCCAAAACGTGAAACCAAATCACGTGGACGACTACAGCAGGTTGACCATAATTGGGCAATCTCGCGTAAACAGTGGTCACCGTTAATATGACCATGTCCATCGTTATATTGTTTAAAATAATCTAAATCAATTAATAGCACTGACAGCGGCTTTTGTAACCGTATTGCACTTTGCCATTCGCGCGCAAAGAATTCATCAAATAAACGGCGATTGGCAATGCCTGTCAAGCCATCCTTATAGGAATATTCCTCCAACTGACGCTGTAATATTTCTAATTGCTCTTCTTGTTTTTTACGTGCGGAAATATCAAACATAAACCCCACCAAAGACTCAACCTCGCCATTTTCTTTACGGATCACATGAACCACATCTCGGATCCAAATATATGATCCATCTGCTTTTAAAGCGCGATAATCTGCTTCATGGTCAATACCCGCAAGCGATTGTGCAACACACATACTAAATGTTTTGTCACGGTCTAATTCATGCATACGATCGGCCCAATCTTGTACTGTTTTCCAAGACTCTTGTTTCCAACCCAATAATTTTTCAATTTGTGGACCAATATAACTGAACTGTTTACTTTCCCAGTCGATACTCCACGGAATAGCAAGGGTTGATTCAATTAAAGTTTTATAAACGACTTCATTATATAATTGATTATTTTTAAATGGACTATTTGACATAAGCTGGCTCATTTTGATTTCAATCAGCATAGTTGTGTAAGTCACTTTCACATCATACACACTACTGATTTTACATTTTGTAGATATACCTCAGCCTAGTTAGCATAAGATATCCTTACTTAAATCTGTACTACCGCCCCTGAGTACAGTTAATTTTACCACTCACATGTTAGTATATTTTTTAATCAAACAAATTAAAAGCGAAGCTTGATTTGTATCTTAAAATATTAAGCCCCAAATCATCATTCAGAGCATAAATTACAATTGAGCTAGCTTTACAGTTACATATTTGCCTATAGTATGGTGGGGCAATTTTTCATGAGTTTCAAAAAAACATGGCTGTTCATTTTTTTCATACATCAGACTGGCATTTAGGTCAGTTTTTCTACAATCACTCACGTCAGTATGAACATGAACAGTTTTTAACTTGGTTACTTGAGCAAATTAAACAAAAACAACCCAATGCCTTACTTATTGCAGGTGATATTTTTGATGTCATCAATCCTGCATCTGCTGCCCAAAAGCAACTGTATCAATTTTTAGCCGACGCGCACGAGCTTGCACCACATATGCAAACTCTGATGATTGCCGGAAATCATGATTCTGGTTATCGCATAGAGCAAGTTGAACCGTTACTTGAAAAATATAATGCCAGAACTGTCGGCGTGATTCGTTGGAATGAAGACAAAACCTTAGATCTAGATCGTTTACTGCAACCTATTTATGATGTAGATAAAAATATTGTCGCTTGGTGCTTAAGCCTGCCCTTTTTACGTAGTGCAGAAATTACCGGTTTTAATGAACACACCAGCAATAGTCAAAATGCCATTAGCTACCTACATCAACAACTCATTAGTGAAGCCAAAAAACGTAAAACCGATGATCAAGCGCTGATTTTAATGTCGCATGCTCACATGCAAGGCGGTGAAACGTCTGACTCTGAACGCCCGATTATTATTGGTAATGAAGAAGCACTTTCAACAACACTGTTTGATGAGGTGATTGATTACGTGGCGTTAGGACATTTGCATAAACCGCAAAAAGTTCAGCATTCACATATCCGTTATAGTGGCTCACCCATTCCTTTGTCTTTTAGTGAAATTAACTACAAACACCAAGTGGTTGAAGTCACCATTGACCCAACAAAGCCTGCTGAATCTCAACTTCAGTTTGAAGCGCTACACATCCCTCGCAGTATTCAATTACACCGCATTCGAGGTGAGTTGAATGAAGTTTTTGCCCAACTCAAAGCATTAAAAAGTGGAAAAATAGACAGTATTGATCAACGTGAATATATCGACATTGAATATCATACCGATACCCCACCACAACCCAATTTAAGACAACAGTTTGAAGATGTCTTGCCTAAAGAGCGTTATCGTCTGGTTAAAATTTCACGCCAGTATAAAAATAATGAGCTACAAAATAATGCTGCAAAAATTCAGCTTGAGCCGCCAACGCCAGAAAAATTATTTGAACAAATTTGGCAAAATAAAGGCTATACACAAGATGATGCAGTACTCAAAGATTTTCAGACTTTGATTCAAGAAGCGCGTCATTCAATTGAAGATAAAAACAGCATTTAAGGATCTGTCATGAAAATTTTATCAATACGTATAAAAAATCTGGCATCTCTTGCTGGCGAACATTTTATTGATTTTGAAAGTGAACCTTTAGCCAGTGCAGGCTTAATTGCCATTATTGGAAAAACAGGTGCAGGTAAATCGACGATTTTAGATGCCATGTGTCTTGCGTTGTTTAATCAAGTGCCGCGCCTCAAAGGCAGTGACGGTAAATTGGTTGATGTCGATGGTTCAGAACTGCTGAGCAACTCCCCTTTAACCGTGCTGCGTCGGGGTACAGGACATGGCTTTGCGGAACTTTGTTTTGTCGCGCAAGATCAAAAACATTATCTGGCACGTTGGGAAATTAAACGTGCACGTGAAAATGCCGCAGGTAAATTACAAAATGTGCAACGTTCTTTAACCTGTCTGACTGATGGCGTGGTGGTTGCCGATAAGACCAAAGCCGTCGAAAGCCATATTCAGCAGATTACACAGCTTAGTTTTGAACAATTTACCCGTGCAGTACTCTTGGCTCAGTCCGAAGTAACCGCATTTTTAAAAGCACGTGACAATGAACGTGGCGCTTTACTTGAATATTTAACCAACTCCAATATTTTTGCTAAAATTGGGCAATTGGCTTATGAAAAAACCAAAACTATCGCCAATCAACGTAAAGATTTAGAAAATGTGCTCGGTCATATCGAAATTCTATACGATGAAGCAATTGCGGAACTGAATCAGCAATTTACAATAGTCGATACTGAATATAAAAAATTAGAAACCGAAAAAAAGATTTTAGAACAGCAGCAACAATGGTTTGAACACAAGCAAAAATTAGACACGGATATACAATTTCGTCAGCAACAACTTTTAGTGCAACAACAGCAATTTGAACAACTTGCACCTCAGCGCATACAACTGAAACAGCTTGAAGCCTTTGCCTCTATTCGACCAAGTGTGATTCAACAACATAAAGTGCAGGCTGAATTACACACGCTGCACCCGCAAATTCAAAGCAGCGAACAACAATTCATTGTCATTGAATATGCTTTTCAGGCTGAAGAAAAACAGTTTAAACAGATTGATGAGCAACTCAAAACACAACAAGCTTTTGAACAAACCCATCATCAAGCCATTGAAAAAGTCAGAATCTGTATTCAAGAACGTGAATTTATTGGTCAGCAATTTAAAAAGATCCAAGCAAGTTTGCAACAGCTCAATCAAGAGCAACATCCCTTATTGCAACAACAAATTCAATTTCATACAGATATAGAAAAACTCAAAAATCAGCAACAAACGCAAGTTAAACAACTCAATCAGTCTGCACATTTCATCAGTTTGGATGCTGGTCTATCGGCACATTTGACCCAGCTACAACGTTTTATTCAACAGTACCAAAACGTTGAACAGCAATTTGGAAATATTGCCGCTGCAACAACTGCTTTAAATGAAAAACAGCAACAACTTCATGCACTACAACAGCAATTTGGTCATGAAGATCAAATCAGTATCAAACTTGCTGATCAACGTCAAAAGCGTGAGCAAACATTACAGCAAATACATCATATTGGTTTAATTCAAACTCAATTCAAACAATTCAGCCAAGTTTGTGTAGAACGGAAAAAAGTTAAAACCTCGAACAATGAGTTGACCCAAAAGCTTGAGCAAGCAACACAACAGCAACAACAGACTGAACAAAAATATCTAGCGCAGAAGCAAGAACGTGAAAGCTTACAACGTGTATTACAGCAACAACGATTGTTACATACAGAGAATATCGAAAAGCTCCGTGAGCAACTGATCGACGGTGAGGCTTGTTTGGTCTGTGGCAGTACACAACATCCATTTAAACAAGAACATTCTGCCCTTTCACAAGAACTTTTAAACTTACAAGAACAGCAAGAGCAACAAGCGACTCAACTTGAAAATCAGTCTTTTGATGTCTGGCAAAAAGCACAACAGCTTTTCACCCAACACAATACGGCTTTAACGCAAAATACAATGCGTTTGAATGAGTTACAACAGGAAATCTCGCAACTCGAACAACAATTAAAATCCGCTTTGGATACGATGCAAATCTCACTCGATTTCAATTCAATTCATGAAGATACGGCTCAACAATTGCTTCTATTATCAGAAAAAAGCCAGCAAGACATTCAACAGCTTGATCACACTGTAGAGCAACTCAATCAAGCACAAAAAAATCAACGTGAGCAATTACAAACGATTCAACACATTCAGCAACATTTATCGACTGTCCAACACGCTGAACAGAATATTCAACACCTCATTGATTTGCTCTTACCCGAGCAAAAACATACTTGGAAAACCCAGACATCCATCACAGCTAAAAACATTGAACAGCAACTGATTCAACGCTTACAACTGCTGCAAACTGCTGATACTCTAAACAAACAACTGGATGAAAAAATTCAAGTTCTCAAGCAAATTGAACAAAACATTGACTTTAAAAATGAGCAGATTCAAACCACTACAACAGAAAAATTAGACTTTGAACGCCAAGGGCAAAATAACAAAGAATTGGCAATGACACTTATTTTTGAGATGTCACAGATTCAGGTTGAAAAACCACATGAATGGTTAATTCAATATGACGAACAACGCAAAAACCTGCAAATGCAATTCAACCAAGTACGGCAAAATATCGACCAATCACGTCAACAGTTTGAAGAACAAAAACGCCAACGTGATCAACTCAAAATACAGCTGACACAACTTGAAATACAACAAACAGCCTTTGCACTTGAAATCCAACAATGGCTCAACCAGCATGCTGATTTTGATGCAATCTTGATTGAACAACTGCGCCAAATTCCCAACGAACAGCAACAACAGATTCGTTTAAATATTCAAACTGCCGAACGTAGCTTAAATGATATTCAATCTGCGCTAAAAACTATTAGGGAACAACTGCAACAGCATGCCATGCAACAGCCCAATATTGAATTTGAACAACTACAAACTAAAATGAGACACTTGTTCGAAAATCTGCAAGCAACCTTAGACATGCGAGATGGTTTCAAACTCAAACTGGAAGTTCATCAACGTAATATCGACAAACAAAAGCAATTTGCAGATCAGATTCAAGCGATTCAACAACAAGAACATCGTTGGGGTAAAATTTCTGGCTTAATTGGCGATGCTAAAGGCAAAGACTTCCGTGATTATGCTCAGCAATATAATTTAGATATTCTGCTTGAACATGCCAATCAACAACTCACCATGCTTTCTCAGCGTTACACTTTAAAGCGCTTGGAAAACTCATTGAGCTTAGCAATTGTCGATCATGACATGGATGGTGAAACCCGTTCCGTCTCTTCCCTTTCAGGTGGTGAATCGTTCCTGACTGCGCTTGCCTTATCGCTCGCGATTGCCAATATGGCATCGGGTTCAATGAAAATTGAATCGTTATTTATTGATGAAGGTTTTGGAACTTTAGATGCCTCATCGCTCTACATGGTGATGAATGCTTTAGATCAACTGCAAAACCAAGGGCGAAAAGTTGTACTAATCTCGCATATTCAAGAAATGCATGAACGCATTCCTGTACAAATTCAGGTCAAACCATTGGGTGCAGGCGCAAGTACCATTCAAGTGGTAGGTTAAGCAAAAACAAACAAGGCTGTAAAGTCGCAGCCTTGTTTATTCTTTATTTTATACTTTGTTAGAATAATCTCGCGCACCGAAAAGTGCCGTACCAACACGTACCATCGTTGAACCTGCTGCAATGGCCTCAACCATATCTCCAGACATGCCCATACTTAAAGTATCCCAGTCTTCAGGCTGTGCATGTTCCTGTTTAACCGCATCAAAAAGTTGCTTCGCCTCTGCAAAAGCATGGCTATTATTGGGTGCTGGAATCACCATTAAGCCACGCAATTTTAAATGCGGCAATTGGCTAATCTTTTTCACCAACTCTGCTACTTCATTGGGCTGACACCCATCTTTGCTTTCTTGGGCATCAATGTTGACTTGTAAACAAATATTCAGTGGTGCTTGATCGGCTTCGCGCTGACTGGATAAACGCTCAGCAATCACTAAACGATCCACGCCATGTACCCATGCAAAACTTGCAGCCAAATGTTTGGTTTTATTGCGCTGAACATGCCCAATAAAATGCCATTCAATGGCTAAATCATTTAGATTTTCAATCTTATCCAAGGCCTCTTGTAAATAATTTTCACCAAATGCGCGTTGCCCTGTTTGGTACATTTCACGTAAGGACTCACTGGGATGAGTCTTCGAAACAGCCAATAACTGTACGCTTTCTGGCTCGCGCTGGGCTTGTTTACAGGCATCTGCTATATGCTGTAAAACTTGATTTCGTGATGCTTGAAGACTATTCATTGACGAGGTTCTCATTTCATTCAGCTTTTTTTCACTTTCCTTTTAAACTAACTGTTGGTTAAGCTCTGGGAAAGCCTTATTATTCTAACAAAATAAATAACATTTAAATGATCTCGGGGAAATTATGGACATTACTGAACTGCTGGCCTTTTCTGCTAAAAATGGGGCATCAGACTTACACTTATCAGCGGGCATGCCGCCACTTATCCGTGTCGATGGTGAAGTCCGTCGTATCAATTTACCAGCTTTAGAACATAAAGAAGTACACAAATTGGTGTACGACATTATGAACGATAAACAGCGCCGCGATTTTGAAGAAAAACTTGAAACAGACTTTTCTTTTGAAGTTCCTGGCGTAGCTCGTTTCCGTGTCAACGCATTCAACCAAAACCGTGGTGCAGGTGCGGTATTTCGTACCATTCCATCAAAAGTTTTAACCATTGAAGATCTTGGTATGGGGCAAATCTTCAAAGATATTTGTAATTTCCCACGCGGTATCGTTTTGGTTACAGGACCAACAGGTTCGGGTAAATCAACTACTCTTGCCGCAATGGTCGATTATATTAACGATCAGCGTTACGACCATATTTTAACGGTCGAAGATCCTATCGAATTTGTACACGAATCGAAAAAATGTTTGGTCAACCAACGTGAAGTACATCGTGACACACATGGCTTTAACGAAGCTCTACGTTCAGCCCTGCGTGAAGACCCTGACATTATTCTGGTCGGTGAGATGCGTGACCTTGAAACCATTCGTTTGGCATTAACTGCTGCGGAAACGGGTCACTTAGTCTTTGGTACACTGCATACCACTTCTGCGGCAAAAACCATTGACCGTGTGATTGACGTATTCCCTGCTGAAGAAAAAGACATGGTACGTGCCATGCTTTCTGAATCATTACAAGCCGTTATTTCTCAAACACTACTCAAGAAAAATGGTGGTGGTCGTGTCGCAGCACATGAAATCATGATTGGTATTCCCGCGATTCGAAACCTCATTCGTGAAAACAAAGTCGCGCAAATGTATTCTGCCATTCAGACTGGTGCCAACTACGGCATGGTCACACTGGATCAAAGCTTAAAAAGCTTGGTCGCTAAAGGCATTATCAGCCCACAAACTGCGCGTACTATGGCGAAACAACCAGAAGCATTCTTATAAGTTTAAACGGATTTAGGATCTTATTATGGATTTTAACGACTTACTGAATTTGATGATCCAACAGAAAGCATCAGACTTATTTATTACTGCTGATGTTGAACCATCAATGAAAATCAATGGTCAAATTTTACCCATTGCTAAAACCAAGCTGACTGGCGAAATTACGGGGCAACTTTTAAACTCAATTATGAGTGAGAAACAGCGTAAAGAGTTTGCAGAAACCCGTGAGTGCAACTTTGCCATCAATAACCGTGACAAAACTGCGCGCTTTCGTGTCAGTGCTTTTCAACAACGTGATCAACCCGGTATGGTGTTACGTCGTATCGAAACCGTCATTCCCACCATGGATGAACTGAAGTTACCAGCGATTTTAAAAGAATTGGCAATGACCAAGCGTGGCATCATCATTTTTGTAGGCGCAACGGGTACGGGTAAATCAACCTCTTTAGCCTCGATTATTGGTTATCGTAACCATAATTCTAAAGGTCATATCATCACCATTGAAGACCCGATTGAATTTATCCACCAACACGCAGGTTGTATCATCACCCAGCGTGAAGTCGGGATTGACACCGATTCATTTGAAATCGCATTAAAGAACACCTTACGTCAAGCACCCGATGTGATTTTAATTGGTGAGATTCGCTCGCGTGAAACCATGGATTATGCGATTGCCTTTGCTGAAACGGGTCACTTAGTGTTTGCAACCCTGCATGCCAACAACGCCAACCAAGCGATTGATCGTATTATTCACTTCTTTGATGCTGACCGTCATAACCAGTTGTTTATGGACTTATCGCTTAACTTAAGAGCAATGGTGGCCCAACAACTGATTCCAAGCGTTGATGGTAAATCACGTCGTGCTGCGATTGAAATTCTAATCAATTCACCATTAATTTCTGACTTGATCCGCAAAGGTGAAGTACATGAAATTAAAGAATTGATGAAGCGTTCGCGTGAACTTGGCATGCAAACCTTTGACCAAGCTTTGTTTGACCTCTATAAAGCCAAACAAATTACCTATAAAGATGCATTGAAACATGCCGACTCACCAAACGACCTTCGTCTGCAAATTAAATTATCTGAAGAAGGTGCTGAGCGTTTATTGCATGCAAATTCAAATATCACCTTCGATGGTCAAGCTTAAAAACAAAAAAACAGGCTTCATTTGAAGCCTGTTTTTTTAACTAATTAGAAGTCAGTCTTATTTTTTACGATATGCGTCTTGGCATTCTTGTGAATCACAGTAACCGTAAAGATTTAATGAGTGACCCGTTAAAATAAAACCATATTTCTCAGCCACTTCATGCTGTTGATGTTCAATCACATCATTAGTGAATTCAACCACTTTGTTACAGTTTTGACAAACAATATGATCATGGTGATCTTCTTGCATAATTTCAAAAACTGAATGATTATTTTCAAAATGATGACGTTGGATAATACCAGCAGCTTCAAATTGTGTTAACACTCGATACACAGTTGCTAAACCGACATCTTCACCCTGTTCGAGTAAAGTTTTATAAATGTCTTCTGCGCTTAAATGGTGTTGTCTTGAATTTTCTAATAATTCCAATATTTTAATTCGTGGAAGCGTAACTTTAAGTCCAGCTTTGCGTAAATCTTGATTTGAAATAGCCATATAAAAAGGTCTCTCAACAAATTTAAAGTTGGAATATGCAACAAAGTTTAGATGCAGTATGATCTATCCGTGGATCAAATGCATCATAATTAATTTGGGATAGTGTAGCAAAATGCAAAAAATCATGTTGACGTTGTTCGTCACTTCACTGCTCGCAGGCTGTTCGACCTTGGGCGTTTATAAAGTTGATATTCCTCAAGGAACGCCCTTAACTCAAGCACAAGCTTCAAAAATTCAAGTCGGTATGAGTCACCAACAAGTTCGCTTTTTGCTCGGCAGCCCTACAGTGTCAGATCCAATGAATCCTTTACGTTGGGACTACATCTACAACTATATACCAGGAACGTATGCTAAAAAAGCCAAAATTCCTGCAGCACACGGTCAACATTTAAGAATTTACTTCGATCAAACAGGCACGGTACAAAAGATTGAAGGCTTGGAAACTATTCCAGAATCTCAACCCGGCTTACCAGGATCAAAAGAAGCGATTCTAAATGCGCCTCCACTATAGACGCTTTAAAATAAAAATAAACCCCTCAATGAGGGGTTTTTCTTATCACTTCAATTGTTTAAAGCGATTTCCGCGGCAATAACGTCCGACTGGATTTTCTGCAGCACGTTTTCGACGAATATCCTTTGGATTAATGGTCAGTGCTCGATAAATCTCGACACGATCACCCACCTGTAATACCTGATTTAGATCTTGCAATCGTACCCCAAAGATTCCCAATACAAGTGGTTCAGGTAAATCCGTCTGCGCCCGAATAGCACTTTGCTCAATGGCGTCTAATGCAGTCATCCCTTGTTGAAAAGGAACAGCCATCAGAAACTGCTGATCTTGAGCAGCGTATGCCACCCAAACCTGTTGTAGCTCACTCATTAGAGCAATTGTCCAATGATCGAGATCATCGCCAAGATAATCGATACAGGGAGCACCACACGCACCGCAATACGCCACAGGTTATAAAACAACTCATTACTGAAATTCATCGACTTACGTAGATGGCTAATTTTCATAATCCATCCTGCAAAAACAGCATAGATTAAACAAATGACCAATCCCCAAAGCATCAGTAATGTATTAAAAATCGGACTGATTACAGGAATCGCCCAAACAAATACCGCAGCTAATATAACCAGCCATTGAATTACGATATTTAATTGACGTTGTAAGAGTTGCTCACGTGCCATATTCAGTAACAGTGCCGATGTACTCACCACAGCAAGTACAAAGGTACAACTTGAAATTTCAGTCTTTGCGGCAAAGAAAGCAAATGCAATCACTGCACACAATTGCGCAATCCAGATGGGTAATGCGATTTGAGTGGCAGTATCTTGCTGCTTAAGTGCCGTCAAACTACTTTGCCAATACAAGCCTATGCCTAAACCACTGGCAACCAAGGCTAAGCCTGTAGCACTGCCCCATTCGCTAAATTCAACAGCGGTCACATGCCAATTAGGCAGTGCAGTTCCCAAAATATTCGCGAGGATGAGAGAAGCCAACACCGCAACAACACTTAACATGACAATAATTTTTCTAGGTGCAAAGGAAAGTGCAATGGCGACAATCGCTAAGCCCACGAACAAAAGATTTGGCGCCATCCCATTGAAGGCAAAATCCCCCAATAATTGGCTCGCATTAGACAGCATGCCCCCTGCTAAAAAAGGGATAAAAATAACGGCCAGCCAACCGACCAAACGCCATTTTTGCGACGCATCCGCATCACGCGTCAAACTAGACAATGCATTTAAAGCCGTAGTTTTTGAACGCTTAGCTAAGGCAATTTCTAAATAACAGATAGGTAACGCTAAAATAAGCATCGTTCCTAACCATAACAACCAAAAATCAAGTTGACGATCAACCTGAATTCCGACACTCGGTGCTAACGTGGCAATGATGATAAAAGATAAACAAAATGCCATCAGCGGCGATAGCCATCGTGACATAGCATTGTCCTGCATGATGCGTTCCTAAAAAAAGTCTTCCGCTATTTTGCCTTTGTCATGCGGGAAAATCAAAAAGAAAAAGCAAACCATTATTACTAATGATTTGCAGCGCAAAATTATGACTACTTTTAATTATTGTTATCTCGTTTATTTTTTATGAAAAGAAACGAGCAAACCAGTTTTTACCTTTCTTCTGTTCTTTTTCTTTGATAATTCCCATCATATTTTCTTTCACAGCTCCGACATAATCGGCATCATCGTGCTGAATATGGTTAATCAACCATTTTGACAGTACTTCATGTAACTCCCCCTCAATCGCCTGTCCCATTTCAAAACGATCACGGTAAGCTTCAATTTTCTTAATAAATAAATCATGCACACGTTTATGCGGTACGCGATATTTATAACCCGCTTCTTCTTGCAAAGACTCTTCAAAGGTAAAATGTGATTGAGTATAATCAATAATATCGTCAAAAATTTGTTTAATACGCGCACGATTTGCATGGTCAGCAAAATCATCAATCTCATTAATATAATCAAGAATTCGTTTGTGCTGATCGTCAATCACATCGATACCAGTATTATATTCTGGAACCCATTTCATTTTCATTACGACCACCTATAAAATATATACGACTAATCACATAAATTCATAATATATTGATTTTAAACAAATAAAAATAAACCAAAATGGTTGGTTTTAAACATTAAACTCTTAAAAACCTATAAACACATGATATATATTGTTTTTATAATTAATACCAATCAAAACGATAAAGTATTTTTTAACCAATATCGTTGCAAATAATCCAACAAACTTGATGTTATTATTTTACAAATCACCATATTTATTAAAATATATAAAAAATAATTAATTTAAGTATTCTTTTATAAAATTTTTCACAACCAATAAAAATATTATAAATAGCTCATATTTTAATAAAATAGTTTTAAAATATTTTACTCACTGAAAAAATCAATAAAGATATTTAATCAGTATTGCTACAAATCTATACTGATTATTTTTTATACTCTAATGTTGATCTGCTTTGGTTATTCTTTTTAATGCTGGATTTAATCTTTCACGTTCTAAGCGTTCAACATGAGTTTGTTGTTTTCGGATTGGAGACCCATACTGAAATAAAATCATCTCTCCAGGCTCAAAAGCTGTCCAAAGTTCATTTTGGGTTAAAGGCTCGGTGGTAATCACAGCGACTCGATCTTCAGGCGTAGTGACTTGACTAAAATCTACTTCTACATCGAGATCAATCAATTGCGCAGGTTTAAATGGATACTCTCGTACTAACCAATGCAATTTTGTAATCGCATAAGTAAATAAGGCCTGACCATTGGATAAACAAAAATTAAAAGTCCCATGCTCTGCTATTTTCGGAGAGACTTCTGCCAACAAATCAAAAATTTGATCAAGTTTCGGTTCATGATAACCAAATCTTGCAACAAACCGATCAAGTAAGAAACAGAAAGCACGCTCACTATCTGTATTACCAATGGGAGTAAAACGTCCTGATAGTAATGGATCAAAATTATGTAAATCACCATTATGGGCAAAAATCCACTGACGTCCCCACAGTTCGCGACTGAACGGATGTGAATTCTCTAAGTTAATTTTGCCCTGCGTCGCTTTACGAATATGTGCAATCACATTACGCGATTTAATTGGATAATTACGCACCAGTTCCGCAATCGGAGATTCGACTGCCGATTGATTATCGACAAAAAGTCGACAAGCTTTATCTTCAAAAAAGGCAATACCAAAACCATCACAATGGTCTGAGGTAATCCCCGCACGTTGAGAAAAACCACGAAATGAAAAAGTCACATCTGTTGGCGTAGCACAATTCATTCCGAGCAACTGGCACATAGTTTTAATCAAACGGCAAATATATGATTTTTCTATTCTGCATGACTCAAGATAACGTTGCAAATCTCAATTTAGAATCCCTATAACTATTTTATGTATTAATTCAATAATAACCGTCAGGATATACAGCTTTATTTTCAGGACAGGATACTACGTGCAAATAAAAAGCCTCATAAAGAGGCTTTTTAATCATCTATTTATTACTTGGCACGATTGGTAATTAAAGTACCTACACCATGATCAGTGAAAATTTCAAGCAAGGTTGCATGAGGGACACGTCCATCGACAATGTGCGCACTCACCACTCCACCTTTCACAGCATCCAGTGCACATCCTACTTTAGGAATCATGCCACCATAAATCACACCTGTTTCAATCAAGCGATCAACTTCTTGTGTGGTTAAGCCTGTAAGCAAATTTTTATTTTCATCCAGTACACCCGTGATATTGGTCAATAGAATCAGTTTTTCCGCACCAAGTGCTTCTGCAACTTTACCTGCAACCAAATCTGCATTGATGTTATAGGTATTACCTTCTTCATCTACGCCCAATGGTGCAATCACAGGGATAAAATCACTATTGGTAAACATTTCTAGAACGTCAGTTTTAACAGCAACCACTTCCCCCACTAAACCAAGGTCAATTTGTTGCACAGTGCCATCTTCGGTAACTTTTTCCATCAACAATTTTTGTGCACGAAGTAAGTTACCGTCTTTACCCGTTAAACCAATCGCGCGACCACCATGTTTATTGATGAGGTTGACGATCGATTTATTCACACTACCGCCCAAAACCATTTCAACGACTTCCATGGTCGCAGGATCAGTGACGCGCATCCCATCAATACGATCAGATTCACGACCGAGTTGTTTTAAAAAGGAATCGACTTGTGGACCACCACCATGCACCACAATTGGATTTAAACCCACAGTCTTTAGCAAGACAATGTCTCGTGCAAAAGAGCTTTCAAGCTCTGGATCGGTCATTGCGTTGCCACCATATTTCACTACTAGCGTCTTACCCGCAAAACGTTGAATATACGGCAAAGCTTCAGTCAAAATTTGTGCTTTGTCGATGCCAGTATGTTGATGTGGCATTCGCCTCTCCTTATTGAGCATCTAAAATGTCTTGTGCGATTTTCGGATATCTGTCACTTAACATGGAAACAAATGTATCTCGAATCGCATTTAATCTTACAGGATTGTCCGCATCAAAGCGCACTGTAAAATACTCACCCGTATTCGATGCTCGAATAATGCCAAATCCATCTTTAAAATCAAGTCGTACACCATCAATTTTACTTAATTGTGCGCCAAAATCATGACTTTTAATCTCAACATCGTGTAATACAGCGGCAGGTACTTCATTATGGGTACTAATATACATATCTTCAGTGCAACAACGTTCTGGATAAGCTTTCAGTGCTTTTGATAATGTCAAATCAGGTTGTTGACTTAAATATTCGAGTACACGTAAACCCGCATATAAACCATCATCATACCCAAAACCTCGCCCGTCATTAAATACATAATGACCAGCATATTCTCCTCCAAAAACTGCATTGCCTTTGGACTGTGACATATAGGTACGTAAGAAAGAACTTCCCGTACGAATCATTTTAGGCTGCCCACCTAATTTACGAACGGTGTTCGCGACCATGGTCGAGCATTTTACATCAAAGACAACTTCATGTTCTGGATGTATTTTTAAACACATTTCAGCAAATAAAGCCAATAAGCGATCTGCTGAGATAATCGTTCCACACTCATCAATCAAGACTAAACGGTCACCATCACCATCCAGTGCAATACCAATATCAGCCTGTTGCTCAAGTAGCGTTTTTCTTAATTCAACTAAATGCTTTTCGTGAGATGGATCTGGTGCATGATCTGGAAAATGACCATCCGCATTACAACGAATTGCGATGACGTCGCAGCCTATTTTTTTTAGCACTAAAGCCGCACAGCGCCCAGCCGAACCATTTAATCCATCTAACACCACTTTAAACGGACGTTTTAACTGGATATCTTGCAAAAGCATATGTTGATATTCAAGACAATACTCAATAACAATTTCATGTTGCACAGGCTGCATGGTTATTTTTTGCGTTGAATCAAAAACATGATTCGCACTAATCGCGACTTTTTGAATCATGTCTGGACTAGGTGGTTCATTCTGAATAATCCATTTAACCCCATTATCCGTTTTAGGGTTATGACTTGCTGTCAGCATAACGCCATTTCCGTCAAATTGACGGGCAATAAAATATAATAATGGCGTCGAACAACAACCTAGAATAGTTGCCTTGATTCCATTTTCTTCACAAACTTGTTTTATTATTTCTGCATATTGTGGGCTGGTTAAACGTGCATCATAACCAATGGCAAGTTGAGTCTGCCCAACCTTCTGATATTGAGCAACCAATCCATAGGCAATCGCTTTAACAAGTTCTGGTGTCAAAAGAGATATTTTTCCACGAATATCATAGGCACGAAAAATTTGTGATGGAAAATTTTTATTTTTAAAATTCATAATAATTTATTCGACTCACCATCACTCATAAGATGAAAAAATTATGGGATACTTTATTTAGGTCAGAATGCATAAGCAGTAAATCATTTTTAAACACAAGGCTAATATTTTAAAAGAAATATACATTTTTAAGCAATGGTAAAAAAGTTTTACAAAAAAAAATGATAATTATTTGAATTTTATTCTTTTATTATGAATTTAATAATTTTACCCAATAGACTTCTATTTAATAACCAATCACTTATGCAAAAAGCCAAATAATTTAAAAGCTCTCAAACCAAACGCAATTAGTACCATTAAATACAATTTTTTATTTTAAAATTTATATTTAACTCATTTGTAGTTAAGAAAAGTTAATTAAAATGAAGAATACCCCTGATAAATAAAACTTTATTTATCAGGGTTAAATTTTTTCTAAATAATTCTAGCCTTGACCCGTGTGACCAAAACCACCAGCACCACGTTCCGTTGCAGCAAACTCTTGTACTTGTTCAAATTCTGCATGTACCACAGGAACAAGAACATATTGAGCCAAACGCTCACCCGGTTCTAAAGTAAATGCTGTTTGACTACGGTTCCAAACCGATACCATTAATTCACCTTGATAATCTGAATCAATTAAGCCAACCAAATTACCTAAAACAATACCATGTTTATGACCTAAACCTGAACGCGGTAAAATTAAACCTGCAAAGCTAGTATCTTCAATATAAATGGCCAAACCTGTTTTAACCAATACCGTTTGACCTGGTTCAATGACAGTCACTTCATGTACACAAGCACGTAAGTCTAAACCTGCCGAACCCGAAGTCGCATAGGTTGGCATAGGCCATTCATTACCTAAACGTGTGTCGAGTACTTTCACTTGAACTTTCATCTGTTCTTTCCTAATTGCATGGTTTAAAGGGTGTATTAACGCTTGATCAGCGCACGTAAATTTTCGAGATAATGCTGTGCTTGCAATTTTGGATCAATATTGCCTGCCAATTTTTTCTTACGACCCAGCCAGTCCAAATCATCTTGTGGTAACTCATCAAGGAAGCGACTTGGTGTCATTTGCTTCATTTGACCACCATTTTTACGCTGTTCTGCCAGCGTCATGGTTAAGCCTTGTCGTGCACGCGTAATCCCCACGTACATTAAACGACGTTCTTCTTCAACTGTTTCTGCCGCAATTGAATTCTTATGCGGTAAGAGTTCTTCTTCCAAACCAATCATATACACATAAGGAAATTCAAGCCCTTTCGCTGCATGTAGCGTCAACAGATTGACCTTGTCAGTATCTTCTTCTTCTTGTTGTTGCTCCAACATATCCAGCAATACCATCTTGCGAATCACACTTTCAATGTTTTTTTCATCGACATCTTCAGCACGATTAATCAAACTTTGGATACTGCTATAGAGCACTTCAATGTTATCCAGTTTGGTTTTCTCTTGCGCGGGCGTTGCGGCTTGCTCTTTGATGTAATCGATATAGCCTGCTTCATGCATCATCTGACGAATGATCGGAACAGGTTCATCATCTTCCGTTAAATTACGGGTAAAATTACCAATAAAATCGGCAAATTCAGCGAGTTGAGTGGTGGCCTTTTTAGGCATCACCATCGTCAAGCGCTGATCACCCGCTGCGGTTAATAACGACAAATGATTTTCTTGTGCAAATAATCCTAACTTTTCTAAAGTCACGGGGCCAATCGCACGTTTTGGCGTATTGATAATCCGTAAAAATGCACTGTCATCTTCTGGATTAATGATAATGCGCAAATAACTCATGATATCTTTAATTTCAGCACGACCAAAGAACGATTGGCCGCCTGACAATTTATATGGAATTTGCATTTGACGTAGCTGGGTTTCTAAAACTCGTGCTTGGAAATTACCCCGATATAAAATCGCATAATCTTTCCAATTTTTACCATTCATCAGTTTATGGGTAATCAGATCCTTCACTACACGTTCAGCTTCATCATCGTCATTACGGCAGGTAATCACGCGAATCACATCGCCATGACCTTTATCTGACCACAGTTTTTTATCAAAAAGATGTGGATTATTACCAATGACCGTATTGGCAGCTTTAAGAATACGACTGGTTGAACGATAATTTTGCTCAAGCTTAACCACTTTTAAATTCGGAAAATCATCTTTTAAAAGAGCCATATTTTCAGGCTTCGCACCACGCCACGCATAAATGGATTGGTCATCATCACCTACAGCAGTGAATTGCCCCATCACACCGACCAGCAATTTCACCAAAATATACTGGGCCGTATTGGTATCTTGATATTCATCGACCAATAAATAACGCACACGGTTTTGCCATTTGTCACGTACTTCGGCATTTTCTTGTAATAAACGTGTAGGCATGACGATCAAATCGTCAAAATCGACCGCATTATAAGCACGTAAATTACGCTCATACAGTTGATACAAATGCGCAAATTTGACATCGTCCGCTGTTTCACACGTGGTATGTGCTTGTTCGGGTGGAATTAAATCATTCTTCCAATCCGAAATCATTTTCATTGCCTTGGCAATCAGTTCTTTGCTTTCTGCCCCAGATAAATTATCGCGGTGCATTAAGTCCATCAAAATGCGCTTACAATCATCGGCATCTAAAATGGAAAAATTATTTTTTAACGGCGTATGTTTGAGTTCTAAACGCAGTAAATTCAAACCAAAAGTATGAAAAGTCGAAACTGAAAGACCTTTAGCCTCTTCACGAGACAATAACTTCCCGACACGCTCTTTCATTTCACGTGCAGCTTTATTGGTAAAGGTCATGGCTGTAATACGATGCGCAGGAATACCGCAATTCTGAACCAAATGCGCAACCTTCCGTGTAATCACAGATGTTTTACCTGAACCAGCCCCTGCAAGTACTAACAAGGGTCCTTGAGTATATTTCATGGCTTCAAGTTGCTTGTCATTGAGTTGACTTGCCGACGACATAGTATTTCCTCGTTTTGATTCGAGCTAGATTATAGTCATCTATGTCAAACTTGCATAACCTAAAATACAAATTTGACATTCATAAAAAAACCACCCGAAGGTGGTTTTTTTATTCACGAACTAAACTTATTTAGTTTCGTAAACAGAAATCTCTACGCGGCGGTTTTGTTCACGACCAGCAGCTGTTGAATTATCAGCAATTGGAGAAGATGAACCATAACCACGTGCAGTTATACGTGAACTTGAAATACCTTGTGAAGCCAAGTAGTTTTTCACAGAGTTCGCACGGTTTTGAGACAATGGGTTATTGATTGCATCACTACCTGTATTGTCAGTATGACCATGAATAACCAAAGCAAGTTTACTTGAAGTACCATCTTCACGAAGAACTTTAGCAACGTCATTCAAGGCAGATTGGAACTGTGCTTGAATTGTAGAAGAGTTAGTCGCAAATGTTACGCTTGGCATAACAAGATTAATTGAACCATCTGGATTACGACCTACATCAACACCCGTACCAGCCAATTCTTGACGAAGACGTTTTTCTTTCTTATCAAGCAGTAAACCTGCACCGCCGCCCACAACTGCACCAATCGCTGCTGCTTGACCCATTTTGTCTTTGTCAGCATTAGAATATGCAAGTCCTGCACCCAATAAGGCACCTAAACCAGTACCAATGGCAGCTTTGTCATATTCCATATTTTGACAACCCGAAAGTGCCAAGGCCCCAACTACAGCTGAAATAACTAGTGCACGCATCGCATGCCTCCTTCTTGTGTTTTGTTGTATGGTGAAATCATGTATTAAAAAAAATCGGCATACCATTGATTTTTTGTAAATAAAACTATCAATAGTTACATTTTGTAATATTTTATATGAGTGTAGCTAGTTATTTAAGCACAATTTCTTCATAGTGGCATGAATAGACTTTTTTTATTTCAAATTCTACAATTATATTAAAAGCTGAAAAAAGATTAGGCGACTTCATCTTAGGACTGTTTTATATGTCATCGCAAATTAAGAAACAACCTCTACTAAAAAAAATATCTCGAGGACTAACAGTTGGGTCCGTCATTACTGGAAGCACTTTTTTTCATGGCCCCCCTGTTCTTGCACTCGGCTTAACAAAATTAGTCAAAAAATCACGTAAAGTCGATGAAACTAATATTCAGATTACCAACAGTTGGTTAAGTGTCAATAATTGGCTGATTGATCATGTGTTACCCCATTTGAAATGGGACATTAGTATTGATGATGATTTAGAATTGAACATGCAAGGGCGTTACCTGATGACCTGTAATCATCAAAGTTGGGTTGATACCACAGTTAATCAATATTTTGGCTTAACGCGTATGCCGCTAACGCGTTTCTTTACCAAGTGGGAACTAATCTTTATTCCTTTCGTTGGACCAGCCTTTAAAATTTTAGGTTTTCCAATGATGAAACGTCATTCGAAAGAACAGATTGCCGCCAATCCTGAACTTAAAACACGTGATCTTGAAGAATCTCGCAAAGCATGTGAACAGTTACTCAGTCAGCCCTTTACCTTACTGAATTATTTAGAAGGCACACGTTTTACTCCAGAAAAACAGGCCAAACAGCAATCACCTTATAAGCATTTACTTAAAGCTAAAGCAGGTGGTTTAGCGCTAGCTTTAAACATCTTAGGAGATAAAATTGATGCTTTGGTTGATATGACCATTATTTATCCTGATGGAGCACCAGGTTATGATGATTTTTGGTTAGGGGATGTCAATCGTATTGCCGTCAATTTGCGTAAAATTAACATTCCACCTTGGGTATTAGGTGGTAGTTATGAAGATGATATTGAATACCGTGAACGCTTTCAGCAATGGGTACATGAGTTATGGACTGAAAAAGATCAACTCATTGAACGCATGAAACAACAATATCAAACAACTCAGTCCTAAATTGATGAAGCTTTAACCTATGACGCAGAACACGATGAAAACCAAATCTAAATATCACCATTTAGATCCGAAGAGTTTGTCCTTCAAACTATTTCTGATTTACGACATCTTTATGGTGTTTATTATTATTTTCAACCTGTTCTGCTTATGCGCCAATCTGTTCCTGATGAGCAATATAGGCACTTGGTTTTTTCAAAGCATTCATTTAATTGATGTACTGAACTTTTATCGCACGTATTTACACCCTTGGGTCATCAATACAGAAGCTTGGTTTATAATATTTCTGATTGCCGAGCTACTGATTCGTTGGGGTATTGCTATTATACAGCGCCATCATCAGCGCTGGTTTTTCTTTCCTTTCATTCATTGGTATGAAGTTCTTGCGATTATTCCGTACCTGCGCTTTTTACGTTTATTCCGTGCTGGCATCATTGCCTACCGTTTACATGAAATGGGCTATAAGATAGTACCAAAATCACTACAGCTTAAGGGTCAGTTTTATTACAACGTGGTGATGGAAGAACTCTCGGATCGAATTGTGATTAATGTCCTTGATGGTATTAAAAATGAACTGGAAACCAGTTCGAGCCATAAAGTGATCATTCATGATCTGGTCGAACATCACCGTGTGTTATTTGCCACTGCCCTTGCCGATATTTTACAGGACACCCTGAGCACAGAATTACAGGCTCAGCGTCATTTCATTGCCAAAAATGTCGGTAGCATTGTCAATCAAGCGATTGAGGACACGCCTGAACTCACTCAGCTGCTTAGACTCATTCCTTTAGTCGGTGGTCGCATTGAACAGCAAATTCAGAGTATTGGACAACGCCTTGGGGAGAATATCACGCAAGGCTTGATTGATCCTTTTACACCCAGTGTTGCTCAGAAAGATAGTGAGCAAAAGAATGAGCAAAATATTTATCACTATATTGCGAACAAAATCAGCACACTTGAAATTGAAGATAATCCACACTTGGAAAAACTGGTCGAATCAGCCGTTTTTGAAAGTCTGACGGCAATCCGCAAACAAGTCAAAGTCAAACAGTGGTTAATCCAAATGCAGCAACAGGATCAAGTGAAAGAATGATCATGAGATAAAAATATTGAAAACACAGCTAGAGAAAACATTCAATTTGTTCTAGGATTTGCTCTATTTACAACATTACTTCGACATAAAATGAATAAGTCAGAAGTCTTAAGGAATAATTATGGCTGATATACGGATAAAAGGCAGAATGGTCAATGCGATTCGCATTAGCTTAGACACCAATGATCATAATGCAATCCGCCAGCAACTCGCGCCAATGCTACAAAAAGCATTTCCACCGGGTACATTAGTTGTGATTGAAAGTTCAGTTGAACAAGAACTTATTGCCTTAATTCAACTATTGCTCAGCCTAGAAGTACAACCTATGGCTGTGACTGAGGGTTTACTTGCTGACCAAGCTCGCGCAATTCAATTCCCTGTTCTACCAGCAGACCATAAACCATTGCAACAGATTAAAGCCACGAAAGAACAAGTGGTTGAGGTCAAACCTGAACTTTCTGATGAGCAAGCAGCGATTCCTGCAAAAGAAGAGCTAAAACCGACTCGTATCGTCAATCATGTGACCTCTTATCACGATGAAATTTTACGCACAGGTCAATGTCTGGTACAAGATCATGGTGATATCATTCTAAATGCAGGTATTAATAGTGGTTCCGAAGTAATTGCTTCAGGAAATATACATATTTATGGTAGCGTCCGTGGTAGAGTCATTGCCGGCGCAGGTGGAAACCATGCAGCACGCATTTTCTGCCACTCCCTAGAAGCAGAGTTGGTCTCTATTGCAGGCACATATTGTGTAGCAGATGACATTCCACAGCATGTCTTAAAAAAATCTGTACATATTTACCTGAATGACCAGCAAGAGCTTGTATTTGAAATTCTAGAATTTTAATGTATAAATAAACACCAAAAGCCCCATATCAAAAAGGGGATTTGAACCATAACAGGAGTGGATTCGGTGGCGAAAATTGTTGTCGTAACATCAGGCAAAGGTGGCGTAGGTAAAACTACGACTAGTGCATCTTTTGCAACAGGTTTAGCCCTTCGTGGTCACAAAACTGTTGTGATCGATTTTGACGTAGGTTTACGTAACCTAGACTTAATTATGGGGTGTGAACGTCGCGTTGTTTATGATTTTGTCAATGTTTTAAATAATGAAGCTCGACTTCAACAAGCACTTATTCGCGATAAAGATATTGAAAATTTATACATCTTACCTGCATCACAAACGCGTGATAAAGATGCCTTGACCGATGAAGGTGTTGCACGTGTGATGGATGAGCTTTCCCAAGAGTTTGACTACATCATTTGTGATTCACCAGCGGGGATTGAACGTGGTGCAATTCTTGCGATGTACCATGCTGATGAAGCCATCATTGTGACTAATCCTGAAATTTCTTCAGTACGTGATTCTGACCGTATTATTGGTATGCTTGATAGCAAAACCAGAAAAGTGGAACAAAACGAAGGACGTATCCGTAAGCATTTGTGTATTACACGATTCAATCCAGAACGTGCTGATAAACAAGAAATGTTAACTATTGACGATATTTCTAAAGATATTTTACGCGTACCAACTATGGGTGTAATTCCTGAATGTGAGATTGTGTTACAAGCCTCTAACGAAGGAAAACCTGTTATTTTGTTTCAAGAAACTCCCGCAGGTCAGGCATATGACGACTTAGTCGCACGCTTCTTGGGTGAGGAACGTGCTTACCGTCATATTGAAGTCAAACCTAAAGGTTGGTTAGCAAGATTATTTGGAGCGTAAGAAATGGCAGGATTCTGGAGTAAATTATTCAGCAACGATGATAAACCTTCAAGCGCTCAAACTGCTAAAGATCGCTTAAAAGTAATTGTTGCCTCAGAACAAGGTTTAGGTAAACGCTTAAGCCAAGATAAAATTGACCAAATGAAAAAAGAAATCATGCAAGTAGTCAATCGTTATGTCCGCGGTGTGGATGAACAACATATTCAAATGTCTGTTCGCTCTGAAGCAAATATCGAAATGTTAGAAATGAATATCAATTTGCCTGAAGAGCGATAATCTGAATTCTGATTAGTCAAGCAAATTGAATCAAGGCAAAATATGGGACTGGATAAGCAAAGTATTACTTTGCCCAGTCTCATATTTTGCCTTTTTATTTTATTCATACCAAGGAGATTGCGATGGCATTATCTCAGCCAGCAACGTTCAACGAAGAATGGTCAGACGAGCGTGTATTTGCCTATTTAGCTCAGCTTCCTCCTGCAGGCGTGAATGGTGATTTTCACGTGCTCTACCACGCATTCAAACATATGCGCCCAAATGACTACGAGCGTTTATTGACTCAATTCGTGGCCGATGGTCGTGATGTCAATGCCACCAATCCTGAAGGTCAACGCATTCATGATGTGATTGCTGAATATCCGCGTCAACGGGATGGATTTTTAGAAGTTCTTGCAAAATTTGCATAATATTTAAAAATAAAAAAGCCCATCAGTTTGAATAAAATAGATGGGCTTTTTTTATGGTGAAGTTTAAGCATCACATTAAGTCAGCAAGATCATCAACACAGGAAAGGTAAATGCAAAACATAAGGTTTGCAAACTAATAATCCCCGCCATGAGTTGACTATCTCCATTAAAATAGCGCGTTAAAATATAGGCTGCAGATGCCGTGGGCAAAGAACAGAACACCACTAGAATAATCGTTTCAAAATCATTTAAATTCAGCATAGAACAGATAAAATAAGCCAAACATGGCACCATAATTAAACGCCCTAAGGTATTCAATAACAACCGTATATAATCATGTTTAATCTGAGCAAACTGTAAAGCAGCGCCAACGGAAATCAATCCTAAAGGCAAACTCATACTGGCTAAAAATTTAAGCAATTGCTCCAACCCTGAAAATAAAGACAGGTGTAGTAAGTTAAAAATAATGCCCACCGCACAGCCTAAAATTAACGGATTTTTGATCACAGAAAATAAAATCTGCCTATGTTTTAGCCCTTGTCCTTGTGAAAAAGCCAACACTGAAATCACATTCACCAAAGGAATTGCCAAAGCGATCATCATGGCGAACATTTGCATGCCTTGAGCGCCAAACAGCAACGACATAATGGATAAACCAATATAAGTATTAAAGCGGATCTGGCTTTGTACATACACGCCAAAGCGTGCTACTGGAATATGAAAAAATGCCCTCGCCATCCATAAAATCAAACTGCTCATGATAATAATTATCACGAGTGCCAGTAACACTTGAGTAAGCGTTAACCATTGAAATTTCACATAAGCAAGGTTATTAAAAAGTAATACTGGAAACAAAATTAAATAATTGAGTTTTTCAGCACCCCGCCAAAATTCATCAGTTAAAAACTGAGTACGTTTAAAAATATAACCCATTGCAATTAAAATAATTAATGGAAATAAAGCCACTGCGACATTCATTATTAGCCTTCATCCCTGAATTATTGAGTCAATATTGTTGACTACAATAACTTCCCTAGTTTTCCATTAATATTGATTTAATTTTACCGTATATTTTTTTAATTTCCAGAAAAAGGCCTGCATAAGCAGGCCCTAAATTCAGCATGAAAATTTAAACTAAAATTTCACGTTTACCATTGGCACCCATACCACTAACGATACCATTTTCTTCCATTTGGTCAATGATACGTGCGGCACGGTTATAACCGAGACTAAACTTACGTTGTAACGATGAGGTTGAGGCCTTACGGGTTTCCAAAACAAAAGACACGCATTGATCATATAAAGCATCACGATCCGAACCACCATCACCATCTTCAAAACCACGTGAAGTCGGTTCTTCGTCGTATGGATTCAAAATTTCATCAACATAATTTGGAGCAGCACGTTCACGCCATGCATCACAGATGTTGTTCACTTCATCATCGGAAATAAATGCCCCATGCACACGCTCAGGCTCAATTTTACCCGGCGCAAGGAACAGCATATCACCATGACCTAAAAGGTCTTCTGCACCGCCCGCATCCAAAATGGTACGCGAGTCAATTTTACTGTTTACCCGTAACGCCACGCGGGTTGGAATATTGGCTTTAATCAAACCGGTAATCACATCGACCGATGGGCGCTGTGTAGCAAGCAATAAGTGAATCCCCGCAGCACGAGATTTTTGCGCCAAACGGGTAATCATTTCTTCAGCTTTTTTACCGACCTGCATAATCATGTCAGCAAATTCATCGGCCACAATCACGATTGAAGGTAATGGTGTTAAACGTGGCGCACGCTCTCCTATAACCGAGTCACTCGCTTTCCACGTTGGATCAATGAGATCCTCACCATTAGCAATGGCTTCCTCTACCTTACGATTGTAATCTGCAAGTTTACGAATTTTTAAGTAAGACATCAGCTTATAGCGACGTTCCATTTCATTGACACACCAATTCAAGGCATTGACGGCATCTTTCATGTCCGTGACCACAGGTGTGAGCAAATGTGGAATATCGTTATAGTTGGCAAGTTCGAGTTGTTTCGGGTCAATCAAAATTAAACGTAACTCATTCGGTGTATATTTCAACAACATCGATAAAATCATCGAGTTCACTGCCACCGATTTACCTGAACCTGTTGTGCCTGCGACCAGCATATGTGGCGCTTTACCTAAGTCAGCAATGACTGGATTACCCGAAATGTCTTTACCCATTGCCATCGAAAGAATGCTATTTGGATCGGTAAAAGCAGGAATGGTCAATAACTCGATCAGACGCACCATTTCACGTGTGCTGTTCGGCACTTCAATCCCAATATATGGTTTGCCCGGAATCACTTCAACCACACGTACAGATGCCATCGACATTGAACGCGCAAGGTCACGTGAAATATTGGTGACTTTGGATGCTTTAACGCCCGGTGCTAAATCCAGCTCAAAACGAGTAACCACTGGTCCCGGCTGTGCTTCTATAACTTTGGCTTTGACATTAAACTCTTGCAGTTTAATCTCCAAAAGTTCAGATAAACGTGCCAATTGTTCGGCAGTGAAGTTAACTTTTTTATTCGGATCAACTTTATCTAGTAAATCAAGTCCCGGAAGTGGCGACAAATCTTTACGACGTGCAACGACTTGCATAGCGAGTGACATTGGACGACCTGATGCATCGGTTAACGGTGCATCAAAATCGAAGTCATCTTCAACAGGTTTGTCAGCTTCAACTGGTTTACCTGCTGTCTCCTGCCAAACTTCACGGAACACATCTTTATTAGATGAAATTAATGCTTTTTCATCTTCTGAAATAATGGGTTGTGCTGGCTGAGTATTAATTTCTGCACGTACAAATGCGGATGATTGAGCATAACTGCTGCTTGTACGAACTGGAGCAGCGTGTTCTCTATCATCAATAACTAACTCATCCACCAACAAATCATCAAGTTCGTCAAATTCATCATCTAATGCCGTATTTTTAGGTGTGGTATGCAATAAAGGCGAAGCTGCGATTGCTGATGATGCAATCGCAATCTTTTCTGTTGTCATTGTTGGTGCAAATTCAGTCTCTACAGGATTAAATGGCGTGTGAACATCTATTGCCGTTTTTCCACTTGGCACTGCTGCAAGTAATTCATCAAAGATTTCATCATCATCCCAGTCTAAATTTTGCTTAGTATCAAATGCGACGGTTGATGAGGGCTGTTCATGCACAACCGCTTTAAAATGTTCATTCGGCGTATGTAGTTCAGATTCTGCTGCTGCTTTTAATAAAGCATCAATATCTTGTTTATGTGATTGGTTTTCATCTGAATTTAATGCACGCCAAACTTCACCCGTAGGTACAACACGTTGAGTATTCTGTTCTAAACGATGAGCTTTTTCTAAAACTTGGTTAAATTCCTCATCATCTTCATCATCAATAAGTTGTTGCTGAGTATATTGTTCTTTTTCAACCATATCATCGAACAAGCGCTCCGCAGCCTGATCTCGTACCATAGAGGATACAATTTGTACTTCACGGTGTTCTGGCGCAGCTGTAATGTTTTCTACTGCAACTTTTGCTTGAGTACTTGTCACTGAGTTTTTAACTTCAGGGGCTGTACGATCAAATGCAGATTCCGTTTCAGGAACATTTTTATAAAATAAATCTTGCAAATAAGCAGGTGTTACCTTGAGTGTCGCCCATGTTTTATTCCACTTCACACCAAATGCGAGGGTAAAAAGCACAAACCAAAAGACCACAAGGAAAGCGGTTGCCCCATAAATGGTTAAAATTTGTGAAAGACTTTCACCCAATTCATAACCAATAATGCCACCCGATGAATTATCTAAAGTATCGGCAGGAACTTGCCAATACAAATACAATAAACTCGAGGTTGCCAATAAAATAAAAAATTGCGCTGCATAGCGAAACGGTTTATTTAAAAAACTATAAGGCCACCAGACTTGAATAGCTTCAACGAATAGAAAGATTGGAATAAGTAAGCTTGCCCAGCCCAAGAATCCAAACAATAAATCTGCTATCCATGCGCCTGCGACACCACTGGCATTTGAAACCTGTAGAGTATCACTGGAAATATGCATCCAGCCTGGATCAAAAGGCGTATAAGTCACTGTTGCTAGGAATAAATAAATTCCAAATGAGACTAAAAATAATGTCATTATTAAGCGCTGTGCATAAACACTCGACACCGCAGTCATATACTGTCCTGTAACCAATTTTTCATTCATGTTTTTGTAAGAAACTAAGACAAAATAGTTTCGCAATTAGACTCGATATTATGCACCTGTTCCAATAAAAAAGATGCAACATTATGTAGAGGCTATGACTAACAAACTCTATGAATTGAGTATCAAGCACAGCACCCTTCTTGTATATAGCTCAAATCGATTTCAATGATCAATAATATCGACATTGAACTGCCACAACTTGTATCGAGTTTCACGTATAATTCCACAAATTTCTAAATAAAAAAAGGATGCCGCGAATGGGCGCTCGTCACTCACGTTTAATTATTCTAGGTTCAGGCCCTGCGGGTTATAGCGCAGCGGTCTATGCTGCACGTGCCAACTTAAAGCCAACACTGATTGCAGGCATACAATTGGGTGGTCAATTGACCACTACAACTGAAGTTGACAACTGGCCGGGCGACCCAGAAGGTTTAACAGGTCCAGCACTCATGGAACGCATGCAAGCGCATGCTGAACGCTTTGGCACAGAGATTGTATACGACCACATTAATGAAGTTGATTTAAGCGTTCGCCCATTCGTTCTTAAAGGCGATATGGAAGAGTTCACCTGTGATGCTCTCATTATTGCAACAGGCGCAACAGCGCAATACTTGGGTCTTGAATCTGAATCAAAATTCATGGGTCAAGGCGTAAGCGCATGTGCAACCTGTGATGGCTTCTTCTACAAAAACCAAAAAGTTATGGTTGTCGGCGGTGGTAATACTGCGGTTGAAGAAGCACTCTATTTATCCAATATTGCAGCTCACGTGACTTTAGTTCACCGCCGTGACACTTTACGTTCAGAAAAAATTATACAAGATCATTTATTTGAAAAAGTAAAAGAAGGCAAAATCAGCATTCTTTGGAATAACCAAGTCGATGAAGTTTTGGGTGATAAAACGGGCGTAACTGCGGTACGTTTAAAATCAACCACAGATGACACGACTCAAGATGTAGACGTTCAAGGCTTATTTGTTGCCATTGGTCATAAACCGAATAGCGGTATGTTTGAAGGTCAACTCAACCTCCGTGATGGTTATATTCAAGTACAAAGTGGTACATCAGGTAATGCAACCGCAGCTTCTATTGCTGGGGTATTTGCAGCGGGTGATATTGCGGATAGTATTTATCGTCAAGCCATTACTTCAGCAGGTTCAGGCTGTATGGCTGCATTGGATGCAGAAAAATATCTTGACGCTTTAGGCGGCTGATTAAAATAAATCAACTCGATTAAAGAAAAAACCGTCCTCTCTGGGCGGTTTTTTTATATGATAAAAATCTCAACGACTTTTACTGCACCTTAATTTTTCAATCAGGTTAAATTTATGCACACCTTAGCACCCTCAGAGTTTATTTTTCCAGACCCGATTGAGTCTGATCCCGATGAACAAGGGCTGATTTGCATAGGTGCCGACCTCTCCCCATCTACCCTGTTTGAAGCCTATACTCATGGTCTGTTTCCGTGGTTTTCTGAGGATGAGCCGATTTGTTGGTGGAGTCCTGAACCACGTTGCATTATTCGTCCTCAAGATTATCATCCAAGTAAATCCTTAGTCCGTAATATGAAAAAATTTGATTATAAAATCACGATTAATCATGCTTTTGAACACGTAGTTCGCTCCTGCTCCCTACCTCGTAGTTATGCTGAAGATACTTGGATTTCTGAAGACATTATTGAAGGTTATTGCCAGTTATTTGATGCAGGGTATGGTTATAGCATTGAAGTTTGGGATGAAAATAGAATCGTTGGCGGTTTATATGGCGTCACCATTGGTCATGGCTGTTTTGGCGAGTCGATGTTTAGCACTCAAACCGATGTTTCAAAAATGGCTTTTTATACATTAATGCGCATTGGTCAGGAAAATCATCTGCCTTGGATTGACTGTCAATTAGTCAATGATCACCTTTTAAGCTTGGGTGCTTGTACACTTTCTCGCCAAGCGTACCTTAATTCGTTACAAGATGTTGTTAAACAACCCCCTATCGATTGGAAAAAATATCAAGAAGGTGTATTTTCAAGTAAAACAATAGTGCAGCAAGCACGATTAATTGAATGACAATAATAGAGGGATCTTGCTATGAATTCGTATCACCCAAAGTCCCGATTAAATGATTTACAGTACTATATTACGCCACCACATAGCTGTAGCTACTTAGAAAACAAGTCCGCTCGGATGGTTTTTTTAGATCCTGCACATCGAATTGACGTGGTCACGCTATCCGAATTATCACGTACAGGCTTTCGTCGCAGTGGCGATTTTGTCTATCGTCCTGAATGCCACTTATGCCGACAATGCCTATCTTGTCGTGTACCTGTAGCTGAATTTCAGATGAGTAGTTCGCAAAAAAAAGCATGGAAACGCAATCAAGACCTCACAGTGAAAATCACACGTACTGCGGATGCCTCCAAAATTCATTACAATTTATATGAACGTTATATTAATGAGCGTCATGCAGATGGCGATATGTTTCCACCTAGTCTAGATCAATTTGAAAAATTTTTAGTGCATAGCTGTACAGACAGTTTTTTTCTAGAATTTTGGAAAGACGATAAGTTAATTAGCGTCTCCAGCTGCGATCCTTTAGACGATGGTATTTCCGCGGTCTATACTTTTTTCGATCCAGATGAAAGTCGCCGATCTTTAGGTGTTTTTGCGGTGCTTAAACAAATTGAACATGCAAAAACTCTAAGCCTACCCTATGTTTATTTAGGCTATTGGGTGCCTCATTCAGATAAAATGAATTATAAATCTCAATATGTGCCTTTAGAATTATTGATTGATGGGCAATGGCGACGTTTAAATCGCTTACTCAATCCAGAAGAAATTCAACAATTGGGAAACTCACTCATGACAACATTGCCTTCTGGCTGGAATAACCCAATTATTAAATAAGCATTTATTTATCATTTAAACAGTTGTGAAAAATCATCACTGCATGATTTGACCATAATAATGGCATGCTCACGAGTACCTTTCACATGAGGATAATAATTTTTACGTAAATCAATTTGATGAAAACCTGATTTTTCATACAGTGCGATAGCCGCTTGATTACTTTCGCGCACTTCTAGAAAAATTTGCAGCGGATCATTTTTCAATTGTGCAATCGAAGCTTCAAGTAATTGATAACCTAAACCTTTGCCTTGTTGACTCGGATCAATAGCCATCAGTAAAAGATTTGCTTCATCTAAGACAGGTTGTAAAATACAAAAACCAACCACCTGCCCTTGTTGCTCAATCACGGTACTATGATAAGAATCTATAGACTCTTCAAACTGTTTTGCTGTCCATGGATGGGTTTGTACCAATTGCTCAATTTGCGTAATGCGACTTACATCCGCTTTTTGCATCAAACGAATCATCTTCGTTCATCTTTTAAATAACAGAAACTTCGCATTATAGAAACTTTAACTAAAAAATCGAGTAAAAAAATGGGCAATATCGATTGCCCAAAAAGTCAACATAGACTAAAAACCTAATTTAGCTTTCCAAGTTGTTAATAAATCTACTGTATCCAAATCATTTGGGTGAAAACCCAGTTTAAAATAAGCCAACATTTCCTTACCCATACCATAAATAACACCTTTGGATGGACTATAAGCATACGTATAAATATCTTTTAAGGATGCAAGATTTAGCTGCTGATCTTGTTTTAATAAACGTGCAACAAAATAAGATTGGGTAATAAACAGAACCACCATTGCCATGGTTAAAGAGCTTGTACGTAAGGCATATGCTTTTAACCCTTGACCGAATACCCCTTCAAAAACATCATAAGCCACGGCTTTATGTTCATTTTCTTCTACTGCATGCCATGCCCACATGGTTGCCATGGTCTTATCTGTCATTAATTCTTGAATATACTCATTACGTAGTAATTCCGATGCAATGGTTGCAGTGAAATGCTCAAGTGCTGTCGTCGCTGTTAAATCAATCATTTCCTGCGTAATACCCACTGGTTTTGACAGTTTCACGAATATTTTACGGAATGTTTGAATAACAGTATCAGTCTTGGCTTCTAAAGTGGCGATATCGTGTCCATATTTTTGCGCTGAAGCATTAAAACCAATATGCTCATGCGTATGCATGGCTTCTTGACCAATAAAAGCACTAATTTCTTTTTGTAATTCTTGGTTTTCTTTAATCATAGGGTGATGACGAACAGTCCGAACACTATCAATAAAAAACTTTTCACCTGCTGGAAATAAAGCAGAAAGTGCCGTCATAAAATGAGTTAAACCAACTGAACCATTCATCCAGTATTCGGGTACGTTATTAAAATCAAAATTCATTCGGCGTACGGGAAAACTTGCGCCTGCACGATTTGAAATATTCACTTTAGCATTCATGACTCTTACTCCTATTTAGCAGAACAATATTGCTAAATTCATTTATGTTTGTTTTTCTTAATTCTTATATTACGTGTTTAAAAATTTGCTATAAGTGCAGATAAGGTCATGAAAATATCAGTTAGGGACAGCTTTAGTAAGTATTGTCTTACAATTTGTTTTATTCATTTTGCTTAAGTCTAAAATAAAAAAGCGCCCCAAAGGAGCGCTTTTTTATACTATAAAGCGATTATAGAGTTACTTTCGCAACAACACCAGCGCCTACAGTACGACCACCTTCACGAATCGCAAAACGTAGACCTGGGTCCATTGCGATTGGGTGAATTAATTCTACTGACATTTCTACGTTGTCACCAGGCATAACCATTTCAACGCCTTCTTGTAACTGAATAGCGCCAGTTACGTCAGTTGTACGGAAGTAGAACTGTGGACGGTAACCGTTAAGGAATGGAGTATGACGACCACCTTCTTCTTTAGAAAGTACGTATACTTCTGCATCGAATTTAGTGTGTGGCTTGATTGTACCTGGTTTAGCAAGTACTTGACCACGTTGAACGTCTTCACGCTTAGTACCACGTAGAAGAACACCACAGTTCTCGCCAGCACGACCTTCGTCAAGCAATTTACGGAACATTTCTACGCCAGTTACAGTAGTGACTACTGTATCTTTAATACCAACGATTTCAACTGATTCGCCAACTTTAACGATACCAGATTCAACACGACCAGTAACTACAGTACCACGACCAGAGATAGAGAATACATCTTCGATTGGCATCAAGAATGCTTTATCGATTGCACGTTCTGGTTCAGGAATGTAAGAGTCAAGAGCAGCAACCAATTCGATTACAGCAGATTCGCCATAAGGACCTTCGTTACCATTCAATGCTTGAAGCGCTGAACCACGGATGATTGGAGTATCATCACCTGGGAAGTCATAAGTAGAAAGAAGTTCACGAACTTCCATTTCTACTAATTCAAGTAATTCTTCATCATCAACAAGGTCACACTTGTTAAGAAATACAAGAATGTAAGGTACACCAACCTGACGAGACAAAAGGATGTGCTCACGAGTTTGTGGCATAGGACCATCAGTCGCAGCACATACAAGGATTGCACCGTCCATTTGAGCAGCACCAGTGATCATGTTTTTAACATAATCGGCGTGACCTGGGCAGTCTACGTGAGCGTAGTGACGAACTGCAGAATCGTATTCTACGTGTGAAGTATTAATGGTAATACCACGTGCTTTTTCTTCTGGTGCAGAGTCAATTGCTGCGTAGTCTTTAGCTTCACCGCCGTAGGTTTTTGCACAAATTGTTGCAATCGCAGCAGTTAAAGTTGTTTTACCATGGTCAACGTGACCAATTGTGCCCACGTTTACGTGTGGCTTATTACGTTCAAACTTAGCTTTAGCCATGATGATCTTCCTCGTTTACGTCGAACACGGTTTTAAACAACTCAGCATCGACCTATCGTCTAAAAAACTAGACACCTAAATACTTAAAAAGCAGACTAATAAGCCTGCTTTGGAAAATTGTGTGAACAAGTCACTAAACTGTATATTTGGAGCTCTTATCCAGATTTGAACTGGAGACCTCTCCCTTACCAAGGGAGTGCTCTACCACTGAGCTATAAGAGCAAATTTTTCGCTTCAATGGAGCGGGAGACGAGGGTCGAACTCGCGACATGCAGCTTGGAAGGCTGCCGCTCTACCAACTGAGCTACTCCCGCACGATGTTGGCACATCCACTTTTGAAGTCTTAAAATTGGTGGTGAGGGAAGGATTCGAACCTTCGAAACTTTCGTAGCGGAGTTACAGTCCGCCCCCTTTGACCGCTCGGGAACCTCACCATTTTACACTTACTATCAGTGCTATTCTTTTACTTACATCCTCAACATTAAGATGGTGCCGGCACCAAGAGTCGAACTCGGGACCTACTGATTACAAGTCAGTTGCTCTACCAACTGAGCTATGCCGGCGTTTCTTAGCGTTTCATACGTTTCGTATCGGAACGGTGTGCAGTTTAGCAAAACCCTGAATCCTTGCAAGTGTTTTTTTCAAAAAAAACATCAAAAACTTATAAAATCAAACCATTTGACGATAATTCAACCGCTTTGATCACTGCACGGGCTTTTATTTGCGTTTCATTCCATTCAGATTCAGGATTTGAGTCCACAACCAGCCCTGCTCCTGCCTGAACATAGACTTTATTTTCACGAATCACACAGGTACGAATGGCAATCGACATATCCATTTCACCATGCCAACCTAAATAACCCACTGCACCACCAAAAACGCCACGTTTTACGGGTTCAACTTCGTCAATAATCTCCATCGCACGGATTTTTGGTGCACCAGACAATGTTCCCGCAGGAAAAGTTGCCTTAAAAACATCCAATGCATCAACATCATCGCGCACTTCACCCTGCACATTCGAGACAATATGCATCACATGTGAATAACGCTCGACCACCATTTGATCAGTCACTTGTACTTTACCAATTTTAGATACACGACCTACATCATTTCGACCCAGATCAATTAGCATTAAATGTTCGGCAATTTCTTTTTTATCGGAAAGTAAATCTTTTTCAAGTGCCAAATCTTCTTCTTTGGTCTTACCCCGTGGGCGCGTCCCAGCCAATGGGCGTACCGTCGCAATACCATTTTCCAAACGCGATAAAATCTCTGGAGATGATCCGACAATATGAAAGGGTTTTTTATCGTCTAAAGTTTGCCCTTGCACCAAAAATAAATAAGGGGATGGGTTTAAATGACGCAGTGCACGATAAACCTGTAAAGCCTCACCATCAAAATCTGAGACCATCCGATGCCCCGGTACCACTTGCATTACATCACCGGCACGAATGTATTCTTTGACTGTTTCAATCGTTTCCAAATACTTGGCTTTACCTGTCAGCGACTCAAAATGTGGTGCGGTATGTTTTTTGGCTTGTAGGCTAACCGGTTGAGCCAAGCTCACTTCCAACGCATCTAATTGTTGTTGTGCCTGAGCATAAGCCCCTGGATTATTGACATCGGCATGCACAATGAGGAACAAAGTATCTTTTAAGTTATCAAATACGATGACCGTTTTCGACAACATCATCCAAATATCTGGCAATCCGACTGGGTCAGCTGCTGGAACATTGGTTAAACGCGGCTCAATATAACGCACAGCATCATAACCAAAGTAACCCACAAGCCCACCAGTAAAACTTGGCAAGGCAGGTAAATCTTGTTGCGTCGGCACATGAAATTGCGCTTGAAAATCACGAATGTACTGAAATGGGTCGCTACACACTTGTGTTTCAAGTGAACCATCTGCTTGTTGAATGGTTAATACACCCTCATTACAAGAAAAGACCGTCGATTCACCTAAGCCAATAATGGAATAGCGCGCCCAATTTTCCCCACCCTCAACCGATTCAAACAAATAAGCATGTTGGTGCTCTTTAAAACGTGCAAAAACTGAAAGTGGTGTTTCTGTATCTGCTAAACGCTGACGATAAACAGGAATAAGATTATAGCCAGCAGATTTTAACTGGTCGAATTGAATTTGCGTGGTCATGAGTATTCTCTATGTTTTCGATATGGCGTATTTAAGTTCGTTTTCATGCTATCTGACCTAGTCTCGCCATCGAAAAACCATACAATTTCTCATTCCAATATCCTTATTTTAAATTATTTCGCGAGCAACTCTCTTAAATCATCGACCACTTGCTGTGGTTGGCAATCATGAATATCTTCACCATGATTATAGCCATAGCTCACCACAATACAATCAACCCCCGCACGTCGTGCTGCTTCTACATCATTGCTTGAATCCCCAATCATTAATGTTTCTGCCGCAGTTACCCCATATTGATCCACACAAAAGAGCAGCTGACGTGGATGTGGTTTACGCTCTTCAAAACGATCACCACCAATCACATCAACAAAATAATGTGTTAAACCCAAATTTTCAACAATCATACGTGCCGGTTGTTCTGGCTTATTGGTCACACAGATCATTTGCTTGTTGTTCTTTAAACCCCATTCTAAAAAATCAATCACCCCATTAAACGGCGTGGTATCCACACAGGGCTCGGCATTATAAATTTTTAAAAAAGTTTCTAATAATTGCTGATGCTGAGCAGGATCGACCTGACCAGTTAAATACTGCAAAGTGCTCTGACAGAAGAGTGCGGTTCCCTTACCAATCCAAGTTCGCACTTGTGTTTCAGTGACATTGGGCAGTTGCAAAGCATTTAGACTCATATTCATAGCCCGATATAAATCGGATGCAGAGTCAACCAAGGTACCATCTAAGTCAAATAAAATAAGCTCACGACTTGCCAATTGTGCTACCGACATCTTATCCCTCTCATCATTTATTCACACAAAAATATCAACTCAAATAATGAAGGCATGCGATTGCATGCCTTCATTATTATTTTGCACAGGCTTATTTAAATAATAACCATGCAATGATTGCAAAAATAATCAATGCAATAATCGCAATTAAACCCAGTGATGCATTTTTTTGCTCCACTTTGGCTTGTTCAACCCGCGATACAGGTTCTTCAACCGCAATCGGTTGCGGTTCAGGCTGTGCCTTAATATCGATACCTGCTGGAATTGGTGCAGGCTTTGGTATAGCAACCTGTTGTGGCATGCCATCTCGACTAACTTGAACATCACTGTCACGCTCAGTTAAGCTTGGCATACCTTGCTCATTCATTTGCTGAGCCGCTGTTTTAGGTGCTTGTTCCACTTGTGGCACTTCAGTTCCAGATACAGCAACTGCTTCTGAAGGCTGTTCAATCGCAGAAATTTCTTCTGGTTGCGCAAGTACAGGATCAACCACAATCTCAGCCGACGCCATTGTTACAGCGACAATATCTTGTGCAGGTGCAAGTACTGAGAATTTCAAACTGGCAAATTGTACAATATCGCCTTCTTCTAACACGCTTTCCTGTTCAATGCGTAAATCATTGACGAATGTGCCATTGGATGAGTTTAAGTCTTGCACCCATAGGACTTGTTCTTTGAGCAAGAAAGCCGCGTGCTTGCGTGAAATTTCTGCGGCTTGCAATACAATGTCTGCGCTCTGATGACGACCAACCAACATATCACGGTCGATGCTAATTTCTTGTCCCGTTAATTCACCGGTAATTGCTTGTATTTTCCAGGCCATAAATTTTCACTCATCGTTTTTGATTATCATAACACAATGAATATCCACTGCCATTTAGGCAACCCAGCTGACTCGAAGGAGAAGCTCCGGCATGCTGATATGCATAAATATTATCTGGATTCAAATAAACCATTTCATTGGTTTTTACCACTGAAGTTAACTGATTTTTTTGCTCAGTATGCAACTTATTCTTGGTGACTGAAGCAGAGGACAACTGATTATTCTTCGCTATTGGTTTCGCGGGTTGCGCAGAAGGCGCCTGAACAGGCTTCGACTGCCGTGGTGGCTCAATCGCAACTGACTGCAATGGTGGCTCAATCGCGACCGGGGTAGTAACGACAGCAGACTTACTGCTGTTCTGCTCTGCGGAGGGCACCTGTTGATAATTTTGCGGTACTTTCGGTGCTGAAGGTGTCACAGGAAGACGTTGCTGATAAATATCGTCAATATTTTCTGGTAACTTGGCAAAAGTACCATCCTGATCCATCGCCAACTGTAAGCTATACAATTGACTATAGCGCTGCTGCGACAAACGATTCACATCTTGACTATCGCCAACAATCGTCGGATGGATAAACACCAACAGATTACGTTTTTCATTGGACTTTGCATCGGCACGGAATAAACGTCCAATACCAGGAATAGCACCCAACCCTGGCACTGACTGGCGACTGTAAATCGAATTATCGGAAATCAAACCACCCAACACGATGGTTTGACCATGTTCTGCTAAAATGGAAGTTTTAATGGCTCGTTTACTGGTAATTAAATCCTGAGCTTCGCCTTTTGGCTGTACCGCTGAAACTTCTTGTTCCACCTCTAAACGCACCGTACCATCGGCACCAATATGTGGTACCACTTTTAAGGTGACACCAACATCTTTACGTTCAATGGAGGTGTAAGGATTGACTGTCCCCCCTGTACCTGTACTGACCGATCCCGTCACAAAAGGTACATTCTGCCCCACCACAATATAAGCTTCTTCATTATCCATTGTGACAATAGATGGTGTAGAGAGTAAATTAGACTTGGTTTTACTCTTTAATGCCTGAATAAGTGCACCGTATAATTTACGCGAACCATCGGCACCTTCTTTATAATCACCCAAAATAAGTGACGTTCCTGTACCCAATGCCGATGCAGCACCTGCTGCTCCACCCGCAACATAACCCGCAGCAAGTTCAGCGATACTCGCACCCACATTGCTAAAATTGATTAAGCCAATACCACTATTTAAGTCACCCAATGCCCACTGCACACCCAGTTGATCGGCATCACTGCCCTCAACCTCAATAATCGCAGCTTCAATAAGAACCTGTTGACGACGTATATCCAATTGTTGAATGGCAGATTCAATTTCACGCATGAGTTGTGGATCTGCCTTCACCACTAGGGCATTTTGACTATCGTCCGCAATAATACTGACCCCATTGGCATTAAAGCTGGTGATTGAATTTTGATTATTATTGTTAGAGCCACCACCCAAATTAATGCTTGGCGTGGCAATACTTGATGAGCCACTGCTTGAATTACTTGAACTGTTATTGCCTGAATAATTCGTCGCATTATTATTGCTAGAAGATGATGAAGTATTGGAATTTGATGAGCTGGTCACCGCCTGACCCGTGACCAATCCTTGTAAAATTTCAGCCAGATTTTTTGCACTGGCATATTTTAACCGGAAGACTTTTAAGCCCCCCAAACGATCGGCTGTAGGCACATCCAACATTTCAATCATTTGACGAATGCGTTTACGCGTTACCGTATCACCTTTTAAGACTATACGATTGGTTCGCGTATCGGCAACAATTCGGATACGTGAGCCTTTTAAGTCTCTTGCCGCGCCCGTAGAACTCATTGACTCCAGCAAACCAATCATTTCTTCAGCTTGACTCGATTGCAACGCAACCGCCTCAATATCATTTTGCCCAGTTCCATCTAAATTACGGATAATGGTTTCAAGCTGATAAATATTGCTAGCACGGTCAGAAACAATCAGTGCATTGGTTCCTGCAACTGCAGACAAATGCGCAAACTGCGGCATTAAAGGCCGCAGCGCTGGAATTAAATCATTGGGATTGGTATTTTCCAGCCAGATCACCCGAGTGACAATTTGATCACCCGTTGCGCGTTGTTTGGCATCGTATGGAATACCAGAGCCTTTCACATTACTATCTGGAACAAGTTTGATGGTATTGCCTGAAGGAACAGCCACAACACCATTAACATTCAAGACCCCTAAAAATAAGTCATAGACTTCAGCTTTATTTAAAGGTTTATTGGAAATGACCGTCACATTGCCACGTACACGTGGATCGACAGCAAAGTTTTTCCCTGTAATATCGGCAACTTCATTAATAAATGCTGTTAGATCTGCGTCACGTAAATTAATTTTCCATGTTTGTGCATAGCTTGCCGTACTCACCATAGCCATAAGTGGTGCAGCAGCGAATAAAGCCCAAACTGGACGATGATGATTAAATAAAGCCATAAAATTTCGTGCTTCCTAATCCTATAATGTGACGATGCATCACTTAAAAATCCTGTTGTATGGTCATCACTTGATCACCACGCTTTATTTCTATTTTAACTTGACCTTCACGTCGAGCCTGTTCTAGCAATTGGGCATCACCTTGCCCCTGACCGACAGCCTGCCCATTTAAGGACATAATCCGATCACCTGGTTGTAAACCCAGTTTGCTGCGTAACGCTGCAGGTGTTCTTGAGGTCACTTCATAACCCTCGCCCGCAGCATTCACCCCCATATCTTTTAAATATTGTTCCCGATCTTGCTGTATTTTTTGTACGGCTTGTCCTAATGCGTTCTGCTCCTGACTCTGCGGCGTTTGAGTCACTTGATTATTAGCAGATGATGCATTTGCTACAGGCTGAACGATCGATTGATCCAAACCATTTTCAATACCTTTGAATTTTAACTCGCGAGTTGTCCCATTACTCTGACGCAACACCGCTCGATCCCAATACACTTCAGCAAGTTGGTAAGATGTGTTGGCAATATTTTCCCCCACCCGATAGCGATCAGCGACCTCATTGACCTTAATCACCGCAGAAGAAAACTGACTTGGGTAGCCCACCATCACTCCTTGCAATGCCAGATTAATACTTTCATCAGTAGCCGCTGCCCCGCCTACTTCTTGAAATAATGCAAATGAAGTAATATTCGGAACTTGCGGTTGTTGCGAACCCAATGCAATGCGTTCGACTTGCATCACCTGAGGCGGTGCCACGAACAACCAAAAAATACTCGCCAACTTCCAGCACAAATATAGAATAAGCAAAATTAAAAATACGGGTGCTGCTCGATCTGCTTGCTTCCAATTCAATTGTTGAATTTTTTCAATCCACTCATTCATTAGAAGCTACCTTTAAATAAAGGTTGACGCGAACTAATCACATACGTATCTAAGCCTGCTTTACCTTCATAAGAAGGAATGTTCATCAATAAGCGCTGAGTCAATTGAACATCCAGCATCAAATTTTGATCAACTGCCAATGCAATCAACTTTTGGTCGCGCTGATCACGAATATCAAACATCAGCTTGTTATTTTCATCTGACAGTTTTCCTTTCAATGATGGCATATTCATTCGATCTTGGCGCTGAGCATAGCTGTAAATCAGTTCACCACCCGCCCACTGTAACTGACCTTCAGCCTGTGCAAAGCCCTGCTCTTTTTTAAAATTAAAATCGATATTCTGTAATTGAATAGTATTTGTCGGCCATTGCCAATCCACCACATTCTTTAAGGTTTCAGGTGCAATTTCCCCATTCAAATCATGAATCATTATTTTTTTGCCAAAACCATAACCGACAATACCATCGAGTTGCGTATTCCCACTATGAACGTCTATCTGTGCCCCCAAACGTAACAAAAACAAATCTAAAGGTCGTGTTTTCCAACTCAACGATCCTGTTAAATTTCCTTTACGCCAATCTGCTTGCCCTTGCCAAATATTACCGCTTACATTTTGCAAGACCTGGTTGTTTTTATAAAATTTTGAAATGAGCCAAGCCGCTGGAATTTGGAGTAATACAAAAATAAAAAAAATGAGGATAGCAAAGATCCACCACGCCATATATTTGGGTTTTTTTATCATCCCACCACGACCAACATATCGATTATTCTTCCTTGAGCTACTATATTATCTTTCTACACACATTATGCATACTTTTTCCACAACGCCAATTCCAAGATATAAAAAAACCAAGCATAAATGCTTGGTTTTTTCAGTCTAATCTGATTGGATGACATTCTGATGAATTTTGCAATCAGATAAGAAAATCTTCCAGTTTTGCACCACTTTCTAATTCAGCAACCAACCAACGCGGTTGTTTACCACGACCCGTCCAAGTGTCAGAAGGATTCTGTTTGCTACGGTAACGTGGCTCTACAGACTTACGTGTGCTTTTCTTACGTTTCGTTGCACCAAACTCTAAAAGCTGTTCAATCGTTAAACCTACATTATCTGCAATCGCTAAAATTTGCTGATAAGCATCTTCAATCGCTTGATCCTTTTTAGAAGCAATTAATGCTTCTGCTTCAACCTGCAAGTGTTTTAACTCTTCAACAGATAAATTACTAATGTCTGGCATCATATTAACTCCAACTAGATTTTATATTTATTTATACAACGTGGCATAATATTTTTATTATCCAAGATATACAATATAAAATTTTAAATTACCAACAATATTTCAACAGATTTTACACTTCTATATATTACTATTGCTATATTTCTAGATATTTTTAAATTTGATGATTAACCATTAATTCAATTTCTATCACTTTCTGCCGAATTATTTCAGGGATTGGCATTTTAAGCATATTCTCTTTGTCCACACAAACAATAACCGCCTCGCCTAATGCAACAATAGCTTGCTGCTGTTCACTGTATAATAGATAACTCATTCGAAGTGCACTATTACGCATTTCTTCTACACGTACGCCAATTTTAAGTTGATCAGGATAAAATACTGGACGAATATATTTGCACTGATTTGATGCAACCACTGTATAAACATCATGTTGAAAAACATTGAGCTCATCCATATAACGAATGCGAGCACTTTCCATATAACGATAATACAAAACATTATTTACATGAGCAAAAGCATCCATATCCCCCCATGCGACTGGCTGTATATGAACAATGGGATAATCTGATAGCATCAACATTAATTTACTCGCTATATTTTAATTTCTACAAAATTTGCATTATTTTCAAAGATTGAATTTAACTGTTTAATCAATTCGTCCTGACCTTTTAAGGTAGATTTAACCCGCAAATAATTCATCATTACGTTATCTGGATATAATTCAAGCATTTTTTTCGCTTCTTCTTCTCGCGCTGTCGCCGTATATATATGCCATTTCGCAAAGGAAAATACGGGTAAAGAAGGATATTTATTTTCCCAATACTCAATCCGCTGCTCAACCTTTAGATAATCAGGGTTTTGCTTTAATAATTGCTGTTGGAACCACAAATAAAAAACGTCTTGATTAAATTGTTCATCTAATAAATGTAATGCCAAATCTTCATGTTGCCAACTAAAAGACGGCATACGAGATAATACTTTCAACCACAAGCTCTTTATCTCATAATTTCGATTATAAATTTGATCTGCTAAGTCTAAATAACGCCGTTGTAAATTTTGTAAACTTTCTATATCCGCTTGATCAAAAGCAAGTAATAACTGTTGTAGCCATGCTTGTTTGGTTTCTGTACCTAAATGTCCATATTTGGTTGAGCGTAAATATACCCACGGAAACTGTACAGCAAATTTTTCCCATAACGAGGTAATACGTAAATCATAGGCCACCTTTACATCACTTAACCAAGGTGAAAGCTCATGCTGATTTAAAAACTCAAGATGAGTGAGAGCTTGTTCACTGTCATTTTGGGCAAGGTAAATTTCAATCCGTTGAATTTCAGCCAATTCAAATGCCATGGCATTGGTTTGATTTAATTGTGCAAGTGCTTCTGGATAGTGTTGCTGCATCCAATAGAGTCGCGAATCAATAATCCCTTTTAATAAACCTGATTGAGAAAAAACACCTTGAATAAACGCATGTTGCTCTTGAGCTGCTTCTAATAACCAAACAACAGCCAACTGTTCATAAGGATGTAGATTTTTAAAATTAAAAACAGTTTCTAATTTACGTTGCTCTTTGGTTAAATAACGTTTAATCAACAACCAAAACAATTGCGTCATTAAACACAGCACAGCGAGAGAAATAAAAATGATCCAAATATTGGTTTGAATTTGCCATTCACGCCAATATAAATACACATAACCTGCACCATAACCGTAACTTAAAACACTCAGTACTGCGATTATAATTAAACTAATAAAAGCATATGCAAGTAGAACCTGTTTCATGAATGTCTTACCCCAATAATGCACGCGTATTTAAAATTGGCGTAGGAATAACCGTAAATCCTTTTATTTTTTGGATGTTTTGAATCAGTTGTCGCGATTTCTGATCGGGTATCTGATTCAGTAGTTCAATAATTTCCACCAGCGATTTTTGATATTCCAAATACTGACCTTGCTGCAAAGCTTGCTGTGCGAGCAATAGTCGCAATTGCGCTTCTTTTAATACTAAAGGTCTTTGCATTAAAGCCACAGCGGGCTGTTTCGCAGGCTCAATCACAATCCAACGCTGCCAAAAATATTTACTTTGTGGTTGGCTTGCATCTAATTGTGGCATATTAATTTCTTGTGTTAATGCTTGATCAAGCTGGCGTATCAATACATTTAGTTTTTCTTGCTGTGCAACTCTAGCACTAACAAATTGCTGAATCGCTTGTTGGTCTTTCTGAATGACCTGATGCAAACTTTGCTTCAATGACGGTGCCAAAGCATATTGCTCTAGATTACGATCAAGATGCATGAGTTTATCTAAGGCTTCATTAAACTGTTGTTGCTTTAGCATAAATTCAATTAAATCAAGTTGCTGCTTAACCACAAGAATCGGGTCTATACTCAAAGGTTCTATTGTTTTTAAATCATGCTCACCTGAACTGACTGACTCACCTTTAACATCGACATGACGTTGTAAGGCCACAAGCTGGTCATTTAAATTTGCATTGCTTTGTTCAATACGGTGCAGATTATTGGCTAATTCTGTCTGTTGTGCAGTGATTTTAAATACGTCATAACTTAATTTTAAAATCCAGAGCAGAGCTAAAACGAGTAATAAAATGAAAATTTTCTTCATGTGTTCCCTTACACAACTGCAATCTGCTGCAAAATTGAATCTGTTTTTAAATCAGATAATCGCGTGATATTAAAACATGCTTGATGATTTTTTTTATAATCTGAAACAACTTGATACAAGCGCTCCCCTAAAACCAAGTAATGCCCTTTTGCAACAACCTCATCTCCAGCTCGCACAAGATCAATCCAATTGATCCAGCTCGCTTCACTACTCACCACCATATAATATTGTTTCTCTTGTGCTAATTTAGCCAGTAAATGAGGAATCTTTTGCTCGGTCAAGACAGGACAACGGCGCTGATATAAAATAAAATTGAGAACATCTATGCCTTGTTGCTGCAAGCGATCCATCATAAACAGACGACCGCCTTCACCGCGCCAAAAAGCAATACATGTCCCCGCACTCAAAGCTTGTAAAATGGGCAGCTGTAACATTCCCTCTGATGTTTCCACCAAAGGAACTTTAGCAACAATCCCATACAGAGCTAACGCTTGAGCTGTAGCTTCCCCGACTGCAATCCACTGTATATGCTGAATAGCCTCAAGTGATAAAGAAGCTTTGGTTAAATAATCCATCCCAATTTCAACTGCTGTTGGACTGACCACAACAATCAACTGAGTAGAAGGCAATCGTTGATAGAGCTCAGATAGAGTGTTCGACCAAGGTCGAGCAACCAATTCCAATAAAGGCAAATCTAACACTTCAACTTGCGCCATGCGTAATGCATGACTCAAGTTTTCGGCACGAGTTTGGGGACGCGTATTAATAAACAACATCTTAATAAAACGCTTTAAGCAAATCACCTGCGCCTTGTTCAAGTAACTTCTGAGCCAGCGTTTCACCCAACTGTTCTGCTTGCTCAGGAGCCCCCTTAAGTTCAACTTTCAACAAGGTTGCACCATCGACACTGCCAACACGACCTTCAATATGGAGTTGACCTTGATTTAAAAAAGCATAACCTGCTATTGGAACTTGGCAACCGCCTTCCAAATATGCATTGAAAGCACGTTCTGCACGGACACAAATATCGGTCTCATCATGTAACAATGGTAAAATAAGATCTAATACAGCTTGATCCGCTGCACGACATTCCAAGCCCAATGCACCTTGTCCAACGGCAGGTAAACTAATTTCAAGTTGCAGGGTATGGCGAATGCGATCTGCTAGGCCTAGGCGCTTTAAACCGGCACTGGCCAAAATAATGGCATCGTACAAACCTGTATCTAATTTAGATAAACGCGTACCAACATTACCGCGTAAGTCAATAATGTTAAGATCTGGGCGCTGTTTTAAAATCTGGCATTTACGACGTAAGCTTGAAGTACCGACTTTGGCCCCATGCGGTAATTCAGCAAAACTGTTATATGTATTTGAGACAAAAGCATCCAACGGATCTTCTCGCTCACAGATCACCGCAAGCGTTAATCCTTTAGGTAATGCCATAGGCACATCTTTCATAGAGTGAACGGCTAAATCAGCACGACCATCAAGTAATGCTTCTTCCAACTCTTTCACAAATAAACCTTTGCCGCCAATTTTAGCCAAAGGCGTATCTAAGATTTTGTCACCTTGCGTCACGAAGGTCACCAACTCGACTTTAAGATCAGCATGCATTGCCTCTAAACGGGCACGAATATGTTCGGCTTGCCATAATGCAAGCGGGCTTTGTCGAGTTGCAATCTTCAAAATCTTCATAAATTTTAGAAACAGTCAATAAGTGCGTTGTTCTAAACTTAACGTGCTGACTTAAAAATGCAAGTAAATTTGCGCACTTGTTGTCAGCAAAATGATGAAAATCAGATCTACATTTTTTGTATTCGCTCTCTTAAATAAGGTAAATGACGCCTACTGACGGCCAAACGCTCCTCCAATTCACGACAACGGACTTGATACTGCCCTGAACTAATCACTTCGAGCCCATCCAAAAAATGTACTGAAACCAAGGCATTTCGATGAATTCGAATAAATTGATCACCAAATTCATTTTCTAAGTCTTTTAATGTTTCATCAATCAGTAAATTGCCATGCTTATGCCGTACTGTGACATATTTTTGATCTGCTAAAAAATAATAAATATTTTCCACAGGTACCAATTCTACGCCCCGGTAGGTTTTCGCCACGATTTGATGGCGTTTTATATTTAATTCGTCCATATCTTCTTTTTGTTTTAACGTACTCATTTGTGCTTGAGTCAGTTTTGTTAAATGATCTAAAACCTGTTGCAATTCCTGCTGCATCACGGGTTTTAATAAATAGCCCTCTGCATGTGATTTAAATGCATCTAAAGCATGTTCGTCATAGGCAGTACAAAAGATAATGGCAGGCATAAAATCAAGCTGACGCAAATATTGTGCACAGCTCAAACCATCCATTTCAGGCATTTGAATATCTAAAAGCACAACGTCTGGCTCGTGAAATTGCGCCAGATCAAGCGCCTGTTGACCATGTGTGGCTGTTGCAACGACTTGATGCCCCAGTTGAGTGACTAAACGTGATAAGCGCTCTACCGCGAGAGGTTCATCATCACAAATTAGGATGTCCATTTCTCCTCCTTTCCCAGTCAACATCATTTTTTTTATAGGTTAACTATGCTTTCTTATTTATATCGATATTGCACAACTGTGGTAAATATCCCCTTCCCTGCATATGTCTGAAAAACCACACCGCGTCCATAATAAGCTTGTAGACGTTGTTTTACATTATCAACTGCAATTCCATGTCCTTGTCGTAATGTTATTTTATCCTGTGTATAAGGATTAGTAATGACTATATTGACTTGATTTTGCAATATTTCGATCAATATACTTATCGTACTCTTTGTTAAAAATTTTTCAACTCCATGAAAAATACTATTTTCAACTAAAGGTTGTAAAGTTAATAACGGAATTTGTATGCAAGAAAAGAGAGCTTCATCATCACATTTCCATTCTACTTGCAGTCTATCACCCAATCGAATCTGTTCAATAGCTAAATAACGCTGACAAAGCTCAATCTCATCTTTTAATCGAACCAACTTAAGTTCTTGAAAACTTGCACGAAATAACCGCGATAAATTCAATAACATTTGTTCAGCTTTATCGGGGTCAATGCTAATTAAACTAATCACACTATTTAAACTATTAAACAGGAAATGTGGATGAATACGGGCTTGCATGGCTTGAATACGTGCATTGAGCTCACTATTTTGTTGCCGTGCCCATTGCTCTCGTAAATATAAATAGCGAAAACAAAATGTTCCAATCAGTATCCCATACCCCAGATGCAACATCACACCATCAAGTAAAATATCTGCCGTTAAATGATGGAAGTGAAAATTTTGTCCGAAATAGATCAAGCCATTGAGTGCCACAGTGGTCAGCAACAAAATAATTTGTAAAAGAATAAAACCGGCACATAACGCTTGTGCAAAACTTAAGGGCTGAAATTTTTGTTGAAATCGTTCAATCAATGCAACAAAACACAGTAAAACCCAATTGATAAACAACATATATTGCAGCAATCGGTCTACACTTAAAGCGCCCCATGATTGCGCTTCTGCTAAAGCTAAAATCATCGCTAAAATATTACTGGCAATAAATAATTCGATTAAATGTTGCCAACGCCCGATTTTCGTAAAAAAATAAGCATATGTCTTATTTCCCTGTGTATGAGCAAAAGTTTGGTCGTCTTGTCCTTCGGCAAGTGAACCTGAATTTGTTATACTGTTCTTAGTTCTAATGCTTTTTATCTTATTGAGCCGACATGACCACATCTTCTAATTCCTCAAATCCGTCACAAACCCAAACTTCGGGTATGTGGGGCGGTCGTTTCTCTGAAGCCACTGACGCTTTTGTTGCTGAATTTACAGCATCTGTACAATTTGACCAACGCTTTTATAAACAAGATATTGCAGGTTCTATTGCACATGCAACCATGCTCGCAAAAGTTGGCGTGCTAACTGAGCAAGAACGTGACGACATCATCACCGGCTTAATGGCAATTCAAGCGGACATTGAAGCAGGTAACTTTGAATGGCGCATTGACCTAGAAGATGTGCACATGAACATTGAGTCTCGTCTGACTCAACGTATTGGGATCACAGGCAAGAAATTACATACCGGTCGTAGCCGTAACGACCAAGTCGCAACCGATATTCGTTTATATGTACGTGACGAAATTGACGCGATTTTAAAATTACTGGAAAAATTACAAAAAGGCATTTTGGGCTTAGCGGCTAAAAATACCCAAACTATTATGCCAGGCTTCACACATTTACAAACGGCACAGCCTGTGACTTTTGGTCACCACTTAATGGCATGGTTTGAAATGTTAGTACGTGACAGCGAGCGCTTGATTGACTGTCGTAAACGTGTCAATCGCTTGCCATTAGGTTCTGCTGCACTTGCAGGGACAACCTATCCGATTGACCGTGCTTATACTGCGGAACTATTGGGTTTTGAAGATGTATGTGAAAACTCACTGGATGCTGTATCTGATCGTGACTTCGGCATTGAATTCAACGCTGCTGCATCACTGATCATGATGCACTTGTCGCGTATGTCGGAAGAAATGATTCTTTGGACTTCAGCGCAGTTCAAATTTGTCAACATTCCTGACCGTTTCTGTACTGGCTCTTCCATTATGCCGCAGAAGAAAAATCCTGATGTTCCGGAACTCATTCGTGGTAAAACGGGTCGTGTGTATGGCGACTTAATGAGTCTTTTGACCCTGATGAAAGGTCAACCGTTGGCTTATAACAAAGACAATCAAGAAGATAAAGAACCCCTGTTTGATGCGATTGATACCGTTCGTGGTTCACTGATGGCATTTGCAGACATGATTCCTGCGCTTGTACCTAACATTAAAATTATGCGCGAAGCTGCACTGCGTGGCTTCTCAACCGCAACGGATCTTGCTGACTATTTGGTTAAAAATGGCGTGGCATTCCGTGATGCCCATGAAATTGTCGGTAAAGCGGTCGCACTGGGTGTGGCTGAAGCTAAAGATTTATCTGAACTTACACTTGAGCAATTACAACAATTCTCAGACTTAATTTCTGAAGATGTCTTTGAAAAAGCACTGACGCTTGAAGCATCTGTGAATGCACGTAACCATATTGGGGGTACTGCACCTGCTCAAGTTGAAGCAGCAATCGTACGTGCTTACACCCGCTTAGAAAAACTTTACGCTTAAGGAAGAATGAGAGATGTCTCGACAGGTTTTTTGCCGTAAATATCAAACAGAAATGGAAGGCTTAGACTTTGCACCTTTTCCGGGTGCAAAGGGTCAAGAATTTTTTGAAACTGTATCTAAACAAGCTTGGCAAGAATGGCTAAAACACCAAACGACGTTGATTAATGAAAAACGTTTAAATGTGTTTGAAGCAGATGCGAAGAAGTTTTTAGAAGAACAACGTGAAAAATTCTTGAGCAATGATGAGTCTGTTGAAAAAGCCGAAGGTTGGACTGCCGAAAAATAAGGCAGTGCATTGATTTTGATTCGCAAAGTGCCTAGAAGCCAAGACTGAAAAGCAATGCTCATATCGCTTTGAATAAAAAAGCTCCATTTTAATGGGGCTTTTTTTGCTCTTTAAAAAGCGCTACAAAGCAAAATCACATCTCCAATAAAACGATACATTTCAATACAATAAGTTACATGATTCCAGAGATTTATTCTCCTATAATCAATTCCAAGAAGATGGTTAAACATCTTATAAAAATATAAGTATTTTCAATTTCAATCCTAGGTTTCCCCCAAAATCTAGGATTTTTTTTGTCTAACACGGCTACCTTTATTTTAAAAGCAATAAATTGAGGTGAAAAAAAACGCCCTGACATAGGCGTTTTAACTGAATTCTTCAAGCTTAACTTAAGGCTGTTTTAGATAAGGCCACGCGGCTTTTAAATAAATAAACATTGACCATAATGTTAGAATTACAGCGGTATACAGTAGCAGATAAGCTAAAGTTTCAAGCGGTTGCCAATTCAACAAGAACACTGAAATTGCAATCATCTGAAAAGCCGTTTTATATTTACCCACAGTTGATACTGCAACACTGGTACGCGCACCGAGCTCTGCCATCCATTCACGTAAAGCAGAAACCGTAATTTCACGTGAAATAATCACAATCGCGGCAAATGCCATCGACATACTGGGTTGCCATTGCACCAAAACAATCAGTGCAGCTGCGACCATAAGTTTATCTGCCACAGGGTCAAGAAAACGACCAAATGCGGATGTTTGATTGAGTGAACGCGCCAAATAACCGTCGAACCAATCCGTTATAGCAGCAATCACAAAAATAGCCGTTAAAATCATGTGACGAGTCATGTTACTGTCTTGCTCAGCGACACCGATTGTAGGTGGCCAATATGCCACCAACAAAAAAACGGGTATTAAAGCTATACGCGCCAAAGTCAAGATATTTGGAATATTCAGGATTCGACCTGTAGTCATAGACACCGCCAATTTTCCCCTTTATGTACGATGAAAAATCACACATATTCTGAGAATGGATTCATCGTTAATTCAGACTCACTTTATACGAATTGCTATAAAGTGTCACTAGGCAAACACGGTAACTGTCTGCCTAGAAATTGCAATCAGTCTATTTTCAGCATCCCACAGATGTGCATATTCTGTGGAGTAACCTTCTGTGGCATAGTCAGTAAATACTTTATATTTAAACCAATCATACAATTGATGCTGTACAGGATGCACATACGTCACATGCCATGTCAGCGAACTGGCAGGTGACAGCGTTTGAAACATCGGCAATACACCCGGTGGCCAAATATCCAGTAAGGTCATCAACGCTGCAACTGTTAGTTCATCATTTTCATGCTGAGCTGGGTTAAAACGGAACCAGCCACCAAAGTCAGGTTTCGCACTGGCGGTACACGGATAATTACCTTCAGCCCAACACACATCAAATTGCTGATAGCACTGCGGCATCGCGGCATGCTGAGGAAGTTTAGCTAAACTTTCAGGGTTCGGATAATCTGGAGCAATACGTTCTTGGTGTACCTGAATGCTCGATTCGCGCTGCATACCAAAACTGGCAATTAAAATACTTTGTACCGCATCATCTTGCCATAAACGCACTTCAATGGTGGTGACTGACTTGCCTTGCCTTAAAATTTCAGCCGTGAGTCGCACTTTACTTTCTTGCACTGGGCCGACAAAAGTGACACTGGTACTGAGTAAGCGTTTTGCTGGATCGGCTATGGTCACCAAAGCCTTTTGCATCATCATCCCTGCAACTAAACCACCATAAATGGTGCGTCCTTGTAGCCAACCCTGCGGAATATTGACCCATTCATCCTGTTCAATTTCTGTGAATAATTGGCGTAATGACATCCTTCATCCTCTATTGTTTTTGCTTTACGCTATCTTTCACTGATTTTGTATTGCTGTGAATGATCAATGACTCATGCGTCAGTGAGCATTTTTGCCAATCTGCCCTAAAGAGCTTCATGCAGAATTTTATAAATGGTTCTGGCCATGACTTCACCCAGTCCCGATACCAGCATGAGTTCTTTTTCTGAAGCTTTCAGCACACCTTGAATACCGCCAAAATGGGTCAATAAATCACGGCGACGTTTTGGCCCTAATCTTGGAATAACTTCTAAGACTGAACCACCGCGTTTTTTATCACGTTTAGCGCGGTGTTTGGTGATGGCAAAACGATGCGCTTCATCCCGCACCTGTTGAATCAAATGCAGTGCTTTATGGTCTTCGGGTAATTGAATTTTTGTACCATCGGTAAAATGTAGTGTTTCCAACCCCGGTTTACGCCCTTCACCTTTGGAGACACCCAGCATAAACGCATCTAATCCAAGTTCTTGCATGACTTGCATCGCCATGTGCAATTGACCTTTACCGCCATCAATCAAAAGTAAATCGGGTAACATGGCTTTTTTATAACGACGCGTCAGTGCTTGGCGCATGGCTGCATAGTCATCGCCACCAGTAATATCCTCAATGGAAAATTGACGATAATCACGTTTACGTGCACCGCCTGCATCGAACACGACACAAGAAGCAATGGTGGCTTCACCCATGGTATGCGAAATATCAAAACATTCTATTCGGTCAATCGGTCGCCCCACCACTTGCTCAAGTTGATGAAAACGTTCATTCAATTCAAAATGGTTAGCCAGTTGTCCTTTGATGGCATGCTGAACATTCATATTGGCCAGCTCAAGCCACTCAGCACGGGTTTCTCGCACCTTATGCTTAATCTGTATTTTCTTGGAGAATTCTTGTTGCAGTGCTTGTTCTAATTCTTTGCTGTTTGGCAATTCTGCATTAATAATCAACTCATTGGGAACTTCATCGGCCACCTGAAAATAAAAGTTCGCCATAAAATCAGACAACATTTGCCCTAAATCATCACCCAACATATCAGGGAAATAACTTTTTCCCCCCAACATTTTACCGTTGCGTACATGCATAATTTGTACACAAGTTACCCCTGCGTGATAAGCGATCGCCAAAATATCGGCTTCCCCTTTGACTTTATAAATCGCTTGTTGCGACTGTACATCACGTAGCAATGCCATACGATCACGATAAAATACCGCTTTTTCAAACTCCAAAGCATCTGCCGCAGCTTCCATTTTAGTAATCAGTTCTTGATTGAGTTCTTTAGTATCGCCCTGTAAAAAACGTATCGAATTTTGGACATCTTCTTGATAGTCTTCAGCCGAAATTAAACCTACACACGGCGCAGTACAGCGTTTAATTTGATATTGTAAACATGGACGTTTACGCTGCGAAAAATAGCTATTTTCACATTGGCGCACGTTAAAAAGTTTTTGTAACACCAACAAAGTATCGCGGGCATTATAGGCACTTGGATACGGTCCAAAAAATTTACCTTGTTGATGTTTGCCCTTACCGCGTCCACTGGCAATTCTGGGATAAGGTTTATCACTGGAGATAAAAATATAAACGTAGGATTTATCATCGCGCAACATAATGTTATAAGGTGGACGATGTAATTTAATTAGGTTTTGTTCAAGCAATAAGGCTTCAGTTTCCGAACGAACAATCAGCGTTTCAATATTATAAATACGTGCCACCAACGCCTGTGTTTTAGGATGTTCGATGGTCTTTACAAAGTAGGTCGACACGCGATTTTTTAGATTCTTGGCTTTACCGACATATAGTAACTCACCGTCTTTGCCGAGCATGCGATAAACACCGGGCAAAGTCGTCATATTGGCTAAAATTTTTTCTATATTTGCACGTGCATTTTCGTTCACGGTAGACTTTTTAATTTAAATGATCTTTCATGATGTAAGACTGATCCTGCAATTTTCAAGTCTACTGTTGCAAAAATGGCTTATTTATCGCTATTTTCAAAGGATGATCACAAATCAAATGTTTTATTGATGCTATTCAATGCACTTTCATTCAAAAAATCACATTGTAATGAGCCATCGGCAGTCATCACTAATGTTTCATTTTGAGTATGATAGATGGCTCCATAATCTCGATTTTCATAGCTAAACGTTGCATACTTTGTAGGATCTGCAATGAAAGGTTCATATTGTTTCCAAGGAATATTATTCCACACTCCTTGGTTGACCACTGTCCCGCTATAATGACTTAAAGAGTTCGGATTAAAATCCATATAATCCTGATTACTCAGCACTGCCAACTTTTGCCAACACACGGCATCCGATTTAAATGTGGCTGTATTTCCAGAATCAATCAAGCGATGCAAATGTTGTAAAGTTGCATCACTGACATTCGGTGTACTCTTCGCCTGACGCAGTAAATATTTTACATAATCAGTCATATAAAACCCCGATAAACCAATTTTTTTCAATTGATAGGTGAACTTTAATGGATGACTGGATGCCAAATTACTGGGTTGATAAGCTAAAGTCGTATCATTAAAACTGCTATTTTCACCTATCCAATAACTACCATCTGCTTTTTGAGGCGGCGAAATAGTAGATATTGCATCTTCAATCAAAAAATTCCGAATGGCTTCCGTTTGATAAAGTGGTTTTTCACTATAGTGAATAGATAAATGATTCATTTGATCAATGTGATATTTTTTTTGATTCAAATGAGTTACATCAACATCTGCTTGAACCTCATAACTATAAAAAGTTTTAGTCGCAGACTGCTCAACGACTCCTGATGAATCCCCCGATCCCCCACCGCCACAAGCGGTTAAAAATAATGTCGATAGCAATACAGCACTTATATTTTTCATCTTATGGCTTAACTTCATCTTATTTATCAGGATTATTAATGAAATTCTTTGCTAAAAACAAGCTGTGAAGCTATAAAAAATTAAATGACCGACTTTATTGGGTGATCTGCAACGCTTATTGATCACACCATTTCCTGAATCAATTTTAAATTTCAGTCAAATTGATCTTAAAAAGTGAAGCAAACGCCTAAAATAAAACGTTCAATCTTTGTCATGCGAGTTATTTTATTTACAAAAGCATGACTCACTTTTCTATCAATTGACTTTTCTGACCAAAACAAGCAAATAAAAAACTTGTAATTCAAGACTTATACCCGATATAAATAGTCACGAAATTATTAAAAAATCTTAATTTAAACAAAAAGTTCATCATATTTTTACAAAGCAAAGTAAAAATAAAGCCATCTACCACACAGGTTTGTTAAAGAAAAATTGATGACCCTTGCGTCACGGCTTGATACAACTTGTTATGTTCTTTTTAGATATAGTTATCGTAAGATTAGCGAAGTTCAATGTATGCAAAAACTGCGTACATACTTCAAAACATCAACTTAAAAGTCCTCCAAAATAAAGGAGATCAGGCATGATCCACGCTGGCAATGCCATTACCGTCCAAATGCTTTCGGACGGAATTGCAGAATTCCGCTTTGACTTACAAGGTGAGTCGGTCAACAAATTTAACCGTGCAACTATTGAAGATTTTAAAGCCGCTATTGATGCTGTAAAAGCAAATAGCGACATTAAAGGTTTAATCGTGACCAGCGGTAAATCAACATTCATCGTTGGTGCAGACATCACTGAGTTTGGTGAAAACTTTGCTCAGGGCGAAAAAGCAATTGTGGATTGGGCAATGCCTGTTCACGAAATTTTCAACAGCTTTGAAGATTTAGACATTCCTAAAGTTGCTGCAATCAATGGTATGGCATTGGGCGGTGGTTTTGAGATGTGCTTAGTCTGTGACTACCGTGTCATGTCTGAGCAAGCACAAGTCGGCTTACCTGAAATTAAACTTGGGATTTTCCCTGGTTTTGGTGGTACGGTGCGTTTAAGCCGTGTCATTGGTATCGACAATGCAGTTGAATGGATGGCGATGGCTAATCCTAAAAAAGCTGCTGCTGCTATTAAAGATGGTGCTGTTGATGCGGTGGTTGCTGCTGACAAACTTAAAGATGCTGCAATTGACTTGGTTAAACAAGCACTTACTGGTCGCGTAGACTGGAAAGCAAAACGTCAAGAAAAACTTGATCCTGTGAAATTAAGCCCAATCGAACAAATGATGGCGTTTAACTCTTCTAAAGGTATGGTGCTTGCAAAAGCAAACCCAGCTCAATACCCAGCGCCAAAATTATTATTGGATTCTTTACAAGCAGGTGCAAGCCTTCCACGTAACGAAGCATTAAAAATTGAAGCTGAAGGTTTCGCTAAAGCTGCGGTAACACCACAAGCAGGCGCATTGATTGGTTTATTCATCAATGACCAAATTGTGAAAAAAACCTCGAAAAAACATGAGAAAGGTGCGCATCCTGTAAACCTAGCGGCTGTATTGGGCGCGGGTATCATGGGTGGCGGTATTGCTTACCAAGCGGCAAGCAAAGGCACACCAATCATCATGAAAGATATTGGTAATCCACAACTTGCACTCGGTATGTCTGAAGCGAACAAATTGTTGACCAAACAAGTTGAACGCAAAAAAATGACTGCTGCAAAAATGGGTGAAACCCTTGCACGTATCCGTCCAACTTTAAGCTTAGATGAGTTTAAAGAAGTAGATATCGTGATTGAAGCGGTAACTGAAAATCCTAAGATTAAAGCTGCGGTACTTGCGGACACTGAAAAATCAGTTCGTGAAAATACCATCATTGCATCAAATACCTCTACAATTTCAATCACACGTTTGGCTGAATCACTACAACGTCCTGAAAACTTTGTTGGTATGCACTTCTTTAATCCAGTTCACATGATGCCTTTGGTTGAAGTGATCCGTGGTGAGAAGACTTCTGATGAAGCGATCGCGACCACTGTGGTTCTTGCGCAGAAAATGGGTAAAACACCTATCGTTGTCAATGACTGCCCGGGCTTCCTTGTAAACCGTGTATTGTTCCCTTACTTTGGCGCATTTGACCTTCTTCTTAAAGATGGTGCTGACTTCCAACAAGTCGACAAAGTCATGGAAAAATTCGGCTGGCCAATGGGCCCTGCTTATCTTATCGATGTTGTCGGTATTGATACAGGCGTTCACGGCGCAGAAGTGATGGCTGAAGGTTTCCCTGACCGCATGAAGCCAGACTTCAAAGGTGCGATTGAGTTAATGTACGAAGCGAAACGTCTAGGTCAAAAGAATGACGTTGGTTTCTACAAATACGAGCTTGATCGTAAAGGCAAGAAAGCAAAAACCATTGATCCAACAGCATATGAGCTTGTTGCATCTATGGCGACCACTGAAAAACATGAGTTTGATGCTCAAGAAATCATTGATCGCATGATGCTAACTTTCTGTAACGAAACCGTTCGTTGCCTAGAAGACAACATCGTTGCGACTGCTTCTGAAGCGGATATGGCAATGATCATGGGTGTTGGTTTCCCTCCATTCCGTGGTGGTCCATGTCGTTACATCGACCAAACGGGTGTAGCTGAATACGTAGCACTTTGCGACAAATATGCACACTTAGGTAAAGCATATGAAGCGCCACAAATGTTGCGTGACATGACTGCTAACAACAAAAAATTCTACGGTTAAGGAGCAACGTGAATGGCTACTTTAAATCCGCGTGACGTTGTCATCGTTGATGGCGTACGTTCAGCAATGGGTAAAACCAAAAACGGTATGTTCCGCAATGTACGTGCTGACAGCTTATCTGCTGAATTGGTTCGTGCTTTAGTTGCTCGTAACCAGTTTGATGTAAACGAAGTTGAAGACTTGATCTGGGGTTGTGTAAACCAAACTTTAGAACAAGGTATGAACATTGGTCGTAACATTGCGTTATTGGCTGACTTACCAAAAACTGTTGCAGGTCAAACTGTTAACCGTCTTTGTGGTTCATCTATGCAGTCTATTCATACTGCTGCGGCTCAAATTGCGACTAACCAAGGTGATGTGTTTATCATCGGTGGTGTAGAGCATATGGGTCACGTCAATATGATGCATGGTATCGACCTCAATCCTGAAGCATCTAAGCATTACGCGAAAGCATCGAACATGATGGGCTTAACCGCTGAAATGTTAGGTCGCATGAATGGCATTGGTCGTGAAGAACAAGATGCATTTGGTGTTGAATCACACCGCCGTGCTTGGGCTGCTACGCAAGAAGGTCGTTTCAAAAATGAAATCGTAGGTGTGGAAGGTCATGACCAAAATGGCTTCAAAATCCTATGCGACATCGACGAAGTGATTCGTCCAGATGCTAACCTTGAGTCATTCAAATCGTTACGTCCTGTATTTGATCCGAAAGGCGGCACAGTAACTGCGGCAACTTCATCAGCTTTGTCTGATGGTGCTTCTGCAATGTTGCTGATGTCTGCTGAACGTGCTCAAGCATTAGGTCTTAAGCCACGTGCTGTGATTCGCTCTATGGCGGTTGCAGGCTGTGATGCTGCGATCATGGGTTATGGTCCAGTACCAGCAACGCAAAAAGCACTTAAACGCGCTGGTTTGAGCATTAGCGACATTCAAACATTTGAATTGAATGAAGCATTTGCTGCACAAGGCTTGTCTGTGATGAAAGGCTTAGGCATTTATGACAAACAAGACCTGATCAACTTAAATGGTGGCGCAATTGCACTTGGTCACCCATTGGGTTGTTCTGGTGCACGTATCACCACGACATTGCTTAACGTAATGGAACAGCAAGATACACAAATTGGTCTTGCGACCATGTGTATCGGTCTTGGTCAAGGTATCGCGACTATTATCGAACGTGTTTAATATTTAGTTAAATACTGAGATAAAAAGAACCCCGCTTATTGCGGGGGTTTTTTTATCTTTTTTTAAAATTAAGATGCTGAAATATATTCATTTAAAGTAAAATTTTATTAAAGTTTAATATTATTTATGCATAATGCTCCAGCAAATTCATCAAAATCAAATCAGAGCACTTATGAAAAAAATGGTATTACCCCTTATTGCTAGTTTGGCATTTACTGGTTGTGCAACCACAAAAATCTCCCCTGAAGCGCGTCAACATTTAAATCAAACACAGTCTGAGATTCAAGTAAAACCCGTTGCAATTTTAGTCAACTCATGTTTGCTTACCAATGAGCTTGGTAAAGATTTAGTACTGAACGAACCATCCCAGCTCACAAGTGAAAAGTTTATTCAAACACTTACACAGCAATTAAACCAACACGGTGTAAAAGTAAGTGAAACAGCTGCTCCATTCATTTGCGGGGCAATGTCTGAAGATCAACTCAAAAAATATGAATTTCAAGCAACCCCAAATACAAAACGAGCATCAATCAACACATATCCTCTTCTAAATTTTGGCAATCCCAATATGACTGCAGAACAACGTGCAGCCGTTTTGGCATTAAATCAATTCATTGCTAAGTCAGATGAAGTTAACTTAGCAAATGCTCAAAATAAAAAGGCGAATCTAGCAAGCCCGAAATTAGATGATGCGATGATTAATACATTAAAAGATTGGTCACAATCTAATTACATTTTTGTTGCATCACTAGATGGACTAGATGCTTCAGTAGGCTCAAAATTCGCGTTTGGCGCGTTAAGTGTAGGCGTAACACTTGCAACAATGGGAGCAGGTGCAGGATTAGTGACAGCATATTTACCCAAAGAAGGTCAGCATTATTCTGTACGCCTTTTGGATTTAGATAAACAAGGATTTGTATGGAATAAATATGACATGCTTAAGGGCAGAATTTTTTCTGCTAAAAACCATACTGTACAAGCTGATGCAATTTTAAATCCGTTATTTGAAACTACAACAAATTAATAGCAATATCACCATTTAAAGCAGTATAAAAACTTTCAGCTAAATGAAATATAGCGAGTAGTAGAATATGCAAATCATCTATTCTACTTACTCACTTTATCATTAACTGAGTCTTCTATTTCGCATCAGTTGAACTTAACTCTAATTTTTGTGCCAACAACGTCGCAAAATGTTGTTTAATCCGATTGCCCTCTGCATCCACCCGATGTAACTCACCTACATTTTCATTGTATTTCACAATGTTCCAGCCCTCGTAAAGAGCACTTAACGCCCCTGCTTTAAACGCAAAAGGAAAGTCAGCCTGCACGGCTATATCTGACGTATCCATCGCACAGACAATCAAGTTAAAACCATTTACTCCAGTTGCTTGTTGCATCTGAGCAATCAGAGGTTTCACCGTTTTAGCTTCCAAAAACATCATCACCACAGTACAGCAAATAAAATCATAACTGCCTGTAATGCTTTGGTCAGCATTTAAATCCCGCTGTTGTATATGAATCTTTTGAATGCCTTCGGCATCAATAATCTGCTGCAACTTTTGCAAACTACTAGGATTGACATCCCAAGCATCCACCTCAAAGCTATGCTGACTCAACTGACTTAAATACAGCGCATTACGCCCCTGCCCGCAGCCCACATCTAAAGCACGACCACCTTGCAAATATGGCGTAGCAGCCAAAATTTCTGAGTGCGTGGGTGCAAGTTGATATTTCTTATAAAAATAATCTTGTGGCGTACAGTAAAATTGCAGCTGACATTCAATGTCATCACTGGTTGAAACAATTTTGTGCCATGCTTGAGGCGCAATAAAAGGCGGTTGTTGCTCAGCAGTAAAGATCAACTCAGATTGCACAACACCTGCCTCATCTAAAAAAGCAAACCTCAATTCACCTTGATAAATCTTTAACTTTGCCCAAGTGCCCGCTTTGGTATTGTGTTGATTTTTAAACCCTTGTGGAATGGTCTGGGCTGTCCACACAGGAAGTTCTTTATAACAAATCAATTCTTGCATAAGCTAATTTCCCACTTTGCGTTGCCCAATGCATATTTTTCATTGAAGCGATTTCATGATCATAGTCAGTTCATGCTCGGATTGAAATCCATTCACTCAACGTATTGAAATATCGAATCTGTATGCAACAAAACAAATATTGCCGTTTAATTTATGGATCAGCTCAACACACAACTATTCCATATATTTATCATCCATAAAAAATAAGATGCCAATTTTCAATCCTATTCTCAATACTATCTAGCTATTCATAAAAACCGCTCTACCCCATCTCTTCAAACTTTTTCATTTTGACGCCTTTTTGAACGTTTTAATGTTAGGCTTAAGGACAATTAAAAATTCAGTTTGCATAAATTTCAAATCATTAGGAGTAAATAGATGTTTTCATTACCAGTAAAAACAATAATCAGTTTAGGAATGATTGGAACAATACTCACAGGTTGTGCAACCAAAACCCTTATCACCAAAGACACGCAAACCTATACCAGAACTAGCAAAGTTACCCTAGTTGAAGACACTGTGGTTGCCTTTGGCAAACCTGCTCAAACAACAGCCAATTTACCGCAAAATAGTTTAGTGATTGCTGGACAAAAAAATAGCTATATTTTGACTCAAGGTGGCGCACAGTTTGTCAACTTAATCAGTAAACTTGATCCCAGCAATATCCAAATGACCAAAGAGCTGCAATTTTTCTCTGAAAAAAATGATGGTCATTTTTCAGGAATTTTGCCTTTATCTTATGTAAAGCTACAAGAAGATATTAGCAAAAAGGATTTAGCATTTTTTATCACCAATGGGGCTGAAGAATGTTCAACTTCAAGTGATAGACGCATGAATGCTCAACGTTTTTGCTTTAATTTAAAATTAGCAGGCGTGGTCTATCCTGTTGCGAATAATATTGCTTCGCTCAAAGCGTTAAGTAAACCTTATCAAGTAACGATCTATACCAATACTCAAGAAAGTTATAAATCAAGTTCAAAAATGAATCCCTTAGAAAAATTGGTTTTACTGCCATTTGCAGTCGCAATTGATGTTATTTCTTTACCTTTCCAAGCTGCTGAAAAAATTTTTGATTAATTAAATTTAGGGCAGAATATTTTAGATATGATCAAACATGTTGAATGCTTAAATATTTTGGAAAAATCCTCACTTTTTGAGGATTTTTTTAGGAAAAAATAAATTGCTTGTCATAAATTTTAAATCTGAATAGCATAAAAAATGTTATTTTCTTCTTTAGATCATGAAATGTAACCACTTCGAAACATTGTGTTATAACTCTGTAATTTTAGTGGAATATTCACACAAATAAATAACTATAATTCATTAAAAATCATAAAAATAACTTATATCAGGCTAATATAACCGCTACAAAAAATTCTTTTACTTTCTAATGGATATTCAACATGAATGCTATTAAAACTGCGATCGCAATCACTTTAGTTGCAGGTACTACATCAGCTATGGCGACTACAACTGTAGAAGCTATTCCAGCTACAAAACTTACCACTGTTAAAGCAGATGCGGTTCAAACTTTAACTATGGCAAAAGACCAAGTTAAAGCTACAACTGTTGCTGTTGCAAACCAAGCGACTGAAGTGAAAGATGCAACTGTTGCTAAAACAACTGAAGTAAAAGATGCTGCTGTAGTTAAAACTGTAGCGGCTAAAGACGCGACTGTTGCTAAAGCAATTGAAGCAAAAGATGCTGTGGTAGAAAAAACTACTGAAATAAAAGATGCTACTGTAGCGAAAGTAACTGAAGTAAAAGACAGCGTTACTGCTGAAACTACAGAAGTAAAAGAAGCTGTGACCGAACAAGTTGCTCAAGCTGAAGAAAAAGTTGCAGCTGTAAAAACTGAAGAGAAAAAATCATTCTTCTCTTGGTTTAAAAAGAAAGCTGCGTAATTTCAGCTTAAAATTAAAGTATTCATCAATACTTTATATAAAAAAGGATGCTATTTATAAGCATCCTTTTTTATTTCTACAAAATATTTATGTTTCTATCTTCATATTCAAACGAGCGAACTGCTCTATTTGGCATCGTTATCGTTTTTTGTTACATGCTGATTTCATCATTTTCCTAATTGGCGCTCAATTGTACCCAGTGAAAATTGCTCTCGGCTAATTTGTACATTGGTTGCATTACGGTCTATGCCAAAGGGCGCGAGCATAATATACAAACCTTCTCGGGGATCAGGAGATTGTAAGCCTCTTGCAATGGTTAAAACATATTGCTGCAATCCCAATGGTAAGCCGTTTAAATCTGGCATTGCTACCCCCTCAGGCATAAGATCTAACGTGGTCACAACTGCTGGATCAACCTCAAAATTTTGGGTATCCAACTGTATTTTCATGACTTTATGCTGTAAAGCTCTTACTTCTTGAGGATCTTCTTGATATTGAATAATCCCAGTTTCAGCTCTTAATTCAGGTTCTGCCAATGTTCTTAACATAGGTAATTCAACTGTATCAGCAAAAGTAGCAGATACAGGAGAACTTACAGCAAGTATGACAATAGCAAAAGATACATATTTTAGGAGACTCATGGCAGCTCTACTCAAAAAAATAAAAGTAAATAAACAACCTTCAACACCCATTATTGTACAATAAACGATCTAGCAAATAACCTGTACTCTGATCAATGGTCTTGGAGAAATTCTGAATTTTATGAAAAATAATATCATTCTACCTCTTTAAAGCGATCAAATTTTGCATCAAAAAATAGAAAAAATTTACAATTAAAACTCTAAAAATCATAATCTTATATTAAAAATACAATATAAGTACTAACCTATAAAATAACACACTAAAGCTTTATTTTTTCAGCGTTCCTATACGCAGAAGTACAGGAAATGTTACATCTAAGTTTTCGGGTGCAGCATTTAAAGTATTTGAAATCAGCTGAAGTGGATCATCAGAATTCTGCTCTTGATAATGTTTCAATGCTGACCATGTGTTTAAATAACTTAGCAATTGCTGCGCTGTCCATTGATATTGCAAAGAGAGCGTTGGCACAGCCTGTTCTTGAAAAGGAAATGGAATGGTTTGATATCCCTCATCAATATAACGGCGCTCACTGTCCCAATAGTCCTTTAATGTTTCAAAATACAACTGCTGAACCAGACTATTCAGGGTAGTATCTTTTAGCTGAATTAAGCCATAACCAATCACAGCCATCACACCTTGCGGTTTAAGCACGCGTTTTACTTCGGTGTAAAATGCCTCAAAATCAAACCAATGAATGGCTTGAGCAACGGTAACCAAATCTATAGATTGTGCAGGAATACTGGTCTGCTCTGCCGCTTGCACTTGATAGCTGACATTTTCAAAATAAGGCGCTTGTTGTAACTGTGCATCGCTAATATCGGTTGCCACCACATGATCAAAATATGGTGCTAATAATTGGGTAAATTGCCCAGAACCTGCCCCACAATCCCATGCGAACGTTCGCTCAGGCACATGCTGTAAAATTTCTTTTAGAATAGATATAGAATAATTTGGACGGGCTTGTTTATAGCGCAGACTATGCTGAGAAAAGAGATCTTTCATTGTTTTAATGTTCAAATCAATTTTTATAAAATGACTATACTCAGAAATATAACCAACTATCATGTAACTTGTCTAACAATTTTAAGCATAAAAAAGCCCCAAACAATGTTTAAGGCTTTTTTGAATATGGTGGCGAGACCCAGGTTCGAACTGGGGACACACGGATTTTCAATCCGTTGCTCTACCGACTGAGCTATCACGCCAATGCCGTGTATTAAGCCGTATCTCAGGACATTAGTCAATATAATTCATTACATTTTTGTTTGATTGAATATTTTTTGCCCAAAAAAAAATCCCTGATAGGATCAGGGATTGAAATCTTTAAATAGATTTTGAATATGGTGGCGAGACCCAGGTTCGAACTGGGGACACACGGATTTTCAATCCGTTGCTCTACCGACTGAGCTATCACGCCAATGCCGCGTATTAAACAGTTTAAGTGTTTTTCAGTCAAGTCGCTTTTGCGCTTTTTAAAACAAACGTTTATTTTTACAGCAAATCATAAGTTGTTTGATTATTTTTTGTTTAAAACTTGTCCCATGATTAAACGATTTGCCTTGCTTGAGCCATAAAAAAAGCAGCTCAATCGCTGCTTTTTTTATGGCTCAAGCTTAAATCTTTTCTAAATTTGCCAAGCAGCGATGAATTGCACCACATCCAGGTTCAAAAACTTTAACGTCTTTTACTTCTTCCATTCGGCAAACTTCACTCACCAGCCTTTCCGCAACACCACGCCCACGGTTGGCAGGATGAACCACTATATTTTCCAAGGTCTTACTCTCCCCTTGTCCAGTACACCAAATTGCCCCAATCACTTTAGTGTTAAATTCTGCTGTGTAAACTAAGGTATACTGAGCCAAGTTTTGCTCTAGTTGTTCAATGGCATCCTGCCCATCACTAAATTCTGGGCTGGTGTCATACAGTCGCTCAAGCTGGCTGCGCACTTCGTCATTTTCTAGTGAAGTATAAGCATGTATGGTAATAGGCATTGATTAACCCTCCTGAGCAATCTAATATGCGGTGATTTCGTCACCGCGAAAAACATTTTACATCATCATTTTTGACGTTTTTGAGGAACGTGTCTATGACGCAACGTATCAGTGAAGTGGTAAGAAACACCAACGAAACCAAAATTCGAGTTCGTGTGAATCTTGATGGTACGGGTCAAGGCACCCTCAATACAGGTGTTCCATTTTTAGATCATATGATTGATCAAATCAAGCGACACGGCTTATTCGATATTGATATTCACTGTGATGGTGATCTCGATATCGATGATCATCACACCGTAGAAGACTGTGGTATCACGCTTGGTCAAGCATTTGCACAAGCCTTGGGTGATAAAAAGGGCTTACGTCGTTATGGTCATTTTTATGCACCACTAGATGAAGCTTTAAGTCGTGTCGTAGTCGATTTATCTGGTCGTCCCGGCTTATGGATGGATATTCCATTCACTCGCGCACGTATTGGTACCTTTGATGTTGATCTATTCTCTGAATTTTTTCAAGGCTTTGTGAATCATGCGCTGATGACATTGCACATTGATAACTTGAAAGGTAAAAATAGTCATCACCAAATTGAATGTGTATTTAAAGCCTTTGCACGTGCACTGCGTATGGCCTGTGAAATTGATCCACGTGCAGCAAACACAGTTGCTTCAACCAAAGGAACGTTGTAATGACCCGTATTGCCCTTCTTGATTATGGCATGGGAAATTTACACTCTGCAGCCAAAGCCTTAGAACACGTTGGTGCAACGGTAGATGTGACCAATGATCCCAAACTGATTGCCCAAGCCGATAAAATTGTATTTCCCGGTGTCGGTGCAATGCGTGATTGCATACAAGGCATGCATGAAGCAGGCATTGATGACGTGGTACGCCATGCCGTATTTAATAAGCCTGTGCTGGCGATTTGTGTCGGTATGCAAGCATTAATGCAACACTCTGAAGAAAATGACGGTACAGATGCACTGGGTATTTTTGAAGGTGAAGTAAAACGTTTCCCTAATGTAGCAGGTTTAAAAGTGCCACATATGGGCTGGAATCAAGTACATCAAGCAGACCCAAGTCATCCGATGTGGAAAGACATTGAGCAAGATGCACGTTTCTACTTTGTGCATAGTTTCTATGTTGAACCGAAAAATGCAGATCTTGTGGCAGCAACTTGTGATTACGGTCTAGAATTCTGTACTGTAATTCATCAAGAAAACTTGTTTGCGACTCAGTTCCATCCAGAGAAAAGTCATACCGCAGGTTTGCAATTACTGAAAAATTTTGTGGAATGGAAAATCTAGACCAATATTTTTAAATATTTTGAAAGCTCAACTCTGGTTGGGCTTTTTTATTGCCGTAAATTACCGATATAGATTTGACTATTTTTATGCATTTGTGTTGTTATGCTATTCATATAAAGCATTATATTTAAATAATAATTCAGCTAATGGAAAATAAAAAATGAATACTCGTTTCAATCCAACCACAGATTCCGCCCTTAAAGCTGGTGGACGTTTTAGTCGCCTGTCTTACTTAGGCTGGAATATGCTAATGAGCTTTTCTGTTCTGAGCATTATTGGCCTTATTGCGGCTTTTTCACCCGACTTATTTACTGATTCTTCTACCCTAACAGGCTCGTCAATGGTTGCGGCTGCTCTCATCGGGATTGCCTACCTTGCCCTGTTATATTTTAGTTTCGTTTTTACTATTCGCCGCCTGCATGACCGTAATCACACTGGATGGTTATCTCTACTAATCTTAGTGCCCGCGGTCAATATCATTTTTATGCTGTACTTGATTTTTGCTAAAGGTGATGACAGAACCAATCAATATGGTGCTCCTCGCACTACACAAACATGGGAAAAAGTTTTAGGCTGGATTTACGTATTGATTTTCCCAATCGGCGTATTCGCTGCTATTTCTATACCCGCTTATCAAAACTATATGCAGCGCGCTCATCTAGGGCAAATGGAACAAAGCACCCATCAAGCTGATTAATCCTGTTAAATATTGAATAAAGCTAATCAATGATGAGCTTTATTTTTGCCTAATCGCTGAAAAGCGCTTAGGCTGAATTTAAAATAAATGGCTGTATCAATCCTTATGGAAGATCTTCTACTTCAAACGCTCCCCAGCAAAGAACAAATTCAGCAACTACCTGTATTTCAAAATCTTCCATTACAACAGATTCAGGTGATTCACTCGCTGCAACAATGCCATGCCATTGAACAAGAACTCAAAACTTGTGCCCTCTTCGGTTTTGACACCGAATCGAAACCGACCTTTAACAAAGGTGAAGTTTCAACTGGACCACACCTCATTCAGTTGGCAAGTCGCGATAAAGCCTATTTATTCCAAATTAGCCCCTCCATACTTGAGTTCCTAAAACCTATTTTTGAAAATAAAAATCAAATGAAAGTCGGCTTTGGTTTAAAAAATGATGCTCATTTATTCCGTAAAAAAGGTATTGAACTGCATAGCGTGGTTGAATTATCTAAATGTTTTTCAGTATTTGGCTTTAGTAATCCAATGGGACTGAAAAATGCTATGGCGCTTCTATTTCAGGTTAACTTTCCCAAAAGTAAAAAAATAAGCACCTCCAACTGGGCACGAAAAATATTGACCCCACATCAAATTGCATATGCGGCTGCCGATGCTTATGCGCCTATACTGGTTTTTGAAGAATTATTACGTTTGGACCTATTGCCCCAAAACATTCCCAGTCATTTATTCAAATTAAGCATGCAGCCAAACACAATAAAAGCTGAAACTGATGCTTAGAGATTTGGCAATATTTTGCTAAGATTGCCGCAATACATTCTTTATAAGATTTGGCTAGGAGCGCAAGCATGCTGATCATTCCAGCAATTGACCTGAAAGATGGTAAATGTGTCCGTTTAAAACAAGGTCGTATGGAAGACGATACCGTATTTTCTGATGATCCAGTTGCAACTGCACAGCATTGGGTCAATGAAGGCGCGCGTCGCTTACATTTGGTCGATTTAAACGGTGCTTTCGCAGGTACGCCAATTCACAAACCCGTGGTTGAAGCGATTGCGCGTGCGCAACCTGAATTGCCAATCCAAATTGGTGGTGGTATTCGCTCACTTGAAACCATTGAACACTATTTAGATGCTGGTGTATCTTTTGTGATCATTGGCACTAAAGCAGTCCAAGATCCTGCATTTGTTGAAGAAGCATGTAAGAAATTTGCCGGCCATATTATTGTTGGCATCGATGCCATGAACGGTATGGTTGCAACCGATGGTTGGGCCAATATCACCGATGTAAAAGCAACTGATTTAGCCAAACGTTTTGCTGATGCGGGCGTATCGAGCATTGTTTATACTGACATCGCGCGTGATGGCATGATGCAAGGCGTGAACATTGAGCAAACGGTGAATTTAGCGACGTATTCAGGCTTACCTGTGATTGCATCTGGTGGCGTAACCAATCTGGATGATGTACGCAACTTAAAAGGTCAACCGGGCATTTTAGGTGCAATTACTGGTCGTGCAATTTACGAAGGGACGTTGAATCTTCGTGAAGCGCAATCCTTGTGGGATGATCAGTCAATTTAATATTGCGATCCCCTTTTAAGAGGTCTTCGGACCTCTTTTTTATTTCAATAAATTTCTACTTTGTGTATACATGTCCAACGCTTCCTCGTGGTTTAAAGCCAAAGCACCACAAATTGCCCTGATCCTAATAACCCTCATTTGGGGTGGTACATTTTTAACGGTGCAATATGCTCTAAATTTCAGTTCTCCGATGTTTTTTGTCGGCTGTCGATTTTTAGCGGCAACCATCATTGTCGGATTACTCTCCCTGTCTGATTTAAAAGGCATGACCAAACAAGATCTGTATGCAGGTAGTTTAATTGGGTTAACCATTGTCCTCGGTTATGGTACTCAAACCATCGGCTTACAAAGCATCAGTAGTAGTGAATCTGCTTTTTTAACTGCACTCTATGTCCCTTTAGTTCCTGTTCTATTATGGATGCTTTTCCGTAAACGCCCCCATATCATGACTTGGATAGGGACAGTTTTTGCTTTTGTAGGTCTAATCTTTTTAACTGGTAATGGTTTTCATCAAATTTCTTTTAACTTTGGACAAATTCTGACACTTTTAGGCTCAATTGCCATTGCACTAGAAATCATCCTGATCAGTTATTTTGCAGGAAAGGTGAATATTCAACGTGTTACCGTTATTCAACTTGCAGTCGCATCATTACTCGCTTTTACATCAATGCCTTTAGCTGGTGAACATCATTTACCTCAGTTTTCTTGGATATTGGTTGCGGTCACTGTTGGATTAGGATTAGCCAGTGCACTTATCCAGTTCACCATGAACTGGGCGCAGCGTTCTGTTGCACCGTCACAAGCTGCTATTATTTATGCAGGTGAACCTGTTTGGGCAGCACTCTTTGGGCGGATTGCGGGTGAACGCTTGCCTTTAATTGCTTTATTGGGTGGGTTATTGGTGGTTTTAGGTGTAATTTTAAGCGAATGGAAACCGAAGTTTTTAAATAAAACCAAATAAAATATGTGATAAAAAAGAGTTCAAATAGAACTCTTTTTATTGTTTAAACTTTCAAATCAAACTACTGATACATTGCTTGATTATCATTCAATCGAATAATGCCGCGAATGGCACGATAGACAATCCAGACCCAAGAAATTCCAACCACTAAAATACAGAACGTGGTTGCAATAAGTGCCACACCTGCAAAAAGATCGGTATTTCCACCAGTAAAAAACAAAAATAAGAACGGAATAAAAGCGATAATATTCCAGAATAAATACCACCAAAAAGTACGAATTTGCCAAGTAAAGTGGCTTGCAAAAATAGAACCACGGACATCACTGCGTTTAACATAGTTAATGATTAAGGCAATTATCGCCAATAAACCACCTGAAAAAATAGCAATAATATAAAGAACATAGAGGACTAAAGTCAGCGTGCGATTGGAATCTTGATCTATAGAATAATTCATTGTTATACCTTTTAAAGTAATCGTTTTCCTTTAAAATGTCAGTATGTTTAAAGGAGAAATCAGCCATAGAATCAAAAGAATGTTTAAGGCTATGGTACAAAAATAAATCTTTCTAAACGGTTGTTTTTCTGTTTTATGTCGCAATTTTTCCTGTGCCAGCCAAGCTGTAGGCCAGCCGCCAAGAAAAGATAAAATATGTAAAGTTTGTTCAGGTACACGGCGATTACCCTGTAGCGCTGCTTCTTTATCTTGTGCATACATCCAATAAGTCATGGCGTTGATCATACTAATAAACAACAACACCATTCCATTGAGTAATCCAGCTATGGTAAAAACAGCCAGTGCCAAAATATAAGCAATACAAGCGATTTGCATCGCTTTTAGTTTATGTTGTTGCTGCCCATTTTCTTTTTTGGGTTTAGTGATTTTTTCTTGCATTTGTGATGCTTTAAGATACGTCGCTTGTTGCGCACGGAAACGTCCCTGTCCATCCAGTAAGACTTTGTATTCAAGTGCACAACCCACAATAGGCCGTGGTCCTTGACGCGCAAAATCTTTAATATGTAAGAATACGCGATCTTTCGCAACATCATTCGGTTGAATAAAGCCATAGCCTTTGTCATCGAACCATTCGACTAATCGCCCCTGATCACGCATTTTCACATCCTATTTAAGCAGTAACAAATTTAAGTCTTTCTATAAGCATATTACGCATCTCTTGCGGATTCTTCTGCAAAATATCGCCCCCAGTTCGTCCCTGTTGTATATTTTTTTGTGCCACTTGTAAGCGCATCAACCAGAAACGTGCTGCTGCCATCGCCAAATAAATTTCTAAACACGCTTTTTCATCATCCGTTAATGGACGAATAGTTTCATAGGCATGCAAAAAAGCTTGTGCTTTGACTTCATTTAAATGAACCTTAGGATATTCGGTACAGAAATCATTTAAAGTAATGGCAATATCAAACAAGAATTCATCTTTATTCAGTTCGTAAAAATCTAAAATACCATTGAGTTGATTACCATCAAACAAAGTATTGTCACGGAACAAATCGGAATGAATAAAACCTTTAGGACGATTTGGATAGACAGCAGTCAGTGCATCATACAAACCAAGCACTTCACTTAATAAAATAGCATCCGCAGGATTTAAAGTCGGTTTCAATTCTTTAGCGACTTGTAACCAATAATCATGATTACGATATTCTGTACGTTCAAGCGGAAAATCTTGTAAAGCCACATGTATTTTCGCCTGTGCAATTGCAATGGCTTCTGCCTGTTCCACAGTAGATGGCATCGGGTGTTGACCCATCATACGCGGCGCAATTTGAGCAGGCTTGTCTTTGAGGCTATGAATCGCTTTACCCGCGTAGTTTAAAGGTACGGGCACTGCCAAACCATGTTGAGCCAAGTGCTCAAGTACAGGAACCAACTCCGCTGCACCTTGCTCGTCCATCTCTTCAAATACAGTCAGTACATACTGCTTCGCATTTTTACAAACCAAAAAATAGTTTGTATTTTGAATACCGCCCTGAATGGGAATCAGATCAACAACCTCTAATCCATAAGGCACTGCAAAAGTCTGAACTTCCTGTAAAGTCAAAGTGGTATAAACCGACATAGAAAACCTGCAAAAAAACTTACATAATTTTGCTAGAATACCTCCTCCCACTACCAAGGTGTAGCACCTTCGTGGCGAAGTTTCATAATCGACTGTTATTTTTGGAAAAAATTATGCTTGCTAAACGTATTATTCCTTGCCTTGACGTAGATAATGGTCGAGTGGTGAAAGGTGTTCAATTCCTTGATATTCGTGATGCAGGTGACCCAGTTGAAGTTGCACGCCGTTATAATGAACAAGGTGCAGATGAAATTACCTTCTTAGACATTACGGCAACATCGGGTGGTCGTGACACCACTTACCGCACTGTTGAACGTATGGCTGAAAGCGTATTCGTTCCTTTAACCGTAGGTGGTGGTGTCCGTAAAGTAGAAGATATTCGCTTATTGTTAAATGCCGGTGCAGATAAAGTCAGCATTAACTCCGCGGCGGTGTTTAATCCAGAGTTTGTACAAGAAGCGTCACAACGTTTTGGCGCACAATGTATTGTTGTTGCCATTGATGCTAAAAAAACGGGCGATAATAAATGGGAAATTTTCACCCATGGCGGGCGTAGAGCAACAGGGATTGATGCGATTGAATGGGCTGTAAAAATGGCTGACTTTGGCGCAGGCGAACTACTCATTACCTCGATGGATGCTGATGGCACCAAAGCGGGTTATGATCTTAAATTGATGCGTCAAATTAATAACCGTGTCACCATTCCAACCATTGCCTCAGGTGGGGTCGGATGTTTACAGCATTTGGCCGATGGCATTTTAATCGGTGGTGCAGATGCCGTTTTAGCCGCATCTATTTTCCACTTTGGTCAACACACCATTCCTGAAGCGAAACAATATCTTGCAGCTCAAGGGATTGAAATGCGTCTGTAATGGGCACATCTGCCATCAAGCTATAAGAGAGTGTTTAAATAACACTCTTTTTTATTAACTGATGTTACGCACTCATTTAAAAAGCCTTATCACTTTAGTCATGAATAAAGATTAATTAGCTTTATATAATATACAAATGACCTAGCTGATGTTATTCAATGCGCAGCATTGCAAAGTTTAAATGCCCTTTGCGTCGGCATTATTTCTACTTTTGAAAGGTTAATGAGTAGCACTACTACTCAAGACAAAACCTTTTGTTGGTCTGAGCAAACATCCCTATACGCCAACCCAACGGATGGCATATATGCCATCCTAACGTGGAATTAATTTTTTCTATAATCTATTTGGCAGATTTAAGTCGCTGCGTAACATCCGTTATTAACAAAATTTTAAGATAAAAAAAAGGAGCCTTTAAGACTCCCTATAAACTAAGAAAACGACAGCGCGTGGTTTCTTACAATGTTTAAAGCATAAAATAATATACCCAGACCAAGATAAGACAACTTGATGGTGCAGCAAATATAGATCAAAAAATCCGCAGAATATTGACCATTCATGCCAAAAATATTGACAAATCACGACACTAAGGCAAAACGATATGAGTTTTTCACCTGACAGCAATGAATGAAATCAACGCGATTAAACTAAAAATGCGGGAAAAACCTATTTTTTATACCTTTACCTCTAATTTAGGCATCGTTTCTACCCATTTTGCCGGAAAGTAATTTTCTGCCACAAAATTCAGTACTTTTGAAATAGATTGTGGAAGTGCGATGCCCAATGGGTTTTGTTCTTGTAAATTTTGTGAAGAAATCACCCGTGTACCCAAAATATAATCAAACCACGGCTTGGTCACACACCAATTGGCATCCTGATTCGAATTCATATGATGGTCATAGTGCCACGGGATTTTTTTCATTGCCCAATCTGGCTCTAAATGGGCACGACGATGAATATAATAATAATTACACGCACTATAGACCGCAGCCGCAGCCATTCCCTTAGATATAGGATAAAACAGTACACTGGCTGCACCAGCCACCACAGCTAAAGAAATGATTTCATTTTTAGTTCGCCAATTCGAAATTCCTTCGACGTAGCCATGATCATGAAATGTTGTTTTACGCACTTCACGATGATGTTCCCAATGTGACTTCATACTGTCTGGTACTGGGCTATAACGTGGTTTCCCACTACGGTGTGTACCATGCAAAATATACTTATGTGCCACCCACTCAAAACCATTGGCGACCACCAATCCCACCAAAAAACCTTTTAACATGTTTATTCCTCCTCTTTAGTATTGAATATACTTAAGGAAATGTGCTAAATATTGACCGCAAAATAAAACTTCATTGACAAATTACGACAACAAAAAGAGCAGGATGCAACAATTTAAAGATTATACAGGCTCTGTTTATGGTGGTCTCGGACATTTACTTTATGCTTATAGCCAAGCGAAAGGCTTAGTTATTTCTGAAAAACTTGAACAAGTTCAAAACTTAGAACGCTTTGACTATAGCCTCTGGCGGGATTTACTCACAGATATTCAACAGCAGATTCACGTTCCAGCTCTTGGTCTTGAAATTGCCGAATACGTACAACCGAAACATCTGGGGATCATTGCTTATATTGCCTTATCTTGCACAACATTAGGTGAGGTTCTGCATCGTTATCATGACTTACATCGTTTAGTCTATGATGGAAGTAGCTTACAGGTGAATATGCTTGACGACTACCTAACCATTGGCTGGGGAGATATCCCCTTTCATTTGACGACTCAAGTCACCAATGAAATTGCCATTGCCTTAATGATGCAATTTCTTCATTTATTTATAGAGTTTGATGATATTTATGTGCATGAGGTTCATTTTACCCATCCAGCCCCAAAAAATATTGCGCTATATGAGCAATATTTTCACTGTAAAGTTCGATTTTCCCAAGCTACCGCTCAAATTATTTTGCCCATTCAAGAGCTGGCAAAACCTTTCCGTCAAGGTGACCAAACCTTACAGCAGTTGTTGATGCAACAAGCTCAAGCCTTATTAGACAAGTTGCCTCATTCCACACAATTAGATCAACGTATCCAACAAGCCATTTTAACAGGCTTACAAAAAAATCTTTATCAAATTGACCCCATTGCCAAGCAATTAAGAATGTCGGTACGTCAACTCCAGCGCCACTTACAACAACAAGGCACGACCTATCAACAACGTATGCAAGAAGTTCGCCATTTGCTGGCAGAACAATATTTAAAAGATCCACATTTAGGTCTACAAGAAATCGCATTATTGCTGAGTTATTCTGAACAAAGTGCCTTTCAACGTGCATTTAAACAATGGACTGGTTCGACACCACAACAATGGAGAAAGCAACAATATTCATAAATTTAAATGACGGTCATGCTCGTGTCATGTCTATTCATCATGTTGTGATTGAGCAATATTCAATTTATCGACAAATATAAAATATCACATTGAATCATTAAAAATTTATAACAAAGTCTGGAGAATCAAATGAATAAATATCTTGCCGAATTAATTGGAACATTTTGGTTAGTCTTTGGTGGATGCGGCAGTGCAATTTTTGCAGCAGCATTCCCAGAGCTCGGAATTGGCTTTGCAGGCGTGGCACTTGCCTTTGGCTTAACCGTCCTTACTGGTGCTTATGCTTTAGGTCATATTTCAGGTGGACACTTCAATCCTGCCGTGAGTGTCGGCTTATGGTTCGGTGGTCGTTTTGATGCCAAAGACCTCATTCCCTATATTATTTCCCAAGTCATTGGCGCAACTTTAGCAGCACTGGTTTTATATCTGATTGTGCAAGGTCAAGCTGGATTTACCAGTGCCGCTGGCTTCGCTAGCAATGGATTTGGTGAACTATCGCCAGGAAAATACTCCATGACTTCTGCTTTAATCATTGAAGTGGTATTAACAGCCTTTTTCCTCATTATTATTTTAGGTGCAACAGATAAACGAGCACCTGCAGGATTTGCACCTATCGCGATTGGTCTGGCTTTAACGCTGATTCACTTAATTAGTATTCCTATCACCAATACCTCGGTTAATCCAGCACGCAGTACAGGTGTAGCATTCTTTGCAGACACAGCGGCTTTAAGTCAACTTTGGCTATTCTGGGTCGCTCCTATTTTTGGTGCGATTCTTGGTGCGCTGATTTATCGCGTAGTTGCAACCGAGCAAGACTATGAAGCATCAAGCATAAAAAATCTCATATCTGATTAATACTGATCAGTTAAGGATTTTAGATATAAAGTCCTTAACTTTTTGCTTATTCATGACCGAGTCTTACCGTTTTAGATCAGGTATTTGGGGCTCACTCCGTCCTTGCGAAACAGTGTTTCTTATACGCCCAAATGAGAAGCCTCAAAATATATTTTGAGTTCGTACCGCAGAACTCACTAACTACCGAAAATTAACAAAAACAATATATTGCCAATGTCATTCTGCCTTGTGCTGCTAAGTAAAGCCATACTTTATTGATTGCTCTAGTTGCGGATGACGTTTTCGTGTATGAAATAATATTATGAATTTAAAAAATAAAATGCCAGTCAACTCTCTCACTGACTGGCATTACACTAAATGTAAGCTTTTTTATGTTCCACATGGAACATGATTAAAATCTAAAGTTTTATAAAAATGGATTTTCAACTTCGTGTTCATCTTGACGATCAATTTTTTCAGGCAGATGACTTTCTTGCTCAAGCTGAGCAACCACATCATTTAAAAAAGCCTGCAATACTTTTGCTGCCTGCAAGCCTGCCTGATCTTTGGTCAACTGCAAATTACCATAAATACTGACACAGTCTTCTTGGTTTTCCAAAGTTAAGTCATGAATCGCATGTGACGCTGTCGCATTTTCAAAAGGTTTAAACATTGTATGCTCACTGATTTTATTGTTTTAAAAAGTAGGATGTCCCACTTCATCCTACCGAAAAACAGCTTACTTCATCAACTGTAAAATGTAATGCAATAATCCTTCAATTAGTTGTTTCACAATGGCATCTTGAGTATTTGTATCAATCGTCGGCGCCTCATTCTGGCTTGCATGGGTGGGCTTGATATCCGATGTAGACCCCACAGATGAAGATTTAAAATCTTTTTGTACCGCAGTCAATTTATCGGAACTGACATCTTCAGCACATTGGCTTTCGGCATCCCAATGTAAATACGCAATTTTTTGAGTGGCTTTCACTGCTGTTGCTTTCAATGGCAAATTATAGGTATTACGTTTTTGTTCTTCGGTGAGTTGTGGGAACAAATTTATGCCCAATTGTTCTTCTAAATAACAAACACTAACGACTTTGACCTGCAATAAATTATTGTTAGGTGCATAGTACGCACCAATTGCACCCGTTTTAGGAATATAAACGGCTTTAAAAACTGCGGTTGGAACAATAACGCCTTTCCCAATGGTCTTTAATTTTTTTGCTGCAAAAATAGGTCCTGTAACCACATACACATCATATTTATGTTTGGTGACCAGCGCACGTGTGGCTTCTTCTAATTCACGCCAAACCTGTTGATTATTTTTTGGTGCTTGCGGCACCATATTGGCTAATGAAAAACTATCTGACTGAGCAGCCTTAGTTGGCATATCGGCATTCGGAGCCATATGCCCACGGTCATAACCTGAAGCTTTATAATCCGACAAGGTGGCACGATGTTCCACTTTTACTTTTGTTTCTTCATGAAAGCTATCTTCACGTGGAATTTTTTGACTTAAGCGCTGTGGAGTCAATGCTTCAGCAACCCATAATGGTGTTTTAGAAACACCCGAATACATCACATTAAAACCATTAAAACATAGTGGATAGGTATTTTTATTGAGGCTTTCTTTGGCTAAATAAGGTGGAATATCGCGATAAAACTGATCTAAACAAGCAGAATTTGATGCCGCTGGCAGTGAAACAAATTGTTGGATTTTTTCTTGTCCAAAAGCAATCGCAAAACTACTGGTTGCCACTAAACCCAAAACAATTTTTAAACTATTTTGATTTAAAAGTTGGACCCAAGATTTACTCGTTTTACGTTTCTTAATTGCCATTTCTAAATAAACACTGATTTTTCACGAGCTTAACAAGCAAGTAAATTGAAGTATATGTAACTGAATTTGTTTGCTTAACAATTAAGCAGAATATGATTAACAAAAGCACAATCACTGTAACAATATGTCTAATTTTCTAAAGCTTTTATAGAGACTCTTAATGGCTTTAAGTGTGTTTGATTGAAAAAGCGATCAAAATTATGACAAGGTAAAAACAAGCAAGATTTCAGAATGATTATTTCTACGGAGTATTTTATGCATGCTAAGCTTTTAGGTTTAAGCCTCATTACAGGCTTGATGAGTGCAACAGCATTTGCAGAACCTGCGATTCAACCAGGTGATTCTTTAGAAAGTTTATCTAAAGTGAAAGTGACCACGACTGTCAATGGTCAAGCAGGTTCAATTCAAGACCTAGTTGCCAGTGGTCAAATCCGTATTATTGATGCTAGCCAAGCCATTTCTGAGCCTACACAAGCTGGGGCTGAGACAAACGTACAAAATCATTCAGCCTCAGATTCAACCACACATATGGATACACCTGCTGTAGAACAAACCAACACTCCTGCTATTGAGCAAACTGCTCAAGTTACATCTGAAGAACCAATACAGCCAAATGCTGAATTAGCTATACAACAAGCAGAACAAGTCTTAAATCAAGAAGTGGCGGTACAACCCTCTACAAATAATAACAATGACAGTATTGCTGCTGCACCAATGGTTTCCTCTTCTGCTGATACTCCAGTCAATGCAGCAGATAGTGCTCAAATAGATGTCACCCATGAAGCGGTTAATGCGGCTGAAACAATGACGACGAATGAAGTCGCTGCAACACCAGAAGCCACTCAACCAACTGATGCTGTACAAGCTGCACCAGAAGCGGATCTTACAGATACGCCACTCAATGCATCTCCTGAAGCACCCATTGCGGAAACAACAGAGAACTGATCACGCTTTGTTGGGTTTTATCCTCCAATAAAAAAACCAAGGCATTCACCTTGGTTTTTTTATGTGTAATTCAATACATGACTAAATTTCGATTTGACTGCCCAGTTCTACCACGCGATTCGGCGGGATTTGATAAAAATCACTGACTGGACTGGTATTTCGTTGCATTGAAATAAATAGTTTTTCACGCCATGGAGATAACCCATCTCCAACCGTGTGAATTAATCGATCACGAGAAATAAAGAAGCTGATTTGCATCATGTCAAACTCAAGCCCTAATTGTTCATAAGCTTGTTTAAGTGCTTGTGGAATATTAGGCTGATCTTTAAAACCATAATACATCGAGATTCGATAGAAACGCTCATCCAATTTTTCAACTTGAATACGTTCCTCTGGTGCTACATAAGGAATATCGCGGGTAATTACAGTTACCATCATATTTAATTCATGTAACACTTTATTGTGCTTAATATTATGCAACATCGCATGCGGCACAATATTGGGTGTCCCCGTCAAAAATACTGCTGCACCGGGAACAAATTGTGTTTCAGCACTCATACCAATACTTTTGATAAACAGATCAATTGGCAAAGCATCCTTTTCTAAACGCGCCAAGACAATTTCTCGTCCCATTTTCCACGTCATTAAAATGGTATAGACCGCTGCACCAATTAAAATTGGCACCCATCCGCCCGAAATAATCTTTAAAGAGGTCGAAGCAACAAAAATCAAATCAATGAATAAGAATGGGATAGCAAAGAGTAAAACTTTCCATACAGGCCAACGCCAAAAACCATAAGCAAGGAACGAAATTAAAATCGTACCGCAGAGCATGGTCATGGTCACGGCAACCCCATAAGCACTGGCTAAGTTGGCACTATTTTCAAACAATAAAATCAGGATGACCACTGAAATAAACAGTACCCAATTGATGAATGGTAAATAGATTTGACCTTGTTCAACATCCGAAGTGTGGTGCACAGTTAAACGTGGTAAATAGCGCAGTTGAATGGCTTGATTGGTCATTGAAAACACACCGGTAATTACCGCTTGGGATGCAATGACTGCGGCAGCTGTCGCCAAGCCAATCATTGGATATAGCCCCCAGTCAGGAACCAGCATATAAAATGGATTCGAAATCGCCTCGGGGGTACGCAGTAATAATGCCCCCTGTCCCGCATAGTTAAACAGCAGACACGGTAAAACAATAATGAACCAAGCCAGACGAATAGGTAAACGACCAAAATGCCCCATATCGGCATATAAAGCTTCACCACCGGTCATGGTAAGGATGACAGCACCCATCGTCAGAAAAGCAACATAGGGTTGATGAACAATAAAATTAAAGGCCCAATGTGGACTGACCATCGTCAATACAAATGGAGTTTGAATAATACTCCACACCCCCACTGCACCAATGGAAAGAAACCAAGTCATGGTTAATGGACCAAAAAATTTGCCCATAGTGGCTGTACCGTGCCGCTGTACTAAAAATAATCCTGCCAAAATACCAATCGCCAAAGGCACGAGCCATTGATTAAACATAGGCGTCGCGATACTTAAGCCTTCAATTGCGGATAAAATAGAAATTGCCGGCGTAATAATACCATCACCAAAGAACAGGGATGCGCCAATAAAGCCTAATGCAATCAGATAAATCTTCTTGTTCTCAGCGATTCGAGTGGTTCGCAGATTCAATGCCAGCAAAGACATAATCCCGCCTTCGCCATTATTATCTGCACGCATGATAATGGTGACGTATTTAAAACTAATGGTCAGCATCATGCACCAAAAAATCAGCGACAGAATTCCAAGAACTGTCGCCTCAGTAATCGCGAGATGTGCGGTGAGGAAACATTGCCGTAGGGCATACAGTGGACTGGTTCCAATGTCTCCAAATACAACACCTAATGCAGCTAAGGTGATTGCAGGCAGTGCCGCTTTTTTTGCAGGACTTTGCATATACGCGTCTTCTAAATGTAGACATAATTTTTCCGAATAATATCACTGAGAAAAATTTTTTGCTCTAAATCAATTGTTTCACCTTGGCAGATTTCATTTTTTTCGTTATTATCGCGGCCGAATGGTGAGGTGTCCGAGTGGCTTAAGGAGCACGCCTGGAAAGTGTGTATACGTTTGCGCGTATCGAGGGTTCGAATCCCTCTCTCACCGCCATTCTCTATTCTTATAATATCTAATACCATCTTAAAAGGCTTAAATCTAAAGGGTTTAGGCTTTTTTTATGTCTAATGCAATCTACTTTATCTATTGCAATCTCGATATAGTTGGGGGTATAACTGGGGGTATAATAAATTACCCCAAAAATTATACCCCCAAATTTCTACGGGAATCGCTAAGATGCTTACAGATGCTTTTGTCAGAAGAATCAAACCTTCAGAAAAGAAAACTAAATATCCTGATGAAAAAAGCATGTATTTGGAGGTTACGCCTTCAGGTGGTATGCATTGGCGCATGAAGTTTCGTTTCAATAGTAAAGAAAATATTTTTAGTATTGGCACATATCCAGATACCTCTCTTGCTCAAGCGAGAAGGATTCGAGATGAAGCACGATTAAAATTAAAAGATGGGATTAATCCCAATGAAGCCAAAAAACAAAAGAAACAGCAAGCAGATGAAAATACTCTTTTTAAAGCGCTAGCTATGGAGTGGATGAACGACCGTAAAACTACCATCAAAGAAGTAACTTATTTACGTGACCTTTCAGTATTTGAAAAAGACTTATTCCCTACTCTAGGTAACATGCCCATTGATCAAATCAAAGGTAAGGATGTACTTGCTTGTGCTAAGAAAATTGAAGCACGTGGTGCACAGGAAATGGCTAAACGCTCTATCCCTTTAGCGGGACGTATTTTCCGTTTTGCGATACGCAAAGGGCTGATTGAGAATGACCCCACACCTCACTTACAAGAGGCTTTAAAACCGCGTAAAGTGAAGCATATGGCTCGCTTAGATATTTCTGAGTTTCCCCCCTTCCTTGAGCGTATGGATCGTTACCACGGCAATCCAATGATTAAGACCGCCATTCAGTTAATGACATTAACTTTTGTACGAACTGCTGAGCTAAGAATGATGGAGTGGAATGAAATTGATTATGATAATCATTTATGGCGTATACCTGCGGAAAAAATGAAAATGGCACAGCCTCACCTTGTCCCATTATCCACACAGGCGCTCGAATTGCTGGAAGGACTTAAACCACTCACTGGCAATAAGCAATATGTTTTCTATAATCACAGCACAGCTAAGCCTATGAGTAGTAATGCTCTGCTCTGCGTAATACGTACAATGGGTTATAACGGTAAAATGACTGGACATGGTTTCCGAGGACTTGCATCTACAACGCTTCATGAACAAGGTTATATGCACGATGCAATTGAAATACAGTTAGCGCATCAAGTTGGTAATGCAGTATCTCAGGCCTATAACCATGCACAGCATTTAGAATACCGAATCAAGATGATGCAGGAATGGTCAGATTTTATTGATAGTTTGAGGGATAAAATTGTACCTTTTCCTAAGTATAAGAAAGCTTGAAGTGGAAAACTTTTATTAAATGAAGAATCACCAATTTCTTTATATTTATAATAGGCATTATACAAAACACGGGCTATCCGACATAGACACTAACATATTAAACAGCCCGCTCATAAAATCTCTTGGTGACTATTCTAAAAGCGGACATTTCTATTTGGGTTCTAACAAAACCAATTTTGAATAATAAATTTTATGTTAAGTAGATGGCCAAAATACTCGTAAATCAGACCTTTTAACAACAAATATCATATTAATTTTAAAAATATTTAATCTTTTATGTCTGCTAAATTAATTAGAGCTTCATGATTACTAATTAAATTACTAGAAATATCAAATTCATCTCCTGCCAATAAATTTTCCTCAATAAAAATTTCTTCAAATCTATCTCGAATTTCACTAATAGGTTGGGTTTTTACTGCCGCAACAATAAATTGAACATCTTCTGGAATTTTAGCAAAGGCGTTTAATATAAGGCTATAGTTGTAATCATTAATATCTTGTTGGCGAGGAGAGTCTATGACAAAAGGTGGAATAGATGACTCCGCATAAGTACACATTGCATGTAATAGTGTTAAACGAATAGCTAGCATGAGTTTAATGCCATTTGCTCCGCCACTGGTGTGATTAAGAATTTGTGTAAAAGTTTTCTTTTTCCCAATGGCTATTTCAAGATCTTTGCATAGCTTTTCAAAATAATCCACAAACTCACTTTCTAAACCTTTCTGATTTTTACTTTGAATTAGCTTCCTTTCACTCTCAAATTCTTTGATAAGCGTTTCATTTTCTTTAATTAGAACCTCATTGTTTAGGATACTCTGTTGAATAGTAGGGGTCATTTTTTTTTGTAATACAGAATAGTTTAAGTATTCTTGAACGTCATTATTCTCCAAAAGTCCTGTTATTTTTTCTTCTTCAAACTGAATAAGTCTGGATATTTTACTTAGGTCTTGTCCATTGCTATTTTTTTCTTTGGTTAAACTATCAATTCTTTTTAGTAAAAGATCAGAATCTTTTACAATTGAGAATTTATTAACAATATCGTTCTGATGAATTACGCCACAAGTTGGGCAAATAACTTCAAATGGGTCTACATTGCGAACGCTATATTCATAATCTTGCTCTAGCTCACCAATTGCAATATTAACTAGTTCAATTTCATTTTTTAGTGAGGATAGATTCGATGCTTTTTCTAAATATTCATTTCTGAGGCTCAATAAGTTTTTTTCATATTTATCTAGCTCAATAGATTTCTGGATGACTTTATCTGAGTATTTTTCAGTTTCAAAGCTTTTTAAATAATCAAAATAGTAGGTGTCCCTTTCAATTATTTTCTCTAATTCTTTCTTTTCTTGTGTAATTTCATTTTCTTTATTTTTCTTTTCATAATAATTTTGATTTAGAACCCCACAAATATATTTAATTAATTCTGTGCGATTATTTTTATTAAAAGCATTCATATTTGGGAAGCATAACCAAAAATTTGCCCAACCAGTCATTTGCTCGATATAGGTTGTAGCAAAGTAATAGCTCGGTGGTACTTGAGAAAGTTTACTTGCATTAGCATATTTTAATAAAACATTAAAATTTAAAATTCCATTCAGCTTTTTAATAAAATCACTGCTAATTTTTTTAGATTTTATTGGGTATTTATAAGCTTCATTTGTATCGTTAAAGATGATAGAAATATATTCCTTATTTCTATAAACATCGTAATTTTTCTCTGCTACTGAAAAAGAAACAATAGTTTCTAAGTCATCACACCAAGTTTCTTCAAATTTGACTTCACAACCAAGCCCCCAAAACAGACTATTAATAAGAGTCGACTTTCCTTTAGTGTTGTCTTCTGAATCAATTAAAGTTCTGGGATAAAGTTTTAGAACTTTCCCGCCGCGTTCGTTGAGAGATCTCAGGACGATTCTCTGAAATTGGAAATAACTCTTTGTAGTTTGCATGACGTAAATTCCTAATTAAAAGCTTAAAATTTATTTGAGGATTTTTACTTTTAAAATTGCTCATAAATCATCCTGAAAACTTCGTATACAGCAACAGATTTTAAGTTATTGTATTCTTTTAAAAAAATAAGTTCATTCACTTTTTTATCAAGTAAATTTACAGATTTCCAGTATGTTGTTTCATCTTCTATATCTAGAGGTAATACTATATCATCTAGAAATTGATCTAATTCAGTTTGTACCACAGCAGGTTTAATACACATTTTAAATAAATAATATTCGCGTATTTTTCTTAATATTCTTGCGGTTTTAATGGTACTTTCACCATTCTCTTTAAGCTGAGATTCAATCAAATTTTTAAGTTCAGTTTCTATATTTTGATCTGTATTTTTTAAAATATTTTCAGAAATTGTTTTACTATCTAACCCTCTACGTTTAACGCAGTCTTCCCAGTATTCATAACGCTGTTTATGCTCAGATTTCGGCCTAAGATCATCTGCTAAAACACGATATATACTTATAGGGCGCATCCCAACATCTCCATAAGTATGTGCAATAAAATCTTGAATTTTATATCTTATTTGATAATCTGATTTATCTAGATTTAATGCTGTTTTTCGAAAAACAATGATGTCTTCATATTTAGAATTTATTGTAAAATTCAGCTCATTGAACATAGCATCTTTCAGAATTTTCTTATCATCTTCATGCAGTTCACTAAACCTACAGTCTTTGTCTATCTCTTGAATATTATGGCTAAAGTTAATATCTTCCAAGCAAAGTAAACACAACTTATCCACTTGATTTTCAAAAATTTTATCTTTTATTCCTAAAATCATTTTTCCTAAAGTAGAATTAGAGCCTTTTACTGTCGTAAGGCTTCTTGGAGTGTATGATTTATATGTTGTTTTAATTTGAAAAAGCTCAAACCTAGTAGATGGATTAAACGCACAACTATTGGCAAATAAAACATCTTCATGGAATTCGACAAAAACCACAAATTCTTCATTTTGGCTTAATTTATCTAAAGCGTGGTAAATTGCCCAATCAATTTGATATTCAAATCTTAATAAAGTATCTAATCCTTTATTTTCGCGCTCTTTATCATCTAGTATATTTAAGTTTTTCATATCTTTTGAATTAATATAAATATTTAATTATACTATAGCTTACAAATAGAACAAACTTAAAATAGATTAACATCAGATCTTCTTACCCAGTTTAAATATTGTTATAAGCAGCGATACCTTTTAATTACTGCTAAAAAATCAACAGATAGATTTATTTGAAGAGATTTTGAGTTAGTAGGATATACGTTTTTATAAGCTGTACCCTTACGATTGGTTTTTCTAAGCTTTAAGCTATCTTGAATTTGTTTAAAAATTGTCAAATGCCCTATCTTCTCACTAGTGTGTGAAATCAAATGAATAATTTTGATATGATGGTTATAAGGCGGTTGGTATTTCATAATAGACCTACTTTGGTAAATTTATTTTTGAATGAAGTTCACAGCTTTCACCCCAAGCAATTAAGCGTCCTTTAAACTCAGGAACTAAAAACTCAATAAACTGATTTAAATCATGTTTATAAATTTTAAACTCTTCTGGCTGTTGGATATATTTTTTATAACGTTCTTTCCATTTACCCGAACTATCCCTCTCATTTAATAAATTGGGTTTATCTGTTACCTTTAAAGTAAGCATGAAATGCTTAATGTACGCTGGATGATGTCCCATTAAGTTATGGGCTACACTCACCATATCGTTAATATGATTACCTACAACATAACCAAATTTTGCACTTAAAATTGAGTTGACTACTGTTTTATAGGGTGGGTGCAAAGTATATTTAGGTGTACTAATTCCGATTAAATCAAGCTCATTACGAATTGAAAACCACTGAATGTTGAATTGGCTATCGGTGAGATAATGAGTTTTTGCCCATAATTCAGTGAATTCGACCAATAATTCAGATTTAGTCTTTGATGGAGCTTTTGTTTCAACATCTGCCTGTTCCAGTGATTCGAGATACCTTTTAACTTTTAGCTTATCATTTTGATTTCTACTTTCCTGTAGAAAGTTCCGTTGTAACCCTAATTTTTGTTTTAGTTCACGATAAGAGGCTTCGTAATCGAAGTAATAAATTTGTTTTGTAGAATCATTACAGACCAAATTTTGGAACTTAACCAACTCTTTATGCCATTTATTAATAATCTGATTTTTCTCAATTTCAGGCTTCAAATAATGGCACTCTAAAATAAAGGCCTTCTCTTTAATTGACACAGCAATTGTAAGATCATTCACTACAAATGCATTTGCATTATTGTTATAGTAAATATCTTGCATTGATTGTTTCTTCGCTTTTTCCGTTGGCTCAAAATGATTAAAAATCCATAGTAAGCAGGCATTGTTATCTTGATAAAAAATCTTTCGATCGATAATAACATTCAAAAAAGTTGTAGAAAGTTGCCCTTCAAAAACGATTAACTGATTTTGGTATTGAGCAGATACATCTGGTCTACGCCATTGTTTTAGATCAATACTTTTACGAACTTGCTCAATATGAATATCACTAAAAGCTTCATCTACTTGCAGGCTTTTATATATATTTTCTTTCAGCAGTTTATGTTGTTGAGTTTCTTTAGCAATTTGATATTTTAGAGCTGTTTTTTCTTGTTCTGATAGCTGCTTAATATACTTTACAGGACATTTAAAGTTTGGATTATTTTCTAACTCAGGAATATGTTTAAAAAAGAATGTTGCAGAGGTATTTATCTGCATGTGGTCTGTTCGCCTGGCAAGGGTCACAGGTGATTGGCACCAAGCACAAGTAAAATGAGGCTTAGTTTTATCCCGTTTATATCGCTCTCTAATTTGACTACGCCATTGAGAAAGTTCCATTTCGGACTGTTGAAAGAATACATCCACATCAATCCACATATTTTGATCTGTATCAACAATATGAATTAACTTCATGTATTCTTCCCCCTCTGTTAACAAATTAAACTAACTGATAGTAAACTTTCAAAGCCTCGACCAATTCTGTTTTTAATCGAAGGGTATCTGTAAATCTAATTTGTTTAATATCGGTTAGATTAAAGCCAACTCGATTTGCATCAAATGGTGAACTATCACTTTTAACCAAAATAAAATTCTTTTGATCCAAACCTTTGCCTCGATTAAGCCCCATCAAATAACCAATTTCATGGTAAACATTACCATTTTGATGGCTAATATCAGCTATTAATAAACCACTATCTTCGATAAGTTCTAAAATTTCGTCATTAATATTGTGGGAATAGCCTTGATTAAATTGATCAATCCTAATTTCACGGAGCTGAATTTCCTGCTCGAACTCGAAATTGATCGTCCGTACTGCTTCTTTAATAGCATCATAATGTGGAGCTGTATCAGAAGAAAACTGCATTGAAATAAAAATTTGTTTACTCTTTACTTCTTTTATTTTTCTATAAATTCTTATGAGGGATGATGAATGTACTTGATCTAGTTCAAATATATGATTTCGCTTCAACCAATTGATAAAAATTTGCAATTTCATTTGTGAAAGTTGAATAAACACACAAGCCACAACAATATCGACCGATATATCAGTCAGATTTTCATTTCCTAAAATCTTGTTTACTTCTCTTAAAGATTGCTTGATTTTGAGTATTTCATCATTTGACTCTGTAATCACTTTTTCCGTAAGTGCTATATCAATAATCTTTTTCGAAAAAGTTAGCGGACAATTTATAAAATCATTTCCTAAATTTGGATACACATCCGCTAAATTTTGGATTGATGCAATACCTAACTCACGAACGGCATAAGTTGCCCAATCAAATTTTTCTTTTAATTCTTCATTATCAAAGCCTTCAATACCATCTTGAGAAATAATAGCCTTAAGATTTTGCTCTAAAGTTAAAGGTATAGCTTTACCGTTGATATTATTGAAAATCACACGTTCAGCTTTCTTATTTTCTCTTTGGATCGTTATACCATCTTGCTCATGAATAACAGAGCTCAAGACTATACAAAAAGGTGCATTTTTATCTGATACCGCTGTATTATCAAGATGCTCAACTGCGGAAAGACGATGATTTCCATCAATACGTTTAAATGGTTTTAATCCACCTCCAATTAAAGCATCATTTATAGTTAACTCAACTAATTGAACTTCACTGTTATTTCGAATATCAGCTACATTTTTAAATGGAACTGCTTTAACTTTTAATTCAATTCCATCAACATTAGATTTAAAAGATTTAGATTTCTGCAATGGATCCAATAGTTTTTGAAATGGTGGAATATCTCCATTTCCTGTAAAACGCTGTTGTACATCTAAACTTAAGATAATTTCAGAGAAAAATAAATATTCCTCATTTTGAAGATAGTGCTCTAGTTCTTGTTCACGTTCTTGAATATATGCTCGTTGATAACTTACATCTGGCTCAGACAATCGAGCAAGCTCACCCAATGGGGCAAAACCACGAATACACAGCTGACCACCCAATGAATATTCTAAAATCCCCCGAATAATCACACTACTTCTCCAAGAATCATTTGTTCAATTTCTTGCTTTGCATGTTCAAGAACTTGATTCGCTTCATCCTCTAGATTTTTAGCCTCGTCACGTATCTGTTTAATATGTGAAATTATTTCTTCTTGAACATTTAATGGAGGTACAATAATATCTTGACTAAAATACTCAGACATAATTAAGTTTCGAATACCATTAGTTTGGCTTTGCATACTTTCCGTAAGTTTTATTTTGTGCATTAGATTTAAATAATAGAATAAATATTCAGGAGTAATTTCATTTGATACAACAGTAAATTTATGTACAAAATTTGAATGAATAAGTGGTGAATATTTACATGCATGTCTATCTATAATAGCAATACGCCCTACTGGTTGATTTTCACTCCCACCAGATTTTTCTACAATCAAATCATTAAGTATCAACTCAGATTTTTCAAATATTCTTTTATCAATCAACCTTTGCTTAACCTTTCCATTTACAAATCTTAAATTACCTTTGTTATCAAATTCTGTAGCACGTATCACTGTACAACAAACAAATTTTTTATTATCAAAATCACTTGCAACATCAGCTCCCCAGTTTCCTCCAAAACCTTTAGAAACCAGTAGTTTTAATGGTTTCTTTATAAAAGCAGACTCAATTATACTTTTCTTTAAATTTTGTACATCAACTTTATAAGCATTTGGATCTAAACGCCTGCCGATTATATTTGTAAAATTAATTTTAAAAATTCTATCTCTAATTTTTTCTTTCTTATTAGACAAATGAATACCTAGTTTATCTAATAAGTAAGCATCAATAGATGTTAATTTTTCTCTAGCGCACTCTCTTTTTATTTTTTCTAAATTTTGAGAAATATTCCAAACATTAATAATTTTGCGTTGTACATCTTTAACAGGAACAACAATAGGTATAGAAGATAACTGCTGATAATTAATATTTTTTTGAGCTGCTTGTGGTGCCAAATCTTCAATATATTGACGAATTAGAGAAATATAGATATTGATATATTCTAATTCCAGCAAATCATTTTTTGAAGTTAAACCAATTAAACTATCTGGAAAACATGCTGGATAGTTCAGGATAGCTGTATAGCCAATATTTGCAGCAATAGTCAAAACAACAACTGGCTCAGAAAATAAACGACTGGTTTTCAAACCTTTATCATTTAAAGTCTGAGAGTAGGAAATATCTGAACCGAATTTAGCACGAACAACATCCCCTGTTTGAATAAATGGATATTTTCCATCATAGAAACTCGGATCATTGCGAGGTCGATGACCAAAACGCCCACGTTGCATATTTATAACTTCTTTGAGTTTATAAACGGGCAGAGATGTTTTATTAACTATATCTAAGTTACTATTTTTATAATAAAAAATAGGATCTAATCGTTTTTCAATTTCCGAATAATTCAATCGAAATGAAAGCTTATTAAGCATTCTCAATCTCCTGAATAAATTTAGCTAATTCAGTAGAAATAAGCTCTAACTCATTTAGTTGCGTTGGTTTACCCGTTGCGTCATAACCAATATCTTCAGCAATCGCCATAAAGATTGGATAATCTGGCAATTCATTCTGCTTGGTTTGTAAATACGAATCTTCTAGCTTTTCTTTTAACTCATTTATCTTTTCACGATATTCAGCATCAATCTCAGCTTTCCATGCTTTATATTCTTCGGTCTTTTTCAACTCCGTTAAGGTCATATCATCATACGGACTATCGAAACCTTCCATTTTTTTAATCACTAAAGCTTTGTCTTTATCCCATGCTTTTAATTGATTTTCATAAACATTTTTGGCCTTCAAGTTATTTTGAATATTCAATTTTCGTTGCTTTAAATCTTCTGTATGGTTTTCAGAGTATTTTTTCAAGAATAAAACTGAACTTTTAACCCCTGCACCTGTTGCAGAGAATGCGGTTTGAGGCATAGAGATTACCGCAACAATACGATACCAATCCTCTATTTGATCACGCACATATTGCAGACTACTATTGGTTAAAATCCCATCTGGAATAACAACAGCCAAATAACCACCTTCATTTAAGAAGTTATAAGCCTGCTCAATAAACAAAACTTCCGTACTTTGAGAGTCGCGGTTTTTAACACCAGCATTTTTTATATCTAACCAACCAGCCTCATTGTTACCTAAATTATAAGTTTTTAAATAAGCTTGCTCTGTCAGTTTTACAGCCGATCCAAATGGTGGATTGGTAATAATGAAATCAAATGTTCCGTATTTAAAACCTTTGTTATGTGTATTTTTCTGAATTGTTTGCTCATTTAGCAAACCATCTGATGAAATCACATTGGTATGCCCATCATCATGAATAATCATGTTCATTTTTGCTGTACGAGCAATTTGTTCGTTAATCTCTATTCCATAAAGATTTTTTTCTGCAAAATCATGCCAATATTCATGCCATGAACTATAGTCATCTTTATCTGTTTCAAATTCAGGATATTCTAAATCTGCTTGATGACGTACTTTATCTAAGGCATGCAATAAGAAACCACCACTACCACAAGAAGTATCTAACACTCGTGATGTATTTTTAATCGGTAAAACATCAACAATAAATTTAACAATTGGACGAGGTGTAAAGTATTGACCAAACTCACCACGGAAAAAACTTCCCATGAATGTCTCGAAAGCTCGTCCTTTACTATCAAGGTCAGTTTCGTTTAAATTGATTTCTTGTAGATAATTTACAATAGTACGAATACGTTCATTGGATAAACGAATATCATCTTTAAAGACCTCTTTATCGAAATCTTTACCCTTTTCATAAATATGTTTAATGCGATCAGCCAATGCCTGATTCGTCTTACGAATGGATTCCGCTTCATCTTTACCTTGAACAGTAATCACCTGAAATTTGTAAATTTCACCTTTCTTTCTTCTTTTTTTAGTTGCGCCTTCTAAATTGTAACGCTCATCCCAAATCTTGCAGAAAATTAATTTATCCAGTTCATCAAAAGCTTCAGATGGATTTAACTGACCGCCTGCCCAAAGCGCATCATGTGCTTGTTTAAAGCGACGAGTTAACTCATCTTCAGCAACTTTTTTAAGATCTTTAAATTCTTGCGTAATTTGTTTACCAGTCTTAGGATCTGTATATTCATGTTTACCACCACCTTTAACAAAGGTATAAGGAGCAACACTATCAGAACCAAAATGTGGTAGGTCAGTTAAAGCTTCACGTGTATTTTTTTCTTTGTTGAAGCGATAGATTTCACTAAGTAATGTTGAATATACCCAAATATACTTCACTGTACCTGAGAGTGCGTTTGCATAACTAAAGCATTGATTAATCGCTTGATTAAACTCTGCCTGAGTAACTTCTTGTTTTTTGGCTTCAATAATTATAATTGGTTTAGTGTGAGAAGAATCTTCAAAAACAATAATGTCAGCTTCACGCTTATCTGCCCCCATAGTCACAGGAACAAACTGTTTAATATTTTCAACAGGGTAACCAAACTCTAGTACTAGACGAATAAAAGCTTCTGCTTGGACTTTTTCTTCTGGATTATTAAAATTTCTAGATTTACCTTGCTTAACATAAGTAATCGTTGAGCCATCTACACTCACCTCAATTAGATTTGAATTTTCACCTTGTTTAATCCAATTGTCCATATTCATGTTTCTACTTGAAAATATTAAAAAATGATAGGTATTCTATCAAATATTCTAATAATCCCGTCAATAAATTGGCAACTTACACCCCCCACTAAAAAATGCTTTTTATACCAGCAATTTGTCACCCACCTTAAACTGAACTAAATAAGAAATGACGCATTAAGGTAAACAAAAAAATAAGGGAGCTTTCGCTCCCACACTTATCGACTTCGTATCTTGCCTTCAAGCCACTGATGAACTTCTAAAGCCACCCAACCAATACGTGATTCACTTAATCGTACTGGTTTTGGAAAATTGGGATCATAGTACTTTGAGTTCATATTTATCATCTCGTAAATTTTCGCACGACTAATGCTGGTAAATTGAATTACATCTTTAATATTAATAATTTGATTCATCTGAAATGTCTGGCCTGTGATCGCATTCATAATTCTTACTCCTGATCTTTAATGCGAGCGGCAATTCGCTCAAATGATTGAGCTATTCGTAAATAATAACTTTCGCCTTCTGTCCAAGTCTTAATTCACGACCCTGACAGACTGCTGTAAGCCTTTCTGAATATCCTGCACATGTGTAAGATCTTGCCCCTGTTCAAGTTTTTCACCTGCATCTACATAAAACTCCTCAACCGCATCCAACCCCTCTTCTGCATTCACCTCAAACCTCGCATTGCCATAACCCTGCCTTGCCACATGATCTAATGCTTCTTGATAAAAGCCAGCTGCCTTACTCTGTTCATCAATCTGCTTGGCTTGAACAATGGCATCATTCAAACTAACACCCTCGCGCAAAGTGAGATCGACGTAATACACCGGCTGACGATAACTTTGTGTTGTACTTTTCCCCCTGAGTGTCAGCTGTAAAGGCAAACATGAAAGTAAACCACCCGATGCTGCATGGTAATAGCTGAGTCTCGCAGCCAAAGTCCGAATACTATTAAAGCCCGTGGTTCTAAAAATGAATGTGCCCAGTTCATCCGATTCATCTAAGTTCACGTGCAGACGTCCATAGGGTTTGCAGTTACCGCCCTGTGCGAGTTGGCATAAGTCAGGTGATGGGCATGGATGTTGTTCAATGCCCTGTTGAGTCAGTCGCTGGCAAGTTTCACCATCCCCCACACAAACAGGTCTACCCGTTTGGCGGTCAAATAAACTGTACTCCGCGCGTAGATTGAGTTCGGGATCATTGAAGATCATGCGTACTGGAATAGTTCTCAGTTTCTGATTCGGTGCGTTGGCTCGAAGCTGCTCATCTAAGGGATGTTTGACCCAGCCATCTTTATTCTGGATTTGACTGGTAATCGTAAATTGGTCATCTTTTTCAGGCAGGCGTTTACTGTTCTTTTCAACCATTTTGCCAATGCTGATTCTGCCCAATATTGGCGGTGTAATTGCTAAACCTTTAATCATATTATTTTCCTCATTCAGTTATTTTTTACGTTTGTCTGGTTGATATGTAGAAATCATTTATTTCTTCGCAATTCAGTCCATTTAGTTCTCTGTAGGTACTTCGGTGCTTACAGGGAACGGGGGCTGTTTTGCGATTTTTTGCAGATATGCACTGGATTGGATTATGGTTAAGATGAAATTTTGTTTATTCGTCATCATGGCTGTAGATGTTAAAACGCCGTGTGCCCTGCTTGCTTTGTGGAAATTGATTCAACATTTCAGGATGCAGTTTAAGTAAGGCTTTGCTGTCGAGGCTGATCGAATCTTTGGCCTTTTTCCATGTCACTGAACCTGTCTTAAAGGTCGCTCGTTCTGCTTCCTGCATGTGGGCTTGCAATTGGTGCTTGAGTTGATCGAATTGCTGTTGATGCTTTTCGATCTGATTACGCGCTTGAATGAGTTGCTCAAACTGTTGATTGGCTGTTTCATCTTTAGATAAGTCTGTGGTACTGAGGGGCACGTGCTCGGGATACAGTTGTTGTAAGGCTTTGGCTGCTGATGCGCTGGCGTCTGCATCAGGTGGCGTGTCTTTTTCGACACAGTCCCAGAAGTGACGTTCGGCATTGATGATGTGCTGGATAACACTTTCACTGCGAGTAACTTTGAAGATCCGCGTTTCATGCCCACAGAGTAAGACACAGATATGGGCTGCTTTTTTACCTGTCACCGCGAGTTGATGCTGGACTTGGCAGAGCACGTATAAAGGCACACCATCGCGCCACAGTTTCGCCCCATATTCTCCCGCAGTTTTACATTCTAGAATTTGCACATCCGCATCACCCACCACGGAATAATCCAAGTTGGCAAGCATGAAATGCTTGTCTGGATCACGGTGTTGTAACACCGCATTCACCCGTCTCACTTTATAATTGGTGTGCATGCTATAGTATTCCGCCACCAACGGTTCTAAGCGTTTCCCCCAATACAAAGGCGCATGCCCTTCACTTTCATCTTCAATCGATTGTTTCACTCGGCCTGTTTTAATCATCCACAGTTCTAACATCGACATATACGGATTCAGACCACAGGCTGCGGCACAATCACTGCTGCCAATGCCTTGGCGACGCACTTCTAACCATTCGGCTTGACTTAAGTTTCGGGTATCGACAAAGCGTTTGGCCGTAAATAGTTTGGGTGCAATAAAAGCTGTGGCTGGTGAGTTAATGTTTGCTGTAGGTAATGTTGTTGCGGTGGTCAGGGCGATATTCATATTAAATTCCTATAGATGTTAAATTGGGGCATAAAAAAACCACATCCGAAGATGTGGCTATGCCTTTATTTATTAAGTTAAGATAATGAGATAGAGGGATCAATAAGGAGAGTAAGCTTGAGCGATATCCGTCTGCTTAGGCTAAGCTTGAGTATTCGCCCGATGCATTTAAGTCAACATGCGTAACGCCTGTTCTAAACTGCGTTGCTTTAAACCAGCCCCTGCACCAAACCATGCTGAATCCAAACGATGATCTCGACTCATTGCCCGACGCTCATGGTCAATAAACTCAGTCATGGAACAGAGTAAGCCATAAGCCGTTTCCTTGGCTGAGGATAGCTCTGCGCCCCGTCCATGACCATTGAACATGCGCATGACTTTCGACATTGATCGACCATTGGGTTCTGTTTTAGCACTATTGTTCTGTGCTTGTGTCGCCACATTGCGATAGAACTGAATAATGCTGTCATCCTGTTCTGTATTGCTTAAGCTGGTGTTATTAAACACCGCATCGAAATAAGCAGCAGCTTCGGTCTGGGTGACTTTGCGCTGACTGAGTTGTTTCATTTCATACATATGCTCCTCCCATGCACGCACCGAAATCCCCAATTGTTGTTTCACCTTGTCGGCATCGAACTTGGTGCTGTGCGGGACTTTGACCACACCTACACTTGATGCCTGCCCACGTAAGGCAATCGCTAAGGTGTTGTTACAGACCACACGAATACTGGTGAATTGCGCCGTGGTGGCAAGCGTTCCATCACAGGCTGTAGCCAGTAAAATATAACCATTACTGACATCTTTGCCTTTTAACGCTGTGCTTTGTCCTGTACGTGCCAAGGCCCAGAACTTCTTCCCGCCTTTCAGCACCCCTGCGGTTTCCAATTCAAAGCCTGCTTGTTCGGTCAGGTCTTTATAGAAATGTAGGATTTCTTTAGGTTGCACTTCTTGATAACGCTGACTGACCACCGATAAAGGTGCATGCGTGTCCGAACGGTACAACACCCGCTGTTCTTCAAACGGCATAATGATGTTTTGACCCCGTTGGTTTTGTGCCATGTAACTGACATCGGAGGATTCAATACGCCAGTCCATGCCTGCCTGCTGTGCCCAAACGTCAATCGGTTGATGATGGGTGAGTTGATTACCGAGACCATGCCAAGGGGTTTGTCCGACATAGGCCATTTGTTCAAGTTGATGTGCCATAAAATAAGTCCTTATTTTTAATAATGAATAAATTGAAATATCCGTCACTGCAAAATATGCAGCACTTTAATATAAAAGTTGAATGAAGCTCTATTTACGAAATGGCGGTCGCTGTGAAGACTGGGTTTGATCTGCAATCACTAGAATCACCCCACCGAGAATGGCGCCTGCAATCCCGCCAATAAAAGACGAGTAACCCAGTGACTTGGCTAAGGCAATGCCCAGTACCGCCAATGTGGTAGGTGAATTGGTTAAGCCTAAGCCCTGTACAATCGGCCTTAAGGCTTCACGCTGTGGATACGACTCTTCTTCTTGATCAAAATCGAGATAGGGCATAAAAAACTCCTGAAAAAATGTGCCTATGCATTCGCTCGATATTTACCATTGAATTGGTGAAACCTGAGCATCTGCTTCATTCAGGTGTTATGTATCTGAAATTATTTACAATCCTGTTTTGCTTATTTTTTAGGTCGTTGTAGCACAACCATCAATAAATGAAATTGACCCCAACAAGGCTTGGCATTATGATGAGCTTGCTGGCCTACATTGCCAGTCGGTTTTGACAGACCGTTGATCCAGCACGATATATAAAGTTCCTTTTATATGTCGTGGAACCCTCGTGTCCCCCTTTTTTTCTATGGTAGGACGGGAGGGGGACGCTTTATGCGTGCTGGTTCCTTGGATCCCAGTCTGTCAACCCCTTCTCGTTCTGCCACCATAATCAATTGACAGTGATTCGGTAGAACTTCTTATAATTCCAAGGAGTCAATCATGACTGTTTTCTTATCCGCTGTTTGTTGTATCCCCATCCCCTCTCGTCTGCCCAAACAATACGATCCATCCGCTTTGTTTCGGTAATGCAGATCATTGCTCGCCTGATTTTAATCATTGGGGTATTGGTCTGGCTTGGCCCTGCTGTCATTGGCTTTTTGTTGATGATGCTGCTGTTCTGGCTCTTGGTTGCACTGGCAGGTTGGAATAAACCACCGCACTCGTAAAACCATTTCATACCATCTACACCATTGAAATCAGACGTCGATCATCCTCTGTTTAGGACGAGAATTATGATGTCTCTTTTTTATCGCCTGCCCTTGCTGGGTATTGCGCTACTGACTGCTGTTGCCTTAACGGGTTGTGAAAGTAAATCTAAACGTGAATTTAATGCAGGATGCCAATCGGGTGGAACAGATCGCTCAACCTGTTCCTGTGTCTATGACCAATTAGAAGCGCATTATTCACCAACCGTCATGCAAAAACTCAGTGAGCAAAATGTCAGCCATCTTGATCTACCGACTGATTTCGGTGAACAAATGGTGCGTGCTGCTCAATACTGCCAATCTCGTTAGGGGGGAACGACCATGCAAATCAAACATTATCTGATTGGGGTTTATATCGTGATTGCCCTGCTGTTTTCAGCCTACTTAAAAGGTTGCAGTGCTACGGCAGATCGAAGCTACGCTTATAACTTAGGTAAAGCAGTGGTTTGGCCGATCTCAATGTTTAATTGATATCTCACTTTGAGTCTCATGCATAAAACATCCAACAATAACAATCTGGAACTTAACTTATGAATAATAGAATCAACGTATTTTTACAATGCAGTGCCATCACCGCCTGTCTGCTTGGGGCGACCAGCAGCTATGCTGATATTCGCACTGCCAGCAAAATCTATAACAATCCAGCCAGTGCAGTGAAAGTCACGCGCTGTCAGGGGGATCAGTACTGTAATGCTTTTTATGGCTTATCTAAAGAATGGCAGATCATCCCGAAAAACTACAAATTAAGTGGCTATAACCTCAGAAGCTTTATTGCTGAAAATGATGGTTATGGCTTAAATCGAGGCTTTTCACCGCCGTATAAAAAACATGCTTCAGAAATCTTGGATGCAGGTGATGTGACTTTTAACGAAAATGCACGCAATGATGCTGATCGTCTGGTCTTTGTCAAAGGCTTAGCAGTTTTACAGTATTTAGAACATCAAAAATAAGGACATCGCCATGAACAGCATCCAAAAAACAAACATGAAGAAAATTACCCAAGCACTTTTGCTCACTACGGCGCTTACAGGGATTAGCGTCAGTGCGATGGCGAAAAGCAATCAAGTTAGCGTCACTGTAAAGAAAATTGAAGGCTATGGTGAGTCAGGTGATGCATTCACCTTTAAAGCGGTCTCAGGCAAGCGCTATATGGTCTATAACGCAGGTGGCACTAGCCCAATCCAAGGTGAAGCCCTGATTCAACACTCGGCGAAATCCAAGCAGAAAATTTGCTTAGTGCTCGATAGCTATCCGAATGAACCGCGCATGGTGCAAGCCGTGAAAAAAGGTGCATGTAAATAAATCACGCCCTCTGTTCCAGTGTGTCTGCACGATGAATTGAATCAGCGCAAATAATTGTCACCCTAAAAGATGCACTGGGACAGCGGAACATATTTTGAGAAAACAACATGTCTAACATAAAACGTATGCTGCCGTTTGCTCTGTCGATGCTCATGCTCAGTGCGTGCAGTCCATCACAAGATACGGCTAAAAGCCCAGCAAAAGACAGCTCAACTGAACTTGATCCAGCAACCCAAAAGTTCATGCAAACCGATTTAAGTGAATCTACAGCCAATGATGAAATCCCCGTTTTATCAGAAGCTGAATTGAAACACTATGAAGAAACAGGCAGTTTGCCTGAAGATGGATCAGATGCTGAAACTAACGTACAGGCTGAAGTTGAAGCACAACCAGATGAACAGTTTGACATCCGAGTCTATCGTGCTGAATCTCAAGGTTCAATGACCGGTTATTCAGACAAGATCGATGTTGTTTCACTCAATGATCAACCCACCACGATTACAGGCATTCAAGTCAATCGGGGTAACTGTGCTATAACGAGCATGTATCATTTTAAAAATATGCGCTATGGTTCAGTGGCTTTGGCGTACCCACGCTGTAAAGTCGAACACATCCGTGAAGTCAGTATCAGCACAACCCATGGCACATATGCTTATCGGATTGGTTAATTTCTACATAAGATGTGTAATGCTGTAATACATTACACATCCACTTTACATTAGGAGTAGTAATCTTCACACAGTTTGAAGCCTTTAAATTCGGGTAAGACAGATACATTACAACCCCGTCGTGTATCAATAACGTACTGACCTTTACCAAAGCTTCGCATCCCCTGCACTTTAACCCGAAGATGCTGATGGTCTTTTTCAGGATTAACCAAATACATGGCAGCATTGATTGCATTCTGTACTTGTTCAGGCTTGTTACGATGGATCATACCGATGCCTAAACTGCCTTTTTGATTAAAGCGTTCTTTGTAATCAGGAGAGTTAGAGGTAAAGACATAACCTTTATTCTTTGTGATATTAGTCCAACATTGTCCAACCTGTATGGCCATACCGAAATCTTTTTGATGCTTATGTCCATCGTAGATCAGTAATACGTGACAGTGATAGCCTTTCCTTTCACCTTGTTCAATAGCCCATACATACCCCTGTAGGTCTTTGAAACAGGTATCTTGATTCTGTACTCGATTAAAAAAGGTACGCAGGTACTGATTAAATTGTTCAATACCAACCTCATGCTGATACTCTAATGCAATGCTTAAATCTACCCGTATAAACAGCAGTTTTGAATAATGCTGTGTCAGTTGTTTTATGTATTCTTCTAAACCATTTTTATTTTTATTTTCTTGACGCTTAAATAAGCTTAATTCATCTCGAACATCACGATAAACTGCTAGAGCAATAGTATTGAGATAATGCAATTGAAATTCTTTTAAATCCTCAATACTGCTTATTGATGGTAAGCATAACAACTCATCAAATGCACGTACTATTCTTCGAAATAGATCAATACTCTCACTGTACTTTAAATGAGCTTGATATATGGTTTTAAACAAAGGTATGAGTTCTTTTAATTCAGACCTAAACTGCTGTGGGTTAAATTTTTTAACGTAGATTGACTGTATAAATTGATCTATCGCAATCAGTACTTGTGACTCATTCAAGCTTGATGGTATTAAGCACATATAAATATCCTAGTGATTGTTGAACTCATATCACTAGGCATTAAGTTATCTTTTACCTAAGAACTCATAGTATGTAATCAATTGAGATTAATAGAATATTAATAAGATATAGATATTCAATACTAATTAGATATATATTCATTATATTAAAAACCCACTACGGTTCCTGTAGTAAAGCATCGTAGTTTACGAAAACCAGAAACTATTAAAATTCCTTACACCACATCAAATTTAAGATAACAGAGTAAGCTAAAGTTAAGTTACATATCACCAGTATTTTCTGGATTATCGACAGACGCTTTTGAAATTTTCTTATTGCTAGACTTTTGGATAGAAGCATTCTTTCTCTCTGCAACAACACTACTGCTTTTAATCAAAAACTCAGAGTCTGATTTTGCTTGTCTAGATCTCTGCGCTTTTATAGAACTTTTCATAAAAATACTATGACTTAAGAAAGTTGGAATAATTTTTTGTAAAAAATCCGATTTCCTTTGCTCATTGGTTGATTCAATCAGCAAACGATTTAGTGAATATTCTTCATTGGTCCGCATTATTGATTCACCTTGTATTTTACAGCTTTTGAAATTGGGCTTTTCATCCATCTCTAAAATTGACTGTGCTTTGTCTTTTACAAACTTAACCCACTTCATATTTAATGCTTGAATTATTGAGGTTGGGTCGGCAAATGCACGTTCATCAAGTACAATAAACACATCAGCGTAAAAATGCTGTTCTTCATTTTTACGCCATAACCCAAAGTAACCAGTCTTCCACGATAAAGGTTTAGCCGTTTGTGCTTGGTGTAAAAATTTGCTCCATAAAACTGCTAATTTTCCCTGAGGTATAGGTTCAGACTCAGGAATCAATTCAATTACAACTCTAAGAATTAAACCGTCTTTTTTCATCAAATGTGGAAACAACGTGGTGGCTGCTTCTAGGTGGTCGTTATATTTTTTATAAGCATCTATTCTAATCTCTTTAATTGATTTGTCGTTAGAGCCAAAAAAAGATTTAGTGAATATATTACGCAAGGCCAGAATATATAAATTAATATGATTAATGGATTCTGTAGAAACCTGCAAACTTGTTAGTTGTTTTAGTAAATCCCTGCTTTTTTCAAAAAGGTCATTTTCGTGTAATCGAAAACTTTGTATTGTTTTTATATCGTCAGTCTCTACTTGATTTTCACCTAACATAATAAATTGTTGACCAAGCCGAGTAATCGCTCCACGCAAAACCTGCCGTGTCAGCTGATCTGTATCACTGGATACACTGAGTTCAAATGCCATTAGTTGGGTTGTCACAAGTGTTTCAATAAAAATCTCAATCTGCATCATAGTTTGAACTTTTTTAGGATCAGACTCAATCTCACGATAGGAATGCATGACTGCTTCAATATAAGCTTGGCTGGTTTGAGAAAGACTGCGTGTACTCCAAACAGATTTTCGCTCTTTTTCAGACAAAAATGGCTGAAAAAGTTGATCTAAAGTGCTTTTGGCTTTTTCTATTTCCTTGAGAGAGTCCTTTATACTATCATTGTACTCATTCAGAACCTCACGCTGATCTACTCCAGCCAAGCCTATGTATGCACTTAACTTTTCGTTAATTGCTAAGGTATTTTTTAAATGATTTGGTAATTTAGGCTGAATGTACAAGTCAAGCGTGAAAAAAAAACTTAAAACCCAATACTTAAATGCTTCAATATTTTTTTGTTGTGAAATCTTGATTAGACCGACAGCAGTTTTTGAATAATTCCTTCTGATGAGTTCATTCCAATTCCGAATCTCAACATGATATAAATTACCCATTAAGTGCTGAATTTTTTGCTGTAACATTTCTATTGAGCCATTTTCAGAAAACTCTTTGGAATGTTTTAACATCAAAATGCAATGTAAATTTAAATCATCTTTAGTGCCATTTGTTTCAACTTTAGTTAATCCACTAAGGAGCTGAAAAAACCCAGCCAGAAGAAACTTGATGTTATATAAATTGTTGTAATGCATATCTCCTACTTGAGTCAGTAAGTTTGATTGTGGTTTAAAAAAGCCTTGAATGCGAATATCAATTGCGAGCACATAAACTGATGAATGTGTTCTTAATAAACCATTAAAATCTTCAGCCTGTTGGCTCAATTTATCTAATGCATATTTTTCTTGCTTACGATCTTCATCAATACCACGCTCAATTTGGTCTCTAACATAGGTGATCAGTTGAGATATATGCTGATAAGGAAACGTTTTACTTGTCCATGGTACCAATTGGGAATGGTCATCGAGAATAAATGCATCTTTGGCATATTCGAATTGCATATCTTCTGGTACTAGCTGGTATGAATCAATAGCGTATTTTTGCTTTAGGCTATATTTAACACTTTTATCAAACTGTACATATCCTTCATAAACACTTTTAAAAAAAAGATGATTAAAAATTTCAGGGTGTGGAAATAAATCTTTTTTCAAACGTAATTGATTGAACGAATCACAAAACTCAGCAAGCTGCTGTTGATCCTCTTGATGTCTGAATTTAAAAGTAAGCGAATCCGCATTCCAGATATCCTCTCTGATTTCTTGCGCAAAACTATCTAGCTGCTTCAAAGCATCGATAGTTTCTTTAAAAATTAATTTTTCACCAAAGCCTTCTTTATAACGTGTTGAGTATGACGTTGGAACGTCTATGCTTTAACAATCTAAAAAAATCATCTTTTAAAATTTTTATTGGTAAAATCATACTAAAATCAACTGATAACTAGCTATATCAACACATAATACCGGATTTAAAAGTTATTAAATCCTTATTAATCACATAAATTTTTAAATAAATCATCTTAAATACAATATAAAATCATCTATTTTTAATTAATTTATCACTCACTATTTTTATAAAAATCATATAAAAAATTGCACATGAATGCGCAATTTTCATACATACGATGTCAGTAATTGGGTTCAATAGACGGGAAAATTGATCAAGGCTTTAGTGGAGTTTTAATGATTTTTTAGAAATGCAGGTTTTTTCCTAAGCATCTTTTTTATTATTTTGGGTTGATATGCTGAATAACTTAGAGGAAAAATATTTGGGTTGTTCACGTAAAGTTAACAGCAAGAAATAGCCTGCTAACTAAGTTAAGCTGATATCAAGCCATATCTATTTTCAACCACTATTAAAGCCCTAAAACCACCTGATAAGGCTTAAATCCATCTAGCACAACAGTAGCAACTAAATTCATAAATGACTCGGTATTACCATAGGCCATCCATTGATCAAGAGCCTCATAGTAGGCTAGTCGATTATCCACAGTAATCACGCTAGGTGGGTAACCTGATTTAAGCAACTCAAGATTCATCAACAACCGTGATGTACGACCATTTCCATCAATAAAGGGATGAATGCCTACAAAATCAGCATGAACCTTGGCAGCTCGTTCAAGTGGATGTAGTTTATGGGCATCAGTGTTATACCAATCTATAAACTGAGCCATTTTGTCGTTTAGCAACGTATAGTCTGGTGGATTAGTCGCAGCACCTGAAATCAATACATTCTGCTGACGATATCGCCCCGCATTTTCATCATCAATATTTTTTAAAATCAATTGATGAATATTACGAATTTGCCATTCTGAAAAGGGCTCATCTTTTTTGATTATGTCTTCAACATACAAAATTGCATCACGATGATTGATCGCTTCAAAATGTTCATTCAAAGTCTTTCCAGCGACAGTAATTCCCTCTAACACGACTTTGGTTTCTAACAACGTTAAGGAGTTGCTTTCAATGGCATTAGAGTGATATGTCCAACGTAGAATAAGATCTTCTTGCAAATTCCTCGTTATTGAAGATGGAAATGGTCGATATTGATCTAATTTGGCCTTTAAATTATCAATGAGCTCAAACATGCCAAATCTCTGTAAAAACAATCAAAAGATCATACATTAAGCTTTTATGCTAAAATAGCCACAATACTTCAATGAGTAACGTAGTACCCAAATTCACTTGGGGGTATAAATGGGGGTATAAGAGATTTCATAAAAATATATTAATAATAAATATCAATTACTTATATCTATTAGTTTATTCCCTCTCTCGCCATTTTCTATTCTAATAATATCTTATGATGTCTTTAAAATCTTAAATCTAAAGGGTTTAGGCTTTTTATGTATTTATTGAACATATGAGACAGAAAGCTTCTTTTGATCAACTTATTTCGTTGGTAAATTATGCACGAATGTGCGGACTCAATTTAACAGTTAAACCATGAGGTTGAGATACTTGAAACTCAAGGCTATAGCCATATTTGCTCAGAATCATTTTAACTAAAGATAGCCCCAACCCATGCCCTGATTGTTGTGCAGATTTTCGCCAAAAACGTTGCCCCAAGTTTTTCACTTCATGTTCACTTAAAGTGTTCCCATTGTCCCGAATAAAAAGTGAATTGTCCTGCATACTGACAGAAATGACATTTGCCTGTGCATGTAAAACTGCATTCTCAATAAGGTTTTTGAGCACGGTATAAAGCGCAAAATACGGAAGATCAATCGTTGTTAAGCTTGTCCAATCGATCTCTAAACTGTGATCAAGCTCAGGATACGTGGGCCTTAAATCTGCAATAACGTGTTGCAGTACAGATGTCATATCTGTGGCTTCTAACTTCTGTGTGACCTCTTGATCTACCGCTGTCAGTGCTAAAAGTTGTTCTAATAATTGTGCATATCTGCGAATGCTGATATTGGCTTGTTGAAGACTATCCTGTAAATTTTGTGGAGTATGTTGTTGCTGTGCAATGAGTTGCGCAAGTTGCACATGGGTTTTAATCGCGGTTAAAGGGCTACGTAATTCATGCGCGGCGTATGCGGTAAAGACTTTCTCATTTTCTAAACTATGATGTAATTTTTGAATCAACTGTGTTGAATTATCAACAAAAGGTTGTACCTCTTGCGGAATATTTTTAGGGTCAAGATTACTTAAATATGTCGTTGCTTCACCAAGTGATAAATCTTTACGACTCAAATGTTGCGCAAGAATATCAAGACTTTTAAATTCTTTACGTACAATTAAAAGAATCAATGCCATACAAATAAGCAATGAGAAAATCAGTGGAATCAGCATAGATTGCAAAATCTGCTGTAATAGTGAATCGCGTAAGAACATCCGTTCCGCAGCCACGACCTGAATATCATTTTTACGTAGCACATAACTACGCCACTCCACCCCACCTTGTTGCCAAGTGCTAAACCCAAGCTGTTGCTGACTTAAGTTCAGCGGTGCACCGCGCGTTTTTGCGACCACATGCTGACCAATAGAAATATCTGAGCTGAATAAAGAAATTTCACAGGCAATGAGATTTTCAGCATCGGCTGGCTTATTGGGGTGTTGATTCAGTTCGTTATGCAGCGCTTGCATCGGGAGCTGCTGAATTAAACGTGCAACCATCTGTGCCGAAGCCAAAAGTCGTTGATCGAGCGTATCTTGTAAGCGTTTTTGCAGGTCAACATACAACCAAACAAATACAATACTCCATAGACAAAGAAAGACCAGCAATAAACTGGTGACCAAACGCCATTTCAAACTATAACTTCGCATCTATTCTGACTCGGGCACTTTAAACATATAACCAATTCCACGAATGGTCTGAATAAAATCGGCATGTAATTTTTGTCTTAAATGATAAATATGTACATTCAACGCATTACTTTCGATGCTGTCTTGATACCCATACAGTTTGTCGAGTAATTGCTCATTTTTCAGAACTTGATTGGGATGGCTCATCAGCGTCTCAAGCAAACTGTATTCACGCCTTGATAGCTGAACCGGTTGATGTTGATAAAAGACTTCTTGGGTGTCACGATTTAAACTCAAATTTTCAAACTGCAGAACATTCGATGAAAAACCACGGTGACGACGTGTGAGCGCATGAATACGAGCAATCAGCTCATCCAGTTCAAAGGGTTTTGTCAAATAATCATCTGCACCTAAGTTGAGTGCTTCAATACATTGCTGGGTCTGTATTCGTGCAGTCAGTACAAGTACGGGGGTATGAATCTGATCTTGTCGCCATTTTTTAAGTAAGTCCAAACCGTCCTGATCGGGCAATCCTAAATCAAGTAAGCACAGATCTACGGCGCTATGACGGATAAAATAATCTGCGGCACTGGCTGTACTGACATGCTCTACAGAAATATTTAAAAAATTCAAAGCCGCACAAATGCTTTGTGCAATATACGGATCATCTTCCACTAAAACGACAAACATACGGATTCCTATGAGTTGTGCATTTATTTTATAAGCGATTGTTGCTGTTAATGCTCTCTTAATTTTAGTTTTTGAATAATAGAGTCCCTAAAATGAAACACGATACTGAAATTGATGATGATAAGGTTGCTGAAAATATTTTTTATCACGCTCGCTGTTTTGATAAAAACAGCGCACGCAGATTTTCTTTCACCTGATCAAGCCTTTCAGTTTCAGGCTGTCTCAACCAGTCAAAATGGTGCTGAACTGACATGGAAAATTGCCGATGGCTATTATCTTTATCATGATCAAATTAAAGTGAGCCACAATCAGAAAGCACTCAAACTCAGTCTACCCACACCACAAGACAAAGATGACCCAACCTTTGGGATGACCCGAGTTCATTATGGTCAAGTCAATACACATATTCCTGTACAGCCGAATCAGCAGCTGAATATTCAGTGGCAAGGCTGTGCAGACAGCGGTTTATGCTATCCCGTACAACGTACAACGATTCAAAGCAATGAAGAAGGATTATTGCCTGCACAGAGACTCGACGAAAGAGCAAAACTATTAAATGTGATCGCAACCTCGACTTTGGCGCCAATCCCGCTCGCTGAACAAACTGAAACACCACAACAAAAAAAGGTGGCTTTAGCACCAGAAAATTTAGCAGATGATCACACCAAAGAAGCGTCTGAAGCTCAAATACAGGTCAATCAAAGTACTTTGCCGCAAGATGAAATAATGGTGCAATCATCAGATGAAGTGAGCGCTCAATCCGCATCTGAGGCACAGCCTGAGCAGAATACGACTTCAATCAAATTACAGTGGAATAATGACCAATTCTTTTTTAATTTGCTATCCGATCAAAACTTAATATTGAACGTGTTGGTATTTTTAGGGCTTGGGATTTTATTGGCATTTTTACCTTGTTCCCTGCCCTTAATTCCTATTTTATCGGGTATTTTAGTACAGCGTAATCGTGGTTATCGGGCTGCATTAATTGCAGGAGCTTTTGTTTTTGGCTTGGCAATGGTCTATGCAGGAATGGGATTAGCTGTTTCACAACTGGGTTCTAACTTTCAGCGATGGTTCCAAAGCCCTATTTTTATTGGTTTCTTTGCCCTACTCTTTATTGTATTTGCGTTTAATTTATTTGGTGCCTTCCAGTTGTCCTTACCACAAGGCGTGTTACATCGCCTTGATCAATGGCAACAAAAACAAAAAGGAGGCACCTTAATCGGTGCCCTACTCATGGGCATGATCGCGGCATTAATTGTTGGGCCATGTATGAGTGCGCCACTTGCTGGAGCCTTATTATTTGTTTCACAGCTGAATCATCCTTTAATGGGAGCCACCTACTTATTTGTACTGGGTTTAGGGATTGGTTTACCCATATTTATTGCCTCAGTATTTGGATCAAAATATTTACCTAAACCAGGCTTATGGATGGATCGTCTTAAGTTTAGCTTTGGCTTTGTCATGTTGATTCTTGCTATTTATTTTGTACGTCCTCTTGTTCCAAGTATGTTGTATTTCAGCTTGTTCGGTATCACTTTACTGTTCCTTGCAGGCTACTGCATGCTGAAAATCCTGCCAAATGTAACGCGAATCATCACCAAAGCAATGATCATTGTTCTTGGTCTAGTCATTGGTTCTGGAGGTATCTGGCATATCGACCAAGCCATTACCCAGATGAGTGTGACCCAAGCAGAGCAAACCTTGGCATGGCAACGGGTGAGCACTGCGGATGAACTAAGTACTGCACTCAATCACTCTGCTGGCCAAACCGTCATTATTGATGTATATGCGGACTGGTGCGTGGCCTGTCAGCCCATTGAGCATGAAGTTTTACCTCGTGAAGATGTGCAAGATGCTCTGCGCAATATCGTCAGGATTAAACTTGATATCACCCATTACCATCCAAGCCAAAATGATTTGTTAAAAGAATGGCAGATTCTTGGCCCCCCAACCATGATCATGTTGGATGCTTCACACCAAGAACAGCGCGAACTTCGACTGACAGGCACATTTAGTGCAACCCAGTTAATCTCACGATTAGCGCAACTTCAGATGAAGGAGGAGCAATGATTTCATCTGAAGCCTTACACCTTGGGCCATTTATATTGCCTTGGACACTGATCATTATTTTAGTATCCATGATTATGGTGAAAATCATTGGTCAGGTGCTTGGTCAAAAACAACGGTGGGATCAACCGGCAAACCAAGTTTTCTGGGATTCTTTATGGACCAGTTTTTGGATTGGCTTAATCGGGGCACGTATCACCTTCGTACTGTTACATTGGGATGTGTATTTCGCCTCCCCTATCGACATCGTCAAAATTCAGGATCAGGGTTTTCATTTAATAGGTGGTACTGTCGCAGGTAGTGCATGGTTCTTTTGGAAAAATAAAGGCTTATCTAGAAAATCTAGAGCCATGTTTATTTTCATTTTTACTGTGCTACTGAGTATAGGTATTGCGATTCAAACCAGTTTGAAACAGGAAGTACATTTTCCCAATTTAAATTTTTCTTCCTTAACTCAAAGTAGTGAAGCATCAGAAAAAATTTCACTCAAGCAATTTATTGGACAACCGACCATCGTCAATATGTGGGCAAGTTGGTGCCCACCCTGCCACCGCGAAATGCCTGTTTTACAACGGGCACATGATCAACACCCTGAGATGAATTTCATCATGCTGAATCAGGGAGAAAATCAGGTCGTGGTACACGACTATTTAAAACGTTATAGCCTTGATTTTAAATATGTACTGCTTGATCCATTTGGCGAAATGCCACAAAAAATGAATATGCATGGATTACCAAGCACTTTATTTTTTAATGCACAAGGCCAGTTGATAGCACGTCATATGGGCGAACTGACACCTGCAATGTTGCAGCAATATTTAAAAAAGATCTCAACACAACCGTAATTTTATAGTGAATTTTATGAATATATTGATACAACGTATCCTCATTGCCATGGTGTTTGCAGGCAGTGCAACTTTCGTTTCAGCCAAAACAGATATCAAAAAACATATTGAGCAAGAAGGGTTTCAGTTCGTTAAACAAATTCCTGCGCCAACAGGTCTGACTGGTTGGGTGGGACATAACAACCAACACCCTGCGACCGTATTTATTTCGAATGATGAGCAATATTACATTGTGGGTGACTTATACAATGCCAAAGCAACGAATCTCTCCCTTGATGCCATCAATGAACATGCCAAAGATGCCGTACTAGATGACGTGTGGAAAACCTTAGAAAAATCGACATGGATTCAAGATGGTCAAAAAGATGCGCCACGTATTGTGTATGTCTTTTCAGATCCAAACTGTCCGTACTGTCATAAATTTTGGCAACAAGCGCGTCCATGGGTCAACGCTGGCAAAGTACAACTACGTCACATTCAAGTTGGCGTAATACGTGAAGAAAGCCGTGCTCAAGTTGCGTCTTTACTCATGTCAAAAGATCCAGAAGCTGTGTTCACAGATATGAATATAAATAAAGGTAAAAAAAGCTTAAAACAGGCAGAAAAGATTCCAACAGAAATTGCAGAGAAAATTGATTTCAATCAGGGATTAATGGATAAATATGGGTTTTTCTCAACACCATCAATGGTATGGAGAGATAGTCATGGTGCTTTTAAATCTACTCAAGGTATGCCAAAAGATTTAAAAGAAATTTTTGAAAAATAAATTTCGTAAGCGTAAAATTATCTGTAGATACTCGTGAATTAAATGCTTATTAGACACATAAAAGCTTAAAATCTTTTTTGAAACTTAAGTTTTCCGAAAATTTAGATAATACGCATTATACGAAATCGAAAATGGGAACCTGATCTTCAAGATTAAAAGTTCACATTGTACTTAATCGTATATTTGCTACGAAACATGAAGCTTATACTAGCTTTGTGAACTGAGGGTAAAACTAAAATTTGTCATTTTTTTTATATTGTTTTCAATAATTTAAAATAGAAATGTGATTCCCTCTCTCGCCAAATTGTAAAGAACTGTACTCCAAAGCAGTAACAAAAGGCTTAAATCCAAAGGGTTTAAGCCTTTTGTTATCTGTAGCAATGATATTCCATATATTGCGATCGGGGTATATTTTGGGAAGACCCATACTAACCGATTCAAAGATAAAGCCTTTAAAGTCATCTAAAGATAAGAAGGCATTCAATGACACAAGAGGATATACATTAAAATTAAGAGGTGCCTTAGCCTTTATTAATCTCCTCTCTTAGATACATCTATGTCACGTCTTTGGCAAAAATTAGCATTCATACCATCAACATGACGGTTTTATCCGCAATAAAATAATTCATTCGATATCCTTACCTCCTCGCTCATTTAGCAAATATAAAAATGATTCGTCTTATATTTCTGATTACGAAATCCATATTTCAAATTTAGTATAGGCAAAACTAGTTTCTTTAGATTACGTTATAAGTGGTACAAAAAATGCTTGGATTGTACCGAACTTTTTATAAGGAAAAATGATGAAAAAGACACTTACGGCACTCACTTTAAGCCTCGGTTTACTATTACCCTTTTCAGTTTTTGCTAAAAATAATGTCGTGGTGGTTGCCACAGGTGGCACAATTGCAGGTGCAGGAGCCAGTTCCACCAACAGTGCAACGTACACTGCGGCCAAAGTGCCTGTTGATGATTTACTCAAGGCTGTTCCTCAAATTCAGAACCTTGCCAATGTCACTGGTGTACAAGCACTTCAAGTTGCATCCGAAAGCATAACTGACAAAGAGCTGCTAACCATTGCACGAAAAGTCAATGAATTGGTGAAAAAGCCAGATGTAAATGGCGTCGTGATCACGCATGGTACAGATACCTTAGAAGAAACCGCTTACTTTTTAAACTTAACCGTTCATACCGACAAACCTATTGTGGTCGTGGGTTCAATGCGTCCACCTTCAGCATTATCTGCTGATGGCCCTTTAAATTTGTATAGTGCTGTTGCTCTAGCAGCCAACGACAATGCAAAAGGCAAAGGTGTTTTTGTGCTCATGAATGATGATATTTTTGCAGCACGAGATGTCACCAAAACTATTAATATTCACACCAATGGCTTTGCTAGTCAGTGGGGCGCGTTGGGTACACTCGTCGAAGGTAAACCTTATTGGTTTAGAAATGTCGCAAAACGTTTTAATAATAGCTCTGAATTCAATATTGAAAATATTCAGGGCGATGCTTTGCCTTTGGTTCAAATTGTATATGGTTCTGGCAATATGATTCCCGATGCCTATACGGCATATGCAAAAGCAGGAGCGAAAGCCATTATTCATGCAGGTACGGGTAATGGATCTGTTGCAAAAAATATTGTACCCACTTTAAATGAGCTACAAAAACAAGGTGTGCAAATTATTCGCTCATCTCGTGTGCCGCAAGGTTTTGTATTAAGAAATGCTGAACAGCCAGATGATCAATACAATTGGGTCGTTGCACATGATTTAAATCCACAAAAAGCCAAACTACTGGCGGCACTTGCCCTCACCAAAACCAAAGATGCAAAAGAAATTCAGCGCATGTTTTGGGAATATTAAGATTTAACTCAAATGAAGAAAGTATTTACGGATACTTTCTTCATTCATCATTTTAAAAAGATTGATCGGCTGATCGAAAATTAAAAAATAACAGTCCACATCTTTTAAAATAAATTCAAGCATTGACTCAATCATGGCAAGAGACAATAAAAACTCAAAAAAATATCATAAAGCTGCAATATTTCCATGATAACAATTATATGACAGAGGCTTAAGTCGAATCATAGAAGCACATTGAATACATAGAAAACTGCTATTCGGGAGTAAATATGAATACCAGCAATAATTATGTCAAACAAATCAAGAATGCTAAACGTGGTGGCTACACCCCGACTCTTGCAAAAGATATCAACAAACATAAAATTCAAAAAGCCATTCGACTGATTGATCAATGGAGAAAACTGGCTAATGAACTAAAACCACAAATGCAAATTGATATGGCTTTAACATTAGAAGAATGTGCGCAAGACCTCGATCAAATCTTAAGGCGTAAATCCCTCTGATAAAATTAAAAGATTTCTGATTTAGGTTTATTTTTTAATGCTTAAAAATAGGTGGGCAATTCAATCGTTCACTTTTTGGCTTGCATTTTTAACCAGATTCGCTATTATTCACCCAACAACGCCGGCATAGCTCAGTTGGTAGAGCAACTGACTTGTAATCAGTAGGTCCACAGTTCGAATCCGTGTGCCGGCACCATGTTATACTTAGCCTCACTTTATCGTGGGGCTTTGTTGTTTTTGCAAGTTCATTTTAAAAAATTAAAATAGCATCATCATTACTGTGCGTTCTTTTTTGCACTAATTTGTACATATTGCACCAAACCATCAACATACAATTTATGACATAACTTTGCTGTCATCTGAATTTTAATAGCGTCCAAACCGAGCTGAGTTGGTTTCGATTGCTGAATATAACGTGAAAATCCATGTAAAACAGCTTTAGATAAATTAACAATTTCAATCTCATTAAAATCATCATCCTGCAAGGTTTGTGTCAAGGCGGATTCCGTCATTAAATCATCCAAATTCACATCAGCCGATTTTAACAACCACTTATATTTTTGCTTTTGTAGGGTAGTTAGACCCAACCATTTTTCAGACAAAATTAAATAATGAAAACCCAACCTCCCCTTTGAATTTAAAACATTCCCCACCGAAGCTAGAAATGAATTTAAATTTGAGTGATACGCAGCATCTATACAGAGCACCACATCAAAGCTGGCTTTGAATGGAATCTGTTTTAAATTTAAAAAGGAGTGTTGGTGAATTGCCACCAGTTGCGGCAGATGCTTTTGAATTTGAATCACACAATTGGCTTGTAATTCCACTGCTTCAATATATTGCAGCTGATATTGCTGTTGCCACAAAGCTAAACTCGCGCCCTGCCCACAACCTATATCAAGGAGTTTATCTGTTGATTTTAACTGCACGGCTTGCGCCAACTGATGAGCCAATTGACGGCAAGCTTTGGGATAGGATGACGTTGCATCATCCCAATAACCCAAATTGCTCCAAGCAAGCTCTGCGTCATCTCCTAACTGTTTTGCATTAATCGCATATTTATGTTGTGAAAAATCCTGACGAATCGCTTGAAGCCATTTCATGTGTTTTAGTAGCCAAGTTGTGGAGCAACCTCAACTTTAGGTTTTAATCCAACAAACGGCAATGGGGCATGAAAAATTTCTGCAATATGCATGGCTGAAGTCACGGCTGACTCTAAAAGGGGTAAACCATCACAAGACCATGAACCACAATAAAACACTTTACGGTTTGCGTCTTTATGGCGAACTTGCAGTTCTTTATTTAAAGCCACTGTTTCTGAGTCGACCACAGCACGGGTTAAAGTCACGGTTGAAATGATTTTTTTAGGATCAATGTCAATCACCGGTTGCCATGTTTGGAACACCGCTGTTTTACCCACTAAACTTGGTTCGACTGAATTCAACCACACTGTAAATTGTTGGCGGGTAAACTTACGATCCATCATATAACTGAGTACCGCCCAATCTTTACGCTTTGGCGGCATCACAGCTTGATCGGTATGAATCACCAATTTACCTTGTTCAAATTTGAATTTTTTTAACAAGGTAATGTCATCAGCAAACTGTTCAGCATTTAAGAAATTTTCAATTTTATTGGTCGGTGTTGCCACAATCACCCGATCAAAAACATATTGCTCACCCAAAGCATTTTCAACCAGTACGCCATTATCTTGTTCTTTGACTTGAGTAATTGTAGAACCCTTATGAATTTCAATCCCTGCAATCAATTTGTCCACCAATGCAGGTGTACCACCTTGGATACGCAATAAAGCATCGCCATCGGTCAATTGACGTAAAAAAATCAATAATGGTTTTGCCGGCCATTCACCAATGGTTTTAGAACTACAGGTGCAAATGGTATACAGCACTGGCATGACCACACCATGCCAAAATACCTCTTCTATATCATTGTTATTGATGAATTCAGCCAGCGTAATTTCTTGATCTTTTGATTTGAAAAATTTAGCGATGGCTGTTTTAAGTTGCAACATACCTTTGACTAAACGCCAACCGTACTGTTGAATCCCTTTACGATTGTTAATAATCGGAAAATTACCAATGCGACTACGTGTAGTGGTTAACCATGTTTCAGTACGGTCTTCAAATAACCAGCTACACGCCATATAGGTACGAACAGGGAAAGTTTTGATCCCCAAATAAGTTGCCAAACTTAAGGTGTTTTGCCACAAATGAGGATTCATTACTCGCAATGGCGCATCAATTAAGCCACCTTCGAATTCAATGCTATGGCTATCCATACCACGTCCAGGCAATGCTTCAAAAATCGTGATGCTATGCCCTGCATCTTTAAGAATTCTTGCGGTAGCTAGCCCAGCCATGCCACTACCAATAACTGCAATATCCAAAATTATTATCCGTCAGTTACATATAAGATTACTGAAATTATGAACCAAGCGCGATTAAAAGGCGGTATTAAAATATTCCAGAATCTATCTTTTTAACAAAAATCATCATGATGTATATCCATCCTATATTGACACTTACTCGTACAGAAAACCGCTTATAAAAAAATCTAAACACCCCTAATTACTGTTAATTATTTACCATAAAATCATATGTATAGATTAACCACATCGATAATGATTATTTTTCAAATCTTCAAAATCAGCTTATTCTATCTAGCAGAATCACTGGCTAACGGCATCACACTTGCATAGCAAATAACAATGTAAATGCTGTAAAAATAACAAAATACATTCCGCAACAAGCCCCTAAAAATTTAGGGGCTTGTTTATTTTTACAGCAACTGTTTGAAAGTCAGCATCAGCCTGTAACGGCGATTTCACCAAACTTACCACTGTTAAAATCATTAAATGCTTGCATGATTTCCTCTTTGCTATTCATAACAAAAGGACCATAGCCTTCAATTGGCTCATTCAGTGGTAAACCCGTTAACACCAAAAATTTAGTATCTTGCAGTGCTTCAAGTTGAATATTTGCTTCACCATCTTGAGCAAACAACACAATCGAGCTGTCCTGAACCTTTTGCGTTCCGTTCAAGAGCATTTCACCTGACAGCACCACAACCAAAACATTGTGATCAACAGGGACCTGAATATGATGGCGATGTTGTACTTTCAATTCACCATCCCACACATTCACAGGTGAAAAAGTTGAAGCTGGACCTGCATGTTCAGCATGATCCGCTATATAGCGACCTGCGATGACACGGATATGCCCTGCATTATCATCCAATTGAATCACGGGAATATCTTGTGCCTCAATCGCTTGATATCTTGGGGGTGTCATTTTGTCTGCTGCAGGTAAATTAACCCAAAGCTGTACCATTTCAAACAATCCACCGCTTTTCGCGAATTCCTCAGAATGAAATTCTTCATGCATTAAACCTGCACCTGCGGTCATCCACTGCACATCGCCCGTTTTAATCTGACCGCCACCACCACTAGAGTCTTTATGTGACACTTCACCTTGATACGCAATGGTCACAGTTTCAAAGCCACGATGTGGATGCGACCCGACACCATGTTGTGCCGTGGTTGGATTAAAATGATACGGTGCAGCATAATCCAATAATAAGAATGGGCTAATCGCTTGACCTAAACGATCATAAGAGAATAGATTTTTTACAGGAAAACCATCTCCGACCCAATGCATATTTTGGTTGCGATAAACACCAATAATTTTTTTCATCTGAATACTCCTATCTCTAAGTATTATATTGAGGTCAGTTTATGCGTTTTAAATATCTAAACCACAGTGATCAGCAGTACACTTCATTGTATTTTTAGAACGATAAAAATACAAAAAATCCAGAAGAAAAGTTCTGGATTTTTTGGAAGATGATCTTAACTTAAGATTAAATTTTACCAATCAAGTCAATTGAAGGAGCAAGCGTTGCATCGCCTTCTTTCCATTTTGCTGGGCAAACTTCACCAGGGTGAGTATGGACATATTGTGCTGCTTTCACTTTACGTAGAAGCTCTTGAGCGTCACGACCAATCCCCCCAGTATTAATTTCAACAATCTGGATCTTGCCATCTGGATCAATTACGAAAGTTCCACGATCCGCCAAACCTTCCGATTCAATCAGAACTTCAAAGTTTTTTGCCAAAGTCCAAGTTGGATCGCCAAGCATTGCATATTGGATTTTCTTAATTTCATCCGAGCTGTCATGCCAAGCTTTATGGGTAAAGTGAGTGTCTGTAGATACAGAATAAATTTCTACACCCATTTTTTGGAATTCAGCATAGTTATCGGCTAAATCACCGAGTTCTGTTGGGCAAACAAAAGTAAAGTCGGCAGGATAGAAAAATACCACTGACCATTTACCTTGAAAATCTTTTTCAGAGATTTCAACGAATTCACCACTTTTATACGCTGTTGCATTGAATGGTTTGATTTCAGTATTAATTAAACTCATGATAAATTCCTCTAGCTCGTTTCTGGGATTGCTTATGTTGTGAAGCTAGAATACAAAAACTTTAATAATTGGTAAAACCGTACTTTTTAATGAAAGTAATCGAAAAAATAGATTCGATATTTCTATCATTACTCTTTTTATAATCGTAAAACTCAATTCAATTTTAGGTTGACCAATACTCACTTGTTCTGTAGATTTTCTTTTTGAGTGGACAATTAAAATGATGTTTCAATCTCTTCTTGAACAATTCCAAGCCCTTCCTTCTGGCTCTGACAGCTTTAAACAACTCAAAAATAATTGCGAACTGCAAATCAAAACTGCTAACCTTTCTCTAGAACAAACAGCCCTCTTTCTAATTTATGGTTTTGCTAAAAATTATGTGTTGCTCTATGAAGATCAAGCCGTAACAGCTGATTTTTCCAATGCTGCCAAAACCCAGTTATTGACCTATATGCAACAATTGAATTCAGCCCTTCAAACGCAAGATAAAACACTCATTTTAAATAGCCTAAATCAGGTGACTCAAGACTATATGCACAGTTCCCGCGTGTTTTAATTCCATTTATTCATAGCTTATAACAGTATCTACAAGTCATAAAAAAACCCTTTGTTTTCACAAAGGGTTTGGATGATTCATAACCGCTTTTAGATCAGTTAAAACGGAAGATCATCATCTAAATCAGCAGGTGCAGTCGCAGGCGCTGAAGGTGTTGCTTGAGGTGCTTTAGGCTGGAAACCTGCTGGGTTATTATTGGCATAACCACTTTGCTGGTTGTTATTAAAACCACCTTGATTATTGCCATAACCGCTTTGGTTATTATTATTATTGTTGTTATAACCCGAGTTAGCGCCGCCTTGGTTATTATTGAAACGCGGTTGATTATAACTCGCGTTATCACCACCCGTGCTTTGCTCACCTTGCTGACGATTACCACTGTCTAACATTTGCATTTGTTCACCACGAATTTCTGTGGTGTAGCGTTCTTGACCACTTTGGTCTGTCCACTGACGCGTACGTAATGAACCTTCAATATAAACTTTAGAGCCTTTGCGTAGATACTGCTGCGCAATTTCACCTAAGCGGTTATGTAACACAATACGGTGCCATTCTGTTTGTTCTTTACGCTCACCAGTACTTTTATCCGTCCACGAATCGCTCGTTGCAATTGAGAACTGAGTAAGAGAACCACCATTTGGAAAAGTTTTGGTTTCAGGATCTTTGCCTAAAGTACCCACTAAAATTACTTTATTAACACCACGCATCAGACGTATTCTTCCTATTTATTACTATGTTTTACTTTATAAGAGTTATGCTTAAATGGCTACCTCTTTACCTAACAAGTGCGTTAAATCTTGTCGTGCAGCATCATCTATTTGCTGTTTATCGACTTTAATATAGGCAACCTGTTGATCGGGCATGACCACGACTTCTTCAATACCACGAATTGCCAAAAGTTGAGAAGTCCATTCATCCGTTTGTTTGCTTTCAGGCAAACGAATCACTAACGATGACAAATAACGTGGTTGAACCAAACCAAAGCTAATCAATAACCAAACCACGGCAATCGCGGTCAGAATCCCCCAACCCATTGCCGTATTGTTTAAAATTAACAGTTGCCCGCCAATCATACCGCCAAAAAATGCGCCTAAAAATTGACTACTGGCATTTACGCCCATGGCTGTTGCCTTGGATTGAATGGGTGCAGATTTGGACAACCAAGAAGGCAATAATGCTTCCATAACGTTAAAAGCAATAAAGAAAAATGCGAGGCCTAACAGTAAGATATATTTCGATTGATAGCCGAAAATCAGTACCAATAAACCTAAAACAATCCCACCAATCGCGGTTAAGAAAATACCGCGCATTTTGCGATATTTTTCCGCCAAAATAATACTGGGAAAAGCAAAAAACAGGCTGATCACCAGTAAAGGCAAATACACCAAACCATGACGAGAGAGTGGAATATCCGCAAATTCGATCAATTGGGATGGCATGTAAATGAACATCGCTGTGAGCAATAAATGCAGCGCAAAGACTGAAACATGCAGACGGTTTAAATCACCCATTTTCAAGACTTGTTTTAACTGTGTTACATAGCCTTGCTGATAATTTCGATGATGACGCGTCACTTTAGGCACTAAGAACAGCATTGAAATTGCGGCAAGACCCATAATTGTGGTCACCCAAAACAGTCCAGAAATACCGACCAAACTGGTTAACCAAGGCCCAAGACTGAAGGCGACCATAAAGGATACCCCAATACTCATGCCCATAACTGCCATGGCTTTACTGCGTTGTTCCTCACGTGTGACATCGGCAAGCAATGCCATCACCACCGCAGAAACAGCACCACCGCCTGCAATCGCACGACCAATAATCACGCCATAAATGCTCTCAGACATTGCCGCGACCGCACCACCAAGCGCAAACAACAATAAGCCTAAAACCACCAAAGGCTTCCGGCTAAAACGGTCTGCAAGTAAGCTAAATGGAATTTGTAAAATGGCTTGGGTTAAACCATACACCCCGACAGCTAAACCAATCAGCGCAGGCGTTGCACCTTGATATGACTGCCCTGCCACGGAAAACACAGGAATAATCATAAACAAGCCCAGCATACGCAGAGCAAAAATACTGCTTAAGGCAAAGGTTGAACGGCGTTCTAAAGCATTCATCATATCAATAAGCTTGGTTTTATGAGTTTAATTTCGATCGACTATCCTACAACATTCATATTACAGATGCTGCTTTATTCAAAGATAAGCCACCATAAAAAAAGGCGCATTTTCATGCGCCCTTATTGTAACCGTTTTTCTTAAACAACGATTAACCGATCTGTTCTTGACGCTTACGATATTGAATAGAAGCAAAGATTGCCCAAACAATAAATGCCACGCCAATTAAACCTGTGACCACTTCAGGAATATGTAAACCTGCACCACTTGCCAACATAATAAATGCCAAAGCACCGATGGCATAATGCGCACCATGTTCAAGGAATACATAGGCATCTAAGGTACCTTTTTCAACCAAGTAAATAGTCATTGAACGCACAAACATTGCACCAATCGCTAGCCCGAGCATGATGATTACCACGTCAGAAGTAATAGCAAATGCACCAATCACACCATCAAAACTAAACGATGCATCTAAGACTTCAAGGTAAATAAAACCACCAATACCTGCTTTAATGACACCTGTTGATGCACCACTTGCATCATGACTGACTGCATTACCGTCTTCATCAATTTCAGGTTCACCGCCTAACAAGTGACTGAGCACTTGCACACCGATGTAAACCACAATGCCCCAAATACCCGCCATGGTCACCACTAAACGCGCAGCTTCATCCACATTTGCCGCCATGATCAATAAGCCAATCAATGAAAGGAAAACTGACATTGCAGGAACATTGGCTAGATTAGATAACCGTGCTTCAAGCCATCTAAACCAGTGGGTATCTTTTTCACTATCAAAGAAGAAGTTTAGGAAAACCAACAATAGGAATGAGCCACCAAATGCTGCAATTTCAGCATGATGTGCCATCAATTTTGCAGAATAAAGCAGAGGATCATTGATCGCCATTTTCACAACGTCCAGCATACCCATGTCCGCAGTGACTGCAACAATCACAATCGGAAAGACTAGACGCATACCAAATACAGCAATCACAATACCGACGGTTAAAAAGATCATTTTCCAAAAATGATCCCAACCACGTAGTACCGAAGCATTCACCACGGCATTATCGAAAGAAAGCGACACTTCCATCACTGCTAAAATGGCAGTAATGGTCAATGCCGTGAACATGGTCTTTAAACCTGCTTCTGGACCATGGGTATAACCCCAATATGCAGAAATAGCCAGACACACGATCGTAAAAATGATTGAGAAACCAAAATGTTTCATCATGATAGATCGACCTATAGAAAAATATTTGTATCAATTAAATTCGGTAAAACTTAACAAGAGCGCTTAAGATTTTATGCGCACAATTATGACGACTTTTTCAGATTAATCCAAAGTTCTTCGTATGATTTTTTAGAGTAACCACACACTATTTATTTTGTCTCATATCCTCACATCATAACTCTTGCTATAGTCTCCGTCATCTGTAAATTCTTCTTTTCATTAGGATGACGACATGAGCTTTTCTCAAGATGTATGGCAACGAAATTTAGTGTTATATCAACAAACTTTAGCGCTGCCATTTAACCAAGAGCTTGCTCAAGGCACATTAAGCAAAGATGTGTTTAGCCATTATGTCATTCAAGATGCACATTATTTACTGGCTTACGGTCGTGCGCTTGCTGTCTGTGCTGCAAAAGCTTTTGACGCTGACGATGTAATCCAATTTTCTGAAGCGGCTAAGATTGCTATTGTGGTTGAACGCAGCCTACATGATAGCTTTATGCACGAATTTGATATTTCTAAAGTGCAATTTGAAACCACGCCACTCACTTTGGCTTGCCATCATTACACATCGTTCTTAACTGCAACGGCATGGTCTGAAAGCTACCCTGTGGTGTTGGCTTCGTTGCTGCCATGTTTCTGGATTTATGCGGAAGTAGGCAAAGACATTGTGAACCATTCAATTGCGAATAATCCATATCAAGCATGGATTGATACCTATTCAGGTGAAGACTTCCATCAAGCGGTACGTAATGTGATTACTACCATTGATAAAGTCGCTGCACGTTGTGATGCCGATACTCTGGAGAAAATGCATCACGCTTATACCACGGCTGCCAAACTGGAATGGTTATTCTGGGATAGTGCTTATGATCAAAGACAGTGGTTAGGCTTGGATGCTTAACTCTACTTTATCTCAGATCTGAATGCGTTGATGATCAATCCTCCCTCTTACGCCATAAATAGCGCAAAATTCGAGGGAGGGATTTTCTTTTATTGCTGAAACATCTGCCACCCATAAATCAATCCTGCCGCAGCCACAATCCAGCACACTGTAGCGATCCCTAGACATGACCACATCGACATTTTTGTTGCCAGCATATAAACCATCAACAAATAAATTGCATATGGAATCAGAGACCATAAACCAAATAATGCGGTTTTGCGTAAAGCTTCTGCGCCCTGTTGCTGTGACACAATCACATGCGCAATCAAGGCAAAAGTCGGAAAAAGTGGAACCAGACCTGCAATATAAAATGCCTTACTTTTAGAAAATATCGAAATCACCAGCACCGCAGCGGCACCTAACATACATTTCAAAAATAAAGCCCACATATTCACAGATCCAACAACAAAAACTTTGAGCCACTGAGTTTATGCCAATCGCGCTACCTAGAATATATTTAGCGCAATTAAAGCAATCAAAGCTGGCATCGCCTGAATATAAAGAATCTTTTTACTTGCCGTCATTGCACCATAAAGACCGGCAACCAAAACACAGCCTAAAAAGAAGTTAGCGAGCTGAATGGCAAATGGTGCAGATGCAAAGAGTGACCAAATCAATCCTGCGGCTAAGAAGCCATTATATAACCCCTGATTTTGCGCTAAAACTTTGGTCAGTTTTGCCTTTTCAGCCGTATTCCCAAAAGCTTTCATTCCTATAGGCTTATCCCACAGGAACATTTCTAAAATTAAAAAATAAAGATGTAAAATTGCAATAATAGCAATCAGAACCTGAGCAACAATCATGTGATTTCCTTTTTATTCTTCAGACGATATTGTGTATTTTAACGATGAATCTGTCGATATACTGAATTTTTACTTTTAAGTTTTTGACTTACAGGTACAAAGTAAGAGCATTACAATCTATTTATTTTAAATTCTTTACCGGTCCGACACAAAATGACGTTTAAATTCTTTTTAATACAGCTTGAACATTTTTCATGCGCTATCATATATAACCTTCAATTTGCACATTACCGAGATGTTTTATGAGCCAAAGTCATATCCGTATTCGAGGCGCACGTACCCATAACTTAAAAAATGTGTCACTCGATATTCCACGCGACAAGTTCGTGGTGATTACGGGACTCTCAGGCTCAGGCAAATCGTCCCTTGCCTTTGATACCTTATATGCCGAAGGTCAGCGTCGTTATGTGGAATCACTGTCTGCCTATGCGCGCCAATTCCTTTCGCAAATGGAAAAACCTGAAGTTGATTCTATTGAGGGTTTAAGCCCCGCGATTGCCATTGAGCAGAAATCAACCAGCCACAACCCACGTTCAACTGTGGGAACCATCACCGAAATTTACGACTATTTACGTTTACTCTATGCCCGTGTTGGGACACCGTACTGCCCTGAACATGATCTGCCGATGGTGGCACAAACCGTTTCAGAAATGGTCGATGCAGTCAAAAGCTTAGAAGAAGGCACAGCTCTCATGCTGCTTGCCCCTGTGGTACGTGATCGTAAAGGTGAATACACCAACTTATTTGAACAACTGCAAAGTCAAGGTTTTGTCCGTGCCCGTGTCGATGGCGAAGTGATGGATATTGATCCACCGCCCGAACTGGATAAAAAGAAAAAACATACCATTGAAGTGGTGGTCGATCGCTTTAAAGTCCGTGATGACCTCGGTAACCGTATTGCAGAAAGTTTCGAGACTGCGTTACGTTTGGGTGGTGATATTGTCATTTTGTCATGGATGAATGCCGAACATCCAGATCGCGTATTCTCTGCAAAACACTCTTGCCCAGAATGTGAACGTGCTGTTGGAGAACTCGAACCGCGTCTATTTTCGTTCAACAACCCCTTTGGCGCCTGCCCTGTTTGTGATGGTTTAGGTACGCGTAGTCATTTCAGCGCCGACAAACTGATTCCGAACAATGAAGTTTCGATTAGCCAAGGTGCGATTCGGGGTTGGGACAGACAGCGTCCGTATTACTACAGCATGATTGAAAAAGTTGCAGCGCATTTTGGCTTCTCTTTAGATACCCCTTGGAATGAACTGGATGCCGAAACCAAAAAGAAATTTCTTTATGGTACGGGCAAAGACAAAGTTAATCTCAGTTATATCGATGAACGTGGTCGCTCGCATAAACGCGTACAACCCTTTGAAGGTATTTTGCCACACCTTGAGCGTCGTTACCGTGAAACCGAATCGAATTATGTACGTGAAGATTTAGCACAATACTTGTCGAATGCAGCCTGCGATGCCTGTGATGGTTCACGTCTAAACGAGATTTCACGTAATGTTAAAATTTTAGACAAGACCATTGCCCAAATTACCAAGATGTCGATTGGTGATGCTGAACAGTATTATCAACATGTACATCTTGAAGGTGCAAAAGGTGAAATTGGCGATAAGATCTTTAAAGAAATTCGCGAGCGATTACACTTTTTGGTCTCTGTCGGTTTGAATTATTTAAGCCTGTCACGTTCTGCCGAAACCCTGTCAGGCGGTGAAGCACAGCGCATTCGTTTGGCTTCGCAAATTGGCGCAGGTCTCATGGGTGTCATGTATGTACTGGATGAGCCATCAATTGGTTTGCATCAACGAGATAACGATCGTTTGCTGGAAACTTTGGTGCGCTTACGCGACTTAGGTAACACCGTACTGGTGGTTGAGCACGATGAAGATGCCATTCGTGCTGCCGATCATATTATTGATATTGGGCCGGGTGCAGGTATCCATGGTGGGCATATTATTGCCGAAGGAACCTATGAAGAAATTTTGGCCAACCCGAACTCACTGACAGGACAATATTTATCAGGCAAGCTAAAAATTGCGATTCCTGAAGTTCGTACCCAACCACCAAAACCTGAAGAACAAATTAAGTTGATGGGTGCCTGTGGTCATAACCTACAACATGTCGATTTAACCATTCCTTTAGGCATTATGACGTGCGTCACGGGCGTTTCGGGTTCAGGTAAATCAACCCTGATTAACCGCACCCTGTTACCGCTTGCAGCAACCCAGCTCAATGGTGCAACCACGCTCACGGCTGAAAAGTTTGATTCAATTGATGGCTTACAATTCCTTGATAAAGTCGTCGATATTGACCAAAGTCCGATTGGACGTACCCCGCGCTCGAATCCTGCAACCTATACAGGTTTATTCACCCCAATTCGTGAACTGTTTGCACAAACGCCTGAAGCCAAAGCTCGTGGTTATGCTGCGGGTCGTTTCTCGTTTAACGTGAAAGGTGGTCGTTGTGAAGCCTGTGAAGGCGACGGTATGATTAAAGTGGCGATGCATTTCTTACCCGACATGTATGTGCCTTGCGATAACTGTCATGGCGACCGTTATAACCGTGAAACTTTGGAAGTCGGCTATAAAGGCAAAAACATTTCGGATGTTCTCGGCATGACCGTTGAAGATGCGATGCATTTCTTTGATGCCATTCCTGTGATTCACCGTCGTTTAGAAACGCTACATCAGGTTGGTTTGGGTTATATCCGTTTAGGTCAATCTGCGACTACGCTTTCGGGTGGTGAAGCACAACGGGTGAAATTGGCACGTGAACTGGCTAAACGGGATACAGGTAAAACCATTTATATATTAGATGAACCGACCACAGGTTTGCATTTCCATGACATTGCAAAACTACTGGATATTCTGCATGAGCTACGTAATAAAGGTAATACCATTGTGGTGATTGAGCATAATCTGGACGTGATTAAAACTGCCGACTGGGTGATTGATTTAGGACCTGAAGGTGGTGCAGGTGGCGGTATGATTATTGCCGAAGGTACACCTGAAGAAGTTGCTCAAAGTGAAGTTTCACATACCGCGAAGTTCTTAAAGACGATGTTGAAATAATTTGAAAGGGCTCATAAGAGCCCTTCCTTTTTAAAATTTTCTACTACAAATTCAATATTTTTCTTTTGAAATTGATCAGTACTCGCATTGTGTTTAGTCAATAAAATTGCTTTGATATTTTGCTTTATTAATGGGGTTAAATTTTTATCTATATTTTGCTTGAGGATTTTTGTCATCAATTCTCCTTTAGTTAGATTACTTAACAGAGTATCAGTTGATGATTGAACAAAAATAAAATCTTCCCAATCTTGTTGAGTAGCATGTTGTAATACTAATTCAGCCTTATTTTTTATACTTTTCTCTAAAACATATACTTTTAAGATATCAAATAAAGAAGGGAAACCTGCTGATGGATTATTTAATTTCCATCTCTTGATATACCAATGAAATATGTTTTCTTTTTTATAACCAAATGTTGTAGCCTCATCCCAAACATGCTCATAATCTGCGTACAATTCATTAATAAGCCACGCAAAAACAGCTCTCTTTAATTGTTTAGATAAATCATTTCGACCAAATTTTTTTAACAAAAAACAATGAAAATCCAAGCTTTCGAGATTATTAAAAGCTATTGATTCATAAGATTTTTGAAATAGATGATTGCAATAACTTGAATCAACTTCCAAATTTCGCCATTGATTCATTAAAATATCAAGCTGTTCTTTTATAAGATTATTATTTTCAGAAATTAACTCAGAATTAGCTAATTTACAAAGCATTAATATATCTGTACTATCTCTTTGCTCAAACCAATTCTTAAATTGAATAAACCAATAGTCATCTACATCAACAAAATCATAAGAAACATCCTTAAGTCTTTTTAAAATACCAGTAAGGTCTTCGTCCGAAAAGACTCTCTCTAATGTCTTTTCAATAGACATATCAACCCAACTTATTCCATAGGTTACTCCAAAATCCTCAATAAAATATCCTTGTAAAATCCTAATTAAAATTATTTTTTTGGTTGAATAAGTAACTATTTCAGGCAATTTCTCTCTAAAGTCTTTATATAACTTAATCACTTTCTGAAAAAATCTAAAATTATGAATTTCCAGCTTATCTGCGAATTCAACCATTAAATTAATAAGTTGATCATCCATTTCTTGAGAAAACTCTCGAATTAATGGCTCAACTGAATTAATAATGATAGTTTCATCAATCAATTTTTCTTTATATTCAGCATATTTGCTTTTGTTTTCACCCTCAGCTTTGTCTTCATCTAAAATCAAAATCACCTGACAATTTTTCTCTAATTTTAGTTGGTTCGCCAAACCCATAACATCTTTAATATCTAACTTATTCGACATCCGTTCAAAGTCATCAAAACAAATAATTGCATCTTTAACTTGAAGAAAAAGTAACGATTCTAAAATTTTTGCTGAAGCACTTACTCCATATTGAGAGACTTTCATATCTCTAAACTGAGCTACTGTGTTTTTGAAAAGCGTTGAAAACTCCCACTTATTACTATCCTTTTTTGCATAAGGATTAAGAGTTAACTTCGTACAAATGGCATTTTTTAAATCACTTAAATTTTCCATCCCAAAAAGCGAAATATATGCATATTTACGACAATCAAAAATGCTTTGATAATTCACCTTACTCGCTTCATAATAAAAATTGTTTTTATCTTCTATTTCTTTATTTGTTACGTCTTTTAAAAATTTATTCCAAAAATAAGTCTTCCCTACACCCCATGAACCTGTAATCGCTATTGCTGTGCCTACATTCTCATGCTTAATGTTATGCTCTAATCGTTCTTGAAGTCGTTTTCTTTTTTCTTGAATATTCATATTATATAGATTACAAAAATCATCGTGACCGCTATCAAAACAAATGCTGTCCAAATTTTCAATAAATTACTTTTCAAGAAAATTCAAAAACAATGAATAAAATACTTTTAACAATAATGATTAGCTTATGTTCACTTCACACCTTTGCCGAAGGCTATATCAATGAAAATATGGTGGTGTTTACATCCTCTATGGATGCAGAAGATAACCCATGGAAAGACCATCCTAAATGTATTCCAGTCATTCAAAATGGCGAATCCCCTAAAACATGGTATGTGCAATATACCTATCTAGATAACACCCCACTCACCTCAAAATACCTCACCACACAAAAACCTTCGACCCAACAAGTTGAATGCGAACATCAGATTCATTTTCCAGACAACATGCAAGGAACTGAAATTTTCGAAAGCTTTTATCCCAATGGAAAACCACGTAGCCTTATTGAATATACAGACGGTATATATAACGGCAAAATCAACTTCTGGTTTGCCAATGGTTTAAAAGAACAAGAATCAAATGTGAGCAATGGCATATCTAATGGTGAATACCGTATTTGGCATCCTAATGGTCAATTGGCTCTTTCAATGGGCTATAAAGATGGTCTGCAAAACGGTATAAAACAACGCTGGTATGAAAATGGTGAACCTTGGACTTATGTCCGCTTTGAAAATAGCAAAATGGTTGGTGAACTTAAACAATGGTACAGAAATGGCAAACTAGAACGCTTGGGAACATACAGAGATGGCTTACGTCATGGCACGTATAAATCTTGGTATGAAAACGGCAACTCTGAAGCGACTTTAAATTACCAAGCAGGAAAAATTATAGATGCCCAATGTTGGGATGAATCCGCTAAAACCATGAGTACAAAAACCTGTAGATCCAAATTTAGCGATGAAGAATAATCAAGGTTCAATCCATCATTAAATTTATACGTTGATGAAGAGGGAAACTATCATTTTTTATCTACATTTTTCCCTTTCACTTTTATCTTAAACAAAAACTAATCTACTTTTTCTCATAGAACTGTCAATGAAACGATAACGACACAAATATTTTAAATGCATATTTCTATAGTTTTGCTTTTAATAAAGATAAAAGAATAATTCCAACTTATCCAAGATATCTAAAGTCAGTTGCTTACGTTCACCGACATCATCACCATCCTGCATTTGCATATTTAAAGAAAATGCGGTGATTTTCCCATTCGGTTGCTCTACCCAACCTGTATACCAACCCACTTGAGGTTGCGACTTAGGACTACCCCAACCACTTTTTGCATACAGCTTTACATCACCCCGACGCTCTATATAAAGCATGTCCTTTACTTGTTGCTGCACAGTCGCATCAAAAGGAAGTTGCTTGGTTGCCAATTGATAGGCAAATTTCGCTTCTTGTTCAGGCGTTATCGTTAATGGGCCATCAAGCCAAAAACGATCAAACTGTTGACCAATCTTTTGATTGCCATATTGAACATTCTTAATTTCTTTACGCATCAAATCGAGCCCAATACGTCGAGCAAGTTGTTGATAAACAGGAACTGCTGAAAGCTGCATGGCTTGTGCCAAAGTCATATCCTTTTCCCATGCTGGAAATGAACGCTTTTCACCATTCCATTTAAATACTTCTGTATTGGTGACTTTTTTATGTTGTAAACCAATTAAAGCATTTAATATTTTAAAAGTTGATGCTGGAATATACGAATTCTTGGCACGTTGTAGATCATTGCCATAACTGTGATAATTTTGACCATCAAATGTCACAAAAACAGCATGCTTCCCTGCTTCATCAAACAGCTTTGGAATGTCGGCACTTCGGCTATTCGGTATTAAATTTTGGGCTTTGGCTTGTAAATCAGGTTGTGCAATTAAATTGCTGGTACTGCAAGATGCAACACCCACCGCGATAAATAATATTCCAAAAAATCTGAGCTTCATCATCATTATATGACCAAAATATTTTTTAATATCGTGCTTTCAATCCTATATAAAAACAGAGAACAATCCCAAAATAATTGTAATTTTTGAAAAAATATCATTGAGCACAACAAGTAAATATTTACACACGTAACAAACCTATGCTCAATACACCGTATTGGAGCAAATCAAAGTCATTCCTCAACAGAATTTTTGATCTTCTCGAAATTATTGGCTAAAAAACCAGTTTTCTTTAAAATTGGTTTTTTTATTCTTTCAAATGAGTCAACAATTCTAAAACCGAATAAATAAGCACCCAATTGGTGTGAAAGTGTTCTAGGGTTCATCTTTTTCATAAATCTTAGAATATTAAATCCAACAATAAACAATTCATTCACAAACCTAAAAGCAAAACTACAGCAACCCCACGATTTGATTAATCATGTTTATATTTGAATATTGTCTTGCTGAGTTTGAAGACAAGTGTAAAAAATGTGACAAAAAAAACCCAACTTTGGGGAAAGTTGGGCATATAAAACAAAAACTTTTCTATGGAGAATCAAATCACCATCACATTATTTCAATCTAATATGACTTGATCGCTCCATTATGTAAAAAATACCCAAATAAGTAAAGCCTATAAAAACAGTCGGTTTTCAAATTAGCCAGCAAAACAAAGTAAAAATGTGAAACATGTCGCAAAATCAAGACCAGCACGTTTATTTTTTAAGCAAGAACGAATTTCACAACTCAAATTCCTTACAAAAATTTACACTACATTAAAAATATGATAAATGCATCACGCTATAACCAGTAATATCAATTGTTTTTAGCTATCAAAAACAAAATATTAATCTAATTTAACGTTGTGAAAATTATCTTTATTTCATCAGTTTTGCAAAAAAACCAGTCCAGTTAATACACATATTCTTTTGTTCTGAAAAAAGTTTTTAGCGTTGACACGCAATCTTCTGTTTGCTTGTTTTTTTAAACACTTACAACATGTAGAGTAAAAACTCAATAAAATAATGTCTTTTTAGTTCATTGACTTAATGTTTTGTTACAATACAATGCCTACTGTTTAATCCATTTTTAACAGAACTGGTAATTATTATGAAAAAACTCGGTTTAGCCACTGCTTTATTATTAGCCATGACCGGCGCTCAAGCATATCAATTCGAAGTACAAGGTCAATCTGAGTACATCGATGCTACAGTAAATGACAAAGACTTTACTGGTGGACTACAGGGTACTTATTACCTTAAAAATGTTGATACCGCTAAAGGTCCATTGGCTGAAGCAGCTTTCTTAAACCAAGCATCTAATGTTTCTGTAGCATATAACTATGGCGAATTAGGTTCACAAGGTCTTGATGTTGTTGCACACAACTACGGCGTTAAAGCTGAAGCTTATGTACCAACCAAGATCGTACCTGTATACGCAAGTGCTTCTTATAGCCATACGCTTCTAGATGCAAAAAATGCTGCATCTACAGTACTTGAAGGTAACGGCGACCGTTATGCTTTAGAACTTGGTGCTGTTGTTGTACCTAACTTCTTGGTTGCTGTGGGTTATACCAGCGTTGCTGACCAAGCTGCTGTTGATGCCTTTAATGTTATGGGTAATGGCGTTGCTAAAGCTGTTGCTGAAACAGCTACAATTGGTCGTGACCAAGACGCTATCACTGCACGTACTAAATATGTTGGTGCAATTGACGGTACTAACATGGCAATTGGTTTTGAGACAGGTCTCATCTACGGTGAAGACACAGCTTACCAGTTAAAAACTGATCTTTTCGTAACACCAAAATTAAGCGTTGGCGCGTCTTACGCAGAATCTAGTTTTTCTGGTACTCCAGACTTAGCTTGGGGTGCGAACGTAAATTACTTCATCACTCCAGCTGTTGCTGTTGGCGCATCTTATGTAAATGCCAATGCAGAACAACTTGCGCTTGACACTCAAACTGTTGGTGTAAACGCTAAATTCCGCTTCTAATTCATTTTAGAAACTGAATAAAAAAAGGACTCCATGTGAGTCCTTTTTTATTTTTACCTTTTTATTCAGCTGTTCTGACTAAACTTAAGAAATGCAAATGACGTTCGTATTGATCAATAATATCTTGCAATAAATCATCTAAAGTCCAGTCCATCACATCATAGTTTTGACCACCTTCTCTTAAAAAGACTTCTGCTTGATAATACGTCACTTCATCCGAAATCATTTCTGCCATAAAGCTCGGTGGAACGGTTTCTCGTGCAACTACTTGGTAGACAAAATTAATTTCATTGCGATGATCAACTCTTAATTCCAATCCATTTTCGATGGGTTGAATTGCAACTTCCAGTTGACGACGCTGAAATTCTTTTTGAACATTTTTAAAAGCATTAAATACCTGAGATTCAATATACTTTTGAACCTCTTGCTGGCTATGCGGATAGTGCATAATTAAGCCCAACCGCTGTTGCCAACTGCGTGGATTTTGAATCGCTCGCGGAGTAATACGCGCCTCTTGCAAGGCATTCATTTTAGTCACATCTAAACGTAAAGCTTTTAATAGTCCCCAACAGATAAACAGTAGAATAAAAGTAAAGGGTAATGCGCTCATCATGGTTGCGGATTGCAATGCACTTAAGCCCCCCACAAGTAACAATACAATTGCTAAAACGGCCATAAGTACCGTCCAAAATAGCCTTTGCCATGTAGGAGAGTTTTCAGATTTAGCAGTTAAATAATCGGCAACCAAAGCACCTGAATCTGCTGATGTCACAAAAAATAGCATCACCAAAAAGGTTGCCAACAAACTCATTACACTTGAGAAAGGCAAACTATGCAAAAACTCAAACAGTGCGACAGACGAATCCCGTTGTACCGCTAAAACCAAAGGATGATTTGCCTCATGTAAAATGCTATATAACGCAGCATTTCCCATAAAGCCCATCCAAATCAGGGTAAAGCCTGTCGGTATGAGCAAGACACCCACAATAAATTCACGAATAGTACGGCCTTTGGAGACACGAGCAATAAACATTCCTACAAATGGCGACCATGAAATCCACCATGCCCAATACATAATCGTCCATCCACCAATCCAACCATTCGGTTGATAGGCATATAAATTAAAGGTCATGGTAAATAGATTGGAAATGTATTGACCTGTATTTTGAATGGTCGTTTGTAGTAAATAAATTGAAGAACTGGCAAAAAATACAAATACTAATAGAATCAGGGCAAGGCCTAAATTAAGTTCAGAGAGTCGCTTAATTCCTTTATCTAATCCTAGAAATACTGACATAGAAGCCATGGCGCTCACCACAATAATCAATATCACTTGAGTACTGGGTGCTTGCTCAATGCCAAATAGATAATTCAGCCCTGAATTGATTTGAGTAACACCAAAACCCAATGTGGTTGCAACACCAAAAACCGTACCAATCGTGGCAAAGGTATCAACCGCATCCCCTAGAGGGCCATAAATCTTTTTTCCAATAATGGGATATAAAGATGAACGAATTTTCAGTGGAAGATTATGCCGATAAGCAAAATAAGCCAGTGATAAACCAACCACGGTATAAATTGCCCATGCATGTAGTCCCCAATGGAAAAACGTCACGCGCATGGCGGTTTGAGCTGATTGAATCGTTTCCCCACCCCCTGTTGGAGGAGAAACATAATGCATCACTGGTTCAGCCACACCAAAGAACATAAGGCCAATCCCCATGCCTGCGGTAAATAACATGGCGAACCATGAGCCATTGCTGTAGCTAGGTTGGCTATGATCTGGGCCTAGCTTAATTTTACCCATATCTGACAATGCGATATAAATCAGTAAAATAAGAAATATCGCAACAGATAAGACATAAAACCAGCTAAAAGAGTCTGTGACCCACTGATTGAGTTGCTTTGTTAGCAGATCAAATGAATCGGGTGCTAGAACAACAATTGCAAGAAAAATAACAATTATAGCGACCGTACTTAAAAAAACATTTGGATTAACATTAGAAAACCAAGATGGATTTTTGGAAGGCATATATCCCCCATTTATTTTTAAATGAATGTGACAGACCTAAAGGTCAAATAGAGCATTTATCGAAGATAAATAAAAGACGAGTTCAGTAGATGTAAATAAAAACTCAAAGGCATCATAAATTAACCATAGAAATAAAGCAGTTACATTCATGTAACATCATTTAAACCAATTATTCTTTATTAGACTTATCTCGGTTAGGCAAATGAGCGATGTATTGCAAGGAAATCAGCCTTGAGACGATAAGCGCTAAATACATGACACCACAGAACATTTGCAGCATTGCTAAGACTCGTGCTGGTGCGCTCATCGGTATTAAGTCCGATAATCCAGTCGCCGATTGCAAACTAAAACTTAAAAATAATAAATTCAGCCACGTCTGTACACCGCTCATATTGGGGTTTTGAAAACTATCGGGTACTAAAATCTGGCAAATACTATATAAAAATGCAAACCCCCAAGCCAGCAGTGTAAATACGGCACCCGCAGCGAACATCTCATCTCGGGTTAAATAGTTATCTTCAAACATATAACGTAATAAACCATAGGCCGCACTAAAATAAGCTGCGGCTTCGAAGCCATGCGCAATGACTTGAATCATTGGCTGATTGAAGCCCAATAACATCAGCAAAGAAAAAAGCACCGCCCCACCGACAAAACCAAGTCCTAAAATGGTAAACATCGGGGTTTGTCGAATGACTTTAGCAATCACCAGTAAAACCAATACGCCTAAGATCCAAGTCAAAGTCCGATAAGTCAGACTGTAATTGACGGTAATGGATAAAATTAAAATAATAAATTGCAATAAAATTAGCCAAGCTGAAGGCAATAAGCGAAAGATCTTCCAAACATCAATAAACGCCTGCATTTACACCTCCAAGATACTTCAGTTTGTTTTTGTTTATTTCGGTATTTTCTTTCTTTTTAAATCTGATCAACTTAGCATGAATTGAGCACAAAATACGAGCGATCCGTTGGTCTGTAAATCACGGTCTGAAAATCACCGAAGAGATCCGTCTGCACAAAAGCGTTGATGTGATCAAAAATAAAATCCAATTTGAACTCAAATTAGCCTACTGAATCAGGACAATAGTATTTTAAACATCAATCCACTTTAAATATCCAGAGCATAAAAAAGTCCCCTTAGGGACTTTTTTATTACTTCTATTTTAAGTCTTAGTGATCAGATGCACCAGAAATACCAATACCCGTTTGAGAGCGTACATATTGCGCATCAAACGCTTTACGCTCTGCTTGTGCGCGTGGTGAGTTATCAGTCACAGAAAACAACCAACAGCAGAAGAATGACAATGGCATTGCGAAAATTGCAGGACCATTAAATGGGTTCACTGCTGTATCAGAAATACCCAATGTATCTACCCAAACTGCTTTCGCTAGAACAATCAACGTCACTGCTGTTACTAAACCAGCGAGACCGCCAATGACCGCACCACGTGTGGTTAAACCTTTCCAGAACATTGAAAGTACAAGTATTGGGAAGTTGGCACAAGCTGCTACCGAGAATGCTAAACCCACCATGAAGGCAACGTTTTGTTTCTCGAACAAAATACCCAAAATCATGGCAAAAATTGCTAAACCTAAAGTTGCAATTTTAGACATACGAAGTTCAGATTCAGGTGTTGTTTGACCTTTCTTGAATACGTTTGCATACAAGTCATGTGAAATTGCTGATGCACCTGACAGTGTCAAACCAGCAACGACTGCAAGAATCGTTGCAAATGCCACTGCTGAGATGAAGCCCATGAACAAGTCACCACCAACAGCATCACTTAAGTGAACTGCCGCCATGTTGTTACCACCAACAAGCTCTAACTTACCAGTTACAGCCATTTTAGCAACATCAATGAACTGCGGGTTGTTTGATACGTAAAGGATCGCACCAAAACCAATGATGAACGTTAAAAGATAGAAGTAACCAATGAAACCTGTTGCTACAACCACTGATTTACGTGCTTCTTTGGCATCTTTTACCGTAAAGAAACGCATTAAAATGTGCGGCAGACCTGCTGTACCAAACATTAATGCAAGACCCAATGAAATCGCATCAATTGGATTTGCCGCCAACTTACCAGGCCCCATGATGTTGCCTGCGTCCGCAAGGCTCATGTCATGAACTTTACTGAAGATTTGAATCGATTGTTCAAACATTGCCGTGAAGCTAAAACCTACACCTTTCATCACCATAAATGCCATGAAGGTCGCACCTGACAGTAACATCACCGCTTTGATGATCTGTACCCAAGTCGTTGCCAACATGCCACCGAAGATTACGTAAGCCATCATCAGTAAACCAACGATTACTACAGCAATGTTGTAGTTTAGACCGAAGAGTAATTTGATCAGCTGACCCGCACCCACCATCTGAGCAATCAGATAGAACGCAACCACAACCAATGAGCTAATTGCTGCCAATGTACGTACAGGTTTTTCTTCCAAGCGGAAAGATACGACATCAGACAGATTGTATTTACCCAAGTTACGCAAACGCTCTGCAACCAAGAATAATACAATTGGCCAACCCACCATGAAACCAAGTGAGTACAGTAGACCATCAAAACCTGAGCTAAATACCAGTGCTGAAATACCCAGGAAAGACGCTGCCGACATATAGTCACCGGCAATTGCCAAACCATTTTGGAAACCTGAAATACCGCCACCTGCGGTATAAAAATCCTGAGTACTTGTGGTTTGTTTTGCAGCCCATTTGGTAATGACCAAAGTGAAAGCAACAAAAATGACAAACATAATAATGGCATGCCAGTTAGTCGCTTGCTGTTGAGCCTCGCCTAAATCTGGGCCTGCCATTGCCATACCTGACATGAGCAGCGTTGACGCTGCAAGTGCTTGAGCCTTCAATGAATTCCATTTCATCTTAATGCTGTCCTTTTTCATTGGCAATTGCTTGAACTTCTCTCATTGCATCTGCTGTCAATGGATCAAGGGTCTTATTCGCAATATAGGAATACACACCGCAAAGTAAAAATGACAATACGATGATGCTTAAACCAAGTGGTATACCCCAAGTGGTCACGCCACCGCTAAAAGAACTCATTAAGAATTCTTTGTTATAACCTACGAGTAGCATGAAACCAACGTATACAAAAAGCATAATTGCAGTAAGTGTCCAACTGAGACGACTTTTTTTCGCAACCATTTCCTTAAACTTTGGATTCTGTAGAATTTGCTCTACCTGTCTCTCATCCATAACCAATGCTCCTATTCGCACCCAACCTTGGGCACTATTTTTAATTCGAATTATTACGTTGTCTAACTTAACAATCTTATTAGGTTCTTGTAATTAATACTTTGGTCGTTAAATTTTAACCAATTACGTTGGTCAGATTATCAGATAGGGTATCATTACGATATAGTTTTATACTGTAGGCAATATGAATAGCTGGCTTATCATCGGGGTTTTAGCCCTCTATATCGCATTACTTTTTATCTGTGCATTTTTTGGGGAAAAACACGCGAGTCGGTTAAGCACGCGTGGTCGCATGCTGCTCTTTAGTCTAACTTTAGGGGTGTATTGTTCATCTTGGACATTTTATGGTGCCACTGGTGCCGCTGTTCGTGAAGGTATTATCTTTCTGCCGATTTACCTTGGTCCACTGATCTTTGTTGGGGTGGGTTATGATATTTGGCGACGTTTAGGTCGAGTCCGTCAGCACCATGCTATTTCCTCGATTGCCGACTTTATCGCTGCGCGTTATGGCAAAAGCGGTTCATTGGCATCGTTAGTGACCATTCTTGCAGTCATTGCAATCATTCCCTATTTGGCTTTACAGCTCAGAGCAATTGCCTTAAGTGCTGCCGTAATTTTACAACAGGATACAGGCATAGAAAGTACCACTAATGGGGTCCTTTTTCTCACTGGTATTTTAGCTATTCTGGCCATGATTTTTGGTACACGGCAAATTGCCAATACCGAACAACATGGCGGTTTAATGCTGGCTGTGGCTTTTGAATCCTTTGTTAAGTTATTTGCTTTATTGTGTGTTGCCTTATTTTTTGTCTTTGAATCACCAGATAATCTGGGGCAAATTTCCAGTGATGTCGCCGATACCTTTAAAGAGGTTCAGCTTTTTGGTGTGCCAGATACTTTTTGGGTACAAACCATGCTGGCGGCATTGGCTATGATTTGCTTACCACGCCAGTTCCATGTGGCCGTGGTTGAATTACGCGATGAAAAACATATTCGCGGGGCACGTCGTTGGTTTGCCGTTTATCTGATTCTTACAACGATTGCCATTATTCCGATTGCCAGTTGGGCACTACATGCTGCTCCGCACTTTTTAGCAATTCCCGATGTCGCTGTGCTCTCCTTGCCGCTGAGTTATAACCAAGACTGGTTAACCCTATTGGCCTTTTTGGGTGGTTTTTCTGCCTCTACCGGTATGCTGTTAGTGTCTTCAGTTGCCTTGTCGATTATGCTCAGTAATGACCTGATTATGCCAGCATTATGGCGTACTAGCATACTTTCACGACATGACAAGCGCCTACCTTTAGTACTGAAATTTACCCGGCGCATCTGTATTTTAGCAGTGATGTTATTGGGTTTTCTGTTCTTCCATTTCTTCAATGATATTGACCAACTCTCCGTTTTTGGATTATTGGCATTTAGTGCAGTGGCCCAATTCTCCCCTGCTCTGATCGGTGGACTATATTGGCGTGGCGGAAGTAGACAAGGGGTATATGCTGGTCTACTTACTGGCTTTTTCATGTGGTCATACACTTTGCTGTTACCGACGGTACTGCGCAGCTTTCCTGCAGAATATAGCCAATTTACCCAACAGTTCCTCAACCTCGGTCCTTTAGGGATGAACTGGTTACGTCCAGAAGCCTTGCTAGGTTTTCAGTCTTTTGCCCCATTGACTCATGGTGTGGTGTGGTCTTTAGGTCTCAATATTCTGTTATATGTGTGGGTCTCGCGCATCTTCCGTCCCAGTATTGCTGAACAAATTCAAGCGGAAAGCTTTTTCTATTACGAAACCAAGCCCTTACCAACACCAACTAGTTCGAATGACATTACTTATCTCAATCATGACGTTGCGCGTCTAAAAGTGGGGGATTTAATTGCCTTGGCCAAACGGATTACTGGTGAAGGACCAGCCACACAAGCATTTCAACAATTCTGTACGCAAAATAATGTCGCATTGAATGAAAATAGCAGTGCCAATGGTATGTGGTGGCGTTTCACAGAACAATATCTGGCTGGAACCATTGGTTCAGCTTCCGCGCGAACCTTACTCACCACAGCCATGGTCAATAATGGTTTAGCCTTGGGTCAAGTCGCGAATATCTTAGACCAAGCCTCGCAATGGCAGCGTTTTAACCAAAATCTAATTATGACCATGATTGACCACATGACCCAAGGGGTGAGTGTGGTGGATGAAAATATGTGCTTGGTGGCATGGAATAATCAATATCTTAAGCTGTTCGATTATCCAAAAGACATTGTCTATGTCGGTTGCCCCATTGCCGATTTAATTCGCTATAACGCAGAACGTGGCGAATGTGGCCCTGGTTCAGTGGAAGAGCATGTGCGCAAACGGATTCATTGGATGGCAATGGGAAGTGCGCATGAATTTGAACGCATTCGTAAAGATGGTCGTGTCATTCAAATGCGGGGTAATCCCATTGAAGGTGGTGGTTTTGTTACGACCTTTGCCGATATTACCGCTTTCCGTGAAAATGAAGCCGTACTTGAAGGACGTGTACAGGATCGTACCCAACAGCTTGCCAATGCCCTTTCTGAACAACAATTAGCACGCGAACAAGCTGACCGCGCCAATATGTCAAAAAGCCGTTTTATTGCAGCAGCAAGCCATGACTTATTGCAACCGATGCATGCCGCGCGTTTATTTAGTACAGCTTTAGAGCAAAGTGTACAGTCGGATGAAGACCGTAAAACCCTGCAACAACTCGACCGCGCCTTACATGGTGCTGAAAGTATGTTATCGGCATTATTGGATATTGCGCGTTTAGAAGGTGGTACGATTCAGCCGAAACGTCAGCCTTATCCACTGCATGACTTACTCAGTGATTTAGAACTACAATTTAAGTCCATTGCAGCACAACGTAACATTCAATTTAGTGTACATGATGTACCGTTCTGGATTGATACCGATCCACAATGGATTCGCCGCATTATTCAAAATTTCGTCAGTAATGCCTTACGTTATACCGCCAAAGGTCGGGTGATTGTTGGGGTGCTGCGTTCTGCGGAAAAACCGCAGCATATTCGCATTGGTGTTTGGGATACAGGGCCAGGGATTGCTGAAGAACAACGCATTAAGTTATTCCAAGAGTTTGAACGCTGTGGGCACACTTCACCTTGGGGTGAACAAGGTCTGGGGCTTGGCTTAGCCATTGTGCAACGGATGACCAGCATGTTGGACTACCCTATGCATGTTTATTCTGAATATGGCAAAGGTTCTTGCTTCATGATTGAGGTGCCCCTTGTAGAAGCACCTCAAGTGGTAACAACCCCAACACAAGCTATTCCGCTGAAAAGCAAAGCCTATAAAATTTTATGCTTAGATAATGATGAAATTATTTTAGATGGTATGTCTACCCTACTAACAAAATGGGGCTATCAAGTCTTCAAAGCGACTGAACCTGAGCAAGCTTTAACCCTTATTCAGCAAGAAAATATTCAAGTGTGGTTAGTCGATCAACATTTGAATAACCATAAAATTGGTTTAGATTTCATTTTGGAAAATCGTCAAGAACAAGTTCCTGTAGCACTGATTACTGCAGATTCTGATCCTGAACTACCGCAACATTTAAAAGAGCTCAATATTGTATTGCTAAAAAAACCATTAAAACCTGCATCACTACGTTCATGGCTCTCTGGCTTAAAAATTTCCAATTCTTAATTCTAAACGGCAGAACCAAACGTCCATTTCAAATTGATGAAATGGACGTTTGAATACACAAATACATTTTTTATCACCTACACTGGCAATTTATTTTTCTGTTTAGGCAAAACTGCTCAAAAAATCACATTTTAAACGCTACTCGATTGACCAAAAATTTCAACTTCATATTTTCTATGGCAAAGAAGATCAAAATTTAAGTGAACACCTGTACACTTAGTTACAATTTTTCAATAACATGTTTTTAAACATTTTTTTATTCAAGAAAGTCCGTTCTAGAACTTTAGTCGTATTCCGTTCACCCCCTTACTCCCCCATATATAAAGCTAAGAAAAGATCAGTTTTATCTCGTGATAAGCACATCAAAAATGCTAGCTACTAGAAACTGATCATCAGACAAAATTACAGGAATTTGAAGATGAACATTTCGAAAGTTGGAAACCACGATTTAGATCAATCGCAACAATTTTACCGTCAATATGGTGCCAATGCCCTATTGCCTGAGATTCAATGGGATAAACTGTTCAAGAACAGCAAATTGAATGATACCCATATTCAAGCTTTAAACACCTTGTATCAAAGTGCTGTGCCACTTGCATTACAAGTATTTTCCGATTTAAATTTTGATGTATTCACACCTGCAGCACATAAACCGCAAGGCTTAGGTCTATTTGAACGACTGGCTGAACAAGAAGATAAACTGATTCAATCTTTAGAAGCTGAATCCAATGGCTTAAGTGCTGCTGTACGCCATCAAATTTGGAGCATGTTATTACGTGGCGGTGCCGTGCTGGTCTTTAAAGCATGGCTAGGCAAGGTCAAAACCGATGAAAATCGATTAGATACCATGCAATTTGACGAGCTATCAGATCTGTTATTTATTAAAACATCGCCTTTAGAATTGGCTCAGCACTTGGCTGTAAACACACATAATCGTGAAGATCATATTTTTCTCATATATGGCAATGACATTTACCTAGACCATTTTAACAGCTTAGAAACGGCTGCTTTATTTGTCGACTTAGGTGTCTATGATGCTGCCTTTTTAAGCCTACGCGATGATAGCGTCGCCGAATACCTGAAAGAAAAATCCTATGTTTCTCAAGAACAGATTGATGATCTGCAATGCGCACTCAATCCATTATTTTGCACAGACCTCACACCGAAAAAAAGCTGGGTTATTTAGTTTAAATATTTTCATTAGACTTCTTTCATAAGCCGTTTTTTTGATCAATACAAGTCGTGCGTAAAGCAAAGTTAAGAATAATTTTTAGTAATTAAATGAGGCAGTGCTGATTTTTAAAAACCGAATATTGAACTTTTTTTGATTTATGCAAGCTATCTATTATTTAAATTGCAAAAAATTTATCCTCATAAAAAAGGCACTTCAATGAAGTGCCTTTTTCCATTTCATGCTGTGCTCAGAACATCACATTTTCTTTTCTTCAATATTTAAAGCACTAATGGCCAAGACCGCTTGAGTACGATTTTGTACACCCAATTTACGGAAAATTGCCGTGACATGCGCTTTAATCGTTGCTTCAGAAACATCTAACTCGTAAGCAATCTGTTTATTCAACAAACCTTCCGCAACCATCATTAAGACGCGAAATTGTTGTGGAGTAAGCGATTGAATTCGTTCTGCCAGCGCAGTCTCATCTGCCGCACGTGGATCAAAATTCAAATTAGTGGGTAAATTCGGTGGTAACCAAATTTCACCTTCCAGTACTTGGCGAATTGCCTCACCAATATGGCTTGGATGAGCTGATTTTGGGATATAACCCATCGCACCATGCGCAATCGCACGTTGAATAATTGAAACTTCTTCGTGTGCAGAAACCACAATAATCGGAATCGAAGGATATTGTGCACGAACATGGACCAAGGCTGAAAAGCCCGAAGCCCCAGGTAAATTAAGATCCAATAAAACCAAATCTGGTTCTGGTCCGTTATCTAAACGTGCATAAAGCTCATTTACTGCAGCTGTTTCATTAATTTGAGCTTGTGGCAAGCTATAACGAACAGCTTGAATTAAAGCATGACGAAATAACGGATGATCATCAACGATTAAAATGTTCATAAGCGACATGAAAGATCTTGTGCACAGTGATGGCTATTCTAACCACACAATCATCGTTAAGGATATGCAGGAATCACTTTTTTTACTCGATATGCCATTATTTTATAAAAAAATTCCTTTTTTTAAAGTTTTTCTAAGAATCATCAAATCTAATCACATTTTGATATAAATTTTATTCATCTAATGAAAATACTTATTCAAATTAAATATAACTTTACTTTTCAAATAATTAAATCGCTATTTACAACACTATTATTTAAAAAAAAGTTATATCTTAAAAACAGATAACCTATCTTTTTTTCTTTATTTTACAGCATTTTCTGCAATGTAGATAAATGAACACAATTCCGAGATTCAACTTAGGCTCTACGTTCATGACTCTTCTTAATCAACAAAAACCGCTTAACATTGTCGCTGTATCGGGAGGCTTAAATCACCCGTCTAAAACAGAAGCTTTGGTACAAGAGATTCTGAATGAATTAGCTGAAGCCACCCCCATTCATGTGCATTTTATTAAATTCAGTGAAATTGGTCATTTACTGGGTGGCGCTATTTACCGTAATCAACTGCCACAACGGGTACAAGATGACTTGGCTGCGGTTGAAGCTGCCGATGCCCTAATTGTAGGAACTCCTGTTTACCGTGCATCTTTTACTGGTCTTTTTAAGCACTTTTTTGACTTTGTTGAACAAACAGCATTGGTTGATGTACCTGTTCTTTTAGCCGCATCTGGTGGTAGTGAACGTCATGCTTTGGTACTGGAGCATCAATTACGTCCATTGTTTAGCTTCTTCCAAGCACAAACTTTACCTATCGGTGTCTATGCAACAGATAAAGATTTTACCCCTGAATATACCATTCACAGTGAGTTCTTGCGCGACCGCATTACATTGGCTGTCGCACGTGCATTGCCTATTTTGGAATGGGCACCAGCGAAAGGTCAACGTGCAGAAGTGGTGAAAGAAAAAACTCAACTAGCAAACCAAAATTTGGGGATCAATAAACAAATTGAACAAGATGAGGTTTTACCTTCTGCTGCAGTGCCAAATTTAGATGCCGCGGAATCTCGCCTGCATCATAAAAAAGTACCCAAGCCTCAAGTGGCATAAATATAAAAACCTATCTAGAGGGCACAGATATGACGCAGCCAAATCAAAATATTGCTTTTGCTTATTTGGCTCCGAATGTCAGCGGTAGTTTGGTGGCGAGTTCGATCCCCTTACTGAAGAATGGCCTGAACATAACCAACGCTATGTACGTTCTGAGGAGTTTATCCGTTGTTGACAAGGTGTTTGGACCGAAAATCATTTTAGTTTTGAAGGTAAATATTACCAATTTAAAGATTACAGCTTAAAGCCAAAACCAAGAACAACGCCGCCACTTAGCGTAATAAAGAGCAACAATGAAACAATCTGAATGATTCACTCGGTTCCCCTAGAGTCTTCATGATGTATGTTTATTGCATTCTAATTTCCTGTGGGAAAACCATGAAACATCCACTGTATAGCAAATAAAATAAGCAGAATTAGTAGCATAAAGAAGATAATTTCTAATCGCTTCAAATTTTAAGTTCCCCGATCATTCATTTGAGAGCTCAAATAAAAATACCGCCTGAGCAATCAGACGGTATCCCTAAAAAATTTATCTATTGGGGTGCACGGTGAGGATTAAAGCTTCAACCACTTGTGGCTCAGCCAGTGTTGAGGTATCTCCCAAGCTATCCAACTCATTGGCGGCAATTTTTCTTAAAATTCGGCGCATGATTTTACCCGAACGGGTTTTTGGCAAAGCGGGTGCCCAATGCAGTGCATCTGGTGTGGCAATCGGCCCCAAAATTTTACGCACCCAATCGACCAATTCTTTGCGTAATTCTTCTGATTCCTCTGTGCCTGCTTGCAAGGTCACAAAAGAACAAATCCCTTGTCCTTTAATTTCATGCGGCATACCGACCACCGCTGCTTCTGCAACAGCTTCATGGGCAACCAAGGCACTCTCAACCTCTGCTGTGCCTAAACGATGCCCAGCAACATTCAGCACATCGTCCACGCGTCCTGTGATCCAGTAGTAACCGTCTTTGTCACGACGTGCACCATCTCCAGTGAAATAAACACCTGGATAAGTCGAAAAATAGGCTTCAATAAATCGCTCAGGATCGCCCCAAATAGTGCGCATTTGACCCGGCCAAGAATCCTTAATCACCAAGTTACCTTCGGCCTCACCTTCCAGCTCATGACCTTCCGCATCGACAATGGCGGGTTGTATGCCAAACAGTGGACGAGTTGCAGAACCCGGTTTTAAATCCGTGGCTCCCGGTAAAGGGGAAATTAAAATACCGCCTGTTTCGGTTTGCCACCATGTATCGACAACAGGACAACGACTTTCCCCTACCACGGTGTAGTACCAGTTCCATGCTTCTGGATTAATCGGCTCACCAACCGATCCAATCAAACGTAAACTACTCCGGTCACTTTCACGTACAAAGCTATCACCTTCACGCATCATGGCACGAATGGCTGTCGGTGCAGTATAAAGGATGGTGACATTGTGCTTATCGACAATATGACCAGTACGTGCCCACGTTGGATATTGCGGTACCCCTTCAAACATCACTGTGGTGGTACCATTCGACAATGGCCCATACAGTACATAAGAATGCCCCGTAATCCAGCCAACATCAGCCGTACACCAAAACACATCATCTTGTTTTAAATCAAACACTTCACGGAAGGTTGAATTTACATACGTCAGATAGCCACCCGTGGTATGTAACACCCCTTTCGGTTTACCCGTTGAACCAGAGGTATACAGAATAAATAATGGATCTTCTGCATTCATCGGCTCAGCTGGGCAAATTTCATTGACCGACATAATTTCCATGTGATACCACAGGTCTCGCCCTGCTTTTAACTCAATCGGATTGCCTGTGCGATGTACCACAATCACCTGCTGAACCGATTCAGTGCCCTGAACTTGCAGTGCAGCATCGACATTTTCTTTCAATGGAATGGGCTTACCACCACGCATACCTGAATCGGCAGTAATCACAATTTTTGCTTGGCTGTCTTCAATCCGACTCGCCAAAGCATCTGGCGAAAAGCCGCCAAAAACCACACAATGTACAGCCCCAATTCGGGCACAAGCCAACATTGCAATAGCCGCTTCAGAGACCATTGGCATATACAGCACCACACGGTCACCTTTGCCTACACCATATTTTTTTAATACATTGGCAAAACGACAGGTTTCATCATGCAGTTCTTTAAAAGAAATAATTTTATGCCGTGAAGGATGATCGCCCTCCCAAATAATGGCAGGTTTATGTGGATGTTCTTTTAAATGTCGATCTAAACAATTGGCACTGAGATTCAGCTGCCCATCAGCAAACCATTCGATTTTAAAGTTGTCTTGGTTAAAACTGGTATTTTTGACTTGAGTAAAAGGTTTAATCCAATCCAGCTTATTGGCTTGTTCTGCCCAAAACTCATTTGGCTGATCAATAGATTTCTGATAACGCTCGAAATATTCAGATTCTACAAGACGAGCTGTTTTTTTAAATTCTTCTGGTACAGGATAGATTTCTTTCATTATTTACTTCCTTGATCTTATCCATCTCATCACGAGATGCTATGCCACGTTATTGATTTTATTAATTGCATACCCACAGTATGGCGGTTATTTTTCAAGCACTTCAATGATGCTTTGGTCGTAGCTTATTTATACAATTTAAAACATAGATACTTCATCGTATTCAACAAAAATAATCGGCTTATTCGTATCAGATCTGTTCGTTTAATCTTATAATTTAACCAGAAGATCTAATGACTACTTTGTAAAATACAATATTTTCTTAGCTCAATCTTACTCGGGAAAGTGTATGAACTCACAAGAATCAGCTCCTTTTTTTTCCAGACCTCAACTGACAAATACAGATAATCCTTTGTCACCGCAAGGTCGTTTTGGTCGTTTGAGTTCGATCGGTTGGTATGCTTTTATCCATTTAATTACCTTTTTTGCCACGATTGCCTTAAGCCTAACGATGGGGATTTTTAATCTAAACAGCCTGTCTATGGACAATCAGTTTATCAATACATTAACAGGAATCACGGGGCTAGGCTTTGTGATCATTTTAGTGCTGTATCTCTATTTTTTAATGGTGATTACTGTGCGTCGTTTACATGATATGAACCGAAGTGGCTGGTTTGTTTTATTGTTTATGCTGCCATTGCTGAATATTTTGCTGGGCTTGTATTTACTGTTCGGTTCAGGCACAGCAGGCATCAACAGCTATGGTCCGCCACGTGCAACACCCGTTTGGGAAAAAATATTGGCGTGGCTGATGATTATTCTGATGTTACTCAGCTTTTTGGCTTCTAGTAGCATGCTGTCTTATATGGTCGGTGCAGGTGAATTAGAAGTGCCGCGACAAGTGATTCAAAAAGGCAGTGAATATTTTTAACATGCACTCAGCACTTTTTCACAAAACTACAGCAAAGCCACTGAGTTTAAGTTAAATTCCTCGTCAGTTTCAGGCAAAATACACAACAATCGACCCAAATTCGGAAGTCCTGTGGCTGAACAAAATAATACCTTGAGTGGAGTCACCCAAGGTACCTCTCAACTTTTACATGAAGCAACTGAGAAAACAGCAGAAACTGTGATCGCACATACCGCGAAATATAATGATGCCTATTCCACCATTGATAAATTTGTCGATGGATTTTGGGAGCGTATGCCTTATTTATTTATTGCAATCGTGGTCTTTAGCATTTTTTTACTCTTGGCAAGACTCTTTAAATTCTTTGTTCGCAAAACCTTGGCAGACCGCTCTTATACTCGACAAAATTTAGTCTTGGTCCTCAATCGTGTCGGTAGTTCTGCCATTATGTTCTTTGGCTTCTTGATTGCCATGGTGATTGCGATTCCAGGTTTCACACCCGGTCAGCTCATGAGTGCACTGGGGATTGGTTCGGTTGCGATTGGTTTTGCATTCAAAGACATCTTCCAAAATTTGCTTTCTGGTATTCTGATTTTATTGGGCGAACCGTTCAAAATTGGTGATGACATTATTGTGTCAGGTATGGAAGGCACCGTCGAAGATATTCAAATTCGTGCCACCTATTTACGCTCACCAGATGGTCGTCGTATCGTGATTCCAAATGCCACGGTCTATACCAGTCCAGTCACAGTAAATACAGCCTATCAGCGTCGTCGCTGTGAATTTGTGGTCGGTATTGGCTATGAAGATGATATTCAAAAAGCCAAAAATATTATCATGACCATTCTCGATAAAGATGTCAGCATCCTGAGCCAACCAGCATTTAGTGTTAATGTTAGTGCACTTGCCGATTTTTCGGTTAACCTGAATGTGCGCTGGTGGGTCGATACCACGGAAACCTCGACATCGACATCCATCAGTACCGTTCAAGAACAGGTGATTCAAGCCTTCGCTGAACAAAACATTTCGATTCCTTACCCAGTACAGGAAGTCAAAGTGTATCGTGGTGATGCAGCCATACAGGACGATGTATCAGCTCGCGCTAAATAAGCGACCTAGCACATAAGAAATGACGGTTTCAGTACGAATAATGCGGTTGCCTAAGCTGAACGCTTGGCAGCCGTTTTTTGTGAGTAAATCAATCTCATAAGGAATAAAACCACCTTCTGGTCCAATCACAATCGTACAGGCATGTTCAATGGCAAACGGCATCTTGCTCTCTGCATAAGGATGTGCCACATAAGCAGGTCTGTCCGCTGTAATTAAACTGGGTAAGACATCTTCAACAAAAGGCTTAAAGCGTTTATAGATGTCAATTTTCGGGGCAACCGTATCGCCTGCTTGTTCCAAACCGAGCGTCACATATTGATCTAATTGTTGCAAAAATGGTGTTTGCCAATAGCTTTTATCCACCCGATAACTGTGCAAAAGAATAATTTTTTCTACCCCCAAAGTCACACTGTCCATCATTAAACGGCGCAGCACTTTCGGACGCGGCATAGCTAAAATTAAAGTGACCGGTAACTTTGCTGGAACAGGTTCAATCTGAATAGGTTTAAGTTTAACCGCTTGTTCTGTCACTTCGACAATTTCAGTCAGGTAACGCTGCCCTTCTCGAATGCCGACTTTTAGACTGTCACCCACTTGCACATTCACATGTTGTGTTAAATGTTCAAGCTGACGTTTCGATGTAATTGACCAAAACTCAGATTCAGTTTGGCGTGGGTCGAGAAGGACAATATTCATAAGATACAGAAACTCTAAAAATTTCACAGCCGCAGATACACAGGACTTTTAAAGATACTGATCAATCACCGCAATATGCTTTGCTAACGAGCCTGTATTTTTCGCCATGATAATTTGCGCATTTTGACTTAATTCTTTTGCAGCTTCAGGCTGTTGTAAATAGTGCATCATTAACGCTGCCAACTGTTCAGCACTATCTCCCACTTTAACCCCATGCGCTGCAATAAACTCATCGACAATACTTTGGAAATTAAAATAATTCGGTCCTAAAATGGTCGCTACATTCAACGCAATTGGCTCTAAAATATTATGTCCACCACCCGGTTCGCTCAAGGAACCACCAACAAAACAAACTTGGCTTAAAGCATACCACAACCACATCTCGCCCATACTATCAGCCAAATAGACTTGAGTATCCGCTGCAATACTGTGCCCTAAACTACGACGCTGCGTTGTAAGTTCTAAGTCCTGTGCTATTTGAAAGACCTCATCAAAGCGTTCGGGATGACGTGGCACCACAATGACCAACAGCTCTGGAGATTGGCTTAAATAAAGCTTTAAAGCAGTCAGTAATTTTTGTTCTTCGGGTGCATGTGTACTGGCAAGGGTGATGATTTTACGTGATGCTAAATTCCACGCTTGTTTTAATTGCTCAGCTTGCTGTATGAAGCTTTCAGGAGCATGAATATCAAACTTAATACTGCCCAAGACCTGACTTTTCTTCGTAGACATACCTAAATTTAGGTAGCGTTCTAAAGTCGCTTGATCTTGCGCCAACAGGCGGTCTAATCCATTCAGCATACCTTGGGTTAAACTTGGTACTTTGGCATAGCCTTTGACTGATTTTTCCGAAAGTCGTGCATTGATCAATAAACAAGGCACGTTAAAGTGTTTGGCTTGATCAATTAAATTGGGCCAGATTTCAGTTTCAACCAAAACCAACAATTTAGGCTGATATTTTTCATAGAATGCTCGTACTAATTGTTTCTGATCGGCAGGCAAATATACTGCTTGGAACAAAGACGCATACGGTGCTTTTAAAAAAAGTGATTTAGCACGCGCTTGACCCGTCTTGGTAGTATTGGTCACCAAAACAGGATGACCCAATTTTAAATAGTGTTCAATTAACGGTTGTGCGGCATTGGTTTCCCCGACAGAAACCACATGAAACCACATTGCATTGCGGTTTTTAGGTGGTTGAAACGGACCAAAACGCTCAAGACATTCTTGCTGCAACTGCTCCATATTCAACGCACGTTTTTTTATCCGCCATTGATACAATGGTTTGATGATTGATAATGCTGCGTTATACCAAAAAGGAGTAGCCAAACAAGTTGCCTCAGATAATATTCAATCGGCAAAATATAACAGAGCAGCCTTCATATGTTAATGAATTCCGCCCTACCAAATGATTTATTCTGCTGTGTACAGCGATGAATTAGCCTTCAGCGAATTGCTTCTGTAAGAATGGATAATCAATATAGCCTTCTGCTACATCTGTTCCAATCATGTTTTCAAACTTCAATTCATTCAGCGGTTCATCTTCCACTAAACGTTCATACAAGTCAGGATTAGAAATATAATCTTTACCAAAAGACACCGCTTCGGCTTGACCTGATGCCAATAAATCCAAGGCGTCTTCACGGCTTAAACGCATATTGGCAATATAAGGCACGCCATTTGAACGCGCTTTTATATCAAGACTAATACTTGCAGCATCGATATATTCACGGGTAAAGAAGAAGGCGATGTGACGTTGACCCAATTCTTCCAACACATAACCAAAGGTTTCTTTAGGGTTCACATCGCCCATGTCATGCTCATCGCCGCGCGGTGCCAAATGTACACCCACACGACCTGCACCCCAAACTTCAATTAAAGCATCAACTACTTCAAGTAAAAAACGCGCACGGTTTTCAACAGAACCGCCATAGCTATCCTCACGCTGATTGGTCGAAGTTTGTAGGAACTGGTCAATCAAATAACCATTGGCTGCATGCAATTCTACTCCATCAAAACCAGCCGCTTTAGCACGAATAGCAGATTGTTTATATTGCTCAACAATCGTTTGAATTTCAGCAACTTCCAGTGGACGAGGCACAACATAGTCACGTTTAGGACGTAATAAACTGACTTGACCTTTTTGCTGCACATGACTTGCTGAAACAGGTGTCTCACCACCTAATAAATCAGGATGTGAAACACGCCCCACATGCCATAATTGTGCAACGATCAGACCATCTTTGGCATGTACTGCATCGGTCACCAATTTCCAACCAGCGACTTGAGCATCGGTAAATAAACCCGGTGTCTTTTCATAGCCATTGGCTGCTTCTGAAATAACAGTCGCTTCTGAAATGATCAGACCAGCACTTGCACGTTGTGCATAATATTCAGCCATCATCGCTGTAGGCACACGATCTGTCGTTGCACGGCTACGCGTTAAGGGTGCCATCACGACACGGTTTTTAAGTTTAAGTTCACCAAACTGAATCGGTGTTGAAAAATCTGTCATCAAGCAATCCTCTTACAGCTTGCTTGGACTTATTGAAGCCTAAAGCGCATGCTGTAAATGTTGTAAAAATTCTTTGATCAGTGCTTCATTACGTGAAAAATAAGACCATTGCCCATATTTCGTCACATGAATCAGCCCTGCTTGTTGCAGTACCGATAAATGATTAGACATGGTCGATTGAGAAATATCCGCGATCTTTTCCATGTGCCCTGCACACACCCCGCGACTAAAATCATTTCCACATTCTTCAGAGGAAATAAAACGTTTAGGTTCTTTTAAACATTGCAGAATCTGACGTCTAATCGGGTTAGCTAAGGCTTTATAAATCGCTTCTGTGTCCATCTCATTTCACTCATGTTCATGATCAGCACCTTACTAGAAATCATTATATCTATTTTTTACGATATTAATATCGTTATTTTTCGATACAAAGATTATTTTTGTAATTTGCTCAATTTTGTACAACTTGACCCTATTCTAACATTGTTCGACCAATGCCGTTGATCAACACTTTTAACCCAATTTTACAGTTAAAAAAACAGAGGACTAGCCTCTGTTTTAAGAATAAACTTAGAGACCTTGTTTTAAACTGGCTTCAATAAATTTATCCAAATCACCATCCAGTACTGCACCTGTATTGGAACTTTCCACACTGGTACGCAAGTCTTTAATGCGTGAATCATCTAAAACGTATGAACGAATTTGACTGCCCCAACCAATATCAGACTTAGAGTCTTCTAAGACTTTTGCCGCGTCATTACGGATTTGCATTTCACGTTCATAGAGTTTTGCACGTAACTGTTTCCACGCATGGTCACGGTTGGCATGTTGTGAACGCTGGTTCTGACACGCCACCACGATACCTGTTGGCGCATGGGTTAAACGCACCGCGGAGTCAGTTTTGTTAATGTGCTGACCACCCGCCCCTGATGCACGGTAAGTATCGGTACGAACATCAGCTGGATTGATATCAATCTCAATATTGTCATCGACTTCAGGCGACACAAACACCGCAGAGAATGACGTATGACGACGATTACCCGAGTCAAAAGGTGATTTACGCACTAAACGATGTACACCCGATTCGGTACGTAACCAACCATAGGCATACTCGCCTTCAACACGAATCGTTGCCGATTTAATCCCTGCCACATCACCGCCCGATTCTTCCATCAATTCGGCTTTAAAGCCATGACGTTCAATCCAACGCAAGTACATACGTAGTAGCATTGATGCCCAATCTTGCGCTTCTGTACCGCCAGAACCGGCCTGAATTTCCACGTAGCATGGATTTGGATCCATTGGATTACTGAACATACGGCGGAATTCAAGTTTTGCCAACTCTTCTTCAGCAGTCGTCAATTCAGCTTGTACATCTTCCAACAAACTTTCATCATCAGCTTCAACCGCCAAATCAAGCAGTGCTTGTGCATCATCCAGTTGAGTCGATAAGCCTTCTAATACATTCAGTACATTTTCAAGCTCGCCTTTTTCTTTGGCCATGGCTTGAGCACGAGCTTGGTCATTCCAAATAGTTGGATCTTCCAATTCACGGAGAACTTCTTCTAAACGCTCTTTTTTCAGATCGTAGTCAAAGATACCCCCGTAGTGTTTGACCACGGTCGTTTAAGTCTTTTAATTGGTTTAGATAAGGATTAATTTCCACGTGAATTACTCTCAATCAGAATACTAGGCTTAAATAGCCGCAAATTATATCACATAGCATTCACGGAATTTGAGACGGATTATTTTTGTATAAGTGATTGACCAAAATATCTTTTTTATGAACAATACGCATGTTTTTTAAACATTATTACAATTTCTTTACAACAATAACCTTTTGGGGGTTTTATGAAACGCAGTTTATTAGCGTTGGGTCTTGCTGCAATTGCTTCTTCAAGTTTTGCTTATAATGCTCAAGTCGATGGTGGCTTTAGCTACTTTGATAACGATGACAATATTACTGACAGTGAAGGACAATTTGATCTAAAAGGCACCTTCTATTTCGACTCTGTTTCGACTAAAAATACGCCATTAAATGAAGCTGCTTTCCTCGGCCATAATAGCAATGCCTATGCTCAATATTCTTATAACTATTTGGAAAGTAAAGAGCTTGAAGTTTTAGATGGACGTTTTTCAGGTGAGCTCAATGCACACCATCTTACTGGTGGAGTAGAATATTTTGTTGAACAATTCTATTTAAATGGTGAAATTGGTTTTGGTCAAGTTGAAGACAAACTCAAGCTTACAACACCTTTAGGCAGTGAGTCTTACTCAGAAAATTCTGACGTGATGACTTATCGTGCGCTTGTCGGTTATATGCCTTTATCTAACCTATTACTCGCTGCAGGTATTGATGGTTTTCAAGGCGATCATGATTTAGAAGATAACCGTTTCGCTGTACGTGCAAAATATGTTGCCCCTTTAGCTCAAGGTCAATTCATTAATCTAGAAGCCGATGGCACTTTTGGTGATACAGATTCAGTGACTGTTGCTGTCGACTATTACTTCGATCATGCCTTTAGCCTTGGTGCTGCGTATAACATTGAAGATAATGGCGAAGATGATGCTGATTTCTTCTCGATTCGTTCTAAATATTTCATTAATTCTAATTTTTCAGTCGGTGGTGCAGTTGGTTTTGGTGATGATGTTCAAGCATTTAACATCAATGCAACGTATCGTTTCTAAGCTTAAAAATATGCCGTAAAAACGTAGCTAAAAGCACGCTCAAAGGCGCGTGCTTTTTATTTTAAAAAAATTATTTTGCTACAAAATACTTAAATTTTTATAGAAAAATCCATTAAATCCACAAAATATCCACAATTTTAATAAAACAAAACATTTAAATAATTTATTAATTTTCAATATTTTAAAATAGAAAACTTACACGATATTACGTTTGCAACATTTCTGTAACCCGGCAATGATTGACCTCGGTTTATTTTGCTTTAGACTAAAAGTTGTAACAAAAAATGTATTAATTTTAACCATGAATTTAAGGGGGTAGTATCCATGAAAAAACTAGCTATCGCATCTGCTGTACTTTCAGCACTTGTTCTTACAGGTACAGCTCATGCATACCAAGCTGAAGTAGGTGCATCAGCAGCTTATCTTGACCCTGATAATGGTGGTTCAGGTAATGCTTTTGGTGTAAATGGTACGTATTACTTTAACCCTGTACAAACGCGTAATGCCCCACTTGCAGAGGCAGCATTCCTTGACCGTGCTAGCAACGTCAATGCACATGCAACATTTGCTGACCGTGGTGATGTAGATGACAATACTTATGGTATTGGCGCTGAATTCTATGTACCAAATTCTGACTTTTATGTAAGTGGTGATATTAGTCAAAATGAAGTTGAAGTGAGTACACCGCTCGGTAAATTTGATGCAGACACTACATATTATGCAGCTGAAGTCGGTTATCTTCCTGCACCAGGCTTATTAATTGCCGCGGGTGTAAAAGGTTATGACAACGACAATGAAGATGGCGTAGATCCTACTCTTCGTGCCAAATATGTGACTCAATTGAGTAATGGTAAAGACATTAACTTAGAAGCTGGTGCAGCATTTGGTGATCTAGACGAGTACAATCTCGCTGCAGATTACTTCATTGATAAAACACTCAGCATTGGTGCTGACTACTACAATAACGATCTACGTGATCAAAGCGAATTTGGGATTAATGCACGTAAATTCTTTAATCAACAAGTCAGCCTTGAAGGTCGTGTTGGTTTTGGTGAAGTCGGCAACAACGACTACAACTCATTTGGTGTCGCTGCTAAATACCGTTTCTAATCAAACAAAATATATCCATTTATTAAAAAACCGCTCAAATGAGCGGTTTTTTAATGTTCTAAATATATGACTCGTAATTGCAAACTGACCTTGCCATTAAATTCATTTTGATCGAGTTCATAGACCAATCGGACACGATCTTGCATGGCATCAAATTCAAATTTCTCACGGGCATTAAAAGCAATGGCTTCCACAACTTGTCCATTGTCTAAAGCCAAACGCAGTTTTAAATGGCTCTCTTTCAACCAACGAGAATCCAAAACTTTAAATATACCTTCAAAAATAGGTGATGGAAATTTTTGTCCCCAAGGGGTTAAGTTTTGTAGTAACTTCACCGTTTCAAGTTGAAAGTTTTCCGTTGCTAATTCACCATCCGTCCATACAGTGGCATGAAACAGTGACTCATCCATGGTCGAAATCAATTGTTCAAAAGCCTGTTTAAATGGTTCAAAATGCGCTTTCTGAATGGTTAAACCTGCCGCTGCGGCATGTCCACCAAAGTGACTAACCAAATGTGGATGTTGCTCTGCAATCATCTCGATGGCATCACGAATATGAACACCGTCTATCGACCGAGCAGAACCTTTGATATGAATCCCGTCATCATCCGCTGCAAATACAATACTCGGACGATGAAACTGTTCTTTCAAACGGCCTGCGACAATGCCAATCACACCCTGATGCCAGTGTTCATCAAACATAACCAATGTTGCAGGTAGATGCTGCTGATCTAAGTGTAATTTTTCCAGTTCAGCTAAAGCCTGTTGCTTCATTTGCATCTCGACTTGGCGGCGCTCAACATTTAAGTCATTGAGTTGCTGTGCCAGTGGATAAGCGTTTGGCATATCCTGAGCCAATAGACATTCAATGCCAATGTCCATGGTTTCCATGCGCCCTGCAGCATTCACCCGAGGCCCCAAAACAAAACCTAAATCTTGGGCTTTAAGCTGAGCAGGCTCGCGTCCTGCGATATCTAAAAGTGCGCTGATTCCTGCACGACATTGATTTTGCTGTATCCGTTTCACCCCCGCATCCACCAAAATACGGTTGTTATAATCTAAGCTTGCTACATCCGCATAAGTACCCAAAGCCACCAAGTCTAAATACTGTGCCACTTTACTGGTCGATTTACCCAATTGACTGCGATAACTCGACAGTCGCGCCAACAGATAAAATGCAACTCCAACCCCTGCCAAGGCCTTACTTGGAAATTCACAGCCCAATTGGTTTGGATTCACTACCGCTTCAGCTTTGGGTGTTTCTTTGGTAGTCAGATGGTGATCGGTAATAATCACTTGCATGCCATGTGCATGCGCTTGTTCAACACCAGCATGGCTGGAAATACCGTTATCGACTGTAATCAGCAGATCAGGCTGATAGCGCCTAAAAGCCAGATCTGCAATTTTTGGCGTTAAACCATAACCATATTTAAAACGATCAGGAACCAAATATTCAACCTTGGCACCCATATCTCGTAGTGCTAAAACCATCAAGGCGGTACTGGTCGCACCATCGGCATCATAGTCACCAACAATAATAATTTTCTTATTTTCATCAATCGCTTGGTCGATAATTTGAATAGCTTGCTCTAAACCCTTCATATTGGGCGCAAGTAAATGCTTCAGTTTAAACTCAAGTTCTTGTTCTGATTGCACCCCACGGCGCGCTAAAATTTGGGCAATAAATGGTGACACGCCCTGAATGTTTTCAGGGCGTGTAATCAAAGGGCGTTGCTGAATCAGTATTTTTGGCATTTAAGGCATGAGTCGTTGTAATGTCCATAGACCGTCGATTCTTTCATAACTTAAACGGTCATGTAAACGGTTTGGACGACCTTGCCAAAATTCATAATAATCGGGCACTAAACGATAGCCACCCCAGAATTCTGGCTTAGCCAATGCAGTTTTTTCTGCAACCCGATCTTGCAAGGCTTGGAAACGTGTTTGCAACTCTTCACGACTCACAATGACACCACTTTGCGGCGTACTAATATGTGCTGCAATTTGGCTATCACGTGGACGTTTATGATAATAGTCCGTCGACTCTGCTAAAGAGATCTTTTCGACCTTGCCACTAACACGAATTTGACGTTCCAATTCAGGCCAATAAAACAGCAATTCCGCATACGGATTAGCCATTAAATCTAGACCTTTTTGACTATCATAATTACTATAAAAGTCATAACCTTGAGGTGTTGCACCACGTAACAATACAGTACGTACATGCGGACGACCTTGCGCACTTGCCGTTGCCAAAGACATGGCATAGGGTTCATGCAATTTGGCTTCTAAGGATGCATTAAACCAATTTAAAAACTGCATATGTGGATTTTCATCCACCTGAGTTTCATGTAATTCATCCTTTTGGTAACTTAAGCGCAGTTCACTTAAGTCTTTAATCACATCATTCATATGCTTCCCTTAAGCAGCATTGGCGCGGACAGCATCTGCAAGATGATTAGCTAAAGCCGTTACTTCTTGAAGATCATTGCCTTCTACCATGACACGAATTACGGGCTCAGTGCCTGATTTACGAATTAATAAACGTCCACGACCTTTGAGCTGTGCTTCTGCTTTTTCAAACGCTGTAACCAAAGCAGGAACAGCATACGGGTCAAACATTACCTCTAAACGCACATTGACCAAGACATTCGGCAATAAATGGAAGTCCGCCACCAATTCATGCAATGCTTTTTTCTGTTCGACCATCACTGTCAACACTTGTAAAGCTGCAATAATCGCATCACCAGTGGTGCTTTTATCTAAGGTCAGAATATGTCCTGATGGCTCACCACCAATAACCCAACCTTTTTCATCCAATGCTTGTCGCACATAACGGTCACCCACGCTAGCACGAACAAATGGGACTTGTGCTTTTTCTAAAGCCAATTCAAGCGCCATATTACTCATCACTGTACCGACAACCCCTGCTGGTTTATGATTGGCTTGGGTGGCAAGAATATACAAAATGCTGTCGCCATCGACCAATTGACCATGCTGATCGACCAAAATCACCCGGTCAGCATCACCATCAAAAGCAATACCTAAATTTGCATGATGCTGAAGCACTGCTTGTTGCAGTTTTTCAGGATGGGTTGAGCCACACTGTTCGTTAATGTTTAAGCCATCAGGTTCATTATAGAGTGCTATAATTTTGGCACCTAATTCTTTAAATACTGCAGGGCCTACGTTATAGGCCGCACCATTGGCACAGTCCACCACAATTTTTAAATTGCTCAGATCGAAATTGTAAGGAAATGACGATTTACAAAATTCAATGTAACGACCATTGGCATCTTTGACACGAACGCTTTTACCCAAATTTGCGGTATCTTCAATCTTTAATTCTTTTTCAAGTTCTTGATTAATCGCTTCTTGAACATCATCTGGCAGTTTTTTGCCTTCGCTTGAGAAAAATTTAATCCCATTATCATAATAAGGGTTATGTGAAGCCGAAATCACAATACCTAAACTGGCATGCAAAGCACGGGTTAAATGTGCAATCGCAGGGGTAGGTAATGGCCCTAATAAATGGACATAAACACCAGCAGCATTTAAACCGGCCTGTAATGCTGCTTCTAAAATATAACCCGATAAACGGGTATCTTTGCCTAAAACAACAATCGGTTTCTTCTTTTGACTCATTTGTTTTAAAACTTTACCTGCTGCAAAACCCAGCTTAAGTGCAAATTCAGGCGTAATTGGAAGTTCCCCAAACTTCCCACGAATACCATCTGTTCCAAAATAACTCATTTTTTTACTCACTTCTTATACATCTATGATGAAATTCATCATCCAATTTTTTTTCCACAATTACTTTACACCAAAATCAAAAAAGCCGTCATATAAATGACGGCTTTTCCTGAAACGGATTACTAAAAATCAACCAACACGGTAGTTTGGCGCTTCTTTGGTAATGGTCACATCATGGACATGAGATTCAGACATCCCTGCCGATGTAATTTTGACAAACTTGGCATTTTGACGAAGATCTTCAATCACAGCAGAACCGGTATAACCCATCGATGAACGTAAACCACCCATCATTTGATGCACGATGTTCCCCATAGGGCCTTTATACGGCACGCGACCTTCAATCCCTTCTGGTACCAGTTTTTCTTGACCGGCTTTAGCATCTTGGAAATAACGGTCTGCAGAACCGGTTGCTCCTGCCATCGCACCCAATGAACCCATACCACGGTACGCTTTATAATAACGACCTTGGAAGAATTCAACTTCACCAGGCGCTTCTTCAGTCCCTGCCATCAGTGAACCCACCATAATGGTACTTGCACCAGCACCAATCGCTTTCGCGATATCGCCAGAGAAGCGAATACCACCGTCAGCAATTAAAGGAATCTGTTCTTTTAATGCATTGGCAACGCTATCAATCGCAGACATTTGTGGCATACCAATACCAGCAACAATACGTGTGGTACAGATTGAACCTGGGCCAATACCGACTTTAACCGCATCTGCACCAGCATCGAGTAAAGCCAATGCAGCATCACCAGTCGCAATGTTTCCGCCAATCACTTGAACTTGTGGGTAGTTTGCTTTCACCCAACGTACACGTTCAATTACACCCGCAGAGTGACCATGCGCTGTATCAACCACAATGGCATCTACACCCGCTTCAACCAATGCTTCAACACGTGCAGGCGTTTCAATGCCAGTACCAACTGCAGCACCGACACGTAAACGACCTAAATCATCTTTACAGCTATTTGGATAGAGTTCTGCTTTACGGAAATCTGTAACCGTAATTAAACCTTTCAGCTCGTTATGATCACCAACCACCAATACTTTTTCAATACGGTTTTTTTGTAATAATGCTTGGATATTTTCTTTAGATTCATTTTCACGAACTGTCACCAGACGGTCTTGACCAGTCATGATGTTACTTACAGGTTGTTCTAAATTGGTCACGAAACGTGTATCACGACCCGTCACAATACCCACCACTTTGCCATCTTTAACAACAGGCACACCGCTGATATTGTTAGCTTGAGTGATTACAATGAGTTCGCGAACCGTGGTTTCTGGGGTCACAGTGATCGGATCTTTCACCATCCCTGCTTCAAATTTTTTCACACGGCGTACTTCAGCTGCTTGAGCAGAAATATCCATGTTTTTATGCAGGATGCCGATACCACCGTTTTGTGCCATTGCAATTGCCATACGTGACTCTGTCACAGTATCCATTGCAGCTGAAACAAGGGGGATATTCAAATTAATGCCACGAGTTAGGCGCGTCTTTAAAGAGACATCTTTTGGGAGGACAGTTGAGTAGGCAGGGAGTAATAAGACATCATCGAAGGTTAGCGCTTCTTGAACGATGGTCAACATAACAGTCTCACTGGTAATTTCCGTGCGCTATTATAAACAAAAAAAACAGTTTTATTCATGTTAATTTCAAACAGCGAGGTAAAATAAATTTACATCGCTGAATATTCATCAATTTTTTTATAAAATTACGCTCAATATACTTTATCTATAATCGTCATCTTTTAAGCAGCACAGCGCAAGACCTTTTGTTTCCCGTATAGAACATCCCGAGTAAGTTTTAAAGCACTGCTTTAAAATGCAGTGCAAGGATGGAAAACCTATGCCATTGATTAAGTTGGACAGGTAAAAACCGACTCATCCATCAAATCTGTACCACACTCTAAAGTTTCAATCCAATCCAGAAATTGATTGACCTGCTCTTTGCCAATAAAGGGGATACCATGTTGCGGGACGATCATCTCAACATCCATCGTACGTACCATTTTCACCCATAAACGAATGATTTTATTGCAACACATATAGCGCTGATGAAAAGATTTCATTTTCGGAATGTGCGAAGCAAAACTTTCCAATGGCTTATTGGCATCATCCACCATAGATGCACCCATATCACCTGAAAATAAGATTTTTGCAATCGGATCGTAAAATTGGAAGTTGCCGACCGAGTGTAGAAAATGGGCAGGAATAACTATGATTCGTGACTCCCCTAAAGGAATAACCCCACCATGATCTGGCAATTCAATTAAGCGTTCCAGCCATCCACCTTTCATGCGATCACTCATAAATGCCGAGTTCAAATGTGGTAAGAAACGTGCCCAAAGTTTAGATGCCACCACTTTGGCTTCGGTATACACTAACCAACGTGGCATCGAAGTAATAATATCGGGGTCTTGATGAGATGCCATGACATAGTCAAGATTGGTCAAACGGGTATATTTATTCAGTTCCATGGTCAGAGGGACATAGGTTAAATCCCCCCCTGGATCAAGTACCGCTGCACGTTCATTATCCAAAATTAGAAATTGGTTCGCTTGTACACCTTCACCTTTGACTAGACTGGTAAAGCTAATGCATTTATGCGTGCCATTATCAAATAACACTTGTGATGTCGTGCGATCAAACGCCATAAGCTACTCCCCCAAATATTGTTTTAAAATTGCCTTTTTTAATCCCCTACAAAATATATGTAATTATATAAATTTACAACCAGCATCTGTTTAAATATTTTTAAATTTATCAATAAATTGTGTCACATTTAAGCCTAAAAAATCCCGACAAAAATGCAAGGATTTCTTAGGCTGACTCAGATTTAGAAGAAATAATGTTGTGCTAAAGTTGAAACACCAATCAGCAAGAATATGGTCGCACCAATTTTATGAATCAGTGAAATTGGCAACTTATCTGCCAACTTATCGCCAATAAAGACTGCGGGTGCATTGGCAATCATCATTCCAACAGTCGTCCCCAACATGACCCAAAATACACTGTCAAAACGTGCAGCGAGCGCTATGGTTGCCACTTGAGTTTTATCGCCTATCTCTGCAAGAAAAAACAGTACAAAGGTCGCACCAAACACGCCATATTTTTGCCATTGATTAATGCTGTCAGTTTCATCATCCAATTGGTCTGGAACCAGCATCCACAGTGCCATGGCAATAAAACCAAGCGATACAAGCCAAAGTAATATATCTGGGCTAACAACAGTAGTAATCCACTGACCGAGAAGCGCTGAAATGCCATGATTTAATAAGGTTGCGAGTAAAATCGCCAGTAAAATTGGAATCGGTTTGCGGAATCGTGCTGCGAGTAATAATGCCAATAGTTGGGTTTTATCACCCATTTCAGCAAGGGCAACAATCGCGGTCGAGATGAGGAACTCATACATAATAACTTTCTCTGGCTAGCAAAATTTGCCGATGACTTATCACTCCTGCTAGCCAAAATCTGCAGAGTAATAAATCAAAGGTCTTGCCAACAAAATAAAGCTTTTGAAAAGCTGAATTGGTGTTTTGCTATGATGACCATGTTCTGTTGAACAATTATGTTGACCATCACCTTTTTACATTGCGTAAAAAGCGGCTACTCCCCAATGAAGTAGTGCTAGTGTAAGTGACACAGCAGGTTTTTTCAAACGAGATTTTCCTTTCGTCCATGAAATACCAACAACCCACCAATTTTCCCCAATAAAAAAACCCTGCCTAAGCAGAGTTTCCGTGAATATTTATATACTAAAAAATTAGAGCAACAAAGTACGAATATCAGCCAAAAGCTTGGTCAATTTATGGGTGAAACGCGCAGCATCTGCACCATTAATCACACGGTGGTCATAAGACAATGACAACGGCAACATTAAGCGTGGGTCAAAACCTTCGCCATTCCAAACCGGTTGTATGGTCGCAGGTGAAATACCCAAAATTGCCACTTGAGGCCAGTTTACCAATGGTGTAAATGCTGTACCACCAATTGAACCGAGACTAGTAATGGTAAAGTTTGCACCCTGCAAGTCTTTCGGAGAAAGCTTTTTCTCACGTGCTTTCTTGCTTAATTCACCCAATTCAATCGCAATTTGCTTAATTGATTTTTGATCTGGATTACGCAGTACAGGAACGGTCAAACCATCAGGCGTTGCCACTGCAATCCCCATATGGATTTCATTACGTAGCAATACTGATTTTTGATCATCAGCCAAATGACCTGTAAAATAAGGCTCTTCTTTTAAAAGATGCGCCAACGCTTTGGCAATGAAAGCCAAAATCGTCAAGCTAATACCATCTTTCTTGAAGTTATCTTTTAATTCACCGCGCCATGCTTCAAGTTCAGTAATATCCGCCGAATCAAACTGTGTAACTTGTGGAATAAAATTATTCAATGACAATTGCGGAACAGAAACCTGTTGCAAACGTGTCATGGCTTTTTCTTCTGCCCCACCAAAAGCACTAAAATCAGGTAATTTTGGCAAGCCCGAAACTTGAGCAGTAGCTTGAGCTACAGGAGCAACTTGAGGCGTGGTCAAACGTGTTTTCACATAAGCAACCAAGTCTTGCTTCATCAAACGCGCATGTGGACCAGATGCTGTAACATCTGCCAGAACAACACCCAATTCACGCGCCAGTTTACGCACGGCAGGGCCTGCATAAACTTTAGAATTAGCAGCACTTTGCTCTTTCGTTAACTTATCCACGCCATTTATAGTAGCAACTACAGGTGCAGATTGTTGTACTTTAGCTGCGGCTTGAATAGGAGCTGTAGCTTTTGGTGTTTCGACCTTCGCAACAGGTGCAGGAGCTTGACCTTCAGCCTCAATCGTCACCAAAGCCACGCCTTGGCTAACACTTTGACCCAATGCAACATGAATCGCTTTGATCACACCCGCGGTCGAGCTTGGTACTTCTACCGTCGCTTTATCTGATTCAACTACAATAATACTTTGATCAGCTTCAACAGTATCGCCCACTTGCACTAAAATTTCAGCAACCAGTGCCTTATCTACACCTAAATCAGGTACAGTAATTTCAATTTTACCGCTAGCGACTGGAACAACTGCTGCTACAGGCTCAACTTTTGTTGCAACCGTTTCTACAGATGCTGCTTTTGCAGCTTCAACTGGTGCTTTTTCCTGAACTGTACCCGCAACTTTTACTTTAAGCAGCACCACGCCTTCTTTTATGGTGTCGCCTTCATGAATTTCAATGCTGACAACCGTTCCTGAAACTGAGCTTGGTACTTCAACTGTCGCTTTATCTGATTCAACTACAACAATGCTTTGCTCAACATCAATTTCATCGCCAACTTGTACCAAAATCTCAGCGACCAAAGCTTTTTCTACGCCAATATCAGGTACTTGTACTTCAACAATCATTGCTGTGTTCGTAGTAGGGGTTGAGGCTTTTTCTTCAAGCACTGGCGCTGTATTTGATTGAACAGCAGCAACCACAGCTTCAGGCTGCGTTGTTACAATGGCTTCAGATGCCGTAGCACCCTCAGCTTCTAATTCAATTAAAACTGCGCCTTCAGTGACCACATCACCAACCGTCACAGTAATACTTTTCACCACCCCTGCCGAAGTGCTTGGCACTTCAACAGAGGCTTTGTCAGATTCTAATAAAACAATACTTTCATCAACTGCAATGGTATCGCCAACTTTTACTAAGATTTCAGCAACCGTTGCTTTGTCTACGCCAATATCAGGAGTCGTAATTTGCATGCTTAGTTCTCCTCTTTGTAATCGGCAACAGCGTGAAGTTCAGGATGCGTTTGTGGCAACCAAGCCACTGGACGGTCTGTGTCCAATTCAAAGCTAGAAATCGCATCTTTCACTAAACGCGCATCAACTTCGCCTTCATCTGCCAGTTTTTTCAACGTTGCAACAACAATATGAGCAGCATCTACACCGAAGTAACTACGCAATTTCGCACGTGTATCTGAACGACCATAACCATCTGTACCTAATGCTACGAATGGACGGTTGTCTGGAAGATATGCACGAATCTGTTCGCTATACGCACGCATATGATCTGTTGCTGAAACCACAATACCTTTAGTACCGCGAAGCTGTTCAGATACCCACGCTTCTTTCGCTGTTTCAGCCACTGGGTGTAAACGGTTGTATTCTTCACATATCATACCGTCACGAGCTAATTCATTGAAGCTTGTTACGCTAAACACATTGGAATGAATTTGATACTCATCACGTAGAATTTGAGCTGCTTTAATGACTTCACGAAGAATTACACCTGAACCCATTAATTGCACAGTGGCTTTTTCATCTTCTTGAAGTAAATACATACCACGCTTAATGCCTTCCTCAACACCTTGTGGCATTTCAGGATGCTCGTAATTTTCATTCATTACGGTTAAGTAGTAGAACACACGCTCTTGGTTGACATACATACGTTGTAAACCGTCATGCACAATCACAGCAAGCTCGTAACCGAAACATGGGTCATACGACACGCAGTTTGGAATCGTGTTTGCAAGAATATGTGAATGACCGTCTTGATGCTGTAAGCCTTCGCCATTCAATGTAGTACGACCAGCCGTTGCACCCAACAAGAAACCTTGTGCTTGAGCATCGCCTGCTGCCCATGCAATGTCACCAATACGCTGGAAACCAAACATTGAGTAGTACATGTACATTGGAATCATTGGTAAGTTATTGGTTGAATAACTGGTTGCCAACGCTGCCCATGCACTCATTGCACCGGCTTCGTTAATCCCTTCCTGAAGCATGTGACCATCTTTTGCTTCACGGTAATGCATCAACTGTTCTTGGTCTTCAGGGGTATATTTTTGACCATGAGCGGCATAGATACCCAATTGACGGAACATTCCTTCTAAACCAAATGTACGCGCTTCATCTGGAACAATAGGTACAACACGGTCTTTAATGGCTTTTTCTTTCAATAATGCAGAAATTAAACGAACCATCACCATCGTGGTTGACTGTTCTTTCCCAGCACTACCTTTCAATACTGCATCAAATACAGATAATTCAGGAATGGCCAGTTGTTCACTTTCTTTACGACGTGCAGGTAAGTAACCACCCAACGCTTCGCGACGCGCTTTCATATATTTCAATTCAGGCGAGTTTTCGCTTGGACGATAGAAAGGTACTTCTTCTAATTGCTCATCGTTAAATGGTAAATTAAAACGATCACGTACATATTTTAAAGATTCAAGCTGCATCTTTTTAATTTGATGTGTTTTGTTGACCGCTTCAATTTCTTCAGATAAACCATAACCTTTGACTGTTTTCGCTAAAATAACAGTCGGTTGACCATTGGCTGTGCTCGCTGCCGCATAAGCAGCAAAGACTTTGTATGGGTCATGGCCACCACGGTTTAGATTATCAATATCTTCATCGCTTAAATCTTTGATCAGTTCCGCAGCTTCAGGATACTTACCAAAGAACTTCTCACGTGTATATGCGCCACCTTTCACTTGATAACGTTGGAAATCGCCATCAACGGCTTCTTCCATGATCGCTTGTAACGCGCCAGTTTCGTCTTTATCCAGTAGCGGATCCCAATGACGACCCCAAACCACTTTAATGACACGCCAACCAGCACCACGGAACAGTGATTCAAGTTCTTGAATGATTTTACCGTTACCACGTACAGGACCATCTAGACGCTGCAAGTTACAGTTCACCACCCAGATTAAGTTATCTAATTTTTCACGGCCTGCCAGTGAAATTGCACCCAAGCTTTCTGGCTCATCCATTTCACCATCGCCAAGATAAGCCCAAACTTTACGGTCTTCTTCCTTAATCAAACCACGGTTCATCAAGTATTTTTGAATGTGTGCTTGATAAATCGACATGATTGGACCAAGACCCATTGATACTGTAGGGAACTGCCAATAATCAGGCATCAAATATGGATGCGGGTAACTTGGAATACCAATACCGTCAACTTCACGACGAAAATTATTTAAATGTTCTTCAGTCAAACGACCTTCAAGGAATGAACGTGCATAAATACCCGGCGCACAGTGACCTTGGTAATAGATCATATCGCCGCCAAAGCTGTTGCTGTTAGCACGGAAGAAATGGTTAAAACCAACATCATACAAGGTTGCTGAAGAGGCAAAACTCGCTAAGTGGCCACCTAAATCATCACCTGTTTTGTTGGCACGAAGCACCATCGCCAAGGCATTCCAACGAATCAATGCACGAATACGGCGTTCCATATCTTGATCGCCTGGCATTGCTGGCGTTTCTTCAACTGAAATAGTATTACGGTAAGGCGTATTTAGGCGCTGAATAGGAACATGTGTAGCAATTGCACGCTGATAGAGTTTTTCGAGTAAAAATGCTGCTCGCTCCGTTCCCATATGTTGTAAAACTGAGTCGAAAGCATCTTGCCATTCTTGGGTTTCTTGCGCGTCAGTATCACCATAAAACGCCATATTGCACCTATTCCTTGAGCCTATTTATATTCTCTATATGTATCATACTTTGGCTAGTCTCAGTTATTGCTACAGCCGAATACGGAATAACACTATTATTTAGAAAATAAATATCTACTGACCATTCTTTACCCAATAAAACAAAAAACCGCTAATAAAGGCGGTTTTTTATACAATAAGTATTCTTTTGAATGATATCGTCTAGAGTTAAAAGCTATCGTGCTTTAGGCCACATTCTTTAAGACTATTGAGAGTAGACTTGTAACTCGTCATTGAAAAACTTACGGCAACATCGCTAAATAAGTTGACGGATTTTTACGTTGACCATCTTTTACTACTTCATAGTGTAAATGAGGACCAGTACAACGACCAGTACAACCCACATTGGCAATATGCTCGCCTGCTTGTACTTTATCACCAACACGGGAAATCAGACGAGAGGCATGTGCATAACGCGTTAAATAGCCATTACCATGGTTAATTTCCACATATTGACCATAACCTGTACCCCAACCAGATTTAGTAACCACACCTGGGCCCGTTGCATAAATGGCAGTACCACTTGGCGCTGACAGATCTAAGCCTGAATGATTTTCAGCACGGCCACCCATGGTACGACCACCATAGTTTGAACTGACACGTTTCATATCTGGCAATGGATGGGCTACCAACCAAGAGTAAGGATTGTTAGAATAGCTTTTTGAGGTGCTTGAGCCATATTTCTTTGCAAGCGATTCATTGTTCAATTCAACCGTTTTTTCACGTAACTGAACGCTCATTTTAGTTTCAGCAGGAAGATCAATATCATTTGATTCTGCATAAGAACCCTGAGCTAAAGTACGAGTCAGTTGTTCGATACGGTCTGTTGATCTGTCGTTAGAATTGAGTTCGACTAAATCAGCAAAAGCTACAGATGCGGCAGATGCTGCCAATGAAAACGCTAATAAAATACGGCGCGTATGCATAAAAAACCTCTTTTAACTGTTCTAAGTTAATGTCCTTGTGTGATCTCTTCCTTGATATCTACTGAACGAAGCGCATAAGATTAAGACATAAATATGGAGGAACAATGTATGTCTGAACCAGTGAAGCTTTTTCAACAAACAAGAAAACACTTAAAAACAGGAAACTTTACGTTTCTCTCTACACAAGTTACTGCATGGCAGAAACTTACAAAAATCATTCAACCTATCTTGCCCCAACCAGAGCAATGGCAAGTTGTTTGTTATCAAAATGGCGTTTTGACCATTACCGGTGAAAATCAAGCAATGATTAGTCAACTGGCATATCTTCAAACGCAATATATTGCTCAATTATCACAATTGGACGAATTCAAAGATTTGCAAAAGCTGCAAGTTCGTTTAAGAATTCAAACACTAACACCCTTAAAACCTGAAACTCTGACCAGATCCCTTAGCCCAGATACTCAAGATTTAATTCGTGGTGCTGCTGACTTTGTGAGCGACACCAAGCTTAGCCAAGCAATGCTACGTTTGGCAAGCAATAAAAAGTAACTGGCACTTTGATGTCGCTGAAATCAGTCAAAAATTATGTGATCTATTTAACAGTTATAGTTGTTATATTATAACGCACACATTAAAAGACAATGACTTATGTCACACTTACATAAGGAATTGGACATTGCGTTTCGTCATTAAATGTTACAATTTCGTAGTTGGTTGGATCACTTTTGACATTGCGTAATAACTGATTATTTAATGCATGTCCTGACTTATAACCATCAAATTTTGCAATAATTTGATGTCCAAGTAAGTATAAATCCCCAACAGCATCTAAAATTTTGTGTCGTACAAACTCATCAGAGAAACGAAGTCCCTCTTCATTTACCACACCTGTTTCATCCACACCAATCGCATTGTCTAAACTTGCACCTAAGGCTAAATTATTGGCTTTGAGGTAATCTAAATCTTTCATAAAACCAAAAGTCCGTGCGTCACTGACTTCATACACGAAGGTTTCAGTTGAAAAATCAATGGTCGCTGACTGATATTCTTTTTTAAATGCAGGATGGTCAAAATCAATGGTAAAGTTTAATTGAAAACCGTCATGTGGATGAAAAACAGCGCGTTTATCATCTATCAGTGCTTCCACTGTTTTTAAAATTTTGATAAATTTTTTCGGTGCATTTTGCTCAGCCAGACCACCCTGCATGAGCAAGTAAATAAATGGACCGGCACTACCATCCATAATTGGGACTTCAGAAGCAGAAACCTCGACAATGAGATTATCGATCCCTAATCCGGCAATCGCACTCATCACATGCTCAATAGTGCCCACCTTGGCATCTTCTTGAACCAAATTAGAACACATAAAAGCTTCTTGGATCAGCATCGCATTGGCTTGAATATCGACAGGTGGATCTAAATCAATACGTCGAAACACAATTCCCCCATCGACATGGTGCGGCACAAAGTTAATTAAGACTTTTTGCCCACTATGAAGACCAATACCGCTCGCTTTCACGACACGTTGTAGGGTTCGTTGTTTCAACATATTTTCTATCATCTGCTCATCAAACCGCTATACGTTAGCATATTTAGCCATTGATAAAAAACAAAAAGGTAGTATTGCTACTACCTTTTTTTAGTACACCAGTTAAAATTTTAAAAATAAAATTTATTTACGTTGTTGATTTTTCAAGTAATCTTGAATACTCATTGGCGTTGGACGCGCTGTCCCCATTGCTGGAGCAACAGTAGCACTCACCTCATTCTGTTGACGTTGAATTGCTGGCACGTCGTCATCTTCTACAGCAGCTTGGGTCACTGAACTTACTGGACGCGTTGCAGACTGCGTTGTTGGACGTTTTACTGCATCTATAGAATCCGCTGAATTACGCGTTAAACCCGTGGCAATCACTGTAACACTAATTTCATCACGCGCATCTGGATCAAATACTGTTCCGTAGAACACTTGACCTTCATCTAAATCCACAATCTGATTGACGACATCGGTAATTTCTTCAATTTCACCAAAAGTCACATCATCACCACCCGTAACGTTAATCAAAATACCTTTGGCATTCATAATCGTTACATTATCAAGTAGTGGGCTACGAATGGCTTGTTCAGCGGCTTGGCGTGCACGCGTTTCGCCACGACCAGAACCCACACCCATCATGGCATAACCACGAGTGCTCATTGCAGTTTTTAAATCGGCAAAGTCAAGGTTGATATGTCCTGGACGAACCACAAGATCAAAGATACTTCGTACCGCATTTAACAATACGTCATCTGCTTTTTTGTACGCATCTTTCATGGAAATATCACGGAAGACTTTAAGCAAGCGCTGATTTGGAATAATGATTAAAGAATCCACATGGGCTTCTAAAGCTTCAATACCTTTTTCAGCAGATTGCTGACGACGTTTGCCTTCAAAGTTAAACGGAGTCGTCACTACACCTACGGTCAAAATCCCCATTTCTTTGGCAATTTCAGCAACAACAGGGGCAGCACCCGTACCTGTACCACCACCCATACCGGCAGTGACAAAGACCATATCGGTCCCTTCAAGGTGTTGGCGAATGATTTCACGGCTCTCTTCAGCAGCAGTTTGACCTACTTGAGGATTCGCACCAGCACCCAAACCACGTGTGCTTTGTTCGCCTAACTGAATTTTGAATTGTGCATTCATACGATCTAAAGCTTGTTTATCCGTATTAGCACAAACAAATTTTACACCTTGAATGTCTGACTCAAGCATATGTTGTACAGCATTACCACCAGCACCACCTACACCAAATACAGTGAAACGGGCTTGACCGTTGCTATCGTTTTGATCATCTTCTAAAAATTCAAATGAGGCCATGACCTTTGGATTTCCTAATGCGTAATTGGCAGTCACTTAAGCCCGTATACTGCCTTGATCTTAATAAAATTGTTTTTTTAGAATGCTGCTCAACTGCACGCTTGTCAAGTGCAAGCCGTTAGACGTACAACTTCCTAACAATATTCCCAAAAAACTAAACTTAAAATATCGATTTTAACTGATTATTTAATGCTGACCATGCTCGTCCTACTCGTCTGAAAACAGACAATTTTTCAGGATCGGTAGATTCCACAATAGCATCCTGCGTGTCACTTTGACTAAACATTAATAATCCAGCAGCTGTTGCATATTGTGAACGACGCAAAGCAGCCTGATTTTGTTCTTCAGCATAGACCTGTACTGGTGGATTGCCCAAATGAGCAGAAACACCCAATATATGACGTACCAAATTCACCATTCCTTCAATTTGACTGGCATCACCTGTCAGTACTACGCCATGATATAAACCATGAATTGCACCATTACGTTGTAACTCTTGATGCACTTGATTCAAAATTTCTTCATAACGCGCAATAATAATTTCAGTTAATTCAATACGACTAATCGTTTGCGGCCCATCAATCCCTTGGAATTGAATCATATGGTCTGGTTTCACCACTTTCAGTTCAACACAACCATACAATAGCTTAATTCGCTCAGCTTCTTCTGTGGTGGTTTGCAGTACAGCCGCAATATCACGGGTAACATGCTCGCCGCCGCGTTGCAAAGTATGGGTTAAAGCAAGACGACCATCTAAATATACAGCGATATTGGTGGTACCCGCCCCAATATCGACCAAACATACACCATACTCTTTTTCATCTTTGAGCAAACTCGCTTCAGCTGTGGCTAAACAAGACACCACCATTTTTTCAACGCCAATATTGGCACCTTTAAGCGCACGATCCAAATTCTGCATGGTACTAATCGGCAACATCATTAACTGATAATGCCCCTTCATACTGTGCGCAGACATCCGAATCGGATTTTGCACCCATTCTGTTGAATCATCTAATTCAAAACCCAAAGGTACTGCACTGACTAAATAATGATCAGAAGTTAAATGACTGGCTTTGGCCAGCTCTAGTGCGCGTACCACTTCACTGGTGGTAATGGTGTGATCACTATTTTCAATAGGTGTACGACCTGATGCATAAAAGCTTTTTAATTCTGCACTTGGTATTGAAATCCAAGCGGAATGCACTCGGCATTCAGCCATATCTTCTGCTTCTTGTACGGCATTTTTGATTGCAGTAATGACTTTGTCGAGACTTACAATTTTTCCTTTATTCATGCCTCGGTTACGAGCGGTCGCCATACCAATTACTTGGATATTGTCTGGCGCATGTACCTTACCAATCAAAACTGAAACTTTGTGTGTCCCAATGTCAATCGCAACAACCGAGGGAACAGCTTCATTCATTATCTACTACTACCATGACGTGTTTAGTTAATTTTTGGCTTAAAGCCTCTATTTTATATAAAGCCGTTCAATTATGGCTTTACCGTTCTTGCATCTGCAATGCTTGTGTCATCAATCGTTACAACAAAGTGACCATTTACAATATTTGGTGCTGCTGAACTCTTCCATTGTAGCGCCAATCCATTTCTGTAACGTAAATCAACTGATGAAATTTTAGACCAAACAGGTTTTAAATCACTTTGTGCCAGATGACTCAAGCGTTGAAGTTTACTCATGGTCTGATCTTGATCCACAATGATGCGCAAACCAGAATCAAACTGCATAAACCAAGTCATACGCTCTGTTAAATATAATTCTTTTAAACGAACATTGATTGGCAAAAATAATTGATTAATTTCATTGTAGCGACGCATCATCATTTTTGACTGTGTGGTAGGTCCGTGCAGCAAGGGCAATTTCTCATTATTTTGCGGTATGACCTCTGCAAAAACATCACCACTATCACTTAATAATCGTCCCGTTCCCCAACGAGCAATGGCATGCCGCGGCATAACGCGTACTCGAATTGAGTTTGGCCATGCACGTGATACCACCACGCGATCAACCCAAGACAACGCTAATGCTTGATCTCGAACTTTTTCTAAATCAGACGTAAAATAATTCGCTGTTACTGCTGGCGCAACATGTGTCATGACCTGACGGTTTTCAGCATCTGATCGTGTTCCAACCACGTTAAGCTCAGCCACCTGCGCATCGGTCATGACCTTATATAAACCATACACCCCTACCGCCAATACTGCGAGTGCAACAAGCAATAACAACCAACCACCCACATTCGCAAGCTTTTCCTTACGCGTCGGTGGCTTGTCATGTATTGATGTGATTGCTGCTCGTTTACGGCGCATTGAAGCAGGAAGTTGAGCCATAGTTTAGTAAGCCACATCCGTCAATGTTTGTTCTAAAATAGCAACACACAGCTCATCAAAGCTATAACCCACCGCTTGCGCAGCTTTCGGTACCAAAGAGTGACTGGTCATGCCTGGCACAGTATTCACTTCTAACAACCAGAAGTTACCATGTTCATCTTGCATCGCATCAATACGACCCCAACCACTTGCACCAACGGCTTGGAATGCACGTAAACATAAAGTTTGCAGTTGTTTTTCTTCATCTTCGGTTAAACCACAAGGAATACCGTACTGCACATCATTACGTTTATATTTAGCGTCATAGTCATAAAATGCCACATCTTTTGGCGGTTCAAGACGAATCACTGGAAGTGCCTGACCATTCAGAATCACAATGGTAAATTCACGCCCTGTAATCCATTTTTCCGCCATAACGACAGCATCATGTTCGGTCGCTTTAGCAATAGCTGCCGCAAAGTCTTCAATACGCTCAACTTTACTCATACCAATACTTGAACCTTCATGTACTGGTTTAATAATGAACGGCAAACCAATACTCTCCACCACCGCGTTGAGATCCGAATCTTTGGTCACAATACGATACGGTGCGGTTGGAAGTTCTGAACCTTGCCACACTTGCTTGGTTTTGACTTTGTCCATACCAATGGCTGAACCCTGTACACCAGTACCGGTATAAGGGATATTTAGCCACTCTAGTGCACCTTGAATTTGACCATCTTCACCGCCACGACCGTGCAACACAATAAAGGCACGGTCATAACTCACCAACTCAGTCACACTGCGCTCTTGTGGGTCAAACGCTGCGGCATTTACCCCTGAACGTACCAATGCTTCAAGTACAGCTTGACCACTATTTAGAGAAACCTCGCGCTCAGCTGATTTCCCACCCAGCAACACGGCAACTTTGCCGAATTTTGAAGCATTTGCCACGTTTATATCCTTAAACTTTATAATTGAACGATCAAATTCAAAATCACACAAAGCGATTATTTTAAATACAATTTATTTTGTGCTAGCTCACTCGAGATAGCACCCACATTACCTGCGCCTTGTGTTAATAACAAGTCATTCGCTTGTAACACTTTATGCATCACATTTGCTAAATTGCCTTCTACAGGATCAATCAAAATCGGTTCAACTTCACCACGTAAACGAATGCTTCGTGCCAAGCTGCGGCTATCCGCACCGACAATTGGCTTTTCACCTGCAGGATACACTTCAAGCAATAATAATTGATCAACGTGTGACAATACATCGACAAAATCATCAAAGCAGTCACGGGTACGGCTAAAACGGTGTGGCTGGAACAACATGACTAAACGACGGTCAGGGTGACTTTGACGTGCCGCTTTAATGGTAGCTTCCACTTCTTTAGGATGGTGACCATAGTCATCCACCAATGTAACATTGCCACCATCCAGTTCAAATTCACCTTGCACTTGGAAACGACGACCCACACCACTAAAGCCCTCTAATGCACGGCAGATTGCGCCATCAGAAACGCCTTCATCGGTCGCAATACCAATCGCAGCCAAGGCATTTAATACATTATGTAAACCCGGTTGATTGACCGTAACACGAAGCGGTTCACGGTCTTTACGTAATACCGTTACATGCGTACGCATACCATCTTGATCAACATCGACAGCACGAATGTCATTATCTTCATCAAAACCATAGGTCAAAAGTGGACGACCGATACGCGGCATAATTTCACGAATATTGGCATCATCACCACATACCACAGCTAAACCGTAAAATGGCAGTTTATGCAGGAACTCGACAAAAGTATCTTTTAATACATCGAAGCTACCGCCATAGGTATCCATATGGTCAGCATCAATATTGGTCACAATGGTTGCCATAGGCTGTAAGTGTAAGAATGACGCATCAGACTCATCTGCTTCAGCCACAATATAACGACTCGCACCCAACGCAGCATTCACACCCGTGCGATTCAGTAAACCGCCAATCACATAGGTTGGATCCAGATTTTCTTCTGCCAACATACACGTCACAAGGCTTGTTGTGGTGGTTTTACCATGTGTTCCTGCAACAGCAATACCATGACGGTAACGCATCAACTCACCCAACATTTCGGCACGACGAACCACTGGGGTACGGGTTTCAATCGCGGCTTTAATTTCTGGATTTTCTTGATCAATTGCAGTCGACACCACAATCACATTGGCATCTTTAATATTTTCGGCACTATGACCAATGAAAACCTTAATACCATTTTCTTCGAGCTGTGCCGTGGTTTTAGAGGCTTTAATATCTGAACCAGACACTTTATAGCCTTGGTTTTTTAATACTTCCGCGATGCCACACATCCCTGCACCACCGATTCCCACAAAATGAATGTGTTTGATACGGCGCATTTCAGGCACTTTAATTAACTTTTTCGCTTGATCAGCAGGAGTAGATGGAGACATATATAACTCTAATTTACAATTCTTGAATTAAACGAACCACATGCTGGGTTGCATCAGGTTGTGCTTTTTGACGTGCTTTGACTGCCATTTCAGACAGCAATTGGCGATTCATCAGTGGTGTTAGTAATTCTTTTAAACTTTCTGCTGTCATGTTGCTTTGTGGGCAAATTTTCGCAGCATTGATATTGGCTAAAAATTTGGCATTTGCTGTTTGGTGGTCATCAACAGCACTTGGTAGTGGAACAAAAATTGCAGCCACACCCGCCGTGGCAATTTCAGTCACGGTTAAAGCACCCGCTCGGCAAATAATCAGATCTGCATTGGCATAAGCTTTTGCCATATCTTCAATAAAGGGTTGCACTTCGACCTGTAACGTTGCTGGCACATCATTATAACGTGCTTGCGTCGCATCTTGATGGTCTTGACCACACTGATGAAACACATGTATCGGCATATCCAATTGTTTCAATGCTTCTGGAACAATTTGATTTAATGCTTGTGCACCTAAAGAGCCACCGACAATTAAAATTTGTAAAGGCATCTCTGCTCTGGCACGCTCTTGATAACGCCAAGACGGATTCAAAATTTCAGTAATTTCTTTGCGTACAGGATTCCCTGTGGTCACAATTTTTGCACTTTCAGGAAAGGTATTTGGAAAAGCCTGACACACCGTTTTCGCAATACGCGATAATTGCGTATTGGTAAAACCTGCAATCGCATTTTGTTCATGAATGATGACTGGAATCCCTAAAGCACGTGCTGCCAAACCACCCGGCCCTGCAACATAGCCACCAAAACCAACGACAGCGCCAATATTAAGCTGTTTCATATAGCGCATCGCACTGAGCGTTGCTTTTAAAATTTTAAATGGTGCCAATAATTTACGCACAACACCGTTGCCACGTACACCCTGAATATCAATTTGATAAATTGGAATATTTTGATTTTTTAATAATCGGTTTTCCATGCCCGTTGGCGTTGCCAGCCAAGACACTTGTACGCCTTGTTGCTGTAATGCTGTAGCAACAGCTAATGCAGGGAAAACATGTCCACCTGTACCTGCAGCCATCATCATGACATGTTGGGGCTTTTTTTTCATTGCTTCAGTCACAGTCTAATTCTTCAATTCAAAATAAAGGCAATAGAAAATTCATTTTTAAGCATTCAATTGTAATCACAAACACTAAGTCGGGGAAGCGTATTTACTTTTTTTCACGAAGTGCTTGATTGTTTTTTTCTACGGATTTAAAAGTTTAAACTAGTTTTATTATGAATTGCTGGAAAATATACAATATTCCTCATTTATATCCAATTTTGTAGACTTGATTTTAACTAGACGATAAATTGAATTTTCTCGCATAGTTTTTGCTAAAAAAAGCCCGTATTGGACTCTTTTTTTAGCAACATATAATTTAAGCTTTCAAACCTGCTTCTAAAACAGCAAATAAGTCATCTGCAATAGAGGTTCCAAACTGGTCATCAATTTCACGAATACAAGTTGGACTGGTGACATTGATTTCTGTCACATAATTACCAATCACATCTAGCCCAACAAAAACCAGCCCTTTCTCTCTAAGATAAGGCCCGACTTTTGCCGCAATGGCTTTGTCATTTTCACTTAACGGACGTGCTTGCCCTAACCCACCTGCGGCCAAGTTACCACGAACTTCACCATTTTGTGGAATACGCGCAAGGCAGTAAGGTACAGCTTCGCCATTAATCATCAAAATACGTTTATCACCTTCGACAATTTCAGGAATATAGCGCTGTGCCATAATGGGCTGAGTCCCATTATTGGTCAACATTTCAATAGTAGACCCAATATTAATGCCATCTTGATATAAGCGGAAAATACCTGTTCCGCCCATCCCATCAAGTGGTTTGACAATCACATCCACCTGTTCTTTAATAAATTCACGAATCAAACTATTTTGTGAGGTCACCAAAGTCGGGACTTGTAGTTCTGGAAATTGAGTGGCAAAGAGTTTTTCGTTACAGTCACGCAGGCTTTGTGGTTTGTTAATAATCCACGCCCCTTCTCGCTCTGCTTGTTCCAAAATATAGGTGGTATAGACAAAGTTCATGTCGAATGGCGGGTCTTTACGCATGAGTACCACATCATAGGCCGCGATCGATTCTTTTTGTTTTTCACCTAATTCATAATAATGATCAGCATCTTCAAACACTTTCAGCGCTGAAATCAAACCAAATGCTTTGCCTTGTTCGATATACAAGTCTTGCTGTAATGCATATCCCAACGTATGTCCACGACGGCTGGCTGCCCACAGCATAGCCATAGATGAATCTTTTTTTAGATTTACATTTTCGATCGGATCCATCACCACAAGTACACGCATATCTTTTACTCTGATATTTTTAGATTAGGAAAAGTATAGCGGAGATTACTGAAATGTGTTTTTACATTCTTGCTAAAGCTTTATCTATAATTGCGAAGATGATTAAGGAGAAATCTATGCAACAAGCCATTATTGGTTTTCATTTGGATAATGAGCAAGATTGGATCGCCGACCTTGCTTGTGGTCATGCACAACATGTACGGCATAATCCACCGTGGCAAAACCGCCCTTGGGTAATGACAGCAGCAGGACAGCAAGAAAAATTAGGGATGATGTTGGAATGTAAGAAGTGTGCACTACAAAAAAAATAAGGAGCTTACACTCCCTATTTTTAAATCTTAAGCTACGCCAATTTTATGGCTCTCTTAAAGTATTCTTACTGGCAAATAAGTTTTCATCAAACTTAAATCTAAAACGCACATATGCGCCCTGAAGCGTGGTATCGCTATCTACAAGGTCATCATCTTTATAACCAGAGAAATTATAGCCACCTGAAACCCATAAATTTGCAGCCACTAAATAGCCCACTTCAGCACCCAACAAAATGCGCTGCCCCGAACTCATATTGGACCACAATGCGCCTGTATGCACACCGGCATCCCATCGTTCATTAATGTCATACATGGCACGCGCACTCAACATATGGGTCATACCGCTGGACTCTAATCCAGAGAAGGTGGTATTGACATTTTTTACTGCATATTGACCAGAAACAGTGAAATCCTGCGTTGGATGGTAATTCAGATGATTGGAGAAAATATAAACATGCTTTAAGTAAGCATTGCTTAAATCTGTTTGATTATTATCATAACGATATTCCACTTTCGCCAACGCATCAAAACGGTTGCGTTCAGTATCTCTGTATGCCAAACCAAGCTGGAAGCGATCAACCAAACGGTCTCCGCTATTTTGGCTCTTACTGTCTGTTTGGCTAATGACATTTTTTGCCAATAACGTCACATCATCCGAATATTTATAAGCCAGCCCTAAATTATTCAAAATCGTATCCGCTTGGTCTGCCCAACGCGCTTCAATACGCGCAACAGCTTTCCAGTTCGGATTTTTTAAATATTCCACCCCTAAGGATGCGGCTGTACTGTCTGAACTCAGGTTGTTGGCATTTGACAATGCTTTGGTTTGCTCAAAACTAGTGTTGGCATAAAAGCCCTTTTCAAGTTCCCAACGATTACGCAAACCAATGGCCGCTTCTGCTTCGCGCGCACTAATACCATCACGCACGCGATACTCACTAAATGCGGTGCCATTGTTGTTGTATTTACTGTCAACACCAAAAACTGTGACATTACGGCGCTGACTGCTATTTAAATCATACAAACCATTAATACTCGAGACCAGTTCATGACGACCATATGCTCTTAATTTTGCATTAATCTGATAATTTGCACCCAAAGCGAAAACACGACGATCTGCTTCCGATATATCCTGCTCGTATTCCGCGAAGACATTAGAACCTTGCCAAGGCAACTGACCCGTCAATTTTGTCCGAACCGACGTGCCGTGATAAGGGGCAATTTGCGTGGTATTCAACGTCGCTGGATCAGCCGATTCATCATAATATTTTAAGCCAAGCTCGACCGCCACGATCCGATTGATCGCCCGTTCAATGCTTGCCGAAACACCCTGATTAATGCCGCTCAACTGATCTTCGGTACGGATCGCTTCTAATTTGGCTAAACCAATTTTATCTAATTGTATGCGCCCTTTAATGCCACTTTCTTTACGCCCAGCAGTAATGGATGCAGCAGTGTTGTAGAATCCGCTATCCGCTTGGTTATGATAAAGCTTCATCTCCAAGTCTTTATAAGCATAATTTAATTCAATCCGCCCCGCATTGCCTGATAATTTTCCAGACGCATCCGGTTCAGCATTAATCTGCGTTAAAGTATCAAGACCATCATTCACATTTTCTGAACGGGCAAATTCAGCAATTAATTTACCTTTATCATTGGCAAATTTAACCACCGTATTCACACTGGCAAGTTGATCTTGAGCAAGCGGGTTATCGCTTTTGACATAAGCCGCTCCCACTTTAACCTGCTCAGTTATTTTCATCGAACCCGATACGCCGCCAACGGTGTATTCTTCACCGCCTTGGTCAGATTCCACGGTAATGCGTAAGTAAACTGGATTCAGATCTGCATCAACACTTGGCACAGGATCTTTTAAATAAATACTGTTGCTAAATGAATCCACTTCATAATCGGTAAAACGGGTTAATGTCGTGCGCGTAATGATGAGTCCGGGATTGTTACGATCACGGGTAATTACTTCGACTTTTTCACTATTATCACGAATGTCTTGCGCATTCACGCTGCCCAAACCATAAGGGCCAGAAATACCCATCGCGCGTTGTTCATTTACAACCTGCTGGGTATTGGTATTTGCTGCAAATGCAGTTACTTTGTATTGATCTGTCTCTACTGCACCACGGACACCGGTTAAAGAACGGTTATATTGCCCTAAAGATAATCCTTCATCATTTTCCGTACGGGTCACATAATCACCATACATGGCATATGAACGACCTTTGTCAACACGCACATACAACTTACTGGTCGATTGCGCATCAAAACCTTTCGCGGCTGAATCACCGTAAACTGGATAATATTCATCTGGACGAATATCACGGAACAGGCGCTGATTTTTATCTTTGTCAGAATCATAGGCCAGTGTGAGTAAATACTCTCCTTTAACTCTGCCTTTTAAGAATAATGCTGCCCGCCCAGTAGTACTGCGTTGACCATGATGAGAAGAAGAAATTTCACTGAGCTCTTCTTCAAAACCATCATCTGAATTGATGCCGCTCAATTTTTTCGGATCAAACTTTTTAAAATTAATTGAGCCTTCAAGCATACCCACTGCAATGATTGGTCGCAAATCAGGCAAGAAACGTACAGGAGTGCTGGCATGGAAAATACCGCTCTCAACCGATAACATCCCCTCACCCGCTTCAATCGGTGCTTGAATAGGCACAACCAATGTACCGCCTTCAACAAAGACCTGAATACCGGGCTGTTTCTGATCTAAGTCTAATAAGTCAATTTTACCAATTGAGCTATCTAAAGTAATTGGCGTACGGCTTGAAACTAAAGTGCCATGACGATCCGCAATTTTCAAAGCCACATTGAAGCGATCATAACCATTGGCTTGTGCTGCTGCCTTGCTCGGTTCAAGCTGCAACTTATCCAATTGGTCAGGCGCAATCACTTCAATACGTTTTGTGTCGCGGGTATTCCCCATCATATCCACTTGACGTACTTCAATCGCATTGCGACCTGCCTGAAGATCTACCCCAATAAAATCAAGACCTGAAACCTGCAAACTCGGTAAAACGGCTCGTTTACCGATACGTTTCTCTAGCACTTGCACGCCATTTACCCACAACTGTAGTTGTGTTCCAGCAGCGCCTTTCACCTGAACAGAAGTCTGAGGATAAGCCAAAACCTGCCCATCTGTTAAGTTCAAAATTTCTAATTGATTATTGGCAGCGCTTTCTAAAGCAGTTTCCAAATTAATCATCTTCACAGCATTCATTAATTCTGACGGCGAGCCATTCGGTATGGCTAAAGTTTCAGATATCGGTACAGTAACTGAAGGGTTTATTCCTGCTTTATCTGGTTCAAACTGGACTTGTTTTAACGCTTTAATCTGCTCTTTGGAAAAATCAAGATTACAATTTGCTTGAACACCTTGTGCAGAAATACAGCCGCTGGCTGGCTGGCCACGTACATCAGTAACTTTAGAAAAAATCGGATCGAGGGTTAAATCTGAACGTAGCACTTGTTCCAAATTGGTATTGTCTTGTTCAATCTGTTTTTTCCGATCAAGTATCCGCTGCATCAAAGGTTGTGAGCACTGCAAAGTATCATCGGTAATGGCAAAATCTGCCCGATGCAGCTCGCCGCGTTTTAAATCCACAAAACGGCTATTAGGATCCCCAGCTTGACGGTTGCTGATCAGAACCAATTCAGAAGCAAGCGGCAAACTGGTACGGTCAACTTTTAAAACATGGGTTTTGGCACTGATGCCATAAAAATCATATTTACCTTCACTGTCGGTAATAACATAACTGCCATCTTCAAGATAAATCCGTACTCCCGGCACGCCAATCTCACCCGGATCCTGTATACCATTGCGATTGCAGTCAGTGAACACCTTGCCGACAATGAAGCCATCCGAAATCATGGCACCTGGTATGACTTCAACTTTTGCAGAGGCTTCATTGGACTCAATACCTTGAGCATCTTTCGCACGAACACGGTTGATACCATCGCCATTGAGCGCATTGGGTCCAATGTAAACGCGGTATTGAACTTTAACTTCTTTATTTGGTGTGAGTGTGCCCAATCCAAGTTTTAAATAAGGCCCCTTACCACCAAGGGGGTCATCCACTTTCGTTCCATCTACGCGCATAGAACCTTGCACGTAGATAAAACCTCTCGGTAAGGTATCTGTAATGGCAACGTTGCTTGAGTCTGCCGTGCCACGGTTAGCCACGGTAACTGTATATTCTTCAAATTCGCCAATTTCTGCAGTCTTATTCGACGCAGCCTTTTTCACAAACAACGATGAGCTGTTGTTTGGTGCTTCTGGGTCAATTGGAATATCAATATTCAGTGCAGGATCACCATTATTTAAGGTGAACTGTCCTGCATATGACCATTTAAAATCAACCGCTTTATCTGCTGGGAAGCTTGGGTAAACAGATTGATCACTCACAAACGTATAGCGAGCATTTCCCGGAATAGTACTGGTATCCACAACGACACTATAAGTACCCGATTTTACCAACGGATAAATGAACTCGCCGGCACTATTGGTCACTTGCTTTGCCGGCAACGATATTAAATCGCCCGTTTGGGGGTTCACTTCAAATGCAATATTCGCCCCGATTGGCTGACCACTTTGATCTAAAAGCGTCACTGTGGCCCCAGCAACTGGCAATCCTGTTTTGGCATCAAATACAGTGCCATACGGATCCATCAATACGTTGGTACTAATATCTGTAATCGTACCTGTAGATTGCCCTTGAGCATCTAGACAATCGGTTAAGCTAATATTAACTTGATCACGCTTAAGCGTTTGCAGCACAGCGTCAAATGAAATACCTTTGTCTGAAAATGTGCTCGGTAAGGTATACTGGAATACGCCTGTATTCACCCCTGTTTCCACACCAATCACTTCTTCAATGTCACCTGTTTTGCTGGACTTAATTCGGATTTTGACCCGATCTGAGCTATAGCGGTCCGCATTGCAGCTGGCATTTTGAGCAGCAATATACAGCGGCTTATTCACACTACCAGTCGCTAAAATATTTTTAAAGTCGCCAGAGTTATTACTAATATTTGCTGAACCGCCCACGACAGTGGAAGCCGTGTTGGACAAAACCGTTTTTTGGCTATCCGTCACCGCATAGGACACTTGATAGGTATTATTCACCGTTGTTTTTGTAATATTACGGTTCATACTGACCACAAGATCAATCTGCTCGGTGGTATTGGCATCAATTTGCGGGAATCCAACCACCAATTGATTGATTTTACTTACATCATTAGGAATAACGGTACTGTAACGGTCATTTGCAAGCTTATACAAAATTTTAGCTTGAACATTTTTTGCCTGAGCCGCTTTAAACATTGTATTTGCAGGCAGCTCATCGACCAGTAACACCATTTTCTGTAGTTGACCATCAACCATAACATCCACAGGCTTCGCTGTTTTTTGACCTTGATTACTAATGCTTAAAGTATAGTTCAAGTCATAATTTGCTACAGCAGATGGTTCAAACGTCTTTTGTAATACCTCTTTCGTAGCCACCAATTTTGCGCCATAACTCACAGCGCTATCGGTCGCTGTAGCTGTCGTATTATTATCTTCAGTAACGGTTGCTTTTATAGGTAAGTTGAACTGTTTACCTTCAGTTAAATTAGACCCAGTCGTTGCTACAACCCATAAGTCAACGCTCTGACCCACTTGTAAAGATACAGTCGTTGTTAATTGCTGATCATTGGCATCAAATTGACCATTTTTGTTGCTATCTATATATATTTTTATATTACTGAGTTCATTTATGGTGACTGCTTCTAGCTGAACATTCACTGGTGCATTACTATTGTTCGATAAAGTATTCGCCCAGATCACGCGTACACTTGCTTCAACATCAAGTACTGGCGGTGATGTTAGAGTAATGGCGTATAATGCAGAGACACTAACGTCTACAGCATTTGAAACTGCCTGCTGCTGTATACCATTTGGTGCGATATACGTTGCATAAGCAATATTCTGAATAGTGCTTCCAACTTCAGGCATATTCGCCGCATGACTGTACTGCGCCGACAATATAGATATTGCCAACGTGGATAACATGAAACTCATGTTCTGACATACTTGAAATTGCTTCCGTCGCTGCACAGCGCTCTACCCTTTAACTAAAATAGTCTAAATAAAAAAAATTCTAAATTATGTGATGTGAGCACCCACATCTAGCCAGTGCTCACATGCTTAATCAACTCATTGCTGACGATCAAAAATCATCTAATGAGTCTTTAATTATTAACTTTAATGACAAACTCTAATACCGCACTTGTACTTGGTGCTAAAGGTGTTTTCTCAGCAGCAACTGTACCTGTTGAACCATCTATTAGAGCAGCAGTTGAAGTGTTCAATGTTGCATTTGTTGCAAATGGAGAAGCATTTGCAATCACTTTCAATGTGGTATAAGCAGGTGTTGCATCACTAATAACCACATTAGTGACATCAGCATTGCCTTCATTGGTTGCCGTAATCTTATACTTCACACACTCACCTGGTTTAGCAGATACAGTATTTTGAGTATAAGCACCCGTAGCAGCACCACTAGAACAGTTCGCTAAAGATTGTTCTTTCACCAAGCGTACTTGACCATTCGTCACCGTTGTTAAATCAGTATTCACGAGTGAAACAACTGACTGACCGCCAACAACTGTAGGTGAAATTGTAAATATAACTGAGCTCGGTGTTCCAGCGGTCGCATTTGTTGGCGCTTGAACTTTGATGAGTAAGTTAACAGCAGAGCCTCGAGCAATACTGCCAGTTAATGCAGCAAGATCATTACCTGTGACTAACTCATTTGCATCCGCAATTCCATCGTTATCCAAATCAACAAATAAGCTTGTTACCCAACCATTTGCAGCCTGATCGTTGGTAATTGTATATGGCAAACTACCAGCCGTAGCACCTTCAACAATGTTACCGTTGTTGGTCAGAGTGTGTTTGTAGACTATCGTACCACCTGGTGCAACTTGACCAGTGCGATCATTTTGCAGACTAAGCACGCGATTTGTTTCTACAGTTACACGATCAGACATTACATCACTTAAGCCAGTTGCAGGTGATGCAACTTTGAAGATCACTTCTTGGTTGCCCGCTGGAGCATTTGCTGGAGATGTTACAACCGCAACCAATTTAACTGCACCAGCAGCGGGAATATTACCCGTATTGGTAATTGCAGCACCTGTTGGGTTACCAGAACCATCTGCTAGGTAGTATTGAACCGTCCAGCCTGTAGGCAATGCTGGTGCTGTAGATAAATTAAAGTTATCTCCTGTTGCACCTTTGTTTTCTACCGTTAATGGGAAATTAACAGATATACCTGGCTTAGCTGATTTAGTTTCAACATATTGCCCAGTATCTTGACCCGATGCACCGGAAACAGGGACTGCTGTACTGTTGGTTGCATCACCATTATGTAAATCCACTGTAGAAGCGGTTACTTTATCAATGACTAGGGTCATGGTATCGGTAGCTGTCGGATTGGTAACAGGAACAGAGGTTAAGATTGTATTGATAGCGGATGCTGTAGAATAGCCAGATGGTAAAGTAATCTTAGCAACAACTTGGTATACCGCACTGCTTGCTACTGGTCCAGTATCAACAACACCGTCACCATTGGTATCGGTTAATGGCGTTACGCCATCTGCCTTAAAGAGCTCAACAATGCTACCTGACGGTAAAGCTGTTTTATTCACAGCAATGTTAAATATTTCTGTAACATTACCCGTGTTATGGATAACAATTGGCTCTACACCAGTACCCGTGCCACCAAAGATAACTGGCGTACCTTGAGTGGTAGACTTGGTAATCACGTCATCAACAGGTGCCGTAGCTATTGGTGTTACACCATCGGCGAAGGCATCTGTAGTACTATCATTGATTGTGCCTTTTTTAACGCCCAGTACCGTAATATCATTCGGGTTAGATGGTGTTTTACCTTCTGTGCCAGAACCATCTGGATCGACTTCTGCGGTGTTGGTAATTGTGCCTGCAGGCGTATTTTGATCTACTCTAACTTTGAATTTTAAAACACCACTGCTGTTCGCAACAACAGTAGGAATAACTAATGTTACGACACCACTAGTAACGTTATATTTATCTGCATCTGTAGCATCAGTTAATACTGTCCCATTGACCGTTGCTGAACCAGCAACATAAGTTAAGCCAGCAGGAAGTATGTCAGTAATGGTTACGTCTGTTGCCGTAGTGTTACCTGTATTTTGATAAGCTAAGCTATATTCAACTTCACGCGCTGTCGTACCTGCTTGAGTTGCATCTACATTTTTTACACTTGCAGATTTAACCAAGCTAATGACTGCACCATTGGTAATTTTAACGCTATCAACGTTTTTAGCAGTGACGCTTGTATCGACAGTACTACTTGCAGAAACAGTTAATTTACCCAAATCATTAACAACAGCATTGTTTGCTGTTGTTGCTTGTACAATTAAGTTAACCGACTCACCAGCAGCTAAAGTGATGCTGGTAACAGGCGTTTGACTGTCTGGAATACCATCTTTATTGGCATCAAGATAAACATTTAAACCACTAAAATCATAGCTATCTGTAGTGCTATCACGTGTATCGTTATTCACAACACCCACGTTAAAGGTATCACTACCATTACCTGTATTGGTTAAGGTATGAGATAAAGACACTTGACCATTAGCATTTGCAGTTTTGCTCTGGTCTGTAACCAAAGTAAAGCTTGCCACTTGTAAAACGGTTGTGGTAACCACGTTTGATGTAACAGTTTTACTCGCACCATTGTTATCAGTATAACTTGCAGATGCAATGTTACTGATATTTGTCCCCGCAGTTGGCGCCGCAGCATGCGCTGCTGAAACAAATGCAGCACCGCCGGCAACCAATGCAATAGATGCTGCTAATTGCGTGAACTTTAAACGTTGTGTTTGATTGGACATTTGGAACTTACCCCGATTGAATATTCAATATTTGTTTAGTTTTTGGTTTTTTCGCTATTAATACGTGTTTGAGCTGAAACTGTTACAGATTTCCCTGCTGGAAGCTCTGCAATCGTCCAACGCAATGCACGATAGTCCTTAAGCGGAACGTTCACTATTTGGTTACCCTCTTTGCGCTTTAAAGGCATCGGGGCGAAACTCATACCGTCTGTACTTGCTTGCGCATTTTCTGGCTTTGACTTGGCCAAAAATTGGGTTTCTACTGGTATTGGTAAAGTCGCAGCAAGATTTTTAATTTTTCCAGTCGTGTTATTGGTATACGTCGCACGATACTCAATCACATCATTCGGCTTTACTTTGGTCACTAACTTAACTGTCGGCTTTCCATCTGTACTTGTACTAACGAGATAGGTTTTTAATTCTACTGATACAGGATCTTTTACCACTTTAGTTTCAGCGCTTGCATTTACGGCTAAAATTAAAGCAACACATCCAAGCACCCCTGCTTTCCATTGACTTTTTACATACATATTTATTGCTCCAAAACTCGCTATTCCATTTTTGAACTGAGGTTTCTATTTTTTCAAAACTGAATTCAAACAAATCTTTATTGATTACAAAAATACATCATTTACATACATTTTTGTTGATAAATATCACACTTTATTACATTAAACACGAATTGATTCAAGCAAAGCAACTTTTATACCAACTTTTCTATTTAGGTATTCCAGTTGCCTTTGCTTATTTAAAGCTTGTTTGTTTTCACAATTATTGTTTTACGCAGAATCTTAGGGTACCTGTAGCTATAGGGTTTAACACACCCGTTAAATCCCATTGCAATGAACTACCAGAGTTACTTGAGCTACACGTGTTTCCGCTAGGCGTTGAGGCACAGCTGATACTGCCAAAAGCAGTACCAGTTGGTAAACTATCCTGAATTTTCACGTTCTGAAGTTTCTTGGTACTATTGTTTTTATAGATAATTTCGTACTCCAAATTATCTTTTTTTTGCGCTTGATTATTTATAACAAAAGGATTTTTATCATCCGCCGTGGATGGGCAGCTTACAACTGCACGGACTTTTTTTGTCAATGTTAAGCCAGCACTACCAATAAGTGTCACATCTTGACGTTTAACAGTCTGTGCCGTAATTGTCTGTACAGGATTAGCCAAAACCACAGCATAGCTCGCCTGTAGCGTTCCAATATGCTGTGTGCCTGCAACGACATTGGTTGGCACATGTACACGCTGAACTAAACAAATATCCGCATTTGGCTGTAACAAAAATGGGCTAGCTGTACTCGGATTAAAGACAGTTTCTCCCGCATCCACATTACCATTACAGTTGGTATCGCGATAAACCAAAGCTTGCCACGGCTGATCAATACTGGAATTAGGTTGTTGCGTTTGGGTTTGCAATAATTGAGTCAGTTGAACTGGTATTTGCGTTGTTAAACGATGAGGATAGTCTGTAACATCACCCGCAATCACGGTGTGTTGCCCATCTTCATTTAATACAACACTAACAATCACATCACCAAAGTTATTCGCGGTATAACTAGTGGTACTTGTTTTGGTTAATGTAATTGTATCGGCTGATCGACTATAGCCATTCGCACCACTTACTGAAATGTATTCAGGTAAATTCTGCTGAACAATACAAAAAGAGGAAGGTAATAAACCTTGTTCAATTGAAAATACATAATCACCATTTGCATTGGTTGCTGTGGTAGCTAATGGCATTGAACTACAGTTGGTTAAACGAATAGTGCTATTCGCTATTCCAACTTCACCAGCATCTTGAATAGCATTATATGCCTTAGTCGCATCAAGCGTTGTGCCACTATTATCAACAAAGACTCGCCCCCCAATATCGACATAAATAAGTTTAGTATTGGTAAAAGTACACGTAATATTTGCACCTTCTTTAATACGTGCTGCGGGAATAGTAACGACATTATTCACCAAGGTCCAAAAAGTACCAGTGTTACCAGTTACACTACTATTCGAGTCAATACAACTTACACCAGATAAAACATAACCAGATAAAGCACTTTCAGTCACTGTAACATCTGAATTTAATGTTTGAGCCCATAATTGCTGTGTTGACGTTACTGCAGATCCCGCTGTTGTTGTTGTTACAGAGTCCGTAGCTACGGTCGTTGTACTGTTCACTAAATTTGTCAAATTAATATAATTAAACGTTCCCGTGCCATTAACTGAGTTTTTAGCAATTTTAATTTTTGCGCCATCAATAATATTAATACTTACAGGAACACCACTACTTGTTGCATTGTCATAATTTGCTGTTGAACAACTACCACTAAGCGACAACCCAATTGCCCCATAACCACCTGGCGATAACTCACTACCACCAGAATAAGTATTACGGTTAGCAATACGATAAGTAATACGATGATAACCAACACTTAGAGCAGCAGATGTTGCTGCTGTCACCCCTCCAGATACGTAACCATTAACGCTTGTTACAGCAGCACCATCAACCATGATATAGGCACCATCATCCACACCAACACCAGCATTTCCAATACAAAAGGTGACAGCTTGGGACGTTGAAATGTATAAGCCTGTTGTAAACTCCCACGCCCTACGATTATCACCTATATCCGGAGTATTAATCGAATTGAGTTGAACAGTGGCATCAATATCTGAACCCATCGCAGTAATAATTTTTTGAATCATTGCTGAAGAAGTAGTACTCGATGCTGCATAAGTAGAGTCACTGGTTCCATTATTACCTGAAACCAAATATCCACCTGTAGGACTTGCTTGATTAACAGGCCATGGACTTAGTATCGAGGAGTTTTCATCTGCATAATTTCCCACTTTTGCAGTACCGCCCGTACCTTCATAACCCACCCAAAATGCACCATTTCTACGATATTCATTTTGTGCATTGGTCCCCCAAACTTTATAGAGTGTTTCACCAACACCACTACCAGGGTTAAATTCATTACTACCGACTTTGACCGTTGCCTGTTGCGCAATACCCAACGAAGAAGCACTGGTTGTACTATAAGTTACCAATAGTTGCGTGGTTGCTCCATTTACTAAACTCCCAATTGGACACGACCATTGAGAACCACTCAAACTACAGGCACTTCCACCAACAACACTGACAGAATTCACACTTACACCAGATTGAGGTGCGGCTATATATGTTGCGACAGTACTTGTTGCGTTATTAGGGCCTTCATTTTTAATATCAATTGTTTGAGTAGCTACCCGCCCTCGAACAATTGTGGGTAAATTTGGCGTAATATTAAAACGTGCTTCAAGAATAGTCGTATCTGCTGTGACTGGGGTTGGATCAACAATAATCGCATTGACTGAACTACTATCATTTGTCGTAGCTGAATCTGTTGATGTTGCTGCGATGGTTGCGGTATTGGTAATTGTTCCAGCAGTTTTAGCTGTTGCTTGAAGTGTAATCGTACAAGTAGCTGTACTCGCACCACTAAAGTTTCCACTTAATGTATATCCACTAGTATCATTACCTGACAAAGTTGGTGCGCATGTTGTCCCAGTAACTGTTGTACTTGGTGTCCCAACAATACTGACACCTTTAAGATTAGAAGGAATAATATCTGAAAAAGGCGCCAAGTAAGCTGAACCACCCACTGTTGCATTTGCTGGTTTATTATTCGTAATTAATAACTGATACTGCATGATAGAATTTACGGGAACATTATTTAATTGCGTTTGCACAAATGTTCCTGATGTTCCTATACGCTGACTTTTAACAATCGAAATATCACTATCAGCATCCATACTTGATATGCCAAAGAAAAAAGCATCAGCTCCATTAGCTGCCCATGCTCCGCGACCATCTCCGCGCACATAAATATCAAATGTTAAAGTGGTAATTCCTTTCCCTTTAATATAGACACTTCCACTCGCGCCCCCACTACCACTAGTAGAACTAATGGTAGAAGCATTATTGGCAATGTTATTCCCACTTACTGAGAGTTCTTTACTTCCCACAATACGGCTCATTGTTACAGGAACATTACTACTCGTAAGCGCAAACTCAGCACCGAACCCCAAACTTCCAACAGTCGCCCCCATCCCCGCAGCTTGCAAAACCGGATTCGTAACTGGGCGGTTAAAAGTAATGTGCACAGTCCCCATTTTTATTCTGTTGCTTGTAGAGGCGCTAGTATTAGTAAGCGCCTTAGTCATGATCAACATTGCTACACCATGATTATTAGATGCGCTAATCCCACCACTCGTGCTTGAGCATGCAGAGCCGCTTACACACCCAGTTGGCGCATTTTGTAAGCTTGCAGCAAACATATTATCCTGCGCCCCACCAATCGCATTTAATGGTTGTAAGATATTAGATGCTGTTGCGCTTGAAGCGCTTCCACCCGCACCAAAAGTTAACTCTGGTTTGTTCGCTGTTGAGCCCTGACCAGAATAGACTGCAGTGTTATAAGTTGAATTGGTAATCGCGTAACTCACCGTTGTAGTTGGTGCATAGGTCTCACTGGTATTATCGGAAGGGTTATTTCTGTTGAGTAAAAATGTATGTGTACCCGAGCTAGCCGTTGGACCTTGTCCTGAACCTGAGCCAGAAAGAATTTCAATCGTTGGCGGTGCTGCAAAGCTACTATTTATGAATATCAAATAGCTGAATAACATCAATATCCAAGAGAAAAATTTATTCATCATCATACTTGCTCTGTGAATGTTCAAGACTGCTTGTTGTTGTGTTCGTGGCTTACTGTCCAACATAGCGCACCCCAAAATTAAATTCGTAGCTTTGATTTGCCATCACACTATTTAACGTTCCAGTTAACGCCCCAACCTGCCCCATTGCAGGACTGGTGACACTGCTGCAAGATGTACACACTGGCGATTGCGACAAAACCGTATACGCAGGCGTCATATCTCTAAACGTAAAGACACGATTCAAATCCGCCACACTGGTGTTGGTTAAAGTCACTTTATATAGTACGCATTGACCTAAACCATTCGCTTGCTGACCAATGCTTAACGTACTAGTGCTATACGCTTCATCCGCCGTACCGTTGCAATCAAAATCACGTGCTTGCAATTTATTCAGCTTAAGCTGTGCCTGAGCCACTGTTGTGACATCAACAATGGAAGCTAAAACTTGGTTGTTGCTTGAATTGGTCAAATTCACCACAGTGCTGTTCGCTTGCGTGGCGTTATTCGCAGCCATATTCTGAACTTGTAATAGTAATTTTACCTGTTGGTACGCAGCCAGCTTGCCACTTGGCAAATCTGCCAAACTGCGTACAGTCAAATCACCACCATCAAATAATCCATTGCCATTGGTGTCATAAAAAAGTGTGCTATTAAAGGCTTCCTGATCATCACTAATAAGAAAACTATAGTTGCCACCAAAATCAGCATCGGTATTATTGGTTAATGTATGGCTGTAAATTACAGTCCCGAGCGGTGCCACCTGACCGCGAGAGTTCGGCATAAATTCTACTTGTGCAACAGCATTTACACTTTGAATCGTAATCGCATTTTTAATCGTATCTTGACTTGGATTACTGCCATTATTGCCACTGACAAAACTAGCTGAAAGAACACGGAAATAAATTGGCGTGGTCACACTATTATTGATTTTATCCACTTCAACAACGGCACAAATCAACTGGCTTTCGCCATCATTTAAGTAACGCGTTTTACCAATTTCAGCGGCTAAATCTGTACAATTTAAACCATCCTGTGCTACATAAAAGCGCACTCGATTCACGCCATTAGGCAAAATCAAATTCGTAAAATCGCTGCTCGCATTTGCACTAAGTAAATATTCTGTACCCACCCCTGTATGACTTACTTTTAATGGGAAAATAGCCTGTCCGCCAGCTATTGAATTACTGCTAGACGCTGTAACCAGCGTTTTCCACGCATTGCCTGCATTATCAACATTACCATTGCCTACCCCATTATTTTCAGGGCTATTGCTTAAATCGACCAACCGAGCTGCAGTTGTTGCAAGTAAGCTTCCTTGATCTTTAATCAAACTTGTTTTTGTTATATCACCCAATGACTGAGCTTGGGGTGAAACTTCAAATGGCGTGTTGCTTGTGACTGCATAGCTACTCGGTAAACGTACTTTAACCACAATCGGGAAATTGGTATTCGGTGACACTAAACTCGATGGCAATAAACCCGTATCAGCAATACCATCACCATTACTGTCTAATAGTGGCGTGACACCATCCGCACGATAAAATTCAATTTGGCTACCCGCAGGAAATGTACTTCCAGTCAACGTTAGATTGAATCTATCAACACTATTTCCCATGTTCCAAACATAGTTATTGAAAATCAACTCGCCGCCCTGCATGACTGACGCAGCAGTAATTGCAGCACTGTTATTTACATCGCTTGTGCTACCATTGATCTTGACCGCATAAATTGGCGCGACATTGACCACAGCGATATTACTTAAATCAGCAATTGCAGTGGTGGCCGTATTATTATCATGATCATATTGAAAGTTAACCGTATTATTGACTGACCCAGCCGCCACTTGATTTATTTTAACTTTAAACTCAATATAACCAACACTATTTGCTGCAACACTGCTTAATACAGCGCTCACCACATTGGACGTCACACTATAATTAATCCCTGCTGGATCATTATTTCCGGTATTCGAATTAACGGCTGCGCCATTCCAGTTTTCGCCAGTGCTTGGCTGATAAAGCAAACTGGCATCCAACGTGTCTGTTAAAGTCACACTGCCGGTCGCCACACTGCTTAGATTTTGATAGTCCAAACGAACAGTGATCACATCACCATTGGCCACAGTAGTTTGAGAAAACTTTTTACGTACCACCAAAGTAGACTGATCGGTGACCTTGGCTGCATCAATATTGCTTGTAATACCTGAAGCATTATTTAAAGAAGTTGCATTTAAAGTTAACAATCCATTTTGACTGACAGTCGCACTACTCGGCACACTCGCCGCAACAATTAATCCAACAGACTCATCCGCACTCAGCGCATAAGATGTAATTGCAGCACCATCTGGCACACCATCGTTATTTTTATCTAAAAAGACAGAAAAATTATTAAAATCATAATGATCATCGCTATTATTATTGCTGATAGTAAAACTATATTGATCTGTTTCATTACCTGTATTACTTAACGTATGGCTGAAATAAACAGTTTGCCCTGCAACAACAGTTTTTGTATTGTTTGCCGTTAAGTTGACTGAATAAACGGGCAGAATCGTGGTTTGAACTAAATTCGAGCGGCTAACCTGAACAACCGTAGAACCTTCCTCAGTATATTCACCAATCGCCATATTGCTGATAATTTGCCGAGTCGAAGCAGCAGCAAAACTGGACTGCTGCATCACCAGTACCGTACTAACTAAAACAACCAAAGAGATAATTTTGGTGCGAAAATTTTCCAATGTATTCACTATATTCATCTTCTATTATCCGCCCAACTTAAGGTGTTACTTGAATAGAAAAATACAGCGCAGCCTGCTCCTGCGGTGTAAGCGTTCCAATATTTCCTGAAATTTTATCGCCACTTACCGCTACTGTCCCTTTGCTGACTGATGGTGCTGGAGTACTGCGTAAAATGCTATATGCTGGCACCATGTCATTGATGACAACATTGGCAGCTGGCGTTGCCCCTTCATTTTTAATGGTTAGGCGGTAAGTCACGCACTGCTTAGGCTTAATAGTCAATGGAGTGCTGCTATAGCTTGCCAAGATGACATTCGTCAACACACATGCTTCATCTTTAGTCTGTTCTTTCGTTAACCGAAGCTGTGATGGGTCGACCGTGGTCAAATCGGTATTTTGGACTGATGTTAACGTCACACCTTGAATGGTATTGGTCGCTGAAACCACAATATTGGCAGCGCTCGACATACCGTTAGTCGCTGTAGCTGGCGCCTGAACTTTTAGAAGCAGCTGAATTGAATTCTGAGGTGCTAAGCCGCTGGAAATAAATAAATCCGTGGCAATTGGGTCTGTGCCATCTAGCATGCCATTATTATTTTCATCGTAATAGAGCGTATAGCTAAAGCCATCATTTGGCTTCTGCGGCACGACATTTAAGCTCACTTTGCCACTGGTATCACCTTCAACAAATGAACCCAGATTTTTTAAGCTATGTAAATAAACCACAGTACCGCCAATATTAATTCGGCCTTGCTGATCATTGGCTAAGATCAACTGTCTATGCGCAACATTAACCTGATCTTTAATGCTGTCCCCTTGCGCATTCATAGGAGATTTCATCGCAAACCAAATTGGAAAACTGGTTAAATTGGTATTTTCAGGAACACTGACCACAGCACAATATTGTTTAACCGTCCCAGCGGCCAAAGTTCCAGTATTGCTCATTTCACCTTGCAGGGATTGGCAAGAGGCATCACCATTATAAAATTTCACCTCCCAGTCTGCTGGCAAAATGGTACTCATGCTATTGATATCAATGCTCGTACTCGAAGCATATAAATTATAATTATTAGATACCGTACTATTATTTTTAATCACGAGCGGAAAGACTGCACCTACACCTTTTGCAGCATTTTTGATCAGTAACGCTTGCCCATTTGTATCCGCAACATTTCCAACACCTAGACCTGAATTATTACTGTTATATAAATCACTGTCGCCAATATTCACCGTATTGGTTAATCGATCACGAGTGCTATTTCTGACTGCTGTATCCGTGATTGATGCAGCAGTAATATCAAAATCCATGTTCGCGGTTGAAGTGCAATTCGCTGGAAAATAGATGCCCAGTTTAATGGCTTTGGATAAGCCTGCGGCTAAACCACCAGTATCGACAAGACCATCACCGTTGCTATCTGTAAGCAGCGTACGACCATCCGCATGGTAAAAACGAACCACCGCACAGCTTGGAACATTACTTTTGATTAAGCTTAAATTATAAGTATCAATTGCTTGACCAATATTCCAGACATAATGATCAAATTGAATTTCTTTGGCCGTTCCCGCAAATCTATTATTTTGAGTTTGTAAATTATTAGCCCCACCATTTGGCTCACCATCATCATTTGCATTGGCAGGACTATAGTTTAATACCACGCCTAATGTTTGCTGTACATTAAAGATCACGGTATTGGTTGTTGTACTTTTTAAAAGCGCATTTGATGCATTATATTGTTGATAGTCCCCAGTATTTGGAACTTTCTCTATCGCATTCGGATTCACCGTCACTTTAAAGCTGACTGTACCTTTGCTTAAAGCAGCAATGCTCGCTAATTCAACATCGATTTGACCATTACTTACTTTATATTTAATTGCAGCATTTGCACCCGTTTCAACATCATCAGTATCAGTCAACGAGCTAGAACCATTGCCCCAACTACCACTGCCCGCTTTATAGCTGAGATCTGTAGTCAAAGTATCTCGTAAAACCAATCGTGCTGCTGCTGTGCCCGTATTTGCATAAGTAAAAGTGTAGGCGATTTCTGTACCTGTTTTACCCGTACTCACGCTCTGAGCTTTAGTCACCTGAATAACGGCATCATCAACAACTTTTACTGTATCACTGACTATTCTTGTAATCGCATTATCATACTGGCTGATAGCAGTTAAAGTAAAATTTGCAACATTATTTGCTGATACATTCGTTGGAATACTTCCAACCACCACCAATGAAGCAAACTCACCTGCTTCTAATCGAATACTGTCGCTGGAATTAAGCAGATTATTGTTATCATCGGGCTCACCATTCTGATCACGATCAATATAAACAGCCATATTGTCTACATCAAATTGATCATTGCCCAGCTGGTTTAAATTTAATGTGTAATTATCTACAATATTGCCAGTATTGGTCAGTACATGTGGAAAATTGAGCTTACTACCAATAGTACCAATATTCTGTTGATTGCTTTGCAGATTGAGCGCATAAATGGCCTGAACTGTTAGAACAACAGCGTTAGAATTAATAACTTGCAGATTACCCTGTTCATCATAAAAATCACCGCTCGCAATATTGGTAATACTGCTTCCTGCTTTAGGCTGAGCAAGAACCACTGAACTTTGAAATCCAATAAATAAGCCAAGCAAAGTGATCAATGAAGTTTTTGAAATAGCACTTTTCTTGAATTGGCTTATCATGTGTATGAACCTACAAAATTTATTATAAAGACAAAGATTATTTACAATTCTTAACACATAATACTACATAAAACATGAACTAAAACACACAAAAAAACATTTTTGTTAAATCACCAACCGAAGTTAATTCCATATATTTTTAATTATTTTAAAAAATTTATACCTAACTCTATTTCACTCATCATATTTTAAGCCATTTAATCTTATAAAAACTCAAAAAATGCTTAAAAAGCATACCAATTTTACGACTGTATTATTGTCATCATTAACATGAAATGAAACACCACAGCATAAAATGAAAAGAAGTAGAAAAATAATATGTGACTCAAACTTAGCTCTTATTCAATCTTTACCAAGGGCAAGTATCATGTCTTTGAGAACAGTTTGATGTCAGGATTTTTACCCGATGAATAACGTAATCATGAGTTCGGTCAGCAAGCAAAATCAGAGCGCCACGCTTGCAGTGATGTATAATTTTTATTCTTCTATTCCATCCTGAAATATATAAAAAAATAAGGAGCATACGCTCCTTATTTTTAAATCCTAACAATATTGCAATTAGATGCCATATTTCACACGGTAATCTTCCATTTTCGCTAAAGCATCTTTCTCACCTTTCGCAGCTAAGAAGTCCATTAAATCTTTCATGGTAATTAAGGCATGAACTGGTATTTCTAACTCTTTTTGTACTTCTTGAATTGCAGAAAGTTCACCTTGACCTTTTTCTTGACGGTCAAGCGCGACCAACACGCCCGCAATTTGTGCACCAGCATTTTTAAGAATCGTCACCACTTCACGAATCGCAGTCCCTGCCGTGATCACATCATCAATGATCCAAACTTTTTTGCCTGCAACAGAAGCACCGACCAAAATACCACCTTCACCGTGATCTTTGGCTTCTTTACGGTTAAAACCCCAAGGTACACTTACACCATGATTTTGAGATAAAGCCACAGCCGTTGCAGCAACAAATGGAATCCCTTTATACGCAGGTCCAAAAATCACTTCAACATTATCACAAGCCGTTAATTGATTTGCATAGCCAGAAGCCAACAGTGTTAACGCTTCACCATCATTAAGCAAACCCGCATTAAAAAAATAAGGACTCACACGACCCGATTTTAAAGTAAACTCACCAAATTTAAGTACACCGCGTGAGAGTGCAAGTTCGATAAAAGCTTGAGGGTTAAAAGTCGCTTGCGAGGTCATGAGGTGCTCCGAAATTCATAATATAGAGGTTATGACTGCGCATGATACCAAAGAGTAGCTATCCAAGTGATCAAAAAATTCTAAGAGTCGTTTCAATTAATGTTAATGGCTTACGTGCATCTGTCACCAAGGGCTTGCTTGAGTGGATGGAACAATCTGATGCAGACGTGATTTGTATGCAGGAAAGTCGGATTACTCATGCTCAATGGACGGAAAAATTTAGACCAGAAGGCTGGTATACCCACCTCTTCCCCGCTGAACGTGCGGGTTATGCAGGCACGGCCATTTATAGTCGTCTACCTTTTGTTTCTATAACCGATGGTTTAGGTTTTGAACTGGCTGATTCTCAAGGACGCTTCATTGCTGCGGAATTTGATGTAGGTTTAGACAAACCTGTTTATATTTGCTCTTTATATCTACCCTCAGGTTCATCGGGTGAAGAAGCTCAAGCACGTAAGGACCACTTTTTAGATCAATATCAACATATCTTAAAGCAATGGCGTGATGAAGATAAATCTGTCATCGTCTGTGGTGACTATAATATCGTACATAAACGCATTGATATTAAAAATTGGTCAGGTAACCAAAAATCTTCTGGTTGTTTACCACATGAACGTGCTTGGCTGGATCATATTTATGATGATTTGGGTTATGTCGATACCTTCCGTGAAGTACGTAAAGAAGCTGAAATCTATTCATGGTGGTCAAATCGTGGGCAAGCCCGTGCCAATAATGTCGGTTGGCGGATTGATTACCAAGCCTGCTCCCCTGACTGGAAAGCACGTACCGTCAATGCTTGGGTGTATAAAGAGACTTGGTTTAGCGACCACGCTCCCGTGATTATTGATTATAAAATCTAAGCAAGAAAATCTATTTGAGTGAACATCAGTTCACTCAATACCATCCAAAATCCTACAACACTTGACGCGTTTGTGTATTTTTATACAGCTGTTTTAAGTGCATTATTGCTCCACGGCAAAGGGACATGTCAGGATGACAGCAAAAGGATAGGACGCCGTAGGATGAAACAAAATAAACCACTTCGGTAGCTTATTTTGCAAGGATGTGACAATGGACGTTATATTGAGACCCGCATGATCAGGATGATTAAATGCGGGTTTTCTCTTTCTAGTAATCTCTTTTTTAAATCGTAATGTTCTTCTGATCTATAGCGCTATATTGGCAAGCCTAAATGTCAATTTCATGACATTGTTCGCGATCTTTAAATATTTAACTGATGTTACGCACTCATTTAAAAAAGCCTGATAATTTCAGTCATGCATAAAGATTGATTAGATTTATATACAAATGACTTAGCTGATCTTAGGCAATGAGGAGATCTTGGTATTGCAAAGTTTAAATGATCTTTGCGTAGGCAATATTTCTACTTTTGAAAGGTTAATGAGTAGCACTGCTACGCAAGACAAAAACCTTTTGTTGGTCTGAGCGAACATCCGTGTAGCCCCCTAACGCGAAATTAATTTTTTCTATAATTTAATTTGGCAGATTTAAGCCGCCACGTGACATCAATATTTAACCCTGCTTATTTTCTCTAGAGCTTCTATCAGATTTTCGTTACGCTATCTCGTAATAGAAAATGGAATGACCTCTTATGCTTAAAATTTATGGTATTAAAAATTGCAGTTCAATGAAAAAAGCCTTCGACCTCTTAACTCAACTCGATTTAGCGTATGAGTTTCATGATTATAAAAAACAAGGTATTGATGCTGAAACGGTCAAAAAATGGCTGAATGACCTTGGGCAAAATGTGATTCTCAATAAAAAAGGCACCACATGGCGCAAATTAACCGAAGCAGAACAACAAGCCGCACTATCAAATGAAATCAATTTAATCCATGCCTTAACAACACATACGAGTTTAATCAAACGTCCTGTACTTGAAACAGGGCAAGGCTATATTGTGGGCTATGATGAAGCAGCCTATAACGCTTTAAAGTAAAAATTCTGCATCAATTTTCTGCAATAAAAAAACCTAGCTGACGACCAGCTAGGTTTTTTATTACTTTATTTTGAATTAGTTTGCACGAATCCAAACTTGGTTACGACCCAAAACAGAAACGCCAATAAAACCACGTAATTCTAATTTTTTACCACCATCCGTCATTTGACCTTTTAATTTGTAGGTTTTACCAGATTGAGGATCAAGAATTGTGCCGTTTTCATAGGTGTTACCACCTGCATTTTTAAGGCCTTGAACAATTCTTAAACCTTTTAAAGATTTATTATGGTATGGGCCTTCACATTTTTTACATGCATTTTCTTCACCCGGTGTCAAAACAGTTTGAATACTTGCAGAGAGTGAGCCATTTTTTTGCTCAGTAAACTTTACAATGGCTTTTGGTTGTTTTGTTTTGTCATCAATTGTTTTCCACACAGTACCATTTAATGGGTCAGCAGCATTCGCTAAAGCTGTTAATCCGAGCAATCCTAATGCAAATACAATTTTTTTCATTTTTGTTTATTTCCCTAGTCTGGTTTAGACGTGTTTATTATTAAAAAGTCACAACACTTTTGCAATTTTTGAATGTGACCATTTAGTGTAACTTTGTAACTTGTATTGGTAAATACTGCAACATCTCGTAAAAGCAATAATAAGATGGAAAAAACACGAAAATCAGTCCGTTATGGAAACAACTTATTACAGAAAGCATTTTAAAGATGACTCTCCGTAAACCGAGCCAATTTAACTTCTCTCTCGACATGCTACATTTTACATTAGAGCAAATATATGGTGTATTTTCAAGCAATAAACAGGTCGAAGCTTGACCGCTGGGCTTAAATACTGAGCAAAATAAAATCTCAAAATGAATCATCGCAATTTACTTTTTCATATTTATGCTGGAGCCTTCTTTTTCGGTGTACTCAACAGCCATCAGGCATTTTTACTGCATACACATAAATACAAGTGATTCACATTGAATATTCCTGATCACCTAAAAAATCCTTAGCCTGAAGTGATGGATTTAATTTTTGACATCTAGCACAGTTTGTTCGAGCAAGATTAAATCTAAATTGCGACAATCACGCCTATAAAAAAAGTCAGCCGAAGCTGACCAAAGAGGAATACTTAAGTTAAAACTTACAGCGCTTGCACTTGTGCTAAAGCTGTTGCAATCGCTTGCTCTTTTAACTCTGGCCCCATATTCACGCCTTCAGCACGAATAATTTCAACGTCCGTCACACCCGTAAAGTTAAAAACGGTTTTCAAAAAGCCTTCTTGGAAATCTGCTGGGCTATTTTCACCATAAACACCACCACGACTACTGGCGATATACGCTTTTTTCTCACCAGCCAAACCAACGGGACCTTTTTCAGTATATTGAAAAGTCTTACCTGCCACGCTAATACGGTCAATCCACGCTTTTAAAGTTGAAGGGAGCCCAAAGTTGTACATGGCAGCACCCACAACCACAACATCTGCATCCAGATATTGCTGAATAATTTTTTCGCCTAAAGCGGCTTGTTCAGCATCTTGTCCCATCAAAATTTCAGCAGTTAAATGTGGAATCATCTGAGTCGCTAAATCTAAATACTCCACGGTGGCATCACTATGTTTCGCGGTTAATTGCGAAACAATGGCTTGACTGAGTTGACGTGAAACAGAAGCATCAGCAAAGATACTTGAATCGATATGTAAAACTTTCATGCTTAAACCTTTAATCTGTATTTATTCAATAACAGTAGTTTAAGCGATCTATAAAAATAGAATAATATGGCTACACACAACACACTGTTTTATTTTTAGAACGACACCCATTGAAATGCAATCTATTTTTAAATTTTAATCAGTATAAAATATAGCCATTACCATTCACAAAAAAACGTGTTATGTTGTGAATTATTAAAAATAAAGTAGATCAATTTATCCTTAAACTATCATTTAAAGATCTAAAGGTCATATCTATCGAATGAAGAAAAAATTGACCCCCAATACCCTAAACTTATTCAAAGCAAAAATTACGAAATATTTGCTAGAAGATGAAGTCGTCATGAATTGGAGTGTCCTCAATAAATGCATCCTCATCCTTATTTTAGGCAGTTTGGTTCATGTCATCTGGATTATTTGGAAGATTTTCATCCTTCTTTCTCCCAATTTATGGCATTTTGTCAATTTACCTTTGCTCAAACTACAACTCGAGTTAAATACTTTATTCTTCTGCCTTTTTATTGCGATGATTTACCCGTGTGCCTACTGGTATAAAAAAGAGTGGGTACAACAATGGCTGCCCTATTTATCGGTGGGTATTGTTGTTATTTCTTTATGCAATGACGGCTATATGATCGGCGTACTCAGTCCAGCCACTACGATTACTTACGTCAGTTTAATCACTGTCGGTTTGGTATTGTTTAACCGTAAAATTGTTTACTATGCCCTCATTCCTGCCACCCTGTTTTTAATCTTATGTGGCTATTTAAGCTTACAAGGTCAAATCAACTACGCGCCTCTATTTAATCTGAGTACGACACCTCTTTACCAACACAAGTTTTGGGTCATCTCAATGTTATATTTCATTGCGCCTATTTTGATTACTTGTTTAATTCTATTTGAAATTTTACTGAGCCAATGGCGACATAGAGAACAACTGATTCAACATTTAAGTCAAATTGATCCACTCACCAATACACTGAATCGACGCAGTATTAACACTTGCTTAGAAAAATTAGAACGTAAATCAACAAAGTCTTACGCATTGGTCTTGATTGACTTGGATCATTTTAAACAAATTAATGACCAATATGGCCACGACAAAGGTGATGAAGCCCTGATTAAAGTCAGTGAAGTGCTCTCACAAATCATTCGTGATAGCGATGTAGTCGGTCGCTTTGGTGGAGAAGAGTTTATTCTGATTCTCAATCAGTCTTCTTTAGCACAAGCACAAAATATTGCTGAACGCTGTCGCCAAGCGATTCAAGCACTTCAGTTATTCAGCAATATAGGTGAAGCCATTAAAGTGACTGCAAGCTTTGGTATCGCATTATCAAATATAGAGATAAGCCCACAAAAATTATTAAGCCAAGCTGATAAAGCCCTGTATGAAGCAAAAGCCTGTGGTCGTAATCAAGTCAAATGCTATCGAGAAATCTTCATTGCAGCAAAACCATGCTAAAGCCCATATTGTTGATAAGACTCTAAATAATTCACCCAAGCCTTTTCTTGTAATGCCGCAGCAACCCAAGCTTTCATTGCAGGATGTTGTATCATGGTATCCATATACTGCTGCGTAGCATCGCTTAGGGGTAAAGCATAAGTGATTAAACGTGTCACAACAGGTGCATAAAATGCATCTGCAATTGAGAATTCACCACATAAAAAACCCTGTGCTTCTGGTCGTTCAGACCAAATTTGCTCTATGCGTGCAACATCTTGCTGCAGTTCTGCATTTTCCTGCCATAAACGCTTACCCACGTCAGCCAAATTCGCTCGAATATTCATCCCGCAGGCATTCCGTAAATGTGAAAATCCACTGTGCATTTCCGCAGATATACAGCGAGCACGGGCACGTTGCTGCGAATCTTTTGGCCATAAATTTTGCGCTGGATGTTGTTCTGCAAGATATTCACAAATGGCCAAGGAATCCCAAAGCAATAACCCATCATGAATTAGTGCAGGAACTTTACCATTGGGGTTAATGGCCAAGACATCCTGCTTAAAAGTTCCTGTATCACGTTCCGATGGAAATGGCAGCATGATTTCTTCAAAAGGAATATCAAAAGCTTTCAGCACCAACCACGGACGCATTGACCAACTGGAATAGTTTTTATTGGCAATATACAGCTGATACATTCTTTATTGTCCTAGATGTTTTTGAAATATGCTGACTTGTTTTATTAATTCAGCCTCGGTAAATGCACCAGTTAAACGTAAACCCCGAATTTCCTGCTGCTTAAGATCTAAAAATAAATAGGTCGGTGGGCCTAAAATATCCCATTGTTTCAATAAAGCCTGATGCGTTGCATCATAATCACTCAAATCCAGTTTAATTAAAAAATAGGGTGCTATTGCGTGCTGAACTTGAGCGGATTTTAAAACACGATGTTCAATCGGCTGACAGGCGATGCACCAATCTGCATAGACATCAATAATAATAGCTTGATTGGATGGGGCATTCGCTAATAAGGTCTGAAATTCAGTCGCAGTTTTCGCGATATGCCATGTCGCTTGCGTGTCGCTTTGTTCAATAAAAAAACGCTGACTTTGTTGATATTGACTATATGCCAAATAAGGAACCACGATCAGCAATGCTAAAATATACAGCCATTTGAACTGTGTTTTTTGTCCAATTAAACGAGTGAACACATAAACAATAAAACTTAATCCTAAAGCTAAACTTAACCATTGCATCCAAGCTTCAGACATTAAAGGACGAATAAAATACAGCGCTAAAGCCAACATAATAAAGGCAAACAACACCTTAATTTGGTTCATCCACAGTCCAGCTTTAGGCAGTACTTTTGCCCCCAAAACACTCGCCAACAGTAACGGTGTTCCCATACCAAAGCCCAGTGTGAACAGTAATAGTGCACCCTGCCACTGACTTTGTGTTTGAGAAATAAATAATAACGCTCCTGCCAATGGTGCCGTCATACAGGGACCGACCAACAAGGCAGAAATCATGCCCATGATGGCAGCGCCAATTAAGCTACCGCCTTTTTGTACTGACTGAGCCTGATCTAAACGATTCACCAAAGCTTGCGGTAATTTAATTTCAAACAGGCCAAATAAATTCAAGGCGAATAGGACAAAGAGCACACTAAAAGCAATCAACGTTGAAGGCTGTTGTAACCAACGCTGGAAATTCAGCCCAGCCGAGGATGCAACTAAGCCCAAAATGGCGTACACCATCGCCATACTACAAACAAAGACCAAAGCAATCATCCATGCTTTTAAGCCTTTACTATCCCGTACAATGAGTGAGGTCAAAATAGGTAACATAGGCAATGAACACGGCGTAAAGGCCAACAATATGCCTAAGCCAAAAAACAACACTAAGCCATAAAATAAAGAGCTTTCTGCTAATTTTTCTGACCACATTTGATCTTGAGCGGTATCAAGAGCCGCAGGTTGATCAGTTGTACTTAAAGGCGTATTTTCAGCGCTAAAATTCGGCTGACCACTTGTATTGCTATTAGATATTTGGGCAAGATCGAGTAAGCGTTTACTTGATTTAGCCTGATTTTGCAGTAGAACCAAACTATCGACATCGGTCTGAAATTCAATGGTTTGTGGTGGATAACAAATCCGGTCTTGGGCGCAGCCCTGCCAAGTCACCTGATACGTTTTTGATGCTTCGGTTGCAATATTAAATTGCACATGCTGAAAGTAAACTTGCGTATGACCATAATTTTCATCATACAAATCCGTTGCCAGAGGTAACTTTAAAGCCAGTTTTTGTGTACCTTGCTGGACTTCAAATTTGTGCTGATATAAATAATAACGCTCGGGCATGTTCCAACTAAGCTGTGCTTCATGCTCACGATTAGATTCAACCGTAAAAGAAAAAGCATCTTCTGCGGAAAGTAATTGATCTTGTGCTTGTAAGGTCATTGAAAACAATAAAATGACACTACAAATGAATCCACTGATTGCAGACTTGCCGAAAAACTCAAGATCTTGAAGATGCTTTTTCATAGGATTTTATATTTTTAATTAAAATAAGAAGGATACGCCCAAACCTGATTGATAGCTTTTATCGTTACCATTCAAGTCCACACCCACGCTCGCGTCTAGTTGCATACGCTCATTTAGTGCATAAACAACACCCGAACCCAATGAATATTGGTAAGGCTCACTTTCTGCTTTGCGATAAACCAACTCAGAAAAACCTGACCATTTGTCGGCAATTTTATATTCAATGGTCGGTACAGCAGTCACAGCCCAACTACTGTCTTGTACTTCGTAACGCATGGTAATGGACGTCGAAATTAAATCACTCAGCTCATAAGCAACCACAGAATTGAGACTGTAAATATCGTCATCATTACTAAAGCCATCATTGCCAGTCGCTAAAATTGCTTCTGCTAAAACAGCCATCGAGAGCTTATCATCATCTAAATTAATGGCTTTTTTCACACCAATGCTGATATCACCCAAACCATCTTCTTCAACCGACTGACCTGCACGTTTGACTTTTGTCCATGCTGGGCCTTGCCATCCCAATTGCAATTCAAGGTCTTTAGCCAAACCTGTACGCAACAACATATCACCATTTAAAGTGACCGTTTTTTGCTTTTCACCATCTACCATCGTTTCGTTGTAACTAGCACTGGGTAAAGCTTGTTCCCATGCCAACTTCCCGACGGGTGTAATCCCTGTGCCCATACCTGCGCCAGGGCGATCAAAGGAAAAGTCGGCAGCCATCGCATCCATGCTTAAAGCTGCTGCAAAAATAAAACCTGCTGTTTTTACTGCTGACATTTTTATCTCTCTATTCTGTTGGTTCTTTTATACGAGTTCTTTGCTCATTTTAGCCCCGTGGCTACGAAGCAATTCTAAAGTTTGCTTTTCTTCAGCCAATGCTTCTGACCAGTTAATTTCATCAAAATCACAATCAAAGAATAAATCACTAATTGAAGATAAAATGGTGAGACCTTCTTCATCTTTACTATTTGGATCAACATTTTCTACTAATAAACGCTGCACCGCAGGGACACACGCTGAACTTGCAGCATCCCATAATGGACCATACAGCTCTTCTGCATCCCATAAATGTAGATTTACTTTGGCTTGAATCAGTGCATCTAAAATTTCAATATGCACAGCCAAACGCTGTTGTTTTTCTTGTTCAGATAGTGGCGTACCCGCTTCATGTGCTTCACAAATGTGTTCCCACCATTTGAACAAACCATCTGACCAGACAGAAATAGCAGGACCTTTTTCAAGATCGATAAAGTTAGGATCAAGACCTTCTGCTAAAAGGCGTTGCACTTGAGCAAAGTCTAATTCTTCTATGGCTTGTACAAAGACTTGTTGTTGCGCTGTTAACATGGAGAAAGCTCTCTTCAATCAGTTTTAAACTATTATGCCGAATAAACGGTCATTTGTTTTGGGTAAATGGATAACAAGCATCTTTTTATTCTTTTTTCATGACATTGCTGTCTTGTTCCAAAATAAAAAAAGCTCCGAAGAGCTTTTTTTCTGTCTAATTTAAGCAAAATTTTGCTTAGTCGTCATCGACATCATCTGCACCATTTGCATTACTTGTTTCCGCAAATTCAAGTGCTCCACCACGTGGGTTCTCTTTCTTTTCAAAGAGATGTTCAAGACTTCGTTTTAAACGATCTATCGCACCATGAATAGCTGTATCGATATTATGACCACGATGATTCACAACCACAGGTTTCAAGCCTGCTGGACGTGCTTCAATCATACAGTTAATATCGTCTGCCCCACCTTTGGGACCATTTTCATCACTCAAATGCACGGAAAAATGGGTAATACGTTCACTGTGTCGCTGGAATTCTGCATTCAGTTCTGCACGAACATAAGTAATTAAACGTTCACTATTTTGAATGTTTTTATCAGTACGGATTTCAATGTTCATATAATATCATCCTCTTTATTCGAATCTTTTTTTGTGCAAAACTTCTTATCTTGGCACGTTTAAACTTGCTGTAAAAACAGCGCGAAACATCTTCAACTTAGTTTGGAACGAATTCCTCCACATTGAATGATGAACACTTTTGAGTCTGCAGAATCGTGTCCTTATGCCTTGAATATAAGGGGCTAAGCGAAGCATATGCAAGTAGTATTTTGATATTTTTTGCAATTCCATATAGTAAATATGTGATTCAACTTTATTGCTTAAATTATTTGATAAATCTCATATTATTTTTTTCTCACTTAAAACTGCACGGCACCTCGTTTTATGGATTTTATTCATATATGTTTTTAAGTATTTAAGCTGTACTGTCATTTTAATCATCGAATATTTTAGAAAGTATATTATTTTTAGGTCATTGATCAATTTTGGCTTTATTTTTGCTTAAGAATCTGTATGCTTTGTTTGCTTCTCGGGGGAGATATTTTTTAATGAAACTTACACAAATTTTTGCTACATGTGCGCTTGCTTCAACTGCTGCACTTACTCAAGCTGCACCAATCTGGCAAGATTTCAGCGTAACGGGGCTTTATGGTGAAAATTACAAATCACCATTTGTTACTGGTGATGAAGAAATTAAGCAAAGTACTGTAACATTTGAATATGGTGCAGGCTTTAAATATGGTGATTTCTTTGCCTTTGCTGACCGCTCAAATAACGATCCTGATGGTAACGAAACTTACTTCGAAGTATCGCCACGTTTAAGTCTTGGTGCTATTTCAGGTCAAAAGCTTGCCGTAGGTCCAATTAAAGATGTTTTAGTTGCAACCACTTGGGAAGGTGGTGAGGGTTTCAATAACTACCTATACGGTATTGGCTTAGACCTTGATATTCCATATTTCAAATATGCTCAGTTGAATTTCTATAAAGCAGACAACGACAAAAAAATGACCGAAGATGATTACCAAATGACATTTGTCTATGGTGTTCCATTTAAAGTCGGTGCTGAAGACTTTTTGGTTGATGGCTTCTTAGATTGGTCTACTGCTGAAGATGATCACGCTAGTGAATTGAACTGGACAACTCAGTACAAATGGAATGTAGGTAAACACATCTCTCCAGATACACGTTTATATGTCGGTATCGAGCACTCTGTTTGGAACAATAAATACGGCAATAAATCAGGCGTAGATCAAAATGACGTAAGTGCATTGGTTAAATACCACTTCTAATCCGTTATTTTCATGTCAAAAAAGCAAGACTTCGGTCTTGCTTTTTTATTGCCCTAAAATAGAATTATTCCTACAATAAAGCCTTTATTCATTCGGCATATGTCATGGACTTTCTCCTCCGTTCCGCTCAAGTATCAGATCTAGAACAAATTCTGGATATTTATAATGCTGAAATTCTAGATGGAACTGCGAATTGGAATAATACGAAAAAGTCTAGCGATGATTTTCAAACATGGTTTAGTCACTTAATGACGCAACAATTTCCACTCTTTGTCGCTGAACATATCGCATCGAAGAAAATTGCTGGCTACGCTGATTATTCTGCTTTCCGTCAAATTCATGGCTTTAAGCATACCGTTGAACATTCTGTCTTTATTCATCCAGACTTTACCCGTCAAGGTTTAGGCAAAGCCTTAATGCTGAAACTGATCGATCATGCACAGCAACATCATATCCATGTCATGGTGGCTGCAATTGATCATGACAATAAAGCCTCTATTGTATTGCATGAAAAGCTAGGTTTTATTCAAACGGGTTACTTGCCACAAGTGGGGAAAAAATTTGGACAATGGCGGGATTTGGTTTTGATGCAACTCACTTTTGATTAGCCTGCTACTACTCTAAAATTCGCTACTATCATGGTTAAATTTTTTTATTTACTACTAAATAAATGATATTTATATGTTTTAATAATAAATACTGTGAATAAACTTCATTATGGGAATTTTATGGCAAAGTTTTTAAACACCAGTGCGACTAATTTTTTCTTAGAAGAACTCATAAAAAATGCAAAAGAACGCCTTATTTTGATTAGTCCTTACTTAAGACTTAATGATCGAATTAAAGAATTACTCGAAGACAAAAATCGTTTGAAAATTGATATTCGTATCATTTACGGTAAAAGCGACTTACATCCTGATGAAATTAAATGGATGCAAAAACTTGATTATGTCCGTTTAAGTTTTTGTAAAAATTTACATGCAAAATGCTATATCAATGAAGACAGTTGCATTATTTCCAGTCTCAACTTATACGAATTCAGCCAAGTAAATAACAATGAAATGGGAGTATTAATTAAAAAAGAGGAGGATTCAGAAGTCTTTAAAGATGCTTATGAAGAAGCTCAACGTATTATTCGTATCAGTGATGAAGTCCGAATCTCTTTAGATGAAGTAAAAGCAGAAACTGTTGAGGAAAATTCTAATGAACTTTCTGAAAATGCAAGTAAATTGACTTCTTCAAAACTTGCAGCTAAATACAAATTAAAAACGGCAGAATTACTTGACCAGTTTGTAAAAAAAGGCTTTTTGGATACAAATGACACAGGTAAACATTATTTAACAGAACAAGGTAAAGCTGTTGGCGGTGAGTTCAAATCTAACCAATATGGCGGTTATTTCCTTTGGTCAGAAGAAATAGAATTCTAATAAAAAAGCCCTTTTCAGAGCTTTTTTATAATTGATATTCTAAACACTCAAATCGGCTAAATTACCTTTTTGTTCCAACCAATGTTTACGATCACCTGCGCGTTTTTTTGCTAACAACTTATCCAGTAAACTCGAAGTAAAATGCGCATCGTCTAAATCGAGCTGCACCAGACGGCGCGTATCTGGATCTAAAGTGGTTTCACGAAGCTGACTGGCATTCATTTCACCCAAACCTTTAAAGCGAGTGATTTGCGGAGACTTGGTCTTGGCTTTCTTTAAAGTTGCTTGTAATTCAGCCTCATCTAGCGCGTAATGCACATCTTTACCGTCATCTATACGGAATAAAGGCGGCATGGCAACATATAAATGCCCTGCTTCCACCAAGGTCGGAAAATGTTTCACAAACAAGGCGCACAATAATGTCGCAATATGTAAACCATCCGAGTCGGCATCGGCAAGAATACAAACTTTGCCATAGCGCAGTTCTGAAAGATCATCACTGCCTGGGTCTACACCAATGGCAATCGCAATATTATGTACTTCCTGCGAGGCAAGAACTTCATCAGATGCCACTTCCCAAGTATTTAAAATTTTGCCACGAATCGGCATAATCGCCTGAAAATTTTTGTCCCGTGCTTGTTTGGCTGAACCACCCGCAGAATCCCCTTCCACAATAAACAGTTCAGATTCTTCCAAGGTATGCCCAACACAATCGGATAATTTGCCCGGTAACGTAGGACCAGCAACAATCCTTTTACGCTCTACTTTTTTGGCAGCTTTTAAACGACGGCCAGCCTTCGCAATCATCAACTCAGCAAGCTGCATCGCAATATCAGAGTTTTGATTCAACCATAGTGCAAAAGCATCTTTGGCAATATTCAGTACTATACCCGATGCTTCACGACTGGAAAGACGTTCTTTGGTTTGCCCCGAAAATTGCGGCTCTTGGAATTTTAACGATAGAATATAATTCACTCCATCCCAAACATCTTCCGCAGACAATTTTAAATTACGCGGTAACAAATTACGCAGTTCACAAAATTCACGCATCGCATCGGTCACACCTGAACGCAAACCATTCACATGCGTACCGCCTTGTGCAGTTGGAATCAAATTAACATAGCTTTCCTGAACTTGCTCACCACCTTCAGCATTCCAGCAAATCGCAAATTCAGCACTGGCCCGTTCAGCTTCACCCGTTGCTACAAATGCAGGATACGGAATAATGTCGCGATCCTGCAATTCATCCATCAAGTAATCAACTAAACCATTTTCAAATTGCCATTCAATTTTTTCATGATTAATTTGATCGAAATAAATAATTTGTAAGCCTGCGGCTAACACGGCTTTGGCTTTTAAATTATGTTTTAACGCTTTTAAAGAAAATTTAGGTGAATCAAAATATTTGGCATCTGGCCAAAAATGAACCGTGGTTCCTGTAGCACGTTTCGGAGCTTTGCCTTCCAGCACTTCAAGCTGCGAAACAGGTTCACCATGCTCAAATGCCATTTGGTAAAGATTACCATGACGCTGTACTGCAACTTCGACTCGATTTGACAGTGCATTGACCACGGAAATACCCACACCATGTAAACCACCAGAAAATTGGTAATTATCGGTGCTAAATTTCCCGCCTGCATGGAGCTTAGTCAGAATAATCTCGATCCCACTTTGACCATATTCAGGATGAATATCCACGGGCATGCCACGACCATTATCTTCTACCGCCAAAGAACCATCTTTATAGACGGTTACGGTAATTTTATTGGCATGTCCTGCAAGTGCCTCATCCACTGCATTATCAATTACTTCTTGTGCCAAATGGTTTGGACGAGTGGTATCGGTATACATGCCGGGACGACGACGTACCGGATCTAAACCAGATAAAACTTCAAGTGATTGAGCCGTATATTGAGACACGTTGTACTGTTTCCTTATTTAATACAATCCGATAAAAACTGTAATGCCATCGGTATTTTGTCTGCGAAATTATCCATTGCATGATTGCCATTCGCTTCAGTAATGATCATCGACTGATGTGAGGCGTTGCTATAATAACGTTGTGCTTCACGATAATCCAAAACTTCGTCATCTTGTTGCAGTAACACTAAAATTTTGTCTGCATCTTGTACAAATGGCAACGCCATCTGCTCAAGTTGATCCAGTTGTGTCTGATCTAAAGTCCATTTGGTATTCACCACATAGGGCAACTCACCGCCAAATAAATCATGAAATAATTGCCATGGTCGCATAGCGGGATTAATTAAAACAGCAGGCACGGCATGTTTTGCGACCAACTGTGTCGCATAAAAACCGCCTAGACTACTCCCCATTAAGACCACTTGGTCTAAACATTCAATCATCTCTGAAACATGTGCCAACACCTGTTTTGGTGGCATATTTAAATTAGGCAAATGAACTTGAACATTGCGCTTATTTTGACAAAATGCTTGAATGCATTGCCCTTTAATCGATAAAGCGCTACTTTGAAATCCATGCAAATATATGATGTTCATTGCTTTTTATAATATATCGGTGGGTTTAATTTAAGCCATAAAAAATAAAATACCTATCGCAATTTTATTTTAATGTATATATAACAGGAATTGTCAGACAAAAAAATGGAAACTTAAGGTGCATCATCGTTATTGTAAAAACTATTCGAGATGAATCATATTAGATTAAAAGTAAAGAATTTATAACGTAAGCTTAAGAAAAAATAAAGTGCCTCAGATGCAGCGCCATAAAAGGATAGGATAAAATGCCAAGCTTAACACCATTGCATGAAACCTATTGTAAATGGGATCGTACACCACCAAGCCAAGCCGATGTATTGGAAGGACTTGCTCAATTGGTGACGACTCGTTTAGGAGATGTGGTGCAAGATCTTATACAAGCGATTCAACGCGAAATTTTGACCAGCTTATTTGGGATGAGTGAACAACGCTCGCAAAAATTACAAAAAATCCCCTATATTGACAAACTGTACCAGTTTGCCTATGACAGCTTACTCAATTATGGTCATTACTTACTTGCACCTAGTTTACGTCAAATTATTGAAAAATATCCCCAATTACATGAAAAACCACTCACACCTGCATTGCATGTTTTAATCGGGGCTTTAAACGGGGTGCTGGGTGATTATTTATTAAAATATCAAAACCCACTTGCACTTTCAATGGTGCTTTACGATCACTACGGTGCGCTTCAGCACGGTGAACTATCTGGTCGTATTGTCATTTTTACCCATGGCTTATGCATGAACCATTTGGACTGGTCAACCCGTCAATACGGCGGTATTGGTGAGAAGTTATTGGCTCAGCGTGACCATAACACCATGCTCTATTTAAGCTACAATACTGGACGTCGTATTTCTGCCAATGGTCGTAGCCTTGCCAATACCTTAGAAGATTTGGTTCAGCGTAATCCACTGATTACTAGCATTGATTTAATTGGACATAGTATGGGGGGCTTAGTGTTACGTAGTGCCTTATTTTATGGCAAACAAAATATACATCAATGGATACACCTAGCTGAAAATCTAGTCTGCTTAGGTTCACCACATCATGGTGCAGTTTTAGAACGTTTTGGGTTTATCTTACAGGATCGACTGGGGCACTTTCCCTTTGTAAAAATCATCCGGCATATTGTCAATATTCGCAGTAATGGCATTCTGGATTTACGTTATGGCAGCGTACGTGATGATGATTGGGAACATAACCCTGCCCGAATTGGCGGTATGGATGATAATCGTAAACCTGCGCCATTACCTTCGCATATCAATACCTTTTTGATTGCAGGATCGGTGACCGATGAAAATAGGAAAAATCGTCACTTCGGCATGTTAGGTGACTATTTAGTGAGTATTAAAAGTGCTTTGGGAGAACATCCCAATCCACGTTTTCAATTGAAACTGCCTGAATCGCATAAAGCTATTTTCTATGGTCTCAATCACTTTGAGATTCACTATCACTCAAATGTAGCTGAACAAATTGCGAAATGGTTTTATCCACCTCCTAATATGCCAATCAAAGAACAGGTTCATGAATATAGGATGCAGTTAGAAGATTTATCCAGCATCGCACCCACTTAAATGAATCATAAAAAACCACCTTTCGGTGGCTTTTTTTTATAAAAATTTTTACTTCTTCTTCATAGCTTTAGGCTTGGCCGAAGCATAGTTACGCAATAATTGCCACAAACTAATCAACACCAATACCGCAAAGAATAAGAATGACCAAACAGGCAATGATTGCCCTAAGAAGCTCCAATCAACCAGTGCACATTCACCAGAACCAGTTAAAACTTGTTGGAAAACCGATCTTAATGGCAAGGTATCTAACCAATAATCTAAACCCGGACCACAGCTTGGCACTTGATCAGGCGGCAAGTTTTGCAGCCAAACATGACGTGCTGCCACACCTGCTGACCAAAGAATAGAAAGCATGCCTAAAAAGGCATACACGCGTTTCGTAACATTTGAACTCGGATTATGAACAAAGGCAATAAAAGAAATAAGCCCTAAGCCAATCAATCCAACGCGCTGAAAGACACAGAGTGGACAAGGCTCAAGACCTTGTACATGTTCTAAATACAGCGCAAAAGCCATACCAATGACACTGGCTAGAAACAAAAAACCACTCACGAAGCGATAACCCCATTGCATGGCAAACCCTCTTAATTTTTATCGATAATCGGCAAGATATTGCTCAAAACTGAGGCTGCTATCTTGTTCAAGTTGCTGCTGTTGTTGCAATGACTGCACAGCTAAATCATCAAAATACGATAATGTATCTGGGCTTAATGTGTGCTGCTCATAGCTCATGGCATGTTGTAGTGCCATCACACTACCAAAGCCCCATGTACCGCCATTTTCTAAAGTATCGGCAATCACTTGTGCAGACAACGTTTCATCTACTTCATCAATACGTTTGAGCATCAACGCCAAGGCGGCTGAATACAGACCTGTGGTATAGGTTGTGTCTAGTAAATCAGCCAAAGGTTGCATTGCTGTGACTTGCATACAGCTCCATGCTTCAAGAGCATGTTCACCGCTCGCATCAATAATAGATGCATTTGGTGCACGACCACGATTGACGACCTCTATTTGATTACGCTCAATTTGTTCTTGTTCTTCATCTAATAAATCAGGGCTATCTTGTAATAAACAATGCAGCGCTAACACTTCCAAGAATGCAGCTGTGTTTTCATCTATGCCAATCGGACTATACGGATTCACATCTACTGCACGTAGCTCAACGTAGCCGACCCCACGATTTTCAAGCGCTTGCGATGGCGTTTCACCCGCTTTAGGCACTTGTTTCGGACGGACTAAACTATAGTATTCATTTTCAATTTGCAGCACATGATCATTAATTTGAATCGGCTCACCCTTTTCATCCGTTAAACCTAAATGGCTAAACGGTGCATAAGGTGTTTTTACCGCTTGCTGCAAACCGTCTAAATAACCCGACATGGTATTGTAGTGAATACCCAGTTGTTTCTGCGCTGAATTTTGATAGCCAAAGTTGCCCATGCGCAATGCTGTGGCATAAGGCAGAAATAGCGTGCCTTTGAGTAAAGGCAATAAATGATGCTCGCGTCCGGTCATAAAACACTGACACACGGAAGGACTAGCACCGACCAAGAACATCACCAAAGGCGTTAAACGAATAAAATTACGAATTAAAGCAAAATAACGATGACTACGATAATCCTGCAAACTCAAACTTTTTAAAGCGTCATCACTCTCATGCTGTTGTAGTGCTTCAAAGACTTGATCAGGGAAAGATAAATTATAATGCACCCCTGAAATGGTCTGCATACGGCGACCATAACGCACACCTAAACCATGACGATATAAGGTCTTAAAACGTCCAATATTGGATGTTCCGTATTGAGCCAAACGAATGTTTTCTTCTCTATCATCCAACATGCACGGCATCGACAACGGCCAGAGCTTTTCACCATTTTCTAAATGACGATGTGCAATCGCGTGAATATCTGCTAAATAATGTAATGCTTTTTTGATGCTGTCTTGTGGAGGGGTAATAAACTCCATCAAGGCTTCAGAATAGTCAGTGGTAATATGCGGATGTGTTAAAGCTGACCCGAGTGCTTTTGGATGCAATGCTTGCGATAAAAAACCATTACTTTGCATACGCAGGCTTTCACGTTCAATACCGCGCAACATGCCTTTAAATAGCGAAGAATCCACCCAAGTCGGTAATATCGCTTGAGAGGTCGATTCGGGTTGACTCATTACAATCTCGCTTATCGGAAGATAACTACTAAAATAAAATCATCAGTTTACAGCAGTATAACGTGATTTAAAGCAGTCACATTACACGCTGTACAGTTTTCAAGCAAAATCTCAATTTTATTTCTGGCAAATTTTTATCACAAAGTTACTCTACAAGACATCTAAATTTTGTGATTGTATTGAATAATAAATGCTAAAGAATTGTAAATATTATGAATTATTCAGATATTTTGGACTTTTGGTTTCATCCAGACACTCAACCATACTGGTTTGCAAAAAATGATGATTTTGATGGATTAATTCATCAAAAGTTTCATGACATACATCATCAAGCCACACAAGTTGAGCTATGGTCTTGGCGTAAAACCGCTGAAGGTCGCTTAGCTGAAATTATTGTACTCGACCAATTTTCGCGTAATTTATTTCGTGATCAGGCGCAAGCCTTTGCCCAAGATGCTTTAGCCTTGGCACTTGCCCAAGAAGCCATTGAGTTAAATTTAGATCAGCAATTAAGTCCAGAACAACGTTCTTTTTTATATATGCCCTTTATGCACAGTGAATCGAAATTGATCCATGAATTCGGGTTAAAATTGTTTCAACGACTGAGTAACCCCATGAATCTGGATTATGAGAAAAAGCATAAAATCATTATTGACCGCTTCGGACGCTATCCGCATCGTAACCAAATTTTAGCGCGGACCTCGACTATAGAAGAGCTGGAATTTTTAACTCAACCCAACAGTAGTTTTTAAGGATTTATTGTGTCTCCTCCCTTGCACAATAAGTTCAGTATGGAGGTTTAACATGAAGAAGAATATTATCGGTTTAACCATGGGGCTCGCCATTGCCCTATCTGGCTGTGCCATGTCGCCTTCAAAACCACTGACTTTCGACCAACTCGGTCAATTCAGTCAGACCCCTTTGAATGCACAATCTTATCGCATCAGTTTTCATGCACGTTCCAATATGAGTTTTGGTACAGCGGAAGAAATCACCTTGGTCAAAGCAGCGCAAACCACGCTACAAAATGGCTTCCGCTATTTCAAAGTGCTAAATGATCCGAGCAATGTCAACCAACCACCACGCAAAGCAGTGGTCTATTCAAACCCAATGCACTATCCATACAGTTATCATCGTCGTTATCCAGGTTACTGGTCTGATCCATTTTATAATATGCCACAAGTGGTCACAATTGACCCTGTACAAGTTTCCTATACCATTGAATGTTATAAAGATCAGAAAAAAGCACCGGACGACGCTTTTGATGCTACTTTAATTTTACAATCTTTGGGTCAAAAATACGGACTTAGCCCGACAGGACAAGTCTTAACACCGCAAACACCGACAACAACAAAATAATCATGTGCCACACATAAAACAGGAAACTTGCATGACCACAGCGGAAGTAGAAAACACTCAAAGTTTGCACCGCAGTAAACGCCTTGCCACCATTGCCTTAGTCATGGCTGTGATCACATGGTTAATCCTGATGGTGGTTGCCAAGTTTCTTCCTGAATATGTGTGGCTGATTCACATTTTGATGCTCTCTGCTGAAGCAGGAGTCGTGGGTGGCTTAGCAGATTGGTACGCCATTACCGTGTTGTTCCGCAACCCGTTTGGGAAAATGCCCATTCCTAAATTTTTACTTGATCACACCGAAATTATTCCACGCAATAAAGCACGTATTGCAGAATCGATGGGTCGCTTTGTGCAAGAAAACTTTTTATCTCCACAAGTGGTCGAAAGAAGCCTACAAAGTACCGATATCAGCCTTGCTGTGGGGCAATGGTTGGCAAAACCAGAAAATAATAGCCAAGTTACGCAGCTCATTCAGCAAACAGTACCAAAGATTTTTGAATTTATCGGACAAGAACAAATTGGACGCTTTATTCAAAACAATAGTGTGCAATGGGTACGTAATACCCAAATCAATACTCTCGCCAGTGAAATGCTACGTGCTGTTTTAGAAAATGATTTTCATCAAGATGTATTACAACGCGGACTCGACTTAGCTCATGAATGGATGCTTTCGCATCCAGAAGAAACCCGTGAACTGACCCGCAGATTATTCAAAGAGCTAGGCGTATTGAAATTAGCTAAAGGTGCCAGTTGGATCGGTATTGATGTGCAACAACGTACCATTGATTCATTGATAGAACGGGTGGAATCCATGCTGGCCGATGCCCAGCATCCTTGGCGACAACAGATTGAAAAAATGGGCCATCAACTCATGTTGGAGTTGGCAGATGATGAAAGTAGTGCCAGTTATCGCTTAAATAGCACCAAAGATGCCTTACTCGATAGTCCACAAGTGCTGAATTTTATCAGCGGTGCCGTGGTGATTTTATGTGATGCGATTAAAACTGACTTACTTAAAGCCGATTCAGGCATTGCACAAAATCTCCGTGTCGCCATTCAACAAGTCGGTGAAAATATTATTTCCAATCAAGCAGTGCGTGATCTGCTCAATGAAAAAATGAGTGGCATTGCCATCAATTTAAGTGACCAATATAGTGAAAAAGTCATTCGTTTTATTAGCGAGCGGATTCATGAATGGGATTCACGAGAAATGATCGACAAAATTGAAAATGAGGTCGGTGGTGACCTGCACATGATCCGTGTCAATGGTGTGGTCGTGGGTGCATTTATTGGTTTGGTGCTTGGGATTATTCGTGCCTTGGTTGATTTAGTGCTTTAAAATGTGTTGCAGATAAAGAACGTCATCTTCTACCCACACGCAACCTGCGCTATGAGTTGATTTACTTCGGTGCATTCGGATGAGGCATATCAACCAGTTTACTGGTTAATTTACGGACTAGTGGCAAAAGAGCCAGAACAATAGGGAAAGCAAAAGCCCAAGAAATCATCCAATTATGTAGCCATAAATTGATAAAACCATCAATCCAGCCCAAATTACGCAGCATATTAATAAAAGAAATAATACCACTCATTAGATAAGATAAAATAAACGGCATCACCACCGTGGCCCATTTTGCAGGCAGTTTAGGAATATTGCCGATAATCATAGGGCGTTCAGGTTGCATATGCTCGACTCGGGTCTTTTTTGAAGTCCTCTAATATGCCACAAATCATGCTTTTCTGAATATTTTCCTTGTTTTACCCCCTTCTGCTCTCTATAGACTGTCGGGCAAGTTTTATTCAATACAAATGGGTTTACCTAAAGACGGCAAAATTTGCTATATTCATTGTTTTTCCGCGACATTTATTTTTCGACTGATTATGAATACGGCAATCCAAGCAGCTCTCGAACATGCAGTGCAATCTCTTCAAGCTGAAGGTGTACTCCCATCCGACTTTAATAACAGTGGTAACTTAACGCGAACCAAAGACCGAAGCCACGGTGACTTCGCGTCAAACATTGCAATGATTGGTTCTAAAGCTGCGGGTATGAAGCCTCGTGATCTCGCGGAAAAAATCCTCGTAAACCTTCCCGAAGTTGCCGATATCAGCAAAGCAGAAATTGCAGGGCCTGGCTTTATTAATTTCTTTTTAAATGCCGACCAACGCTTTGCTGTACTGGATCAAATTCAAGCACAACAAGATCAATTCGGTCGCACTACAGCCAATGCTGAAAAACGCATCCAAGTAGAATTCGTTTCAGCTAACCCGACGTCAAGCCTACACGTAGGTCATGGTCGTGGCGCAGCTTACGGTATGACAGTCGCGACCTTGCTTGAAGCTACGGGTGCAAAAGTTGACCGTGAATATTATGTCAATGATGCAGGTCGTCAAATGGACATCCTCGCAACATCGACTTATTTGCGTTACCTTGAGTTGACGGGTCAAGAATTAGTATTCCCAAAAAATGCCTATCAAGGCGATTACGTTAAAGACATTGCACAAAGTATTATCGACAAAGATGCCGACACATACGTACGCCCTGTTGCTGAAGTCTATCAAGATGTGCCTGAAGATGTACAATATGAGGCAGAGCCTGATAGCGATGGCAACAAAGTTGTACTTTCAGGCGACAAAGAAAAACACATCGATGGTTTAATCTATAATTCACATCGTTTGATTGGCGAAGGCTATCGTGTTTTCCATCAAGCCGCTTTAAAAGCCATTCTTGATGACATTAAAGATGACCTTGGCAAATTCGGTGTCACTTTCAATCAATGGTTCAGTGAAGCAAGCTTGACTGAAAAAATTGATGAAGCACTGCAAATGCTAGATCAGCGTGGTTTCCTCTACGAAAAAGAAGGCAACATCTGGTTTAAATCGACTGAATTCGGCGATGAAAAAGACCGTGTGGTGAAACGTCGTAATGGTCAAACCACGTACTTTGCCTCTGACATTGCCTACCACCTGAATAAATTACAACGTGGTTATACCGACATTATTGATATTTGGGGTTCTGACCACCACGGCTATATTGCACGTGTCAAAGCAGCCATTGATGCGCTCGGTTATGATTCTAAAAAATTGACGGTTCTGCTTGTTCAGTTTGTTAGCCTATGGCGTAGCGGTGTGATGGTACAAATGTCATCGCGTTCAGGTCAGTTCGTGACTTTACGTGACCTGCGTAAAGAAGTCGGCAATGATGCTGCTCGTTTTTATTACGTGATGCGTAAATCTGAACAGCACATTGACTTTGACCTTGATCTTGCTGTCTCACAAAGCAAAGATAATGCGGTGTATTACATTCAATATGCCCATGCACGTATTTGCCGCATGCTAGAAAAAGCAGCAGCGACAGATGTGAATTTTGATGCCGTAAATGCACGTCAATTTGCAGCAAAACTTGATCTTGATGCTGAAACGGAAATTTTAGCCAAACTTGCCGCTTATCCTGAAATTGTGATTCGCGCAGCAAATAGCTATGAACCGCATCAAGTCGGTAATTATCTGAAAGAGTTAGCCGCATTATTCCACGGTTGGTATAATGAGCATAAAGTACTGGGTGATGATGCTGAACTTACGCAAGCGCGTTTATTGCTTTCAGTAAACGTACAACAAGTGCTACGTAATGGTTTAGAATTATTAGGTGTATCCGCGCCTAAGAGCATGTAATATTTTACATTGCTGTAAGATTAAGACAAAGTTCGGGTGAGCATACCAATATTGTTATGCTTACTAAATGATGGCTATTGTCGGCATCCATATGTGAAATCATACTTGGCATGGCTCCTATGTGAGCCATGCTTAAAGCACAACCAATTGAATATTAGAATAATGAGGTTCACAAGTGTTTGGAAAAACGCAGCGCGGTGTATCAGAGCGACCCAATAAGCCTAAAAAGCCATTGATTCCGACATGGCTCGGGACACTTGTGGTCATTTTACTCGTGTTGAGTTTTGCTGTGGCTTTAATGCTCTGGAAACCGTGGGAACCTGTTAAACCCAAAAATCAAATTAACTCTGAACATTACCAAGAAGACACCAATAAAGATTATCGTTTCTACGATTTATTGCCGCAACAACAAGTCACGCCTATTCCTGAACAAGCTGTACCTGAAAGTAAGAATACAGAAACTGTGGTCATTGTTGAAGCACCAAAAACAGAACCGACTATTAATAATCCAGCCACTGAACCTGGTCTTGAAGCATCGGAAGCGCCTGCACCTGTTGTGCATCAGCCCAGTTATATTCTTCAAGTCCGTAGCTATGCTGACCCAGACAGTGCCGATACTCGACGCGCTGAAATTATTTTAAATGGTCTCTCTGCCGATGTGGTTAAATCAGTTGAAAATGGTCAAACTTGGTATCGTGTAATCTCTGGTCCTTATGACTCACCTGAAGCTGCGATCATGGCCCAGCAAACTTTACAACGCAGCGGTATCGATTCTATTGTGGTCAAACGCTAATACAGAAAAAATTCTTATAGAATATAAAAAAGAGCCTGATATCAGGCTCTTTTTTATTCAGATCATCCCCCTCAATCCCCTTTGAAAAGATAAATTGAGAGGGATTTATTTGGAAGCATCCAACTTAAACCGTATGTCCTAAAGCTTCACCCATTACCACAGCTGAATTGGCTTTGAATGTGGCATCCCATGCTATTTTATCTTGTTCAAATAAAATGACTGCGGTAGAACCTAAATAGAAACGCCCCAATTCTGCACCTTTTTCAAGGAATAAGTCGTGTTGATTGAGTTCCAAACGCCCTGTAGGCTTCACCTTGCCTGTTGCTACTGTTTCAATTCCAGCCACAATCATCGCACCGACTAAAACCACAGCCATACGACCCAATTCAGTATCAAATAAACACACCATGCGTTCATTGCGCGCAAATAAACCCGGAATATTTTCCGCAGTGGTTTGATTGACCGAAAATAACTCACCCGGCACATAAAGCGTTTCAGTTAACGTCCCTGCAATAGGCATATGCACACGATGATAATCTTTAGGTGATAAATATACTGTTGCGAACTGACCATTTTTAAACGGTTCAGCCAATTGTGGATCGGCAATTAATTTTTCCACCGAAAAAGTTTGACCTTTCGCTTGGAAAATATCGCCATCTTCAATAGTACCCAATTGTGAAATGGCACCATCTGCTGGGGAAACGATGCTTTTGGGATCAGCATCAATCGCACGTACACCCTCTTTTAGTGAACGAGTGAAAAATTCATTAAATGATTTATATTTCAGTGCATTACTTTGTTCAGCAATCGACATATCAATACCATACTGAGCTTTAAAAGCCTGAATCACCGTATTTTTTACAATGGGGTTTTCACTGGCTGCAAGTTTGCCCACCACACGTGATAATTGATGTTGTGGCACAACACGTTGTGCTTGAATAAAAATTTGTTTTTTTAAACGTGATGTGAAGCTCAAGATGGTAACTCTCCGGTAATAATCGGACTATCGAGGCGGTTGCCCCATTCACTCCACGCACCATCATAAGCTTGAATATTCCAACCGAGTAATCGACCTAAAATATAGGCTAAACCTGAACGGTGATGTGACTGACAATACACCACGACAGGTTCATTTAAATTGAATCCCAATTGTTCTAAGCGTTGTTGAGTGCGTTCTAAGGGATGCAATTTTAAATGATTTTCACGGTTAAGGGCAGTACTCCACTCAAAATGTCGAGCATTTGGAATATGACCACCGCGTCGCGCTGCAAGTCTAAGCCCCGTGTATTCATCTTCGGTGCGGCAATCCCAAATTTGGATTTTATTGTTTTGCACCTTATCCAGCAGTTCTGGATATTCAATCCGATATTGATCAATGTTTATTTGATTAATTTCAAGCAAATTGTCGACAGGGGGTAATTTTTCCACTTCTGACGAGGTTGGGTAACCTGCAGCCAACCAAGCATGAATGCCACCATTGAGTAAGCTGGTATTTTTAAAACCTAAGCAATGTAAATTCCAAATTAAGCGCCCTGCCCATGCACCACCTTCATCGTCATAGACCACGACGTGATGCTCTGGAGAAATATTTAAATATTCAATCAGTGCTTTTAATTCAGCTAGATCTGGCAGTAAGCCAGAAGCCTGCTCTTCTTGTCGAACTAACTGCTTGGGCTTAACATGAATTGCATGCGGAATGTGCAATTGATCATAAACAGAACTTCGCGTTAAATCGACAATACGTAATTTATCATGACCCAAATAGGGTACAAGTTCTTCTGCTTCAATCAGCAGACCAAAATTAAATGTAGATACAGTCATATTTTTCGGGTTTTATTTAGATCAATATCCCTGATCTTAGCACAAGTCATTTTCACTATTATTCTGATTTTTTGCATTCACTTAGCAAAAAATCAGATATATAAAAATAACTTTTATTCAGTTTCAGTGATTTGGAACACCTGACGCAAATAAGCAAGGAAAGTGTCATTATCGGTCATGGTTTTTCCGGGACTATCGGAAATTTTAGCCACCGATTGACCATTGCACTCGACCAGTTTCAACACAATATTCAAGGGCGTTTGTCCCATATCGTTGGTTAAGTTGGTGCCAATACCAAAACTCACTTGGAAACGATTTTTAAAATATTGATGTAAAGCCCATGCTTTTTCTAAGTTCAGCCCATCACTAAAGGTCAGCATCTTACTTTTGCTGTCGACTTTGAGTTTTTTATAATGTGCATAGGCCTTATCGCCCCATTCATAGGGATCGCCACTGTCATGACGCAGACCATCAAATAACTTTGCAAAATACAAATCAAAATCGCGTAAAAAGGCATCCATACCGACCACATCGGTCAACGCGATGCCTAAATCGCCACGATATTCTTGCACCCATGTTTCCAACGCTGCTTTTTGAAAATCGCGTAACCGTACATCTAGAGCTTGGAAAGCTTGGAGGAATTCATGTGCCATGGTTCCAATCGGGGTTAGACCCAACTCTTTAGCAATCATGACATTACTTGTGCCACGGAAAATATCAGGCGCAGCTTGATTAAAGGCTTCAATCACATGTTTTTGCCAGTCATAGCTATAACGACGGCGTGTGCCAAAGTCGGACACTAAAAAGGGTGGATCATTCGGGTTTTGTTCTTGTTGATATTGATTCAACAGCACCATTTTAGCCTGTAAACGGCGTTCGCCTTCAGCCAAAACATCATCACTACGAATACGGCGGAAATACAACTCATTGACAATGGCGAGGACAAAAATTTCAAACATCATCGCTTGAACCATCGGGCCTTCAACCCAAATATCCAAACGACCTTCTGGATCAATACTGGCTTGAATAAAACGACGCTTCAGTTGGAATAATTCTAAATAATCAACAAAGTCACTTTTGATAAAACGTAAACTACGGAGATAAAGCAGCTCATCCTCTTTAAACTTCAACTGACATAAATAATCCAACTGCTCATTCAAATCATCCAAAATATCCGTCAGTGGATAAACTGTATCTTCCAAATTACGGCAACGGAAATGATAAACACTATGCGTTTGAGGAAACTTATGTAATACCACTTGCAGCATTGTGAATTTGTACAAGTCGGTATCAAGTAAAGATTGAATGATTGGTTGCATAGCAGACCCACTAAGAAGTTCTTTTATCACGATAAAAAGTTAATTTACCCTTGCAAACCCAAAAGATGTGAATTATCAGATTTTTATCATTTTAACAAAAAATGAGTGATTGAATCATAAACGGAGGATCTTTTTTGCCCAACTCAAAACATTAACATATTATTACCATATAATGATTATTAAATATTTTTTCATTCACTAGTATTGCAATAAAATTATTTATTCATTAACATAATTTACAATAAAAATAGTATCTTATTGGCAATCCACGCAATAAATTCGACTGTTTTATTTATGTTCAAATCCATAAATTATGTAAAAAGGAATTGCACCATGGCTAAAATAAGCCTAGACAAACTGAATGACATTGATGGTTTCGTGGTTGCCGCACTTGTAGACAGTTCAAGCGGTCTAGCACTTGCAACTATCGGTTCAAGTGTTGATTTAGAGCTTGCTGCTGCTGGAAATACAGAAGTTCTTCGCTCAAAACGTAAAGTGGCTAAAGCACTTAATCTGAATGATCGAATTGAAGATCTTTTAATTACACTGGGTAAACAATATCATTTGTTACGTCCATTAGATCGCAATGAAGACCTTTTCCTGTATTTGATTTTAGATCGTCAAAAAGCAAATCTAGCAATGGCACGTCATGAATTAAAAACATTTGAGAAAGAATTAGATTTTTCTTAAGTTAGACATAAAAAAACTGTCATAGCATAGTTCTAGGACAGTTTTTTTTCATTTCTCGATTAGCACTGCGCTGACTCAGCTCATTTAAAATAAAATCAATCTAGCGAAACCATTATAAAATGGCCTCATAAAATCTATTCATCTTTTGTTGATTTATCTAAATTGGACGAATTCATTTTTGTCGCATATTCCACGCCATATGTATTTAAATACTCACGAATCAGTTGTCGCACGACTTGTGATGGCTTTAAGTCTTGTCGATAACATAATTCTTCAAATGCTTGTTTTTTAACTGGATCAATCAAAATCGTCAATCTTGCGGTTTTATTTTCCATACGTTTTATCCACTGAAAAGTTATCATATTATTATCATATTATTATCATTAAATATTATCAAGCCATGCTCTTTTAAATCGCCGATTTTTAAACCTATTTATTTTAATGCATGTCTGCAAAGTTATCACGATCAGGAATACAGACAAATCCTTATTTAAAGTAAGCCTTTATTATCTCGATCACTTTAACATAAAATAGTGCGATCCAAGCTTTTTATAAGTCGCTTTGTTAAACTGATTCAAAGTTAAATTTAACATGTGAATACAGAATATGCGGGCATTATTACAAAGAGTTCTAGAAGCCAAAGTCGTGGTAGAAGGTGAAACTACAGGACAAATCGGCAAAGGGATTTTAGTTTTTTTGGGCTTAGGTAAAGATGATACTTTGGAAAAAGGCAAAAAGCTGATTGATAAAATTTTAAAATATCGTTTTTTTGATGATGAACAAGGCAAGATGGGCTGGAATGTCGCTCAAGCTGGTGGCGGATTATTATTGGTTTCTCAATTCACCTTAATGGCACAAACACAGAAAGGCTTACGTCCTGACTTTGGACCAGCAATGCTGCCCAGTGAAGCCAAAGCTTTATATGAGCAACTGGTTGCTTATACTCAAAGCCAATTTGAACATGTACAAACCGGTATTTTTGCAGCCGACATGAAAGTACATTTGGTCAATGATGGACCTGTGACTTTCAATTTAGAAGTTGAATAAACGGTCGAATCAATGAGAAATTAAAAAGCCCTGAAATGTGATCATTCAGAGCTTTTTAATTCATTTGAGAATCTAAGATTTAATTATTTACCCGTTTTTTCACGAATAAATGAACGCACCAATTTCACTTTTTCTTTGATTGGTTTTGGTAATTTAGGTGGAATCAATTTCGCGACCTTATTAAACCAAACCAAAAGGCCAAAATCGCCTTCCATTTTAATGCTGCCATTTTGCATACCAGTCATGAAAGCGGTCGGATCACCTTTCATTAAAGTTTTTACACCTTGTTCACTGTCTGCAAATTGCAAAACAAAGTCGGCTTTTTCAGCATCACCAGATACGGTGTCAATTTGCCCATTGTTTACGATAATTTGACGTGCAACACCCAAATCGGTACCAATTTGAATACGAAATTGACGTTCATGAACCAGCTCAATAAATTTTGGGCTTGTACGCGCCAGCTGCTTCATGCGCAAAGCTAAGCCCGCCACTAACAAATCAAGCGGATCCGTGCTGACATCGACCAGTGGTAATTTTACGACAGGAATCGAAGAAAGTTTCATGACATTTAAGCCTATTGTAATTGTTGGAAAATTGACGGCTTATCCTAACATAAGTTGTGTTTTTTGAAGTAAGGCTTTGTATAACAATAATGCACAAAAAAAGAGGTGCCTTCGACACCTCTTTTTTAATATTTTTTAGATCTGTCGCTTTAACGGCTCGAGCATTGCTGTTGGTCATCTTCGTACACGGGGGTATGTTCAATACAACGACGTTTGACTAAAGCACGTTCTGCACGGCGGTCTTCCCGCAATAACAACATCGTCACAATCAGCATCGCTGACATGATCGCGGTGAGATAACTATAAGTTATGGGTAATTCAAACACCATTTGTGTACTGAAGCGGACGATTTCAATCAACCCCCAAAACAGCATCCCTGCGAACATAAAGCTTAACAAACGACGATAAGGTGAGAAGAAAACAGCTATTAACGCAGCCGCAATAAAGCTTAAGCCCACAATGGTTGCTAAATTTGCTGTGACCATAAAAACCTCCGTCTAAGATCCAATTTGGACATTTAAGTTTTGCCTAAACCAGATCCCCGATGACCGTTAAATAAATGATGGAATATATTTATATCAATTTCTTATGCAGTCATTATGCGGAGTTTTTACAAGAAAAAAAGTCTTGTATTTTTATAAAGCGACACACCTTGTCGCAATATTATTTTGTCATTACATTTTTTTGTTTTTAACTTTTTCTAGAAGTGAGATAGGCTCGGACTTGCCGTGTCATTACAAAAAAACCATGCATTTAAAGTCTTAAAAAAATATTTTTTCAGAACGGATTGAACGGTGTTTTTATCAACAACCCAAATCAACCGTTCATCGTTTTTTAGCTATTTTTGTCACAAAAAAACGCGACATTGCTGTCGCGTTTTGTCAATAAATTTCAATATTTACGCACGATTAAGATCTTTATCATGTACACCAAGCAGATATAACACACCATCTAGTCCTACGCTTGAAATCGCTTGATTTGCATTTTGACGAACCAAAGGTTTAGCACGGAATGCGACCCCTAAACCAGCGATGGACAACATGGGTAAGTCATTTGCACCATCACCCACAGCAATGGTTTGTTCTAATGAAATACCCATGTTATCGGCAAGTTCACGCAGCAATAAAGCCTTGCGCGCGCCATCAACAATATGACCTTTGACTTCGCCTGTCACCCTACCATCTTGCACATCCAAAAAATTGGCATGCACTTCATCAATGCCTAATTTTGCTTGCAGATATTCAGCAAAGTATTGGAAACCACCTGAAAGAATCGCAGTTTTATAACCCAATGCTTTCAAGGTTGAAATCAGACGTTCCGCCCCTTCTGTGACCGTTAAACGTTCTGCAATTTTAGGTAAGACAGATGCATCCATCCCTTTTAACAAAGCAACACGAGCACGGAAGCTTTGTTGGAAATCCAGTTCGCCCTGCATCGCACGTTCGGTGATTTCAGCGACTTGCTCACCCACACCTGCTTCAATGGCGAGTTCATCAATCACTTCTTGTTCAATTAAAGTGGAGTCCATATCAAAACAGACCAGACGGCTGTTACGACGGAATGCATTGTCTTCTTGAACCGCGACATCCACATTCAGTTCAGTGGATAAACGTAAGCATGCCGCACGCATGGCGATAGCATCTAGCATTTGTCCTTTTAAACCAAATTGTACACAAGAACGTTTTGGTCCATCGGTTTGATTATTTAGATCTGGACGACCCGATAAGCGCGTCACGGTTTCAATATTAAAACCTTGATTCGAGACAATTTTGGTCACGGCTTGTAATTGTGAAGCCGTTAATTCGGGTGCCAGTGCCGTAACGATATAACGAGTCTGACCACCCTCACTGACCCATTGATCATATTCTGTTGTAGAGATTGGTTTAAAGCGCACTGTTAAGCCAATATCATGTGCTAGAATCAAGATCTCCTTCATGGCTAATGCTGTAGCAGTTTGGTCATCTGACGAAACAACAATACCTAAAGTCAGTTGGTTATGGATGACGGCTTGTCCAACATCCAAAATTTGTAAAGAATGTACGGACAACACCTGCATTAATCGTGTAAATTGATTAGGCTGGTCTTGTCCCAAAAATGATATAAGAATGATTTCTCGCATGAATTGACTCGGATCTGAGCTACAACTATTGTAAGAATCATAATCGAATTTGAACATAAATGCCTTGGAAGTTTACGTTGAATGCGCCTAGACAAGGGCTATTTGCTAGCCTACTAATTGTAAGTTTTGCTTTACACACGTTTTTACTGGTACTTGCAACGACACATCAACTCAATGCAAACCGTACCAGTCAGGGACAACTGATGACCTCTCAATTGGTCACAGACAGCTTATCTGAGCTTGAACCTGCCAATACGGTATCCTTAGCATTATTAGCTGACCGTTATGCAACCAACCCAAGTGTTGCTTCTATTCGTATTTTAGATGCAAATAATCAGGTACTTGCAACGGGTGGTTTAACTAAAACACGTCAAGGTGAAGTCTTTGTTCGTGACGCACTGCAAAATGAAAAGAAAGTCGGCAGTATTGAAATCACCCTAATTCAATCTAGTATTGGCGAAATTTTACGTACTCAATGGCTCGCGATTTTATTATCACTGATGATTCATGGCCTATTATGGTTAGCTTATCGTGCCATTGCCCGTCCAAGCCGGACCGAATATTTGGCACGGATTAATAATGAATCACGTCTAAAACATGAAATTCAAACTTTAACCCAAGCCTTAGAACAAGAACAACACAATGCCTCTGTAGCAGTTGCACAAGCACAGCACAACGCGCAAGCAAAAGCTAAAATCAAAGAGTCGAAACCTATCGTACTAAATGACAACTGCATTGCCTTAAATATTCAGTTCTATGATCCTAAGCAACTGATGGATTCAGTCAATAAAACAGTCTCTGTGCCTTATTTCAATTTATGTCAGATTTTCCTGCATAAAACAGCAGAATTGTGTGTACAGCACTACAAACTCAATAGTTCAGATATTTCTACAGTACATAAATTTGATGAACATGGTGCAACCATTAGCATGTCGGTAGAAACCCCGAATGCGGTGCAATGTTTGGTCATGATCAGTACCGTATTTCAATTATTGTCAGATGTATTATACAAACGCTATCGCGAAGAAAAGCGCTTTGTTTTACAAACCCGTAGTGCCATTTCTAGTCATGTCGATGCCATGCACCTAACACCAGTACAAGCTGCGGAACGTCTGGTTCAACAATTGGCTGCAAAAGAAAGTGCGATTCATTTGCCAAACGAATTACTCAAAGATATTTCAGATCGTTACCAATTGGTCAGCATACCCAATCCTACCAATGTGCTGACGCGTCATGCCTTTATGATGAATGGTATGGACAGCGAAGTGGCTGAGCTGGCACAAACCTTCAGAACTGAAATTTTAAAAGCCAAACAATCGAAAGCGTCTTAAAATAGAATAATAAAAAACCGAGCCTATGTGCTCGGTTTTTTTCGCTTAAAACAACAGGCTATTCGATGGAGTCTGTTTTTATTTTATTGGCTTTACTGGCCCAATACGTCGCTAGTGCTGGCCCCGAAATGTTGTGCCATAAACTAAAAATGGCACTCGGTACTGCGGTAACTGGCGATGCCGCAAAATGCACCGCTGCCAAAGCCACGCCTAAACCCGAATTTTGCATACCAACTTCAATGGCAATAGCTTTACTATCGGCATAGGGCAATTTAAAGAAGCGACTTGCCCAAAACCCAAGCAAATAGCCCAAACCATTATGTAATATCACTACCCCTAAAATTAGCAAACCCGATTCCAAAATTTGCGCCTTACTACCTGCAATAATCGCTGCGACAATCGCCACAATTGCAATCACCGAAATCAGCGGCATTACTTGTATATAAGCCTCTACTTTTTGTTTTAACAACGAACGAACAATCAGTCCCAAAATAATGGGAAACAACACCACTTGCAAAATTGAACCGAGCATCGACAGTGCATTGATTTCAATCCATTGACTGGCTAAAAGATAGAAAATCGCTGGGGTTAATACAGGGGCCAAAATGGTCGAAACGGAAGTACATGCCACCGATAAAGCGGTATTTCCTTTGGCCATATAGGTAATCACATTCGATGCTGTTCCTCCCGGACAACAACCGACAAGAATCACACCAATGGCAATTGCAGGTGGCAATTGAAATAACTGACACAATAGATAAGCCAGTCCTGGCATTACCATAAACTGTGCCACCACACCAATCGCTACCGCTTTGGGACTGTATAATACCCCTTTAAAATCATCTACAGTCATGGTCATGCCCATACCAAACATAATAATGCCCAGCACCCAGATAATATAGACTTTGAGCCAGACAAAAGCTTCAGGTACAATTAACGCAATACCCGCGAATAGCACCACCCACAGCGCAAAAGTTTTTTGAATAAATTGCGTAAAACGCAAAAAAGTAGACATAACCGTGACATCCCATATTTACTCTAGTATCGAATCTTGAGATCACTTTTTACAATCCCATCAGGCTAAAGTATTTCTTTTCTAGATATAATTGTGCATTTTTTATGCATACTGCTAAATAATATCTTTCACCAAAATCCGTTTCACTCCTTTAGCCAGCATTTCTTGCCATGCATGCTGCAATGAGCCATTTAAGTCTATGCCTTTGGTGGCATCGGAAATCACATAGGTTTTAAAACCAAACTTACATGCATCAATTGCCGTCCATGCCACACAAAAATCTGTGGCAATGCCGACAATAAACACCGTATCAATACTGCGTTCTTTTAAATAACCAGCCAAACCTGTGGTGGTCTTTTGATCAGATTCCATAAAGGCAGAATAACTGTCGATATGCGTATGGCAACCTTTGCGGATAATCAATTGAGCACTAGGCAAATGAAGATTAGGGTGGAGTTCTGCATCTGGCGTACCTTGCACACAATGTACAGGCCATAATACTTGCGTACCATAATCCAGTTCGATCGTTTCAAACGGCTGTTTAGCGGCATGATTTACAGCAAATGACACATGATTTTCAGGATGCCAATCTTGAGTAATCACAATAGTTTCAAAATACTGCGCCAATTGATTAATATTTGGAATAATCTGATCTGCATGTGCCACAGCTAAATTTCCACCTGGGGTAAAACCATTTTGTACATCCACGACAATCAGCACGGTATTGTTTTGCATCATTTTTAGTCCATTCTTGGTTTGTTGTCATTTTTGTTACTAAGCATATAACAAAATAAATTTCAGTATTCAGGCTTAATTATAAAAATAAAATAACGCGCACTACAAAGAATAGGAATACTTGGGCAAATCAACTGGCTAATACAAGATAAAAAATAGCCCGCAATATGCGAGCTATTTCACCAAACAACAACTTAAGCTGGTGTTTGTAAGCGACGAACTAAAATCAACATGAATATTGCTGAAATAATGATACAAGGAATAGCAGCTGAAATAACCCCTGCTGCCCCAAAACCTGCAGCAAGAAGTTGACCTGCAATTGCAGGACCCAGCATCGCGCCTACACGGCCTACAGCTGAAGCCATACCCACACCTGTTGCACGTATTTCAGTGGGGTAAACAATACTCCCAAACGCATACAGTACACCTTGGCAACCAATCACAAATGCACCCACCAATGCTGAAGCCCAATACATTTGCGTCAATGAGCTTGCTGCATTTAAGCAAAATAAACCAGCTAAAATACCACCGTACATTAAAATAATCACATAGGTTTTTTTCCAGCGGTCGGTTAACATGCCTAACATCACCGTACCAACTGTTGCACTCAGCATAAAGAAAAATTGTGCAGTACTGCCTTCTTTACGAGTAAAGCCCAGTTCCATAAACAGTGAAGGCAACCAACTTAACATGATGTAAACCACCATCAAGGTAAAGAAGTAGCTCACTGAAATTAAACAAGTACGTGCCACGTTATGGCTATTAAATAAATTTTTAAAAGAACCCTGAGTTATTACTGCTGTGGTTTCCGCTGTATTTTTCGCTTTTAAAAATTCACGTGATTCTGGTAAAAATTTCATCATAATTGGAATGACAAAAATAGGCAGTAAACCACCCAAATAAAAAATATTTTTCCAATTTGAACCAAAATCTAAACTTGCAATGTACGACAAAATTGCAGCGCCCACAGGCATACCACAATACATTAAACCAACAGCACGCCCTCGGTTTTCAAGTTTAACCGCTTCAGAAGCAAGCGTAATTAAATTTGGCATTGCCGCACCTAAACCTGCACCCGCTAAAAAACGAACCAATAAAAGACTGTTAAAACTATTGACCCATACCGTACATAAGGTAAATAAGGCAAAAACTGCAACCGACCAAATCAATACCTTTTTGCGACCAATACGGTCTGAATATCGCCCACCAATCAGCGCTCCAGGTAATAAACCTAAAATTCCTGCGCTAAAAAACACCCCCAATTGCGAACTGTCTAAACTAAAAGCCTCGCGAATACCCGCAGCTGCAATACCAGCTGCCTGAATATCTAAACCTTCAATAACCGCAATTAAAAAGCAGATTGCCACAGTAATTGCGGCATGCCTGTTATCTGATCTTTCCATTGGCAATTTCCCTATTCAATCAGTGTCCAAAATAGAACAGCATCATCCATGACTCAGGAAATTCAAATAACTACCAATAAGTGGAAGGATTTACAGTTTATTAACAAAAATAGTGGATATTTAACGTTTTATATGGACATAACAAATAGTCGTAAAAACACTTAATCCGACTATTCTCACCGTAAAAAACTGACGTCTTTCTCTATAATTACAACTTTATAGGCATATTTATAGATAAATAACAAAATGAGACTCATCGTTTTAACTGATTATTCTGCAACTTTTTAATGCTGTTTTGCATAGATTAAATTCTTGTTTTATATAGCTTAAAAGTCTATGCTAATCCATATTAAATCTTAAATTCTGATATTTTTACACGGAATTACTACTACTGTTGGCTTTTAAAATGCAGATATAACCTTTTTACTCATATTTTTTATGTGAAAATAGCGTGATACTTGTAATGATGTGAATTAAAATTTTAGAACTAAAGATTTTTTTAATGTAACTTTGCTATATTTATTTCAACAACTTTGCATAAAGTTTTTATATGCTTTGACTAAAGCATATTGTTCTTCATCGTTTGTTCGTTCATAATTTGCATAAGCATTATTCAATTCACTTCACTCGTATTGAAATTGCTATAAATCAAAATACGCACCCATTCAAATTTATGTTTTTCTACCTCTTCTGGATGGACAAATAGGATATTTTTTTAAAATGACTCAGCAAGCACAGATCATCCAAGGTTCAATTGTCGCAATCGTCACTCCGATGTTTGAAGATGGCAGCGTAGATTGGAAGGGTCTAGAAAAGCTCGTTGAGTGGCATATCGCACAAGGGACGAACAGTATTGTTGCGGTGGGTACGACAGGCGAAGCATCCACTTTAAGTATGGCTGAACATACACAAGTGATTAAAGAAATCGTTCGTGTAGCCAATAAACGTATTCCAATCATTGCGGGTACAGGCGCGAACTCGACCCATGAAGCGATCGAGTTAACTAAAGAAGCGAAAGAATTGGGTGCAGATGCCGCACTGTTAGTGACCCCTTACTATAATAAACCCACTCAAGAAGGGTTATATCAGCATTACAAAGCGATTGCTGAAGCAGTTGATTTACCTCAAATTCTTTATAATGTCCCTGGTCGTACTGGTGTAGACATGCTCAATGAAACGGTGATTCGTCTTGCTGACATCCCACAGATTATTGGCATTAAAGATGCCACAGGCGATGTACCTCGTGGTCAAGCGCTGATTGAAGGATTACACGGCAAAGAAATGACCGTTTACTCTGGTGATGATGCAACTGCATACCAATTAATAGGCTTAGGTGCACAAGGCAACATTTCTGTGACTGCGAATGTCGCACCGAAAGAAATGAGCGAAATTTGTGCTGCTGCCATTTCAGGTGATGTGGAACGTGCTGAAGCTTTAAATAACGAGATTGCAAATTTACACAATATTCTATTTTGTGAATCTAACCCAATTCCTGTGAAATGGGCGCTCCATGAAATGGGATTAATTGGTACAGGTATTCGTTTACCATTAACTCCTCTTGCAGAACAATATCGCACACCGTTGCGTGAAGCACTAAACGCTTCGGGTGTCATTCAATAAAGAGCACAACACTATGCAATTACGTTTTGGTTTAACCCTTGCACTTTCAGCATTCAGTTTAGTGGGTTGTAGTTCCATGGGAATCAACAATGGTTCTCTTGATTATAAAAATACAGCATCCCTTGAACCTCTGAAATATCCTGAAGGCTCAATGGTTCGACCTGCAACGCCATTGTATCCAGCTCCAGTGGTTGACCCTCTTGCCATTGAACACGCACCTAAGCTGGAAAATAAAAAGGGCAACCGTTTTGCGATTCCCCGTCCAGATAAAGCGCAGGAAAACACATCAATAAATAGCCAAAATGACAGTACAAATGTCAGTCGTCCACAGCTCGTTCGTGATGGAAATCAGAATCCATTACTTAAAATTGATGGAAATTCTGCTACAATTTGGCAGTATACACTTGCTACCCTCAGTAGCCTTAACCATACCGTGGTTGGTCAGAGCAAAAATAGTTACGAAGTAACCATTAAGGTCGATCAAAAGGTCTATGTATTAAGACTGACATCTGTAGGTTCAAGTCATAACCTAGCCGTGTTCAATGCCGATAATAGCTTTGCAGACCAAGAAAAAGCTGCAGAATTATTAACCCAGATTTACCAAAATTGGCCAGCCTAGTCGTACTAGGCATTTTTTTTTGAAAAAGGTTCCCCAATGTTGAAACAAACCTTGCTCTATACTGGTAAAGCGAAATCTGTTTATGAAACAGACAGTGAAGATCACCTGATTTTAGTCTTTCGTGATGATGCCTCTGCGTTTAATGGCGAAAAAATCGAACAACTAGATCGCAAAGGCAAGGTTAATAACCGTTTCAACGCCTTTATCATGGAAAAATTGGCTGCTGCTGGCATTGAAACTCACTTTGAGAAACTTCTTTCTCCGAATGAAGTTCTGGTGAAAAAATTAGCAATGGTTCCTGTCGAATGTGTAATTCGCAACTACGCAGCAGGTAGCTTGTGCCGTCGTTTAGGTGTTGAAGAAGGTAAAGAACTTACTCCTTCTACATTTGAATTGTTCTTCAAAGACGATGCGCTTGGCGATCCAATGGTCAACGAATCTCAAGCGATTGCTTTAGGTTGGGCGACTGCTGAACAACTTGCACAAATGCAAGTACTGACTTACAAAGTAAACGAAGTACTGAAAGATTTGTTCGACAAAGGCAATATGCTACTTGTTGACTTCAAACTTGAATTTGGTGTGTTCCACGACCGTATCGTTCTTGGTGATGAATTCTCTCCAGACGGTTGCCGCCTATGGGACAAAGATACTAAAAAGAAACTCGACAAAGACCGTTTCCGTCAAGGTTTAGGCGGTGTTGTTGAAGCGTATGAAGAAGTGGCTACACGTTTAGGTATCGATCTTTCTGATATCTAATTCGTATACCGATTGAAAAAACCGAGCCTGATAGCTCGGTTTTTTTATGACTCTAATATTGCCCATGATGATCGAATAAATCAATTTTCTTAATAAAAATGATCGTTTTTACAAAGTTTAGTTATGGCGCTAAAATGATCACATTCCAGACAAGATTAACTTTAATATTTTAAGCCAAATTTAGTTGTACTCATCCATTATTCCTGAAGGATGTCCTCTCCCAATCTCAGACATCCTTTTTAGCCCAACTCATTTCCAAGAGTTGGGCTTTTTTTATTTATTGCTGCTGTTGTTCTTGCTGCCACCGACGTTGCTGTAAACGCTCACCTTCCACTTCACGTTTATTGCGTGCTGACTCGTATAATTTTGTACCTTTTAATTCAGGTGGTAGATATTCTTGCAGAATAAAATGCTCAGGGTAATTGTGCGGATAAAGATAATCTACACCATAGCCCTGCTCTTTCATTAATTTGGTCGGGGCATTTCTTAAATGCAATGGCACTGGTAAGTTAGACGTTTTTTCAGCTAAATCCAAAGCCTTATTAATGGCTAAATAGGTGCTGTTACTCTTGGCACTGGTGGCCAAATACACGGCACATTGTCCCAAAATAATTCGGCATTCTGGCATGCCTACTGCTTGAACCGAACGGAAACATTCACCCGCCAACAACAAGGCATTTGGGTTGGAATTACCAATATCTTCCGAGGCAGAAATTAACATACGACGGGCGATAAAAACAGGATCTTCACCACCTTTAAGCATGCGTGCCATCCAATATAAGGTCGCATCTGGATCACTACCGCGAATAGACTTGATAAATGCAGAAACCAAATTATAATGCTGCTCACCCGATTTGTCATAACGGGCAATATTTTGCTGTGCGACTTTCACCACCACGGCATTGGTAATGATATTTTCCAGTTCTGGTTCAAAAGTACTGGCAATCAAATCCAAGAGATTTAATGCCTTACGTGCATCTCCAGCAGCGAATTGAATAAATGCTTCATATTCTTCAATTTGAATATAACGCTGTTTTAAAAAATCATCATTTTGTAATGCTTGATTCAACAAGGTCTGAATGGCATCGTCGGTTAATGCATTTAAGCTATAGACCTGACAACGCGATAACAGCGCATTATTGACTTCAAAAGAAGGGTTTTCAGTGGTCGCCCCAATTAAAGTAATTTTGCCTTTTTCGACGGCATTGAGTAATGCATCTTGTTGTGACTTGTTAAAACGATGAATTTCATCAATAAAGACCACGGGTGTCAGTAAATCACCACTTTCGGCAATCACTTCACGGAGTTCTTTCACCCCAGTATTCAGTGCCGATAGACTGACAAAAGGCCGATCTACAGCTTGGGCCAAAAGCAAAGCAATGGTGGTTTTTCCAACGCCTGGTGGGCCCCAAAAAATAATGGAGGGTAAATGCCCCTGATCAATCATTTGGCGTAAAGGTGCTTGAGCACCTAACAAATGGTCTTGACCCATAATTCCAGATAAATCATGTGGGCGGAGCCTTTCAGGAAGAGGAATGTTGCTGTCTGACATCTTGTTATTTCTTTACTGTGCTTAAAACAAGTCTACTATGTAATTTTGCGATCGCGTATTTCAATTTAAGTGTTTTACAAAAAAATCATATCTCTTTTTTTAAAGTTTATGCCATATTACTGTGGATGATCAAAATCTACATTGAAATAAAACACAGACTATTTACTGTGATTATAAATTAAGAAATCTATGCTTAATAATTCTACTTTTTATCAAAAAAGTATATAATTATTAAGCAAATAGCATCATATCCCCTCATTATTATGGTTGTTTTTAAATGGGTAAGCTGTATGAAATATACTTTCAAAAACAAGCTAGCGCCTCTTAGGCAGGAGTTTATTATTCAGCTTGACCATATCAATGAAGCAAGTAATGCTCAATTACATACAGAAAATTTAATGTCCCAAACCTTATTAGATCAATTACCGCAACTCATTTGGGTAAAAAACAAACAAAATCAGTATTATTATAATCAAGCAATTTGCCAATATATGGGTAAAAATCTCAACCACCATGACATCAATTTTTGGCAAAAATTTGTTCATCCAGAAGATTTTGAACATTTCATTGTTTTATGGCAACAATCATTACTCACACAACAAGATTTTGAAAAAGAATGTCGAATTAAGCATGCTCAAAAAGGATATCGATTTTGTCTAATTTGCGTACAACACCACAGTAAAAATTTAAACAATTTTGCCTGGATGGTCACTGTTACCGATATACATGAGCATCATTTAAAACAGCTTGAACTAACTCAACAAGTAACAACACAAACCCAAATGTTAGATGCAAGTATAGATTGCATTGAAGTGTTAACAGCCGATGGTCTGATCAGCCATATGAATCACTCCGCTTATCTGACGCTAGGTATATCTGTAAATGAAAAGAAATTGGGTATGCCTTGGTTAAACTTATTACCTAAATCTATGCAAAATTCAGGGCAACATGCGTTAAATCGTGCCATAAAAGGCGAAAATGCACATTTTGATGGTATACATGTTATTTCAGGTCAACCACCGCAGTATTGGGAGCATACTTTAACCCCTATACTGGATGAAGATGGCCTAACCCAAAGCATTCTCTGTGTTTCTCGTGATATCAGCTCACAAGCAGTTGCTGAAAAAAAATTAAAACAAGTCATTGAATTAGATGAATTAACGGGTTTATATAATCGTCGGACATTTAATAAGATCTTTAAAAAAACCATTCAAAATGCACGTCAGCAGCAACAATCGGTCGGCTTTTTACTGATTGATTTAGATTATTTCAAACATATTAATGACACTCTCGGACATATTGCAGGAGATTATTTACTGCAAATTTTAGGTCAACGTTTAAGTGATTGTGTTAAAAGTGGCGTCGTTGTTGCACGATTAGGCGGTGATGAATTCGCGATTATTGTTCCTAATCTTACCGATGAATCGGAATTGCTCCAGATTGCCAAAACAGCTCGATTACAACTCGACATCCCTATTTGTTATGCTGGACAATATATCAATGGTGGCATGAGTACTGGCTGTGCAATTTATCCTCGGGATGCGCAGAATAGTTCAACCTTACTACAATGTGCAGATGTCGCCTTAAATGATCTGAAAATCAGCGGGCGTGGTGGCATTCGTATGTTTAAGAACACTATGTTTAAAGCCATCGAGACGACAACAAAGCAACTGGCACTTGCTCGAGCAATCATTCAAAATGATAAAATCGTGCCGTTCTATCAACCTAAAGTCCGTCTGACTGATGCTAAAGTGGTTGGGTTTGAAGCTTTACTGCGATGGTACGATACGGACGATCACATACAACTGCCCTCGCATATTTTTTCATCTTTTCAAGATTATGAACTTGCAACGCGTATCAGCGAAATTATGCAATTAAAAGTCTTTCAAGATATGACGCAGTGGTTAGATTCAGGCATGCAACTTTTACCCATTTCAATTAATGCTGCACCTGTCGAATTCTTAAGAGATAATTATGCGGAAACGCTGTTAAATCGGCTGGCACAGTTTAATATTCCATATGAAATGGTGGAAATCGAAATTACCGAGCAAAGCCTTTCAGAACGCGGCTCGGACTATGTCATTCGTGCCCTTAACTTATTAAAAAAAGCGGGAATTCATATTTCATTAGATGATTTTGGTACAGGACATTCATCTTTAACTCGCTTAAAGAATTATCCTGTAGATTGTCTTAAAATCGACCGTAAATTTATAGAAAACATACATGATGATCCTTCCGCAATAGCAATTATTAAAGCCATTAGCCAAATTGGTGCCAGCATTTCCTTAAATATATTAGTTGAAGGCATTGAACATTTAGAACAATTAGACACACTTAAAGCATGTGATTGTCATATTGGACAAGGTTTTTATTTCTATCATCCTATGGCATTTGATCATATCACAGCACTATTACAGCCTATAGATGCGATTGGTTCTTGATCTTAAATCACTAGTCACTGATGCACCAATATATAGAAAAAGTAAAGATATGAGATCATTGTTTTATTGCAAAACTTTATTCAATTTAGATTACATAGGCTATAAACCTTGATGCTGCCATGTACTTAATCAGTGCTTATCTTGCAGGTCAGCCCTGAATTTTGAGTAAGACTGTCCATGCCACGTTAACTCGCAGAATGTTTTGGTAGTATTGGAGATTATTTCTTAGCCAATCGTGCACAAATTTTCCAATCAAAAAATCAGTGACGGACGTAACAACCGCCCTATTAAGACAGCATGGTTTTAACCTGATCTTGGAAGCAGCTTTTTTAAATGATTAAATCCATCCGATTAGCGTACCCAACGTACAATATAATCTTCAATGTCATCTTCATTGACTTCAACTTCAGAAATACAACGACCTGCTGCCGATTTTTTTGCTTGGATCACACTGCTGCGCGTACCTGTATTTAAATAATGCCAAGAGGGTAATTTTTTCTGTTCCTTTAAACGACGGTAAGCACAACTTGCTGGCAGCCAATGAATGGTTGCTAATTTGTCTGGTGTTAATTGAATACAATCAGGGACAAACTCAAGACGCTGTGCATAATTACTACAACGTGCCGTTTTGCAATCTAAAAGTTTACAGGCCACTTTGGTATAGGCCACTTCTTGAAGCTCTTCATCTTCTAATTTAATTAAACAACATAAACCACAGCCATCACATAACGCCTCCCATTCAGCAGGATTAAGTTCAGCTAAAGGATATTTTTTCCAGAATTGTGGACGTAATTGCTCGATCATAAAAGTGAAAGAATAGAGAATAATGCTTATTATAACGTGTTCAAGTTCACGATGTATGAAATGTTATTTTTACTTTTAATCATATACTTACAACCAAATTGAACATTTTTTAAACAGAAAAATAACAATCTTATAAATTTCTAAGCTCTATACTGAACCTACTTTTAAAATAACAATGTATGGAGAAAGCGTATGTTTCGTTGGGCAATTATTTTTGCAGTGATTGCATTGATCGCCAGTTTACTCGGCTTCGGTGGCGTCGCAGGCTTATCGAAGGACTTTGCGGTTATTTTACTTGTAATCGCAGTTATTTTAGCGATTGTCGGCTTCCTATCCCGAGGCAAAGTATAACGACCTCCAACATGTAAAATAGGAACTTAGTATTGTGAAAAGAGTCTAATTGGGGCTCTTTTTCATATTTAAATTTTATCAGCGACATCACATAAAAAACTTGAAGTTAATTGATGAAACATATGTTCTCTCTCAATTAACTTCAAGCCGATATTCATTTTTCTAAGCTGAAGGATACATTTTTAAACGATTGCTTAGTGTCTTAAATGGCGTGGTCTAAAACCTGTCGCAAGTAAACCAATGCTATAAGCCAACACCCCCACCACACACAGCCCGATCACTTCAAAAATACGAATCCATTGTGATACCTCGCCATTATACCAAGTCAAGGCATACCAAAGCACCGCAATCATGCTGATATTGGCGATAGCAAACTGAAGGAAAAGTTTTTTCCAATGTGCCTCAAAGCGGAAGATATTTTTTTTGTGCAGGTAGAAATACAACATCCCCGCATTGACCAAGGCAGAGCCTGAAGATGCCAATGCCAATGCCATGTGCTCTGCTTCCCAATGAATCAACTTAAAGAAACCAATAAAAATCACATTTAAAATCGCATTGGCTGCAACAGCCATTAAGCCCACACGTACAGGTGTTTTGGTGTCTTGTTGTGCATAAAAACCTGGCGCAAAAACTTTAATCAACATAAAGGAAATCACCCCAGCGCTCATACATTGTAATGCCAGTGCCGTCATTTGCGTGTCTTCTAGAGTAAACTGACCGCGTTGGAACAATGCTTGAATAATAGGGGTGGACAGCATAAATAAGGCGATGCTGGCTGGAATACCCACCAACATCACCACTTTTGCAGCCCAATCAATCATGCCACGGAACTTGGTCTGATCTTGCTCGGCATGGCGTGCCGACAAAGACGGTAAAATCACCGTACCAATCGCAACACCAATTAAGCCCAAAGGCAATTCAGTCATACGCTCCGCACTGTATAACCACGAAACTGAACCATCCTGCATAAATGATGCCCAAATGGTGTTCAATAGCAGATTAATTTGCGTCACCGACACACCAAATAATGCAGGAAGCATCAGTTTCATGATGCGATCAACACCTTCATGTTTAAAATCAACTTTAGGTGGAATCAGCAGCTTTTTATGCCATAACTCTGGGATTTGAATTGCCAGTTGCAGCACACCTGCGACCACGACAGCCCAACCCAATGCCATAATTGGTTCAGCCATATACGGTGTTAACCACCATGCCCCTGCAATCATGGTGATATTTAATAAAACGGGTGCAAAAGCGGGCGTTGAGAATGAACCGTAACTATTTAAGATACTGCTGGCAAAAGCAGTCAATGACATAAACAGTAAATAGGGAATGGTCAAACGGAACATGTCTGTTGCTAAAGTAAATTTTTCAGGGTCATCATGGAAACCTGGTGCATAGATATACAAGATCGCAGGTGCAGCAATCATCGCAATAAACGTCAAAGCAGTCATGAAAGTCGCTAAGCAACCAAACACTCGACTAATTAGAATTTGAACTTCGGCATGTGTTTTGGTGCTTTTATATTCAGTTAAGACTGGAATAAAGGCTTGTGAAAATGCCCCTTCGGCAAATAGCCGCCGAAAGAAATTCGGAATACGAAACGCCACTACAAAGGTATCGAAATCTTTACCTGCACCAAATACATTAAGCAAAACGATGTCTCGGACTAAACCCAAGACCCGAGACAACATCGTCATTGCACTAACAATAAAGGTCGATCGCCAAAGCGCCATCGTTTCCACCTAGTCTTAAAATAAGTCGCTATTGTAAAGAAACTCCATAGGAATTTCGTTGTTAAATCATAAACTCAAGTTGTTATTTATTTGCTTTACATTGTTGTATTAATGCTCTGGTTTTTGACCAATCAAAAAATGGCCCTGGATCGGTTTTACGTCCATGTGCAATATCGGAATGCCCTGCCAAATGCTGTAATATTTTAGGATATGCCGCCTGTAACACAGTAATCACTTCAGCTAAAACCGTGTACTGAATCTCTTCAAAAGGCATGTCATCACTGCCTTCGAGTTCAATGCCAATCGAATAATCATTACATTCTTTTTGGGCTAAATAACTTGAACGTCCTGCATGCCAAGCACGGTCATTAAAATTGACGAATTGCAAAACTTCACCAGTTCGCAAAATTAACAGATGGGTGGAAACCAGCATCCCTTCAATCGTTTGAAAATAAGGATGTACAGACCAATCGAGCTGATTTTGAAAAAATTGTTCAATATAGCCACCACCAAACTGCGAGGGTGGCAAACTAATATTATGCACCACCACCAATTGAATTTCGGTCTGTTCAGGACGTTGATTATAATTTGGGGATGCGATTTGCCTTGCACCGATTAACTGACCATCGATGACCTGAAAAGACGGTGCATGTTGCATATTTCTATCCTGAGTCTTATTGGTTTAAGCTGCTGATTTTAGCGCAATCCTTAAACTTTAAGCTTAAAATCTAAAATTACAAAGATAAAATCCATGGAAAAAACATTTCTTTTAAATGAACAATGCTAATATAACGCGCAATTTTCATGGGTTAAAAAAGATACGGACATACTTATGAGCATCTCTCCATCGCTGCTTGAACAATCGATTCAAATCAATATTCAACACGCATTACAAGAAGATATTGGTGCAGGTGATCTCACCGCTTTATTAACTCCTGAAGATGAGCAAGCCACAGCGACCATTATTAGCCGTGAAGAGATGATACTTGCAGGGCAACCTTGGGTGAATGCGTTAATTCAAGCCTATGATGCCAATGTACAAGTGACATGGCTTAAAAATGATGGCGACCGTGTTCAAGCCAATGAAGCTTTTTTAAAATTAGCCGGTTCGGCACGCAGCTTATTGACGGTTGAACGTCCTGCACTGAACTTTGTGCAAACTCTATCGGCAGTTGCGACAAAAACAGCTGAATATGTCAAACAACTTGATGGCTTAAATACTAAATTATTAGATACCCGTAAAACCCTACCAGGCTTACGTATTGCACAGAAATATGCAGTGGCGATTGGTGGTGGACAAAACCATCGTTTAGGTTTATTTGATGCATTTTTAATTAAAGAAAATCATATTATGGCGGCAGGCGGTATTGCACAAGCGATTGCCAAAGCCCGTCAGATTGCCCCAGGTAAACCCGTTGAAGTAGAAGTAGAAACGTGGGATGAACTGAACCAAGCTTTAGAAGCACATGCCGATATCGTGATGCTGGATAATTTTAGTCAGCAACAAATGGTTGATGCGGTTCAACATGTGGCAGGTCGTTGTAAATTAGAAGCTTCAGGCAACATTACCATTGAAAATTTACGTGAAGTAGCAACGTCTGGTGTAGATTATATTTCAATGGGTGTTTTAACCAAAGACGTAAAAGCGATCGATTTATCCATGCGTTTTAATGCTTAAGTTTGCTCGGTGTCATTCTCTGCTTTAGAAGCTAAATCTTGAATTTCAATGGATGGTTTTTGTTGTTGCCAAGCGGATTGCTGAGACTTTTGTGCTGATGTTCGAGGATCACTGGTCATTAGTGCCAATGTTACGATTGATATTAATACAATTAAGATATTCAGCATTTTAGACTCCTGAAAGTGAAAAGCTTAGTCTAAACAGCAAATATGAACATCGTCTTAAGCCTGTGTTTAAAAGGGTACAGTGATTGCTCCCTTTTTGTATCTGACTGTTTTTGTTTTTAAATTTTAAAAAGCCACAGATAGAATAAAACCCCATCCAGAACACTGTGATGGGGTTTTATTCTTCATCTAAAATACAGCTCATGGTGCATTTTAGAAATCAACAACTTACCAGCCTAAAGCTTCTTGTTGTTTTTTAATTAACGCTTGAATACCTTTTTCAGCCAATTCAAGCATTTCGTTGCACTGTGTACGGGTAAATGGTTTTTCTTCAGCTGTTCCTTGAACTTCAATAAACTCGCCAGATTGTGTCATCACCACGTTTAAATCTGTTTGACAGCTAGAATCTTCTTCATAACAAAGATCCAGCAAAGCTTCGTCCTGATATATACCCACAGACACTGCCGCAACCAAGCCTTTAAGTGGGTCTTGCTTAATTTTCTTTTTCTCAAGCAATACATTCATCGCATCAATTAAAGCCACTGCTGCGCCAGTAATTGCAGCGGTACGTGTACCACCATCAGCTTGAATCACATCACAGTCAATGGTAATGGTATTTTCACCCAGTTTTTTCAAATCAACCATGGCACGTAAGCTACGACCAATTAAACGCTGGATCTCTTGGGTACGACCACTTTGTTTACCACGCGCCGCTTCACGGTCGCTACGGGTATGGGTCGAACGTGGCAACATACCGTATTCTGCTGTCACCCAACCCTGCCCCTTACCTTTAAGGAAACGTGGCACTGAATTATCAATACTGGCAGTACAAAGAACTTTAGTATGACCAAATTCAATCAATACTGAACCTTCCGCATAACGCGTATAGTTACGGGTAATTTTTACATCACGTAATTGATCTAATGTACGTTGGTCGATACGCATAATGGGTCCTTATTGGGGCTAAAATTCATTGCGGCTGAGTATAACAGAAGCAGATCAGATGATTTTGCTACAACTTGACGGTTTTTAAATTATCGTCATTTATTCAAGAACCCATTATATAAAGATCAGACGCATTCCTATCCTTGGATATACGGAAACATCATTCACCGCTTCCCGATGTAAAATCACCTCTGCGGTAAAAACAAAAAGGGATTGATCAACACACTTTGATCAATCCCAAAAAAGCATTTAATAACAGGCTTAAGCAAATATGCCTTTCACCTTTTGCATAGACTGCGTCAGGCTAGATGACCATTGATTCGGTAATGAACATTTGGCTAAACGCACCCAGACACTACCAAACTGCTTCATAAAACTGGCTTCATTATAATGAATACCATATTCTGCACATAAAGCACGAATTTTAGGTGCTGCTTCTGCATAACGATTGGCAGGCATATCTGGAAATAAATGATGTTCAATTTGATGACTTAAATTGCCGCTTAAAATATGCAACCACTCTGTTCCGGTAAAATTACTTGAGCCACGAATTTGGCGTAAATACCACTCTGCACGCGTTTCATGTTCAGTATTATCTGCTTCAAAGGTTTCTGCATCTTCAGTGAAATGACCATTAAAAATCACCGCTGATGACCATAAGCTACGAATCACATTGGCGACAGCATTGCCCGTAAACACAGGAATCGCATTGGGTCCTGCAATCAGCGGGAAAAATACATAATCTTTGGCGACCTGACGCACTGCTTTCTTACGGAATTTCGCTGAATCTTTCCAGACTTCTTTCCATGTTTTGGTTTTATAAGCCACAACATCTTCTATATGCAAATTTTGTAAGCCTACATACCATTCAAAAAACACCATCAATTGAATGGCCAAAGGAATATTCAATAAAAAACGTGGTTCCCATTTTTGCGACTCGCTGACACGCAGCAAGCCATAGCCAACGTCATGGTCTTTGCCAACAATATTGGTATAGGTGTGATGGATATAATTATGTGTGTATTTCCAATCATCGCCTGCAGAGATGGTATCCCAATCATAATTGGCACCATTTAAGCTTGGGTCATTGAGCCAGTCAAACTGACCATGCATCACGTTATGCCCTAACTCCATATTTTCTACAATTTTAGAAATACCCAATAAACCGGTACCCAACAGCCAAATGGGTGGAATCCAGCCACCGAACATCAACATGCCACGTGATGCAATTTCACTATAGCGAACAAAATTACGAATTTTATAAATGTATTGGGCATCTTGCTCACCAATACTGTCCATAATTTCACGGCGGATGACATCGACTTGTTGACCAAATTCTGCAATTTGTTCAGCACTTAGATGTTTAGATTTACTGTTTTCTAGAAATTTAACTGACATATTCATTGTTTTTCTCCTCAGCTAAAATAAGTACGATGTATCGTTAAAGATTAATCACCACGGGACTTACCGCTTGACTGATACACAATTTAATTTGGATATTGCTAGTGTGGTCAATTTCACCGGTCAATAAGTTTTTGGTTGAACCACTCACTTTGGTACAGGTACAAGTATTACAAATACCCATACGACAACCATGTGTGGGTCTTAAACCCGCCTGTTCAGCACTGTCCAGTAAATTGCTCTTGGCCTCAAACTCTTGTTGCGCACGTAAAAATACCACAGGCTGTACAGATGCTGTTTCATCGACCAGCACTTGGAAATATTCTTGTTTCAGCTGCTGAGCAATACCCAACTGTTGATAAATTTGATTGAGACTTTGCATCATGCCCGCAGCACCACAGGCATAGCTTTGACGCTGCCCGAAATCTGCCACCGTGCTTTCCAGCAGTTGTAAAGTTAAATGTTGCTGCTGTGCCACGGTATTAAAATAATGATATTGCAGCTGTGGATGTTGCTCTGCCAGTTGCAACAATTCGGCATGAAAAGCCTCATCACGGCTAAAATAAATCAGATCAATCTGGCGCATCTTTTGGTTAAGTGCTTGTTGCAAAAGTGCATAAATTGCAGTGATGCCACTGCCTGAAGCCAACAATAAAATAGAGTCTGGAGATGAATTTAAGCTGAAATCACCTTGAGCCTGCGAAATTTCCACCACACTGCCGACTATCAAATGGGTTAACGCATGGGATACTTTACCCTGACGTTTCACCGCAATAATAATGTTGCCAGTATCGGTCATTTTCACAATCGAATAATGACGTTGCTGACGCACACCTGCGATCACCACGGTCACTAAAATACTTTGCCCTGCACAAAAAGCCTCGGCTTGAAAGTTATGATTCGGTTGCAGCTGAATTTGATAAAAATCAGTCGCAATGGCTTGAATATCAACAATCGTGGCTTTGACTTTTTTCCACGCCCACAGTGGATTTATTTTTTCAGCAATAAAATCGACGAAATCTTCTCGAATCCATTGCGGCTGATACTGCATCACATGACTCATATGACGTTCCTCTTTTATTGCTGGCTATTTATTTGAGTGAACAGATGTTCTTATAGTGAACACTTGTACACTATAATTATTTTTTAATTCAGTCAACACCTGTTCACTGACATTCGTCGTTTAATTGCTTTTTTTTTGATAGACTTCGCTCAGGATTTTTTTAGGGTAGTCGAATGTCGATACGGGATGAGCGCAAACAACAGAGCCGCCAAGCGCTTTTAGATGCTGCACTGGCTTTAAGCACGTCTGGACGTTCTTTCAGTAGCATTAGTTTGCGTGAAATCGCACGCCATGTCGGTTTAGTACCGACGGCTTTTTATCGCCATTTTCAAGACATGAATGAGCTTGGACTAGAACTGGTCGATCAAGTTGCGCTGCATTTAAAAGGCATTTTGCATCAACTGGGACAAGCCTATATTTATCAACCCAATACCAAAACAAAAATTAGCTTAGACCTATTTTTCCAAGCCGTTGAGCATAATCCTGAACCTTGGGTATTTTTGATTGCAGAGCGCTGGGGCGGCTCAGAAGTGATTCGGCATGCGATTGCACGTGAAATTAATTTTTTAATTGAAGATTTGGCCAATGATTTAGCGCAAATGGAAATGGTCAAGCACATCCGCAATGCACAAGACTTACAAGTGCTTGCCAATATTTTAATTAATTTATCCTTTACTTGGGCTATGACTTGGATGAACATTGGTCGTCAATATCAAGACCAAGCACGCTTAGAACAACAAAAACAATTTAAGCTACAGACCATTACCCAAGTTCATTTAATTTTTCGTGGTATTTCCAATTGGGATATGGTGCAAACGACAGCAGCGGAGTGATCCAAACGCTGGAATATCAGATATAAAAAACCCGCAATTTGCGGGTTTTTTAAAGCAGAAAAAAATTATTTTGCTTTACGCTCTTTTTCCACCAAGTAGCTCACCACTTGCGTTACTTTACTATCTTCACCTTGCACCACATATTTACCATTCACTACTACTGCAGGAACACCCGTCAGTTGATATTGCTGTGCCAACTGTTTTGCTTGTGCCACTTTTGAGGTAATGGCAAATGAATTAAACATGCTGTTAAATTTGGCTTCAGGTACGCCATATTTAACAAAGAATTTAGCTTGTGCTTTTTGATCAAAAATTTGTTGACCACCCTCATGAATCGCATGGAATAGCGGAAGATGGGTTTTTTTACGGATGCCTAAAGCCTCAGACACATAATAACCACGCGCGCCTTGCTCCCATACCGGATTCATTGCAGCCGGTGTACGGATAAAGTTTACATCTTTAGGAATCTGCTTTAACCATGCTTGCATATGCGGTTCTAATGTAAAGCAGTGCGGGCAGCCATACCAAAAGAATTCACGGACTTCAATTTTCCCCGGCACTTGAACTTTACCTGGATTGGCAACCACGGTGTAATCTTTACCCGCAACAAAATTGGCAGCCATTGCCGTACCTGAAAAGGCAAAAATAGCAGTAGCAACACTACTTAAAAGGAATTTTTTCATTGACCTTATTGTCCTCTAAATCATTATGCTGAGTTTATACGATCACTATAAATCAATTATCTCAAATTCGTTTTCATTCTGTGAACTTTTTTACAGCTTTTATCGCTTTTTTTAGAATTAACGCTACACTAATATAGATGAGATTTTTAAATGATAACGACTTAATTGAGGTGACACCGATGTCGCAATTGAATGTTGATCCACAAGAAATTGCCAAATTTGAAGCATTCGCAGCCATATGGTGGGATCAGCATTCTGAGTTCCGTCCACTGCATCAAATTAACCCTTTACGCTTAAATTGGATTGATGAACATTCAGGTGGTATTAGTGGCAAGAAAGTACTTGATGTCGGCTGTGGTGGCGGTATTTTATCTGAAAGTATGGCGCGTCGGGGTGCTCAGGTTTTGGGTATCGACATGGGTGCAGCCCCGTTAAATGTAGCGCGTATTCATGCCGAACAAGAAGGTGTGAGCAATATTGAATATCGTCAAGTTCCTGTAGAAGAATTAGCCCAAGAACAAGCAGGACAATATGACGTGGTGACGTGTATGGAAATGCTGGAGCATGTGCCCGATCCAGCATCGATTATTCAAGCTTGCCAAACATTGGTTAAACCGGGGGGTCATGTGTTTTTTTCGACCATTAACCGTAATCCAAAATCGTATTTATTCGCCATTATTGGTGCGGAATATGTATTACGCATGTTGGCAAAAGGTACTCACGATTATCATAAATTTATTAAACCGTCTGAACTTGCACATGATATTCGTAGTGCTGGCTTAACCCTCAAAGACATGACTGGATTACATTTCAATCCGTTGACGAAGCGTTATTGGTTGGCACCAAATGTTGACGTGAACTACATGGTGTATACCGTAAAAGCAGGTGCCGAATGAAAGCGGTCCTATTTGACCTAGATGGTACACTCATTGACACTGCTGCTGACTTTATTCGCATTATTCAAGACATGTGCCGCGATAAACAATGTGACGTGGTGGCTGCGGATCTGATTCGTACCCAAGTGTCGGAAGGCGCACGTGCCATGGTGAAATTGGTCTATCCAGAATTGGATGTCGAAGATCCGGTTTTTCTCGCCCATCGACAACGCTTTTTAGATGTCTATGGCGACGATATTGCGGTAGAAACTGACCTATTTGAAGGCATGTATCCGCTACTGGAAGCCTTAGAAAGCCAAAATATTCCGTGGGGTATTGTCACCAATAAGCCGCGCTGGTTAAGTGAAGCCTTACTTAAAGCGCTAAATTTGACCAATCGTTGTGCTGTTTTGGTCTGTCCTGAAGATGTCAGCAAGACCAAACCCGATCCTGAACCGATGTATTTGGCAGCCAAACAAATTCAGATTCCACCAGAACAATGTATTTATGTTGGTGACCACCCACGTGATATCGATGCCGGTCGTCATGCCCATATGTACACCATCTTAGCGGCTTATGGTTATTTACCATTACAGCACAAAGATGACTTAACAGCATGGCAAGCGGATTGTATAGTAAACACTGTTATTGAATTACAGCAAGTGATTCAGCAATTGGTCAAGCCAAAGCAACAGCACCATTCTCTGATTTAATAAACACATAAAAATACAATAAACGAGGAGATCTGCAATGAAATATTCAGAATACCAACCTCGCCCCGATCTGTTAAAAGATCGCATTATCCTGATTACAGGTGCGGGCGATGGGATTGGCCGTGCAGCAGCACTGAGCTATGCGCTACACGGTGCAACAGTGGTACTGCATGGACGTACCTTAAATAAGCTTGAAGTTATTTATGATGAAATTGAAAGTTTAGGTGCACCACAACCAGCTATTCTACCTTTGCAACTCTCCAGTGCCTCTCCTCGAGATTATGAATTACTGGTCGATACTTTAGACAAACAGTTTGGTCGCCTAGATGGCATTTTGCATAATGCCGGTATTCTGGGCGAACGCACAGAACTCGCCCATTATCCAATTGATGTTTGGGATGATGTGATGGCCGTGAATCTACGTGCGCCATTTATTATGACTCAAGAGCTGTTACCACTGTTACAAAAGTCTGATCATGCTTCTGTGGTTTTTGCCAGTTCAGGTGTAGGCCGCGAAGCACGTGAACGCTGGGGTGCATATTCAATTTCAAAAATTGCCATTGAAGCTGTAAGCCAACTCTTTGCCAAAGAAAATATCTACCCCAATGTACGTTTCAACTGTATTAATCCGGGGGCGACCCGTACAGCCATGCGTGCCAAAGCTTATCCAGATGAAGATCCTAAAATCTTAGCAACACCTGAAATGATTATGCCGGCTTACCTGTATTTAATGGGTGAGGACAGCTTAGAGATGAATGGTGAAAGTATTGATGCACAGGATTAGACTTTTTCATAAGTCATTTTTGATTAATACTAATGGTTCGTAAAGCCAAAATTAAATTTTTTTAGCAGGTATTAGCTTCATGAGTGTGGCATGGATGCCGCACGTTTCCCATCACGACAGGGATGTCGTGTATGGGAAACAAAAGGTTTTTTTTTTGCGGACTCAAAATATATTTTGAGGTTCTCATTTTGACCTTTCAAAAGTAGAGATAATGCCTACGCGAAGGCATAAAAATTGAATCAATCGAATGAGGCAATGCTGATTTTAAAAAATCGAATATTGAAAGTTTTTTGATTTATGCAATTTATCTATTAATCTTTAAAACTAAAAAGGAAGCAGTTTATGCTTCCTTTTTTATAGCTAATTTTTTAAAGCATTCCGCTGTCTATTACACAAATACGCCTTTAAATCGTATTTTTAAATAGATTTTATAAAGATATACGGTTTTCCAAATCAAACTTATCTAGCTATGCTAATCCTCAGGGCAAAACACCACATTTGAGGAATCTAAAATGACCGATCAAAAACGTAAAATTGACACTATTCGCTCGATTAAAAGCTTACAACTTTCAAATGCCTTAATTATTGGTCTAAATGATGCCAAACAAGCAGAAAGCATTGCTGAAGCCATTCGCTCCTTACAAAACTTAACCGAACAATGGAACTAAAAACATTCTCGCCTAAATAGGTGCAATCATCTGTTATTGCATTTTGACATAATCATTTTGAACCCATAAAATGAATTTCAAAAATGAGATACTATATTTTAATCAATATCCTGTTTTTATAGTATTTAATATAAACAATAAAATATATTAAGATTGTTAAAATGCAAGATATTGATGCAGAATATCCTTATTATCTCTGTATTTTTTAATAAATGAGTGATTTATCTTCACAGTTTCTCTGCAATTATTTTGTACATTAGTATTCGTGAAATTAATAATTTTTATGAGGGTTCAACATGAAAAAGATTTTGACAATTTTGGCAATTTCTTTCAGTGCATTGATGGCAAACAGTGTAACCACTGCTGCACCTCATGATAACGGTCGTGATTGGGATCAACCACGTCAGCACTCTTCTAATAAAGGTCGTGACTTTCGCGATAATGACGACGATGACCGTATGCAAGATAAACGCCGAGTTCGAGAAGAACGTGGGGTAAAACGTTTACAACAACATAAATGGCAAGCAGGTTACGTAATGCCACAGCATTATCGTGGTAATGGTTACAAAGTAGATTATAAAGAACATGATTTACCAAAACCGTCGCGTAATCAACAATGGTACAAAATTAATAATGATTATATTTTAGTCGACACTAATAGTAATAATATTATGCGTATTCAAGGGTTCTAAATCCTGTTCTGAACATCCTAAGCTCAAACTGAAGTTTGAGCTTTTTTTATGTGTCACATATTGTTCATTTTGTCGCCAGCCCTTTATCTATAAAGTTTTCAGTGTTTTTACCATCTTCTTTTTTTCTCCACGAATTTCACAATTCAACTATACAGCTCTCATTTTTTATCTCTAATTTTTCGTTAATTTGAATACAACGAAATAACCGTTCTATTTAAAATTAGGTGAAAGAAATGAAAAAAATTCTAACAACAATTGCGCTCTCTTTATCTGCATTAATGGCGACTTCTGCAATGGCAGCAACGGATCATCGTTATGACGATCAGCAACGCTATAACCATACTCAAGACAATCGTTGGGACAATAACAACCGTTATGACAACAAACGGGTAAACCCGAGTCGTGACTGGCGTGTGGGTCAAACCCTACCACGCCAATACAGTAGCTCACGCTTTCAAGTCAGTGACCGTGAAGCACGCCGCTTGGCTAAAACAGGCCGTTACCAGCAATGGTATAAAGTAAATGGTGACTATGTGCTGGTCAATGAACGCACTAATCGTATTATTCGCATTCAAAACTAAGTCATTTAACTTCAACCATTTTCATTTCTTAAAAACACTTTAACCACCGTTAAGGTGTTTTTTTTATTTTATTCTTCCGCTCAGCTTTTTTTTGATTAGAATCATGTATAGGATTTTATTCTTCATTTGAGATAGGTATGCACACGAATTCCTCTGAAACATCACAAAGCACAACTTTGCAATATGTGCATTGGTTTCGACATTCTGCGCCTTATATCAATGCACATCGGAATAAAACCTTTGTTATTATGTTTGATGGTGAAGCGGTACAACATGAAAATTTCCAACATATTATTCATGATATTGCCCTACTGCATTCGTTAGGCATTCACCTGATTTTAGTTCATGGTGCACGTTCGCAAATCAATCAAAATTTAAAAGCCAGTGGTATTGAAACGCCATTTCATAATCACCGCCGAATTACCACACGCGAATCCTTAAGTTGTGTCATGAACGCAGTCGGTTCTATTCGCTTGCAAATTGAAGCGTTACTTTCTATGGGGCTGGCCAATTCACCCATGTACGGCGCACGTATTGATGTGATTTCAGGCAATTTTGTCACCGCAAAACCGTATGGCATTCGTGATGGCATTGATTTTCAACTGACAGGTGAACTGCGTACCGTAGATACTCAGGCGATTCAGCGCCATCTTAAAAATCACAATATTGTCTTGCTTGGTCCAACAGGTTATTCCAACACAGGTGAAGTTTTTAACTTGGTCGCAGAAGAAGTGGCAACCAACACCGCGATATTACTTAAAGCAGATAAACTGATTTTCTTAGGTAAACAGCAAGGTTTAGTCAATGAATTAGGGCAATTACAACGTGAAATTGCTCCACATCAACTTGATCAGCATATTTTACAATATCAAGATTCAAATCCTGATATTGCCTTACAGCTCCGTGGTGCAAAAAATGCCTCGCTTCAAGGGGTCAATCGAGTTCATCTCATTTCTTATACTTACGATGGTGCATTACTGGAAGAACTTTTCACCCGTGATGGTTCAGGCACCATGATGACCGATGCCCATTATGAAGAGGTTCGCACTGCCAATATTCAAGATGTTGGTGGCTTGATGAATTTACTTCGTCCACTCGAAGCTGAAGGGATTTTGGTTTATCGCTCACGTGAACGACTAGAAAGTGAAATTGAGCAATTCGCGGTGATTGAACGTGACGGGATGATTTTAGCCTGTGCAGCGCTTTACCCCATTCCAACGTCCGCCAATGACATTAAATCAGCTGAGATTGCCTGTGTCGCGGTCGATCCAAGTTATCGAAAGTCTAATCGCGGTAGCCAAATTTTGCATTATTTGGAAGACAAAGCGAAACGCTTAGGCATTCAACAACTGTTTGTGTTGACCACACGTACCGCGCATTGGTTTGTGGAGCATGGCTTTGAGCCTGCCAGTGTCGATGATCTGCCGAATACACGTCAGGCGCTGTATAACTATCAACGTAATTCATTGGTGTTCAAAAAGTCACTTTAACGTGGCTTTTTTTATTTTTGCTATATCTTTATTTTTTATAACTTTATCTTGCATTTGAGTGAATCTAATGCATTTGACTTATGTTATTTTTTTCATAAGCTTATAATCGTGTCATATTTAGAATAAAATATAATAAATATCAATATGTTAAAAAATAAATCCGCATGTTTTATTGACAATAAAAATCATTTTTTTAGCAAAGCTTTGCTGTTTTTTATTTATCTTTTTTATTCATGATCAATCCCTATTTTTTTATTTTTTTCGAAAAAGAAAAGGCTTTAGCCTGTGTGCAATATTCAACACTTCCTGTTGCGGAGCATACTTTCATGAGCGTCATTCAAGCACCTTTTTTAGCGAAATTTCTGGTTCTTTCTTCAGTAATTGCCGGTGCAATGATGATGTCAGGTTGTGGCAAAAAACCGGCTGAAACGGTGACCTTAAATATTGGTTTTCAAAAATATGGTTTATTACCCATTATTAAGGCACAAGGTTCTTTAGAAACAGCCCTAAAAAAACAAGCCGTGACGGTAAAGTGGGTTGAATTCCCCGCGGGTCCGCAATTACTTGAAGGCTTAAACGTCGGTAGCGTCGTATTGGGTGAAGCAGGCGAAGCTCCACCCATTTTCGCTCAGGCAGCAAACTCAAACTTGGTTTACATTGCCAACCAACCCGCTGCACCTTTGGCAGAAGCATTGATTGTACAAAAAGATTCACCGATCAAAAGCATTCAAGATTTGAAAGGTAAACGTGTTGTGCTGAATAAAGGCTCAAACGTACATTATTTATTATTAAAACTGCTTGAAGCCAATAAGCTGACGTTGCAAGACATTCAAGTGGTCTACCTGCCACCCTCTGATGCACGTGCTGCCTTTGAACGTGGCTCTGTCGATGCTTGGGTCATTTGGGATCCCTTCTTTGCCGCAGCAGAACATCAAATTGGTGCACGTGTTTTGGCAACTGGTCAGAACCTCGTCAGCAACCACCAATTCTATTTAGCTGATCGCAAATTTGCTGAACAAAATCCAGAAATCTTAAAAACGCTGGTGAATGAGCTGAACATCACTACACAATGGGTTGCACAGCATCAAGATGAAGCAGCAAAACTGTTAGAAAAACCCACAGGTTTATCTTTAGACATCCTCAAAACCTCTATTTCTCGCATGGGTTTTGGTGTGCAGCCCATTTCTGATGAAATCGTAAAAAAACAACAATATGTAGCGGATGCATTTTATCAACAAAAACTCATCCCCAACAAAATCAATATTCAAGCTGCCATTTTAAATAATACAAGTAAATAAATAATAGGAGCATCACCATGAGTGTACTTAAATCTTTTAGCCTAATTGGGATTACCGCACTAAGCCTTGCACTTGCTGCATGCCAAAAACCTGAACAAAAAGAAACCAGCTCATCTGCAACCAATACAAGTACGCCAATCAAAACATTGTCTATTGGCTACCAAAAATCATCATTAAATTTATTGGTTGCTCGTCAACAAGCATTATTTGAACAGCAATTTCCTCAAACCAAAATTGAATGGCGTGAGTTCCCTGCTGGTCCGCAAATGCTTGAAGCATTAGCTGTCAATGCAGTCGATTTTGGTTATGTCGGAAATACCCCGCCTATCTTCGCCCAAGCGGCCAATAAAGATTTACGTTACATCGCTTATGAAGTGGTGCCGGAACAATCTCAAGCTTTAGTGATTCCAGCAAGTAGCAGCATTAAAACCCTTGCCGATTTAAAAGGTAAACGTATTGCGGTACAAAAAGGTTCCAGTGCCCATGAACTACTGGCTAAGGTATTACAAAAAGCGAATTTAAGCTGGATCGATATTCAGCCCATCTGGTTGCCACCCGCTGATGCTCGAGCTGCATTTGATAAACAATCTATAGATGCTTGGTCAATTTGGGAACCCTACTTGAGTGCAGCTGAATTGGACAGTAAAGCAAAAGTTCTGACCAGTGCTGCAGATTTTCCAAAAACCTATTCATTTTATATTGCCAATCCAAAGTTCATTACTGAACACCCTCAAGCGACCCAGCAATTCATTAATGGTTTAAATACCGCAGACCAATGGATTCTAAAAAATCAAACGGTGGCTTTAGATATTTATGCACAAAGTACTGGTCTAAATAAAACCATTGCACAACATGTTTTTGATCGACGCTTAAAACCATCACCAATTCAGCCCTTAACGCCTGAAGTGATCCAGACACAACAAAATATCGCTGATTTATTTCAACAGGTTCAACTCATTCCACAAAAAATTAATGTTCAAGACGCGATCTGGACACTTCCGAGCAAAGACTAATTTATTCAAAATTAACTCAGGACATCTGACATGAAAATTTTTTGGTTTATTCCAACCCATGGTGATAGTCGTTATTTAGGGACCAGTAAAGGTGCACGCCAAGTCGATCATGCTTATATGAAACAAATTGCGGTCGCGGCAGATCACTTGGGCTATGAAGGGGTACTCATTCCAACAGGTCGTTCATGTGAAGACCCGTGGATTACCGCAGCAAGTTTAATTGATGCTACTCAAAATTTGAAATTTCTGGTGGCATTACGTCCGGGAGTAACAACGCCTGCACTTGCGGCACGCATGACTGCAACTTTTGATCGTCTATCCAATGGTCGAGTGTTACTCAATCTGGTGACAGGCGGTGACGAGCAAGAATTAAAAGGTGATGGTGTCTATGAAGATCATGCAACGCGCTATCAAACCGCTGCTGAATACACCAAAATTTGGCGTGAAATTTTAACCCGTTCGCATACAGGTGAATCCTTTACTTTCCACGGCGAACGCTTACAAGTCGATGATGCAAAACTACTATACCCACCTGTACAAAAGCCGTATCCACCGCTTTGGTTCGGTGGTTCTTCTGATGCAGCTCTTGAACTTGCAGCAGAACAGGTCGACACATATCTGACTTGGGGTGAACCGTCTGCTGCGGTGAAAGAAAAAGTACAGACCATGCGTGCTAAAGCAGCAGCTCGTGGCCGAACGTTAAATTACGGTATTCGCTTACACGTCATTGTACGGGAAAGCAATGAACAAGCATGGGCAGCAGCTGAAGAACTGATCCAATATGTAGATGATGCCACCATTGCCGCAGCGCAGAAAAAATTCAAGCAAATGGACTCCGTTGGTCAACGTCGCATGGCTGAATTACATAATGGTGATCGGACTAAACTTGAAGTTTCACCTAACCTTTGGGCGGGTGTTGGCTTAGTTCGTGGTGGTGCGGGTACGGCACTGGTCGGAGACCCAGAAACTGTCGCTGCACGTATTCAGGAATATGCAGATTTGGGTATCAATACCTTCATCTTCTCAGGCTATCCTCATTTAGAAGAATCTATTCGCTTTGCCGAATTAGTTTTTCCCTTACTACCACTGGAAACACGTCAAAAATTAGCGCAACCGAATTTAACAGGGCCATTTGGTGAAATCGTAGCGAATCACTATGTGCCCGATGCAGCAAAAAAAACAGTCAAAACTAAGGAGCCGGCTTAATGAGCAAAATCATTTCTGCCGAAGCCTTGGTCAAAACCAAGGTTTCACGTGGAACATCCTTTGGGCAGCATTTTCTGCCTTGGTTGTTCCCCATCGCACTGATATTGATTTGGCAAACCGCGTCGAGCACTGGGCTTTTAGCAAGCCGTATTTTGCCGGCACCGAGTGCTGTCGTGACTGCATTTTGGCACCTATTGATCAGTGGTGAACTTTGGCAACATGTCAAGGTCAGTGCTGGACGTGCCCTACTGGGTTTATTGGTCGGTGGCGGTCTGGGTTTACTGCTGGGTCTACTCAATGGCTCATCTAAACTGGCATCGACGCTACTAGATACCACCTTGCAAATGATCCGTAACATTCCAGCATTGGCTTTAATTCCTTTGGTGATTTTATGGTTTGGAATTGATGAATCAGCAAAATTATTTCTCGTGGCTATTGGGGTGTTTTTTCCAATTTATATTAATACCTATCATGGGATTCGTTCAGTCGACCCACAATTGATTGAAATGGGTAAAAGCTACGGACTTACACGTTGGCAATTATATAAAGAAATTATTTTACCGGGTGCAATGCCATCCATTTTAGTGGGCTTACGCTTTTCATTGGGTCTGGTTTGGGTACTGCTCATTGTTGCAGAAACCATTTCGGCTCAATCAGGTATTGGCTATATGACCATGAATGCACGTGAGTTTTTACAAACAGATGTGGTACTGGTCGGGATTTTGTTATACGCCCTACTGGGAAAATTTGCCGATGTATTGGCAGTGGCTTTAGAAAGATATCTACTGCGCTGGCATGCTGGATACCAAAAATAAGGAACGTCATGACTGATTTAAGTATAGAGCGCCATGTCGCTGAAGATGCTGCGACACATAAATATCCTGTCACTACAGACATTAACCCAAGCGCTGTCGTCGGTGCAGAAATTTTGATTGAGCAATTATATAAATTTTATGGTGAAGTCAAAGTTTTAGAAGATTTAGACCTACATATTCAGCCGGGAGAATTCCTTGCCATTGTCGGGCGTAGTGGTTGTGGTAAAAGTACTTTATTGCGTCTAATTGCCGATTTAGAACAACCGAGCTACGGTGAAATTAAATTTAAATCAGCACGACATATACGCGAAGGTATCACCAGTGATGACATTCGCGTGATGTTCCAAGACCCACGACTTTTACCATGGCGTAGCATTGAAAAAAATGTACAACTGGGTTTAGCCAAAGAACAGCAAAGCAACGCCTCCACCCTTTTAGAGAAAGTCGGACTAAAAGATAAAGCCGCATTGTGGCCTTCACAACTTTCAGGTGGGCAACGTCAGCGTAGTGCTTTGGCACGTGCACTGTCACACAAACCGCGCATTTTATTACTGGATGAACCTTTAGGCGCGCTCGATGCACTGACTCGTTTAGACATGCAAGCACTGATTGAAAGACTGTGGCGTGAACAAGGTTTTACCGCTATTTTGGTCACGCATGATGTTAGTGAAGCAGTACAATTAGCCGATCGCATTATCTTGCTCGACAAGGGACATATTGCTAGACAATTTAAAGTAAATTTAGCGCGACCACGGAAAAAAGATTATGCTTTTACCGAACTAGAGCAACAGGTTTTAAATGCAGTATTGGCAACATAATTTTTTACATATGAAATGGGTACATCACCATGGTTCAATGTGGGCTCATTTCATTATCTGTTGTCTAAATGTAAGCTTATGCTTGAATAATTTTAAGCATTCATGGATCAGTAGCGTACTTAAATGCAAGGCATTGCAAAATAGAAAAGTTCAATCTTATTGAAACATTTAATAAATATTCATTCATCTATTCCATCTGGTCTTTTTCAAGATACTTTTGTATTGCCCAAAAATAGAGCAATTTAATCACCAATCTAAAAAATAAATCACCAATATTCATCAAATTAAAACTTTTGCCTGTGCACAAATCTGGTGATTTGCCGTACAATTTAAGATTCCAATTCTTATTATTTTCACATTGCCGATGGAACAAAAAAAGAGTACTCAAAAACGACATCAACTGCTGAATGCAGCACTCGATGTATTTTCCCTTTATGGTTTTAATGGGGCAAGCTTAGACGAAATTGCTCAAATTGCTGAAATGCACAAATCTAATATTTTCTATTACTATGAAAATAAAGAAGCACTGTACGTTGAAGTGCTGACGACGGTATTACAAAAGTGGCTTTCTCCACTGCAAGTGCTAGAAACAGAACTTGAACCTGAAGAAGCAATCACCAATTATTTATTGCAGAAAATTGAAGTTTCGCGTACCCAACCGAAAGCGTCTCGATTATTTGCTTTGGAAGTGATTCAAGGTGCGCCGCATATCTTGCCTATTTTAAAAGGCCCATTAAAGAAATTGGTAAAACGTAAAGCCAAAGTCATTACCTTATGGCAAGAACAAGGGAAAATTGCTAAGGAAATTGATCCTGAGCTTTTAATTCTCAATATTTGGGCAATCACACAAAACTATGCGGATTTTGCAATCCAAATGGAAATGGTGACTGGTAAAACTTTACGTAACCGTAGTATGCAGCAACGTATCATTCAACATACTGTCCATATGATGTTATATGGCGTGATTCCTCGTGCATAAACCTTAAATTATCGTCCGCGATAATTTTGGCATACGACCATAGACCGCTATGGTCGCCGAAGTTCCCAATAAATGACTTACTAATAATTTAACAATAAAAACAACCGATTTCGGTTTTAAACAAAATGCTTTTGATAAAGTGCCAATAATTTTTGTGCACCCAATAATAAATTTTCTTCCCAGTCCAAATGTGCCGTATCGTTTGCGCCATCGGTAATATATTTGACTGAAATTAAGCGTACATCTAACTTTTTACACACTTTGGCCAAGGCATAACCTTCCATATCGACAAGGTTACACGGCACTTTCGGTAGACCTGTTTCAAAGCTGTCTCCCGTTCCACAAACCCCTTGGGCTAAATGTCCAAAATGCACATCTAAGGCAATTTCAGCTGGATAATGATGATCCATCGGGGTCACGCCCACCTGAAAACCCAATGGTGAAACATCCATATCCCGTTGTACAAACGTCATGACTTCAACCAACGCATGCGCATCAAAATGTGAACTGCCTGCCGTGCCCAAATTTAATAGCGTTTTACAGCCAGTTTTTTGAATCACCTCAAAGGCTTTGAATGCTGCATTGACTTTACCAATACCGCTGTAATGCACATCAATCCCTGCTTGCTCAAATAAGCCTTTCGATTCATTCGGCAATGCCATAATTAAAGCCACGTCAGAAATCATGTGATCTACTCATGGATAAAGATAAAAGATGTGCTCATTAGAAAAGAAAATGCCATCAGGTGCAAATTTTAATCCGCTTTTTCAAAGCAGAATTGAATCACTGATTCTTCGCCTCCAAAAGAACATTAAAATTATTGCTGTTCCAAATAGCTTTTTAAACACGGTGAAAAGAACAAATTACCACGGTAAAAACCTTGTGCTGTTTTACTGACCACCAACAACCATAACATCACCAATATCACCGCCAAAGCATAAGCAATAGACTGGATAAAACTGACGTGGATCTGTTGCCCCAAATTCAAGACTGCAAGGGTTAATACCCCCCAATGGAAAAGTTAAACCCCACCATCCCAAGTTAAAGGGCAAATCTGTTTTAGCCTGTTTCAAAGTAGTTAAAACAGCTATACCTAACCACCACACTGCAAAAGCCAGTAACAGCATACTAGCCACGATACCTGCTTGCTGAAAAAATACACCTAAGCTTTGCATATTCACAGCTGCCAAAACTTGCGGTGCTTGTGCACCCAGTACCAACAAGGCTAATGCACCTGTAGCAATCGGTCCCAATGCCAACCAACTGCTAATCGCCAACTCTTTGCTTGGCAATTGATGCAGTGCCAAGCGCAGCATTAAAATGGTTAAAATTGCAAAAGCGGGCAATACTGAAATACCCCATAGCACATAGCTCCCAACCAAAATACCTACCGCTTGCTGACCCACCGCAATATGTGGCAGCAACAAACCACCAGAAGTTGCCGCAACCTCACAGGCCACAATCGGCAATAACCACACTGCTGTCATACTATGTAATTGATGCTCCTGCCGACTGAACATACAAAATGGCACAATCCAAGCAATAGCAACCGCAAGCAATACATCGACATACCACAACATCTGCGCCAACTGAATCACCCAATCACCATATAAGTGAATTCCAAACTTGAACAAGCCATTAATAATGGTCGCAAGTGCCATCGGAATGGCACCTAAAAACAGACTCATACTGGCATGAGAAAAAATCTGTTTGGCTTCAGTCGGATAAATCAGCCAACGTAGCCCATATAAAATACAAAAAGTCATAAACCATAAAATATTCAAATGCCATAATGACGCCCCCAATTGCGCCATCATGCTGTGAGCAAATGGCAGTTCAGGTAAAATTAAGGCCACAACACCTGTCCCCATGCTGGCTGTAAACCAGTTTGGAGTAAATTGGCGAACAATATCTTGTATTTGTTCAAGTTGATAAAATGGCTTTTTCATCACTGTTGCTCATTAATGGCTATATTTATATTTTACGAGCACTCAATAATAAGAAAAATTGATTTATTTTTATTTTTTCAATCAATTTAATTGATAACAAACTCGATCTTTAATTAATTTTTTTGAGTAAAAACACAACAACAAGACGAACGCTAAAGATTATGGCAATATATAGCCCTGATAATTTTTCATTTATTGATTCGCCCATGAAGCTGCTCCGCCTGAATGCTTTAGCGCCCAATTTTCAATTGCCAAAAACTGCCGTCACCATTGGTAATTTTGACGGTGTACATCTGGGTCATCAGGCGATGATTGCACAATTAAAAAACCTCGCAACAGCACAAAATTTAAAAACATTGGTGATGATTTTTGAACCGCAACCTTTAGAATTCTTTAAAGGCTATGAAGCACCGCCCAGAATTAGTTCATTACGTGAAAAAGTCGAATATCTAACTGAACTGGGGGTCGACTATATTGCCATCGCAAAATTTGATAATCATTTCCGTAGCTTAAGTGCTGAAGAATTTGCACAAATACTCAAACACAAACTCAATGCAGACAGTCTTGTTTTAGGTGATGACTTTCATTTTGGCAAAAACCGTCAGGGCAACAGCGAATTTCTTCGTCACTATGGTTTCCACGTCACCAACTTAAATACCGTCGAACAAGCGGGTGAACGAGTCAGTTCCACTCGCATTCGCCAAACTTTACAGGCGGGTAATTTAGCACTTGCAGCACAATTATTGGGTCGCCCTTATAGCATCACAGGTCGGGTGCAATATGGTGATCAAATTGGACGAACGATTAATTTCCCGACCATCAATGTGCGCCTAAACCGTCATAAACCCTGTTTAAACGGTATTTACGGCGTTGAAGTATTGTGTGAAACCGAATCTTTAAAAGATAAAGTGAAGACTGATAATCCTGAAAAACTCGGAATTTCAGCTTATGACCCCACTGCGCTGTTTGGTGCAGGACATGTTGGTACACGGCCAGCCATCAAACAGGAACATCCTGAATGGCGATTAGAAGTACATTTTCCTGATGTTTCTGCTAATCTGTATGGCCTATTAATGCGGGTGACGTTCTTAAACTATTTACATGGTGAAAAGGACTATCCTTCGCTTGAAGCATTAAAAGCTGGAATTGATGATGATGTGGAGAAACTGCTTGAGTTTCGACAAAACACGCCTCATTTCCCCTTTTAAATCCCTAATTTTTTACTGTAAAACGCGTCAGCCTAAGCCTGATTAAATTGGAAGACATCTTGCATGAGCGATAAGCAAACTCCTGAAAATGCAGTGGATTATAAAGCCACGCTAAACCTCCCAGGTACTGAATTTGCAATGAAAGCAAATCTCGCAGTACGTGAAGCAAAATGGTTAGAAGAGTGGTATGCCGACAACATTTATCAGCAGATTCGTGCATCGCGTATTGGCAAGAAAAAATATGTGCTTCATGACGGCCCTCCATATGCCAATGGTCAAATTCACCTCGGTCATGCAGTCAATAAAGTCCTGAAAGACATCATCATCAAAAGCCGCATTATGGATGGTTTTGATGCACCGTATGTACCGGGTTGGGACTGTCATGGTTTGCCAATTGAACTGAAAGTCGAAGAAAAAGTTGGTAAAGTCGGCGTTAAAGTCGATGCCGCAACGTTCCGTAAACATTGCCGTGAATATGCATATACACAAGTGGAATTACAAAAGAAAGACTTCGTGCGTATGGGTGTGTTCGGTGATTGGGACAATCCATACCTAACCATGAACTTTGTGCAAGAAGCCAACATTGTGCGTTCATTGGGCGAAATTCAAAAACAAGGTCATATCCAACCAGGTTTAAAACCAGTCAACTGGTGTTTAGACTGTGGTTCTGCACTGGCAGAAGCGGAAGTTGAATACGAAGATAAAAAATCAGATGCGATTGACGTGGGTTTTACGATTGTTGATTTAACCGATTTATCTGCACGTTTGGGTATCACTGTTGCAGATTCAACTGACATTGTGATCTGGACCACAACGCCTTGGACGATTCCAGCCAACCAAGCGGTTGCCTTACATGCGGATATTGAATACCAATTAGTCACCGCACGCGGGACAGAAAAAGCTGCTCAAAACTTTATTTTGGCAAAAGATTTAGTTGAATCTGCCACTGAACGCTATGGCTTTACTACAGTTGAAGTCATTGCGGACTTTACTGGTAGCGCACTTGAAAACCTACAATTACAACATCCATTAATTGCTGAACGCCAAGTGCCCGTCATTTTAGGTGAACACGTGATTGCAACCAGTGGTACAGGTGCAGTACATACTGCTCCCGGCCATGGTGTGGACGATTATAAAGTTGGCTTACTATATAACTTAAAAGTGGATAATCCTGTCGGTGGTAACGGGGTATATTTACCAACTTCACCCATTTTTGCAGGCGAACACATCTATAAAGCCAATCCACAGATTATTGCTACACTCAGTGAAGCTGGAAAACTTTGGGCACATGTGGCCATCAAACATAGCTACCCACATTGCTGGCGTCACAAAACACCAATCATCTTCCGTGCAACCCCACAGTGGTTTATCAGCATGGACGATCAAGGCTTACGTCAAGATGCGCTCAATGCCATCGAAAATGACATCAGCTTTGTCCCAGATTGGGGTAAAAACCGTATTCAATCCATGATCGAAGGTCGTCCCGACTGGTGTATCTCACGTCAGCGTACTTGGGGTGTACCAATTCCATTCTTCGTCCATAAAGACACCAATGAACTTCATCCACGTACACCTGAACTGATTGAAGAAGTTGCGAAACTGATCGAGCAAGAAGGCATTGACGGTTGGTATAACCGTGAAGCAAAAGATTTTATCGGTGCAGATGCGCAGCACTACAATGCCGTTCGTGACACCTTAGATGTCTGGTTTGACTCGGGTACAACGCATTTTGCCGTGCTTCGTGAACGTGAAGACTTAACGGATCCTGCTGATTTGTACCTTGAGGGTTCAGACCAACACCGTGGTTGGTTCCAGTCATCGTTATTAACGTCGGTTGCCATCAACAAACGCGCACCATATAAAGGTCTATTGACCCATGGTTTCGTGGTGGATGAAAAAGGTCGTAAGATGTCGAAGTCAATCGGCAACGTGATCACACCACAAGACATTATTAAAGATATGGGTGCAGACGGCTTACGTTTCTGGATTGCATCTTCAGACTATCGTTATGAAATGACCGCAGGTAAAGAAATCTTTAACCGTGCATCAGACGGCTACCGTCGTATTCGTAACACCTTGCGTTTCTTGTTGGCAAACCTGAATGGTTTCACACCTGCGACAGATGCCTTGCCAGTCGATCAATTGATTGCACTGGATCAATACATCTTGCAACGTGCGGCTGAAGTACAAAAAACCATTCAACAAGCGTATGAAGATATGAACTTCCATATCGTGGCAAGTTCATTGACCAACTTCTGTATCAATGACTTGGGTGGTTTCTACTTAGACATCATCAAAGACCGTCAGTACACCACCAAAGCAGATTCTCAAGCGCGTCATTCTGCACAAACTGCGTTGTATCACTTGGTACAAGCCTTTGTTCGTTGGATGGCACCTATTTTGACCTTTACTGCGCAAGAAGCTTGGCCGTTAATTCCGGGTCAAACCGAAAAATACGTGTTCACCACAGAATGGTATGACATTCCTGTTGCTTCAACTGCGAACCTGATTTCAGAAGCCGATTGGCAAACCATGATTGCGGTTAAATCTGCAGTGAACAAGCAAATTGAAGCTGCACGTAATGCCAAATTAATTGGTTCAAACCTATCTGCCAAAGTTGAACTTTGGGCCAGTGCTGAGCTCAAAACAGTACTGGATCAGTTAAATGATGAGCTTCGTTTCGTCCTGATTACTTCAACGGTCATGGTCAATACCTTTGATGAAGCACAAGGTGAAGCAACAGATCTTGAAAGTTTACGTGTGAAGGTATCTGCTGCGGAAGGTGAAAAATGTGCACGTTGCTGGCATGTTCTTCCAGATGTAAATACACATCTTGAACATCCAGGTCTTTGTTCTCGTTGTATTATCAACCTTCCTACAGGTCAAGGCGAAGAGAGAAAATATGCCTAATCCACAACCGAAAAAGGGCTTATTTCAGTTCTACCCACACAATTTAATATGGGTGGCTTTATCCATTGTCGCGATTATTCTCGACCAATGGACCAAGTGGATTGCAACGACACATCTGAATTATGCAGATCCTGTGCCGGTACTGCCCTTTTTAAATTGGACATTGCTACATAACTATGGCGCAGCTTTTAGTTTCTTGTCCGATGCAGGTGGATGGCAACGCTATTTCTTTACTTCATTGGCTGGTTTGGTGTCTGTTATTTTTGTATTTTGGCTGATGCGTATGCCGAAAAAAATCGTGATATTACCTCTGGCCATTGCCCTCATTTTGGGTGGTGCCATTGGTAATTTAATCGATCGTGTAGCTTTGGGTTACGTGGTCGATTTTATTCATGTGTACTACAACAACAGCCACTTCCCTGCTTTTAATATTGCAGATAGTGCCATTACTCTTGGTACTATCTTGCTGCTTATCGATACGTTTTTCCTTGAAAAACAACGTATTCAACGTGCTGAAGCGCAACAAAATGACTGAAATGATTAATCCAAATGAAGAAACCCGTATTGGTGAAGGTTCGAAAGTAGAGCTTCACTTTTCTGTTGCTATTGAAAATGGCGTAGAAATTGACAATACCCGTAGCCGTGAAGAACCTGTCAGCCTTGTCATGGGCGATGGCAGTTTACTTCCTGGTTTTGAAAAAGCACTGTTTGGTTTACGTGCTGGTGACCGTCGTACCGTAAGTCTTCCACCCGAAGATGCTTTTGGTCCATGGAATCCTGAAAACATACAAACATTTGATACGGTTAAATTTGAACAAACACCAATTGTCGGTCATATGATTGAATTTGAAGATAAAGCCAAACAAAGCTTATTTGGTGTGGTGAAATCAGTCGGTGAAGATATTACTGAAATTGATTTCAACCACCCCCTTGCTGGCAAAGATATTACTTTTGAAGTCGAAATCTTTAAAGTAACGCCTGCGGGTCAGCAAGGTGTCAAAATGATGTAATTTAGCATTCGCTGAAACAACATTAAAAAAGCTCCTTCAGGAGCTTTTTTAGGTTAGGTAAAATACAAAACCCTCATATTCAGCCCTGCATATTCATATTAATTTAGACCCTAACTGCATAAAAAGAATATAGGTTCAATATATGAAAATTCAAATTATTGTTGGTAGTGTTCGTGAAGGGCGTACCGCAATTAAAGTCGCACGTTGGGTACAGCGGAGTATTGAAAAAGCAAATTTTAGTACCGTTCAAACTGAACTGGTCGATTTAAAACAATGGGACTTGCCTATTTTTTCAGGTGCACATCCTCCAATCACGGGTATTTATGATCAACCGAAACAACAAGAATGGGCAGATAAAATTTCCCAAGCCGATGCCATTATTTTTATCAGTCCTGAATATAATCATGGCTACAGCCCAGCCTTAAAAAATGCTTTAGATTATTTAGGCAAAGAATGGCAAGGTAAACCCGCTGCCTATATTGGCTATGGTGCCACCAATGGATCACGTTCGATTGATCAAATCCGTCAAGTCGGAACACAACTGGGCTTAGTCGACAGTAATGCCGTGCTTGAAATTCGTGACATTTTCTCACGCAATAAAATGGAAGAATTTGAACCCAATGACTTTGATGAAAAAACGCTGACATCAATTTTAGATAAACTGATTCAATACGTCAGTGCCTGATATTTTTTCAGTCTTGTTGTCGGTTTTGGCTTACAACAGTTGCAGAAGATCTCCCCTTTTCACACATTCGTTATAGCGCTATATTGAATGCATACAGAGACAGGATGTCTCGAAGACATAAAACAATAACGATAAGACATAAACAGCAGGAAGCTGATGGGGTGCGACAGGAGTTATACCTTTAAAACGAATATGAAAAAGCCTCGACAGGATGTCGGGGCTTTTTTATTGAATACTTGGGACATTCAGAATTGATTAATTAAAGATTTACTTGAAATCCTAAATCAACATCACAAGCAGCTTGCCCACCCCGTATACCCCAATTTTCTAAAGCGCTTTCTCTTAAAATAATTTTGATGTGATCTGACGGAATTAAAAAATGATTTAGTTTTTCGACAATCAAGCGATATAAATAACGTTTAGTATCTAAAGATCGTCCGGTAAAACAATCAATACAGATCACAGTAAACAGTTCGGGTTGTAATAAATGTGACGGAACAGAAAATCGATGCGGTTCATGCACCACTAAACGAACATCGCGATCTGTTTCAGGGAGTTGAAATGCTTCTTTTAAAGCCTTATGCACAGCATCTATTATCCCTATTTCAATGACATGTGGATATTGCTGTCGTATATCAATTTGTACGTTGGGCATTTTATGATGGTCTTATTAGATTGTTATTTTTAAAATTTAAAAAGGCTTATACCTATCTTTATAGATATAAGCCTCTGTAAATCATCTATCAGTTACTTACCAGAAGCATCCATAATCAGACGTGTTGCCAAATATAATCGTGGCACAATACTATCCATTAAAATATATTCTGCATTGTTTGAATGCGCTCCATCACCTGACAATCCCATACCTTCAAGGACAGCAGCTTTCGATTTCAATCCAGCAAATGCCGCATCCGTTCCCCCACCTGTGGCAGTAGTCAGTACATTCATCGATAAATTTAACTCATTTTTATAAATAGACTGCGCTTTTTCAGCCAGCTTTTTGGCTTTTTCATTTGCAGCTAAAGGTGGTCTACGAACTTCAAATTTCACATCGACCTGACTGTCTGCTAATTTTTTATTTTTTACTTTTTCTTGTAATGTTTTCTCAATTTGATCAAAGTCTTCAACACGTAATGCACGTACATCAGCCTGAGCTGAAGCTGCATCTGGAATGACATTACGCGTTTTACCCGCAGTCGCTACAGTCCAATTTAACTTTAACCCTGTTTTAGCGTTAGATAAATCTTGCATCTGAGCAATTTGATGAGATAGCTCAGTAAGTGCATTGACTCCTTCTTCAGGCTTCACCCCTGCATGAGAAGATTTTCCTTTAATATCTAAATAAGCAGCTCCAATACCACTGGTCGCTAATCGTAAACTACCATCCTTACCACCCCCTTCGAAAGATAAAATAATATCTTGATCCTGCGCAGTTTCAGTAATCAATTTACGTGACCCTGGTGAACTGATTTCTTCATCTGAATTTACTAATACCGTAATGGTACCGTAATCTTGATATTTTAACGTTTTCAAAGTGTCTAATATATGAATAATAGCAGCAACACCTTGCTTATCATCCAAAATTCCTAAACCGTACACTTTGTTTCCATCAATATGGAACGGCTGATTTTTTAACATGCCTTTTTGATAAACTGTATCCAAATGAGCAATCAACATGATTTTGCTTTTCCCTTTGCCCTTCAGCACTCCTTTCACCATTGGACCTGTATGCTCAGGTGTATCATCCAATTTAAAAATATTGCTAGGCTGAATCACTAATACTTCTGCGCCGCTGCTTTTTAAACGCTCTGCAACAACTTTAGCAATTTGGTTTACCCCCTCAATATCTTTACTTCCCGACTCAATATTTACCAAGGTTTTTAATGTCTCAAGGTAACTCTGTTTTTGAGTTTCAGTGACTTTTTTAATTTCCTGCACAGAAGCAGCGTAACTTCCAGTTGCAGTTACCATGAGAGCCAAACTTAAAGCAACATTCAATGCTCTTGTTGGATGAGGCATTTTTTTCATTTTTAACATTTGGTGAATTCCTTGTACTTTTTCATAATAAATATTTAATAAATTAATTTACTATTCAACTAATTACCAGCACAAATTTATGTAACTTTAGTTTAAGCCTATCGTATAGGCTGAAGCATAAAATGAAAAAAATCAGCGACAAACACAGTGAAAAAATGAATAAAATAAACAACCTATTAAAAATTTAATACGTAAATTATTGAGCAATCAATTGCAGTAATTTGGCATTTTTTCCATCTTCAAGCACCCAGATTGATCCATCCTCAGCTTCGAGTAAATCACGTATACGTTGTCGCATATTTAAACGCTGTACTTCTTTAGCTGGTTTCAGCCCTGTATCCACCACCACTATAGACTCTGAGGATAAACCTCCGATAAGCGCTTTATTTTTCCATGCAGGAAATTGATTTCCTGTATAAAAAATCAAACTAGATGGAGAGATGACAGGTGTCCAACTGATTTCAGGTGCTTTAAATTCTGCACGAGTATCATGATCAGGTATGTCTATACCATCATAATGATCGCCATTAGAAACCACTGGATAGCCATAATTTTCACCTTTGACAATAATATTGAGTTCATCGCCACCTTTAGGCCCCATTTCAACACTCCAAAGCTGGCCTTGATGATCAAATGCCATACCTAATGGATTGCGATGTCCCAACGACCAGACTTGTTTGGCAATGTCGTCTCTGTCTATAAATGGATTACCTAAAGCAGGTGTACCATCATCATTTAAACGTAAAATCTTACCTAAGTTAGAGTTCATATCCTGTGCAGGGTCAAATCTCTGCCGCTCACCTGAACTCAGCCATAGCTTTCCATCTGTAGCAAATAAAATACGATGCGAATAATGTCCTTGTCCCTGTACTTTAGGCACTTGTGTCCAAATGGTCTTTAAGTGTTTTATCTGTGGATTTTGAGCATCCGACAAATCTAACTCACCGCGTGCAACTACAGCACCATAGCCACCTCGGCCTGCTTCGGCATAGCTGATATAAACCCAATGGTTACGCTGAAACTGAGGATGCAATACAATATCCCCCAAGCCACCTTGTCCGCCATAGGCCACTTTAGGTAGTCCTTTAATTTCAACTTGTTGCTTTGTTTTGGGATCAAATAACTTTAATTTTCCGTTACGCTCAGTCACCAATACGCGACCATCCTTTAAAAATGCCATTGCCCACGGCTCATTAAACTGTGCAATCGTTTTAACTTGATAGGTTTGATTGATCCGACTTGCAGATGTTGTTTTGGCTGTTTCAGCCGCTGTTTTTTGCTCAAATTTAGAGGAATTACTTTGTACATTACACGCCATTAAAATCAAAGAGCTTATTAAAGTCACGGTAGTAAGCATACTCAGTCGTAATATTTTCATTATGATTTCCACTTTTATGCAAGTTTCTATCATTATCATTCTAAGTAATTTATTCAAAATCACTATTTTTTATTGTTAATTGCTACAGCTTATTGATCCTAAACAAAATAATGAAGACAAATTACAGTGTAAGAAATAACGTACACAGACTGCTGCTTTTTGCGTATATACCAACGAATGAAGTTTTATTATTCTTAACTCATTAGGAAACAGGATGTTTCCCAAATGAAAACAATAATAATCAGTTTGAACATCAGGATGTGAGGTATGGCAGAAGTTATACCTAGCGAACCAATACAAAGAAACCCCTATCATTATGATGGGGGTTTCTTTTATATCTCTATTTAATAATTTTATTTAAAGTTTAAAAACTCTTCAAATACGCAATAACGTCTGTATTTTCAGCCATTTCGGCAAGTTCTAAAGCGCTATATTCACTTTTATAATGAACATTTGCACCTTTACTCACCAATAACTTAACCACCGCTAAATTGTCATTTTCAGCCGCAGCTTGTAAGGCACTATAACCTTCATCATCAGTGGTATTTACATCTGAACCATTGACTAGGCTTTGTTCTACTTGGTCGAGGTCACCTAAAGATGCCCAATAAACAAGTTCTGGAAGATGGAGTTCATCATCATTTTCAGGGATTGGGGAGATTGAGTTGAGTCTCATAATATATTCCTAAATTTGACCTATTTCTATTCTATAAACTTTGCACATTAGCTCAGTGAAATACTAAGTACAGAAAGAATATTTTTATCATAATATAAACGGAGAGATAATCCCCACAATAACACCAACAATTACAATAGCGCTCCATATCCAATGCTGAGTTATAAGTTCTACGAAAATTTTCGGATGAAAACCATATTTATCGCTCCAGCGAGCTTGTGTTATCAGAGTTCCATCCTGAACTCTTTCTAATAAATTAGACATAATATCCACTTTTCTCAGCGTGGATTGATGTAACTTTATAAAATCCTTCGTATTAAAAGCTAGTGCTTCTTCTTTACCATTAAGCATATCCTTTCCTTTAATTTTATTCAGTTCACAGATACTATGTAATCGACCGTGATCACCATGAGACGTATATCTAACACCATAAAAACTGATTAAAAGTCTCGCCAAGTCAATTTTTCTATCATCATCCACTAAATAAGGCTTTCCTCCTAAAACTTTAAACCGATGTTCAATTGCTTGAAATCCATAGTTAATGTCTCTCATATTCCAATGAATATAATAACTTCCTTTATTTGTAGTTAAATATTCGAAATACTCCTTTAACATACCCTTTTCTAACTCATCATAATATTCTGAGATTTTTTCAAATCCAATTTTCTTTTGCTCTGCTGTTTTATGAATCGAAAATGAATGTGTTTGGGCTGAATCAAAACTTCTAATTGCTATGGATGTAATTCTAGGTGTTCTACCATCTTTAATATCGTAAAAAGACTCACATGAATAATGAATTAAATAATAGTTTTCCCTTTTTTGATTTATTTCTTTAAGCTTACTTTTAGCATCTTTACGCCTTTTTAGTTTTACTAATTCTGAAGTCATATATCCCCCAAATTAAAAATATCATTGTATATTATTTAACAAACCTATAAAAAAGAAGCCCCCAATAACTGGAGGCTTCTTTATCACTTTAAATTTTTAAGCTTTCGCCACCACTGTCGAGCTTGCCCCAATCTTTTCAGGCTCATCATCATGCATAATCAATGCAACCGCAATTGCAGTAATTAGAACCGGTAAACCCACTGCCATAAAGTTAATGTAAGCAGGTAAATTCATACCTAGCAAAGCACCAATTAAAATTGGGCCGACAATCGCCCCCATACGACCAATTGCAGACGACCAACCAATCCCTGTTGAACGAATAGCAAGCGGATAGTACTGAGCCACATAGCTATAAAGTAGCATCTGCGAACCAATAGATGCAGCACCCGCCAAGAAGACTAAGATATATAATAGGAATTGATTTGATTGGAAGCCCATCAAGCTCATTACAATCGCACCTATCATCCCCAAGCACATAAGTACAGGTTTCAAGTGATAACGGTCAGCGAGAACACCACCGCCAACAATACCCACGACAGCACCCACATTCATGACCATCATGAACATTAAACTGTTATCCATTGAGTAGCCCGCAGCCATCATCAACTTCGGTAACCAGCTGCTCAATGCATACATCGTCAGTAAGCATGTAAAAAATGCTAACCAGAACAAGAGTGTATTAGTTGTACGGCCACGACGGAATAAACTCACAACATTTGCAGACTCAGGTTCATCGACCTTCGGCAAAGTAAACGTTGTGTTCTGATTGACCGTTAGATTTGGCGCCAAACAGCGAACAATACTGCGGGCCTTTTCCTGTTTATTTTCTTTTACAATAAATGCTAAAGATTCAGGTAAAAACTTCCACACTAAAGGCAATAAAAAAAGAGGAATACCAGCAATAAAGAACATAATCTGCCAGCCATAATCTGGTGTAAACCATGACCCTAATAGAGCAGCCATTACACCGCCCACAGCATAACCACTGAACATTGTGGTCACTAGTGTGCTGCGCATCTTTTGGGGTGCATATTCAGAAGTTAAGGCAACGAGGTTCGGCATTACACCGCCAATGCCTAAACCAGCTAAAAAGCGCAGAATACCGAATTCAGTCGGGTTCGATGCAAAACCACCAGCAAAGGTCAAACCGCTAAATAACACAATACAAATCATGATGACCTTTTTACGGCCAATTTTGTCTGCTAAAGAGCCAAAGAACATTGCGCCAAACATCATACCAGCCAATGCTGTACTCGCAAGCATTCCAGCTTGTACAGCGCTTAAGCCCCAGTCTTGCATTAAAAGCGGCAACACTACACCATTAATCGCTAAATCATAGCCATCAAATAAAATAATCAATAAGCACCAAGCCACGACATTGAAGTGGAACGGAGTAAATTTCGCTTTATCGACTACAGAATTAATATCTACGTTTTCTGTTGTCATCGTTCTCATCTCCCATGAGTGCTTGTTAGAAGTTTCACATAAACTTTTAAGTAAAATTCAATTTTGGCGCAATATACGCAAGTCAAATTTTATGAACAATTAGACCTAAGGATAAGCAACGATGTTATATTAAAATAAAACTACAAGTATTTGATTTTTAAAATTTTATATTTATTTTTTTATTTTCTCAAAATATAATTTTTATACTTTAACTATATTTATTTTATGCATGTTTTTAAAGAGTAATCTTTCTACTTTTATCCACTTTTGCTAAACAGTTAGCAATTTATTTTAAGTGTGTTTTTTATATATTTACTCTCACTTCACCAAGGAGCATCTACTATAAACCGAACTAAATTACCCTATTTTCACTTAATAATCATATTATCAGGGATAAAAAAACACCCCCAACGCTTGTTGGGGGTGTTTTAGGAATAATGAGCTGGCGATGACTTACTCTCACATGGGTAACCCCACACTACCATCAGCGCGAAGAGGTTTCACTTCTGAGTTCGGGAAGGGATCAGGTGGTTCACTCTTGCTAT
>NZ_NEGC01000010.1 GCF_002135335.1 Acinetobacter sp. ANC 4470
ATATGCACAAGCTTTAGCGGGCCATGCAACTGTGAAAATGACTGATCACTATATTGAAGGTCATGAAGCGCCTAAACCTGAGAAAATCAGCTATAGATAAAGCATTATTTTTAAATTTAAATTAAAGCTTATCCACATTAGAAAACTATTTAATTCCCCGAAAATAGCCCGAAAATACCCCTAACAAAAAGCCCACTACAATGAGTGGGCTTTATTGTGTTGATTAATCAACGAATTTTGGTAGGTATAAGCAGACTCGAACTGCTGACCTCTACGATGTCAAAATGAAGGTCTAACCCTACATAAACTTATGATAACTATAAAAAACATAGGTTTTTAAGCGCATGAATTAAGTCTTAAAAGCAATAAACTAAACCTATAAAAATTAGCTACTTAATGAGTCATTCCCCGAAGTATTTTTAGCTAAAAACTAGGTGTCGCAATAAATCAAAAAACTTGGCTATACATCACTCAAACTTTTCACTGCCTCGATACTACTCTTAAATCCAACAGACTTATCAATGCTATGCGTGGCTTGCTCAATAATCCAATCCCCTGCAATACCCTCCCTAAATCCCACAAGAGTAAGGGGTTTCTCGGCAGAAATTTCAGGATTACCTGGTAAGTTTAAACTTAGTCGCTCCTCACTACGGAGTGATTGATCTAATGATGCTTGAGCTGCTGATTGTGCACTTTTAGCATCTTGATAAATGTGCCTTAGTCTTTTGACTGGCTCTCCCTCACCAACTTTCACCTCATGCTTTTTAGCACCCTTTTTATCATGCCAATAGGCAATAACAGTACCTGCACTATCGCTTGTGCTCGATGTCATTTCCCAATCACTGACCTGCTGTTTTGCTAAAGTTAAACTTGGCAACTCAATTTCACCACGCTTAACGAATAATAACTTGCCACCTGCAGGTTTACACACCACATCGTATCTTTTTGCTACGCGCATTAAAAAGTTCAGATCAGACTCGTCAGACTGATCAAAATGTGGAAGTTTTAAATCAGATACGGAACTACTCACAATAGGATCAAGACCATGTTCTCTCGCAATCTTCGTGACTACAGCAGAGATAGTCGTACCTTTTGACCATGACCGTGTTTTTTGTGAAGATAACGACGTCATTCCGCTTTTACTGGTAAGTTGTGGCACAGCACGACCGCGAATCACCATTTTTTCAGGTGGACCAGATAATGATATTTCACTGACGATAAATAACCCCATATCCGTCATTTCATAGTCATAGCCCATAGAGATTCTTAATTCAGCACCTTTTTTAGGTAACTCAATTGGTCTGATTGGGTCATCTATAAGCGAAATTTCACAAGTATCTGACTCATAGCCTGTACCATCTGTGACCGAAACCGACTCATAGAGGTCTGCAATAAGTGTTGTGATATCCGCACCATTCGCAATAACAGAAAAGCATGGTATTAATCCCATAGTTTCACCTTACGCGTTTCAGTGGTCTGTTTTACTTCTGGTAATTCAATGAGCACACCAGCGGGCAATAACGCCTCATATTGAGATAATCCAAAATTCACATCTAGAATTCGCTCAACAACTTTATTATTGGTGTTTCCATAATATCGATATGCGATTTCATCGAGCATATCGCCAGCTTTAGTGAGGTATTGAGCCATATTACATTGCTACCGCATTTAGAATTGTAGAGAGCAGACCCAATCGCCCTGCACTATCAGAATATTTACGCATATTAATCGTGAATTCTTGACGGCGTGGCACGCCAAATGCAGCAAACTTGGTTTGACCTTCGGTAATGCTATTAATCACCCAATAGCCCAAAATTTTTCCTGTTCCGCTGATCAATAATTGAGGAACACCAGTCGTGGCTAAGGCGCGAAGTTCATCAATCTGCCCGGTGCCGCCCTTAAACTCAGGATAAACCACACCCGTTAAAGACTGAGTATCTTCTCCCGGGCCTAAAAACTGTAAATTATCCCAATCACCAAATACCGCTTGTTCACCCCATTTATAATTTGTGGTTCGATTTAACTCTTGGTAAGCCGCGGTATAAATGCAGAACTTGTATGAGCCGAGTCGCATCATGGTTAAAAATGTGCCGTAGATCTGACCATCCATTATTGACTATACCCCGCATCTATCATTGAGCCACGTTGGGCAACACCTTTTACTCTATTCAACTTCTGCATCACTATGTTGGCAATTTCATCTGCGCTCTGCCCTTGTGCAGCATGAATCGTGATAGTTACGTTCGGAGCTAATCCACTGCTACCATCACCGCCACCCGAAGCTCTCGCGCTATTAGGCTGAATAGCGGCAGATTTTAAACTTGGCGCAGGCGGTGCTTGGTTAAATGAATTCAACACACCACCAAATTGCTGTCTTAAAGCAGGCGTACGCTTCTCCATACCAACGCCAATACCATCAACAATAAATCCCCCTAGGCCTGCCATAACTCGTGACGGTGAGTGAATATCCATCTTCTTTTTCATAAAGTCGGGCATATAGCTATTAATGCTTTTCCAAACACTTTTTAATTTTTCAAAACCCGACAGGATCCCTGAAATCAGACCATCAATAATGTTTTTTCCAATTGCCATGAAGCTACCTGCCAAGTTCGACAGAAACAATTTAATAGCATCAAAATTTTGTACAATGTAGCCAAGAGGTGTGATAGTCAAAAATAGAGTACAAAGACCTGTCCATACAGTAGAAACAATACTTTTGATCCCCACCCACGCACTAGACATAAATGAGCCGATCGCAGTCATTCCAGCACTAATCACACCAGATATAGTTGTAAATGCATATCCAATAAAAGAGGTAATTGAAGTCCATACCGTACTAACCACACCGTAAACAGCATTAAAACCATTCACGAAATAAGTTTTAATTGTATTTACCCCAGCCATAAAATAGCTTGAGATCGTCGCCCATAACTGACTAAAGAAAGATGAAATAGTAGACCAGTTGGCGATAATTAATCGAGGTATACCAATAATAGGAACTAATAAATTCAAAATTGGATTGTTTGCAAATACTTCATCTATACTTTTAATAACACTTTTAATGAAATTAACACCAGTGTCAAATACCCTCTTAATACCATCCCAAGCACCTGACAATGTCGATTTAATACCACCCCAAGCTGAACCAATAGTAGACTGAACACTACTCCACAAATCCGAAAAAAACGCTTTGATCGGCTCCCAATTTTTATAAATCAGATATGCTGCACCTGCCACCACTGCAACAATTGCTGTAATTGCTGTAATTGCTAGAATCATTGGATTAGCTAACATCGCTTTTCCAACAAATCCAAATACAGTACCAATCATCTTGATTGGAGCAATCATTTTTCCAAGCATAGCGATTGCCACACCCGAACTACTACCTAGAACAGAAAAACTACTTATTGCTAGCGCAATTGGCCCAATAATTGTTGTCACACCCAGAGCCACTGCTGCAATACCACCAACGACTGCAACTGCACCCACCGCCACTTTAGTAAGTGTAGAAGCCAACTGTGGGTTTGCTTGCGCCCAACCGGTTACTGATCCAATAACGCGAGACATACTTTCTGCCACTGATGACACGACAGGCAATAACACAGTTCCTATCGTAATTCCTAAGCCAACGGCATTATTTTTTAGCAATTGAAGCTTGTTTGCGGTTGTATTTGCTCGTGCTTCATACTCGGCCTGCATAGAACCGCCCCATGCCTTTTTATTTGCTTGAGATACCCCATTTAAATTTTTCTCCAACGCTTCCATGTTGGTGAGCAATGGCGCTATCGAACCAAGAGACTCAGAGCCAAAAAGATCTTTTAATATGGCACCCTGTTTGTATTTATCTAAAGTAGAAACCTGTTTTAATACATTTAATGTAGTTGCTTCGGCATTGACCTGCATATCTTTAGCCACTTTTTCCGAATCCAACCCAAGATCCTTATAGGCAGCTTTTTGGCTTTTCGTTGCTGATTCGCCTGCGACTAAGGCAAGCATCATATTTTTGATACCTGTTGCTGCCACTTCTTCTGCAACACCCATACCACGGATAGTAGCACCAAGTGCTGCAATAGAGCCTGATGCAAAACCACCCACCTCACCCAATGGGCCAATACGCTGCACAATTTCCATGATGCCTTTTGCTGCGGCAGGTGTATTATTCCCTAGGAAGTTAATCTTATCTGCAAGTGAAGTAACCTCCACTTGAGACATTTTAAATGCGGTGCGCATCTCTGCCATTGCTTGGCCTGATTCTTCGGCACCAATGTCAAATGCTACGCCCATTTTTACAGCAGTTTCAGCAAACTTGGTTAATTCGCCCACTGCAATACCCGACTGTGCACCAGAAGCAACAATTGTTGCGATATCTTTTGCAGCCATTGGTAATGTCGTGGACATTTTAAGAATTTCTGTATTGATTGCTTTAAATTGCGAATCTGTCCCACTAAATACTTTTTTAACATCAGCCATTGAACTTTCAAAATCAATCGCTAATTTGACAGGCACGACCATGGCCACACCAGCCGCAACCGTTCCACCCAACACGGTTCCAGCAGCACTCCTTACTGAAGCATTCTTTTGTCTTAATTCTTCAACCCGATTTAACTTTTCTTGCGCTTTGGTCAGTCGGTTTAATTCATCAGTCACACTTGAATAACGTGCACGTAAATTATCGACATTTTTTCCCATACTACCAAAGGTACGGATCGATTCACCCAGCATGGATTGATTCTTTTTGACCCTTTTAATTTCAGAGCCAATTTTTCCTAATTGAGTAGTCGTACTACCAATGGCTGTTCGCAGAGAACCTGCGACTTCACCTCCAATTGTGATAATTGCATTTAGCTTTTTATTTGACATTGCATCAGACACACTTAAACCTATGTGCCATTTTTTATTTTTACTACATTTTATTCATTATTCACTTATGCAAAGAAAAACCGCATTTAAGCGGTTTCTCTTGGTAATCCGTCGCACCACCACAACAATCTTGAAATTGGTAATTTCTCAACTTCAGAAAGTGGCCATGATGAAAAAGATGATAGTGCAAGCACATACTGGCGAATGTCGATTGCACTTATTCTGTAAAAAGTCGGTATGCCTCTTGGATACGTTTATAGTCCTTTAAGCCTAAACTTTTAATAAAGTCCGGTGCAATTTCACACAGATTTGCAAACATCGTGATTTCCTGCTCAGCATCTGATTTACCCTTTGCCTGTAGTTCAGCAGAGAGTAAGTCTTGCACTGTTGGTTCACGCATACTGATCTCACCTATGCCACCATAAGCACGGCTCAATGTGATCTGATTCATGCCTGCTTTTTCTAGAACATAGTCTTTTTTAGTCGTCATTTTACATTCCTAACGCTGAGCGAATATCTGCTAATACATCTGTGCCATTAATAATACGAACCATGTTGATCACATCAATTTCATGAACAACAGTGCCGCCAATCGTTTGCTTGTAATAAGTCAGAGATAAATCATATTTATCTTTTGGTGCTTCACCTGCTTTTGACGTGCCTTGACCAATTTTCACAATTTTCCCTGTGAGGTTATGCACGACGGGCGTTACTGTACCGTCAAATGATTCCATAGCTTCACGTACAGTAAATGATGTGGTACTACCTTCTTTAATCCCAAAAAGAGACAACACGTCTTTACTGTGTGAATTTAAGGTGAAATCTGCTGTTAGCTTTTCCATCCCCATCGTGATATCAATTGGCGCATCCATACCACCGGCACGATACTCTTCAGTTTGAAGTGCCAGTTCTGGCATATTAGCTTCGTCGGTATTCCCTGCGTACCCCCTACCATCAACAAAGAGATTGAAATTCTTACGAATATCTTGTGCTACACCCATTTCAAATGCTCCTTAAGAAAAAATCTCTTTGATATAGTCGTTGACTAAGTGAGAACGGAAAATGATGTGCTCTGCTGGATACACAGGTGTAAAGTCAAAATCAAAATATACTTTCCCTTGTGCAATCTGATCCGCTGTATTTAGTTCAGGATCTGCCCAGCAAGAACCACCTAAGATCGCACCAATGTTGGTTAAATAGCGTAAATATGCATTCACGCCTTCAATCACATCAGAGACATATGTCTTGGTAATACCACGGTCGACAGCCCATAAATGCGCAGCTTTTAGAGATTCATCAATCATGTCTGCTGTACGAACAACGCACAGGAATGCCCATTTTTTATCACTTGAAAGTGTACGGTTACCCCAAAGACGATAACCATTTTGACGAATAATCGTTGCGACGTTGTTTTCATTAAGTAAATTTGCACGACAATTAGCATCACCCATTGCAAAATCAATTGCTCGTGATGTGCCGATAATACCGTTAATTTCTTGATTCGACGGTGACCACCACCAACCACGGTCATTATCAGATTTAGCCAGAAGACCAGCAACACAGGCACTAGACCATTCTGAAGCTGTTTCACCTTCAACTGTTTTTAAAACTTTAGGATCAACCAAGAAAACACGCTTAGATCCAAAGTCTTTTGAATATGCAATTACATCAGCATCATTGGTGTTGGGGCCATCAGCAATAATGACGGCTTTTAATCGTTCAGCAATGCCCGAAAGCTCTGCAACTACAGGATTTGATGTTGCAGGGGTTTGATCAACTGCTGCAGTGCGCGTATGTGTAAAACCTGGTGCAATTAAAATCTTAGGAACGAAGCCAACAACGTTCTCTGCGGCTAAAAAAGCATGTACACCTTCATAAGTACCCGTATTTGCATCTACGCCCCCCAAAACATTAGCCAACGTCGCAGCCTCTGTTTCCCCCTCATCAATACGCACTACCACCAATACAGCACCAATTTGATCAAAAATAGAATCAATGGCTTGAGGTAAAGTACCAGTCTCGCCTAATTTGGCTGCCTCAAGTCGAGAGCCTGCAATCAGCACAGGTTTATTTAATGGGAAAATTAGAGGATCAGCATTTGGCGCAGACCCAATGATTCCAATGGTCGAACTTCGAACTGTAGTAATGGGACGCGAACCACCATCTACCGTGACGTTTTGAATCCCATGTAAAAAAATATCGCTCATGAACCACAATCTCAGTTTAAGATTTTGGTTCATTTTTGCGATTTATTCAGTACTTTTCATTATTCACTATTGCACTATTGTATCAGCGCTTGTTCCCACATTTGATCCACTTGTTCATCACTAAGATTTAAAATTGATTGCATTGCAATTATACTTTCATCATTGCGTATGAAATTAGTCGCTTCTTTGAAGCCGAGTAATGTTAGCTCGCGTGTAAACTCATCTTCAATTGTTAGAATTTGAGCCTCAATAGCACTTGCCTTGTATCCATTTTCTAACAGACAACGTAAAAATTGATAACGTGTCAATTTTTGATATTGAGAGCGTTTATATTCAAGCTTTTCTTGCTCTGTTCGTGTATCTTCCCAGACGGTGCCGCTCCATGTGTCAAATTGACTTGGAGCTAATAAAGTATAGCCTTTCTCAATTTTTCCAATATTTTTTACTACTTTTGCAGTTTTATCCGCAATTGAATAAATAGTCTTACCTATGTGATTTTCTTTGTACTCCCATTTCTCATCAACCCATACACACGCAAAACCCTGTTTATCATTTGGTGGTTTATTTAGTGTGCTGTTAGGTGCTAAGCCTGTCCCAACAACCCATAAATATTCAAATGAATGCTGATAAACACCCTGATTGTCATAAGAATATACGACAACTTTTTTTGTTTCTTCTGAAAACATAATAATTAACCCGCTTTAACAATATATAAAAATGCAATGTTTTTAACACGAGTTTCCGCTCCGCCTGTTGCACTAGTGTTGAGATCTTCCCCGCCACCCGAGCCGCCAGCAGATGCATACCACCCGCCTATATTGTCTCTAAAATAAGTATGAGTATGGCTCTTAATATCATCTTGTTGCTCACTCAAGATTATTCGATCTGTATCAATGCCACGCCCATAATCTAAGCCACGAATTGAGTAAGCTCGTAAATCAGGAAGGCTTGGGCCATATAATGTGTAAAGTTTTGGATATACTGATTGTGAAATAGCCTGCCCCATCATTGCTAAATAGCCAGTTGGCGGGGTGCTTTTTGGGTATGTAATTGGCATGTATTGAAGTGCATCATCAATAACTTCAATATCTGTTGTACCATCAAAATCTATACCGTTGATTTTACGTGCAGTTGCAAGTTTTGATGCAGTTGCTGCATTGCAATCAATCCCATTTGATGTAATACGAGCAACAATTTCACCGCTAGAGGAACTCATAAAATTAAAAATAGCACCAGGTACAGAAAAATTAATTCTATCTATGGCATATCGTCCGAGATCAATATAGTGATGTTCATCAGATTTTATTATGCCGTCTGATACAGTTATTGTACCCCCAACATCATTTGCACCATCAAAAGTTTGACCAAAAATTTTTCTAGCTGTTTGTAACTTGGTAGCTGTGGCAGCATTACCTGCAAGTTCAATAGCACCAGCAGTATTCGTAATTTTACGACCGTTCAAAAACAAAAATGCTTCTGTTGGTGATGCATCAAGACCACCAACAGCAATATACCCACCAGAGTTGTTCCAATCATCTTCTGGTCTATAGATACCTAAAGATACATTAGTGCGGAACCCCCTCGATGACTGCACAGAACCATGCATGAATGGAACATAGCCAAAAGAAGCACCTACATTTAATGTAGGTGTACGAATAGCTGCTGTTGATCCTGTCCCTAAATCGCCCAATGTTGCTGATACAGTAAGCTCTTTAGTTACTAGAGGGCCAGTCAGTGTTCCACCTGAAAGTGGTAATTTAGAATCATCCCGTGTCCCGATCACACGCCATTCAGACCATGTTGCGCTATTTCCATTCATGTTCTGCGTTTGGCGCATAGCCATCGTGGCATTATTTACACCTAAAGCTTCATGTGGATAGTAGACTTGATGACAAACACCACCACTTCTGAGTACAACTAAAAACCCATAACCCCAAAGCCCTGCAATACCTAATTCAACAACAGCGTATTTACCATCTAGAACAGCTAAAGCGAGTTGCTCTACAGTTGTAATTGTTTCAAGTGTACGTAGTGGCGCTTCAATACTAATATCTTGTGTAGCATCGAAATTAACACCATTAATTTGTCGCGGTGTTTTTAATTTTTCTGCATAAGTAACTGCCGTTCCTGCGCCAGCAATTTTTGTCCACGCTGTCCATAGAGATCCACTATCGCGACACCAACGAACCCATGTGCTCGATGTCATATACTCACTTAGCGTTTGCTTAATTCCTGCGCCTCTTTCAACGAGCAAAGAAAATGGCATACCAGAAATATTATTTGCTATTGTTGGTGCGACTGCATATGAATTACATTCAAAAAATCCTTCACTTTGATAGTCATTAAGATCTGCATCTTCGGGAACAACTTTCGCTTTTGGCTGAATGGTAATATTTACACTGCCATCAAAAGAAACACCATTGATTAATCGAGGTGTTTTTAGTTGAGTTGCTGTGTTTGCATTACCCGTGATATTTGAATCTGTGTATGCAAGTTGTTTTTTTCTTGTCCAAGTTTCATCGTTATAATCAGCTTGAAAATGATATATCGCATGTGCTTGTTTATGAAAAACGAGAGCATTTTTTCCCCCACCAGAAGGCTCACTCCAACCGTTAATGGTTAAGAAGTCACAGAAATTTACGCCATTGTCAGAATTATATGTTCCAAAAAATGCCTGTACTGCTTGAGAGAGTTCAGTTGGTTTTAAAGTCCTATCTTCAAGAATCTGTAAGCCAACTGAATTGGCAATTTTATCAAGTTTATTGTCTTGTAAAACCTTAGCTTGCTTTGCTGATAGTGGCTTGGTTGCATCGTTGGTGGTGAGGTTGTCGACCAATTCATTTCGACGAATATAATTTTCATCCACCCAAGCCTGACTCGCATAGATGAGTGATTCATCTAACGAAATTTCGACAACATTCCCATCACGGACATTTTGGGTAAATTTAAGTCGGTATTCACTTACACCTGTCGGATCGGCAACTTTTTCAAAAGGAGCGTGTGAGCCATGAGAAATTAGTTTTCCATTGGCAATAATCCCCATTTCACGGACCCAAAACCCACCTATATTGGATGGAATAATGGTCTCAATCACAATCCAATTGGCATTAGTCGGATGACGTTCATACTTGGTGACTTCTTGACGATGTACTTCACGTACTAAAGTTGTTCGCGTTTTCGATGGCGTTGGTACAGCACCGTTTCCATCGCCAAATGCGATATGAGTAATGGCCAGTTTGGTATTTGATGCAATCGCTGCAGCAATTTCTGCATCACCGGTATTTGTTGTGACGTTATAGTAATCTGCCATATTTAATCTCTAGGAAGACTGCAGAATGTATTCGCAGTTTGATGAACTAAAATATTGTGAATAGTAAGAATAGGATTAGAAGTAATCGTTAAATTACCCAAATGTCTCGCTGCTGACTTGGCATCGGAAACTAACCGGTTTACTTCGTTAAACACTTCCTGGCTTAATGATTTACCAATCAAATCAAGTTCAAGATTGAACGTACCCGGTGTAAGATTCGGTTCAGCTTTAAACCATTCAATGAGTTTGACCTCATAGCCAAAGGGTTCTAATGCACGTTTGATTGCAGCTGCTGTACCTTTTATTTTGTGTTGTTCTTTTGATGTTTTAATAACCTTGCGTTTTAGAGCGTCTTGCCAATTTTCATCCCAGTAATCCACGGATTTTTGATAAGCAATAAACGGCAAGAATTGAGCCGGCACATGGTCAATATCTTTAATGGTACGAATTGAAGGCAGTTCAAAAGCAGCCTTGCCGACTTCTGTCAGGTTTCGTTCTAGCAGTGTCGAATTTGGTGGTAAAAGACTATTCATTCAACCCCTCCAATAGCGATCGTTTTAGCAATACAAACTGGGTGATGATAACTATCCATAACCAAATCATTTTCTGGCGAAGTAATGACTACACGCTGAATACCACCCACATGCAAAGCAGCATAAATTGCTGACCTATAAATACTTTCCCCGTTCTTTTGTGCATTTTTAATGTATTTATCTAAACGCAAATTTGCGGCTTCAAGCAGTAATATATCTTCTGCATTTTTACCAACATATAGTTGGGCTTCAATTTGATAGTTTGTCGCCACACTAGATTTAACCATCGGTCTATCACAGACTGGCCTTACATGATCAGGATCTAAAGCCTTTTGAACAGCCGAGACCAATTCTGCGGATGCTTCGCCATTTATGCTATCAACCTGCGTAATCACAATATCGAGTAAATATGGATTGGCCTCATCTGAACGAACTTTAATCCCATCAACACGACCATCTGCACTTAATGCAAAATAACGATATGCATTTGCAGATCCAGCAGTATTCATACCGTCAAAAGATAATAAGCAGCGTTCTCTCAAGCGCTCATCTGACTCATAGACTGCGTCAATCGGTGGAATAGCACTATTATCTGCAGGCGTGACTAAAAGTCGGACTAATCCATACTCTGTTAGTGCCAAATGATCCAAATCTGATTTTTCAGCATAAGCCAGTAAAAGTGAGCGTGCATCTGCATTACATTTGGCCACATACAGCATTTCTAAATATGCATTTTCTTGAAGCAACTTAGTCACCGGTTCTGATTCACGCTTAAGTGTTTCACGAATTTCAGCCTGCTTATCTGATTCATGCAGTGCTATAAAGCTTTCTTTTCTTTGTGCAAAAAGCACCTCGAAGCTTAATTCGCTAATCAGGCTTGGCGGTGGTAATTGAGAAAAATCAACTGTACTCATGCGCTCACCACTATTCCGTCTAACTGAACGGTTTTGCCATCTAAAACATATTTACCTGTGATTTTTAAAGTGATCTGACCAAGTTGTGCACTGGTTATATCAACGGCACTGACGACCAAACGATCTTCCCACTTCATTAATGCCTCAGCAGTAGCCGCATAAATATCTACCAATGTGCCTCGATTTAGTGGCGCATCAATTAGAGAAAATAACTTAGAACCATAATCACGGCGCATTACGCGTGAACCGATTGGTGTATTTAAAATATCGGCTATGGATTGTTTTAAATGATCAAGTCCTGTTAGATATCTTCCATTTAACGCATTCATTCCCATTAATTCACCTCCCCGCTGTCTCCATTACCAGGTTGTGTACGGTTATGCGTATGACCCACTCCAATACTTTTCCCTTTGTGCTTTACATCTGGACCGTTAAATTCAGCTTCACCATTTACAACTAAACCACCTTTAATAAAAACTTTTCCACCACTGCTAGATAAATCAATATTTAATGTATGGCTGACTTTGTCATACTCAACCACCGTGCCATCAGCATAAATATGCTTTGGATTTTCAGTGGTACCTGCATTAGGGAATGCGGTTTGAGATAAAGAAAAAGCAATCACACCTTGAGACAAATCACCCGATGGCGAGAGCACTACAACTTGCTCACCTTTGGAATAACCACCATTCCATGAACGATCCTCACCCGCTCGACTTTTAGCCCACTCAAGATCAGAAACAAGCTCACCATCAAAATCAACAGTTGCTGTCCCTGCATCCAAGTCAACAGCATAAATTCGACCAAAACGGATTAAGTTCGCTAGGATTCTATCCATTTGTGCCAGTGCATAACTCATGGCACCTCCTGATTCAAATGAAGCTCTTGATATTTATCTTCATGTCCTAATCCAATTTCAGGCGCGTAACTAAAGACTGGAACAGGCGTTTTACCAGATTCAGCCCATACACTTTCACCCACTATAATTTGAGTAGAGAAGTCCACGCGCCATACTTCAAAACGATCCAGCTCAGGAAAAAATCCATCTTCTGAAATCTCTCCCACTGAACTACTTCCAACACCAAATTTCCCAAGGCGGGTAAAGTGCTTATTCTTGAAAATATAGAAGGCAACGCCTGCCGCCAGTTTTCGGACATTAATCTTGGCTCTACGCTGATTAAACGTATCAATTATTCGTGCTTCAAATCGGGCAATTAAAGGCAGTTGCTCTGTGCCCATATCACCTTGTTCATCAATATCAAAACTGGTGAGTTCAAGGAGTAGTGCTGGTAATTCTTTTGCTGTTGGCGCTTTACGCTCTTCTTCATCACGATAAAACTGAACCAATTGAAAAACTGGAAATTGCGCTTTAAATTTTGCCTCAATCACATCATGTAATTGATCTAAATCCACACCTACTATCGCATCTGCCATTTCAACTCATGCTCCAAAGTTTTGAAAAATTGCTCTTGATACCCATTTGAAAACGCTTGGTCTTCTAGATACGAATCAGCTTTTCCTTTAATTTCGAGTGTTTGTTTTTCAATCGGCAAGCGCCCTCTTCCAGATCGCTTAAACACTTGCCCTTTTGCAATAAAAGCACCGTCTCTTTTATGCTTTCCTGCAGTTACCCCTTTTTTGGTTTCTCTGGCATTTAAGTGAATTAAGGAAATTCCATTCAGTCCATACCAAAGCTTGATCGTCCAACCTGTACTTATTTTCTGAATGCTTGTTTTTCGCATTCTTCTACGCATAACCTTTTGCATCACCTGCAATTCAGAACTTAAACCTTTAACCGTTCTGGTTTGCACCCACTTGGCCATTCGGTTTAAAGTTCGACTCAATGCTGCGTTTACCTGCTTTTCAGTAGGTTCTAACTCTGTAATGATGGCCTCAATGCCTTGTGCACCAATATCAAGTGAAATCATTCGTTAATTTCAATTTTTAGTATCGACATACCTGTGCCATCTTGCTGCGGATAGGTCATGACATAAAATTTACGACCATCTTTGAGCAGCAAAAAATCACCCCGTTTTACATCTAAAACATCTACAGATTTACAGGTAAAACGAGGTTGAGCACCATCAACCTCATATTCACCAAGCTGGGCGTTTAGATACGGTTCATCAAATATACCCACAATGGATTTATCCTCTGACCCATCCTCAAACTGTAAAGTGGCTGTTATGGCAAATCCACCAACCAAATCGGTTTGAAGAAACACATCCAAATTTTCCCAACTTGGCATAGGCTTTACTCGGCTTCTGCAGCAGCTTGAATCGCTTCAATCAATTTATCTTTGGTGAGCGAAGCTTCAAGCTCAAGTTCATATTCACGCAATGCAAACTCAATGAGCTGTGCTTTAGTTAAAGTGGCCAAATCAATTTCTTGATCTTCAGCATCTCCCTCTACCAAAGTGCCACGGCCACGGCGTAACAGATCTTGTGCCAATGCGTGCGAGACTTCGACCTCGTCACCTTTTTTACGAATTTCACCATCAATCACGACGGCAGAAGTTAAAGCAATTAAAACGGTTGTTTTCATGAATATGTGCTCACAAAAATAGAGTGGGAAGCCACCGCAGTGGCTGATCAATTAGACGGTTTTCTTGCCGTAGCAAATGGACTCAGTGTTACGCAAAACAAAATCCACATCTTGGAAGCCCACAATGCGTAAACCACCTTTGGAGCTTAAAGAGTACGGATCAATAGTGATATCCAAGCCACCCCACATTGCAATGATCAAATCTGCGAAGTTACCAAAGAACACATCACCCGCTTCAATTTGATTGGTCACCTCAGTTCGATAACCATTCACAGTATTCCCTGGTTCCCAAATCGTGCTTTCTGTGCCAGCGCCCATTCTTGGTGCTGTTTTAAAATGACCACGCATAACGGCATTAATCACATAAGACATACGATCAATATCGGCATTGTCTGAAGCAATTTCAGATTCCATAGCCACCATTTCAGCAAAGTTCGGATTCACTGCTGCAAAGCTCACCGCGTTCACGCCAGAGATATTCTTCAAACCAAGTGGCTGATTATCCCCACCAGTACCGTAATAAGCTGCTTTATCAATTTTCAAAGCCAAGGCACGGTTTAAATCATTCCAAACCAGTTGTTCTGCAGCTGGCGAACTTTGCTGCATGAGCTTACGGCTGATCTCTACACGACCACCCACCGTTTTAGGGCTTAGTTTTAACTGACCTGTTGCAGGGCTAGATCCCAGCACTTCCTCTTCTTCACCAAGCCAATAAGCAGTTGCACCACCTGTTTGCTTTGGAATTTCTGCATCACCTACCAATCCATCCATAATGAAGCCTAAGTTCATAATGGTTGAACGATTACGTAGCATTTCAATGAACATATCTGCTCGGTGGTCTGTCCCAACCAAGGTTGCACCATTTTGAGAAGTACCCACTTCAAACACTCGACTGAGTACATCTGCAGGTACTAAGATCCCTTGAGCTGAACGACCATAGGCCTTTTGTGCCGCTTCTGAACACTCCAATTCAAATGCTGCTGCCTCACGATCTGCTAGAGTTGCATTCGGCAACATTGCACGTACCGCACGCATTAAACTGAATGAACGTGCTTCATCCCCCGTAAGACCGATATTGGCATTATTGCTTTTAGGCTGTTCAGTAATAGGTTTGCCCTGATTGCCATGCACACGCTCTAGAATTGCATTTTGTAACTCTGCTGATGATTTATTTTCATCAATGTACTGGCGTACCAAATCACCCGCGCCAAATCGCTCACCTAATTGCATCAATTCACTGACACGTTTACGTTCTGCTTCTGCGCCACGTTCTGCGGTGTCATTTACTGCACGTACCATTTCAATGTCGCCATGACGCTCACCTTTATCATTGAGGCGTTGACGGACTTGGTTGCCATCTTTATCTGTAAAGTAATCCCAATTCATAGTCTGTTTTCTCTGCTGATGCGGAATTTGAATATTGCTGATGTTTTCATTTTGCGAATTTGATGCATTGTTTTCATTATTCACAATTGCGGAACGCCCCACGCCCACATTGGTATCCGCAGGAATAGACACGCACGAAATTTCATACGGCTGCCATTCGGTAATCAAATAAACATCATCATGCTCGCGCTGTTCTTTTAAGATGGCCTTTTTAATGGTGTAACCCACACTGATATTGGTACGAATCAGATCATCAATATCTTGTAGGATTTCCTCACCACGCGCGGACTTACTCAGACGGACTAAAGCACGACCTTTACGCTGGGAATGATCCAACCATGCACTTTCAACCACCCCCACCTGATCACGGGAGTTATGATCCATTAAAAACGGCGCACGGGTGTTCAAGCGCGAAAAATCAATCGCACCTTGGCTATGATCCAAAACTTCAACACCAAACCAACGCCCTACTTCCGTTTCACTTGAAAACGAAAGCTCGACTGTCCGTTTTTCTATGTCCACTTTGAAGTCATCAACGACATAGTTACGAACTAATTTGTCTTTATTAAAATCAGGTAATGGCTTTGTTTGAGAAGTATCTCGCGTGAACGTCATACCAGTTAAAGCTATTGCTAGATCAGTTTTCAAAAATTTCATTACATGCCCTCTTTTGGTCGCCCTACTGCGCCAGCTTGCTTTTTACCCATACTTGCCAAAACCATTTCTTCCGCTATTTCTTTACTGATACCCTGTGCCACCATTTCATCAATCATGGTACGAGTATCGCGTGCAATCTCAGCCCATACGGTTTGCGGATCTTTACCCTGTTCACGAATAATGGCTCCTGCAGAAGTCAGCATGTTGTTCTTCGACTTTTCTGCTGCAGTGACATCGGCAGATGGATCAATCCAAGCCCAACGGCGTGGCTGCCAAGTGACTTGCGTATAGCGTTCTATATCCACTGCTTTTAGCGGCACATTACCTTTCTTGATTTGGCCTTTGAGCAAGGCGTATTCCAGCCATGCGTAATAAACAGGCTCAACTAAAGCTTCAATCAACCATTGCTGGAGCTCTTTCCAGTGCTCGCGCTCATCTAAAGTTCCTTGGCGAATACTGGAGAAATTTACGCCCTCAAGGTCTGAAGCTAAGTTGTTATAAAGCACACCCATTCCTGCTGCCATTGAGCGCAACATTGCTTTATGAAAAGGTAGGAATTCACCCGTTGGGTAATTAGGAGACCACTCTTTGAGTTCTGCCCCTTCAGGTAACACTGGGAACTCGCCCGCTTGCGATTCAATTTGAATTTCATCATCATCTTCAAACTTAGGGCCATGACCCTCTTTCCACTGAATGAAACCCATTTTGTTGGCAGATATACGGGCATTCACAATCGCTGAATCTTCAAACTCTGAAAGTTGCTTCATGCGAAATAGACTAGTGGCCGTCCATGGCATGCCTCGCTTTTGCCCTACAATGTCTTCTAAATAGCCATGAATGACTTGTTCTGCAGGTACACGAATATAGTTCCCAGAGCCAACGCGATATTGCTTTTCTTCTTCTGAATCACTATCGAAGTAGTAAGCGATCGGACGCCCAAATTGGTTAAATTCAATGCCTTGACGGATAAAGCGACCACCTGAGAGTTTTGCGCTATACATAATTGGGCAACGTTGCGCATCAATCATTTGCAGTGCAAATCCATATTTCCCTGCATCTGCACCACGAATAATCCTTACGAAGAATTCGCCATCTTTGGCTGCCGAAATCACACAAGAACGTTGAATTGAACGCCAGGACTTTTTACCCTGAATATCGCAGTGATGTTTCTTATTCCAATTTGACCATTCTTGTTCCACCGCATCGCAAAGTTTATTGTCTAATTTCCCCTGTGCATTACGGATCTGAGCCTGAAGCATCACGCCCTGAGGACCAACAATATTTTGATGAGTTAAGCGTAAATAATTACGTCCATAATCATTATTGGCACATTGCTCCCGACTGCGTGCAACTAAGGTTCGTTGATATCGCTCTACGATTAAATCAGCTGGTAATGGTGTAGATGGCCAAGCGGAAGTTAGGCGGTCGCTTACACCTGCTTTAAACCAACGAACAGCATTGCGAAAAACCCGACTCCCTCTTTTTACCACTGACTCATCTTTCACTTGATGCATCTGCGTGACATTTGGTACTTCAGCAATTTGGCGTTTAAAAAGTTCCATCACAAGCGATTACCCCAATTTAACCCGTACAACTCGACCAAAAAGACTTTTACCTGATGCTTTTGCCTGTTCACGGCTAACCTCTGCACGATATTGATTACGCAATTTAATTAGCGTCTCTATTGGCGTGCGGTACAGCTCACGGTTATTAATCCGGTAACGCTCTTGGTCTAGACTGGCACGACCTTCAATGACCGCTTCTAATGCCGTTAAGGTTTTTTGCGCATGGCTTCTTAGATCGGCTTTTTCTGAAATTGACGCGAGATCAGCTTTAATCTCAACTGTGCCTGATTCAAGTTCCTCAACCTCACCGTTGCTAGAATTTACTGCACGAAGTGAAAAACCATAATGCCCAGCGTTATAGTCTTTTGTGATATTTGCAGGTACGTTGAATACATGCATATTTCCCTGCGCTGTAGACTGCAGATCAATTGCACTTACACCACGTAAATATGCATAAATTGTCCAATCAGATGCAGGGTATGCAGTTAAATTCAGATTGAATCTAAACGTCGTACCTGCTTTGATTTGGCTGGGAAACAATTGACCACTCATATATTTTTTTAACCAAAAATGCGCTTTTTCTTGGTTTTATCATCATTTTTTAAGTGGTTTTTTTCATTATTCACAATTGTAAAAAAACCGCCTAATAAGGCGGTTCCATCAGATTTCTTTTACTTAACCAGTCGATCCATTGCATTTTGCACAATCAAAGGTAATTGCTCCTTGCTCACCAAGTCGTGTCGATTCACCAACTCAGGAATATTATTAGCATCCACCATTACAGCATCTTTCGGCACAAGCTCAAGTGAAAATCCACCCTGATAATGCAACTGAAGCATCATTTGTTTACCTTGGAGGATTCGTGACATTAATGCTTGCGCGACATCTTCAGGGTTGAATGTTGGGTATTCAGGCATTTTACCGCCTAAACGCTTAACCTCTGATTCCAAACCTTTATGGTATTCAATCAAGCGGTATTGCAATACACCATGGCAATTTTGGATAGCATTTACATCTACTGGCGCATGATCCTGAAATTTATCAAATGTCAGGATTAGACCATGAACATATTCAACAGCATCACACAATTGATCCAATGGGATTTCTTCAATGCTCTTCACATTAAAGCGCTGCCCAACCATGATGTATGCATCTGAAAAATTAATCTTCACACGTGATACTAAATTTGATACCGCATGACGTAGATTTTCACGATCTTTTGGTGTGGTTTTTCGTGGATTAACTGCTTTACCTTTAGTCCAATAATCCCAAAGTACATCATCACATTCTTCTTGATACTTAATTACTATATCGCGAAGTTCAGGTTTCACTTTGTTTGGGCTGATTGTCATTAGCCAGCCAAATAGTTTTTTAACTGGTAAGCACGTCATCAATCGCCCTTTACCATCATTTGCAACTATTGTGATTTCCACAATGGTTGAAGAAAACCGCTGTTTTAACTTAACAAATTGAGATGCCCAGTCCAAACCAATGCCATCAACAATAGGTTTCATTGGGGTGTAAGGCTGGCCATTATGCTCAATAATATATAATTCAGCATTATAGAAAGGTACGCTTATTTGTTGTAAACTACTTAAAGTCATAGTATTTCCTAATATTTGACACTCAATAAAGCTCCGACTCCGCCAAGATTCAGGGGCTTTTTTGTTGTCTGTTGATTTCATGCTTTCGCACTCTTGTGTTTTTCTACTAATAATTTGACCGCTTCATTTAAAAGATAAACCATTGATCTTTTATCTTCTTTTGCAATCGCCTTAAGTTCTTTGTGGAGGCTACTATCAAGTCGCCCCTTCACATATACAACTTCTTCTCTCACAACCTTCTCCATCGACCCCATATTGGGTACAAAAATATAGTACCCATTCTGGGGTTATTGGTCAATCCCCATTATGGGGTTATTATTAATTTTATTTTGGTCAGTGTTTTATGAGTGAAGATCAAAGCAGTGTTGTTACACTCAAAGTCCGTGTTACACCAGAGTTTCGTGAGAAAATAGTTGAAACAGCTAAGGCTAACAATCGATCAATGAATCAAGAAATTGTTTCTAGGCTTGAGCATACCTTTAATGAAGATAAGGGTTATGTATTTAAGGTTGACACCATAGAGGAGCACCTTAGAAAAATGAAACAAGAAATTATTGATGTTATTAATGACAGTAAAAAAGCACCCTAAGGTGCTTTTTACGAAATACTCTGAAGTTTAAGAACAAGCCCCTGCTTGTTTTGCTCCATGAGAGGCCTGACTTCTTGTATATTTATCCCCTGCACTTGACGAAAGTTGGTCGATTAACCCATTGCAAGAAAACCCACTCATTTCAAGGTACTGGATAGCAGTTCGAGCTGCTTGTTCATTCCAATCAACATTTAAACTATCTACAGCAGCCGTAGCATCGGCTTTATCATAACCATCCCCTGCACTTGACGAAAGTTGGTCGATTAACCCATTACGTGAGAAACCCGATATGTTTAGATATTGGTTGGCTGATCTGACGGCATTGCTCTGTGGTTGAGTTAAACTCTGAACACTCTCCACGACTTCTTGTTCTTCAACCTTAGGGGTTGGTTCAACAGATTTTTTATCTTCAGCAATTGGTGCATCTTCTTGAACAGGTTGTCCTGAAGAAGGCTCTGCCTCACGTTCTACCTTTGCAGTTTGCTGTTGCTGCTCAATACGAGCCCGCTCTTCATCTGACATTGTTGCATTAACAATAAGTGATGAAACAATCATGGCTGTAAAGAATATTAGAAATGCTTTCAGCCTAGTCTTTATTTTAAAAATACTTGGTTTTATCAAAGCCACAATTAAACATATAAAAAATATAACGCTTAAAAGCGTAAATAACCCATTTAAAAAAGCCATTTCGTGCCTATTATTTTAAAGAAACAAAGTTACATATTAACAAAAAATAATCACTTTTTATTCCCAAAAACTCTTTTCTTCTTAATCACAGTATTTTTGGGTTTTGAAACAACCGCTGATATAGATTCTTTTTTAACAGGCTTCCGCTTCAAAATCGTTTTAACTTCCGTTGTATTTTGATCAACCTCTTTTTCAACATTAGGTTCATCAATATCTGTAGACACACGCTCGGAGACACGCTTTAAATTCGGCTGCATAATTTTTAAAGCGGCCAAAGCATAAACACGGCAATCGAGTGCCTCATTACGAGCCCGGTCTGGTTTATGCCATTCACGAATCGGCTGCCCTTTAATATAACGAATAATTAACTTTTCAGCCGTTAATTGTCGGTACCACTCCTTTTCCCGGTCATGTGGAAAGTGACAATAACCTGGTCCTTTCTTTTCCAAATCTAAACGGCGCATGACAGTAAGTTTTGCTTCGTCGACCCCAACAATAAATAAATCAATTTTACGTTTATCTTTACCAGACTGTTTACGCTGTGGGCTTTGCACAATTGGCATTCCCCAACCGGCACGACCTTTAATCGCAAAGACTTTCCTATTTCTACGGCTTTTTACATATTCATAAGCCCGTTGTGTATAACCAGCGGTACCGCCCGTATCCAAACATGCAGCCGAAATACTGAGTTGAGCACCCGACTCATGCATATACGTATCTTCTAAAATATCATCCAGTTCTTCCCAAACATCATCACCCAGTGGATCCCCCCAAAGTACTCGATAATCTATGGACCAACTTTCTTCACCCACACCCCAAGCAACAATTTCCAACTCAAGCCGATCCATCTGCATATCAATGCCACAGGTTAAATACACACCAGCATTCGGTATTTGAGCTGTAAATTCTTCGGCGCGAAGCTGCAGTACTTCAGGATCTGCTTTGTCTCCATTCTCCTCATAAGTTTCACCCAGCGATACGTTTACAAATACCTGCAAGTCATCAAGCGCTAACTTATCTAAATAGGACTGCACAATGTCGCGCATCTTACGGAAAGTCGAAAGCATCTCTGGTGCATGAAAACTAATATGTCCTTTAAATGGTTTTTCTGCCTTCCATCCATGCCCTAATTTTTCAGCATTTCGAATTGCAACAATGCGTTCACCATCCGACCACACTTCACCGCAGCATTCACAGCGATAACAGGCTGTTTCAACTTCATGTTCTTGATCTAAGTCTTCTTTTGCATCTTGGATATTAGTTGATTTACGGCCCTGCCATGTGACATTTTCCCAACGTAAAAACTGTGCTTCATGGCAATGCGGGCATGGTACATAATAACGGCGCATATCACCTTGCTTAAAGGCATTCTCAACACGGCTCGCACCTGCAATGGTCGGTGTACTGGATTCTGTTCTTAATGCCTGATCACCAAATGTTGCTGAACGCTGAGCGAGTAATTCAATTGGATCGCCCTCAGCTGTGGCTTCCATGCCATCAATCTCATCTGCATGAGTAATAGGTGCTGATCGTGAGCGTAATGTTTTTGGAGAACCAGCCCACGAAAACATCAGCCAACCACCAACATAAGAAATCATGCGACTGTTATTTACACCATCACGGCTACGTGGCTTGGCCATCTTTTGTGAAATTGATTTATTGGCCTCAATCATTGGTCGAAGTTTAGTTTCAAGGAAGGTTTGAACATCACCCTGAGTCGGTTGTACAAATATCTGTGATTTGGGTTCGTGAGCAATAAAGTAACCAGTTGCACATTGTTGAATTGTGGTTTTCCCCAGCTGTGCACCTGTCATATACGTAATACGACGTACGCCATATTCTTTAATGGCATCAATCATGCCACGTTGATAAGGTGCATTATCAAAATTGATTGGACCGGGTATGGCGTTACCCACAGGGATTTTAATATTTTTTTCAGCCCAGTCACTTGGCAACATATTCGGTGGTGGCACCAGATGGTGCATTGACCTTTTTATAGCATCTAAAACAGATCCATAATTACTAAAAATAGAAAAATCACTCAATCTCTTCCTCCTCCAGCTCTTCTTCTGCCGAAGTTTCAAGTGCTAAAATAAGTTCTGCTTTTAGTTTTTCTTTAAATGTTCGTTCATCGGTTTCACCAAGCAACTGTAAAACTGCGCGTTGTGGCACGTTCATAATATTGGCACGTATAGCGGCAAATGCCATTGCTTGCACACGTTCAAATTCTTCAATTAAAGCTACTTCACCTTTTTTAGTAGCTAGATCCAATTCAGCCAGCTCGGTTTCGGCCTTTTGTTTTCGAACTCTTAGCAACTCAATATCATCAGGTATTCCACCTGTCGCATCTTCAACGTCTCGCTCGCGTAACCAGCTCGAAACGGCTGCAGTATTAAATTTCCATTCTTGCCCACGACCACCTTTCTGAATATACGGACAACCATTACGAACCCAACTATCAATTGTTGGTAGTGACACACCAAAGATATCGGCCAATCCCTGTCTGGTTACCTCTTGCCCTTTAATTACTGCAGACATGGAATCCCTTTTTTACTTCGATTTTCAGAATTAATATTTAAAAACAAATATTTATAAAAAACGAGACATAAACATAAACTACGCTTTTGAAGTTCACGCAGATATGAAAACCTGCGAGGTCTTCGCCCCCGCCTTGGGTGCCCCTCCGGAAGTACCTTGGGAAACTATTTTTTGATTGGTATTAGATGTTTCGGTCTGACCGTTGCATAACTCTCTATCCTGCTGGATGAGAGCTTGAGCACTCTTGAGTTGCTCGGCTACGGTGTCTGCTCTTGCGGCGTACCGAATAAGAAACTCGACATCTCTGTCGTGAAGTCCGCCTGTTGTGGTTGCATGATTGCCGACGGTGCTGTCGGCAGTGATGGACACATCAGGGCATTGCTTGGCTTTGAGTGAGTCGCGCAAGCTGAGATTGTTAGCGCGATACTCATCAATAAGAATGACTTCATTGTGCTGTAATTCCTTAATCTTTTCAAGGTACTTATCCTCAAGTTGCTCTTGTTTTTTGTAACTATTACGCTCACGATTTAACGCTTGATCAGCCTGTGTTTTAAGGTCTTCGAGCTGCGTCTCATACGTCTGTATTTGTTCTGATTGAGCACTGTTATATCCATAGTCATAACAGCACCATCCGATGAAAGACGTAATAGCCAAAAATACAACGGCAATAATCGCTGATATATTCACTATGTCCCCTGCTTAAATTGCCATATCCCTGTACGCATCTGCTCAGACATACGCTTAGCACGTGCGGGAGTTTGCTTAGCCCATAAAGAATTAAGCATGCCTTTTGATGCAGCAACATAATCCCCACTTTGGATCATTTTTAAAGTGTTATTAAATCCGAGTAAGCCATCCACACCCATCTGAAATGCCATATTTACCAACACACCTTTGCGCGTATCATCGAGTGCAACCCACCAAGGTAGGCGCTTGTTTAATTGATCAATCACTTTATCAATATCATTATTTAACAAGTACGCTGACTCTTCTTTTGTGATACCGCCGCCTTTGCGCTTATCAATTAAACGACCAACGCCAATTGTTGAAAAGCCTAAATGGTCCTTGTATTCATTAAGGATCTCACCTTCTTCACCACGCAACGAACGGATTAGATTGTTTTTCATTTTTTCCCACCACTTTTCCAATTCTTCATCATCTCAACAAAGAATTTTTTAAAACTAATCTGTTTATAAGCGCCAGACTTAATCCAAGCGAAGAACTCTTGCAGGACTAGACCACCAAGTGCTCCAGTAAGAAAGCCAATACCGCCCGCATGACTCGGTGCGAGCTCTGTGTAATGCATGATAAGTAATGTAAGGTAATGTGCTGTAAATGCACCTGACAGTAAAAACACGGCGTAGTCTTTGGGTGTTTTAAGCTGTTCTTTGTTGTATCGAGTTGCCACAGCTGCCCCCATCAATCCCGCAATGAAATATTGGAGCCCACCCAAATACTTCATTAACGCTACTAACCAATCTGGAAATGACATTCTTTCTTGTCTCTGAATTTATGGATTTATTGAGTATTTTTGTTCTTATTTCAGAGATATTTCATTATTCACAATTGCAAACTAAGCTGTTGCTTACTTATCTCAACATTCTGAATTCTTAAAACTATTCGCTCAGTGACATTGAAATATGATGCTAAATCTGCAATTGAAAACCCGCTTTTCATCATTGTTCTAATCCCCTCATCACGTTTTTCTAAAATCATGTGAGTACAGTGTGAGAGCACTAAGAGCTCACCACCAAAAACGGTCGACAGCTTTTGAGCATCAACATAACCCACGGCTCGAACCAAGCCATGCTCTAATGTTAATTTTTTCAGCTTTGGTACATATAGTAATAACTGCCCCTTACCTGAGCGCTTTTCTGTTTTATACCGTGGACACTGACTGACCAAGTAAAGGGCCTGATCTCGACCAATGACTTCTGCAATACTTCTTAAATCACCATTAAAATCCTCAATGTAATCCATACTACCCTCAAAATTTCGCAAATCGTTTAAACACCAACATGGCTGCATCACGTGCATGCTCATTCGTGCGACCAGTCCAACCCGTCATACGTGTAAAATCTGCTGCTTTCTTTTTTGTTGCATTTGCTGCTGGGTGAATCATCTTGAAATTAAGACCTTGTTCTGTGCACCAATCTTCCCAAATTTGCGCATCACGTTTAACTGATCCAACACCTTGAGCCTTTTCACGACCACCAGTAAACCAAGTACGTTTACGTGCATCTTCGATATAAAGCATGATGTCTTTAAGATCGTGCTCATCTTCATATTCAAGAACTCTTTGCATGGCTTGAGTAATACTGAGTGATTCCACTTTTTGAAGCACACCACCTTCGCCATGATCGAATGCCACGGCGAAGCCAGTATTAACACCAGTATCGATACCGATGAGGATTTTCATTCATCATCCTCATCATATTCATTACCGAACATTTCCTCGCATGACCGCTCAAAAAGACAGTCTGTGCAAATTAAGTCACCATCCTCATCCATAACAACATCATCATGGGTTCGGCATTTACCACATTCAGCATCATCTAAAATTAAATATTCAGAACTCATAGCACAAACTCCTTATCTTCTTTGCACCAACACACATATGCGATCTGGACAGTTAAATTGCGATATCCAACCCCCTCATCAAAATCAAATAAGCGCTCACCATGGATGTATTTCAATTGAAGGAAAAAAGGTTGACTCATAAAAAACATTTCAAAGTGAACTCTTGTGGTTTCAATCATGCTGCACCTCGATATTTATTTTCATGTTTGAAATTCGCTTCAACCAATGCACGTGCTAATTGTGGACATACAGAATTACCAACCATTCTTGTTTGTTCGGTCTTCGTTAAAGTGATTTGCTGACCATGCTCATTCGTGCCATGCGTAAAAATGTAATTTTCTGGAAAGCCTTGCGCCTTAAAAAGCTCAACCGGTTGCAGCATGCGAAAACCAATATCTGCAATTTCATAATCTTGCTGCCCAATTGTTACGAGTCCAAAACGGTCACGTGTTGGAATAGTTCTTAATGGCTCATCCACCGAATTACCGTCTTTTTCATTTCCATAAAAGGCTGTTAGAAAGGCGCGAACCTCTGCAAATTGATTTACTGTTGTAAGTGTATGCATCGGATCATCAAGATCCTGACCAATACAGCCGTTTTTCATTTTTGATAAATGGCTAACAACAAGTGAATTGTGATCTTTGGCTGTAATTGTATGTACCGGCTCTCTCAACCCACTCCCAATAACACCTGTGTAATTCTTCGCTAGGAATGCCGAAATAAGCGCATGATGACCACCTTTAGTTTGAGCGCAAATAGTTCGTAATGGCTCATCTATTGGCATTGATCGCTTGTTTGAAGCATTGGCGCATTCTGTTAATACTGGTGCGATGCTATTCACAACAAATGGCTTTTGATTATTAAAGACGAATTTCTTCAAACCACCTGCAATACGCTCAAGTGTGGCTGTGGCCAATGGACGTTTGCGTGTAAAAATACTCGGGCAATCAAGCGACCAATCAATACATTCCGCTGCTGTACGCCAAGGCTTTAAATTACCTTTTTGCACCTGGATGGAATCAGGATGCGCATGTGTAGGTTCAGGCCATTTGATCGATAAGCCATCACGACGAGCAATTAAAAAAAAGCGTTTACGAATAGTTGGTGATCCATAATCACATGCACGCAATTCACGGTAATCAACTGCATAACCCTGACGTTTAAGCGCATTCACAAATGAATTAAAAGTACGTCCTTTCTGTTTTGGACAAGGCTTACCATCCGCACCTAAATCACCCCATGTTTTAAATTCTTCGACATTCTCAAGCATGATTACTCGAGGGCGAACTTTTGCAGCCCAACGTAATGCAACCCAAGCTAAACCACGAATTTTCTTTTCAACAGGTTTACTGCCTTTGGCTTTAGAAAAATGCTTACAATCTGGTGATAACCAAACAAGGCCTACAGGTTGGTTTCCAGTGACTTCAATTGGATCAATATCCCAAACACTTTCACAGTAATGCTTAGTTTCTGGGTGATTGATGCGATGCATCGCTAAAGCTTTGGCATCATGATTTATGGCTACATCAACAGTGCGATTAAATGCTTGTTCTAGGCCAGTAGATGTACCACCGCCGCCAGCAAAGTTATCAATAATTAATTCATGAGGAAGTAAACTGAAGTTCATGCAGCATCCCCAAATTTAAAATTACTAATCAACTTTTTAACCAATGCCCACTTATCATCACCCAACTTAGAATGACCTTTTGCAGCATCACGAAAATGTCGCACGCGATAACCTGCCATTTCCGCAAGACGCTTAAAATCATTCTCATTCTTTGACTTACCAACAAACCGACCCAGCACAGTAATTTGCTCTTTAATCTGAGCATCATATTTTTGCTTTGCCTTAGCCTTGCGTTGTTCTATAGCAGCAGCCTTGTACTCTCTAATTTCCTGATTTTTGGCTTCAATCGCTTTTTCACGATCAATTCGATCTTGTTCGTTCGTTACTGCTCTTGCCTTGCTTGGCGGAATAAGACCATCTCTAAAATTAGAGAATCCATTGGGTAGCACTTGGATCTCAGATCCACTTGCTAAGAATTCTTCTAAATCTCGATCCAGCTGCTCACGTAAATTTTGCTTAGCCATGATTTGAGCATGAGTTATGTCTTTACCTGCTCGAACTGAATCAATTCGTTGTTGAAGAATTTCGTTCATGCTGCACCACCGTCACGACCAAGCGCATTCACATTTTTCAATTTGCTTAATAACTCAGGTGGGCATGGCACACCCTTACGATTTCCTGCATCAAAACCAAGTGTCTTAGCTGCTACTGGCTTTTCCCACATTTCTTGCACACGCCCTTTTTCTTTGGCTTGGCAAAGATAATCTTGATAAATATCTCTAAACGCGTAGTGAGCTGATTTCTGCCCTTCAGCATTCAAAATATGGCGAACCTCTTCGAGTGAGCGCTTAGCCAATTTTGTAATTTTGCTTAATGGGTCTGATTCAAACATCATCGCTTTAGCCCAAGCTTGATCCGCAGTCCACCAATCACCACCCTGTTCGCACCAGCTGCGAAATTTAGGAAGGTTGGGACACCACTCCTCGGAATTCATTCGAACGATGCCACGCGCGATATCAGCGTGATTCAAACCACTCAATACGGTGCATGCGAGCTGTGTTAATTCAATATCAGAATACCCAGCGTATTTTTTTGCGAATTCAGCGCCGTGGAGATCAGCAATGCGGTTTAAAACTAACTCAGCAACTTCGACTGGGAAATTCACAGCAAACGCGTTTTTAAATAATTCGATATTACTCATTGAGTTTGACCTCCAACGGTGCGCATTTGATTTTGATCTGCTTGGTTGCCAAAACGACGGCGTTGGATTTGTTGTTGGTTTTGATTTGCAGAAGATTGGGCTTTTGGCTCGTACACCCCCTGATAATTTCCAATGATTGCGTTTTCCAAAGACTGGTTTGCAGATGGACCAAATCCGATGAGTTTGTTCAGAATTAACTTCACGGCGTTTTCAGTAAGTGGTTTTTTCATCGCTAAACGCATTTCAGAAAATTGAATCCACAAATCACGATTTACGTTCGCTGGTAACTCAATCATGTTTGCATCGAAAGGACTTGGTTTTTCAGAAGCGGTTGATTCAGATTTTTCAGCCTTAGGTTGTTCAGGAACACACTTACTTTTTTTATTTATTTTTTTATTTTGTATAGTGTCTTTTGATAGTGTCTTTTGTGTGTAAAGAATTTTTACTAGCAGGGGTAAAGAATTTTTACTAGCGTAGTTAAAAATTTTTACTAGCAGTGGTAAAGATTCTTTACTAGCAGTATTGTTATTTTCACCTAGTAAAATATTTTTACTAGGGAATTTCACAGTCCAACCAAGGCTAGTTTCATCACCTAATTTGAATGTATTTCCATAAATCGTACTCGGCATTTCAACCAATAAACCGACATTTATTAGTTCATTTTTTGCCTTAATTACGGTTGGGCGACTTTTACCTGTGATTGCCTCAAGCTGACTTAATGAGATTGAATCCATCTCTTTGTTCCAGCCACGAGTTTTACGGCACACAACAAGATAAATCTTGCATGCTGCATCTGAAATTTGATTTAGAACATCATCAACGAAGGCGTTAGGTACCTGAAAACTATTGGGTGTAAATTGGCTCATGCAACAATCCCCTCGCCTACTAATTTCTCAATTACCCAAGCTTCACCCTTGGTGGTAAACATTGGCTGTGAAAAGCCAAATTCTGTCTGTTTAACCTCACCTAGCCCTTTATCGATAAACCATTGCTGAAACAGGCGTGCACGCTTAACGCCACGGTGATAAACATTGAACGCATCAAGACTGCGATTCATTGCAACCGCTGACATTTTGATTTTTTGTACAACTTGTGAGGCATTCAGTAAAGTGTCACGCACTACAATCTTTTCGTAATACTCGACCTTAGGTTTATCCAGTTCGATCTTTTTAGCTTGATCTGCTGCAAGTTGAAGTGCCTCTGAAAACGACTGGGGCAATTTAGTTTGATTTTCTAATTCATACCAACGCTTAACCAATGCCGCTGTAAATTCAGGACAAAGTTGAGCAACCACAGTGATTGAATCTAACTTTCCTTGTTCACCAGTGAAAACGCACACTTCGACACTATAAATTCGGTTATTGGCCTCTTTAGGCATAACCGCCATTGGCGGAAGTGCTATTACGCCTCGCTCAACCAACCTTTCGATTGAACGCTTTACATCATCATGACGAGACAATACAAGCTCTGAAATATCGAGGCTTGTTATACCCTGTTGATTGTGTTTAAAATGTGGCATCATATTCATTGTTTGAATCCCCTTAGATTTGAACAACCAAAAGCCTGAGTTCTGACCTCAGGCTTTTTTATTTGTCTACACATGCACGAACTTGCGCACTTAGTTCGGCTAAAATAATATGTAGCTTATTAATTACCCTCGACATATCCACGACCTCACCTTCCGTAATGCGGCCATCTGCCATCATTTGTTTGAAAACAGCCTGAATATCACCACCGCCAATTCCTGTACTTAAGGCAAGTTCTGTTAATGCTGTATCGCGACATTCTGGAATTACAGGTAAATCAATAGCGACCTTTCCATGTTCCGCATTAAGCTCATGCAAAATACGGAAATCACCAGTGATTCCCATCATTTTTGAAGCCTCTAAAAGCGTTAAGTGATGTGTATCCGTATTGGTATTTACTTTGCTGTTTAATACAGCTGGGCTTCTAATCCCCATACGTGGTGCAAGTGCATTAGCCCCACCCTTAAAATCGTGTACTGTGTGATATGCAGCATCTAATATGTTCATTTACAACCTCTTAGAACGTGTTTTTAAAATATTGAGTGAGGGATAATTGGTTATTCCTAAGCTGTTAGCTTTTCAAGGCTTCCTTTTAGGGATGGGCAAAGATCAATAGCTTTGAATTCTCCTTTAGTGGCAACCTGTGCACGGATCGCAACAAGCTCTGACATGTTTTTGTTTCCACGCACCCAGCTAGAAACAGCTGGCTGTTTAACTTGGAGTGCCTTGGCGGTATTTTCTTGCCCACCAAAATGGTTTACGAGCAACTGATATAAATCGCTGTTTTGCGCGCTCATGGTTATATCTCCGCTTAATATAACCGATATTATAACTATAGTTATTTACAGTCAATAACTATAGTTGTTTGAATGTATATAACCAAAGTTATATATTCTTTACAAATTGGATTGGTGTTGTGATATGTCGCTAAAAGATCGTTTAAAGGAATCCAGAGCGAAGGCAAAAAAAACTCAAGCAGAAGTTGCTGAGGCTGTAAAAATGTCTCAACCGGCTTATCAAGCTCTTGAATCAGGGAGAAATCAAAAGTCAGCTTTTATCCCGCTAATAGCTCAGTATCTCGGTGTCGATCCTTTCTGGTTAACTACGGGATCAAGCTCCGATTCATTTAATGAGTCGGATTTAATGGAACCTACAATCGTTACTGGTGAGATTGCTAATCAGTTTGTATGGATCGATGTTGTTGAGGCTAATTTTTCTTGTGGTGATGGCGTATCTATTGAATTTCACTTCGATGCTATCAATGGGAAAATCCCCTTCCCACCTTCATTTTTAAAAGATAAAAATGTCACTGAAAGCTCTATGAAGATTATCAAGGCTAAGGGTGACAGCATGGCTGACTTCATTAAAGATGGTGATTTAGTTGGAATTAATCTTTCGCAAACAGAAATTATTGACGGCGAAATTTACGCTGTATATCTAGCTGGCGAGGGAATGATTAAGCAAGTATTTAAAGAGGCTGATGGCTCACTGGTACTTCATAGCCTCAATGAAAAATATAGAGATAAGTTGGTAACAGAAGAAAATGGCAAAAACTTCAAAGTAATTGGTCGTCAAATTTGGCGTGCTGGATAATTAACATTTCTTAAAGAAAAGAGAACGTAATGATCGCAACACTTAATAAATCTAAAACTGCACTAACGATTAATCGTCAAGAATTTAAATTGGCATTAGATAAAATTGGCACAGCAATTGATAAACAAATAGTCTCGCTTAAAAAAGCCAAACAAAGCTATGACGCTGCGGAAATGGCACGCGAGGTCATTAGTGAGGCAAATATCTTTGAAGCTATTATTGAAGGGTTTAACGAAGCAGAAGAGACCAATCTAAAGCTAACCGACATAACTAATCTTGATGCAGCACAAGGCTGGATAGATGAATTTTTAGAAAAGTATTCTGAGCTATAACCCGCCTAAATTATCTTTTGTTGGCTGGATTAAATAACTGCGAACCTAACGCAGCCATCCGAAATAGGATGAGAAGGTTATTAAACTAACTGAAGGTTGCTGCTTAGTTGGTAAAGCTGTTGGTTTATATGGAAAAATTAAAACAAGGATATTAAAAAATGTTTGATTTACTGATAAATAGAGTTATTAAAAAACTTAATGATGCAGCAGAAAACAACCAAGAATTACTATTAACCCCTGAGGAGGTTAAGGTCTTAGCAAAAGATAGGGGAAGTAATCACCGCATCCCTGTTCTTACTAATGAGCAAGTTATCCAGCTATGCAATGAAGGTAAACTAGGGCAAAAAATCACAAATAAAAAGGATTAATAAAGCATGCCAAATTTAGAAGAAATCAAACAGCAACTATCACATGTTGGTGGCATAGAAAATCTGTTTGGTAGAAAAGAAATTAAAGAATTGCCAGCCATTTTATGGGATAACGAAATAGTTGAAGGGATGATTACAGGCACCTACAACAATGGTATGGGGGCATTATTCGCTACAAATAAGCGATTAATATTTGTAGATAAAGGGTTGTTATTTGGATTAAAAGTTGAAGACTTTCCTTTAGATAAAATTACCTCTATACAATATGAAACAGGCTTAATATTTGGAAAAATTACAATTTTTGCTTCTGGAAACAAAGCCGTCATTAAAGATACAGAGAAAAATTTAACTAGAAACTTTAGTGAAATCATTCGAGTTAAAATAGATAACTTCAATAAAAAACCAGAAGATGTTAATACTCAAATATCACCAGAAAATATTGAACTAAGTATGGAAGATAAAATTCAACAGTTAGAACGCCTTTTAAAACTAAAAGAAGCCGGAATTTTGACTGATGAGGAATTAGCTACACAAAAAGCAAAAATCTTAAATTAATTGTGAACCCGACACAGCCCCTTAGAACAGATCGGGTGGAGAAAAAATGTACGCAACCCTTATTACGGAATACTCACTACGCAGCATCTTGATGAATAGCGCTAATTTAATAGATGAAATGCTTCAAACTGGTGATGTGAATCAACATATGCAAAATAGTTTTACCTTCCATCTACCTAAAGCAAGTCAACATTTGGCTAACCTGCAATACGTACTAAATAGGGGTCGAAATAGCTTCCAAATCATATACTCAGAAGAAAAACCTGAGAGTTTTACCGCATTATTTTAAGGTTAAATTTACTGAATGTTGGAAGCTCGTTCTCGTTGTTCAATAAATCCTTTTACTATGCCATCAAGCATTTTTCGATCTATTTTATCTGCAACGAAATATGTAGGATGTTCTTGAAACACATAGTCCTCTATCTTTTTTACAGATGAAATAATATCGTCAATTGTTAAGCCATGTGTGTCTATTAATTTAAGTACAACCTTAGATCGAAATGCTTGTTTCTTTCTTACTTCACCCATAATTAACTCCATACAACCCACCCTGTGTGGGTTTTCTTTTGCCTAATATAACCATAAAAATAAATTAATATAACTAAAATGATATTTATATAACTATAGTGTTGACTATAAAAATAACTACAGTTATATTTAACTCGTAAACAACAAAATCATTTCGGGAAAATGAACATGTCAAACAAGCAAACTGATTCACAACAATTCATAGAAGACATCGGTGGCGGTGTTTTCTCAAAACAACTTGGCGTTGTAGTAAGTGAAGTTGCCAATAGCGTTATCAAAACGGGTAAAGCAGGTGAAATCACCATCAAGCTTAAATTGACGCAAATTGCTGAATCGCGCCAAGTTCAGGTTGAAAGCAAGCTCGCATTTAACGAACCGCTTGCAAAAGGTAAGCGTGTTGAAGAACACAACGAAAAAACGCCAATGCACGTGAACCTTGGCGGTGATGTAACCCTATTTGCTTCTCACACAAGCCAATTATTTGAAGAAAAAGCTTAACCCCTAATTTCATCAACCATTTTTTAAACCAACCCAACCAATAAGGTAAAACCATGGAACGTACAGAAGCAGAAGCAATTGTTGAATTAGCTACCCCTGTTTGCGATTTAGCTCGAGGCGGTCTAGTTGCGGTAAATAACGAATACAAAGTTGAAGATTTAGAACGTTTTGAAGTTGGTCGTAATCGTTCACGCGGTGTTTTGATTACACCTGCATTTGAAGACTTTAAAACATATATTTTAGATAATTCTGATTCTGGTCCATCACCTGTATTTGTAGACCATAAAAATGTAAGTGCTATTGCTGTCCTTAATTACTCACAAACAGGTTTTGATCAAGGTCACTGTGACCATAAAGCGGTATTAAAACTTGAGCCTACCGTGGCTTGGAGCAAGTTGAATCAACTTAAAGACACAAAGCTCAGTCAAAAACGCTTTGCCATTCTTCTTGAAGACTGGGCAGGTGTATTTGTTGCAACCACCGAATTTGGTGAAATTATCAATACTGGCGAAGCATTAAATGCTGTTCGCAATATGAAAATTAATGCAAGCGCTACCAAAGATAGCCAAGTAAATAATATGAGCGAATCTAATTCAACACTCGAACGCGTTGAAGCATCTGCCACTGTTGGGAAATTACCAAGCTATTTTGAAATTAATGACACGGCGTATGTGGGTCTTGAAGAAAAGACCGTTAAGTTGCGCTTGGTTGTAAATAGTGCGGATGGCGAGCCTGCATTCGCGTTGCAGATCGTCAAAGAAGAATTACTTCGCAATGAAATTATTCAAGAATTCAAAGCAAAAGTGATTGAGCTTCTCCCTGAAAATCCAGTTCGTATCGGTACATTCACAGCTTAATTTTTGACATTAAAAAGCCCTGATGCTTTCGACGGGATCAGGGCTTCTCGTAAACACTTGCAAGCTTACGGAGTAAGTATGAATCAAATCCCATCACACAGTCAAACACCTACGTTTAACGCCAAGAAAAGCCAAACATCAGCAATTCTGCATCAAGAACCAACGTACGTAGAAATGTACGGCAAGCCTTCAAGCATCATCTCTAATTTTTTCGCATTCCTTTTAATCATCATTACTGTTTTAGCCCTGTCTTACATGTATCACCGCAGTTCTGAAAAAGAATTACAGCATCAAGTAGCGCAAGAGTTGGTGCGTCAAGCTGCATACAAATGAAGCTCTTAGACATTGAACCCAAGGGAACCTCGTTCATTCATTTTCAATTAGCAGCTGCATTTGAAAATTGGCTGTTAAATGATGGTTACCAGGCTAAACCTATTAAACATGCAGCAGTTGTTCGTTACAGCATGGCAAATAAAGAAACGCTTGAAATATATAGCACTGGAAAAATGAATGAAGCAGCTCAGAAACGCTATTCACTTTTCCTAAAACAATATCTTCGACTTGGTAAATCAATGATTGCGTCATTGAAAGGCCAGTCTCCAAAAATGTTAAAGGTGGCGTGATGGGATCTAAAAAATTGTGGTGCGTAGCTATTCGCCCCGAAAGCGATAGCCCATACGAGCAAAGCCCTGCTATTTCAAAAGAAATCGCTGAACGTGCAGTAGCTCGATACAAAGCTATGACTGAAAAGGAAGGTAATCCATTCTCAATTGAATCATTTGATGATTTGATTCAGGTGCAGCAATGGCACGGTACTCGAAAAGAGCATGAGAACGAATGCTTTTATACAGAGGGATGGTTTGAGCAACCAATGTACCAGTGCAAAAACATTGAACAAGCTGAATTAGCTTTTAAATATGGTGAGATTGTTCGTTGTTACGACGATAAGGCGGAATTAATTACCCGTGATTTTGAAGAAGCAAAACGCTTCTATGAGGTGGCGTGATGGATATTAAAAGATTCAAAGCTTGGGCTGAAAGTAAAAAACTAAGCACGGATGGCGAGACTGGTCGTAATTGCAGCTATACATTTTATGACCCAAAAACTAAATATGCATGGGAAGCTACACAAGCCACCAAAGCTCAAACGATGTCGAAATGGTTTGGTGATATTCAATCATGGATTGCAGTCAATTCATTTTCTGCCTTGGACGCTGTTCATGAAAATATGCCGATCATTGATGCTAATGAACTGGCGAAATATATAGATTCATCAAATATCGACCTAGTGGTGCCTGAAGGCTTTGTTTTGGTGCCACGTGTGATTACTGATGATTGGATGGCAACCTATGTTGATCCAGCAGTAAGTAATTACTGCAAGGATTATGAAGATCTACCATTTTCTGTAGATGATAGCGAACTACCTGAAATCCGAGAAGCTTATCGACTACCAATTCGCAATGCACATAAGCGCTTAATGCAGGTGATCAAAGCACAGGAGCAAAGCCATGTATGACTTTAATTGCCCTTATTGCTCTTGGGGAATGGATAAGGAAGACACCAGTATTCACGAGGATGATCATATTGGTGAGTGGGATGTTACTTGCACCAACTGTAAAAAAATATTTGAACTTGAAGCTGAAGCAGACATTTCATATTGGGCAACCCCAAAGGAGCCAGTCAATGACTAACGAACAAATGGTCGAAGTGGCAAAGGATTTAACTGAAGCTCTAGCACCTTTTGTTATTAGTGGCGCTGGTGCGAAGTTACAGCTTGGTTCTGAAAGTATTAATGTTATTTATCACAGTCTTGTTGGTTTCACGAGTCGCAATGATCAACCGAGTGTTGATGTGAAATTGCCTTCTGCTGTAATTCAAAGTTTAAAAGAGGTAAGTTGAAGTGAAAGATAATATTCAACGTATCAAGCTCACTGTCTTTTCAAAGCGCTATTGGGAGGATGAAGAATCTCGACCATGTCGTGAAACTTTAATTAGCCATATAAAACGCGGCTGGCTAAGTGGTAAAAAGATTGGTACGCATTGGTATGTTGAGTGCACAAATTGGGGTGCTCCACTTTTCTATTCTAGTGAAACACCAAAAATTGATTTGCAATCTCCCCCTTTAACTGGAAATGCGATTGCGGATAAGATTTTGTCGGAGATCTAATATGTCACCTCGAGCACGCAAAGTAGGTAACTTGGATTTACCACCACATGTAGAAACGGATAAAAAATCTAATGGTCAGGTTTATTACCGTTATGTGCTACCAAATGGGCAAAGAAAATCTCTAGGTAAAGACAAGTCAGAAGCAGTTAAGGCTGCACAAGCCTTAAATGCTGCGCTTGATAGAAACCCTGACATTGTTTCGAGAATTCTTAATAATGCTAAAAGACCAGATACTCAAATTCCAAATTTTGAACAAGGTCTTAATGAGTTTATTAAGAACCGACTATCTAAAAAGAAATATGCAAATTCCACTATGGAAATCATTAATGCGAATTTAGATAAATATAGAGAAATGTGGGCCAATACTGCCTGCAATGAAATCACGCTTAATATGATTGCGGTTTATTTAAATAATCAGACTGATTATCAAGCTGAAAAACATCGCTCTTTATTAATAGATATTTGGAAATATTTTACGGCGCATGAATGGGCAAATGAAAATATTGTTGAAAAGACATTAAAGCCTATTCGCCCTGAAAAAGTTAAATTACGTCATTCAAATGAAGCTATTGAAAAGATTAAATCCGTTTCACCTGCTTGGCTGTGCCTTGCAATAGATTTAGCACTTCATTCTGTGCAACGGCGTGCCGATCTAGTTGTTATGGAAAGATCTGCAATTAATATCAAAGACAATACCATGACTGTTTTACAGCACAAATCTTTAAACTATGACAAGCCGATCTTCATTGAAGTCGATATGCATCCAGAGTTAAGAGAAACAGTTTTGAAGTGTGTTGAGCATTCTATGCAACTTCGCTGTCCATATTTAATATCTACTCGTCCAGATAAGATTAATGAACAAACTCGTACTGCAAAATTACACCCTTTTGCCGTGACTGAAGACCATTTAACGAAGCAGTTTAAAAAGTATCGAGACTTGGCTGGTGTATATGATGATCTTGAACCAAAGCAGCGCCCATCTCTACATGATTTACGAGCACTAGGTTTATATAACATCACTCAGCAATATGGTAAAAAATATGCACAAGCTTTAGCGGGCCATGCAACTGTGAAAATGACTGATCACTATATTGAAGGTCATGAAGCGCCTAAACCTGAGAAAATCAGCTATAGATAAAGCATTATTTTTAAATTTAAATTAAAGCTTATCCACATTAGAAAACTATTTAATTCCCCGAAAATAGCCCGAAAATACCCCTAACAAAAAGCCCACTACAATGAGTGGGCTTTATTGTGTTGATTAATCAACGAATTTTGGTAGGTATAAGCAGACTCGAACTGCTGACCTCTACGATGTCAACGTAGCGCTCTAACCAACTGAGCTATACACCTAAGTGCTGTGAATAATATTCATTTTTATTTTCTAAGACAAGGGCTTTCTATTGTTTTTTAAAGTATATGCACAAGTTTTAAGCATCTCTTTAAAATTCATTGCGTGTTGATCATTAAATTCGCATGAAAACCGTTGCTGCTGATAATATTCTGCAGTTTGTATAAATATCTCTTGTTGATCTTTTTCAACCCATTCTGCCAAACGATGCATCCACATATAAAAAGTTTCAGCGGGTTGCTTACGTAAGTTTTGTTGCAATTGCTTAGAAAATTGTTGAATCGCTTGCTCATATGCGGAAACATACTGTCTATTGCGATAATAAATCCAAAGAAAATAAAGAGTAATTACGGCCACAATGCTTGATAGCAATACCATTGCACTAGCATAAGTAGAATTCAAACCTAATTTTGACAACCAACTTTGCTGCTTTTCGGCAGTATATCCCACAACTTTACTTTGCCATTGATAACTTGCATAGTCACTCCAAATACGTATATTTTTTAACATTGAAAATCGTTGATATTTCCATTTTTGCTCTTTATTTCCTAAAACACTACGCTCATTTTCAATATAATTTTGCATTCCCCCATCAATCCGTTGTGGAGCAATTATTGCTGTAGGATCAATTCGTTGCCATTTTCCATTCAATTGCACTTCTGTCCATGCGTGTGCATCAAGCTGACGAACTTCCCAACTCGCTTGATCAGGTGCAAATTGACCGCCTTGGTAACCAATAACTACACGTGCAGGAATCCCAACATAACGCATTAACATGACAAAACTCGAAGCATAATGCTCACAAAAACCCTGCCGAGATTGAAATAAAAATTCGTCGATGCGATCCCCCCCTAATAAACCAGGTGACAATGTATATACAAAGTCATTTTTCTTATACCATTGCAAAATATTGCGCACATATTGATTTGGCTGCTGACCACTTTTTATAAACATTTCTAATGCAAATTGACGTGATTTTCCATCTAATGCTTCTGGCATTTGGGTATTCATTTTTTCTAATATATTAGATTTAAATAATATTGGCTCTGGCAACTCAGCATTACCTAACCAATGCAATTTAACAGGCTGATTGCGCAAGATTTGACGAAGCGGTGTAATACCCCAATCTTGTTCTAATTGGTATTCTGGTTCGAGTGGAATTGATTTTTCCAACCCCATCACCCACATCACTCGTGCATCAGCAGCCAAGTATTGATAATCAAAACCACTTTTTGATTTTCCAAAGAATTTATTTTCTAAAACAGGTTGTTGATTGATAAAACTACTAGTCCATGTTTTCCCATCATATTGATCTAAAACCATAGCACGCCAATACAGTTCATTGCGTGACGGAAATCGATCCATATTACCAATAATTCGAAAAGCCAAACTTGTTGATTGTGAAAGTTTAGCAATATCACCAGGTGACATGCTATCACTCATCCCTGTGACACTATTTTGTTCTGGAATTGGAATATGCCAAAGTGGCGGTAAGCGTGGAAAAAATATAAACAATAAAATAAAAAATGGCAAAGCCAAAATTAAAAATCTGGCCACATGTTTTGCATCAGTTTTTAATGCTATCGATTGATTTTGTAAGGGTTTAAACTCACTGGTTTGTAGGCGATAAAGTCCAATTAAGCAGCTAAATAAACACAGTACAATCATTAGTGCCATCCAGATGGATTGGCTATATAAAAAGGAACTTGCACCAACAAACAAAGCAAAATTAAATAAAACAATAACATCGCGCTTATTTTTTGTTTCTAAAGCTTTGGCAAACAAAAAGGTCGATAAAACAGCAACACCTGCTTCAACCCCAATAAAACTTTTATAACTAAAATAGATCGTCACTAAAGCTAAAGTGATCAGTGCAAACGTCCATATTTTAGCGACAGTTTTACTCTCATCCTTTAAACTAAAAAATAAACAAAGTAATATCAGCGCAAAAATAACACTTAATAAAATAGGATTAAAAAATACCTGTGCAAGGAAGACCAATGACATTGTGATTAAAATCGAGGTTCTAATATCAGCATGGATCATAATTTAAGCCTGTGCCAAAAGTTTTTTTGCTTGTCGTAACTGACTTTCGCCAATACCTACAGCTAATTCAGCGTGCGGTAAATACACCGCATAATCACATTGCATCTGCTCACATTGTTCAATCAATCCCATCATTAAATTCAACTTTTCTTCATGTTCTGTACTGGGCATGTTGACATAACGAATTTCAATATTGCTTTGATCATGGTGCTGTTCAAATACTTTAATATATAAACCTTGCCCACGTGCAGCTTGCTTCCATGACACCGCTTGTAATGCATCTCCCAACTGGAAATTACGCAATTCACGAAACTCGTCCATATCCGGTTCAAAATTATGCTTATGCTGTTTATTTTCAGCACTATAAAATGCAGCTTTGGGTGCAATCCATGCATACTCTTTTAAATAAAAATAGGTCCATGCCCGAACTAACCCAAAAGGATAAACTGAATAAATTTGTAGGGTTGGATAGTGAAATCTTCCTCTTTTTTCAGGTAAAAAAGAAAGTGTAATTTTATGCTTTAGCTCTGAAATCAGAACCTTTTCTAAATGCTGATCAGTTTTAATCCACAAATAGCGTGAGTGCTTTTGCGCTTGTTGAAAATGTAATTGCAATTCAACACGCTTGCCAACCTGCCCTATTTCAGCAACAGAGACTTCAATGGCTAAATCATGTAATTGTTTAAAGGTTAAATAAAAACTAATACATAAAATGGCACTAATCAAAAAGCAAAAGCCCAAAATCAAATTATTGGCATAATTCACCCCTGCAACAAACGTAATCAAGACCAATACCAAATACAGATAACCCTGTTGATAGATAAAAATCAGAATATCTTTTTGCGAGAGCTGTTTTACTTTTTCAAATTGAAAACGTGCCGCCAACCATTTTTGCCAAGGCTTGCTCAAATTGATCTTCCTTTAGCTAATATCCACTTGCCGCATCAACTGCACTGTTTCAGCGTCACTTAAGCCAATACGATGAGCAACCACAGCAACAAACACCGCTTGCACATCATCTGGAGTTACAAAACTACGTTGCTCAATAAAGGCAAAAGCTTGTGCGGCTTTTTTCAAGGCCAATAAACCTCGGGTCGATAATCCGTGCTGTTTTTTACGGGTTTCATCGGCAAGATTGAGCAGATATTCCAACACAGCATCAGCAATATGCACCTGAACGACCAATTGTTGCATCGCTAAAATTTCTTGCTCATTAAACACATGCTTTAGCGTTGAAATTAAGGCATAACGTGAATTTTGTTGTAACAGTAATTTTTCTGCTGAACGTGAGGGATAGCCCAGCGACAAACGCATTAAAAAGCGATCGAGCTGTGATTCTGGCAAAGTATAAGTACCACTTTGAAACAGTGGGTTTTGTGTGGCAATCACCCAAAAAGGTTGTGGTAATGGATAACGCACCCCATCCACAGTCACCAAGCCCTCCTCCATTGCTTCAAGCAAAGCACTTTGGGTTTTTGGACTACAACGGTTAATTTCATCTGCCAATAATATTTGGCTGAAGATTGGACCTTGTTTAAACGAAAACTGATGTTCTTTTTGATTAAACATGTTTACACCAATCACATCACTTGCCAGCATGTCATTGGTAAACTGAATCCGCTGAAATTTCAACCCTGCAAGATGTGATAAGGCACTCGACAATGTCGTTTTCCCCAACCCAGGTAAATCTTCAAACAGCACATGTCCACCTGCCAACAAACAACTCAAAGCCAATTTCGTTTGATTTTCTTTATCCAAAATAATGCTATTAATTTGAGTTAAAAATGTTTGAACCTTTAAAGCATAAGATGCAACTTTATGATTGAGTTCTAACTGTTCGTGCGTGAGCTCTTGTTTTTGAACTTTATTCGTCCCCCAAATCACACTTTTGTCCCCAATAAAAAACGGTGCATGATTAACATACACCGTTTTTTTATTTTTCCAAAGAAATCAAAAGATTTCTAATCAATACTTATTCAAAACTAACAAGGACATTTCTTCAATCCACCCGTCGCACTTGGATAACGTGCATCCACACAATAACGGTAAAATGTTTTTTCATCCATTGGCACTAAATCAGCATGATTTTTTTTCATATGCTCTAAATAAGTCTGATAATCAGGCACTCCCACCATTAAGCGGAAACTTTGCTGTAGACGCTGCCAAATAATTTGAATGGTTTTAATGCCATTTAACATTAAAAATTTCTTTGGCTGCGCAAGCACAGTAAATTTAATCATTTTGCCCAAAGCCAGTTTTTGGCGAATTTGATCTTTTAGACTCATTTCACCTCTCCTACTGGAACTTCATCACTATAAATAGCTTCTGACTCATGCACGCTTGGATTAGGATCTGCCAATGCACGTCGAATCACACCAATTGCAGCAACCAACATGACAATTGCAACAATCATAAAGAAACCACAAAGTACGGCATTGATTTGATTGGAGAATACAATGGTTTGCATTTCAGCAATATCTTTAGCTGGTTTTAAAATTTCATTACGTGCAATCGCATCCGAGAATCGGTTGGATTGTGCCAAGAAACCAATTTTTGGATTTTCATGGAAGATTTTTTGCCAACCTGCCGTCATACAGGTAATAAATAGGAAAATGGTTGGAAAAATAGTGATCCAAACATATTTCTGCTTCTTCATTTTGAACAAGATGACCGTACCCAAAATAAGCGCCATTGCCGCAAGCATTTGGTTACCAATACCAAATAGAGGCCATAAGCTATTAATACCGCCAAGTGGGTCAATCACACCTTGATAAACAAAGAAGCCCCATCCCGAAACAGCGACAGCCGTACCAATCATATTACCTACAAAGTTACGTGAGTTTTTAAGTGAAGGAATCACAATACCCACTGTATCTTGCACCATGAAACGACAAGCACGTGTACCTGCATCTACCGCTGTTAAAATGAATAATGCTTCGAATAAAATCGCAAAATGATACCAAAATGCCATCATTGAACGGTTATTAAAAATTTCCGTAATAATGTGCGCCATACCAATTGCGAAAGTTGGAGCACCACCCGTACGTGATAAAATTGTGCTTTCCCCCACTTCTTGAGCAAGTAGCGTCAAGGCTTCAGGCGTCACCACAAAACCTAAAGTACGAATAGCTTCAGCTGCGCTTTCAACCGTTGTACCCAAAACTGCCGCAGGGGCATTAATTGCAAAATAAACACCTGGTTCTAAAATAGTGGCGCAAATCATCGCCATAACAGCAACGAAAGATTCCACTAACATGCCACCATAACCGATCATACGAATATCCATTTCGTTATTGACCAGTTTAGGTGTGGTTCCTGAAGAAACCAAAGCATGGAAGCCTGAAATTGCACCACAGGCAATGGTAATGAATAAGAATGGGAACATAGATCCTGAAAATACAGGGCCAGTACCATCAATAAAATGTGTTACCGCAGGCATTTTTAGTTCAGGTAATGCCACCATAATACCCACTGCAAGACCTGCAATCACACCAATTTTCAAGAAGGTTGAAAGGTAATCACGCGGCGCAAGCAACAGCCAAACAGGCAGCACAGATGCAATAAAACCATAAACAATTAGACACCATGTTAATTGTGTCCCAGTAAGCGTAAACAAAGGTCCCCAATAAGGATCAGCAGCGATATTTCCACCATAAATAATGCCCGCCATCATCAATACAAAACCAATGATTGACACCTCAGCAATTTTACCTGGGCGGATATAACGCATGTATACGCCCATGAACAATGCAATGGGAATGGTTGCCGCAATACTAAATACCCCCCAAGGACTATGCGCGAGTGCTTTTACAACTACCAGTGCTAATACGGCAAGAATGATGATCATCACACCTAATGCACCAAGCATGACAACAATTCCAGCAAAGGAACCTAATTCTTGCTTCGCCATTTCACCTAATGAACGGCCATCACGACGGGTTGAAATAAACAAAACCAAAAAGTCTTGTACAGCACCAGCAAGGACCACACCGACCAACAACCAAATGGTTCCGGGTAAATAACCCATCTGTGCAGCTAGAATAGGACCGACTAACGGCCCTGCACCTGCAATCGCTGCAAAATGATGCCCAAACAAAACATATTTATTGGTAGGCACATAGTCTAGACCATCCGTTAAACGATGCGCCGGTGTTAAACGTCGAGCATTGAGTTCAAAAACTTTATTGGCAATGAATAAACTATAGAAGCGATAAGCAATGCTATACACACAGATAGCAGCCAATACTAACCAAACGGCATTTACATGCTCACCTCTACTCAGCGCAAGCGTCCCAAATGACACTGCACCTAAAATTGCGACTAAAAGCCACACTATTTTTGAAGTTATTGATAACTTCGGTTGAGTCGTTTCCATGTCAATCCCTCATCTATTTCTGCATAAATCAGCGTTCATTTTTTATTGTTCGATATATTGCTGTTTCTTCCTTTGCGACTGTACTCCTCATCTTTTACTTTTCATCTAATACTTTGGCATAAAAAAAGGGACGATTTTCATCATCCCTTTCGATAATAGTCTATTTTTAAACCATTATGCACGTTCTAAATAATCGCCTGTACGAGTATCTACACGAACGCTTTCTTCTTGCTGTACGAATAATGGTACGCGAACTACTGCACCAGTTTCGAGTTTAGCAGGCTTACCGCCACCGCCCGAAGTATCACCGCGTACACCAGGATCAGTTTCAACGATTTTCAAGACAACAAAGTTCGGTGCATTTACTGTCAACGGAATACCATTGAACAGCATAATCGTACATTTTTCGTTTGAATCGTCTTTCAACCATTTAGCAGCATCGCCCATCGCAGTTTTGTCAGCTGTGATTTGCTCGAAGCTTACTGGATCCATAAAGTTCCAAAGTTCACCATCGTTGTAAAGGTAATCCATTTCAACTTCTACAATGTCTGCACTTTCTAGTGTTTCATTGGATTTGAATGTTTTCTCTAAAACTTTACCACTTTTAAGATTACGCAATTTAACGCGGCTGAATGCTTGACCTTTACCAGGTTTCACATATTCATTTTCCATGATTGAACATGGATTACCATCAAGCATGACCTTTAGGCCAGCTTTAAAATCATTTGTCGAATAATTGGCCATGAAAGGCTCACTCCAAACTTACTAACTTAAATCTATTAATGCTAGACTAGCATCATTTTTTACATGCGACATGATAAACTATTTGTATCAAGAGCAAAACTGGCAATCTCAACTCAGTGACCTTATTACAGACCCTTTAGAGTTACTTGAGGTGCTTAAGCTCTGTCCCGAACAATTATTATCAGGGGCAATCCTCGCTTCTGAACAGTTTAAATTACGTGTTCCCCGTGCATTTGTCGGAAAAATGAATATTGGTGATCCACTTGACCCCCTTTTACTGCAAGTATTACCTCATCATTTAGAACTTGAAGAGCATCCTGACTTTGTCACAGACCCATTAGGTGAAGAACAAGCCAATCAACAACCTGGTGTGTTACACAAATATAAATCTCGCTTTTTACTCACTTTAACGGGCGCTTGTGCAGTCCACTGTCGCTATTGTTTTCGTCGCCATTTTCCTTATCAAGAAAATTTACCTAAAAATGAAGATTGGCTAAACATTAAAAATTATATTAAAAGCCAACCATATATCAATGAAGTCATTTTTAGTGGTGGAGATCCACTTACGCTCTCAAATCGCAAACTAAAACTATGGATTGATCGCCTAGAATCATTACCACAAATTAAATTTTTGAGAATTCATTCACGGGTTCCCATTGTAATCCCCAACCGCGTCGATGAAGAGCTTGTTTCCCTATTAAAAAACAGTAGGCTACGGATTATTCTAGTGGTACACTCAAATCACGCAGCTGAGCTTGATGATTTGACTTGCGCTAAGCTTTCGCTATTAGTTCAACAACAAATCACTGTGCTTAACCAAGCCGTTTTATTAAATGGGGTTAATAATTCAGCGCAAGTTTTAGTCGATTTAAGTTATCGTTTGTTTGATGCAGGTGTGATGCCATATTATTTACATGTATTAGATAAAGTAAAAGGTGCGCATCATTTTGACTTAAGTCCTAAAGATATTAATCTTATATATAAAGATGTTTTAGAGAACCTTCCAGGATATTTGGTTCCTAAACTCGTTAGGGAAATAGCGGGCGAAAAAAACAAAACACCGCTTTTTGGGGTTTCAACTTTTTGAGTTAAATAATAACGATGCTTATGAGTACTTCAGATATCTTCCAAACTCCAACAGAGTTAAAGTTGGAAAAACTGAGCTTTTGTCCATCTAATGCAAAAGGTCTGCAAGAATGGGTATCTAATTTATCCATTCTACAACTCGGGAATTCCTCAAAAGAACTTTTCAACGCGTTACTCGAAATATCAGAACTTAAATGCCCAGAAATGCTTCGTTTTGATTTAATTCAAATTTTACACCCTACCATTGATAATGTATTGATTAGTTTAGAGAAACATTTTTTCAACCAAAGTCTAATCACCACAGATCGTAATGATCAAATTATTGAATTGGCGATGTTATTACGCAGTCATTTCGCAAAAATTTATATTGATATTTCAAAAAGATGTAATACACAATTAAGTTTGCAAAAATTTTCACTGTTTGCATTTAATCAAAAGAAAAGTTTACAAACTGCAAGAATGGTTTCGACCTATTACGCATTACAACAACTATCGTTGTTGCTGTACCAACAACACTTATTGTATAGCACACCGTTATTTGGGCAATGGTTAGTGGCGCATCAACTACTTGAATGTGCGATTAAAAACAGCTTTTATCAAACCAATATCAATCAAATTTTAGATACTCAACACCAATTACAAACCATTACTCAAGCTTACTCACAGCTTATTTTGCTCGATATCTTCAACACGCATCAAATTCGCCCTTCTGAAATGCAAGGTCTATATTTATGTAGCTTTGATTGGGCCAAACTGGTTCATATCTTATCTAAAGAAACGACGCTTTCACGCTATATCATCGATATCAACAAAGATCACCCACCTGTTTTCAATACCGATCAATCAAGTTCATATAAACCGACTATTTATATTTCGACCCAAAATTTACTCGATCATTTGTCTGAAACTCAATCCAAAAAAACAGGATATTTATCGCGTAATGAAAAGCTGTTTTTAACACCCGCTTTACATTTTCATATTCATAACCTACTTACAACAAATACCGAACGTCGCTATGAGCGTTACGAATATTCTGCACAATTACAAATCTGTTTTAGTCTTGCAGTTGCACACTTTTACCTCTCTAAAGGTAAAAACTTTCACGAAACTTTGGATTTAGAAAATAATTATCAGTTCCAAAATGAAAGTACATTTATTAATTCAATGAATTCTAATATTCCTGCTGAAATCACGACAGCTAAAACCCTAGATCGAGAAACTAAACAAATTTACCCTACTGACGTTCTTGATATTAGTGTGAATGGTTACAGAATTAAATGGACAGGTATTACCCCTCCGCATTTAAAAACAGGTGAATTTATTCTTATTCAGGAAAACACCAATAGCCCTTGGCGTGGCGGTGTAATTCGTTGGATTAAACAATCGACAGAAAAAAGTTTGGAGCTTGGGCTTGAAGTATTAGCGCAAGATTTATTCCCATGTTCAGCCATGGTAAAAACTGAGCGTCATAACAATAATTATCAACCAGCATTGATCGTTCAGACAACTCAACTAGATAATATTTCAACCAGCCTAATTGTCTCAGGCTCGCACCTATTTAGAGAAAAACAAACCATTCATTTACGATTAGGAAAAGAAGAACTAAAAATTTATCTGACTAAAGCCCAACTGATTACACAAAGTTTTATCCGATTTGAATTTGAGTTACTCAATGATCAACAAGAAATTCTAGTTAAAAACTTTATCAATAAACAAATGAATGAAATCAAAAATCACGATTTATGGGAAGCATTAAAGTGAGAAATCCATTATTGTCTAAAAAGTTAAAACGTACCGAGACACGTTTACTCATTATCGATGATAATCAAATACGTTTTAATCAGATTCGTGATCTTTTAATATCGAACGAACATATCGTACAAGCAACTTTACTTGATGATTTACAAACTTTTGAAAAACAATTACATCAAACTTGGGATTTGGTCATTTTTGGTCGTGCCTATGACTTAAAATACGAACAAGCTTTAAGTTTAATCCAATTATCAAAACAGCCTAACTTACCAATTATCCTACTTAAACCTGATGATTATCAGGCAGATCAGTATGCGAGTTATATTCGTAAGGGAATTTATGATATTTTAAATCTGGATTATCCAGACCGTTTTTATATTGGTTTACTCCGTGCACTTTCATTAAGCCGCATACTCCTTACCCAACAACATTTAATGAATGAGCTAGAGTCAGCACAAACCCAAGCTCAATCTTTAGCACAAGATAGTAATAAAGCCATTGCACTTATTCAGGAAGGGATTCATATTCAAGCCAATGCTGAATATTTGGATCTATTTGGAATAAAAAATGAGGAAGATATTGTTGGTCTTCCTCTACTTGACCTTTTACAACCGAAAGAATTAAATGACTTTAAATTGCGGTTTAAAAAAATTACCCAAGGTCAATTTGATTTCGGTCGTTTTGATATCACCACATTAAATGATCATGTTTCTGTTCCAAATCCGCTTAAAATCGAATTTCTACCTTCTACAGATGAAGATGCATTACAAATTACCATTGATATTGAAAATTCAGAATCAAACCATGCAACTACCAGTACAACTGAAAAACACACACAAAATCCAAATATATATCAGTTAATCAATCGAACAATTACTAAACAACCTTCTGATATTAATGCATTGGTGCTCTTTTCTTTAGCATCATGTCCTGAAGGTATTTTTCAAGCTGACTGGATCACTTCAAAAAATTATTTCAGCCAGATTAATGAGTTTTTGAAAGATCAAACTCATGCCCCATTATTTCAAATTGCTACTGGTGTTTTTATTGGTTTGTTCCAAGCAGAATCTAAAGCAAAATTAGAATCTAAACTCATTGGTTTAAACTCATTAACCAAGCCACAATTATTAACCATCAATCAATCGACTTACCCACTTAATCTAAGAATTGGTTATTCAATTTTAGATGGTGAAATACGTGATGAAAATCACTTCGAACAATTTATTAATTTAGCTTACAGTACTGTTTTACCTAAAAATGAGCCTACACCACAGCTTGAATTAGAAGCTCATATAAACACTCCAATCATTGAAATACAACCTCGAGAAATCAAGTCATTAGATGCTGTACCCGAGTCTTCACTGATTCGAGCGTTACAACATAGCTTAGACCGAGGCGAAGTTCATTTAAAATATCAACAACTTTATGACAAACAAGACACCAATCTATACACCTATGAAGTAACGAGTGGCTTCATTTTTGAAAATACATGGAAAGATTTATCCAGTTTAAGAGAATTGGCAGAAGATCATGAATTATCAATTAAATTGGATCGTTGGATTTTAGTCGAATCATGTAAACAACTACACAATTTCATTACTCAATATCCTGAAGCAAAATTAATTGTAAATTTAAATAAAGCAGTGTTATTGCACGACCGTACGTTCCCTGAATTTATCTCTAAACTAATTACCATTGTACGAAGTAAATTAACTCACCCGCTTATTTTACAATTTTCAGAAGAAGACCTGACTCAGAATATCTCAGATGCACAAAAGCATATTGCGCAATTACGTCAATTTGGTGCTGAAGTATCACTAAGAGACTTTGGCAACACCATTTATAGTGAATCTGCTGCACGTCAACTGGATATTAACGGATTAACATTACACCACAGTCTGACTAAAATGCTCCATTCAGAACAGTCCACAGAAGAATTACAAGAAAAAATCAAAATTTTCCATGAAATTAAACCTGTTGAAATTATGCTACGCGATTTAAATGACATGACACTTTTTGCAAATGCATGGAATGTGGATGCTCGTTTTATTCAAGGTGATTATTTCCAGAAAAAACTAGATCATCTTATTGATGTACAAGACCAATAGGTTTTGTACATTTTTCCTTGATATAGAATATAAATTTTAGATGTAAAAAAACGGACATTTTGCCCGTTTTTTTACATCTAACAGTATTAGTCAGGACGTTTGATAGAACGTGACATACCAGAGAAACGTTGTTTGAACTTGTCGATACGACCGCCTTGATCAGCATTCTTCTGTTTACCAGTATAGAATGGGTGGCATGCAGAACATACGTCTAGGTAAACAGTTTCTTTACCCATAGCTGAACGAGTTTCGATTACGTTACCACATGAACAAGTAGCAACTAATTTTTCATATTTTGGGTGAATATCGGCGCGCATGGTCGATTACTCCTAAGTTAAGAAAGGCTTATGCTGTCATCGCAATTGATCACTCTCATTAAGAGGAAAAGCTTATCCAAAGAAAAGCGAGATCAACACCATAACAGACCATTCTTTTGGCCCACCGAGACGGATACCGCCAGAGCTAAGCACAACAAGTGGGCGCAATTATACGGTAAAAAATATAAGATAGCGAATTATTCTTGCAGCTCAGGCACTGGATGTTTCGACCAATAATTCGCAATCACGCCACAAACCATCAACTGAATTTGATGAAAGATCATAATCGGTAAAACAATCATTCCAAGAGGTTGTCCAATAAATAAAATCTGTGCCATCGGCACACCACTGGCTAACGTTTTCTTAGAACTACAAAAGAACATCGCAATTTGATCTGCTTTATTAAAACCCAACCATTTTGGAATATAAAAAGCCAACAGCATAATCAGAGTTAAAAATATTGAACAAACCAAAGTCAGGATCAATAAGGTTTGCCAACTGACTATACTCCACAGTCCAGCAACAACAGCCCCACTAAAAGCACCATAGACCACCATCAAAATGGTACTCTGATCGAAAAATTTGACCAAATTTGGTGTTTTTAACATGTGAGGATAAACATAAGGACGTAATAGCTGTCCTAAAACAAAAGGTACCAATAATAATAAGGTAATTTTAATAATCGCTGAGGTTGGGTCAAAGCCTTGTTGAGACTGACCTAAAATAAAGAAACTCACTAATATTGGCGTTATAAACATCCCGATCAGATTAGAAAATGAAGCACTGCATACCGCACTGGCAACATTGCCTTTTGCAACAGAAGTAAAGGCTATAGAAGATTGTACTGTCGATGGTAAAAAGCACATAAATAAAAAGCCCCAGTACAGCTCCTGCCCCAAAATTGGCAATAAAATGGGCTTAGCCATCAGACCTAAAAGTGGAAATAATGCAAAGGTAAAAGCAAAAACGACGAGATGGAATTTCCAATGCATAATGCCATCCACAAGCGCTTCTCTGGAAATTTTTGCACCATGTAAGAAAAATAAAATCGCAATTGCGCCAGAGGTGATAAAGCTAAAGATATTTGCAGCCAAACCAGATACTGGAATAATAGTTGCCAAGATCACCATAACAATAAGTAAAATGGTAAAGCGATCCAATGCCAATAATTTTAACATTGCTACTTCCTGTAGTTATTTAAAGATAAAAAAGCCCAATAAGTGAGTTTACCTAATGGTAAAGTTTCATCTTACTGGGCTAGATAAATAAAGCTAGTTTTTCAATTTAATGTTGAATATTTAGTTTATCTATATCACTTTTTCATTAATTATTTCGCGCATTTACATCTTGCTGAATCAACTCGATCTTATAACCATCTGGATCTTCAACAAAAGCAATGACCGTTGTACCGCCTTTCATCGGGCCTGCTTCACGTACTACTTTACCACCGCGTGCTTTAATTTCTTCACATGCTTTATAAGCATCATCCACCGCAATAGCAATATGACCATAGGCATTGCCTAATTCATAGCTTGTCGTATCCCAGTTATGAGTTAGCTCTAATACCGTATGATTTTCTTCATCACCATAACCAACAAAGGCCAAAGTGAAACGACCTTCTTCATAATCACGTTTGCGAAGTAAAGTCATACCGAGTACTTCAGTATAGAACTTTAAAGATTGTTCTAAATTGCCTACACGTAACATGGTATGCAGCATGCGCATGATTGATTTTCCTGTTTCATGAAATATGGTCTGCCAATATAGGCAATACAGTTGAATATTTCAATTTACACAAAGTAAAAGTAGCCATTGATAGGCTACTTTTTAATTCACTTAATGACTATTTTTTTAATGGATAATCTGCAAAGTATTGATCAATTTTATTCCATGGTGCGCTATTTGGTGCTTTACCAACAATATTTGCAGAAATACCACCATACAAATCTGCAGTATTCGCCAAATGAAGTTTATTTACATTTGGATCTAAATATGGCAAATCCTTTTGATGTTGTAGGTAGAAATGAAGGTTATCTATCATAGGTTGGAATCCATATCCACCATTTGATCAAGCACTGCTATGACTACCCCAGTGATGTTCCAACTCATGCGCAACAATGCCTAAACCAGACTAGCGATAATGACCATATAAATCCAAGGATCGACACCTAAAATAGCACCACCACCAAGCCCCCCATACTGGTGATTCCAAGTGAGATTCCGCCTCGGTTGAAAATATCTTGATATACACGGGTATAATCAGCCTCTTTAAAGAAACCGTTTGTTCCCTCAATCATTCCATCATTACCAAAAAAATCATGTCCCATCACTTTTTTATGATTAAACCATAGGTGTTTAAACTCAGAACTGCTCAAGGTGTAAGCAAAATTAGTCATCATGATGACCTATTCACGAGCATACAGTGGCGTTATACGACGCCATTTAGAGTCTTTATCCTGATCGTATGTTCCGAAGTAAATGTTCCACTTGGCTTTGATTTTTGATAATTTTTGAACGTGCCTATCCGTTTGAGATGTGACTTTAAGATCAAAGATATCCACAGGCAGTTGATTAAACTGACTCAAACCTGCCAATTGAATTGAACCTGAGCCATCAACAAAGTTAAATCGTGAATCATTATTAATTTTCAATTTTAAAGAAACATTTGAAAATGCATCCAATTGATCTAGTTTAGCCAACACCACCCATTGCTCAGTACCTTTGAGCCTTGCTCGAATCTCTAAGTCTGTTATTGGTATAGCACTATAACTTTATAGCTGTATCGTTTCACGATTGGGCTGCGCTGAAAGAATCTCATTCATAATTACATGACGTTGATTAATATTGGTCAATATTTCCCAACTTTCACCGTCTTGCAACATCTATCTTATAACTGCTGACTTTTTGCGCCTGTTGTAACTGTAATGGATTGACTACAGCAGAAGTTTGTCGTTGCTGCAAGGTACGAAAAGGCATGCTGATGACTTTGTTATTGACCAAACTCTAGACATTATTTTCATACACGGAAAGATCAGAAGTTTGAGTTAAACTCTGCAATTGATCTTGACCTTGCGTACGATAAGATTTCACGCTATCGATTGCTGTCGGCAAAACATTGCTGATTGTCGCCAACTGATCTATCGCATAAATTTCAATTGCACCAGCGCTACGCAACGCATAAAGCAAGCCATCACTGGCAAGATGCGTCACTGAAGCGATACCTGCTTGTTGGCGCGTTGATGCAACATCAGAAGCACCTTGTTGTAAATTGCTCACATCATAAACAAATGTATTGCCATTACTCAGATTGGCATAAAGCAAATTCCCTACTGTTTCCAAACGCACCACACAACTACGCTCACATTTTGGCAATGACAAACGTGCATATTTACGTGCTTTTAAACTCTTCTCTGCAACAACCTGACTTTGTGACCAGACATTAATACGATTTTCCATATCCGCTGAAAATATGTATTGATCATTAGTTGCAACAGAATGAGTATGCACAATTGATCACATCGCCCGACCATTGCCCTGTACCTAAAGCCATAATAAATTGTGGCATACCAGTACTGATATCAAAAACATCAACACAACTTGATGGGAAAGATGAAACGTACAGACGACTTTTATAAATACTCACATCATTTAAGGTATTCCACTGTTTTAAAATACCAGTGACCTTTTCAGGATCAATGGCAGTGAGAACTTTTTTATTTTTTAAGTCATAACGTAAAATTTTAGATTTTTCATTGCTATTGGCGATATACAGCACATCGCCATCTCTTGCAATTGCACGTGGATTCCATGCTTCTAAACCAAATGTATTTTGATCTAGTTTAGATGCACCATCGGCTGTACGAGTTTTTTAATAATGTGGATTGATCATTGTTATTTTCAGAAGGTGACTTTGGTGCAGTTTCACTCCCTAAAGCTGAGTTACCATTATCGGAGCCGCCACCGCCCCCACACCCCGATAATGCCAATACGATAGCTAAACTTAAAGCAGAAAACTGCTTATTCATCCTGATCCCCAATAAAAACTCAACTCAAACAAACAAACAAACAAACAAACAAACAAACAAACAAACAAACAAACAAACAAACAAACAAACAAACAAACAAACAAACAAACAAACAAACAAACAAACAAACAAACAAACAAACAAACAAACAAACAAACAAACAAACAAACACAACATAACATAACATAACTAGCTGATAAATATATTTATTTTTAAATAAAAAAGATCACTATAAATACTTATTCCTACATTTCAATCACATTATAAAATTTAAAAATCCTATTTCATCAATAAGATAAAATAGGCTTTTAAATGAGAACGGTGCGTAATTATACAATCCTCATCTCACAACCATTCACTCGTTCAAATTTGACGACTTGAATGCTCTTTTAATAATTTAGCCACCCACACCACTAAAACTAAAATTGGAATCCCAATTAAGGCAGTCATGAGGAAGAAATTCGGATAACCAATATTGCTCACTATAGTCCCCGAATACCCGCCTAAAATCTTAGGAGTTAAGGTCATAAGTGAGCTAAAAATGGCATATTGCACGGCCGTAAATGACACACTGGTTAAACTGGATAAAAATGCAATGAATGCTGCGCCAGCAAGTCCTGAAGCCAAATTATCCACAATGATGGCGAAATATAACCACAAAGAGCTATAAGGTTTAATCACCTTGCCTGTAATTTCCACTTCATCGGCAGATTGAGGGTTTACAGCAGGCAAAGGATCAATATTAAGATCTAAATTTTTGGCTGTCGTTAAATTCATATTAGTCGCATAGTTGTGCTGGGTGCTTGAAAGAGTGCTATTATTTTCAACAACTTCCGCGATGAGCTGCTTTGAAGCAGAATTCACTAAAGTCTCTGCTGGAATTGCCGCACTAAATACACCTGTTTTATCTAGATTAGCATCAAAACTTTGATCATCTAATTTTAAGATAATTTTTTGTGATTCAGCTAATGTCGGTCCAACATATTGACCACGAACCACTAAACTATTATTTCGCTCAGACAACGTAATTACATTGTCACTCGTCACAGGTAAAATTTGCATACTGAATTGCTGATCAGCAAGCTTTAAATATGGCAAAGTAGTAACTGCTGATTTTTGCGAAGCATCTTGATATTGTGCAGTGACCTGCACTTCATTGGCTTGTGCTAATACCTGACTCGGTACTTTTAGCTTCCAATATCCCACTTCATCAGACTGCACCTGATAACGATGTTGACCGATTGTGACATTCACATCATTGAGCTGCTGCCCTGATTTTACCAACCCGATAAAAATAAGATTGGTTGAGCTGGCCAATACAGCACCGACAAACATTAACTTCATAATATTGATACGCTGTGCAAGTAAGCCACCTAAAAAACCACCCAGCAAACTAAAAATCACCCCATAAATTTTAACGGCTTCGGCAATTTGTTCTTTGCTAAAGTTCAGATCTTGATAGAACACATTTGAAATGACCCCCGCAATAATGTCAGAAATGCGGTAAAAACCAATCAATAACAATAAGACCAATGCCAGTTTAACGCCATAACGCCTAAAGAAATCTGCAACGGGATTAACCCAAGTTTCAAATGCCATTTGCTTATTTACAGCGCCCATTTTCACCAGTAATGAACCAGCCAATAATGCAACAGCAGCAGAGCCAATAAAACGTAATGCTTCAAAGCAAAAAAGTAGGAAAGAATCTGAAATTTCAAATTGTGATTTAAGGGCTTCAGTTAAAGTTCCAGAGAAAATATAGCTCAGGACAAAACTCATTACAGCCACAAAAAATACCGCGACCAAACGATAATAATCGGTACGTTTATAATCTTTATAGATGCGATTGACTTGTGGTTCACGAATCACCAATGTGGTGATAATGCCCACCAACATCACAGCGGCCATGGCTAAATAGGTGATTTTCCATGCACTGTAGATATAGTTACCTTTCGCTGTCCCCAAGGATGCTGCCAAAAATAACGCTCCTGCTCCCGCCACAATCATCCCAATGCGATAACCTGCATTATAAGTCGAGGCAAGCACCGTCTGCATTTGTGTTTCAGCCAGTTCAATACGGTAAGCATCAATGACAATATCTTGCGTTGCCGCAGAAAAACCGAGCAACACCGCACCTACTGCCATTTGATATAAATAACTTTGACCCAAAGCTGGGTTAGAAAATGCCATGATACAAATGGCACAGATAATCAGCACTTGAGCAATGAGCAACCATGCACGACGTCGCCCTAATATTTTTGTCAGTATAGGTACAGGTAATTCATCAATTAATGGTGCCCAAACAAACTTGAAGGAATAACCCAGTGCAGCCCAGCTAAAAAATGTGACTGCACTTTTATCAATTCCTGCTTCTCCAAGCCATAAAGATAAACTCGAAAAAATAAGTAATATTGGAATACCTGCCGAAAAACCCAAAAACAGCATAATAAGCGCACGGCGATCTAGAAATGCAGTAAAGGCCGATTTCCATCCAGTAGATTGTGTTGTCATTGATTTATTATGTTCTGAAAAACTCAATGTCGCTATTCAAACGCGTAATGCGCTAGGTTTCAACAATATTTATGAAATCATTATTTTATTTTATCGATTAAAGCATCATGTCTGCTTGAATTTTTCAAACAAACCTGTATACCTTTAAATCTCTATCGCAATATTTCGTTTTGGATTTAACAGTGACCCAAAGACTCGAGCAAATGAACGCTTCTTTATCTACCAATATTATCAGCAACAATGAACAACCAAGCCAAAATATTTTAACTTCAGCATTTGAACGAGCAGAAATACAAAGCACCTTAGAAAAAACCCAACTAAAATCTGAACAACTGACGCATATTCCTAATTTTGAAAAAATTCCTGCGTCAACTCGCCGACTTAAACCGCTCAATAACTTTTTAGGGCAAGATCGTGCACGTGCCTCTGTAGAAGCAGGGATTGCATTACCTTATTCAGGCTATAACATTTTTGCTGTGGGTACTGCTGGCTTGGGTAAACGCACCATGGTTAAGCGTTTATTACAACAACATGCTAAAACCATGCCTACGCCAAATGATTGGGTCTATGTTTATAACTTTAAACTTCCCCGTCAGCCGATTGCATTAGAGCTTCCTTCAGGGCAAGCAGCAAAATTTCAAACTTTGCTGCACCAAGCATGGAAAACCATCTTAAAACAGTTAGAACGTCGTTTTACCGCTGAAATTTATCACAATCGAATCGAACTCATTCGCCAACACACTGGCGATGAACAACAAATCGCACTGATTGAGCTAACCAAAGAAGGTGCAGCGCTTGATTTAAAATTGATTACACGTAATGAAGAACATTGCTTTGTTCCAGTACATTTTATTAATGATTCACCTGAAGAAATGACCACTGAGCAAATTAATGCATTAAATAGCAAAGAACGGGCTGAAATTTCAGCCAATATGCGTTACATGGACAAAAAGCTAGAACGCTTAGGTTTACATTTGGGTGATTTAGAAGATGATGCACGCGATAAAGTACAAATTTTAAATCGTGATATTGCAAAACAAGTGGTTATGCCACGTATTGAGCAGATTTTGAATAAATTTGCTGAAGTTGAAGGCTTAAAAGACTATTTAAAATATTATGCTGAAGACATTATTAATAATGTCGAAATCGTACTTGAACAAGAAGAAGATGACTTTACCCCAGGGGTATTTAGTCGTGTTCCAGCGCGTTATCAAGCCAATATTATTGTTTCGCACAAACCGAATTCTGGTGCACCGGTTATTTTTGAAGACTTCCCAACTCACTATAATTTATTGGGTCATGTGGAACAATTGACTCAAAATGGGACCATCATCACAGATTTCACCCTCATTCGCCCGGGGACATTACATAAAGCCAATGGCGGCTTTTTAATGCTCGAAGCGGAGCAACTGCTTGAACAACCGTATGCATGGCAAGGTTTAAAACGTGCATTAAAGTCTGGGCAATTAAAACTATCCTCACTGGAACACATGCTCACTTTGACTGGTAGCATTTCAATTGAACCAGAATCTATTCCATTGAATTTAAAGGTGGTTTTACTTGCGGAGCCTGAAGTTTATTACGAAATTTTAGAAGTTGAACCAGAACTCGGTAGCGTATTTAAAATCCGTGCTGACTTTACAGATACATTACAACGTAATGACACTAATGAGCAGGCTTATATGCAATTGATTGCCGACTATGTGCAATCAGACAAACTCTTGCCTTTCGACCGTTCTGCTTTAGCTGCATTACTGACTGATTCCAGTCGTCAAGCCGAAGATCAAAGCTCATTGTCATTACATGCTTTAACTTTAGGCGATTTGATTCGTGAAGCACACCATCATGCACTCAAAGCGGATGATAAAACCGTTTCAGATAAGCATATCAATACGGCCCTAGATCACCGTAAATATCGCTTAGGATATTTACGTGAATTATATTGGGAAGATTTGTCTCGTGGTACACAGTTGATTGAAACCAGAGGACATCGTTTAGGTCAAATAAATGCGCTTTCGGTCATTCACTATGCAGATGTTGAGTTTGGTCTACCTTCACGTTTAACGGCATCAGTTTATCAAGGTGGTGGCGATATTCTGGATATTGAACGTAGTGTAGAGCTGGGCGGTTCATTACATGCCAAAGGTGTGTTACTGATGTCGAGTTTCTTAAAAGCACACTTTGGTCGTGAACAAACCTTGCATTTTTCTGCTGCCCTCGCCTTTGAACAAAGCTATGGTCAAGTCGATGGTGACAGTGCAACGGTGGCTGAACTTTCTGCATTACTCTCTGCCATTAGCCAACTACCCATCGACCAATCTTGGGCCATTACAGGCTCAATGAATCAACTTGGTCAAGTTCAACCGATTGGTGGAGTAAATGCGAAAATCGAAGGATTTTTTGATGCATGTAAACTTCAAGGCTTAACAGGTAAACAAGGTGTGATTATTCCACGCCAAAATATGCAACATTTAATGTTACGCCATGATGTGATTGAAGCGGTAGAAAAAGGTCAGTTCCATATTCATGCCATTCAAACGATTGATCAAGCCTTAGAAATTTTAATGGCTCGTCCTGTCGGCACCTTAAATAAAAAAGGTCGCTATAGCAAAAATTCAATTTATGCTGCGGTGATGGCACAACTTGAATATTGGCAAGCCATTGAAGATGGTGCAGCGTTTGAAGAAGTGTCGAAAAAAGCTAAAAAAAAGAAAAAGGCCCAAAAAAAGAACAAAGAAAAAGCTAAAAAACAGCCGACTCCTGCTGAAGCTGTCGAATCTGAAAACACGGTTACTGCTGCGCCAGAAGTGGAGTCATCTACTTCTTAAAAAGCACCCATAAAAAAAGCGCCACAAGGCGCTTTTTTTATGCTTTACAACAACTGAATTAAGCTTCAGCTGCTGGGCTATATTGTTCTACTAAAGATTTTAATTCACCTTTTTGGAACATATCCAGCATGATATCACTACCACCGATTAATTCGCCATTGATCCACAATTGTGGAAATGTAGGCCAATTTGCGATTTGCGGTAACATTGCGCGAATGTCTTGGTTTTCCAAAATGTTTACATAAGCAAATGGACGACCAATTTGACTGAGTGCTTCTACCGCACGTGCAGAAAAACCACATTGTGGGAATTGTGGAGTACCTTTCATATAAAGAAGTACTGCATGTTTAGCAATTTGGTCACGAATTAACGCTTCAGTATCGCGTGCTTGTTCAGTCATTGATAAATCCTCAACTCATCTGCCTCGCATTATACCCAAAACTTAGCAAAACAGTATGACTAAAGCAATATTTCCATTTTTATTTCTAATAAGGCTTTTATTCTTGGGTAGATTTTGCTTATATAAACTTTTATTTTCCCACCTAACAGATAAGAGTTAGTCATGAATAACATTACCCTTGCGCCCGTGCAACCTGATCAACCTTCACATTTGATGCCAGTATTTGGCCGTCAGCCGATCAGCTTTGTACGCGGTCGAGGTTCTTATCTTTATACAGAAGATGGCACTGAATATTTTGATGCACTCACAGGTATTGCCGTTTGTGGTCTCGGTCATGCCCATCCTGTTATTGCTGAAGCCATTGCTGACCAAGCTGCAACACTTATTCACACCAGCAACTTATTTGAAGTGCCATGGCAAACTGCTGCGGCGCAAAAACTTGCTGAAGTTTCAGGTATGGAAGAAATTTTCTTCTCCAACAGTGGTGCAGAATCAAATGAAGGTGCAATTAAAATTGCACGTAAATTTGGCTCTATGCAAGGCATTGCCAATCCTAAAATTATTGTTGCGGACCATTCTTTCCATGGTCGTACTATGGCAACTCTTTCTGCAACGGGCAATAAAAAAGTTCAAGAAGGTTTTGGTCCGCTGGTTGAAGGTTTTATTCGCGTACCTTTTGGTGATATGGAAGCCATTCAAGAAGCGGCTATTAATCATCCTGACATTGTGGCTATTTTTGTTGAACCTATTCAAGGTGAAGGCGGTGTCAATACCGCACCTCAAGGTTTTAGCTACCTAGATGAAATTCGTCAAATCTGTAACCAGCATAACTGGTTAATGATGCTTGATGAAGTTCAAACAGGTAATGGTCGTACTGGTAAATATTTTGCTTATCAACACACTGACATCGTTCCAGATGTTTTAACCACAGCAAAAGGTTTGGGTAATGGCTTTCCGATTGGTGCAGTGATGACCCAAGGTCGTGGTGTTGGTGTACTGACTGCGGGCAATCATGGTTCAACCTACAGCGGAACGGCATTGGGTTCACGTGTTGTTTATACAGTTATTGATCTGATTCAAAAAGAACACCTTGTTGAAAATGCTGCAAAAATGGGTGCTTATATTGTTGATCAACTGAAGCAACAGTTAGTCGATCAAAATGTGACAGTACGTGGTTTTGGTTTAATGATTGGTATTGAATTACCAAAAACCTGTGCTGAGTTGGTGAATATTGCACGCGATGAATATCATCTGATTATCAATGTCACAGCGGGTTCCGTTGTTCGTCTACTACCCACTTTGAACATCACTCAAGAACAGGCAGATCAACTCATTGCACGACTTGTGAAAATGATTAAAGCATTTTTAGCTTAAGTTTTTACATCATTAAATATGCAATCTAAGAATACGAAAAGCCGCTATTAGCGGCTTTTTTTAATACTTATTTGCTTTTATGAAGCATCTTGATAGATTCTACCACCAGATAATTGGCAGAAATATTGTTTTAATGCTTCTAGACAACGATGAATTTTCATTGGCTGTTGTTCACATTTTGAAATAATGGCATACAAAGTAAAACTGGGTAAGTTCCACTCTGGTAACACTTCAACTAAAGCACCACTGATTAAATCTTTTTGCACGTCTAAATATAAAATTCGAGCGATACCATGCCCTTGTTTACACAACGCTTTGGCAACCAAAACATTATTTGAGGTCAATCGAGATCTCATGTCTAAATTAATAATTTCACTTGTTACTCCATGTTTAAATGAAAAACTTTGATAATTTTTCATTACATTAATTGGAATTAAATCATGATTTTTTAAATCTTCAGGACGTGAAATTGGCGCTGATTGATTCAAATAACTTGGTGATGCAACCAAAACCTGCTCAACACGAGCAAGCGGCACAATATGCAAATTACTATCTTCAATTTTTGAACTCATTCGCAATGCAATATCTATACGACCATCAATGAGGTCAATATATTGATTATCTGCTTCTATATGAACTGCTAAACCACGGTGAGCCGACATCCAATGTGATAATGCTGGAATGACATGATTTGCAGCCAACTCTGGTGTCGTGGCAATACGCAAATCGCCTACAAGATCATCACGCAACTCATTAATTCTGATTTTTCCGCGCTCTGCAGCAGCGAGCATCTCTTGGCAGCTGTGGAAAAAAGCTTGTCCAGCTTCAGTCAAACTCAACTTTCTGGTAGAACGATGTAAAAGTATCACTTCCATCTCTTGTTCTAAAGAACGAATTTGCTGACTTACAGCACTGGTAGTAATACCCAAACCACGGGCTGCACCACTGAACGAATTTTTCTCTACAACACAAGCAAATACACCCATTGCTCGAAGTTGATCTAACATAAATTCCCCTCTAAAACTTATGAGATGCTTTATCTTTTGATAAAAGCAACTCATTGTATTATACGGTGAAATTTATGCATTGTATTAATTTATTTAATTAATAGGTAAAACCTTAGTTGGATCAATTGGCTTACCATCTAAACGCACTTGAAATTCCAGCATTGTACGGTTTGTACCCGACGCCCCCATTTCTGCAATTTTTTGACCTGCAGTTACATTATCTCCACTTTTCACATTCATTTTACTGTTATGTGCATAGGCTGAAATATAACCATTAATATGTTTAATCAAAATCAAATTACCATATTCTTTCAAGCCATCTGCCGCATAAACCACTTGCCCATCGGCTGCTGCATAAATAGCATCACCGATATTCCCCGCATAGCGAATTCCTTTAATATTATTGGCTAAATTAAAGTTTTGGATGACTGAGCCATTGCTTGGTTTCACCCAACGTAAAGCCGATATTTTAGAGGATGATACTGGAGCTGTTGGGATATTAGCCGCCACAGGTTTAGCTGGGGTCGTTGGTAGTTGCACTGTTTGACGTTGAATCGGTGCAGTTTGGGTGACCGCCTGTGTTGATGTGGTACGACGTGCCGAATTTTTTAAACGTAAAGATTGCCCCACATAAATACGATACGGCAATGCGATATCATTCATTTCAGCAACACTGACATAACCTAAACCATACCGTGCAGCAATCCCACTTAAGGTATCTCCAGATCGAACAGTGTAATAGTCTGGTGCTGTTGCATAACGCGTTACATTATTAACTTGTGGCTTTGAAGCGCAGCCACTCAAAATTATGGTGGAAATAACAGCCGTAGACAACACTATGGTTTTCAACAAGGCTGAAGGCACAGCAAATAAGCGATATTGTGACACCAAGTGCATTAATCTTCCTCTCTACATACAAATGTATTTATTGGTTTGCGCTAAGATTAGCAAAAAAGTATGTGAAAAATAATTTCAGCTCTGCATTTTCACAAAGTTATAACACTACTCAGCACTATTTGGAAAATTGCGCCTGTAATGTATTCAAAATTTCATAATTTGTAGCATCCATTTGAATCGGTGTGATACTCACAAAACCATTCGCTACTGCAAAAAAATCTGACTCTATTTCAGTTAAGCCTTTTTGTGGTTCAGCCACGGCCTCACCAGACAAACCAATCCAATAAACTTGACGACCACGTGGGTCTACATGGCTGGTAATCGGTTTTGATTGTCTGCGTCTACCCTGATAGGTAATTTTTGCGCCTTGTAATACGGGTACATCTGGAATATTCACATTAAAAATATGACGTGGTGGTAACACAGGTAAACCGGCGGCAATAAAATCATGTACCCATGGGGCAGCAAGAGCATAATCTTTGGGATGCTCGTAGGAACGAACATTTTGTCCTGCCATCGAGACTGCAATTGCAGGTTGTTTCATTAAGCGACCTTCAAAGGCTGCACCTACTGTTCCAGAGTAAAGAACATCATCACCTAGATTAGCACCACTATTAATTCCACTGACCACCAAATCGAATTCAAAGTCGAATAAACCATTCATGGATAGATATACACAATCTGCTGGCGTTCCATTCACAGCCCAAACATCAGATGAAATTTGAATAGGACGTAATGGGCGATCTAAAGTTAAGGCACTGGAAAAACCACTACGCTCACTTTCAGGCGCAACAATAACCACACGACCCAGTGGAGCTAAAGCATGCGCAAGCGCTTGAATACCTGGAGCAAAAACACCATCATCGTTGGCAATTAATATATTCACTTAAAAAATCTCGTAATGGTTAAAAATGACTGGTAAGAACATTTTATTGAATTATATAAAGAATTATATATATTTAACGCCCGACATCCATTCAAAATATGTGACTCAAAAATGATTAAAATGATCTCATTTCGTGGCTTATTCAGCTTAGGCGTTGCAGCGCTATTATCACAAGCCGTTTTAGCTAATGAGGGTTTAACACCAGCTGAAGCCAACACCATGGTTAAAGAAGATATTGCTTCAGCTCAAGTCATGATTGAAGTATGCCCTGCAATCATTGGTAAAAATGCAAAATTTGATCAAAACACTCAACAACTGATTCAGTCTTACCTACAAGATTATTCAGATAAATCTGCAACTTATGCTAATATTCAATCTGACACTGAATATAAATCAATTCTTAATGAAGCACGTCAAGCTGCTAAAGAAACCAGTCCAGATGAACAAAAATCAGTTTGTGATGATGTGGTAAATTACGAACATAATGCGTAAGCTTAAATAGATTAAACATCTTATATACGGGTATAAAGAATATTAATCTTTATGCCCTATTTTTTAACTTCGATACTTGAATTACATTGAATAAGCATGTTTTTTCAACAGCTTCGATACATTTGTGCACTTACAATTAACAAAAATACAGTTAAGCTTATTATATTGTTCTGTTTTTAAATAATTTAGGTCTGCTTAAATGAAATTATCTATGTTCAAATCTCTTTCTTTAAGTCTTTTAACCACTGCGCTCATGACCCTTTCTGTTACCCATGCAGCTACGCAACAAGATGAAAATATTGAAGTTACCCCAACTCAAAAAATCACCCAACAAGAACTTGCTGCCATTTATGTTTTATCAGAAGTCTGCCCAAGTTTAATCAAAGAAAATGATCAATTTAAAAAAGGTTATGCAAAACTTGCACAAGAATATTTACCAGAAGAACAAAACCCAGTAAAAGCACTTGAAAAGCTAAGTCAGCAGAAAAGCTTCAAAAATATTTTAGCTGAAGCAAAGTCTGATGCGAAAAAAGCAGGTGATGTTAAAAATAAACAAATTTGCCAAGAATTGACGACATACAATAATTGATACAAATTGGTTACAATACTTTTAAAATAAGCCGATTTCCCCGTAGAAGTCGGTCTAGCTTTATCCTAAAATGCTAGCACTTTGTGCTTATATCAAGATACTGGAACCACCTAGAATGACCCACAAAAGCGTCCTTGCTGCACTATTACTATTACCAAGTTTTACTTACGCAGCAACTGTCTTATCTGTACCTCCAGAACTCAATAATAAATCTTATGTTTTGATGGACTATGAGACAGGGCAAATTCTCGCATCAAAAAATGAAAATGAAAAATTAGCACCTGCTTCAATGACTAAAATGATGACCAGTTATATCATCGAACAAAAGTTGTTGAGTGGTGACCTGACGGAAGATGAAAAAGTTCGTATGAACGAATCTGCATGGTGTCGTGGTAGTAGCACGGAATCATGTATGTATGTACCACTCAACGGTACTGCAACAGCATTAGAAATGCTGCGTGGGATTATCATCCAATCAGGTAATGATGCTTCTAAAGCCATGGCAGAACATATTGCAGGTAATGAAGGTACTTTTGCTCACATGATGAATGAAGAAGCAAAACGTATTGGCATGAAAAATACCAGTTTTGTCAATTCAACAGGTATGCCTGCCGAAGGTCACTACTCGACTGCAAAAGATATGGCGACTCTTGCGCAACACATCATTCATGACAGCTCAAAGTATTACCCAATCTACTCTGAAAAAGAATTTTCTTTTAATGGGATTAAACAAGGTAATCGTAATGCCTTGCTTTATACCGACCCAAGTGTAGATGGTTTAAAAACAGGTCATACAGATGAAGCTGGTTTCTGTTTAACCACTTCCGCTAAACGCGGTCCACTGCGTTTAATTTCAGTGATTTTTGGTGCGCCAAGCATGAACGAGCGCGCATCACAAACTCGTGAAATTTTAGCATGGGGTTATGCAAACTTTGAAACGGTAAAAGTACAGCCTGCAAATCAAGTTTTAGCTAAAGCTAAAGTTTGGTACGGTAAAGAAAATGACGTGAAAATTGGCTTAGCTGAAAACTTCAATGTTACCTTGCCAAAAGGTCAAGCCAATGCCATCAAAACTCAATTGGTTGTGCAACCCAAACTTACGGCTCCGCTGAAAAAAGGACAAGTGGTTGGTAAGTTTGTCGCTAGCCTAGATGGTAAAGTTATTTCAGAAAAACCCCTCGTTGCACTTCAAGATGTTGAAGAAGCAGGTTTCTTTGCAAAAATGCTTGACCATATCAAACAATTCTTTAGTAATTTATTTTAATTAAGTCCTAATAATCTTATTAAGCCTTAAACTAAAGATAAAGCACTCCTACTTCGGTATGAGTGCTTTTTTATTTTATAATTCCTGTAGCCCTTCAATATTGACTTATCATCATGAAAAAGAATATTCGCCCTTATTTAGATCAGCATCCTAAAATTGACGCTACTTGTTATATTGATGATCTTTCCGTCGTCATTGGCGAAGTATCTTTGGCTGAAAATGTTTCGGTTTGGCCTTTTGCCGTGATTCGCGGTGATGTCAATTATATCAAAATCGGCAAAAACTCTAATGTACAAGACCATGCCATGTTGCATGTTAGCCATAAAAATGCAGCTAAACCCAATGGTTCACCGCTGATTATTGGTGAAGATGTCACCATTGGTCATCATGTGACTTTACATGGTTGTACTGTGGGTAATCGAGTTTTAATTGGCATCAATACCATTGTTTTAGATGATGTGATTATTGAAGATGATGTAATGATTGGCGCAGGCAGCTTAGTGCCACCACGTAAAATTTTAAAAAGTGGTTATTTGTATATTGGAAGCCCCGTACAACAAGTCCGCCCGCTAACAGAAAAAGAATTGGAATTTTTACCTTATTCAGCACAGAATTATGTAAAGGTGTCGAATAACTATTTGAATCAAATTTGATTTCGCATAAGAGATTTTATGTTAAATGGGTTGGAAATTATTTACAAAAGTGATTGTCAAAAGTGCTGTTATAAAAATATGATATTAAAGTATTTAAAATTATTAATTTGGTAATAACTATGACTTTGAATCTATCTATTTCTCAGCGCTATCTAAAAAAGATTGGATTCAATCGGGAGTTTTCCCCAACCTTGGAAAATCTTCAAGAACTTTTATCCTTACATGTTCAGAATATTCCATTTGGAAATTTAGCTCCATTTCTAGGGGATGAAGTTTTATTAGATCCTCAAGTCATTGCCGATAAACTCTTAGATCAAGGTCGTGAAGGCTATTGCTTAGAACAAAGCACACTGACAAAAATTGTTTTGAATGAGCTTGGTTTTGAAACATTCAACCTACTAGGAAGAGTTTATTATCAAAATATGAAGGTCGAGATGGCGCCAACTCGAACCCATTTAGTGACGATCGTCAAAATTGATGGAATCTTGTATTTATATGACCCTGGATTTGGTGGAATGACGCCAGCAGGTGTTTTATCGTTAAATGAAGTTAATGCAGTGCAACAAACACCATTAGAAAAATTTCGTTTGATTGATGTGAAAGATACAGATATTCCTGAGTTTGCTTTAACAGGAATGAAATTTATGTTGCAAGCTTATGTGAAAGAAATATGGATGAATGTGTATGCTTTTAATCCAGAGCAAGCAGTTGCTGAGTCTGATCTAATTTTAGCGAATTGGTATGTTTCGACGTCGCCAAAGTCGGTATTTACCCAGAATTTGATGTTCTCGATTATCAAGAATAATGAAAAAACCTCATTAAATAATAATGTGTTAAGAACACATGGTAAGTTAGGCTCAACTAAAAAAGAGCTAGTCACTATTGAAGATTATCAATCTACGCTGAAATCAGTTTTTAATGTCAATATTGAGCAAATCGATTTTCTCAAAGTTTTTAATAAAATCAATAATTCTGTTGCCTAACACTCATATTTTCTAACAGAAGATCTAGTTGATAATCTTAAAAGCAGATAATAAAAAAGCCCAACATCCTGTTGGGCTTTTTTACATATTTGATGCGTTGGTATAACTCCTGTCGTACCTCACATTCCCTGTATCTGATCTTATTATTCTTATCTG
>NZ_NEGC01000011.1 GCF_002135335.1 Acinetobacter sp. ANC 4470
AAAGTGCCTTCACCGCCAATGAATAAATGTTGTAACGCATAACCTGTGGCATTTTTAATCATGCCTTTGTTCAAGCGTAGTACATCGCCTTTACCCGTCACGACGGTTAAACCCAGTACCCAGTTACGCGTCATGCCGTATTTAATGACTTTAATACCGCCAGCATTAGTACCAATGTTGCCGCCAATTTGTGACGAACCCGAAGATGCAAAATCGACTGGATAATACATACCCTGTTGTTCAGCATAGTTTTGCAATTGTTCAGTCACCACACCCGCTTGTACACGTACCATACGGTCTGCAGGGAAGAACTCAAGAATTTGGTTCATTTTGTCCATGCTAACGACAATTTCACCATTGGCTGCCACAGCACCCGCAGATAAACCCGTACGACCACCTGATGGTGTAATCGCAACATCAAATTGATTCGCGAGTTTAACAATCGCTTGCACTTGTTCTGTGCTCGATGGAAAAACGATAACCGATGGATTTGGATCGAAGTGCTTCGTATGATCACGCCCCCAATTTTGGAGGCTGTCCGCATCGGTTTTAATGCGGTTTTCACCGACAATAGCTGTCAATTGGGTTAATAACTCAGGTGTTAAAGCGACTGGAGCATTCATCGTTTGCAGACCTAGCAAGAAATATACAAGTGGTGGATGGCCTATAGATCATTCATTTGTGAAAATTTTAAACAAGAATGTTGTCTTAGACTGGGCATGAACACAAAACCAATAGCATGACTATGGTGATTTTCACTGCACAGCATTATAAGACATTTTTACTGAAACCCTGCGGAAATAAGCATTTTGACAATCTAGCCTACAAATCACAGTTTTAGTTAGACCAAAATCTGAATTTCATAGTATATATATTGCCAAAATACCGATCCTCTGCGTCATAAAGGAAATGTATATAGACCCTTCTCGTATGTTATCATATCGCGACTAAATTTGGCCTTTGTAGCGGAGCCGTAATGAGCCAACATCTTTCTCTACCTAAAGATAAAATTCGTTTCTTGTTGTTAGAAGGCGTTCACCAAAACGCAATCGACACATTAAATGCTGCTGGATACACCAACATCGATTCCCGTAAAACTGCGCTTGAAGGTGAAGCGTTGAAAGAAGCGGTTAAAGATGCTCACTTCATCGGTATTCGTTCACGTACTCAGCTGACTGAAGAAGTATTTGAAGCAGCCAACAAGCTTATCGCTGTTGGCTGTTTTTGTATTGGTACCAACCAAGTTAATCTGAATGCTGCCATGATTCGTGGTATTCCAGTCTTTAACGCACCATATTCAAATACACGTTCAGTGGCTGAACTGGTACTTGCTGAAGCAATCCTTTTACTTCGCGGTGTTCCTGCGAAATCTGCTTCAACGCACCGTGGTGGTTGGAACAAATCTGCAGTTGGTTCGTTCGAAACACGTGGCAAAACTTTAGGTATCGTGGGTTACGGCTCAATCGGTTCTCAACTTTCAGTTCTTGCTGAAAGCTTGGGGATGCATGTTATTTACTATGATGCAGTGACGAAATTACCTATGGGTAATGCACGTCAAGTCGGTTCTATGGCTGAACTTCTTGCCAATGCTGACGTTGTATCATTACACGTACCAGACGTACCATCTACCCGTAATTTCTTTGGCAAAAAACAATTTGCTGAAATGAAAGAAGGTTCTATCTTCATTAATGCTGCACGTGGTACATGTGTAATCATTGAAGATCTTGCTGATGCGATTAAATCAGGTCACATTGCCGGTGCAGCAATTGACGTATTCCCGAAAGAACCTAAAGCAAACGGTGAAGAATTTGTTTCTCCACTACGTGGCTTAGACAACGTGATTTTAACCCCTCACGTGGGTGGTTCTACCATGGAAGCGCAAGCAAACATCGGTTTAGAAGTGGCAGAGAAATTTGTTGCTTACTCAGATAAAGGCATGACTTTATCTGCAGTGAACTTCCCAGAAATTGCTTTGCCGTTGACTGAAGGTAAACACCGCTTACTACACATTCACAAAAATATTCCTGGCGTTCTTTCTAAAATCAACAACTTGTTTGCTGAACACGGCATCAACATCTCGGGTCAATCATTAATGACCAAAGGTGACGTTGGTTACTTAGTGATGGACGTTGACGCAACTGCTTCTAAAGAAGCTTTGGATACCCTAAACGAAGTTGAAGGTACAATCCGAGTTCGCGTATTGTTCTAATTTAATTTAGAACGCAAAACCACAGCATCCGTGCTGTGGTTTTTTGATTTTGGGCATCTAAAAATAGAGTTTAAGAAAATAAAAACTTTACAATTACACTAATTACAGTTGTTTGTGGCAAATAGACATGTAATCATCCGAATGTAAGATACTGTCCTCACACTTTATTTTCAAAAGTTTTCAGTCATTTTACCGCTTATTGTGAATCTCCCTTTATTCGAACAATCGAAACAAATTTAGTTATAGAAATGAATGCCTAATTTTAAAAATACGCCACATGCTCAAGCTTTAATTTTATTGTTTATTGCCATGATCAGTATGCAAAGCAGTGGCTCGCTTGCCAAAATCCTGTTCGGTCAGTTTCCTGTACTGACCGTTTCAGTCATGCGCCTATTATTAGGCTCACTTATTTTGGCCGTGATTTTTAAAATTTGGCATATCAATTTTAGACAGGTGAACTGGCGTGCCATTAGCAGCTATGGCATTGCTCTAGCGGGTATGAATGCCATGTTCTATTTGTCGATTGAACGCCTCCCCCTTGGGATTGCCGTTTCTTTTGAGTTTATTGGCCCACTTGGTGTGGCTCTGTATTATGCGCGGCAAAGATACGATTTCATTTGGGTTGGACTGGCCATTTTAGGCTTGGTTTTACTGTTTCCATTCGATCAAACTTCACAAAGTCTAGACCCGATTGGCATTGCCTTTGCCTTAGCTGCGGGTGCATGTTGGGCAATGTATATTATCTTTGGGCAGAAACCTTCAGGGATTTCAGGCAATCATACTGTGTGCTTAGGGATGTTTATTGGCATGCTGTGCTTAATGCCCGTTGCACTCTTTTCAGGAATTCCAAGCAGCGTTTTTGAACCTTCAAATTTCATCTATTTTATTGCCTTGGCCATACTGGCGAGTGCATTGCCATTTTCTTTAGAAATGATAGCACTGCGAAGTTTAAGTCCTTTTATTTTTGGTACATTGACCAGTTTAGAACCTGCCATTGCAGCTCTTTCAGGTTTTATCTTTTTACATGAGCAATTGCTCTGGACACAGTGGTTAGCGCTGATGATCATCATTGCTGCCTCAGTGGGTTGTACCTATACCACGCATCAAGCCAAGCAAAAAATAGAAGCCAAATTACAGCAATAAAAAATAGTAGCCATTCTCATATTTTGATTCTGAATCAGAAGTTTAGAGCGCCATTCATTTAATCATTATTATTTTTATGAAAATAGCCAATCACTGCTTCTTTTCATAATTGCTATAATAGGAACACTTTCTCAAACTGATTACCTTAACCGGTTGTAGCGCGGAGCATATGTCCAATACTCAACTTACTGCTGTGTTATACATGGTTTTATCCATGGTGGCGTATCAGATCAGTGCCTCATTTGCCAAACAACTGATTGAAGTCCTCGACCCACTGACCGTCGTGACCCTTCGTCTGTGTTTTGCTGCTATTTTGATTGTACTGATGTTTCGTTCTTGGAAAATTATCAAACGTTTACCCTATCTAAGATGGAAAGACTTATTATTTTATAGTGGTTCAGTCTGTTTGATGAATGTACTGTTTTATGCTTCTCTGGGTAAATTACCACAAGGCATTGCTGTAGGTCTGGAGTTTTTAGGACCGCTGACTCTGGCATTACTTTCCATTAAGCAAAAAAGTGATTACATCTGGGTTGGCTTAGCCATTTTAGGTGTGGCGCTGATGGTTCCTTGGCAAGATGCCAATCAACATAACTTCTCCTATTTAGGTGCAGCTTTTGCAGTGGGTGCAGGTGTCTGCTGGGCAATATACATTTATTTTGGGCAACGTGTTGTACGACAGAATATAGGTATGCATGCGCTCAGCATCGCCATCGTCCTATCCGCGATAGTAATGTTACCGATCAGTGTGGTACATAATCCAACAGCATTGGTGCAATTTCAATATTGGCCTCAGGCTTTAATGATTGCACTATTGGCCACGGCTATTCCTTATGCGCTGGATCTGATGGCACTGAAACGCTTAAGTAAACTGCGTTATGGCACACTTTCAAGTTTATCGCCTGCACTGGGTGCTTTAGCAGGTTGGTTATTATTAAAGGAACACATTAGCCTGCTACAAAGTGTTGCGCTACTTTGTATTATGATCGCTTCGGTTGGGGTGACCTTTCGATCAGGTCAGAAAACTAATCCTCAAAGCAGTTAAAAACCAAATCAAAGAGGGCTCCCCCCCTCTTTGAATTTTATACAACATCAAGTCAAACTGTCTTTTTCTGCCTTTTTATACTTCTTATATTCAGCTAAATATTGCTGAGCGAGGCTTTCTTTCTGCTCGGCAGAGAGTATTTTACCTGCTTGCTGGAAAAAACTATGTTCTTCTTCCTTTAAATGATGGTGTACTGTATCACACAGCTTCTTCGCAATCATAAGCCAACTGGGATTGCTAAACTCCGTTTCAGTGAGCCGCTCAAGCAATTCATCCATTTTATGATGTTCAGATAATGCATGTCGAGTAATGTTTAAACCTGAATCAGTCATCATTAAAGGAATATAAAAATAGCGATCTTCTCCTACTGCATGGGCAAAAAGTTCATTTTTGAGTAACTCAAATAGCTCCCGACGCTCTTTGCTGTCACCAGATGTTTTTATTAATTTCTCAGATAAATCTCTTTGTTTTTCATGACTTTTACGTAGTGCTTCAAATATATTCATGATACTAATCACCTTTGGCTATGGGCTATATGATCGTGACCAACAGATATAGGAATAAGCCCCATATGGGACTCTTATTTTTAAGCAGCAATACGCAAAGACACTGTTAATTTTTGTGCATTTTACTATTAACTTGCGAAAAGCATTTGATAACTTAAGCGAAGAATCAGCACTGAAACCAAAATCAAAAATAAAATACGAATAAAACCACTACCGTATTTTAACGCCATTTTCACCCCAATCAATGAACCTGCAACATTGGCTACAGCCATCATTAAGCCTAAACTAAACAGCACATGACCCGTTGGAATAAAGAAACTTAACGCGGCAAAATTGGTCATAAAATTGCCAATTTTAGACAATGCTGAAGCATGTAAAAAATCGACTTTTAAATAGCGAATAAAATAAAAAATAAAGAAACTACCCGTACCAGGGCCAAAAATGCCGTCGTAAAAACCAATGACTAAACCACCTACACCCGCCAAGACTAATGTTTTAGTGGTAACACTTTGCTGAAAATGGACTTGCCCAAATTGCTTTTTCATAAAAGTATAAATGGCAATCACAATCAGCATAAACAACACAAAGGGTCTCAGAACCGATTGCGGAATCATGGCGACGCAAGCTGCTCCAGCAAAGGAACTAATAAAAGCAGCCACAGCAATTACAGCCAGTAATTTCCACGCAAGTTTTACTCGGCGAAAATAGGAGAATGCAGCCGATGCCGTACCACAAATCGATGCTAATTTATTAGTACCAAACAAAATTGCCGTTGCCATATGGGGGAAAGTATTCATTAATGCTGGAATTTGGATTAAACCACCACCGCCCACCGCCGCATCTATTGCACCAGCACAGAATGCAAAAAAAATCAGGCTAATGATAATCTCAATGTCCATATGGCTTTATCGCTTTCCTACAAAATGATTAAAGAATAATTAGAGATTTAAAACACGTTTCGGTACTAAACGCTTTTTATCAGTAATTTCGGCCAGACCTAAACATTTCTCGCCATCAAAAACCAAAACTTCAGTTTCTGCTGCATGCTCAATATTACTTTCCATACCACGACTAAAATATTCAGCACGCCCTTCAGGAACTTGCACTCGAGTAAAATGATCGACAGGCGCAAACGCAGGTAATAACAAAGCATCACGTTCAAATTCAGTTAAGCTTTCTAAATATTCAATGGTATAGCTTGGAATCAGGTCAAATTGCCCTGTTTTAATGCGGTGCAAATAAATTAAATGCCCAAAAGTATTTAAGGCTTTGGCAATATCTTCACCCAATACACGAATATACGTTCCTTTAGAGCAAGTTACATCTAAAGTCAGGCTATTTTCAGTAAAAGATAATAATTCAATCGCCTCAATGGTAATTGGACGTGCTTCACGTTCAATTTCAATACCTTTACGCGCCAACTCATACAACGGACGGCCTTCTTTTTTTAAGGCAGAGTACATCGGTGGAACTTGCTGAATATTCCCCACAAAGGTGGCCAAAACCTGTTCAATTTTTGCTTGAGTCAGCTCAGGAACAGCTTGCTCGAACAAAATATCACCTTCAACATCACCCGTAGTTGTACTATGCCCCAAATAAATGGTGGTTTGATAGCGCTTGGTTGAATCCAATAAATAATGTGAAAATTTAGTCGCTTCACCTAAACAAATTGGCAACAAACCCGAAGCTAAAGGGTCTAAAGCACCGGTGTGTCCACCTTTTTGGGCTCGGTATAACCAACGGACTCTCTGCAATGCTGCATTAGAACTAATACCCAAAGGCTTATTAAGTAAAAAAACACCACTCAGATGACGGCGTTGAATTTTAGGTGAAGTCTTTTTCATAGCGAAGATCAAGCAAGTTCAAACGAATGACATGGTAACAACCGCTTGTCAGTATTTACAACTTTTCTACGCTTCATTTACTGATTTAATGTCAAATTGGACTCTATTTTTAGACTAATAAAAACAGAAATAGAAGGTTGCATAGGAAATGCAGAAATATAAACTCTGGGTCATTTTGGCTCTTATTGTGTTGTGTATCGGCGCAGTATTATTTTGGTTAGCACCCTCTCAATCCAGTGCAGACCAAACAAATTCAGCACAAACCATTACTACACAAGGGAATTTATCCACAGAAAACAATACAACAGAATCAATTCGGGGTCAGAATCTTGTGAGTAAAAGCCAGCAAGACACTGAAATTAACTGTCAGTTGCGCTTAGATCACACCAATCGTTTAATTGTAAATGAACAAACACGTAACTGTTTTGAATACTTTATTACTCAATATGGTGAAAAAGACCTCAAGCAAATTAAAGCTGACTTTAAGACTTATATTGAGCAAAGCTATCAAGAGCCTGCCCGAGCACAAATTTTAGATTTATGGAATCGCTATATGGATTACCGTGAAAAACTCGGTCATTTACCAGCACCCAATATTGATAAAGAAGATCCCAAATATTATCAAAGCATATTTGCCAATATGAAAAATTTACGTCAACAACTTTTCTCGAACTACGAAATTGACGGCTTATTTGGCACTGAAGATATTTACCATGAATACACGTTAAATCGCATGACCGTTCTGGATGACAAAAACTTAACTGAAGCACAAAAGGCAGAAAAATTAAAAAATTTATTCAATCAACTCCCTGAAGACTGGAAAGAAAACTTACAGCAACTCAATAAACTCGAAGATTTAAGAAAGCTCACCGCAGACATTAAAGCGCGTGGTGGTTCTGCTGAAGAGATTCATCAAATGCGAACCAATTTAGTCGGACCTGAAGTCACACAACGCTTAGAAACTTTGGATACAGAGCGCAGTGATTGGAAAAACAAGGTCGATGGCTATCTGAATGAGCGCGACAGTGTGATGAAAAGTGGCATGAGTGATACCGCTAAACAAAAAGCAGTGCAACAATTACGTCAACAGCATTTCAATAAATCAGAAGAACAACTTCGGGTGAGTACTTTTGAGTCGATCCATGATCAAGGTGGCAAACTGCCTTTTTCTGAATAAGCACTTATAAATTAAAACTATTTTTTAGGATGAAAAATATGCTAAACAACAAGAAAATAATGATATGAAACAAAGTCATTCATGAAATTTAAAAACACAATTTATCAATACAGGAGGATTATTTTTTCTTTCACTATACAAAAAGTATTAAAAAAAATTTAACAAAGGATCGGTTATGAAAATTTTAACGACAAAAACCAAAGCAGTAACCTTTGCCGTGATGGCAACCCTTTCTATGGGATTAACTGCTGAAACTCAAGCTGCAAAAGGAATTTTACAGGTTAAAGAAACAGTAAAATCTGACTATGCGAAAACCAAATACCCAATTGTAATGACTCATGGTTGGTTAGGTTGGTCACGTATTGGCAATGATAGTTTTAATATTGATTATTGGTATCAAATTTTGCCAGATATGGCACGTAATGGTGCGAATGTCTTTGCTGCACAACTTTCCCCTGCACATACAACAGAGTTCCGTGGGGAACAATTAATTGCGCAGGTTGAAGAAGTACGTGCCCTGACGGGTAAAGATAAAGTCAACCTCATTGGTCACTCACACGGTGGTCCTACAGTCCGTTATGTTGCCGCAGTAAAACCTCAATATGTAGCATCCGTAACAGGTGTAGGCGGTACTTTCCGTGGTTCGAAAGTTGCAGATGACATTCAAGGTAACACAGGCAGTCGTACCTTCTTTAATATTCTCGGTGACTATATTGTTGCACCGCTAATTTCTTGGGCCGAAGGAAATCCAGATATGCCATACAACTTTGATGCATCAATGGCATCATTGTCTGAGGCAGGTTCTGCAGATTTCAATCAACGCTTCCCAACAACGGCTTTAGCGACTGACTGTAACAAAAGTGGGGCTAAAGTTGCGGATGGTATTTATTACTATTCTTGGGGGGGGGCAGCACAAACGACTAATCTACTCGATATTGACACCATCCTGATGCAGTTAGGTCCACTGTCTTATGGTAATAAAGACAATGATGGCATGGTCGCACGGTGTAGTAGCCATATTGGTCAAGTTATTCGTGACAACTACAATTTAAACCATACCGATCTTGCAAATATGCTATTCGGTCTCAAAGGTCTCTTTGCACAAGATCCGGTTGCACTGTATCGTCAACATGCCAATCGTTTAAAACTACAAGGTTTATAATACTGATTCCTATATGTGCTACTTGCACATATAGGAACTTAACCTTGAATCAACTCGTTACACTTATAAAATCCTTCTATCACCTTCTGCTTATTTTTAATGCCTTAGACTTTATACTCAGTATTGACAATACACATTGTCATAAAAATCAGCAATAAAATAAAAATAGAGGAACTACTATGAAATATGGACCATTGTTTGCCAGCGTAATGCTTGCTGCAACATTTTCTACCACACATGCCTCCACTCAAGCTCAGCAAGTTGAAGTGAAATCCCTCACATCAAGTTATGCCAAAACCAAATATCCGATTGTATTTAATCATGGTATGGGGGGCTTTATTACTGTGGGTACGGATCAATTTGGACTCGACTACTGGTATCAAATTTTGCCAGACTTAGCGCGTAATGGTGGAAATGTTTGGGCAACACGTGTTTCCCCTTTTAACTCATCTGAAATTCGTGGTGAACAACTGCTTCAACAAGTTGAAGAAATTATCGCCATTAGCGGTGCTGCTAAAGTCAATTTGGTCGGACACTCACATGGTGGTCCCACCATCCGTTATGTCGCAGGTGTGATTCCCAATAAAGTTGCCTCATTAACGGCTATCGGTGCACCCAATACGGGCTCTTCTGTGGCTGACCTGATCTTAAAAGCCGAAGGTACAGTGGTTGAAGCACCATTAGTTGGCGCGGTAAACTTAGTTTCTAAGGCCATTACTTGGGCACAAGGTTTAGACCCAAATAGCTTCCCACATGATGCTTTGGCAGGTGGTAACAGCTTAACTCTTGCAGGCTCCGCCAAATTTAATACTCAATTTCCATTAGGCATGCCAACGACTGCATGTAGCGAAGGCGCTGCTCAGAAAAATGGGATGTACTTTTACTCATTTGCTGGAGTAGGCACCATCACCAATCTACTTGATCCAGATTCAGCATTAAAGGTGACAAGTTTGCTGATTAATAATGGCAAAGATAATGACGGTCTTGTTTCACGTTGCAGTGCTAAATTTGGTAAAACGATTCGCGACAACTATAACTGGAATCACTTAGACGAAGTCAATCAAGTCTTAGGTTTACGTGCTCTATTCGCACCTGATCCAGTAGACGTCTACCGTCAACATGCCAACCGTTTAAAACTGCAAGGCTTATAAACTTGGTCGATATTTAAGACATAAAAAATGCGCCATAAGGCGCATTTTTTGACTCGTATAAAACTTAAAATTAAGCTTTAACTTTACGAGCTGGTAATTTTTCACGGATACGTGCAGCTTTACCAGACAATTCGCGTAGGTAATAAAGTTTAGCACGGCGAACGTCACCACGACGTTTCACAATGATACCAGCAACGATTGGTGAATGCGTTTGGAAAACACGTTCAACACCAATACCACTAGAAATTTTACGTACTGTGAACGCAGAGTTCAAACCACGGTTTTTGATTGCGATTACAACGCCTTCAAAAGCCTGAAGACGTTCACGATCGCCTTCTTTTACTTTTACTTGAACGACTACAGTATCACCAGGTGCAAAAGCTGGAAGATCAGTTTTTAATTGAGCATTTTCAATAACTTGAACTAAAGGATGTTTACCACTCATGTGGGAATCTCCAATGTGCGGGACAGAAGAGGTCTGTACCGCTGGGGACAGAGGCTAAAGCGCGTATCGACCCGTTTATCTTTCCCTTTACAGCCGAACAAAGTCGAACCAATAAAGAGCCTATTCATAGATACTTAAAACTCATAAAAGTTTAAGTATTTAAATTTTTGAGCCATTTTTTTTGCTGCTTGCTCAACTCAACTTTTTCCACCAACTCAGGTCGGCGTTCCAAAGTGCGTTGATAACGCTGCAAAAACCGCCATTTATCAATATTGGCATGATGTCCTGATTTTAACACTTCAGGAACATCCAAACCTTCAAAATGGTCTGGCTTAGTATATTGTGGGCAATCTAAAAGACCATCCACAAATGAGTCTTGTATCGCCGATTGCTCATCAGACATGGTCCCCGGAAGTCTCCGAATAATACTGTCCAATAAAACCATCGCAGGCAGTTCACCGCCCGATAAAACATAATCGCCAATTGACCATTCCTGATCAACATATTGCTGGATCAAACGTTCATCGACACCCTCATAACGTCCACACAATACAATCAATCCGTCATATTCAACAAACTGTTGTACCGCAGCTTCGTCTAAGGTTTTCCCTTGTGGAGACATATACACCACAGGAACCTGAACACATCCCGCTTGCAAAGCAAGCTCTTTAGCATGATGAATTGCTTTTGCCAAAGGCTCTGCCATCATCACCATACCTGGACCACCACCAAATGGACGTTCATCCACTCTTTTGTAGTTGCCCGTCGCAAATTCACGTGGATTAATACAAGTGACTTGTACTATTTCACGTTTTGCTGCACGCCCGCTAATACCGTAGGCTGTAATCGCTTCAAACATTTCAGGAAAAAGCGTAATGACTGCAAAAAACATCGCAGACTCCTCTATTTTCCTGCTGCGTTCATCCTTAAAGGATTAATAATCTACGCCCCAATTGACGTAAATACGACCAGCTTCTAGATCAACTCGTTGCACCACATCTTTATGCCATGGAATCATACGCTCTTCAGCATCAATGCTGTCTGGTGTTGCGTGAACCACCATCACATCATTGGCACCTGTCTCAAACATTTCATGGATTTTTCCGAGATTTACTTCTTGTTCATTATCATCCAAACCTAACACTGTTAAGCCTTTCAAATCTGTCCAGTAAAACTCATCCATTCCTGCTTTCGGAAGTTGCGATTTTGAAATCCAAACATTGGTTCCAACCAAGCCATCCGCTGCAGTGCGATCGCTCACATCTTTTAACGAAACAACCAAGCCTTTGCCATGCGGCTTCCAACGTTTTACATCTACTGTTTGCCAACCTGCTTTGGTTTCAATGTACCAAGGCAGATAGTCAAAGATGTTGCTCATAGGTTCTGTATTGGAATAGACCCAGAGCCACCCATTTAATCCATATGCTGAACGTAACTGTCCAATCTGAATACGATCTTCGGGAACATTCTGTGTTGGTGTCATGGGCTTTCCTACTACTTAATTCGCAAAAAATTATGCAGCAGCTGTAGCTTTCTTAGCTTGAGCAGCTAAAGAAGCAACACGTTCAGACGGTTGAGCGCCTTGAGAAACCCAATGAGCAAAACGATCAGCATCTAAACGAAGTTTTTCTGCTTGACCTTGAGCTGTGGGGTTAAAGAAACCGATACGTTCGATGAAACGACCGTCACGTGCATTACGGCTATCAGTTACAATAATTTGATAGAACGGACGTTTTTTAGCACCACCGCGTGCTAGACGAATTACAACCATGATAAAAACCTTATAATTTTTACGGATTATCCCTGTGTCGACCATCGACACACTTCAAACCCCTTTCATAGAGGGCGATATTTTACTTTATATTTTCTATGAAAGGAAGATCAAAATTTATTTATCCACAGTTTGAATTTATATTTTAACGTCCGTCCCAGTTTGAGGTTGCAGATGGAATACACGTTGAACCACCTTTATCTGAACCTTTTGTCCAACAACGCTCACCTCGATGATTCAGAACTATATGACCATCACCAAATTGAGTTGTACTTAATTTTGGAGTAGCTACTAAAGTCCATGTACCTGCCGTAACATTTGTTAAGGCTAGATCATATAATGGTGAAGCCGATGTTGGAAGTACGGACGGTACTCCTACATCAGCTAATATTATAGGTGTACTTGTTCCCACTCTAAAAAAGGTAAAATTTGCAATTTTATAACGCTGTAATTGCCCTGCAATTTGTATTATAGAGGCTTGTGCATCAATTCGCTTAGTCTTACGCACTGATTCTTGATATGCAGGATAAGCAAACATCGCAATAATACCAATAATAGCTACAACGATCATCAATTCAATCAGAGTGAAGCCTTTAAGATTTTTCACCATTCTTCACTCCCTGTAATATCAGCTCCACAGGTAGCATCTGTAATATTAGTTGCAGTGATATTTGCTACTGTTTTATTTTTACAACGTAAACCTGCACTCGTCATCAAAAAGCTAAAGTTATTGGCATCTGTACTTTCAGCACGAATTACCCAACTCTGTCCCGAAGCTGCATTACTGGTAAGAGCTCTTCCTGTATTCTCCCCATCTCTTACAGTAACTCTATATTGAATGGCGCTGCCTGTAGCACCATTAGGTAATACAAGTGGGTCGGGTGTCGTTGAAAAACCCAAGTAATTAAAATTACGTGTTTTATTTTTTTCAAGTAAATTTGCTAATTGTTGGATCTCCTGTTGAGCCTGTGAAGCAAATGTTCGTCGTATATATTCCTGATAACTGGGGATTGCAATAGCCGCAAGAATTGCGACTATTACAACCACGACCATTAACTCAATGAGTGTAAAACCAGATACAGGATGCTTTTTTTTAAAATTTATCATTCATCATCCTTATCTAATACCAGAAAACTCATACCAGCGCTGAGGCACTAAACAAATTTTACTGCTGCCTGCCGAAATAATACCCGATATTGTCGTTAATCCACGATTTCCTGTAGAGATACAATAGTTATTATTGGGACCACCACCACCACCACCACAATTTTCAACCGTAGGATCACATTCTTTATTATCAACAACAGTTGTCGTTTGAATACCTGGACCTGTTGTACAACCATCTGGTGATGTACATTCTTCTGATGGAGGTGGTGGATCTTCACCTCCTCCACCTCCATCAGCTTTAACACACTGACCATAAGGCATGCAGAACTGTTGTAAGAAGCTTTCACCTTTTACCCCAGCACCACAATCTCCAGATAAACCGGGCTTACTCCCATCAAATGTTGAAACAAACATTCTTGAATTCAAAACAATCGGGGTAGCAAAGACTTTCGCACTTTGTAGCTTGGCACTCGAACCTGATGACCTAAAACGATAGAACCAACCATTACCCGAATATGGTGCGACGAGTGTTGTATCATCATTTCGATTGTCTTGAGTAATTTCGCCTAAATCTGCTCTTATCAATGTCTTCGTAAATGTTGTTGCCGTATATAAATCTTTACGTGCCACATCTTTATCGTAAATATTATAAACCGCATCATAATCATAACCCGATGTACCTACTGTATAATCTTTTAAAGGTTGACTTCGATTACCCGTTCCAATAGAGATTGCAGCAAAAGTTTTCCCCGCATAATCATAGATAGAAAAACCAGGCATATCATAAAATCTTGGACTTTTTGCGGCAGCGTTTAAGTTTAATAACATTCTTGGGATCTTCGCAAACACCCCTAGTGTTGCTGCATTATTATTAAGATCAATACGGAATAATTGACCACCTAAATCACCAAAATAAAGATGATCGACTAAGCCATCACTATTCCTATCTTCAGTACGAATTTCACTGACCACACTATATTTTAAGTTGTCATCATTTAACCCAATGACACCACTGTCTGTTGAAGATGAACTGGTTGTTGCATTTTTGCTCGCCCACCAAAGTAGGTCGCCATTATCGGCATCGAACATATAAACACCACCACCCTTTGCATTGGTTTGATCATATGTATCACTTTCATAACCTGCATATGGGCCTTTAACACCGTTGGTACGAGCATCGCCGTCATCACCACCTGCATCATATCCACCACCCACAAACATGACACGTTTGCGGCTCTTACCCCATTTTACCCATGCAATTGCAGGTTTGGACCAACTTTGACCCATATACTGTAAAGCATCAACGGTTTTACTACTTCCGTTGTAATACACTTTTTTATCTGCTGGAGAAATTTGGAACTGAAGTTTAGGGTTATTCATATTTGCCAGATCTAAAGCATAATAACTACGCCCCCCCATACGCAAACCACCATAAGCAATCTGTTTGCCTTCTTGTGAGTTTCGACCAGTACCGACTGTCAAATTACTTGAACTATCAACAACATATTCAGTATAAGTTGCCCATGGAGCATCAACACCATAATACAACTTACTCAAACCACCACTTGTACTATCGTACTTTAAGAAAGTCTCTTTTTGATTCTCAACCATTTCATTCGGCACAAATGCAAATTTTTCTTTACCTGTTGTGGCATCAACCACATGTAAAAGCCCTTGGGTCGTACCAAAAAGAACATAATCCTCACGATTTGTCGAAGCTAAAATGTTATTGCTATAGGTGATTTTACCTTTGTTTGTAACCAGTATTGGTGATGAATGCATAACAGCACCAACCTGACGCAACTCTGGTGCTGTTGTCAAATTAATATTTGTTGGATTAACGGCATCCACACCATAACCTAACAAACTAATGAGGTAACCGCGATTCGAATCATTTTTATAAGTCGCATCGGTTAAATCTGCAACTCTAACTTGGCGTAAAGTGGTGTTATTAACAAAAGTTGCTGACGTTCCTGAACCATTTGCTATGCGATTTGTGAGTAACTTACGATTTTCTGTGTTTGCATCAGTGCGTAATTTAAGTTGTGACTTTACCCCCCCCATTAATGAAAACTTAGTACTCCCGTACGTTGTTTCATCGGCATCTTTAACACTTTCATCAACAGCAGGAGCCCATAAATCATAGTTATCAATGATACGACCTTTACTATCGACAATTTTATTACCACCTTTATCTTTTAATAAACCCTCTATTACATTGTATTTTTTAAGGTTCCCTGCCCACAGTTGATAAGTTTTATCTGGGGTTGGTTGAAATTGTGGATAATAAGCTACTTTTTGCAAAACTGATGGATTAAGACTATCTCTAGGTACTGTTGGAGAACCTGTAGTAACAGCAGGGATATCCGCACTCAAACTATTGATAAATTCATTAACACTATCAACAACATCCTGCGAACTTGAACCAGAGTACCATCCCCCTTCACCAATAATTCCCCAATAAGCAGCTCTCTTTACGTTTGTATTAATATCGCCTAGATTAGCAATATTTTGTTCTTGAGTTAAACTTTTACTATAAGAAGCGACATCATTAAAGCTACTTCCGAATCCTACAACTGCTGTTCTCAATTTCAAATTTGCTGGATTAGCACTTGGATCAAGCAAAGCCAAACTCAATTTATTTAAGCAATCCCAACTTCCACTATCATCACAAGTAAAATTCTGACCTTTGGCACCTAATGCACCCTGCATTAATGGTAAGGAACTAGTATCTTGGGTTGGCTCTCCATCTGTTAATACATAAACACCTTGTCCACTACACTTTTTAATATCATCTGTTTGATTTAATGAAGAAGGCTGTACATATAAAGTTTTAGTCGTATTTTTTGTTGGATCCAAAGAATAACTAAAACCACTATTATTATTAAGAATATCAATGATACCTGAATAATCGTAACAAGTTTTATTTTGATAATAATTGCCCGAGGTACTAATTGTACACGCAGAGCTACTAATAGAATCATTCAATACGGGTAAGTTTTCCGTACTAGAAAAACTACTCCAGGTACTACATGCCGAATAACTCGAATTCCATGCTGTACACTTGCTAACATGTTGCACCCAAGAATTAGAGGTCTTCGATCTATACTCATAAGATCTATAATAAGGCATATCAGAAACAGTACGTTGTCTAGATGCAGTCGTCGTTCCCATTAAATAGGACACTGTTTCAGCATAAGAACGGGCTGTTGGTGTATTTGTGGATGCAGAAAGTCCTTTAACGTAGCTTAATAGAATATCCCGTTGTTTTTGATTCCCAACGTCAGCCCCTAACACACGTGCTGGTACTAAGATACGCCCTGTATTATAGGCGGTGTTGGTATACACCCCTAAAGTGGAAAGTCCAATGATCTTCTGATCATCAAGTCGAGTTATTCCTTTGGCCGTATTTCCTTGTAAGAGATCAAAAACCCCATCTTTAAGTCTTGAAATTCGATCATAACAACGATACGAAGTACCAACTAACGTACATCCAGTCTTTGGATTTTTTACTTTTGCTGAGGCACTGCTTACACTAACAGAGCAATAATTACGACTATAACCACCTGGAGCAGTATCTGTATTACAGTTATTACTAATCCCATAGTCAGGACTAATTGATCGTGTATCCATACTTCCGGAAATATCAAGCATAAGCATGAGTGTAATTTCACCCGACTTTGCTTCCTGATAAATATCAATATCACTAGCTTGAACACTACTGCTAACAATAAGGCCTGTACATAATGCAGTAATCGTCGTAGCCAATAAATTTTGACTATATTCTTTGAACTTCACTTTATTATTTAATGTTTTCATTTCCCTTTTTCCCATTATATAAAGTTCTGCGCAATGGTGTACTCACTCACCTGAGTCGTGAAAGGTACATTTAAACTGGTTAAGCACTCCGTCACACTTGTTAAAGGATTATTAACAGCTGGTGTGCTTGAAGGAATTATTGGTTTTGTCGTATCACTAGGTACAGTGACCTCATTCATATGAGATTGAAGACAAGTATTAATGTCCGCGCGAGGAACATTTGAAATAGCAGGCATCAGAGATACAGCAAATATTTTTACGCGTTTAGTATCTTCAACTTGCCCTGTTTTACTATCTGTAGTACGTGTCCGGTCGTAAAAGGGATCAAGCTCTTCCACTGTTGAAAATTTGACTGAAACTTGAGTCATAATCGCCCGTCGCCCACTTGTAAACCAGTTGTTACTGCTACTTTGACTAGCATCACAATATCCATCTATACCAAAATTATTATTTGTTGGTTTAAACTTTCCAGATTCCCATTCAATGATATTTGCTCGAGCAATATCAAAAAAGCTCGTTTGATCTCCGCGATAACAAAAAACGAGCTCCTTATTCTTATCATTCACATTACTCACATAACCAAACATCCCACTTCCACTCAAAGCTTGAGCTAAATTATTGACCTCTTCGGTACTAAAAAATGCCGAATCTGAGTTCTGAGTTAGTAGCTGCTGAACCTGACTATTTGTTGCAATACTTAAACCCACCACACTTTGACGAATAGCAATTGTCCCAATAACCATAATGGCCACAAGAAAAATAAGCACAACGATCAAGGCAGCTCCCGATTGAGTTTTTCTCATTCTCCACGTTCCCCTATCGAATTTCTTAAGGCCACTGTTTGTGAAATAACTTGACGCACGTATTTGGTTGCTGTAGCTGGTTTTTTCACTTTTACAGTTTGATCCAATACTACAAACTCTTGGTCATCTTTAATCAAAGTCTCATTTCCGACATTTTGAGAAGAGCGGGTTAACAATCCAATTTGTACCGAAACTATTCGTGGTCTTGGTATAGCTAGTCCCATATAGTCATTTATCGATATATACCTATGTTGAGTATCATTCTGAACGCCCATTAGCACACGAAAATGGTCAACCCGTTTCATAATGATTTCGCCTGCATCGCCATATCTAGTGACAGCAGTAGGATTACCTGTAGTTGAATAAAACCCTGAATCACAAGCAAGTGCTAGCGGTTGATTCGGTTCTGCTTGCTGATTGTTGGTATCCGCACGTAAAAAATAGCGTTGAACAATTACTTGTGGCCCAAATGGCGCTTTTTTTGTTGGATCTGGTTCTGTCGAATTAGGATCATTTAACAAAAATTCTAATCGATTACCTTCACAATCAAAGCCTCCAAATAAAACATCATCACTGGTATTGGTAGGCGTATTTTTTTGATCTGTAATATATTGCGGAATATATTGAATCACCAGTTGATCACTTGATATATCAGAGCCACTAATTTGTACATTCGATGCACCAGACCAAGCTGGTGCTGTACCTGCAGGCATCCCATTACTTCTTGAAAGTAAATTTACCGCAGCCGTGTTGCCTGCAATAGTATTAACAAAATTACTTAAAGGCGTAGCAGGGACAGTTTTTGTATCTTTAGTTGCATTTACTGATGAGGTAAGAGCTATTCCACCAAATGCCGTTTCATCATTTAAAATTGATTTCTGATTATTTAAGTTTGCTAACCGAATATCTTTCGTTAAATAATTTAAGCCAAAATTTGCATTACCTTGAATATCAGACATACCCTGCTGCATAGACAAACTTCTTTGACTCGCTAAAAATAATAAAATTGCAGCTGCAGTAATAATCAAACCCAATGTTAAAGAAAGCATCAGCTCAACTAAAGTAAAACCTGATTGTCTGATCATTTTAATATGCCTCCATGATTACACAGGTTGAAGTTTGATTGTAGGCATTACCATTCGTACAATCTCCAGTTCCTGTTCCATCAGTAGCACTTGAATCTCCCCAAGCTACATATACACAGTTACGGTTATTATTATTTCCCTGACAGTCCATAATATTTATAGTCATGCCAAAAGATGCAGCCTTATTTGCTACTTGGGCTACGTCAAAATCTGCAAGATCAGTCTCAGAACAATTAGATGTAAAACAATTTGTTGTATATGCTTTTTGATTTACCGGAGTTTCTATTTGAGATTGATATTCTGTAACAGCAAAACGATTAACACGAATTCTTTCAGCTAAATCTCGCGCTATATTAATTGCCTGCACGCGCGAACTGGCTTCAGACGTCGCCTCTACCGCTCGATATTGCAATGCAACAAAACCTAATACACCTATCGCCAATATTAATAGAGCTATAAGAATTTCAACTAAGCCGACACCTTTCTGATTTATAATTGATTTCACTAACAAGTCCCCTCTGTCGTCTGCTGAATAGTCCCCATCTTAGAAATACTTATTATTTTTGATTTCACACCGCCAGATTGATCACAAATCTGAAATGTCGTATCCGTACTCGCTCCAGAAACTACTCCAGTTATATCGAAAGTAATAGACGTAGCAGATTGTAGAATTGCTTTTCCTTTCGGCTTCCAATTTACTATCCCTGGTGTATTTATAGGCAGGGAGTTGTGTTCATCGACGAATAAATTTACCTCAATATTTCTGCGTTCTAAAGCAGCTTTAGAACGAGCCTCATTTAAAGTAAGTATTAAGTCTTGAGCACTTCTATTTAAATTTTGACTTAAAACCATGTCCCCAAAAGAAGGCGCAGCCATCATTGCAATAATTGCCATTACCGCAATGGTCACCATCAACTCAATTAAGGTGAACCCTTGATTTTTTTTTGTTTGCTGCATACTCCCCCCAGATAACAAAATTTTACCCTATTAAAAATAATACCTAACTTAATTACAAACTAAACACATAAAGGATAAAAGGCATAAAAAAACAGATAATTGCCAAAATACAATTACCTGTCAAATTAAGAATTTAAAGAGAATGTTACCTCTTTAACAGTTATGCCTGAATTACAGAGATACGTAACTCTTTCGGCAAACTAAATGTAATATTTTCTTCACGTCCTGCCAGTTCTTCTGGCGCTTTAGCACCCCAATCCTGCAGTCGCTGTATGACTTGTTTGATTAAAATTTCGGGTGCAGATGCGCCAGCAGTGACCCCAATTTTAGTATCTTCATTAAACCATGATTGATCTAGTTGGTCGGCATTATCAACCAAATAAGCCTGCTTACCCATACGTTCAGCAAGTTCACGCAAGCGATTTGAATTTGATGAATTTGGTGAACCTACCACTAAAACCACATCACATTGATTGGCTAAATCACGTACGGCATCTTGGCGATTTTGCGTGGCATAGCAAATATCATCTTTCCGTGGCCCTTGAATGTGCGGAAACTTCGTCCGTAAAGCATCAATGACTTTGGCTGTGTCATCAATCGACAATGTGGTTTGCGTTACAAAAGCCACTTTTTCAGGATCTTTAACGGTTAATGCAGCGACATCTGCTTCATCTTCAACCAAATAAATTTCCCCACCCTTTTTTTTATCATATTGCCCCATAGTGCCTTCAACTTCTGGGTGGCCTTCATGACCAATTAAAATCGCTTCCGTACCTTCACGGGCATATTTCGTCACTTCAATATGTACTTTAGTGACCAATGGACAAGTTGCATCAAATACTTTTAAACCGCGGCGCTCTGCCTCAATTTGTACGGCTTTTGATACACCATGCGCACTAAAAATTACAATATTATCATCTGGAACTTCATCCAGCTCATCAACAAAAATTGCCCCACGCTGACGTAAATCATCTACTACAAACTTATTGTGTACCACTTCATGGCGCACATAAATGGGCGGATTAAAACACTCAAGTGCACGATTAACGATCGCAATTGCTCGGTCGACACCTGCACAAAAACCACGTGGATTGGCCAATACAATTTCCATAAGACCCTCAATGTTCACTCGAATTTAAACTGAATAATTTGAAATAAATGCAAACAAACTACGATCAGCTCTTTAGTTTGACGATAGTCTGCTCTAAAATAGAGAAGATATTTTATCATATCAGGAAAAATATCATGTCGGGTCTCTTGTTTGTCGTTTCTGCTGCATCTGGAACAGGCAAAACATCTCTGGTTAAAGCCCTACTTGAGCGTGTGAATAATTTACACGTTTCTGTCTCACACACAACTCGTGGTCAACGCCCAGGTGAGCTCGACGGTGTGCATTATCATTTTTCTCAAAAAGAAGATTTCCTTGCTTTAGTACAGCAAGGTGGTTTTATTGAATATGCTGAAGTATTTAGTAACTATTACGGTACAGCTCAAGCCACGGTAAAACAACAATTGGCTAAAGGTCATGATGTTTTACTTGAAATTGATTGGCAAGGCGCAGAACAAGTTCGTAAACTTTTTCCTGAATCTCAACAAATTTTCATTTTACCGCCAAGCCAATTTGATTTACGTCAACGTTTGTCAAATCGGGGCACAGACTCTGTTGAAGTGATTGAACACCGATTAAGCTGCGCGGTTGAAGATATGCAACAATATCTAAACTTTGACTATCTCATTATTAATGATGACTTTAATAAGGCATTACACGACTTAGAGTCGGTGATTATTGCCAATCGTTTGCGTTTGTCACAACAAGCCAATCGTCATCAAGAATTGATTCAAAAATTAATAACGCCTATTGAGTAGTGATTAAAACTTGAGTCTACAGTCAAAGCCTTTTATACTGCTCAGTCTGTTCAAATTTAATATTCAAACGAGAATTCTTATGGCACGCGTAACCGTTGAAGATTGTTTAGACCATGTAGACAACCGCTTTGAGCTTGTACTAGTGGCAAGCAAGCGCGCGCGTCAATTGGCACGTCAAGGTGTCGAACCAACTGTAGAGTGGGATAACGACAAACCGACTGTAGTATCTTTACGTGAAATTGCTGCGGGTCATGTATCGAAAGATATTTTGAAACAACGTGATCAAGACTATCAAACCTCGAGCCTTGACCTTGCACTTTCTGCAAACAACTTGAGTATAGATGGATTTTCTTTCCAATAAGAAAGAAAATCTTATGAAAGCCTAGTTTTTAACTAGGCTTTTTTTATTGGATAACTTTTATATTTGCTCAATAACCGTTATAACATAAGTATAAAGATACGTTGTTTCAACGGTATCTTTTTTGCTTTTTTTTGAATGAAAAATTTGACACGTCATGCAATATGTTTTTCATTAAAGATCTAGCGATTTAAATTGTAGAAACTTAAGTAGTAAAGGTGTTATATGCCAGGCCCACAGGTCAGCCAAGCCAGACAACAGCTCAAAATCATTATCGATGCTTACTTAGATGCAAGCGATGTCGAGCGCGTGCTTGCGGCCTGCGATTATGCAGATCTTGCACATGATGGCGTGACACGTAAAAGTGGTGAACCTTATATTCTACACCCCATTGCAGTCAGTAGCATTCTTTCGCATATGCGCTTAGATGCTGAAACCCTCATGGCTGCACTATTACATGATGTGATAGAAGATACAGAATTCAACAAAGATGACATTGCTGAAAAATTTGGCCGTACCGTTGCCGAATTGGTCGATGGTGTGACCAAACTTAGCCATTCCAGCGATAAAGAATACAATAAGGCAGCCTCGTTCCGTAAAATTCTGCAAGCAACGCTACAAGATCCTCGTGTCATTATTATTAAACTTGCAGACCGTTATCACAACATGACCACTTTGGGCTCATTACGTCCAGATAAACGCATGCGTATCGCACAAGAAACATCGGATATTTTTGTTCCAATGGCACGTATCGTCGGTATGAACGAAATGGCGGATAATTTAGAACATCTGTGTTATCAAAATCTTGATTTAGATATGTTTAATAATGTGCAAGAAGCACTATTACAGACCAAACCTAAGCGCTGTGAATATCAAAGTCTTTGGGAAAAAAATCTAACTGAACTGCTGCAACAACATCAAATTTCTGGGCGTATTAAAAAGAAAAATAACAATATTGAATTACTACGTTACTTTGTAAAAAATAATATTGATTTACAGGAACTTACACACAGTCATGCTTTTGAAATTATTTTACAAAGTATTGCGGACTGTGACCGTTTAGCAGAAATTTTGCGTGAAAACTTCCAAATCTTACATTATGAAGATCATATTCGTCGTCCACTTCCTGGCGGCAATCAATCACTCATGATGCGTTTAAAAGGTGAAAAAACCACCTTATCACTGACCATTCAAACTGAGCTAATGCGTAAAGCAGCCCGTTTCGGTGTAATTTTAGGTGAAAATGCCCCCCAAGCTTGTCGTTCAGCCATTCAAGCCTCGATGCAAAATCTCAACGTCCTAATTGATGATGCCTGTGCAAAGACCACGTTTAGCGACCTTTTAGATTATTTACATCAAGAGAAAATTTGGGTCTATACCCCACAGGGTCATTTACATGAACTTCCACAAGGCGCGACAGCAGTCGATTTTGCATATTCAGCCAGTCTATTTTTAGGCAACCATGCTGTGGGCGCAAAAATAAATGGTGAAACTAAGCCACTTTCAACACCACTCATTAGTGGACAAGTGGTTGAAATTATTACTGATGTTTTAGCAACACCCAATCCAGATTGGCTCAGCTTTATTAATACTCAAAAAGCCCGACGTGCGATTCAAAATATTTTGCGCGATCAGGATATTGAAGAGCAACAACTGGTTGGTCAACAGGCCTTAAACCGCGCCTTAAAACTCTTTAATCGTTCAGTCACAGATTTAACCGATGCTGATTGGCTGGATATCTTGCAATGGCGGCATATTGAATCGCAAGAACAATTATTTGAACAAATTGCCGTAGGTGACTTACTGCCTCAATTGGTTGCAAACCATCTATTTGCACAAGGTCAAAACATAGACTCTCAAGCTTCCACTCGCCTGATTCAAGGCACGGAAGGCGTTGATGTCAAATATGCACATTGTTGTAACCCTGTTCTTGGTGACCCGATTCAAGGGCATTTATCCCGTCGCGGCTTAATCGTACATCGTGCTCGTTGCCACAACCTTTTACATGAACAACATTTGCATCCAGAAAATATCATGCCACTACATTGGACTTCTGATAGTGCGAATGATATTAGTTTTACAGCCTATTTAAGTATTGATATGGCCATGAACGATGAACAAATTTCTGACCTCATCTATCAATGCCGCAAGGAAAAAACGGGTGTAGAAATGGTACACAACCATGAAGGCAAAACTTACGTCAACATTGTGGTGCATAATCGTAAGCAAATTGCACAAATCATTCGTGATTTACGCATGCATTTTGGCTTTCCACGTATTAGCCGTTTAGCTCAACCGATTAATATTTCAGAAGCATCAAAAGCAAGTTAATTCAATCATATCTCCTTAATTCATGGATATACGCTATGATGTTTGAAGATAATATAAGGAGAAATCAATGTCCCGCCAAGTCATCCATACTGAAAATGCACCTGCAGCAATTGGTACTTATTCTCAAGCAATTTTAGTGGGAAATACGCTGTACCTGTCAGGTCAAATTGGTTTAGATCCCTATAGTATGGAATTGGTTGAAGGTATTGAGGCACAAATTCGTCGCGTATTTGATAATTTAAAAGCAGTCTGTGAAGCAGCAGGCGGTTCTTTGGCTGATATTGCCAAACTAAACATTTTCATGACTGATCTTTCACACTTCCAACTGGTAAACCAGATTATGGGTGAGTACTTTGCACAGCCGTACCCTGCCCGCGCAGCATTAGGGGTCGCAAGTTTGCCTAAAGGTGCTCTAGTCGAAATGGACGGCATTGTCATTATTAATATTTAAAAATCATATCGTTAAATATTTTTATCAAACACTACCAATAAGGTGGTGTTTTTTTATTCAAAAATCCAATTAAAATAAATACTATTTCAAATGAAATACATTGACAAACGATAACAATTATCAATAATATCACCTATCCCATTTCACTCCTATGGCCAGTCTCAAATGTACGTTTGTTTATGTCGTGGTATCACCGATCAAGATATTAAAGATGCCGTAGCAAATGGTGCTGAAAGCTATCGTGAAATTCGCGATTTACTTGATTTAGGGACATGTTGTGGTCGCTGTGCACCAGAAGCCCGTGCAATTATTAGTGATGAACTTTCAGATCTGGCTGCCCGTTTATCTTATGCTGCTTAAAGTACTATTCTTATAATAATACTGTTTTAATGATCGAAAGATCACTCCTCCCCCGCTTATGACTCTAAGCGGGTTTTTTCTTCTTTTCTAATGCTGAATTAGCACTTTAATTGCTCTTGATTGCGATTTTCATTTGCCGTTCCATAAATTACTCGCCATTATTTCTGTTCTTGTTTAAAATAATGGCAATAATAATTTTTGATTGCCTGACAAATAGTTAAGGCAGAAATTGTTAATGGAGTATTTCCCATGAAAGGCAATCGTGATGTAATTAATCAGTTAAATCAGGTGCTATTTCACCATTTAACCGCTATTAACCAATATTTCCTCCATTCACGTATGTTTAATGACTGGGGAATCGAACAACTGGGTTCTGCGGAATACAAAGAATCGATCCACCAAATGAAACATGCAGATAAAATTATTGAACGTATTTTATTTTTAGAAGGTTTACCGAATTTACAACATTTAGGTAAATTATATATTGGTCAACACACCATTGAAGTGCTCAATTGTGATGTGCGTAAAGTCAAAGAAAATATTGAAACATTACAAAAAACCGTCAGCTTAGCGGAACAAGAACTGGATTATGTGACCCGTGATCTTTTGCAAGAAATTTTAGAAAAAGAAGAAGCATACTGGGACTGGACCACAGCTCAACTTGATTTGGTTGAAAAAGTGGGTATCGAAAACTATATTCAAAGCCAGATCTAGGGCGTTTCCTTATTTGGTTTGTGCCAGATAAACAAACAAGCCAAGAATAACATAGACTTATAATTGCGAGTTAACTTATCAAAACGAGTTGCAATACCACGAAAATGCTTTCAGTGGGCAAACGCATTTTCAACTAGATGTCTTAAGCGATAAAGATTATGATCAAATTCTATATTGGGTTTGTTACTATTAGACTTTCTTGGAATAATAGGAATTAGCTTATTCTTCCGAGCGACCTCACGAATCTGCTCTGAATCATAAGCTTTATCTGCGACCAAATAATCTGCTTCACCGACCAACTCAATCAATTGACTCGCAACTTGACTGTCGTGGACTTCCCCCCCAGTGATTTCAAAATCAGTCAGATGTCCATGCGCATCGACAGCAAGGTGAATCTTTGTAGCCGCTACACTTCTTGATGTTCCAATTGCTCTAGCTTCACCACGCCGAGCTCCACTTGCATGTTGATGCTCGCGAATGTAGCTTCCGTCAATTAAGCTCCATTCTGTATCCAATATGCCTCGTAATTTAAAAAAAATTCTCCCATAATCCTTTGCTGGCCCAACGATTAAAGCGGTTGTATGCTGTTTGCCATGGGCAAAAATCATTAGGAATATCACGCCAAGGAGCACCTGTTCGAAGTTTCCATAAGATGGCTTCCATAATGTCTTTGCTATTGCGTGAACGGTAGCAGCCATAAAATTGCATGGTTTGTTGGATTTTCACCCAAATTTCATCAGTTATGACTCTACGCGACATGTTCGAAAACTTCATTTGGACAGGGAGATCAGCTATTTTAGTCGAATAATTTAAAGTGATGAATATGTATACTTCAAATGAGGACACGCCCTAGTACATATTTCAATCACACAAAATATATCAACAGGACTGTTCGAATTAAGCCCTTCTGCGATATAAATTCCACTCATACTATGATGATACCAAGTATATTTTTGCTTTCTGCTGCATTAGCATTAAAATAAAGCATAGATTAGAATTGTGGAGTTGTAATGCAATACCGTTGCCCAAAATGCCAAAGCCCTAAAATTATACCTGTTGCACAAGCTGACGGACCAACGACTCGACCTGTCGTCCCTAAAAGCTTAGTCTTTTTAATCTCTGCTATTTTCATCTTATTGCTGCTGGTACTAATCAGTATTGCCATGTGGATTTTTGGTGATGGTGCAGGAACCACCTTGCAAGCTGCAACAGTGGTTGTATTTATATTGTGCTTAATTTTGGGCTTCCTATTTTATCGTGATTTGCCCGATTTTAAAATTTCTATGCAAGGTTTTATGCAATCACAAAAGAAATGGAAATGTCGTGAATGTGATCACGAATGGGAAATTTAAAATAAAATCAATTTTCACATCAGCCCCATGTTCAACCTAGGTGCTGATGTGAATGCTCATCATGTAAATGTTCCTTGTGACCTTTATTGGGCTGACAATGTGACTGTGCAAGACATTCATCATTTTCAATCTGTAGTGTCATTTCCGTGATGCCATGCTCATGGCTTAATATTTCCAATGCCTCGCGATAAAGCACATTATGATCTGCCTGAGGTGCATACAAATGTACAGTCAAATGCACATTTTTTGAGGTAATTGCCCAAACTTTAAGTTGGTGAATACTTTCTACATCTTGTAAGTTCAAAAGATCATTGCGTAATTTTTCAATATCAATTTCTTCAGGTACACCTTCAAGCAAAATATTGATACTTTGTTTAAGCAAAATCCATGTTCTTGGTAACACCCAAAAACCAATCAGCACCGCAATTAAAGTATCGACCCACATCCAGTGGGTAAAATAAATCACTACTGCGCCAATAATCACGCCAACCGATCCAACTGCATCACTTAGAACCTCTAGATAAGCCCCTTTAATATTTAGGCTATCTTTGGAACTGGAAAATAAAATGCGCATTGAAATCAGGTTAATGACTAAGCCAATTGCTGCAACAATCATCATGCCTAAGCTTTGGATTTCTGGCGGATGTGAAAAGCGCTGATAAGCTTCATATAAAATATACATCGCCACCACAAACAGCATAGAGGCATTAAATAGCGCTGCTAAAATCTCGAACCGCTGATAACCAAAGGTTCGTTTATCATCTGCTGGAAGTTTGCCAATTTTAATCGCCACCAACGCAATCGCCAAAGCTGCTGCGTCAGTAAACATATGTGCAGCATCAGACAGTAATGCCAAGCTTTGAGTGATAAAACCAGCAATTACTTCAACAATTAAAAACGTCGTGGTCAGTGCCAGAGCAAAGGTTAGTTTTTTTGCATTGTCTTCAGTCACAACAGCATGACTATGATCATGTCCATGAGGGCTACTCATTACTCACCTCTTATTGTTTCATTGATTTTTTTTAAATTTCAATTCTTCTACTCTTAAATTCATTATTGATAATCATTACTATTATCAATTAAATCCATTCCTCGATATACTTGCTTGCATGAAATTCCATTATCCCATGAAACTGCACAAGAAATATTCAGGAAGCTACTGATGAAAAAATATTTAGTTTTGGCTTTACTCGCCTGCTCGTATAGCCAAGCGCATGAACCCTATATTGCACCCTTAAGTTACCTGACTGCAAATACACAAATTGCGATGTTCAGTGGCTACGCAGAAGAAGCATTAAATGCTGAATATGCATTGAAAGATGTTCAGTTTAGCGTGACTCAACCCAATCAGAGCCAAATCAGTATTCAAGCGCAAAGTCAGTTGCAATCGGTGACTGCATTCGATCTCAAATTAGCTGAAAAAGGTACTTATACGGTTTATGGTAAAACGTCTTATCCAATTCAGTATGTAAAACATAATCAACAGTGGAAAATTTTTGCAGATGTTGCTGCGGATAAAGTCCCTGCACTGAGTGAACGTGACTATGCTATTCCAAGTGACTTTAAAGGAAAAATACCAAAGAAGATCGACACTATTCGCGAGTGGAGCATTCAAAGTTATATCAGTAAAGAAACCACGTCGCCAATTGCAGCGACTCCAGCACCGATTCAAGTCACCTTTCAAACCCACCCGAATGAAATTGTGGCTGGGCAACCTGTTCAGATTCAATTACACAAAGCAGGTAAAGCACTTGCCCATGCAGAAGTACTGATTCGCGCGCAAGGGACGACCGATAAACAGGCGCAAACGGTGGCTGTAAATCCCAATGGAACAGCGACACTCACTTTTCCAAATGCAGGGAGCTATTTACTGGAAGTCAGTGAAAAAATGGACAGTAAAAGCACGCCCCAAAATCAGTATTACACCATTATCAGCTTAGGGGTTAAAACGCCTGCTGCTTAATATATAAAACAAAGGATGAATAGCCCACAAAAAAACCAGCCCTTAGGCTGGTTTTTTAATTTAAAACTGAAGATTAACCGCCAATTTTTTTGTATTTAGAACGCTTTTGTACACCAGTATCACCTAAACGTGACTGACGGTATGCTTCATATTCAGCATAGTTACCCGCGTAGAATTCAGGTTGATCGTTTTCAAATGACAAGATGTGCGTTGCAATACGGTCTAGGAACCAACGGTCATGCGATACCACCATCACTGTACCTGGGAATACAAGAATTGCATCCTCAAGTGCACGTAAAGTTTCGATATCCAAGTCGTTCGATGGCTCATCCAGTAAGATAACGTTTGCGCCCATTTGTAGGATTTTCGCAAGTTGTAAACGGTTACGCTCACCACCTGACAATTCACCCACACGTTTTTGCTGATCTTGACCTTTGAAGTTAAAACGACCGATATAGGCACGCGATGCGATTTCGTAATCACCAATACGTAAGATATCTAAACCGCCAGAAATTTCTTCCCAAACCGTTTTCTTATCATCTAAGGTGTCACGCAACTGACCGACATAAGCAACTTTAACCGAGTCGCCCAATGTTACCGTACCGGTATCTGGTTGTTGTTCGCCTGTCATCATACGGAATAGTGTGGTTTTACCCGCACCATTCGGCCCCACAATACCCACAATCGCAGTCGGTGGAACAGAGAAGGTTAAGTTCTCATACAATAAACGACCATCAAACGATTTACTGATGCCTTCAACATCTACCACCTTGTTCCCCAAACGTGGGCCAGGTGGAATATAGATTTCTGAAGTTTCATTACGTTGTTGGAATTCTTTAGAGTTAAGCTCTTCAAAACGTTCCATACGCGCTTTGTTTTTCTTTTGCTGACCTTTAGCATTTGAACGAACCCATTCAAGTTCTTTTTTCAATGCTTTAGCAAAAGATTCTTCTTGCTTGTTCTCTTGCTCTAAACGGGCATTTTTCTGTTCCAACCAATTGGTATAGTTACCTTGGTAAGGAATACCCATGCCACGGTCAAGCTCCAGAATCCACTCGGCCACGTTATCCAAGAAATAACGGTCATGCGTAATTGCCACGATTGTACCGGCAAAGTCTTTCAAGAAACGTTCTAACCAAGTGACAGATTCTGCATCCAAATGGTTGGTCGGTTCATCAAGAAGCAACATGTCTGGCTTAGACAAAAGCAGACGACACAGTGCAACACGGCGACGTTCACCACCTGAAAGCAAGTTTACATCGGCATCCCAAGCAGGAAGGTTCAATGCAGCTGCGGCTTGATCCATTTGGTTGCTTAAGTTATGTGCATCCCAAGAATGAATGATCGACTCTAATTTTTCTTGCTCTTTTGCAAGGGCATCAAAGTCAGCATCTTCAGCAGCATATTCAGCAAATACTTCGTCCAAACGCGCCAAAGCATCAAGCGGTTCACGCAAACCATCTTCAACGTTACCACGAACATCTTTATTTGGATCTAATGGTGGTTCTTGCTCAAGATAGCCGATTTTAATACCCGGTTGAGCACGTGCTTCACCTGAGAAATCTTTATCTACGCCAGCCATAATACGAAGCAAGGTAGATTTACCTGCACCGTTTAAACCAAGTACACCAATTTTTGCACCTGGGAAAAATGATAAAGAGATGTCTTTTAAGATTTCGCGCTTAGGCGGAACCATCTTCGACACACGGTTCATCGTGTAAATATATTGGGCCACGTAGGACTCCTCTATAGAAAAAGCAACATTCGCACAATCTCAATAACATTATGCGAACAAATATTCGGGGCATTATACGATGAAAGCAGCGAAAAAATAAGGCATAGCGTGCATCTTCAATAGAATGTTACAACTCGAGGTATGTTTATTTTTTAAACACATTCAGACTTGCTTAATTTCTTTCAGCATATTTTGAAAAAACAGTATTGATATAAGTATTTAAGATAACAATTTCATTTAAATATCACTTTGATTCATATACAGGAATGCTAAACTCGATCCATATTTAACTCACGCAGATGATGTAAACATGACCTATAAAGATGAAACGCTCGCCATTCATGCAGGCTATAGCCCAGACCCAACAACAAAAGCGGTGGCGGTGCCTATTTATCAAACCACATCGTATGCCTTTGACAGTACACAACATGGGGCTGATTTATTTGATTTAAAGGTTCAGGGCAATATCTATACCCGTATTATGAACCCCACCACCGCTGTTTTAGAACAACGTTTGGCTGCGCTTGAAGGTGGGATTGGAGCTTTGGCTTTAGCCTCAGGTATGGCAGCAATTACTTATTCTATTCAGACCATTGCTGAAGCTGGTGACAATATTGCCTCTGTTTCAACCTTATATGGTGGTACATACAACTTATTCGCGCATACTTTACCAAAACAAGGCATTGAAGTGCGTTTCTTTGACTATCAAGATCCAGAAGCGCTGCGTGGCTTAATTGATGATAAAACCAAACTAGTCTTTGTCGAATCGATTGGCAATCCACTGGGTAATATTATCGACTTAGAAGCCATTGCAAAAATTGCCCATGAATATGGCGTACCAGTGATTGTCGATAATACCGTTGCCACACCTGCCCTACTCAAACCTTTTGAACATGGGGCAGACATTGTGGTGCATTCACTGACCAAATATATTGGCGGTCATGGTAACTCGATTGGCGGTGCCATTGTGGATAGTGGCAAGTTCCTGTGGGGTAAATATCCTGAGCGTTTTAAAGTGTTGAATACACCTGATCCAAGTTACCACGGCGTGAACTACGTTGAAGCCTTAGGTGAAGCCGCTTACATCGCACGCGCCCGTGTAGTGCCTTTACGCAATACCGGTGCAGCCATTAGCCCACTCAGCGTATTTTTAATCCTGCAAGGTTTAGAAACCTTGAATTTGCGTATGGAACGTCATACTGAAAATGCGCAGAAAGTGGCTGAATATTTACAGCAACATCCCAAAGTACAATGGGTCAACTATGCGGGTCTAAAAGATCACCCACAGCATGCTTTGGCACAAAAATATGTCAAAGGCAAGCCCTCTGCAATCTTATCTTTTGGGGTGCAAGACGGTTTAGCGGGCGGCACACGTTTTATTGATGCGCTGCAATTATTTACCCGTTTAGTCAATATTGGCGATGCCAAAAGTTTAGCTTGCCACCCAGCCACGACCACCCATCGTCAGTTGAATGAAGAAGAGTTGAAATCTGCGGGTGTCAGTATTGATATGGTTCGCTTATCGGTCGGTATTGAACACATTGAGGATTTAATTGCCGATTTAGCACAAGCACTGGCACAAGTTTAATACTTCTCATTGCGGCATATTTTTAACCTTCTTTCTGACAGGAAGAAGGTTTCTTAGCCTTTCACTTTTATATTATTTCTCTTTAATTTCATTTATGTTCTTCACCAATCAGAATGTCTATGTAATAATCCAATGACAGAGTGAACAATAATAGAGCAATTACTCTAATTACATTTATAAATTCAACAACTTATTTATAGATTTTTTTTAAACATTGGTTATTTCATGCCACATGAAACAGCTCGACTCCTCAGCATTTGAGCCAAATAATCGACTATAAAAAACATAATCTAGAATTTTGTTCTATGCAGATAAGGAAACCACAGAGTGAATTCAAAACTAGAGAAACTTTTTCAGAATAAAGTAAACGGTAAAGTCGTTTTAATCACTGGAGCATCGAGCGGGATTGGCTTAACTTCAGCACATAAACTTGCCGATGCAGGTGCGCATGTTTTATTGGTCGCGCGTACCAAAGACACATTAGACGAAGTCAAAGCAGAAATTGAAGCTAAAGGTGGAAAAGCATCCGTTTTCCCATGTGATTTAAATGATATGCAATCCATTGATGACGTATCTAAACAAATTTTAGCATCTGTTGATCATATTGATATTTTAATTAATAACGCGGGACGTTCAATTCGTCGTGCGGTGCATGAATCTTCCGATCGTTTTCATGATTTTGAACGAACTATGCAGCTCAATTACTTCGGTGCAATACGTTTAGTGATGAATATTCTGCCACAAATGATGATTCGTCGTGATGGCCATATCATTAACATCAGCTCGATTGGTGTATTGGCGAATGCAACACGTTTTTCAGCCTATGTTGCCTCTAAAGCCGCATTAGATGCTTTCAGCCGTTGTCTGTCTGCAGAAGTTCACTCACATAAAATTGCCATTACTTCAGTTTATATGCCATTGGTACGCACACCAATGATTGCACCAACTAAAATTTATAAGTACGTACCGACGTTATCGCCAGAACAAGCAGCTGACTTAATTGCTTATGCAATTGTCAAACGTCCGAAGAAAGTAGCGACTCATCTAGGTCGTTTGGCTTCTATCACCTACTCAATTGCACCAGATATCAATAATAAATTGATGTCAATTGGTTATAACTTATTCCCAAGCTCTTCAGCTTCAATCGGGGACTCACAAAAACTTAATTGGGTGCAAAAAGCATATGCACGTCTATTCCCAGGCGAGCATTGGTAAGATTGCGACAAATGAAAGCCAGTCATAAGACTGGCTTTTTTATGTTATAAACAGCTATCCTTTTTTCTTTTAGACTTTTATGCGCATTGCTGCTGTTATTTTCCAATTTTCTTGTTTTGCTTTTGCCCTGTTTCTCGGCTACCAAATCTCTAGTTCTATTTATCAACAAAATTATGAATTGATGGAAATCGTCAGTAATGTCGGTACGATTCTCATTTGTATCGATTTAGGCATATTTTTACATTTCAACAAGTCAATTGCAGCAATCAAAAGTAAAACAACGCCTCAAAAACCCCCAGTTCATGTTTCATTACTGGAAAAAATCACCCGTAAGTTGGGTCATTTGGGCATTATGCTGATTATTTGTAGCTGGATCGTGCCAAAACTCGCATAAAAAAACCTCCCATTAGGGAGGTTTTCTTTTAGCAGTTAAAGATTACTTTGAACCTTTAATCCCTGCTTGTAATAACAACGCACCTAAACCACCAATTTTTTGCTCTTGGGGTTTAGTCGATTGTGGTTTCTTCACTTGTGGACGGTCGCCTTGAGGACGTGCATTTTGCGGACGTTTCGCTTGCGGCTTACGTTCACCACGTGGTTCAGTTTGACCATTTTGCTCACGGCGTGGTTGACGCTGTGCTTTTACTGGCGCTTCTGAACCTTCAGGACGCATCGACAAATTGACACGGTTACGCTCAGCATCTATTTGTAATACACGTACTTGTACGATTTGACCTGGTTTCACCACTTTATGTGGATCCGCAACAAATTCATTCGCCAGTTCAGAAATATGCACTAAACCGTCTTGATGCACACCAACATCCACAAATGCACCAAAGTTAGTGACATTGGTAATCACACCTTCAAGCTGTAAGCCTTCAGTCAATTGTGATACCTCAGTAATGTCTTCACGGAATTTTGCCGTACGGAATTCTGGACGTGGATCACGACCCGGTTTATCCAGCTCGCTGAGTACGTCTTGAATTGTCGGCAGACCAAATTTTTCATCGGCAAAATCTTCTGCACTCACTTGGCGAATGATTTCAGAATTACCAATCATATCTTTCACTGTAGTCGCTTTGGCTGCAACAATCTTGCTGACCAAGGCATAACTTTCAGGGTGAACAGCTGAAGCATCCAGTGGTTCAGAGCCTTCTTGAATACGTAAGAAACCTGCCGCCTGTTCAAAAGTACGTTCGCCTAAACGTGGTACATTTTTCAATGCCTGACGGTTGTCAAAACGACCATGTTCTTTACGGTATTCTACAATTTGCTGCGCGATGGATTTATTTAAACCTGCGATATAACCCAAAATTGCCGCTGATGCTATATTCACATCAACCCCTACAGAGTTCACACAGTCTTCAACCACTGCTTCAAGCGTTTTCGCTAAACCCGCTTGGTTCACGTCATGTTGATATTGACCTACACCAATGGATTTCGGATCAATTTTCACCAGTTCTGCAAGCGGATCTTGTAAACGACGGGCAATGGATACTGCACCACGAATAGAAACGTCTAATTCAGGTAGTTCAGCAGATGCCAATTCAGACGCTGAATAAACTGATGCCCCTGCTTCACTCACAGAAACACGTGTCAATTTCAAATCAGGATTTTGTGTCATCATGTCTGCAACCACTGCTTCTGTTTCGCGGCTTGCAGTTCCATTACCAATGGCGACTAAATCAACATCAAACTCACGGCACAAACGTGCAAGTTCAGCAATTGAACCTGCTTTGTCTTCTTTCGGTGCAAATGGGTAAACGGTGCTATGCGCAACCACATCACCCGATGCATTGACCACAGCCAATTTAACACCAGTACGGATACCAGGGTCTACACCTAAGGTACAACGAGAGCCAGCTGGCGCTGAAAGTAATAAATGACGTAAATTTTCAGCAAATACATCCATCGCCTCAGCTTCAGCGACAAGACGTTTTTCGGTTAATAATGAATGTTCTATTTGTGGACGAATTTTACCTAACCAAAACAGTTTTGCCGTTTGTTTTAAGTAATCTGCACGCGCTTGCGGTTGAACTGAATCAAGATGATATTCAGTTTCAATCCGGCTCAGTGGCGCATCATCTTCACCATCTACTTTTAAGTTCAATACATTTTCTTGACGACCACGTAACATCGCAAGTAAACGATGTGATGGCACCTTATTAAAGTTTTCAGAAAAATCGAAGTAATCACGGAATTTTTTACCGACTTCTTTTTTCTCATCACTGGCAACTAAACTTTTAAGCACCGCTGTTTTGGCAAAAGTGGCTTTAAGTTCTGTGGTTAAAGCAATATTCTGCGCCCAGTCATCAATTAAAATATGTTGAATCGCATCAAGCTGACTTTCAACATCAGCATAATCTTCATGACTAAAACCAGCCAAAGCTTCAGTTGGATCGACTTGCTCTGCAAAGATTTTTGCCGCAATCGGCGCTAAACCCGCTTCTTTGGCTTTAAATGATTTACTGGTACGTTTTGGGCGATACGGTGCATACAGTTCTTCTAAAACATTCTTTGTTTCAGCAGCATTTACCCGCGTTAATAAATCATCTGATAATTTATTTTGTTCTTTCAGAGATTCAATCACTTTTTCTCGGCGTTCAAATAAATCGCGCAAATACGATAAACGCGTATCGAGTTGACGTAACTGCGTATCGTCTAAGCCCTGAGTTACCTCTTTACGGTAACGTGCAATAAAAGGAACGCTTGCACCTTCATCAATTAGCTTGATGGCAGCTTCTACTTGATTTGGACGTACGGCAATTTCTTTTGCTAACTGCTGAACTAAGTCAGTCATCGTGTTTGATCCTACAAGGATAAGTACTAAATGGCATGATTATAAAGACCAAGACTATAAAATCCACAATTGTTTTGATTAAATTTATAAGTGGTCAATATTGCCAATCGATGTTTTTTTAATACTTCCCTGCAAAATTAAGGGATAAGTCAATTTTTAGTCTGCATGTTTAGCAAAATCAATGACCATTTAGATGTATACATTTGGTATCTATGTCTTGATTTTATCTGCAATATTTGTTGCTTTAGAGCATAGTAAACAGATGCAAATGAATCGTATACTCAAGACTATCCAAACTTTTGTTTACGATGACAATAAAGAATAAAGGAGCACATCATGAGTTTAGTTGTACCTGCTGAAAAAACAGATCCAGTACACACCGAAACTGATCGCGTCGAACGCATTCTCGTTGTTGATGATGATGTGCGATTGCGTACCTTATTGCAGCGCTTTTTAGAAGATAAAGGCTTCGTAGTGAAAACTGCACACGATGCGACACAAATGGATCGTTTATTACAGCGTGAACTTTTCTCCCTCATCGTGCTCGACTTCATGCTTCCTGTTGAAGATGGTTTGAGTATTTGTCGCCGTTTACGTCAATCAAATATCGACACTCCCATCATTATGCTAACAGCACGTGGCAGTGATTCTGATCGCATTGCAGGACTTGAAGCCGGTGCAGATGACTACCTGCCAAAACCCTTTAATCCAAATGAACTGTTAGCACGTATTCGTGCCGTACTACGCCGTCAGGTCCGTGAAGTTCCGGGCGCGCCAAGTCAACACATGGAAGTGGTTAGTTTTGGTCCATGGTCACTGGATTTATCAACACGCACCCTGACACGTGAAGGTCAGGTGGTAACTTTAACCACAGGTGAATTCGCCGTGCTTAAAGCCTTAGTACAACATCCACGTGAACCGCTTACTCGCGACAAGCTAATGAATTTGGCGCGTGGTCGTGAATGGGGGGCTATGGAGCGTTCAATTGACGTGCAAGTGTCACGTTTACGTCGTCTGGTTGAAGAAAACCCTGCCCGTGCACGTTATATCCAAACCGTTTGGGGCGTCGGCTATGTCTTTGTTCCAGATGGCGCGGAGTAATTATTTTCACGCAATTAAATAAACTCTGTTTTTATTAATTACGTGACAACTCATTCGCAACTGTTCGAGGCAGGAGGCATCCGCAGCAAATGTTTCTGCGATGAATTTTATCAATTGCTGATATAGATCGAGTTTTGCGAATGAAGCGTTTTTGCCTACTTTTGCCGAAACAAAAGTAGGCAAAAACGAAGATTATGCAATTACTTAAATCCATGACTGCAAGACTCCGCCATAACTAGCAGCATCAGATAAAATTAAAAGCATAAAATATTGATGCATCAATTCAGGATTGATCCGTGAAACTCGAACCCATCGACCCACAGAAATTTACAGATTACGAAACGTATTCAGAAAAGAAACGGACTCGTTGGGAACGTTTTCTAGACAAAATAAAACCACGTTCTGCTGCAATGCGTACCACAGTACTGGTGCTATTCATTGTATTTTTCAGTTTATTTATGTCCTTGTGGTTCTTTTGGCGCACACTTTACCTTCCAGAAATTCAACAACATGCTCGATATTTGGGTGTTGAACTTGAAATCATTAACAATCCCGATTTACGTATTTTCCATAATGATGCCGAAGTCGATGTCGACACTTGGTTAAAAAATCGGGTCGGTATTGAATACATCACCGATCCCAAAGAATATCCAAATGTGCGTAACAAAGTCATTGCTGAGTTTTTTACCAATCAAATTGAAAAAAAGCTGGCCAAAGAATTGAAAGTTGAAAATGTGACGGTCTATTTTCAATTTAAACCCAGTCCACGTATTTGGATTCAAACACCAGAAATGAATGGTCACTGGGTGCGCGAACCATTGAAAACCTATGCCAACTATAGTCCAGAACTGGTCTTTGGTTGGTTGCTGGGTGTACCACTGATTGCTGCTGCCATCATTTTAACGCTGGTGCGTCAGCTCAACCGCCCTTTACGTCGTTTGCAAAATGCCGCTAATAATTATAGTAAAACGGGCTCTGCACCTTATCTTGAAACCAATCATGGCCCACAAGAAATCCGCGAGGTTAACCGAGCATTTAATCACATGATCTATACCTTGGATCAAGCTGAACGCGACCGCCGTATTATGCTGGCGGGTATTTCCCATGACTTACGCACGCCCTTAACCCGTATTCGCTTAAGTGCAGAAATGATGCCTGATGAGGACTTTCTCAAAGAAGGCTTAATTTATGATGTAGAGGATATGGATGCTATTTTGAATCAGTTCATCTCTTATATGCGCGATGGTTCAGATGAGGAAATACAAGACACTGACATTAATATGTTGTTACAGGAATTGGTTATTCAATTCAAACCTTTAGATATTCGCTTTAAAGCTGAAGAAGTCCCAGTGATTCAAGCACGGAGTCTCTCGCTAAAACGCCTAATTGGCAATCTAATTAATAACTCAAAACACTATGGTGCTGAACCAATCGAATTGTCAGCAAAAGTTGAAAATGATCATATTTTTATTAGTGTTGCCGACCATGGTGAAGGTATTCCTGAGGATCAAATTGAAGACCTAATGCAACCCTTTGTACGAGGAAATGAAGCTCGCACTGTACAAGGAAGTGGTTTGGGTTTAGCCATTGTCAAACGTATTGTCGACATCCATCAAGGACAACTCACGCTACATAATCGCCCTGAAGGTGGTTTAGAAGCTCTCATTTCTTTACCTATTCTTCAAAATAAAATTGAGGAGAATATCCACCACACCACATTAGGAAAAATTAAACAAACATTCAGTGAGCACTTTTAGCAACGAACAAATAAGCAACAAACAGTTTTACTTAACTGTTTGTTGCTTATTTTTAGATGATTAAAATCAATTAATTAAAAACCATAAAAAATTGTTATACCCACATTTTTTCAAAAAATTAGACCTTAGCCTAACAGGCATGCACAATTTGTCTTTAGGGCGGTACAATCCGTCTAGTTTTGAACAAGAATTGAGCGCAAACCATGTCTTTAGATCGTATTCGTTTAGCATCACTTCATGACAAAGTCATGAGTGCAGAACAAGCTGCCACTTTTATCCAAGATGGTATGACTGTAGGTATGAGTGGTTTTACTCGTGCAGGCGAAGCAAAAGCTGTACCTTTAGCACTCGTGAAACAAGCTAAGGTAAATCCTTTAAAAATCACGTTAATTACGGGTGCAAGTCTAGGTAATGACCTAGACAAACAATTGACTGAAGCTGGTGTTCTTGCGCGTCGTTTACCGTTCCAAGTAGACAATACTTTACGTAAAGCTATCAACAACGGCGAAGTCATGTTCATCGATCAGCATTTGTCTGAAACAGTTGAACAAATGCGTAATCTTCAGCTTAAAAAACCAGATGTTGCAATCATTGAAGCAATCGCGATTACTGAAGATGGCGGTATTATTCCAACCACTTCAGTGGGTAACTCTGCAAGCTTTGCCATTTTTGCTGAAAAAGTGATTGTAGAAATCAACACCAACTTAAGCCCTGCTTTTGAAGGTCTACACGATATTTACATCCCAAGCTATCGTCCAACACGTCAAGCGATTCCTCTAACTCAGGTCGATGAACGTATTGGTACGCATGCCATCAATATTGATCCATCTAAAATTGTCGGTATCGTGATTAACAATGAATATCATGATTCTCCATCCACTGTGACTGAACCAGATGATGAGACTCAAGGTATTGCCAACCACTTGATTAATTTCTTCGAACAAGAAGTTGCTGAAGGTCGTTTACCGAAAAATTTGGGCCCATTACAAGCAGGTATCGGCTCTATTGCCAATGCAGTATTGACTGGTCTTAAAGACTCAAACTTTGAAGATTTAGTTATGTATTCTGAAGTACTGCAAGACTGTACTTTCGAATTAATTGATGCCGGTAAAATGAAATTTGCTTCAGGCAGCTCAATTACACTTTCTGCTAAATATGGCGAAAAAGTATTTAATAACCTTGATGCTTACAAAGACAAATTGGTACTTCGTCCACAAGAAATTTCGAATCATCCTGAATTGGTTCGTCGTTTAGGCATTATCGGCATTAACACTGCGCTCGAATTTGACATTTACGGCAACGTAAACTCAACTCACGTTTGCGGTACTAAAATGATGAATGGTATTGGCGGTTCAGGTGACTTCGCGCGTAATGCTCACTTAGCGATTTTTGTGACCAAGTCAATTGCAAAAGGTGGTGACATCTCTTCAATCGTACCAATGGCATCGCATATCGATCACTCTGAACATGATGTTGATATTCTTGTGACTGAGCAAGGTCTTGCCGATTTGCGCGGTTTAGCGCCACGCGAACGTGCTCGTGCGATTATTGATAACTGTGCACATCCAATGTACCGTGATGCGTTGAATGACTACTTTGATCGTTCTTGTGCAAAAGGCGGACATACCCCTCACCTTCTGCGTGAAGCATTGTCATGGCATGTAAACTTTGAAGAACAAGGTCAAATGCTGCTCGCTCAACCAGAAGTCGAAGCTAAAATTGCTTAAGCAGCATAATAAATTCGTATAAAAAAAGCGTACTTCGGTACGCTTTTTTTATTGCCGAGATAAGCGTTTGAAATGCATGATTTCCGATCACAATGCCTGACGATTCAATTCAATCCAACGTTCTATTCCAGATCATAGCGAATTCAAATGCTATAAACTCTGTTCAATCGCTTTACGATTTTGCTTTTTAATTTTTTCTATTTCTGCATTCAACTGTAATATCTCCCCATATAAAGTATTAAATTGCTTTAAGGGTTGATCTTCATAAAACATAAACGTCTGCTTGTTTTTCTGCCATTTATTCTTTTTCAAAATCTCAAATAGAGCATCAGCTTTGCTTAATATCTGCAATTCTAATGCAAATAAAGCATGAGTTTGATCACTGTCCCGACTTGCACGTAAGCTATCTGCCAACTGGTCTCTCAGATTGGCTTTGATCGATAGCTGTTTCGCTCGATCTAAGGTGGCTTCTTCACGTTGCTGCGTTTGTTGTTGATACTGTGCTGTCAAAAGATGCACTTGTTTTAACATTTGTTCGGTTTCGATAAAATTCTGTTTACGATCTTTATCCAAGCGATCAATATTTAAAAACTGATCCCAATGCAGTGCTTTTAGTTCACGTAAATACTGATTCCTTGCTTCAGCATTTTGAATCATATCGCTCAGGACAAAATCTGCCATCACTTTATAATCGCCCTGCAAGGGATTATCCGACACATTAATATTAATCGGTTCAGACCAATCTTGGGCTTGCTGATAAATTAATTCTGCTTTGTCATACAATACAGTTTGATAGTCTTTAATTTGGCTTAATTCTTCTTGTTGTACCGAATACTGATAAAACATCCAACCAAATACGGTACATGTCGCTAACGCTAAGATTAAAAAAATCTTTGGCATACGAGACTCCCTTAGATTGACTTTTCAATATAATAACGCGATTCAGAATACAACTGGTTATTTATTCAGCTAAAATATTTCAAATTTTTCGTGCCAAATGATCTTTTAATTCAATTTTCATGCTTTAAATTTTGCGAGCAACCCCCATCAATGTAGGCAAGAAAAGAGAAGAGATTTGCTCATGCGCGTAGATATTTGGTCAGATGTGGTTTGCCCATTTTGTTATATTGGTAAAAAACGTTTGGAAGCGGCAGCTCAACAAGCGGGTGTAGAACTTGAAGTTCATTGGCACAGTTATGAACTTGATCCAGAAGCACCCACTCGTCAGGAAGTTTCAAATTCTGAACGCCTCGCGCAAAAATACGGTCGCACAGTTGCCGATGTTGAAGAGATGCAACGCAATATTGCCACTATGGCAGCTGAAGAAGGCATCCAATTTAATTGGGAAAATGCCAACTCAGGGAATACTTTCAATGCACATCGTATTATCCATTTAGCCCAAAGCAAAGGTTTAGGCTCAGAAGCAAAAGAAGCCTTTTTCTATAGCTATATGACCCAGGGTTTATCTATTGGCGAACGTGAAACAATTGAAGATGTCGCTGCACGCATTGGCCTTAATCCTGTTGAAGTTGAGGATGTTCTAGATTCAGAAGAATATGCGAACTTTGTTAAATTTGATAAAGAGGTCGCTCAAGATCAACTCAAAGTCACAGGTGTCCCTTTCTTTGTGTTTGATCAACGCATTGCTTTAGCGGGTGCACAACCACGCGAAGTATTTTTACAAGTCTTTGAGAAGGCTTTAGCAGCGCCGGAACAAGCCACGATTGCTGCGGAAGATGCAGCTATTTGTAAAGATGATGCTTGTGATCTTCCAGAAAAATAATGCTCTTTTTCTAATCTAGATTACCCATAAAAAATCCCCGAGTTCGGGGATTTTTTATTGTACGATTCATCAACTTATTCGACCAAGAAACTAATTTTCAAATTAACTCGATATTCTATAATTTTATTATCTTTAATAATCACTTTCTGCTCATTAACCCAAGCACCTTGTACATTTTTTACCGTTTCCGTCACCTTGGTAATTCCTGTTTGAATAGCATCTTCAAAACTTTTCTTACTACTCGAGTTAACTTCAACAACTTTAGCTATGGTCATTTTTAAACCTCAAATTTTATTATTGTGAAACCCTATAATAGGCTATTTTTTAAACAAAATATTCCATTTTAACATTACACCGCAAAAACTTACAAAGAAAAACAATATGGCGGTCTCATCTTCAAGCCTTACAAATTACAACTTATCTATACAAGGCTTGGACATACTTACACGAACAATTCGCTAGGCTAATAGATAGAACACTTAAGTTCTGAATCATGCAACTTAAAAGAGGTAAATATGGACACTGAAACCGCAAATCCTACTGTTGATTCTACCCCTAAACATCACTCATGCTCAAAATCATGTTTTTCACCTACGGTAAAAGGCGTATTAATTGGTGCCGTTGCTGGTAGCGTATTACCCGTACTTGGCACTTTTAGTGGCGCTATTATTGGTGGTATTTCTGGTAAACTTTACGAGAAAAAGTGTAAAAACAAATGCCACAAAAACTGATATTTTTAAACCAGTTAAGACAGATTGTTAAAACGCAACCTGTCTTAGAGTAAAAACTCTAAACATATGATTTATATAACTATTTAAACTCACCATTCATCTTTTATGCTTCAATTTCTTAGCCAATTTGATCATTTCTTGTTATTATTCACATGAAGTCTAATTTTTATACTCTCTCCCTTTTGTCCATCTTATTTGGGCATCTTTTCTCCTTAAAGGACATCATGATGAACGTCATTAAATCTCTTTTGGCTGTCGCTGTTTTGGCTGTTTCTGTAAACGTATCTGCACAAATTGTTTTTACCCCTGATTTTCCTGTTAAAAAAGCTGTTGAAACCGTAAATGCAGACCAAAACGTACCTGCTGCTAAAGCTGTGGCTCAAGGAGCATCTGAAGCTAAGAAAGTAGCTTAAAGCAACTATTCTTTTCAAAAAAACAGACCGCTTAAATCGGTCTGTTTTTTTATTTCTGCATCAAACAGCTGCTGTTAAAAAATACATCAATAAAAATCTCGAATTCAAATTAAATTGAACCGATTACCAATCTGTTAATTGAACAATTCAACTCATGATCAGCATTTAATTCCTTCAGCTATAATAAAAAAAAATTGAATATTTATTACTCAAAATTTACAATTTTTGTTTTTTATGTCTATAAAATCTCAAAACATGACAATTTTTTGCATGATTTTTCTTTTTAAATCCATATAATCAAAAGCATGATCTTCATAATTCCATCAAATGAAAACATTTTCTTATGCAAGAACTTCAAGCGCTGATTCAAGGTAAAATTCCTCCTCAAGCCATCAATATTGATCAGTTGATTGTGCTTGCTGAACGCCACCCTAAACCGATGTCTGCTGAATATAAATTACTTGAACTTGCGATCAATATTGTCTTGGCAAGTTATCTCGAAAAAGCACAAACACATCTTTAGAGGTCAGCTCATGAATGCCCTAGAAAAAGCGCTGCTAATTAAAGAATTAACCCTATTAATTGATGGATTAGAGCATCGATCTTTATCTTTCTTTGAAATTGCAAAATCGAAATCTCGTTTAACCGAAATTTTTGGCTTATGTGATGAGCCCATTTTCAAAAAACAAATTTTGAAATTTAAATCTCATACTCAACCTGAAAAGGCCGCGGATGATTTCGCCGCGAATACCCTGTATCGACTCTCTTTTCGTGGTGTATTTCTACAGGATAATATTTTAGAGAAAGCGCTGTATCAAAATGCCGATACAGGTTGGGCTATTTTGTATCATGCCAAAAATGGTTGGCAAATTTGGTTAATTCCAGCACCAAACCGGACAGCCTTAGTGAGTGAATGGGGTTATTTAGAAGATATTTATCACTGGATGCTTACACAGCAACAAATCTATAGCTGTTTGCAAACTGACCACGAATTAAAACAACAAGCCCTTTTAGAGCATCAATGGATTAAAGCATTGACAGAAACAGAAACAGAAACAGAAACAGAAACAGAAACAGAAACAGAAACAGAAACAGAAACAGAAACAGAAACAGAAACAGAAACAGAAACAGAAACAGAAACAGAAACAGAAACAGAAACAGAAACCAATTTGAATTTATTAATACATATCGCGCAAGAGCAAAATCAGCCTCATACACCCGATGACATGGAGCAAGTCATGGAAATTCTTGCCTCTCATCAGGCTACTCTAGCCATAGATTCATTTGTACAGCCAGATGAATTAGATGCTGCTCTGCATCTAGAACCTCCACCAGTATTGAGTGATCACCAGCAGGGAACTCCTGCAACTATAAATATAACAACTCAAGAAAATATTTCAGCTACAAAATTAACTCAAAAGTCTGTTCCAGAAACGATAGACCTCAAACAACATATTGCACATATTCAGCCTCTTTATGAGGACAATACGCCTGAGCAAGCGTTATATCGCTTAGAAATACTTAACTCGCCTGAAATCTCACAACATGTAGATTTATTATTGCATGGCCCAAATGTACAGCGCTGGCAACAATTACCCATTTATCTCGCCGAGCAGATCAATCTCCAAGGTCGCTTTATTAAATATTTAGTGTTATTGGGTGCAGAAGATCAAATGCAAGCGACTCGCTTAATACATTCATTTACCGATCCATCTCAACATCATCCATCCGCGATTAAAGAAATTTTTTGGAATCATTTACAGGACAGTTTGACTCATCTTGAGACTTTATTTTATAGCTATAGCCAAAAAGCCACTTTAATTTGGAATATTGAAGGCTATACCCCTTTTATTCCGGCACAACTGATCCAGACACAAAAGTTTATTCAGTTTGAGGAAAGCCCAGCGGACATTAAGACCCCACTACTTTTATTAAAAGAGCGACATAAAATCCGTCTGATTCATGGGCAAAACCGCTTAAATCTGTCACAGACTGAATCTGCGTATCCTTATTTATTATTAGAGCGTCATCAAGGTGTGAGTTGGCAACTGATCCAAACCATCCTGACCCAGTTAGCGTCTCCGATCGACTGCGATCGACTATATAAAGCCATTCAACAGCATATTTCAGATTAATTTTTATTTTTGTAGCAAACGCTTGCTTTTTAGTCGCATTTTTAACAAGACTATTCAATAGTCAAAAATAGAAGGGCAAGGATATGTCTGATATGAAAATAAATTTATCAAAATCGCTCTTATTCATATTCTTGTCTGGACTGGCGTATAGCTCAACTAGTGCCACAATCGTAGAACCTATAACGGATCAAAAGAACTGGCCTTTAGCAACAACGGATGAAGATTTCAATTTGCTTTATCAACTTCCAAGTTGGATTGATGCAGCACCCACGTTTTTACCAAAGCAATCAAATGAACTCATGGTGCGCCCCATCCTCGAAACTGCAGATCGGACGTGGGTAGATCGCAAACAATTTCAAATTCGCAGTTGGGCAGATAATACTTCAAATAAAATTGACCATTGGTTTGGTGAAACTGATCCCAAAAAACCTGCAACTGCAACATTACGAGTCATGGTAGATAATAGCTGGAATAAACATGATGGTTATGAAATTAAACCGCGTATTCGAGGCAGAATTAAACTTCCCACTTTAGAACGTCAAATCAGTTTAGTCTTCGGGGATGATTCCTTAGACAATGAACTCGACAATAATGTCGCCATTACCAATGAAAATCCAAACAACAGTAATAATAAAACCTTAGACCGACAACGTACCCGAGAAAATAACAGCTCTTTTGCCTTACGTTGGTCAGAGTTTTCTAAGTACGTGCCCTTTGAAACAGATTTAGATTTAGGTCTACGCTCAGGAGATGATATTTATCTGCGTTTTAAAGCATCTAAAAGTTGGCAATTAGAAAATAATTTTAGTTTTCATGCCGAACAAATTTATCGTTATGGCATTGATAGTAAAAATTATTTAAGGACCAATATCGAGCTGACCCATGCGCACCCAAATCAAGCTTTTCTATCAAATCAACTCAATCTCACTTATTCTGATCATCAAGATGATGATTTAACTTGGGACAATAGCCTGTTTAGACAACATCAATTTTTCCATGAACATAGCTTCAGTTATGGCATTTATATGGGAGGATTTTTAAATAACAATAATTTGCGTTTAAATAGTTGGGGACCTTTTGTCTCTTGGCGTCAACCTTTATGGCGTGAATGGTTTTATGTGCACGGGAATTTAAATTATTTGAATGACCATCGTGATGATCGTAGTCATTTCATTAACACCTCTATTCGTTTGGAAGCCTTATTTTAATCTCAAGGATAGATCGCGATGTTGATTCATAAAAAAACCTCCCGAAGGAGGCTTTTCAGTTTAAGCGTGAATATCTCAATTATTTCAACAATAAACTGTTAATACGTTTTACATATTCAGCAGGATCATCAGGTAAACCACCTTCTGCAATCACCGCTTGATCGAAAATCACATGAGCTAAATCATCAAACTGATTCGAGCCTTCCAATTTTTTCACCAATGGATGTTCTGGGTTAATTTCCAAAATGGGTTTACTTTCAGGAATAGCCTGACCTGCTTGTTTCAGCATACGTACTAGCTGTGGCGAAAGCTCCCCTTCACTGGTGACTAGGCATGCAGGAGAATCAACCAGACGTGTAGTGACACGAACTTCTTTGGTTTTGTTTTTTAAAGCATCAGACAGTTTATCGACCACTGGCTTGAATTGTTCAGCCGCAGCTTCAAGTGCTTTCTTCTCTTCAGCATCCTGCAAATCACCTAAGTCAACTGCACCCTTAGAGACGTTCTGCATTGGCGTGCCATCAAATTCATTCACGAACTCCATTGCCCATTCATCAACACGATCCGCCATCAAGAGCACTTCAATGTCTTTTTTCTTAAACAGTTCAAGTTGTGGTGAATTTTTCGCTGCACTTAAGCTATCTGCCGTCACGTAATAAATGGCTTTTTGCCCTTCTTTCATGCGTGCTTTGTAATCTGCCAATGACGTTGAAATATCATCATTGTTCGAGGTCGAGAAACGAAGAAGTTTTAAAATACGCTCACGATTTCCGAAGTCTTCACCCAAACCTTCTTTCATCACTGAACCAAATTCAGCATAGAATTGTTTGAATTTCTCTTGATCCTTTTCATCTTCTGACTTCGCCAAATTATCCAGCATGGTTAAAATACGGCGCGTATTACCTTCGCGAATAGTTTTAACATCACGACTTTCTTGTAACAGTTCACGACTGACGTTGAGTGGCAGGTCAGCACTATCCACCACACCCTGTACAAAACGTAAATAATTTGGAATCAAATTATCCGCTTCATCCAGAATGAAGACGCGTTTGACATACAGTTTGATCCCCGCTTTCGCTTCACGGGTGAACAGATTCTGTGCTGCTTTGCTTGGCACATAAAGCAATTGGGTGTATTCAGTGCTCCCTTCAACGCGATTATGCGCCCATGCCAGTGGTGCTTCAAAGTCATGACTCAAATTCTTGTAGAACTCAATGTACTGCTCGTCAGTGATTTCATTTTTATTACGAGTCCAAAGCGCACTGGCAGAGTTAATCGCTTCCCACTCGCCTGTCTTGACCATCTGACCGCCTTGAGATGTTTCACCTTCGGCAACCACATCTTCTTGCCAAATTTCTTTTTGCATTTCAATTGGCAAGCTAATGTGGTCAGAATATTTATTGATGATCTGTTTAACTTTAGACGCTTCTAAATAATCCAGTGCATCATCACGCAAATGCAAAATGATGTCTGTTCCACGTGAAGCCTTATTAATCTGCTCAACTTCAAAATCACCGGTACCCGCACTGATCCAACGCACACCTTCGGCAGCATCTGCACCCGCATGACGAGATTCAACAGTAATTTTTTCAGCAACAATAAAGCCTGAATAGAAACCGACACCAAACTGACCAATCAATTGCGCATCGGCTTTTTGATCACCCGACAATTTAGACATAAAGTCTTTGGTCCCCGATTTCGCAATCGTACCAAGGTGATCAATCGCTTCTTGTTGCGTTAAGCCAATCCCATTGTCTGAAATGGTGATGGTCTTATGCGCTTTATCTAAGCTGACCCGAACATGTAGATCAGGATCATTTTCATAATATTCAGGATGGTTGATGCCTTCGAAACGTAACTTATCACACGCATCTGAAGCATTAGAAATCAGTTCACGTAAGAAAATTTCAGGATTTGAATACAGTGAATGCGTCACTAAATGTAGAAGTTGGGCAACTTCTGCTTGGAAACTATGTTTTTTTGCACTTTGTTCGGTCATCATCATTCCTTAAATTCATTAAACACTTTTATCGAATGCTTAATGAATTGGAGTGATTGCTGCAATTTTCAATAGTGTCTGCTAAATTTTTATTAAAAAGGACCTTGTTTATAAACACGATCCATATACATATCCAATTTTTGCTGGCGCATTTTATAGACTTCACTCAAACAACTGCTAGAGCTACCACATTGATCTCGCAACTGTAACCATTTTACTTGATCATCCTGAATCACGCCTCGCGTTCCCATAGGCACTAAGCGCTTAATAATATTATAGGTTGTCGCCATTTTTACATCGGCATCATTTACAAACCGATATTCACAGACTGCATGTTCAGTCTGTGTTCGTGCTTTGTCACAATTAAAACTTGCTGCGTAAATAGCAACGCTAAAACTACTACACAAAAACAAAACAGCATATTTCAATATTTTCATTTTATTCTGCCTTTTTATTCATTATCTTTCCGCTGTTACTTTAACAACAAGTCTATCATTCAATAAGGCATTTTTGCTCAATTACAGCAGTTTACTCTAGTACTTTAGTACAACAAAAAACCCATCAAAAGATGGGTTTTTTTAAGGTTAACTCAAATTCTAAATATTAGAATTTGTAGCTATAACCCAGCGTATAAATGATTGGATCAATGTCTAAATCAAAGGTCGTGACATTCTTTACTTCTACTTCTGGACTTAACTGTGCATAACGAATGTCTGCAAATACACCCCAGTTTTTTGCATCGGCTGGTTGGAAATTAAAACCAATCTGACCTGCAAAACCGAAGTCTTCTTTCACTTTAACTTTTGTACCTGTCAATGGACCCTTAGTTTCTTCATCCCAAGCAATAAATGCAGTACCGCCTACACCAATATACGGCGTAAAACCAGTTGAGTTTTTAAAGTTATATTTAGCTGTAATGGTTGGTGGTAAATGTTTAATTTTGACTGCATTCGCACCACCAATTGCAACATCATGACTAATTGGTGTCGCTAATAATAGTTCAGCAGAAAAGTTATCGTTAAAGAAATACTCAACAGATGGGGTGAAAGCCAATTCACTATCCGCTTCTACAACACCAATGCCATTTAAATTAGTATCACTAGTCGGAGCAATTGCAGAGGCACCAACTTTCACTTGCCAACCATCTGCCATCGCTGAAGCAGACATTCCCAATAATATAATAAAAGCAGCTTTTTTTAACATTTTAAACACTCAAAGAAAGAATAATAAAAATAATTTCAAACATTAATTAATAATAAACATGAGTGTAATTAATATGCAATAGCCATAATTTAATAATAATTTTATTTATTTTTAAGTTGTTGATAATAATTAATATTTATTTTAACCAGAGCAACTTGGTTGGTTTTAATACCAACCAAGTTAATCAACTTTATTTATTATATTCCGAGCATTAAACTTGGTTTTATTATAATAACTTATTTAAATATTTATTTAAAATACATCTATTAATATTAAATATAAAACTAAATAACACCTAATAAATTAAAATAATAGTTCCAGTTAAAGTACCATTGCTGCAATCCATCCAAATACCAATAATGGAATATTAAAATGGATAAATGTCGGCACAACCGTATCCCAAATATGATCATGTTGACCATCAACACCTAAACCTGCTGTAGGACCCAAGGTTGAATCAGACGCGGGAGAACCTGCATCACCCAGCGCTGCTGCTGTACCAATCAGTGCCACAGTCGCCAATGGAGAGAAACCAAATTGCACGCAAAGAGGGACATAAATCACGGCTAAGACAGGCACACTTGAAAATGATGAACCAATACCAATGGTCACAAACAAACCAATAAACAGCATCAAAAATGCAGCTAAGGCTTTATTGTCACCAATCAAATGCACCACGCCATTCACTAAACTCGTAATATCGCCTGTATGGGTCATCACTGAAGCAAAGCCAGCAGCTGAAATCATGATAAAACCAACCAATGCCATCATGCGCATACCTTGCACAAAAACATCATCTGCTTCTTGCCATTTAAAAATTCCAGCGCCCGACAAGACAGCAAAACCGACCAATCCACCCAAAATCATCGAACCTGAGTACAATTGTGCAATCAAGGTTAAAACAATCGCGAGCACTGCCATAAAAATGGTTTTTTTGGCAATCACGGGTGCTTTTTCAGCTTCTTGCTGTAATTCTTTCGCATCAACTGCAAAGTCCACTTCAGCTGTACGAATAGGCTTATCTAAATCAATCTTGGTCACACGTGCGACTGTGCGATCAATATAATGACGTGGTTTACGATAGCTGATGAAGACCGCAACTAACATACCGATGAACATACCGATCACAGGTATCGCCATACCCATAGGCATCATCCAACGATCCACATGTAAATCGTAAGCAGCACCAACTTTATTGATATTGCCCATCAAAATTTGTTCAAGAAAAATGGCACCAAAACCGACTGGAAGAAAAATATAGGTTCCAACTAAGCCCATGGTCATTACACATGCAGCCGCACGACGGTCTAAATTCATATGATTCATCACTTTTAATAAAGGAGGAACCAAAACTGGAATAAAGGCAATATGTACAGGAATAAGGTTTTGCGAAAAAATTGCGGCAATTAATAAGATAGTGAGAAGTAAATATTTTACTTTTTTAGCCTTTTGATGTGACGCTTCGGCACCCAATAAGCCAATAAGCTTATACGCTAAAAGATCAGGCAAACCAGATTTTGACAAAGCTAAAGCAAAAGCCCCCAAGACAGCATAAGCAAGGGCGACTTCTGCCCCATCACCCAAACCTGCATTAAATGCAGTTACGGTATCTGATAAACTTAGTCCTGCAACTAAGCCACCAATAATCGCTGAAATGACCAAAGTCAAAACGACAGAAACTCGTGCCAGTGATAGAATAAACATCACGGCAATCGCAATTACTACTGCATTCATTGAAATTTTCAGGAAAATGAAAAGCCGATATTTTAGCAGATTCAAATCATTGAAGCTGAAAATTGATCACTTTTATCTTCCAGAATTTTTTTACTTTAAATTCATATAATTAAAGAAAACAATAACCTTTTAAAGCTGTTTGAATACAAAGCTACGAATATGATCTGCAACCAATTTAGGCTGACTTAAAACTGCCCAATGGTTGGCATCAAGTTCTACATATTCAAAATTTTCAACCCATTTCGGCATTGATTCAGTAATGTATTCAGGATTAACAAAAGCATCGCGACGCAATACAATGGCTTGAACAGGACATTGTGCATAACGTTGACGTGGTTGGGTTAAAGATGGAAAAAAGTTAGCACGATACAAGTTAATACCATATTTACCATCTGCCACAATATTTGCATTTAAGGGTAAGCCTTGTTTTCTCTCTAACCTGCTTAAAATTTTGCCCCATTTTTCTGGACTGAACAATGTCCATACTGTTGGTGCAACAAGGGGTAAATGGAATGCACCAATGTACCAAGACTTGGTAAGCATTTTTAACACATTGCTTGGTGCAGACTTAAACTTCTCACGCAAATACAATGCCGCATGATCTAAACATGGACCTGAAATCGTAGTATAAGACAATAAACGACCTTTTAACTTGGGTTCAGTCGCTGACTCCCACGACTGTAGAGACCCCCAATCATGTGCCGCTAAATGAAAAGGTCGATCTTTTAATACAGCATTAACCACACTTTCTAAGTCTAAAGATAATTGTGCTAAACGATAATCACGAATACGTGTTGGAATAGAGGACTGCCCTGCACCACGGACATCATAGGTAATAATATAAAAATCTTGCACAAGTTGCTGAATAATCGGTTCCCATACTTCTTGATTATCAGGATAACCATGCACCAAAACCAAAGCTGGTTTGTCATCACGTCCCCATGTTTTCACATAAAGACGTTGTTGGTCTTGGGTATGTACCCATTGAGTCTGCGCTTCCATGTTATTCCTTTCTTGTTATTGGTGATTTATTGCAATGTTTTCGGCAAGGACATCAATACTGCCGTACAAATTCCGTTCTAGTATGATCTTAAGCGAACAAAAAACAATTGACCAAAATAAGCCTTTTAACAAAACTATAGACAATTCCTGCTCTCTAATCTTTTTATTAATCATGTTAAGCAGATATTCGCTTAGATGCTGCTGAAATCACACATCTTAAAAGACTTTACTGATAATAATATTCTTATAATTCGCCAATATACACTGAATATTCTTGCAATATATCCGTAAAAAAGCAAAAAAAAGCGCCTTCATTAAGGCACTTTTTTGACTCTTCCAAATGTTCTAAGCATTTAAATAATTAGCGTTTTTGCTCAATCGCAGCACCAGCACCGCCACCAATTGCGCCACCAATAGCAGCACCTGCATTCCCGCCAATGACACTTTTACCTACAGCAGAGCCAATGGCACCACCTATACCACTATAAACTGCATTACGGTTAGAACCATTTTGAGTTTTACTTCCCACAGCAGCACCAGCACCACCACCAATAGTCGCACCCGTACCACCACCAACATTGCTACCTACACCACCGCCAATCGCGCCACCGAGTGCTGCTGCACCAATACGTTGTTCATTGGCTGACATACTTTCACAGCCTACCAACATAAAAGTCGACATCGTCGCCACGACGATAACGCTTATTAACTTTTTCATGGACTTTCCTCTTTTTTCACTCTTTTCAGCTTATGCTTATTTTATGCAAGCAATAAACTGAAAATGTTACGTATTTCAGAGGAAATGCAGCATTTTGTAAAAATACCTTAAATTTCTACAAGAATTTCGATAATGCACCACATTCAATTCACTTATTCTGCTTCTTTTAATACAACGATGTCTTTAGTGGTCACACCATTCTCTTTAATCACAGCATGAGTAATACTTTCATTATTTTTCGGATCTTTAAGCTGATCTAGCTTTAATGTCTTATGAGCAGGCTGTTGTCCTTTTTTAAACTCAACCCCAGCAGCATCAATTTTTTTGGCTTCAGCAATCACCACACCATCTTGTTTTATTGTCGATTTAACTTCAATTTTTGACGTTGGAACAATTACACCGCCATGCTTTACGATAGGCGCTGACATTTTTTTATCTGAAAATTGAGTTTCGTTGTCTTGAAGTACCACTTCACGCGCAACAATATCTTTGCCGCCATTCGTTACTTCAAAAATAGTTGCCTCAACAGTACGTACAGGTTCTTGACCTTTAATAGTACGAATCACTTGAGTTTTTGTAATTGGAACTACAGCTTTATCTTGAATAACAATACTATTTGGCAAAGGCACTGCAAATGCACTCACTGCGACTGTAGAAAAAATAGTGATACTTAAAAATTTTTGTACGCGTTTCATCGAATTAAACCTCATTGCTATAAATTTACTTTACTTAATTTTTACATAATTTTATTAAGTTACATCTTGTTTAAACACTATAAGAAAAATGTGAAATTTATTATAGGTAATATGCTTCTTTATAACAAAAATAAAAAAAGACGCCCGAAGTTTTATAGAGTAATTAAAAGTATGTATTTTAGTTTAGTTACAAATACGATTTAAAGAAAAGTTGATCATATTTTATTCAAGTTATAGAGTGTATTTTATATAAGATGTATAAGGCTACTTCACTTGATTGCAGTCAAAGTCAAAGCGACTATTACAGAAGACAATACAGGTATTAAAACATCTATTCCCATTCTAATTACAGAACAAGGAGAGTTAACTACTGTTACGGACTATTTACTTCATCTTGAAACAAGTGGAAAAAGCATCGGGACTATAAATCGGGTACTCAGAGCTACTAGCAAATTAGTCGATTTTATGGCTACCCATTGTGATATTTTTGATGATCCCAAATTACTTTTTCAAACATTCTCCAAAAGACTTTACACAGGAACTATTGGCGAAGATGGTCTTGACTCATCTGGCTTGTATTGGATTCCAACCTCTATATCTGAATCCCGTTTGCTTATTGCTGCACTTACGGGCTTAACAGACTGGTTAGCACAAAATAATAATACTATTAGCTTAAATCCATTACGCCAAGCTACTCCACATGAAGAAAGATTGAATTATGCAGCATGGTTTAGAAAGAACCAAAATGATTTCTTAGGTCATTTAAAAGATACCTCTATTAACTCAACAACAAAGAAGGCTCGTATCATAAAAGGACGTACTCCTCTTATTAAGACTGAAGATGACGCTGTTGCATTTCCAGAACGGTATTGGGAAAACTTCTATCTAAATGGAATTGGACGTGCTAAAGATCCAAGAGTTGCATTAAGAGATAAACTCATTTTACTACTTATTCATGGTGGTGGATTACGTATTAGCGAAGCATTGTTATTATGGATAACAGATGTGTTTGAAGATCCAAATGACCCTCAAAAAGCTATCGTTAGAATTTATAGTGAAGAAGAAGGTAAGGCTCCTAACAATTGGAAAAATCATATTGGTGATAGTACAAGAAAGGCTTATTTAAAGGAAAATTATGGGCGCATTCCGAGGAAACACATACTAGGTACAAACCGTTTAGGATTTAAGTCAAAAGTTGTTGACCATAGAGATGGCTATTTACAGGTTCATTGGTTTCCTACAGATTATGGAAAAGTATTTATGTCTTTATGGAGAAATTACATCAAATACCGTTCAGTATCTGATTCATTTCATCCATATGCATTTATTTCTTTTAGCCAAAAAAGTTTTGGAAATCCTTACACACAAAGTGCATTCAATGAAAATTATAATAATGCTTTGAGACGTATCAATTTAACCCCAAATAAAAGTGAAGGAATTGATCCTCATGGGCATAGACATAACTATGGTCGCAGATTAGAAAAAGTACAGCTTTCTCCTCTATTAATTCGTAAATGTATGCACCATAAGTCATTAGAAGCTCAAATTCCTTATACTCAAAAAAACAATGAGGAAGTGTCTTCCATTCTTGATCACGCCACAAAACAACTAAATGATCCTAACTCTAAAATTTCAGCTATAGATTGGAAATCTCTTACTGAGTATGGTCTAGAGGATATTGATCCTAATAGCTATTTCACAGGTAAATATCCAAAATTTAAATAGTGGATTCAATAAAATGGCAAAAAAATCTGATGGACGTTCATCTGATATAACTTTTTCTTGGTTATTAAACACCCATGGAAAAGAATGGACTCAGTGGCAAAAATTTGCTGCCGAGTGGATGAAAGAGCAACATTTCGGTACTAATGAAAAAAGACATGCACTGATTTCATTTTTTGAGACATATCTACTTCATTATGTTCCTTACGCTTTAGATATAAATAAACTCTTTACGGGGCAAAATGGACATAAATGTTCAACCGATGAATTCCATGATGCTGTAAAAAAAACAGGATTTAAAGATCCAGTTCATTTAGTTAAACGTATGAATTACATTTATGATTTTATAGATTGGATAATTCAGAATTATTTTCTAACTCAATCAAATGAAGGACACTTTTATCCAATAGTTCTTAATCCCTTCACTAGATTGAGTAAATCAACTTCCTTAACAGAAACGGTTAGAACACCATTACCTTATCGTTATATTCAAGAGTTAAGGCAAATTCTTTGCCCTCTACCTAACTTATCCAATAGTGAAACAGCTCAAGCAGCTTATTCCTACTGTCACTTTAAACATTGGATTTGGGCACAACAACAATCAAGCTATAATGGAGACTGGTTTGAAGTAGATACCCATCAAATTGATAAAAGCGATCCTGATTGTGTATGGCGATCAAAAGAAGTAATGAAAAAAGGAAAAAAGGTAGAGATTTTTCAAATATGGTCTCCCGTCAAAGCAATGCTAATTTTTATAAAACTACACCTTCCACTTCGTACTTATCAAATCCGTTTTCTCGATTCAGGTGAAGCTGATACATGGCGATATCAAAGTGGGCAATGGATAGAAAATATAAAACATGATTTTGCGTTAGGAAATATTAAAAGACCATATGCAAAGGGTATTTTTAAACGCATACCAGATTCAATTTCAGGGAGGTTTCTAACAGGCTTATATATTTCTACAAATAAAACTGCTGATCAAAATAAAGATGAAAGTAACTATGGTTATACAATTCCATGGCAACATGAAGAAGTACTATATTGGTTAGAGAAGCTACGTAATTGGCAAGAAAAATATAATCCTATATATGACCAAATGCCTTGTACAGACTTAGATCAAAAACATTTTGGGCTAACTAAATCAGAGCATACAAAAAAACAGATGGGAGCAATTTGCTTCTTATTTAGAAATGCTTCTACTAATGGGAGTAATCGATCTAAGCCTATTTCTGGGGATACATATTTATCAACATTTTGGTATCAACTTCTTCTTACACTTGAAAAAAAGTTAGCCCAAAATAGACATCTTTTAAGTGATGGTTCTTTTCTAAAACTAGTTGAAGAATATCCACAAGGTACTGTTGAAGGCAATAAAAGTACCACTTTATTTCCACTTCATAGTCTAAGAGTCTCACTAATCACAGCTTATACAATGGATACGGCATTACCGCTTCCTGTAATTTCTAAATTATTAGCGGGTCATACACGGCTGATCATGACCATCTATTATAATAAAATTACTCCTAGTGTAATGGCACATAAAATGGAGGAGGCAGAACAAGAATTAAATGCAAAAGCAGCACAATCTCTTCGTATTTTTCTTAAAGACGCAAGCCTTGAACAAATTCAAGCAAAAATAGTATATCAAAATGAGAATAGTATTCTTACTGCTTTAGCAAACCGCAATCCTATTGGTTGGGAATATAGAGCACATGGACTATGCCTAGTTGGTGGTAATACCGTTAAATCAGATAGTGCTGGAACACTCGGGGGATGTTGGAATGGAGGTGAACTCATTAATTCTGCCGATAGCAAATCCAAACGAAAATATGAGCCTGTTGCTCATGGCCCAGAAAATTGTGTACGTTGCCGTTGGTTTGTTACAGATGCCAGCTATCTACCAGCATTGAATGCCTATTTTAATCAACTTAGTTATAAAGCTCATGAAGCAGCACATTTAGCATTAGAAATTGAAAAAGAATTGGATCAACTGAAAGATGAAAAATTCTTTTGTGAAGAACAAGATTTCCCTTTCACTAAATATAAAGAACTTCAAGAATTACAGCGACGATGGGAAAAACAACAAGTTGAAGCTGATGAATTTACAAAAGATTGGATAGCTACTTTCAGCTTAATACAAAAAATTTTATATATCGAGAAGCAAAGAGTAGATTCAGATTTTAAAGACAAATTAATAGCTGTAGGGAGTGAACAGGATATTACTCACAGTATTAAGTTTATTGAGACAAATTCAGAATTATTACATCTATCCTTACTTTGTGATGATGCTGAATTTTACCCAGATTTTCTAGATAGTTTAAGAAAAACACCTGCCATTACAAAACGGACTATTTCATTGAGTCGAATCATGATGAATGCAGGATATGAACCTATTTTCATGGAAATGGATGAGAAAATGCAACTTATTGCAGCTAATGCAATGATAAGAAAGATGGCAAAAATTGCAGACCCAGAGGATAAGCTTGAGGGCTATCGAAAAGTTGCTGGTTATCTCGAAACTAATAAATACTTAAAAAACCATCAACTTTTAGATGAAGGCATCTTAGAACTATCTGATTTAAAAAAAATACCTATCATTGTAAATAAGTCACTTAAAATTGGAGGTAAATAATGGAGATATGTATAGATACAATATTAGAAGAAATTAAAAATGGAGAAAGCCAAAGAACACAGAATTCTCTAGATCACCTTAACCAAATTCTTGAGACCTACCATGAAAGTGGAAAAAGAGATTTCTCGGTAACAACTATAGGACGAATCTCCTCTGAAAATGGTGGTGTTGGTTATCAAGCAATACGAGCCACACGTAATATTTACTTTAGGCAACTAATTGAGGCATGGGCAGCCAAAGCTAATACTACGACCAAAAAGCCTTTAGCTGATAAAAGCCGTAGCAGACATGTTCCTAAGGATTTTGAATTATTAGAACGAATTGCTGATCCCGCTCTACGAGCGGTATTTGGACAGATAATCGCTGAACGTAATAGATATAGACAAGAAGTAAATATATTAAAACAACATACGAATATCATTATCGATAGACGACCTTATAAACCCTCGCCATATTTTCAAAATACACATACAGAGCTAACTTCTTCACTTAATGTATCTCTTACCACTTCTGAACTAAAAGCTCTAAATTTTGCTGCTACTGATGAATGTTTGGAACAAAATAATTGGCAGGTAACACAAGCTGGTCAAGTTAAAGATATCAAATACATGACTGAAATATTTCCACGTGGATTTATGACCGCATTAAAGAAGATATTATGCAAATTAAATATGTAGATCATTCTTCCTAATCCTAAGGAATGAATAAGAATTAAAAATCTTTTGTCATAATCCTTGAATCTTGCTATCCTGGCATTTGTTTGTTTTATCATGATGTACTATGCCTAGCACTTTAAAATTTTTAGATTTATTCGCTGGTGCTGGCGGCTTATCAGAAGGCTTCATTCGCGCTGGATTTCAACCAATTGCTCACGTTGAAGCAGATGCATCTGCGTGTTTTACTTTAAAAACACGTCAAGCCTATCATTGGCTTAAAAATAATAATTCTATCGATGTATATGTTAAATATTTACAAAATGAACTGTCTAGAGATGAGCTCTATAATGCAGTTCCAACAAATGAAATTGACTCGGTTATTAATGCATTTATAGGTGCAGAAACCTTAAGTGAAATTTTTCAAAAAGTAGATCAGCAAATTGGCGAATCCAAATTAGATTTAATAATTGGCGGCCCACCATGTCAAGCCTACTCCCTTATAGGACGTGCACGTGGAAATATGCATGATGATCCACGAAACCATCTATACAAATATTATGCTGAATTTTTAAGAAGATATAAGCCTAAGTATTTTGTTTTTGAGAATGTACTAGGACTTTTAACTGCAAGAAATCCTAATGGAGAACTTTATTTCGACAAAATGAAAAGTTTGTTTGTCGAAATTGGTTATACAGTTGAATATCGTGTGTTATCTGCAAATGAATATGGCGTACTCCAAAATCGTAAACGAATTATTTTAGTAGGAAAAAAAGGACATCGCTCTAAAAAGTCATTTTATCCAGAACCTGAAAAATTGATAACCGAAGCATGTGTATGGGATCTTTTTAGTGACTTACCTAAAATTCAAGCTGGGGGTGGAAGTACAACACCTCAAAGAGGTAGATCCGAACAATCAAAGTGCCTTAAAGAATCAGGTATTGCTTCAACCTTACCTCTTACATGGCATCAAGCTCGCCCCCACTCAAAACAAGATCTAGAAATATATAAGCATGCTGTCAATTTGTGGGATACTGAAAAAAGACGACTACATTATGATGATTTACCTGAATATTTAAAAAGCCATAAGGGTAGAAATTCTTTTGTAGATAGGTTTAAAGTCGTGGCTGGTGATTTAGCTGCCTGTCATACTGTTGTTGCTCATATATCGAAAGATGGACATCATTATATCCATCCAGACATTGAACAAAATCGTTCGATTACTCCCAGAGAAGCAGCAAGAATACAAAGTTTTCCTGATGATTATTATTTTGAAAATGTTTCAGGTAAACCAGCTCGTACAAGTGCTTTTAAACAAATCGGTAATGCTGTACCTGTTTTACTTGCTCAAAAGATTGCAGAACAATTATTAAGGAACTGGTAATGGATATGAAAGAAACCCTTAAAAAACAAAGTGGCTTATATAAAATTCGACCTGCTGGGCGACATCTTTCAACAATTGGAAAGGAACTAATTCAGAATGAAGCGGCAGCAATAATTGAACTTGTAAAAAATGCTTATGATGCTGATGCTGATGCAATTTATGTAGATATAAATTTAGATAGCTTGTCTAAATCCGTAGAAATTATAGTGTCTGATAATGGTCATGGTATGGACATAGATACCTTTCTAAACAAATGGATGGTACCATCAACGAATGATAAATTTATAAGAAAAACAAGTACTAATAAAAAACGTGTAATGCAAGGTAGAAAGGGTATTGGACGATATGCCGTTGCTGTTTTAGGTAATATTTTGAAAATTCAGACAACTACAAAAGACCTAAATTCAACTTCTACTATAATTGACTGGGATATTTTTAATGAAGTACAGTACTTAGATGAAATTAATATTGAAGTCAAAAATGAAAAATTGGCTATAGGTGAACAAGGTACAATACTCAAAATTTATGGTAATGAAGAATATTTTGAAACTTGGACTGATCGTAATAAAAAAGCTTTAGAATTTGAATTAAAAAAACTTATCTCACCATTAGATGCTAAGAAAAATGATTTTAAAATTTTTTTAAAAATGACGTCTAATGAAAATACAACAAAAGACGAAGATTTTTTTGCGTTATATGATGAAAATGAAGATAAAAAAAATGAATATGAAGAAATTAAACCATTTCCTATCGTTCAATATTTTGATTATCGGATACAAGGCGAAATAACCGCAGATGGGATTGGAAATCTAACTTACTCCTGTCAGAAGGAGCAAAATTTACCTGATATTCCAATTAACTTTAATTATTACCAACCTACTAATTGCGGATCATTAAAATTTGATTTTCGAGTTTACGATCGAGAGTCAGATGCATTAGATGATTTACTTGAAAGAACAAAACGAGCTGAAGATAAACCTTTAGAAAAAAAAGATATTCGTGCCTTATTAGATACATATCATGGTGTCGGGGTATTTAGAAATGGTTTTAGAATTCGTCCACTAGGTGATGTTGGATACGATTGGATGGATTTAAATTTTCAACGTGTTAATAACCCATCTTTAAGGATAAGTGTGAACCAGATTATTGGATATGTCCGAATTGAATCTGAAGATCAATCAAGGTTATTTGAAAAGAGTGCAAGAGATGGGCTCCGTGATAATGAAGCCTATAAGAACTTAGTCGCTATATCTCAAAGAGTTTTGAGACTTTTAGAAGAAAATCGATTTAAATATCGTGAATCAACTGGAAAATCGCGAAAAAATAATGAATCTATTGAAGAGAAATTAAATAATATTTTTTCTAGTGATAAACTTTCATCTAAAATTCGAATTACTTTAGATACATCTGATCTACCAACCAAAGAAAAAGATCAGATTTCTAAGAATCTTATAAATTTAGTAGAAGAAGATGCTAAAGAAAAATCAAAAGAATTAGAGTATATAAAAAGAGCAGTTGCTACTTATCAAGGTCAGGCTACTTTAGGAAAAATCATAAATCGTTTAATTCATGAAGGTCGCAGACCACTCAACTATTTCCAAAATGAAATTCCAAATTTAAAACGATGGAAAGAAAAATATAATCAGAGTCATGACGAAAAGCACTTTGCAAAAGTAATCGAAAGAATTGATGGCGTGCTTGATAATACTCAACATTTTGCAGTGTTATTTAAAAAGATCGATCCCTTAGCAACCGCTCGGAGACCAAACAAAAAAGATGAAAATATTAAAAAAATAATTCAATCATCTTTAAGTATTTTCGAAAAAGATTTCAATGATAATGGAATTATCATTAGTTTTTCATGCCCTGAGAACTTGACTTATCTTTGCTGGAAACAAGATGTTATAGCTATTATCTATAACCTTCTAGAAAATAGTATTTACTGGTTAGTTAGCACTAAATGTTCAACGAAACATATCGAAATTTCCGTTACTGAAAAAGATGGAATATTTGAATCTATTATTTATAAAGATTCTGGTCCTGGAATTAAAACAGAAGATATAGAAAGTTTAGTAATTTTTTCACCAAGTTTCTCAGGTAAACCTGATGGTGGTACAGGTCTTGGACTTTCAATAGCGGGAGAAGCTGCTATTAGAAATAATTTAAAATTGCAAGCTGAAGAGAATACTGATGGTGCATTGTTTAGGCTTATCTATAAAGGAGATGCAAAGTGAGTGATTTACAACTTTTATTAGTTGAAGATAGCCCATCTGATATTTCAACATTTGAATCATCACTTGAACTCTTTGATGATGCTCATAATATTGAAACAGATTTAAAAATAGCTGATAGTTTTGAGACAGCATTAGAACTCATTAAAGAGAATGAATTTGATGGAATAATAATAGATTTATCATTAAATGATGATGCAGAAGGTGGAAAAGAAATTATTAGAACAATAATTGAGGAATATAAACTTATTGTCCCAATTATTGTGTATACAGGAACCCCAGATGATATTGCTGAGTATGATTACATAGAAACTTACCAAAAAGGTGAAAGAGAAGGCTTAATTACTGAAATTCTTACTGATTTCAAAAAAACTAAAGATTTTGGATTGAATGATTTATTTAATGCTAAAGGTCAAATTCAAGACTTTTTAAAAGATGTATTTTATAAAAATATTTATCATCAGAAAAAACAGTGGATTGAATATGATGATAAAAAACTCGTAAAGAATGCGATATTACGCCATACCCTAAATCATTTAACCCAGCACATTGATGAAACAGATCAAAAATATTTTTTAGAAGAGATGTATATCTACCCACCTATTAGTAATACTCATAAAACTGGTAGCATTATTAAAGATAATTCAGATAATAAACATCATATAATTTTGACCCCTGCTTGTGATTTTGCTCAATCTAAAGCACGTTGCATATTGCTAGCTGAAATAATTGCGCCTTTTAATTTCATACAAAACAATTTCCCAGGAAATAATGCAAGCAACAATCGTAAAGAAAAATTAGAAAAATTTATCAGAAACGGGAAGCAAGAATATCATTATTTACCTAAGCTCAATGATTTTAACGGTGGTTTTATCGATTTTACTTCCGTTAAAAGCTATTCTGTAGAAGAGCTTAAAAATGGATTCAGTGAAATCAAAATTCAGATTTCACCATATTTTATTAGTGATATTTTAGGGCGTTTTTCAAGTTATTATGCTAGACAAGGTCAACCCGATTTACATCATAAAGATAGCTATATTACTGAATTATTAACACAAGATACTAGACAATCAAGTTAGGGTAATAATTGATTCGAAGATATTTTTAAAGCTTCAGCTATCTCATAAATTTTTTCTAGAGTAGGATTTACCTCCCCTCTTTCAATTCTTCCTAAATAACTACGATCCATGTTACAGAGTAAAGCCAATTGCTCCTGTGACATGTTTCTTTCTTTCCTATGTTTTCGAACAAGTTGCCCAAATTGAATAGTAAGTTCTGACATAAACATTCAAATGCTTAAAAAACAGAACTATCACTATTTGAGGACTATATATCCACGGACTATAATCCTCTTTTTAACTTTTCATTTATAATCTCTATGAAACAAACTATATCTCCAATATTTCCATCTTTCTTAGTTTTGATTCAACAAACTCAAATCACTGGCTGGACTTCAAAACAAATTTGGAACAACTTAGCTCTCAAGATAGAAATAAAGGATAGATCTATACAACAAAATTTTTCTTTGTACACGACAAAAAAAGTAACTCGTTGAAATAAGTGACATAATAATAGTTTTCTGACGACTCAAACTATGTCATACCTCAACGAGCTACACCACATTCTAAACAATCATTTTTCTTGGAACAAGGCAAGAA
>NZ_NEGC01000012.1 GCF_002135335.1 Acinetobacter sp. ANC 4470
AAAAGCGAAGGCATACACTGAAAAGTGAATAAATAAGACCCAAGCAAGTATCCATAAACAGTTGTGCTGGCGACAATAGCAAGAGTGAACCACCTGATCCCTTCCCGAACTCAGAAGTGAAACCTCTTCGCGCTGATGGTAGTGTGGGGTTACCCATGTGAGAGTAAGTCATCGCCAGCTCATTATTCCTAAAACCCCCTCAGTTAATCAACTGAGGGGGTTTTTTTATGGGGCTAAAGAATAAGTCAAAATAAAAGGCTCTTTTAGAGCCTTTCAATACCCCATTATTAAGAGCTGTAGTGTGTATCCGCTTCTAAAATCTTCTCAGAACATCTTTTAATTGAAAAAAGTAATTGAGGATCGGGGATTTAAAATCTATAGAGGTTTTATATTAAATCTATAATGCACTTTTCAAAGTTTTTCGATGTTGTTGTACTTGATTTGCATATTTTTTACCTTGGTGCTTCATTTTCCAGCTTGAGTGATAGCCCGTTGGACCAACATTATAATAGGCCAATGCTTTAGGCCAATTGCCTGCTTTACTGTTATAAGAGGCTAAGATATATGTACCACAATTAATATTATTATTTTCCTCTATCAGATCTCCAGAACAGATTTGTTGCCAGTAACGAGGAATAATTTGAGTGAGTCCGACGGCACCTGCGGATGAAATAGCGTAGTTTCTATAACTTGATTCTTGTCGAATCATGGCGGCTAAAAGTAATGGATCAACATTATACTTGTCAGCACTTTGAACAATCATAGGCGATACACGCCTTGCTGTATTGGGTTCAACAGAATAAGCTTTTTGTATACCAGCAGATAATTTAGCAGAGCGTTTAGCAATTGAGCCACTACCTAAAGATGAACAACCTGTAAAAGCTAGAGCAATAAGAGTTATAGCTGTGAATTTAAATGTACAGAAATGAGTATTTAATAATTGTGATCGTAAGTGAGATGTAATCAACAAGGTGAGAAACCAAAAGTAAAATTTTATTGAAAGTTATGCTAGTGGCCTCAGTAGCTAGAGTCAATAGTTGATGTTTTGTATTATTTATTCAATTTGTGAAGAATACTGATATTAAAATTATAGGCTGATTTTGAAAAGTAGATTATTTCATATAAATAGAGCATCTTATCATTTTGATGCAACTTATTCGTTAAAGAGTATTTTAACTGTTTAATTCTTTTAAGATGGCTTCATTAAAAGCTGGAATATCATCTGGGCATCGTGACGTAATCAAAGGCCAGTTGTGGGTATTACAACAATGAACATCTTCATCCACCCAGTTTCCGCCAGCATTTTCTAGATCTAATTTGATACTTTTATAAGATGTTAAATTTTTATCTTTAATGCATCCAGCATTGATTAAAACCCAAGGTGCATGACAAATAGTGGCAATAGGTTTTGCATTATCTGTGAAGTATTGAATAATTCTATGTGCATCTTGATTTAGCCTAAGTGTATCAGCATTTATAGTTCCCCCAGGAATGACCAAAATATCATAATCTTGTGCTGAAACTTTAGCTAAAGTGGTTTGTGGGATATAAGCGGTTGTAGATTCTTTACCATTTTTAACCGTATGTACTTCCTTTTGTTCTTCAGCAGCATGAATCACTTCAATGCCTTTTGATTGTAAAAATTCCAGTGGTTTGACCAGTTCATCGTGTTCTATACCCACATTAGAGGTAATAAATAATGCTTTTTTAGACATGTTAATGATCCTGAATCATGTATTAGAATTTTGACATTAACAAAGTGTCTTAGATGGAGTTGTACAAATTTTAGCTTGTTCTTGTTAAAGTTTGAAAAAATTAAGTGAAAAATAAGCCCCATACGTGATGAGGCTTATTTTATATAGATTTCAAATTAGACCATTTTCTTACTTTTATGCATCCTGCTTACGTCGTTTATTATTTTTATTGTTGGAAGCATCCTACTTCCTGATAATTTAAGCATATGTTTTTGGATCTATCTCAACCAGCCGTGATTGCATATTTTTGTTGTAAGCAATCACGGACAGGAATGTAGATAATTAGCCGATAAAGTAAAGTCAAAGGATGACATAATTTTCTATCACTCTAATATTTAAAAGTATATTAAAGCAATTTTTGCATCCAAATTTCACAAGCATGGCTATGTCCAGTATTGCCTTTAGGTTGGTCTAAATATTTAAAACCTAATTTTTCATACAGTTTGACTGCTTGCCACAATTCTTTGGTTGTTTCTAAATAACAAGATTTAAAACCCTGCTGTTGAGTAAATTGAAAACTTTTTTCGAGTATTTGTTTAGCAAAGCCTAAACTGCGAATTTCAGGCAAAAAGTACATTTTTTGAATTTCTAGTATGGTTTTATCACCTGTTAGTTCAGATAAACCGCCACCACCAAATATTTGACCATGTTCATTTTCAATGATCCAGTACTGGCTGTTTTCCTGTGAATATACAGTGTATAAATCATCTAAAATTGGATCAGCTACGGCAAAACCAGATTCAGCAGCAAGTCCGAATTCTTTGGAAACTTCGCGAATAATGTGTGCAATTTCAATATTGTCTGAGGCCTGAATGGGTCTGATGTGATACATAAACTTAAATCAATAACAATAAAAAAAGAGATGGATTTTTATAACAAAAAATCCATCTCTTGTAAGCTCTTTATCGATTAAAAAATCACAAAACTATTTTAATTCACTTGAACTTTTACCTAATTCACGACGTGCAATAATGAGTTGTTGGATTTGTTGTGTACCTTCAAAAATATCGAGAATTTTTGAGTCACGTGCCCATTTTTCTAATAACTCATCTTCGTTATAACCAACGCTTGCAGCCAATTCGACACATTTTAACGTGATTTCATTGCAAATTCGTCCTGCCTTGGCTTTTGAAATAGACGCTTCACGAGAGTTTGGTTTTTTATTATCAGCCATCCACGCGGCTTTCATGGTCAGTAAGCGTGCAGCTTCCCATTCTGCTTCCATCCGATAAATTTGTGCGGCTATATAGGATGTCTGTAAATAGGGGGTAGCATAATTTTCATCTAATTGATCTTTAAAAATTTCTTTAATTTTTTCTAGAGATGCTTTAGCACAGCCGACAGCCATGGCAGCGACCAAAGGGCGAGTGTTATCAAAAGTTTCCATTACACCAGCGAAACCTTTTGCTATGTCAATTTCGGCATGACCCAATAAATTTATACTGGGTACACGACAGTCAATAAAGCTAATTACGGCCGTATCGGATGCTTTAATACCGAGTTTATGTTCCAGACGTTCTACTTTCATTCCCGCAGTTCCTTTCGGAACGACAAAGGATTTAATCGCAGCTCGACCTTGTTTTTTATCTAAGGTTGCCCAAACGACAACAGAGTCAGCACGTTCACCTGAAGTCACGAAAATCTTTTCACCATTTAAAATATAATCATCGCCATCTTTGGTTGCTGTGGTTCGGATCGCGGCGGAATCTGAACCACAGCCAGATTCGGTAATTGCCATTGCTGCCCATGTGCCTTTAAAGCGTTCTAGTTGTTCATCGTTTGCGACAGCGGCTATTGCAGAATTACCTAAACCTTGACGAGGCATACTGAGTAATAATCCAGTATCGCCATAACACATTTCAATTACACCCAGTGCCGTGGACATATTGACACCATTTTTATTTCCGGCTTCTGTGTTGCCACGTTTTCCGACGGCAGCACCTGCATTCATGCCTTCACCACCATCGTTCATTCCATCAAGGATTGAGGCAAACATATCGAGTTCTTTGGGATAGCTATGTTCGGCTTTATCGTATTTACGTGAAATGGGACGTAGTACATTGACAGCAGTTTCATGTGCTTGATCTATCAGTAGCTTAAATTTTTTAGGATTTTGTAAGTTCATGTGCTTTATTCCTTATTTTGATAGTTTAAGCATGTAAGCCTGAATGTAAGATTGCTGTTGCACGTAAATCACGATACCAACGTTCTACGGGGTGTTCTTTGGTAAAGCCATGACCACCTAAAATTTGCACGCCATTCGTTCCAATTTGCATGGATTTTTCTGCACAGAGTAACCGTGCTAAATAGGCTTCGCGATGAAAAGCTTGACCTGCTTCTGCAAGACTTGCAGCATTTAAAATCAACATACGCATAGCATCAATTTCGATCGCCATATCGGCAATCATAAATGCCACACTTTGACGGTGTGAAATAGGTTCACCAAAAGCAGTACGTTCATTGGCATATTGAATACAGTAAGTTTTCACTGCTTCACAAGTGCCGACAGCCATAGCGCACCACATTAAATTACCTAAGTCCAAGAAAGCTGGGTAATTAAAGTCTTCATCACCTAACAATTCGGCAGGAGTTTGATTGAATTTTAAAGTCACAGTTTCGACTGCTTTCATCCCCATAGCTGTGCTTTTTTTGGCGGTAATGCTGTTATCACGTTTTACAATGAAAACCTCTGGCGAGCCATTAAGTTCAGCATTCACTAGCAATAGATCAGCAGTTTCACCTAAGATCACCAAGGTCTTTTCTCCATCAATGGTGTATTTTCCATTGTTTGAAATTGCCTTAGTTTTTAAATTGAATGGATTAAATGCAGGGGTTGCTTCTTGTATCGCAAATGTTGCTTGAATATCGCTATCATTGGCAAAGTTAGGTAAGTAGGTCGATTGAATTTTTTCAGAACCCCATTGTGTAATGGCATTAATGGCACTGAATGTGGAAAGTAAACCCGCAGTTAGTGTGAAATCACCTCTGGCCAAATGTTCAGCAATTAAAATATTACTTAAAATATTTTTTTCTGTTGCCACACCACCTAAGGCTTCAGGAAGCACATAGTAATTTAATCCTAGATCCGTACCATGTTGCCAAAGTACAGTCGGAAATTTTTCATCTTGATCCGCTTGATGTGCCAAAGGATAGAGAACTTCAGATGCGAACTGATCCATCGCATCGCAGGTCATTTGTTGTTCTTCGGTGAGGTTTAGATCGAAGAGTGATTTTTGTTGATTAGGTAACCGCTGCTTATGGATATTTGTATCAGCTTTAAATACCTTCTGGGTTTTACTTAAGGTCTTAAAGCTGATTTTTGAGCCTTGATATAGAGATTTTTCCAGAAATTTACGTAGCTTGAGCTGATCCAGAACATCACTACCTGCAATTTTGGTGATCAGTGAAAGCCCAAATCCTTGTGCTTTGTTTACCATATTGGTCATTATTATCGTCCATCAGTTTTTGATTCTTTGTATTTTTATGCTGACACGTGAACATAGAAAAGACTATGTCATCGCTGACAATTAAAATTGACTTAGATGAATGGTTTTATATTTTTTAAAAGTTCATTAAGTTATTGAATAAGATTTATTTTTTTAGATTTTTATTTTGGGTTTTAAATAGGGGGTTGACTAGAATGACAATAAGTTCATTCTAGTCTAGATCGCTTTATAAGAATTTTTCGACCATTTTACGGACATTGGTTTTTGCATCGATCACCGTCATAAAAGTGTATGCACCAATGAATTTTCGACTAATAAACATAAATTCTTTAGGCGGTACACTGAAATAACGTGATGCCATGGATTTAGATGCACGCTGCATTACCCGACTATGTAACTGGCTTTTTTTCCAATCGTAACGCTGTTGTTCATCCATAACCCCTTCAGGTAAGTCTGGATTGTTTGTGGTTGTACTAAAGGCTTCAGTGGCTAACAAAAAGACTTTCGCCATATCGGGTTTAATGCTTTGTGGAATTGAATCAAAGAATTCATAACCTGTCATCGCATTGATCATTTCATCAATATTATGATGATAACCCGCTTGAATTAAATTACGCGCAACGCTGAGCAAATGCTCATCAAATTGACGAATCGCACCAAAATCTAACAGTACAATTTTATCTTTGTTGTCTACGCCATTGCCCAATCGCACCAAATAATTTCCAAAATTTGGGTCGGTTTGCATTTCACCCCATTCAAAAATCTCACGGACAGCAATTTCTAAAGATGCTTCACCGAGTTGATTACGACGTTCTTGAGGTAGAGATAACATGACAGGGCTATTGATCGGGACACCACGTTCAAAAGTCATACAGAGAATTTGATCTGTGCAGTAATCATCAATAATGTGCGGTACAACATAGCGTGGGTCATCTTTTAAACGGTCTGCAAAACGACGTGTAGTCGCAGCTTCAATTTCATAGTTGACTTCACGATGCAGCATTTCGCGGACTTCATCAAACCATTGATCAAATTCACGAGTTTGCGGCACGATGCGCGTCAGTTTAAGCATATTTTTAAATAAGCTCATATCTGAATCAATAGCATCGGCTACACCGGGATATTGGATTTTTAGGACAATTTCCAAACCATCTGATTTGCGAGTAGCACGATGTACTTGTGCCAATGAAGCCGTGCCTAAAGGTTCATGATCAATTGTTAAATCATGCAATTTAGAACCTAGCTGTTGTTCTAAATGCTGTTTAATGGCTGGCCATGCGAGGGCGATCGTTTGATTGTTTAATGTATTGAGCGCTTGTGTGATTTCTTCAGGCAAAAAATGTTCGCCATACAACGCCATCATTTGACCAATTTTAACGATAGAACCTTTAAGTTTGCCAATTTCAGAAACAAGATAATCTGCTTGCTCTTTCATCGCTTTTTTACGTTTTTTTTCTTTTTCTGCGTCACTGGAAAACATGGTTGTTGCATTAGATGCAGCCCAACGAGTTCCTGCTAGTAAGGATGCTTTAGCGATAGATAAGCGTCGATCCATAGAGGAAGTTTTAAGTTGTTTAAGCTTATCGTTCTGATTTGACATTAAACAAAATCCTTTAATCAGCAAGTCGCAGAATAATTAATTGTAGCGGATATTAACGTGTATTGAAGTATTAAAAAAGTTCAACATGTTGGATAGGGTATGAATATGCTTAATATTTAATTCATTTTTCAATAAAAGCATCTGTTTTACTCAGATAAATCTACATTTTCACGCTGCCAGCTCAATCACGGACTACAGTGCTTTTAAAGAGCGTATATCTCAAAGGATATACATTGATCACTATCTATCTGCGGCTTACATATTGAATTGAATTTTAATGTCACTTTTTTGCTTTAACATCGTTTCATTGTCTTGAATGTGTTGGAAAATCATGGCTTGAACAGCATCATGCTGAAAACCAAGTGAATAACCTTTTACAATGATAATACTTGGTAGGCTAAAGAATAGATATTTGGCATCATCTTCAGTCGTTGTGGTGTAAATACCGTGTTGGATAAGAATCTCTTGGAAAAACTTTTTCTCATGTAAAACTTGAGTGGATAAAGTGTCATTCCAATAGTTTTGACGCATTGCCATTAAATTGTTGTGTTTATAACTCATAATGAAAGATTCGATGTTGAATTGAATGAGGCTTTGTTCAATATAAGGGCATTTGTACCGAATTCAATATGAAAATTGCAGTGATTTTTTGATCTTTAGATTTAAACATGCTGAGATAGGAATCTGTAGATGATTAATGTACTATTCATAAAATAAAAGAATAGAATTTTCAATGAGTCATGTCGACAAGGGGAAGTCATGCGATTCGTATCAGCCATTTTTGTGTGTATAGTTGCTTTGGGTTCGAGTATAGCTTTTGCTGATGGATACTCTAAGGTATATACGCAGTGTTTAAATAATGCTTATGGTGATTTAGAGATCATTAAAAAGTGTGTAAGTACAGAGCAGGAAAAGCAAAATAAGTTACTAAAACAGTATTACGAAAAGATTTTGGAAAATAATGGTCAACACACAGCGAATATTAAACAACAGCGTCAGCTTTGGCAAAATCTGGTTGAACAGCGCTGTTATTCAGCGTTAAAGAGTGATTTTGGGAAAATAAGACAGGCAAAATGCCACTTAGAGATGACCATGAACCAAGTCGGCTATTACAAAAGTAAGCAATTAGGTCTGAGTTAATTGTGCTGAATAGCCATGCAAGCGTTATAAAAACCAGTAAAACAAGGTATCATAAGGCGTTTAAAAATATCGACCTTGGAGAAGCCTTAAGTGGATCAACTGACCATTAGCCCTGAACATTTGCAGGAAGCCGCTGAAAACCTAACCACCATTCGCGATTTTATTCGTTTTGGTGTTTCAGCTCTACGTCAATATGATGCACATTTAGGTCAAGGTACTGAAGACTTTTTTGCTGAAAGTTCGGCTCTAGTGTTGCAAACATTGGCATTGGATTGGAGTGCGAATCCAGAAATTTTAGATGCGAAATTATTGCCAAGTGAAAAAGCAGAATTTATCAGTTTGCTTGAACGTCGCATCAATGAAAAAGTGCCAACTTCTTATTTATTGAATCTTGCTTATTTCTGTGACAAACCTTATTACGTAGATGAGCGTGTGCTTATTCCACGTTCACCGATTGCAGAATTGATTAATCAACGTTTTGCACCATACTGCTTAGATGAAAATGGTCAAGTCCGTGAAGCTCTAAATAACCTGCCTGAGAATGCAAATCCTAAAATGCCACGTCGTATTTTAGATATGTGTACGGGTTCGGGTTGTATCGCGATTGCTTTGTCATATGCATTCCCTGAATCTGAAGTAGATGCGACTGATATTTCTAAAGAAGCTTTAGAAGTTGCTTCTATTAATGCTGAACATCACAATATGCAATATCAAGTTGCATTGATGGAATCAGACCTATTTGCAAAAATTCCTGCTGAAAATCAATATGATTTAATCGTGTCAAATCCTCCATATGTGGATGCTGAAGACATGGCTGATTTGCCTGCTGAATTTTTGCATGAACCAGAGCTTGCACTTGCTGCGGGTCAGGATGGTTTAGATTTAGTGCGTAAAATGTTAGCGCAAGCTGCCGATTACTTAACTGAAGATGGCTTAATCGTGATTGAAGTGGGTAATTCTGAATGGGCAATGAAGCAGAACTTTAATACTGTAGATTTCCATTGGTTAACTTTCCAAAAAGGTGGTTCTGGTATTTTTGCTTTAACAGCAGAACAATGCCGTCAATACCGTGATTTATTTGTAAAATCTGTTCAAGCATAAGGGGTTGTGAACATGGCAGGTAATAGTATTGGACAGCTGTTCCGTGTAACGACTTGTGGTGAATCTCATGGCGTTGGCCTCATGGCAATTGTCGATGGTGTTCCGCCAGGTTTAGAGCTTTCTGAAGCAGATTTGCAACATGATTTAGACCGTCGTAAGCCGGGAACATCTAAATTTGCGACTCAACGTAAAGAACCCGATGAAGTTGAAATTATTTCAGGTGTATTTGAAGGTAAAACCACAGGTACATCGATTGGTTTACTGATTCGTAATACGGATCAGAAATCGAAAGATTATGGCAATATTGCACAAACCTTCCGTCCGGGGCATGCAGATTATACCTATACCCAAAAGTATGGCTTTCGTGATTACCGTGGTGGCGGTCGTTCAAGCGCGCGTGAAACCGCGATGCGTGTAGCGGCAGGTGCAATTGCCAAAAAATATCTTGCTGAAAAATTTGCGATTGATATTCGTGGTCATGTAACGCAAATTGGCACAGAAAAAGCGGAAAAATTGGATTGGGCAGAAGTTCCGAACAATCCTTTTTTCTGTGGTGATGTGGATGCGGTACCTCGTTTTGAAGCTTTAGTGACTTCACTACGTGAACAGGGTACAAGTTGTGGTGCAAAACTTGAAATTGTTGCCGAAAAAGTTCCCGTGGGTTGGGGCGAACCTGTATTTGACCGTTTAGATGCCGATATTGCCCATGCAATGATGAGTATCAATGCGGTTAAAGGCGTTGAAATTGGCGATGGTTTTGCAGTTGCAGAACAGTTTGGTCATGAAACGCGTGATGAGTTAACAAGCGATGGTTTCTTGGCAAATCACGCGGGCGGTATTCTGGGTGGAATTTCATCGGGTCAAACAATTCGTGTGGCAATTGCATTAAAACCCACTGCAAGTATTACCACACCAGGTAAAACCATTAATATTGACCGTGAAAATACCGATGTATTAACCAAAGGTCGTCATGATCCATGTGTGGGGGTACGTGCGACACCGATTGCAGAAGCGATGCTTGCCATTGTATTGATGGATCACTTTATGCGTCATCGTGCACAAAATGCAGATGTTGTTGCGCCGTTTGCACCGATTGAGCCGAAGTGAAGTAAAAAGTGAAGTAAAAATTTTCTTTGCTTGAAGATCAAAAGTGAATCGTTTATCTACATGCTTTGATCAAAAAACCAGACTTTATGTCTGGTTTTTTATTTTTGAATTGGACTCAAAATCTGCTACATTTTAATTCACATTTTGTTAATCCTAGATCAAAATAAGAACAATGAAAAACTTAAGTTTTAGAACAGCAAATTCTTCAGATATTCAAAATTTAATGATTCTTATCAACCAAGCTTATAGAACGAATAATCTTGCAAGTTGGACCAGTGAAGAAGGTATTGTTGCTGGGGCAAGAATTAATGAACAACAACTACTTCATCTTTTGTTGCAGCAGAATGTGCAGCTATTTGTTGCTGATCTTCAGGACAGTGCACAACAGACGTTGCTTGGCTGTATTGGTTTAACTTTTCAACAAGATACAGTGGAAATAGGAACTTTTTGTGTTGCATCTTCTTGGCAAAATCAGGGTGTTGGTCGGCAGTTGCTTGAATATGCAGAAATGAAGGCACAGGAAATATGTGTTAATTTAAAGTGTTATGAGATGTTTGTACTTGATGTCAGATCTGAATTAATTGAATATTATGAACGATGTGGCTATGTTAAAACAGCTTGCATCGAAAATTATCCCATGAATGCAAATGTAGGCAGGCCATTAATTGATTTGAAGTTACAGCAGATGAAAAAGTTGGTCATGCAATAGATCTAAAAATGGTAGGTGAAAGGAGAGATGATTGAAATTTAGGCTCAATTTCTATTCAGATGATAAAACCATTAATTTAAATAGAATTCGGGTTAGTTAATAGTTGAATAATTATAACGTTTCAGAAATTATATGATCCGAAGCTGCAATATGATATTGATTTCGACCATTACTTTTCGCTGCATAGAGTGCATGATCCGCTCGTGAAATAAACTCTGAAAGGCTGTCATTTAAATGGGGAACCATTGTCGCGACACCAACACTAATGGTTACATGTTTGGAAACATTACTTTTAGGGTGAATAATTCCAATATTTTGGACTAATTCCATTAAGCGCTGTACTTGAATAAGTGCTTGATCTTTGTCTGTTATCGAGAACAATAGCAAAAACTCTTCACCACCATAACGTGCGGCTAGATCGCCACTTCGTGAAGAAATCGAACCCAGTAAAATTGCAATACGTCTGAGGCATTGATCTCCTTGAATATGCCCAAGTGTATCGTTATATAGCTTAAAAAAATCTATATCGATCATCATGATTGTTATAGGTAACTCATGACGAATTGCACGTTTCCATTCATTTTCAAGGACTTCATCTAAGTAGCGTCGATTTGCTAAACCCGTCAAAGCATCTTGTTGTGAAAGAATTGAAAGTTGTTGTGCTTGACGCATGAGTTCTAGTCGATTTAATTCGATCATACAATTCTGTAGATAATTTTCTCGATGTTGTCGATCTGTAGCATAAGCTAAAGCCATGCCAAGGAAACTACTAAAAGTATAAGTTCTATTTAAAAAAATCCAATCAATTGAAACATTTAACCATGTGCTTACACCTACGCCAATCAGACCGCCACACCAGCCTGCAATAATTGCAGTATAAAACCTCATGCCAACAAAGCCATAAATAATCACCACTGCATACATCATTGCAGCGTGAAAAAGCACGTTATTTTGACCTTGTTCTAATACGTTAATCAGGGTGAACGTTAGTGCAACTGCGCCTGTAGATCCAAGACCAACATAGTGATCAAACCACTTGTTCATAGTGGGAATGAAGGCAAGTAACCATGCGAAAACAATAATCATACCAACCCAACCATAATATACGATCCACTCAAAACGCATCTCGGTTGGTAAAGTTTGATAAGTACCAAAACTTAAATATAGATATAATCCTAAAATGATAGGTGCACGATAACGGAATTCATATGCAGCTTCATTTTTATACTGATTCTTATAAATAGCTTCTAATTTTTTAGGAAACCAAACTAAGTTTAGCCCGCGAGAAATTAACAAGTCGATTTGTTCTTGCCCCAGTAGATTGGACGCTTTTAATTTCATCTTATCTCTGACCCTCCCAATGTTTTTATAAATGTAAAGATAGGGATTGTTTTTTAACTACGTTACACTGAATTAAATAAAATGTGTATTAGATTATAAAAAAATAATATAATTTTATTATTCAGAGTTTTTCTGCATTCAATATTTAACTAATATAATGATTAAGCTTAATAAAGTGTTATATAAATAAAAACTGTTACAACTTAAATAACAATGATTAGATAACTTGCATAAGTCAAAAAACGTTCAATATTCGAGTTTTTAAAATCAGCACTGCCTCATTTTATTGCTTTAGTTTTTATGCCTTTGCGTAGGCATTATCTCTACTTTTGAAAGGTCAAAAGTAGACAAAAACCTTTTATTTCCCATACACGACGTCCTCGTCGTGATGGGAAACGTGTGGCATCCATGCCACACTCATGAATCCAATACCTGCTAAAGTTTGTTTTTTAACTTTGCTTTACGAAGTACTTGTATTGATCAAAAAATGATTCATGAAAGAAGTCTATTGTGTATTTATTTTATTAAAATACAATCTAAAAAAGCAGCAATCATAGAATATGGTTGAATTAAGTCATACGAAATAGGATGCATCGCAATGACCGCTATGAATCAATATGGAACAAAATTAGAACTTACAGCTCATTCGGAGTGGTCTCAAAAGTTTTGGGATGAACTTTTTCCTGCGAAAGAACGAGTGAGTAAACACCCTTTATTTTTAGATATGGCGAATGGATCATTGAGTCTAGAATGTTTTCGTTCAGCATTACTAAATTTTTATCCTTTAGTTGCTCATTTTCCATCTTATATGGCAGGTACGCTGGCCAAAGCAACATCATTGTCTCTAGAAGGGGTCATAGATACTAGAAATTGGTTAATTCAAAATATTAAAGTTGAAGAACGTCATCTACATTGGTATCAAGATTGGGCTAGAGGTTTTGGTTTGACAGTTGAAATGTTGAATGAAGTTAGACCGCCTGTGGCAATGAATGCAGTGAATCATTTTTTATGGGATATTAATTTTAGAGGTACTTTAGCGGAAAGTATTGCTGCAACAAATTTAGCAATTGAATGGGCAACTGGGGATTGGACGATACAAGTTTACAAAGGAATACAAACATATATAGAGCATCCAGAAGTCAGTATTAATAAGCGATCTTTGGCTTGGTTAAGAGCACATGCTCATTATGATGATTTACATCCGTATGAAGCAATGGAGCTGATAAAACGGTTGTGTGATAAAGATCCTGTATTGCAGAAGAAAGCATTTTTAGCGGCACAAGAAGGTTTGGCATATTATGAATTAGCATTAGATACATGCTACAAATTACGCTAGAAAAATTTAAAAATCATCATTCAGCAGAGAGCTGTGCTAATCGTTAGCTTTGGGAGAAAAGTGTTATTTAATATTAGATAATACTTCATTTCACCAAGGTGGAAATATTAGACAGATGTAGAAGCATATGCTTATATTTTAATTTTGACTACATTATTCTCTTGAGTTTAATCTAATAGAAAAATATTGGCAGTGCTCAAATAAAAAGTAAGATTACTATTATCTCTGGATATTGCTCTTTTTGGATGCTTTATAAATCATTTATGGCCCTTAAAGTGTTTTTGGCTATGTTGAATATAAGTGAAGGAATGTAATCTATTTAAATACAATGATGTGCTTTTAAATCTTTAATTGTCTGATATATAGGTATTTTTACTAAAATAAAAGTGGTTAACAAATATAATTAATTTAGTTCTCGCGAATGGTATGAAAATTGCTCATATTGAGATAAGTAATTATTGCAGGAGAGATGTTCTTCTGTGAACACGCCGAAGGAGCAACGACCCCGGAAACTCTCAGGCAAAAGGACTGTAATAATTTTAGAAATCTGGAGAGAAGCATATAAAATATGCTCACCGAAGGGGATGGTCAGCGTTGAAATTTTTAGCGTTAGGATCGAAGCTCTCAGGTACCAATGACAGATGGGGCTCATAGAAATGTCAACACATTTCCAGGGAGTGTCGTATGTGTCATATTGTTGTAATTGGATTGGGAATTACCGGTGTTACTTCTGCCTATGAATTGGCGAAATTGGGCTATAAAGTTACTGTTATTGATAAACATTTATATCCTGCTATGGAAACTTCTTTTGCCAATGGTGGGCAACTTTCAGCGTGTAATGCAGAGGTTTGGAATCAAAAATCTACGGTGCTAAAAGGCATGAAGTGGATGTTTAATAAGAATGCACCTTTGCTGCTTAATCCTTCATTTGACTTACATAAATATGCTTGGTTAATAGAATTCCTCGGTAATATTAAACATTATGAAGCCAATACGCGTGATACCGTAAAAATGGCATTATTGGCACGTGAGCGTTTATTCACCGTGGCTAAAGAAGAGGATATTCAGTTCGATTTAGAGAAACGGGGAATTCTTCATTTTTATCACACTAAATTGGATTATGAAGTAGCAACTCAGGTGAATGCTTTACTGCGTAAAGGAGGACTAGAAAGAAATGCGGTTACTCCAGAAGAAATTAAAAGTATAGAGCCGAGTTTAAAGGGCGAATATTATGGTGGTTTTTATTGTCCAGGGGATGCAACAGGCGATATTCATAAATTTACAGTAGGTTTGGCTAAAGCTTCTGAAAAATATGGCGTTAAGTATTTGTTTGGTCGGGAAGTCACTGATGTAAAGCATCATCCCAAAGGTCTTACGGTGCTTTATCATGCGAGTAACGAAAATATGCTGTTGGATGCTGCTACAGAGGAATCACTAGAGGCAGATGCTATTGTGGTTTGTGCGGGTGTTGGAAGCTACCATTTGGCAAATTTATTAGGCGATCGAGTCAATATTTATCCAGTGAAGGGTTATTCGATTACGCTCAATTTAAATGATGAGGATAGTGTAAAGCATGCACCATGGGTGAGTCTGCTTGATGAAAGTGCCAAAATTGTGACTTCGCGCTTAGGCGCAGACCGTTTAAGGGTAGCAGGAACAGCGGAATTTAATGGTTACAACCTCGATATTCGAGCAGATCGTATTCAACCACTGATAGACTGGGTGAATAAAAACTTTAATATTAGCACTGAAAATATTGTACCTTGGGCGGGTTTACGCCCGATGATGCCAAATATGATGCCGACTGTCCGACGTGGTAAACGTGAACGAGTGTTTTACAATACAGGGCATGGTCATTTAGGCTGGACGTTATCTGCTGCAACAGCAGTGATGATTAGTCAGGAAGTGGCATCACAACATCCAGTTTAATTGCGTAGAAACTAAAAAAGTGCGACGTGATGTGTTGCACTTTTTTTTAAGTTCAATATATGATTATCAAGAGATTTTACTGAGATGCAAAATAATGAACAAAGTCTGTCCAGTGATTCTACGAAAAAACAATAATATATCGGAAATCTTGCTTTTTAAACATCCGATAGCAGGTATTCAACTTGTTAAAGGCACGATTGAAAAATCAGAACAAATTTTTCATGCTGCTATACGTGAATTGTATGAAGAATCGGGCATTGTTGTGGGGGAACAGCAATGTTATGATTGGGGGACACATCAAATAAGCAATCAAACATGGCACTTTGTTTTTTGTGATACGTCAAATCAAGATTTAGAGGACCAATGGTGTTATGACACATTAGATGATTATGGGCATTGTTTTGAGTTTTTTTGGGAAAATATGAATACATATAACGTTCTAGATTTACATTCCAAGTATGTACAAGCCCTAGATTTGATCAGGCAGAAAATGAATCTTTATTTGCTTTAAAATGTCGCTCAATTTCGAAAAAAGAACAATGAATGCATTCAATCAAATTAGTCATACACTCGATACACACCGACAAAACGCTCACAGCCTTTCTGTTTTGTTTTGACCGATAAAATTGCTTTATTGAAATCGAACTGATATTTGCAATCATGTTCATTATCGACAATTTCATTTTTCTTTTCTGTTGTTGTATAAGCCAAGAATGGAATGGCTTGGGTTTCTAATTTATTGTTCGGGTTGCGGTAGGCAATACCTTCAATTTTAATTTTATCTTTGGTGAGTTGATGTACTTGTAAATGTACAGGTTGACTGGCAATTTTGCCATTTTCAAATTTTAAATAATGATTGGTTAAACTCTGATTCAGTGATGTGTAAAAATTAAGATCCTCAATGCGTAATTCAAATTGTTGTTTATAACAATCTAAACTTTTACATTGCTGTAAACGCTTAAACCATAAAGTATGCGTATCTTCTAATAAATGAACAGGTGCATCACTGACTAAAAAAGCAGTTATATAATGATTGCTTAATTTCTTTCGATATTCTGAAAAACCTTCAGCGCAAATATTTTTCATTGACGATGTATTTGGGCGAGAGCAGTCAATTTCTTGAGCATAAGTCATGGTTGAGCACAAACAGCCAATACTGAATAATGTGCTTAATGTTTTAATGAGATTAATATCGGTATTCACCAGCATGATCGCTTATAATTTCACTATGTTGCGCTGATGTAACTATAGCGAAATAGAAAGCGTGAATACAACATTTTCAATCATTTATTTCTTAAGGATGCTAAAAGTGGTCGCACAAATTCGAATTGGTCAGGGAATGGATGTACATGCCTTTGAAGAAGGTGATTTTGTAACTTTAGCAGGTATTAAAATTCCACATACTCAAGGCTTAAAAGCACATTCAGATGGCGATGTTGTACTACATGCTTTATGTGATGCTTTATTGGGGGCGTTGGCGTTGGGGGATATCGGACAGCATTTTCCTGACACTGATGCAAAATTTAAAGGTGCTGACAGCCGAGTTCTACTTAAGTCTGTTTATCAACTTATTTTAGATCGAGGTTATGTATTAAATAATGCTGATATTACGGTCGCGTGTGAACGTCCGAAATTAGCCAAACATAATTTAGCAATGCGTCAAAGTATTGCTGATGTCTTAGATGTGCATGTCACACAAATTAGTATTAAAGCCACAACCACCGAACAATTAGGTTTTACTGGACGTCAGGAAGGAATTTTGGCAACGGCAACAGTTTTGATTTCACATCAAGCAAAATGATCTGGATGGATGAGCGCCTGTTGTAATTCTTTGGTGGCTTTACGACCTTGTAGTTGTAAAGCGACCGCATGGATTAAGCCTGTCCATGTGTCATTTGGTTCCCAAATGCTATGCATCAGCTCTTGCGCCGTAGGCATGTCCATATCCATATAATATTGACGATATAAATACATCAAACAACTGACATGATAATTTTGACTACAGTGAACCCAAACCATTTGTTCTTGGACTAAATGAGCAAGCATGTCTAATATCAGTAAACATTGGTCATCAGATGGGGTTTCAGTAGAAATGGGTAGTTGAATATAATTTAAGCCTAAATCTAAACAAATTTTATCTTCATGAGCTAAATGCTGCTCTGCATTAGACAATCCCAAGTTTACAATTGTCGTTACACCATATTCTTTAATCAGCTTTAACTGTTCAGCAGAGGGCTGAGCAGATGTGAATAGGTGTTCGTGAATAAACTGGAAATTTTCAATGTGGCTTAATGCATTTTCAATTTCATTCATAAGATAAAAATTTTCCTAAGGTTAAAGTAGAAACGCCATCAATCAAGATGGCGTTTTAAATCTCTTAGCGATTTGGCAAAACGTCTTTGAGTGCTTCATGCATATCAAGTAGGGCTTTTTCAGTGGTTTCCCAATCAATACAACCATCAGTCACTGATTGACCATATTCAAGATCATCTAGATTTTCAGGAATATCTTGACGACCACCTTTGAGATGGCTTTCAACCATCAGACCAACAATCGACTTGTTACCATCTAAAATTTGTTCTGTGATGTTTTTCAATACAAGTGGTTGTAAATACGGGTCTTTGTTTGAATTGGCATGACTGGCATCAATCATGATTTTATTGCTTACTTTCGCTTTGGCTAAAGCATTTTCAGCTTCTGCAACAGAACCTGCGTCATAGTTTGGTTTGCCATTACCACCACGTAATACAACGTGTGCGTATGGATTGCCACTGGTGCGAATCACAGAAACTTGACCTTGGTCATTTAAACCGAGGAAGCTATGACCATGTTTAACCGATTGCATCGCATTGGTTGCAACTGTTAAGCCGCCGTCTGTACCATTTTTAAAGCCAACAGGAGAAGATAAGCCTGAAGACATTTCACGGTGTGTTTGGCTTTCTGTGGTGCGTGCGCCAATGGCTGACCATGAAATAAGGTCTTGATAATATTGTGGTGAGTTTGGATCGAGTGCTTCAGTGGCACATGGCAAACCTTTATTATTGAGTTCAACTAAAAGTTGACGACCAATACGAAGACCTTTTTCAATATTGAAAGAATCATTCATGTCAGGGTCATTAACTAAACCTTTCCAACCCACAGTCGTCCGCGGTTTTTCAAAATAAACACGCATCACGATATAAAGCGTATCTTTAATTTTTTCGCTTAAAACTTTTAAACGATCTGCATACTCATGTGCAGCAACCGTGTCATGAATTGAGCAAGGACCAATGACCACAAATAGACGCTTGTCTTTACCATCAAGAATATTGCGAATGGTTTCTCGACCTTTTAAGACAGTTTGGTAGGCATGTTCAGTTAAAGGTAACTCTTTTTTTAATTCAGCAGGAGTTACCAGAGGCTGAATGCTTTGTACATTCACGTCATCGATGTCAGATTGTGTAATAGGATTTGACTGTAGTGTATTCATTGCCGTCACTGGTTTGATTATACAAGAGTTTTTTTAGTAGCCTGAATATAACACGATTTAAGTGGTGAGTTGCTATACAAAACATCAATAAATCCGTGAAAAAAACCAATTAATCGCATAGATAGTTTAACCGTTGTTCGAATTTTCAACAGTTAAAATCATAGCAGTTGTGGGTTTTTCAACAGGTTTTACTTTTACTGGATGAAGGATGAAGTTAATACCTAATGCGAATAAGGTAATGCCTAAAATTTTACGGATAATTTTTTCTGGTAAGCGTGAACTAATTAAAGTGCCTATTACAATGGCTGGAATTGAGCCGACCAATAGCCAACCAAGCAAGTGTAAATCTACATTACCCGAACTCATATGTCCTAAACCTGCAACTAAAGTTAAAAGTACAGCGTGTACTACGTCAGATCCAATAATACGAATCATGGGTAAATTCGGGAACATGAGTACCAATGCCATAATGCCAAATGCACCTGCACCGACTGATGATAAAGTGACAAACACGCCCAGTACAATGCCCATAATCACAATATAGGCACGTTTATTTTTAGCCTGAAAATTAACCTTTTCGAGGTCTTGAGTCATATCCAAAGGTTCATTTTTACGAAGCTTGTTAAAAAAGCGTTCGATATGCCCACGGAAAATGATAGAAACACCTGTTAAAGTCAACATAAAACCTAAAACAGTGGTTAGAACTGCTTTATAACTTGTAGACTGACTTAAATAATTTTCTAAAACCCAGTGTGTGGCAAGTGAAGCAGGAATACTGCCGACAGCCAGCCAAATCACAATGGGCCAGACAATATTCATTTTTTTAGCATGGACCATTGAGCCGCAAAATTTAGAGATTGCGGCATAAAGTAAGTCAGTACCAATGGCAATGTGTGGCTCAATTCGAAACAAACTAATTAAAATAGGCGTCATGAGTGAACCACCGCCAACACCTGTAATACCGACACAGAAGCCGACTAAAACACCTGCTAAAATAAATTCAATTGGACCAAACATGGTTATATGCCAAATATCAAAAAACGTGCATATGTTATGACTATTTAAGATAAGTCGTTGTCTTGATTATTGATTTACTTATTCCAAAAAACGCTAAAGTAAATTCAATAGATCCTAAATTTTCTAGCACTTATTTTAAACGGTGAATGATGGTTATCTATATAGCTACTTTTGTTTGGGTTTTAGCTCATTTATATACAGAATAAAAATAAAAATCAGAGGACTGGAAAAGACCCAGAAGCTAATAAAACCAATACTTGAACCAGTTTGTTGTATCAATAATAACGTTGAGATAAACATGAACAGAAAAGAAATAGCTTTGGTTATTTGCGGATAATGGGCCAAGAAAGACCATTTAGATTGCAGCGTCCTCTTCATTTGTTTTTCACTGATCTGGTATAGACCATAGACAGCACATAGAATAAAAAGGAAGCTGAACACAATATTCATGGGACGCTTTCCTCACTGTTCGCCTGAGTATTTTTTTCAAGCTTATTCCTTATTTTTGTTTGGGCTTTGAGTTGAATAGGTTGAATGTTTCTGTATAGAAATACTGCCAATAAGCCAAAAATGAGCATGAATAAGTCGATTCTAAAGAAAGTCCAAAACTCGGTGAAACCGTGAAGACTATTTAGTTGTAGTAGAAAAATAAGATTAAACACGGGTAAGAAAAATGCTAAGGCTATAAAAATACTCAATTGAAATTTCCAGAGATGTTGTTTTTTAATACATAAACTTATGGCAAAGATGGCTAACCACATGGCAAAAAAAGTTATCACTTCATAATTTTGAGTACTCTGCGTGAGTAAACCAATTCGATTTGCATAAAAGTAACTAAGAACTGCAATAGGTAAGCCAATAATAGCTGTGACATTCAGTCTTTGAACGAGGTAATACCCTAAGTGGAATTGTTCAGTTTTTGTTTGCAGTTGTCGCTTTAGACTCCAAAGTAATAGTCCTGAAGCAATCATCGCGCAGCCCAGTAAGCCTGAAAAAAATAAGGCTAAGCGGAGTAGCGGTTGAGCAAAAGTTGCCATATGTAATCCGTATACACCTGCATTCAGCGTTGCAATAGCGCTATCGTTCTTCGTATTGCATAATTTTTCTCCCGTGACTGCATTCAAGGTAATTTGCGCTGGATTACGAGTAATTGAGTGGTCTTTAGCTTCGATAAAAGTGATTTGTGCTTGTTGGGTATTGGGACTTTTTATATTAATAGCGCTGTATTCTGTTTTGCCCCATTCTTTTATAACGGGCTGCATTAAGCTGTGAATAGATAACATATTAGCGGGAGAGTTATTTTCAATTTTGGGGATTGTTTTGGAATTAATTTCTTCAAAATATTGGTAATTATTTTCAGGATAGAGTTTTTGCATGCCCCAAGGTAAATATAAATAGAAGAAAATAGCCAACCCTGTGAAAGTAACAGTGAGAAAGAAGGGTAAAGCAATAACAGAGCTGACATTGTGGAAATCTAAATATGAACGTTGTCCTTTAAAGGCACGTAAAGTAAAGAAATCGGTCAGAATTTTTTTATGAGTAATAATGCCTGAAACTAGCGCAATCAGCATAATAAATGCTGCGAGTGAAACGATTAATCTGCCTATTAAATAGGGCATACCAAACAATTGAAAGTGGAATAGATAGAAAAAATCTCCCCCCTGTGTTTGTGTCAAAGTTAACTCTTTTCCTGTATTTGGATTTAATGTTTTGCTTTCATAAGCAGCATCTGCTTTTTGCCAATAGAGTTGGTTGACTGGTTTTTGTTCATTTGCGAGATTGATCATCCATGTTTTAGCATCTGGTGCATTTTGTTCTAAATATTGGTATGCAGTATGTATCGCTGTATCTTGATTAACTTGTATTTGGGCAAGCGGTGGTTGCATCCATAGACTTATGTCATGACGATAATAAGACAGAGAGCCCATCATAAAAATGGCGAACAATAACCAGCCAAAAATTAAACCTGTCCAAGAGTGTAGCCATGCCATAGATTGACGTATTGATTTTTGCATGACTTAACCCAGTACCCAGTAGAGCGCATAAAAACAAGCAGTTAAACCCATACTCATCAAGCTTAATTTACGTAAAGAGTAGATACAAAAACTGCTAATCACAAAGCCAACAAAAAATAAAATACTCATAAATGCAGCTAAGTAAATAGATTCTGCTTTTGGAAGTGAATGATGAAAAAGTATTGTCAGATTATTCATTAATAAAGAAGTGCAAGCGTAACCAAATATAAAGGCAATGATAAAGCGATAGAGCACTGTCATTCGATAAGAAAAAGATAGGGAAGATGTTTTACTCATAAGGGAAGATCACTGTGCTCATCAAAAACCAAGCCTGAGTATTCAGACTTGGTGGGGGAGTTAGTATTTGAATTTTACTGCAACTGTATAGTTAGCAGGCTCTCCATAAAAAGCTTGTCCATCTGGGAAGCTATTTAAGTACTTTTTAGCGGTCACATTTTTAGCATTTGCTTGTAGCAGAATATGGTCATTGACTTCATAACTGGCCATTAAGTTGACGAGCGCATAAGCATCCTGAGTGATGGTGCTATTTAAGGTCGAGTCATACAGTTTGATATTGTCTTGCCATTGCAGTCCAGCACCAATTTTAAGTTTAGGTAAGGTGGGTACAGTATAAGTCGCTAACAAATTGATGGTTTGATTTGGATTATAAGTACGTGCCGCACCGCCATTTTTCATATCTTTCAGGCTAAATTGGGTGTAACCAAAAGCTAAATTAATATCATCATTAATTTGCCCTGCTAGGCCAACTTCTACGCCTTGAGAAAGTAAATCACTGGTCTTAGAAGTACGATTTAATGGGTTACCATCTGAATTACGTAATGGATAATTATTTTGCTCAGTTCTAAACACGCTGATTGAACCCGTTAATTGATCATCTAACCATGAACTTTTAATACCCATTTCATAACTTTCACCTTCAACGGGTTTTAAAGCTTGGCGCGTCGTTTCTTCAATGCCTGTTTGTGGACGGAAAATAGAGGTATAGCTCATGTAGCCTGTATATTCAGGTGTGAAGTTATAGGTTAAGCCTGCATATGGCGATAACTTACTTTCATCATAGTCCATTGGAGAGCCATAACTGCTGCCACGACTTGTCGCCTGAACGTAATTTCCACCTAAGATGAATTTTAAGTCATCGGTTAAATGAAGACGTGTTGCTGCGTAGTATGAGTTAATTTTTTGTCTATAGTCGGCTGCATCACTAAAGTCAGACCACGTTACCGATTGCGGTGTCCAGCTCGCCCAATCTGTTGTGGATTGAGTAATATAAGGAACACCATTATAAGTGTTCGTGACATTGTTAATATTACTGTCATTAATAAAACCACTAGATTGTTGGTCGTACTGATGCGTTTGAATACGACTGTATCCCAAAGTCGCTTCATGTTCTTGATTAAATAAGTTGTAAGTTCCTTGGAAATTTAAATCAGCAAAGTGTTTACGGAGTTGTTCTTTGCCACCCCAAGCTGTAAGCGAAACGCCTGAACCATCTGCTTGCGGGTTGCCATAGTAATAAAGCAAGCGGCTATCGTGTTCAGTATCGCTATAGTTGTAGGTGAGTTTAGCCGTCCATTTTTTGCCAAGTTTCTGTTGTAGTTCTAGGAAAGCATCTTGGGAGGTATTGTCCCAATGAGTCCAATCTGGATTTGGATTATAATTGCGGTCGTAAGAAAGTTGTTTGCCATCTGCACCGAGTAGGGGTAAAGCACCCCAGTTATTGGCATTTGGTTTATTTTGATTTTGACTATAACCGACAGTTAATAATGTTGAGTCAGTAATATCTGCTTCTAATATGCCTGCAAAACCATTTTTTTCAGAAGAATATCGGTCAAGATGCGAATCTCCTGTTTGCTCATAACCCATGAGACGACCACGTACACGTCCATCTGGAGAAAGTGAACCAGAAACGTCTGCTTCATAGCGCTGGGTATCCCAAGAACCATAACTTAGTCCCGCACTTGCCTGTAATTCTTTGGTCGGACGTTTACGAATATTATTAATGGTCGCACTTGGGTCACCAAAAGCATTGGATAGAGCATCGGCTCCTTTTACGACTTCGACACGGTCATAAAAGTAAGTGTCTGGATTGGTATTGTTATAGTTATAACTGCTTAAAGGGAAGCCTACGCCGTCAGTAAGAATATTTGAAATTTCAAAACCACGCGCCATGTAAGTGGTACGTTCTGTTTCTTGACTCAGAACCGTGACTCCGGGCGTATTTTTTAAGATTTCACGTGTTGAATTTAAACCAAAATCTTCGATCTGCTGACGCGTCACCACATTAACTGTTTGAGGTGTTTCTTTCACGGCAATGTTGAGCTTTGATGCACTGCTACTATTTTTTACTGTGTACGCTTTGGTTTTTTCGGAGCTTTCATTTGCATGGTCTGATTGAGCTTGTAGTTGAATGGTGGATAAGGTTTGAACCTGATTTTCTGTAGAATTTTCTGCAAAACTATACTGGACACTTAGAATTGCAAAACTGAGCAAAGACAATTTAAAGCCGTTTGAAAGCATAGGAGAGATGGATTGCATTTCGTAATCTAAATGAAAATAATTATCGTTTATGTTATTGTTTGATGGGTTAAAACGCAATGTAATAACCATTGATATTTTGAATAAAATAATGATGTAGAAATGATAATTTAAATAAAAAATTAAATACATTCGTGCTTATTTGCTCCGTGTTAAAGTCTAGCTAGGATTTCAAATATATGAGTATGCTAAAATAGCCATCATTCTAAAGAGGATAAAAGTCTTGCAAAATCGGAAGCTTAAAATAGGAATAGTCGTAGGCGAGGTATCTGGTGACACACTTGGTGCCAAACTGATTCGTAGTTTTCGTGAGCAAGGCATTGATGCAGAGTTTGAAGGGATCGGTGGCCCTCAAATGATTGCTGAAGGTTTCAAAAGTTATTATCCGATGGATATTTTATCGGTTATGGGCATTGTTGAAGTTTTAAAAGATATTAAAAAACTGTTTGCTGTACGCGATGGTTTAGTTGCTACTTGGACTCAAGATCCCGTCGATATCTTTATTGGTATTGATGCGCCAGACTTTAATTTACGCTTATCGAAAAGCTTAAAACAAAAAAATCTACCGATTAAAACCGTGCAATATGTCAGTCCCTCTGTATGGGCATGGCGACAGGGACGAGTACATGGGATTAAAGCCAGTATTGATTTAGTGCTATGTTTATTTCCGTTTGAAAAAGCTTTTTATCATAAATTTGATGTGCCTGCTGCTTTTGTTGGGCATCCATTGGCGAGTCAATTGCCACTGAAAAATCCTCTGATTGAGGCGAAACAAGAGCTTGGTCTAAATGTAGAGCAGAAGCATATTGCACTATTACCAGGCAGTCGCCGTGGTGAAATTGAACGACTTGGCCCATTGGTACTCGATGCAGCGAAAATTATTAGCCAAAAGCATCCTGACTATATATTTTTAATTCCTGCGATTAATGATGCACGTCAGCAGCAGATTGTAGAATTATTAAAGAATTATCCAAGTGATTTTGTTGCGAAAGTTAAATTGATGGAAAATACAGATACCGAATCTAAAATTGGTCGTCAAGTGATGAATGCTGCAAATATTGTGGCATTGGCATCAGGAACGGCAACCTTGGAAGCGATGTTGTTGCACCGTCCGATGGTGACTTTTTATAAGCTCAATTGGTTGACTTATGTTGTCGTTAAATTTCTGATCAAAATTCCGTATTACTCATTGCCGAATATTATTGCGGGTAAAAAAGTTATTCGGGAACTGATTCAAAATGATGCGACAGCAGAAAAGTTAGCAGCTGAAATTGAAAAACTGATGAATGTTGAAACTGCACAAATTCAAGTCATGCAATTGATTACGATGCATAAAAAATTATTGGCAGGCAATAGTGAAGATCCTGTTCAAGCAATTTTGGCGACGTTAACGGTAGAATAATTTACTGAAATTTTTGGCGATACTGACTTGGGGTTAAATCAAAAAGTCGTTTAAAAGTTTGGCTAAATGCAGTTTCCGAAGAATAACCGACCCGATGGGCAATTTGTTGAATAGACAATTGTCCTTCACGTAAATGCTGAGATGCCAAACGGAAGCGATATTGCTGTAGATAAGCCAACGGTGTTTCACCGACAATCGTGCTAAATAAAGTCGCAAACTTGGAGCGAGACATGCAGCATTGTTCCGCTAGCATTTCAACTGTCCAAGCCAGTTCAGGTTTTCCATGAATAGCGGCTAAAGCACTTGCCAGTTCGGTATGGGATAAGGCCCTCAGCCAATTATTGCAATCTTGGAGCTGGGTAATATAGTCACGAACACATTCAATAAAAAGAATACTGACCAAATGGTCGAGAATTTTGTCGCGACCCGGTCGAATTGGGTAGGCTTCAACTGCTAGAAAATGCAGACCAATTTGCAGCCATTCCGGTGCATTACTACCAGTAATATGGTGAATATGAATATAGTTGGGTAGGGCGTTAAGTAAAGGACGCGCCATGATGGTATCAATATGGCAGCGTATGGCTAAAATTAAAGCAGGCTCACCACTTTGGCTGCCAAACGCGATGGTTTCTTGTCTTTTTTGATCAAAAAGAGGCGTGATGTTAAGTGCTTCAACTAAATTATTTTTGTTATTGCTCAGACAAGTATGATTTTGCCCAGACGGAATCAGAACTAAATCACCCGCTTCAACCTGAAGTTGGGTTTGCGAGTCAAGTTGAATCGTCATATTGCCCATGAGTACTACATAGCCAATCATGGCACCTTGTTCTTGATAGGCATATGCCCAGTCACCTTGGGGTTTTAAATAAATATATTCAGATTTATTGAGATGAATATCATCAAAAATTTTACTTAAAGCATCCATGTATTATCGTTCTTTTATCATCGAATAAAATTATAAAAAGCTTAGAGTCATTCAAGCATGTGTTTTTAGGTCAAATATTGGCTATAGATGCCAAGGACGTTTGCATAGGTTTTTTGGACGTTTACAACTGTTCTTGATGGCCCCTTTCTAGAAATATAACGGTAGAGCAAAAAATAGGGAAGTCGCCAGTATGAATGCACCAGTAAATTTAAATCAAACAACAATTCAAACCCTACCAACGGCTACAGGTTTAGCACTGGATAAAAAACGCTATTGGTGGTTATTAAGCCCTAGTTTACCTGTCATTGGGATGGGGGTTTTAGCAGGTTATCAGTTTGGACCTAAAGCAACGAAAAAAATCTTTGCTTTAGGTGGGCCGTTATTATTGCATGTGATTATTCCCAGTCTTGATGCCATTGTTGGAGCGGACAATAACAACCCGAGTGATGACCAAATTTCATCTTTGGTTGCTGATCCTTATTATGACCGTATTGTAAAATTATTTATTCCGTTACAAATGGCAGCCAATGTCTTTGCAGGTTATGTGGTAAGCCGAAAAACGACCTCGTTGCTTGATCAAATTCTATTGGGGGTTTCGATGGGGGCAATTAATGGTATTGGGGTTAATACTGCACATGAGTTATCACATAGACCCCATAAAAAAGACCATTATCTTTCACACGCAACTTTAATGCCGTTGTTTTATAATCATTTTCGTATTGAACATCCGTATGGACACCATAAGCGTGCTGCAACACCTGAAGATCCTGCATCTTCAAAAATGGGGGAAACCTTTTATGAGTTTTGGCCAAGGACTGTATTTGGCGGGCTTAAATCTGCTGTTGAAATTGAAAAAAACCGTTTAAAACGTAAAGGTTTATCTTTTTTTAGTCCTCAAAATGAACTGTTTCAAGGTTGGGCAATGAGTACTGGTTTTCATGCCACTATGTTGAAATTATTTGGTAAAGACATTATTCCATATTTGGCGACACAGGCTTTTTATGGGGTGAGTTTATTTGAAATTATTAACTATATTGAGCATTACGGTTTAATGCGTGATCAAAAAGAAGATGGCTCTTATGCACGGACAATGCCAGAACATAGTTGGAATAATAACAACATTACCACCAATTTATTTTTGTATCAGTTACAGCGCCATTCGGATCATCATGCTTATCCGACACGTCCATTTCAAGCGTTACGTCATTTTGAGCAAGCGCCTGAATTGCCAAGCGGTTATGCAACCATGTTATTGCCAGCTTTAGTTCCATCATTATGGTTTAAGATGATGGACAAACGAGTATTTGATCATTACGAAGGTGATTTAAATAAAGCTAATATTCATTCAAAACGCCGTGCAAAAGTCTTTAAAAAATTTGGTGTGGTTGATCGATTATTGAATAAAGTATAGATGCGGTTTACTTAAAATATAATATTCGTGGAATATGGTAAATCCTTTAAAAAAACCCAGAGACGTACTTCTGGGCTTATGGATATTAAGCTTTAGTAATTTTAAAAATTTTATTTGTATTAGATAACTTGCATAAGTCAAAAAATGTTTAATATTCGAGTCTTTAGAATCAGCACTGCCTCATTTTATTGCTTCAGTTTTTATGCCTTTGCATAGGCATTATCTCTACTTTTGAAAGGTCAAAAGTAGACAAAAACCTTTTATTTCCCATACACGACGTCCTTGTCGTGATGGGAAACGTGTGGCATCCATGCCACACTCATGAATCCAATACCTGCTAATTTTTTTTTTAACTTTACTTTACGAAGTACTTGTATTGATCAAAAAATGATTTATGAAAGAAGTCTATTTTGTATAGTATTATTATTTCTAATAACAACTTAGATTGACTGTTTTGATAAGTATCTGCATTTCACTATGAGTATCAATCTAAGCCTATTGTATTTTCCGACCGACATTAGTCATAGCTATAGTTGATAACTAAAGGGTAATTAATTGATAAATAATACGTTAAGAATAGCTTTAGTATGGGGGATGGTATGTTTTCTATTGCTTTACCGTACATTTCCCTCCGATGTCGTTATATTGGGGCAAGTGTCACAACAATATGGCATACCTATTTGGCAACCTGTAGTAACTTTTATGGCAAATATACTGCTAGCTTTAGTGCCTTTAGGTTGTTTTTTATTATTAGTACACAAAACTAATGTTAGCAAGTTTTATACCATTACAATACCCTTTATAGTATGGTTCATCAGCCAGTTTTTTCTTATGATAATAGTATTAATTATTACATTCAAAATGAGTAAAGAACCACTATATACAGGTGAGTTGCAAAATATTATTACCAATCAACTTGTGAACATGCATTGGTTTTCCAACATACTGATTTCTGCTTTGATAATTATGGTCTGCGGCTATGCTTTTTGGCGTGAACGTAAAACGAAATCTTTTTAATATAAAATTATTAAAAACCAATAATCCCTTAAGCTTTTTATTTGAAAAATAATAAGATCTGTTGATATTTACGGTGCAAAAAAATACTGAGTCAGTAAAACTCAATTATCAAACCAAAGTTACTGCTCGCTTTGAAGCATTTTAGCGGGATTGCAACCCCTTATGATAAGCTAAAATAGAACAATGAAAACTCCGTTGTTCTAACTAGTGTTTTTATTTTGTTGCTATTATGACATGTCACCAGACTTTAATTAAACGTGTGAAATATTGGTTAAATAATGAGTATGTAACGTCGTAAATTATTACAAAAGCCCATTCGAGAGTGAATGGGTGACTGTTAAGTTCTTAAAATTTTGATTTATATAAAAATAAAAGTTAAATTTCGAATAAACTGTATTGGGTTGATTTTGGAAAAACCTAATGTCCCTAAATTAGTTTAAAGCATTCCAATTCAAAGCTTATTTACTATTTAATACATTAAAGACTTCATATGCTGCCTTTATTCGCTCTTGATTTGGTATCTTTTTATTCATCAACATGACCAATCCAAATTTTGCTTCAGGAATAAAGATAACATAGGTACCAAAACCATTGGTAGAACCCGTTTTATGAAAAACTTTAGACTTTGTCTGAGTCGTATTTTTTTTAACATAATTTGATTGCATAACAACTTTTTCAGAATTACTTTCTTGTAAAATCTCTAAAGTTGTAGGATAAGAAAAAGTCTCCCACCCAAGTGCTTGTGTCATGTTTCCAAGCTTAAAATATCCTTTATGTGTTTCTAAAATAGCTTTCTTAAAATCAGAGTTAGATTTTTCTGGATTCAAATTTACATTTAAAAACTTAAGCATATCTGGGAGTGAAGATTTAACACCATATGCTTGAGCATCTAAAGCGCCGGGGCTAACTCTAATAGGGTGGTTCATCTGATCATAACCAAAAGCATAATGTTCTTTTTGTGCTTCAGGAACATTGACATAAGTATGATTCAAGTTGAATTTTGGAAAAATTACATTTTCTAATAATGATGTAAAAGGAACTTTCATTGATCTTGCTGTTATTTCGCCAAACAATCCTATACTTGGATTTGAATATTGACGATATTGACCAGGGGGATTCTTGATATGCCAATTTTGGAAATATTCTAAAACTTGCTCATCTGTTTTTACATTATCTGGAAATTGTAATGGTAAGTTACCACTCGTATAAGTTACTAATTCTAGTAAGCTAACTTTGTTAATCTCTGATTTTTGTAATTCAGGCCAATATTTACTTGGATGATCTTGGAAAGATAGTTTACCTTGGCTCTTGGCATAAGCACCTGCTGTTGCAGTAAAAATTTTACTTACAGAACCTAATTCAAAAATAGTCTGGCTATCAACCGCTTTATTATCGATATCAGATTGAATACCATAGTATTGTTCATGATTTTCCCCCTTATAAATAACGCCTACTGCCATTCCTAACACGCCATATTTTTCCATAAGTGGCTTAAATGACTGATTGATTGTTGTCTCAATATTGTCCTTATTTTTTTCCACATCATAGGCATTAGAATAGGTGCTCAATCCTATAGCCAAAGTAAAGAGGCTAAGTCTAAAACCTTTCGTAGTTACAGATAACATTCCTATTATTTCCATCAATTCTACAAGTCGCTATCTTGCCATCTATCTAGAATCTACTCTTTAGTAATTATATTAATTTCCATCCCAATTTAACATAATGGTGCTTATACGAAATGGGTTGGTAAACCAAAGTAGAAATGTTCACTTTTCGAATAATTAATTAGAGATTAATTTAGGCACAAATAGCCTAAGCAAACTAAACATTAACTTTAAAAAAGCATATAATTTAGCAAACCAACTATTTACATCATCAAAAAATGACACCTGCTTGCAAAGTTTTAAAATCAAATAAAATTGAATTTTCTATCCATGAATATGAGCATGATACAAATGCTAAAAGTTTTGGACTAGAAGCTGCCAAAAAACTCAATTTAGAAGTACATGAAGTCTTTAAAACTTTATTGGTAACAGATAGCAAGAATTACTATGTGGCGGTTTTACCTGTTGCACATCAGTTAAGTTTAAAGAAAATTGCGGTGGCAGTTGGCGCTAAAAAATTACAGATGGCAGACCCTAAAGATGCCGAGCGATTAACAGGCTATTTGGTGGGTGGAATTAGTCCAGTAGGGCAGAAAAAGCGTTTAAAAACGGTTGTTGATCGTTCGGCAGAAGTATTGAACAAAATTTATGTCAGTGGCGGTAAACGAGGTTTAGATATTGGGGTTAAACCACAAGATTTAGTCCAGGTTTTGGGTGCGCAGTTTGCAGATGTTTTAGATCAAGATTAGGATGGCTCATAAAGCGAGTCAAAAAATATCTTTATATATGTCATCAGGTTGCTATTTTTTATTCTGAATTTTGATAAAAAATAAATCATGAATGAGGTGTTAACATGTGGATGAAGTAATTTAATCTGATAAAAGCTGAATATAATTCACTACTGGCGGAATATTCCTAAATCAACAGATTAAGCAAGTAAACAACATCCATGCTTTAATAACAAGGTTGAATTTAAAGTGATTGACGCGTGTTTTTAAAACCATCTACACCAGTTGTTCCTACACTTGCAGGGGATTATCCTGAATGGCACCGTGGTCGTGAGAATTTTTCATTGTGGTACATCGAAATTGAGCATCCAGAATTATTAGATTATTTAAATCAACTACGTGCAGATTTTTCCAATTTTTTATATACGCCGAATAATCGCCAATTTCATATTACTTTATTTGTGTGTGGTTTTATAACTGAACAAAATCCAGTTTTGGATGATGATTTTGGCATTGAAAAACTGCATCAACACATTCAAGATTTAACCTATCGTTTTCCCAAGAAAATTCAATTAAAAACTGGTCGTATCAATAGCTTTGAGAGTGCTTTATTTGTCGAAATTATTGATGAAGACAATGTACTTTTAAAAGTGCGTAATATACTTGGACAAAGTTGCCAAGAAATAGCACCTCTTGATTATTGTCCACATCTGACTTTAGGTTTGTATCGTCAAAATTTTAATAGTGATTCAGTTTTTAATCATATTAAAAGCATAGAACAAAAAAGCTTTGAATTTTCAGTGGATCAACTGACATTTGGTACATATCAGGCAAAAATATTACAAGGTCAGCTCTATTCATTTCAGCAATTTAAATTGGAAAATGCATGATGCAACTTATTCTAGGTGGTGCGCGTTCGGGTAAAAGTCGCTTTGCAGAACAAACAGCAAAAGATTCAAATCTCAACGTGACGTATATTGCAACGGCACAGGCATCCGATCGTGAAATGCAGGCGCGTATTGATCACCATCAAGCGCAACGACCAAAACATTGGACTGTGATTGAAGAGCCTTTATATCTAGCCGATTGTTTAATCGAGCTTGATCAACCCAATCAAGTGATTCTTGTCGATTGTCTCACTTTGTGGATGAGCAATTTGTTGATGCATGAAAATGCTGAACTACAAATGCAGGAATGTCTCAAATTATTAAATATTATTCCGATATTACAGTCAGAGCTTATTTTAGTCAGTAATGAAACGGGTTTAGGTATCATTCCGATGGGTGAAATTAGCCGTAGGTTTGTTGATGAATCTGGGCGTTTGCATCAACAGTTGGGGGAAATTGCCGAGAAAGTTGTATTTTGTGTTGCGGGTTTTCCCATGATTTTAAAAGGAGAGAAATAATGAACTGGTGGTTGGATGCGTGTAAAAAGCCAAGTGCGGAAGCAAAACAATTGGCGGAAGAACGTCAATTACAACTGACCAAACCAACAGGTTCATTATCTGAACTTGAAAATACCGCGGTGCAATTGGCAAGTTTACAAGATAATCCACGTCCAAATGTAGATCGACCTTGGATCACCATTTTTGCAGGTGATCATGGTGTGATGGAAGAAAATATTTCTGCCTATCCACAAGCGGTAACACGCCAAATGCTACAAAATTTCACTACTGGCGGTGCGTGTATTAGTGTGATTGCCAAAGAATATCATGCAAAACTGCAAGTGATTGACTGCGGTTCAGTGGGTGATGTCTATGAATATGTAGGCGTAGAACGTCATTGCATTATTTCGGGCACAGCGAACTTTGCTAAACAGGTTGCTATGACAGAGGAGCAATGTATAGCAGCGATGGATCTGGGGCGTAAAAGTGTTGAAGCTGCTGTGGCTTATGGTGCGTCTATTTATGTCGCAGGGGAAATGGGCATTGGCAATACCTGTTCAGCTTCAACAGTTGCATGTTTTTTATTGAATGAACCTGCGGAGCAATTAACAGGTGTTGGAACGGGTATTCGTGAAGAACAGCTCATTCATAAGAAAAATGTGATTAATCAGGCTTTGGCTTTGCATCAAGACTATGTTGCGCAAGATGCCTTTAAAGCATTGTGCGCAGTTGGTGGCTTGGAAATAGCTGCCATGACAGGTGCTTATATCCGCTGTGCCCAACTTGGGCTCCCTATAGTGGTTGATGGTTTTATTACTACGGTTTCAGCACTGGTGGCAGTCCGTTTAAATCCAGCAGTTCGTGAGTGGATGTTGTTTGGACACCAATCAGCAGAATATGGTCATCGTCGATTATTAGAAGAACTTCAGGCAAATCCATTACTCAAATTGAACCTACGTTTGGGAGAAGGCAGTGGTGCAGGGGCTTCCTTAGGGCTGATTAAACTGGCATGTAGTCTTCATAATCATATGGCAACTTTTGCAGAAGCTGCTGTGGTTGGTGAAAAAGTTTAACTACAGAATGATTCCATAGGATATTGCAGATGTTAAAGATTGATCTATTACGTCATGGTGAAACGACTTTAAGTCATACCTTGCGGGGTTCTACAGATGATGACTTAACCGAATTAGGTTGGTCGCAGATGCAGAAAACCATAGATCAGTCTTTACAGGCTTCTATACAACAACAGGCAGAATGGGATGTGATTTTTAGTTCCCCCTTAAAACGCTGCCGTTTATTTGCCGAAACTGTCGCAGTACAACAACACAAACCGATTATTTATGATGCAGATTTACAAGAAATGCATTTTGGCGATTGGGAAGCACTGCCGACTCAAGTCATTTATGAAAATGAACCTGAATTACTGGCAAATTTTTGGCAACAACCGACTGTATTTACGCCGCCCAATGCAGAAAATATGCAAAATTTTCATCAGCGAATCGCTAAAAGCATGATCAATATGCAACAACAGATGTTGGAAAATGGTTGGCAACATGCTTTGGTGGTAACGCATGGCGGCGTGATTAAGCTGCTTAAATGCATCGCTTTGAATCATAGATTAGATGATATTCTCAAAATGAGCGCAGAATTGGGACAACTCAATTCCTTTGAAGTTCATGAAGATACTTCAATTCATTTGCTCAAGGAATAATAATGACACCATTTTTGATTGCTTTACAGTTTCTGACGACATTTCCGATTCAGTTAAAAGAAATGCCAAGCAAACAGCAAAATGCTCAATCTTTGCTGTTTTATCCCCTGATTGGTTTGATTATTGGTGCAATCTTATTTGTCATAGCTTCGTTATTACATGTACTACCCATTATTTTACTCAGTAGTTTAATTTTAGTGGTTTGGATTTGGCTAACAGGCGGCTTACATCTAGATGGACTGGCGGATACAGCAGATGCCTGGGTCGGTGGTTTTGGCGACAAAGAACGTACTTTAGCAATCATGAAAGATCCAAGCTGTGGACCAATTGGGGTACTCAGTTTAATTATTTTATGTTTGATTAAATGGTCGGCCATTTATGTACTGATTGAACAACAAAACTATAGTGCCTTGATCCTTTTTCCAATATTAGGCCGTTTAGCACCACTATTTTTATTTTTAACCACGCAATACGTGCGTGAAAAAGGTTTAGGTTCTTCGATTGCAGAATTTATTCCTAAAACTACGGCTGTAATGATTTTTGCACTGTGTTTACTGGCTGCAGCTTATTTCTCTTTAGCAGGTATTTTTACGGCAATGGTTTTTATAGTGACCTTGGTTTATTTACGTCGTAAATTTATGCAGCGGATTGGCGGTATTACTGGAGATACAGTAGGCGCAAGTATTGAAATTTGTGAAACTGTTAGTGTATTGGGTTTTGTATTATTAAGTTTTTATTTGCCTTTAAGTTGGGTATAAGTTTTTACTGAATTAAGCGTAATTAAACTAGATAAAATTACGCCTATATTTAAAACTGAATATTCCATTATAAGTAAGTTACAGTAAATTGAATGATTATCGGGCCGAGTAAAACCATAAAAATACCCGCCAAGACCATGGTTAAACAAGCCACTACGCCTTCTTCGCGGTGGCGCATAAAGGCTTTATTAGTCCCAAAACCATGTGCAGAATTCCCCAATGAAGCACCTTGGGCAAATCGTGAATTAAGCTTTAGGCCAAGCAAAATAAGATCGCCTATAGCAACACCAACAATGCCCGTAATCATGGTAAATAAAATTACCAGTTCAACCGATCCACCAATATTTGAAGTCAGTTCCATTGCAAAAGGTGTGGAAATAGAACGTGCCATTAAGCTGTAGGATGTTTCTTGGTTAAAACTAAATAACTTTGCCAAATAAAATGAACTCATCACACCAGCAAGCATTCCAATGATAATCCCCAAACTGATTGCAAGAGCATGTTCTTTAATCACTTGCCGATATTCATAAATAGGAATAGCAAATGCAATTGTTGCAGGACCGAGCATCCATATAATCCATTGGCTTTCAATCATGTAAGTCTCGTAGGAAATATGAAACATCAGCATAAATACAATGATAATAAAGGGTACAAAAATCCCTGGAGCTAAAAGCATATAGGGGTGTTTTTTATGGAGCTTTTTAACCAATACATAGCAAAGGAATGTGCCAATAAAGCATAGAATTGCAATTAAATTCATTTTATTTTTCCTACTTCATAGGTGAATTAGGATGAAATTTTTGTTTTAACAAAGCTTCTAATTTAAAACCGAAATACACGCTATATGCGGTCGCAACCATCACGCAGATTGTGCCTATAGAGAGAGCCAGAACCAGTTGCCACCCTTGAGTGAGAAAAAGATCTTTATATTTAATAATGCCAACCACACATGGAATAAATAATAGAACCAATTCTCCCAAAATGAAATCCGAGCCATTTTTGATCCATTGCAACTTAAATATGCCACTTAACAACGCCAATAAAACCAATAAAAGACCAATAACACCAGCCGATACAGGTAAATTGAGTTTGTGCTGTATAACAGATGCGATCCACCAAATGACCATAAGTAAACTCAGTTGTAGAACCACTTGAACGAGATGGCGCAATTTTGGAGGAAGTACAGAAGTAGACATATTTAGTAGATCTAAAAGCTTGGGATTATTTTAGATTTGACCAGACCACTATATTATGAATAATAAAAAAAAGATTATGCCTAAATGGAATGTGTTGTGGATATTAAAAGTCTCACTATGTTTGTAAAAATTGTGCAGCTACAGAGTTTCACACGGACAGCAGAAGAAATGTGTGTCACTCAACCGACCATTAGCAAAGCCATCCATAATTTAGAACAAGAAATGGGGGTAGCACTCTTTCATAAAGGTGAGGCAGGGCGAAAAAGAGATGTGCTTCTGACCTATATGGGCGAGCAAGTTTATCAACATGCCTTAGTCATACTTGAAGAACAACAACGCATATTTGAAACCGTGGCTCAAGTTCGTCACCTTAAACAAGGCAAATTAATACTTGGATTACCACCTTTAGGTTCGGTATTGCTGAGTAATTTAATTGCCAAATTTCATAAGCAATATCCAAATATAGAACTTAGTTTTTTAGAAGTTGGCGCGACTGGTATTGAAGATGCTATTTTGGCGAAAACCATTGATGTCGGTATTTTATTGGGTCACTTAAAGCCCATTTTAAGTGGCATTCCTATTATGGATTCACCCTTATGTTTACTTTCACGTAAAGAAACCCAATGGAAAAATAGAGCCACAGTATCTTTGATTGAGTTAAAAGAAGAATCTTTTCTGCTTTATGCCGATACCTTTAGCTTAAATCATATGATTATACACGCTGCAAATGATGTCGGTTTTGAACCGAAGGTAGTGTGTAAAAGCAGTCAATGGGACTTTATTGCAAAAATGGTTGAATCTGATGTTGGAATAGCAGTACTACCGAAAATTTATTGTGAACAGTTGGATCAGGACAAATATAATATCGGTGTATTGGAAAACCCGAATTTAAACTGGACGCTAAGTATGGCTTGGAATACAACAGTTGCAATGAGTCCTGCTACACGGGCATGGTTGAAAATAATTGAAGAAAATCAGGCTCAAATTCACTTTTAATTATACTTTACTGAAATAATGAAAATACAGTCGTATCTATTAAAGCCTCCCAAATCTAAAATAAAATTTATAAACAATTCGGAGGTTTTGGGATACCTGCTAAACGGCTTAAATGACGCGCCACTAAACCAGTTTTAAATTGGTCTTGTAACACTGCATTATTGATGTCAGCACTTACCGTTTTCATGAGGAATTTAATTAGTGGGCGAGTCGCTGGTGAATGACCAAACTGGGCGTAAAATTGGCGTACTGCATATAATATTTCAAAATGCCATGTTGTAAGTTCTATACTTAGGGTATTTGCTAATTCTTGTGCTACAGCTTCATTCCAAATCGTATAATCGACTAAGTGACCATCTTGATCGAGTTCTAAATTCATCATTAATCTCAAATTAGTTCAAACGAATACAACGGGTATGATTTAAGCAAATATCTGCAAATTCAGCATAAGAAATAATCTGCATATTCTTTACTTTTTGACCCGCTAAAATTTCTGCATCAGTATCGAGGACGTAAACACAATTCAATTGTTGCAAAAAAGGCTGCTCAAATTGCAAAACAGATTCGCCCATTAAAATTACGGTGTCTTCAGGGCTATAGACTTGTTCTAATTTTACTAGCACAGCAGGCGTCGCTGAAAAACTACTTTGCAGCAAATATAAGCTTTTATTCGACATGATTATTTCACTCCTTTACCAATACAGCACAAAATCAAAACTTTGAATGAACTCACTATTGAGCTCAATAAACTCGATATCCTGTTGAGTTTGAGTCACAAAGTAAGCCTCTTTATGCTGATTTTCAACTAAAACTGGAGTGAGGTCGTAAAACTCAAAGCTATCGACCATATTTGATGCGATTTTAAATGCATGTTTTATTTGTTCAAATTGTAATTCTGAATTTAATAAACTTAAAGCCGCATCTTGGAGTAAGACTTTGACTTCACAACCAAAAGTAGCCAGAACCATGGTTGCTGATAGGCTTTCATGCACGTGTAAGTTGACTAAATTGGCTTGAGTTAGAATAACGAGTACAGATTTCACACAATTAACCTTTTAAAAGCAACAAATTCAAAAAAATAACATCTTAGAATTGAATAAGACGTTGTGTTGATTGCACTGCATCAGCAAGTTCGCCTAACCCGACCAATTCAAAACCTTGAGCAAGGTTGTGTTGGCTAATCTGATGTCGTTTTGCATTTTCTTGATCGCTAGTACCGCGAGCCAATGCAGCGCTGACACAAACAGGTAAGCGAATGGCTAATTTTTGCCATTCTTGGGTCAAGTTACGTTGGTCATCAGGAACCCACTGTAAAGCATTCGCTACGGAAACGCCGTCTTGATAGAAAAACACGCGGAATACTTGGTTTTTAGCCTGTAAAGCCTGTGCTAATCCAAGAGCATGCCAAGCATAGATCGAGGTTGGTGCGGAGGTAATTAGTAATAAGGTACTCATCGAAATTCACTTTAGGAATGCTCAATCTAATGTTGATGCATCCAAACTTCATAAGAAAAAGGTAGTATACAATGATTTTAGTCACTGGTGGTTTAGGCTTTATAGGTTCGCATATTGCTTTAAGCCTAATGGCTCATGGGCAAGAAGTCATTATTGTTGATAATTTATCCAATGCAAATTTACAAACATTAGAACGACTCGAATATATTTCAGGTAGATATGTGCCCTTTGTCAAAATTGATATTAGAAATACACCTGCGTTAAATAAAATTTTTGAACAATATTCTATAGAAGCAGTCATTCATGCTGCGGGTTTTAAATCGATAGAAGAATCTGCGCTTAAGCCACTTGAGTATTATAACGATAATGTCAGTTGTATTATGAGCTTACTGCGTGCTATGCAACGTACTGGCATTCGAACATTGATTCATTTATCTAGTTTGGCCGTTTATGGGCAATCAAGTTTAACCCTGTCAGAAGATACACCTTTTAAATATGCTTATCCCAATCCGTATATCAAGTCACAACAAATGGCTGAAGAAATTATACGGGATACAGCACTGACCGATAATGAGTGGAAAATTGCAATTTTAAGATTAAGTAATATTGCAGGTGCATTTGAACATGCTGTCCTAGGTGAATTTGTTGCACCTTTACCTAAAAATATTATTCCTTTGGCATTACAAGTTGCAGCGGGGCAACGCGAATATATTGAACTGCGTCAGCAAGCCCAAACCATAGATCATACGGTTGAACGGAGTTTTTTACATGTGTTAGATAGTTGTGATGCCATTTTTGCAGCGTTAGAGTGGTTAAGAGGTCAACAATACGTATGTGAAGCCTTTAATATTTCAGGACAAGGTATCTCAATTGCTGCCTTGCTAAAGGAAATTTCTAAAGTCACTCAAGTCGAAATTAAAACCATCGAGGCGCAATTTTATCCCGCTGCTGAACTGGATCAGATTGGTGCAACATCAGAAAAAGCACATCAAATTTTAAAATGGCAACCTCAACGCGACTTGAGTAAAATCATAGAAGATGCTTGGCGATTTTATCAACAAACATTAATAGGACGTTAGAACGATTCAGATGTTAGAATCACTATGTAAATAATAATCATTTATAGTTGTGATTTGTTTGATTAAGATATTTAAATGTGTCAAAACATAATGAAAGAGCAAAGCTATAAATTTACAGGGCAATGAGGTTAATCATGCAAACACGTATTGAACATGACACTATGGGCGATGTTGAAGTTCCGAGTGAGGCAATGTGGGGTGCGCAAACACAGCGTAGTTTGCAAAATTTTAAAATTGGACAAGAGCGCTTACCACGCCCGATGATTCGAGCGATGGGCTTAGTCAAGAAAGCTGCTGCTATGACCAATGCTGAATTGGAGCAAATTCCTCATGAGTTGTCACATTATATTGTGGATGCAGCAGAAGAAGTAATTTCGGGTCATTGGGATGCACAGTTCCCATTGGTGGTCTGGCAAACAGGTTCTGGTACGCAAAGTAATATGAACTGTAATGAAGTGATTGCCAATATTGCCAATCAAAAACTGGGAAATCCTTTGGGCTCGCAAAAACCCGTACATCCCAACGACCATGTGAACCGCGCACAATCAACCAATGATTCATTTCCAACTGCTATTCATGTGGCAGCCAGTTTACAAATCAATGAATTGTTGATTCCAGCAGTCACACGTTTACGCGATACTTTGGCTGCTAAATCTCAAGCATTTGCTGATATTGTTAAAATAGGTCGTACCCATTTACAAGATGCAACGCCATTAACACTGGGTCAGGAATTTAGTGGCTATGTTTCTCAGCTTGATCATGGTTTAAAACGTTTAGATTATGCCTTATTGGATTTGTATGAGTTACCTTTAGGCGGTACCGCCGTTGGAACAGGGTTAAATGCTCATCCTGATTATGCAGTAAAAGCAGCAGCACAGTTGGCAACATTAACAGGTTTAGCTTTTGTGACTGCACCGAATAAGTTTGAAGCTTTAGCAGGGCGTGATGCCGCAGTTTTTGCTTCAGGTGCTTTAAAAACTTTAGCTGCAAGCCTAAATAAAATTGCCAATGATATTCGTTGGTTAGCCAGCGGCCCACGTTGTGGCTTTGGTGAGATTCGTATTCCTGAAAATGAACCAGGTTCAAGCATTATGCCGGGTAAAGTGAATCCAACCCAAAGTGAAGCCATGACCATGGTGGTTGCCCAAGTATTGGGTAATGATACGACCATTAATGTCGCTGGAGCTTCGGGTAACTTCGAGCTAAATGTCTTTATGCCAGTCATTGCATTTAATTTATTACAATCCATTCAATTGTTGGGTGATGCGTGTAATAGTTTCAATGATCATTGCGCTGAAGGGATTGAACCCAACCGTGAAAAAATTGATTATTTCCTACATAACTCACTCATGCTGGTCACTGCTTTAAACCCTGTTATTGGTTATGAAAATGCCGCGAAAGTAGCAAAAACAGCGTATAAAGAAGGTAAAACCTTGAAACAAGTTGCTGTTGAATTGAACTTAGTAACCGAAGAACAGTTTGATGCCGTGGTGATTCCTGAAAATATGGTTTCACCTAACAGCAAATAATCACTTGATTACTTACTGTTTTATCAATTGATCATCAGTGGTTTTTATCTCATTCATAAGTGCGTACAATATACGTTGAAATTAAAACTACTGATGATTGATTATGCTTGATGTTTATTTAACAGATGTTCAGAAAAAGGTGCAATTTAAGGATTATCCGGGTGAGCATCCTGTTAAATTTATTTTGAATTTTAAAAAGATTTTTCCAAGTATTATGGAATTACTTCTTCCTGTTCTTCCGAATGATGAAAATTTGGATGAAATGACTTGGGAATCAACTACAGAAGATTTTGAGTTGTTCAAATTATTATTAACGGGCTGGGGCGTAATTGAATTACGTTTAAGTGCTATTTCTAAATTTAAAAATAAGAATTACGCAGATCAATTGGTTAAAACTGCGCAACAAAAGCGTAAGGCATTTGCTAAAACCAATAAAAAATTGAAAACAGTAGAATTGGATTATTTATTTATGCACGAAATTCATGCATTGCTTGATGCAGAGTTGGTTGAAATTGGTGAGAAATTCTATTTACCTATTTTGCGTGATCTTTGGAAGAATAAAGTATCGCAAAGCATTTTGAATGCGAAATTCTAAAATTCAATAAAATGTTGTAAAAATCCTCCAAAATCGGAGGATTTTTTAATGTTATTTCACTGCTGATCAAGATATTTAAATTATGTAGAATGTTTTATATAAAAAATTAAAGATTTAATTATCAATAAAATGTACTAGATATTGGAATTATTATTGCATATGGTATGACTACAACACATTTGCATGTGCACTATTATTAAAGTTGATATTTCACATTTTTTTAATAGTGTTTGCAGGTTGTTTAAAATCTTTCCGAGGAAATATCACAGGATTTCATTAAATGTCGAATCAATTTTTAGATTTAATTAATAAACGCCGTACAATTTATGCAGTGGGTAAAAATGTAGAACAAAGCACAGAACATTTAACTGATTTGATTCAACATGCCATTAAGCAAAGTCCATCATCGTTTAATTCACAGTCGTCACGTGCCGTCATTTTATTTAATACTGAGCATGAAAAATTTTGGGGCTTTGTTAAGGAAAAGCTTAAGTCTTATGCAAAAGATGCTGAAGCTGCGGCAAAAACCGATGCCAAAATGGATAGCTTTGCAGCAGGTGTGGGTACGGTTTTATTTTTTGAAGATCTAGATGTGATTAAAGGCTTGCAAGAACAGTTCCCATCTTATGCAGATAATTTCCCAGTGTGGGCAGAACATTCAACTGCAATTGCTCAATTTGCCACTTGGACTGCATTACATACGGATGGTTTAGGTGCCTCACTTCAACATTACAACCCAATTGTCGATGAACAAGTACATGCAGAATGGGGTATTCCTGCAAACTGGAAACTTCGTGCTCAGTTGGTTTTTGGTTCTATTGAAGGTGAAGCTAAAGACAAAGATTATATAGATGATACTGTGCGCTTTAAGGTCTTTAAATAATTTTAGTGTTTAACCCTAAAATAAGGATTGAGCTATTTTAATCAAACGCCTGATGTCTTTCATCGGGCGTTTGATATTTTAAGGAGAGGTAAGGCTTGCGCCGATTATAAATGTCTATTGATTCATAAACCATCTGTGATGCTTTGATCATTCAGCCTCTGAATCCTTATTTTCTTTGTTTACGATAGACACTTGGACGCATAGGACGACTATTTTTCCATAAGCCTTTTTTCTGTTTTTTGGCTTTGTCTTGCAGTGACATCATATAGTGCAGGTGTTTTTTATCTTTGATGTATTCTTCATACACCCAAGCTGCACCACGTTTGACCATTTCTTCATTCATGTTTTTACGATAGCGGTAAATGACCCCCCACGCAGCGCCCATAACGGTCAATATCGGTAATTTTTATCCGTACCCATTTTTGGTGCACCATACTTTTAATTAGACGTGCTGACTCTTTACCATAAGTCTGGCTCGATTCTGGTGCATCGACGTAGGCAAAACGTAATTTGGTTTCTGAGCGTCGTAAGTTTAAACGATGACAGGTAAGGGTATCGCCATCACTAATGGCTGTAACACGGCAATAATAACTTTTTCCCTTTTTAAAAGGCTTAAAAAAAGCGCTTAGAAATATATAAATTTTATGGAAAATAAATAAAAAAATTAGACAACAGATGAAGCCTAAAACCATAAGACAAACAGGGGAGAGATTTGCCAGCATAAAAGAAAACTTTGTTGAATTTAGTTTGAAATATTCAGTTTAAATTCAGCAATAAAAATAGAGATATAAAGTATTAGTTTAATTGAAATAGCAAAAATTAAAGGCTTAATAAATAGGCAAATAGTACTGCAAGCATGGTTACATCAACACTTCGCTTATTTAAACAACAAATTAAATATGAAATAAAGCTAAAGGATAAATAAACAAAAGAATGAATAATTGTAATACAAAATAGCCTAAGCAAAAATTTTTAAAATTTCGCTTCGCAAAAATTGATGTCTCAAATTTTCTTCTACATCTTTATGCCAAAAAATCCCTATATTTATATTCGGTAAATCCACAGGTACCTCAAATATATTTAAACATTTTGCCATTTGTAAATGAACAAGCATATTTTTAGGAATTGTCAAAATGACAGCAGCTTGTTGCTCTAAAACTTGTAAAGCAGTTGAATAATGTTGACAGCGTAAAAAAATCTGCCGAGAAAACTGCTTGCGATTTAAATAAATATCTTCAACGAGTACACCGGTACGTCGGGAAGAAACACCAATGTGTGGTGAGGCAAGATAAATTTCAGCCGTCATACTCTGCTGTTGGGTACACACTACAAATTGGTCTTGTACCAATTTTTTAAATTGAATTTTTTCAGTAAAATTTTGTTCTAAATCAATTACAAAATCTATTTGTTGCGTGGCTAAATCGGTGACTACATTTTTACGGTCTAACTTGATACTGAAAAATTGCACCTCTAAATTGAGTTGATGAAAATGTTCAACCAATTTTGGAAAAATAATCGGTTCAATTTCATCATGAATAGCAATTTTAAGAGTTTGTACCATACTGGGGTCAAAACTTTGCTTTTGTATGGAAATGCCTTGAATAGCAAATAATGCATTTTTAATCACAGGATAAATTTGTTCAGCAAATGGTGTAGGCAACATTTGACTACCAGTACGAACAAATAAATCATCATGTAAATGTTGTCGTAGTCGTTGCAGGGCATGACTGGCTGCGGACTGACTAATACAGAGTAATTGTGCAGATTTAGAAATACTTTTTTGTTCAAAAATAGCAATGAACAATGGATATAAATTGATGTCAATTTTATGAAAAACAGCCATGTCTAAAACATTGTCATGATGAATTTTGTTCATAGTGAAGTATTGAATTAAATCATTTTGTTCATAATAGTTTTCAAGTTATGTTGTTGTAAAGCGAAGTTAGCATAATATTTTGAGGGATCACCAGATGTTTGAATTATCAGCACGTGCGCAAGACTATATTGAACGGACTAAAGCCTTTATAAAAAATGAAATTGAACCGATTGAAACAGATTTTTGGAATGAAGTTCATGAGCTAAACCAAGGTGGTGATTGGACCAAATGGCAATGGCCAACACAATTAGAAGTCCTAAAAAGTAAAGCTAAAGCAGCAGGGCTTTGGAATATGTTTTTGCCTGATCCTGTTTTAGGTCAAGGCTTATCTGTTCAAGAATATGCACATATTGCTGAACTGACAGGACGTAGCTTAATTGCTCCAACTGTATTTAATTGTAATGCACCTGATAGTGGCAATATGGAAGTACTTTGGCGTTATGGCAGCGAAGCACACAAACAGCAGTGGTTAACACCATTACTAGATGGGAAAATCCGTTCAGTATTCTGTATGACTGAACCTGCTGTAGCTTCTAGTGATGCAACGAATATGCAAGCAATGGCAGTCGTCGTTGGCGATGAAATTGTGTTAAATGGTCGTAAATGGTGGTCGTCAGGTTTAGGCGATCCAAATGCAAAAATCATTATTTTTATGGCACATACGCCAGACGAAAGCAAAGATCGTCATCATCAACATTCTATGGTTTTGGTTCCTATTGAAACAGCAGGTGTCAAAATTGAACGTATGTTGCCTGTATTTGGCGATTACGATGCACCACATGGTCACGGCGAAATTAGCTTCGATAACGTTCGTGTACCTGTGGCAAACTTTATTAGTGGTGCAGGTCAAGGTTTCGAAATTGCTCAAGGACGCTTAGGACCTGGACGTATTCACCATTGCATGCGTTGTATTGGTGCTGCGGAAAAATCGTTAGAGCTGATGATTGACCGTGGGATGAGCCGTACTGCTTTTGGTAAAGAAATTCTTAAATTGGGTGGTAATTTAGAACGTGTTGCCGAAGCGCGTGTTGCGATTGATCAAGCTCGTCTTTTAACTTTGTATGCCGCTTATAAAATGGATACTTTAGGTAATATGGCAGCTTTAACCGAAATTTCGGCGATTAAAGTCGTTGCGCCAAGTGTACTGGAAAAAGTGGTCGATATGGCGATTCAAATTCACGGTGGTGCAGGGGTTTCACGCGATACACCATTAACTGGTTTCTTTGCTCAAGCACGTAGCCTACGTTTAGCAGATGGCCCAGATGAAGTGCACAAAGGCATGATTGCTAAACTTGAATTGGCAAAACGTGGTTATGGATCAGGTCGTAAGTAAGATTAAAAATATAAATTATAATAGAGGAGACCTCTTACAATTTTCCTTATTTTTTCTGTTTATGCACGAAAATTAAAAAGGTATAAATAAAGTAAGACGTCTTTTTAAAATTGAAGATTTAGGGAAAGAATAATGTCAGTCATTGATGTTGGTGGAAATGTCCGTGAAGGCGAAGAACTGGATATCGTTGCGGTAGAAAATTGGCTCAAAGCACAAAGTGTTGACTTACAAGGTCAAGTTGAAGTAACTCAATATTCAGGAGGGGCTTCCAATTGGACGTATCGTTTAAAATATGACAATACTGATTTAATTCTACGTCGCCCACCGAAAGGGACGAAAGCGAAATCTGCCCATGACATGGCACGTGAGTATCATGTACAAAAAAATCTGGCACCTTTTTATTCGGCACTGCCTGAAATGGTTGCACTGTGTCAGGACGAGTCCGTTATTGGCTGCGATTTCTACGTAATGAAACGCATCAAAGGCATTATTCCTCGTGCCAAATTACCGCCTGAATTGCAATTTGATGAAGCAGACGTACATCAGCTTTGTATTAATGTTATTGATAAACTGATTGAATTACATCAAGTCCCTTATCAAGGGACTGAACTTGAAAAATTAGGCAAAGGTGACGGTTATTGTCGTCGTCAGGTTGAAGGTTGGGATGCCCGCTATGAAAAAGCCCATACCATTAATGTGCCTTCATTTAAGTTCGTACGGAAATGGCTACATGAAAATATTCCGGCAGATTCTAAAACCTGCATTATTCATAATGATTGGCGTTTTGATAATGTGATTTTAGATCCCAAAAATCCAACTGAAGTGATTGGCGTGTTGGATTGGGAAATGGCGACTTTAGGTGATCCATTGATGGATTTAGGTTCTGCTTTGGCCTATTGGGTAGCAGAAACAGACAATCACATTTTTAAGTCTACACGTCGTCAACCAACAAATTTAAAAGGTATGTTTACGCGTAAAGAAGTGGTTGAATATTATTTAGATAAAACAGGATTACAAACTGAAAATTGGACCTTTTACGAAGTGTTTGGTATTTTCCGTTTAGCCGTTATTGCGCAGCAAATTTACTATCGTTACTATCATAAGCAAACCAATAATCCTGCATTTAAGGACTTTTGGATTGTAATTCATGCCTTACATATTCGTGCCTTAAAACTTATTGGCAAACAAAAATTTGAAGCCAATGAAATGGCACAAAAATACATGTCCAAACTACAGGAAATTTTAGCCAAATGACCACAATTTATCTGATTCGTCACGGGCAAGCTTCTTTTGGTGCAGAAAGTTATGACAAACTTTCTCCGAATGGTGAATTACAGGCAAAATTATTAGGTCAGTATTTTAATAAAATTTTGAAAGAAGAACCGTATGTTGTGGCGGGTTCAATGCAGCGACATCAACAAACGGCAAATCTGGCTTTGGCTGAATGTTTTCCCGAAGCCAATATCATGACTGACCATGCTTGGAATGAATTTAATCATCAGCAAGTTTTTGCTCAGTATGAGCCACGTTTTAATGAACCACATTTACTTAAAGCAGATGTGGACAAAGAAACCAATCCACGAGAGTATTTAGCCAAAATTTTTGAGGGTGCGATTGGACGCTGGACAGGGGGGGATTATCATCATGAATATGATGAGTCTTGGCCCGATTTTAAAAATCGTGTGGAAACAGCACTGCAAAATTTAAGTGATGAACTCGTAAAAACCAAACCTCGTTATGCGGTGGTCTTTACATCGGGTGGCGTGATTTCAGTGGCAGCAGGTAAGTTACTTGAGTTAAGCGCAAATCGTACTTTTGCTTTAAATTGGGCCATTACCAACGCCAGTATGACCACATTACGTTTGGTTGGAAATGAACCCCAACTGCTGAGCTTAAATGAACATCATTTTATAAAAGCTGAAGACTCTCAACTACTCACATGGATTTAATTTTAGAAAAATAGGAAAGAAATACACCATGGCAAAAACGATTTTAATTACTGGTGCAAGTTCTGGTATTGGTGCAGGTATGGCACGTGAATTTGCACAAAAAGGCTATAACCTTGCGATTTGTGCACGTCGTTTAGAGCGTCTTGAAACTTTAAAGCAAGAACTTGAAAGCAAATACGGCATTAAAGTTATCGCAAAAACTTTAGATGTGACTCATTACGATCAAGTTTTTGAAGTGTTTAAAGCATTCAAAGCAGAATTTGGCACAATTGACCGAATTATTGTCAATGCAGGTGTTGGGAATGGTCGTCGTATTGGGAATGGTAACTTTGCAATTAATAAAGCCACTGTTGAAACCAATTTCATTTCTGCACTTGCTCAATGTGAAGCTGCGGTCGAAATTTTCCGTGCACAAAATTCAGGTCATTTGGTGATGATTTCATCGATGAGTGCAATGCGTGGCATGCCAAAACATTTAACTGCTTATGGTGCAAGTAAAGCAGCGGTTGCACATTTAGCAGAAGGCATTCGTGCAGAGCTGATGAATACACCCATTAAAGTCTCCACGATTTTCCCTGGTTATATTCGAACAGAACTAAATGAAGGTGCGAAAAAACTGCCTTTTGAAGTGGATGAAAAAACTGGGTCACACTTACTTGCTAAAGCCATTGAGAAAGAACCTGTTAAGGCTTATGTCCCACAATGGCCATGGTTACCACTTGGTTTGGCAATGAAAATATTGCCATTAAAGTTAGTGAATAAATTAGGCTGATTTTTAACTAACATAAAAGGCTCATTCAGAGCCTTTTTATTTTCAAATGAATAATGATTTTCACAGCTTAAAATCGTATATTCATTGTATATTTCTGAGACTTTCAACAGCTATGTTTTTAAAAATATCGACCATAGTGTTAATTCCAGCACTGTTGATACAAGGCTATGCCGTCAAAAAAAATACATTACGTTTGCCTGAACCGGATGGTAATCGCCAGGGAACGATCGGCACAGGAAACCCATTGTCAATTTTGATTCTAGGCGATTCAGCTGCGGCAGGTGTAGGCGTACAAATACAGGAAGATGCCTTGCTTGGTTCAGTATTGAATCAGCTAAAAAATGACTATGAAATTCGTTATATGTTAGAGGCTACAACGGGCTATAGCAGCGCACAGGTTATAGAAACAGCTCAAAATATACTTCATCAGCATTTTGATGTCGTTATTACCTCTGTTGGGGTAAATGATATTACCAAACTCACACAGCCTAAAGACTGGATAAAACTGCAACAAGAACTTTATCACGAGATCAATCAGAAGTTTACACCGCATATTATTATTGCATCTGGTGTTCCACCCATGAATTTATTTCCAGCTTTGCCTAATCCCTTAGCATGGTTATTTGGCCGATATGCCAAAAAAATGAATCAGGCACTTGGGCAATTTGTGCAAAAACAACAGAATATGCAATGGATTGAATACGATTTGGTTCGTTTTAAAACATTAAATTTAGAAATGGCGGCAGATGGTTTTCATCCTAGCAAAGAAATATATGTACTTTGGGCTGAACAAGTGGCAGAAAAAATTCGAAAAATGTTTTAAATTAATCAGAATCCTTTGAAATAGCTTGTTATGTCGACTGAACCAGAAATTGAAACGCATCCACTTCAGCCATTCCTTCCCGAAAATGCTCAATTGTTAATGTTGGGAAGTTTTCCACCACCTAAAACACGATGGAAAATGGATTTTTATTATCCAAATTATCAAAACGATATGTGGAAAATTTTTGGTTTAGTATTTTTTCAAAATAAAGAACACTTTTTAGATGTGACAAATAAAAATTTTAAAGAACCCCTCATTCGTGATTTTTTAACTGAAAATGGCATTGCAATCTTTGATACGGCGTATCAGATCATTCGATTAAAAGGTAATGCGTCCGATAAATTCTTACAAATAACAAAGCCGACTGATTTAGCGCAACTTTTACAACAAATTCCTCTATGTCACAATATGATGACAACTGGAGATAAAGCCACAGATACTTTAATGCTTTCTATGCCAGAAGGGACTGAAAAACCTCAAATTGGACAGTCTTCAAAAACATATTTCGCTAAACGTGACATGACTTTATACCGTATGCCTTCATCTTCACGTGCCTATCCTTTGCCCATTGAAAAGAAAGCTGAAGCCTATGCTCAATTATTTAATGAAATAGGCTTACTTTAAGAAAGTTTATTAATGAAAAATCCAGATCCTCATTTTTTACCAATCTATATAATTGAATCATGTCATTTTTAAATGGATGAACATGGTTGCATTCAGCTCAGCTTTAAAAGTTGGCTGAGTATTTACAGCAAATATATCTCTTTAGATATTGAATAAACGATATTAAGTTTCAAGACTCAGTCAGTATTTTCATTTTAGGCGAATTTTTTTGCACATATTACGCAAATAATGACAGCAATAGAGACCAAAACCATATTAAAACTGACTGTTTCATTCAAGATAATTGCGCAAAGCATTAATCCAAAAAATGGCTGTATTAATTGTATTTGCCCAACTTTAGCAATACCGCCCATAGCCAATCCTTTATACCAAAAGAAAAAACCAATCAGCATGCTGAAAGTGGAAACGTAAAATAGCCCAGCATATGCTGAATAAGAAATATCGCCCCAATTATGCGGAATATAGTAAAGACTAAAGATGAGCATGAAAGGTAAAGCAAGGCTCAGTGCCCAGCAGATCACTTGCCATCCACCTAATGTTTTAGATAAATATCCGCCTTCAGCATAGCCAAAACCACATGCAATAATCGCAGCAATCATATAGAGATCACCCTGCGATATTAAATTTGTACTGTCATTATTGAGCATAAAAATAATGACAAAACTGCTGCCGAGTAAGGTAAATAACCAAAATTTTAAACTCGGGTTTTCTCCCGCTCTTAAAACGCTAAATATTGCTGTACAAAGTGGTAATAATGCCACAAAGACCAATGATCTTGCTGCACTAATACTTTGTAATGCAAATGCTGTTAATAATGGAAAGCCAATAACCACAGTAAGGGCAACAATAAGCAATGATTTATACTGATGAGGGCGAGGAAGTTGTTGTTTAAGCATAATAAGACAGATCAAACCGAATATTGCTGCAATTGTTGCTCGTGCTCCTGTTAAAAATTCAGGACTAAAATCCGCGACTGCCAGACGCGTAGCGGGCATAGAACCTGCAAAAATGATGACACCAATTAATCCATTGATCCAGCCAATATTTATTTTGTTCATTATAAATTGCTCATTAAATTTATGCTAATTTAGCTTAAACGGGCTGGGCCTTTATATGCACAAAGCAATACAGTTTATAATAACTGTTATGCTAAATTAATCAGTACAGTTGAATTGTTGTGGTAAATAAATGAGCAAAACTAAAATTGAAATCACGATTCAAATTATAAAAGAAAAAATAGCCACTAAAAACTTGATCGCTGGTTCACGATTACCTTCGGTACGACAATATGCGCAACAATTAAACTATTCTGTTTCCACAATTGTTGAAGCCTATGCACGATTGATCGCAGAAGGCATGATCGAAGCAAGAGCCGGTGCAGGGTATTATGTGGTTGGTAGACCTGTACAAATTTTCAATGTTGAACAAAACATTCAGTATGATAGAGAAATTGATCCATTATGGATTTCAAGACAATCTTTAGAAGCGAATAATCAGGTTCTTAAACCCAGCTGTGGTTGGTTACCTGCGAGTTGGATGCCAGAACAAGCACTTCGAAAAGCTTTAAAGTCAGTTGCAAAATTGGACAGTTCAATTTTAATTGATTATGCACTTCCACATGGACATCTGGCATTAAGACAGCTGCTGAGCAGAAAAAAAGAAGCATATGAGCTAAACATTCATCCCAATCAAATTTTAATTACCGACTCAGCAACTCAGTCGATTGATTTGATTTTTAGGGTATTGCTTGAACCGGGCGATATAGTATTGATTGATGATCCTTGTTATTTCAATTTCCAAGCACTCATTAAAGCTCATCATTTAAAGGCTGTCGCAATTCCATTTACTGAACATGGTCCTGATGTTGAATATTTTGCACAGGCAATTAATCTAAAACCTAAAATTTATCTGACTAATTCAGGAATTCATAACCCAACTGGGGCAAGCCTTTCATTACAGACAGCCTATCAAATTGCTAGAGTCGTGGAACAAGCGAATATGATCATCATTGAAGATGAAATTTTAGCTGATTTTGAATATTCCCCAGCACCAAGATATGCAGCTTTAATCGGTATTTCGCATGTCATTCAAATAGGTAGTTATACCAAAACACTTTCTGCTGCTATTCGCTGTGGTTATATCATTAGTGATTTAGCAAAAATTGAAAGATTGATTGATTTAAAAATTGCGACGAGTTTTAGTAATAGTAATTTGAACGCAGAAATTATCTATCAGTCCTTGATTGATAGCAGTTATCCAAAGCATCTAGATGGGCTGAAAAAACACTTAGTCAAAGCAACCAATGAGGTCATTGATAAATTAGCACAGCTTAATATCCATCCTTGGATTACGCCTAAAGCCGGACTTTTTTTATGGTGTACCTTACCCCGTCATATTGAGGCATCAAGACTATCCAAAATATGTTTGAAGCAAGGCGTTATTTTGGCACCCGGTAATTCATTCAGTCAGTCAGAGCATGCTGGTCAATTCATGCGTTTTAATGTTGCTCAATGTCTAGACAAAAAAGTATTTGATGTACTGTCGGATGCGATTGAACATTACCAAAATGACAGTTTAATATGATGGCTCAATATAAGAATATTGACTGCTCATATTATTGATTAAGCTTAATTGTCATACTCGACATAATCCCACAGATTTAAGCGTGCTTTAATTTCTGTACGGATTTTTGGCAACATTGGGAGGAGCGTGCCATCTAGCCACAAACTTAAAGCTTGTGCAGAAATTTTATTCTGTTCTATATCAAAAATATGAGCCCCTTTGACAAAGAGTAACGTTTCTTCATTAGTTTCGGTTTCAATACCTTTAAATAAAACCTGAAGTTCAAATCCTGTATCTAAAATAAGCCATTCCAGTTCAATTTGAATATTTTCATTCGACTTTAAAACGACTTGACCTTCTAAAAGATCACTTTCAGATAAACAGTTATGTTCTACTCGAACTTTAGACAAAAACCATTCTTGGCGACCTAAATCATCGAGGGTTTTATAAGGCAATAAAATATCATTTAAATTAAATTGACGGCTTAAATCAAAAAATTGCATGGGAGAGTCACGATCAGGAGAAAAAGAGTTAAATACTCGAAAAGTGAAATGTTAAAGCAAAGGAGCAGATGAGTAAAACCTTTGCATAGATTGATTGAATTTATGTATAAATATAAATCAAAACCTTATAAGTTCTAAAAAACAATGTTAATAAAAGACGTTGCTAGCCCTATTAATTTAAGAAAACCTGAAGATGCAGTGCAATGGGTCGAGCCACTCAACACATACGATGTCATCATTATGCATCAAGCTTTGCACGAGCTACGCCATAAATCATATGCTTTGGATTTTCACAAAATAGTAAAAACCCAGCTACTCAAAGCACAGTCTACCTATCTAATTTGTGATCATTTATTTGCTGAAAGTGCCATGACCAATAATGAAATTTATATGTCAAAACAAGAGCATTTAGTCCGTTTACAGCAGGCAGGGTTTACACAAATTGAAATTCCACTGGAAATAAAAGGCTTATGTATATTTGAATGTCATTAATTTGTCATTACATCATCCATTCAATGGGTAGATAGGACACCGCTTTCATAGCAAAGCGCTGAAATCTCGTCGTTTCTGGGTCATGCTTATATTCTACGATCGAGCCATCTTTATGCTGATCCAGCCAAATGATTTCGCCTTGTGGATTCAGTTTTAATTCGTAGGCAATTTGCGGTAAATATTGATCAAGTGATCTGGAAATTTGATTTTGTAGAACATCAGATTCAACCACCAGTCCGACTTCACTGTTTAAATTGGCTGAACGAGGATCGAAATTAAATGAACCAATAAAGACCATGCCATCTATATCAAAAAATTTGGCATGTAAGCTAGAGGTATTTTTACCTTTGGCAGGAATTACATTTCCTGTGACCACTTCATACCAAGTCCGTTTATTACGTTCAATATAGGGCTTAAATTCATAAAGTTGAATGCCATTTTGAAGTAAATCATGACGATATTTTTGATAAAAGGCGTGTACCACTGCAACATCATTGGCAAGAAATGAGTTGGTTAAAATTCTAACCTTTACATCATTTTTAGTCAGATTAACTAAATAGTCTGTACCTTTACGCGTAGGCACAAAATAGGCTGAAACTAACTCAAGATGCTGCTTCGGTTCTCCCATAATATTGAGCATTTGACGATAAATAAGCTGATCATTGGTCGCCTCACCACGAATTTTATCGGGTGAATCTGCGATAAAATGAGCTTTTGCCCAATTAACGGGGCGATCTTTTAAGTGTTTGCTGATTTGTTTTTCGGCTAATTCAATTCGTCTTTTTAACTGATCTTTTTGTAAAGCAGTGAGTTCATAATACTTACGCAATTTAGAAAGTTGCTCTGGATTGCTATCGCCCAAAAGTTGTGGCACTGAATAACTTAAGTCGTCATTCCAAAATTCATGGAAGACTTCATTGGCATGCTGAACAGCAGTGCCGTAGAACAAAATATCCATATCGGTAAATTGAAAATTGTCACTCGCATCAAAATATTCACGGCTTATATTACGCCCACCAGTAACCGCAATTGCGCCATCGGCAATAATGAGTTTATTGTGCATACGATGGTTAATATGCTTTAAACGAAATGCATAATCAATAACCCGTAGTTTTCTAAATTTATAGGGATTAAACAGTTTAATTTCAAAGTTAGGATGTTGTGCCAGTTGTTTTAAGGTGGCATCAAGTTTAGTCCCATTTTGATCATCAATGAGTAAACGAACCTTTACCCCGCGATCTGCTGCTTTTAAAAGTTCAGCCAGCATGAGATGCCCAATCGAATCATCTTCCCAAATGTAATACTGTAAATCGATATTATATTTTGCTTTATCAATTAGATGTAATCTTGATGCAATGCTGCTAAAAGCATCATCCAAAGCCAAATAAGCGGTTAAGCCTTGCGATATTTGCGTGTCGACATTTGAACCGTTTAACCAGTGTTCCGCATGAGTTTGAATAGGCGGTTGTTTATTTGATTGGTTCATAGGCAAACTACACCCCGTCAACGTAATGAGAGCTAAAGAAAACATGACAGTATGGGTAAATGATTTAATCAGCATAATTATTATGGAGTCATCAAGTTATAAGCACATATTATCATCATGTTAAAGGTTGAATCTGATAATAAAAAGCGGTTACTGTAGCTCATCTGTTAAAGAACTAAATAAAGGATAGCTCTCTTATGAAATCACGTGCTGCAGTCGCATTTGGTCCAGGCGAACCGCTTCAAATTGTCGAGCTGGATGTTGCTCCACCAAAAGCGGGTGAAGTTCTAGTTAAAATCACCCATACAGGTGTGTGTCATACCGATGCGTTTACTTTGTCGGGGGATGATCCTGAAGGCGTCTTTCCAGCGGTACTTGGTCATGAAGGTGCAGGTATTGTGATTGAAGTGGGTGAAGGTGTGACCAGTGTCAAACCAGGTGATCATGTAATTCCACTTTATACGGCTGAATGCGGCGAGTGTCTATTCTGTAAATCTGGGAAAACTAATCTTTGCGTGGCTGTTCGTGCGACTCAAGGTAAAGGCGTAATGCCAGATGGTACGACACGTTTTTCTTATAACGGTCAGCCCATTTATCACTATATGGGTTGTTCAACTTTTAGTGAATATACTGTAGTTGCTGAAGTGTCTTTGGCGAAAATTCATCCTGATGCAAATCCTGAACATGTCTGTTTGTTGGGTTGTGGTGTAACAACAGGTATTGGTGCAGTTCATAATACTGCCAAAGTGCAAGAGGGCGATTCAGTCGCAGTCTTCGGTCTAGGTGGTATTGGTCTTGCTGTGGTACAAGGTGCTCGCCAAGCCAAAGCAGGGCGTATTATTGTCGTCGATACCAATCCAGATAAATTCAAATTGGCTGAAGAATTTGGTGCAACTGATTTCTTAAATCCAAAAGATTATGACAAGCCGATTCAACAAGTGATTGTGGAAATGACAGATTGGGGCGTAGACCATTCATTTGAATGTATTGGTAATGTTAATGTGATGCGTTCAGCACTTGAATGTGCACACCGTGGCTGGGGACAATCCGTGATTATTGGCGTAGCAGGTGCAGGTCAGGAAATTTCGACCCGTCCATTCCAACTGGTCACTGGTCGTACGTGGAAAGGTACTGCATTTGGTGGTGTAAAAGGTCGTTCTCAACTTCCAGGCATGGTTGAAGATGCAATGAAAGGTGACATTCAACTTGAACCTTTTGTCACGCATACCATGGGGTTAGATCAAATTAATGAAGCTTTTGATTTGATGCATGAAGGTAAATCTATTCGTTCAGTGGTGCATTTTCAAGATTAATTCATTTTGCGCAACATAAAAAACGGGCAGATTGCCTAATGCCAGTCGGTTAAGAAATGGACTGGCATTTTCTTTTTTAATTCATGATATTATTCGATACGCGGAAACGTCATCCGCAACTTGAGCAATAAATAAAGCACGGCTTTATTTTGCAGCGCAAGGCAAGACTACTTTAAAAAAGTAAGGTTTCTGCGATGAATTGATCAATAACAGGTATTTGACGAGTTTTGCGGTGAGGCGCACTGCGCCGCAAGATGCCTTTCTTGCGAACTCAAAATATATTTTGAGGCTTCTCATTTGGGCTTATCCAAAGTAATAAATGAGCTCCTAGTATTTGATTTAAAAATATAAGACTCCGTCGTGAATAACTAAAAAGCTAAGGAGTTAATTGTAAACCCTCTTAGCTGATTAGCATTAAGCAGATTGCCCATTTTTTTAGCAGCGGATTTTAAGCCGTTGCTTTAATCACTTCTGCAATAGATTCAGCAACATAATCAATATTATTTAAGTTCAAACCTGCGGCGCACATACGACCACTACGCACCAAATAGATTGCATATTTGTCTTTTAAAATATCCACTTGTTCAGCCGTTAAACCCGTGTAGCTAAACATACCTTGTTGTTTAACCAAATAGCTAAAGTCATGTTCAGGTAAAGCTTGGCTTAATTTTTCATTTAAAAGTTGACGCATTTTAATAATACGTTCACGCATTTCTTTCAGCTCTGCTTGCCACTGGGCAGTGAGATCAGCATCATTAAGCACGTTATCGACCAATAAAGCACCCGTCGTTGCTGGGCTTGAATAGATACGACGTACTGTTGCTTTAAGCTGACCCAATACTTTTTGCGCTGTGGTTTGATCATCACAGACAAACGTTAAACCACCCACACGCTCACCATAAAGTGAGAAAATTTTAGAGAATGAATTACTAACAATAAAATTCATCCCTGATCGGTCTAAAGCGCGAATCGCATACGCATCTTCTTCTAAACCCTGACCAAAACCTTGGTAGGCAATATCTAAAAATGGAATCAGGTCTTGTTTTTTTAACACTTCAATTACTTGATCCCATTCAGCAGGGGTTAAATCAGCACCTGTCGGGTTATGACAACAAGGGTGTAATAACACAATACTTTTAGCAGGAAGGCTATTTAATTTTTCTAGCATTTCCGCCACATTGACGCCATTGGTAGCAGCATCAAAGTAAGGATAGAAGTGCGAGTGAATCCCTGCACCATTAAAGATCGCAATATGGTTTTCCCAAGTCGGTTGGCTCACCCAAACATCAGATTCAGGGAAATATTTTTTTAAGAAATCTGCACCGACTTTAAGCGCACCAGAGCCACCTAAAGTTTGAATGGTCACCGCACGACCATCACGGTGAGCTGGACTTTCATTACCTAAAACAAGGGTTTGAGTTGCCTCGTTATAAGACTTTAAACCGTCCATTGGTAAATAAAGTTTAACTTTGTCATTGCTTGGTTCAATGTTTTTATACGCTGCCTTAATGGCATTTAATTGCGGAACAATATTGTCCTCATTGTAATAAAGTCCAATACTTAAATTAACTTTTTCTGTCCGTTCATCTTTTCCAAATGCTTCCATTAAAGAAAGAATCGGATCACCTGCATAAGTATCAACATGTTGGAACATGAATACATCCTTCATTATGTGTAGTAAACAAATTAAGTTTTTGGTGTGGGCTATTTTATCTTTTAATACCACTAGATTGTCCGTTATTTTCCCTTTCAAAGAAATAAACTGTAAATCATAATGTAAAACATGGAAATTAATTTAAAATCAATTGGTTAAAATGTAATTCAGTCCTGTCTATATAGTTGAAATGAATCTGAAATTCGACATTTTTCTATAAAGCTTGGATCATGAGAAACCAAGATTAGAGCACCCTTATATTCAGAAATGGCATGAGCGAGTATATCTCTGGATTCAATATCTAAATGGTTTTCTGGTTCATCCAGTAATAATAAATCAATTTTTTGTGCAGATTGGCTGATAGCGAGCAAAGCGACTTTTACTTGCTCACCACCACTTAAACGAGTCAGAGGGATCAGAGATTTTTCACCTCGAATCCGAAGTTGACCAAGTAAATTCCGCCATTCAACTTCACTTATAGATGGATTGGCTCGTTTGAGATTATCCACAGCATTTAGCTCAAAATTGAGGAAACTAAAGTTTTGATCGAGATAGAAACTGTTGCCAGAGAATATGATTTTAGTGTTATGAGCAGAAACCTGATAAGTCAGTATTTTAAGCAAGGTAGATTTACCAATACCATTTTCACCTTGTAGAAGCAGTTTTTGTCCTGCATTTAAAGCGAAACTGATTTTCTGTGTTGTGCCAAAAGATAAAATCAGCCGATTTATTCTTAAAATTTCACCACTTTGAATACTGTTATTAAAAAAATTAAATTGTTGTGCTTTGACTGTTTCAAGCTGAATTTTTTTCTCCTTTAATGCTTTAGCTGCCTCTTTTAATTGTCTAGATTGTTGCTGTTGTAAGGATGATAAATTTTGCCCCGCTTGTTCTTTTTTAAAGTCCAACAAAATTTTAGCTTGAGAATTGGAATCACGTAATTTATTGCCTGCACGTTGTCTTTTTTGTGTTTTCATTAAATTTTGATGCTGTTGATTTTTTAGCTGTTTTAATTCTCTTTTCTCTTGCTGGACAGAGTGTTCCAGTGCTTGAGTTTGTAACTGAGAGTGCTCAAAATAATGAGTATAGTTGCCGCTATAGTGTGACAAACCATGCTCATTTAAAGTATATATATGCTGCATTTTATCCAATAAATGGCGGTCATGACTAATAATTAAAGCACCTGATGGATGCTGGTTAAGACATGAGATTAACCATGATCTTGAGTCAGAATCCAAGTGATTGCTTGGCTCATCTAACAATAAATAATGATCTTTCAATAAAAATAAACGACAGAGTGCTAGTTTAGTTTTTTGTCCTTCACTTAATAGCATCACTGGAAAATCTAAATCTGTAGGTAAGTTTGCTTGTTGTAATTGCATTAACCACAACTGTGGTAAATGCCAAAAATTTTCTGCGCGCTCATAGTCATCAAACGTAGCTGTTCCTTGCTCAATACGTTTAAAGGTTTGGTGATATTGTTCTACATCTAAAGCTTCAGCAATCGTTGGTACATCAAGCCGCTGTAATTGCTTTAAATAAGCATGTGGCATTTGCCAAAAAAATTGTCCCGCAAAAGGAAGATGAACGGGTTGTTGATGCAGTATTTGCATCATGACAGACTTTCCCTGACCATTTCGACCTATGAGCGCAGAGTTTTGCTGCGCAAAAAGTGAAAAATTAAGATCATGAAAAAGTGTTTTCGTAGGGAACTCTACGCCAAGTCGAGATATTACACATGCCTGTTGGGTCATAAGAACCTCATATAACAGGATGCGCAAAATAGAAAATAATTCTAAAATACATGCAGAAGTAATTAGCCTATTTTGCACATCAAAAAATACAGAAAAATTTGATGGAAAAAAGGACTTACTTCATTGGCGTGTTGCTCGGTAAAAAAATTAGGATTACATGTATTTTAATAGTTTTTATAAACAGGTCAAGTTTTATTCTAATAACTATTTTTAAACAATATATAAGTAAAAGTTGACTGATTTATGTATTTTTATTTTATATAAAACTATTGTCAAATGTATAAATACAGCGTATTTTTATCTTAAGACACATACTTTTTTGAAGAAATAAAGATGTTAAAGCAACCAGTAATCTCAAACGCGACTTATTATTTTTGGCAATTTAGATAATTGCCTGAATGCGTTCGGGCAAAAAATGGTTGCCCACCAAGTTAATACCTGATCGGCAACCCTGATCAGGTTTTTTTATGCTTTATTTTTTACACTTTTTGGAGTTACCCTCATGAAAACATTAAATTATTCATACTTTAGCAACTTTTATTGGTTTTATTTTAATCAAATGATGACGCAATCCATTAGACCCATAACGCTCAAATAAAGGATTGGACTGAAAAAATAGTCCCATAGGAAAGACCAATGAATGCTTTAAATACTGCTTTACAACAAACTCAAACGACTGCAAAAGAAACCATTTTAAGCTTGCCATATCAATTGAAAGCGCAATTACCTTTGTCTACAAAATTAGCTCAACAAATTGCCGATCAGCGTCAAACAATTCAAAATATATTAGAAGGCAAAGATCATCGTTTGATGATTGTGACAGGCCCATGTTCAATTCATGACCCTATTTCTGCACTTGAATATGCTCAAAAATTACAACAATTACAAAGCCAAGTCTCAGATCAAATTTTTCTGGTCATGCGTGCATATATTGAAAAACCACGTACCACAATAGGTTGGAAAGGTTTTCTATATGACCCAAATTTAGATAATTCATCGAATATGCAATTGGGCTTAGAAAAATCACGTGAGTTATACCTACAAATTATCGACATGGGCTTGCCGATTGCAGCAGAAATTTTAAGCCCTATGGCAACCGCTTATTTTGATGATTTACTGGCTTGGGGTGCAATTGGTGCACGTACCAGTGAATCACAAATTCATCGTGAAATTTCAAGCCACATGCCGTACAGCATTGGTTTCAAAAATGGCACGGATGGTTCAATTCAAATTGCACTTGATGCAATTCAATCTGCTTCTCATCCACATGAATTCATGGGCATGAGCCAGTCTGGTTTACCTTGCATTTTAGAGTCACAAGGCAATAGAGCAGCGCATTTGATTTTACGTGGTGCAAATTCAGGTCCTAATTATCAATTGGCTGAAATTGAGAAAATTAAAGCAAAAAACAAAGCTGAATTACCAGCATTAGTGATTGATTGTAGTCATGGCAACAGTCATAAGAACCCATTAGTACAGGCTGAAGTTTTGCGTACCATTGTGGCTGAACGTGTACACACCAATGTGCGTGGTGTGATGTTAGAAAGCCATTTACAAGATGGTCAGCAAAAAAATTCATGTGATATGACCTATGGTCAATCTGTAACAGATGGTTGTTTAGGTTGGGATAAAACACATCAACTTTTATTGGATGTTGCAGATTCACTGCGTATTTCTGAATTGAAACGTAGTGCTTAATACGACTAAAAACATGGTTATTTTGCAATGAAGCTCTTTTAAAAGGGCTTCATTCTTTCAAATCTGTCTATTTATGTTAAATGTTTAAATTTAGATCATTGTTTTGTTGATGCTGTATACATTTTTTTGAAATTATTTTAACCAATTAAAATTAACAAATTTGAGTCAATTCACTTCTTTATGCACAATATTGAAAATTTATATTAGTAATAACTAATTGTTTAATAAATACATAATTAACGATATGCAATTGTTATTTAGTACTTAAAATAATTGTTAATGGGGAAGAATATGTACAGTGCGGAATTATTGGAAGAAGCGCGTAAAATAATATTTCATATGCTGACCAAAGTTGTGGAATATGGTGGATCTGACTTATTTATTTCAGCAGATTTTCCACCCAGTATTAAACATCAAGGATTGATGAAACCTATTGGGCAACAGGCTTTAACTGCTGATAAAACTAAATTATTCGCCTATAGTTTAATGAATGAGACTCAACGACAGGAATTTGAAAAAGAGCTTGAGTGTAATTTTGCCATTAGTGTTCCCGATGTTTCGCGTTTTCGTATTAATGTTTTCCAACAACAATTACAAGTGGGTATGGTGATTCGTACCATTACCGCAGAAATTCCAAATTTTGCGAAGTTAAAATTACCCGAATCATTAAAAGATGTCATGATGGCAAAACGAGGTTTAATTTTAGTTGTTGGTGCAACAGGTTCAGGTAAATCGACGTCTTTAGCTGCCATGATTGATCATCGTAATGAAAATTCAGCAGGGCATATTATTACGGTTGAAGATCCGGTTGAATATGTACATAAACATAAGAAATCAATGATTACCCACCGCGAAGTGGGGGTAGATAGTCATTCATGGCACAATGCTTTGAAAAACACTTTACGCCAAGCACCTGATGTAATTTTGATTGGTGAAATCCGTGACACTGAAACCATGGAACACGCCATTGCATTTGCTGAAACAGGGCACTTATGTTTAGGCACTTTGCACGCCAATAATGCCAATCAAGCACTAGATCGAATCATTAACTTTTTCCCTAAAGAACGAAAAAATCAATTGTTGATGGATTTATCTTCAAATATGAAAGCGATTATTTCTCAGCGTTTAGTGCGTACTCAAGATGGTCGTGGACGTCGTGCAGCCATTGAAATTTTGCTCAATACACCATTGATTGGCGATAATATTCTCAAAGGTCAACTTCATGAACTTAAAGAAATCATGAAAAAGTCACGCGAGCTGGGTATGCAAACCTTCGATCAGGCTTTATTTGATCTTTATGACGAGGGTTCAATTAGTTATGAAGAAGCTTTACGTAATGCCGACTCTATGAATGAATTACGTTTACAGATTAAATTAAAAAGTACCCGATCAGATCAAGCAGCTGCAAGCCCAGCTTCATCATTTAGCATGAAACAAGAAGATGATTCAAATGAAAATGATGCGAAACAAGAACCTGTGACTTCTGGTTAAAAAATAAATTTTTAGTGTGTTAATTGATTAAATGGGCATGATTCAAATCTTGGATCGTGGCCATTTAATTTAGATTTAGAGATGTTCAATTTTCTGCAATACGTCCATCTTTTACCACACAATCATTATTTCGAATTATTGAGCTTCTTTTGGATAATCTACATATAATTTCTTTGTACACGACAAAAAAAGTAACTCGTTGAAATAAGTGACATAATAATAGTTTTCTGACGACTCAAACTATGTCATACCTCAACGAGCTACACCACATTCTAAACAATCATTTTTCTTGGAACAAGGCAAGAATGAATTGTTTTACTCTCATGCTCACCACGCTGTTTATTAGCCCATCATCAAACTTGGTGAAACTTTCCACCCTGTTTAATCAT
>NZ_NEGC01000013.1 GCF_002135335.1 Acinetobacter sp. ANC 4470
CCCGTCCGCCGCTAAGTTAAGTAGCAAGCTACTTTTCCCCGCTCGACTTGCATGTGTTAAGCCTGCCGCCAGCGTTCAATCTGAGCCATGATCAAACTCTTCAGTTTAATATTGCTTAGTGCCTTAAAGGGCACCAATCTTGGCTCATCAATTTTCTGACAAATATTTCTCAAATAAACTTCGAGTAATTTCTACCATCAATCAATGAAAATAATTTCGATCAATCAATCAGTAAAAATCCACACAAGTTGTTCTTCATAATCTCTTAATGATCTTCTTAATACTTCGTCAGTAATTAAGTCGCTCAACTCAATAAACTCAACAACTTAGCACTTCGTGCTTCGTTCGTTTCCGTCTATCTCGTCGGGATGAGCACAGTATAGGGCAATTTCGTACACACGCAAGCGCTTTTAACTGACTGCTTTATCGAGTGTTGTATTTTTACGCACCATTTTGGCTCATTTTCACTCTAACTTAAGCATAAACATATAATTTTAAAGCAGAAATATGAATAAAATATTTCCGCCTTATTTTTTTCTTAATTTTTCACAGTTGTTGGTTTAATACTCACACTGACGATTTTTACTGCTTGTTGCGGTACATTTTGATGCATACCGAAGTTTGCAGTTGGAACTTTGGTAATTTTATCCACCACATCCATACCTTTAGTCACTTTACCAAATACGGCATAACCTGCATTCATCTGACTTTTATTTAAAAAGTCGTTATCTACTGTATTAATAAAAAATTGGCTACTTGCTGAATTAGGATTATTGGTACGTGCCATCGCTAAAGTACCACGCACATTTTTCAAACCATTATAAGATTCATTTTGGATTGGGGCTTTGGTTTGTTTTTCTGTCATTTTGGCATCCATACCACCGCCCTGAATCATAAAGCCTGGAATAACGCGGTGAAAAATGGTGCCGTTATAAAAGTTATCTTTTATATAGCCTTCAAAGTTTTTTGCTGAAATAGGGGCTTTATCATTAAAGAGTTCTATTTCAATATTCCCCAGTGAGGTTTTCATTTCTACAATGCTATTTGCAGCAATCGCTTGCAAACTTATAAATGCAGCACCTACAGCGAATATTGTTTGTCTTAACATTTTTTTACTCTTCTACTTCAAGTTGTCATTGTGAATGACTATATATTAGTCTTTCAATACAAATAAAACAGTATCTCTTTTTGAGATAAATGAGAATTACAATGAGTGAAACATTCAGTACGGTGACTTTTCATCATGATCCCCCTTGGCATTTACATGGTGATGCTTTTATTTTGAATTATTGGTTAACGCCAAACTTTATTAGACACAATCACGCTTTTCACATTGCACCCTCTCCAATTGGTCGAGTGGTACAAGTCATATTGGTTCGTTATCATGATTCCCCTGTTGGTCCATATGATGAACTACTCCTTTTAGACCATCCCTTAATCAGTAAAAGGCGCTTATCTTCTATTGCTAAAATTTATGTTTCGACCGAAATGTCCGTTATTCATGGTCAACATTTTTGGGGAATTCCAAAACAACTTGCCCAATTCGAATGGTTAATCAAAGATGATGGAATGTATTGCACCATTTCATTTGAACAACAAGAAATGAGTTTGTGTCTATATAAGTACAAACATAGCCAAACTTTTTATATCAATAGCCATCATTTACCTGCACGATTGTTAAATATCCAACAAACATGGCAAGGTTTACATTACCAATTCAGTCCTCAATTTCGCGGCAAACTATATAAACTCAAACAAGCAACATGGAAAAATACGCTCGACATCTTCCCTGATTTTTCTCAAGCGAAGCATTTACACAGTTTTTATGTGCCCGAATTTCAACTGACGCTACCAAAAGCTAAAATTGAGAAATAAATAAAAAGGTGTTTCACGTGAAACACCTTTTTATTTCGATACATAATTAAGAAAAAAAGCTTAAGCGTGTTTATCCCAAAACTTTCGATAGTTTTTACTAATTTCAATAAAGTGCTTTTTAGCACGAGAAGAAATCGGGGTGAGATTGACGAAGCCATGCGGCTGATCATTATATTCTTGGTAATGCACTTTCACGCCACGATGCCTTAATTTATGTGCGTAAATTTCACCTTCATCATGTAACACATCATGACCCGCTGTAATCACATATGCAGGCGGCAATTTATCGTGTTTACCATAGGTAGGTGAAATAATCGGATCATCTAATTCAACTTGATGTTGCTCTGCATAATAGTGCGTCACAAAATCAATATCTTCTCCAGTCAGCAACAAACCATCTTTATAAGCATAGAACGATGGATGACGACTTTTAAAATCAACAACAGGATAAATTAGCAATTGAGCCTGGGGTGCATATACTTTGTTGGCACTACGCTGTGCAACTACCGTACTAATATTCCCCCCTGCGCTATCACCCGCAACTGAAATTTTATTTTTTAAAATTTTAAACTGTTTTCTATTTTGATAGACCCATGCCAATGCATCTTCACAGGTTTGGATTAATTTCATTGGGCTGGTTTCTGGTGCTAAAGGATAGTCAATACTCAAAACCTGCACTTTCGCATAGACCGCAAGTAAACGACATACTTCATCATGACTCTCTAGCCCCCCCACGACAAAACCGCCACCATGATAAAACACCACCATCGGCAGTTTTTTACTTGGGGCTGGATGATAGTGTCGCGCAAAGATCGTGCCACTATGTAAAGGTAAACGTATATCCTCGACTCGCTTCACAGGGGTCGGTTTACTCTTAATCGATTGCATTTGCAGATCAAAGGCTTTACGGGCACGAATCACATCGGCACCAATAAAACCGCTATTGCCTTGTTTTAACTGTGCCGCCATCATGCATTTGATTAATGGGTCAAGCTCTGGATATTGATAGGGGTAGCCTAAAACTTTAACCAAAGATTCTTGAGCGAAACTCGGCAAACGATCTAAAGTGCGTGCTGCTACGCCTTGCCCTTTTTCGATCATCGTCTGTAGCGTTTGATTAAAAGCAACCATTCATGCACCTTCCTTTTCTTATATTCTTCATATTTTCTACATGATCAGCTCATGAGTGACCATAATCTTATAGAAGTCTAATCATCTATATACACAGTAAAAACATTCATACGCTAATCTTCTTTTTATACCTTGTCATTGACAATTTCCACGTATATTTCGGAGTGTTTTTGCTACTCCTTAAAAAGAAGGATATTAGGCTATGGCTAAAAAACTCATGATACTTGCTTTAGCGACCACATTTTTAGCTGTAGGTTGCGTAGCATTTCCTGAAGATAGTGGTTATTACGATGGACATTATGACCATCGCTCCAACCGTCATTATGATCAAAATTATGACTATGATTATCGCTATGATCGTGAACGCAATCGTCAACATTGGGAATATCAACAACAGCAAAACCGTTTAGCCTTAGAACGTAAAAAGCGAGAACTTGAACGTCGCCAATGGGAACAAAAGCGTCAAAAACAATCTGATTGGGAGCATCATAAACATGACGTGAAACAACAACGCGAAAAATCAGATCTGAAAGATCGTCAAAAAGGACAACAACAAGATAAATCTCCAACCAATCGTTGGGGTGAACGTCATCAAGATCATGATAAACAGCAACGTCATCGTCGCGACGATTAAAAGCCCCTTCACCCCCTTCATTTAAGATTGGTTTTCTATGCTCTGCTGAGTTTATTTTAAGCAAAAAAAAAGCTTAGCCATAGATTGGATAAGCTTAGAAAACACATTTCAAAAATACCAAAAGAAACTACAGCGATAGAATCTAGATGAAAGAATAACCAAGCGATCAAATTTTGTGAAATACATAATTTATTTAATACTGATCATTTTTAAGTCTAAATTTGATTTCATCATTTATATCCTTAAGCAAATTTGTATTTATTCCTCTCAATTTTTAGCCATCATTTCAATTCACAATCACGACATCATCTTCATGGTGTGTGGGTTAAAGCAGAGCCATAATCAACGTTTTTATATGCATAGTATGTGCAGCGTCCAAACTGGACTTCGTTGTTGTTATCCCCATGACATCAATCCAAGCATAAACAATCCAATTCTTTTGACTGAATTGCTCGAAAAATTGTATTTTTTAACAATTTTCATCAAATTAAACAGATTTAATTGCTTGTCTCGCTTGAATTTTTATCGCTTGCCCCGACCTTTGTAGTAATCATGAATTTTATCACTCATGGCAGTTCAGAATTAACCCAGTTAACACTGAAGCCAAAAGGACTGTGCATGTTTAAGAACCCATTTAGACGGAGTAAATCTATGGCGACTGAGCAAAACGAACAAGCTCAAAACCTTGAGCAAGAGCAAGCTGATCAACAAACAGCACAAACTCAAGCTGAAACAGAGCAAACTGCCGTTTCAGTTGAAGATTTACAAGCACAAATTAAAAACTTGGAAGAAAGTTTAAAACTTGAAAAAGCACGTACAGCCAATGCTGTATACGAAGCGCAAAAAAGCGTGGAACGTATTCAACGTGATGCTGAAAAACACAAAGAAACTGTGATTGAGAAGTTCGCAAAAGAACTACTTGACTCTGTTGATAATTTAGAACGCGCAATTCAAGCCACAGGTGACACTGAATCAGCATTACTTGAAGGTGTGCAACTCACATTGAAATCACTGCTCCATACGCTGGAAAAATTCGGTGTAGTAGAAGTGGATATGAATAACGGTTTTAATGCCGATTTACACCAAGCAGTCGGCATCGCACCCGATGCTAAAGCAGGTGAAATTGGCGCTGTATTGCAAAAAGGCTATACATTGCAAAACCGTTTACTTCGCCCTGCAATGGTCTTAGTAGGTCAATAAAGTAAAAAAATTCGAGAGTTTTTCTATTTTTTTTCATCGAAAGAACTTGAAAAAATTTGAATGGCTCTCATATCGGATAACAAGCAAAAACATTGTAAAAAATTTAGAGGAAACATCCAAATGGCTAAAATCATTGGTATCGATTTAGGTACAACAAACTCTTGTGTCGCTGTACTTGAAGGCGACAAAGTTAAAGTTATCGAAAATGCGGAAGGTACGCGTACTACACCATCAATTGTTGCATACAAAGATGGCGAAATTCTGATTGGTCAATCTGCAAAACGTCAAGCAGTGACAAATCCAAAAAACACCTTGTATGCAATCAAACGTTTAATTGGTCGTAAGTACCAAGACCAAGCAGTACAAAAAGACATCGGTCTTGTACCTTACAAAATCATTCAAGCAGACAATGGTGATGCTTGGGTTGATGTAAACGATAAAAAACTTGCGCCACAACAAATTTCAGCTGAAATCTTGAAAAAGATGAAAAAAACAGCTGAAGACTACTTAGGCGAAACAGTCACTGAAGCCGTGATTACGGTTCCTGCTTACTTCAATGATGCGCAACGTCAAGCAACTAAAGATGCGGGTAAAATCGCAGGTTTAGAAGTTAAACGTATCATCAATGAACCAACGGCTGCTGCACTTGCGTTCGGTATGGACAAAAAAGAAGGCGACCGCAAAATCGCAGTTTACGACTTAGGTGGTGGTACTTTTGACGTATCAATCATTGAAATCGCTGACTTAGATGGCGACCAACAAATCGAAGTATTATCGACTAACGGTGATACATTCCTTGGTGGTGAAGACTTCGATAACGCTTTAATCGAGTACTTGGTTGAAGAATTCAAAAAAGAACAAAATTTCAACTTGAAACAAGATCCACTTGCGTTACAACGTTTGAAAGAAGCGGCTGAAAAAGCAAAAATCGAGCTTTCTTCATCAAATGCAACGGAAATTAACCTTCCGTACATTACAGCGGATGCGACTGGTCCTAAACACTTAGTGATCAATGTAACACGTGCAAAACTTGAAGGCTTAGTTGCTGACCTTGTTGCTCGTACGATTGAACCTTGCCGTATTGCACTTAAAGATGCTGGTCTTTCGACTTCTGACATCTCTGACGTAATCTTGGTGGGTGGTCAATCACGTATGCCAATGGTTCAACAAAAAGTACAAGAATTCTTCGGTAAAGAGCCACGTAAAGACGTGAATCCTGACGAAGCTGTTGCAATGGGTGCTGCAATTCAAGGTGCGGTATTGTCTGGTGACAAAACTGACGTATTGCTTCTTGACGTGACTCCATTGACGCTTGGTATTGAAACCATGGGCGGTGTGTTAACAGCAATCATCGAGAAAAACACCACGATTCCTGCGAAGAAATCTCAAGTGTTCTCAACTGCTGCTGACAACCAACCTGCTGTAGACATTTCTGTGTTCCAAGGTGAACGTAAAATGGCGCAGCAAAACAAATTGTTAGGTAACTTCCAATTGGGCGACATTCCACCTGCGCCACGTGGTGTACCACAAATTGAAGTATCTTTCGACATCAACGCTGATGGTATCTTGAAAGTGTCTGCGAAAGACAAGAGCACAGGTAAAGAACAATCCATTCAAATTAAAGCGAACTCTGGTTTGAGCGATGCTGAAATTGAAGCGATGATTAAAGATGCTGAAGCGAATGCTGAAGAAGATCGTAAGTTCGAAGAACTGGCTAAAGCTCGTAACGAAGCGGATGCATTAGTATCTTCTTCTCAAAAAGCAGTGAAAGATCTTGGTGAACAAGTGACTGATGATGAAAAAACTGCAATTGAAACTGCAGTAACTGAGCTTGAAGCTTCAACTAAAGAAAATGATGTTGATGTGATTAAAGCAAAAACTGAAGCACTTCAAAACATCATCATGCCGATCTCTCAGCGTGCTTATGAAGCTGCTCAAGGTCAAGGCGGAGCTGAAGGTTTCGATCCTAACCAGTTCGGTGGTGATGCAGGTCAACAACAGCAAAAAGCTGATGATGGCGTTGTAGATGCTGAGTTCACTGAAGTTAAAGATGACAAAAAATAATTTGTCGTTTTAACTCAGTTATAAAAAACCGCGCATAAGCGCGGTTTTTTTTATTTTTATAATAAGGATAAATGTTATACAGTATTTAAAAGAAATGACTTTTTAAGATGTTATGCGCTTCATTGTACTTTGTATATCAATCATATTTGTCTTATTGCTGACCTACCAAACTCGAAATCATCCGCAAGTTCGACACAATGCCGTGCTCGATAGAATACAACATCCTTTCGATATCCGCCTCCGTTACCGTATTGCCGAAGTTGACCCACGTTTTGGTTTAAGCAAAGAGCAGGTTATGCAACTGAGTCAACAAGCCACTGATATTTGGAAAATGGGCACAGGAAAAGACTATTTTGTTTATGATCCAGATGCCAAACTCACCATTCATTTAATCTACGATGAACGCCAAGATGAGTCCAATCAACGCCGTCAACAGTTAGGCAATATCGAACAAAATCAGCAAATTTGGTCGAACAAAAATCAAAATCTCAAGCAAGTTAAAGATGAAATAGATCGGGCCAATACCCTACTCGACACGAAGAAAACACAGCTGGATGCTCAACTACACCAATATAATCAGCAAATTACTATAATCAATCAAAGCGGTAGTATCCATCCATCACAACGTGATCTGTTTATACAACGACGTAACCAACTACAACAACAAATTTTTGCGCTAGAACAAGAAATTCATCTATATAACCAAAAAATTCAACAATTGAATCATCAGGTCGGTGAGCTCAATCAAATCAACCATCAGTTAAATCAATCTATTGATCAATTTAATCAGCGCTTTCAAGCTCGGTTATTTGATAAAGGACTTTTTAATGGTAAACAGATTAATATTTATGAGTTTTCATCCAAAGATGATTTACGTCTTACCCTCGCACACGAATTTGGACATGCTCTGGGTTTAAAACATAATCAAGATCCCGTCGCACTGATGTATCCAATGATGAAGGATCAAAATATGCAAAATTTCAGCCTAACCACTGCAGATTTAGCCTTGTTACATGACCGTTAAACAACGACCGAGATACAATGTAAGAATCCCTTACTTTTTATAAGTATATGTATGAGAATAGAGCAGAAATAGTGCGTATTTAATGTTATTGTAATATACAGAAATAACAAGATAAAATCTCTGGAGACGCGTGTGAGTTACTACCATATTCTAATTGAAATGAAAGATCACATTAGTACGATTGAGGAAACACGCGACGTTGAAATTTTTGATATTGTTAATATTCAACCTTATCTCCATTCAATTTTATTACCCTTTTTAAATGAACAATTAATTGAATTAGAAGATGAAAACTTTGAGTTCAGCGACATTCTTCATCTGGAAATCAAACAGACCTTATTGCCCATTCAACATTTAATTGAAGAAGAACAGCGCTTACTGCCAAGTGATACAGATGTCACCATTTCGGCACATGAAATTTTTAACAACCGTGATTTATGCCAAGATGTGACCACTGTTGTTTTTGATCTTTTGGAAGCTGCTAAACTAGAGCCTTAATAGGGATTAGTCTCTTATTCTTTCTAGAATCTGACCGATATCATTTCAATTTTCTAAAATAAAATTTAGCTATAAAAAAAGCCCTCTAAACAGAGGGCTTTTTAAAATCTTTTTATTAAATAGAGAAAGATGAACCACAACCACAAGTTGTTGTTGCATTTGGGTTTTGTACCACAAAACGTGAACCTTCTAAGCCTTCAATATAATCAACTTCTGAACCGATAAGATATTGATAGCTTAAAGAATCCACCAGCATTTTTACATCGCCATTGAGAAATTCAGCATCATCTTCATTCATGCTTTCAGCGAAGTTAAAGCCATAAGAAAAACCTGAACAACCGCCACCTGTAACATAAACGCGTAACATTAATTCTTGGTTGCCTTCACTATCACGCAATTGGCGTACTTTATTCGCAGCATTGTCGGTCAGCACCAAAGTTTGGGCATTCATGTTGGATTCCTCTGTTCAATTCAGATGTCTTTAAAAGATAAAGACCATATTTCAAGTATATCATACCCAATACATGGTCAGTATTTGAAGATTTAAAGTTAAATCTGAGTATTTTTATCAAGATTGTTTGTAGTTCTCATCTTGAAGACTACATTCGAAGTTTTTTGGGTCTTCCTTACAACGGAATTGCCATAATAATTTCATCATCCGTTTATCATAAACGCCACGTTTGGTTAAATCGACACGTGATTCTCGCATCAACTTTTGATAACCTGGTTTATCCGCAGTCGGAACTTGCATCCAATATTTTTGTGGAATATCCGCTTTCATTTTACCTAAAATACCAAAGGCACGAGGCAACTGACTTTTCACCCATTCACGTGATTTTTGTCCATAACCGGCAGGGAATTTATCTGGACGAATAATCAGGTTACCCGTGACTTGTAAAATTGGATAATTCACAATCGCACCTTTAGTGCCTAACCCTTTATGTAACTCTAACGGTTTAAATACAGCAGCAGGTGCGCCAATAATATCCACCTGACCATTGTTAAATTTGGCACCAAAGTTGGTTACATCTGCGCTAACTGCTTGCGCACCAATTTGCTGAACCATAATTTTCTGTGCTTCATCATAATCTAAGACTGCAATTTTTTTACCTGCAGCTTTCGCCACAGTATTGATGTTTCGATCATTCACCATTAAATAGGCATCACCGACTGGAATTACCCCCACTACTTCATATTTACCACGAACCATCTGTTTGGAAAAAACAGGACTGGCTAAACCTTGCATCACTTTAACAGCAAGTTTTAAATCGGGAATCGCACCAATGGCATCTAAAGAGCCTGTAAAGTCATTGAACTGGCGACCACGCATCCCTGTAACACTGATTGCATCACATTTACCCGCTTTAAAGTCTTCAGCAATGACCGCTTCGTTTTGCCCCACACGTAATTCAATATCTGCACCCCAAGTTTTGGCTGCAAGTTGATAATCTTTCATGAGGGTAAAGACATCGCCACTTTTACCGACTAAATCAAATACACACATTACTTGTTTTGCTTGAGCAACACCTGTTACGGCACACAAACTCATACCCAGCAGCAGTGTTTTAGACCATGGCATCATGATTTTTTCTTCCTTGTTTCTTTGTTTTCATTCAATTTTAGATTGAAGCTTTTTGAGTTTTTATTTATCGCGAATCACTGCATGTAATACTTGATTTCATTTTTATGATAAAAAAATTTATCACTATTTTTAAGACTACGCTTTTTTGAGCTAACAACAATGGCAAAAATGACAGATTTAATTAGACAAAAAAGCCTAGATTAAATCTAGGCTTTATTTTTAAAAATCAACGTTATTCACCACCAAGTGAACATTCAAAATTGGCTTTATCGACAGAGCAACGTGCTTTTTTCAACACCCCCATCATACCAGCATCATAAATCCCACGTTTGGTCATATCCATACGACCTTCACGAAGTAATTTTTGATATTTAGTTTTATCCTCAGCTGCCAAGTTCATTTTAAACTTCGCAGGAATACTGGTCTCAAGACGGTTAATCATCGCAAAACTTTTCGGTAAGTTTTTCACAAACCAATCACGCGATTTTTGCCCAAAACCTGCAGGGAATTGATCTGGACGGATAATAAAATCTGCTGTTACTTGTAGTACTGGAAAATTAAACATCCCACCATTTGAACCTAAACCTTTATAAATTTCTAGAGGTTTATAAGCATAAGCCGGTGCACCTACCATATCTACCTGACCATTGTTGAACTTCGCTACAAAGTTAGAAATGTCAGAAATGACTGCTTGTGCACCGACACGTTGCACCATAATTTTTTGTGCATCGTCATAACCCAATACAGCAAATTTTTTACCTGCTGCTTTTTCAATCGAATCAATTTTTTTATCACGTACAAAAATAAAAGCAGAACCTAAAGGAGCAATACCAGCAACTTCATACTTTTTGCCGCCCAAATTACTCACCATTTTCGGAGCATTACGTTGATCAAGTGCAAAAGTAATCGCACGTTGTGCAATTGCATTGCTTGGCGCACCACCTAAAGCATCAATAGAGCCCACAAATTTATTATACTGACGTGCACGCATTGCCGTCATAAAAACAGCATCACATTTGCCTGCTTTAAAATCATTATCAGCAACAGATTCATCTTGGCGTGGAATTAAATTAACATCAGCTCCCCATCCTTTGGCAGCAAGCGCCCATTCCTGAGCCATTTGATAAGATTCACCAGATTTACCCAGTAAATCAAATACACATACATCTACTTTAGCTGCCTGAGCTGTGGTTGTTAAACCTACAGCAGAAAATGCGGTTAATGCGAGAATCATTTTTTTCATTGGAGCTGTCCTTTTTAGAATCTTGTTGTTTAACGAGTATCCGTTCACGTTATGAATATTAAGCAAGTTCAGCATAAAAAAATAGAGCATTTGCTCCATTTTTTTATGCTCTATAGGTCAATTTTTCTTAATTCACTAAGTTAATAATAAAATCATTATCTTAGATTCGTACTATTTCTTGTATATTTCATAAATTTTCAATAATTTTACATATAAATACATAAAAACTAGTTATTCACCGCCTAAAGAACATTCAAAATTGGTTCGATCTACAGTACAACGGGCTTTTTTCAGCACAGTCATCATCGATGAATCATAAATTCCTTGCTTAGTTAATTCGATACGACCATCTCTTAATAATTTTTGATACTTTTCTCTTTCTTCTTTAGATAAAGACATACGATATTTCGCAGGAATACCCTCTTCTAAACGTTTCACCATCGCAAATTGACGAGGTAATTGTTTAATGAACCAATCTCTTGATTGAATACCAAAATTGCTTGGGAATTTTTCCGTATTAAAAATTAAATCTGCAGTCACATTCAGCACTGGAAAGTTAAATAGTGCGCCATTCGCACCTAAACCTTTATCCATTTCTAAGGGTTTAAATGCATAAGCGGGTGCACCGACCATCTCAACTTGCCCTTTATTAAACTTACTCACAAAATCCGAAACATCTGAAAGAACAGGAATCGCACCAACTCGTTTTACCATGGCAATTTGTGCTTTATCATATTCTAAAACTGCAAATTTTTTCCCTGCACCTTTTTCTATCGTATTAATATTGCGATCTTTCACGAAAATATATGCAGGCCCAATTTGCCCAATACCACCCACTTCATATTGCACATTATCAATGGTTGCTTTTAGTCTTTTAATATTTCTTTTATCTAGCACATAAATGATTGCCTTATGTGCAATCGCATTACTTGGAACACCACCTAAAGCATCAATAGAACCTGCAAATTTATTATATGCACGTGCCCGCATAGTGGTCATATAAATGGCATCACATTTTCCATTTTTAAAATCGTTATCTGCTTTTTCTTCGTTTTGATACGCAATTAATCTGACATCTGCATTCCATACTTTTGCAGCGAGTGCCCACTCCTCCATCATTTTATATGATTCACCTGCTTTACCGAGTAAATCAAATACACATATATTTTGTTTTGCTTGAGCCATACTTGAAAAACTTAATAACAGTCCTGTTGATAGCAGCCAAATTCCTTTTCTCATCATATTTTCCTTATTCTTTTTCAACAACCCCTTTAAAAATAACTATAGTGTTGTTTTAAGAGCAAAAATAGAGCTTTGATTTCCTTTCTGACGAAAGGTTGTTTTTTAAACAAAAAATCACATTTTTATTTATTTACGCAAAGAAGCCACTTTATCCAATAATAATGCCTCAGATTTTTTCTTTTCTGAGTCGCTTCCTTTAGAATACGCGCACTATTCTTCTCATTTAGATATTTCAATGATTCAGTTAGATCAACTTTCTATACGTCGCGGTGGACGTGTTTTATTTCAAAAAGCATCCATGCAGCTACATCCAGGATGGAAAATTGGCTTAACAGGCGTCAATGGTGCAGGAAAATCAACATTATTTAATGCACTTCTAGGCGGCATGGAATCAGACAGTGGTTCTTTAACTCGCCCTGCGGTATGGACCGTTGCCCATATGGCACAAGAAATCAAAGCCTTAGATATGAAAGCGATTGATTTTGTTTTGTCTGGTGATGAAGAGTATTGGGAAATTCAGAACAAATTGGATCATCCTGACAGCTTAAGCGATGATGAACTGGCCCATTTATATGGCCGCTTTGATGAAATCAATGGTTATTCTGCGCCATCTAAAGCATCGCAATTAATGGCGGGTTTAGGTTTCTTTGAACATCAATCACAACTGGATGTTTCAAGTTTTTCCGGTGGCTGGCGTATGCGTCTGAACCTTGCTCGTACCCTAATGAGCCGTTCAGATTTATTGCTTCTTGATGAACCGACCAACCATTTAGACTTAGATGCCATTCTGTGGTTAGAAGATTGGTTGAAAGCCTATGAAGGCACACTGATCCTCATTTCACATGACCGTGACTTCTTAGATGCGATTACCGACCATATTTTACATATCGAAAACCAAGAATTGATTATGTATACAGGTAACTATTCAACCTTTGAACGTACGCGTAGTGAACGCTTAGCACAGCAGCAACAAGCCTATGAAAAACAATTAGAAACACGTGCCCATTTACAGAAATATATTGATCGCTTTAAAGCCCAAGCAACCAAAGCGAAGCAAGCACAAAGCCGGATTAAACAATTGGAACGCATGCAGGAACTTTCAGCTGCACATGTCGATACGCCGTTTACTTTCAGTTTCCGTGAACCAAGTAAAATGAGTTCACCATTACTTGAACTTGAAAATGCTGATATTGGTTATGGCGATAAAATTATCGTGACCAATGTGAATTTGCAAATTACTCCGACTAGCCGTATTGGTTTACTCGGGATGAATGGTGCGGGTAAATCAACTGTAATCAAATCATTGGTTGGTGATTTACAATTACTCCAAGGCGAGCGTAAAGATTCAGAATTGCTAAATGTAGGTTACTTTGCACAGCATCAAATGGATGCTTTGGATGGTAATGCTAGCCCAATGTTGCAATTGGCACGTATTGCTGAGCAAAAAGTCAGCGAAGCAAACTTACGCTCATTTTTAGGGAGTTTTGGTTTCAGTGGCGAACGGATGGATACGCCAAGTGAAAGCTTTTCAGGTGGCGAACGTGCACGTTTAGCCTTGGCTTTAATTGTATGGCAACGTCCAAACGTTTTGATTCTAGATGAGCCAACCAACCATTTAGACTTAGATATGCGTCATGCATTGACCATGGCATTAACTGACTTCGAAGGTGCCGTGGTTCTTGTATCACACGAACGTCAATTGGTTGCCAGTGTTTGTGATGAACTCATTTTGGTTCATGGTGGTGAGAGCCGAGAATTTGATGGTGACTTAGTTGCTTATGCAGATTGGTTACGCCAAGCACGTATCGACATGATTAAAAATGGCGGTAAACAACCAGCACCACCGGTAAAATCGAAAGTGGAAATAAAGCCAACGATTTCCAAACTCGATAAAGAGGGTCAACGTAAAGAAGCAGCACGTAATCGTGAGCTGAGTCGTCCAATTCGTAAAGAGATTGAAAAAAATGAAGCGCTGATTGCCAAAGTTCAGCCCCGCTTAGCAGAAATTGAAGTTTTATTGGGTAATACTGCCCTATATGAAGCAAACCATAAGGATGATTTGCTTAAACTGATGAATGAACAGACTGAATTAAAAGCAAAATTAGCACAAGCTGAAGAGCAAGTGCTTGAATTAATGATGGAATTGGAAGAACTAGAAAGCTCTTTTGAATAAGCCAAAATCAACTCTTAAGCAAAACTAAAGTGATGCTTATTTAATGATCGCAGTACAATTTTAGACTTGTACTGCGATTTTTTAATTTTTCTACATAATACTTTTATCGTGATTTCAACCATTAAAGATTAATAATTTAAATTCAAAAAATACCAAGCATAAACTTTAAATTCAAACTCCATGTTTAAATTTAAAACACCAATTCACAATCAAAAATATATTTTGAATTTAAAATAAAATCTCACTTTAAGCTGTGGATAAATTACTTTCCACCTACTTACTAAATAAAATGTAACCATTCAAAAACTTATCCACATGCGCGCTCACTCAAATAAAATCAGCTTTTTTATTCATTTAAATGTAGTTTTTCATTTTAAAAATCTAAGTTCTATAATTTTCCACACCCCTTCATTGACCCACAATTCCTGAATTTTATTCTGATTTTCCAAACCAATGAAAACCTTACAATGCGTCAAGTCTCGATCAAACTCGAACTCTTCAAATTCCACCGTAGGTTTTTGTGGCTTCCACACTCCATTTTTCACAGCATGGGCAATACGCTCATAACGGGTAAAATTACTTTCTACGCGCCCTTCTTGCTCATAAACCACTTTAAAATCCGCATGCTCATACTGAGCCAACAGATCAAAATTGCCGGTAAAAAATGCATTCACCCAGATATCTCGGATCTTTTCCAATTGATTATCCATAGTGCTAGCCTCGTAATATTGCATGATAATTTCCTATATTTAAAAGCATCATGACAGAGGAATAAGTCATTTTGATAAAACAAGTAAGGTTAAAAATCAATCATAATTAAATAAAAATAGCATAAAAAAAGCATCCCGAAGGATGCTTTTTACAATTCAACGCATCAATACATTAAGCATCAATATCCGCATTTAAGGCATTTTCTTCAATGAAGGCACGACGTGGTTCCACATCATCACCCATCAAACAAGAGAACATACGATCCGCTTCAATTGCATCATTAATGGTCACTTGCAGCATGTTACGATTTTCAGGATCCATTGTAGTTTCCCAAAGCTGCTCCGCATTCATCTCACCCAGACCTTTATAGCGCTGGATCATCATGCCACGACGTGAGTCGGATAAAATATGTTGCCAAACTTGATGGAAGCTTGTGACATTAATTTTACGCTCACCTTTCTGCAAATAAGCGCCATCTTCAAGCAATGTAAACCAACTCTTCGAGTTTTGTAGTAAACGCTTGTATTCACTTGAAGCCAATAGCCCAGAATCAAGTAAATAATGATGTGGCAAGTTATGTACATAGACCGTGATACGTGGCCAATAATGCGTCACTTTCTCACCATCTGCATGCTCTTTTTCAAAAGCTTCTAAGGTGATTTCAGGACGTAAACTTGGCTGGTATGCTTCAATTGCTGTACGCAGCTGTTCAGACCATTGTTTCACATAATCTTCATCAGGATTTTGATCAAGCTTAAATGCATCTAAACCAAGCAAACCATCCAACAAGCTTGCAGGATAACGCTGCGTTAAACGGTTTAAACTTTTTTGTGAGATTTGATAATCAGCAATCACTTTAGCTAAAGACTCACCACGAATCGCAGGTGCCTCTGCACTAATATGCAAATTAAGCTCATCAATGGCATTAGAAATTAAATAGGTTTCCAAAGCATCGTTATCTTTAAGGTATTGTTCTTGCTTACCTTTTTTCAACTTATACAACGGTGGTTGTGCAATATAAATATAACCACGTTCTACCAATTCAGGCATTTGACGGAAGAAGAAGGTCAACAGGAGCGTACGAATGTGTGAACCATCGACGTCAGCATCGGTCATGATGATGATTTTGTGATAGCGTAATTTATCAGGATTGTATTCTTCACGACCAATACCACAACCGAGTGCAGTAATCAGTGTGCCAACTTCCTGAGATGAAATCATTTTGTCAAAACGCGCACGTTCTACGTTTAAAATTTTACCTTTAAGCGGAAGAATTGCTTGCATCTTACGGTTACGACCCTGCTTTGCAGACCCCCCCGCCGAGTCACCTTCGACCAAGTAAAGTTCAGACAATGCTGGGTCTTTTTCTTGGCAATCAGCCAATTTACCCGGTAAACCCGCAATGTCTAATACACTTTTACGACGGGTTAATTCACGTGCTTTACGTGCAGCATCACGTGCACGTGCAGCATCAATAATTTTGCCTGCAATCGATTTTGCCGCTTGCGGATTTTCTAAAAGATATTCAGAAAAAGCCTTGTTCATCGCCTGCTCTACAGCGGTTTTCACTTCACTTGACACCAATTTTTCTTTGGTTTGTGATGAGAATTTCGGATCAGGCACTTTCACTGAAACAATCGCTGTCAAACCTTCACGGGCATCATCACCTGTGACAGCAACTTTTTCTTTCTTAAGAATATTTTCACTATCAAGATACTGGTTTAAACCACGCGTTAACGCTGCACGGAAACCGGCTAAATGTGTACCACCATCTTTTTGTGGAATGTTATTGGTAAAGCAACGAACATTTTCTTGATAAGTATCATTCCACTGTAACGCCACTTCTACGGTAATTCCCGTTTCAGCAGATTCAGTCGTGAAGTGGAAAATATCATTGAGGTGGGTTTTACCTTGATTGATATATTTGACAAATTCAGACAAACCACCTTCATAATCAAATACATGTTCAGCATCGATACGCTTATCACGTAATACAATACGAACCCCAGCATTTAAGAATGAAAGTTCACGCAAACGACGCGCTAAAATATCAACATTAAAAATCGTTTGAGAGAACGTTAATTCACTCGGATAGAAACGAACAGTTGTACCCGTCTCTGCGGTTTCACCAATTTCACGTAATTTATAAACTGGATCGCCATGATGATATTCTTGTTCAAAAACTTTACCAGCACGACGAATATTCAGTAATAATTTACTCGACAAGGCATTTACAACAGAAACACCTACACCGTGTAAACCACCCGAAACTTTATAGCTATTATCATCAAACTTACCGCCAGCATGAAGAATCGTTAAAATCACTTCAGCGGCAGATACCCCTTCTTCAGGGTGAATATCCGTTGGAATCCCACGACCGTTATCTGCAACACTTACAGACTCATCTTCATGGATGATGACTAAGATTTCATCACAGTGACCCGCTAAGGCTTCATCAATCGCATTATCGACCACCTCAAACACCATGTGATGTAAACCTGAACCATCGTCAGTATCACCAATATACATACCTGGACGCTTACGAACTGCATCTAGGCCACGTAATACTTTGATACTAGAGGAATCATAAGCCTTTTCATTGGTTTGTTCTATTTGAGAAGCAGCTTGATCTTCTGAACTCATGGTTTCTCCCTAGTGAAAATACAGGTCTATCCAAAGATGGGTAAAATCTAAAAACTATTGCACAACAACTTGAACTTGACCGTTTTCGACATTGAATAATTGATAAGAAATAGACAAATCATGTAAATGTTTTTTTACTGATTCATGCTCTAAAGTGGTAATAAAAACTTGACTACCAAGCTGGCTCAATCGCTCAATTAATCGCCGCTGTGCGGTTAAATCTAATTCTGCTGTCAGATCATCCAATAATACCACAGTTTCCTTATTACAGGCATGCAGCATTGCAATCTGTGACAGTTTTAAAGCCATAATCAGCAGCTTCTTTTGCCCTCGTGAAAGCACCACATCAGCATCACCTAGTGTTGTTTTTAAACGTAAATCTGCACGATGTGGACCATATTCGGTATAACGTCGATCGACGTCTTTCTGATGATGTACAGTTAGGTCATTCAGCAAGCCAAATTCGCTATGAAAGCCTGGGCTATATTCTAATTGCACCTCTAAATGAGGCAATAAAAACCTTAAATCTTGCTCAAAATAAACTTTCCATTGCTCAACAATTCCACTGCGCTGCGAATGCAACATTTCACCATACTCACCCAACATTTTGTTCCACGGTTCCAACTCATTCAGGCTGATGTTTCGTCTCGATTTCAACAAACTGTTGCGTTGTTTTAAAGCACGAGAATAATATTGCCATGCATGATAAAACTCAGGTTCCACGTGGAACATCAACCAGTCGATCAATTGTCGGCGTGGTTTCGCACCATAATCAATGATATCGGTACTTTGTGGGTCAATATGTTGTAAAGGAAGGATTTTGGCGAGTTGCCCTTGGGTGGCAATATGATCACCATTGACTTTAATCAACTGCTCACCTGACAGTAATTTTTGCATACCAATTTTTTCAGTGGCAGATTGTGCAAAAACAATGGCATTGGCTGTTTCATTTTGAATATAGTTTTTCGGGATATGGGTACGAAAAGAACGCCCTGTCGCCAATAAATGAATGGCTTCAAGAATAGAGGTTTTCCCTGAACCATTTTGCCCGTAAAAGACATTAAACGGCTGCAACTCTTGAAGTGCAACCGCTTTTAAGTTTCGAACACGTTCTATATTTAAACGCGTAATATGCATAGTTTGATCTTATAAAAAATCTGCAAATTAAACACGCATTGGCATCACAACATAGGTTTGATCTTGTTGTGATGGGTCATGAACCAATACAGATTGGTTGGCTTCAGTCATGGTCATCATCACATCGTCACCATCCAAGGCACCCAATACATCTAATAAATATTGCGCATTAAATGACATTTCCATCGGTGCATCAGCATATTGAATTACTAGATCTTCAATCGCCTCATCTTGTTCTGGATTATTGGCACGAAGTTGCAAACTATCCGCACTAAAATTTAAAAATACACCACGTAATTTTTCATTACTTAAAATGGCAACACGTTGCAGCGACTGTTTAAATACATCATGTGCAATCAATACATTTTTATCACCACCACGTGGAATCACACGACGGTAATCGGGGAATTTCCCATCAATTAGTTTAGTGGTAAAACGAACTGTGATACTGCCTTGTTCTTTGTCACGACTGGGTATGCTAATCGTCACATTTAACAATTCACGACCAATCAGTAAAGATAATTGCTCGTCTTCAATGCTGAGTAAGCGTTGTAATTCAGCAACCGCTTTCCGTGGAACAATAGCTTGAATGGCTTGAGTCGCAGTTGACGTTGCTGCTGTTTCACATAATGCTAAACGATGACCATCAGTAGTCACTGAACGAAGTTGATTTTGATCAATTTCAAGTAATGTCCCAGTCAAATAAAAACGTACATCTTGCACCGCCATCGCAAAAGCAGTTTTCTCAAACAAGCGTTTTAATTCGCGCTGAGTGACCGTAACTTGCGTACCCTGAGCATTTTCTGTGCTCAATAGTGGATAATCTTCAGCAGGCAGCGTTCCCAACACAAAACGGCTATTTCCCGATTTTAAAATACAACGATCTTCAGTAATTTGCAGGTCAATCAATGCCGCGCTTGGTAACGATTTACAGATGTCCATCAATTTACGTGCAGGAACAGTTGTCTCACCAACTTGTAAACATGCACCTTCAGTTAAATTCGTACTGGCAACCAATTCTACTTCTAAATCTGAACCAGTAATGGTTAATGATTCGGTGCTTACTTGAATCTTGACATTAGATAAAATATTTAAAGTATGGCGACGTTCAACCGCTCCTACGACATGTGATAGAACATTAAGTAAGCTTTCTTTCGCGATTTTCAAACGCACGGCACATTCCTCTAACAACTGAAGATTTCAGGTCAATTAATTAATTTTTTAGCAGTGTACTATGCGGCAGAATATGCCGCATTGCAAGAATAGAATTTGATCAAAATAGATCAACTTTGCAGCAAACGCTGCAAGTTTTTATAGTCTTCATTAAAGATCGGATCTTGTTCACGAAGGCTGAGTACTTTCTCACAAGCATGCATCACGGTACTGTGATCACGCCCCCCGAATGCCATACCAATTTCAGGAAAACTATCGCCGGTAAGTTCACGTGCAAGCCCCATAGCCAACTGACGTGGACGTGCATAAATACGGGTACGTTTAGGGCCCACAATTTCTTTTAATGGAATGCGAAAATATTCACTCACCACGCGCTGAATATTTTCAGTACTGATGGTTCTCGCACGAATCGCCAACACATCTTTTAACGATTCACGCACTACATCCAAATCAATCGATGTACCTTTAAAACGAGAAATAGCAACTACTTTATTGAGTGCACCTTCAAGCTCACGCACATTGGCCACGACTTGTTGTGCGACAAACAATGCACAATTACGCGGTAAATCTACGCCATTGCTTTCGGCTTTTTTCAACAAAATTTCAATACGAGTTTCAATATCTGGTGGCTCTACACCAACCGATAAGCCCCAAGAAAAACGAGAAACCAAACGTGCATCAAGTTCTGTGAGTTCTTTAGGATAACGATCAGAAGTCAAAATAATCTGCTTCGATTCATCCAGTAATGCGTTAAAAGTATAAAAGAATTCCACCAAACTGGCTTCTTTACCAGCAAGTAAATGAATATCATCGACCAATAGCAAATCTAAAGAACGACAGTTTTTCTTAAACTCTTCAACTTTGCCTTGTTGTAAAGAACTGACAAAATCTTGGACAAAACTCTCTGCGGTCATATACATGACACGTGCATTGGGTTTTGCTTGTAATAAAGCATTCCCCACAGCCTGCATTAAATGCGTTTTACCTAAACCTGTCGGGCCATATAAAAATAAAGGGTTATGTTGAGAAGCCCCTAATTGAGTGAGTACTTTACGACAAGTTTCCGCCGCCATTTGGTTAGAACGACCTTCAACAAATAACGAAAAAGTAAATAAGGGGTTTAATAAACGTTTACGACTATTTTTTACTGTTGATTCTTCTTTTTCTTTTCGTGGTTTAACCATTACAGCGGGAGCAGATTGTAATGCAGCAGTTGTCGTTGCAGGCTGTTCGTTGGCTGACAAAATTGCACCTGGACGAGAATCCACCAAAATTTCAACTTTACGTACCCGACCTTCCGACATTTGTTCTGCCAAAATCGTGATTAATTCAAGATGATGCTCTTGAATATAACGTGTCCAATAAGGATTTGGCGCATACAGTCTTAATGTGTCGTTAAGCTCTTCTGCAATCAAAGGGCGAATCCACATTGTAAAGACATTCCCCGAAAGCTCTTGTCGCAAACGAGTTAAACAGTCTGTCCAAAGCATGTGAAACCCCTATTTATTCCATTATTTATAAAAAAACCATTTAAGCCCGTCTAAGCGGGTCGCCATTCTATCGAAGTTATCCACATCTGTCATGGCAAAATTAAGGAAATATCATCCAAAAAAGAAATCTCAGTTTAAATTTAAACTTAAAGCGAGATGAGGATAAGTTTACCCGCAAGCTGTGGATAAAATATAGCATAAAGTTATCCACAAAATAATAACACTATAGAAACATAGTTACCCACAACATAATATGCTGTTTATAAAAAATAAAAAGTGCTTTTCCACAGGAAAATTGCCCCCTAATAGTAATAAATTTAAATTTATAAATTTGAATTTAATAATAAGAGCGGAACGACATGGGGATAACTCGCAATGGTTTAAATTTAAATTCAGAATAAAAAAGATTGATGTTATTGGTACTGGGTTGTGGATAATATTGTGAATATTTCTGTTTATAACTTATATTACCTTATTAATCAATGATTTATGTTGTGTGTAAATTTAAAACAACTTTAAATCAATTCAAAAATTCTGATGATCTTAATTTAAAAAAAAAGACTTATATTTGAAAGAAAGTTTATTTTGATTGACAGCTCATCATATGAGCACTAAAATCGCGAACCTTCATAGAAAGATCATTTTTGGAGTTTCGATATGAAACGTACATTCCAACCATCTGAATTAAAGCGTAAGCGTGTTCATGGTTTCCGTGCTCGTATGGCGACTAAAGCTGGCCGTCAAGTATTAGCTCGTCGTCGTGCAAAAGGTCGTAGTAGCTTAACTGTTTAATTAGTTAAGTTATTACGATTTTGGGTGTTATGACACTTTATGGCTTCAGCACAGACGTACGTATACGCTGTGCTGCCGATTATAAAAATGTGTTTGATGGTGCGCTTTTTAAAGTGCATCAACCCCATTTCTTATTTTTGGCAAAAAATTCCGAGCAGCCTTCAAGCCGTTTGGGTATTGTTGTTGCCAAGAAAAAAGTGCGTCGTGCACATGAAAGAAATAGAGTAAAACGTCTTGCTCGCGAAAGTTTTCGCCTACATCAACAGCAATTAGATTTATTAGATATTGTGGTCATGCCTAAAGTAGGCATTGAAGCAATTCCTAATGCAGAATTGCAGCAGCAATTACAATTTGCTTGGCAGAAATTGCAACGCCTTGCCAATAAGCATAAAAAGATAGCTCCCTCCCCACAAAAGTAGAGATGGCCAATGGTACGTTTACTGCATTGGTTGATTCGATTCTATCAGATCGCGATTAGTCCTTTATTGGGACCCCGCTGTCGTTATATTCCAACATGTTCTCAATACACTTTAGAAGCAGTCCATTCTTATGGTGCTGTGCGTGGTGCGTGGTTAGCTACAAAACGTATTTGTCGTTGTCATCCTTGGGGTGGTTCGGGGTATGATCCTGTTCCCCAGAAAGCAATTCGTTTTATTTCATTTCAGCAAATAGATTCTCAAATGCTTCACGTTGTTGTACCCTTTCGTGATCGTTTATTGAACCGAAATCACTCTAACTACTTGGGATAATAGATATGCAACAATGGGCCAGGTTTGCAATTCTAGGGGCCATGTTTGTCGTCGCATATTTGCTTATTTTGGCATGGCAAAAAGATTATGGTCATGCAGAAACCAAACCTCAGCAAGAAGCTGCGGTCGTTTCGCATGAAGTATCTGCAGATTTACCAAATGGTCAAACAGCTACTGCAGCGTCTGACATGCCTCAAGCAAATATTGCAACTCAGCAAACAACAACAGATGCTACGGCACCTGTAAGTCAACAGCTTATTTCAGTACAAACTGACCTTTATCATCTTTGGATTAATCCTAAAGGTGGTGACATTGTTCGTATTGAATTATTGAACCATGATAAAAATAAAGACAGTGATCAACCGTTTGTCATGCTGGAAAGCGATGCAAAACGTACTTACGTTGCTCAGTCTGGTTTGATTGGTTTAAATGGGCCAGACAGTAACCGTAATGGCCGCCCTGTTTATGAGATTGAAAAAGCATCTTATAACTTAGCGGATGCCAAAGCAGAAAAAACTGAAGATGGTAAAGTTGTTAAAGTTTTATCTGTGCCAATGGTTTATAAAACGGCTGATGGTGTGGAAATCATCAAAACATTTACCTTTAAACAAGGTGAATACCCGATTATTGTGAACCACAAAATTGTCAACCGTAGTGCAGGCAATTGGCAAGGTCAGATGTTTGGTCAAATCAAACGTGATAATTCGGATGATCCAGGTAAATCAGACCAAGGTATTTTCACCCTAGGAACATTCCTTGGAGGTGCTTGGGGTTCGCCTGAAGAACATTACAACAAGCTTAAATTTGCCAACTTCAATGAAGAAAAATTGAATGTAGAAGCAAAAGGTGGCTGGGTTGCAATGGTTCAACACTATTTTGTGAGTGCTTGGATTCCAGGTGATCTTAAACTGACTCAAGCTGATGGTCAGCCTTATAGTGCGAAATTAGAATCGCGTCAATCAACAGACAACATGAATATTATCGGTTTTACTTCACCGATGATTAATGTGCCTGCTGGTACTGCGGCTGAATTGGATGCGACGTTCTATTCAGGTCCTAAAGTTCAATCTGAGTTAAAAGATCTTGCTGTTGGTTTAAACCAAACTGTTGATTATGGTTGGTTATGGCCAATTGCGAAATTATTGTTCCTTGGTCTTCAATTCTTCCATAACATTGTGGGGAACTGGGGCTGGTCAATTATCTTATTGACTGTATTGGTGAAACTGATTCTTTGGCCATTGTCGTCTAAGAGCTACCGCTCTATGGCGAAAATGCGTGTGATTGCACCTGAAATGCAACGCATGAAAGAAGAGTTTGGTGAAGACCGTATGCGTTTCTCTCAAGAAATGATGGCACTGTATAAGCGTGAACAAGTTAACCCATTATCAGGTTGCTTGCCATTGCTATTACAAATGCCAATTTTCTTAGCCTTGTACTGGGTATTGATGGAGTCTGTAGAACTTCGTCACGCACCTTGGTTAGGCTGGATTCAAGATTTGTCTGCAATGGATCCGTGGTTTATCCTGCCGTTATTGATGGGTGCAACCATGTTTATTCAGCAGTCTTTAAATCCACAACCGGCTGATCCAATGCAGGCGAAAGTCTTCAAAATCATGCCAATTATCTTCACTGTATTTATGTTGTTCTTCCCTGCGGGCTTGGTGTTGTACTGGATTGTCAATAACAGTATCACCATCTTGCAACAAAGTTTGATCAACAAAGCTGTTGAAAAAGACCGTGCCAAACGCGAAGTTGTTTAATTACGACTGATTGCGAATAGCTGAATAAATCCGCTTAAGATGGTAATCTTAGGCGGATTTTTATTTGGCTGTGATTTAGGATTTTTTGAGGTGAATTTTATGCAAAACCGAACAACGATTGCTGCAATTGCAACTCCACCTGGGCGTGGAGGGGTTGGTGTCATTCGTCTGTCAGGTCCTAAATCCTATGCCATTGCCGAAGCTTTGACACAAAAAAACCTACCGAAGGCACGCTTTGCTGGTTTTCGTCAGTTTTATGATGCTGCTGGCGAGGTGATGGATGAAGGCTTAGCCATTTGCTTTCCAAATCCACATTCATTTACGGGTGAAGATGTGGTTGAGTTGCAAGGGCATGGTGGTCCTGTTATTCAAAATGCTTTGCTGGCACGGTTGCTTGAGTTGGGGGCGATTGCAGCTAAAGCGGGTGAATTTTCGATGCGTGCTTTTGAAAATGGCAAACTCGATTTGGTTCAAGCCGAAGCCATTGCTGACTTAATTGATGCAACTTCACAAGCTGCGGCTCGTTCTGCGGTGCGTTCTTTACAAGGTGCATTTTCAACGCGTGTAAACACCGTGTTAGAAAAACTGATTCATTTGCGTTTACATGTCGAGGCTGCGATTGACTTTCCAGAAGAAGAAATTGATTTTTTGGCTGATGGTAAAATTCTAGCGCTATTACAAGATGTGCAAAGCTCAGTTGCGGCAGTACAAGCCTCGGCACGTCAAGGTCAGTTGCTGCGTGAAGGTTTACAGGTAGTGATTGCAGGGAAACCCAATGCGGGAAAATCGTCGTTGTTGAATACCCTAGCAGGGAATGAGCGTGCCATTGTCACGGCTATTGCAGGTACAACACGCGATGTATTACATGAAAAAATTAGCTTAAATGGTTTGCCCATTACCCTCACTGATACTGCCGGTTTACGTGAAACGGGTGATATTGTGGAAAAAGAAGGCATTCGCCGCGCGATTAAAGAGATTGAACAAGCCGACTTGTTATTGTTGGTGTATGACTTAAGCCAAGGCGAAGACCCTTTGCTATTGGCACAGAATTATTTTGCCGAGCATCTTGAACCAAAACGTTTAATGTTAATTGCTAATAAGTGTGATTTAACCCATGCTACGGCAGATATTAGTGATTATCAGGGCTTCCGTCATATTACTGTGTCAGCTAAGCAAGAAACTGGCGTTCAATCGCTAATAGATGCGATTACAGCGCATGCAGGCTTCCAACCAGAAGAAGATACCTTTATTGCCCGTACACGTCATTTAGACGCAATGAAGCGTACGCAGGTGTATTTGACTGAAGCGCATGAGCAGTTGGTAGTGTATCAAGCGGGTGAGTTGGTGGCTGAGTCTTTGCGTCTGGCACAAAATGCCTTGGCAGAAATCACTGGTGAATTTAGTGCCGATGATTTATTAGGCAAAATTTTTGGATCATTCTGTATTGGAAAGTAATGCATAAAAGAATCAATTAAAGGGCATATTCGATGCCCTTTTTATTTTTAAAAGTTGATAAACAGCAGATAGATGATGTTGCACGACAATTTCTAGGTAAAAGATGTGCGGTAAAAAAAGTAAAACAGCATTTACGTCATAACATTGATGAATGAATAGCCACCGATTTTGTAAATTCTTTACAGTCCAAACTTTTCTAAAATCGATTTAAAAAATAACCTTCATTTGAAGGCTATTTTTTAAATGATGAAATTTTCTTATGCCAAACAAGTAAAGCTAGGCAGAGTAAACCAACGCCTATACAAAAGCCTAAAACACCGATGGTTAAACCAAAATGATCTGCTAAATAACCCACGGTAATAATGGGCACAATCGTGCCTAAATAAGCAATAAATAAATAAGTCGACATCACCGCTGCACGGTTATCTGCGCTAGTCATTTGGTGAATTAAACCAAATGCACCTAATAAGCCTAAGCCATGTCCTACACCCACCAAAATATCGCTGATAAAGAATAAAATGCTCCACTGCATACTCATACATAAGCTGAGTAAAATAAAACTGAGCACCAAGGACATCAGCCCTAAAGTTAAGCTTTTAGCAGCAGGAAGATCTTTAGCAAAAAACTGTACTAAAGCAGAAACCAGTAAAATACTAGAAATTGCAGTGCCACTAATTAAAGGTCCATGCCAAGGAATTAAATCTTTAACAAAAGAAGGTGATAGGGATGCAAATAAACTAAATGCGCCAAAAGCACAGAATGCGGTGAAACCTGCAATAAAAAATAAGGCTTTATGTTGGGCTTCTGGAGTTTCTAAATGCGGTGCAATTGAAAAAGGCTGAGCTTTAAACTGTGGTACTTTTAGCCAAAATAAACCGAAAAAGCATAAAATTGCAGCTGCAATAATGGGTAAATAAGGTGTTGTTAAGGGGGAAGTCGAAAATTGTGCAATTAATCCACCAGTAAACGGACCCAATCCAAAACCAATAACCGTAATGATCGAACTTAACTGGGGTGCATTTTGTTTATGACGGTCTGGAATAGTGGTAATGAGACCTAGCATTGCAGAAGTGCTAATGAGCCCTGAGGCAATACCAATAATAAAACGCCCGAAAGCCAACCAAGCTGCATTAGGTGCAATTGAGGAAATGGCTAAGCCTAAAATGACAAAAATGATCCCGATTTGTAAGGTACGTAGAAATCCTAAACTGTTGCTGATACGACCTAGGAAGAGCAAGGTTGCCAGACAACCAAACATATAGGCAACAAAGATATAGGTAATATGGCTGGGTAGCAGATGCCAGAGTTCTTGATAAATCGGATACAAAGGGCTGGCGAGTGCAGTTCCAATAGTTCCAATACAAAGTGCCAAGCTGACCATTAAAAATGGTCGCCATGATTGTTGAGTAGTCATGTATAGTCACAGAAATATTCACTAAATCTAAAAAATAGCGAATATTTGGAGAGAAAAATAAGAAGAGTTATAGATTAGTTCTTCTTCAACGACCGCGTCAATTTATAAGATGTAAATTATTTAACCATAACGCTTTAATAATTTTAAAAATTCAGCCAGTTCATGTTCATTAACTTCTGTATGTTCAGTAATCACGTGATGGCGCAAATGTGATTCAATTAATTCATTCATTAAACCATTCACAGCTCCTTTAATTGCAGCGACTTGCTGTAACACAGCAATGCACGAGCTTTCAGGGCTATTTAAAGCTTGCTCTACCGCATTAATTTGTCCTTTTAAGCGTTTAACACGATTTTGAATTTTCTGATCTTGATGTAAATGAGCCAATACAATACTCCAAAAAACAAATATACTATGGGGTAGTATATTTTAGCACTAAGATTATGCAAAAAGCCCCATTAACACGAACACACACTCATCAGTTTGATGAAGGTAATCCACTCGCACAAAAACGTATTCTATTCGCAACTATTCTAACGGCAGTCATGATGTTATTAGAAGTGATTGGTGGTTGGATTTACAATTCGATGGCTTTACTTGCTGATGGTTGGCATATGAGTTCGCATATGTTGGCATTGGGCTTGGCTTATTTTGCGTATCGCTCTGCACGTCATTATGCACAGGATAGCCGTTTTAGTTTTGGTACATGGAAAATTGAAATTTTAGCAGGTTATAGCAGTGCTATTTTATTGATGGTGGTGGCATTATTTATGGCCTTTCAGTCTATAGAACGACTATTTAATCCTGTCGATATTCACTATAACCAAGCCATTCCAATTGCAATTTTGGGCTTGGTGATTAATCTGATCTGCGCTTGGCTACTGTATGATGATCACCATCATGAAAATGAGCATACTCATATACATCATGACTTAAATCAAAAAGCAGCCTTTATGCATGTAGTAGCTGATGCGGTCACTTCAATTTTTGCCATCATTGCTTTGTGCGCGGCGAAGTATTTAGATTGGAGTTTTCTCGATGCAGTATTAGGCATTGTGGGATCAATTCTTATCGCAAAATGGGCAATGGGTCTGATAAAAGAGACGGGTAAAACCTTACTTGATGCAGAAATGAACCATCCTGTGGTCGAGGAGATTCGTGAAGTGATTGCTGAGTTTCCTAAGGCTGAGATTACCGATTTGCATGTGTGGAAAGTTGGAAAAGGAAAATTTGCCTGTATTTTATCTTTAGTCACTGATTCCGATTTAAATGCAGACCAAGTTCGTGAGGCTTTATCTATTCATGATGAAATCGTGCATATCTCGGTAGAAATAAATGCTCTGTAAAAAATGGACATGTTCCACGTGAAACCTTGAATCATGAAATATGTTTGGTTTAAGTAATGACGGTTAAAATTCACTAAAATTCTGCTTGGATTTTGAGTAGAATCGCGTTGAATAATTTGAACCTTTGAGTAAAAAACATGATTAAAAAAACATTGGCATTGGCTTTAGTCAGCTTTATTTCAACCTTAAGTCTGGCCAATGTTGATACGGTCAAGAGCAACCTCACTAAACAACACCCAAACTTGAAGATTGAAAATATTCAAATCACCGATATGAAAGGTATTTATAGTGGTTCGATGGATGGGCAAGTGGTGTATGTTGGTGAAGATACACAGCATATTTTAATTGGTTCAATGTTTCGTTTAAGTGATCAGAAAAATTTGACCAAAGATTTAGTGCTCAAGCAAAACAGTATTGATTGGAAAAAATTACCTTTGCAAGATGCAGTCAAAACAGTGCGAGGTAATGGTAAACGCCAGATTGCGGTATTTTCTGATCCAAATTGTCCATATTGTAAACAGCTTGAGACTGAGTTAAGCAAGTTGAATGATGTCACGATTTATACATTTATTTATTCTATTAAAACGCAATCTATTGCTGTTTCAAAACAGATTTTCTGTGAAAAAGATCCTGCTTTAGCATGGTCAAATTTGATGGCTAAAGGCATTCAACCGAGTTCGAAAAAAACCTGTGCCAATCCGATTGAGCGTAATTTAAGTTTAGGTAAATCATTGGCTTTAAATGGCACACCGGCGATTATTTTCTCTAATGGTTTTAAAGTGATGGGTGCCTACCCTGCGCAAGAAATAGAAAAAATGTGGCAAGAGTTAGGTTTGTAGGATGTATTGCTTGCTTAACTAAAGCATAAAAAAGTACCTTGATGAAAGGTACTTTTTTATTTGATGAGTTGGCATTTTAAACCGTCTTTAAGCCTTTAATTTTTTCGAAATCAAGTTATAAAGGAATAAGATGATAATGGCTCCAAGGACTGAGGTAATGAGTCCAGCGGCAGAATTTTCACCGTAGAGTCCGAGCAAACGCCCCCCATAAGTTGCTAATAAAGACCCTGCAATACCTAATAAAGCAGTAATAAAAAATCCTGCTTTATCATCTCCAGGATGAATTGCTCGAGCAATTAAGCCCGCAATAAAACCGATCACGATAGCAACGATGAGTGACCACATGTGTCTTCTCCTTTTTTTATCATTTGTTTATATACTTTTAATTCGCTTTCATTTTCATAATTAATCATTTATCGAAAATAAAAAAGGTCAATCATGCTAATAACTGTTGTTTTTATGTTCGTTTTTAAATGCAGCTGATAAAAAAGTGGCCGTCGGCCACTTTCAGTATTTATTACGCTTTTATAGACCAATTTCACCAATAAATGGAATATGGCGATATTTTTGGTCGAAGTCTAAGCCATAACCGACAATAAACTTATCTTCAACTTCAAAGCCTAAAAACTTCACATCAAGTTCAATTTCACGACGTGAAGGTTTACTAATTAAAGTACACAGTTCGATAGAGTTCGGACTACGAGTACTTAAAATTTCCAGAACTTTGCTGAGGGTGTTGCCTGAGTCAATAATATCTTCAATAATTAAAATATCTTTACCACGAATTTCACCATCTAAATCTTTTAAAATTTTGACATCACGGGTTGAAATTGTACCGCCACCGTAACTTGATACCGTCATAAAATCGAGTTCATGAGGTTTGCTAATCGCGCGGCATAAATCAGCCATGAAAATAACTGAACCACGAAGTAAACCAATCAGAACAAGTTCTTTGTCACTATGGGCATAGTGAGCATCAATTTTTGCACCAAGCTCTTTGACTTTAGCGTGAATTTCTTCTGCTGAGATCATTACGCTCATATGAACGGTCATGGGTAGATACCTAAAGCAAATCAAAAAATAAAAAAGGTGTTGACCAGCAACACCTCAAAAGATGTTTTAATTTTAATACATCTGCTCAAGAGATGCATCTTTTTTGCACCTGAAAATGTATCAAGCCCGATTTTGTGCGCTATCACGTTTCAGTAAAAAAGCACAAACGATGGTTACTCTAATGAGAAAAATCATCTTTTTACTGGTTTTTTTCTTGATTTGATTGTTTGACATAAGCCAATTCTCCATAAATATACGTGGCATGGATATTACGATCATCGCCCATGGTCATTAGGGCAAATAAAGCATCTTCTATGCCTTTGGCACGTTCTTGGCGTAGTGCTTGTAAGGCGGTTGCTTTTAAATCTAGCACAATAAAATCGGCTTCTTTGCCTAGATTAAAGTTGCCCAGTTTATCCGCTAAATCTAAGGCTTTAGCTCCACCTAAGGTCGCATGATACAAAGATTCAAAAGCAGAGAGTTTATCGCCCTGAAGTTGTTGCACTTTGTAAGCTTCATTTAAGGTTTGCAGTTGGTTAAATGAAGTGCCTGCACCAATGTCTGTGCCTAAGCCGACTTTAACTTGTTTTTCCCATGTTTTTTTCAGAGGAAATAAACCACTGCCTAAAAATAAATTAGAGGTTGGGCAAAAGGCAATGGCTGAGTTGGTCTCATGCATACAGTCCCATTCAGCTTCTTCTAAATGGATACAATGGGCAAATACCGAGCGCTGTCCTGTTAAACCATAATGATGATAAACATCTAAATAGCCGTGTTGTTCAGGGAATAATTCTTTAACCCAAGCAATTTCATTTTTGTTTTCACTTAAATGGGTATGTACATAGACTTCAGGATATTCAGCCTTTAACTGCCCTGCTTTTGCCAGTTGTTCAGGTGTTGAGGTCGGTGCGAAACGTGGGGTAATGGCATACAAGTTACGACCTTTACCATGCCATTTTTCAATCAGTGCTTTAGAGTCGTTATAAGCACTTTCTGCTGTATCACATAGGTCCTCAGGAGCATGACGATCCATCATCACCTTCCCTGCAATTAAACGCATGTGATGCTGTTCAGCCGCTTCAAATAATGCATTAACCGATTCAGCATGCACACTACAAAAGACTAAAGCAGTCGTGGTACCATTTTTGAGTAGTTCTTGGACAAAAAACTTTGCGATTTGGTCTGCATAGGCTTTGTCTTTAAATTGCAATTCTGTTGGGAATGTATAAGTGTTAAGCCATTCTAGCAGTTGCTCTCCATAAGCCCCGACCATTTCAGTTTGCGGGAAATGGATATGGGTATCAATAAAACCTGGCACAATGAGTTGCTCAGGATAATGCTCAAGCGGTATATCTTTATTCAGTAAACTTTGCCCATCTTGCCATGTTCCAAACCACGTGATTTTCCCTTCTGTAGTAATGATCAAACCATCTTCAAGGTAACGAATGGCTTGAGGAATATCTGCTGCTTGAGAAACAATGCGTTGAATATCAAGAAAGCGACCACGAACGGCGCGTTGAGTCTGAATGGGAGACATACAATAACCTTTAACTTGTAATTTTTTCGATTGATTGTACCTGAAATTATGCTGTTTTCAGGCATATTGAATGTTGATTGTGATGATATCTCAAGAAGGAAATGATGTACTTGGCTGAAAACTATCAAAATATGTTGAAGAAAAATCTTTTAAAGCATCGGGATATTTATGCCAGATTGCTTTTTTTACGAGAAGTGAAACCCGAAGCATTTTGTAGTGCAGGTGTGATTCGCAATCTGATTTGGTCTGTCGCGCATGATCAGCACTACGAGCTTTCACAGACTGAAATTGATGTGATTTTTTATGATGCAGAAGATGAATCTGGTTTTGAACAGCGGCATTTGGCTGAGATTTTAAAGCAGAAGTTTCCTGAAAATGACTGGGATGTCGTCAATCAGGCATGGGTACACCAGTGGTATATCACAGAAAATGGCGAATCGATTGCACCGTTACAATCGATTCAACATGCATTGTCTTTATGGCCTGAAACGGCGACGGCTGTGGCTGTGCGTTTATTGGAAAATAATGAGCTTGAGATTATTGCGCCGTTTGGTTTGGATGATTTATTTGAGTTAAAGCTAAGATGGAATGCAGCATTGGCGAGCCATCATGTTTTTATGCAAAGAATGGCAGAAAAACAGTTTTTGCAGAAATGGAACAAGTTAAGTTTGCTGTGATGGCTGAGCCTTAATGTATTTATGTACATATTTATGCATCGAATAGCTGTAGATGGCGTTGCTGTGTATTAGATATTTTATTGGGTTGTTATTTTGGGAATAAAAAAGCCCTCCACTTGGGAAGGCTTTTATAGTTAGCAAAACATTAAGACTGTGATTCTTGTTTCTTGTTATAGCGAATGGATAACCAAGCGGTAATGGCTAAAGTGATGACAATAAAGCCAAGTGAAATCCAAATTGGCATATGGAATACGTCTAGCATCAACATTTTGAAACCAATAAACAGCAAGATCAGTCCTAGACCGTAGGGTAAATAGTGCATCTTGGATGCAGACCCAGCCAGCAAGAAAAACATTGCACGTAAACCTAAAATCGCCATTAAATTTGCAGTTAAGACAATAAAGGGATCATTGGTGACTGCAAATATCGCAGGGATAGAATCCACAGCGAAAATCACATCTGATGCTTCAACTAAAATTAAAACCAGAAATAACGGTGTTGCCCAGAGCAGACCATTTTGACGAACAAAGAATTTATCCCCTTCCATCTGCGGTGTGATACGCATGTATTTACGCAACCACTTTAAAATCGCCATATCTTCAATATTTGGGTCTTCTTCATGCCCTTTTAAGAACTTAAAGCCGGTATAAACCAGGAATGCACCGAAAATATAAAGGATCCATGAGAACTCTTGTACGAACCATGCACCAATAAAAATAAAGATGGTTCTAAGAACAATGGCGCCAAGTACACCATAAAGCAGAATTTTACGCTGTAAAGCAGGTGGGATAGCGAAGGCAGCAAAAATCATTAACCAAACAAAGACGTTATCAATCGCCAGAGATTTCTCTAACAGATAACCAGCAAAGTATTCCATGACTTTGGTATTTGCGATGGCAACGCCAGCTGTTTGTTGTAGGTAAAGCCATAAGCCACCACCAAATAAAGTTGCGACAGAAACCCAAGCAATACTCCAGTACGCTGCCGTTTTAATTTTGACTTCTTGGCCGTGTTTGTGCTTAAAGCCTAAAAAGTCGATGGTGAGCATAACGGTAACTAAACCGAAGAATGCTAAATACAGCCATAAATTGCCAATTGTTTCCATGTGAATCCTCCACACCCGACAACTGGTCATAAAAAAACCTTGACCTGTTGCCAGATGATTTAAAACATCTGTGTCAACATGATCAAGGTCTTGCCTACATCTGAATACTTATATTGTGTAATTTCAGATGCTCAGATACCGACTTTTTGCAAAGTGTAATGACGATATTCTGACACGTAAGTCATTTAAAAATATCAAATAGCTTACGTTTGGAGGAGGCTACTCCCCTTGTTCAACTTAATTTAGTTTTGGATCAAATCCAAATATGGCTGAAGAATCGCATATTTATTGTCATTGTGCAAATTTTATCTACACATTTACAATTTCATAAAGTCTTTACGCTGCACTAGAACTAAAGCCAAAACTGTGCCGATAACGGCAACTAAGCCACCCACGAACCCAATATGAGTTAAACCATAATGTGCTGTAACCAAGCCACCTAATAATGCACCGCCCCCAATACCGACATTGTAAAGACCTGAATAAATGGCCATGGCGACATCGGTTGCATCTGACGCAAGGTTTAGCGTTTTGGCTTGCAGCGCTAAGCTCAAGCCAATAATACCCATTCCCCAAAATAAACTGAGGACATTTAAGCCAATGAGGTCTTGTGCCAGAGGCAGTAACAGCAACATGGAAATTGCTAAACATAGACTACTTAAAGGAATCGCGATTTTAGGATGTCGTGCACCAAATTTGCCAAATAAATAAGAACCTAGGAAGCCTGCTGCACCATAAACCAATAATAAAGTGGTGGTTTGTGATGAACTAAAATGTGCAATATTCAGGGTAAAGGGTTCGATATAACTATAAGCGGTAAATTGTGCGCTAATCATGATGACGGTCAATGCAAAGACCAGCATTAAACTTGGACGTTTAAATAGGATGCCAATACTTTTGAATGACCCTGAATTGATACTGGGGAGTTTAGGCAGCATTTTTGCCAAGGTCAGACAGACGATTGCTGCGCCAATGGCAATTAAAGCAAAGGTATTTCGCCAACCGTAGGCTTCACCAATCATACGACCGAAAGGAATACCTAAAACCATGGCTAATGCAGTCCCTGTTGCCAATAAACCCAGTGCTTGAAATTCTTTGCCCTTAGGTGCAACCCGAACCGCCAGCGAGGCGGTGATCGACCAGAACAGCGCATGAGAAAATGCAATACCAATACGGCTTACTAAAAGTGCATTAAAGCTCCATGCAAAATATGAAAGTATGTGACAGGCAATAAAAACTATAAATAATGTGATTAATAAGAAGCGTCGTTCAATATTTTTAGTCATCAACATCATGGGCAATGAAATAGGTGCAACCACCCATGCATAAATGGTGATCATGATGCCTACATCAGTTGCAGGCATGGCAAAGCTCTGACCAATATCACTTAGCAATGCCACAGGAATAAATTCGGTGGTATTAAAAATAAAGGCAGCGAAGGCAAGCGTGATGACACAGACCCATTGGCGTGATGGATTGGGAGAAGTTGTTTCTAAAGATGACATTGACATAAGTTAGGAAACTTAAATGAGCAGCATCCAATTTTAAGCGCAAAGTTGCGTGATGTTAAGCTTTAATCTTTTGTTCGTGCAGATAGCAAAAGATAAAGTCATATTCTAAGACTTTCAGGTTAAGGGCAAATTTAAGCTTTGCGATTTGAGTTCTTTTCGAGGTCGACTATTTGATTAGAAAATATCTATTCATGATTTTTGAAATTTGAGGGTGGGTTTGATACAGTGCCAGTGTATTAAAAAATTAAAAGAGATGAAGATGCAATTTCAACATTTAGATAATAAACAAAAGGGTGAATTCTTTTTGGACGATGCTCAAGGTAAGCGCATTGCAGAAATCAGTTATGTCTGGCGTAGTGAAGATATTATTGTGGCAGATCATACTTGGGTGGATGACTCTTTGCGTGGGCAAGGTGCCGCGCGAAAGTTACTGGATATTTTAGTTGAATTTGCACGTGAAAAGCAGTTAAAAATTGTACCGACTTGTTCTTATGTAGATACGATGTTTAAACGGGATCAAAGTTTGTTAGATGTGGCTGCTTAATATATTTTTTGCATCAACAATAAAATGACAATAATTAAAAACTAAAAAGCCAATTCATATTTATGAATTGGCTTTTTAGAAGTACAACGGTGAATTTTAAGCTTTTAACGCAGCAATTAATTTCTGATGTAATCCGCCAAAACCGCCATTCGACATAATCACTACAGCATCACCCTCGCCTGCCTCACTGATCACTGTTTGAATAATATCGTCCAGTGAGCGAGCAACCACGGCTTTATTTGAAGCAGCATCAATCACTGGTTGTAAATCCCAGTCCAAACCTTCAGGTTGATACCAAATGACTTCATCGGCTAAACGTGCAGAATGAGCTAAACCGTCTTTATGGCTTCCCATACGCATGGTGTTGGAGCGTGGTTCAATAATCGCCCAAAGTTTACGTTCGGCAAGGCGTTTACGTGCGCCGTCTAAAGTGGTTTCAATCGCGGTTGGATGATGAGCAAAGTCGTCATACACTTCAATGCCACGCACTGTGCCCAACAATTCCATACGGCGTTTTACACCGCCAAAATTTGATAATGCTTCACAAGCGGTTTCAATCGAAACACCGACATGCTCAGCAGCGGCAATCGTTGCTAAAGCATTGGCAACGCTATGCTGCCCTGTCATATTCCATCTAACGATACCTTTCACAACACCATTTTCTAATACTTTAAAATGTGAACCGTCAGCAGCTAATTGTTCCGCAGAAAGCGATGCTTTGGCATTTGCTTCTAAACTGGTTCGAACCACAGGCGTCCAACAGCCCATTTCCAAAACTTCATCAATATTGCTTTCAGTAATTGGTGCAATAATGCGACCTTCACTTGGAATGGTACGGACTAAATGATGGAATTGTTTTTGAATAGCAGCCAAGTCATCAAAAATATCGGCATGGTCAAATTCAAGGTTATTCAAAATGGCTGTTTTAGGATGGTAGTGCACAAACTTAGAACGCTTGTCGAAGAATGCTGAATCGTATTCATCGGCTTCGACACAGAAGTATTTTCCACCACCTAAACGTGCGCTTTCGCTAAAACCTAAAGGAACACCGCCAATCAAGAACCCCGGATTTAAACCGGCTTGATCCAGTACCCAAGCCAACATGGTCGTGGTTGTAGTTTTACCGTGAGTTCCTGCAACCCCTAAAATATGTTTGCCTTGTAGAACATGATCGGCAAGGAATTGTGGCCCTGAAATATACGGTAAACCTTCATTGAGCATATATTCAATAGCATCAATGCCGCGCTTCATGGCATTGCCAACAATCACCAAATCAGGATGAGGTTGTAAATGGCTACGGTCATAGCCTTGCATTAAGGTAATGCCTGCATTTTCAAGTTGGGTCGACATCGGTGGATAGACATTTGCATCTGAACCCGTCACTTTATGACCTAAGTCGCGCGCTAACAGCGCCAGTGAACCCATAAATGTGCCACAGATACCCAAAATATGCAGATGCATACACTTAACTCCGCTGTGTTTTAGACACATCACTTTTTGATTGTGCTGTTGTCGTGATTAATTTGATTTGAAAGCAACGATAGCAAGGGTTTTACTGAAAAGATAGTTTTTCTTGTATCTATTCATGGGATTGTAGGATGTGTTTTATAGTGTTGTTCGAGGCATATTGTCGGGAAGAAAAATCAGCATTTAAATGACATGATTTTTTATTTAAAAAACGTAAAATATTCACGATTGTTCCAGATAAATTCAGCATGTTATTTCCCCTGTTACTTTTAATTGTCTCGAATTGTTTTATGACTTTGGCTTGGTATGGTCATCTGAAATTTTTACATGGTGCGCCACTTTGGCAGGCGATTTTATTTGGCTGGCTGATTGCCCTGCTCGAATATAGTTTTATGATTCCTGCCACACGCTTGCTCTCCCAACAAGGTTGGTCATTGGGTGAGATGAAAATCACGCAGGAAGTGGTGACTTTGCTGGTTTTTGTGCTTTTTATGATTTTTCTATTTAAACAGCCTTTTAAGCTGGATTATGTGTGGGCAGGATTGTGTCTTTTAGGTTGTGTATATTTTGTTTTTAGAAGTCAGTAAATACTAATAAATGCATCTCAATTTTTATAATTTTGCACAGCCACATTTTACATTGAGAATTTATATACATTGTGGAGGCAATTCCCCTACTTTGTTTTTGAACAAAGTAGGCAAAACCATTATTGGCTTAAGGCGATGTCCATATTCCCCAATCCAACGGTTGCATAATTTGTGATTTTTAAAAGCCTGAATGAATTATTTCCCTAAAAAATAGCGGAAATATCGCACTACAGTATCTGTTAAATTTTGGTGAGACGAATTTTCAGTCTATAATAGCGAGCTTCTGATTCATGTAAAGCTTGGCTCTCGTCGAGATTTATCCTTCCTTACATTCGTTTATGGAATATTTGCAATGAATGCGGCCGCTGCACAAGACGCTCCTTTAGTTGGAATTATCATGGGTTCTCAATCTGATTGGGCAACTTTAGAACACACTGCCAATATGCTCAAACAGCTTGGTGTCCCTTTTGAAGCTGAAGTCGTTTCTGCACATCGTACGCCTGACCGTTTATTCGAATATGCTGAAACAGCACGTGAACGTGGTATTCAGGTGATTATTGCGGGTGCAGGTGGTGCAGCGCATTTACCGGGTATGTGTGCGGCGAAAACTGATTTACCTGTACTGGGTGTTCCTGTTAAATCGTCTATTTTAAATGGCGTCGATTCATTGCTTTCTATCGTACAAATGCCTGCGGGTATTGCGGTCGGTACATTGGCGATTGGCCCTGCTGGTGCAACCAATGCGGCAATTATGGCAGCGCAAATTTTAGGTCTGACACGTCCTGAAATTGCAAAAAATGTTGCCCAATTCCGTGATGCACAAACTGAAAAAGTGGCAAGCAACAATATTCCAGGTCACATTCCGAGCCAAGCTTAAAACGGGACACACGTTATGGATAAAACCATCGGTATTTTTGGTGGTGGTCAACTCGGCCGTATGATGGCGCAAGCTGCGCTACCACTGAATATTCAATGTACTTTCTTTGAAGCAAGCACAGATTGTCCATCGGCTGTATTGGGTCAAGTGATTTCAAGCAAAGCTGAAAATGGTTTACAGGATTTCATCAACAGTGCGGATGTATTCAGCTTAGAGTTTGAAAATACACCCTTGGCTGATGTTGATGTATTGATCAAGAACAAAGATTTACATCCACCTCGTCAAGCTTTAGCCATTGCACAACATCGCTTGTCAGAAAAAGCCTTGTTTGATGAATTAGATATTCCTGTTGCACCTTATAATGCCGTGGATTCATTAGACAGCTTGCAACAAGCGGTTGCTGAGCTGGGTTTGCCGATTGTGCTTAAAACCACCACCGGTGGTTATGATGGTAAAGGTCAATTTGTCCTTCGTTCGGCAGATCAAATTGAACAAGCTTGGGCGGAATTGGGCCCAGCGGGTTCATTGATTGCAGAAAGCTTTGTGACGTTCTCACGCGAAGTGTCGATTATTGCGGTGCGTGGTCAGAATGGTGATGTGAAAACTTGGCCATTGGCTGAAAATCACCATCACAATGGTATTTTGTCACATTCGATTGTTCCTGCACCCAACAGCGCTGATTTACAGTCTGTGGCGCAGGATTACATCACTCGCCTACTGAATCATTTGAATTATGTGGGCGTGTTGACGCTGGAATTGTTTGTCACTGACAAAGGCTTATATGCTAATGAGATGGCACCACGGGTGCATAACTCAGGTCACTGGTCTATTGAAGGCGCGATCTGCTCGCAATTTGAAAATCATATTCGCGCCGTTGCGGGTCTACCCCTTGGTTCAACGGAAGTGGTTCGCCCGACCGTGATGATCAATATTATTGGCAAGCATCCAAAGTCTGAAGATGTATTGGCGCTCAATGGCGCACATTTACATCTGTATAATAAGACTGAACGTGAAGGTCGTAAGATTGGTCACATCACGTTAATGCCAAATGACAGTGCTGAATTAACGACTTTATGTCGTCAATTGGCGAAAATTTTGCCAGAGCCATTGGCACTTACTCAAGATATGAACATTTAATCCTGCGATTGAATGGAAAAAAAGCGGTCATGCCAATGAGCGCTTTTTTTATGCCTGAAGTTCGGGCATGATTGCGCCTCTTTTGAGTTAGTACACCATTTATCGGAACAAAATAAAAATAACAGCATGTCATTGACACAATATTTTATAAATATCCTGCATAAAAAACCAACACATGAACAGCATGCTGTATTCAAGGTTTGTTGTGGTAGAACAGCGCAGAATTTTTAAATTCAAAAGATAAAAATAAATTTAAAATGATCTGAATTTAAATTCAAAAGTCATGATTTTGAATTTAAAAATATGAATTCAATGTGATCTTTTTATTATGAATTTAAACTTTAAATTTAAAAATTAGGCTTTGAATTTAAAGTTTAATGTGCGTAAAAACCCATAACATATAAATAAATCAACTTATCCATGATGTATTTGAATTTAAAAAGTCTGTTTTAAATTTAAAACCACAAATTTGAATTCATATTTGGGCTGATTTTGAATTTAAACTTTTAAAAAGTAGGTGTTGTGGATAACTTTTTAAATTTAAATGGTGGGTATGAATTTAAAGTAAAACAATGAATTTAAATTTACGATTTGATTCAGAAGTTATGCATTGATGGTGGTATGGTAAAAACATAATTTAAATTCAAATACCATTAGGGATACTATGCGTCGCTTAGCTTTCGTTTTAGGTTCAGTTTTTTTAGCCGTGACTCAAGCCAAGGCTGAGTTGATTATTAATGGTCAAAGTATTTCTTCTTCGCCATCCAGCTTTAATGCCGCATCTGCACCACAAAATAATTTTCAGCAATGTCTTACTAATTTACGTTCTCAAGCAATTAGTTCGGGTGTGGCGGGCTTGACCTATGATCGTTATACGCAAAATTTAGCTCCAGATTATTCTGTGATTGAAAAACTGAACTACCAACCTGAATTTTCTACGCCTATTTGGGATTATTTATCAGGTTTGGTGGATGAAGAACGGGTGCAGCTGGGGCGGCAAAAATTGGCACAACATCGCGAGGTGTTAAATCGCGTCGCAGCCACCTATGGCGTACCTGCTGAAACAGTGGTGGCAGTTTGGGGTGTGGAAAGTAATTTTGGTAATATTTCGGGCAGTTATCCTTTATTACAAGCTTTAGGAACTTTGAGTTGTGAAGGTCGTCGTCAAAGTTTTTTCCGCGGTGAGTTTTTTACCACGATGCGAATTTTACAACGTGGTGATTTAACTGAGCAGCAAATGAAAGGTTCGTGGGCAGGTGCATTTGGTCATACTCAATTTATGCCTTCAACCTATGAAGAGCTAGCCGTTGATTTTGATGGGGATGGTCGTCGTGATTTGGTTTCGAGTACTTCTGATGCCTTAGCTTCTACTGCAAATTTCTTAAAAAAACGTGGTTGGCAGACGGGTATGCCTTGGGGTTTTGAGGTGAGTATTCCAAAAGATATATCGATTGGTGGAGAAAGTCGTCGCAATAAAAAATCTTTAAGTAGCTGGATGAGTCGTGGCGTGGTTCGTGCGGATGGGAGTGCTTTAATTCAAGGCAATTTATCGACCAGTAGTGCCGCTGGACTGATGGCACCTGCTGGCGCGAATGGTCCGGTATTTTTAGTCTTTAAAAATTTCGATGCTATATATAGTTATAACGCTGCGGAAAGTTATGCTTTGGCTATTGCGCATTTGTCTGATCGCTTACAAGGCAAAGGTGGTTTGAGTAAAGCTTGGCCGACCGATGATGCAGGTACTTCACGTGCAGAGCGTCGTGAGATTCAGCAGTTTTTGCTCAATAAAGACTATGACATTGGCACAGTTGATGGATTAATTGGAGATAAAAGTCGTCAAGCGATTCGTCAGGAGCAAATTCGTTTGGGTTTAAGCCCAACAGGTCGAGCTGGACAACAGGTTTTGCACGCTTTTCGTAATGAAAATGCCAAAAAAATGATGAAATAGAAGGTGTTTTCTTGAACTAAAAAAAGTCTGTATAAAGCAGACTTTTTTTAGTTTTTGAATTTGTCGTTATACCGCAGTAATACTACCTAAAATTCGATAGCCTGCTGCACCCGTGACCGCAGGTAAGTTACCACTTTGTTGAGTGATAAAGCGCATCGCGAGCCAAGCAAAAGCAGTCGCTTCCACCCATGTCGGAGCTAAACCAATGGCAGATGTGGTTTGCACAGACCAATTATGTTTACGTAACCGCCAACGCAGTTGTTCAAGTAAATGTGAGTTATAAGCCCCGCCACCACAGACATAGACTTCACCTGTATCCATTTTTGAGCGGTAAATGGCTTTTTTAATTGCACGTGTGGTTAGTTTTAATAGTGTTGCCTGAACATTTTCAGGAGTATCTTCTAGTTCGTTATATTCAAGATCATTGTGCCAGTCGGCAATTTGTTCATCCAACCATTCAAGGTTGAAATCTTCGCGACCTGTGCTTTTTGGGGGTTCTTTAGAAAAATATTCGTGTGCTTGTAAACGGTCAAGCAAGCTGCGAATGGGTTGACCGTAGGCTGCCCAATTGCCATTTTCATCATAGGGTTGCCCCGTATAACGATGGCACCAAGCATCCATCAAAATGTTCGCGGGACCAGTATCAAAACCAAATACACCATCTGGGTTGCCTGCTGGTAATAGACTGACATTGGCAATGCCGCCTAAATTTAAAATGACACGGTGAATACTGGAATGTTGAAATAAGGCTTGATGAAATGCAGGTACCAAAGGTGCGCCTTGACCACCAGCCGCCATATCACGACGTCGAAAATCTGAAATCACTGCAATTTGCGTCATTTCAGTAATGATATTGGGGTCGCCAATTTGCAAAGTAAAACCATGTTCAGGACGGTGACGAATGGTTTGTCCATGTGAGCCAATGGCTTTAATTTGGTTGCGATCTAAATGGTTCTTTTCAATCAGCTCATTAATGCCACGACCAATCATTTGAGCCAAAGCAACATCGGCTTTGCCCATGCGATCAATTTCATTGTCATTTGGTAAAGTCAGTGCCATCAGCTCATCACGTAGGTCTGGATCAAATGGCAAGGTCAGGGTGGCATGAAGCTGCAAAGGATCAAATGAAGCAGCAACGATGTCAACGCCATCCATGCTAGTGCCAGTCATTACCCCAATATAGATCGCTGTCATGATGATAGTTAAGCCTGCATTGTGCTGAAAAAGTGTTAGTATATCGCACAAATTGTATAACAGATGTATTGGGTTTTGTGATGTCAAATTTCCTGCCGGCTGAAGAACAACTTGCCCTCATTCAACGAGGCACTCATGAAATTATTTCTGAAGAGGATCTGTTAAAGAAACTTAAAGAAAATCGTCCCTTAAAAATTAAAGCAGGCTTTGATCCAACAGCACCTGACCTACATTTGGGTCACACTGTATTGATTAATAAGCTCAAAGTGTTTCAAGATTTGGGACATGAAGTGACTTTCCTGATTGGTGATTACACCGCCATGATTGGTGATCCAACAGGTAAAAGTGCAACGCGTCCACCTTTGTCACGTGAACAAGTGTTGGAAAATGCCAGAACCTATCAAGAACAAGTCTTTAAAATTCTTGATCCAAATAAAACCAAAGTGCGTTTTAACTCTGAATGGTTTGCGACAAAAACGGCTGCTGATCTTATTCAATTGGCTTCACAGCAAACGGTTGCTCGTATGCTTGAGCGTGATGACTTTACCAAGCGTTATAACAACCATCAACCGATTGCAATTCATGAATTCTTGTACCCTTTGGTTCAAGGTTATGACTCAATTGCACTAGAAGCTGACGTAGAGCTGGGTGGTACAGACCAAACCTTTAACTTATTGATGGGGCGTACGCTGCAAGGTCGTTATGATCAAGAAGCACAAGTCTGTATTACTGTGCCTATTCTTGAAGGTTTAGATGGCGTTAATAAGATGTCTAAATCTTTGGGCAACTATATTGGTGTATTTGATGCACCAGGTGCGATGTACCAAAAAGTACTTTCAATGCCAGATAGTTTGATTGAACGCTATTTCGATCTTTTAAGTTTCAAATCACTCGATGAAATTGCCGTGTTATTGAAGGATTTAGCCGAAGGTCGTAATCCTCAAGAGGTGAAAAAAATTCTTGCACTTGAGTTAGTTGAGCGTTTTCATGGTGCAGAGGCTGCTGCCAATGCGCATAAAGGTGCGGGGAACATCATTACCGAAGGTGAATTGCCTGAAGGTACACCTGAAGTCACGATTTCTCGTGCTGAATTTGGTGGTGAAATGTTTATTGCTTCTATTGTGCGTGCAGCGGGTTTAACCAAAAATGCAGCACAAGCCAAAGATGCAGTTGCGCGTGGCGCAGTGAAAGTCGACTGGGCAGTGGTTGATGTTAATTTTTCTATTACTGAGAACAAAACTTATATTATTCAAGCGGGTAAGAAGGCGATAGCTAAAGTTACATTTGTTGACTAAATCATCGTCCTTCCATTGAAATAAAGGCAGGCTTCGGTCTGCTTTTTATTTATCAGGCTCTTAATAAGTTATATAGATAAGTTAATTCAAAAAAACCCCATAAAAACAAGAGTTAAATTTTTCCATTCTTATTGCATTTCTATATGCTTATGTATAAGATTTATTCATCTAGGCGTTGTATAGAGAACATGTTTAGAGGGTAAGTTTATAAAAATATTAACAATTTTAAGTCTCCTTGAGGGGCTTTATTTTAACGATATATCTAGATAACTATAATAATGACATCATGGATCTAATAATGATCTAACTCCAAGGGAGAGATTTTGGGAGAGATCTCTTTCTTTTTTTCTATCTAAAATTTGATGAAGTCTAATTTAAGCAAATCTTTTCTGTTCAAAATAATAAAAAATCCAATGGTATTCGCTTTTACTCAATGTGCTTATTGAATGGGGTGAAATTCCAGTTTACAAAATTGAATATTAGATAAAATCATTTTGATTAAGATGCTGACACATTGTGCAGAGAAATATCTCTTTCGCCAACATCAATAATATTGTTTAGACATAAATGAAATTAACTTTATTCTCCTCTGCAAAATATACATTTAACTCACCAATTTGAGCGCGATCAATTCCCGAAAGAATTTTATTTTTAAAGCGTGATGCAGATAGATTGTCATTGTGGTCTCCAATTCAGAGTGGTAATGATTGAAGTGCAGCTCCAGCATTGAACATAATTTAAAGTATATAGAAGCTAAAATTTTGGTTGCACTGCAATATTGTTTGCAATGTGCATCAGTGAATTAAAAAAAATTAATAGGCAATAAATGCAGAGATATTTTAACAATCAGATATTACGGTGACATTTCTTTTGTTTTCTCTCATATTGTTATGGTGACGTCAATATATAAAACATATCGTTTACTAGCACAGCTAGGGATGAGCGGTAATAAGGAGTGCTTTTAGCAGTGCTGTAATATTTGTGTGATGTTGAAGCGTAATAGATTTAACATCGAGCCAGCCTTATTTCTTAATTCAAATAAAAGCGACTTCTATATGCGTTTTATACGATGTCTAAAGCTTGGAAAGGCTTTAATTACAGGTGTGTTGAAAATTAATTTTAATAAAAAAGAGTTTTTTATGCTTGAAACGTCTAAAAAATAGCTAGAAAAACAGTTTTTTTGCAGTTTTTGCTGAAAAAAAAGACATGCGTGAAGAATAAGTGATTTTAGGGGTTGCACAAGACAATAAACTGTATAGAATACGCAGCATCCCGACGAGATAGACGGAAACGAACGAAGCACGAAGTGCTAAGTTGTTGAGTTTATTGAGTTGAGCGACTTAATTACTGACGAAGTATTAAGAAGATCATTAAGAGATTATGAAGAACAACTTGTGTGGATTTTTACTGATTGATTGATCGAAATTATTTTCATTGATTGATGGTAGAAATTACTCGAAGTTTATTTGAGAAATATTTGTCAGAAAATTGATGAGCCAAGATTGGTGCCCTTTAAGGCACTAAGCAATATTAAACTGAA
>NZ_NEGC01000014.1 GCF_002135335.1 Acinetobacter sp. ANC 4470
AATGCGGTATTTAATGATTCACATTGATTTTAGAGCTTTGCGATTCGGAATCTTGGCGTCATGAACGAGCATAGCGAGTAAAAAAGCTCTATGAGCGTAGCGAATCCATTTTTGCTTTTGACTTTGCTTTTTTAATATTTGAGTCACAACCGGTATTTACTAAAAATTGCCCCTTCGAACTGAGCGAAAGCGAAGTTCAATAGAGTTTGAGCGTAGCGAAAACATAGGGCAATTTTTCATGTTCTGGGCTTTTAATAATCTTTTAAGCTTTTAAATGCTTTTAGACAGTCTGAAAGCTAAGCTAGGCAATGGTTTCAGACTTCATAAAACTAGGTTTAAGGGGTTATAAAACTAGGTTTAAGGGGTTATAAAACTAGGTTTAAGGGGTTATAAAACTAGGTTTAAGGGGTATTTGAATAGATTGTATGTTGACTATTTTAAATAGCCAGTCTATAACCTAGTTAAATAAATTAAAAAGCTGGTTAAATGAGCAATAATAAATTAGTCGTTAAAGATAATGCTTTAATAGATGCTTCTTTTAATCTCTCATTAATAGAACAGCGTCTTATGCTTTTAGCTATTGTTGAGGCTAGAGAAGTCCATGATCTAACACAAAATACTGCAATAGAAATTGCGGTGAGTGACTATGTGCATCAATTTAAGGTCGAAAGTAATAATAGTTATAGCTTAATCAGAGATGCAGCTAGAACATTAAAAAGACGAGAATTCAGCTATTTAGATAGATACAAAGGAAAAGAAGCATACACCACCGCAAACTGGGTGAATAAAGTTACTTATGTCGATACAAGCGGTTTAATTGTTTTATATCTAAGTAATGAAGTTATAAGTTTAATTAGTCGACTAAGCGAACAATTTACCAAATATCATTTAGAGCAAGTATCTGATTTTAAAAGTAAATATAGCATAAGATTATATGAATTATTAATAAAATGGTTAAGCACAGGAAAAACTGAAAAATATAATATTGATGATATTAGAGCTAAATTAGGTGTAGGCGTAAATGAGTACGCCACAATGTCTAATTTTAAAACCAATGTGCTTGAAAAAGCAATTTTAGATATAAATAAAAATACAGATATAACAGTTAGTTACGATCAATTTAAAAAAGGTCGTATTATTACTGATCTTCAATTTAAACTTAAACAGAAATCAATATTAAAAGCTATTCCAGCCTTAAATAATAAAGTATCAAGTCAACAAAATTTCTATAAAATGAGCGACTCTCAAATCAATATGTTTGGCAATCAATTAGCAGAACTTCATGATTTAAGTCATTTGGCGGTAGGTAATGAAAACTATGAAGTCCTTGCAGCTCGAATTAAAGATATGTTGAGAGATCCAGAGAAGCAAAAACTGTTTTTACCTCATTTAAAAAATCTGGGATTTAATCCTAAAATAAATAATTTAAACTCAATTTAATGTCTTATTTGGCGTAATTATGGCAAAGCTAACGATTAGTAAAATGGCAAATCTTTATGGACTTTCTCGCGGTGCTTTATATGACAAGGTATCTAAAGGAATATTAACAGCCACGCTCAATGAACAGGGACAAAAAGTCATTGATATGGTTGATATGATTGTTCTATATGGTGAGGCTAAGACTGATAAAGCTGTTCAAATTGAACAACAGCCGACAGTTCAAAATAGTTCAATCCAAACAGAATTAGACAGCATTGAACTGTACAAAAAAATGTTAGAAATGTCTGAAAGTGCTCGACTAAAAGCAGAACAAAGAGAAGATAGACTTTTTAATGAAATTAGTAGTTTAAGAGAAGAAATCAAAGAATTAAAATTGGTTTTAGGTTATACCCCACCCACACACAAAGAAAATATTGAACAACAACAGACAGTTCAAAACAGCTCAATTGAACAACAAGGCTATACAGAATTAAATAGTAAAAAAGACAGTTCAAACAGTGTCAAAACACCAAATAAACAAAGTGATATTCACATAAATAAAATAATAGAAGAAGAACCAGAAAAACGAGGATTCTGGAGTAACTTCTTCTTACCCAATGGCTAATTTTTTCGGTCAGAACAATTCGCTGTGTGTTCCAGCACGAACAAAAACAATCATTTCGAACTTAGATAGAGATTCCATGCGGTAGACCAGTAGAAAATCTCCACCAATATGCAACTCACGGCAATTCTTCCACTGATTGCCATTCAAGGCATGATCAAGCCATTCTGCCCCTAAAGGCTCATCATTAGCGATTAACAGCATCATGACTTCCTTGAGCTTTACCATGTCATAACGACCGCTACGAGAAAGCCTTTGCCAGTCTGCTAGAAATTCTTTGGTATAGTCCGATGATCGAGGTAAAACGGCACGTTTAGATTTAGCTGTTTTTTTCGAGGTCATTAAACAAGTCTTCTACAGTTTCAAAACGGGCTTTTTTCGCTTGAATCAGTTCATCTGCTTCATTCAAAGCAGAAACAGTCTTAGCGTTCGGTACACGTACATCAAATGGTATTGCTTGTTCTGCTACGACACGAGTCAAAAAGATTCGTACAGCATCAGATACAGACATCCCCATTGATTTTAAAGCCTGCTGTGCTTGAAGCTTAGTATCATCATCAATTCGAACGTGTAGCATTGAGGTTTGAGAAGTCATGTCTTCACCTTAACGTTATGTAACTCAATTGAGATACATAATAACATATTTTAAGTTTTATAACGTGACTGCATTAAATGATTATTTATAAATTTAGCTAATCAAAATCGTGGCACATTGATCAAATAACAAGCGTGGAACACGACTATTCACGTAAAAATCCCAATCGGGTAGGATTGGGATTTTCTGAAACACTTAAGCGAATGATTTATATGAAAATAAAAAGAGCATTTCGCATAAGGTGTATTATGTTAATTTTAGAAATTCTTAAAAAATGAAGAAATTAGAAATTATCTTTTCAGTAATTTTAGTCCTAGCTATTTTATGGGGCATACAATGGATGTTTCATGGTTTTCCAACAGGAAATTGAAACCATATTCCTGTTTATTTAAGATAATCCGTATTATGTTAATTATCTTTGTACACGACAAAAAAAGTAACTCGTTGAAATAAGTGACATAATAATAGTTTTCTGACGACTCAAACTATGTCATACCTCAACGAGCTACACCACATTCTAAACAATCATTTTTCTTGGAACAAGGCAAGAATGAATTGTTTTACTCTCATGCTCACCACGCTGTTTATTAGCCCATCATCAAACTTGGTGAAACTTTCCACCCTGTTTAATCATAATGTAAAGTCGGCATCATCATATCGCAGAATACAACGCTTTCTTACTGAGCATGTGATTGATTTTAATCAAGTTGCAACTTTTATTTTTGAGCTATTTTCGCTTGAAAAGGTGACACTCACCTTAGATAGAACAAATTGGAAGTGGGGGAAAAAAACATTAATATCCTGATGCTTGCTGTCGTTCATAAGGGAATTGCCATTCCTATATTCTGGATGTTGCTAGATAAGCGTGGGAATTCAAATACCAATGAAAGAATCGAAATTATACAACGATTTATTTGTATTTTTGGGAAGTCTAGAATTACACAAGTACTGGCAGATCGGGAATTTATTGGTAAGGAATGGCTAAGTTGGTTAGATCAGCAGAATATTCAATTTTGTATTCGAATTAAGAAGAACGCCAAAGTATCCAATAGTGAAGGAAGAATAGTTCAAATTCATGAATTATTTCGTGATTTAAAGCCTAATCAGGTGGTCAGACATTCAAGGGCTTTAAATGTTGATGGTGTTTGTGTACATGTTTGGGCATCTAAATTAAAAGATGAATTGATGTTGGTTGCATCGAATACTCAAGCAATTGATGCTATAGCAAGCTACAAAAAGCGTTGGGAAATTGAGACTTTATTTGGTTGTTTGAAAAGTCGAGGTTTTAATTTAGAGGATACTCATTTGACGGATCAAGATAAGTTCAGCAAATTATTAGCAGTGTATAGCATTGCTTTTTGTTGGGCATATCGTATGGGCATTTGGCATCATGATGAGATTAAGCCAATTAAGGTGAAGAAGCATGGTCGATTCGAGAATAGCTTGTTTAGACTTGGTTTTGATTTAATTGTTGAGGGATTGAAGTATGCACTTTTCCATCAAGATGATTCAAAAATACTAAATATCATTGATCAATTGCGATGCTGTAATCGATTACTAAAATCGAAATATGATTTTTGTCGTGTACAAAGGTTAATTATATAAAAATAATGGATATACAACACAATGAATGGTTTTTGGCGAATTTTTTGGATATTACATATATTTGGTTTTATAGTTTCATTTCTAGTTTTCTTTCCAGTAATATTTGCTCTAATTATATTTTTTATAAATTTAACATTAAGTCTTCTTATGTATACGGTTTTTATATTCATTAACAAATATAAAGTTAAATACCTGTTAAATATATTATTTTCTATAGTTTTAGTGGCTACATTAATCTTTTTTATAAGCTTCTTTTTTACTAGTTTAGAAAATGCATTCCATATCATGATATATGCTTTAATCTATATAGGAATTCAAATTTTTTTAAAAGGACTTGCTGAAGATTAATATTAAACGTTGCATAAGAAGTCTATTTAACATAATGGGCATTATACGAAACGCCTTTCATTTAAATTAATTATTTCAATAACTTAACCAATTTCAGAAGTTCAAAAAACCACAAAAAAACCGACTCGGAAACAAGTCGGCTTTTTTATGTACAACTCTGGAATATATTGCCAATAAAATTGATCAATATTTAGTCAAAATAGCACATTATTGTATGTTATCAACTCATCCACTGCTCAAATTATCCCCAATTTCTGCGGATAAACCTTGGGGTAAAATTTAAACAGTTTTGTACGCCTAGGCGCACATGGATTCAAGCCCTTTGCGGCTATACGACCTCACGCTGATTTCTTATCATGGGGACATAGAGAGCAGGATGCTCCAGATAAGAATAATAAGATCAGATACAGGGAATGTGAGGTACGACAGGAGTCAGACCTAAGCATCAAATATGTAAAAAAGCCCAACAGGATGTTGGGCTTTTTTATTGTCTAAAATTTCTCATTTGCCAATGCTGCAAGTTACCTATAAAATATAGACTATAATCTATATTTTGGTTGTGATATGTGGACAGTCATCACGACAGACGTATTCAATGAATGGTTTGAACAGCAAGATGAATCGACCCAAGAGAAGGTTTTAGCCACGTTGGTGGTACTGCAACAACAAGGGCCGGGCTTAGGTCGCCCTTTAGTGGATACCGTCTATGATTCTAAATTTACCAACATGAAAGAACTGCGTGTTCAGCATCGAGGTAGACCTCTCAGGGCTTTTTTTGCCTTTGATCCTTTACGACAAAGCCATAGTGCTGTGTATTGCTGATAAAGGCGGTAAAAAACGATTTTATAAAGACATGCTAGATATTGCAGATGAGCAATACAAACTTCACCTCTCAACTTTAGGAGAATAATCTAATGGCTAAAACCTTACAGGAATTATTAGCTAACCGCTCTCCAGAGAGCCAAGCGCGTATTCAAAAAATGGCTGATGAATTACTTCTAGAAAATCAGCTTTATCTTATTCGTGAAGAATTAGAAATCTCTCAAAAAGAATTGGCTGAAACCCTTGGTATTAAACAGCCTTCACTTTCAGCAATCGAAAATCGTGGCAATGATCTGAAAATTTCAACGATGAAAAAGTATGTTGAAGCAATGGGCGGAAAGCTCCGTATTGATGTAGAGCTTCCAACAGGAAAACATATAGGATTCAACGTTTAACAATAAAAAAGGTAGCTTAAGCTACCTTTTTTTATTTCGTATAAGCGCTATTATGTTAAATGGGAGATTTCTTCATTGTATTATCAATTACCTTAATGATCTGATCTGGACTTTTTAGCCAAATACTATGTCTATTTCCTTTGAGATGAGATGGTAATTCAATTTGTTGAAATACAGTACTACTGAACATTTCTGCTAATTTTTTTGTAGATTCTAGAGGTGAAAAATTATCATTTTTTATATTAATAAATAAGCTTTTAGCATTGCTTCTTTTAACTTCAATTCCTGAAAAATCGTAATTCCCAGTTAATACTGTATGACACCAATTATTCATTAGACTTTTGGCTTCTCTATGTCCAAAACCAACTTTATAACCTGGGAAAAAACCATAAGCTTTAGTAAGAGATTTGAATAATATGACTGCGCTTAATATTTTGGCTCTACCTACAAAATTCCAATTCTTATAATGAATATTTCCTGAAGCAATAACTACTATTGGAATATTGTTTTCTAAGGCATATAAGCTTGCGAGATGGCCACCTAAGCTATGTCCTAAAAGTACTAAGTTTTGTGTATCACAGCTTTTGATCAAATTGGGTATGAAGTATTTGAGTAGATCTGAATAATCATAATCATGGCTTTTGGATATCTGAGGAAAATTATCTCCGCAACAAGGATAATCAGCATAAACAACTGAATAACCATTATCTTTAAGACCAATTATAAGTCTTTCATACTTTTTAATAGGTACCCCAATAGCTGGTAGTAAGATAAAAGTTAAATTATTACTCTTATCAACGGGGCTAATTTTATTTACTTTAACTTCATATAAATCTTTAAAAGAAAAACTATTCATAAGCTTTAATTCCTAAACGGATTCAAGTGAATCATTAATGGCAATCCTAGACTTTTTAGAAAGGCTGTTCGAGAGTTTGGATTATTCTTACTTTCTGCTTTTATTAGTTCAATAAAATTTTTATTAAAATTTTCCCTAGGATATTTTTCTATAATTTGATTCTTAAAATTAGATGGTAAGTTATGAAGTTGTTCACCAATTACGTCACACGATGCGCCCTGTTGTAATAGTTGAATTTCACTAGGATATGATTGATCGATGTAACCATTCATGTGGATACAAATTGCATCTTTAATGAGTTGGGTCTTATCTTCATCAAAGTTAATTTCTTGTGCCCTGTAAGAAAATTGATCTGCACTTTCATAAGTAAAACATTTACAACCTTTTGTTTCTAAATGAGGTGTTGTTAAACCGATATCATGAAATAAAGAAGCAGTGAGCAGCGATTCAGGATCAAATGGTTTGTTCTGAAGATGGCCTAAAGCTGCTCCCCAAAAATACGTTCGCCATGAGTGATTGATAATTGAAATACTAGCTTTCGATTCTAATTCTTCGACTGCAATTTCAATCATTTTTGTGTCTGGAATGATGACCTGATTGACATGAAAATTAATATTAATATCTGAATGATTTTTATAAATATTTTCTTTTATTGGTGTAAGTAAATTTGGAATAATCAACTTATTAAATAGTTTAATTTTCTCTTTGAAAGATATTTTACCATTTGTTTTATTCATCCATGAATAAGTTCCAATTTTTGTATGACTCATTATAACCAACCTATATTTTAGAGTAATTACTCTAAAATATAGGTTGGTTATAATTTTTTCAAGAGAATTTTCTGCTTAAGGAAATGCAAAATGTATAACCATATTTTATAGTTTTTTAAGTTTGTCTAAAATTAACATAATACACTTATACGAAATCAAAAATGGGAGCCTAAGGCTCCCATTTTTACTAGTTTTTTTTAATTTTAAGCATGTTGCACTGTAAGCTTTAAACCTAAAGCATTCACTACACGATTGATAGTATCAAAACGAGGTGCAGAGTCATGACGAAGTGCTTTATAAAGGGCTTCACGTCCAATACCTGCCTCTTTAGCAATTTGGGTCATACCTCTTGCTTTAGCAATTACACCAAGTGCATGTGCTAATTCCGCAGGATCATTTTCTTCAAGAACCATATTGAGATACGTCACAATATCTTCTTCAGTTTTGAGTGATTCAGCCATATCAAAACTTGGTAAATCAGCGACTTTAACCATTTTTAATCCTCCAATGTTTTAGATAATTTGACTGCTCGCTTGATATCATCTTGCTGTGTAGATTTATCACCGCCACCTAGCATCACAATCACAACATCACCATGTTGGATATAGTACATTCTCCAACCTGAACCGAAGAACTCTCTCATTTCACAGACACCTTCTTGGAGAGGTTTAATGTCTCCCCAATTTCCACGCTGAACCTTATCTAATCTACGGTTCAAGCGAATACGGGTCATATTGTCTTTAATGCCATCTAACCATTCATCAAATTCAGGCAGACGTTTAATTTCAATCATGAGGTTTCCTTCTATTCTTACTTGATTGTATTCGATCGAATACATAAAGCAAGTACTTCCCCTCTAGATTCATCTACAAAATTTGTAAATTTCGCATAATGCCCATTATGTTAAATAGACAGTCATTCATTGAATTTTCATCTTTTAAAGAAGTGTTAATCTTGGGCTTTTTTTTGATGTTACTCTAATGATCAATTAATTTGGATTTTCCTGATACTGAGGTGCAGCATCTTCTATTTCATACCAAGCTGGCTTAGATGAAACAAAAACATGGAACTGATTTCTTAAGATAGGATCATCGTCCAAACAATTAACTGGTATTGGAAAAGATGCACTCTCTGAACCGATTTCACCCAAAGCAGTTCCGCACTTTTTACAGAACGTTCGTACATAGCTAAATGGCGGTTCAGGCTTATATGTTTGTATAAACTCTTTACCTTGAAGCAAATTAAAGGATTCTTTTTTCACAAAAATAATCGTACTCGATCCGAGCTTACGACAACGTGAACAATGGCATGTTCCCATCATGTCAGGAACAGCATTCAACTCAAATTTAACAGCACCACAACAACAACTACCCTGAATCATATTTTGCCTATATTTATAAAGAGATTTGGACATTTTTAATGTAAAAAGGATAACTATTAAATCATTATCCTGCATAGCAGCCATTATATTAAATGGGTGGGAATTCTCTGTATATCATGCTTAAAGCTAAGATACACATCATTAGAGATAAACCTTTAAGCAAAGCACTTTGTATTTTTAAATTACGTAGAATTTTTTTTAGACTCTTTCCTAAAATTAATAATACACCTTATAAGAAATCTAAAATGGGAGTCTTAAGCTCCCATTTTTACTGTATTTTTTGAAATTTCGTATAACGACCATTATGTTAAATAAGAGCAAAGTTTAGTATAATAATTAAACACTTAAAAGCAGCATTACAGCTTTTATAAGAAATACTAAATTCGATAAAAATACATTTTCCCAAAGGAATTATTTAGCTCATATGGATTTTGAAAATATTCTAATCGTATTAGGTTTTTTTGCTTTTTGTGGCGGCTTAATTGATGCTGCCGTTGGAGGTGGTGGTCTTGTTCAATTGCCTGCGCTTATACATGCTTTACCGCAATACAGTTTAGCGACTGTTTTTGGAACAAATAAATTAGCTGTGTTAGCTGGAACACTTTCCTCTATTTTTACTTATATAAAAAGAATAAAAATTGTATGGATACTGATGCTACCTACTATGGTTTCAGCATTTATCTTTGCTTTTCTAGGCGCTATGTCTGTTTCATTCATTCCCAAAGAATTGATGAAATATATTGTATTTTTTCTTTTGGTATTAATAGCAATTTATACATTTATCAAGAAAGATTTAGGCAAAGTTCATACATATATTCAATGTGGTAAAAGAGAAATTCTATTGGGGATTTTTTTTGGTGCCCTCATTGGATTTTATGATGGAGTCTTTGGACCTGGAAGTGGAAGCTTTTTACTTTTTTTATTCGTTAAATGTTTTGGATTCGATTTTTTAAATGCTTCTGCTTCAGCAAAATTAGTGAATTTAGGAACATTCAGTGCTGCATTACTATTTTTTATACCATCTGGTCATGTTCTATGGAACATTGGAGTGATAGTGGCGGTCTGCAATATGGTGGGTTCTATAGTAGGTTCATTTTTGGCTTTACGCTATGGAAGTGGTTTTATTCGGATATTCTTTCTTGTTTTATTAGTATTTTTAATTGGTCGAATGGGAATATCTATTTTCTTTCCATAATTTAATTTTTCTAAAATTAACATAATACACCTTATGCGAAATGCCCAGATCAATGGCATTTCTAGTTTTCCCTTAACATAAAACTTATTATACGCAGCCCAGGTTAATCCTGGGCTTTTTGTTCGATCTGAGTATTGGTCTCAAATATGCCAGGATTAGTGATGCGGATGTTTTCCTGACAATTTCCGCAAAGCATCAGCCCTGCAAATTTCTGAACATTTTCCATTGATTCACATAAGCTACATGGCCGAGGAAAAGAAACAATGTTGGCTGAATCGACAATAAAGTTGCTCATAATTAAAAATTCCTATTGAGAACTCACATTTTCAAATAAATTTCATGGGCTTAATGTTAAAAATTGATAATTTTGAGAACTTTTGTCGAAAATAATTTGAGAACTCATCTATTTTATTTATTTTTCAATAATTTGAATGGTATTTATCTTCATAAATGAGAACTATGGTGAGTTCTCACTATAATTTTTTAAAAACATACGTTTATTAAAAATATGACCGTTTTTTGAGAACTCATTTCTGGAGCACATAAATAGCCAATTCATTTGCCAGTTTTTGTATCCACACGACTGGTAAAAGTGACAAAATCTTTATTCATTTACTATGAGAATATTGTGATACCACTTAAGATATTGATAATTAATATTAAAATAGCTAATGTTGATATTATTCCAACAATACAAGTGATACCAAAAAAACTATTTATTAAACAATAGCTTAAGGTGTAAAAAGTGTCTTTTGTTGATATCATAAGCGGTATCATTTAATTTATATATAAACCAATAACTTAACTGCTTTTGTTTCTATTTTTTGGTATCAGATTCTTCACCATAATTAATCGTCTGCACCCCTTATAAATCCTGGGTTTTGAGCTTTTATCTTTAGATGCGTGGTGTGTGAAAAAAATMTTGCCGATATGTATCGGCTTTTAGCCCTGTTGATTGACTGAATTGACATTAAAGTTAGTGCTTGGTTTTTTTGAATCAACTTAGAGTCTTTTTTTCTCAAAAATAGAAACGCGTAAGCGTGCATTCCGATCTGCTGATCAGAATTGAACATTTTCATATTTTGAAAACCGATGAAATACAGATAGCCATAAATTCTCTTTAAATGCGTTTTAAGCCACACTTGATGAAAAAACATGGAATCCATAGGGAAATGTTGGAAACAGCTTTAAAAACGCAAATGAGAGCGAATGAAGCCTATTTTTATTTAAATGATAAGAACAGAACGAGTGTCTACGAGTGACAAGCCTCTATTTAAATTTTTGTCGCTCTTTCCCTGATTACAATGCGGTATTTAATGATTCACATTGATTTTAGAGCTTTGCGATTCGGAATCTTGGCGTCATGAACGAGCATAGCGAGTAAAAAAGCTTTATGAGCGTAGCGAATCCATTCTTGCTTTTGATTTTGCTTTTTCAATATTTCAGTCACAACTGGTATTTACTAAAAATTGCCCCTTCGAACTGAGCGAAAGCGAAGTTCAATAGAGTTTGAGCGTAGCGAAAACATAGGGTAATTTTTCATGTTCTAGGCTTTTAATAATCTTTTAAGCTTTTAAATGCTTTTAGACAGCCTGAAAGCCAGTCTAGGCAATGATTTTAGGCTTCATTAAACTAGGTTTATCGACCTATTAAACTAGGTTTATCGACCTATTAAACTAGGTTTATCGACCTATTAAACTAGGTTTATCGACCTTAAAGCTAGGTTGTTTTACAAGCTAGTTTAAATGAGTTAAGGTATACCCCAGTTAATTAAAACTTTAGAATTAAAAATGGCTGAATTAGTTGTAAAAGATAATGCTTTAATTCAAGCAAGTTATACATTAGATACTGTTGAACAGCGCCTAATTCTTCTAGCAATAGCTGAAGCTAGAGAAACAGGTCAAGGAATTACGGAAAACAGTTTGTTAGAAGTACATGCTAGTAGCTATATCAATACTTTTAACGTTGAGAAACACACCGCATATACAGTACTCAGAGAAGCCTCTAAAAGCCTATTTGATCGCTATGTCACTTATCATGATATAAATCCTAAAACTGGCAAAAATCGTAGCTTTCATTGTCGATGGGTCGATAAAATAGGGTATGAACATCAATCAGGAATAGTCTTTCTACGCTTTACACAAGACATTGTTCCTCTCATAACCAGATTAGAAGAAAATTTCACTAAATATGAATTACAACAAGTTTCTAAATTAACTAGCTCTTATGCAATTCGCCTATATGAATTATTAATTCAATGGCGATCCAATGGAAAAACTCCTATTTTTGATTTGTTAGTTTTTAGACAACAACTTGGTGTCGAAGTACATCAATACAAAACTATGAGCAATTTTAAAACTTATGTTCTGGATTTCGCTTTAAAACAAGTAAATGAGTTAACTGATATAACTGCAAAATATGAGCAACATAAGACTGGTAGATCAATTTCAGGATTCTCTTTCACCTTCAAACAAAAGAAATCTGTTAGCAAACCAATTGAGAAAAATGATGAGCAACACTTAATTGATCTTTTTTCAAAGATGACTGATAAACAACGTCATTTATTTGGTAGCAAGCTGTCCGATCTTCCTGAGATGAATAAATATTCTCAAGGTACAGAGAATTACCAACAATTTGCTATACGTCTAGCTGAGAAACTTTTAGATTTTACAAGCTTTAAAGAACTTTACCCATATCTTAAAAAAGTTGGATATCGTTGAAACATTGATGTAACGTTACATGACTACCTAGTGTTTACTGGCATACATTTTTTTACTTGGGCTACATAATGAAAGCATTGTCTGTTATTGAGTTGGCTAATCTATATGGAATGAATCGCCAAAGCATTTATAAACGTATTAATAAAGGGGATTTATCTAAAAATAGTGATGGAAAAATTGATTTTTCAGAAGCTATACGTGTATTTGGAGAACCCTCACACAAAAATAATAATGTAACCACGTTACAGTCTAATTCGATACAAAAAGAGACAGAAGTAGACATGCTGAAACAGCAGGTAGACATACTAAAAAAACATCTAGAACTTGCACATGAACGAGAAGTTTTTCAACGAGAACAGTTAGCAACAAAAGATAATCAAATAGAAGCCATACAACGCTTATTAGAAGCCCCTAAAACCAATATGACTACGTTTACCGATCAGAAATCTAACCAAGATATAGCAACGGATCCTCGGCTAAAGCCTGAGCAGAGCTATGACGGATTGACTACTCCGGTTCAAAAAGAAAATAAGTGCATTCCAGTACCGGAGCATGTCGAGCCTGAACCAGCAAAAAGGGGCTTTCTAAGTCGATTTTTCCTACCGAATGGCTAAATGCGCTGTTTAGCTGTGCTACTTAAAGATTTGGAATATTGATCAAAGAATAGGCGTGGAACACGACTATTCACGTAAAAAGCCCAATCGGGTAGGATTCGGCTTTTTGATATACAGTAAATATATGATTTATATAAAAATAAAAAGAGCATTTCGTATAAGGTGTATTATGTTAATTTTAGGAAATCTTCAAATTAAATGATAAGTTATCTGAAGAATAACCTTCTATTAAATATTAAATTTTCCTATCAGAGTCGTAATACACTATTTATAATAAAGAACAAAATATAAAGAATTAAGATAATGACAGCAGAATTACTTCAAAAGCTGATTATATGGGGATTGATATTATTTTTATTAGGTATAATTCTCATACTTATCTTCCCTAAATGGCGAAAAAAAATTACTGAGCCTAAAGTCTATAGTAAAAGAGACAATATTTTTATTTATATTCCTGATTTCATTGGACTAATTTTTTACCCAGTTATTTGGCTGTTTCGACTTATTATGTCTGTATTTAAGGGATAAAAATATGATTTTAGCTTTGTATTTATTTAATGCAATCAGTGAATTATGGAAATATCAAAAAAGCTTTCATGACTCATAACGAAATTGCAGATATCAAATACTAGATTAAATCTTATGCTATTTAACATAATGGTCGTTATACGAAACGCGTTTCATTTAAGTTAACCATTTCAACAACTTAACTGATTTTAAAAATTCAAAAAGCCACAAAAAAGCCGACTCGGAAACAAGTCGGCTTTTTTATGTACAACTCTGGAATATATTGCCAATAAAATTGATCAATATCTGATCAAAATAGCACATTGTTGTATGTTATCAACTCATCCACTGCTTAAATTATCCCCAATTTCTGCGGATAACCCTTGGGGTAAAATTTAAACAGTTTTGTACGCTTAGGCGCACATGGATTCAAGCCCTTTGCGGCTATACGACCTCACGCTTATTTCCTATCATGAGGACATAGAGAGCAGGATGCTCCAGATAAGAATAATAAGATCAGATACAGGGAATGTGAGGTACGACAGGAGTTATACCAACGCATCAAATATGTAAAAAAGCCCAACAGGATGTTGGGCTTTTTTATTATCTCTATCTTTTAGATCAGGCTTGGATGGGAATCTAGAATACGAATAAGTGTTGCCGCTGGGCCAGTTGGGTAACGTCGCCCTTGCTCCCAATTTTGTAGTGTTCTTGCACTGATATGCAAACGTGCTGCAAATTCGACTTGGCTCAAACCTGTTTTTTCACGAACTTCTTTAATATCAGGTAATTCAAGTTCAGTAATTCGACTTGCTTGCACTTCTTTACGCTTGATTGCACCTGCTTCTTTGATCGAAGAAACCAGATCATCAAATAAGTTGTTATCCATGAAGTTGCTCCTTCACTAATTGACGAAGAATGGCTGTTTCCTTATCTGTCAGGGTATCTTTTACTGATTTTGGATAAGCCAATAGGAAAAAGACTTGATGATCTTCATTAACCCAATAATAGATCACACGGATGCCGCCACTTTTTCCTTTATTGCCTTGAGCACAACGTACTTTACGAATGCCACCGCCATTTTTTATCAAGTCACCTTTATCAGGCTGTACCAAAAGATCTTGCTGAAGCTGACGATATTCTTCATCAGTGACAAGCTCTTTGATTTGCTTGGTAAAAATACTGGTTTCAATAAATAACATAGATTAAAGTACGTCAATGGCGTATGTGGATTTTAGCAGTTTTAAAACAAAAAAACGAGAGCTATAAGTTCTCTGTTATTCCCCAATTAAAATGTCTATATTCTCACCAATAAAAATGTCTAGTTTCTCCAAAGTAAAAAATCCGACTTGAAACAAGTCGGATTTTTATGTTCAATTTTAGGATTTTTTCCTAAATAGTTTTGATCCATAAGGCTGTCTGAGTGTTGTCATTAGCTATCTAACAGTTTGATATTTTCCTCAACTTTAGTTTTTATCAAAGATACTGTCTCTTTTGAAATAGCATACTGTCCATTAAATAGATCATCTATACGATTTCTCGCAATCCCTACAATATGATCAAGAAGTACTTCACTTTTATTAAGATCTAGCCCCGAATTTTTAGCTAAACTAAGTAAATGCTGACGTGTAATCCTATAAGTCTCACCCTCAACATCCATCTGATGATGACCATTCATACCTGTATTAAATGTTAAGTCATAGGCAGGTGATAATGCCCATTCTCCATTTTGACTCATAAGATAAGAAAAGTTTTTCGTATGATCATCACGATTATTCATGCAAACATTAAAAACACAATAACTAAAGGCTTTTTCGACCTCTTTCTCATTCTTTGTCATGAACCTTGTCATACGCAAAAATATTTCATAACTACAATTTGGAATACGGAAATCAGTGTGTAATGCGCTTGCCAAACTGTGCATTGGAATACGAATTTCATTTAAACGATCAAAACGCTTCATACCTATAGCAGCTATATCAGCATTGATATGAAAAATTCTTGATTCTGGTACAGCTAGACCACATAACGCTGCTGTATCAAGATAAAATTTTTCTATTGCACATACTTCAACATCTTCACTTCGGGCATTAAATTTCACCAACCACGGCTCGCCACCAACAATAGGGCAGTTACTCATATCTCCGTTTAAAGGATTGTAATATACCTGCGCTTTTGGTCTTGCACCTTGTGGAGACCCTCCCATAAGTACTAATGTTTCAAGAACATTAACATCTAATCCAATCTGTACAGCTTCCATTGTTTTTGCAATTTCAAATAAGCTCATTTCTTTAATCTCCGTTGTTTTTTCGGAGGCAGGAAGATATATAAATGCACCCATTGTTTGCTCACCTAAGCATGCCAGCCGTTCCAATGGATTAATCTGGTCTCGATTTTTCTCGAACTCTTTTTTAAAAAAACGATCCATTAACAACAATCCCCATCCATCAGGAAGGCTGTCGGCAAATAATCCAGGAAGCTGATATTGAAATGGTGGAAAATTAGTAAAAGCATTTCTCTGAAGTGGTAAATATCGTGGCGAAAACTCTATATTTCTTTGAAGTGCTTCATCTGAATATTGAAATACTGTCTGACGACCATTTGATGCAATTTTTCCCAAACACCAATTTTCGCCCCAACCACAATAATAAACATCTATTTTATATAAATTTTCCATAAACTAACCTTTGAAATACGATGCTCGTTTACGAGAATTAACACTGTTCATCTCTTCAAATTCTTGGATTGAAAAATTCGGTTTAACAGCAATTGTAGACAAATCATTCACAAGTCCTAGTGACGTCAGAACACGAATAAAATTACCAAGTGTTGCCCCTTCGCCTTTTTCTAAACGCTTAATTGTTGAAATACCAACAGCTGCCCTACTTGCCAACTCGGCTTGAGTAATATTTTTTTTTATTCGCTGTTGAGCTATTCGATGCCCCAATTCTTGACAAATTTCCGACTCTGTTGCAAAGTCAAAAAGCATATTTAAACCACCAAAATTAAAAGATCAAATGTGAGCTATTATATCAAATAAAAGCAATTTAAGTATCAAATATGAGCTATTAAGAAAGTATTTAACATGAAATCTCTTATACGGAATTCAGGTTAATCCTGGGCTTTTGGTTCAATCTGATCATTGGAAGCAAACATGCCAGAATTCGTAATCCGGATATTCTCCTGACAGCTTTCACAGAGCATCAACCCTGCAAATTTTTGAACATTTCCCGTTGATTCACATAGGGTACAAGGCCGAGGAAAAGAAACAATGTTGGCTGAATCGACAATAAAGTTGCTCATAATTAAAAATTCCTATTGAGAACTCACATTTTCAAATAAATTTCATGGGCTTAATGTTAAAAATTGATAATTTTGAGAACTTTTGTCGAAAATAATTTGAGAACTCATCTATTTTATTTATTTTTCAATAATTTGAATGGTATTTATCTTCATAAAT
>NZ_NEGC01000015.1 GCF_002135335.1 Acinetobacter sp. ANC 4470
AGCTTGTTTAGACTTGGTTTTGATTTAATTGTTGAGGGATTGAAGTATGCACTTTTCCATCAAGATGATTCAAAAATACTAAATATCATTGATCAATTGCGATGCTGTAATCGATTACTAAAATCGAAATATGATTTTTGTCGTGTACAAAGAAAATTTTTATAGATTACTCAGGAAACTTGTTAAGGAAGGCTACTTATATAAAGAGGTCAATATAAAAAATCATAGGCTATCTTTGTTTTCCGAATCTGAAAAGATGAATGAATATAGGAAAAATTTAAAAACTAAATCTAATCAATACCATTTTTCAGAACTGAAAAAGAAAACAAGTGAATTAAAAGCAAAAAAAGATTTTATTGAAAAGCAGATTTCTAGTGCGAAGCAAGCGCTTATTGATTTTCCAAATTTAGAAGTAGAAATAAACAAAAGAAAAATAATTCTTGCTCAAGAGTTATTCCAAATGAATGCTTACAATACTTTTTTAGATTCTTTAATTCCATAAACAAAAAAATACACACTATTTACATAGTGTGTATTTTTTACGGCTAACTAATTATATTAAAAATCAATAATTAGTTAACTTTTTTAAACAAGTACATAGTATTCACTCTGTACTTGGTGACGCGCCTTTTTTAAACATTAACTAGGAATTAAAATTCTTGGTTAAATGCTTGGCTTAATGCTTGATCTACATCACTAAAGTCATTTACAAGTTCGTGTTCAGCAGCTTCTGCTTCCTGACGACGACGTTCTAAATGATACGCAAGACCTGTACCCGCTGGAATCAAACGACCCACAACAACGTTCTCTTTCAGACCGCGTAATTCATCTTCTTTACCTGTCACAGCCGCTTCAGTTAACACACGTGTTGTTTCCTGGAACGATGCAGCAGAGATGAACGAGTCAGTAGAAAGTGATGCTTTGGTAATACCCATCAATTGGCGTTCATACTTCGCTGGGAACTTGTTCTGAGCAAGTACAGCTTGGTTTTCAGCAACCATGCGGATGTAATCCACTTGCTCACCTTTAATGAAGCTCGTATCACCACCATCAGTGATTTCAACTTTACGCAACATTTGACGAACAATCACTTCAATGTGTTTGTCGTTGATTTTTACACCTTGCAGACGATAAACGTCCTGAACTTCGTTCACGATGTAGTTAGTCAACGCCACTTCACCTTTAAGACGCAAGATGTCATGTGGATTTTGTGGGCCGTCAGAAACGGTTTCACCACGGTTCACATGCTCACCCTCATACACGTTCATGGTACGCCATTTCGGAATCAACTCTTCATAAATTTCAGAGCCATCATCTGGAGTAATCACTAAACGGTTTTTACCTTTAGTCTCTTTACCGAAGCTTACAACACCTGAAATTTCAGCCAAGATTGCATGTTCTTTCGGTTTACGTGCTTCGAACAAGTCAGCTACACGCGGTAGACCACCGGTAATATCACGAGTACGTGAAGTTTCTTGTGGTACACGACCAATTACGTCACCGACACCAATCGTTTCGCCATCACGGACAGAAAGAATTGTGCTTTGTGGCAAGAAGTAGAACTGTTCACCACCATCAGTGGTATCAAGCACTACTGCAGGACGCAAATCTTTACCTGACGCAGGACGTGAAGTCACTGGTAAGATTTCAATTGTCGTCATACCTGTTGCATCATCAGTTTTCGATGTCACAGTTACGCCATCAGCGATTTGGCTGAAACGAACTTTACCAGCAACTTCAGTTACCAGTGGATGTGTATGCGGATCCCAAGTTGCAACGATACCGCCAGCTGCTACAGCTTCGCCATCTTTCAAGATGATCGACGCACCGTATGGAATTTTGTAGCGTTCACGTTCGCGGCCTAAGTCATCAGCAATACCAATTTCGCCTGAACGAGAAGTTGATACTAAGTGACCTTTGGCATGTTGTACAGTTTTCACATTATGGAAACGTACAGTACCTTTGTTACGTACTTGAATATTATTTGCAGCAGAAGTTCGGCTTGCAGCACCACCCACGTGGAATGTACGCATGGTTAACTGGGTACCCGGCTCACCAATTGATTGTGCAGCCATTACACCAACTGACTCACCAGGATTTACCTGATGACCACGTGCAAGGTCACGACCATAACATTTCGCACACACACCGAAAGTCGATTCACAGCTTACTACTGAACGTACTTTAACTTCGTCAACACCCGCGTCTTCAATGAAGGCAGCAAGTTTTTCGTCAATCAAAGTATTGCGTGGAAGAATGACTTCGTCAGAACCAGCACGTTTCACATCTTCAGCAACAACACGACCAAGAACTCGGGCACCCAGGTTTTCGATTACATCGCCACCTTGAATGAATGGAGTCATCACCAGACCGCTTAAAGTACCGCAATCAGGTTCATTGATCACTAAATCCTGCGCTACGTCTACCAGACGACGAGTCAAGTAACCCGAGTTCGCAGTTTTAAGTGCTGTATCGGCCAAACCTTTCCGTGCACCATGTGTTGAAATGAAGTACTGAAGTACCGTCAAACCTTCACGGAAGTTTGCTTTAATTGGGGTTTCAATGATCGAACCATCTGGTTTCGCCATCAAACCACGCATACCCGCAAGCTGACGAATCTGAGCTGCCGAACCACGGGCACCAGAGTCAGACATCATGTAGATACTATTGAATGATTTTTGCTTTTCATCTTCACCCTGTTTGTTTTTAACAGTGGTAAAAGACAAGTTGTCCATCATCGCTTTAGCAACTTGGTCATTGGTACGCGCCCAAATATCGACCACTTTGTTATAACGCTCACCAGCAGTTACGAAACCTTGTTCAAACTGTTGTTCAATTTCACGAACTTCAGTTTCTGCTTTTTCGATAATCGTATATTTCGTTGGTGGAATAAGCATATCTTCCATACCAACAGATACACCAGAGCGCGTCGCTTGACGGAAGCCCAAGTACATCAATTGATCCGCAAAGATAACGGTATCTTTAAGACCCAATTTACGGTAGCAAGAGTTAATTAACTTCGAGATGTTCTTTTTATTCATCTCAACGTTAATTTGCTGAAAGTCCATTCCTTTAGGAACAACTTCCCAAAGCAAACAACGACCTGGAGTCGTATCTACAATAATCGTTTGATCTTCACGATTACCGTCTTCATCAATCACCGTTTGATGTACACGTGCTTTTACGCGAGCGTGTAAGTTCACTTGACCTGTAGCAAGCGCACGGTTTACTTCATCAGTATCCGCAAACACCATGCCTTCACCTTTGGCATTGATTGCATCACGGGTAATGTAATACAAGCCCAAGACCACGTCCTGAGAAGGTACGATGATTGGCTCACCATTGGCTGGAGACAAGATGTTGTTGGTCGACATCATTAAGGCACGAGCTTCTAACTGAGCCTCGATTGTTAATGGTACGTGTACCGCCATTTGGTCACCGTCGAAGTCGGCGTTAAACGCAGCACAAACGAGGGGGTGAAGACGGATTGCTTTACCTTCAATCAGGATCGGTTCAAATGCTTGAAGACCCAAACGGTGAAGTGTAGGCGCACGGTTCAACATCACTGGATGTTGACGAATCACGTGAGCAAGAACGTCCCAAACTTCTGGGGTTTCGCGCTCAACCATTTTCTTCGCAGCTTTAATGGTGGTTGCTTGACCTGAAGCTTGTAGTTTTGCAAAGATGAATGGTTTGAATAACTCAAGTGCCATTTTCTTCGGAAGACCACATTGATGCAAACGTAAAGTCGGGCCTACGGTAATTACCGAACGACCTGAATAGTCAACACGTTTACCCAACAAGTTTTGACGGAAACGACCTTGTTTACCTTTGATCATATCGGCCAAAGATTTAAGCGGACGTTTGTTCGAACCTGTGATTGCACGACCACGACGACCGTTATCAAGCAACGCATCTACAGACTCTTGCAACATACGTTTTTCGTTACGTACGATGATGTCTGGCGCTGAAAGGTCAAGAAGACGTTTTAAACGGTTGTTACGGTTAATCACACGACGGTAAAGATCATTCAAGTCAGACGTCGCGAAACGGCCACCTTCAAGCGGAACTAACGGACGAAGATCTGGTGGAAGAACTGGTAATACAGTCAACACCATCCATTCTGGTTTGTTGTTCGACTCTTTGAATGCTTCCATCAACTTCAGACGTTTAGAGGCTTTTTTAAGCTTCGTTTCTGAAGTGGTTTGTGGAATTTCTTCACGAAGACGCGAAATTTCATTTTCAAGATCAATGTCTTTCAACAAATCTTGAATCGCTTCTGCACCCATTTTCGCGCTGAATTCATCACCGTGTTCTTCTAACGCTGTGAAGTATTCTTCATCGTTTAGAAGTTGGTATTTCTCCATCGGAGTCATACCCGGATCAGTTACAACGTATGATTCGAAATACAATACACGTTCGATATCACGTAAAGTCATATCTAATAATAGACCAATACGAGATGGTAATGATTTCAAGAACCAAATGTGCGCCACTGGAGATGCTAGGTCAATATGACCCATGCGCTCACGACGAACTTTTGCAGTAGTGACTTCAACGCCACATTTTTCACAAATGACGCCTTTGTATTTCATACGCTTGTATTTACCACACAAGCATTCGTAATCTTTAACTGGACCAAAAATTTTGGCACAGAATAAACCATCACGTTCTGGTTTAAACGTACGATAGTTAATGGTTTCTGGTTTTTTAACTTCACCGTGAGACCATGACTTAATCATTTCTGGTGACGCAAGACCAATACGGATGCGATCAAACTCTACTGGAGCATGACCGTCTGAATCCGTCTTTTTGCGCATGATATCGAGCAAGTCTTTCAATTTTTTTCTCCGTGTGCCAAGAAGATTTTCGCTTCCCGGCTGGGTCACAAATATTGTTTTTTAACTGAACAACCCTCCCTTGCCCTTTCTCAAAAGGTGAGAAGCATCGCTTCGCAAGGGGGGGATTGAATGGTTACTTAGTCACCATTTTTCAGTTCAATGTTGATACCTAAAGAACGGATCTCTTTGGTCAATACGTTGAACGATTCAGGCATGCCCGGATCCATATAATGGTTACCATCTACAATGTTCTTATAGATGCGAGTACGACCTTCAACGTCATCCGACTTCACAGTAAGCATTTCTTGCAACGTATACGCTGCACCATATGCTTCAAGCGCCCAGACTTCCATCTCACCAAAACGCTGACCACCGAATTGAGCTTTACCGCCCAATGGCTGTTGCGTTACAAGTGAGTAAGAACCAGTAGAACGCGCATGCATCTTGTCATCAACCAAGTGATTCAGTTTCAACATGTACATGTAACCTACAGTTACTGGACGGTCAAACTGCTCACCTGTACGTCCGTCATACAAGACTGTTTGACCTGTACGTGGAATGTCTGCAAGTTCTAATAACTCTTTAATTTGATCTTCATTTGCACCATCAAATACTGGTGTAGCCAAAGGAATACCTTTACGCAAGTTACCCGCAAGAATCATAACTTCATCATCGGTTAAGCTATCAAGATCTTCTTGCTCGCCACCCACTTTGTTGTAAATCTTGTCTAAGAATTCACGAAGTTCAATCACTGTACGCTGCTGCTGAAGCATCTTGTCGATTTTTTCGCCAAGACCTTTTGCCGCCATACCCAAGTGAGTTTCAAGAATCTGACCCACGTTCATACGTGACGGTACACCCAGTGGGTTCAACACGATATCAACAGGGACACCATGAGCATCATGTGGCATGTCTTCAACGGGTAAGATATTAGAAACAACACCTTTGTTACCGTGACGACCCGCCATTTTATCACCCGGTTGGATGCGACGTTTTACAGCCAAGTAAACTTTAACAACTTTTAATACGCCAGTTGTAAGTTCATCACCTGTAGAAAGTTTGCGTTTTTTCTCAGCAAATTTCTCATCAATTTCGATGCTCTTCTCTTTCAAGAACACTTGAATTTGAGTTAAGCGCTCAGCAATACCTTCATCATTTGGTTGAATTTCAAGTAGATCGACAAGCTCTAAACCAGACAACATGTCTTCGACAAGTTTGTCACCACGTTTAGTTGTACCACCACCATTCGATTCTTGACCTTTCAACAAACGAACAATACGTTCACGTGCTGCTTCTTCGAAGATTTTGTATTCTTCTTTCAAGTCTTTACGGTAAGCATCTAACTGCGCTTTTTCAATTGCTTGAGCACGTTCGTCTTTTTCAAGACCGTCACGTGTAAACACTTGAACATCAATCACAGTACCTTTCGTACCCGATGGAACACGTAAAGATGAATCTTTCACGTCAGCTGCTTTTTCACCGAAGATTGCGCGAAGCAATTTTTCTTCTGGTGTTAACTGCGTTTCACCTTTAGGCGTTACTTTACCGACAAGGATATCGCCAGCAGTCACTTCAGCACCGATGTAAACAATACCTGATTCATCAAGTTTAGAAAGCGCTGCTTCACCCACGTTCGGGATATCGGCAGTGATTTCTTCAGCACCCAATTTAGTATCACGTGCGACACATGATAATTCTTGGATATGAATCGAGGTTAAACGGTCTTCTTGAAGCACACGCTCAGATAACAAGATCGAGTCTTCGTAGTTATAACCATTCCACGTCATGAACGCGACGCGCATGTTTTGACCTAGCGCAAGCTCACCACCATCCGTTGATGGACCATCAGCCAATACGTCACCACAAGCAACTTTATCGCCAAGTTTCACAACAATCGTTTGGTTAATACAAGTGTTTTGGTTCGAACGCGTATATTTGATCAGGTTGTAGATATCTACGCCCGCTTCGCCTGCGATCATCTCTTCTTCGTTTACACGAATAACCACACGAGACGCATCAACGAATTCAATACGACCACCACGGTTTGCAATAACACATACACCTGAGTCACGCGCTACGTTTGCTTCCATCCCTGTACCAACAAGCGGCTTGTCAGCAATCAAAGTCGGCACAGCCTGACGTTGCATGTTTGAACCCATCAATGCACGGTTGGCATCATCGTGTTCAAGGAACGGAATCAGTGATGCTGCAACAGATACAACCTGTTGAGCAGAAACATCCATATGCGTCACTTTTTCAGGTGGCATACGTACGAAATCACCTTGGTGACGGACTGAAACAAATTCCTCAGTCAACGTACCATTTTTATCTACACCAGAATCGGCCTGCGCAATCACAGTACCTACTTCTTCAATTGCAGATAAATACTCGATATCCATGGTTACGCGACCATCAATAACTTTACGGTATGGCGTTTCTAGGAAACCAAAGTTATTTGCTTTTGCGTACACTGAAAGTGAGTTGATCAAACCAATGTTTGGTCCCTCAGGCGTTTCAATTGGACATACACGACCATAGTGAGTTTGATGTACGTCACGCACTTCAAAGCCTGCACGTTCACGTGTTAAACCACCGGGTCCAAGTGCTGATACACGACGTTTGTGTGTAATTTCAGACAATGGATTATTTTGATCCATAAACTGAGACAATTGGCTTGAACCAAAGAATTCTTTGATTGCAGCAGCAACTGGTTTCGCATTGATCAAATCTTGTGGAGACAAGTTATCTGTTTCAGCTTGGCTTAAACGCTCTTTAACAGCACGTTCTACACGAACTAAACCAACACGGAATTGGTTTTCTGTCATCTCACCAACTGAACGTACGCGACGGTTACCCAAGTGGTCGATATCGTCGACTTCACCTTTACCGTTACGAATTTCAACCAGTGTTTTTAATACGTCGGTAATGTCACTGTTTGAAAGAATACCTTCAATCGCACGTGACTTCTGATCTGTACCCACATCGTATGGACGACCCAAACGACGGTTGAACTTCATACGACCTACAGGTGATAAATCATAACGCTCTGTAGAGAAGAATAAGTTATTGAATAAGTTTTCAGCAGCTTCTTTTGTTGGTGGCTCACCTGGACGCATTACTTTGTAGATTTCTACCAGTGCTTCTTCACGACCTGAAGTCGTATCTACACGTAAAGAATCCGCAACGAAAGAACCACGATCGATGTCATTGGTAAATAGAATGTTAAATTGTTTAACACCACCTTCTGCCAACTTCACCATTACTTCATGACTAAGCACAGTATTAGCAGGAACGATATCGCCATCATGTAATTTGATATCTTCTGCAGTGATGCGCTCATACAAGTATTCATCAGGAACAGCTAACTTCGTTAAGCCAGATGCTTCCATTTGACGTACATGACGTGCATTAATACGTTTACCTTGTTCAACAACCACTTTGCCGTCAGCATCAGTGATATCGAATTGAGCCATTTCACCGCGCAGGCGTTCAGGCACAAGGTCAATTTGATAACTACCCATGTCAAGATACACAGGTACTTTTTCGTAAAACATGTCTAAGACTTGTTCGTTGCTATAGCCTAATGCACGAAGTACCACAGTCGCGAGTAATTTACGACGACGGTCAATACGGACATAGACTAAATCTTTCGCATCAAATTCAAAGTCTAACCATGAACCACGGTAAGGAATGATGCGTGCAGAATAAAGAACTTTACCACTCGAATGTGTTTTGCCTTTATCGTGGTCAAAGAATACACCTGGTGAACGATGTAATTGAGAAACAATTACACGCTCAGTACCATTGATAACAAAAGTACCATTTTCGGTCATGAGTGGCATTTCACCCATGTACACTTCTTGTTCACGTACGTCTTTAATCGATTTGGTTTCGCGATCTTTGATGATCAAACGAATTTTTACGCGCATTGGTGCTGCATAAGTCGAACCACGTAAAATACATTCACGTACATCAAACTCAGGCTTACCAAGACTATACTCAACAAATTCTAAAGCAGCATTGCCAGAATAACTTTCAATAGGAAAAACTGAACGAAATGCGGCTTGGAGACCGATATCTTCGCGGTTTTTTGGAGTTTTGCCATCTTGTAGGAATGTTCTGTACGAGTCGACTTGAATCGAAAGCAAGTACGGAGCATCCATGACGCTAGGCAATTTACCAAAATTCTTACGAATCCGTTTCTTTTCGGTATATGAGTATGCCATCTGGAGTCCTCGGAAAGTAAACTAAGCCCGCCTGCAGAACGGGTCTAGAAGGAATTACACAGGCCGATATGGCCACCACTTTTTACAAATGCTGCAATTTTTAGTGGTATTAAAACGCTTAGCAATATTTTCAAATATGAAAAAATATTGGTAAATGTTTGATATTATTAATTTATTATAGCAATTGATGCTTTTCACACCAATCAAACAAAAATCGAGCCGATAATTGTAACGCAAAAAGGCTGATGACCCAAGAGCCATCAGCCAAATTTCGGGGTCAATTTAAAATTAGACCCCTAGCCAAATTACTTAACAGTAATTGTAGCACCAGTAGTTTCAAGTTTAGCTTTAAGTGCATCAGCATCTTCTTTAGAAATACCTTCTTTAAGAATTTGTGGAGCACCTTCAACTAAATCTTTAGCTTCTTTCAAGCCAAGACCAGTAACTTCACGAACTGCTTTAATTACAGCTACTTTGTTAGCACCGAAAGAAGTCAACTCAACGTTGAATTCAGACTGTTCTTCAGCAGCAGCAGCAGCAGGACCAGCAGCTACAGCTACAGCAGCAGCAGATACGTTGAATTTCTCTTCGAAAGCAGAAATAAGTTCAACAAGTTCAAGAACAGTTTTTTCAGCAACTGCGTTTAGGATTTCTTCGTTTGTTAAAGCCATGAGAGTAACTCCAAATGGGTATTGAGTGGTGTGAAGGTAGATTTAAGCTTCGGTAACTTCTGTAACTTCTGGAGCTTCGTTTTTCTCTTGAAGCGCTGTAAGTAAGCGACCCAATTTCGAAATAGGAGCTTGAAGAACAGATGCGAGCATAGTAAGCGCTTTTTCTTGGTTCGGAAGATTCGCGATAACACTAATTTCTTCACCTTGATAAAGTTTGCCGTCAAATGCAGCAGCCTTTAATTCAAATGCTTTGTTAGTTTTAGCGAATTCTTCGAACAAGCGTGCAGCTGCACCCATATCGTCTTCAGAAGTTGAGAATGCTAAGATTGTTGGGCCAACAAGGTTATCATTCAAAATCGCGAATTGCGTATCTTGAAGAGCACGTTTAGCCAAAGTATTACGTACAACACGTGTAGCAACACCTAGTTTACGAGCTTCAACACGAAGAGCTGTTAATTGCCCAACGGTTAAACCTTGGTAGTCAGCAACAACGGCAGCGAGCGCTGTAGAAGCAATTTCAGCTACTTCAGCAACGATCTGTTTTTTGCTTTCAATAAGAAGAGCCATTGTAAAACCTCCTAACGGTGATTTATGTACTCAAACGAGTACACTCCCAATTCGTAAGTCAACAAGGATTTGACTTACACGCGGAGGAGGAATAAATCACACCACCGCGTCTACTCGGACTGGACTTTTAAGAAGTGAATCCCGAAAGACTCCCCTCGCCCGAGGTCTTTGACGCTGATAAACTTACATCTATCAATTCAAAGTTTGCCTAATGTGTAAAACACCACAAAAACAATCAATATGTGATTTTTTTTGCGTAAAATTTTAAGCATTGCTTAAAATTTTAGTCAGGGCTTTAAAATTCTGTAATAAGTCGAGACTTATTTAGAAACGTTTGCTACATCAACAATAAGACCAGGACCCATAGTAGAGCTCACAGTGATCTTCTTGATATAAATACCTTTAGAAGTCGCTGGTTTTAATCTTTTCAAATCAGCAACCAACGTTTCAAGGTTTTGACGGATCGCAGCAGCTTCAAAGCCAACCTGACCAATCGCAGCATGGATAATACCGCCTTTGTCTACACGGTAACGCGCTTGACCAGCTTTAGCGTTGCGAACAGCGCCAGCTACGTCAGGAGTTACAGTACCCACTTTCGGGTTTGGCATTAAGCCACGTGGACCAAGAATCGTACCCAACTTACCTACAACACGCATTGCATCTGGAGCAGCAATAACAACATCGAAGTCAAGATTACCGGCTTGAATACTTTCAGCAAGATCTTCAAAACCAACAATGTCCGCGCCTTCAGCTTTAGCAGCTTCAGCAGCAGCACCTTGAGCAAACACAGCTACACGTACAGTTTTACCTGTACCTGCAGGAAGTGTAGTCGCGCCACGAACAACCTGATCAGATTTACGCGGGTCAACACCTAGGTTTACTGAAACATCCAAAGATTCTTTGAATTTAACAGCTGGAAGATCGTTAAGGATCTGAACTGCTTCTTCTAAAGTGTAAACTTTTTGAGCTTCAACAACTGTCGCAATAGCTTTTTGACGTTTCGTTAATTTAGCCATTTTTATAGCTCCACTTCCAAGCCCATAGAACGCGCAGAACCAGCAATGGTACGTACACGTGCGTCTAAATCAGCACCAGTTAAATCTGGTTCTTTAGTAGTCGCAATCTCTTCTAATTGAGCGCGAGTCAACTTACCAACTTTAGTTTTGTTAGGTACAGCTGAACCCTTAGAAATACCAGCAGCCTTCTTAAGAAGAACAGCAGCAGGAGGAGTTTTCATGATGAATGTGAACGACTTATCGTTGTACACAGTAATCACTACAGGAATTGGAAGACCCGCTTCAACTTTTTGCGTTGCAGCATTGAATTCTTTACAGAATGCCATGATGTTAACACCACGTTGACCCAATGCAGGACCAATCGGTGGAGATGGATTCGCTTTACCAGCTGGAACTTGCAGCTTGATATAGCCGTCAATCTTCTTAGCCATTTCAAATTACCTCTGGGTACAAACGCCGCTAGGCTCCCCAACGCTATTCATGTAACAAAACTGTTACAACAACAATGCCCGACTCATAACAAATCGGGCGTTTTTCAACCAACTTAAATTAGTTCGCTTTTTCGACTTGGCGAAATTCGAGCTCAACTTGAGTTGGTCGATTAAATACATTAATAGTCAACGTTAAACGTGACTTCTCGTATTGAACTTCTTCCACCACACCCTTAAAGTCAGTGAATGGACCATCAACAACAAGTAATTCTTCACCTGGCTCAAACATCGTTTTAGGACGAGGTGCTTCACCAGTATTACGTACACGCGCAAGAATCGCATCAGCTTCTTTTTGCGTAATCGGTGCAGGCTTTTCAGCAGTACCACCAATAAAACCGAGTACTTTTGGACATTCTTTTACGATATGCCAAGTATCATCATTCATTTCCATTTCGACCAATACATAGCCTGGAAAGAATTTACGCTCTGATTTACGCTTCTTACCATCCTTCATTTCCACCACTTCTTCAGTAGGAACAAGGACTTCACCAAAGCTATCGGCTACAGCGCTACGCTGGATTCGATCATTAAGTGAGCGCAACACTTGTTTTTCATAACCTGAATAGGCATGAATAATGTACCAACGTTTCATAGCTCTCTTACCCGATAATAAACTTCATTAACCAGCCTAAAATATAATCAAAACACCATAGAACAATGGAGGCGATTACAACAACCGCAAGAACATGCCAAGATGTGGTCACTGTTTCTTGCTTAGTAGGCCAAGTCACACGACGTAACTCTATTCGTGCATCTTTCAATAAACGAACAAAGCCTTTGCCTTGATGGGTGGCGTATAATAAACCCAAAGCCGCTACGATACAAGCCAAAATCACACCAACGCGCACCCAAACATTATTCGCAGGTGCCCAATACGCTGGCAAATACTGACCCACCATGGTCGCACCAATCAATAAAATCAATGCGATAACCCATAGAACTATATCTAAAGGGGAACCAGAGTGAACAACTTCAATAGGATTATTTCTTTGTGGAATTGGCGCTTCGCTTAATGCGTCACGCGATTTATCATTCGACATTTTTGTACTCGTCGTAGGCTTCGCGACTTATTATATGACAATTTAACCAGCATCAAGCTTTTTTTTAAAAAAATGGCAGGCCAGGAGGGACTCGAACCCCCAACATTCGGTTTTGGAGACCGACGCTCTACCAATTGAACTACTGACCTAGAATACAAATCGGAAACCCAAACCCCCGATCTATATATATTCACTTATCGGATTATAGAGTTACTTTCGCAACAACACCAGCACCTACAGTACGACCACCTTCACGAATCGCAAAACGTAGACCTGGGTCCATTGCGATTGGGTGAATTAATTCTACTGACATTTCTACGTTGTCACCAGGCATAACCATTTCAACGCCTTCTTGTAACTGAATAGCGCCAGTTACGTCAGTTGTACGGAAGTAGAACTGTGGACGGTAACCGTTAAGGAATGGAGTATGACGACCACCTTCTTCTTTAGAAAGTACGTATACTTCTGCATCGAATTTAGTGTGTGGCTTGATTGTACCTGGTTTAGCAAGTACTTGACCACGTTGAACGTC
>NZ_NEGC01000016.1 GCF_002135335.1 Acinetobacter sp. ANC 4470
TCGGATAATGCTGCAATTTCAGTGACCAATTCTTTAATTTTGTCTGATTTGTCGGAATCATTGAGCGATGCCACAATTTCAATTGGACTTTCTAAGCGCTCAAGTAGGGTTTTTAATTGTGCTGAAGTATTTTGATCTAACATGGCTAAGGTCTCCAAAGGAGTAAATGTCATTGAATGTAGTCATCATAAGATAAATCAATAAATAGGTAAAACAGTTTGTTTTTATAATTATAATCGAATTATTAAATCACAACTAATTCATCGTATATATATCAGTGATATCGTATTTAAAAACAAAATAAAGGCAAAATAAAGGCAAAATAAACACAAACCCTAAAAGCCTCAATTTCGGCTTTTAGGGTTTGTTATTAAGGTATAAGACGCTGCTCTACTCTTAAAGCTCGAGCTTTTAAATGCTGTGCTAAGAAAAATAAAATCAAACTTAAAATTGCAGATACAATGAGTATCGCAATAATCAATATTTTAACAAAGGCACTCATTTGTGCTGCCTGATCAACTTGACGCGACACACTTTCAGCCATCGGTGATAAGGTCTTAGCATAAAGTTGGTGTTGCATCGTCCATAATTGTTCAGGTTTAAAACCATATTCAATAAAGTGCGGATCTGATTTTTCTGCTTTAATCAACGCTAAAACCTGAGGAATTGCGGCATCTTTATCGGCAGGCTTATGCAATAACGCAGTTTGCGCCAGTAAATAAGCCTTCACGGGTTCATCTAAATCAGCTTGCTGTAAATATTGGGCTAGCTCACTTTGCTGAATATTTTTATCGTATTGAATCACTTTGGCATAAACATCATTTTCATCATGCTTTAAATCATATTGTAGATAAGTCAGTCCTGACCACAACACTATAAATGCAATCAGCCAACCAACAAATTTCAAAATAAAAGACTGAAAACGAATATAAAAGAAACGGATTTTTTTCAAAAAATGAATGACAAAAAATGCCCCTACAAAAGAAAAAAATAGCTTCAGAATGAGCCAACCAAACCATGACAACAAACTGGTAAAATAGTCTGAATGTTGTCCCAATGCTGCAAGATTGCTATCTATACTGATAGGCATATGTAATTGCTTAAGTTCAGTCGTAATACCAAAGAAACTATAGACAAAATCATGTTGTAAAAATAATGCTACGACAGAAGCAAGAAAAATAGTTGTACTACTGATGCACAGCAACATCACATTACGTTGGCGCTTTTTCAACGCTACGACACCAGATTCAATCTGTTGTGGATTCACAGCATATTCATCTAAGGGAGGCAAATGCTTTCTCCTAAAGTGTAAGCAATAAACTTAGAAGTGATCCACATGTTTATTGCTCCCACCTTTATTTGATTCTAAAACCAAATGATTCAAATTATTCTGTAAAGCACGTAAACGTGTGGTTGCTTCTGCACGTTTCTGCATGCCTTCTTTTTGCACTTGAATCACATCATTCACTGTTTTAATGAGGGTATTTTGCACATGTTCAAGTGTTTCAATATCAATCACCGAACGCTGATTGGCTTTAGCAGTGTCCACAGAGTTTTGATGTAACAAATCCGCGTTACGACGTAACAGATCATTGGTTGCATCATCAATACTGTTTGCCAACTGAACACTATTCTTCTGTTCATTTAAGGAAATTGCCAAGCTGATTTGGTTTTTCCATGCGGGTAAGGTAATGTTCTTAATCGCGTAAAATTTATCGACTAGCATTAAATTATTCGATTGAATAATTCGAATCATAGGTAAAGTTTGCATAGCCGATTGCTGTAAAACGTGTAAATCACTGACTCGTTTTTCTAAATTATTGGCAAGATGATTGAGATCATAAATCTTTTGTACCGTTGATTGATCTTGAATATGTGTAGTTAAAAATGCTATGTCTTGCTGAATTTCCTGTTCTTTTAATTTTCCAGCAGCAATATAAATACCCAACTGTTTATATTCATCTTGTACGCCATGGAACATTTTATCCAAAGTCGTGACACGATCTTTCAACCCCGACTGAGAGGTTTCAATTTCTTTGACCAACACATCAATTTGTTCTTTGGTGCTATTAAAATTTTGATCAAAGCTTTGCTTCGCGCCTCTCATTTTACTGAACAAAGCACCAAAGAAGCCCGAGGTTTTTTTCTGATTTAAAATACTGTTGGTATTCAACTGCTGCGCAACTTGCACCACCTGATTTAACTTTTGACCTGTGCTATCAAGGTCTTTATTTTGTACTAAATTTAATAATTCATCGGTATAGGTCGAGGTTTTTGTCGCAATATTTTTACCATATTCAGCGACTGCTGTATGACTCATTTCAGCCAATTCTTTATGTGCATTCATCACCTCATTAAAGTCTGAATCCTGCAAACCAATTTCTTGTAAATTCAGTTGCTTAAATTTTTTCTGAACAACATCTGTGGTCATGTCTGTAGGTAAATCTTTATGCTCTAAATTAGTCATGGGACACCTAAATAAAATTATTAATGTGTTGGTTTCTGTAGAGATTTTTTTAAAGTTTTAATCAGATTTTCACGGCTATTATCTAACTTTTCCAGTTCATTTGTCGAACTGGTTTGATTGCTTTGTTTAACATGATATTGCCACGCGGGAATAAGCACCTGCTGTGCCTCTTTAAAACGATCGAGTAAGGTAAAAGAGAGTTGCTGAGATAACTGCATTTGTGTAATTGCAATATCATTACTTGCTTGTAACGTTTGTAAGGTATTAATTTTTTTAGATAATCGATCAGTAAAATTATCTAATGGATGTTGATTCTGCACAAAATTTGGATATTCCACCAAAAACTCTTGCGCAGCTCGAATGTACTTTGCCATTTGCTCACGATGTCCAAGCAACTGCTGAAAACGTGCTTGTGCCTTTTGAATCTCAATCTGTAATTTTTGACTTAAATGATTGGCTCGATTGAGTAACTGATCTAAATTTTTATAATATTCAACCTGACCAGAACCATATTCTAGATCTATACCCAACCACTTTTGCAAGGCATTAAACTTCCGCATTTTTAAATATTTTTTTGAATCTGCTAAAGATTGAATCAGTTGCTCGATGGTTAAACTTAACTGCTGCGTTAAGTGTGGATCGACCCCATTTAACAGCACAGACTGTGCTTGAATAAGTTGGTCTGCATAATGATTAAGACGATATTGATCATTCAGTAACGGCACTAAATCATTGCGTTGAATGGATAGAAGCTCAGCTCGATTCACTTCAATTTCAGTCAAAGGAACGAGAACATCAATCTGAGACATAATATTAGAAACTCAATAAAATCATTTTTATAGTACGACTTTTATATAAAATATCATGTGTTCTTTTGCAATTTCTAGTTGATATTATTTAAAGTATTAGTTAGTAAATATATTTAGAATAAAAGAAGCCCCCCCTAAACCCAGAAGATCAAACTCATCAAGAGATATAAAAAGCCCACTTCAAATAAGCCAGCTTTTCTACTCATGGCTCAAAGCCTACTGGAATTTAAAGCATTCTAAGTGGGATATTGTTAATTGCAGAACCGGGGCATTATCAATACTACAGTCCAGAACAATTGAAATTGGATCAATTTAAAGTGTGACCATTCATTAAAAGTGATTTGTATATGTTTGCTTCCTAAGCCCCTATTTTTATACTCTTCTCTTATCGCCCAAATTAATTTTATTCCGTCCAAAGTAAATGCAGAATATGAATGTTAAAAGAATAGACAATAAGAAAAATATTGGAGCGATCGAGCCTTCTGGATACTTCACTGCTGTTTCAATACCCAAACCGAGAATCATAAACAGCATAAGGAACGATAAAAAATGGTGTGTGAAGATAGATAGCCTTGAAGGGATTTCACCATTAAAAGTAAGGAAGTATGTTTTTGGTAGAATCAAATACCAAATTAAAAGCACTGGAATAGTAGACCAAACACCTAAACCCAACATCAAAGCATAAATCATATTTCTACCTTTTCTTATATAGTATTGATCAGTCTTGTTTAAGCTGCTCTATTTAAATCATTGCTTTCGCACTGTCCAATATCAATTTTTTCCAATTCCAGAAAATTCTTAGCTGCTTCTGGCTTTAGAAAACCCCAAAGCACAAACATTGAAAAAATAAATACTCCTATAAAAAAAAGATTGCTAAATAAAGTAAGTCACTCGTTATAGCTAACCTATATTCCTTATAAAAAATATTTAAAAAGCTAAGTACAATATAAGGTACTGCACCTAAAGCATTCATTATGAAATATAGATGTTCCAAAATTTTCATAAAATTTCAATCGTTTTACTGTATATTTAGGTTTTAACCTATAGTTATTACTGACATTATCTTTTTCTAAATATTCTTTTCCAAGTTTAAATAGCTTGACTGCCTTATCTTTATTACGGCAAGACAAAATATACTTTAGTAAATCAATATCTCTATTTTTAATATTTAAATAATTTTCTAACTTAGAAACTTTTATATGGTATTTCAAGTCACTAGAAAATTCGGTTAAAGACATATCATCTAAAAGCTTTTCTTGGTCAGTAATTAGCTCATTTCGTTTCTTTCTTCTATGCTCTGAATGTTCGGCAAAACTGGTGATAATCCCAGATTTTAAAAGCATAGATAGCACATAACCAGAAACAATCAAAACAACTACAACACTGAAGAATACTGCTCCATAGGTACTCTCAGCAATTTTCAGTGCGAGTGGGGTCAAATCAAATGTACTATTTATATTCGCCGCCATATCACTGTCTCTTCGCGTTCAATACATCGGTTCCAGCTTTGGTCATAACGACCACCGTTTAATTTTTGCTCTTTTTATACTCAAACCGCATATATTTTGTATCACAAATTCGATATTTTAAGAGTGATACAAAAGCGAGGCTACTGTATAAATTTATATGCGTATATAGCAGGCAATAAAAAAGCCTCAAATCTTTAAGATTCAAAGCTTTTATACCATATGAATGCATAACAAATCATGTGGATTTAATATATTGGTAGGTATAAGCAGACTCGAACTGCTGACCTCTACGATGTCAAAATGAAGGTCTAACCCTACATAAACTTATGATAACTATAAAAAACATAGGTTTTTAAGCGCATGAATTAAGTCTTAAAAGCAATAAACTAAACCTATAAAAATTAGCTACTTAATGAGTCATTCCCCGAAGTATTTTTAGCTAAAAACTAGGTGTCGCAATAAATCAAAAAACTTGGCTATACATCACTCAAACTTTTCACTGCCTCGATACTACTCTTAAATCCAACAGAC
>NZ_NEGC01000017.1 GCF_002135335.1 Acinetobacter sp. ANC 4470
TACGGTCTATTGCTGAATTGGCTTTGCTTTCTTGATTCACCAATCTAGCAATCTGATTTAGGTTATTTCCAATCCCTGCAAGCTGTCTTAATAACTTCGGGTCTACTTCAATAACTTTGCTTTGCTTAGTTCGCTTTTCATTTAAACAAGATTCACGCATCCAACTGGCAAGACTGGCTGTAGTACAACGATCTAAAAGGGCTTGATGTTCTTCATCCGTTAAACGGATTTTGATTTCCTTTTGTCTTTTAACAATTTCTTTTTTAGTCATGACTAAATGAGATCCTCGGTTTGTAACCGTTCAAATAGAAAATCTATGATTTTTTATTTGGGCGGTTTTCGGGGGTGTCGGGGGTGAAGCCCCTGAACCAGTCTCACAAAAGGGAATCTTCGAGCGTAGCGAAGAAAGTACCCTTTGTGTGTGCTGGCTATTAATCAAAAAAGTAGCATGGAAACAGATCTGCATCAAGCAGAGTTTCCCTTGCTCACTTTCTTGATTAAGTTCAGTATTTAAAATTATAGACTCTATTAAATTAATAATGGACTTGGCATAGATCTTGTAAAAACAAATGCACTCAACTTCTCAACTCGCCCCCAAAGCGTCGCACTTCGTGCTTTGGCTTTGGAAACGGTTGAGAGAGTTTCGGCAATACTCACCCTAAGGGCTGTCATTTAAAAAAATGACGTATCCCTTAAGTATTGCCGATGTTCCGTATATATCTTGGCTTCGGAGCCACGTATATCGGTCGTATCTGCACATAGCTTTGCAAACTATGCAGACAAGGACTCAAGGCTTTGCACCTCTCTCCACGCGCTCCCTGTCGCTACACGGCTGTATCTCTGCGAGGGTTTCCCCAACATGCAACTTAACAGTCCTATGTAACTACTCCCAACGCTCCGCCTTTGTGAAGTTCCCCTGTAAGCGGTTTAGCCTTTCGACTATTGCCATATAACGCCAGTGACACTTATTCCTACCACACGTTATATGTGTCTAACCGAAAAATGGGCGTACAGAAGTAGACAAAGCTTGACCTAGAGGTGCTTATTTGATGGTTTTAGTATCTAATTTAACGAAAGTTTCAAATTTGGGGCTTGTTAATCTTTATCACTGCTTTAAAATACAAGGAGTGGTACATAAGCCGTAAGGTGAATATCGTGACGGTCGTCAAACCTCCGATCATTCGTTAATTGATGCTTGTAACATCAAATAACTGTACCCGCCAAATTTAAAGGAAAAGCCCGATCACTTGCAAGAGTTATTGGGCTTTTTTCTTACTTAATTAAGCTGTTTATAGAAACTTAGGCATATTAAGGCTCAATATCTAAACCAAATTTTTTCAAATTGGGATATTCATATGGAGCGTCTTCTGCTGGATAGCGTAAATTTTTAACGCCATAAATTTGTGCAATGCTCCACAAAACACTTTCACCAGCAGGTAAAGTTTGTGGCTGAATTTGATAAATTGAATCCTGATACGCAGTATCACTATTAATAAATGTCCAACCTTGTTGGTTAAAAGAATTAATTATGTCCTCTAACCAAGCAGCATTAATTGCTCTGACATGAAGTAAAAGAACATGCTTGGGTGAACGTCCTAACGTGTTTACTGCTACACCATCGTAATACTCTGCTCGATCAAGTAAATGAGCGATATAAGCTGGTTTTAACTTGTCTAAACTTTCTTGATCATTTTCTTTCTTATATTTTAAAAATAATTGATTGTAATACCAGTCACTAGCATCAATGCTAACAGCCCCTGATTGGTATTTATTAGTTGAAAGCCACTCTCTCACACTATCTCTTTTTTCTACAGTATTTCCCTCTTTCAAGAACGGAAAGCGGTAACGTGGTACAAACCCCTGTAACGAAGAAAATGTTTGATGTCCTTGCTCCATATCAACTAAGTAATCATTCAGCGTTACATCATCTTTATTTAGATTTAAATGTAAATTTCCATGATTACCTATACGGTGTCCTTGTCTTCCCCATTCTGAAATAATATCTAAACCTTGTTTTCCTCCAATTTTACTGACGCTAGGGTAAACAATAGCTGAAATATTATTCACTTTTAATACTTTTAGAATATCGTTATTTATTTGTAGAGCATCCAAATTATTTTCTGGATTCAGACCATCATCAAAACTAAGAGCAATATCTTTTGCAAAAACTAAATTAGAAAAACAAAGACATATACTTAAAACAATCTTTTTAATCATTACTAAACCTCATAAAAAATTTATCGACCAAACCTCATTCCATAACTCCGTTTCGGCTCGTTTATTTCTTTAACTTGCTGACTTGCATTTCTAGCACTTGTAATTGCTTGGTCAAGGTTGAATTTTGTGTCTTGAAGCCCTCTAGTTGATCGTTCAAGTTGCTCACTTGCCGTACTAAGTTGCTCAAGTTGGTGCTTCTGGTCTGGTCGGTTTCCCTCATATTGTCTAAGAAATCTTTGAAGGCTTTTCTCACGCTGAAATTGTCCTGCTTGGTACTCTCGAACATCTTGAGTAAATCGGCTTCCCTCTGCTGTTGCTGTGCCTGTGCTTGTTCCAAGGCTTCGAGCAAGTGCTTTTCTAATTCGGTCATCAGTTAATACCCCATCGGAACCATCAGGCTTCCATTCTTCCAAGTTTCTGCGTCTTTGTTCATTGGAATGCATAATCTCTTGCGATTCTTGCTGTCTATGCAGTTCTGTAGCTTGATATTGCCCCCCTTGTCCGCTAACTCTTGGATAGCTAGGCTCTGTTGAGCCATAATCTCTGCATTCTGTGCGATTTTCTTGCTCTGATAGGCTAGGATGCCCCACATCAGTAAAAGCGCTGTTACGATGGCTATGGCTACGATGCTCCAAGTTTTTAACATAGTCGGCAATAGGCGTTTGTTCTGCTCTTGGATAGCGTTGCTGATTGCTTTCTCGTTTTCGCTCAATAAGTCGATCAAGCGTTGCTCGTGCTTCTTGAACTCTTTCGCCACGACTTGCTCTGTATCTTTCGCTTGCTCGCTCGATGTCTGCTCGAAGCTCTTTGCCAAATCTAAAATCTTGCTCATAGATTGCCCCCTTTAGGCGAATATTTTGCCCCCCATCGGGGTCTTTAATACTGATACTTTTCTTTGTGGTTCGTGCTATCTCAAACCCTGCACCCTCAAGGGTTTTAATCACATCATCACGATTTTTTAAATCGCCACGCTCTGCCACGCTCAAAAGTCCGTCTGTAATCGCTTCACAGGCTAAAATTTTAGTTCTAGGCAAATTATTAGGCGTACATAACTCACGTTTATTCAGTGGGTCATTCGGGTCTTTTAAATCGTAATGATCGTTTACAAGGTCTTTCCAAGCATTCACCCGTGGACGATCTGCACGATCAAAATACGGCTGTAGACGTTTACCGCTTTGAAGTTCCACATTGGCTACCACAAAATTAAGTTCTAGGCGGTCTTTATCTTGGTGCTGCACCCATAAAACTGAGTATTGATCCTTATCAAGACCTGGCATCAATGCACGTTCAAAACTATCCATGATCTGTTGCTTTTGATGTTCTTCTAAATCACGTTCTGCAAACGATAAAACGCCCGATGTATATTTTTGAGCATAGTTACTGCTGTCAATTAACTGAATCATTTGTTCAGGGTCACCACGATCAAGCCTTGCATCTTCCCGATCTCGATCTTTACCCAATAAATAATCTACAGGCGCACTACCTGAACCAATCCCACGACTATGTATTTTTATGATCATCCTGCAACCTTTGAAGCTCTCGCTCTATGCCTGATAACGCTGTGATAATTGCTATACGGTCTATTGCTGAATTGGCTTTGCTTTCTTGATTCACCAATCTAGCAATCTGATTTAGGTTATTTCCAATCCCTGCAAGCTGTCTTAATAACTTCGGGTCTACTTCAATAACTTTGCTTTGCTTAGTTCGCTTTTCATTTAAACAAGATTCACGCATCCAACTGGCAAGACTGGCTGTAGTACAACGATCTAAAAGGGCTTGATGTTCTTCATCCGTTAAACGGATTTTGATTTCCTTTTGTCTTTTAACAA
>NZ_NEGC01000002.1 GCF_002135335.1 Acinetobacter sp. ANC 4470
AACATCACCGCCGATGGATACGCATTATAGGCGAAAAAAATCCCCACGCAACCCCTTTTTCAAAACTTTCTTATCGTTAGGATGTTTTTTAGTCTTTTTGTCTTCTTTTTCTACATATTTTGATCAAATTTGTTTTAATACGCGTATTCAAAGACCTGTTAATATAGTTTATTACGTAATTTTCAGCTTTAAGCACCAGCTTACTCTAGAGTTTTAGGATTTTTTATGCGTCAATTCCATTATGTTTGGGCTAGCCTTTTATCTTTTGGGTTAATTTTTCCTGCATTTGCAAATGATTCAATTGATACTTCTGAATCACCAACAAAAGAAGGCTTAGAAACACTTTCAGCGAAAAAAATCCAAGGTGCTCAATATCCTCGTCTTGAAGCATTAAAAGAATTAAAAAATGTAAAAGCTAAAGATTTAAACGTAAATGCCAATGCAACTCAGCCTGAAAGTAAAAAAGATCCGTTACAACCCTTAAATCGACAAGTCTATGCTTTCAATGATGCTCTAGACCAACATATTGCTCGACCGCTAGCCGTTCAATATAAGGAAAAAGTACCTTCTGATGTGCGCGGATCATATCGTCAATTTCGCAAAAATTTAGGCGAACCATGGAATGCGGTCAATCAACTGATTCAAGGTCGACCACTTCGAGCGGCCGAATCATTAGGCCGTTTTTCCATTAACACCATTACCACTTTAGGTTTTGCCGATCCTGCTCGACGTATGGGCTTATATACTGAAGAAGAAAATTTTGGTACTACCTTAGGTTATTACGGCATTCCTTCGGGACCTTATTTGGTTTTACCTATTTTTGGTCCAAGTACATTTCGAGATACTGTGGGGCTAGCTATCGATAGCCAAGCCCGACCACAAAAATATATCTTTGAAAATCGCAAAGGACTTTATTGGACAGACCAAGCTTTAAGAGGCATTGATACTCGTTCTCAACTTTTAGATATAGAGGATGTTTTACAGGGTGATAAATATGCGGCAATTCGTGATATTTACTTACAACGTAAAAATTTCGCAATTGCAGAAAAAAAAGGACTAGAATCTGAGTCAATGTTTATTGATGATGATCAAGATAGCACTGAGAATGACGTGCCAGAAGATGATGTAGATACAACAAGCAAATAAGTCTTTTTTATTTATTAAAAATATGATCAGTTAAGCATCTTTCTTTGCTGAGCATTAGATTGTTAGAGCACAACTCTAATATGTTATCACTTTAAGGGTCATACAATTTCTTTATGTATTTCATTCAACCAACTCGTAATATTCCTTATTTAGATAAGGTACTCAGTACACTACCCAGTGTGCAAATGATTTGCATAGATGATATTGATTTGTATGATCCCACAATTTTAGCCATTGCTGATGTACAAGACTATCTAACCCATCAATGGTCGCTCCCTACAATTGTGCTAGCTTTTGAAAATGAAGGCACTGCTCTAGCTCAAGCATGGGAACTGGGTGCTTTAGCAGGCTGGGTCTGGAATAAGCTCCCGCTTGATCCTGAAGGTGCATTACTCAAAATTGATGCACAATATAAACGCAATCAAGATAGTCGCGACTTGCCATCCGCTGCACATCTACAAAAATGTTTACTCCCCAATCCAATTGAATTGATGAACTACAAGGTTGAAACATTATTTCAACCTTCTGCATATTTGTCTGGTGATTGGTACGATTATTGGAAAATCAGCGATAAAGAAATTATGTTTTATCTGGCTGATGTTTCTGGACATGGCGTAACCAGCAGTTTACTCACGTCTTGGATGGCTGCCTTTCATGGTCGATCTAAAACGCCGCGTGAATTGATTAAAAAGCTCAATGGTATGCTGGTTCAAGAGAATATTGAAAAGCATATTACGATGATTGCTGGTGTTTTAAATTTAGAAACCCATCAGTTACGTTGGTCAAGTGCAGGACATTATCCTCCAGCGATTATCTTTGAACCGAATCAACCACCAAAAATTCTCAATACCAGTAGTTTTCCTTTGGGGCTGACCGAAGATCTTGAAGTCGAAGAATTTGAATGTATGCTGAATCGTCATGCACGGTTTATTATTTGTTCAGATGGCGCACTCGAGCCTTTTGATGGTGGTCTAAATGAACAATTTGAAAAATTAGTCTTTCATTTGCAAAATCAATCATTCCAAGCCCCTGAACATGTGGCAGATGACATTGCAATCTTAAGTTTACGCAGAATGAATTAATCATATAATCAACACGTTAACTTTTAACTGAGCAAACTACGCCCTTTGACTACTTGAGTCTCTAGTGGCCCTATGTGATAATTTTACAATCCTTCTCTGCAAATGGCATTTATATGTCAACAGGTCATGTTGAATATGCAAGCTTGAATGGAACGCATATTTTTAAGCTTATTGGCGAAGTGCGTGCCCAATCTTGTATCAGTCTAGACAAACTCCTTAGTAAAATTGAACAACAATCAAATGTGGTTGGGGCAATCGTAGATTTAACCCAAACCACATTTATTGACAGTACTGTTTTAGGTGTACTCGCCAAGCTTGGTCTCAAGCTCAAGCAAACTCATCACATTCAGGCAGTCATGTTATCTACCAACCCCGATATTACGACTTTGGCCAATAGTATGGGGCTGGGTCAAGTTTTTGTGATTTTAAATTATTGTGGTGACCCAAAAGTATGCACACTTGAATTAATGGAAGAACACATTAGTCATAACACCATGTTAACCACTGTTTTAGATGCGCATAAAACACTAATGGAGTTGAATGAAAACAACCTTAATATGTTTGAGCCTTTAGTTAAACAGCTGCAAAAAGAACAAGATAACATTGAGCAAGTATCTCAACAAAACGTATAAAAACTACTTATTAGAGCTCACCACATGACTTTACTCTCTGTTGTACAAATGAATTCCCAAGATGATATTGAAGCCAATTTCATCGTGATTGAGTCGTTGATACAACAAAGTAAAGCAGATGGTGCAGAGCTGATTGTTTTCCCTGAAAACTTTGTTTGTTTTGCAGGTGGAAAACAACGCGAGACAGCAGCGCAGTTTGAAACGATTCAACAGCGGTTAGAACATCTTGCCCAGCAATATCAAATTTGGATTGTGGCAGGGACACTTCCCTGTCCCTTTCGTCCTGATGGTTCAATCATTCCTGATGGTCGTGTACGTACTGTAAGCCTGTGTATTAGTCCTGAACGTACTGAAGCACGTTATGACAAAATTCATTTGTTTGATGTGCAAGTCGGTGATGCTGTCGGCGGATATCAAGAATCTAAATTTTTTGAGCCTGGAACAGATGTTGTTGTTGCAAAAACTCCTTTTGGTCATATTGGACTAATGGTCTGTTATGACCTACGTTTTCCTGAATTGGCGCTCACTTTACGTGCTCAAGGTGCAAATATACTCACCGCACCTGCGGCATTTACTTACACCACAGGTCAAATGCATTGGCAGTTATTGCTACAAGCACGGGCAATGGACAGTCAATGTCATATTTTAGGTGCTACACAACAAGGCTGGCACGGAGAAAAACGTCAAACTTGGGGCCAGGCAGGCGCAACCAATAGCCGTGGTCAAATTTTAGCAATTACAGAGACTGAGGGTGCTCAGCTAATTACCGTGCCTTTTGATTTACAAGAACAACAGGCAATACGTGCATCCATGCCTTTGATACAGCATCGTAAAATTATTAATTTCTAATTATTTTCGCCTTTATATCAAAATTTTCCGCTATAAAAATTACAAAATCACTGCTTATTATTCCTGCAAAATCCCACACGATAACAGCTCATATCATTCACAGGAATCATAAAAATGGCTTTAGAAAAAGCAGTCTATACAGCAAAAGCGAAAGCAACAGGTGGTCGTGATGGACGGGCTACCTCATCAGATGGCATTTTAGATGTGAAATTAGCTGTACCTAAAGAAATGGGCGGTGCGGGTGGCGGTACAAACCCAGAACAACTTTTTGCAGCAGGCTATTCAGCTTGTTTTCTTGGTGCAATGAAATTCGTCGCAAATCGAGATAAACTCAATATTAGTCAAGATGCCTATATTGAAGGCGAAGTTGGTATTGGACCTATTCCGACGGGTTTCGGTATTGAGGTGAAATTAAATATTCATTTAGAAGGCATGGATCAGGCAGAGGCGCAAAAATTGGTCGATGCAGCGCACATTGTTTGTCCTTATTCCAACGCAACTCGTGGCAATATTAATATCACTTTAAATGTGATGACCTAATCAAAGTCTTTATCTATCCTAAAATCGACCTGAGTATTTTAGGATAGAGTTACTTTTATCCATCGATGAGCTCTTATTTACTCAACCGACTCATCATGATCTTCTTAAAAAGGCTCAACCGACTACAAAACCAGCAAAATACTGTAATTTTAAGCTTAAAAATATCTCAAAAAGATAAGAAATCACACCACTAATATATAATGATTATTATTTGCAATTATTAACTTTTATTCATGTTTAAATATTTCCTGATAAGCACGCTGCTGCTTTCTACAGCAAGCACCTCTTTTGCAGAGATGAGTCTTTCTGAAAAAATTCATCCTCAAGTCCAATCTCTGGTTAATCCCAATATTCAGCGTTTAGAAATTCCGCCCACACCCAACAACATGAAATTACCAGCATTTGGTCAAGGCATTATTGGTTGGGGTACAGGACCAGACGACGCAGAAAAACGTCTGCATAACATCACTCAAACAGATGTCAAAAAACTAAAAACTCAAGGTGTGACTCTTGAGATGATTCAAACTTGGCAAACATTTTATGAAAATGAAACCCAGCGTAACGCAAGTAATCCGACTGCCCCATTTCGTGCCCAACTGATGAAAAAAATTGCCAAACTTTGGTAAGTTCAGCAATTTTTAAATGATAAAACATCAAAATACTTCGCGTTAATCTACCGCTTCATTGGTAACGCGAAGTACTTCTTCTAAGGTGGTTTTTCCGGCCAACACTTTGCGTAAACCGTCATCACGAATAGAGCCTGATTGCTGACGTGCATAAGCCTCTAATTCATATTCCGCAGCATGACCATGGATGAAACGGCGCATTTTATCATCGACTGGAACAATTTCATAAATTGCAGTTCGTCCCATAAAACCCGTATGCGAGCAATGATCACAGCCTTTGGGTTGTGGCAACTTCAGTTCAGCTTCTGCATTTAAATGTCGAAAAATGTCGGTTTCAAAAGCATCGGCTTCGTGCCATGTTGCACAGCGTGTGCATAAGGTACGTACTAAACGTTGTGCAATCACGCCAATCAAAGAACTTGCTAGCAAGAAGGGTTCAATCCCCATATCTTTTAACCGTGTGACTGCACCAATCGCAGTGTTGGTGTGTAGCGTAGACAAGACTAAGTGACCTGTTAATGAGGCTTGAACAGCAATTTCTGCAGTTTCCAAATCACGAATCTCACCCACCATGACCACATCAGGATCTTGACGCAACATGGCTTTTAAAGCCCGAGCAAAAGTCATATCCACCTTGGTGTTGACCTGCGTTTGCCCAATGCCTTCCAATTGGTATTCGATTGGGTCTTCCGCAGTCAAAATATTTTTTGAGCCATCATTTAAGTCCGATAAGGCTGCATATAAAGTGGTGGTTTTACCCGAACCTGTTGGCCCAGTGACTAAAATAATGCCATGTGGACGATGCACCAAATGGGTTAAACGCTCATAATCAGGCTGCATTAAACCCAAATGCGTCATATTTAACCGACCTGCTTGCTTATCAAGTAAACGCATCACCACACGTTCGCCATGTGACGAAGGTAAGGTCGAGACACGCACATCGACTTCACGTCCTGCCAACCTTAAAGACATACGACCATCTTGTGGCACACGCTTTTCAGCAATGTCGAGTCTTGCCATGACTTTAATACGTGACACCAATAGTGGTGCAAGTTCACGGCGAGGCTGTACGATTTCACGAAGTTGTCCATCAACACGTAAACGGACAGACAATTTTTTCTCAAAAGATTCGATATGAATATCGGAAGCACCGACTCGAATGGCTTCTGAGAGCAAGGCATTAATCAGACGAACAATTGGAGCATCATCTTCCTGATCCATTAAATCTTCAGCCTCAGGGACTGAATCTGCCAAACTGAGTAAATCTGGATGATCTTCTAAACCAGCTGCTACTTGTTGCGATTCACCTGTATCCCCTCCTGCAAAGCTTGAACTGAGCAATTGATGAAACTCTTGTTCACTGCATAATTGATACTGCGCAGAATGACCTAAATAGCGACGGGCTTCTTGTATCGCAAGTAATGGGGTATTTTCACGGCGTACAATAAAGGCTTGATCACCCTCGTATCGGAGCAATACGCCATGACGCTTAGCAAAACTATAGGGTATTTGTAATTGTTTAAATATTTGCATCAAAGTTTATAATGATGGATAAATTGATTTGAGTGTACTCTAAGCATATGGCAGCGTGAAGTCTGTTTTTTACTGATTAAGCAATATAGGAAATGTGCTGTTGTCTAAAAATAATGAATTGATCGAACCTGAGCATCCCAATTTAAAATGGTGGGGCGAACACAGCTTTGAATTAAATAAGCCCAAAGCATGGCAATTTGGTTCACTGTTATTTCGTCTTACTCGCGGACTACAAGAATGGCGGATGGAATTTCATCGCCCACAAGTTCAGTATGACTATGAACAAAAGTGGCATGCCATTGAAGATCCTTATTTTGGTTTTCCTCAGCCCGCACAAATAGAACGCTATATGTTCAAATCGACGCAAAGTAAATTGCAATTAATGCCGCGTTTAGCGGATCGTTCTGTGGTGATTAAACCAGTTGACCCGATTTATATTCCTGCTGGACAACGTGGCACACTGTATATCAGCACGCCCTTATGGATTGCTGGTTTTGTCGAAGGACAAAAAGATCCACTGTTTGATATTCCAGTCATTCTTCCCAAAGACACTTGGTTTGGTCCGAATCATCGTATGGGCGAGATCTGTTATGCGACCGCTGTCGATGGTCGTACCGAATTACATCTGTTAAAACCGCGTGCCTTTCGTGCAGTCACCCCGATTGAATTTCATAATACCAGTCATCAACAATTACGCTTTGACCGGATGAATGTACCTGTTTCTGCACTACCCCTGTTTTATAGTGAAAGTACTGGTCGATTATGGACATCACAAATTAAAGTTCTACATGAAGGTTTAGATCGCCCACCTCGAATTCGTATTGAAAATCGTACCCCACCACATGCAGGCGAAGTCATGTATGTCCATCCACCACGTGCGCCAGCAAGTGCTTTATTTAATATGTTTGATTCATTTTTCTAGGGGGCAAAATGGCCGATTCAAATATTCCAAAAGAAATTACCCAAAGCCTCAAGGGAATTTTCACCAATATCAATACTGAACGTCTCAGTGAAATTTTAGTGGCTGTAATCTTATCCATTATTGGTTTCCTGATTGCACGCTTCGTATCAAATGCCTTTATTCGTACTATTGGTTCACGTTTTAACGCACACCAACGTTTGGTTTGGCGACGCGGTATTTTCTATTTTATTTTCTTAATTTTTGTCATGGCAAGCTTAAAAGAAGCAGGCTTTAAACTCAGTGTCTTTTTAGGTGCAGCAGGGATTTTAACCGTTGCTTTGGGTTTTGCATCACAAACCTCTGCTTCCAACTTAATCAGCGGTTTATTCTTGATTGGTGAAGGTTCTTTTGAAATTGGTGATACCATTCAATTGACTTTGATTCGTGGACACACCATTGAAGGTGAGGTCATTTCGATTGATTTACTTTCTGTCAAACTGTTAACTCAAGATAATGTCTATGTTCGGCTCCCGAATGAACAGCTAATTCGCGCCCCCGTCCATAACTTGTCAAAATTTCCGATACGGCGCATTCCCATTACTTTAGCGATTAACTTTCATGAAGATATTATTAAAGTTCGTGAAGTACTGCTTGATGTTGCCAATAAATATCCCTTGGTTTTGGCTGACCCGAAACCCGCAGTGACCGTGACTGCATTCCGTGAATCTTCCATTGAACTGTTATTTGCGATTTGGTGTAACGATGAAAATTTCTTAAAAGTTCGCGATGAAATGCAAGAACGAATCAGGAATGGTTTCGTCGACAATCAAATTGAAATTCCTGTGCCTAAAATGGGCTTTGTCGATCGACCAGCCAATATGCAGCCTTTAAATGATGCAGATATAGATCAATATGCCAATGCGCAAGAAATAAAACGAGAGCCTGATTTAAAATAATTCTTAAATTACACCCTCATCCTAACCTTCTCCCTGAGCTATATATGGCGCAAGAGAAGGAAACAGTTCCCTCTCCTAATAGGAGAGGGTTAGGGAGAGGTAAAAAATATCAAATCTTTTCACCTTCAGGCATCGGGGCAATATAAGCGATCATCAACATCACAAAGCCCGCACCTAAAAATGAAACAACTCGAGTTAAAGTCCCAATATGGGACAAATCAAACAGTACCAATTTTAAGGTCACGACCACCAAAATACTGCCGCCCAAAATCCAGACTGAACGCAGTTGTTTGTGACTGGCTAAACTCATGGTCATAAATGCCAAACCAACCCAAAGTAAAGTTAAACTGAGTTGAACCGTGCCATCTTGCCACAAAGCCAGCTCATTAAATGGTGTGCCTAAATAAACATGTAATGCACGCAGCACAATATAACTACTTAGCCAAAGCAAACTTAACACCATCAGCACTGCAACGATGCCTTTATCCAAACCTGATTTAACCTGTAAGGACAGCATCCACATAAATCCAATCAACATGGCGATACTGACCAAATCAAATGGATTTAAAATCGGCAGTACATACGCTTGAAATGCCTGTTGAGTAAAGAGTTGTGAGCACAGCATCCAAGTCGCCATTAAAAGCAAAGTGCTGCGTGCTTGCCAAAATACTTTCCAATCTAAATTATCCACTTGCCAATAACACCAAGCGCAGAACAACAAAGGGAAAATCACCATACTCATATACGGCATGCTCGGAACCAAGCTTAAACTACTCATGGCGAGGCTAAGCAAAACTCCGAAACTTACCCACTCTTTTTCGGCTCGAACACCCAACACGGGACGCAGCCACAAGGCAGTCAACATCAAAGCAGAGAGTACGAAAGCAATGCGATCAAAAGTCGATAACCAAACGATAATACCTTGCTTACTCTGATCAAGCACAATAATAAAGGCCAAAATAAAGACTGGAATTAACCCGAGCCATTTCGGCAATAACCACGACCATGTGGCTTTGCAATACAACATGACTTCATTCATCAGCAAATAGCATCCACTGACGATCAATAGGCAAATCACCAACTGACTCGCACTATCGATTTGATCAAGCAATAAAACAATGAACATCGTGGTGGCGGACAACATCTGTAAACAATGAAAAGCGATCGTGGCATGGCTCAATTGCTTGCGAAAAGAGGCGCGACTATTGGCAAGCAACACTACCGCAAAATAACTCAGACACAGTCCCCAATACATTTCACGTGGAAATTGACTCAGCTCCGCCAGATAATAAAAACTGGATAAGCCTGCAACGACCAATAACCCCATACCCAGATAACGACTGACATTCGATTCCCGATACAAGGCATAAATAAAAATCATTAAACCTTCAACAGCCCAACCAATCACACTCCATTGCTCAGGTAACAGTATCGGCGGAATCAAAGCCAAGAAAATCAACATAAGGCTTAAATAGCTTTGCGAAATTAGTTGCGCCGCTTGATGACGTTTAGAAAGCTGATACAGCCCTGCATAAACCACTGCAAAGGCTAAACTTGCACCTGCTTGCCAATACATTTCATCAAAATACATTAAATAAATAAAAATATAGCCCACAATAGGTGCGCCAAAAATAAGCGCAATATCTAAAGCAGGTTTAAGTTTAAATTGAGCTAGATCCGCTTTGGCAAGCAGTTGACTAAAGCGAAAACTCAGCCAAACAAAGATGGCGGTATGTGCCACAACCAGTGCTGTTAAAATCCTACGCTCTTCTGCTTCGCCCTGATAAAAAGCATAAGCTCCACCAACGATCACCGTGACAAGGAAGGCTATTTGATTCAGAATTTTCCACGGACGTAATGTACTCAGTACAGCCACAGCAAGGTTAATCACTACATAATAAGCAATCAATTCAACCGCTGTCGCATTGCGAACAGGTAAAGTGAATGGTGCGATATAGGCAATGATCATGGCCATGAGTGCCAATTCAATCGATTGCTGCTTTAAGCTTAATGTGAGCATTACGCCCATAATGACCGCAAAGCACAATGCTGCGATCCCTAAAGTCGAAATTACCCCATTGTAATAAGCAAAGAATAAGGTCAAAAATAATGCCGCTAAACCTAAACCTTCTAAAGCCAAAGCAAAACTGCGGTTTCTAGCCTGTAATCCATGCCCCAATGCAGTCACTGCACCACTTACACTTGCAACAATCGCCAGTTTCAACGCCAAACTCAACTGCCAATGTTCGGTGGCAAAACGTAGCAATAACACGATGCCAATAATCAGTACCAAGATGGCAACTTTTAAAACAGGATTACCCTGAAATATCCATTGCCTGAACTGATCAACCAGACTGATCGAATTTGATGTCGCTGCTAATTCAGGTGGTTCTGTATAGGATATCTGTTCAATAGCAGCATAAGTCGTGGTTTGAACTTGTTGTACTCGCATTTGGACTTGATTTAACAACCCTTCTAAACGCCGCAACCAGCGTAGAAAGAAAAAAATCCAAGCCGTAATCCCTGCACCGACAACCAAACCCCAATCCATTGCCCCACCGACAAGCGCAATAATGGATGCAAGATAGAGCGGAACTTTTGAGGTTTCTTGCAATGAAATATGCGTCTCTGTCGCAATCTGGGTGGCTGGTGTTTGCAGCGTATCGACATACTGCATCACACTCATGACAAAGGCTAAGCCACACAAATAAGTAAATATCTGTAGTTTAAAAAACCACGCCCCTACACCGACAATAATCAGTACCATCAGCCAAATCATCCGGATTTCGCTCTGCCCTTTGTGCATCTTGTCTTTCTCTGCATCCTGATGAATTGATCATACAACAGCTCCAACTTTGATTTTTAAGCATTCATCAGATATTCGGTAACACGCATCTTGCATGATGTGCCTGTGATCAGCGGTAAAATCACGTACAATAAGCTCGTTATTTGAATTAGGAATCTTGCAATGCCACCATTTGTTTTGGTCGATGGCTCATATTTTTTATTTCGTGCGTACCATGCACTGCCACCACTAACCACTTCTACGGGTTTACAGACCAACGCAATTCGTGGTGCGATTTCTGCAATTCAAAAATTGATGCGTCGTATTCAACCGACCCATATGGCAGTGATTTTTGATACGCCAGAACCCACTTTCCGACATATCCTTTCACCGATTTACAAAGGTGATCGTCCAAGTATGCCTGAGGAACTTTCTCAACAGATTCCTTATCTGCACAATCTGATTCGTGCTTTAGGCATTCCTTTGTACACCCTGCCGGGTGCTGAAGCCGATGACGTGATTGGAACACTGGCCAAACGTGCTGAAAAAGCAGGTCATCAAGTGCTCATTTCCACCGGCGACAAAGACATGGCGCAACTGGTCACCGACAAAGTGACTTTAGAAGACAGCTTTAAAGATAAGCCAATGGATGTTAATGGGGTCTTTGAGAAATTCGGAGTTTGGCCGAATCAAATTATCGATTATTTAACTCTGATGGGTGATGCTTCCGATGGGATTCGAGGCGTACCCGGTGTAGGCGCAAAAACGGCTGCTAAACTTTTGACCGAATATGGTTCCATCGGTGGAATTTTAGAAAATGTCGATCAAATTAAAGGTAAAGTTGGTCAAAATATTAAAGACAATGTTGAAGGTATTACCCTCGATCATCAACTTGCCAGTATTGTGATTGACCTAGATTTAAATCTCACTTATGACGATTTAAAACTGGTTGATCCCAATGTTGAAGCCTTACGTCAGCTTTATACCGAACTTGAATTTCGTAACCAATTACAGTCTTTAGACCATCCAAATAATCCAAATAGTTCGGTCTACAAGCAAACATCAAAAGTGATTGAAAAATCTGCACGTAAAGAAGAAACTATTGAAACTGAAGATCAAGCTGACATGACCAGTGTCGATGATCAATTGGGACAAGCGACTTACCATACCGTTTTAAGCCAAGCAGACTGGGATAAACTTTTTCAGCGTTTTAGCAGTGAAAAACGTTTTGCATTTGACACTGAAACCACCAGTTTGGATTATCGTATTGCTGAAATGGTCGGTTTTTCGGTAGCATTTGATGCCCATGATGCCTATTACATTCCCCTTGCCCATGACTATGAAGGCGCTCCCGAACAACTCAACCGTGAAACGGTTCTCGCGCAAATCAAACCGATTTTAGAAGATGCTGCCGTTGAAAAAATTGGCCATCATTTAAAATATGATGCACATATCTTGCAGAATCATGGGATTGAATTACAAGGTTGGTATTTCGACACCATGCTTGCCTCTTACGTTCTCAACTCTGTGGCAACGCGTCACGGCATGGATGATGTTGCACGTTTATATTTAAGTCATTTGACCACCACCTTTGAACAAGTAGCGGGCAAAGGCGTGAAACAAAAAACCTTTAATCAAATTGAGATTGAAATCGCTGCGCATTATGCTGCTGAAGATGCGCATGTGACTTATCGCTTATATGAAGTATTGTCGAAAAAATTAAAAACCGTACCTGAACTCGACAATATTTTGCATAATATTGAAATGCCTGTTGCCCGTGTTCTAACCATTATGGAAGAAAATGGCATTGAGCTTGATCTAAAATTCCTCGATCAATTAGGGGTAGATTTTGCAAATGCCATTCAAAATTTAGAAAATCAAATTACCGAATTGGCAGGACAAAGTTTTAATGTCAGCTCGCCAAAACAAGTCGGTGAGATCCTGTTTGATAAGCTAGGATTAAAAGGCGGCAAGAAAACTGCCACTGGACAATACAGCACCAGTGAAAGTATTTTAGAAAAAATTGATCACCCCATTACCGCGTTAATTTTGGAATACCGCGGTCTTTCAAAACTTAAAAACACCTATACGGATGGTCTACAAAAACAGGCCAACAATGACAGTGGCCGTGTCCATACCAGTTATCATCAAGCACTTACAGCAACTGGTCGCTTATCATCGACCGATCCAAACTTACAAAACATTCCTGTCCGTGAAGAAATTGGCCGTCAAATTCGTAAGGCTTTTGTTGCACCTAAAGGTCGTGTGCTGCTTGCAGCCGATTATTCACAAATCGAACTGCGTTTAATGGCGCATTTTTCTCAAGATGATGCTTTAGTGCATGCCTTTAATCATGGACAAGATGTGCATCGTCGTACAGCCGCTGAAGTTTTAGGCATTGAACTTGAAGATGTAACACATGACCAACGCCGTCAAGCTAAAGCTGTCAATTTTGGTCTGTTATATGGTATGTCTGAGTTTGGTTTGATTCGTCAGTTGGGCTTTACCCGTCAAGAATCGCAGGACTATATCAAACAATATTTCCATCGTTATCCGGGCATTTATGAGTATATGCAACGCACTCGTCAAGTGGCTTTGGAACAAGGTTTTGTCGAAACGATTTCAGGTCGCCGTTTATACACCCCTGATATTGATGCACGCAATATGATGATCCGTAAAGGTGCTGAACGTGCGGCAATCAATGCCCCACTACAAGGAAGTGCTGCTGACATTATTAAAATGGCGATGATTGAAGTCGATAAAATATTACCGAAAGATCAAGCGAAAATGTTATTACAGGTACACGATGAATTGGTATTTGAAGTCGATGCCGATATTGCTGATGAACTGGCAACTAAATTGGCTGAAGTGATGCAATCGGTGGTAAAACTTTCAGTTCCGCTGATTGTTGAAGTTGGAAAAGGTATGAATTGGGATGAGGCGCATTAAAAGCACCTTTTTTGACTTTTCTTTAAAATAGGGACAGTTCCTTCCTTCTTTTAGGCGGTGAGGAATATATTCTGAAGATTCTCACCTCCTATAAGGAGAGGGAGTTTCATCTAAGCAATAAAAAAGGACTCAATAGAGTCCTTTTTTATTGCTTAGAGTTTAAAGCCCTGTCAGAAGTGCAATCGCCACTTCATTCATGATAATTTCAGCAACATACAAAGCTAAAAATGCAACAATTGGAGATAAATCAATCATACCCATATTTGGCAAAATACGACGAAACGGTGCCAGTAATGGTTCCGCAAGCTCTTGAATTACTTCGATATAAGGCGATCGAGTTTGGGTAAACATCACGACCCAACTTAAAATAATCGTCGCAAAAATCAAATACCGACAGAAGCGAATCAAGTCTTGGATCATGGTGACAAACGTTAAAATCAGCAAATGTACAGGACTATTCGGCATAGCACCTGACAAATACATGACACCAAAAATTTTAAGTAAATATAAAACCAACAGCAAAGCCAAAGCCGCTAAATTGACACGACCTTTTGCTACCGTTGGAAAAATACGACCAAAGACATCCACTATTTTCGTTGCTTTAACCGTAGACATCACTACTGGGTTATAAGCATTTATCCCTGCCAACTGCATGAGAAAACGAAAGAATACGAGCAAAATCGCTACGTTAATGATAATGCCAAAAATCAGCGCAGAGTTTGCACCCATACTGGAACTTTCCTAAATAAAAACGAGTTATTTGCTACTTTCACTTAGCTCTTGAGCAAGTTCTTGGCTGCGCTTTTGTGCTGCAGCCAAAGCAGCCTGAATATTTTGAGAAATTTGTGCACGATCAAAAACTTCAAGTGCAGCTTGAGTAGTACCATTTGGTGAAGTTACATTTTTACGTAATTCCGCAGGTGTATTTGCACTGGTAATCGCCATTTGTGCAGCACCTAAGGCCGTTTGTAAAGTCAGCGCTGTCGCTACTTTTTCATCCAGACCTAAGTTTTTACCTGCACGAATCATGCTTTCCATCATATAGAAGAAATATGCAGGACCAGAACCAGATACGGCCGTAACTGCATCAATCTGTGCTTCTGAATTTACCCAAAGGGTTAAACCTGTTGCAGCTAGAACTTGGCTTGCAAGCTCACGGTCTTTTGTGTCAACCGCTTCAGTCGCATACAGACCATGTGCGCCTGTTTGCACCAAAGCAGGTGTATTCGGCATCACACGAACAATTCGATCTGTTGCTAAAAGCGTTGCAATGGTTGCAATTTCAGCACCAGCAACAATCGACATGACCAATTTGCCTTCAAACAAACCTTTGAGTGGTTTTAATACACTGGCCAATACCTGTGGTTTCACCGCAAAAAGGACGATATCGGCATCACGAATGGCAGCAATATTATCATCGGTCACACAGACATCTTTTTCTTGTAATAAAAGACGTACTTTTTCGACCGGATCAGAAACTGTAATACGTGTTGGAGGCAAACCACGTGAAATTAACCCGCCAATTAAGGCTTGAGCCATATTACCGCCACCAATAAAACAAATATTACAATTTAAAGCTGCACTCATAAATCATACTCGACGTAGAATTTTTTAACTAAGAGATCAAATTTGGTTGCCAACCACCGACTTCACAATATTCAGATTGAGCCAACCAAAACCCTTGTGGCGTAAAAACACCAAGCATAACATTATCTATGCTTAATATTTGAATTGTATGACGCTGCCAAGGAAAAATTTGTGCTTCTTGAATAGCTTTTTTTAATGGCCAACTCCCCACTCGTCCATGTAAATAAATTTTTTCTCCACCTTGGCGCAGCACCAAACTTAATGTTTTACCCAATAAGGATGCTGATAATCCTATTTTGTTAGGTTCAGCAAGATACTGCCCTGAAAGAACTTTAATATTTTGATTTAATTGTACTTGAATCGTTACAACTAAAGTATCCGATTGATTTTTCTCAGCAAGATATTCATCCAAACTTAAACGAAAAAGTTTTTGCTGATAACGCAGATAATAATGTTGATTCCAATGCAAAGCCGCTTGCGCATCCAACTTGGACTCAATCACTTCATACCGCAAGCGTTCAACCATTCCAAAATTAGGTCGATAAGTCTCCTGCCCTTTCATCCATGCAGATAAAAGCTGTCTTTGACGAGCGGTAGATAATTGAGACAATTTTTTTAAATCAAGTTCAGCTACTGTTCCGCAAAATGCTAAATCTTGCTGCAAAACATCTTGCAGAATTTCATCTGCATCTTGCATTAAATAACTGGTACGACCTAAGGCTTGTTGCATTTTCGGATAGCGATTTTGTAGCATTGGCCACAATTCATGACGACACCATGCCCGATCATAATCGGTATTCAAATTACTTGGATCTTCAATATTTTGCACATCTAACTGTGCTGACCATTGGCAAATCTGCTCACGAGAAGTATTTAAGAGCGGTCGCCAAAGAGTAAATTGCTCTCGAATATCCACTTTTTTCATAGCAGATAAACCCTGTACCCCTGTACCAGAAAGTAAACGCAAGATTAACGTTTCCGCTTGATCTTGCTGATGATGGGCTAAAACTAAAATTTCATTGGGTTTTAAATGCTTTAGATAGGCTTGATAACGTGCTTCACGGGCTTGTTGTTCTAGATTTCCAGACTGCACATTTACCGCTTCCACAATGCAAGGAATATTCAACGCAGCACATTGATCAGAGACGAATGCACCCCAACTGGCACTGAGCGTTTGTAATTGATGGTCGATATATATGGCACGGATTTTTTCAGGGTATAAATAAGACATCAGATGCAGCAGCAACATGGAATCCATGCCACCACTACATCCAATTAAAAAGCAGGTATTTTCAGGAAACTGTTGTTCCTGTTTTAAGACATCAGACCTAAATTGTCGCTGCCAAACTTCATTAAACGCTGGTAACGTGCTTCGCATCGTTCATTCGCTTCCATTGGTTGCAATTCTTCTAAAGCTTGCTGTAAAACCTCTTTAAGTGCTTGCATGACTTGTTCAGGTTGCAAATGTGCACCTGCACCTTCATCAACTACATATTCCACAATACCCATTTTTTTGAGTTTTTCAGCAGTCAATGCTAATGCTTCACTGGCTTGTTCAGCTTTTTCAGCTGTTTTCCAAAGAATAGAAGCACAGCCTTCAGGTGAAATTACAGAATAAATGCTGTGAGACAACATAATCACGCGATCTGCGACACCAATACCGAGTGCACCACCTGAGCCCCCTTCACCAAGTACCGTTGCAATCACAGGTACTTTTAAACTTGAAAGTTGTGCAAGACTGGTCGCAATCGCTTCGGCTTGACCACGTTCTTCTGCACCTACACCTGGATATGCACCCATCGTATCAATAAAAGTAAACACAGGTAGATTAAATCGTTCTGCCATATCCAGTAAACGCTGCGATTTACGGTAGCCTTCTGGATTACTCATCCCGAAGTTATGTTGCAATTTTTCACGCGTACTACGACCGCGGTGTTGTCCAACAATCATGACTGGCTGACCATTAAAACGTGCCAAGCCACCGATCATTGCACCATCATCACCAAACACCCGATCTCCATGTAAAGCATCGAATTCAGTGAAGATTTCACCAACATAATCCAAAAATTGCGGACGTTCAGGATGACGTGCAATTTGAACCGTTGTCCATGCTTTAGATTGAGCAGCTTTATTTTTCATAGGTCAACCATTCCCTAAATTAACAATCACTTGTTAACCAATCACTTGTTAATAGATAAATTGTTCCGACTGAATATTCAATTCAATATCCCAATGCTTGAACTGCACTTGCTCATCGTGCAAGTCTGCTACAAGCAAAGGCCATTGTTTGGCATCGCCAGAAACACTGAGTTGCCATTGTTGCTCATTGCCGACACTTAATTCAATGGCAGGAAGCATCTCATCGCTACGACTATGATTGAGTAAAACTGCGAGACGAAGCAATAGACAAAGATAAACTAATTTGCTACCCCCCACCTTCATCACATCGACTCGACTGTCACTGCGTAACTTACGACGATGATGTGCCACTAAATGTGAAAGATGGTTTTGATCAATTTGTGAGAAGCCGGCAATATCAGAATGTTGCAATAAATATGCACTATGACGATGATAACCCCCGTGACTAATGGCCAAACCTATTTCATGCAAATATGCAGCGCGGCGCAGTAAATCACTGTCTTCGCTGTTTAAATTCAAAGCATTAGCGACACTATCAAATAAGTGCTGCGCTGTTTTCACCACACGTTCAGCTTGCTTAGGATCGGCGTTATAGCGTCCCATTAAAGCTTGAACACTTCGATCTCGGATATCTTCATGCTGAAAACGCCCCAGCAAGTCATACATCACGCCTTCACGAAGTGCACCATCGGAATAAACTAATTTATCCAGTTCAAGTACATCAAACACAGCATATAAAATGGCAACCCCAGCTGGCAAAACTGCTCGACGATCTTCTTTTAAGCCATCAAAATCGACTTCAGAAATATCTTTAAATTTAAGTAATTTTTCTTTGAGCTTTTCTAAACCTTCACGGGTTAAATTTTCTTGCTCATCGCTCCACCCCATATTGATGGTAATTTGACGACATGCTTTAATGGTGCCGCTTGAGCCGACAGCTGTATCCCAGCCTGCTGTTTTATAGGTATTGGCAATGCCAGAAAGCTCTTTACGCGCAGCAACAACCGCTTTATCAAAATTCTTCTGATTGATTTCGCCATCACTAAAATAGGCTTTGGTAAAAGCGACGCAACCCATTTGCAAAGATTCAGTATGAATGGGTTCGAATTCTTCGCCAATAATTAGCTCGGTAGAACCTCCACCAATGTCAATCACTAAACGACGGCCGCTATTCGCCATGGTGTGCGATACGCCTAAATAAATTAGACGCGCCTCTTCACGACCGGCAATAATTTCAATCGGTTTAGGTAAAATTTCTGCCGCTTTTTGAATAAATTCATGCCCATTTTTGGCCTGACGCAGAGCATTGGTTGCCACAATTCGCATACGATTGGCTTGTACTGAACTTAAACGCCCGACAAAACGCGCAAGACATGCCAATCCACGCTGCTGCGCGGCTTCAGTTAAGTTTTTATTTTCATCCAGACCGGCTGCCAATTGTACTTTTTCTGACATTGAAGCCACCTTTTTTACTTCGCCATGATCTACACGGGCAATAGCAAGGTGAAAACTGTTCGACCCCATATCGATGGCAGCAAGTAACTCTTCATCAATCAAAAAATCAGACATTATTCAAACGAACCTATAAGAATTATGCTTAGAGTAATTCACATACATGCAATTTAAAAGCCATTTATAAACACAAATGCAGGAGTTTTTAATTTTTTAGTCAAAAGTATAATTGTAGGACACGATGATCAATATCGTGAGCATCAATTAGACAAACTCACTATAATGTTTGAAAATTTACATATCGCACTACATAGTTAAACAAGGCTATGTAATACTTCTCGTTATAGAACTATTTAAAATTTTTGGAGCATATCCATGTCTGGCAATATCGTAAACACAACTGATGCGAACTTCGAAGCTGACGTTTTACAATCTGACGTTCCTGTACTTGTCGATTTTTGGGCAGGCTGGTGTGCACCATGTAAAGCAATTGCCCCTGTATTAGAAGTACTTTCTACAGAATTCGAAGGTAAAGTTAAAATTGTTAAAGTTGATGTTACGGCTTGCGAAGCGACTGCAGTCAACTACAACATTCGTAACATTCCTGCCCTATTGATGTTCAAAAATGGTGAAGTCGTCGCGCAACAAGTCGGTGCTGCACCAAAATCTAAATTGACTGCTTTTATTGAAGAAAATATCTAATTCAAAACAGCGCAATTTGATATAATACGCTATCCAAAGATAGCGTATTTTTTTCGTCTATAAATTGACAAAAAAGATATTACCTCTTATATTACATATTCAAGGAATAAAGGATTTTCCAATCCAGCATTTTCTTACAAGACACAACACATAAGATCGCCGCTCGGCAACATATATTGTTTTACACTTTATTCTTCGAAACAATGAATCAGACCCCTGAATTGTTATTGTGCAAATACAATTACGTTATTTTTATTACGTGTAAGCGGCTGAATGTTGCTCCCTTTTCTCATCTGTATTCCAGAATTTTGATTCTATCTGACCACCTATGAATTTAACTGAACTCAAGAAAAAACCGATTGGCGAACTCATCAAGATTGCTGAGTTTATGGGCCTAGAAGGAATGGCGCGTAACCGTAAGCAAGACATCATTTTTGCCATCTTAAAGCGCCATGCAATGAATGGCGAAGAGATCTTTGGTGATGGTGTTCTAGAAATTCTATCTGATGGTTTTGGTTTCCTACGCTCTGCAGCAGGTTCTTATCTTGCAGGCCCTGATGACATTTATATCAGCCCATCTCAAATTCGTCGCTTCAACTTACGTACTGGCGATACCATTACAGGAACAATTCGCCCACCTAAAGAAGGCGAACGTTATTTTGCTTTATTAAAAGTGAATCAAATTAACTACGACACACCAGAAAATTCACGTAACAAAATTTTATTCGAAAACTTAACGCCATTGTTCCCAACTGAACAATTAATTATGGAATTAGGTAACGGTACAACTGAAGATTTAACTTCACGTGTGGTTGACTTGGTTGCACCAATTGGTAAAGGTCAACGCTCAATTATTGTTGCTCCGCCAAAAGCGGGTAAAACCATGTTGCTACAAACCATCGCTCAGTCGATTGTTCGTAACAACCCTGAAGTGTTCCTTATCGTACTTCTAATTGACGAACGTCCTGAAGAAGTAACCGAAATGGAACGTACTGTTCGTGGTGAAGTGGTTGCATCAACATTTGATGAAGCACCTGCACGTCATGTCCAAGTGGCTGAAATGGTGATTGAAAAAGCAAAACGTCTGGTTGAACATCGTAAAGATGTAGTGATTTTACTGGATTCTATTACACGTCTGGCACGTGCTTATAACACCGTTATCCCTTCTTCTGGCAAGGTTTTGACCGGTGGTTTAGATGCACATGCACTAGAACGTCCAAAACGCTTCTTTGGTGCAGCACGTAATATTGAAGAAGGTGGTTCACTGACTATTATCTCAACTGCTTTAATTGAAACGGGCAGTAAGATGGATGACGTGATCTACGAAGAATTCAAAGGTACCGGTAACCAAGAAATCACACTGGATCGTCGTATTTCTGAAAAACGCGTATTCCCTGCAATGAACATCAAAAAGTCAGGTACTCGTCGCGAAGAACGCCTGATGAGCGAAGATAATCTACGTAAAGTATGGATTCTTCGTAAGCTTTTACATCCGATGGATGAATTGGCTGCAATGGAATTTTTGTTGGATCGTATGAAAGAAACCAAAACCAATGATGATTTCTTTGATCAGATGAAGCGTAAAGCAACAAGCTAAAGTATCCTCCCCCTCTATTTATTGATAAAAAAGTCATCTATAACGATGGCTTTTTTATTTGGTTGACCTTGCTTACATAAAAACACACTCCCATCGATTTTATGTAAATTAAATTGCAAGTTAATGATAAATAAAATAATCATATAAAAAAGTGTATAAATTTTAGGAAGTTATTTAGTACTTCTCCAATACAAACTTCATAATTGATTGTTATTTTCTGTTAAAGAATGGAAGGAAAATCTACTTTTTTAGTCTTTTTTTTAATCAAACCAGTAGTATTTAAAAATGCGCAGTGATAGCATATTCGCAGACCAGTTAGACTGTCTCTGCATTATTATTACTACCTAAAAAATATTAGGCAGAATAAAAGCAATCAACAGGCTAACAAGGGTTTTTTTTAATCTCATATTTAGAGAGTGATGCCATGTTATTCAAAAAAATCGCTATTGCTGCTGCAGTTGCTACTACTTTAGCTTTCGTTGGTTGTGCTAAAAAAACTGAAGAAGCTCCTGCTGCTGAAGCTGCTGCTTCTGAAGCTGTAGCTGCTGCTTCTGAAGCTGAAGCTGCTGCTTCTGCTGCTGTTGTTGAAGCTGCTCCTGCTTCTGTAGCTGTTGATGCTGCTTCTGAAGCTGTAGCTGCTGCTTCTGTAGCTGTTGATGCTGCTGCTGAAGTTGCTGCTTCTGCTGCTCACTAATCTTTAAGATTAGACAGTAAAAAAAGAGAGCCTTTGGCTCTCTTTTTTATCACTCTAAAAATATAATATGAATAAAAACATTCTTAGCATTTATGCTGTGTTCAAAACACATTTTGCATTCATTAAATATCGCACCTTATAATAATCATTATTCAAAATAATTTTTTCATATTACTCAATGTCGTTACCTCTCTATTTTCTAGACCAGTAACTTAATCTATTAAAATTAAATAATAAAAAAGCAGATCAATCGATCTGCTCATTTCCAACGCGCTGTCTAAATTTCTGACCAGCACGGAAGGTCACCACACGACGTGCAGAAATCGGAATTTCTTCACCCGTCTTCGGGTTTCGTCCTGGGCGTTGACGTTTATCACGCAACTCAAAGTTACCGAAACCTGAAAGTTTAACTTGCTCGCCCGAGATGAGCGCTTGGCTAATCTCATCAAAGAACAACTCGACCATTTGTTTTGCTTCACGACGGTTTAAACTCGTGAGCTCACTTAAATGGTCAGCCATTTCTGCTTTTGTTAATGCTGTCATGAAGCCCTCAATGTCGCTTGGTAAGTGTTTTCCAACACTTGTAGGATATTGTCCATACCGGATTTGATTTCAGCATCTTCAAGTGTACGGGTTGGATGCTGCCAAAGAATTGCAAATGCCAGTGAGCGTTTACCTTCTTCAACACCTTGTCCAGTGTACACATCGAATAACCAAGTTGAGTCTAACAGCTCTCCACCCGTTTTTTCGATAAGTTGCTGAATTTCACTAACATTAATCTTATCACTAATTAAAAGCGCAATATCACGTCTTACCGATGGAAATCGTGATAATTCTGTAAAATTAGATACATAAGTTTGCAAAACAGCCTGTTGATCAAGTTCTGCCACCCAAGTGACACCTAAATCTAGCTCATCTTCTAAAGATGGGTGTAAACGACCTAGGTAACCGATAGATTTGCCATTCACTAAAATTTCAGCAGATTGACCTGGGTGTAACCATTCACGCTCTGAACGCACATACTCAACTTCGACACGACCCGCTGCTAAAATTTCTTCAATTTCACCTTTTAGATCAAAGAAATTCATCGGCTGCACTTTAGCATGCCAAGATTCAGCAGTTTTAGCACCAACTGCAATTAACGCTAAAGTCGGGATTTGTTTTAAATCATGAATACTTGTTGCATCTTGATAATCAAAACGTAAACCCAGCTCAAAGAAACGCACACGACTTTGCTGACGATTGATATTGTACTGTACACATGGAATCAAGCTAGATAACAACGTTGAACGCATTGCAGCCAATTCACTTGAAATTGGATTTGCCAACATCAATGGATTCACATTCGGATTGAGTTGCTTTTCAAGCTTGGCATCGGCAAAGCTAAAGCTAATTGCCTCTTGATAACCTAAAGTCACCAATGTTTGACGCAGCTGAGGTAATTCAAACTGATCTTGATGTTTGGCTAATTTCACATCAATCACAGGTAGACTGATTTGAATGTTGTCATAACCGTGAATACGAGCAACTTCTTCAATCAGGTCTTGATAAATTGCCATATCATAGCGGTGTGATGGAGGAATAACACTCCACTCACCTGATGCTTTTACCGTCACGATACAACCTAAACGTTGTAGTGCGTCCGCAATAAAATCACTTTCAACGGCATAACCCAACAATTGATCGACTTGTACTTGTTTAAGTTCAATTGCTTCACGTGTAGGTAAAAGTTCCAGTTTTTCTGCAACCGTAATCGGACCGAATTCACCACCCGCTAATTCTGCAATCAATTGTGATGCACGATTCATCGCAATGATTGGCAATTCAAAGTCTACACCACGTTCATAACGTTGTGATGCATCGGTATGCAGACCATAGCGACGGGCACGACCTGCAATTGCAAGCGGTGCAAAGAATGCTGATTCTAGGAAAATTTCAGTGGTTTCATCTGTTACAGATGAAGACAAGCCACCCATAATGCCTGCCATCGCCAATGCTTTTTCATCATCGGCAATGACCATCACATTTTCAGTCAATTCAACTTCTTGTTCATTGAGCAAAATAAGTTTTTCTGCAGCAGTTGCCTGACGAACATGGACAGCACCCTGAACTTTCGTACCATCAAATGCATGTAAAGGTTGACCCAATTCAATCAGTACGTAGTTGGTAATATCAACTAAAATACTGTGCTGACGCATACCTGAGCGAGCTAAAGCCTGTTCCATCCATGCTGGAGTCGCTGCTTTGGTATTCACATTTTTAATCACACGTCCTAAATAACGAGGGCAACCATCGGTATCAACGACAACTTTTTTCTCATCGCTAATTGTTGCAGCAACCGCTGTAATGACAGGTTCAGTTACAGCCAACTGGTTAATCACCGAAATTTCACGCGCAATACCACGAATACTGAAACAGTCGCCACGGTTTGGTGTGATGCTGATGTCAATCACGTGATCATCAAGATTGAGATATTCACGGATGTTGATACCAACAGGTGCATCGTTTGGTAGTTCTAACAGACCATCAATTTTATCTTCAAGGTCAATTTCAGAAGCACCGCAAAGCATGCCTTGTGATTCAATACCACGCAGTTTGCCTTTTTTGATTTTGAAATCACCCGGTAATACAGCACCGATCGTTGCAACTGGGGCTTTCATCCCGACACGCACGTTTGGCGCACCACAGACAATTTGTAAGGTTTCAGCTGTACCAATGTTCACGGTAGTGACACGTAAACGATCTGCATCTGGATGTTGTTCTACAGTTAAAACGTCACCCACCACCACACCTGTAAAAGGCTTCGCGGCTGGAATCATCTCATCGACTTCTAAACCAAGCATGGTGAGTTGGTCAGATAAAGTTTCGCTATCAACGGCAGGGTTTACCCACGTGCGTAACCAATTTTCGCTAATTTTCATTTCGTTAAAAACCTATAAATCAATTTTTTAAATCCCCCTCTCCCCCTTTTTCAAAGGGGGAGAACCCTGTGTCCTGCTTGGACAGCCCCTCTCCTTTTAAGAGAGGTCAGGGAGAGGTCTAAATTTGTTTAAGCAAATTGGCGTAAGAAACGCACATCATTTTGGAAGAACATACGCAAATCATTCACACCGTAGCGAAGCATTGCAAAACGTTCCACACCTAGACCAAAAGCAAAACCTTTATATTTTTCAGGATCTATGCCTGCTGCTTGAAGTACATTTGGATGCACCATACCGCAACCTAAAACTTCTAACCAACGACCACGTTCATCCATGATATCCACTTCAGCACTTGGCTCTGTGAATGGGAAATAAGATGGACGGAAACGAACGGTTAAATCTTTTTCAAAAAATTCATTTAACAGATTGATCAACAAACCTTTAAGTTCTGCAAAGCTGGTATTTTCAGCGATGTATAAACCTTCAATTTGATGAAACATTGGAGAATGGGTTTGGTCTGAGTCACAGCGGTATACACGGCCCGGACAAACAATACGAATAGGCGGTTGTTGCGTTTCCATGGTACGAATCTGCACACCAGAAGTATGTGTACGCAATAAATGATTCACATCAAAGTAGAAGGTGTCATGCATCGCACGTGCTGGATGATGCCCCGGAATATTCAATGCTTCAAAGTTATGATAATCATCTTCAACTTCTGGACCAGTCGCAACAGTAAAACCTGCTTTGGTAAAGAATTGACAAATACGTTCCTGCACTTGAGTCACAGGATGGATACTGCCCACACTTTGACCACGACCTGGCAAGGTAATGTCGATCACTTCGCTAGCAAGTTTTTGTTCTAGTGCAGCTTTTTGTAGTTCCGCTTGGCGTGTCGTTAATGCACCAGTAATAGCTTCACGAACAGCGTGAATTTTTGCCCCAAAAACTTTACGTTCTTCAGGGTCCATCTTGCCTAAAGCTTTCGATTGTTCCGCGAGCTGGCTTTTCTTCCCTGTAAATTGCACTCGGGCTTGATCGAGTGTAGCAAGGTCTTGAGCTGCTGCAATCGCAGCGAGCGCTTCAGTGGTCAGGGCTTCCAGTGACATAATAACTCTCAAAGCAACAATTTAAAAATATAATAAAACCCCATATTCTAACAGTTTTTGAACGTATTGATGAAGTTCCCAGTACAGGAAAATTAGATTAGCATCCGGATTTATAAAAAGGATAAGATAAAGCCAATATTCATGAGATCAATAACAATGGCTCTCGATCAAATTTGGAAACAACAACTGACTTTAGTGACCTATGGTAATGAGTATCTGAAGCAAAATTTAAGCTTTAATCATTGGGTACAACATGCCATTTTTAACCAACATAACTTGCATTTCCGTGATCTTTTGTCACAGCATTTACTTGCGCAACATTTTCAAGTTTGGCTAGAAGCACTGAAAAAACAAGGCACACAGCGTATTAGCTTACACAGCTCAAGCCTTTTAAATGATGAAAAAAATCCAAATGCCAATGTAGAGCTATTACAGATTCCGCATATTATTATCAGTCATGAACAGCATAAAAAAACCGCATGGATCTTTGGCAAAGAATTGGCAGAATGGTATAGCGCTGACCATGACTATGAAGTGCCTAAACTACAACAAGAACAATGCCGTCAGGAAACATTTTGGCGTTTTGAGCTGAATCCAAAACTGGCAAAACGTGTAGATGCCGATTTACAACAGCCAAATTGGGATGATATTCAGCTTTATACCAACAATGAATTGTTCGAGAGCAAATTTGTTCAAGGCTTTACGGAACCTGCAAACCGAGATTTCCCTTATTACGGAATCACTCCACCTAACCTAGACAGTGTCGATAGCTCACCTGTAGCAGAAAGTAAGTATCTCCCGTTACTACCCACCGAGTATCAAGCAGATTATGCACATACAACACTACATCGTTTAGATGCATTATCAAGCCATATTCAGCACAAACTACAACATCCTCATCATGCTGATGGCAGTGAACTCACACCTGAAGAACAACTGAATCTGCGTCATTTTTCACAAAAACTAGATGACTTAACGGCAAAATTTATTATTAAAGTTGCCAATCATTATCAGTCTGCAAAACTAACCCCTGTCGAAGTTGCCAATCCTTTAGATGGTGCTCATTCAGCACCCCACACGGCACAAAATTTAAAAACCCACACCGTGCATACTTCACACAAAGTCGGTGCATCGGGGGTGATTAAACTAATTTTGTTAACCATTGTCATTTGTATCTGTGCTTATTATTTTGGACTTTGATTTTTGAGCAAGATTCTAGAATCGATGCTAGGTGTTTGGAAAACTTAAACTCAGCATACGCTCTGTATGATGCTTTAAATCAATCGCCAAACATCCACAAAAAAGCACTGCTTATTTGCAGTGCTTTTTATGATAAGGACATTTGTATTGTTATTTCCACATTCAAATATCAACAGTTCCTGAGTTTTATTATGACTTTTCCAATTCAATTCTAGGTTTTTTCGCAGCCAATTTTTTTAACACTTCAGATACTGCCACCATGGCAAAACTTGAAGTCACCACCACCGCTGAGCCGTAACCACCACAACGTAAGCCCGCACTTGGACAAACCTCTGCGCTTGAAAATGAATTATCAATCGAATACACGCAGGTAATGCCAAATTTTTCTTTGCTCTTTTTACAAATACCTTTGGCGCGTAATTGACTGCGTAATTTTGCCAACATGGGATCTTGTTCGGTTTTAGACAAATCTGCTACCCGAATTTTCAGTGGATCAAGCTTCCCACCCGCTCCACCTGAAACAATCAAAGGAATTTTATTAAATCGGCAATGTAGCATCAGTGCGAGTTTCGCTTTGACATCATCAATGCAATCGAGAACAACATCTGGCGGATTGGCTAAAAGTTCTTTAACATTTTCAGGCGTTAAATAATCATCGACCACATTAATTTTAATACGCGGATTAATCGAATAACAACGCTCAGCCATTACCTCAACTTTTTCTCGCCCTAATGTCGAACTCATGGCGGGCAATTGGCGGTTAATATTGGATGCTGCAATCACATCCATATCAATCAGAGTCAGTTCAGCAATGCCTGTTCGCGCTAAAGCTTCAACCGCCCAAGAACCCACACCACCAATCCCAATTACCATGACATGGCTATGTTCATACTGACGAAAAGCATCCTCTCCATAAATTTTTTCTACACCTGCAAAGCGGCGCTCATATTCATCATCTTGAGGGAGATCAGTCATTCGTCATCTAACAGCTAAAAAAATACCAGCGCATTTTATCAAATTCTGTCTTGTTCGGATAATCTATCTGTTCAAGAGAATAAATAGAATGTGATTCAAATAAAAATTAGCTTGTAATTTAGTTCATAAAAAAAGAGGCTTAAGCCTCTTTCTATACACCTTAATTCATAATAAAAAAGTATTCACGGTAATACTTTAATTCGGCAATCGAATCACGAATATCATCCATCGCTAAATGTGAGGCATTCTTTTTCAAACCGCTCATGATTTCAGGACGCCAGCGCTTAGCCAATTCTTTTACCGAAGATACGTCTAAATTACGATAATGGAAAAACTGTTCCAATTCAGGCATCAAACGGTGCATGAAACGGCGGTCTTGGCAAATTGAGTTGCCACACATTGGCGACACTTTAGGATTGATCCATTTTTTTAAGAATTCGATGGTCTGCTGTTCTGCATCTTGTGCAGTTAATTTACTACGGCGTACGCGCTCAATCAGACCAGACTGACCATGTTGACGCGTATTCCATTCATCCATCGCATTGAGGATCAAAGGTGACTGATGAATCGCTAGCACAGGACCTTCCGCCAAAATATTGAGCTTGTCATCGGTCACAATGGTCGCAATCTCAATAATTCTATCGTTATCGGTATCTAGACCTGTCATCTCAAGGTCAATCCAAATGAGGCGGGTATCAGGAGTGCTGCTCATAAATGTGCAATCTTATTAGGCTTAAAAACGGCTATAGTAGCAAATTTATTGCAACTTGGCTGTAACTCATACCCTGCTTCATGCTATTTTTGCCTTCCTTAGTTAATGGTTTTTTTAGGATATGAATGGCTTTAATTCGTAAACGTCGTTTAACTGAACAGCAACAACGTCGCATTCAGAAACAACAGAAAACACGTCAAGAAGAACTCGACACTTCAAATGACCTCGAAGGCTTAGTGGTACAGCATTATGGTCGTCAACTTGAAGTTCAAGCCCTTTCGTCTCCCGAAAAGCATCCGACTAAATCTGAAGTCAAATCGGGTGAACCAGAGCCATTTTGGAAGCCGATTGAGATCGGCAGTGTATGGCGCTGTCATACCCGTACCAATTTAGAAGCCTTGGTAACAGGTGATCGGGTTAAATGGCAAGCAGATCCAAATACTGGTTTAGGTATTATTACTGCGATTCATCCACGTCAATCACTCCTGACACGCCCAGACCGTTACCACAAAGTTAAACCTGTGGCAGCCAATGTCAGTTTAATTGTGATTGTGTTTGCATCCTTCCCGGAAGTTGCACCCAGTCTCATTGACCGCTATATCGTGGCGTGTGCCGATGCCCAAATTCCTGCGCTGTTGGTGTTAAATAAAGCTGATTTAATTAAAGAAAATGATCCGATTTTAAAGCTGATGCAAGAGTATCAAGCCTTAGGTTATGAAGTCATGCAATGTCAGTCGACGGGTGATGCCTCTGCTATCTCTGCGCTAGCAAATCGCTTGGCTGGTGAAACCGTCGCTTTTGTCGGACAGTCTGGTGTTGGGAAAAGCTCACTGATTAATGCCATCGTTCCTGATGCTGCACAAAAAACCAATATCATTTCGGAAAACTCAGCACTGGGTCAACATACCACGACTTCGACGCGTTTGATTGCTTTTGGCGAAGGTTCAGCACTGATTGACTCACCCGGAATTCGTGAATTTGGCTTATGGCATTTGAACCCAGACAAAGTTCAATGTGGTTTTCCTGAAATTGAAAATCTGCTGGGATATTGCCAATTCCGCAATTGTACCCATAAGCATGAAAAGCAATGTGCCTTGCGTCAAGCAGCACAATCAGGTGAAATTTTACAACGTCGTTTAGACAGTTATTTACGTTTAACCGATGAAATTGCTGAAGCACAGCAAAAAAATTAATTTTTCTTAACCCTTAGCCCTTGAAGCAGCGATTTTGATCGCCATATTTATGAGCTATACTCTACGCAATTTTAAATTGTAATTAGGTGACTTGTGGAACGTTGGTTGGCATTTATGGGGAATCACCCCTTCTTGTTTGGAACACTTGGGGTCTTGATTGTTTTGTTCTTCGTTTTAGAAGGACAACGCAATGGCCGTAAAATTTCAGCACAATCTTTGGGTATTTTAGTCAAAGCTAAAAATGCCATGCTGATTGATTTACGCGATGCGAAAGACTTCCGTGAAGGTCATATCAGTGGTAGCCGTAATATTCCGTATAGCCAAATTACAAGCCATATTGAAGAGTTAAAATCTTCAGATCGCCCACTGGTGTTTATTTGCAACTTAGGCCAAATCGCTGGTACAGCATTACAACAAGTGGGTCATGCTGATAGCTATCGTTTAGATGGTGGTGTAAACAATTGGAAAGCCCAAGGCTTACCTCTAATTAAAAGCAAATAATTCACTTAAGGAGAATTTAAATGGCTGAAGTAATAATTTACTCAACCACAGTTTGCCCGTATTGTGTTCGTGCAAAACAACTTCTTGAGCGTAAAGGCGTGGCTTATAAAGAAATTAATTTGTCTAATGAAGCGCCTGAAGTCCGTATGGAATTGATGCAACGCACCAATCACCGTACTGTTCCACAAATTTTTATTAACGATCAGTTCATTGGTGGGTTTGACCAACTTTATGCTTTAGAGCGTGAAGGCAAACTCAACGAACTATTGGCTTAAAACTTTAAATTAAATCACCTCTTCATAATTAAGGATTAAAGAATGAGTGAAGAACAACAAGCTCAACCACAATTGGCATTAGAGCGTATTTACACTAAAGATATTTCTTTTGAAGTACCTGGGGCACAAGTATTTACCAAAGAATGGCAGCCTGAACTAAATATCAATTTGTCTTCTTCTGCAGAAAAAATTGATGCAACGCATTATGAAGTGGCTTTACAAGTGGTTGTTCACGCGAACAACGCAGGTGAAACAGCATTCATCGTAGATGTAACTCAATCGGGTATCTTCTTGGTAGATAGCGTTGAAGAAGAACGTCTTCCTTATATTCTGGGTGCATATTGCCCAAATATTTTGTTCCCATTCTTACGCGAAGCTGTAAATGATATGGTAACCAAAGGAAGCTTCCCACAATTGCTTCTTACCCCGATTAACTTCGATGCTGAATTCGAAGCGAATATGCAACGTGCTCAAGTTGCTGCTGAAGGTCAAGCTTAATTTAGCTTTGCTTTTGTATTAAAAAAGACCGCATTTGCGGTCTTTTTTATTCTCAATTTATTCCCTCTCCTGAGAGGAGAGGGTTAGGGAGAGGTTATTTATTAATTCCCTCATCCCCCTTGCGCAGCAATGCTGCTCATCCCAGAGGGAGAAGGAGAAAAGCTTAATTTTGTTAGAAAAAAAGCTTATTCAGTATCTGCCATGAGATCTGCGCTCATACCGACGGTATTGAAACCAGCATCTACATATAGAATTTCACCCGTAATACCACTTGCCCAAGGCGAGCAAAGGAATAATGCAGCATTACCTACATCTTCAATGGTGACATTACGTTTAAGTGGTGCAACTTTTTCATTAAGATCTAACATTTTACGGAAAGATTTAATCCCTGATGCAGCTAAGGTACGAATTGGACCCGCTGAAATCGCATTTACACGAATTCCTTCACTACCCAAGCTAGACGCTAAATAACGCACGCCCGCTTCCAATGATGCTTTTGCCATACCCATGACATTGTAATTTGGCATCACACGTTCAGAACCTTGGTAAGTCAAAGTCAGTAAGCAACCTTGGCGAACGGTTAATAATGGCTTTGCAGCACGTGCCATTGCAATAAAACTATATGCACTAATGTCATGTGCAACTTTAAAGCCTTCACGATCTGTAACATCAGTAAAGTCACCATCTAAAGTGTTTGCAGGCGCAAAACCAATAGAGTGAACCACACCATCCAAACCATCCCAATGTTTTGCCAATTCAACAAAAGTTTGGTCAATGTCTGCATCAACAGCAACATCACAAGGGAAAACTAAAGTTGAACCAAATTGTGCAGCAAAATCGTCGACACGTTTTTTTAATTTTTCATTTGGATAAGTAAATGCGAGTTCAGCACCTTCACGGTGTAAAGCTTGAGCAATACCAAATGCAATGGATAACTTACTTGCAATGCCCGCAATTAAAAAACGCTTACCCGCCAATAGTCCTTGTGCCATGTGAATCTCGCTCAAAATAATTTACAAGCATAATGCCAAGTCTAAAGCATTTACGAAATTGCATAATGCGCCTTTTTTTAATATGTTCTGTAAAAATCATAAAAAATGCCCCTTAATCTTATCAAGGGGCATTGGAGGCTAAAATCAATTTACTTTTAGCGTGATTAATCATCACCTTGCAATAAACTGAGCAAACGAAGGAAAGAATAGTACATCCAAACCAAGGTCGCGAGTAATGCGATACCACACAACCATTCCATCGCTTTCGGTGCATACTGTGCAGCTGATGATTCAATCAGGTCAAAATCTAGAATTAAACTTAAAGAAGCAACCACCGCAACAAATGCAGCAAAACCAATCCCAAGCCAATTGCTTTCAAAAATGTAAGGAACGCTTGAACTAAAAGCTAAGCTCATTACAATTTGCACCACAAAAACAATGGCAATCGCAATAGATGCCGACAGCACGACCGCCTTAAACTTTTCTGTAGCACGAATAATTTGAAAGCGATACAACGCAAACATCACCAAGGTAGTGATAAACGTAGCAAGTAAAGCTTGCAAAGGTACACCTGGGAATTTAACTTGGAAGACCACTGAAATCCCCCCTAAAAATGCCCCTTCAAACAAGGCATAAGGAACGGCCAACACGGGTGCAGTATTTGGCTTAAATGTAGCGATCAATGCCAATATCAAACCACCAATGGCACCAACCATTGCCGCGGCATAGGCCAATGATAAATTTAAGGTCATGAAGCTATAAAAAAATAGCGATAATCCAACTACAGCCGCAATGACGGTTAATAAGATCGATTTTTGAATTGCACCTTGCACGGTCATCGTGTCGTTAAAATCACTGTGGGTTTCTACCCGAGTTAAAATGGGGTTATTACTTTGCATAATTCACTCATTCTTTTCATTTAGATTTTTAAAATAGTATAGATAGGTTTTAATAATAAAAAAGCGATCTTTTGTCATTCAACTCAAGAGCATCTCATACTAAAAACCATACCTTGGTCTAATCTAATCGGTCTGTTTTTTCCATGCCACTATTCTGTAGAGTAAAAGCCAGATAAAACATTAACTAAAGACAGAATCATGACCAAGTCAAATACAATAATATTCATAGCAGACTCTAAAATTAAATACGAATATTTATAGATAAAAGGTTTTGAACCACGCTTTTTCAACACTTAAGCTGTAAAGTCTGAAGCGAGTTTCGCCATAACTGCGCTGCTAAAACATCGGGATCAAGACACAGTGTTTCTGCCAAGCCTATTAAAACATGCGGTAAATTGACTGGCGTATTTCGGGTTCGATGTTCAGTTGAACTTTGACAACAGAGCGGTGTCATATCTGGGCAGTCGGTTTCTAAAACTAGATGTTCAGCACCAATCGCTTGCACCACAGCATGTAATTTTTTCGCATTCGGATTGGTAATTTGTCCCGTCACACCAATTTTAAAACCCAGTTTAATAAAGGCTTTGGCTTCTTCTATTCCACCACTAAAAGCATGGGCAATTCCACCTAATTTAAATTGATGCTGTTTCAAAATCGCCAATGTTTCAGCATGCGATTTACGAATATGTAAAAGCACGGGCTTATGAAACTGCTCAGCCAATTCAATTTGTGCAGAGAAAAAATCTTTTTGCTTTTGAAAAGTTTCAGGATGCTTGTGTTGTTTAAAAAAGGTGTCTAAGCCAATTTCTCCAACTGCCACACATTCTTCTGTTTTTAAAATAACTTCCAGATCAGCAAGATGGGACAGTTGATGTTCTTCAATATAAAAAGGATGTAAACCTGGGGCTAAATAGCTTTTCGGTGCATGATCTAATTGATTTAAATCATGCTGGCTTTGTAGCAAAGTTTGAAAACGTGATTGGATAAAACCAATCAAAATTAAGCGTTCTACCCCAACCGCTTTTGCTGCGCGTGCCAATTGTTCCCGATCTAGATCAAAATCAGCAACGTCAAAATGGGTATGGGTATCAAACAGTGAATAAAGCATTAAGGTTTGGCTTTATTTACTGTGGCAGCACTTGCAGCCTCGGCTTCTTTTACTTCAGCCTGAGGTAAATATTCTTTTTTCAGTATGCCTTGCAACTGATCATAGGGAATCATCAAACGTGGTAGTCCTACGACATAAGGACCAATTTCATATTCGCCATATTGCAAAACCAAGCCTTGTTTAGATAAATAAAAATTATCTGAGAGAGTAAATTTCCATGCTTGTTCATATTCTTCAACGCTATTGGCTAATTTGGATTCCAGTACCCACGTTTTAAAAACCTCATGTGCTTTTCTTTCTAAATTGGCTTTTTGATTGGCTGCTAAAAGATCATTGAGCTCAACTTGTTTTTTCTGTTTCAGGTCAAAATTATAATAGCGCTGTGCCGAAGAACCATGTGCTCCGCCCAAATAACTACTGGAATTTAAAACTACGGTCGCCAAAGGTAAATTTGCATTTAAAATTTTTGGCTTAATCATCAAACTAATTTGATGATTAGCACTTAAAGCTTTTAATTCTTTATCTAAAGCCAAGAATGTCACTAAATAAGGGGCAACTTGTTTTTCCAGTTTTTGCTTGGATGTTTCAACAGTTGCCAATGCTTTTTCGGCAACTTCTTGATCGCTGAGCGTACTGTCCTTACTGCCCTTCAGCAACTTTGGCGAAATATCTAAAATTTGGTTTAATTGTTTTAAGATTTGTTGATCAATCAACTCATCAATAAAAGCGTGGTTACTAGACAGACGTTCAATCGAAATTTCAGGACAACTATTACCATCACATTCGGGTAGAACCAAAGCTAACTTTTCAGTATCACCTGTCAATTTTAAAATTTCAGCTTCGACTATCGCTGGTTTCTGTACTGAATCTTCTTTTGGCTCATTTTGTTTAGGTTGGCACGCACTCAATGCCATCATTGATGCAAGAATACTGATCGTAAATATGGTTTTATTTTTTAACATGATTCTGACCTATAACTTTTATCTAATAAATTGACTGTCATTAAATATCTGGATTGACGACCAATGACTAGAACATATTCTGATAAGCATCAACTTTCAATATCTGTTGCGTTTGTTGTTTATTTAAATAAATATCCAGTTGTGCACCATCTTTAACAATTTCATGGGTACGGTAATGTAAACCAACGCCTTCTTGATCAAAAAACCAATCTGCTTGTCCCCAATACAGTTTTTTCGGCGCTTGTTGTTTAACTTCAGCACTTTGTTCTTTTAACCATTTCTGATACGCCTGCTGCACAATATTATTCAGGTGAGCTTGCTGTTTGGGCTGAATTAAATCTAATAAAACCACAGTTTGCTGCTTTTTACGATCCGCGACAAAAAAGTAATAGCGCTCTTTAACATTAATCCCTTCTTGCTTGCTATCCACGCCTAATTGCATCAGCACATACTGATTACGTTGATAGGCGATTCGGGTATACATTGACAATTCATAGGCTTTATTCTTGGAAAATTCCGCTTGCCATGCATCCGATTTTTTCACATAAGCATTGATGGCTTGCTGCAAAGTCATATTTTGTTTCAGACCAATCTGATCTTGAATCACCTTGGCTTGACTCTTGGCAATCCAATCATTAAGCCAAGTATCTTCGGTATGTACTGTTTGAATACTGAGATCAATACAATTCTTGGTTTCACAAAAAGGTAAGGCAATTTTTGCCTCTTGTTCTTGAATATTTAAATACGGTAGCACTTCTGCTTGCTCTGTTTTAAATATAGAAGCTTGTGACTTTTCCTGTGTCGGCTCTTTGGATTCTTTTTTTGAAGCATCACAGGCACTGAGTATCAAACCAATGGCGATCACGGATGTAGCCACTATTTTCCCGTTCATGCTCACAACTCTTTTTTTAAAGTGATTAATTGATATAAATGATGCTAAGGGCGGCTGTTAACACTTCGTCTATGTTTGCGACGACACATATTTATGAACTGTCATCAGCCCCCTAGTAAAACAGCCTCATAAAGAAGCTGTTTTAGTTTTCATTCTATTTAGTGTTCACGCGTCGCCCGGAATTGAATATCTGGGTAACGCTCTTGCATCAACTGTAAATTTACACGGCTTGGTGCAAGGTAGGTCAAATGACCACCGCCATCAAGAGACAATTGATCATGGGCTTTTTTCTTAAACTCATTGAATTTCTTTTCATCATCACATGAAACCCAACGTACGGTATTAATGTTGACTGGCTCATAAACACAATCCACTTTGTATTCTTCTTTCAAGCGATAGGCAACCACATCAAACTGAAGCACACCGACGGCACCCACAATCAAATCATTACTGATTTGTGGCATAAATACCTGCGTTGCACCTTCTTCCGAAAGCTCTTTTAAGCCTTTTTGTAGCTGTTTCGATTTTAACGGATCTTTTAAACGGACACGACGGAACATTTCTGGTGCAAAGTGCGGAATACCAGTGAAGTGTAGATTTTCACCCGAAGTAAATGTATCGCCAATTTGGATGGTTCCGTGGTTATGCAAACCAATAATATCCCCCGGCCACGCTTCTTCAAGCTGTTCACGCTCTCCTGCGAGGAACGTTAAGGCATCACTAATCCGTATATCTTTACCCAGACGCACATGATTCATTTTCAGACCTTTTTCATACTTACCTGAACAGATACGCATGAAAGCAATACGGTCACGATGTTTCGGGTCCATATTGGCTTGAATTTTAAATACGAAACCAGAGAAGTTATCTTCTGTTGCTTCAACTGTACGTTCTTGTGTTGGATGCGCTTTAGGTTCAGGAGCCCACTGAATAAATGTATTTAGTACATGATCTACCGCAAAGTTACCCAAAGCCGTACCAAACAATACGGGTGTTTGTTTACCTTGTAGGAACAAGTCACGATCTAGCGGCTCATTGGCCATTTGTACAAGCTCTAATGACTCTTCAAATGCAGTAAAAGCAAGGTCGCCCACTTTTTCACGTAAGTCAGGGTGGTCATAGCTATCACGAACTTCAATATCGGTAATAGTTGAACCAAAACCTGCTTTATACACATAAAACTTTTCTTCGAGTAGGTTATACACCCCAGCGAAGTCACGCCCTGTACCCAATGGCCATGTAATTGGCACACACTGAATCTTAAGGACATTTTCAATTTCATTCAAAAGCTCTAAAGGCTCACGGATTTCACGATCCATTTTATTGACGAAAGAAATAATCGGCGTGTCGCGCATACGACACACTTCCATTAATTTAATGGTTCGATCTTCAACACCTTTTGCACCATCAATCACCATTAATGCAGAGTCAACCGCAGTTAAAGTACGATAGGTATCTTCAGAGAAGTCTTCATGCCCTGGGGTGTCTAGTAAGTTAATAACATGTTTTTTATAAGGAAACTGCATTACTGATGTGGTAATGGAAATACCGCGTTCTTTTTCCATTTCCATCCAGTCAGAAGTTGCAGCGCGATCTGACTTACGACTTTTGACCATCCCTGCAACCTGAATTGCCTTACCCCATAACAACAGTTTTTCTGTCATGGTGGTTTTACCAGCATCGGGATGGGAAATAATTGCAAAAGTCCTGCGAGACGCTACTTCTCTAGCTAATTGATCTTTAAACATAAGGGAAATCTTCAATCTGTACACAGTTTTGTACACACTTATAAATGTGTATTAAACCCGTGAAGTGATAACTTAAAATTGGCGCAATTGTAGCAGATTTCTAAAGGCATTAACTAATAGCAAAAGACTCAGATTGACAGCTGTATATAAAGCACATGAACGAATTTTTATGATAAATAATTTTACTGAATTGGGCAGACTGCACACCCGAGTTGTACTTTGAGTTTATGAATTTTGGAACATTTCATCTTTTAAATGTTTATACAACAAAGTCACCTCCAACCAAAGGTAGAGACCAGTACTGTAACCAACTTTTAAAACGATAAATCTAATCAGAATATGCTCATGTTTCCCCCTTATTCACAGCATACAGTGCTATTCATACACAGTTATTCTTTAGAAACTTTCATAAAAAAGATTGGAAAAATGATAGGTATTCGTGCAATAAATCGATACACCCACCCAACACTGTGATGCGAGCAGCTCTAAATTTTGGATAATGCCGCCACGGCAATCACTGCATCCCACTGCCCCAGAATCTTAATATGCCGATATAGCCAAATAAATCTTGGCACCAAAATAAAAAACCAGCCAACTAAGCTGACTGGTTTTTTACATTTAAATAAACAATACGTAAGCAGTAATTTTATTGAGCAGATGCCTGTGTCGATTGTAATTTAGCATAATCCAATAAAACATGAGCAGACTCTGTGACAAACACTTCTTCCTCTGCTAAAGCAGGTCGTTGTGTTGCTTTCATTTTTGCACGTGCCTCTATCAAAGCCTCCATAGAAGCTTGATAGCTTTCCCAATTGGCATACGGTTTTTGTCCTGTCACAGCTCGGCGTTGATTCTCTGACTCTAAGGTTTTCTGCTCTAACGCATTCAACTCTGCTTTACGTTGATCAATATCAAGTACAACACGTTTTTGCTCATCGGTTTTTTTAGCAATCGCTTTGCGTTGTTCCAAATATTTAAATTGCGGATCATTCACCACCCGCTGTTGTGATAACTGAGCTAAATTTTGTACATAAGGTTGTACAGACCCCTCGCGTTTAAAGGGTGCGGTTGGAATCGTATCCCACTTCAAGGCATTTTTCGCTTTACGCTCACCAAACTCTTCGTTGTAGATATCAACAAGTTTAATATCTGGTACAACCCCTTTATTTTGGGTACTTCCCCCAGTAACACGATAGAACTTGCGCTGCGTTAAAGTCGCTTGACCATGAGCCAACGTATCCAGTTGAACTTGAGCTGTACCCTTACCTGTGGTTGTGCTACCAATCACAATACCGCGCTCATAATCCTGAATTGCTGCTGAATAAATTTCACTGGCAGATGCCGAAGCCAAATTCACCATCACAGCAAGAGGACCTGCATAGGTTTGTGCGCCGCCATCATCATCTTCAAATACGCTGACATTACCACTGCCATCGCGTATTTGTACCACTGGACCCGTCCTAATGACCTGACCTAACATACGTGCAACTTCTTCGAGTGATCCACCTGGGTTATTACGTAAATCAATAATAATCCCTTCAACATTCTTTGCAGCCAAAGCTTTTAGCGCATTGTTGGTGTCCTCAGAAACTGAGCGATATTCTGTTCCAGCACGGCGTGCACGATAGTTCAAATAGAATGATGGAATTTCAATCACACCAAAAGTATGGTTTTTACCATCGCGCTTAATATCAACGGTACGTGAACGAACACCCGCATCTTCTTCTTGAATCACGTCACGCACCAAACTCACAGTACGGGCTTGGCTCATTGATGCACCAGCACCCAGTAAACGCAAGCTAACTTTTGTGCCACGCTTACCGCGGATTAAACCGACCACTTCGTTACTTGCCCAGCCTACGACATCGACCATTTTGTCGCCATCTTGTGCAACACCAATAATCCGATCGCCCGATTTAATCTGACCTGACTTACTGGCTGGACCACCTTCAACAATGGTTTCAATCTTGGTGTAGTCTTCATTGCCACGTTCAGGACGAATTGAAACCCCAATCCCTTCCAACTGTAACGTCGTTTGACGGTTTAGCTCCATTGCATCTACAGGTGGGAAATAGTTACTGTGCGGATCATAGGTCAGCATCATCGCATTTAAAGTTTTGTCCAAGACATCATCACTTTTAATGCGGTTAACACGTTCAAGTTGGCGTGTATAACGCTTGGTCAATGTTTGGACTGGTGTTAAATCTTCTGGACTGGTTAAGTCTTGACCATTGGCTAAAGTAGGATCAGCTTTTAATGCTTTTTGCTTAGCAGACTCTTCTTCTTTACTAATGTTGAGGTTAATCAGCTGTGAGACCAACATTTTTTGCCAATGCTTCTGCTGTTCTTCTACAGCATTAAAATAAGGCGCTTTTTCACGATCGGTTTCAATATACACATTACTTTGCTTTAAGTTCTGTGGTTTTTTCAATTCAGCCAACATAAACTGATAAAACTGTTTTAAGCGCTCACGGTATTGTGCGTGAATCAAATAAGGACCCGATAAATCCCCTGCTTTTAATGCAGCGCCAAAAGTTGCACCATAATTTTTCTTATACTGTTCAACTTCAGAGGCTAAAAACAATGAATGGTCTGCATCTAAACTATCTAAATAGTAATCAAGAATTCGATTAGAAGTATTGCCATCTAAACGCATATTTAAGTAATGTTGACGGTCAACCAACGTTGCCAATTGGCGTGATACCAGTGCTTGTTCTTGTGTCGATTGAATGGTTTGAGGCGCTGCAACGGTATTATTGGCTGCAATTGCCTCGTTCATTACATGGGAAAAGAAAAATCCACCAGTCGCAATTGCAACGGCACAAGCTAATGTTTGAAGTTTCATAAATAATTAGTACTTCCTTGGTCTTTGACCAATATTACAACGTTGTTTTTCAGCATGAATTGAGTATATTCAAATTCTTAAACAACTTAATATATGTATGTCGTTTAGTTTTATCATATTCTGTACTGTTAAAATGTAGCAAATCATTGCAGAATTCAGGTATTGTTTTTGCTTTATAAAATACCAACACGGACACCGATATGATTGGCGCATTGATGCTAGACATCGCTGGCACAGAACTTACTCAAGAAGATATTGAACTATTACAAGCACCGCAAGTAGGCGGCATGATTTTATTTTCGCGAAATATAGAATCACCAGCACAAGTTCGTGCTTTAACAGATCATATGCGTCGTGTAAGACCCAATATTTTAATTGCCGTTGACCAAGAAGGTGGTCGTGTGCAACGTTTGAAACAGGGTTTTACATTGCTGCCTGCGATGGGTCGTTTAGGTGAACGTTATCTCAGCGAACCTGAACAAGCCATAGATTTAGCAGAACAATGTGGTTGGTTGATGGCAACTGAAGTCCTTGCTGTGGGTATCGACTTTAGCTTTGCACCCGTATTGGACTTAAATGATGTCAGCGATGTAATTGGTGACCGTGCATTTGCCCAAAATATTCAAGATATTGCCCCGCTTGCAAGTGCTTTTTTGAAAGGAATGAAACGTGCTGGTATGGCAAATACCGGAAAACATTTCCCAGGTCATGGCTCAGTCAAGGCAGATTCTCACGTTGCAGCGCCTGTAGATTCACGTTGTTATGACGAAATCTATAACAAAGATATGCAAATTTTTATTCAACTCATGCCGCAACTTGATGCACTCATGCCAGCACATGTGATTTACGATCAAATCGATCCCAATCCAGCGGGCTTTTCACCCTATTGGATTCAAAACATCTTACGTCAGGAATTAAACTTTGAGGGTGTACTTTTCTCAGATGATTTAACCATGCAAGCTGCCTGCGTTGTAGGTGGTGCAGATGCGCGTATTCAAGCTGCACTAAAAGCCGGTTGTGATATGGGCTTAGTCTGTAATGACCGTTCAGCAGCTTGTACTGCTTTAGCCGGTATGGCGCAGCTTCCCCTACCCAATCAAGAACGCTTGGAACGTATGCGTGGGAAAATCCCAGCCATCACTGTGGGTCAAACCCTTGAATTAGGGGCTGAATGGGAAAAAGTTCGAAGCAATATCGAAAACTTTAAAAAATCATTCAATTAATGCGACAAAAGGAACACGACAAGGTGTTCCTTTTTCTTTATGATAATCAAAAATAAAGACATAAACTTTTTACATTGCTTAGCTCATTTTATCTTGCAAAAGAAATTTAAGAAATAAGCGTGGTGAATGTAAAAATCGAATTAACAGATATTTAAAACTAAAAAAACAGACAAGGTCAGGATGACATGACACAACAGCTTTCAGAACATCGGCATATTTCATTTACTGCGCACTATACTGGCTATATTTGGTACAGCATGGGGATTTCCCACCCTGTGTTTGCGACAGCTAAAGGTAAAATGCTGGCAAAATTGGTTCATCCATTAGAAAGTTGGGCTGAAAAATTTATTGGTGGCAGCATGCGCAGCACACTCAAACAACGCCACAGCATGATTGACCAACATTTGACTCAACTGATTGAGCAGCACCCCGACTTACAAGTGCTGGAAATCGCCAGTGGTCTTTCACCACGTGGTTGGAATTTTCGACAGAAATTCCCCAACATTGATTATCGCGAACTTGATTTACCCGATATGGCGAAAGTTAAAACCCAAGCTCTCCAAAAAATTGATCGTAATAGCCCCGAAGTTTTAGCGGTCGATTTATTCACTGCGGACTTTGAACAAGCATTCCAAGTCTTTGATCCCACGCGTCCATTGGTGGTGATTAGCGAAGGTTTAATTAATTACTTCAACAAAGACATGTTATTACAATTGCTACGTGCCATTGCACATTATGGTCAAAACTTCAAAGAACTGCATTACCTCACGGATATTTATCCTGAACCAGTCAAGAATAAATTAGCCAATTTTATTTGGGGTTGCAGTAAATTACTAAAATGGATGTCACGTAGTGCTTTTAGTTTTCACTTCATTCATCCACAACAAGCCCAAGATTTTTTTCAGCAAGCAGGTTTTGAACAAGTCAACATTGTTCAACCGCAACACTATTTTAACCATCAGCCCCCCCCATTATCCTCTAGCGAGGAACATCTAGGCGACTTGGTTTGGATGATTCATGCCAGCATAAAAAACAGCGTTGATTAACGCTGTTTTTTACCGTATTGAAAAAATTAACTCACAGCTTCCAATACAGCAACGGCTTCTTTTTGCCGTTGTATGTAACGCATTAAGCGCTCTGCCACTTCAAAGCTGCCATGCTTAAATAAAGCACGAATTTGTGTAGAAGCCACATCAAAAATCAAACATTCAATTTTAAATTGACCTTCGTCATCTTCCAAGTGCAAAGCCAAATCACGTGGATATTGTTCAGCTTGTGCCGTTAAGCCTTCAGCAAATTCAAGTAAAATGCCAAAGTAGTTTAAATCCATAATATAGGTGGGTAGATGTAAATCCGAATGACGATGGGTCAATACAGTCATCGGTTGTTGTACCGTAATCCGTTCTTCTCCACGACGCTCTAAGGTAAGTAACTGCGCCCGCGTCATCGGAATAATGCCTTCCACATTTTGAATGGATAAACCTTGTAAGAAGGTCGCGAACAAACTCATGGTTTCTTTACGACGTTGTAATTGTGGCACATGGTCTGCATTGGCAATCATGGCAAATTCCATCTCTGGACATTGCAACGCAAAATTGGCATTTTCATGTGGCAAGGTGAAACTGTCATATTGCCCACATGCCACCAGCACTTTACATTGCGGAATAGGCACATCAGTTAAACGCAGCAAACGATTACAGTTAATTTCATAGCGTTCTTGCTCGGTTGCAGTAAACTCAGCCATTTGCCTAAAAAACAAACGCTTTGCGGTAGGGGACATTCGCGTTTTATCCATTTTGGCATGATTGACCAAATATAAAATCACCGCCTGACCAAATTCATCCATGCGTTGTTCTTTCATCAAATGTAAAGATTCTTCAAGCAACATGCGCCAGCTTTTACGAGTTTTTTGCATCACGCCCATCAGAATCATGCGATCAACCAATTCTGGTCGTTGCACGGCAAAACTCGAAGCAACCACCGAACCCAGTGACATTCCCATCACGGAGACTTTGGACAAATTTTCGATATCGAGCCATTGCCCTAACATTCTGGCTAAATCGGCTAACTCTAAAGTTCCAGCCGAAATATGGGTATCGTGGTTGCTGATTTGTTGATTTGCACCCATTGAAGGGAGATCAATTAAGATAATAGGACCCGCACTAAGCAACTGCTCAACACAGTATTTATAAGAATTAAAGTTTTGAAATGCCCCACCGATAATCAGAATGGGCGTATTTTGAATCGTTTCAGGCTGAGCAATCGCCATATATTCAATTTTCCAGCCATCAATCCATGTGGTACGTGCAGGCTCTTTAAAACTGTTTCGATGATAAAGATCAAAAAAACCAACGCTCATATCTGATTGCTGTACTTCCGCATCCATTTGGATCATGGAATTCATATCCCTTCCTCCATTCTTGCCTTATTGTTATTTTGCAAGAAAATATCTATAGAATTTCTGCGCTGTACTGCATCCATTCTTCGCTTTAATTATCAGACGTCAATGTCCCTATATTTTCATTCTATACAGAGGATGATTTGGCACGCAACTTATTCCATCACCACTCATCTAAATTTACAAACAAAAAAGATTTCAAAATATTAACAGCTTGAAACGTTTCAAAGTTTTTTTCGATCTAGATGCTTCATTGTCGTGTTGCAGACTGTTACTATCAAAGGTGTAATTTCTAAGTGATCAAACCGCTATGCAAGATTCAATTGAACAATATATGCAAACGGTAGGACAACAAGCACGCCAAGCTTCTCGCGTGTTGGCAAGCGCTTCTACCCAAACTAAAAACAATGCTTTATCTGCAATTTACACTGCTTTACAAGACAGTGAAGCTGCTATTTTAGCTGCGAACCAAATGGATATGACCAAAGGTCGTAACAGTAATTTGGACAGTGCATTACTTGATCGCTTAGAACTTACCCCCACACGCTTTAAAGATATGTTGCATGGCTTAAAAGATGTTATGAATTTGGTCGACCCAATTGGTGAAATCACTGATTTAGCCTATCGCCCTTCAGGCATTCAATTGGGCAAAATGCGCGTACCTTTAGGTGTTGTCGGGATGATTTACGAATCACGTCCCAACGTGACTTTGGAAGCTGCTTCGTTGGCATTAAAGTCAGGCAACGCGATTATTTTGCGTGGTGGTTCTGAAGCATTAGAATCCAATAAAGCCCTTGCCCAAGCCATTCAACATGGCTTGAAAGCATCAGGGCTGCCTGAAAATTCGGTACAAGTGATTAATACGGCAGATCGTGCTGCGGTGGGTCATCTGATTACCATGTCTGAATATGTCGATGTCATTGTGCCGCGCGGTGGTAAAAGCTTAATTGAACGGATTAGCAATGAAGCACGTATTCCAGTGATTAAACATTTAGATGGCAATTGTCATGTTTTTGTTGAAGCACAAGCCGATTTACAAAAAGCCTTACCGATTGCGCTGAATGCCAAAACACATCGTTATGGTGTCTGTAATGCCATGGAAAGCTTGCTGGTCGATGAAAAAGTGGCGGAAGAATTTTTACCACGCATTGCTGAATTGTACGCAGAAAAACAAGTTGAACTGCGTGGCTGCCGCGAAACACAGCGCATTCTTGGTGCAACGGTAAAACCTGCCAGCGAAGAAGATTGGTATACCGAATATTTAGGACCCATTTTAGCCATTAAAGTGGTGAGTGGCATTGATGAAGCCATTGAGCATATCAACAAATATGGTTCACATCACACCGATGCGATTATTACTGAAAACTTTAGTCTTGCCCGCCAGTTCTTAGCACGTGTGGATTCAAGCTCAGTAATGATCAATGCATCTACGCGTTTTGCTGATGGTTTTGAATATGGTCTAGGTGCCGAAATTGGTATTTCAACCGATAAAATTCATGCCCGTGGTCCTGTTGGACTGGAAGGTCTCACCTCGCAAAAGTGGGTAGTTTTCGGTGATGGTCAAATTCGCCAATAATAGCTGTATTAGCTAGAAGTTTTAGTGTTCAGTTTCAAGCATGAGACTGAACACAGGCACTACAATATTCTTCAGCTAAATTTCGTAACATAATAAAAACAACGATAAAAGGGAAAAATATGATGTTCTATTATTTAATCATCTGTACATTTTTATTGGCATTATTGGTTTCTTTTGCTGTCATGAAAATTTTTTCCAATTCAATTAACCAAATTCTGGCCCGTATTATTAATGACCCCATTCACAGTGCTTGGGCTAAATACACCAAATTTGCGGGCATGGTCGTTGGCACGTCATCAGGTATTCGTATTTATGATATGGAAAAATACATCACCCCACTGACCTATACCGATAATGACAAAAAAATTGTGATTGAATTAACTCAAGAACGCTGGGTACTGGAAATTTACCGCACGATTATTGAAACCCTACAGGGCTTAGCTTGGATGATGCTGGTCTTTTTTATGGTGGCATTAATCGCTTATGTTATTGTGCGTTGGTCAGAAATTAAATACCAATCTAAGCCTTCAGAATAAAGCCTATTCGATGATTCCAGATACATTATGCTACTGTTGTACAAGCAATAACGTATTTGACAAACAAAACACTGCTATAAATAAAAACAATCAACTGATAAATTTTAAGTATTAATCCGTTTCAGGTCGATAGTGCTTAAGTCTAATCACCTAAAGTCTATCTTGGACAGAAAAAAAACACATGTTAAAACATCTTTAAAGATCCAGATTGCATTAAATCGTACTGCATGAAGATCACTTACGGACGACTTACTTTCAATTAGAATTCGGGTATAAAAACGTGTCTACATCAGTATTAGTAATTAACTGCGGATCTTCATCAATCAAATATGCTCTCGTTTCTGAACGTCGTGAAGATCGTATTTTTGGTTTGGCGGAAAATTTAGGCTCTGCTGAAGCACGCATCAAAGGCATTACCGTAGGTGGGACAGCACTTGAACTTTCAATTCCACATGCCGACCATGAAAAGGCTTTGGAAACGATTTTAGAGCGTTTATCGCATTATAATCCGCAAGCCATTGGTCATCGTGTGGTACATGGTGGTACGCTTACCAAAGCAGAATTACTGACCCCAGAAATTATTGACCGTATTCGTACAGCAACACCGCTTGCGCCTCTTCACAACCCAGCACATTTGGTTGGCATTGATGCAACCATGCGTTTATTCCCTGAATTACCACAAGTTGCTGTATTTGATACGGCATTCCATCAGACCATGCCTGCACATGCATATCGTTACGCAGTGCCTAAATTTTTGTATACAGAACATAATGTCCGTCGCTACGGTTTTCATGGGACTAGCCATGCCTATGTTTCAGAACGTGGTTCTGAATTGGCAGGCAGTTATAAACAAGGCGGTTGGCTGACAGCACACTTAGGTAACGGTAGCTCTACCTGTGCCATCTGGAATGGTGAAAGTGTAGATACTTCTATGGGTTTAACCCCATTAGAAGGTGTCGTGATGGGTACCCGTAGTGGTGATGTCGACCCAAGTCTCCATAGTTTCCTCGCAAGCAACTTAGGTTGGGATATTTATAAAATTGACAAAATGCTTAATAGCCAAAGTGGCTTATTAGGCTTGTCTAATTTGTCTAATGATATGCGTACGCTAATTGAGGCATCAGAACAAGGCAATGAAGATGCAACCATTGCAATTGAAGTGTTCTGCTACCGCCTCGCTAAATCTCTTGCTGCATTAAGCTGCGGCTTACCACGCATTGATGGTTTATTCTTTACCGGTGGTATTGGTGAAAACTCTGCCTATATTCGTGAAAAAACACTGGCATACCTCCCTCACTTTGGTTTCAACTTAAGTAAAGAACAAAACGACAACTTAAAGCGTGGCACTGAAGGTCGTATCGATGCCGGAACAGGTCCTCAAATTTGGGTTATTCCGACCGATGAAGAAGGTCGTATCGCCAAAGAAACTGAGTATGTAGTGAGTCAAGAGGTGAATCAGGCAGCTGCAAAAAAGTCTAAAGATGTTGCGATTGCTTAAGTACACACAAATTTTATGCTTGGATTAAACGAATCTTTTATTATTTAGAATAAATTTATGAAAACAATTTTGCTCGTACCAACTGGAGAAGGTGTAGGTTTAACTTCCGCCTGCTTAGGTCTAGTCTACGCTTTGGAATGCCAAGGTGTAAAAGCTGGTTTTCTGAAGCCCTTTTCACAAGAAACGCATCAAGAATCAGACCGTTCAACTGCGCTGTATCGCCATTTATCAAACAGTGAGACGGTTGAACCGATTCCTTATCTTAAGCTCATTCAACAGCTCAACTTAGGTGAGAGTTATGAGTTACTTGAAGATGCAGTACGATTACATCGCCAAATTGCGAAAAATCATGATTTGATTATTGTCGAAGGTCTGGTTCCAAACAGTCGTGACTCGTTTGCTTCAGAACTTAATGCCGCTTTGGCTCAAGCACTGGATGCAAAAGTAATTATCGTCAGTAGTGCCGATATTAACAAACCCGAAGTAACCGCTGAGAAAGTTGAAAATCAATTACGCTATTTGGGTGGTGCATCGTCTACCCGTATGGCTGGCGTATTGTTCATGCGTACTAAAGGCTTACCAGAAGACTCTGCTAAGATTCCAGTAACCATCGACCCAAGCTTACGCTTGATTAGCGATACCAATAAATTTACAGCTAGTATTCAAAAAACCCATGCTCATATTGGTTCCGAAAAGCTCCCAGTGATTGGTTTAGTGCCATTTAGTAATACGCTAAGTGTGCCACGAATCTCTGATTTGGCAGCCCATATTTCAGCAGAATGGATTAACCAAGGTGAAGCTAAACAACGTCGGGTATTACACAGCAGTTTAATTGCGTCAAATATAGAACATGAACTGAATAAATTTGTCGCTGGCGAACTGATTATTAGTGCCTCTGACCGCATTGATGTTTTATTGGCAAGTAGCTTAGCAACAAGCAATGGTATTCCATTGGCAGGATTAGTCTTAACTGAACACCATGAACCGAATGCTTCCGTTTTAGAATTCTGCCAATCGGCAATTAAAAATGGCTTACCCATTCTGCATACGTCTTTAAGCACATTTGAAACAGCACAGAATCTTGCAAATTTGAGCAATGAAATTCCAATTGATGATACTGAACGCGCAGAACAAGTCACACGTTTCGTTTCTAGCCACATCAATGCAGATTGGATTGCGCTACTTTTAAATGGTTCATATAAACCACGCTTATCCCCTTCGGCTTTCCGCCATGAATTGGTGCAAAAATCAATTGCGGCGAAAAAACGTATTGTATTACCAGAAGGTGATGAGCCACGTACCATTCAAGCAGCAGCCATTTGCCAATCACGTGGTATCGCGCATTGTATTTTATTGGCAAAACCTGAAGTTGTGGTTGAAGTCGCTAAAGCACGTAATATTGAATTACCGCATGATTTAGAAATTATTGATCCTGACCTGATTCGTGAAAACTACGTGCCACAAATGGTTGAACTACGTAAAGGTAAAATCAACGAATTACAAGCGCGTGAACAACTTCAAGATACCGTTGTTTTAGGTACGATGATGCTTGCTCTAGATCAAGTGGATGGCTTGGTCTCTGGTGCAGTGCATACGACAGCCAATACAGTGCGCCCTGCATTCCAACTGATTAAAACTGCACCTGAATATTCATTGGTATCGTCGGTATTCTTCATGTTGTTACCAGATGAAGTCTACGTTTATGGTGACTGTGCGATTAATCCCGACCCTGATGCTGAACAATTGGCTGAAATTGCAATCCAGTCTGCTGACTCTGCTAAAGCCTTTGGGATTGAGCCGCGTATCGCCATGATCTCTTATTCAACAGGAACATCGGGTGCAGGTGCAGAAGTTGAAAAAGTGGCTAAAGCGACTGAAATTGCCAAACAACGTCGCCCCGACCTACTCATTGATGGTCCACTACAATATGACGCTGCATCTGTAGAAAGTGTTGGTAAATCAAAAGCACCAGATTCACAAGTTGCTGGTCGTGCCAATGTCTTTATTTTCCCTGACTTAAATACAGGAAATACCACGTATAAAGCGGTTCAACGTTCGGCAAATATCGTGAGTGTAGGACCAATGTTGCAAGGTTTAAACAAACCTGTAAATGATTTGTCTCGTGGTGCTTTGGTGGATGATATTGTATTCACCATTGCTTTAACTGCTATTCAGGCGGAACAGCAAGAAGTTTAATAGTTTAATGCAGTTCTCCAAGCCATCTAATTAAATAATTGGATGGCTTTTTTATATATTTCGTATAACGGCCATTATGTTAAATAATCCATCATATTTAATCATTGCGTTACATTTTCATCAAGACCAACCTTGTTGACGATTACGTACGTAAGGCAGAAGTGAAGCCAATGCCAATACTGCCAATACTGCACCAATCCATAAGCCTGAACGTAAGCCGTAACCATTTGTAATTGCTAAACCACCTATATAGGAACCCCCACCTAAGCCAATGTTAATCACTGAGGTATGTACTGCATTGACCATAGGACCCGGATGCGCAACACTGACAATTCTTGCCATCATTGCTGGATTCATTGGAACACCAGATAATCCAATCAAAATTATTGCAATGATTGCTACGGTTTTATATTCGGCAAAGATTGCAAAAGCGAATAAGGATATACTTAATACGGTCAGTCCAACGAGCATAATTTTAAGGCTGTGATTATGTGCTAAACGACCAGTAATCGTATTACCTACAATGTTTGAAAACCCAAATGCCATTAAAATAAAGGGTATAATTTGCATGCTAAATCCAGTGATATCGACCAAAACAGGGACGAAATAACTAAAGGCTGCAAAGCTTGCACCTAAAATCAAGCAACTTGTTGCACAGGCTTTCCAGTAAGCTTTATTTTTAAAGGCCTTGATCTCTTCTTCCATTCTGAGCTGTCCACCACCCGATACTTCAGGTAAAAGACGTTCTAGAGCGATGAGACAAACGAATACCAATACAGCGACTAAGCCAAAAGTAATACGCCAGCCCCATTGTTGATCAATCATCGTCGCAAGAGGGACACCAAACACATTGGAAATCATAAAGCCACCAATAACGATAGCTGCTGCTCGAGGCCTATTATGATTAGGTACCATGGCCATACTTATGGCAAGAGAAAGACTTAAACAGCCTGCACATAAGACACCCGTGATAAAACGGATTGCGATTAAAATAGTATGGCTGGAGATAAAGGCGCTTAAACCTTGGATCACTACATAGAGTGCTAAAAGAATCAGCAAGACTCTTCGATATTGAACTTTATATTTGAGAAAAAAGTAGGTGAGTACAGGCCCGCCCAACATGACACCAAAGGCATAATATGAAATTAAATGTCCAACATCACCTACACTGATTCCAAAGGCTTGGGATAAAGTGGCGGTCATACCAGCGACCATCAATTCTGCTGTACCAATTGAAAAAATCGCCAGACCTAATATATATACTGCTAATGGCATTTTTTTAATACATTCCTATTTCTTTAACGATCATTACAAAATTAAAGGGTTTAATTTATTTCGCACTGATGATGCAGTTACAAGTTGGCTAAGAGACCATTAACCACATCTTCCAGAAAGCTTTTATCTGAAATATTTTTGTTCAGCACACGCAAACCGTAGTAGCCGGCTAAAAAGCCTCGCGCCATTTCAAGAGCTGAGGCTTTGGTACTTAATTCCCCATTTGCTTGTCCTTCGACAAATACTGTGAGGAGAGAGTTCTCTAGGCGTTGTCGATATTCTAGATTCAGGCTTGAGACAACCTGATCTTTATCTCCCATTTCCAAAGCAGAGAATAAGACCATGGCTTCGTGCTGTTCTGATTGTGAAAGATCTTCAGCAATCCCCCAAAGTAAAAGGGACCGTAATCGTTCTTTGAACAGCCCTGACCGTGTGAGAATGGATAATTGTGCTGCCATGGTTTGTTCATGGCTACGCAACAAAGCTTGTTCATATAAAGCTTGTTTGCTACCAAAGGCGTTATATAAACTTCCTCGCCCTAATCCAGTAACATCACATAAATTTTGCGCAGAAGTACCTGCATAGCCATTGCTGCTAAAGACAGTTATGGCTGCATCAATGATTTCTTTATCTTCAAACTGTCTAGGACGGCCTGGATAATTGGATTTGTCATCACTCATGGATGAGCCTGAGTGGGAGTGAACTGAGGGGAATACTAGATATTATGGAACGACTTGTCAAATATTAAATTAAATTTTAAAAATAATAGCTAGTTTATAGATTTTCTAAAATTAACATAATACACTTTATACGAAATATTCTTTTTATTTCCATATAAATCATTTTCTTAGCGTTTATCAAAAAGCCCAGTCTGGGGCTTTTTACGTGAATAGTTGTGTTGAATGCTCATTATTTAATCATTGTTCCACATTTTTATTTAGAATCTCTTTATTAAGTTTCTTTGCCAACCACACTGTACGCCCTGCACATTCTGAATCTTCAGCTACCATTTTTATCACTTTAAACCCATATTGTTTTAATAATTCTCGATATTCTTCAGGTGCAAGACTTGCATGATACAAAGCATCGCCAAACAGATCACCTATTGCTTCACCATGGCTTGGACCACTGCTAAACATTAATACTGTGCCTTGCTGCGCAAATTGTGCAAATTGCCTAAACATCTGCCGCTGATCATCTGGTGTTAAATGAAAAAAACTATCCCATGCCAAAATCGCATTAAATTTTTGATCCAATTCAACGGTTCGCATGTCTGCTTGAAGCCAGTGCTGTTTCGGAAAATTTTGTTGTGCCATTTCAATCATTACATCTGAACTATCGACACCCGTTATTTTATGATCAGGCCGAATCAAATAATCTGCTATGGGTTTTCCAGAACCACAACCTAAATCTAATATTTTAGAATGTTGAGGAATCAGTGATAGAAAATGATCTAACCATATTTTTTCATACAGGAAATTGCCACGTAAGTCAGTCCATGTACGGGCATGTTTTTTATAAATTTCAATAATATTTTGCGCAAGAGCGGATTGATTTTTCATCATCAAAAATTTCTTATATTTTTAACAGTATACGCAAATTTAAATCATGATTTGAAGATTTGAAGATTTGAAGATTTGAAGATTTGAAGATTTGAAGATTTGAAGATTTGAAGATTTGAAGATTTGAAGATTTGAAGATTTGAAGATTTGAAGATTTGAAGATTTGAAGATTTGAAGATTTGAAGATTTGAAGATTTGAAGATTTGAAGATTTGAAGATAGAGAATCGGATGTATTTGACTTATTTTAAACAAAAAAAGAAGATAAAGCTTAAGCCTGATCTTCTTGTTGACCGTAGAACCAAGTTGCTGCGATAAACATTGAAAAACCAACCACTGAAACAACTGCTGTAATCATGTGCTTTTACACTCTAAATTTAATAAAGTCATTATGTAAAAGTTTTATGACAGCATTATGACAATAATGTCATATTTAATAAAACTCAAAATAATGTTTTTAATTATTATTTTTCAAACAAATACGACCAAAAATATATTTTAAGTCATGCTTTGAATACGATCTTCACCCTGAAATATGACAATCTTTCATCATATTTATGTTAAAAAACACCACAAAAATGACCTTAATCTTGAGTAGAAATACCTATTAAACTTTCGCCCAAAAAGCAGTCAAAATGCCCACAAAACTTGCTTTTTATCTTATAATTTAGCCCGCTAGCTAACAGCCCGCTCAAGAGATATTTGATATGACAACTATTATCAAGCAAGATGACTTGATCACATCAGTAAAAGATGCGCTTCAGTTCATTTCTTACTATCATCCACAAGACTTTATCCAAGCGATGAGCCGTGCTTATGATCGTGAAGAGAACAAAGCCGCAAAAGATGCTATTGCACAAATCTTAATTAACTCTCGTATGTGTGCAGAAGGTCATCGTCCGATCTGCCAAGATACAGGGATTGTTAACGTATTTCTTGAAGTGGGTTTAGACGTTAAATTTGATTTAACCATGAGCCTAGATGACGCGATTAACGAAGGTGTACGTCAGGGTTACCTAGAAAACTCGAACATTCTTCGTGCATCTGTTTTAGCTGATCCTGCTTTTGGTCGTAAAAATACCAAAGACAATACCCCTGCTGTAATTCACTACAAACTCGTACCGGGTAATAAAGTCGACATTACTGTCGCTGCGAAGGGTGGCGGTTCAGAAAACAAATCTAAATTGGCCATGCTGAATCCATCTGACTCAATTGTGGATTGGGTACTTAAAACTGTTCCTACAATGGGTGCAGGCTGGTGCCCACCGGGTATGTTGGGTATTGGTATTGGCGGTACTGCTGAAAAAGCCATGATGCTTGCTAAAGAAGCACTTATGGAAGAAATCAACATGGACGAATTGCTTCGTCGTGGCCCACAAAGCCAAATGGAAGAACTCCGTATCGAGATCTTCGAAAAAGTAAATGCTTTGGGTATTGGCGCACAAGGTCTTGGCGGTTTAACGACTGTTCTTGATATTAAAATTAAAGATTATCCTTGCCATGCTGCTGGTAAACCAGTCGGTATGATTCCGAACTGTGCCGCAACGCGTCATGCACATTTCCAGTTAGATGGTTCTGGTATTGCACATATTCAAGCACCTAAATTGTCTGACTACCCTGCCGTGACTTGGGATTCTTCAACCTCTAAACGTGTTGATCTAGACAATATCACTCAAGAAGAAATGAATTCTTGGCAGCCAGGCGATACTTTATTGCTTAACGGTACGATCTATACAGGTCGTGACGCTGCGCATAAACGTATGTGTGAAATGTTAGATAACGGTGAAGAATTACCTGTAGATTTAAAAGGTAAATTCATTTACTACGTGGGTCCAGTCGACCCTATTGGTGATGAAGTGGTTGGCCCTGCTGGTCCGACAACTGCAACACGTATGGACAAATTTACCCGTCAAGTTTTAGAAGCAACTGGCTTGTACGGCATGATTGGTAAAGCAGACCGTGGTCCAACTGCAATTGAAGCGATTAAAGACAACAAAGCAACCTATTTGATGGCTGTTGGTGGTGCTGCTTACTTAGTTTCTAAAGCGGTACGTCAAGCTGAAGTTGTTGCTTTTGCTGACTTAGGTATGGAAGCAATCTACAAATTTGTGGTTGAAGATATGCCTGTATCCGTTGCCGTTGATGTGAATGGTACATCTATTCATGCCACTGCACCAAAAATCTGGCAAGCGAAAATTGGTAAAATTCCAGTGGTTGATGCTGCTGCGGTTTAATTTTTTCTTGTAAAAAAAGCACCCACTTGGGTGCTTTTTTATATCCACAAATTCGCTTATTTGATCCATAGATAAAGACCTACTTAAGCCGACATAACTTTTACCAAGTCATTGGATTCCATAGTTTAAACGGTTTTATTAACTGTACATCATCCGCTGGATCATATTTTGCAGGTTTCAGCGTTTGCGCTTTTTTACGAATTTTTCCGGTATTTTGATCATTCGCCACAAAGTTAAAACTTTCAGATTTCCACTGGGTAAATGCGATTTCATTTAAGCCTGTTTTTTCAGGCACAATAATTAAAGGGCCTGAAACTTCACGACGAGTACTGAGGTTTTCCTCATCGTATTTAATAAAATAGGACTGTCCTGCATTTACGGTAAAATCTAAATATTTTGGTTTTTGAAAATGTTGCACACCCAAAGGACGACTGGTCGATAAACGATAAGTCCCTGCTGGCAATTCAATCCAGTAATAATGATTATTTAATAAACTGGGAATACGTTCACTATTAATAAAAAGACTGGATGCCACTATTTCCTGACGATTCCATTTGCTGTCGGGACGATACATATACACGATTGCAGCCTGATCGTTTTGTGCATGTACAGGATGGAAGCGCTGTCCGGGTGTTTGATTGACCCAGCCCCCAATAGTAAACATACCAAAACGGTATTGCTCTACCATACCGGGTGCATGTTCAGTATTCACAGGTTTTAAGGTCGATGTTACTTGAGTATGTTCAATAGTAGATTTACCATGACATCCCAATAAAATAAAACTTGCACAAACGGCAATATAGACTTCACGCATGATTTTCCCTCACCGCGTATTTTTTATTTTTGTACTAAATTGAGCACTTCATTTTGATATATTCACTGCGATAATTTGATCGTAATTAGGTGTCCACACCTAATTACCCAGATTAGCATTCAGTTTTATTTTTGGAAATAAAAAACGTGCGAAAACACAAGTTTTCCGCACGTTTCAGACGAATAACGAATTAAGCAGATTTAGAGTTAATCACCTTTAAATCTACTTTAGGCGCAGTTTCAGTCTCTGTTTTTGGCTGACGCTCTGGTTTTAGTTCTGGTTTTTCTCCAGCATTAATCACTGCATCATTCACCACTACAGTACCTACGTCGGTACGGCTTGGTAAGTCATACATCGTTTCAAGTAAAGAGTTTTCTAGAATTGAACGCAGACCACGTGCACCAGTATTGTGTTCTAATGCTTTTTTCGCAACAGCACGTAATGCAGAGTCTTCAAATATTAGGTCAACATTTTCCATACTGAATAAATATTGGTATTGGCGTGTTAAGGCATTTTTAGGTTCAGTTAGAATCTGCATGAGTGCTTCTTCATCTAACTCTTCCAATGTTGCAATCACAGGTAAACGACCAATGAATTCTGGAATCAAACCAAACTTCACCAAGTCATTTGCTTCCACTTGACGGAATAAATCAGACAATTTTTTAGCTTCGTCTTTTTTCTTCACATCAGCAGTGAAACCAATACCGCCTTTTTCCTGACGTTGTTGCACAATTTTCTCAAGACCTGAGAATGCACCACCACAAATAAACAGGATATTTGAAGTATCAATTTGAATGAACTCTTGCTGCGGATGCTTACGCCCCCCTTGAGGAGGAATTGAAGCCACCGTACCTTCGATCATTTTCAATAACGCTTGCTGAACACCTTCACCCGATACATCACGAGTAATTGATGGGTTTTCAGACTTGCGGGTAATCTTGTCGATTTCATCGATATAGATAATCCCTTTTTGCGCTTTCTCTACATCATAATCTGCTTTTTGTAGAAGCTTTTGTACAATGTTTTCAACGTCTTCACCGACATAACCCGCTTCGGTTAAAGTAGTTGCATCGGCCATCGCAAAAGGAACATCTAAAAGACGCGCTAAAGTTTGTGCCAATAAAGTCTTACCTGAACCTGTTGGACCTACAAGTAAAATATTACTTTTCGCAAGTTCTACAGCATCATTAGGTTTATGACCTGAATTGGTGACTTTTAAACGCTTGTAATGGTTATACACCGCAACTGACAATGTTTTCTTCGCAACATCTTGCCCAATCACATATTGATCGAGTGCAGCACGAATTTCATGTGGCTTAGGCAAAGGCTTAGTTGCCCAATCACTAGATTCAACTTGTTGACTGGTTTGGACTAAATCTAAGCATACGTCCACACACTCATTACAGATGTACGCGTCCTCGCCTGCAATCAGTTTCCCGACTTCAGACTGCGTTTTACCGCAAAATGAACAATGTTTTTGTCCTTGAGGATGTTCGGACATATTCACTCCAATATTAAAATCTGAAAATTATGGACGTTTGCTTAACACTTCATCCACGAGACCGTATTCTTTCGCAGCCTGAGCTGTCATAAAGTTATCACGATCGGTATCTTGTGCTAAACGTTCATAGTCTTGACCACTATGTTCAGCCATTAAACGATTTAAACGTTCTTTAATGAATAGAATTTCACGTGCATGAATTTCAATATCTGATGCTTGACCACGGAAACCACCGAGTGGTTGGTGAATCATCACACGTGCATTTTCTAAGCAATAACGTTTGCCTTTTGCCCCTGCATTGAGCAGAAAAGCACCCATTGATGCTGCTTGTCCCATACAGTAAGTCACAACATCAGGTTTAATAAACTGCATGGTGTCATAAATCGCCATACCAGCAGTTACAGATCCACCTGGTGAATTAATATAAAGGTGTATATCTTTATCTGGGTTCTCTGCTTCTAAAAACAACATCTGAGCAACAATTAAATTTGCCATGTTGTCTTCAACTTCACCAGTCAAAAAGATGACGCGTTCACGTAAAAGACGTGAAAAAATATCAAAAGAACGCTCACCACGAGAGGATTGTTCTACCACCATTGGTACTAAAGCGTTATCAATTGTTGGAACATACATACGTTATTTATTCCTAAATTTTTGTTACACAACTCATAATCACAATATGAGGGATAATTGCTGAAATTGCAAAATATTCCCAATTAAATAACAGATATTTTTTATATAAACATTGTGAATTCGGGACATATTTATATAAAAGCATACATAAAAAAAGGCGCATGATGCGCCTTTTTTAGGTCAACTTAGCTTAGCCTTGTTGGCGAGCTTGTTGTTCTTTCAACAATTCTTCGTAGCTTACATCTGCATCAGTCACTTTAGCAGCAGCTAAAATGTGATCAACGATTTGATCTTCTAATACAACAGCTTCGATTTGAGCGCGTTGTTGTTTGTCATTTTTGAAGTATTCAATCACTTCTGTAGGATCTTCATAAGAAGAAGCCATGTCATTGATATAAGCTTCAACACGTGCTGGGTCAACTTCAATTTTAGCATCAGCTAAAACTTTGCTTACCAACACGCCAAGTTTAACAGCTTTCTCAGCTTGTTCTTTGAACAAGTCATCTGGAAGCATGCTGCTGTCAAATGCTTGCGCACCTTGAGCACCAAACTGTTGCGTGAACTGTTGGATCATCTGTTGACGTTGACGGTCAATTTCTTGAGCCAACATAGAAGCAGGAACTTCAACTTCGTTTGCAGCGACAAGTGCATCAAAAGTTGCAGCTTTAACTTGGTTACGAAGACCATTCAGTACTTCACGTTCCATATTTTTGCGAACGTCAGCTTTTAATTTTTCAACGCCTTCTTCTTCAGTTAAACCAAAGATTTTTAGGAATTCAGCATCAATTTCTGGAAGTTTTTGTTTTTCAACAAGTTTAACAGTAATTTTAAACTGTGCAGCTTTACCTGCAAGGTTTTCAGCTTGGTAGTCTTCAGGGAAAGTAACGTCAATCACTTTCTCTTCGCCTTTCTTCATACCAACGATACCGTCTTCGAAGCCAGGAATCATACGACCTGAACCTAAAACAAGTTTAAAGTCTTCAGCAGTACCGCCTTCAAACTTTTCACCGTCAACAGTACCTTCGAAATCAAAAGTTACTTGCATGTCTTTTTTAGCCATGCCTTTTGTTTCAGCCCAAGATGCACGTTGTTTTTGAAGATTCTCAATCATTTGGTCAACGTCTTTGTCGTTAACTTCAGATTTTTTACGTTCAACTTCTAATGTATCAAAAGCTTTCACTTCAACTTCTGGATAAACTTCTACAGTTGCTTGATAAACAAGAGCATCGTCTTTGTTTTCAACTTTATCAATGTTTGGCATACCAACAGCATTGATTTTTTCTTGCTGAATTGCTTCAAATACTGTGTCACGAATAACATCGTTCACAACTTCTTGATAAAGACCTGCGCCATATTCACGACGTACAACATTTAAAGGCACTTTACCTGGACGGAAGCCGTTGATCTTCGCAGTTTTAGCAGTGCGCTTTAAACGAGCTTCAAATTGCTCGTTCACACGGCTCGTCGGTACAGATACATTTAAACGACGGGCAACGCCCGAAACCGCTTCAGAAGTTACTTGCATGGCTTCCTCGATATAGAAATAGTAATTGCAATTTTTAAAGTGCCACATTATATGACAACATTGAAAGATATACAAAGCAGGATAATTTAACCACTATTTTTGCGTTTTTCCCCCATAAAGTCTACGTTTTATGTAAACAAAACTCCTATCTTTCTTCATTAGTGGCACTTTTGTATATTTTTTATTGAAAATGATAAACTTTATCATTACTATTAAGCTGTTTGTTTTTATTTTATTTGTTTTCAATTATTTATCTCGTCCATTTTTGGAATTCTATTTTATGAGTAAGTTCAACCTTCGCCCGCTTAGCATCGCTATTCTAGGAATTACCTCCGCTTCCGTTTTTGCAAATACTAAAACAGAGTCCTCTTCTAAACATCAGCTTTCGACCATTGTGGTGTCCGCGGCAGGTTATGAACAGAAAATTAAAGATGCACCAGCTTCTATCACTGTGATTACTGCAGAAGATTTAAAAAGTAAACGAATTAATTCCATAGCGGATGCATTAGTAGATGTAGAAGGTGTCGACATTAGCCCTACTGCTGGAAAAACAGGTGGTTTAAATATTCGTATTCGGGGTATGGATTCAGAATACACATTAGTTTTAGTAGATGGACGCAGACAGAATAGTACTGGCGATATTTCGCCAAATGGATTCGGAGAGTCCAATAATAGCTTTATTCCACCAATATCAGCCATTGAACGTATCGAAGTTATTCGTGGTCCTGCATCTACGCTCTATGGTTCAGATGCAATGGGTGGCGTAGTCAATATTATTACTAAAAAAGTTTCACCTGTATGGACTGGCGCTGTCACCTTAGAAGGCACAGTGCTTCCGAATAGTTCTGATTTCGGTAATCAACGTGCTGTAGATGCTTTTGTATCTGGACCTCTTGTTAAAGATTTACTCGGTATTCAACTTCGCGCACGAAAAGCTGAACGCGATCAATCAAATGTTGGATATTTGGATGAAAGTGATCAAGATGTAGAATTAAATATGGGGCAAAATCCAACTAAATCTGACTTAGAAACCATTGGTGTTCGCTTAACCCTCACACCTACAGATGATCATGATTTATCTGTTGAATATGAACAAACAGAGCAATGGTACGATAACAGCAAAGGACAATTAGGCACATTAGGTGCGAATGGTGGATATGATAAAGCACAAGAATATAATCGAGATAAAGTTATTTTAGCGCATACATGGCGCAACAAGGTTGGAACACTTGAGTCGAGTATCAGCAACACTCAGACCGAAACGATCGGACGCTTAATTCCTTCTCGTGCACAAGGTGGATCAACTGTTGTCACACCTCGTCTTTTAGAAAGTGAAGATACTATTTTTGATACTAAATTTACAACTGAGCATTTCAATCAACATAAAATCACACTAGGTGGACAATGGTGGGATGCCAGTATCAAAGATGGACTGCGTGTTAACAAAGAAGTCTCTTTTGAACAGCTTGGTTTATTTGCTGAAGATACTTGGGCATTGACAGATCAACTGGCTTTAACACTGGGTTTACGTTATGACAACCATGATACTTTTGGTGATTTTTGGACACCGCGAGCTTATTTAGTATGGAATACCAATGACAATTGGACATTTAAAGGCGGTTATAGCGAAGGCTATAAAGCACCTCGCTTAGAACGTCTTACCAACGGAATTTATAATGTCGGTGGTCAAGGCCGAAGCCCTCTTTTTGGTAATCCTGATTTAAAACCAGAGACCAGCAAAAATTTAGAATTTGGGACTTATTTTAGTAATAATAAAAACTTTGATGCCAATATCACAGCATTCTTTAGTCAGATTGAAGACAAAATTGTCACTGGTAATACAGAATTTAGATGTGATGCTAATGTGAACAAGCAAAAATGTGAAGAATACATGGCGAGTGTAGGTACACCTTGGGAAATGCAGCCTGGTGATACAGATCAAAATGGTGCTAACCGAGGCTGGAGCGTCAGTCGTTCAATCAATGCCGAAGAAGCAGAAATTTATGGTATAGAAACTGGTTTCAATTGGGAATTCGCTCCTGCTTGGAAATTCGGTATGAATTACACTTGGACCGAAACTGAAATCAAAGATAAAGCTCTAGGGAATCCATCACTAAATGATACTCCTGAACACATATTGAATGCCTCACTAAAATGGCAAGCAGATGACAATATTCAACTATGGGCACGCGGTGAATATCGAAGTGAAAGAACACGTTATTTAAAATCATATGAAAATATGACAACTACAGAAAAGAGCGTTTACAATACTCTAGGTGACTTTAAATCCTATGGTTTGCTTCATATTGGCTCTAATTTCATGGTAAACGACAACTTGGATGTTGGAGTTGCGCTATACAATGTTTTCGATAAGAATTTTGTTGACTTTGAAAAAGTTGGTTCTAGCTATTACAACAACTATAGTAATACTCAAGAAGGTCGTCGTGTTCAGTTAAGCACCACCTTTAAATTCTAAAATTCAAAATCCCCATAAAAAACCCTGCTTATGCAGGGTTTTCCTATATAACAATACAATCAATCACTTAATTACAATATGTTACATTATTGCATCTAATATCCCATTTTATTCTATATTGAGAATCGTCAATTCCAATTCAACTTAATAGTGATAAAAAATAAGAATCATTATTATTCTCATACTTTTTCACAGTATACATTTTGAGTTAGAAATGGCCTTCATTAAAACACGCAAAAAAATCGTATCTTCTGCGATTGTGTCATCACTTTCAATAATAGCTGGTAACGCAATTGCACAAGATCAAGTTGCTCAACTTGATACTATTCACACTCAAGCAAAAACAGAACAAAGTTTAAAAATAGATAAATCTGCAAATTCTAAATTTGTAGCTCCCCTTCTTGATACCCCTAAATCAGTTTCTGTTATTTCTAAACAGTTGATTGAAGATACTCAAGTGACGACTTTAAGCGATGCTTTACGTACAGTGCCAGGTATTACCCTTGGCGCAGGTGAAGGTGGCAACCCAAATGGTGACCGTCCATTTATTCGTGGTTATAACTCAGAAAGTTCTATGTATGTGGATGGTGTACGTAGTGCAACTTCACAAAACCGTGAGATGTTTGCCATAGAACAAGTTGAAGTCACTAAAGGCTCTGCTTCTGTTTTAGGTGGTGCTGGTGGTTCTGGTGGTAGCATCAACATGATTACTAAAGTCGCTAAAAAAGGTGACTTTTTAGAAGGTTCTGTTGGCGCTGGTACAGACAATTACCAACGTATTACCTTAGATGGTAATAAAGATTTTGGTAATGGTATTGCTGCACGTGTTGCTGTGATGGGTCACCATAATGAAAAAGCAGGTCAAGCAGACGGTGCAGAATATAAACGTGCTGGTATTGCGCCAAGTATTACTTTTGGTTTAGATAGCGATACACGTGCGACTTTAAGCTACTACTACTTAAAGTCTGATGACACGCCAGATTCGGGTATTCCCTATAACAATCCATTTGCCGCAAGCAATGCAAATGCTGGTCTTAATGGCAATGGTAAACCGATTGATGTTAAGCAAGGTCTATATTATGGCTGGAAAGACCGTGACTTCCAAAAACAGGAAAATCAAAGTGGTACGATCAAGCTTGAACATGACTTAACAGATAATTTGACAATTACAAATACTGCTGTTTATAACAACTCTAAAAATGATTACCTTTGGACGAATCCTGATGATTCCAAGGGTAACTTTTATACCAAACCTTCAGGTGAATTAACTGGTAATGTCTGGCGCCGTGTAAACTCACGTGTTGCAGATACGGATACCTTTACCGACCAGCTTGCATTAACGGGTAAGTTCAATACTGGTACACTAAAACATCGTTTTAACTTGGGTGCTGAATATAGCGACCAAGAAACAGACCGTACGCAATACATTATTAATGGTCTAAATGCAACAGGTAGCGCACATCAAACCTGTTCTGCTGCGTCGATTGCATTAGGTTGGTGTACTTCGGTACAAAACCCAAGTAATGCGCCTTGGACAGGTTCAATCAGTACTGATGGCGCAGACCAATACAACATTCAAAGTAAATCAAAATCTGTTTATTTCTTAGATAGCATTGAATTTAATCCACAATGGATTTTAGATTTGGGCGTTCGTTGGGATGACTATTCAACTGAACAAACTATGGTTGCAGGTCGTTTTAATACAACGACTCCAGCAGGAACTATTGTTAAGCTTGAAAATGATAAAGACTTTATCAACTACCAAGCTGGTATTACATTCAAACCTGTAGAAAATGGCAGTATCTATGCAAGCTATGCGACTTCTGCAAACCCAGTTGGTGTAGATGGTGGTGATGGTTCTGAAGGAATTACTGCAGCAATCAACAATCTCAAACCAGAAGAAGTTAAAACTTATGAACTCGGCACCAAATGGGATGTGCTGAATAATAAGTTGAATTTAACTGCTGCGATCTTCCGTACCGAAAAAGCCAACACTCGTGCAACAGCAGAAGACGGGACTACACGTAATATTGGTGAAACACGTGTCGATGGTATCGAGCTTGGCGTAAACGGTAACATTACTGATAAATGGGCTGTATCTGCGGGTTATACCTATTTAGACAGCGAATTGGTTGACGGTGGTTTTGAAAATATTGGAACTACAGCTGCCCCTATCTATATTTCAAACAGAAATAATGGCAAACAAGTTCAAAACGTTGCTAAAAACTCAGCAACCCTTTGGACAACTTACCAAGTCATGCCACAGTTAACATTAGGTGCTGGCGCTGTTGCTATGGATAAAGTCTATGGTAATGCTGCAAATACTAAATACGTGTCAGGTTACGTACGTTACGATGCAATGGCGCGTTATAACGTGAACAAAAATGTTGATTTACAATTAAATGTAAACAACTTATCTGACGAACGTTACTTCACTAAAGCATATTCATCACACTATGCAACAGAAGCCGAAGGTCGTAGCGCTGTATTATCATTGAACTTTAAATACTAAAATCCAATCAAATAATCCATAAATACTTTATGGGTTATGATTTAAAATAGCCTCATCATGAGGCTATTTTTATAGCCAAAGAATTCATTTTTCTAAAGGTGTATTAGTGTGATTCATCATATTCCAAACGTACTAAGTAAAGAACAAGTTCAATATTTTCGTGATGAAATGGCAAAAATTGAATGGGTCAATGGCAAAGTCACCGCTGGAACGCTGTCTGCGACGGTTAAACAAAATCAACAACTGCCTGAAGACCTTCCACTGACTCAGCACTTAAGTACGATTATTTTAGAATCTTTAGGTCAGCATCCGCTTTTTTTATCTGCGGCGATTCCTTTAGACATTATTCCCCCACTGTTTAACCGTTATGAAAACAATGAAGCCTTTGGTTTTCATGTCGATAATTCAATCCGTCGTATTCGAGGAACCAACGAGCGTTTACGTACAGATTTATCCTGTACCGTTTTTTTAACTGAACCGGAAGACTATGAAGGTGGTGACTTAGTGGTTGAAGACACTTATGGTTACCATGAAATTAAGCTTCCTGCGGGCGATATGATTCTTTATCCATCGACCAGTTTGCACGAAGTCACTCCCGTAACATCAGGTTGCCGTATTGCTTCATTTTTTTGGGTGCAAAGCATGATCCGTGATGATGTTGAACGCCATATGTTGTTTAATTTAGACCAATCCATTCAAAACCTACGTACGCAACTGGGTGATCAACACGAGGAAGTGGTCAAACTGACCAATCTTTATCACAACCTGATGCGAAAATGGGCAGAACTTTAAGAAAAAATTATTCTATAAATTTAATTCTGAAGATTGTTTTTATCAACTTCAGAATATTTTATTTCTTTTCACAAACTTACCAACACACTGGTTTTTATATATTTTACCATTCGATTTATTCCTTTATAAAATTTAGTTCACCTTTCATCTATCGTGATTGTTTTCTTAAATCACTAAGTCTCATTTAAACATTATTTCCATCATTAAATCGGCATATTTCAAAGAAATAACATTGTTAATGATAACTATTATCACTAGAATTCGCATCAATTGTTACTCACCATAACAATACCTCCATATTTACTGCCATTTTGCATCATCTCAAAAGTTGCAGGCAGTAAGGAAATTCTGTCATATACGATATTAGGGATTACCCACAATGACACAGATTAAAAGCCGTAAACATAATAGAACAGCTCCATTGGTTGCTTTAGCTGCATCTCTCCCCCTGATGACACATGCGGCAACACTCCCTAAAGATGAGACAACGGTTCTACCAAAAATTACAGTTCAATCTGAAGTCGAAAATAAATATAAAGCCAATAAAGTTAGTTCAGCAAAATACACTCAACCACTAGTCGATACACCGCAAACGATTTCCGTGATTAAAAAAGAATTATTAAAAGAACAAGGGGCAGCCTCCTTAACAGAAGCATTACGTAACACGCCCGGGATTACTTTACAACTTGGTGAAAATGGCAATACCAGTGCTGGAGACTCTTTCCAAATGCGTGGTTTCGATACCAAAAACTCTATTTATCTAGATGGTATCCGCGATATTGGTGCAATCAGCCGTGACATCTATAACTTAGAACAAATTGAAGTGGTCAAAGGCCCTTCAGGTGCAGAAGCTGGTCGTGGTGGTGCTGGTGGATATATCAATTTAGTCAGTAAGCTCCCGCATTTAGAGAATAGTCAGGAAGTCTCTGCAACTTACAATACAGCCAAACATACACGCCTGACTGCAGATATTAACCAAGCACTTTCTGCTGGAACCGCGATTCGCTTAAACGTAATGGGTCAGGAAGGTGGTATAGACGGCCGTGATTATGCCGAAAATAACAGCTATGCCATTGCCCCTTCGATTGCATTCGGCTTAGACAGTGATACGCGTTTTTACTTGTATTCACAGCATATTCGCCAGCGCAATATTCCTGATGGCGGTATTCCGACCATCGGCATGAAAGGCTTTTATTACAATAATACCGATGCAAAACTGACACAGGCGCAGCGTGACATCATTAATACCGCAGTCAATGCTGCGGAACCTGTAGACCGCGAAACTTTTTACGGCAATATTAATGATCATGAAGATGTTGATGCTGACATATTCACCGCAAAAGTTGAAAGTGATCTGAACGAGAATGTCAAACTCACCAATATTTCCAGATTTGGAAAAACTGAAATGGATCGTGTATTAACAGGTGTTAATGCGTTGGTTATCAGCAATCTGGCGACCCCTAAAGATCCAAATTCATGGTCTGTCGTACGCACGCGTCAAGGGGTTGATCAAGAAAATAAAATTCTCACCAACCAAACTACGCTCAATATCAAGGCTAAAACAGGTTTTGTTGAACACGATATTGTCGCTGGTTTAGAGCTATTACGGGAAGAGCAGTTTAACAATACCTTAAATGTACAAACGCCTGGGCAGGCAATGCCGACAATTCCAGCAGCAAATTTGTACTCTCCTGACCCTTATCAAACATTGCCAGACCTCGTTTATACAGGGGCTTATGCAAATGGGAAAACAGATACTGCTGCAGCCTATTTATTTGACACACTTAAGTTTGGCGAGCGTTTCCAGCTAAATGGCGGCGTGCGCGTTGACTATTATGATACTGAAGCGGATGCATTAACCGTTGCAACCAATGCCACAACTTTAGCCGTGACTAAAACTCCAAGCAATTTGAGCACGCATGGCACGTTAGTCAGCTGGAAGCTAGGCAGTGTTTTTAAGCCGACTAGCGCAAGCAGCATTTACACGTCTTATGCAAAATCCTTCACCCCACCAGGCACAGCTTCTGTTTTAAGTAATACTGCAAGCTCCGCCAATGACCCTACGGCCAAACCGCAAGAAACACATCATTATGAAGTTGGCACAAAATGGACGTTCAATGAAGATAAGCTCATCTTAACTGCTGCGGCCTATCATACTGAAAATGAAAATCAAATTACCCAAGATCCGATTACCTTACAATATATTCCAGAAGGAAAAACTACGGTTAAGGGTTTAGAACTTGGTGCAGTAGGACAGCTTACCCGGGCATGGAATGTATCGGCAGGTGTTGCTTTTATGGATAGCGAACAAGAAAATCAACAGACCTATAATGCAACCACTAACGTTTGGACCGAAAATAATGCCGTACGCTGGTCTCCAGACTGGACCGCCACGCTATGGACTACTTATAGTATTGCTGGATTTAGAGCAGGTCTAGGTGCGCGTTATGTCGATGAACAAAAACGTTCAATTACTCCAAATTCAACTGCAACGACGAACATGCCAGTCATTCCAAGTTATGTAGTATTTGATGCGTTGCTAGGTTATACCTTGAATAATAAAGCATCATTAAACCTTAATATCTACAACCTTGCAGATAAAGAATACATTAGTACGCTAAATAATAGTGGCGCACGTTTAGTGATGGGTCAACCTCGTTCAGCTGCACTGACCTTTAATTATAAGTTTTAAGTCACTTAAGCTTAATTAAGCTGACAAAATTGAGTATAAATGTAGTGTGTTATACCTAATGCACTACATTTTTATTTTTGGGTTCAACCCATTTAAGGACGGTTGATAAGCCTGATGATGTTACATATTCCTGAAGTTTTAACAAAACAGCAAGTGACTGAATTACGTCAGCAATTAGATGCCAGTCAGGCATGGATTCATGGACAACAAAGTGCGGGCTCTCAGGCTCAAAAAATTAAGCATAATCTACAAATTGATGTGAACAGCATCATCTATCAATCCCTTGCTCCCAAAATATTGCACGCCATACAACAGAATCCACTGGTCAAATCAGCAGCATTACCCAAACATATACTCTCACCCTTATTTAATTCTTATCAACATGATGGCAGTTATGGCAACCATGTCGATAGCGCGGTGCAATATTCAACAGCAACGGGACAAGCAATTCGGACTGATGTCTCCCTCACCCTATTTTTGTCGGAACCCGATGAATATGAAGGCGGCGAACTGGTTGTTGAAGATCATTATGGTAGCCATGATGTCAAGTTAGATGCTGGTGATGCCATTCTCTACCCTGCCACTAGTTTACATCGGGTTGAAGCAGTCACTGCGGGCAAACGGGTGGCTGCATTTACATGGTTACAAAGCATGGTGAAAGATGACTGGCAACGTAGCATGTTGTTTAATCTTGATATGACCATTATGAAACTACGCCAGCAAGTCGGTGATTCAGAAGAAATCATCCATTTGACCAGTCATTATCATAATTTATTACGCCAATGGGGCGACCTATGAAAGCTTTTGCTCCCCTCGCTCCGTTAAAACAAATTCCGCCTCATTTACAAACCATTGCCGATTACGAAAAACAAGCACAGCAGCATCTTCCAAGCATGGTCTGGCACTATTTACAGGGTGGCTCGATGGATGAGCTGAGTGTCCAAGCTAATCTTGATCAATTTAAAAACATACAACTGATTCCAAGGCATTTAAATAACCTGACCCAAGGTCATACCGCCTGTGAAATTTTGGGTCAACAGTTTCCTCATCCTATCTTTTTAGCCCCCATTGGACATCAGCAACAGTTTCATCCTGAAGCGGAACTGGCTACGGCTTTGGCTGCTGAAGTACTAGAAAGCAATTTTATTTTAAGTAATTTTAGCAATACCGATATGCGTAGCCTAAAAGTAGAAAACCCATACAAATGGTTTCAGCTGTATTGGCAAGGTGATCGTGAAAAATCCTTAGCCTTGGTTAAACTAGCAGAACAACAAAATTTTAAAGCCCTCGTCATTACCGTTGATTCACCGCATACAGGCATTCGTGATCGTGAGCGACGGGTATTTTTTCAGTTACCTGAAGGGATGCAACATCCACATACACCAACGCATATTCCACTACCTGAAATAGCTGAAAATCAACATCCTGTGTTTAATGGATTAATGCAGATTGCACCGAAATGGGAGGATATTGAATGGATCATTGCACGCACCTCCCTGCCTGTGATTTTAAAAGGTGTTGTGCATCCTCAAGATGCAAAGCTGGCACTGCAATACGGTGTGCAAGGACTGATTATTTCTAATCATGGTGGTCGAGTCTTAGATACCTGTATTTCTCCCCTCACCGCTTTGCAACTGATCAAAGAAGTCGTCCCTACAGATTTCCCTTTAATTTTGGATGGCGGTATTCGCCGTGGTTCTGATGTGTTCAAAGCGATTGCTTTAGGTGCGAAAGCTGTCTGTGTTGGTCGTCCTTATATTTATGGACTGGCAACCGCAGGGGCTTTAGGCGTGGCACATGTGCTTAAAATTTTAAAGGAAGAATTTGAGATTACGATGGCTTTAATGGGAACAGCCACCGTCAATGATATCAATAAAGAATATATTTTGCACAAATAAACCATTTTAAGAAATTTTTTTTCTTAATTCAATCATACCCTGCAAAATAAGGGAATTATTTCCAAGTACTCTATTTTAGAATTAGAATCAAGTTAATCCATTTACAAGATAACCGTGTTTAAGCTTATGAGGTGTTTAATCCACCGCATAAAATTTACGCTACTTTAGGTGAAAATCCCCCGAAAATTACTTGTAAATCGATACAATAGACACAATCTATAAAAGTAGTAAGCAGTTGCCTTTACCCAAGACGCGAGCAACCTATACTGCACAAGGAGTTACCTCATGATGTTAGCTGATCCAAGTAAAAAATATCGTCGCATGTATCAACGTGTAGACTTGCCAGATCGTCAATGGCCGAATAAAGAAATCAATCAAGCGCCTATTTGGATGAGCACAGACCTTCGTGACGGTAACCAAGCAATTTTTGAGCCGATGGATCTTGAACAAAAATTCAAAATGTTCCAAATGTTGGTGAAAATTGGCTTTAAACATATTGAAATTGGTTTCCCTTCTGCATCACAAGTTGACTTTGACTTCACCCGTAAATTGATTGAAGAAGGTCATATTCCAGATGACGTTTATATCGAGGTTTTGGTTCAGGCACGTGATCATTTAATTGAACGTACTTTTGAATCTTTAGCAGGTGCAAAACGTGCCATCGTGCATATTTACAATTCAAACTCACCGACTTTCCGTGAAAAAGTCTTGAATGTTGATGTGGCTGGTGCCAAAAAATTAGCCATGAATGCGGCGACAAAAGTCAAAGAATACGCAGCACAATATCCAAATACGGACTGGATTTTCCAATACAGCCCTGAGTGTTTCACAGCAACTGAATTAGACGTCGCGAAAGATGTCTGTGATGCGGTCACTGAAATTTGGGAAGCATCTCCAACCAATAAAGTGATTTTAAACTTGCCAGCAACGGTTGAAGTTTCAGGTCCGCACGTCTATGCCGATCAAATTGAATGGATGCACCGCAACTTACAACGTCGTGATGGCGTGATCATTTCGGTGCACTGTCATAACGACCGTGGCTGTGGTATTGCAGCTTCTGAATTGGCGATTATGGCGGGTGCAGATCGTGTTGAAGGCTGTGTGTTTGGCAATGGCGAACGTACAGGTAATGTCGACGTTGCTGCAATTGCTTTAAATATGTATACCCAAGGTGTTGCACCTAACTTAGATTTTTCCAACATTAACGAAATCATTGCCACCATTGAAGAGTGTACAGGCTTACCTGTACATCCTCGTCATCCATACGCTGGTGACTTGGTCTTCACCGCATTCTCGGGTTCGCATCAAGATGCGATCAAGAAAGGCTTCGAGTTCCAGAAGAACCAAGACATGTGGGATATGCCTTACTTACCAATCGATCCGAAAGATTTAGGTCGTGACTATGATGCGGTGATTCGCGTCAATTCACAGTCGGGTAAAGGCGGTATCGCTTACTTGTTAGAATCAAATTACAACGTGGTGTTGCCACGTCGTTTACAAATTGAATTCTCGCAAACAGTACAACAAGTCACTGATGAACAAGCCAAAGAAGTCACAGCACAAGATATTTGGGCATTGTTCAAACAGAATTATGTTGCTGCTAAAGATGCACACTACTCTGTAAAAAACTATAGATTGTCTGACGAAAATGGCAGTCAAGTAATTGAATTAGATATCGAAATTAACAGTGAAACTCAACAATTGCGCGGTGAAGGCAATGGCCCAATTTCTGCAATCTTAAATGCACTTCAATTGCCTATTGATGTTTTAAGTTATGAAGAACGGAGTATCAGTTCTGGCGCACATGCCAAAGCTTTAGCCTTGATCGAACTTCAAGTCAAAGGTACAGGTAAATCTGCATTTGGTGCTGGGGTTCATGACAACATCGTGACCTCTTCAATCGAAGCAATTATTGCATGTACCAACCGCTTGATTGAGCAAGGTGTACTTAGCACAGACCAAGTGATTGCTGCTGCGGTATAAGTATTAGCACTAATATTTAGCACTAAAATGACTTTAGAAGGATACCCTCAAGTGGTATCCTTTTGTTTATACATTCTAAAGATTTAAGGCGAATTATTCCTGTGTCTTTTCCAGCTGACTCAGTGGGCCTCGTTGTCCCGCAAAAGTTCTCATTTGAAGAGCCGTTAGAGCTTGAATGTGGTCGTATACTGCCACGTTTCGAAATCATGGTTGAAACCTACGGTACACTGAATGCAGATAAATCCAATGCGATTCTGATTTGCCATGCGTTATCGGGGCATCATCATGCTGCAGGCTATCATCATGCTGATGATAAAAAAGCAGGCTGGTGGGATGCCTGTATAGGTCCGGGCAAAGCGATTGACACCTCTAAATTCTTTGTGGTTTCCCTGAATAATATTGGCGGTTGCAGTGGCTCAACGGGTCCAATATCACCCAATCCTGAAAATGACAATCGTCCTTATGGTCCAGATTTTCCATTGGTGACAGTGCGTGACTGGGTTAAAACACAAGCGTTACTGTCCGATCGTTTAGGTATTGAGGTTTGGTATTCCATCATTGGTGGTTCACTCGGCGGCATGCAGGCTTTGCAATGGTCGGTGGATTATCCTGATCGATTAAAAAATTGTGTCATTATTGCCAGTGCACCAAAACTCTCAGCACAAAATATTGCCTTTAATGAAGTGGCGCGGCAGTCCATTTTATCTGATCCCGATTTCCATAACGGGCGCTATCTGGAAAATGACAGCTATCCGAAACGCGGCTTAATTTTGGCACGCATGGTCGGTCATATCACCTATTTATCTGAAGAGGCCATGAAACAGAAATTTGGCCGTGACTTAAAGTCAGGTAAATTTATGTATGGTTTTGACGTTGAGTTCCAAGTCGAAAGCTATTTGCGTTATCAAGGTGAGCAATTCAGCCGTAACTTTGATGCCAATACTTATCTGATTATGACCAAAGCCTTGGACTATTTTGATCCAGCACGTGAATATGAATTGTCTTTAACCAAGGCAATGGCGAACACCAAATGCCGTTTCTTGGTGGTTTCCTTCACCACAGATTGGCGTTTTACTCCACAGCGCTCACAAGAAATTGTCGATGCGCTAATCAGCAATCATAAACCGGTCAGTTATGTCGATATTGATGCAGAACAAGGTCACGATTCGTTCTTGTTCCCTATTCCGCTTTACGTGAAATCATTACGTGCATTTTTAGGTGGCGTAGAACATCTCGAAGCAACACCTAAGGAGCCTGTGTAATGCGTATCGATCATCAACTTGCTGAAAGATGGATTAAACCTGACTCTAGTGTGCTCGATTTGGGTTGTGGTGATGGCGAATTGCTGGCACATATGGGTAAAAAGCACAACATTCGTGCTTATGGGCTAGAAATCGATCAAGAAAAGATTGCAATTGCAGTCAGTCGAGGGTTAAATATTATTCAGCAAGACTTAAATCTTGGTTTAAGTCGCTTTGCAGACCAGTCTTTTGATTATGTGGTTATGGCTCAGGCTTTGCAGGCTGTAGATGCACCAGACGTATTATTACGTGATATGGTACGTGTGGGGAAACAAGCCATTATTACCTTTCCTAACTTTGCTCATTGGAAGACGCGTTCTTTCTTGGCTTTAAAGGGAATGATGCCGGTTTCAAATGCTTTACCGTACATGTGGTATAACACACCGAATATCCACTTATGTACTTTCCGTGATTTTGAAGCACTTTGTGCTGAAAATAACATCCAGATTATTAATCGACTCGCTGTGAATGGGAACCAACAAGGTAGTTTACTCAGTAAACATGTTCCGAATCTATTTGGTGAAGTCGCTATTTATCGAGTGAGCGCACTATGAAAAAAATATTACTCAGCACACTATTGGTTGGATTTTTTAGTATTCAAGCCCATGCGGATTATGTTGCTTCTACACCTTCTGTTTCCAGTCAGGCTGCACAATATTCTGTAATGGATATTAATAGTCTGATTAAATCGGCTAAATCTGGTCAAGCGGGTGCACAATTCTATTTAGCAACCAAATACCAGCATGGCAAAGATATTCAACAAGATGAAAAGCAAGCCTTTACTTGGTATAAGGCCGCTGCGGATCAAGGCATTTCTGCTGCTCAATTGAATGTGGGCCGTATGCTGGCTGATGGTGTCGGTACTAAAAAAGATGAAACTTTAGCCCGTAAATATTTTGAAAAAGCAGCCAGCCACGGCGACAACCGCGCCAGCTTTAACCTCGCAATGATGGAAGAGCAAAAGAAAAATTACGTGGGTGCATACCAATGGTATGAGCTTTCAACCCGTGATGGCATGCTCGACAACAAAGTGATTTCACTGTCTGAAGGTAAAAAAACCGCTTTAGCCGCAAACTTAAGCCAAGACCAAATTCGTATGGCGCGTGACCGTGCCGACAAATGGATTCAAGCGCAATAATATTGCACTGATTCTAGACAGCACCTTCGGGTGCTTTTTTATGGGCTAATGATTCGTGAGTACATATTTCAGGTAAAATCAGCTCAATTTTTAAAGATTAGAGTTTTTGATCATGTCTACACAAGATTGGTTATCTCAGGGGACACTTGTCCTTGCCAGCAATAACAAAGGGAAAATTGCTGAATTTGAAAAATTATTTGCTGGGCTTAATCTTCCTGTTGAAGTGATTGCTCAAGGTAAGTTGAATATTGATGATGCCATCGAAGACGGATTAAGCTTTGTTGAAAATGCCATTATTAAAGCCCGTCATGCCTCAAAAATTTCTGGCAAACCAGCCATTGCCGATGACTCAGGTATTTGTGTTCCCGTACTCGGTGGCGCACCTGGCATCTACTCTGCACGCTATGCAGGTGACCATGGCAATGATGCTGCCAATAATGAAAAACTGTTAGCAGACCTTAAACCTTTGCGTAAAGATGGCGAAGCAATTGAAGGTATGTTTGTTTGTGTACTTGCACTGGTTCAACATGCAGAAGATCCTCTGCCACAAATTTTCCAAGGCATTTGGACAGGCGAAGTTTTAGAACAAGCACGTGGTGAAAATGGTTTTGGTTATGACCCCTTGTTCTGGTTACCTGAAGTGGGGATCTCAAGTGCAGAAATGTCGAAAGAAGATAAAAATAAAATAAGCCATCGCGGGCAAGCGATGCAGTTGTTTAAAGCGAGCTTGGAGAATCATTAAGCATTACGCCCTTACAATCTTGCTGCTCACCCTGTTTAGGCAAAAAAAGCCCCTCTTTTTAAAGTAATACCAGTCAGTTAAGAAATTGACTGGCTTTTTTATTTTAAATTCATAATGTTATTCGATACGCGGAAATGTCATCCGCAACTGTTCGAGGCAAGACTACTTTGAAAACGTAAGTTTCTGCGATTAATTGATTAATAAAAAATATTTGACGAGTTTTGCGGATGACAATGCCTTTGGTTACTTTGGGCTTATCCAAAGTAATAAATGAACTCCAAGTGTTAGATTTAAAATGATAAGACTCCGTCGTGAATAACTAAAAAGCTAAGGGGTTAATTGTAAAACCCCTTACATGCCTGATAAAACACCATGTTGTAAATAATCACAACGGGCATAAAAATCCGTGCCAATAGGCTCGCGAATAGTGATTTTAAACGTGTTGAAAATTGGCTTGAAGCAAGTCCCCAGCCACATAAAAAGCCAAAAAGTGGTAACAGCAAAGCCACAACATCATCCTAAATACTCAATATAAATATGCTAGCACTGAATCAAACACAACAGCAGGTCTAATCTCTGTTGTCTTTAAACTGCAATTTTTCAGTCACATTGCTGTCATGGCAAAATGTTCAGATGGTACTCAACAAAACATGAGTAAAGAACATGGCAGGACTATCGATTTGGCACGTTGTGATTTTCGCAATTGTGGTGATTTTATTATTTGGTACATCTAAACTCAAAAATTTAGGTAAAGATGTAGGTGGTGCCGTTAAAGATTTTAAAAAGTCGATTAAGGAAGATGAAGCTGCAACATCCGCTTTAAATGAACCTAAAACGATTGAACATCAAAACACGCATGCCGATGTCAATTCCACGGTAAAAACACATTCAGGCTAAAACGTTATGCTTAATATTGGTATGACTGAACTGCTGGCATTCGGCATCATTTCTTTATTGGTGCTCGGGCCAGATAAGCTTCCAGAAGCTGCGCGCTTTGCTGGGAAATGGTACGGTAAAATCAAACGTATGATCAGCAGTGTGCAAAATGATATTGACCGCGAATTGCGTTTATCTGAACTACGGGAACAGATGCAAAATGAAATGCAGCGGATTCAAGAGCTTGAGCAGAAGATGCAAGCTCAAATGCATGAACTACAACAACAATCACAGCCTGCAATAGAAAAACAATTACCAAACGCAGTGCCTCATAATAAGAATACTCCCATCCTTTATATTTTTATCAAACAACCTCAGCCCACGTCGGTTTACTTAAATGCACAAGCGTCTTGTCAAACTGCAATCTCAGCAAAACAGCGCTTAAACATGACACCTGCAACCTCGCAATTAAACGAATTTAAGGTGGCTGTATGAATACCCCTGTAGAAAGCCCATTAGCTGTTACCCTTATAGAGAATAAAGCATCATCGAATCTCGAAGAGATGCCGATTACACGACATCTTATGGTTTTGCGTCAGCATTTATTTAAAATTGTGGGCTTATTGATTGTCCTGTTTTTTTGCTTACTGCCTTTTGCCAATCAAACCTATCAACTGTTGTCTGAGCCTTTACGTGCACAGCTCCCAGTTAGCTCCTCCATGATTGCGACCGATGTCACAGCAACATTTATGGCACCGTTTAAATTAAATTTCTTTGTTGCTTTGATGTTGGCTATGCCGTTCATTATTTATCAACTGTGGAGCTTCGTAAAACCTGCACTCTATGAGAAAGAAAAAACCTTAGCGATGCCATTATTGCTTGGCAGCATTGGTTTATTTTACGCAGGTATTGCCTTTGCATACTGTGTTGCACTGCCGTCCATTCTACATTTTTTCATTAGTGTTTCGCCCGAAACGGTCGCACCAATGACCGACATTAACAGTTACTTAGCCTTCTGTCTAAAACTGTTTTTGGTGTTTGGTTTTACCTTTGAGATCCCAATTGTGACCTTACTCCTCATTTTAATCGGACTGGTTTCAACCCAACAATTAGTGGAAAAACGGCGCTTTATTGTGGTCGGCTGTTTCTTTGTCGCCATGTTTGTCACCCCACCCGATGCTATTTCCATGATCATGCTCGCAATACCCATGTGGTTATTATTCGAAATAGGTTTGTTCTTTGGCAAATTGATTGAAAAACGGCGCATCGCTTAGGGTCTGTTGATATTTCAGCTATACATTGCGTTATTAACTACCCCCGAATCGCGGGTAAGAAAAAACTTGAAAAAGTGGTTACTAGAGCCATCCGTTGAGCTACCACGCTAAGCTCACAACTCTAGTAACTATATATTTGCGCCATATATGGCTCATAATCACTTAGTCTGTGTTATTAATGATTTTTTCAGACATTTAAAGCGACCTATTGCAAATTTCTAAAAGAAAACCACAACCGTCTTAGAATACCGTCTACCCTACTTAATATTTCGGAGACTGCACTCATCCGAACTCAGTATAAATACCTATATTTCAATAACTTAAAATCATTTTCATGATTAAAACAGAATACAAACCATTTGGTTAAAACTTCTGCTGTGTTATCAACGAGTAAATTATGAAATTGAATAAATTATTTTAAGTATTGTAAATTATGTCTTAAAAATCGAGTTAACTCTGTGTATTATTAAATTTAATATTTTAAATAAGGTAATAAAAATAATGAAAACTATACGTTTTATTTTATTAAGTTCAATTTGTATATCTTACACTGCTCATGCCAGCTCAGAGGAGGCATGGAAAAAACATGATCAGAATATTAAAACTGCTTGTATTAAGGCGAGCCAGTTAAAAAATACAAAGGTAGTCAGTGACATTATGTTATTTGATGATCGTGTGGGGTATTCAGCTATAGTTTTAGAGGGTCGCTATCCTCAAGCACATATGAAGAATAAGCTTGGACGTGAATTATGTTTATGGCAGAAATCTAAACAAAAAGCTTCAATCACTGAAGCAGATACCCTATTAAAATTAAAAAAGTAAACGAATGATCTAATAACCCGAATCGCCGATAAGAAATGTATTTGAAAAATGATCGTTAGAAGCTATTAGGAAGTTACTCCCCCCTAAAATTTTAACGACCATGTACCTGTACCATATATGGCTCATACTGGACTATTCTGTGTTGCTGATGACTTTTTTCAGAAATTCGAGTCAATTTATTGAAAAAATTTAAAACAACAGAGCAATTTTTCGAGATTTCGATCAGCTCAGCTTTTTCTTTCAGAAATTATGTTTATTGCTATTTAGTATAATGGTTGAGTAGCTTGCGGATGGATTGAAAGTAAAAAATCTATGCTGATCGGGGCTATATCAGTTAGGATTTAAAGTTGAAAATTAAAGTTCAAGCCATTAAATTGGTTATATATCAGCGTAAAAATATGCAATTAGTTCAATAATCCAAAGCAGATAAATATAACTAAAGGCAGCGTAATAAAATAAAGAAGCTATTCAATTTACTAAAAGGTCGCAACTAGTCATAAGTCAATATCGCAGCATTGCAGGTTTTGGCAGGAATTTATGCCTCATTATGTGCTGATCAGTTATGTCATCAAAATAAGCCAATAATTTCATTGATCTGAAATATTAACTTCACCCCCCTGTCATATTCGCTCTTTACTTTATGTGTAACTTTCTAAAAACAACCAAGCTTATTCGCTAGGAACACATATGACTGACCAAATGCCTTTTAATGATGATTACGATAGCAATAATTCTGGCAATGCTGAGTTTTCCGACTTATTTGATAAGAAAATTACACGTCGTGATTTAATTACAAAAACTGCAGGTGGCGCAGTTGCACTTACTTTAGCAGCTTCACTCACGGGCTGTAATGATGATGACAATGGCAGTGGTAATTCAACACCACCTGTAAAAGCTGAAGAAAATAAAACACCGACCTCTTTAAAGTTTAAAACTGTTAGCAAGAATACGTTAGATCAAGTGACTGTACCTGAAGGTTATGAAGCACGTGTACTTTATGCACTAGGTGACCCATTATCAGAAGGTTTAACTGAATGGGATGAAAACAATATTCCATCAGGTGCTTCTTTTATTCGACGTTCAGGTGAATGTCATGATGGTATGACATTTTTTGGTATGAGCAACAGCCGCTTTGATGCAAAACAATCAAGCTCAGGTTTATTGGTCATGAACCACGAATATGTAGATGATAAAAAAATTCTACATCCTGTGATCAATACAATTAATGATGCTGAAAGATCTGAAGATGAAGCATTACGTGAAATTAACTGCCACGGTGTTTCCGTTATTGAATTGAAAAAAGACAATCAAACACAACTGGTGAATATCAATAAAGCATCTGTGTTTAACCGTCGAATTACAGCCGCTTCACGCATTAATTTTGCAGGTCCAGTGAAAGGGAATAAGTTGGTTCAAACCAAGTTCAGCCCTCAAGGTGATTTTGCTTTAGGAACAATCAATAACTGTGGTAATGGTTATACACCGTGGGGAACTTATCTCACGACTGAAGAAAATTTTAATCAATATTTCTCACGGGATGATATCGCACGCGATGCTAATAACATCGTTGCTTTAGACCGCTATAAAATTCCAGCAACAAGTAGTTATAAATGGCATACCGTGAAAGCAACAGAAACATCACGCACAGATGATATTAAAGGTTTAAATATCCAAGATATTTATGACCGTTGGTTAACAAAAGTCTCAGCTACTCAAGCAAATGAAGACTTTCGTAATAGTACCAATACATTTGGATGGATTGTTGAAATTGACCCATTCAATGGTAGCCAATATCCAGTAAAACGCACAGCTCTTGGACGTTTTGCTCATGAGGATTGTCGTGCAAGTCGTGCTATTGCAGGTCAGCCGTTAGCTTTCTATATGGGTGATGACTCTCAAGGGGAATACATCTATAAATTTGTATCAGATGCAATTTGGGATACCAAAGATATTAATGGTGGTTATACCGCTGGTGATAAATATATGAACTCAGGCAAACTCTACGTTGCCAAGTTTAACTTTGATACAGCGACTCAAAAATCGACAGGTGAATGGGTTGAATTGAATATCAATAATCCGCTCATTTCAGGTTATAGCAAATACAAATTTGCAGACCAAGCGGATGTATTAGTCAATGCACGTTTGGCGGGGGATGCTATTGGTGCAACCAAAATGGACCGTCCTGAATGGGTTGCTGTGAACCCTCATAATGGCGAAGTCTATGTCACCTTGACCAATAACTCATCACGTGGTTCCAGCCATCCACTGGATGCAGCTAACCCACGTAACTATGCTGATGCAGACAAAGGTGGCACCCCGAAAGGCAATATCAATGGTCACATCATTCGCTTTAAAGAAACAGGTGATGTGGTTAGTGCTTTAACATTTACTTGGGATATTTTCCTGTTTGGTGCAGAACAAGATTCAGTACCAGATGTAAACCTATCAAAACTTGGTTCTGACAATGATTTTTCAAGTCCAGATGGTATGTGGTTCGACCCACGTGGTGTACTGTGGATTCAAACCGATGATGGTTCCTATACTGATGAAACCAACTGCATGATGCTTGCTGCACTCCCAGGGCGAGTTGGTGATGGTCAAGTTAAAACCACTGCTGGCTTAAAAACACCTACAGGTACTGAACTCGACAACACTCAACTGCGTCGCTTCCTGACGGGTCCAAGCGGTTGTGAAATTACTGGGGTAACCATGACCCCTGACTATAAAGCCATCTTTGTGAATATCCAACACCCAGGCAATCAATGGCCTGCAAACCACCCTTCTGCATTAAACTTGAGTAAAGCGATTTTAGGTAGCCGTCCTCGTTCTGCAACACTCGTTATTACTCGTAAAGACGGTAAGGAAATTGCTGGTGAATCTTTAGAGCAAGCCAATCAGCCAAAAGTTTAATCATTCATTAAAGATCAAAAATGCCGACTTGAAGTCGGCATTTTTTATGGATTCAAAGGAAAATCAAGCTTAATGATTTTGCCTTGTGTTTGCCCTTGTTGCGATTTTTCCTGCCAGAACCAAGTCTGATTTTTCATCCTTAAAAAATTAGAACAGCGTGTACCATAAATGGGACTTTGAATAAAAGTAGAAGAGAGTAGCTCTTCCATTTCAGCGCTAATCCCTGTTTGAGGAAGAAGTTCAGCGATTATTTTACGTTCATCTTCTAAAATATCCCACACTGCAAATTCCAAATCTGCTTCTGCTGTCGTGCTCGATTGCAACATGGGTAAAAATTCTTGGGTAAAGCGTTTACGCAAATGTTTGGTCTTTTCCCAATGTTCCGTCATTAAACCATTGGAAACCACATATACCCCTTGAGCCAAGATTTGTGGTGCTTCACCTCGGTTGCTCATATAGACCGCTTGATGCTGATCCCCTACAAATAAATTAAACCCCGCATAATCACATTGCTGCTTTTCTAATGCTTGAGCAAATCTGATAGGGGTTAAATCTGATTTAAGAAAACGTTGAATCAAGTGTCCGCGTGAAGTCGGATATTTTTTTTGATCGGTGGCATCTCGAAAGTTGGTTAATACAGCCCATCGTCCTGACTCCGTCACCCCCATCCACGTTCCACCCGATTGTAAATCTTGTCCAGCAATAATCAGACTATTTTGCCAAGGTTTTAAACCACTGGTCGGACGCTGATAAAACTCATCACGATTTGAAATTAAGCATAAAGGCGTATCATCCAACACTTGCCAAGCTAAAGCTACAATACACATAATCCGTGCTCATTATCTTTACACATTGAATGTACAACATTTTTCACCACATTCAGCTAAAATCTGTGCAAAACATAATGACAAGGAACAGGAATGCTGACCTATCCAAATATTGATCCAGTTGCTATATCACTGGGACCCCTACAAGTACATTGGTATGGACTAATGTATTTATTGGCATTTTTATTTGCTTGGGGGCTTGCAACCTATCGAACCAAACAACGTGATGGCTGGACACCCGATATGGTCTCTGACCTGATTTTCTATGGTGCTTTAGGTGTCGTCGTCGGTGGTCGTATGGGCTACGTGTTCTTTTATGGCTTTGAGCAATTTCTTGCCAATCCACTGTGGTTATTCCAAGTCTGGACAGGCGGTATGAGCTTCCATGGCGGCTTCTTGGGTGTGATGATTGCCATGCTGTTCTGGTGTAAAAAATACCAGATGACTTGGTTCCAAACCCTCGATTTTATTGCCCCTTGTGTGCCAACAGGTTTAATGTTTGGTCGCATTGGTAACTTTATTGGCGGTGAACTGTATGGTCGTCAAGTCTCTGATCCCAACTTTGCGCTTGGGATGATCTTCCCAACCGATCCTCTACAATTGGTTCGTCATCCATCACAACTTTATCAAGCATTTGCAGAAGGTCTTATTCTGTTTATTGTGCTCTGGTGGTTCAGTTCAAAACCACGTCCACGTATGGCAGTTTCAGCCCTGTTCTTGATTGGCTACGGTATTGCACGCTTTGTGGTTGAATTTTTCCGCGAACCAGACAATGGTCAACTGTTTATTGGCTGGATGAGTAAAGGTCAATTCCTTACTGTACCCATGATTTTGATTGGGCTATGGATGATGTGGTATGCCTATCAAAAGAAAATTTATGATTGGGGTCCACTTAAAAACTCATAAAATTTAAAGCGAGGCAAAAGCCTCGCTTTTTTATCTCTATTTTTGCTAAAGTACAATTCAGCCCTCATTGATCTATCCGAAAAATATGCTCGAATTTTGGTTTAATCCTCAAGTTTCTATCCTTCGTAAACTCATGATTTTTTTTGCTATTGCGATTGCCACAGGTGTGCTTTATTGGATGGAACCACTCAAACTTGATGCAATACTCATGTTCTTAGGTACAGGCATCATTTTTCTGATCTGTCGTTATTGCAAGCTTCATTTTGCCACTCAAAATCCAACAGGTTTATTATATCGACTGCTCACATGGATTCCAATTGCGCTATTAATGTCACTCATTTTTATGCATATGAAAGAGGGTGAAATTTTAATTCCCGGTGCACAAGGGATTGGCTTTATGGCTTTAGCTATTTGTTTATTCTCGCCATTATCATTGATGAATAAAAATGACATTGCAGATGAGCAAAAATAATGTTGCAGTTTTGGTATTCGGACAGATGTACCCGTCAAATTAAATTGATGGTATGCATTGCCACCTGTGGCATGATTTATCTATCTTCCATAGCACAACAACTCTCCGCTATGTTTACGGGAATTAGCCTAGTCATTGGTATGAGCATACATCTACTTAGAGCTTTAAGCTTAAAGATCACAGCAAATAACCCCTATAAAAATGGCTTTACTCTTCTATTTTGGGTAATGCCGCTTATTGCATTGATGACTTTAATTGCAGCATTGCCTACCGAGCATAAAATCATGCTGATCTTACAAGCGATAGGATTTACAGCCATTGGTTTATTTATCCTATCGACCTTTCCGAATCGAAAATTTTATCCAACTTAACAACAGATAACTCAAGTTTTTATCCTCAGACCTTTACGATATACCAATGTGTTTTTATAAAATTTTCACAATAAAAAAGACCGCTAAAAGCGGTCTTTTTTGAATCATCTATGATGATTAAGCAGCTAATGCGCTTTTCGCTTTTTCAGCGATAGCAGCAAATGCAACTGCATCATGCATAGCGATATCAGCAAGTACGCGACGGTCGATGATGATCTGAGCTTTTTTCAAGCCAGCAATCATACGGCTGTACGACAAACCGTTTAAGCGCGCACCAGCATTGATACGAGCAATCCACAAAGCGCGGAATTGACGTTTCTTCTGACGACGGTCACGGTAAGCATATTGACCAGCTTTGATTACTGCTTGGAACGCTACGCGATATACACGTGAACGAGCGCCGTAGTAACCTTTAGCACGAGCAAGAATTCTTTTATGACGACGATGCGCCTGGACACCACGTTTTACACGAGCCATTTATAAATCTCCTTAAAGGTATGGGCACATACGGCGAACTGAAGCAACGTCACTTACGTGAACCATTACACAGCCGCGCAATTGACGAATACGCTTAGCAGATTTTTTGGTCAAAATGTGGCGTTTGAACGCTTGTTTACGCTTGATACCGTTAGCTGTCGCTTTAAAGCGTTTAGCAGCACCACGGCGAGTTTTCATCTTAGGCATAACAACCTCTTTTGAACACCTGTTCGGAACGTCTGCACCATTGCAAAAACGACCTGCAGGTAAGGGAGCCAGTATTCTAAAGCATCTTTGCTTAAAACAAAAGCAAATATCATAAAAACCTGCAACCAACCATCTAATTGCTTTGCTTTATTTTTCAAGATAAAAGTCAGCTTTTTTTATAATTAAAATAGAGATTAATCATTACAATTATCATAAAATAAGAATATTGGCCCCATATAAGCCCTACATAGGATGTTTTTGCAACACTGCACTATCGTGGTTTTTCAATTGTGACGATAAACCAGTTCTGTCTCACCCTCGCCATTTTAATTCAAGAAATTATTGTCGCCTATTCACTTTATCAAATTACCAAAGAGCCTTTAACCTTAGGGTTGATTGGTTGAGCTAAAGCTATTCTATTTATGGCACTGTCTTTATGGAGTAGTTATTTTACCGACCACTTTAACAAACAGACCATCATGAAAATCTGTTTGTTCTTTGCATTACCCTTGCCAATCGTTTTATGGTGGCTGTTTCATCGCTATGGAGCTATATGCCAATGGCGCAACTTGGGCTACGATTGGTTGGCAAAGCGGCGTAATTATTGGCCCAATGCTGGGTGGATTCATGTTGGCATTTTTAGGTCGTGAAAGTCGTTTACTGTCCGTTGTAATATTACTAGCCATCTGTTTTATATTAATTAATCTGCTGAAAAAGCGCAATTTCCCTAAAATTAAAACAAAGAGAAAGCTTAGGTGATGGTTTCCGTTTTATCTGGAAAACTAAAATTGTACTGTGGGCAATTTCTCTCGATTTGGTTTCTGTACTGTTTGGTGGTGTGATTGCACTACTGCCTATTTTTGCTGAAGATATTTTAAAAGTCGGCCCTGAAGGTTTGGGTTATTTACGTGCAGCACCGTCTATTGGTGCACTCATCACCATGATTGCTTTAACCAAGTTTCCACCCACACAGAATGCTTGGCGCAATATGTTATTGGCTGTCGCAGGTTTTGGGCTATTCACACTGTTATTTGCTTTCTCAAAGAATATATGGCTATCACTGTTGGCTTTAGCCCTAACGGGGCTTGTGACAACATTTCAGTCGTGGTTCGACAAACCATTCTGCAAATTTATTCCCCTGAAAATATGCGCGGATGCATTGTCGCTGTGAATGGCATATTTGTCTCAAGCCGCAATGAATTAGGTACTTTTGAATCTGGCGTAGCAGCAAAATATATGGGAGCCATGATGGCAACTGTGTTTCGCGGCTGTGTAACCATGTTCGTAGCCACAATAAGCTGGATCAAAAACAAAGATTTATTTGGTGTAGACATTGGTAAAGGCAATGATCAGAGAGATTAATTTATTTTTTAGACTTGCGAGTATTTTCAATTCAGGAAATACTGCGCACTCACAATGCTCCGCCATCGCTGCTATCTCTGATTTGATTAAAGAAATAAATATTTATGAAACAAATTATGTGTTTTTCTCTACTCATCAGCTTACCGTTAAGCGCTGCCTATAGTGCTGAACCTAAAGCCACAAAACAACTCTCCGTTCAGAAAAGCGCAGCCCTTCCCGCGCATTTGACTACACGTATTCAGTGGAGCAAGTTTCCGCGCCCACAGTATAAAAATGAAGATTTAAAAGACCAAAATAGAAGTGCCATTATTCGTATCTATGCCGATGAAAAAGGCAATATTGCCGAAGCTCGCGTACAGGAAAGTACCGGTTTAGCGCATTTAGATAATCTTTTAGTGAAAGCGGTTCGTGAAGCACATGTCAAACCGCATGTTGAAAATGATACCGCAACGCCAGTGATTGGTTACCAAACCTTCAGCTTAAAATTAAGCCCAGATAATGACAGAGAGGTTTGCCAGTATCAGTTTGATTCTAAAAATTGGCAGGCTCAACAGCAAAAGAAAAAAACCGTCTTTTCATATCGCACTCAACCGACTTTAGAGCTCGATTCTGACCAGTTAAATGGACATAATCGTGCGGTTAAATTCACCTTCAAAGTGAATAAACATGGTGATGTAAAGAAAGTCAAAGTGAAAAAAGGTTCAGGTATTTATGCGATAGACCAAGCTGTTGTTCAGGCAGTTTCACATAGCCAAATTTCTGTGAAGCGCACAGCTAGCACATTATGGCTATATAAAAAATCAACCCTGAAAGATGAAATTAAGTTTGACCTCAATCAATGTCCAGAATAAAAAGCATAAAAAGAGATGCAGCAGTATCTCTTTTTTAAAACATTGAAAAAGCCCAATAGATAAAAACATAACGCCCTACTTTCGCAAGGCTCACCATCAATATAAACCGCACAAAATTTTCTTTAAGCAAACCTGCAATTAAAGTAATCGGATCACCAATGATCGGCACCCAACTAAACAACAATGACCAGTAGCCATATTTTTGATACAGAATCTGTGCTTTGAGCATTTTAGTTTCAGAAACAGGAAACCACTTTTTATCTTTATAGTTTTCGATTTTAAAACCGAGCCACCAATTCACACAAGAACCCAGAATATTTCCTAAACTGGCAAAAAAGAGTAAGCCAAGAACAGAATGACTGCCTTCGGCTAACAATGCCAATAAAACAGCTTCTGACTGCAATGGTAATAAGGTTGCTGCACCAAAAGCCGAAATAAACAGTAAAAAATAGGACAACATGCAATAAATACTGGCTTAAAGCCCAAGCTTTTTCTTGGTCTTTTTATATTCATAGACAGACCAAAGAATAAATAACACCATGACCAATCCACGCGCTAAATTATAACGTCGTGCAATCGTGCCAAAGACTTCACCCGATATCGATGGAGCACCTGTTTTTAGCATCTCTGCCAAGGATTGCATATGCACTACTTCGGCAATATAGAGCAACAAACAACATGCAATACCAAAGATAATCGCCCAATAAATCTTCGCATTGCTTTCAATAATACGCGTTAAATTTAAGAAAAAATCTTTCATCATCATGTTATCCAATAAAAAACCACCATAATGGGTGGTTTATTTCTGCGAAATTTAAGTGCTTGTCATACAAAGATCTTAGCACAAAAATATACGCTATTTTACAATCAAGTACTCACTTTAAGCGCTAAGGCTCGTTGCACTGCTGGACGTGCGGTTAAACGCGTAATATATTCTTTTACATATGGATAATCATCTAACTGAATTTGCTGCCACTCATAACGTAATATCCACGGCAGAATCGCCATATCAGCAATTGAATATTCACCTGCTACATACTTTTGACCAATTAACTGTTTATTCAACACACTATAAAGACGTTTGGTTTCATTCACATAACGATCTATTGCATATGGAATTTTCTCAGGTGCAAATTTATTAAAATGATGATTCTGTCCTAACATCGGCCCCAAACCGCCCATTTGCCACATCAACCATTGCTCAACTTCAACCCGTTGCTGTTCATCTGTTGGATAGTACAAGCCTGTTTTACGACCCAAATATTGTAAAATTGCACCAGACTCAAACACTGAAATTGCTTCGCTGCGAGGGCCATCTTGATCCACAATGGCTGGAATTTTATTGTTGGGAGAAATACGTAAAAAGTCGGGTTGAAACTGATCATTTTCCAAAATATTAATAGGAAAAACTTGATAATCCAATCCCATTTCTTCTAATGCTATTGTAATTTTATGACCATTGGGCGTACCCCAATAATATAAATCAATCATGTTATCTACCTTCCACTTTTCTCATTTTTTACATCACATTATTGAGATTTATAGCTAGTTATAGCATGTTTTATTGCAACAAACTGTAGTACTTCATATACAAAGTACTGTGATTAAACACATTATTTCTCAATCAATTATCAAATGAAGATTTTTTAATTTTTATTCTTGAAATCTATAAAAGCAATCCTATATTTAAGATACAGCAATGATCTTTCATGATATTGCTGAAAGTTCTGCGAAAGCAGTAATCAAGATCTTGTTTATAAAACTTTGCTAATTTCAGGAGGTTCTATCAATGAGCAACTTAAGCCTTAGTCCATTATTCCATCGTAGCATTGGTTTTGACCAACTCAATGACTTATTCGATTATGCGATGCAAAGCGATACCCCGAATTATCCGCTATATAATATTGAAAAAACTAGTGACAATAATTATCGTATAGTCGTTGCAACAACCGGATTTAATCAAGATCAACTTAAAATTAATCTTGAAAATCAGGTACTCACGATCACAGGTAAATCAACTGAAGAAAAGTCGGATACGTCCGTTGAATTTTTACATAAAGGCATTGCCAATCGTTCATTCAAACTGTCTTTACGTTTAGATGAGCATATTGAGGTGCAACGAGCTAACTATGAAAATGGTTTATTGAACATAGAATTGCAGCGGATTCTTCCTGAAGAAAAATTACCGCGGCACATTCCAATTGGTCGAAAAGGTAATGAACTTTTAGATTTGCCTAAAGCTGAATAAACCATAAAAAAGACCAGTCACTGACTGGTCTTTTTTATATTCTAAGATAAGCCCCATCAAAACACAGACATAAAAAAGCACTGCATGTGCAGTGCTTTTTTATTCAATGAGTGCTTATTTTTTACGTTTCGGTCCAATTAGCATACCCATTTGACGACCTTCCATTTTTGGTGCTTGTTCAACAGTACCGTATTCAATTACATCTGCTTCAACTTTTTGTAATTGAGCAAGACCTAATTGTTGATGAGCCATTTCACGACCACGGAAGCGCAAGGTAATTTTCACCTTGTTTCCTTCTTCTAAGAAACGAAGAATGGCACGTAACTTGATGTTGTAATCACCAATATCTGTACCCGGACGCAACTTAATCTCTTTAACCTGAACTTGATGCTGTTTTTTCTTCGCATCTTTTTGCTTTTGCTTCAGATCGAATAAATGTTTGTTAAAGTCCATGATTTTACAAACAGGTGGCTCTGCATTAGCAACGATCTCAACAAGATCAAGATCAACTTCTTCTGCAGCACGCAACGCTTCAGCAAGTGAAACGATGCCTTTTTGTTCCCCATCTGCAGCAACGAGACGTACTTCTTTCGCACGGATCTCATCATTCAATGCAGGACGATTGCTTTTAGCACCTTGTTGTTGGTTACGGTCAGGCTGTTTAATCTTTCTTACTCCACAATATACCGGCCACGTTCGGCGACGGCTACATTCACTAGGTCAACGAAGGCATCAATTGACATAGTACCTAAATTTTTTCCTGAGCGGGTACGAACATTTACTGTACCTTCCTCAACTTCACGGTCTCCAAGAACCAGTAAGTAAGGAATACGCTCTAAAGTACGTTCACGAATCTTAAAGCCGATTTTCTCATTTCTCAAGTCAGAAATGGTACGAATTCCACTTTCTTTAAGTTTCGCGACGACTGACTCACATGCTTCAGCTTGTGAATCTGTAATATTCATTACACACACTTGTGTTGGTGCTAACCAAGGTGGCATAAAGCCAGCGTAGTGTTCAATTAGTATACCAATAAATCGTTCGAAACTGCCAAGAATTGCACGGTGCAACATAACAGGTTGATCACGACCATTGTCTTCAGTCACATAAGATGCGTCTAAACGCTCTGGTAAATTGAAGTCACACTGAATAGTACCACATTGCCAGACACGACCTAAGCAGTCTTTCAAGGAGAATTCAATTTTTGGACCGTAGAATGCACCTTCGCCCGGTTGTAAGTCCCAAGCCAGACCTGCTGCATCTAAAGCATCTGCCAAAGATTTTTCAGCCATATCCCAAAGTTTGTCATCACCAACACGTTTTTCTGGACGTGTTGATAATTTCATTTGTACTTCTTCAAAACCAAAATCTTTATACACATCTAAAGTGAGCTTAATGAAATCAGCAACTTCTTTACCAATCTGTTCAGTGGTACAGAAAATATGCGCATCATCTTGAGTAAAGCCACGAACACGCATAATACCGTGTAGTGAGCCCGATGGTTCGTTACGGTGACATGAACCAAATTCAGCCAAACGAATTGGCAAATCACGGTAAGATTTTAAACCTTGGTTAAATACTTGCACGTGACATGGGCAGTTCATTGGTTTTACCGCATAGTTACGGTTTTCCGAATGCGTGGTAAACATATTGTCTGCATAGTTTGCCGCATGACCTGATTTTTCCCAAAGTGAAAAATCAACCACTTGTGGTGTACGAATTTCTTGATAACCATTGTCTTGCTGAACTTTACGCATGTATTGTTCAAGCACTTGGTAAATCGTCCAGCCATTCGGATGCCAAAACACCATACCTGGCGCTTCTTCTTGCATATGGAATAAATCTAACGCTTTACCAATTTTACGATGATCGCGCTTTTCTGCTTCTTCAATACGTTTTACATAAGCAGCTAGTTGTTTCTTGTCTGACCAAGCTGTACCGTAAATACGTTGTAATTGTTCATTCTTCGCATCGCCGCGCCAGTAAGCACCAGAGATTTTAGTCAACTTGAATGATTTTAAGAATTTAGTGTTTGGTACGTGCGGACCACGGCACATATCCAAATAATCTTGATGGTAGTACAAGCCCATTTGCGTTTCTTCAGGCATGTCCGCGATCAAGCGTAATTTGTATTCTTCGCCACGTGCTGTGAATTCTGCAACTACTTCATCACGCGGTGTCATTTTTTTCACGACATCATAATCTAGATCGATAAGCTTTTTCATACGCTCTTCAATCGCAGCCATGTCATCTAAAGTGAATGGACGTGGCATCCAGATGTCATAGTAGAAACCTTCTTCAATGACAGGACCAATGACCATTTTTGCTTCTGGGAACAATTGTTTAACAGCATGACCAACCAAGTGCGCGCAAGAGTGACGAATAATCTCTACACCTTCTTCGTCTTTCGGTGTAATGATTTGTACGGTTGCATCTTCAGCAATCAAGTCTGATGCATCAACTAAACGACCGTTTACACGACCTGCTACTGTATTTTTCGCAAGACCAGGACCAATGCTTAACGCAACGTCCATCACAGATACGGCTTGATCAAATTGTTTTTGATCGCCATTTGGCAAAGTGATAATTGGCATATAAAAAAATCCTTAAGGAGTGATGCCCCGTACCATGGGGCATATCACCGCGAGATTATGATCGAGGAGAACCTCAAAAGATAAAAACGGTGGATAAATAAAAATCGATTAGAATTTTACACGTCTTAACCCTTGGATTAAACCTTTTCGCAGGAAAAAACTCGATCTACGATAAATTTGTGATTTTTTGCCTAGTCACGCCCTTCCCAAAACAACGGGAAGCATGTTTTAAGCCCATGTCTAGGTTGGAAAATTTGCGGCGAAGCTTTTTGGCTTCCCGACCAATTGCTCCATGTTTCATTCACCTGTTGTATTTTCATTATTATTCCTTGGCTGATATCACTTCAGCCCTCAATTAGAGTAAAATACCTAAAAAATCAAATATGGGAACCCATACGTTCAAAAAAAACCGAACAATAAAATAATTTTATTAATATTCAATCTATTACAATTTCAAAAAAAGCACTCGACTAAAGCCTAAATGCAAGACTCATTAGAAATGCATATCTTTTCAGCAGGGTTTAAAAATAAATATAGAATGGAGTTTTAAAATGGTGAGCGCATACGATGAATTACCGCGTACTCCCGCAAACTTTGTAGCGTTGTCACCGCTACGCTACCTTGATCGTGCAGCGTATATCTATCCAAATCAGAATGCGATTATTTATGCTCAGCGTCGTATCACTTGGCGTGAAACATACAATCGTTGCCGTCAGTTTGCTAGCCAACTCCAAAAACTAGGGATCGGTAAAAATGATACCGTTTCTGCACTACTTCCAAACATTCCTGCCATGATTGAAGCGCACTTTGCTGTTCCTATGGCTGGTGCTGTGCTCAATACCTTAAATACACGTCTGGATGCTAAAACTTTGGCCTTCATGCTTGAACATGCGGAAACTAAAGTGTTATTGGTCGACCCTGAATTTGCAGCGCTTGCCACAGAAGCGCTTGCACTGGTTCCACAAGACATCTATGTGATTGATGTCAATGATGCTGAATATGGCTTTTCAACGCCCATTGGCCAAATTGAATATGAAGACTGGCTGCTTGAGGGTGACGCAAATTTTGAATGGTATTTACCCACAGATGAGTGGGATGCGATCAGTTTAAGCTATACCTCTGGAACCACAGGCAATCCTAAAGGCGTGGTTTACCACCATCGTGGTGCTTACATTAACGCAGCCAGCAATATCATTGCTTGCGGTATGACACCTCGCGCAACCTATTTATGGACGCTTCCTCTATTCCACTGTAATGGTTGGTGCTTTGCATGGACCATGGCAGCCAACGGTGGTACCAATGTTTGTTTACGTAAAGTGGATGCTGAACAAATTTTCAAATTAATTGCTGAACATAAAGTCGACTATTTCTGTGGTGCACCTATTGTTTTATCCATGCTGATTAACACCCCAGAGGATAAAAAAACAGCCTTTGACCACCGTGTGGAAGTCATGGTCGCAGGCGCTGCACCACCTGCGACAACCATTGAAGGAATGCGTAATATTGGTATTAATGTGACTCATGTTTATGGTTTAACTGAAACCTACGGTCCTTCTGCGCTTTGCGCCTCACAGGCAGGTTGGAGTGATTTATCCATTCAAGAACAAGCACAACTTCATTCACGTCAAGGCGTACCATATCCGTTGCAAGACAGCATGAAAGTACTTGATCCTGAAACCATGCAGGAAGTACCTCATGATGGACAAACTATGGGCGAAATTATGTTCCGTGGCAACATTGTGATGAAGGGCTATTTAAAGAACCCAGAAGCAACAGCTGAAGCCTTCGCTGGTGGATGGTTTCATACAGGTGATCTTGCCGTTTGCCAACCCGATGGTTATGCCAAAATTACCGATCGTTCAAAAGACGTGATTATTTCAGGGGGTGAAAATATTTCGTCACTTGAAGTAGAAGAAATATTGTACAAACATCCTGCCGTACTCACAGCAGCCGTGGTTGCCAAACCTGATCCACGTTGGCAAGAAGTTCCATGTGCCTTTGTGGAACTTAAAAACGGTCAAACAGCAACTCCTGAAGAACTAATTAAATTCTGTAAACAACATCTAGCACGTTTTAAAGTGCCTAAAGATATTATCATTACCGAAATTCCTAAAACATCGACAGGGAAACTACAGAAATTTATTTTACGTAATTGGGCCAAAGAGCGTGCTGTAGATGAATTTAATTAATTCCCTGCAACCGTCATCAACACAATGAAGATTTTTACCGATAAAAAAAGCGGCTCTTCTGAGCCGCTTTTTTTACTTTGAAAGTAAGAAGCTTAATTATCTGAAATTAAAGCCACTTGTTGAATGTAATTAAACAATTTGAGCTTCGAAGCCACCAATTCATCTTCAGGCAATTGTTTTGCAATATCACGATGAATACGCAAAATATGCTGACGAATAGGATGATGTTCTGCCGCATTATGCGCTTTCATGAATTCCTTAATCGCAGGATCACCTTGAGCAATCATGCGATCTACCCAACGGTTCAATTGTGCTGTTTTTTTCGCACCTTGCTGTGGCGTTAAATAAGATAAAATCACCGTTTCATCTTCATTACGCAACAATTTACCAATACGTAAAAATTGGCGACGGCGTGCTTCATGTGCCGTAATATTACGCACTTCTAACAACGCATCAATTAAACGCTCTTCAACTGGAAGTTTCTGAATTTGCTTAAGGCTCAATTCAGCCAATTGTTCACCTAAAGCAGCCATACGTTGCACTGCTTTTTTTTGTTCAGTCTTACTTGCACGCCCTTCTAAAGTGTCAAAGTCATCTTCAGTAAAACGCTGTTGCGGTCGACGTGCCACGATTAATCTGCCTCATAAAATTTTGCTGCAAATAGTGCCTGAATTTCAGATAAAGCTTGTTCTTCATCTGCACCATCAAGCACTAAACGTAAAGTTGTGCCCTTGCCTGCACCAAGCATGAGCAAGAACATAATATTTTTTGCATCAACTAATTTATCACCTTTACCAATTTGAATCGATGAACGAAATTTGGTGGTAACTTCTATTAGCTTTCCAGACGCACGCGCATGTAAACCTAGTTTATTAATTACGTCAACAGTTGTGTCAATCATGACCAGTGCTTCATTTCCCTGTGTAAGACTTGAATAGACCATTTTTCCTCAAGGGCTTTTTTGAGTCTATCCACAATATATACTGAACGGTGCTGCCCTCCGGTGCATCCAATAGACACCGTTATATAGTGACGATGACCTTCTGCAAAAGCAGGCAACCACTTATCTAAAAAATAATAAATATCTTGGAACATCTCATTGGTTTGTTCACTTTGTAGCAAAAACTGTTGTACAGGTAAATCTAAACCTGAATATTTTCGCAATTCCAAATCCCAATGTGGGTTAGGCAAATGACGTACGTCAAACACATAATCGGCATCAAGTGGAATACCGTGCTTATAACCAAAAGATTGCAAAATTAAAATTAAGTTATCCGATTGCCCAAGTTTAGACAATAAAGTGTGCTTTAAATCATGCACACTTTTATCGGTGGTATCAATATGTACTGTTGAACGTAATTGTATCGGAAGTAATAAAGTTTTTTCTTCCTGAATACATTCAGTCAAACTTTTAAAACGACTTGATAATGGATGTGGACGACGTGATGCACTAAAACGAGAAATCAATTCTTGGTCTTGCGTGGTCAAATAAATAATATCAACCGAACCATGTTTCTGTAATTGTTCAAAAACATGGTCAAACTCTTGCAAGTCTGCACCAGTACTGCGGACATCCACCCCTAAAGCCAATTGCTCTAGATTATTTTCACAATCCAGCTTAGCCACAATTTCAGGTAACAATGCCAGAGGTAAATTATCAATACAGTAGTAACCTAAATCTTCAAGCACCTGCAAGGCAGATGATTTCCCTGATCCAGATTGTCCTGTAACGATTAAAATACGCTTCATGGCAAGGCTGTCCTTTAACTTATGCTGTTTGCTTAAAACTATACAGTGTATTTAACCTGTACGTTATCAATCAGTCGAGTTGTACCTAATTTAGCCGCAACAAATAGAATAACATCCTGATTAAATGCTTCAATTTTTTGCAATTCAGGTATACGTGCTTCCACATAATCCACAATAAAACCAGCTTGTGTCAACGTGTGCTTAATATTTTCTAACACTTCTACAAGGTTAACACCACTTTGAAGTTCTTGTTCAGCCACTTTTAAACTTTGGAAAATGGCAGGGGCTATTTTGCGCTGCTCTTCAGTTAAATAACCATTACGTGAACTGAGTGCCAGACCATCTTCTGCACGAGTAATCGGTACACCAATCACTTCTAAAGGAATATTCAAATCACGTACAAACTGACGAATCACAGCCAGTTGTTGATAATCTTTTTGTCCAAAGAAAGCAAAATTCGGCTGCACAATATTAAACAATTTAGTGACAATCACCGCCACGCCATCAAAGTGACCTGGACGCTGTAAACCACATAAATCATTGGTGATATCAGACACGCTAATATTGGTGAAGCGTGGTTTGTTGCCATACATTTGTTCAACGCTTGGCGCAAAAACAATGTCACAACCGACATCGGCTAACAAATGACTATCATGTTCTAAAGTACGCGGGTAATTTTCAAAATCTTCATTTGGGCCAAATTGGATGGGATTGACAAAAATACTGACCACCACGACGTCACATATTTTACGCGCTTCACGCACTAAATTTAAATGACCTTCGTGTAAATTCCCCATGGTTGGAACAAAACCAATAATTTTTCGCGCTGATCGGGCTGGACTCAGTGAAGCCGATAATCCTTGAATCGTGGTTTCTGTTTTCATCTTTACAGCTCGACTTGAAAAGTGTGTTCTTTAGCAGGGAAAGAGCCCTCTAGCACCGCAGTATGGTAGGCTTTAAAAGCATCCAAAATTGCAGTTTCTCCTGCTTGTTCTTTCATAAAATTACGCACAAATTTAGCCACGCGACCAAAGGTCAAACCAAGCATATCTTGAACAACCAATACTTGACCATCCGTATCCACACCCGCGCCAATGCCAATCACAGGAACATGCGGGAACAATTCACTAATTTCTTTGCCTAATTGTGCAGGTACACATTCTAATAATAATAAAGCAGCACCCGCTTCAACCACCGCTTTACAATCAGCAATCAAGCGATCCGCCGCTTCACGTGTACGCGCTTGTAATTTATAGCCACCAAGGACATGAACCGATTGTGGGGTTAAACCTAAGTGCACACAGACTGGAATACCATTTCGGGTCAAAACAGTGACGGTTTCATTTAACCATGCACCGCCTTCCATTTTGACCATTTGCGCACCCGCTTGCATCACAGTTTTTGAACTGCTTAATGCATCATTTAAAGTGGCATAGCTCATAAACGGTAAATCAGTCATAATAAAAGCATGCTGATTACCACGACGTACTGCTGCGGTATGGTAAGCCATATCTTCTACAGTAACAGGCAACGTTGAATCACGCCCCTGAATTGCCATCCCCAAAGAATCGCCAATTAAAATAGTGTCGACTTCTGCAATTTCCATTGCCTTCGCCATGCTAGCATCGTAGCAAGTCAAACAAGAAAATTTGCGTCCGTCAGTTTTAAATTTTCTTAAGTCACTGAGACTAATCATCAAAATGTTCCTCTAACACGTTCCAAGAACATGTCTAAATTAAATATTTGACCAAGAGTCATCATCCAAAACCACAAGGGTCGGATGTTGTACCATGGGTAAATCTTTTAATCGTTGCGCTTTAATTTCTATATTTGCATCTAAGTCTAACAAGGGTATCACCACAAAATCACGCTCAAACAGTCCAACATGTGGCACCGTTAAACGTGCATTGTGTATTTGTTGCTGACCATAGACCAATAAATCTAAATCTAAAGTACGTTCACCCCAATGGCGTAAACGTACCCGACCAGACTCTTGCTCAAAACTTTGCAATTGATCTAACAAAGCCAAAGGAGCTAAATCAGTTTCTAGTTGCACCACCGCATTTAAATAATTCGGTTGGTCTTGTGGCCCCATCGGTGGGCTTTGATATAACTTCGATGTTTTCACTGTTCCAAGTGTTGCTAGCTTTTGCACAGCTTCAATCAAAATTTGTCGTGAATCACCCAAGTTACTGCCTAAGCCAATATAGGTTACAGCGGTCATTGTGTCGGCCCAAAAACCACTTGGTTTAAATCACGTGTTACCCGTTTACGTTTTAAAATCGGGTGATCTGCGCGAATTTCTGAGCTACCAGAAGTCACCATTTGAACAGGTCTTTCAGGTTTACCTCGGCTCTTACGGTCACGTTCACGACGACTGCGTGGTGCAACCTCTTGAACCAAAGGTTCAATTTCAACAGACACGGATTTAGACTCAACCACATCGTCTACTGATGCTTTACGACGGCTTTTAGCACGCTGACGATTGTATTGGCTAATCGCACGTTCTTTTTCATCGGTGTTCATCAGCTGATACGAATCCCACCACGTTCCCATACCTTGTGTACTGTGATCACCAGACTTCTCACGCAGTAACAGAAAGTCAAATCCTGCACGGAAGCGCGCATGGGTCGATAAAGATTGAATTTGCTGTGGTTTAGGGCTGAGCAACCGAGTTTGCATTTCCCAAACTTCACGAATAAAAGTTTCTGCAAAACGTGGAATAATGGTTCGCGTTGCTTGACGTTTTAAAACATCTAAACCCGCTTGTGCACGTGCTTCAGCAGCAACCACACCTTTGTTTAAATAAAACTCACAACGTTCTAAAAAGGGCTTCCACAACAAAACCGCATAGAAAAATGCAGGATTGATGGTTTTACCGATTTGAATACGTTGATCGGTATTGATGGCAGCACGTTCAATAAATGTTGAGATCTCTGGATCGATGTCTGCAAAGAGCTGACGCCAAATATCAAAATCGATCAGCATCGGCAGCACACGATTCAAATGCCCCATGGTGAATAATTTCTGCGATTCATCATATAAACGATGCGGAGAAATATCACGCAGCAACTGGGTCATTTCAGGAGTGAAAACTTCTAAAATGTCAGGTGCAATACTAAAATTCAACTTTGCTGCAAAGCGTAAAGTACGCAGCATACGGACGGGATCTTCTTCAAAACGTAAAGTTGGATCGCCCAGTAAGCGTAAGGTTTTATTTTTTATGTCATCAATGGCATGACAAAAATCGAGCACGATGCCTTTACGCGGTTGATAATACATCGCATTAATCGAAAAATCACGGCGAGCAAAATCTTGCTCAATCGTGCCCCAATTATTATCCCGTAAAATCATACCTGAAGCAGAGGTAACCTCTTTTTTCGGTGGCGCACGGAAAGTGGCAACTTCGACCAGTTCTCGACCGGAATAGACATGAGCAAGTTCAAAACGTCGTCCAATAATACGACAACGTCGTCCGAAAACTTCTTTCACTTGAGCGGGTGTCGCATCGGTGACGGCATCAAAATCTTTAGGATTTAGACCCAACATTAAGTCACGAACACCACCACCGACGATATACGCTTCAAAGCCTGCCTTAGTTAAGGCATCGATAACATCTAAGATGTAAGAAGGTAATTGAGCGGTTGATAAACCACATTTTGACGCGTGCAAAGTTTGCAAAAGACGCTGTCTCCTACGTCTGAACGTAAAATATCTAAGATGACGCTAATCATATATCTAACACCATCAAAGGGCAATTTGATTATCTCAATGCTGAATATATTGTTCGCTCTTTCTTGCCCACTTAAACCATAAATTACAGACCTAATCGGTCTTTATTCTTGGCAAATAAAGCAGGTCCAATGCCCTTCACCTGTTGCAATTCCTCAATGTTTTTAAATTTTCCATTTTTCTGACGATAGCCAATAATCGCTTCTGCTTTTTTTAATCCAATGCCAGATAATTCTTGTAATTGCGCTAAATTAGCTTGATTCAAACTTATTTTAGCAGCGCTGGATGGCTGTAAAGCCGGCTTTGCCAAATAATGATTCCTAGTTGTGGAGACGCGTGGAATTTTTAAACGTGCATCTTGGGCGTCTTGTTCAGCCTTCCATTTTAAATATTGTTGGTCAAATTGTTGCGCATAAAGATTCGATCCACTCAACAATGACAGAAATATACAAAGATAAAAAATGCGCTGCAGCAGCTGCTTTATTTTTTTCATTAGACACCTATTATTTTAATTGTTGTTTCGCTTGCTCCCACAATTGATCCATTTCTTCTAAAGAGAGCTCCTCAATTTGTTGCTGTTGTCGTTGTACCTGATCTTCAATGAAAGCAAAACGTGTTCTAAATTTATGAATGGTGCTTAAAAGTGCCATTTCACCAGACACGCCAAGTTTACGTCCAACATTGATCAGTGAAAACAAACAATCACCAAATTCGTCGAATATTTCGTCGGAATTTTGCTTTTGTATAGCATGCTGTAATTCGGCTAATTCTTCATTTAATTTGCCATAAGCGCCTGCAACATCTGGAAAATCGAAACCGATTTGTGCGGCATTTTTTTGGATTTCATCTGCTTGCTGCATTGCAGGTCCATGCTTAATCTCATCTAAGCGAGATTGTACTTTACCTTGTTTTTCTTGTTGTTTAATTTGCTTCCATAACACCGCAACATCCGCTGCACCTAATTGCGAAAACTGTTCTGCTTGAAATACATGTGGATGACGACGAATTAATTTTTCAGTAATCGCCTGTACAACATCATTAAAATTAAATGCACCTTGCTCGCTATACATTTGCGCTTGAAAAACCACTTGCAGCAGTAGATCACCAAGTTCATCACGAATATCATCGGTGTTGCCATCTCGAATTGCGGCTTCCACTTCATAAGCCTCTTCTATGGCATATTTGGTTAAACTTTGTGGCGTTTGTTGTTGATCCCATGGATATTTTTCACGTAACTCACGCATCACCGCCAACAATTTATCCATGTTTTCATCACTCCAATCACATTATCTAAACTGAGGTTTTCACTGTTAATATTTGTTATGCTCAAGCCAAATAAATGAAAAAACCTAAACGTAACAAAAACAAAATGAACAAGGAAAATGACATGCACAGTATATTTATTAGCGGGGCAGCACAAGGCATTGGTGCTGCAATTGCCACGCTATTTTACCAACACGGTTATAAAGTGGGCATTTATGATATTAACCTCGTCCAAGCGCAAAAACTGGCCCAACAATTGGGACCGCAGGCAAAAGCGGGGTTACTGGATGTGTCTAATTATAGCCAATGGCAACAAGCTCTGAGCGAATTTCAGGCTTGGGCAGGTGAATTAAATGTATTGGTCAATAATGCAGGGATTTTATATTCAGGTGCTTTTGAACAGACCGATATCACCGCGCATCATCGCACCATCGACATTAATGTCAAAGGGGTTTTAAATGGTTGCCATGCTGCCTTGCCCTTTTTAAAACAAGCATCATTTGCTCGCGTGATTAACTTATCTTCTGCTTCTGCCATTTATGGGCAAGCCGATCTGGTATCTTATTCTGCCAGTAAGTTTGCCGTGCGCGGCATTACCGAAGGATTGGACATTGAATGGCAAAAATATGGCATACGGGTTTTAGATGTGATGCCACTGTTTGTACAAACAGCCATGGTTAAAGATATGGATGCCGGCAGTATTCAAAATATGGGGGTGCATTTAAGCGCCCATGATGTTGCAAAACAGATTTATCAATTGGTGCAACGCCAAGATAGCATCTTTACGCCAACACACCAGCTCGTAGGCTTCAAAACTAAACTTCTCTTTACACTGTCTGGTATGAGTCCACAGTTTGTGAATCGAATCAGCAATCGTATTTTAGCCAAAAGAAAATAAGCTCAATCAAAAAAGTCTGTTTTTTGGAGTAGTGCCTGTCAGTTAAGAGATTGACTGGCATTTTTTAAATTTTATGCGATTCACAGAGACATCATCCGCAACTTGAGCCATGAAAAGGATTGATGCATTTTACGGTGAGAAGAGTTTTCTTCTCTTTTGGATCAGAAGTTTTTGAACAACCATCCAATTTAAAAGATGATGAACAAACTATACCGCAGAAATAATTTGAATTTTGGGAAAAGTAAAACCTTGACAGGAGGCTTCAGAACGCCATGCAACCGTAAGCATCACCTGAGCTAAATGGAAGTTTTGATAGGCAAATGTACCAATTAAAGGATGATGACATAATCCACCATCATGAACTGGATGTACCCGTGTATCTAATTCATTTAAGTTCAAACGCACCCCCAATCCTGCGGCTTTTAAGACTGCTTCTTTGGTGGTCCAAACCTTAAACCAATAATTTCGGTCTTGTTCTAACACATGCCAATGTTGTAATTCATTAGGATGAAAAGCATGTGTTGCTAAAGCTTCAAATCGTACCTTACGATCTAAGTCTTCAACATCCACACCTAAATCTTGCATCTGCATGCTGCTTGCTAAAGCATAATGTTTTTGGCTATGACTATGATTGAAATAAAATTTGGGGAAATTGATTAAATGCGGTTTGCCGTACTCGGTCTTAGAAAAATCACTTTGTTGCAGCGTGATCTGTAATTGCTCGGACAACAATTGATTGCGATAACGATAGACTTCCTGCTTTTGCAGCTGAATTTTAGCCTTTCGATCCAATACCTTAGATAAAGGTACAATATGTTCCAATGTATCTACATCTACGCGTATCCGTCTGGTCACATCAATCACCTGATCAAAAATATAATCACATCTTAAAAGAAAAAAGCCCAAAGTAAACTCCGGGCTTTTTTCAATCAAGACTGGATTAATTAGCTTTTATACTTTTTAGCAGCCTTTTTAAATTTCTGCACATGACGACGTTTACGTGCTGCAACGCGTTCATCCACTTGCGTTTTACGGCCTTCAAATGGATTTTCAGAGGTTTTAAACTCAATTCGAACTGGCGTACCTTCAAGCTTATAAACTCTACGGAATACGTTCTCAAGATAGCGGCGATAATCTGCTGGAGTTTTATCCACCTTATTACCATGAACCACAATCGTTGGTGGATTTTGTCCACCCATATGCGCATAACGCATTTTAATACGACGACCGCTAATCATAGGCGGTTGATGTGCTTCAGTCGCATCATTCAAAATTTGCGTGATTTTCGCAGGTGAAACTTTTAAATGCGAAGAATCATAAGCACGATGGATCGAAGGATATAAATCACCTACCCCTGTACCATGTAATGCAGAAATGAGATGCACTTTTGCCCATGGGATAAAGTCAAAACGACGATCAACATCAAGCTTACATTGCTTGCGGTCATAGTCTGACATGTTGTCCCATTTGTTGATGGCAATCACCATTGCTCGACCCGCTTCTAAAGCATAGCCAATTAAATGCAGATCTTGTTCAACCACCCCTTCACGTGCATCCAAGACCACAACCACAACATGCGCATCTTTAATCGCTTGTAAAGTTTTAACAATCGAAAACTTCTCAATCATTTCATCTACTTTACCTTTACGACGCACACCCGCGGTATCAATCAAGGTATATTTCTTTTCATTCCGTTCATACGGAATATAAATAGAATCACGCGTCGTTCCAGGCATGTCGAAAACAACAACACGTTCTTCGCCCAATAAACGGTTAACCAAAGTCGATTTACCGACGTTAGGACGACCGATCACCGCTAAACGTAAACCTGTTGCTTTATCGTGTTCAGCTTCGTCACCATCTTCAGGAACGTCTTCAAGCACTTCCTCAAGCATTTGTGCCACACCACGACCATGACTGGCCGCAACATGTAACGGCTCACCAAAGCCCAGTTGATAAAACTCAACCACAGCAGCTTCAGCATGCACACCGTCTACTTTATTCGCCACGAGGTAAACTTTTTTACCCAAAGTACGAATTTCACGGGCAATCTGTTCATCAGATGCAAGTAGTCCTGCGCGCGCATCGACAACAAAAACAATAATATCTGCTTCATTGATGGCTGTTTTAGACTGTTCTGCCATATAGGCATCAATACCAGCTTCACTTTCGCCAATACCACCAGTATCGACAACAATAAATGATTTATTTTGGAAAACGGCGTCGCCATATTTACGGTCACGCGTAAGACCAGCAAAGTCAGCAACGAGTGCATCACGGCTCTTGGTAATCTGATTAAATAACGTTGATTTTCCGACGTTCGGACGACCAATGAGCGCAATTACGGGTTTCATAGAATAACCTTTATTCAAAATCAGCCAGTGAGACTGGTCTGAACATCAGAAACAATGGAAGAAAATAAAATATAAATAGGGTCTGTTGACATTTCACAGATGCTTGCGACAGAGGACATTTTTTAGACGCTACAAGGCATGTTTTGCAAAATTTAGTCATTCTAAATGAGTAAAACATAACGCAGTAGCGGAAAAATGTCCCTGTCCCATAGGGTTATCACTAAAACTTCCCCAAACTTCGTTATGAAACTTGGCAAGGGGATCAACCATTGTCTGCATTTCATGCCTTGTTTGAGTTGTTTTAGTGAATAACGCAATGCATGGCTGAAATATCAACAGACCCTAACTAAATAAAACACGGGGCATTGAAAATTTTCAAATACCCCGTGTTCAAAAAATACGGATTTTGTCTAGTTTAACATAAGCTAGAACAAAATTAACGATTCTGCCAAACGCTTAACGCACCCTTTCGAGTGGAAACATACAGCTGATTATCAATTACACGTAGTGAACGCACTTCACCACTGGTTTTTGAGCGACCAATCAATTGCCCAGAAGCTGGATCGATTAAGTGTAATACACCATCTAAATCACCAACGACAAGGTCTTGACCTAAAATCACGGGATTGCTCAAATTACGATTAAGTAAACTATCGTTTTGCCACAATTGTTCACCTGTTGTTAGTTCATAAGCCGTGATTTTGCCATCGGCTTGAGCAACATAAACAGTGTTATTGAACACTTCTGGACGCAAAATACTGCTTGCATCTTCGCTCCACACCACTTGTTGTGAAGCTAAATCGGTAACAGTAACCTGTCCTTGAAAACTAGTCGTAACAAGGAACTGTCCTGCAACCACAGGATCACCATCAATATCATTCAGACGTTGAATATCTGAACGACCGTCACTCACCGCAACGCGGCGCTGCATGCGCGGAATACCACTGAGTACATCAAGCGCATAGACATAAGCATTGGATGAAGCAATCAAAACTGTACGCGAATCGAGTGCAACAGGTGATGCCATACCACGTAAGCTAAATTGTACATTAGGCAAGTTATATGTCCAAACTTGCTGACCTGTTGCCAGATCATGGGCATAAACAGTGCCGTCATTGCTGACGCTAATCACTCGACCAGATTGAATCAATGAAGCCGACAATAGAGCACCGGATAACTGTGCAGTCCACTTTTGTTCACCTATAGCTTGATCAAGTGCAAAGAGTTGACCTTTTTTATTACCAACGACAACAGTCCCTTCACTCGCTTCTACCCCAGAGCTTAAGCCCTGTTTAGAAATTTGTTTTTCCCATAAGCGTTGCTTCCCTTGGTAAGCAGATACTTCACCTTTTGGGTCGACAGTAAAGATCACACCATTGTCCACATCTAAACGTAGACGTAATGAATCTTCTTCACTGGTTGAAGAAACACTTTGAGAAAATACAGGAACAAGACTTTTGGCTTGCACTAATTTCGGCAATGGATTGGGTTTAACCTTCTCCACTTTAATTTTATTTGTTGAACAACCAACAAGTGCAAAAGTTAAAATTGTTAGCGCAAAAGATATTTTGTATTTTCTATCCATCATGACTCATCCACTTGTGTTTCTAAAATTGGGCGTTCAACTTCAGGATCATCAACTAAAACGCCGACACTTTCGAGTTTAATTTGTAAAATTTGACGTTCTTGTTGACGTTCAACCAGTGCATCCCATGCACTCATGTAAGATTTCTTCGCATTTTCGATATCATTTTTAGCGACATACACATCTCCACGCGCTTCATCGGTTGTCGCTTTAAAAGCAGGATCTGTCACTAAAGATAATGTTTTAATTGCTTCATCATATTTGTTTTGAGCAAGCTGAGCATAAGCCAAGCGGAGTTTAACCACTTGAACTAAGCCCGTATCATCCAGCTTAGAATTTTCAACTTTTTTCAATGCACGCTCTGCATGTGCATAATCTGCTTTGTCATAAGCCAATTTCGCCATGAGCAATTGCGTTTGAATGGCTTGTGCAGAATCTGGTGCGTCTTTGACAATTTTGTCCGCAGTCGCAGATAAGGCATTAAATACATCGGCATTGCCTTGTGCATTCTTCGCATCATCCATCAACTGTTGAACTTTGGCTGTTTCCATTTGTGATTCAGCCAAATTTTTCTTCTGCCAATACTCCCAACCAAAAAAGGCAATCAACGCAATTAAAATCCCACTAATCATGGCAGAACCATATTTTTTAGTGAAAGATTTTAAGCTATCAAGTTGTTCATTATCACTCAATGCGTTCATGTGATTACCTTTTCCTTATGTTTTTTAAGCTTATTTTGAAGAAAATTTTTGAATGAAGAAGGGTACAACATTTGCCACGGCAACTTCAGTTTGCTCGGCAGTCGCCAATTCTTTCACCGTTAATTGCTGCGCTTCCCACTCACGCTCACCAACGATCACAGCAAAAATAGCGCCCGATTGATCCGCTTTTTTCATTTGGCTCTTCATCGAACCTTGTGAACCCACTTTCAGACGAATATTACTATTTTCTGCTTCAAGTTGGTTACGAATTTGTTCTGCAAGAAGCAATGCTTTACCTTGCAATGCAGCATCTGACAATAAGAACACTTCGCAATCACGTAGCGGTGTTTGGTCTTCAACTTGCTCAAGTAGAAGCAGTAAACGCTCCATCCCCATGGCAAAACCAACAGCAGGTACAGATTGATCAGCCTTGCCTTTCAATTGCCCCACAAGACCATCGTAACGACCGCCTGCACAAATGGTTCCTTGTGAACCTAAATGTGTCGTCGTCCATTCAAAGACTGTTTTGTTGTAGTAGTCGAGACCACGAACCAACTTTTGATTAATCACAAACTCTACGCCTGCATCAGTTAAATACTGCTGCAAAGTCGCAAAGTGATTCATGCTGTCTTCACCCATGAAGTCATGCAATTTTGGTGCATTTTCAAGGATTTGTTGTGTACGTGCGTCTTTAGAATCCAAAATACGCAGTGGATTGGTGGTTAAACGGCGCTGAGAATCTTCATCTAATTCAGCTTTATGCTGGTTCAAAAATTCAACCAATGCGGCACGGTATTCTGCGCGTTCGTCCGACTCACCCAAAGTATTGAGTTCAAGCTGAACTTTATCGGCAACACCCATGCGTTTCCACAAACGTGCAGTCATCAAAATCAGTTCAGCATCTTGGTCAGGCGTAGCTACACCAAATGTTTCCACACCAAATTGATGAAACTGACGGTAGCGACCTTTTTGTGGTTTTTCATAACGGAACATTGGACCGATATACCACACACGAGGGGTCGCACCACGAAGCAAATTATGCTCAAGCATGGCACGGACACAGCCCGCAGTTCCTTCAGGGCGTAAAGTCAAAGACTCAGGTGGATTACCTTTGTCCAGAAATGTATACATTTCTTTTTCGACAATATCCGTCGCGTCACCAATTGAGCGTTTAAACAAATTGGTTTGTTCAACGATAGGCAAACGAATCTGCTGATAACCATACGCATCCATAAGTGATGCTAAATGTTGCTCAAGACGTCTCCACGCAGCAGTTTGCGTTGGCAGAACGTCATTAAAACCTTTGATTGCGACAATTGAACTCATGATGAACTACGAATAATCTCTTTAGATTTAGCTTCTTCAAGCTCTATTACACGTTGACGAACCATAGCTTCAATTTCGTCAACCAACTGATTGGTATCAATTAAATGGCTTTTTTCACCATTACGATATACCAGTGAACGCGGTGCAGCACCCACAACGCCAATATCGGCTTCTTTGGCTTCGCCCGGGCCATTCACTTTACATCCAATGACAGATACATCCATTGGGGTACGAATATCTTCTAAACGCTCTTCTAAAGCTTGCATCACAGCAATCACGTTAAATTCTTGACGTGAACAACTTGGACAAGCAATAAAGTTAATTCCATTGGAACGCAAGCTAAGTGATTTTAAAATATCAAAACCAATTTTCACTTCTTCTTCAGGTTCAGCAGCCAATGAAATACGCATCGTATCACCGATGCCTTCCATCAATAGACCACCTAACGCAATCGCAGATTTCACTGAACCGGTACGATAAATTCCTGCTTCAGTGACACCCAAATGCAACGGATTATCAATCTGTTTAGACAACAGACGGTACGCATCCATGGTTAAAAACACATTTGATGCTTTAACCGAAACTTTAAATTCTTGGTAATTTAAACGATCTAAAATATCAATATGGCGCATTGCCGACTCAAGCAATGCTTGACCCGTTGGCTCGCCATATTTTTTCTGAATATCTTTTTCTAGCGAACCCGCATTGACACCAATACGCATGGAAATATCATGATATTTTGCCGCAGCAACCACTTCACGAATTTTTGCTTCAGAACCAATATTCCCTGGATTAATACGTAAACAATCCGCCCCCATTTCAGCAGCTTTCAATGCGATTTTATAATCGAAATGAATATCAGCAACCAAAGGCACAGAAACACGTTTACGAATTTCACCAAATGCGATTGCAGCTTCCATCGATGGAACTGAAACACGCATGATATCCGCACCGACTTCGGCACAACGCTCAATTTGAGCAACGGTTGCATCAACATCACAGGTTTCAGTATTGGTCATACTTTGGATGCTAATTGGTGCATCACCACCCACATAGACTGAACCAACACGAATTTTACGAGTGGGACGACGCTTAATCGGATTTACAATCATGAATATCGCTCTTCTCTTTACCCATTAACGTGACAAACGGAAGTCGGCTTTGCCATTCACTGTATAAGGTGACAAGGCAATCTTTTCATTATTCAAAGTTAAGGTTACAGCCGATGCATCATCAAGGCGAATTTGAAACGGTGTTTCACCATTCAATTTCACTGTCGCTGCTTGACGACCTGTTGCAAGTACTTTTCCAGTCGAATCTACAATATGAACAGAGGTTGGTTGACTAAACTCGAGTTCCAATTGATCACCAGATACAGCTGCCGAATTATCTAAACTCAATACTTCTACATCTGATTCCGCAGGAGCAACGTCATGACTATCACTTTTGCTTGCCGACCAATTTTGTATCGCCATAGTGGCAATAGCCAATATCACCAGTATCACGCCAGCGATGACTATGCGCTTTAACCACTTTTTATTACGATCACTATTAGAACCTGAGAGCTTACCCATGATTTTAATAGGTGAATTGTTTAAAGCATGGTTTGGCAACAACCCCGTATCATTTTGATAAATCTCATCAAAACGCTGAATAATACTGGTTGCATCTACCTTTAAGTATTTTGCATAGATGCGATAGTAACCTTTAATAAAGGTCGCTTCAGGTAAAGATTTATAGTCATCTTGCTCTAAAGCGGTCAAAGTTTTCAAAGGGATATTCAAATCTTTAGCAGCGTCATTTAATTCACGCTTTTGTGCAATTCGAATTTGACGCAAGTACTCACCTGGACGCTGAACATTTCCTAATGCATTGGGTGCTACGCTTGAACCATTCGATTGCTGTGAATTAGGATTTACTTCCATACGGCCTCAGTACTGTACTTTAATTGCAGATAACGTTGGTATTCTGGACTTTCCGGGAACAGTGCTCGTAATTGATTAACAAGTTCCTGCATTCCCATCGTGTCACTATTTGCTCGTGCAATTCGGATACCAATCCAAAGCGCACGCGCACCTTGATTTTTTTGACCAACTGTACGCACGAATTGTTCATACAATTGTGTCGCAGCAGTGATCTGTTGTTTCAAATAAAAAATTTCCGACAACTCTAACATTGAAATAGAGGAATCACGATTCACTTGTAGGGCTTGTTTGAATGATTTTTCAGCATTCGCAACATCACCTAATTTTAAATAAATCCGCCCTACATTTTCCAAAGCTTTATAACGTTGCTCATACCCTAATGCAGTCCCTGCCACATTAAGCTGTTCAATAGCATCATTATAACGCCCAATTTGATACAAATAAGTACCATAGTTGTTACGGGCTTGTGCATTTTGGGGATCAGCAGAGATCGCACGCTTAAAATATGCTTCTGCTTTGTCCATACTGATTTTACTGCCCTCTTGTTGCAGTAAAATCCCCATCATCATATTGGCTGCTGAGTCCCGAGAGTCGATATCCAGTGCCTGATCTAAAGCTCGTTTTGCAGAATCCAATTCCCCAGATTTAATATATTCGGCTGCCAATTGAGTACGAACTTGAACAGCTTTTTCAGGGTCTTTCTTACTCATTGTTGCTGTCGATGTTTGACAAGCAGCAACAAAAATAGCAGACATACAAATTGTTGTCATAAAAGCTAATTTATATGTGGGCTTTCTCAATTGACATCCCCTTTATTATCCTTGCGAGCGCATAATCTCATTTTGTTGCGCCACTTTCTTTTTCCACTGTTCTGCACGACGTGTACGATCAGCCACTTGACCGACCAACTGTCCACATGCAGCATCAATATCATCACCACGTGTCTGACGAATCGTACACACAAAACCGGCATCAGACAAAGTTTTTTGGAAAGAAATAATACGGTTACGACTTGAGCGGTCATATGGTGCATGCGGGAAGGGATTAAATGGAATTAAATTAATTTTACTTGGTAAGTTCTTTAATAACTTAATCATCTGCTGCGCATGCTCAGGATGATCATTGACACCATCCAACATCACATACTCAATGGTGACATGTTTACGTGAACTCTCATTACCATCTTTGGTAATATAACGCTGACATGCAGCAATCAGTTGTTCTAACGGATATTTCTTATTGATTGGAACTAATTCGTTACGCAACTCATCATTTGGCGCATGTAAAGAAATCGCCAAAGCAACATCAATATCTTTTATCAGCTGATCAATTTTCGGTACCACACCTGAAGTTGACAAAGTCACACGGCGTTTAGACATACCATAAGCAAAGTCATCAAGCATAATACGCATTGAGCTGAGTACTGCATCATAATTGAGCAATGGCTCACCCATACCCATCATCACCACATTGGTGACTGAACGCTCACGATCAGCAACAGGCACGTCTTCCATATATGAATAGTTTGCTACCCATAACTGACCAATAATTTCATCAGGGGTTAAATCACGTTGAAAGCCTTGTTTACCTGTTGAACAAAATGAGCAATCCAAGGCACAACCAACTTGCGAAGAAATACATAATGTCCGACGTAAACCACTTCTATGCTCAGCAGGAATCAGGACAGTTTCAACCAAAGAACCTGCGCCTTCTCCAACACGGAATACCCATTTACGCGTGCCATCTTTAGAATAATTTTTATGTACCACTTCTGGTGCTTTAATTTCGCAAAGCACTTCAAGTTTTTCACGCAATTTGCCTGAAATATTGCTCATTTCAGCAAAATCAGTCACAAAGAATTGATGAATCCACTTCATCACCTGACCCGCACGGAATTTTTTTTCACCGATATCTTCGAAAAAATTTTCCAATTGCGGACGTGACATGCCAAGTAAGTTCACTTTCGTAACAGTATTTTGCTGCGTCGGAGCGGATGGAGACTGTTGCTGTTCAGCAGAAATTGCTGCTGTAGCGACTACTTCAGTACTCATGTGTATTACCTAAACCATGTCTAAAGATGAAAGGAGAAGCTCAATATATGAGCAAAGCTTTATTCAGAGAATAAAAAAACCAGATAAGTATAATAACACTTATCTGGTTTGAATACTTCGAATTAACGAGTACGTGGGCAGATCTCAGTTTGAGCGAAGAAGTAGTTAACTTCACGATCAGCAGATGCAACTGAGTCAGAACCATGCGCAGCATTTTCGTCGATGCTTACAGCGAAATCGGCACGGATAGTACCTGGAGCAGCTTCTTTAGGATTTGTTGCGCCAAGGATTTCACGGTGTGCAAGAATAGCGTTTTCGCCTTCAAGAACAGATACTACAACAGGACCAGAAGTCATGAATGCAACTAGGTCAGCAAAGAAACCACGTTCTTTATGTTCAGCATAAAAGCCTTCAGCTTCAGCTTGAGTCAAATGTTTCATTTTAGTTGCAACGATTTTAAGACCCGCTTTTTCAAAACGAGCAAAAATTTCGCCAACATTGTTTTTAGCAACAGCATCAGGTTTTACGATAGATAAAGCGCGTTCAATAGCCATGATTGGCTCCTTAGGTCAATTTGACGTTAAAATTTTGCGCATTATACCGAATAATGGGCAATTTTCTGCTTTTGATATGTAAAAAAATGCTTTTTTCGACATGCAGAAAGCAGAGGATCAGTTTGCTTCGTCAATCCATGCCATTTGAATCCCTTCCAACAGACCCTCTGTCGATTTGGTCGGATCATCACTAAAATTTGGCAATGCACAGACCCACGCATGTAAGTCAGTAAAGCGAATCCATTGTGGATCTACATCTGGATGTGCTTCTAAAAGCTCAATGGCAAGATCAATAGTGTCAGTCCAACGTAAACCCATGGGTATTCCTTAGCGCTAAATGAATACCGTTACTTTAACAAATTCCTAAAATCGAAAAATAGTTTTTTGGTTTTTAACAGCACATTTTTATAAGATGATATTTAAAAATGGTGCAGTGCAAATAATCCCACTGGCGATAACCACACCAATCAATGCACCCACCAATACATCACTTGGATAATGCAGACCGAGTACCATCCGTGAGATTGCAACCAAAATGGTAAAGGGCAACATCAAAATCAGCAGCATCGGCTGTATATAACCTATTACTGTGCTTGCCATGACAGCATGTAAAGTATGCCCAGACGGAAAACTAAAGTGATCCAGCGGCTGTTCTTGTAATCGAATCACTTGATGCACTTGATAAGGTCGAGGTCGCGTTGTTTTTTGTTTTAAAATTTTATAAATGACCGTTCCGATGGATCCGCTCATGATGAGATAAAGTAGCTGTACCAGATAAAATACCCCTTCCAACATCCAAAGACTAGCCAACATCACTAACCAAAACAAACCATCACCCAAACGGCTAATGATTTTAAAAAAATAAGCGATCATTTTTGAGTGTGAAAAATGATTTAAATATACACAGCCTTTTAAATCGAGATCCAACACCGTTATTTTCACTTGTTTAAAATTCATCATGATTCTCCTTTAAGCGTTGGCTTAAAATTTAGGATGTCATTTGTATCTCCTTCACCACCCCATACAATGCCTCTTCAAACTGATGTACTGGATATTGCCAACCCATATGCTGCACCGTTTTTCGGGCTTTAAGCCCCATATATTTCAACTGCGGATTATTGGGTAAAGTATAGATTGACTGAATCAAACTTGTCACATTACCTAAAGGACTTAACCACCCTGTTTCAGCATGTTTGACATGTAAATGTGCACACGCATAATCATAAGCGATGATAGGTAAACCGCTGGCCATCGCTTCAAGCACCACATTACCAAAAGTTTCAACCTGACTTGCAAATACAAAAACATTTGCACTTGCATAGGCTTGGGCTAAATTCGAACCGGTTAAAACACCTGTAAAAACAACACCATGACCTTGCGATAGCATCTCTAAACGGCTTCGTTCTGGTCCATCACCAACAATGACCAATTTTATATCGTGTTTCGCTGTTTGCTTCATTGCCAAATAAGCACTCACCAAAACATCAATTTCTTTTTCAGGCGATAGTCGACCTACATATAGCAATACTTTTGTGTCTGAATTTACTCCCCATTTTTGACGTAAAGCATCCGAATAATACTCTGGGGAAAAACATGCAATATCCACACCACGTCCCACAACCACCAACGGACAACAAACACCAAACTGTCTTAAAATATATTCGGTATCTTTACTTGGGATACAGGTCATTTGGGTATTGTTATGAAACCAACGTAAATAACACTGAATAGGCTTAACCAAAAAGGCCAAATCGAAGAAACGACTAAATTCCTGAAAAGGTGAATGGAAGCCACTTGAAACAGGAATCCCTTTTACTTTTGCCGCCTGTAAAGCACTCAAACCCAAGGGGCCTTCTGTCACAATATGCACCACATTGGGTGCAAAAGCGTCCAGTGCATTTGAGACCTTTAAAAATTGCGGCCAACCAAATTGTAAAGATGGATATTTAGGAATAGATTGTGCCTTAACCAAGCACTCCTTATTTGGCGAAAAGTCCCGACAAGACTGTTCTTGCTCGGGTCGAATCAATAAAATTTTATGACCTTGTTTTTGTAATCCTTTACATAATTGTAGCAACGATAATGCGACACCATTAATTTCTGGTGACCATGTTTCGGTAACGATGGCTATTTTTAAGCGTGGACGAACCAAATCTTTTAAAACACTAATTTCTTCTATATGGTTTTTATTTTTTTGTAATTTAAAATAAAACTTAAAACTCTCAGGAAAATCTTGTTGTTTTAACAGGCTTGTAGTGGCTATGTTGGACATATGACACCTATTACTTGATTTTCTTATAGCTTAGATGCCTATTTTGACAGTTTGATGATCAATACTTTACATTTAGATGAAATAAAAAAAGAGAGATCTTTTCAATCTCCCTTTTATTGGTCTTTTATAAAACTAAGAGACCATTTCTTTAAATTAAAAATCCACATTAACATAGATTCGGTCACGATAAACTCCCGCAGGGACGGTATATAAAGGGTTTTCTTGAAGCTGTGCTGAAATAATATATTTTTGATTACTTCCACCCCGCTGATTTATTTGAACCCCCCAAAGGTTTTCACTTGCACCTCTGATATTCAACTGCGTTCTTAGTCTATACGGCCCGTTAGATACATAGCTTGAACCACTAGAATTCACCAAATTCTGACTGCGAAATGAAATTGAATAATTCTGATCGCAAGTCACATTAAATGATGTTGCTGTTTGACTATGATAATAATTCGCCAACTTCATTTCATGTGCCGAAAAACCACCAATGTAACATTCAGAAGCATACACTGAACAATAAGCCATCGAAACAATGCATGCTAAAAATAATGGTTTCATAAAAACCTCCTATTATTTACATACCAAATCAATAATCGGTGTATCAGCGCTATCAATTTGACTTTGAGAAATATTAAATGTTGTATTGCATGTTTTACCCTCCTGCGTCTTGACTTTCAAATCATATTTAGATGGTTTAGATAGATAAAGATAAACCAAGCCGTTACTATCGACAAAATAACTTTCTTCATTATTTCCATCCAGCTCTACAATTGAACTCAAAGGAAAATTATTATTATTAGAATCTTTTAAATGAAGCGTAAATCTCCTCGTTAAAGCAACTTTAAAATCTAAAACATACCCCCTCTGATTTAAAGCACTTAATTTTTGATTTGAGTTTTCAAATGAATAATCCAAAGGAAGTTGATCTTGATTATATGAAATATCGTAATTAATATAAGGAATGATATTATGTACAAAAAGATAGCCATTTTTATTTGTTTGACCCACAACAGATAATGACCTTAAAACATCGACATCTTTCATACCATCAACATGAACCAAAGCAAATGCATTATCTACATACTTCGTCATAGATATTTTATTTCCCAACCAGACCAATGCACCCTGATATTGTGCTTGCATCACTTTATTATTTTCATACTCATCATAAGAAGCTCTGAAATCACCAATATTGGTTTTATACAAACCAAAGCCATGGAAATTAACATCACTATCCATATGTGCAACTGCAACCGAATAATCAAAACCATTTTGTAAGATACTATTTTTAGAATAACTTAATATAGTTTCTCCATCATCCGTACTGTGCTCTAAATCTATACTTCCTCGATTACCCCAATTGTAACTAAACATAATATTAAAACTATCATCACCATCTTCGAAGTTTTTAAAATAGTTTAAACTTGTATACATATTTCTCGTGAGCTTTTTTTGCACACCAATATTGATGATCTGACTATCAATCGAATCAAAACCATGCATATCATAATTTTTATTATCAACATAAGTTAAACTTAAACCATCAACATATTTTAAGTTTGAAAAATTAATATAAGCAAGATTAGACATTTTTGTATTAAATTCATACTCATCAAAACCTAACTGCTGAAATTCCTCTGTATAATAACGGCTATTTAAGCCAAATGACCAAGTTCCAAAGCTTCTAGATAACGAAACCGAAACCGCATGCCCCACATCGCCATTATAATCACTGAGCGCATAGGCTGTATCTAACAATGCGAACTTACTAATACCCTGTGTCCACATAAAACTTAAATTACTAACTTGTTCCGAATAAATCGCATCAAAGCCCAGTGTCGTAGTTGCAGCAACCCCTCGGCGAAAATATACTTTTGAAAAAAAGTCACGATAATCACTATCGTCTTCATCATAGTTATATCTTAATTTACCTAAAGAAATATCATATTCATTCAAGCCGATACGTAATAGCTGACTACTGATATAAACTGGAAAACTCCTTACAGTCTGATTCCCCAAAATATCTTCTACCACAATTTTTGCATCACCCGTCTGATCAATAGTGGCACCTGTTTGTAACGAGTAATTCCCTGGTGTAATGGATTGTTTGTATAAATTTACCCCATTAATATATAAATCTACAGTCGATGGTAATGCTGCACTCCCTTGTAGGCTTGGCATATTCCAATACACAAAATCAGGGCGATCTGTATAATTTGTACCAAAACTAATACCACCATATCGAAATGAATTAAATAATGAGTTGTAAACGCTGGTCGTATCACCAACTCTTAACTTCAAATATTTATCTGGAAATTCCAATTCAAATAGAGAACTCACGCGTAAAAATTGTTTTTCATCCTCATCTGGGGAATCTCGATACAAAATAGAATTACTCAACATCCAATAGTCTTTAAAAATTCCAATTTCGGAATAAGCATTAAAATCTGTGGAATAGTCATCCTTAGAGTAAAAATAATCATAATTAAGAAACCCTCCAAAATTAGCCTTAGTTGGAGTAGTGATTAAATTATCGTAATTACTGTCTTTAAAATATGAGGCAGGTAAATCAATTTTTATCGCCTGTAAAGCATCATCTTTTTGAAATTTTATATCTGGACTACGCATAAGACAAAAACCAACTTTGCTTTGATTTTTGACGAACTTAAGGGAATTAACTCCCAACTCTTCTAGCGTTTTACACTCTATATATTCACCATCCTTAGTGACAATCAATACTGTTTCTATGTGCCGATCTACACCATTAAGCCATACATTTACAATAAGTGCACCCGCATCTGTTTGTGTTAATGACTCAACATTTGCTCGCGATTGGGCTAACAGCTCTACATTAGCTTGTGCAGTTCCAACTACACTAAAAAAAACAAGAACAACTCTAAAACATTTCATAGAATCACCCCTTAGATTTAATATTCCAATAAATCTCCATCTTTATCGGTTTTAATTTTGACTTTTATTTTATCGTTCTGTTTATGATTCACCATCCCTAAATCAAAAGTATATTTCTGCCCAATCAGTAAATAGCGATTAATATTTTTTTGTACCAATTCCTTATTATTACTATCGACCAATTTAATATTCGTGATTTGCGCATGTGATTTTGCAAGGTTCTTAACATCGACTATCATATTATTATTTTCGGATCTTAACTTCACATCTAAATTAGTTTTATCTTGTTTACCTACAAACAATGGTAAAGAAAAATTAAATTGGAAATTAATAGCCTCATCTTCCGTTATAGGGGTTACTTCATTAAAAATAACACGCCAAGTTTGTTCTTTCTCTAAATCTTGTTTCGAAAATGGTTGGATAAACCCAACCCGCACAATTTGTTTACTTTCTGGTTTTAATTCAAAAATTTTAGGATTAAACAAAATATTTTTTTCTTCTACTAATATATCTTCTCCTTTTTCATTTTGCTCCCATTTCACCGCCGATAATTCAAAAATTTTAGCGCTATCAAAACCAGAATTTTCAACGACCACCGTTGCACTGCGTTGCTGTTTACTCTTATTACCTAAATATAATTGAATTGGAGTGAATTTAATTCCAGCAAATAAAGGGCAAGTTAAGCTACTCAAAATTAAGAATAAAACTATTTTATGCATATTTATTCCTTTATTATTTATAATAGTGGTGCACGCCATTCGCATACACCACTATTCCCTACTTTTACTTAGAATGCAACTGCCACTTTATACGTTCCTTTATAGAGGCCCCAATGAGCCATGTTTGAAACTGGATTAGTGGTTTCTGCCTTAACAGTGAAGGTTCTTGTTAATGGACTATATGGTAAAACAGCACCAACATAAGGAACTACTCCTAATAAGGTATTAACACCCACTGGAATATTTTGTGCTGGATTTATTTGATTGACTAAAGTGGCTGGTTTGGTAATGTTCAAGCTATATGGTGCATTTGCACTCACATCAAAGCTAGATTGCCCACTCCATTTACCACCAATAAGATTTTTTGCCATTACAATTTTTTCTTTATTGATATCTAAGTCACAATGTTTTTCAACAGTTAGTTCGATATCGATGTCTCCATCACACTTCGTTCCACACCCATGTTTACCAGGTTGATGATGCCCATCATCTCCCCTAGCTGCCTCCTCACCATCAGCTAAAACTACCGTAGAACACATACCTAACATTAATGTTGCCAAAGCAACTTTTGTCATTTTATTCATGGTCTTCTCCATTTCTTTTTTTTAAAAAAGAATGTGCATTTGTAAGAGTTTTAACAATTACGTTTGTAACTCTTTTAGTAGCTTCCGTAACTGTTAAATCATCTTATTACCATTGATTAAAAAACACACAAAAGTGTTATTATTCACACTATCTTTATTTTCATTATACTTTTACTTACAAACTCAAAAAGTGGCTCATTTTTATTATGTTTTATTTTAAATAAACATAATAAAATTTCAGTTCATTTCATATTAACTTTTTAAAAAAATAATCAGTTTACAAATAAATGAACTAAAAAAATAAATCTATAATTTTATTGATTTTTTAGGCGATTAAACACTTACACAAAAACATGTCAAAATTACACTTTTTACAAAAAAACATTAATTTATTGGTCTTTTTTGATAAAAATGTGATTTTGTCTACATTTTTATAGTATTTTTCAACAAAATTTAACCCTCTTAATTTCAGCTAACTGGGTTAAAAACTTAAATCAATAAACACGTAACCGCATATAAAATAACTAATAATTTACTTTATGACCTAACATTACTTCCATTTATTCTTAAAAATACAGACAATTCTTATTTTCATCTGTATTTATTTAATCCGAAAATTTTCTCAATGGTAACTTATCCTACTTATCCTACTTATCTTCAATACAGCATGTAATGTTTTGAGAAAACAATCATCCATCATCGCAGTATTTCAAAACATCTCACGGGAATGTCTTGAAAATCATTTTTATATTTCAGTCCATTGTTTTTATAGAATAAATGTATAGAATTTAGTATGGCGCATTTCATCATAACGAAAGCATTGATTAAAAAATTGATCATCTATTTAGTCATTCTTATTTTGAGCAATAAGCAACACCGAGCGAATCAAGGATCTCGTTAATCGCCAATTAAAGCCTCGCCTCGCTTCATGAGCGAAATACGAGAACTCAAAAATCACTTTTTACAGCAACTAGATTATGGCTCTCATTACATGCCATAGAGTAACTTCAGGAAGCAGCCCAGCCAAGTTTTGATCTTGTCAAATCAACTGGTTATTTACACGAACTTATACGACCATACTCATGGCACTGATTGTTAGGCATGGGGCTTTGGGCAAGATCATGCCCATGGAGATTTGGATACAGACAACTGCTTAATAGTTAAAATAATGTGCGCTCGCCAATCTAGCAAGCAGTGAATGTTTGCCATTAATCGGAGCCACGAAGGTACACGCTCCATTTTATCTAATACCTTATACAACTTAAATAATACTCTTTTCTCTAATATCACTTTGTGAAAACTCACCACACTCTACAGAGTCGAGCATAATGAGTTAATAGTGATCTCAAAATACCTATAGCGGCTACTTAATCTTGAGCAAAGATCAATACACGGCATATTAATGTCTATAAAATTATGCCTTGACTACATTCTGACTAAAATAAAATTGGCTATTCGATTCGATTTAACAAGCCATTTTCGACTTGATATAATTGCCCATTTCCAAAATCAATTTGCTGCTTTTCCCCATGTAAACTAGGAAAGCCTACGATATTTTCAAGTTGAGGAGAGCGTTGAAACTGTTGTGTTTGAGGGTTATACATCCAATAAATATAACGTCTATCCTTGATCGATCGGCCTTGTGAAATATCTGACAACACAATGTCATAATAACCATCAAAATTAACATCCATATAACCGATACTTTTTGGAAATGCCGTAAATCCTGCCAAGCTTTGTGCAACAGTGTTATTATTTTTATTCACGACATCTAGCTGTTTGAGTGCCGCACTATATGGTTCACTCAGATTGTCTAAACCATAAAATTTAAAAATAAAATTTGGTTTATTTGAAATTTTGTTTGCAGGCTCAAACGAAATGGACTGCGCTAAACTATGATCAGATTTCAAAAGATGTGCATTAAGGTTGCCTGTATTTGAATCAAGTAGCCCTGTGAATTGATATTGTCCATTTTCAAGCTTATCCGAGCCAACAGATTTTAAAGTCAGCTGATCTCCTTTTTGCAGCCCTTTTAAATTGATCTCCTGCTGATCAACAAGATTGTATAAAGTCGCATGTGGATTCCAAATGCCTGCATATAAGCTCAGGAAATATTTACCCTCACTCGAGCGCAACATACGTTGCATAGAAACACGAACATTATTGAATGGTTTTAATTCCATAGCATTTAAAGCTATTTCAGCATGACTTATATTGGAAAAAATCAGAGTAGCAATACAAAGCAGCAATTTAGTTTTCATGGTTCAACACACTCAACAATGCAGACTGTTATGAGTAATGTAGCATAAAAAAACCGCTCAAATGAGCGGCTTTTTTTTAATCAATACACAGTGAAAAACTTAGTTTTTCTCTTTGTCTACGATTTTGTTTGCTTGAATCCAAGGTATGAACGAGGACAAAGCATTGCTTTGCCCGAGTGCAAGAACGAAGTTTCAGACAAACTCAAAGAAAATTAGTTCTTTTCTTTGTCTACGATTTTATTTGCTTGAATCCAAGGCATCATAGAACGTAACTTGTTACCTGTTACTTCAATACCATGTGCAGCATTTTGACGACGACGTGCAGTCATTGATGGGTAGTTCAACGCACCTTCTTGGATGAACATTTTTGCATATTCACCAGATTGGATACGTTTCAATGCATTACGCATTGCTTCACGAGACTGTTCGTTAATCACTTCAGTACCCGTTACATATTCACCATATTCAGCATTGTTCGATACTGAATAGTTCATGTCCGCAATACCGCCTTCAAACATCAAGTCAACGATCAATTTAAGTTCGTGCAAGCATTCGAAATACGCCATTTCTGGAGCATAACCCGCTTCAACAAGCGTTTCATAACCCATTTTAACCAATTCAACAGCACCACCACAAAGAACTGCTTGCTCACCAAAAAGGTCAGTTTCAGTTTCTTCACGGAATGAAGTTTCAATAATACCTGTACGACCACCACCCACGCCAGAAGCATAAGAAAGCGCAACGTTACGTGCATTACCAGAAGCATCTTGATGAATCGCGATTAAGTCAGGTACACCTGAACCACGTTGGTATTCAGAACGTACCGTGTGACCTGGTGCTTTTGGAGCAATCATAATCACGTCTAAATCAGCACGCGGTACAACTTGGTTATAAAGGATAGCGAAACCATGAGCAAATGCTAAAGTTGCACCTTGCTTGATGTTCGGTTCAATCACATCACGATAAAGTTGTGATTGGAACTCATCTGGAGTCAAGATCATTACTACGTCAGCTTGAGCAACAGCAGCAGGAACTTCAGATACTTTAAGACCTGAATTTTCAGCTTTTTTCCAAGAAGTAGAACCAGCGCGTAAACCAACAGTTACGTCAACGCCTGAGTCTTTAAGGTTAAGCGCATGCGCATGACCTTGTGAACCGTAACCAATGATTGCTACTTTTTTACCTTGGATGATCGATAAATCACAGTCTTTATCATAAAAAATTTGCATTGCTGTCTCCGCTAAAATGCTTTTTTGTTTCCTTTTATCTAAGCCAATGATGTTATTGGTATTCACTGGCTTAGAACCTCACCTGAAAGATGAGTAGAATGTGTGAATAAAATTAAAATCTGTTAGATCGTTAAAACTTTTTCGCCACGTGCGATGCCTGAAACACCTGAACGTACAACTTCAAGAATGGTATTTTCTGCAAGTGCATCAATAAAACCATCGAGTTTTTCTGTTGTACCAGCAATTTGAATGGTATAGGTCGTTGGTGTGACATCTACAATTTGCGCACGGAAAATGTCAGCAGTACGTTTAATCTCTGCACGTGCTGCCCCAAGTGATTTTACTTTAATCAACATGAGTTCACGTTCAATGTGCGCGCCTTCAGACAAATCAACCACTTTCACCACTTCAACCAATTTATTCAATTGCTTGGTGATTTGCTCAATTTTATGGTCATCACCATACGTGGTCAGAGTCAAACGCGACATAGTTGGATCTTCGGTTGGTGCAACATTTAAAGTCTCAATGTTATAACCACGTTGAGAAAATAAACCCACTAAACGAGAAAGCGCACCAGCTTCGTTTTCAACGAGTACCGATATAATATGTCTCATGACGTACGCTCTCCTTTTCCTAACCACATATCCTGCATCGATTGACCCGCGATCAACATCGGGTAAACATGTTCAGTACGATCAACCATGACATTAATGAACACGCATTTATCATTAATCGCCATCGCTTCAGCAAGCTTAGATTCAAGCTCATCCGCATGGTCAATTTGAATACCAACGTGACCGTACGCTTCCATGAGTTTGGCAAAATCAGGCAGTGAATCAACATAAGAACTTGAGTGACGACCTTCGTAATTCATATCCTGCCACTGCTTAACCATGCCCAAAGCTTGGTTATTCAAGCAAAGAATTTTCACATTTAAGCCATACTGCTTACATGTCGATAACTCTTGAATACACATCTGAATAGATGCTTCACCCGTAATACACACCACTTGTTGGTCTGGGAAGGCAAGTTTTGCCGCCATTGCATAAGGCAAGCCCACACCCATTGTCCCTAAACCACCAGAGTTAATCCACTGACGTGGACGTTTGTATTTATAGTAGTTTGCACCGAACATTTGATGCTGACCAACGTCTGAAGTAATGATCGCTTCACCGTTCGTCATTTTATACATCGCTTCAACCACTTGTTGAGGCTTCATTACACCATTCGTACCCGCTTCATAACGTAAGCCATGTACTTTGCGCCATTCATTGATTTGCGACCACCAAGCCGCAATCGCTTCAGGATTTGGTTTAGAAACATTCATTTGCTTCAATTGAACCAACATCTCTTGAAGTACAGGTTCTACTGCACCCACAATTGGGATATGTGCCATGATGGTTTTTGAAATCGTCGCTGGGTCAATATCAATATGAATCACTTTAGCATTTGGACAGAATTTTGCAGGATTATTGGTAACACGGTCATCAAAGCGCGCACCGATACACAAAATAACGTCTGCATTATGCATGACCATATTGGCTTCATACGTACCATGCATACCCAACATGCCAACGAACTGCTCATCATCACCCGGGAAGCCACCTAAACCCATAAGGGTATTGGTTACTGGGTAATTTAAAAGATGTGCAAGTTCAGTCAATAATTCAGAGGCATTGCCTTGAACAACACCACCACCGGTATAGATGATCGGACGTTCAGCACTAATCAACTCTTCAATGGCTTTACGAATTTGACCTGAATGACCACGATGCGGTGGTTGATAAGAACGCATCTTCACTTTTTCAGGATATTCGTAAGCAAATTTATCGACAGGATTGGTTACATCTTTAGGAATATCAACCACTACAGGACCTGGACGACCAGAAGAGGCAATATAAAATGCTTTTTTAATAATCGCAGGAATTTCACTCGCATGACGCACTTGAAAACTATGCTTCACAATCGGACGAGAAACGCCCACCATGTCTGTTTCTTGGAATGCATCTTCGCCAATTAGATGTGTTGCAACCTGACCAGACAAAATCACCATTGGGATTGAGTCCATATATGCCGTTGCAATTGGCGTTACAGTATTGGTTGCGCCTGGGCCTGATGTGACGAGAACAACACCCGTTTTACCTGTTACACGTGAATAAGCATCTGCCATATGACCAGCAGCTTGCTCATGACGCACAAGGTAATGATTGATTTTGTCTTGTTGAAAGAGCGCATCATAAATATGTAATACTGCGCCGCCTGGGTATCCAAAAACATGCTCAACGCCTTCGTCCGCCAATGCGCGAACAAGCATTTCACCACCAGATAAAAGTTCCAACGTGATTCACCCTAATCTTTTTTCACTGTGTTATGAAAGACATAAACAGTGTTTCATTCATTGATTGTGAGCTCTGTTATAGCACACATATTTCATAGTTTTCGCAGCAATAGGAAAAAATTCTGATCTGTTTGCTGTTTGAGCAATATGAGATCTAAAACGTGTTGGGATAAACACATTTCATTGTTTACTTTGTTCATTTTCTCGGCTAGAGAGAATGCCCATTGCATGACATGACATTTATTCGAAGGGTGATCAAATAAACACATATAAAACTACAGCCAGCATTTTTGTGGTTTCGCCTATTAAAGTCAAGTTTAAAAATTGGCTTTTTTCTGTTTATTTACAAGCCGTTTATTTTTTAAGCTAAACACCCACTTTCAGATTTGATTTTTCCGTCTGCAATTTTATTTGAAAAACCAACAGTTCCTTCGAACTAAAAGCCCCATTAATAAAAAAATATTATAAATTAGATAAATAAATTTAATATTTTATTGATTTTGAGCTAGACACATATGGCGAAAAGTTAAACCACACCCTCTCTCACTCAATATATATAGTTGTAATTTTCATTGAAGAACATGAATAACCAGATCAAAAATTAATTAAAATTTAACGATTTATATTTTTAAAATGAGCATTTATCCAATAATTATTTATGCTTAGTCCAGTCATCAATTACATTGGTCAGCTTATCTTTTTTTTCTGCAAATCAATAAAAACCATATAAAATGTAGAACATGTAGTTTGACTAAATTCCAGCCTTCACTCTAACCCATTATTACGATAAGGACTTCTTTCTCATGTCATCACCTTTTATCAAGTTTAGATTCATGGCGATATGCTTGAGCTTCAGCCTAAGTTCGACCACCAGCTTCGCGAAAGAATATTACAAATGGGTGGATGCAAAAGGTTCTACCCATTACACCGCAACCCCACCACCAAAATCTGCACAGAAAAAAGGGAAAGTGGGTACATATGGTTGGAATCACGCATCAACTACAGTTGCACCAAGTAATCAAGCACATCCTTCGGCAAATGAGGCTGCTCAAGAAGGTAGCCCCGTTGTTTCAATTCCTCAAATTCCAGCAGGTACTATACCTAATACACTATCAGTTGGTGATGAAGTCGTTCATCCATCAAGTGCCCGCTGAAAGATAAAGATTTCTAATTTTATCTATGAATCTCATTTTTGCTGTTTAAAAACTTCAATATTTTATGCTTTATGTCAGGCGCAAAATTCACTTTTTAGTGCATTTTGCGCTATGCTGTGCAACAAACTTTTTAACCATTGTTCTTAATATACGTATATGACTACTTCTCACATTGACCCTGAATATCAAGCTAGTGCGATTGAGCCAAATGTCCAACAGGATTGGGAAACTCGCAAAGCCTTTAAAGTTGCCGACACTGTAGAAGGTAAACATCGTTATATCCTATCGATGTTCCCCTACCCAAGCGGCAAACTGCATATGGGTCATGTGCGTAACTATACCATTGGCGACGTGATTAGTCGTTTCCACCGTCTCAAAGGTGAAACTGTCCTGCAACCGATGGGTTGGGATGCTTTTGGTCTGCCTGCTGAAAATGCAGCGATTGCACACCAAGTTGCACCTGCAAAATGGACCTTTGAAAACATCGCTTATATGCGTGACCAGTTAAAAAAGCTGGGGCTTTCAGTCGATTGGGATCGTGAATTTGCGACCTGTACTCCAGAATATTATCACTGGGAACAATGGTTATTTGTACAGTTGTATAAGAAAGGTTTGATTTATCGCAAACTTTCAACGGTAAACTGGGATCCTGTAGACCAAACCGTTTTAGCCAATGAACAAGTTGAAAATGGTCGTGGTTGGCGTTCGGGTGCATTGGTAGAAAAACGTGATATTCCAATGTATTACTTCCGTATTACCGATTATGCACAAGAATTATTGGATGATTTAGATACATTAAAAGATGGTTGGCCACAACAAGTCTTGACCATGCAACGCAACTGGATTGGTCGTTCACAAGGGATGGATGTTACTTTCCCTTCTGCAAACACTGAAATTTATGCAGATGGCTTAAGCGTTTATACCACGCGTCCAGATACATTAATGGGTGTGAGCTATGTGGCTGTTGCTGCTGAACATCCGATTGCACTGAAAGCGGCTGCCATTCAAGAAGCAGCTGGTAATCCAACATTAAAAGCATTTATTGAAGAATGCCGTATGGGTTCAGTGGCAGAAGCAGATCTTGCTATTGCTGAGAAAAAAGGCATGGCAACAGGTTTGTTTGTAAAACACCCTGTAACTGACGAATTAGTTCCAGTGTGGATCGCAAACTATGTGTTGATGTCATACGGTTCAGGCGCGGTGATGGGCGTACCTGCACACGATGAACGTGACTTCGAATTTGCCAATAAGTTCGGTCTTCAAATTACCCAAGTGATTGACAATGCTAAAGCAGATGATGGTGAATATGATTCAACCACATGGCAAGATTGGTATGGCACAAAAGAAGGCAAGCTGATTCATTCAGGTGACTTAAATGGCTTAACCATTCAAGAAGCATATGATGCGTTATTGGCTAAACTTGAGCCACAACAACTGGCAAATCCGAAAGTGCAATTCCGTTTACGTGACTGGGGTGTTTCTCGTCAGCGTTATTGGGGTTGTCCAATTCCAATGATCAATTGTAACACTTGTGGTCAAGTACCCGTACCTGAAGAACAACTTCCTGTAATTTTACCAACTGACGTTGTTCCAGATGGTTCAGGCAATCCCTTGAATAAAATGCCTGAATTTTTTGAGACAACTTGTCCATGTTGTGGTGCGGATGCACGTCGTGAAACAGATACTTTGGATACGTTCGTAGAATCGTCTTGGTATTATGCACGTTTTGCATCACCAGAATTTAAGGGCGGTATCGTACAACCTGCGGCAGCTCAATCTTGGTTACCTGTGAACCAATATATTGGTGGTGTAGAACACGCAATCCTACATCTATTGTATGCTCGCTTCTTCCACAAATTGATGCGTGATGAAGGTGTGGTACAAGGTAATGAACCTTTCACCAACTTGCTAACTCAAGGTATGGTTTTAGCAGACACCTTCTACCGTGAAGCTGAATCTGGCAAAAAAACATGGTTTAACCCTGCGGATATTGAGTTAGAAAAAGACGAAAAAGGTCGTGTTCTTTCTGCCAAATACACTGGTGATGGTCAAGAAGTTGTGGTTGGCGGTCAAGAAAAAATGTCGAAATCAAAAAATAATGGTATCGACCCGCAATCGATTATTGAGCAATACGGCGCAGATACTGCACGTGTATTTATGATGTTTGCTGCACCACCCGATCAATCACTTGAATGGTCTGATGCAGGTGTTGAAGGTGCAAATCGCTTCTTGAAACGGGTGTGGCGTTTAACCACAGGTTTCTTAGAAAAAGGCAACCATGCTGCTGCAATTGATGCAGCGAACTTGTCATCAGCAGCACAAGATCTACGTCGTAAAACACATGAAACCATTCAAAAAGTCGGTGATGACATTGAACGTCGTCATGCCTTTAATACCGCCATTGCAGCGCAGATGGAATTATTAAATGCCTGCAATAAGTTTGAAGCGAGAGATGATAATGATGTTGCTGTTGAACGCGAGGCGATTATTAGCTTGCTTACGTTACTTGCACCATTTGCACCACATTTAAGTCAGACCTTATTGGCTCAATTCGGTATTGAGTTAACTGAAACATTGCTCCCTATTGTTGATGAATCTGCGCTAACACGCAACACGCAAACGATTGTGGTACAAGTAAATGGTAAACTTCGTGGCAAGTTGGAAGTGTCTGTTGATCTCTCTAAAGAAGATATTTTGGCTCAAGCCAAAGCATTACCTGAAGTGCAGCAATTCTTAACAGGCCCAACCAAGAAAGAAATTGTGGTGCCGAATAAATTAGTCAATTTGGTGGTTTAATTCCCTTATTAAATTCCCTCTCCTCCTAGGAGAGGGTTAGGGAGAGGTAATTCCCCTCATCCTAACCTTCTCCCCAAGGGAGAAGGAACTTTAAGGAAATAAAACAAAAGCCAAACAAAGCCCGTTGTCAATCAACGGGCTTTGACTTTACAATCAACTCAGAAATTCATTTACCCATCTTTGGGATAAAACAGAGGAAAAAGCATGCACTTAGTTCAACGTGTTGCAGCGGTTGTATTAACTTTGGGTCTAAGTGCCGGCTTAGTCGGTTGTGGTTTTCATTTAAAAGGCATGAACCCAACGACTGCTCCTGTCGCGTACTCTAAAATGAGTTTAGCACTGCCAAATAACACAGAAGAATTACACGAAAAACTGGCGATTTATTTAGGTGCAACGGGTATTCAACTGAGCAACAATCCTGATGCTTATGTGTTACGTGTACTTGAATATAAGCCACAACGTCATGAGCTTAACGGTAAATTGGTGGAAACTTTACTGCGTTTAACCGTGACTTTCCGCATTGAAGATGCGCAAGGTCATCCTGTGACGGAACCTCGAACCATTACTGCTTCACGTAGCTATCAGTATGATGTGGCGACCGTAAATACCGATGACCAAGAACAAAAATATTTAAACGAAGTGATGGTGGATGATGTAGCACAGCAAATTGTGCGTCAAATTTCATCTAATCGTTTACCCAAAGTTATTACCAAACCTACCACACCAGCAACACAACCTTAAAATATAGACCTTCAGTTATGAAACTTGACTATCCACAAGCACTGAAACGTGTTGATGAAGCTCGCGGCGCTTGGATTATGTATGGTCAAGAGCCATTACTTGAACAAAATTTACTGGATGCTTTTCGTCAAAGTTGGCACAAACAAGAGATTGAACGGCAACGTTACGACATTAGCAATGTCAGTGATTGGAAAAATGTCTTTAATGCTTTAAATAGCTTATCGCTGTTTTCCAATCAACTGGCAATTGAAGTACATGGCAACATCAAACCAGATGCCAGTAGTCTCAAACTGCTGAAAAACTATATTCAACACAACGAACAAAACCTGTTGCTGATGGTGATGCCTAAACAAGACAGCAGCAGTTTAAAATCCAGTTTTTTTCAAGTGGTAGATGCCAATGGGGTTACTGTGCCTCTGACGGCTAACTATCCACAAGATCGACAACGGATTTTAGCTATTGAGGCAGAAAAGCTCGGTATTAAACTGGCCAATGATGCTTGGCAATGGCTTGAACAGCACCATGAGCACAATTTGCTCGCTGCAAAAAACAGTCTCATGCGCGTCAGTGATACTTTTGTAGATGTCGATATCATTCAGATTGATCATTTGTACTCATGTTTACAGGATCAATCGCGTTATACCACCTACGACTTAAATGATGCACTTCTTGCTGGAAATTTAGCTCAAGCGATTAAAATTTTTCAATATTTGGTTGCCTCAGGCGAGCCAATGAGTCTGATTTTATGGAGCATTAGCAAAGAAATGCGCTTACTGATGCAATTGTTTGAACAACCACAAAATGCCTTACAACTAGGTATTTGGAAAAATAAAGTCAGTCAATATCAACAAGCGCTCAGACGACTGAATCCGAACTGTTTTCTGACTTGGCCTGCTCTATTGTTGCGTATTGATGCCGCAATTAAAGGACTGAGTCGTGAAAATGCTGAATATTTAGTGATGCAAGCAATTGTTAGTCTCTGCGGTCAACGTTTATTTGCAGAATAATGACTACCTGTCAGCAATTGTGTAATGTATCTTTTAAATGAATCATATTGATGATTTGATTAAATCATCAATATTGAACGTACTCAAACTCAAGCCATTTTATTCTTAATAATAATTCTCATTTGTTTTAAAAATTCACGTTTTATCCTTATTTAACTTTTATAATCAATCCAATTTTCCGAATTCTTATGATCACTATGCCAAAAATAAAACCATCCAAAATAATCGTTGCTGTGGTCTGTATTCTTGCCATTGCAGTTACTGCATGGTTTTTCTTAAAGCCAAAAGAACAATCACCTCAATACATTACTAGCGAAGTCAACCGCGGTGATATTGAAGACTCAGTGCTTGCAACTGGTGTACTTGAAGCGACCAAAATGGTCAGTGTTGGTGCACAGGTTTCAGGTCAGGTGAAAAAAATGTATGTCGAACTAGGTGACCCAGTGAAACAAGGTCAACTGATTGCTCAAATTGATTCAATTCGTCAGGAAAATGATTTAAAAACCGCTGAAGCCAATATTAAAAACCAACAAGCACAATTGGCAGTTAAACAAGCCAATCTGGCTAAAGTGCAATCTGAATATCAACGTCAACAAGCCATGTATGCACAAGATGCAACATCTCGCGCAGAGTTAGAGTCGGCATTGGCAAGCTATAAAACGGCACAAGCGGATATTTTGGCCATTAATGCGCAAATTGAACAATCTCGCTTAACACTTGCAACAGCCAAAGAAGATTTAGGCTATACCCAAATTATTGCACCAATGGACGGAACGATTGTTGCGATTGTGACTGAAGAAGGTCAAACCGTAAATGCCAACCAAAGTGCACCAACGATTGTTAAATTAGCAAAACTTGACACGATGACTATTAAGGCTGAAATTTCTGAAGCCGATGTGATGAAAGTTGAACAAGGTCAAACGGTTTATTTCACCACTCTGGGAAATAGCGATAAAAAACATTATGCAAAATTACGCCAAGTAGAGCCTGCACCTGACTCAATTAATACCGAAACCAGTAGCACATCATCTAGCACTGCAATTTATTACAACGCATTATTTGATGTACCCAATGAAGATGGCAAGTTACGCATTGATATGACGGCACAAGTTTATATCATCCTTAGTGAAGCCAAGAATGTATTAACCATTCCTGCCGCAGCAATACAAAGCTCAAATCGTTCTCAAGCTAAACGTAGCGATACAGCAAAAGAACAAACAGCGAAAAGCTCAACGGATCAAACCAAGACTGATCGTCCGAAACGTCTAGAGCTTTCTGCTGAAGAAAAATCACTCATCGAACAAGGTAAAGCGTCTTTATCTATGGTTCGCGTGGTTCAAGCGGATGGAACGGCAAAACCACAAGCGGTATTGGTGGGTTTAAATAATCGCGTCACTGCCCAAATCATCAAAGGCTTAAAGCAAGGTGATAAGGTCGTGATTGCAGATGCTTCAGATACCTCAAATGATGCTGCAAAACGTAGTAACCGCGCAGGCGCTGGTCCAATGAGAATGTAATCATGAGTCAAAATCAACCACCTTTGCTCAAGGTCACAGATCTGACTCGTGAATTCCCTGCTGGGGAAAGTAGCATTCAGATTCTAAAGAGCATCAATTTAGAAATTTACGCTGGAGAACTGGTCACCATCGTTGGGCAATCAGGTTCTGGTAAGTCCACACTAATGAATATTCTTGGATGTTTAGATCAACCGACATCGGGTAGTTATCAGGTCAAAGGACGTGAAACACGCAAATTAGAAGCCGATGAGCTTGCACAGCTACGTCGTGAATACTTTGGTTTTATTTTTCAGCGTTATCATTTATTGGGAGATTTGACTGCTGCGGGCAACGTCGAAGTTCCAGCCATTTATGCAGGCGTAGATGCCTCTGCACGGCAACAACGTTCAACTCAACTGCTCTCTGACTTAGGTTTAGCTGAAAAAACCCAAAACCGCCCCAGTCAACTTTCAGGTGGTCAGCAACAACGTGTTTCGATTGCTCGTGCATTAATGAACGGTGGTGATGTGATCTTAGCCGATGAACCCACAGGTGCATTGGATAAAAACAGTGGTATTGAAGTCATGCGTATTTTACGTGAACTCAATGCCAAAGGTCATACCATCATCCTTGTTACCCATGATATGAACGTGGCGAAAAATGCCTCACGCATTATTGAAATTAGTGACGGTAATATTATTTCCGATCGCGTAAATGTACCTGAGGCAGATGGTGAAGTGCTTGAGAAACAGCAGCTCAACCGTACACCGCAAAAGAAAACGCCTTCTTGGCGTTCAGCAGCAGATCGATTGGCTGAAGCCTTCCGCATGGCATTATTGGCCATGAATGCACACCGTATGCGTACCTTCCTGACTATGCTTGGGATTATTATTGGCATTGCATCGGTGGTCTCGGTAGTTGCTTTAGGTAATGGTTCTCAGAAACAGATTCTGGAAAATATCAGTAGCCTCGGCACCAACACCATTACCGTTTATCAGGGACGTGGCTTTGGCGATAACTCTAAAACAGCCCAAGTCAAAACCTTGGTTCCTGCCGATGCTGAAGCATTGGCTGAACAGCCTTATGTCGATGGTGTTAGTCCTTCCGTCAACAGCAGTGTCACTGCCCGATTTAAAGATACTGAGGCATCAGCTACTGTGAATGGGGTAAGCGCAGACTTTTTCTATGTCAAAGGTATGACCTTTCAAGCTGGGCAACCTTTTGACAAAGAAGGCGTGACTGAACGTGCGCAAGATGTGGTGATTGATGACAATACCAAGAAAACCTTCTTTGGTGATGGGACTAACCCTGTAGGTCAAGTCATTCTTTTGGGTAGTGTACCAAGTCGTATTATTGGCGTGATTGAAGCGCAAAAATCAATGATGGGGAATTCCGACAGTTTAAATGTTTATTTACCCTACTCAACTGTGATGAGCCGCATGTTGGGACAGTCGAATGTCCGCAGCATCATTGTCCGTGTTAAAGATGAATATCCAAGTGCTACTGCCGAAAATGCCATTCTAAACTTACTGGTACAACGTCATGGCGCGCAAGACATATTTACCCAGAATTCGGACAGTATTCGTGAAACTATTCAGCAAACCACACAAACCATGACACTCCTCGTCTCTGCAATCGCGGTGATTTCATTGATTGTCGGAGGGATTGGCGTAATGAATATTATGCTGGTTTCTGTAACGGAACGAACTCAAGAAATTGGCGTACGTATGGCGGTTGGGGCACGGCAAAGTGACATCTTGCAACAGTTTCTGATTGAAGCGGTATTGGTGTGTATTTTAGGTGGCATTTTAGGTGTACTTTTATCATTAGGTATTGGGCAGTTGATTGGTCATTTTGCTGGAGACACCTTTCAAATGGCGTACTCAACCACGTCCATTATCGCAGCCTTCATTTGTTCAAGCATGATTGGGATTATCTTTGGCTTTATCCCTGCCCGTAATGCAGCACAGTTAAATCCTGTAGATGCACTTTCTCGCGAATAAGGATACTCAAAATGCACATGAATTTTACCAAACTTGCCACTGCCCTAATGTTGAGTGGTTCACTGTTCGGTTGCGCTGCGGTGGTGAAAACGCCATACCAACAACCCAGTGTAGATATTCCAAACAATTTTCAAAACAGCAAAGCCATAAGCCAACAAGTACATGCCAATATTGATGCAGATCAATGGTGGACTTTGTTTGGCGATACCCAGTTAAATCAATTGGTCAATCAAGTCCTCAGCAGCAATACTGATTTAGCCGTTGCAGGGATTAATTTACAACAAGCACGTTTACAAGCTGGCTTAGCGCAAAACAAGCAAGGTCCACGTGTTAGCTCAAGCGTATCCACAGGACATAATATTGACTTAAGTTCAGGTAATGATTCTTCACGTGGATTGTCACTGAGTGGTGGTGTCAGCTATGAATTGGACTTATTTGGAAAACTTGCCAACCAAACGGAAGTAACGCGTTGGGAAGCACTGGCAACTGAACAGGATTTACAAAGTACCGCACAAAGCTTAATTGCGACCACTGCCAACTTATATTGGCAACTGGGTTATCTGAATGAGCGTTATCAAATTGCGCAGCAAAACCTAGCCAGCACACAGAAAACCTATGAACTGGTGCGTACCCAATATCGTGCTGGTGCAGTTTCAGGTTTAGACCTGACCTCTGCGGAACAAGCAGTGCAAAGCCAAAAAGCGACGTTAAGTCAAATTGAACAGCAACGCGTAGAAGCACGTACCGCTTTGGCTGTTTTACTACACATGCCCGTACAGCAACTCAACATTCAAGAACCTGCTCGTTTACCCCGTATTGCTCTACCCAACATTGCAGCAGGCTTACCTGCGGACTTGCTTGCGCGCCGTCCAGATTTGCAAGCTGCCGAATTACGTTTACGTAAAGCTTTAACCAGTAAAGATGCCACTAAAGCCAGTTACTACCCATCCATAAGTTTGACTGGAAATTTAGGTAGTTCTAGTACATCGTTAAGCAACTTGTTAAAAAATCCCGCTTTAACTTTGGGCGCAAGCCTCAGCTTACCGTTCTTACAATACAATGATATGAAAAAAGATTTGGCAATCAGTGATTTGGATTATGAAAAATCAATTCTCCAGTATCGTCAAACTTTGTATCAGGCTTTTGCTGATGTTGAAAATGCGCTGTCGGCACGTACTGAACTCAATAAACAAGTGGCGCTGCAAGAACGTAATGTACAACTTGCTGAAAAAACTGAGCGTTTAACTGAAGTACGTTACCGTAACGGGGCGATTGCACTTAAAAACCTGTTAGATGCACAAGAAACTACGCGCAATGCGCGCCTGTCCTTAGTACAAACGAAGCAAAGCCAATACAATGCCTATGTCACCTTGATGCAGGCTTTAGGTGGTAGTCCAATCAAACAGCTGCCTTAACCACTTTAAGCCCAAATAAAAAGTGCCCTTGGACACAATTATCTGCTCATTTTCATAATAAAAGCCCCGATTGGGGCTTTTATTATTTAAACAACTTTCACATCTTTAACAACTTAAAAACCAAGACGATAATATTGGTAAGTCAAACCACTTTCTTTATAAACATCATAACTTCTTTGTCTAAAATCGGACACCCATTGTGTGCCAGTAAAGCCTGCAATATGACCATAGGTATGTTTATTGGTTCGACGAATAATATAAATATCCCCTTGCTTAGGCGCATCAAACTTAGGGTTAATTTGTCTATAACCAATTTTCATCAGGGTATTACCCCAATCCGAAGCAGCAACAGGATGGCTTTTAAACTGAGCACCTGCTGACTCCAAAGCCACTCTGATACTTTTTGCACATTTTTTTGAACTGGTTTGACGGGTGATGCTTTGCAATTTTTGGGTAAATTTATCAATATCAATTCGCTGAGCACTGCCAGAAGTATAGTTCTTATTTTTTGATTTTTCTGGTCTGATAATAGGATCTGAATTGACTGCAGATTTGTAGCTTTGACCTGATTTTGAACGAATAATGATTTCTGTTGCTGCGGGTGCATGAATATCACGTACCCCCATATGTTGATCATAAAGCATTCCAAAACCTCTAATTTCTCTTTAAATACAGTACTAATTTAATCTTAAGCAATACGCATAGCTGCTTGTTTATGCGGTCAGAATGGTAACCCCTGAATATGAATTTTTCATATAAAATATGTAAGATATCTTGTCTTTGTTAAGATGGAGGCGCTAACTGACTATTTTTTAGTTTATTTTTAGTTGTATAAAAGTGAAATAAAATTAATCTGCATAAAATTTTGTGCAAAGAATAATGAAGCAATTCTTCCTTTTTCTCAAGATTTCACCCCATGAATTAACAAGATTGAATTCAAATTCAGCATTTTTTCACCGTTGCCCCAACCCAATGCCTCTAGCTTAACGCTTAAAAAAAACTGTATTTTAGTATAAACTGCTAGGTCAACTCGACTTAGATGATCTTGTAGCAACAGCCCTGAAATGACTCGGTTTGTGCTTAGGGGAACTCAACTTTTTGGAATTTTTATGAAAGCGTATTTAGACCTTTTACAACACATCCTCGACAACGGTGGCGATAAAGGCGATCGTACTGGAACAGGTACACGTTCTGTATTTGGTCATCAAATGCGCTTTGATCTTTCCCAAGGTTTCCCTTTACTAACCACCAAAAAAGTTCATTTCCGCTCCATTGCGATTGAATTATTATGGTTCCTCAAAGGCGACACCAACGTTAAATATCTCCAAGAAAACAAAGTTTCAATTTGGGATGAATGGTCAACCCAAGAACAAACGACACGTTTTGGTCGTCCTGAAGGCGAGCTGGGTCCCGTTTACGGTCATCAATGGCGTAATTTTGGCGCAACTCAAAAAGACCATGGTTTATATGAGCAAGATGGTTTTGACCAAATCAAATGGCTGATTAATGAAATTAAAAGTAATCCAAATTCACGTCGTTTAATTGTCTCGGGTTGGAATCCAAACGAAGCTGGCAATGTTGCTCTGCCACCCTGTCACACCCTATTCCAATTTTTTGTACAGAACGGCAAACTCTCTTGCCAATTGTATCAACGCAGCGCAGATGTATTCTTAGGTGTTCCCTTTAACATTGCCAGCTATGCACTACTTACTCATATGATTGCACAGGTATGTGGTTTAGGCGTTGGTGATTTTGTTTGGACCGGTGGCGATACGCATTTATATGTCAACCATTTTGAACAAGCTCAATTACAATTAAGCCGTGAACCAATGCCACTATGCCAACTGAAATTAAATCCTGAAATTAAAGATATTTTTGACTTTAAATTTGAGGATATTGAAATTATAGCTTACCAATCACATCCGGGGATTAAAGCCCCTGTTGCGGTTTAATTTGTTCTTTTCATATTTATACCCCCAAATAAATAATCCCTCGAAATCCGCCTTTATCAAGGTGGACTTTCAAATTTAAGCTTGGGGAATGTCAATATCAAGATTAAGGCGAACTCATTCATGTCATTCCAAAATTTAGAAGTTGTTCACGTTGTAGCCATGGATCAACAACGCTGCATTGGTAAAGCAAATGATTTACCTTGGCATATTTCTGCTGATCTCAAACACTTTAAAGCCATCACCCAAGGTGGTGTTGTGGTCATGGGACGCAAAACCTTAGAATCTATGGGGCGAACCCTGCCAAAACGGGTCAATTGGGTCATTACCCGTGACCACAATTGGTCATTTGAAGGTACAAAAGTCGCTTATTCGATTGAAGATGCTTTAGCTCAAGCTGTTGCCGATGTGCAAGCTTCTGAAAAACCAACCAGCATTTTTATTATTGGCGGTGGTGAAATTTTCAAACAAACCATGAATATTACCGACCGCCTAGAACTGACTCATGTCGAACTTGATGTTCAAGGTGATGCTTATTATCCAGAAATTCCCACTGAGTTTAAAAAGGTTGCAGCTGAACAACATATTGACGACAAAACGGGGATTGCTTTCGAGTTCGCAACATATCAAAAATAAAGCAAATAATTATTTATAACAGTCAAATATGCATAATATTGGGAAAACAGAGTTTTTTGCTGCTTCGGGCATGGCGCTACTACATTCCATGTTCAGTCTTTTCGTTATTGTGTCCTCTATTTGGCTGTGTCTTGCTTTATGGTTTCAAGAACCCTTTGGCTGGTTGATCACCCGTATACTGATAGGCATTTGGATTGCTTTTGCACTTAGTATTCTTGGAATTTATGCCACCCAAAATTTCTTTAGCCGCCACACTGATATCTTGATTTACATGGTTGGCTTGCTCTGCGGTTTATTGTGGTATTTTGGCTTAGAAGCCAAACAAGATCGCGACTGGAATCCCGAAGTTGCCCAAGTGTTGTCTTATGAACAACAAGGTGATCTCGTCACCTTACACAATGTACGTAATTTTAATTGGCATGCAGATGGCAGTTATGATGAACGCTGGGAATCTCGCCAGTTTGATTTAAAGCAAATCACAGGGGTCAATATTATTACCTCCTATTGGATGGGACCGCGCATTGCCCATACTTTGGTGAGTTTTGATTTTGCCAATAGCAAACCACTGACCTTCTCAATTGAAATTCGTAAAGAAAAAAATGAAACATTTTCGACCATCGGTGGCTTTTTTAGAAAATATGAACTCAGCCTCGTGGCTGCGGATGAAAAAGATCTCATTTATACCCGCAGTAATAGCCGTGGTGAACAGGTCTACTTCTTTCCCATAAACATGTCAAAAGCAGAAAGCCGCGCTTTATTTGAGGAATATCTACACAAAGCCAATGAATTAAAACAACAGCCTAAATGGTATAACAGCCTGACCAGCAACTGCACCACGCTGGTTTTCGATATGGTGCAAGCAGTGTCTAAACAGCATTTACCGACCGATTATCGTCTACTGGTTTCAGGTTATTTACCCAATTATCTTTATGACTTAAAGGCTATTTCACACGACCTCAGCATAAAACAATGGTATGAAAAAGCACATATTAACCCACGGGTTAGTGAATTAAATCATCTTTCTAGTACACAATATTCGGCACTTATTCGCCAAAATGTACCACAAAGAAAAATAGAGAATTCGAATTAAAATAGGAATTTTAAAATAAAAAAACATACATTTAAAACTAGTTAATTACATCTTTTTTTGCTTAATATAGAAATCTAAATTAAAAAATGAGACATGAATATGTTAAAAAAATTATTCGCGATCAGCATCATTGGTGTAACTATTGCTTTTACAGGTTGTGAGACAGTACCAAATGCATCTTCGACCATTGAAACTGCAAACTTAATTCAATTGCAAAACAAAACTTGGATTGCAACACATATTGGCAATACCGAAATTAAAACAGCACCTACCGCACACAATATCCCAAGCTTACAATTTGACGCGACAACAAAACGTGTGAGTGGCGCAGATGGCTGTAATCGTATTATGGGCAGCTATGAAGCAGGACGAGATACCTTAGTCTTGAATCAAATGGCAGGAACAAAAATGGCATGTTTAGACAACAGCAATGTCTCTCAAAGATTTAACCAAGCATTAACTCAAGTGGCGAACTATCAAGTATTTGGTAAAACACTCAAATTGCTTGATCGTCATGGCAATGTCCTTGTCCAATTAAAAAGTTCAATTCAGCCACGCTAAATAGCAGATATAAAAAGCCTGTTAATTCAGGCTTTTTACTTTTAATCATAGATAAAAACATTGTAGCTTCATAAAAAGTCCCTATATTAAAAACAATAAACAAATACAGGATAAAACCATGCAACAAGCATTATTTGGTGGTGGATGTTTTTGGTGTGTCGAAGCCATATTTTTACAGCTTAAAGGTGTTCACAAAGTCGTCAGCGGTTATGCGGGCGGTCATACTGACAATCCCAATTATGACGATATTTGTCGGGGTGACAGCAACCATGCAGAAGTCATTTTGATTGATTATGATGAGACACAAATTAGCTTTGAACAACTTTTAGATGTGTTTTTTACCACCCATGATCCAACCACGTTAAATCGTCAGGGCAATGACATTGGCACACAATATCGCTCAGTGATTTATTACCTTAATGATAAACAGCAGCAACAGGCTCAACAGATCATTGATCAACTCAAAGCTGATGGCTTAAATATTGTGACTGAACTTAGCCCTGCACCTAAATTTTACCCTGCTGAAGAATATCATCAGAACTTTTTTGCCCGAAATCCATCACAAGGTTACTGTAACTTTTCCATCCCACCCAAATTAATGAAATTACGCAGTAAGTTTCAAAGCCTACTTAAGTCCGAATAAGGGCTATTTTTGAGCAAATTTCAGCGATAAAAAAAGCGACCTTTAGGTCGCTTTTTTAAATAATCAAATTAATTATCACTAAGGAAAGCAATATCACTGAGCCCGGCTTCGCTCGCACGTGACATGACTTGTGCCACAGTATCATAACGTGCTTCTTTGTCTGCACGTAGTTGAACTGTTGGCTTACGTTCAGCTTGACCCGCTTCATTCAAACGAGTTTGTAATTCATCTAAACTAATCACTTCGGCATTCCAAGCGACTTCACCATTGGCATTAATACTGACGGTGATGGCTTTAGGTGGCGGTTGAGTAATTTCCGCTGTGGTTTTTGGTAAGGTTAATGGAATTGATGGGTTAGCAACGGTTGCTGTCACCAAAAAGATGATCATCAATACCAACATAATATCGATGAGTGGAATGAGATTCATCTCATTCATGCCTACATCGTTGTCTTCGCCCAATTGAAAACCCATTAAGCTTGACCTCCAACTAAATTATCCGAAGTTGCTTTCACTTCTACTTTTTGTGTAGCAGAATCTTGTTGCAACATGGTATCAATTAACAAGCCGTGTGCTTGGTCTTGTAACTCATGCGCTAAACTACGGTTAGCACGCGCACAAATGTTATAAGCAAGTACTGCAGGAATAGCGACTGCCAAACCTAAACCAGTCATAATCAAAGCTTCACCCACGGGTGTTGCCACTTGTGCCAAACCAGCTTGACCACTTTTACCGACCGCAACTAAGGCATGAAAAATACCCCAAACGGTACCAAATAAGCCGACAAAAGGTGCCAGAGAAGCAATCGTACCTAAAACGGCAACGCCTTTTTCCGCATTGGCTTTTTCAGCAGAAATTTGACGCAATAAAGCTTGTTCTGCAACAGCTTTACGCTGTTCAAAATTCAAAGGGGCAAATTTTGCTTTTAACTTGCTTAACGCTTGAGAAAGTTGAGCATAAGCTTGTTGCTTCAGTTGGCGAGTCCCCATCAAACGTAAAACGAAGATCGTCCATGTCGTAATCGACATTGCCAATAACACGAAATACAGTGTTTTACTCACTGCATCGGCATGTTGCCAATAAACTGAAAAGTTCATACTCGAACTCCTAATAAATGTTAGCCGTGTGGATTCAATGTCAATTCAAATGGTTGGTCAGCACTAATTGGATAAGCCACGCCATTTTCTTTGTACGGTTTGAATTTGGAACTACGCACTGAGCGTAAAATTTTGTCATCTAAAGCAGCAACACCACTTGAACGTGCAATACGTGCAGAGGTAATCACCCCTTTCTCATTCGCTTCAATATGCACGACCACAGTACGCGTTTGACCGTCTAAATCTTTATTGTTATATGACGGTTTAGGCGAACGACTCCATTGCACACCCGAACCACCAATCGATACACTTTTTGGAGATGGTGGTGTAGCAGGTTGGGCTGGAGGAGTATCAGGTGTTCGGGTCACGACTGGTGCAGATTTAATCACTTTAGTTTCAGAAACAGTGGTCGTTACAACAGGAGATGGTGTCGGTTTGGCATCAACTGGTTTTACAACGGGTTTTGCTGTTTCTGCTTTTTTAACTTGTTGAACTTTCTCGACCTTTTTTGGCGGTGGCGGAAGTTGCTTTTCCACAATTTTAACTTGTTTTACTTCTTTAGGCTTCGGCTTTTCTTTTTTCGGTTCAGCTTTAGGCTTTGGAGGTAAAGCTTTTGGTGGCTCTTGAATTTTAACAAAACGGACTTGTAACGGTTCTTTTTCAATCGGTTTGAGTTCAGGGGTCTTCATTTGCCCCACCGCCCATAAAACGCCCATATGACCGACCATCACCGCAATAAGTGCGGTGATAATTTTCTTTTTCATCGGGCTGGGAGTTTGCATATGTAGAGCAGAAGATTGACTCATTAAAATCAGTTACCTAATTCAAGCGATTGTAGATCAATAAAGACTTCAACAATCAAACTCATCGGTTAGTACAATTAAAGCAATGCAATAATAAATGAGAAGTGTTTTCATTTGCAACTATTAATTGGAAAGTTTTAATGAGTTTTTTGAATCAAAAACAAAAAAGGCATGCCTAAAGCATACCTTTTGAGTCGATCATTTTAAAAAATTATTGAAAAACAACCGTCTTATTGCCATCCACAATAATACGGTCTTCAAGATGCCATTTCACCGCACGTGCCAAAACATTACGCTCTACATCCTGTCCAAGTTCACGTAATTGATCAACGGTAAAATCGTGATTGACCCGCTCTACATCTTGCTCAATGATTGGACCTTGATCCAGATCAGCCGTCACATAATGAGCTGTCGCACCGATCAATTTCACCCCTTTTTCATAAGCTTGCTTATAAGGATTTGCACCGACAAAGGCAGGTAAAAATGAATGATGAATATTAATAATCTTCATTTCCCATTTAGAAACAAAGCTTTCACTTAAGATTTGCATATAACGTGCAAGTACAAGTAGGTCATTACCTTGCATAATTTCATCAATTTTTGCGTAAGCTTCTTCTTTATTGTCTTTATTCACAGGGACAACAACAAAAGGAATACCAAAATTTTCAACTGATTCGCGTAAATCTTCATGATTTGACACCACAGTGGTAATTTCACACGGTAAACCGCCACGCGCATGACGCCACAACAACTCAAGCAAAGCATGATCGACTTTCGAGACTAAAACACCAACTTTTTTAACATCGCTTACCAATGCCAAACGCCAATGCATGTTATAGCGCTCTGCAACATTACTCGCAAAAGTTTGAGTTAAATTTTCTTTACGACTTTGTAAACCATCCAGTTCAAACTCAACACGCATGAAATAACGCCCACCCTGAGCTTCAGTCGCGTATTGATCAAGTGCGGTAATATTTGCTCCTTGATGATACAAAAAGCTCGATACAGCTTGCACGATCCCTGGTTTATCCTCGCAAGTAATCAGTAAACGTGCCGTGTTAGCAGTGCTCATATTCATGTTGGTTTATATCACTAATCAGTTAAATTGAAAAACAAGCCGAGCATTCTAACGCTTTTTTAAGGCTTTCTAAATAGGCGATGTAGCATCGTGATTTTTACTTGAGGATAAACTCTCAAAAAGCTCTGAAGGACCTAGCGTTTCAAGCAAATGTTCATAAGTTTGACGACTTTCACCACGCAAATATGCCCCTTCTAGGAACACCATTTGACGTAATGCCTGCCAAACCCACTTTTCTTCTAAAGTATTTGAATCGGTAATATGACCCGACATATATAAGAAGTTGGTCCAGTTGGTCAAAACAATCCACAAGTTAATAATTAAGGCCTCAATTTCCGAGTCCGTCATTTGCATTAACCCTGCATTTACAAAGGCTTTATAAATTTTCTGCCCCTGCTGCATCACCTGACCGGCAAAACGTGGATACATTTTTCGAAAATCTTCATTATTTTCAACCAAATGATAAACATCACGATGCAAAAAGCGATAAGCCCAAAGCTGACTGCTAAGCACTTGAAAATAGCGAATTTTATCATTAGCATCAAGTAAGCGCTCATCTGGTAATGCAAGCATTTCCAAAGTTTCTTTTTGATACTGCTCCATCAATTCTTTGATAATTTCGTTTTTATTACGAAAGTGGTAATACAAATTACCTGGACTCATATTCAGTTCTGCAGCAATATGATTTGTTGTTACAGAACGTTCGCCACGCTCATTAAACAACTGTAAGCTAAGCTGTAAAATACGTTCTTTGGTTTTTACCGTTTTGGAGTGAGACATCCTAAAGTAACCATTCATTCAATAGGTTAGCGAGCTAACGCATAAAGTAACTTGACAGTTTAGAGCTTTTACTCTAAAAATTAAATTAATCGCTTTTTCTTTAATGGTAATTAAGTCATGAACAGTCAAACAAAAATAACTTCAATGACACCACATTCTTTTGACATTCAGCACTTACATGATGTGCTAGAACAACAAAAATCTGCCTATCAACGCCATCCTTTACCAACAGCAAAGGAACGCATTGACCGTTTAGCACGTCTAAAGCGTATCTTAGTTAAGTACCAAGATCAATTTGCCGAAGCAATTAACCAAGACTATGGTAACCGTTCTATTAGCGAAACCAAAATCGGCGAGCTACTTACCTGTCTTGAACATATTAAATATTATAGCAAGCATTTGACCAATTGGATGAAACCTTCGAAACGCCATGTCGGAATTATTCATCAACCAGCAAAGGCTTGGGTTCAATATCAACCTTTAGGTGTAGTCGGCATTATTACCCCTTGGAACTATCCTTTATTATTGTCTGTTGGTCCTCTCATTTGTGCAATTGCGGCTGGTAACCATGCCATGATCAAAATCTCAAGTGCATCAAGCCAGTTTGGTCAGGTTCTTGAAAAAGCGCTCAATGAAGCATTTCCAATCGAATTAGTCGCAGTCTTCAATGGTGGCGGACAAATCTCCGATGCTTTTAGCCATTTAGCCTTCGATAAAATTATTTTCACAGGTTCTACCGAAATTGGCAAAACAGTCATGGCCGCAGCAGCGCAAAATTTAGTGCCTGTCATTTTAGAACTCGGTGGGAAATCACCTGTATTGGTTCACCCTTCTATCGATTTACAAGATGTTGCGCAGCGTCTGGCTGCAGGTAAATTATGGAATTCAGGACAAACCTGTGTTGCACCCGACTATATGTTCTTACCTAAAGGCAAAACGGCTGAATTTATAGAGCACTATAGTACGTATGTCTCAGAAATGTACCCAAATATTGAATATAATCAAGACTACACCTCTATTATTAATGACAAACAATACAATCGCCTACAAGGTTATTTAGAAGATGCCCGCAATCAGGGTGCTAAAATTATTGAAGTTAATCCTGCACATGAAAATTTAAGCTTAGTTCGAAAAATTGCACCAACTTTATTGACTGGTGTAACCACAGACATGCTGATTATGAAAGAAGAAATTTTTGGTCCTATTCTGCCTATTCTAGAATATGATCAAATTGACGATGTTATTGCGTTTATTAATAGCCGTCCTCGTCCACTTGCATTATACTACTTCGACTTTGATCAAGCGCGTGCTGATTATGTCGCACAGCGTACTCATTCAGGGCATTTCGGACAAAACACGGTTTTGACCCATGTTGCACAAGATGACTTACCTTTTGGTGGGGTCGGTGCTTCAGGTATGGGGAAATACCATGGTCCAGAAGGTTTCTTCAGTTTGTCACATGAACGGTCAGTGATGTCTAATCCTAAGCTGTATAGCTTAAAATTTATTCTTCCACCGTTTAACAAGCCGATTCATCGACTAATTTCCAAGACCCTTCTTCGATAACTGATCAAGGCATGAGCTATCACACATAATCATGCTGCGTTTTTATTAAATTCGCTTGTCTTTTAAGCGTATTTTTGGTATAAAACGCCCCTTGAATGATTTCATCCGTTTACTTTTAATGACTAGCGCACAATCGGTGCCGTCTAGCAATGGAGTTCACCATGTCTAAGGTTTGCCAAGTTACCGGCAAGCGTCCTATCGTTGGTAACAACGTATCGCACGCAAACAACAAAACCAAACGCCGGTTCGAGCCGAACCTGCATCACCACCGTTTTTGGGTAGAAAGCGAAAAACGTTTTGTACGTCTTCGCCTAACCACTAAAGGTATGCGTATTATCGACAAATTGGGTATCGAGAAAGTTCTTGCGGACATTCGTGCTCAAGGTCAAAAGGTCTAAGGAGTCTGAACCATGCGTGATAAAATTCGTCTAGTTTCTTCAGCTGGTACAGGTTATTTCTATACCACTACTAAGAACAAACGTACTATGCCGGAAAAAATGGAAATCAAGAAATTTGATCCAAAAATCCGTCAACACGTAATTTTCAAAGAAGCTAAAATTAAATAATTTTTGCTTTTTAAAAAAACGACCTTTTGGGTCGTTTTTTTTGCATTTTTTTTGCCCGACTTGGTAAACTTTAAAATAATCTTTTGGCATTTTTTGTGCTTGTCCTTTTTACCCTTAACATAGGCTTAAGGAGTTTTTAGTGCCTCATGACATAGATCTGATTATATTACTGGCCGTTGGCTTTGGACTTGCGCTTGTTTTTGGCTATATTGCCGCTCGTATGCGCCTCCCCCCCCTTATTGGCTATCTCATTGCTGGGATTATTATTAGTCCAAATACGCCCGGCATCGTCGCAGATATGCATCTTGCCAACCAACTGGCTGAACTTGGGGTCATGTTCCTGATGTTTGGTGTTGGAATGCACTTCTCCTTAAGTGATTTAATGCAGGTACGTCGCATTGCTTTACCTGGGGCGATTTTACAAATTGCTGTAGCCACCTTACTGGGAATAGGTGTCTCCATGATGTGGGGCTGGAGTTTTGGTTCCGCCTTAGTTTTTGGTTTAAGTCTTTCCTGTGCCAGTACTGTCGTTTTACTCAAAGCCTTAGGTGATCGGGGTTTACTCAACTCAGTCAATGGAAAAATTGCCGTGGGCTGGTTATTGGTTGAAGACTTGGTTATGGTTCTGGTCTTGGTTCTCCTACCTGCCACAGCAGTTTTACTGGGTGGAACTCCTATTGCAGGATCAGACCCTGCTGAAAATACCTGGATGACCTTAGCAATCACCTTGCTTAAAGTGACTGGTTTTATTGCCTTTATGTTGATTATTGGCAAACGCTTAGTCCCCTTTATTATGCAAATTGTGGTGCGTTTAGGTTCACGTGAACTCTTTACCCTAACGGTAGTTGCTGCGGCGGTCTCTATTGCTTTTGGCGCCTATAAAGTTTTTGGCGTATCGATGGCACTCGGTGCATTCTTTGCCGGTATGGTGGTGAAAGAATCGGACTTTAGTCACCGTGCTGAAGAAGAAACTTTACCACTACGTGAAATTTTCTCCATTCTATTCTTTGTTTCTGTCGGCATGTTGTTCGACCCCAAAATTTTGATCGAACAACCGCTGCATGTACTTGCAGTAGTTGGCATTATTATGATTGGTAAAACTATTGCCGCTATGGCACTGGTGCTGTTTTTCCGCTACCCAATCAATACGGCCTTAACCGTAGGTGCAAGTCTGGCACAAATTGGCGAGTTCTCCTTTATTCTGGCAACTTTGGGGGTGTCTCTACAACTCTTATCACTTGAAGGTCAAAACCTAATTCTTGCTGGCGCCCTGATCTCGATCACCTTAAATTCTTTTGTATTTTCTGCGATTGAACCTATTCAAAACTGGATTCGAGAGCGCTCGCATTTGGCGCGTTTACTCGAACGTAGTGGTGATCCGCTCTCTATGCTGCCAGATGAAGTCTCTCAAGACTATTTACGCGATCAGGTGGTTATTGTCGGGCATGGTGAAGTCGGGCGTCATATCACCAAAACGTTAATGGCTCAAGATATTAAAGTGGTGATTGCAGAAGAAAACCGAGAAATTGTTGAAAATTTACGTGAGAAAGGGATTGCCGCGGTTTCTGGGCATGCTACCGAAGCGGGTGTACTAATTCAGGCACATATTCAACATGCACGTTTACTGGTGTTATCACCTATGGATATTTTAGATATTCATAAAATTGTCGATATTGCCAAGACATTGAATCCGCAAATTCAGGTGCTTGTCTGTGCCGAAAGCAAGGAAGAAGCTGAAGTGATTCGTCGTGAAGCGATTGGCGAAGTTTATTTTGCCAAAGAAGAAATGGCGAAAAATATGACCAATCATATTCTCAATCAAATCCAGATTGCGCATCATCAAGATCCGACGCATTAATTTTAATCCATAAAAAAACGCACTCTTTAGTGCGTTTTTTTATTAAGAAATCAACTCAAATATTTAGGTGGCTCATCGATAATTTCTGCCTGCCATTCATTCATTTGTTTTTCCATTAAAGCATATAAAGCAGCTTGCACCATATGCTGTGCAATCACTGGCATCTGATCACCCAACAGCGTCTTCACTTCATCATTAAAATGAATTTTAACTAAGGGTTCTTTTTCAGAGCCTGCATTTCGCAATGCCAACTCGCCACCTTCAAGTTGAACCAATTCTAAAATCGCTTCTTGATTACCAAATAATTCTTTCAACTGTTCTATAGACATATATCCTCCATGTTCAACATGGTGGCAAAGGCTGCTGCACTTTGCATTGCGTAGACTATTTATATAAGGTCAATGCTAAAAACTTCAAGAGCAGATCACAAAGATTAAAACTCAACCATTTCGTTACGAAAACCATCAATCAGCTGGGTTAAATCACGATGCCATTCACGCAAAATTTTGCTATCAGGCAACCAAGCTTGTGGAGTTTGCGTCACTTTAATAATTAAATTTGATGATGTTTCATTTTCTGGTTCTGGCGCACTCGGTTCAGGTGCATATTGACACATACGATATGCACGCTTTAATTCTGCAATGAAACCGTGTTTTGCCAATTGCTGCATTACCGTAACTTCCGGAGAAACTTGTCCTTTTGCAGCCATATGTTCTTCAATAGACTTTAAAGTGGGTGCCAAGTCATTTAAACGATAATAACGCACCAATTCTTGTAAAAAAGCCAATACTGCACCATGCAAGTGAAAGACTGCTGCTTCACGATGTGCTTGTACTTGTTGAATATGTTCAATTTGCTCTGCTTGTTGACATGAAAGACGTGCAAAATACAGTTTTTGATTGGTACGGTCAGCATGGAAGCGAGCAACACGAGACATAGTGATATTCCTAAATTTTGGCATTTTTTACATAACTAAGATTAAACTTTATTTGAATCAATTCACAATAAGAATTATGCATGATCCATTTCAATTAAATAGATTTTTCATTTTGCAGGCACTTCAATCTTGCCCTTGATGGAGCGAACATTACTCAGCGACCAAGCAAAAATCTTCTGCCAATGATGAGCACACGCAGCTTCAATTTCATTGGGCTGCCAAACATGGACTGATTTGACATCGACTAAAAGCCACCGCGACACCCGACTCTTCATCAGCAGCATGCTTTAAATAATGTTGATTTTCGACAATCAGTAAATCTTTTAAGGGGAGTTGGTCAGGTTGCCATGAGCGAACTTCTAACGTTTTCATACCCTGCACGATACGCATAGCATTGGGTGCAACAATGGACAGGGCTTGGAAATACCGTTTCATCAATATAAATCCATAAAAAAGGAGCCAAAGCTCCTTTTTATCTTTATTTTGCTTCTGACTTCACTTCAGCTTTCTCTTCGGGCTTATTTTCCGCCTGTTTTACACGAATACCATGTCCGTGTAAACGAAGCGTATTTAAGCCTTTAATCGCTCTCACTGCTTCACGACCATGTGGCATATCGACAAAAGCAAAACCTTTAGATTTGCCTGTTGCAGGGTCTAGAACCAAAGTACACGCATTCACAGTACCAAATGCTTGAAATAGCTTAAGTAATTCAGCTTCAGTTACTGTACGTTCTAAATTACGAACTAAAATTTTCATCTCACAACCTTTAAATAGGCAAAATCATCAAAAAGCACTCGCCTACTCGACTTTTTGAACTTCGCAATAAAAAAAACAAAATAACGCAATTGTTATAGTTTAATCGAGATCAATGCCAAAATCTAAATTAATCGATTGGCGTTCGATTAAAGCACTTTTTACCGTTTGTTGACGGGTTTTGTGATGGGTTTCCATGGTACACAAATTGCGGGTTAAATCATTAAGAAAATAACTTTCCACTTTACGCCCTTGTTCATCGACCTGATCACGCGCCCAAAGGTTTAAACTCTGCTTGGTCAAAATCAATTCATTTTGTGCGCGGGTCAATGCCACATAAAGCACACGACGCTCTTCTTCGACATCATCAAAACTGCCTTGCGCACGTGCATGTGGATATTGCCCCGCAGTGACATTGGCCACATAACAAACCTTCTGTTCTGTACCTTTGGCAGAGTGAATAGTGATCAGTGTGACCACATCATCTTCTGACTGGCGTTCAATTTCACTAATCGACACTGGATCGAGCACATATTCTTCTAAAAATCCACTGAGCTGTGAATGTTTCGATGCCAATTGTTTCACCAATTCAAAATCACCCTGACGGCGATTCCAATCTTTTTTATAATTTTCAGCAAGCTGTGTTTCAATGGCTTGAATGCCAAGACTGACCGACTCTTTGACTTCATGGCGCAAGACATTCATTTGCTTCATGATCAATAACGTCTGGGCAGGAATCCGAGCGAATTTTTCCAACTTTTCAAAAATACCATCCATATCGGCTTGTTGTAAAAGTTGTTGTGCTAAACGACTTGCACCCACATCACCCACACCATTCCACAGCGTCAAGAAACGCATCCACGCAATATCATCCAAAGGATTGGCAATCACTCGCAACAAACTTAATAAGTCTTTCACATGTGCAGTTTCAAGTAACTTCATTCCACCAATAAAACGGTAGGGCACATTGGCTTGAATACAGGCAGCTTCGATATGACGTGCGGCAAAACTTGAACGCACCAACACCATATGATCGCGCCATGCATTTCCAGCTAAGTAATGACGCTCTTTGATGTCAATTGCAATCCATTTTGCTTCATCAAACTCATTGGGGAAAATGTGCATTTTCGGCTTAACACCTTCACCACGATGCGCATCTAAGTGTTTGTCATATTTGATTTCACTTTGGTCAAGCAACCAATTCGACAAATCTAAAATTTCTTGAGTCGAGCGATAATTCTGTTCCAATTTAAAAATCTGCGCATCAGGTACACGCTCTTTAAAATGGTGAATATTTTCAAAATCTGCACCACGGAAACCGTAAATCGATTGCGCATCATCGCCCACACAGAATAGGCTCACTTTATCTTTTAGCGGCTCAAGTAAAGCCCATTGCAGTGGATTAGTATCTTGCATTTCATCGACCAACATGTGTTGGCAAATAGAAGAGACATAATCGACTAAGCCTTCAGATTGCTCTAGAGCTGAAGCTACGATTGCCAAAATATCATCATAATCCAAGAAGCTACGTGTACGTTTTCGTGCTTCGTACTCTTGCATCATTGTGGCAATTTGATCTTTAAATACAATATGTTCAGGATGTTGTTTTTCTAAAGCCACGCTCAGTTTTTGACGGGTATTTCGTGCAAAAGAATACAAATCACAAAGTTCTTTCGGTTTTGGCAGTTGATTCGGATTGTTTTTATCATCTTTACCGCGAATTAAACGAAACATCATGATCTGGTCATCACGGTCAATAATCGTGAATTGTTCCAAGCCGAATGCTTTGGGCATACGGCGCAATAAATACATACAAAAAGTATGAAAAGTCGATGCGCGTAAACCTTTGGCTTGGTCGCCCAAAGCCAACTCTACACGTGCAACAATTTCACTGGCTGAACGGCGAGTAAAGGTTAGAATCTGAATTTGATTGGCTGGCACACCTTGATCAATCAGATAGGCAGCACGTGCCACAATCGTTTTGGTCTTACCACAGCCTGCCCCTGCAAGCACCAAGCTATGTTTTGTTTCGGTGGTTGCTGCTTGCTTTTGTTGAGGGTTTAATTCATTAATCAGGGTGGCTAAACTCATGGTGTCTCATCGCGCTAGGTAGATGAATAGTTTAACAGAGCTATAGATAAATTATGAATTTTAGCCTGATGATCATGGCATAGTTTGACATATAACAAATGCGTCAATCAAAATAAACCATTACAGATCAATCATTACAACGACGATGGAATTAGCATTTATTTGAATCAAAGCAGTTTAAATCAACAAGAATGTCTGGATTTAATCCATACAATCTATCCAGACTTACTATGCAGATTTTTAATTTTAAAGAAAATTTGATACTAGACAAAACGGCATGAATGCCGTCCGTTGAATTGGGGGATAGGGACATCCCCCAATTCAACAAAGGATTTTTGTTACTTTTCATCCTTGAAAAGTACGGCATGACCTACGCAAAATTATTTAAGTTTATTGAGAATAATGTGGTCGTGATTGTTACGAAGTTAGCGCTAATATCCTAGCAATATTCTGACAAGTTCTTTCCAAATTCTTCTCTGCATGGTCTAAAGCTGTTTGTAAATCACACGCACCATCAACAATACCAAAAATCGCAGTAAAGCCTTCTGCATAGAGCTCCTCTATGCCCTCACCCACATAGCCTGCACAGGCAATCACAGGTTTATTCAATTGCTTCGCCACTTGTGCCACACCAAACGGTGTTTTACCCAATTTGGTTTGAAAATCAATGCCACCTTCACCCGTAAAAACATAGTCTGCTTGAGCAATTTTCTCAGCCAATTGAGTTTGCTCAATCACCAGTTCCACGCCTGAACGTATCTTTGCACCTGCAAATGCCATGAGACCAAAACCCAAACCACCCGCTGCGCCCGCGCCTGCTACATTTCGAATATTCAGTCCGAATTGCTGCTCAACCAAATCAGCAAAATGACTGAGGTTTTGATCAAGCTGTTTCACCATGTCAGGCGTTGCCCCTTTCTGCGCTCCAAACACAGACGATGCGCCCTGTTCACCACATAAAGGATTATTCACATCACTGGCAATCATGATTTCAACTTGCTTTAAACGAGCATCTAAAGCAGAAAGATCAATCTGATGAATTTGGTTTAGGTGCCCACCACCCACAGCAACTTCACCACCATCGATATCATAAAATTTCGCCCCTAAAGCCTGTGCCATACCTGCACCTGCGTCATTGGTGACACTACCGCCTAAACCAATAATGATTTTAGTAACCCCCAGATCTAAAGCAGCTTTAATCATTTCCCCTGTTCCCAACGTTGTGGTCAGCAAAGGATTACGCTGCGATTTTTCCAGTAGATGAATGCCATTGGCTTTTGCCATTTCAATCACAGCTGTTTGAGCATTATCAAGTAAACCAAAATAAGTTTGAACTTTTTGTGTCGATAACGGCCCCGTGACTTCACAAACAATCTGTTGTCCTGCCAATGCTGCCACCAAGGCGTCTACTGTTCCTTCACCACCATCTGCCATCGGTACATGAATAAAAGTCGCATCGCTAAATACTTTTTCAATTCCGCGTTGCATCGCCTGACAAGCTTGTTCAGCAGTCATACTTTCTTTAAATGAATCTGGTGCAAGGACAAAGGTTTTAGCCATAAGAGTTTATTTTTCTCGTTTGATTGATATCTATCATAAGCAATAAAAAAAGCGCATATAGCGCTCTTTGGTCGAATTTGAGTTAAATATCTGCGGAACTTTTCGGCACTTCTCTTTTAATATACGAGGCCAAAGTCAAATAGTTGATACCCTGAAATAAAATATCCACGGCAAGGAATAAACCCAGTACCCAGAATGGTGCATCAGGTGACATCAAAATAATGATCCCTGTGAGCAAGGTTAAAATGCCTGAAAACAAAGTCCAACCCCAACCCTGAAATGCACGAAAAATAAAAGCATTAAAAAGACGAATCACACCTGCAACAATCAACAAAATCGCTAAAATATTGGTCAGAACAATGGCTGTTTTGATCGGTGTGGTAAATGCATAATAACCTGCAACCAAATACAACACGCCAAACAATGCCCACAACCAACGAAAACCGCCATCAAAAATTTTGAATGCTGCAATGAAATGAATAATTCCCCCGATCATCATCAACGCGCCAAACAAAAATACCGCCGAGAGCGTTGCAAAAGGTAAAGATGCCAATAACACAATACCAAATAAGGTCAGCAAAATACCCAAACCTAAATACCACTTTCGATTTTCATGCAGCTGATGCCGAACTAAATCATTTCCTACTGTTTTCATGTTTATTCTCAAGTCTTTTGTTTAGGAAAAAATTTATTGTTGACTATTTTCAAGCTGTTGTCTGTTTAAAATCTGCATTTTTTATCCACACTACTTTTCAAAACTGTGGATAAATTCAGCGTTATCCACATTATTTTTTCCAACCCAATTCTATCGCTGTGATTTCATTAATCAACGTCTGTGCTAAATGATCTGGCATTTTGCTTTTGTCTATAGACACTGGAATATGCCCTGCCATAAGTTCAGCTTTGGCTTGTGGAAATAACGGCTGCTGATTTGGATATGCATAGCCAATTGGATACAGCGGCACGCCAGTTGCCAAATCATATTTGTCGGTCGCACCAAAAGCATGTAATAACTCATGTACCAATACGACTTTGTTTTGCTCTGCTTGTTTTTTTGAAGCAAATAAATTGACCGAACCAATTCGTCCATTTTGCAAGGCAGTGGAATGCTTTAATTCTTTGCTTTGTTTTGGATCATAATAATTTAAAAATAGCGTTACACTTGGTGAACCATCACGACTTTCATGCTGTTTCCACGCATAAAAACGGAATTTCAAACTCCATAAAATGCTATCGAGCATCGTTGCATTTTCAGGCACTTTAGGGGGCTGTTGTTTAAGCTCACGTCCCCTTTGGAAATAAATCGAAATTGGTTGCCCACGGTACTGAATCGACATTTGTTTCAAATAGTCTTGTACGTCGCTCAGGTCATTTACTGACAATTGCTGAATATATTGTTGCGTCGCCCCTTGTCCATCCGCATTCACAGGATGTAATAAAACAATGATAGGTTTATTCCAATCTTGGTTCTGGTCACGGTATGCATTGACTGCGACAATGAGTAAAATTATCAATAAACACAAAATTCGAATATTTTTCCACATTAACTCTTACCATCTTTTTGCATAATTTATGCCCTACACCATAACTTTATTTATTTTAATAAATTTCTTCTTACCAATAGCCTTAAATTCAAGCCATCCAGAATGGATAGATTCAATAACCTCTTCATAATTTCTAATGTTTAAATCTGTTTTCTTTAAATACTCCACTGCATCCTGAATATTCACCCAATCATTTTGCTCCGAATAATGATAAATAGCTTTTTGTACAAGTCGAATAAATGAACTAAAACTGCTTTTTCTTAAATACATTTGGCTACCCTGCATTTTAATTTCAAATACGCCTAATGCTTTTACCAAACCTGATAACTTATCATGACCATAATTTCGTGTATCAAAATCAGGTTTTACTGTGGTTATATATGTTCCTACTAAACCAAGATATGCCCACCCGCTATCATCTGAATTATCTTTAACAGCTTTATAGATCAGATTTAATGTAGCTTTATCTATTTGTTGTTTAGCCACTTCTTTTTCAATTGTTTCACTTTTTATTGGCTCTTTAACGCTGCTATCTTTTTTAAGTATTGAATTCTGTTTAATTTCTTCCTTTTCATCAAAGGTTAAATTTTCTACTGAAATAAACTTATCACATGCTTTTTTAAATGGCTCTGGAGTTGTTTTTCACCCAAAACCATAAACAATCAAACCATTTTCACGAATTCTTGAAGCTAAAGGGGTAAAATCACTATCGCTTGATACAATACAAAAGCCATCTAAAGCACCTGCATACAATAAATCCATAGCATCAATAATTAAGATCATATCTGTGGCATCTTTGCCTTTGGTATAAGCAAATTGCTGCACAGGGGTAATAGCATGAGGAAGTAAAACATCTCGCCAATTTTTCAGTGTTTCACTACTCCAATCCCCATAAACCCTTTTGACACTAGCAATTCCATATTTTGCGACTTCCTCTAATATTGACGAAATCGCATTAATAGATGAATTATCTGCATCAATTAATACAGCAAATTTTTTAGTTTGAACTTCCACTACCACCCCATTTCATAATATTTTTAAGCTTTTATATTCAAATGATTTTGCCATAAAAAATGCCGACTTTCGTCAGCATTTTTAAATCTTTCAATATTTAAGCTTCAGCCCATTTCCCATCTTGATAAACTAGACTCCACTTGGTCTGTTTACCTTCAGCATTTTCAGAACCAATATATTGCACTTGGTTTTTACGGCTGAATTTTACCAAGGTTGGATTCCCTTCAGGGTCAACATCTGGTGCTTGTAAAATGAATTGATATTTCGGATCAAGCTGATCTGCCACTGAGCGCAGTTCTGCTACTTTCGGTGCACGTGTTTCACGTACTTTCGGGAATTTGCTTGCTGCCAAGAACAAACCTGCCGCGCCATCACGAAGTACAAAGAAGTCATCATGCTTGGTTGAACGTAAGTGTTCCATTTTAATTGGATCGACACGTGGCGGTGCAGGTTGACCACTTTTCAAAACCTTACGCGTGTTGTCACAGCTAGTACAAGCAAAGTATGGCCCAAAACGACCGGTCTTCAATTGCATTTCACCGTCACATTTATCACACGGAATACTTGGACCATCGTAACCTTTAATTTTGAACTCACCTTCTTCAAGTTCAAAACCTTCACAATCTGGGTTATTACCACAGACATGCAATTTACGACCACCATCAATCACATAACTGTCCATTGCCGTTTCGCAAATTGGGCAGCGTTTTTTCGACATTAAATCTGCTGTTTCTGCACTATCATCATCCGACAATACCGCTAGCGACTCAACAGGAGTCAAATTCAATGTGCCTTTGCAACGTTCTTTAGGCGGCAAGTTATAGCCTGAACAACCTAAGAACACACCCGTCGTTCCCGTACGAATCTGCATCGGGCGGTCGCATTCTTTACAATGCACCGCATCCACTTCCACAGGCTGATTACGGCGCATACCGTTTTCACCTTGTGCAGTGGTTAAGCGTTTTTTAAAGTCACCGTAGAAATTATCCAGTAACTCTTTCCAGTTACGCTCACCATCCGCAACTTTATCCAGCTGACCTTCAAGATCCGCGGTAAATGCGTAATTCATCAAATTATTGAAATTTTCATCCAGACGATCGGTCACGATTTCGCCCATCTTCTCGGCAAAGAGACGACGGTTATCCAATTTCACATAACCACGATCTTGAATGGTAGAGATAATTGCCGCATACGTTGATGGACGACCAATCCCTTTTTTCTCTAACTCTTTGACCAATGATGCTTCAGTAAAACGTGCAGGTGGTTTAGTGAAGTGCTGAGATGGATCTAGTTTCTCAAGTTTAAGAACTTCACCAACTTTAACCGCAGGCAATAACACATCATCATCGGCTTTGTTTGCGCCACGTACTTTGGTAAAACCGTCAAATACCAAGGTACGACCTTTGGCTTTAAGTTCTACCCCATTGGCATCGACCAAAATCGTAGAAGATAAATATTCCGCAGATGTCATTTGACATGCTACAAACTGCCGCCAAATGAGATCATACAAACGCTGTGCATCACGATCCACACCCGCCAAGCTATCGCCTTTTAATGCAACATTGGATGGACGAATCGCTTCATGGGCTTCTTGCGCACCAGCTTTATTACCATATTTATTCGGTTTAGCTGGCAAATATTTTGCCCCAAACTCAGATTCAATATGATCACGTACCATGCTGACTGCATCATCACTTAAGAATGTCGAGTCAGTACGCATATAGGTGATAAAACCCGCTTCATACAAACGCTGTGCCATAGTCATGGTTTTCTTTACAGAAAAACCTAAACGCGTACTGGCCGCTTGTTGCAAAGTCGAAGTGATATATGGCGCGCTTGGATTAACCTTGGTGGGTTTATCTTCACGAACAGAAACTTTATATTCCGCATCATTTAGAATTTTTAATAAAGCATCGGTTTGTGCTTTATTTTGCAGTTTTAAGGTTTTACCGCCTTGTTTCACTGCTTCTAGACGAATGTCATCGCTCGATGATTTGGTGTCTGCAAAAACTTGCCAGTATTCTTCAGGAATAAAAGCACGAATTTCACGTTCACGCTCAACCACCAATTTAGCTGCAACCGACTGCACACGACCTGCCGATAAACCACGGGCAATTTTTTCCCATAGTAATGGCGAAATCATAAAGCCCACAATACGGTCTAAGAAACGACGTGCTTGCTGTGCATTGACTTTATCAATATCTAAGCGAGAAGGATGTTTAAAGGCTTCTTGAATGGCATTTTTAGTAATCTCGTTGAAGACCACACGTTGATAACGTGAATCATCACCACCAATCACTTCTTTTAAATGCCAAGCAATGGCTTCCCCTTCCCTGTCCATATCCGTTGCGAGATAGATTTCATCGACTTGCGATGCCAGTTTTTTCAGTTCCGCAACCACATGCTCCTTACCTGGAAGCACTTCATAATGCGCTTTCCAATCGTGTTCAGGGTCTACACCCATACGATTGACCAAAGCCATTTGTGATTTTTCAGCTTTCTGTTCGTCGGTAAGTTTAGCGCGTGATACAGGTTTTTTTTCTGTACTTTTAGAACCACCCGTAGGTAGGTCACGGACATGCCCGACTGATGATTTTACAATGTAATCTGGGCCGAGATATTTATTGATTGTTTTCGCTTTTGCAGGCGACTCCACAATCACTAAGGCACGTTTTTTCGCAGCACTCGGTGATTTTGCTGTGGTGCTTTTGGATGTGGACCGAGGAGCGTTCGCCATAGTCAACCGTCATTCCTGTTTAAATAGGTATATAAATTAAAGTTCAGCCAAAGACTGTAAATAAGTTTTAATGCCATCTAACTGTGTTGCTCGAAGGTCTGATTCTTCATCCCAATAGAGTCCTACACAGTTTGCCTGCATATCAATAGCATAAATGCCCTTTAATGCAATGGGTAAAGCGTTAAACTTATCATCACCCTGCACAACTTTTAGCTTCTGATCTTCAACACGTGCACGCATAAGAGGCAAGCGAGCATCAGGAATTAAAACACTGTAATACGCAACCATACTGGCACGGCTTGAGGACGCCATTGGAATTTTAGTCCACTCTGGAGCCGCAACTAAACGTGGATGCAAGCCCATCTTGCGTGCTTTGTCACGCATCATTCCCAATGCTTTTTCTCGCGGACTAACGCGAAGACCCAAAATCGAGCCCAAAACAAAAAGAATAATGAAGCCAACAACCCAAATACCCGTATTTTCCATAGTACAACCTTTATATTCCTTTATTAGAGTTGCATAAGCTGAATATAAAACGCAAGTTACAGCGATGAAATTAATTCAAGAACATTTCATGACTATACAGCACTTCTGTGCCATCCCAATAAATATATCCTTTTTCAATCAATTCTTTAAGCAACAATCGAACATCCGATTTTGGGAAAATTTGTTCTAATAAATCACGTAAAGCATAAATATCTTTCGGCTTATCTGATTTTAATTCACGTAATTTACGCGCAATAACCACCTGAACGGGATCAATTTTCGAAAAGTTTTTAAATAAATCTTTTTGTGCATGATGAATTGTATTGAAATGCTCCAGCCCTTCATCGGACAACGCTTCCAGTTGTCGTTGCGCAAAGATTTCGGTTGTATTTGGTACTTTTTCTACAGAATTCACTGCATCTAAATCAAGTTGCATCCATTGTTTCAACACTTTTTTACGGAAGCTAATTTGCTCATCATAGCGTTTTACAATTTTTAAATTAATCAACAGACCAATAAGCGGCTGTACTTGTTCACTTGCCACTTGCAAAATATTACTCATCGAGTTTTTAAGTTTCTCAATCGAATTGGGTTTCCCTTTCATTTTCCCCAGTGCATCGCAATATTTTTTAACCAACAGCAGATTCGGTTTTTGCTGAATCGTCTCGACAGTTGGAATGTTATATTTTGAATTAAAAGAAGATTGCTCAGCCTGAACGTGAATAAGACTACAATTCATATCTGATGATTGCATCATATCAATTAAGATTTCACTGCTTGGCATGGCAGAAATGACTTCAATACAAATTTCAGGTTCTAACAAGGCAATGAGCTGTCCAACCACCACAGCATATTCAAATTCTTTTTGATCGACCTCTGCGGTTTCTAAAATCACCACTTGACCGCTGCTGACCCAACTTGAAAACTCAGTTAAATCTTCCAGTGAATATTCAAATTTTCCTGTGCAGTTAAATAAGTAAATCACAGCATAGTGTTGAATCATATCGCGCAACAGCTGTGCCGTTGGCATATTATTTTCAAGATCAAGAAGAACGACTTTGTTGGACATAATCTCAATAAACAAGTAAGCAAGCTTTGAGCCCGCATTAGAGCGAGCTTGGCTTAAAAGGTCAAATCAATTCGGCATAAGATTGCTAAATATTCAATTAATAATGCGGGGGACGGTCAGCCATTGGATCAAAAGCTGAAATTCCTTCGGATAAATCTGCACATTCAATTCGTTGATACAAAAACTGCATTTGTTTCTTTAAATCAGCTATTTCGGCATTTTGACGCGTGACTTGTTCATTCAATTGTTCAACTAAATCATCTAAAAATGTAATTCGCACTTGCAAATCTTCCAAGGGTGCGGAAAATGACGCCTGATCATTAAGATTTTTTTGTTTAGTCATTTTAAGTCCTCATTTTGGATTTCAGGAAACAGTATGGCCTATATTACGTTAAGGGATGTCCAACTCGCGTTTGGCGGACCGTCCCTGCTCGACGGCGCGAACTTTAATTTGGAACGCGGTGAACGAGTTTGTTTGATTGGCCGTAACGGTGAAGGTAAGTCTACTTTACTTAAACTCATTGAGGGAAGTTTACTACCAGATCGTGGTGAAGTTGCTATTCAAAATGGCATCACCATTTCCATGTTGGCTCAAGATGTACCCATGGACTCTGGTAAAGTTGCTGATATTGTTGCAGATGGTGCAGGTGAAGCAGCGACTGTGCTCAGAGCTTACCATGAAGCCAGTGATGCGTGTGTATTGGGCGATATGGACGCCTGTGACCGCATGGGCGAACTCCAGCACAAACTGGATCAAGTTGATGGTTGGGCTTTAGAAACTAAAGTGAATTCCATTTTAAGCAAAATGGGTCTTGACCCTGATGCTGATTTAGCCGATTTATCGGGTGGTCGTAAACGCCGTGTCCTTTTGGCACGTGCGCTTTTAACGCAACCTGACGTTCTTTTACTCGACGAACCAACCAACCATTTGGACGTTGAAAGTATTGAATGGTTAGAGAAATTCCTGCTCGACCAAAACAACTTAACACTGCTATTTATTTCGCATGACCGTTCATTTGTCGATAGCATTGCCACACGTATTGTTGAACTTGATCGTGGTACTTTGCGCAGCTATGAAGGTAACTATACACGTTATCTTGAGCTTAAAGCGATGCAGATGGAAGCTGAAGAAAAGCAAAATGCTTTGTTTGACAAGCGCTTAGCTGAAGAAGAAGTTTGGATTCGTCAAGGCATTAAAGCACGTCGTACCCGTAACGAAGGTCGTGTTCGTGCGCTGAAAGATTTACGTGAAGAATCAAAAGCACGTCGCTCACAGCAAGGTAAAGTGAGCATGGCGACTCAAGATGCCAATCGTTCAGGTAAATTGGTCTTCGATATTGAACATCTCAGTGTTGCTTTTGGCGACCAAGAACCAATTATCAAAGACTTCTCTGCATTGGTTTTACGTGGCGACCGTATTGGTTTAGTCGGTGACAACGGTGTGGGTAAAACTACATTGATTAAAGCCATTTTAGGTGAGATTGAGCATGGCGGTACTGTGAAAACAGGTACACAGCTTGAAGTCGCTTATTTTGACCAACTGCGTAATGCACTGGATCTTGAAAAATCGGTTAAAGACAACATTTCAGAAGGTACGGATTTTGTTGATGTAAATGGCGGTCGTCGTCATATTTACAGTTATCTTCAAGATTTCTTGTTCTCACCTGAACGCGCGCGTACCCCGGTAAAAGCCTTGTCTGGTGGTGAACGTAACCGTATTCTTTTGGCTAAACTACTGCTTAAGCCATCGAATTTAATCGTCATGGATGAGCCAACCAATGACTTGGATATGGTGACTTTAGAGCTATTAGAAGAAATGCTTGGTGGTTATAAAGGCACATTACTTCTGATCTCGCATGACCGTGCATTCATGGACAATGTCGTAACATCGACTTGGGTCTTTGATGGTAAAGGTCATATTGATGAGTACATCGGTGGTTATCAGGACTATCTAGAACAACGCCCTGATCAAACTGCTGTTGATCAAAAAAGTGATGTAAAAAAAGCACTCGCTAAAGCAGAAGCAGCTGTGCCAAAAAAAGCAAAGCTCAGCTATAAAGATCAGCGTGCTTTAGAGCAATTGCCTGCTGAAATGGAAGCTTTAGAAACAGAGCAAGCTAGCTTAAATGAAAAACTTGCTGATGGTTCATTGTTCGTATCTGATGCTGATACTGCTGCAAAAATTTCTGCACGTTTAGCTGAAATTGATGAGCTATTGCTGGAAAAGTTAGAACGCTGGGAAGCGTTAGAAAATCTTACCAAAGGTTAATTTAATACTTTAAAAATAAAAATGCCGTATTTAGATACGGCATTTTTATGGTCTGAGCTTGATTAAATTCGCCGATCTACCATCTTGTCCATCTATTTTTATCTTGCTTCAATCTTGATCATGTTTAGTTTGAAATTCTACTTTGGCTTTTTGAAAAAAATTTGCTAAGGTTCAACACAAATTTCAATGCAGACCTGAGCTATGCAAATTCGTGATCAAATTGTTTTAGTGACTGGTGGTGCACGCGGGTTAGGTTTAGCCATCAGCCAGATGTTGATTGCGGAAGGCGCGCGTGTCGCAGTGAACTATCTTTCTAGCAAAGCACAGGCTGAACAATTGGCACAGCAATTTCCAGATCAAGTCTTTGCATTTCAAGCTGATGTCACCGATAAAGTGCAAGTCATGCATCTATTTTCTGAAACTCAAAAACACTTCGGTTCAGCCATTACTTCGATTGTGAATAATGCACTGATTAGCTTTGAGTTTAATGGCGACGCTCGCCCTAAAGTAGAAGACTTAACCGCAGAAACCATGACACGCCAATTTAACGGTGCTGTACTGGCTGCTTTAAACACCACACAAGCAGCACTTGCAGATATGAAACAGGCACATTTCGGGCGAATTATTAATATTGGTACAAACCTCGTACAGAACCCTGTGGTGCCTTATCACGACTATACCGCTGCCAAAGCAGCCCTATTAGCTTTCACTCGCACCGCATCACAAGACTTGGGACAGTATGGCATTAATGTAAACATGCTGTCTGGTGGTCTGTTACAAACCACAGATGCCAGTAAAGCCACACCAGATGCTGTTTTCGAGATCATTGCAGCCTCTACGCCACTGCGTCGTGTGACCACGCCTGAAGAGTTTGCCTCTACCATCATGATGTTCTTATCGCCTTATTCACGTGCAGTGACAGGGCAGAATTTAATTGTGGATGATGGTTTAGTCAAAGGTTAAGTGCGCTGATAACGTTACCAGTGCCATACCGGCTTAACTTTCTCTTTCAATTCAGCTTCATGCTAAACTGAGCGCTATTTTTCAGTATTTGATTTCGCACTTATGAGTCAAAAGCCCGATTATCAACCTGGTACATTTCAATGGTCATTTCTGTTGCCACAATATTGGGGCATCTGGATGGGTATTATTTCCCTCATGATTTTGGCAATTTTACCGTGGGCGATTCAGCATCGTTTAGCCTCTTTTTTAGGCAACTTTGCATTCAATAAACTTAAATCACGTCGTCATACTACGCTTCGAAATTTAGAAGTTTGTTTTCCTGAATGGACAGCTGAACAACTTCAGGACAATGCTAAAAAAGTCTTTGTTGATCAAATGTTAGGAATTTTTGAAACCTTAAATGCATGGTACTGCCCAAAGTGGTTTAAAGATCGGGTCAGTATTGAAGGTTTAGAACATCTGCATCATGCACAAGCTGATGGCAAAGGCGTATTACTACTGGGTACACATTCCACATTATTAGATGCAGGCGGCTATCTGTGCTCACAATACTTTGAGCTTGGTGTGGTGTATCGTCCGCAGAACAACCCTCTGCTTGACATGCTCATTTACCGCTGCCGCGCCACTATTTATGATACTCAAATTGATCATGATGATATGCGGCACTTAATCCGAAAGCTTAAAAATGGTCATGCCATTTGGTATAGTCCAGACCAAGATTATGGTTTAAAACAAGGCATCATGGCACCCTTTTTTGGTGTACCTGCTGCTACAGTTACTGCACATCGTCGTTTACTTAAAATATCAAATGCAGTCGCAGTACCTTTGTATTTCTATCGCGATGGTGACATTAAAGACCCTCGTTACCATGTACTGCTTGAACCTATGGTCGATAGCATACCCAGTGACAATGAACTTGAAGATGCCACGCTTGTGAATAAAATTATTGAAAATCAGCTGCGCATCGCACCCACTCAATATATGTGGTTCCACCGTCGTTTTAAAACTCGCCCTGAAGGTTACGACAAAATTTACTAATTAAAAAACCACCTTTAAAAAAGTTGAAGAGAATACCAATGAAAATTATGCAACTTCTTCCTGAATTAAACAGTGGTGGCGTTGAACGTGGCACATTAGAAATTGCACGTGCACTGATTGCAGAAGGTCATGAGTCTATCGTCGTTTCAAATGGTGGACGACTGGTCGCTCAACTTGAAGCTGAAGGATCACAACACCTCACCTTAGCTATTCATAAAAAATCCTTATCTAGCCTTTGGCAAATACGACCATTACGCAAACTCATTCAGCAACATCAACCCGATATTGTTCATGTTCGTTCACGTGTCCCTGCTTGGTTAACGCATTTTGCCCTCAAAGGCATTCCTGTACAGCAACGTCCACATCTGATCTCGACTGTGCATGGTTTTTATTCGACCAATCGTTATAGTGCCATTATGACGCAAGCAGAAAAAGTCATTGCCGTGTCTGATAGCGTGGTGAAATATATTACCGAGCATTATAAAAACTGCCCACCTGAAAATATTGTCCGAATTTATCGTGGAATTTCACCGCAAGAATTTCCTCACGGTTACCAACCTTCTGCACTCTGGATCAATCAAAGCTTTAAAGATTTTCCGCAACTGGAAAATAAGTTTTTAGTTTGTCTGCCTGGACGTATCACGCGTTTAAAAGGACATGAAACTTTAATTGAACTCATGCAACAATTGCAAAATCAGTATCCAAATTTACATGCGGTCGTGGTCGGCGGCGCAGATGCTAAAAAACAAGCCTATTTAGAAGAACTGGAAAGCAATATTCAATCTAAAAACTTAAGAGATAAAATTACTTTTGTTGGTCATCGTTCAGATATTCGTGAATGGCTGGCGTTTAGCGATGTGGTGCTGTCTTTATCCAATCAAGCAGAAACTTTTGGACGTACCGCTTTAGAAGCTTTATCGGTGGGAACACCCGTGATTGGTTGGAATCGTGGTGGTGTGGCGGAAATTTTATCTCATCTTTACCCACAAGGTTTAATCGATGTGGGTGATCAAGCTGCATTATTACATGCCGTTCAGCAGCATATAGATGAACCTCAAAGTGTTGAACCCGTCACAATGTTTAGTTTAAAAGAAATGTGTGATCGAACAATTGATTTATATAAACATGTTTTAAATCTAGATTAAGTTTATTCAAACTCGTCTACTTTTATCTTTCTGTCATCTATAGAAGTAGACGGGTTGCGAAACACTCAATATTTTATCAATGCTGCGCTGCCACAACTTGCACTAACTTTTAAAATGAGAGCTAATCATTAGACGCCTTTGACAAGTCATTTTTTAATCAAAATTAAAAAACCAACTTTAGGCAGTATTGGATTCATGAGTGTGGCATGGATGCCACACGTTTCCCATCCTTGCGCTGCGTTTTAAAGCAGTGCCTTAAAACTGGCTCAGGATGTCGTGTATGGGAAATAAAAGGTTTTTCTTGCGGACTCAAAATATATTTTAAGCTCCTCATTTTGACCTTTCAAAAGTAGAGGTAATGCCTACGCAAAGGCATAAAAATTGAATCCATCAAATGAGGCAGTGCTGATTTTAAAAAATCGAATATTGAACCTTTTTTGATTTATGTGAGTTAGCTATTCGCTTCATCATTTTTTTAAATTGCCTTATTCATCAAATTATTTTTAGATCGTTTCCAAATCATCAACCCTCACCTTTTCCAAATTCTAAACTGTACTATTCACAAAATAACAACATAATTTCAACCGACAGTGATGGAAAAAAATAACCATAAAGAATAGCAATAATCCTGTATAGCTCTGCAAAGTAGCACGGGCTAAATCAGTAAAATGAACCATATAAATTTTAAATGATTGAAATTTTGATCAGCACATCGTTGGTTTTTATTTTTAGCCTCTGCCATAAAAGCATAACCCGAGTCCTGCATCCTGCAAAACTCGGGTCAATAAGGTTGTGCTTTCAAATTTTGTTTTTATTATCTTGTGGCTATCCATTGCTACATCATATCCATGATGACTATCCACCAGCATCGTCTTCCATAATGGGATGTTCCGTTCCCAACTCCTTGGCTGATGTGTGCATCTTAAGTAAAATTTTGAAAAGGGGCTATTCGCCATAGACCTAAATCAATGTAAGCCATTTCGTACACTTTTCCCATAATCTTCGATTGTCATTTAAGGCATTTTAGTTCCATTTTTATAATCCTGTGCAATTTTATCTGTGACTATTTTTTCTTCTTTTTCTGCTTTTTCAATCCCTTCTTGAATCGCTTCTTGCGCCTCTTTTTCATCTGCGTCCGTTTGTTCTGGCTCTTCTTGTACTTGCTCAAATGCCCTTCCAGTCTGCAAGACTACATACATAGGAAAATGATCTGAACCAATATACGGCAAGCGCTGCATCTTGATTAAAGCGAAATCAGTACTATGAAATACATGGTCTAATGACCAACGCAATAAAGGATAATTGGCATGGAAAGTATTGACATAATGCCGCCCCACACGCGGATCGAGTAAGCCACTAATGCGCTGAAAAAGTCGTGTTGTACGTGACCATGCCACGTCATTCAAATCCCCCATTACAATACAGCTTTGATCCAAATCTTTAATTTGATCACCGACAATGAGCAATTCTGCATCACGTAGTGTTGAATATTTAGCTTCAGTTGGACTAGGGGGTTTCGGATGCAAACAATAGAGTTGTACTGGTTGCCCTGAACGCAAAATCACCGTGGCATGAATAGACGGTATTTCATTACTTAAGATAAACTTCACTTCAGTGTCTTTTAATTCAAGACGACTATACAAATGCATACCATACAAATTATCCAATGGCACAGGCACACGATATGGATAATCTTGTTCAATCACTGACAATGCATTTTGCCAAATTTGATCCGATTCTAAAGTAAGAACTAAATCTGGTTGATGTTGTTGAATCTGCTCAATCAACAAATGGTATTGATGATTTGAGGTTAATACATTAGAAATAATCAAAGAAATTTGCTGCTTTGGATTCAGCTGATGCTGAGAAACCTGTTTAACCTGCTTTTTCCACATAAAAGTATAAGGCAGCACCATTTTCAGTTGATAAGCAAGCGCCGCAATCAAAGTGATCACGATCAGTTTACGCCATATATCCCACGGCTGATCCCAAACCAGCAACAGGACAAAAGCAATCAATCCCAAAACCAAAATTTGCAAGCGTGGAAAATCTGCACCACGAAACCACCATTCATCTCGTGGAATGAGCGACCAAAAACTCAACCAAATCACCACAACTGCTAATATTTCTACCCAGACCATGATGCGCTTCTCTTATATTCTTAATTTTTTCATGATTCATAAATTTATATCAGTTTTGCATGTAACATAAACAAGATATATTAAACAACAATATTGCTGTTTTCATTGTGTAGCGCTTGCAGTTGTACGCTCTTTTGATACACTCGAATCCCCTTTTATTTTTTAACGCACCGAGGCGAAGTGACATGAAAGTAGGTCTGGTCGGTTGGCGCGGGATGGTTGGTTCTGTCCTGATGCAACGTATGGTTGAAGAGAATGATTTTGCTCACTTTGAGCCATTCTATTTCTCTACCAGTAATGCTGGTGGCGAAGCCCCTGCATTTGGTGGGAAGACTGCCCCAGCACTTATGGATGCAACAGACATTGATAGTCTGAAGCAAATGGATGTCATTATTACCTGCCAAGGTGGTGATTATACCTCTGAGGTTTTCCCGAAATTAAAAGCGGAAAACTGGAATGGTTACTGGATTGATGCTGCGTCTACACTGCGTATGGACGATGAAGCAATCATTGTGCTTGACCCAGTGAACATGCATGTCATTAAAGATGGTTTAGTCAAAGGCACTAAAACATTTGTCGGTGGCAACTGTACTGTTTCATTGATGTTGATGAGCATGGGTGCGCTTTACCAAAACAATTTGGTCGAGTGGATGACTGCCATGACCTATCAAGCAGCATCGGGTGCTGGTGCACAAAACATGCGTGAACTGATTTCAGGTATGGGCTATTTATATAACAACACCAAAGATTTGTTAGATGATCCACGTTCACCAATCTTAGATATCGATTCTAAAATTGAAGACTTGCAACGTGGTGAAGGCTTCCCATCTGCAAACTTTGGCGTACCTTTAGCAGGCTCTCTCATTCCTTATATCGACAAACAGTTAGACAATGGTCAGTCGAAAGAAGAATGGAAAGCACAAGTTGAAACCAACAAAATTTTAGGTAATCAACAAATCATCGTACCAATTGATGGTCACTGTGTTCGTATTGGTGCCATGCGTTGTCACTCGCAAGCTTTAACATTGAAGTTAAAGAAAGATGTGCCGTTGGATGAAATCGAAGATATGATTCGTCAATCCAACCCATGGGCAAAAGTGGTTCCCAATACCCGTGAAGCATCGATGACTGACCTTACACCAGTCGCGGTAACTGGCACTTTAACGGTTCCAGTCGGTCGTTTACGTAAACTCAACATGGGTAAAGAATACCTTGGTGCGTTCACTGTTGGCGATCAATTGCTTTGGGGTGCTGCGGAACCTTTACGTCGTATGCTGCGCATCTTAATTGAGTATAAAAGTACTTAATTGCTAAAAATCAAAAAATTAAAAGCCGATCTATTGTGATCGGCTTTTTTTATGTATCCTTTATGTTAATATTTTACAACTCGTCAACATCTCGTTAATCTACAACTTTCGCAATGCGATACAAAACCGAGCTAAAGATTAAGATGACCGCATATAACAAATTAAAGATCGCCATTTTAGCCATTATTGCTTCGCAGAATATTCATGCGATTACGATTGATCCTATTCAAATTCAATCTACGCCAGGTGAATTGCTCTATGCGGAAATGAATTTTCGCCAAGCTGATCCTAATGCACAAATACAAGCCAGCTTAGCGACAGCAGAAGAACTTCTTTCTTTGGGCGTAACGCATCAGCCTCCTGGACATCTTAATTTCTTTACCCGTCGTGATGGCTCGGGCAATGGCGTCATTACCATTACCTCTTCACGCCCACTTACCGAAGCTGAACTTAATATTATTATTAAAATTAAAGAAGGCAATGCGACGCGATTACAACATATAAAAATGCCGCTACAACGTAGCACGGTCAATACTCAAGCACGACCTCAAACTAATGAAAAACTTTTAACGCCAATCAGCATTGTGAGTGAAAAAGAAATTGCTTTGCAATTACCTGAAAGCACGCAATATCAAATTAAAAAATTATCACCAACAGCACAACAATCATTCGAAGCACCATTAATGGTACACAATGCAGCTCCGCCTAGCCTCAATGCGGCTCGTTCTGCACCGATGGCTATTTCATCAATGACGACGCTTGCAACGGAAGCCATTACAACAGTAGCTCAAAGTACGATAAAAAATGAGCTAAACGCACCTAATGCAACACTTTCCGCAGACCCATTAGCCAAAAAATATGCGGAATCCTCTACTCAAAAAGGCGCTGAGCCTAAAAAAGTAAATAACCCTGCGGAACAAGCTGCAACCAAAGTAAAACCTGAATCATCTCCCACTGCACAAAAACCTGCGCCACATCAAAATGCCACAGCTACGACAGCTCAAACTACAAAGCATGTGGTGCAATCTAATGAATCTCTATGGGCAATCGCTTCACGTATAGCCATTGAGCAAAATCGCCCGATTGACGAGGTGATGAAGCAAATCAAAGCGAATAATCAACATGCTTTTATTCAAGGGGATAGCAATCGTTTACGTCGTGGCTTTGCATTAAACCTAAATACAGCAAATCATCAAAAAGAAGAGCCAAAAGTCAGTGTCTCAAATGTAGTAAAAACATCTTCTAAACAATCAGGTAAAGCTAAATATCGCTTAAACCAAGCAGAAATGAGTTTAGTTGCAGAGAAAGAACAAGATTCAGCCAGTGGTTCTGCTAAGAAGAACACAGAAAAAAATCAAACTTCAAACGAGTTATCATTAAAAGTTATGACATCTCGTGAAAAAACCGTTAAATTACAGAGAAACGTAACACAGTTAGAATTGGCATTGCGTCACAAGGATCACAGAATTCAATTATTGAATACTCGTCTTGCCCAATTGCAACAACAATTGAAAGCACAACAAGTAGAGAAAAAGCCAACACGCTAATGTGTTATACAATTTGATTTTTTGGATGAGTTTCATTAATAACTCAATCCTGTAAGGGGTAACAACATGCTGATTTATGTGATTCCGTTTATATTATTATTAGTGATCGCAGTTGTCCTAAAAAAGCGTGAAACCAATAAACAAGCGGAACAAACTTCAACAGCGAAAGCGAAAGCTAAAAAAGTCAGCGCAGCCAAAAAGACACCTCAGAAAACTCAAATTGTGTCAGATCCTGTGGTTGAAAAGAAAAAAACCACTTCTTTATCTGATGATGTGCGTAATAAAATTGGCGCATTGATTAGCGAACGCAACTTTTTTTCTGCTGAAGCACAGATTAATCAAGCATTAAATAAAGACAACTCACAGCATGAGCTGTATTTATTATTGTTAGACATTCACATTTTACAAAAAGATGAGTTTGCAATTAGCCAACTCCTTAATCATCTACGCTCATTAGAACTGGATGAATTTTTAGATCAAGCGCTTGCTAAAAAAGCAGCTCATGACAAAGAAGCAGCAGGCTCTAGAGACACGATTGATTTCAAAACTGAATCGTCAGTGCCAACACTCGTAGAACAAAAAAATACGGCTGATTTCGATGCGCTAATGAATAATAATTCTGCTACGCCATCTGTAACAGCAAATGAGGCATCTTTCGACTTATTACAACAAGAAACACATTCAACTCCAAAAGATGTGGTTGAAGAAATAAAACCTTTAGATTTTAATACCTTTTCTCTTGATCAGGCGCCTATTGCAGCAGCAAAAATCGAAGCGCCCACCTCAACAATTGAAGAAATTAAACCTTTAGACTTCAGTACCTTATCTTTAGACACCACGGCTAAAATTACGCCAAAACCAATACCTGTAGTAGATGAAATCCAACCTTTAGATTTCTCTTTTAGTCTAGATACGCCAGCAGCAGAACAGTCTGCTCAACCCACTGAAGCTGCTATTCCGTTTGAGCCAGCAGTTGAAGAAAAACCTGAATTTGATTTTAATTTCTCTCATACAGAAGCCGTTGCAGCTGTTGAAGCAAAAATTGTCACTGAAAAAACTAAATCCAGTTTAGATTTAGAATTCAATTTAGGAGCTAGCATTTCAAACGAGCTACTGGCTGTAGAAACAGCGCCAGCGGAAGCCTCAAGTGTAAGTTCATCTGCATCTCAAGTAGACCGAAATGATCCATTGGTGCAATCTTTCCCTGAACTGGTTGATGTGAATGAAATCAGCCTGAATTTAGAACTTGCAGAGCAATATATTCAATTAGGCGCTTTCCAAGCTGCAAGTGAATTATTAACAGAGCATGAAGCGAACTATACAACTGAACAAAACCAACAAGCCAATCAGTTACGCAATCAAATAGCATCTTAAGTTATTTCGATCTACTATAAAGCAGTCATCATTGACTGCTTTTTTATTATGAAAAAAATAGCCTTAATCTATATGGGTGGAACATTTGGCTGTATTGGTGAGCCACTGAGCCCAATGCCTGCTGAACATTTTATCCCTCAACTACAACGCATTCTTCCGTTACATCTGGATATAGAATGTTTTGTTGCACCTGTCATCCAAGACAGTAGCGCCTGTACTGCAACGGACTGGCTTAAACTCATTCAGATGATTCAAAGCTTACAACTTAAACATTATCAACACTTTGTCGTGATTCACGGCACAGACACTCTAAGCTATGCCAGCGCAACACTGGCACGCTTTATCGGTCAATCCGCCCATGTGGTACTGACTGGAAGCCAATATCCATTATTAAATGTTTCGGGTACACATACCCGCGAATTTACCGATGCCATGGATAACCTTAATTTTGCTCTGGATGCGGTAGCCACCACGCCAACTGGCGTCTATTTAGCCTTCCATCATCAACTTATTCATGCGCAAACTGCACTCAAACAACATACAACTGAATTAGCTGCTTTCGCAGGTCTCAATGCTCAAGTGAATCTAGCAATGGCTCAGCCCAGCTATATCGTGCATGAACATGATATTGAAAAAGCAGCAGCATTTAACTGTCTGAGTTTAATGCTGCAACCGCTCACCATCGAACAGCACATCGCGAACTTAAAAAATGTACAACAACATGCCCCTCATGCACTAATTTTACAAGGCTTTGGTACAGGAAATTTAGCCACAAATGCAGAATTCATCTCTGCACTTCAGACTATTCAAACGCAAGGTTGTGCCATTATTCTTACCACTCAAGTACCTTTTGGCACGATTGACCAACGCTATGCCATCAGTGAATGGACACAACATGCCAATATCATCATCAGTGATTGCTTAGGTCATGCAGATCTTTATGCAAAAGCACTGAAAATGTATTTACAATATGACGCTGTAGACCAATGGCAAATACATTGGCATGAATAGCGTAATTTGAGGTAAATATGCAGCGTTTTGCAGTCGGTATTGAATTTTGTGGTGTGCAATATAAAGGTTGGCAAACCCAGCAAGCGGGTATCCGCAGTGTGCAAGAAACCATTGAAACTGTGCTCAGTAAAATTGCAAATGAACCAATTATTGTTCATGGCGCTGGACGAACCGATGCAGGCGTACATGCCACCAATATGGTTGCACATTTTGATAGCTCTGCCATTCGTCCATTACAGGGTTGGCTCATGGGCGCAAATAGTACTTTGCCTAAAGACATTGCCATCCAATGGATTAAAGAGGTGGATCCAGACTTCCATGCTCGCTTTAAAGCGCAATCACGACGTTACCGTTATGTCATCTACAATTCAGCTAGCCGGCCTGCACTACTTTATCAACAAGTCACTCATGCCTATTACCCGCTTGATGTGGATAAAATGATTGAAGCTGCGAAAAAATTTGAAGGAACTCATAATTTTGAAAGCTTTCGTGCCAGCTCTTGTCAATCCAAGCAACCGGTACGTCATGTCAACCACTGTCGTTTAATTCGTCATGGCTGTTATTTAGTGCTCGATATTCAAGCCGATGGTTTTTTGCATCATATGGTGAGGAACATCGTAGGATGCTTGCTTGAAGTAGGACAAGGTAAGTATGAAATTGACCATATTGACACAATTTTTGCCGCTGAAAGCCGTCAAGCGGCAGGGATTACCGCCCCACCCGATGGCTTATATTTTATTCAAGCACACTACCCTGAACAGTTTGATTTACCTAAAGTACCTTTAGGGCCACACTGGTTAAATATGCCTGAATAAGAAATCCCTCCCAAACTCTAATGCCAGTCAATTAAGAAATTGATTGGCATCGTCTTTTTTAAATTTTAGTGTTATTCGATACGTGGAAATGCAACTGTTCGAAGCAAAACTACTTTGAAAAGGTAAGGTTTCTGCAATTAATTGACCCATAAAAGGTATTTGACGAGTTTTGTGGTGAGGCGTACTGCACCGTAAGATGCTTTTCTTACGAGCTTAAAATATATTTTGAGGCTTCTCATTTTGGCGAATGAGAAAAACTGTTCTGCAATGAACAAAACAATTCCCAAACATTTGATTTAAAAGGATAAGACTCTATCGTGAATAACTAAAGAACTAAGGAGTTAATTGTAAAACCCCTTAACTGATCAGCATTACTCCCAACCTCCCTTTTTAAGGGAGGATGAAAAGATAAATAAAGTTAACGCTGTTTACGCTTTCGATATTCCACCGGCGTTTCATTGGTCCAACGCTTAAACGCACGATAGAAAGTACTCGGTTCTGAAAAACCCGTTAAATATACAATCCGCTCCACACTTTCAGCGGTATTGGCCAATAATTTTTTCGCCAAACGACAACGATAATCCGAAAGAATTTGCTGAAAACTGGTATTCGCCTCACTCAGCTGCGTGCGTAAACGACGTGGCGTAATGTTTAAATGTGTTGCGACCGTTTCCAAGGTCGTTTCACCACTTTCTAAGGTCGAACCAATTGCACGGCGGACTTCACCAACCAAATCATAACGGGCAAGCTCTTGTAGCTTTTCAATAGCCAATTGCTCATGTAACTGTAATAGCTCAGGTTCTGCCTGCCATAACTGGTACTCTAAAATGGCTGGGTCAAAATACAGTCGGGTTTCTTTTTGCCCTAAACTGACAGGACACTCATATACTCTAAAGTATTCATCATCATCAGCCCCTTCACTAAAATTAAAATCGATGTAGATCAGATTAAATCGACCTTCAGTAATAAATTTAAAGAAGCGTAATACACCAGACATCGCACATTCAGAAAAATGACGATTAACTAAATTATTAACCCATGCACCCTGTTCACCGTTGGTTAGATAACAGCGACCATCTTCAATCACCAGCTTGGCATGAAATGCGTCACTGATCAGCCGTTGATAAGCCAATGCACGTTTTAGTCCTTCGCCAAAGTTTTCACTTGAAATAAATAGATGTTCAATCACCTGCCCACGATATAAAGGTAAGTGTTCACCTAGGTGCAAACCAATATCAGGATCTTTACTCACCTCTTCTGCTGCCACCCAAAACGCATATTGAGCACTGAGCGGAGTACGATCATTGGTTTCAACCTGATTTAAGGCAACACCAGCTTTTGTTAAAATTTCTTCAGTTGGTAAACCCGAACGACGAATCGCTTGGTAACCTAATCGTAAAATAACCGATGCATCAGTTAGCTGACCCACGCCAAGACCTTCCTTGTATGTTCTTCATTTATACTTTAAAAGATTAATTTTAGATTAACTGCGATTGACCAAACTGACAACATAACAATGCTGTTTTTTGTAGAAAATATTTAAATGTATGGTTCGCTTATTTAACTGACAGATGATCGGGCAACGCCCCATTCCGCCTTGTTTTATGCAAAAAAATTGACTATAATTTGCGCCTTCCCAATTTGATCATCAGGTAGGCTATGGCCAATAAAGAGGAACTCATCGAGTTCGAAGGCGTTGTCACCGAAACGCTTCCTAATACTATGTTCCGTGTACGTTTAGAAAACGGTCACGAAGTTATTGCACACATCTCTGGTAAAATGCGCAAACACTATATTCGTATTTTAACTGGCGACAGTGTTAAAGTAGAAATGACTCCTTATGATTTGACCAAGGGTCGTATTACTTATCGTGCACGCTAAGTTTTAGCGCAAGCAAAAGCCACTTTAAAGTGGCTTTTTTTATAGCATTGAACCCGAAAATCAGTCCAATGTATTGGTTTTACAGCCAATCGTGCTGCATTCACGTAGCCGCTCTCTGAGCCAATTATTACGCTCTTGAGTGGTACTTAAACGACATTCCACGTCAATCCCTGTGTCCGTGGTACATTGTGCATCGCGTTCGCGAATCCACACCAGCTGAGATTTCTTCAGAATATTTTTTTGTTTATCTGATAGCTTTCCGCGCAAAGCCTGATAATTTTTATTTAATTCTGCATCTGCACTGGCATATAATTTGTTGGTGCAATAGACATCATCATAGGTATTGCGTGCATTTTCACAGTTATCTGCAAATGCAACACCAGACAATAAGATGCCGCTCAGCATCAAAATGATTTTTTTCATCTTTACTCCTTTACCCTTTTTATCTTTTATAAAAATAATTTTCGTAAATAGTCTATGCGAAATGCCTTCGACAGGATATTAAAAACTCTAATCCTGTCGAAAATGACACATCAATCAAAAACATCTATAAGAATTCCCCTATCATTGATCTGATTTAGAGATCCTCTTTTTTATCAAACAGATACCGTTGATACGTATAAATAATGCATTCATGACCATGTAAACTACCATTTAGCATTTTAAGCCTATTTTATTGAAGTAAAGACCGTATATCGAATCACAACAATATGATTCAGCAGATCTGTCTAAACTAGTTTTATTTGGTGTGAGAACAGCTTATGAAATTTATACTTTCGGTTGGACTCTTTGCCGCCTATTGCATGCTATATGGCTGTACATCTTCCCCAACGATGAATGCCATGCAGCGGGAAGCCTATTTGCAGCAATTTATTGGTCAATCCAGTGATCAAATCCGTAGCCAACTTGATTTAAACAGCATAGGTTACCAGCAAGTCAGCCCACCTATATTAAAGGCAAATACCTTAACCTATATTGCAGCTCGATCCATCAGCATACCGGTACCTATGGCGCAAAATCCAGCCATGGGCATCGGTGCAGGAACAGCTGTTCCCATCCCAAGCACGGCTGCACAAAGCTATGATGTCAATTTGAACTGCCGTATTAGCTTTCTCTTGGAACAAAATATTGCCAAAGCGGTACAAATGTCAGGACGCACCTGTTAAAAACACTCTCTTTATGCACTTTTGGCAAACTAAACATGAAAAATGCAGCTCTTTGGCTGCATTTTTTATTGCAAATCTGTAGTAAACAAACTTAGTTCAATGCAACAACCACCGCTTGACCCATTTCAGCAGTACCGACTTTGCCCATACCTTCAGACATAATATCTGCGGTACGTAAGCCTTGATCTAGTACATTGCCTACAGCATCTTCAATGGCTTGTGCAGCAGCTTCTTCACGGAATGTGTAACGTAGCATCATTGCAACAGAAAGAATCGTTGCCAGTGGATTTGCAATATTTTGACCTGCAATGTCTGGTGCAGAGCCATGACAAGGTTCATACATGCCTTTACCATTTTCATCCAAAGACGCAGACGGCAACATGCCAATTGAACCTGTTAACATTGCAGCTTCATCAGATAAGATGTCACCAAACAAGTTAGAAGTTACAATCACATCAAACTGTTTCGGTGCACGCACCAATTGCATTGCAGCATTATCCACATACATATGTGACAAGTTGATATTTGGATATTCTGCTTCTTTCATTGCAGTGACTGTTTGTTTCCAAAGTTCGGTCACTTCTAGAACATTGGCTTTGTCCACCGAACAAACTTTACCACCACGAAGACCTGCCAATTCAAACGCCACTTTAGCAATACGCTTGATTTCAGATTCTGAATAAACGTCAGTGTTATAACCTTGTTTTTCACCGTTTTCTAACACACGAATACCACGTGGTTGACCAAAGTAAATACCACCCGTCAATTCACGTACAATCAAAATATCTAGACCAGAGACAATTTCTGGTTTTAAGCTTGAAGCATCTGCCAATTGTGGGTAAAGAATCGCTGGGCGTAAGTTAGCGAAAAGGTTGAGTTCACTACGAATTTTTAATAAACCACGTTCTGGACGAATTGAGCGCTCAATGCTATCCCATTTTGGTCCACCGACAGCACCGAGTAAAATGGCATCTGCTTTTTTTGCTTGTTCAGCTGTTTGTTCAGGATATGGCGCACCATGAACATCAATCGCTGCACCACCCAATAAACCCTGTTCCCAAGTCAAACCTAAATTGAATTTTTCATTTACTCGTGTGAGTACTTGCTCTGCGGCTTTAACAATTTCAGGACCGATGCCATCACCAGCTAAAATCAAAATATGTTTTGACATGAGGTTTTCCATTTTCAAAGTCAGTCATTGGACTGATGTGATATTAAATTTTTTGTTCTACAAATTCACCTAAGCCATTTAGGGCATTATAAGATTTGCAGAAACGTCGAATGGTTTTCTGGTCTTGCTGAAGTTCTACACAGAGTGGATCGGGTGCAGAAACATTCAACAAACTTCCTTGATGTCTCGTTCGGTCCCGATACATCTTAAAGGTATAGTGTTTTTGAGCATTAAATTTGTGAAATACATGTAGCGTTTCAGCACGATCTTTCGATATCGGATAAAAGCGAATCACCAACTCATGCTGCCCTGCTGGCACGGACAAAAACAAAGAATTTGGTTCTGCCAACAATTTTGTTTGTAAACGAACAATCTTCTGCTCAATCGCTTCACGACTCACGCGATGACTTTGAGCATCCACAATCGGCATTTGATCGAAACGCTCAAACTCACATTGTTCTGTTCCAGCACAAAAAATTAACGCATTTGATTTTGTCGACTCTGTTTCTTTCACATTATTAATACGTATTTTATCAATGCTTTGACATGCACTTAAAAATGCAAGCATAAGCCCCAGCATAGCAAGCTGACCGTAAACTTTTGTCATTATTCGAGCCCAACCTCACCAATTAAAACCAACGAGATATTTTTATAGATTCGATATTAACAAGAGTTAAGCTCCGATACTACTATGTCTGAAATTTCAGATAATTAACCGCGAATTTCTTGAAATACCCAAGGGCGTGATTGCTTGGTTTTTTCTTCAAATGCACGGATATCATCTGCAACTTGAAGAGTTAAACCAATATCATCAAAACCATTTAATAAGCAGTGTTTACGAAATGGATCCACTTCAAATTTAAAGGCTTCACTACTTGGTGTGCGTACTTCTTGGGCTTCCAAATCAACGGTTAACTGGTAGCCTTCTGTTGCGGCACTTTCTTTAAAAAGTTGATCAACAATTTCTTCCGACAAAATGACTGGCAACATGCCATTTTTAAAACAGTTATTAAAGAAAATATCGGCATAGCTTGGTGCAATCACAGTACGAAAGCCATACTCTTCTAAAGCCCAAGGTGCATGTTCACGACTTGAACCACAGCCAAAGTTGGCACGTGTAATCAAGATTGATGCAGCTTGATAACGTGATTGGTTCAAGACAAATTCAGGATTTTTTGGACGAATTGAATTGTCTTGACCCGGATAACCTTCATCTAAATATCGTAATTCATCAAATAAGTTATCCCCAAAACCGGTGCGTTTGATGGACTTCAAAAACTGTTTTGGAATGATTAAATCTGTATCGACATTGGCACGGTCTAAGGGTGCAACAATACCTTGTTCAACGGTATAAGCTTTCATAATTTGCTCCTAGTCCCAATTAGAATGAACGAACATCAACGAAATGACCTGCAATCGCTGCTGCTGCTGCCATGGCTGGACTCACCAAATGAGTACGACCGCCATTGCCCTGACGACCTTCAAAATTACGATTCGAGGTCGATGCACAGTGTTCACCCGGTTGTAATTTATCCGCATTCATGGCTAAACACATTGAACACCCTGGCTCACGCCATTCAAAGCCTGCTTCAACGAAGATTTTATCTAAACCTTCTGCTTCTGCTTGTTGCTTGACTAAGCCTGAACCCGGAACCACCATCGCCTGTTTAATTGAACTGGCAACTTTACGTCCTTGAATCACTTCAGCCGCAGCACGAATATCTTCAATACGCGAATTGGTACATGAACCAATAAATACACGGTCTAATTGAATATCTGCCAAAGCTTGACCAGCATTTAAACCCATATATTGATAAGCACGCGTCCAGCCGTTGCGTTGTACCTCATCTTTGGCTTGTTCTAAAGTCGGTACCGCTTGAGAAACAGCAATTACCATCTCAGGCGATGTTCCCCAAGACACTTGTGGCTCAATCTCTTCACCTTGTAACACCACAACGGTATCGAAATGCGCGTCCTCATCAGAATGTAAGGTATTCCAATATTCAACCGCAGCATCCCATTGTTCGCCTTTCGGTGCGTAGTTGCGACCTTGCACATATTCAATAGTTTTGTCATCGACAGCCACCATACCAACACGAGCACCTGCTTCGATGGCCATGTTACATACGGTCATCCGACCTTCAATCGACATATCACGGAACACTTGACCACCGAATTCAATCGCATGACCTGTACCGCCCGCAGTTCCAATTTTACCGATAATCGCTAAAACCACGTCTTTTGAAGTCACGCCTTGACCCAATGTGCCGTCAACACGAATCAACATGTTTTTCATTTTCTTTTGCACTAAGCACTGCGTTGCCAAAACATGTTCAACTTCAGATGTACCAATACCATGTGCCAAACAACCAAATGCACCATGTGTTGCAGTGTGTGAGTCGCCACAGACTACCGTCATGCCCGGCAAAGTTAAGCCTTGTTCAGGTCCAACCACATGGGCAATGCCTTGACGAATATCATTGATCTTAAATTCAACAATATTAAAAGCTTCACAGTTGTCATCTAACGTTTGCACTTGGATGCGTGAAGTTTCATCCTCAATACCTGCAATCCCTTGATCACGTTCAGCTTTTGAAGTTGGTACATTATGGTCAGGAGTCGCAACATTGGCACTTAAACGCCAAGGTTTACGACCTGCAAGCTGTAAACCCTCAAAAGCTTGCGGCGAAGTGACTTCATGTAATAAATGACGGTCGATATAAAGTAAGGCTGAACCATCGTCTCGTTGTTTTACTAAATGGTCATCCCACAATTTGTCATACAAAGTCTTTGCTTTTTGGGTATTGCCTGCCATGTCGACGTGCTCCATAGAACTGGGTAATGCTTTTATTAACTTCGATTATAACCACGTATTTACATAAATCTAATTTATCATTTTTATTAGTTTGAAAACTTTTTGGAATTAGTTTTAAGCAGATCGAAACCATGCATACTGACAATATTTCTTACTAGATATTTTTCACCTATCTCTTTACCAGCATGTCGCTGGTTAAGAACAGCGTGTTATGTAGATGGGCCTGCTTTACTCTCCAGTAGTTCCTCAATCGCCTTAATTAATTCAGCTTTCGCTGCGCTACATTCAGCCGCGGCTCGATTTTCATCATTTTCATCATCTGCAAGCTCATAAACCGCAGTACGTTTTTCCACGGCTTCCTCGAACAAATCAAGCAGGTATTTTATATGTTTAATGTGCATAACTTAGATCCTTTAATAACGTATCAATAGCTGATACTTTTTTAGATTAACTGATTTACAATCCAAAAAACCGATTTAAATATACAAAATGTTCGTTTTTACAAATCAAAGAAGACTGATTATCCTTTAATCATATCCCGAAGACAAAGCTTGAGAAATACCCCTATGGCACATATTCAAAAATTTGTTACTTACAACCAGAAAACTTTAAAAAAAACCTGTAGTTATTACATCATGCACATCGCTATTGCGCTGTTGGTTGGCTATTTTGTCACAGGCAGTATCTGGATGGCATTAACCCTGAGCTTACTTGAACCGACCATCCAAGCGATTGCATTTTTCTTTCATGAAAAAGTTTGGGAAAAAGATGCCTCAACCTTGCAAAAGAATCAGGATATTACTGCCTAATATATTGAAAATATTGTGGGTTCAAGCTAGCTCCTTTCAACAAATTAGTTCATTCATATAGAGTGCTGTTTATTTCTACCACTCACACTCACATCTGCATACATTTTTTAGCATTGATTTTTATTCTGGCATTCACTTTTAGTATAAAAATATTTTATACTTATTGAGATATTTCATAACCAGACTACCAGTATGAATCTTGCTGCTTTTGAAGCTTTTGTTAAAGTTATGGAAACAGGTTCTATTTCTATGGCTGCCGATCTGTTGTTTATTACCCAACCAGCAGTCACTAAACGAATTCATAGTTTAGAAGAATATTTTGGGGTAAAACTGTTTGAATCTGCGGGTCGCGGGGTTCAAGCCACTCATGCCGCCAACTCACTATTACCTAAAGTAAGAAACTGGCTCAATGAACTGGGGGATATCCACCATACTTTGAGCCATGAACAAGGGCAAGTTCAAGGTAAGCTTAAAATAGGCACGAGCCATCATATTGGTTTACATCATTTACCCACTCATCTACGAAATTATGTTCAGACATTTCCAGAGGTGACTTTAGATGTGCATTTTGTTGATTCCGAACAAGCGCATGAAAAAGTGCTTGCTGGCGACTTAGAATTGGCATTTTTGACATTACCGCCCCAAGGCGATGCTCGTCTTAGCTATGTGACCATTTGGGATGATCCTTTGGTTTTTGTCGCAGCATCATTTCATCCCTTAGCCAATCAAAAAAATTTACAACTTGAAGATCTGATCCGATATCCAAGTTTATTACCTGCTGCACAAACTTATACCAGTCAAATCACTTTGGCTGAATTTGAAAAACGTGGTTTAAAACCTAAAATCAGTATGAGCAATAACCCGCTTGAATCGATTCGAATGTTAGCTTCCATTGGTCTCGGTTGGTCGGTCTTGCCAAAGACCTTAATCAATCAAGATTTACAACAACTGGATATTAATTTTGAAATGAATCGTCAATTGGGTATGGTTTGGCATCCTGGACGCAGTCAATCTAAGGCTGTTTTAGAGTTAATTGAAATGATGAAAATAAAGGGCTAAACCCTAGCGGGAGAGGAAAGTTTTATCTCTTTCAATCCCGCCCATATTCAACATACCTTAACGATTGGTTGACTCTTCATGTAAAGATTCATTGAGCTGATCAACTACAATCGCCCATTCACCATCGGACTTTAATTTTTCAGCTAAAAACTGGTGCTGTGCATCTGACCAATAATCCGCTTCAGTAATTTTGGTATGCGCATTCAATTGATGGGTCGCAATAAAAAGCTCAATTGCTTCTTCAGTGGCATCTAAGCCCAGTTGTTCAAATAAATGAGTCATTCTTGGACGTACAGCGCTCATTACTTTCTCCATCCATTTTAATTCTTATGCATAACATAACAGCTTCATCTTAAAAATGAAGGGCAAAAATGTAAGGATTTTATACACATAAATAAAAAGACAGCACTTAAAACAACACTTAAAAGTGCTAATACTAATCAGTTAAGGATTTTAGCAATCAACTCCTTAACATTCGCTATTCATGATGGAGTCATATATTTTAAGTCAAATGCTTGGAGCTCGTTTGTTCCTTGCGCTGCAAAATAAAGCCGTACTTTATTTATTGCTCAAGTTACGAATGATGTTTCCGTGAATCATATAACATCTAGAATTTTAAAAGAAAATTTCAGTGAACTTCTTAACTGACTGACATTCCTTAAAAGCACTGTCTTTTCAATATCATTTTAAAAATGCTATTCATCAATCATATTGACCAATCTTGAATATCCCAGCCTTGTTCTTTCGCCAGCACAACCAAGCGATCATCAGGATTGACCGCAATAGCATGATCGGCATAGTCCAACAGAAAACGGTCATTGATTGAATCTGAATATGCCCATGATTCCTCAACATTTCTGCCTTGTAGCCATTGCTCTAAACGTGCCAATTTGCCTTTTTGGTAACAGGCAATATTAATGACTTTACCGGTATATTGCCCATCGATAACTTCTGCATTGGTGGCAATCGTTTCAGTAATGCCAAACTCATGAAAAATCGGTGTCGTAATAAAGTCAGATGTTGCTGTGATGCCCACCAATTCATGTCCAGCATCGCGGTGTTTTTCAATGGCCGCAAAACCCTCGGGACGCATTTGTGGACGAATCACTTTTTGCATGAATAATTCATGTAAGTCAGTCAAATATTCATGGTCATGTTGAGTTAAAAACTCAAATACAAATTCGTTATACGCAATTGGATCCAGTTGACCCGCTTTATAGTCTTCATAAAACTGGTCATTCATTTGACGATGTCGAATTGGATCGACCAAACCTTCATGCACTAAAAATTCACCCCATGAATAATCTGAATCGGTGTTTAGCAAGGTGTGATCGAGGTCAAATAAAGCCAATTTCATGAAAATACTCGTAAAAACTGAAATTTAAGAAAAAATTTGTAAATCTATCTCCGCTAGTCGATAGAAATTCGTTAAGATCATAGCAATTTTTAACATTTAAGCTGTGCTTTTTTTCGAGATGGATGTAGAAATAACAATCCCCGAAAGTAAAGCCACACATTAAAAGCAGATTTAGGTAGCCAAATGATCGACTCAGAAGGTTTCCGACCGAATGTCGGGATCATTTTGGCAAACGACATTGGACAAGTTTTATGGGCAAAACGCATTGGACACAATGCTTGGCAATTTCCACAAGGAGGTATCCAATATGGAGAAACCCCTGAACAGGCACTTTATCGTGAACTGAGAGAAGAAATTGGCCTTTTGCCCGAACATGTTCAAATTGTAGCGCAAACAAAAGGTTGGCTACGGTATCGTTTGCCTCAACGGTATATACGCTCGGATTCAGACCCCGTGTGTATTGGTCAAAAACAAAAGTGGTTTTTACTTAAACTGACAGCTTCAGCAAAAAATATTCGGCTGAATTTGTCTGACCCACCAGAGTTTGACCAATGGCAATGGGTAAGTTATTGGTATCCATTAGGACAAGTCGTGAATTTTAAACGCGATGTATACCGAAAAGCGATGGTGGAGCTGTGCAATCAGTTACCATCAATATAAACATAAAAAATCGTATGAAAATGCAGATTTTTTAGCAACATGTTGTTATAAATAAAATAGATTTAGACTTTTTTTTGGAGCAGATTTTATGTCGAATATGCAACTGGACACCTTACGACGTATTGTACAAGAGATCAATGCGTCCACCAGTTTGCATGAATCCCTCGACATTATGGTTAACCAAGTGGCAGAAGCCATGCATGTCGATGTCTGCTCCATTTACTTGTTAGATGAACGTAATCAACGCTATTTACTCATGGCCTCTAAAGGTTTAAACCCTGAGGCTGTCGGGCACGTTTCACTGCATACGGGTGAAGGCTTAGTGGGATTGGTTGGACAACGTGAAGAAATTGTCAATTTAGACAATGCACCCAAACATGAACGCTTTTTATATCTACCTGAAACAGGTGAAGAGATTTATAACTCTTTTCTTGGTGTACCCGTTATGTACCGTCGTAAGGTGATGGGTGTTTTAGTCGTTCAAAATAAAGAATCCCACGACTTTAGTGAAGCGGCAGAATCTTTTCTCGTAACATTATGTGCACAGCTTTCAGGGGTGATTGCCCATGCACATGCGGTCGGCAATATTGATGTGTTTCGTAAACCCAATAGCCTACCTGCATATAAAACCTTCCAAGGGATTTCAGGTTCTGGCGGAATTGCTTTAGGTCGTGCTGTCATTTTATATCCACCTGCCGATTTAGCCTCAGTTCCTGACCGTGAAGCAGATGACATTAGTGAAGAACTTGAGCTGCTTGATCGTGCAATTGATTCAGTACGTCTAGAAATTCAATCACTTGACGACAAAATGCAAGATGCCTTAATGGCAGAAGAACGTGCCTTGTTTAGTGTGTTCTTACGCATGTTAGATGCAAATGCACTGCCTGCTGAAATTAAAGCTGAAGTTCGCGATGGTAATTGGGCACAAGGGGCGGTTCGTATTGTGATTGATACCCATATTGCCCTGTTCGCACAGATGGAAGATGACTATTTACGTGAACGTGTCTCGGATCTGAAAGATTTGGGTCGTCGTATTTTAGCGTTCTTGCAAGAAGCAGATGCCAGCCACCGCGAACTGACCGATGAAAGTATTCTGATTGGTGAGGAAATATCTACCGCCGCTTTAGTTGAATTGCCTGTTGATAAAATTGCTGCAATTGTCACCACTGAAGGTGCCATGAATTCACATATGGTGATTGTGGCACGTGCACTCGGTATTCCAACCGTGGTTGGTGTGACAGAACTGCCAATTAATACACTTGATGATGTCGAGATGATTGTCGATGCACATCAAGGTCGGATCTTTATTAATCCACCACGTCGCTTGCGAACCCGTTATAAAGAAATTCAAAAAGAAGAAGAACAGATTGCCAAAGATTTAAAGCAATATGAAACCAAGGATTCCATTACCCCCGATGGCGTTACCGTCAAACTTTACGTCAATACAGGCCTGATGATTGATGTGGTTCGAGGCGTACAACGCGGTGCGAAAGGCGTAGGTTTATATCGCTCTGAAATTCCATTTATGCTGCGTGATCGCTTCCCTGGCGAAGAAGAACAACGGGCGATTTATCGTCAACAGCTCAGCCACTTTGCCAATAAACCTGTGGTGATGCGCACCCTCGATATTGGCGCGGATAAAGATCTGCCTTATTTCTCAATTGAAGAAGAAAATTCGGCACTCGGTTGGCGTGGGATTCGATTTACACTGGATCATCCTGAAATTTTCTCATCGCAAATTCGTGCCATGCTTAAGGCTAGCATTGGTCTAAATAATTTGCATATTTTATTGCCGATGATCACCAGTGTTAGTGAAGTTGAAGAGGCTTTGTATTTACTTGAGCGCGATTGGATGGCCGTTCAAGAAGAAGAACAAGTCAAAATCACCAAACCTAAAATAGGAATTATGGTCGAAGTACCCAGTGTGCTTTTACAAATTGAAGAATTTTCTGAATTGGTTGATTTTTTCTCGGTCGGCTCAAATGACTTAACGCAATATTTACTTGCGGTTGACCGTAACAATCCACGTGTCGCCAATGTTTATTCACACTTTCACCCAGCAGTACTGCGTGCTTTAACACGTTTGGTCAAAGAATGTCACAAGTACAATAAACCAATCAGTATTTGTGGCGAAATGGCGGGGGATCCTTTGGCTGCTATCTTATTAATGGCAATGGGATTCAATACCCTTTCGATGAGTTCAAGCAATATTTTACGGGTACGTAAAGCGATTTGCCATGTTCCAATGACGGATGCACTGGCTCAACTCGAACATGTATTAAAAATGGATAACCCATTAATCATTAAAAGTTGGATGGAATATTATTTTAAGACCCATGGTCTGGGTGATATGGTGAAATCTGCAACCCGCATTGTGGGTGCTTAATTCACGATTTAAATCAAACTAAAAGCACACAAACTAAAAGGGCGATAATCATCAGAATATCGCCCTTGCTTATGTTTGCTATAACCACGTTTTGTATTTTTCTTTCGATCTACAAACACTTGGCTTTGGTTTACTTCATGCATGTGTTTTGCTACAAAATTATGAATCACTATTTCTAGCTTTTTCTTTTGTTTCGCCATTTCATTCACCTATTTGGCTAAGAAGTTTTTGTACTTTGCCACATGATCTGTGGCAAAGCGATGATACGCTTTTTTGTACATTTTACAAGCAATCTTGTTTTTTAAAGAAACAGAACTCTCTATTTAAAACTTGCGAGTACTTACTTAAGCATAATACGCATCATCCTAAATGAACAGGAAATGAGGCGATTTAGCCCAAAATCACTCTAAATTTAATTTGAGTTTAATAATTTTTTGACTTGTTTCACAGCCATTTAAATAAGCGCCATGGACAGTACCTGCATATTTTGAACTACAATGTTCACCAATAAAGAAAAGGCGGTTTTCAATAGCTTGATTTAATATTTCAACCCGATTTTCTTGATGCTCGAACGTCGGAAAACTAAAAGAACCATAGCTATAAGGATCTATACCCCAACGTGTAATCGTTAGGTTTTTGGGTTGCGTTGGTATTTTTGGAAAGTTTGCATTGAGACTACTAAAAATAAAATCCCATACTTTATTGTCAGGCGCGTGGTCTATAAATACTGACTGTTTTCCACCAAATAGCATGAGGTAAATAGGCTTATGATAAATTCCAGACAAGTCTAAGATATTAAACCAATGTCCATTAAACCAATAAAAATCACTAATACTGTCTAAGGAATTGTTAGCTCGGAAAGGTAACGGCTCTGCAAACTCAAGAAAAACTTTATTAAAAGAACCAAAACCAATTTTTTGAATAGCATCAATATATTCAGCAGGTAGTGATGGAACAAATTCCATTTTATTTTTTAATACACCTAATGGTACTGCAACAATCACACGTGACCCTAAATAAGTCACATTGTGTTGATCCATGAGTTCCACATGATTATTTTTTAGAGCTATTTTACGAATTTCAATCCCTGTTTTAATATCTAAATTTTCAGAAATATTCGCTATAACTTGGTAATATCCATCAGGAAATATCACTTCATCACCGTCAAAATAACCTTCATACTGCTGATAATGTGCTGAAAGCTGTGAAAGATCTGTAGCAAATGGATCATTTGCCAGTCTTTCAAAGAAACTGAGCAGTAATTCTTTTAAGTCTTGTTCTAAAAATATCGTTCCAGAGTACGTTAACGAACCGATAATTTCATGAACTGCCTCAAGTGCAGCATTAATCTTGGTTTGGGAAAGTAAATGGTTTATTTTTTCTATATAGCACTCAAACTCTTGTTTTTCTGTAGATGTAAATATTTGCCCATTTTTATGATAAAAATTTGACTCATCATAATTAAAAACCGTTGTCGTTATGCCACTCTTTTGCACAATATCCCAAATAGGATTATTTTCAATCCCATGTATCCATGACGCCCCCAAATCATAAGTACTTAAACCATTTTTTATCGATTGAACACGCCCACCGATACGATATCTAGCCTCTAAAAGAACGACATTTTCTCCAGCATCTTGTAGTTTTCGAGCACAAGAAAGTCCCGCTATGCCTGCCCCTATAATAAACGTGGGTAAAACTGTAAGGCTGCTATTTGTCATAAAAATTACCGATATTATTCAACAGCAAGCATAGCCTATTCAAAAAAATTCGACCATTCACATCATATAAGCGATACAAAAATCACTTTGCTCACCGTTCAATGATTGATTAAAAGGTGATAAAAAAACCGAATTTAAAGCTTTGGGCTTTTTCTAACTAAGTATACCTTGATGGTGCTATTTTAACTTTTTCAAGCTATAGTCCATCATCAAATCAAGCCGCAAAAGCTCGCATTAACAACCGTTCCACATTCACATCTTGAGGATTCAACATACCCACCACACGCCCGTGAAATGCGTTATAACGTGACTGAATAAAAGCAGTTGAGACAAAGTCTGGTGCGTATTGTTTCAATAGAACGGCCTGTGCCAAAATCACTAACCGACTGACCAGACTGCGTGCCATAAACTGTAAGTCTTCAGGTGATTGCTGGAGCAATTTCAACAGCGATTGCAATTCATCTTTCAATGTTTGATCCTGCATGGCTGTCGAGGCTAGATCTTTAAACAAGACTTCTAGCGATTCAGGATCACGCCCAATCGCACGGAGTACATCCAAACACATCACATTGCCTGAGCCTTCCCAAATCGTATTCACTGGGGCTTCTTTAAAAATACGCGCCATGATGCCGTTGTCGACATAACCATTGCCGCCAAAAACTTCCATCGTCTCCCCACTAAGCTCTACATTACGTTTGCAAATCCAAAATTTGGCTGCAGGTGTCATGATACGTTTCCATGCTTGAGATAAATCATCATCTGCCTCATAACAATGTGCCAAATGGAAACTCAACTGCATTGCGGCTTCTGTTTCTAATGCTAAATCTGCCAGTACCGCTTGCATCAAAGGCTGTTGCGCTAAATGTTTACCAAAAGCTTTGCGCTGACGAGTATAAGCAATACATTGCACCAATGCTTGTCTGAGCATCGCTGTACTGCCCACGGAACACGTCAAACGAGTGTAATTTGCCATTTCAATGATGGTGGGAATTCCACGTCCCGCCTCACCAATCATGATGCCCCAAGCATCGTGAAATTCAACTTCGGAACTGGAATTACTACGGTTCCCCACTTTGTCTTTAAGGCGTTGAATATGAATATTGTTCTTCGAACCATCCTCTAACCAACGTGGCACATAAAAACACGCCAAGCCATCTTGTTCCGTTTTGGCCACCACCAAATGTGCATCCGACATGGGCGCAGAAAAAAACCATTTATGTCCTGTCAGCAAATAGGCTTGTCCACGACCAGTTTCACCTATAGGCAGCGCAACGGTTTCATTGGCACGGACATCTGAGCCGCCCTGTTTTTCGGTCATGCCCATGCCCAGCCAAATCGATTTTTTCTGCGCAATTGGAATATCACGTTCATCATATTCTGTCGATAAAAGCTTTGTTCCTATTTTTTCCCATAACGCCGTTTCTCTTTGAATTAAAGCAATACTGCCCAGTGTCATGGCATGGGGACACAAATTGCCACATTCGATTTGTCCAGTTAAATAAAATCGTGCCGCCCAATCGACCCATTTAGAAGCAGATGTTGGATGATGAAAAGGATAAGCATGCACCGCATATTTTCGATTTAAACCCATCCATTTATGCCATGCAGGATGAAACTCCAAAGTATCTAGACGGCGACCACGTGCATCAAAAGCATGCAAAATAGGCGTGTGCGTATTGGCTAAATCGGCATATTGATAATATTCACTTGAACCCACATGCTGCCCAAATTCAGCCAAAGTCGTTCGATCTTGACTGCCATAACGTATCAATATTTCCTGTAAAACTTGATCCGTTGCAAAAAGATTGTAGTTTTGAAGTTCATCAAACTGATTCGATATTTGATGGGTCATCCATGTATTCACATTATTCTCCTAGCTTGTTCTTTTCCCACTTTCACTTCAGTATAGAGAAAAAATATAGACAGGATGTTCGGCTTTCTTTCATGAAAATTACCGCAGTTCAAGCCCGCAGGAAACCACGGCAGTCACGTGCCAAATTCACTCAAGAAGCTTTAATTGAAAGTTTTGTTCGGCTTTTACAACAACAATCGAGCGATAGTATTACCATTCGTGAAATTACTGATATTGCGGGTGTAGGACTTGGCACTTTTTATGAATATTTCAGTAAAAAAGAGGATTTGATCGCGCTAACCATTCATCAGCAGGTTAAATCTAATGCTTCGGCACTCAAAAGTTATGCACAAAGCCTGCTCAAGTTATCCACAACTGACGATATTACAACCTATTTAAGCCAAATTATTCATTTCCAGATTGAACAAATTCAACAACAACAGATGATTTGGCGACAAATTTTCCAGCTTGAACGACAAGTTTCTAGTCAGGATGCATATCAAAAGCATTATGAATTAATGCTTGAACTGTGGAATGAAATCCTAACGCCCTTTATTGCTGAAATAAAACAACGCCAACGCATGGCATTAAATCTGCATCGCATCAGTTATGGGTTCATTTCTCAGACCCTTCTTGTAAATAGTTGTTTCAATAATTGGCATGATTTAACACAAGATATTTTACTCGCAACTCACGTTTTTATTGCCAAGTTCAATCACACTGCTATTTCCGATTAAATAACAAGGAATTCAAGGCATTGTTTAATCGAATATTTCTGTTATGAAGAATAGATTAATCCATTTGTATTTACTGCATTCTACATTTACTGTTTAGACAGATTAAGTGACTTTAATCTATGTAGCTTGTCGATGATTCGACTGTTATTTTTGTAAAATCACAGAGCAATAAAAACAGCCATTTGGTTGTAATAAGTATGATTTAAATTGAATTAACAAAACGGTTAATGTCATGTTTTAAAAGACATGTTATGCATAGAAGCATGCTACGCCTTGAGTTCAAACATGGCCTATAATGGAGAAATATAATGAGTCAAGACCCTAAAAAATGCCCCGTTTCCCACCTGACAACTGCTTTTGGTGCTCCAGTAACAGACAACCAAAATAGTTTAACGGCAGGTGCACGTGGTCCTCTACTTGCTCAAGATTTATGGCTCAATGAAAAATTGGCAAACTTCGTCCGCGAAGTCATTCCTGAGCGCCGTATGCATGCCAAAGGTTCAGGTGCTTTTGGTACATTTACCGTAACGCATGATATTAGCCAATATACTCGCGCCAAAATTTTCTCTCAAATGGGTAAAAAAACCAAAATGTTTGCCCGTTTCACCACAGTTGCAGGTGAACGTGGTGCTGCCGATGCTGAACGTGACATTCGTGGTTTTGCCTTAAAATTCTATACCGAAGAAGGTAACTGGGACTTGGTAGGTAACAATACCCCTGTGTTCTTTATGCGTGATCCACGTAAATTTCCAGACTTAAACAAAGCAGTCAAACGTGACCCCAAAACCAATTTACGTAGTGCAACCAACAACTGGGATTTCTGGACGCTATTACCTGAATCACTGCATCAAGTGACCATTGTGATGTCAGATCGTGGTATTCCAAAGTCGTATCGTCACATGCACGGTTTTGGTAGCCATACTTATAGTTTTATTAATGCCAATAATGAACGTTTTTGGGTGAAATTTCATTTCCGCACCCAACAAGGCATTGAAAACTTAACCAATGCAGAGGCAGAAGCTGTTGTTGCAGCAGATCGTGAAAGTAATCAGCGTGACTTGTTCAACTCTATTGAAAAAGGTGATTTCCCGAAATGGAAACTCCAAATTCAAATCATGCCAGAAACTGATGCTGAGAAAGTACCTTATCATCCATTTGATTTAACTAAAGTTTGGCCACATGCTGATTATCCTATGATGGATGTCGGTGAGTTTGAGCTCAACAAAAATCCTGAAAACTTCTTCTTAGATGTAGAACAATCAGCATTCGCACCAAGCAATCTAGTCCCAGGGATTAGTGCTTCTCCTGACAAAATGTTGCAAGCTCGTCTATTTAACTACGCCGATGCACAGCGCTACCGTTTGGGTGTGAACTATCAGCAAATTCCAGTCAATGCCGCTCGTTGCCCTGTTCATTCCAACCACCGCGATGGTCAAGGTCGTGTCGATGACAACTATAATGGTTTACCTCACTACGAACCGAATAGCTTTAGCCAGTGGCAAGAGCAAGCTGAATTTAAAGAACCCCCTTTAAAAATTTCAGGCGATGCAGCACATTGGGATTTCCGTGCCGATGATGCTGATTATTTTAGCCAACCACGTGCTTTATTTAATTTAATGAAACCTGAACAACAACAGGCATTGTTTAATAACACGGCAGACGCGATGGGTGATGCTTTAGACTTCATCAAATACCGACATATCCGTAACTGTTATGCTTGTGATCCAGCTTACGGTGAAGGTGTGGCAAAAGCCTTAGGTATGACCGTTGCAGATGCTCAAACAGCGCGTACAACTGATCCGGGTCGAAATAATCCAGGCTGGCTTTAATTCTTAATTAAATCCAATTAAAAAACCACCTTCGGGTGGTTTTTTAATCCGTTTAAACGCTATATTCAAGACAAAGCAAAAAAGAAGTATAAAAATGGAATATAAAATTGCAGATATTATTCAACAATATGACATTATTTTATTTGATGCCATTTGTGTGATTTGTAATGGTTGGGCGAAATTCTTAATCAAATACGATAAAAGTTCAAAATTTAAATTGGTTTCTGCTCAATCACCTTTGGGTGAAGACATCTTAAAACATTATGCAATGTCGACAGAATATTACACCACCATGATCGTGGTTAAAGGTGGACAACTTTATACCGAATCATCTGCACTATTAAAAGTCATGCAACATCTGGGACTACCCTTTTCTCTTATGAACATCGGCTATCTGATACCTCGTTTTATCCGTGATTTTCTCTATAACCGTGTTGCCTTAAATCGCTATCAACTTTTTGGTACAACCGATCATTGCTTGCTTCCATCTGCCAATAATAAACACCATTTTTTGGAGCACGTGCTTCGTGACATATAAACAATTCTTAGAAAAACCGCTTCTACTCATTCAAATTACACTTGCTCTTCTTTGGATATATCAGGGTTTGATACCGAAAGTTTTATTTCAATCCAATGCTGAAATTGATATTTGGCAAACGATGGGATTTGAATTACATATGGCAAAAATATGTGTTGCTCTATCTGGTCTACTTGAAATGATGTTTGGCTGTGCCTTTCTTATTTGGCAAAGAGCAATATTTCTTCATCAGCTGAGTATATTCGGCTTAATTGGATTATTACTCCTGATTATGATCACAGATCCCTTACAACTCACCACGGCATTTAATCCTGTAGTCATGAATATGGCCATGATAGTTCTGTCAATCGTTGCGATTCAGCTTTTAAAGCTCAGAAATAGTCAGCGTTAAAACGATCAAACCACCAAACGTCGTCCTTCTCGCACGCAGTAAAAAGGGGTCATCAATTTAGAGCTGTTCTTCATGGCGACTTTTAAATCTAACTCAGGTTGTTCGCGACTTTCATCAGTCAATTGAAAGGTTCGATAATGAATCGCCAATGAACATTTCGAGTGTAAATCTTGATGCGCTTGAAAAGCTTCTGGTGGATTCATATGCATATAACGCATCAACTCACGTGGCTCATACGCACCAATCGGCAAGAGCGAAATACGCGGTGCTCCCAAACGACTATGGATTTCTTTAAAATGTGGTGAATAACCGGTATCACCTGCAAAAAAGCAATGATCTTTACCTGCTAAAACAGAAAAACCACCCCATAGTGCACGATTTTGATCACGCAAACCCCGACCTGAACCATGCTGTGCAGGTGTGTAGACAATTTTTAAATCATGTAATAAAGCAGATTGCCACCAGTCCATTTCTAATACATAAAAACTTTTTGGCAAATACCATGAGTTGCCTAAGCCTGTATAAATTGGCATGGCAAATTTATCATGCAACCACTGTAAGCTGGCTAAATCCATATGGTCATAATGATTATGGCTAAGCAATACCGCATGGATGGTCGGCAACTCCTCTAAAGCAATCCCCGCAGGAATAACCCGTTTTGGACCTCTGTTTTTCTTCGGGGCCACATGTTCACACCATACAGGATCAGTTAATAAGTTATACGGGCCGATTTGTAAAAGTACCGTCGCATGACCGATAAACCACACCTGCCAATCATCCAGCTTTGCCTGTGGACGATCTTGCGGAATCACCCGTTTAACAGCATGAAATTCTGCATATTCTTTATCAACGTCGACATTCCATGTCGATGACTTACGGGTTAACAACCATTTTAACAAGTCTACTCGCCCACGCCCTGTTGGACGCGGTAATGCATTGAAAAATCTTTCACCATCATAATGATTCGAATAAATAAATTGAAATGCAGGTTGACGCCACGTATGTGACCAACATTCTTGTGTAGGCAGTTGAAAGTGTAATTGTTCGGTTTTTTGTTTCATGTACATTCAATTTCTTAGTGTGGCATTAACATTCAAAATCGGATATTTTGAATGTTGTGTCATATATATCACGTTTTCTATTCCAAACGTCCTTTCATACGTTCCAACCACACCTTTTTCGTTTGTGGTTTTATAAACAATGCCACAATTTCAGGATGAATCTGTTTAATTTTCGCTTCAATTCTGTTGACGCATGCCTCAATTTCATCAGATTTCAAATCGTCTTCAAACTCTAAACTTAAAGATGCAAGCACTTGATGAGCACCCATCTGTTCAGTCAAAACACCATTAGCAGACAGAACAGCAATGTCTTCTTGTGCGATCAATAAGATATTATTGTGTAATTGTGGATCTGCAGTTTCACCTAGCAATAAGTCTTTGGTTTTTCGCGCCAATAAAATAGCAGAAACAGCCATCACAATACCAATGAATATAGAGGCAACACCATCTAACTCAGGAATATTTAACTTATGCGCCAAATAAATCCCAATCAAGGCAATAAACAGACCACATAAAGCCGCAGTGTCTTCAAATAATACGGTAAAAGTGGTGGGATCTTTACTGCGACGGAAAGCTTCAAAATAACCTTGTTGACCTTTGACCTGACGAAACACTTTTAACGCCACCAGCCACGATGACCCTTCACATACAATCGCAAGCGCTAAAACAATATAATTTAAGTTTGGATTGAGCATTTCTTCAGGGTGACGCACCTGCTGTATGCCCTGATAAATCGACACAATTGTACCCAATGTAAAGACCATCAGTGAAACAATAAAGGCCCAAAAATAAAGTTCACGCCCATAACCAAATGGATGTTTCGCATTGGCAGGCTGTTGTGATTTTTTCATGCCGTAAAGCAGTAAAATTTCATTCAGCGTATCCACCACAGAGTGAATGGCTTCACTCAGCATAGCAGAACTATTGGTGATATATGCAGCGACAAATTTGACCAAAGCAATGGTTAAATTACCCAGTAAAGCTGCATAAAGCACCACTTTATTCGAATTAAACATTCAAATTGACCTTAGACCTATTGTGATCAAACACATCCATAAGGGTTCCCCCAGTATATTTATAGTAACGAAAGCATGGATCGTATGGTTTATCTTTTTTGTTGTTTTTAAAAGCGAATGTCAGTCAGTGAAGATGAGGAATTCATACGTCGGCCAAATTGTAGCCAAGACGTGCTCAATCTGTGATTTCGAAAATAGCGTATGCCAAATAACGTCATAGATAAACCTGCAATTTTGATAAATACAACATTAAACATACATAAAAAAATAGACCTGTGCTGGGCACAGGTCTATTCAAAATAACTTTATCAGTTTTAAGCAATTTTGCGTAAATCTTGTGCGACATCCAAATGCTTTTCCATTTCAAATGCCGTATTTTTACTGATCATTTTTTTCAAATGTCGCATTTCTTTGCCGGTATTGACGGTAATACCTGCAACAATTTGACCATCAGTCACACCATACATCACAAATGAGTTATCTGCACCCTTCGTTGCATCCATTTCACCACGGATATGCCATTCAGCCGCAGCCATATCACCGACAAATTGGACGTTAATATCCAGTTGATCGGTCCAGAACCACGCTGGATTGGCTTTCGGATGTTCCGCCCCCATCACATGACGCGCAAAAATCCCCGCTTGAAGGTTGGCATTTTCCCAAGTTTCAACACGGCGGTGATGACCACAGTCACGTAATTGAGTGGCGACATCACCTGCGGCATAAATGTCTGGATTTGACGTTTGACAATTTTGATTGACTTTAATTGCCACATCCACATCTAAGCCAGCATCAATCGCCAGTTGCGCATTGGGTACAATGCCAATACCATAAACCACAGCATCGGCACGAAGTTCTTCACCAGAAGCCAAAGTGACTACAATTTCGTCGCCATCCTGCTTTTGATCCAGTCGGCAATTAGCGATTTGCGTTGCAAGACGAATATCGACACCTTTAGCACGATGCTGTTCAAGCAAAAACTCACTGAGGATAAGCGGTGAACAACGCCCCATCACCATCGAACCCATTTCAATTACGGTCACAGCACAATCTTTAAACCGTGCGCTTGATGCGAGTTCCAGACCAATTACCCCGCCACCGATCAAGATAATACGGCGACCTGCTTGTAGTACAGGGACTAAGGCTTGAGAGTCTTCAAGGTTACGTAAGGTATAAACGTGTTTACCCAAAGCGTCAAAATTTGGCAAACGACGTGCAGCACCGCCTGTTGCAAGCAATAATTTATCGTAAGCAACAATGTCACCATTTTTAAGCTCAATGCTGTGAGCATCGCTATTGATTTTCACCGCGCCATTGCCACGAATCATCTCAACATTCAAATCTGCCAGTTTTGGTGGTGACAAGATTTCAATTTTAGTATCGCAAGGGTTGAAGATCACATCTTTAGACAACGGTGGACGCTCATAAGGCAGATGTGTCTCATCACCGACCAAAATGATTTTGCCTTGATATTTATTAGCACGAAGTTCTAAAATTGCGCTTGCACCAGCTTGACCAGCACCGACTATAACAATGCTTTCAATATGCGTTTGGCTCATGTCCGTCATTCCTTAGTTTTTCAATTCTGCCGATACAATGCCAAAGCCAGCAATCCATTCACTAATTGCTTCATAGACTTGAGTCGTCATTTGGTATTCGCCCAATTCAGACAATGCTGCAAATGCGGCAATCCATGAGCGAACCTCCTGACCACCACGACCACCGTCACGGCGAATATCGGCTTCAGTCATCGCCTCAATTGCAGCAAAATCAGCATTTTAAAAAGTTTCAAGTAAGGCAATATCCCATGCTGCATTTAAAGGCACGGCAACAGAGGTATCGCCTGCTGCCAATTTTTGCCCCACAGCAATAATTTTGGCTTGACGCGCATGACGTGCCTCAGTGGATGGATTGCGTCCTGCAATTAGAAACTCTTCTACTTCAGGCGGAACTGAACCCAGTTGCGGTGTTGGCGGATCATGCGACAATCCCCCTGTGCCTAAAATCAACACCCGTTCATTTTCAAGATTCAGTGATTTGATGAACTGACCAATAGCACGACCTAAAGCAACCGTACGTTTAGTCGTTGGCATTGGTGCTGCTGCACCATTAATAAAGACTGGAATGGTTGGATAACGATCCAGTTGTCCACCACATAAAAAATGTAGCGGTTGAGTGACACCATGGTCGGCCTGCATACGGTAAGAATAAGCAACATCCACTCCTTCATCCAAGACACGACGCACTAAATTAATGGCTGTTTCTTCTGGCACATTAATCTTGTTGTTCTCTGCGCCATAATTCCAATCACCTGCGGCTGTGGCACGAATACCAACACAGAAACTTGGCATTAAGTCGTAAAAGAAACCGTTAAAATGGTCGGGTCCAAAAGTAATAATTAAAGTTGGATCAAAGGCTTTGACTTCAGCCGCCATTTTGTCAAATGCAGCACGAACGTTGATTTCCTGCTCTGCACGCTGTGGCGAAGCAAATTCCATGAGTGGGCTATGTGAAGCACAAATCAGTTTAACGGTCATATGTGACTCCGAAATTGAAATATCTGCTAAAAATACAGTTACCAAGTTAATCCTTTAGCAAATGACTTAAATCGTTATGAAATGCTGTCGAATTAAATATAGAGTTCACAATGCTATTCATTATCTTGGTTGGCGACATGGATGTCGCCGTTGGGTGAAGGTTTCAGGGATGAACCTCTCACCCAACAAGGGATTTTTGTTACCTTACGCAGTACACTGCTCATCCTTCAAAAGTAAGGCAATGCCTACGCAAAACCATACAAACTTTTGAAGTTATTTATGGCTGTACCTTATTTACTTTAAATCTAGGCTGATTAAAAATAAGATACTAACGCTAAAATTACTCGTCAAAAAAACCTGCACGCGGTTGACGTAAACCACGGATTCCAAGACCACATTCGGCATTAATTAAAACACCAGTCAGTGGACGGTTGTTTTGACGCGATGCCAACAGGACGTATGAACCCGTCATGTCTTCAGGTTCTGGTAAGAAATTTAACGGCATACCACGAGCAATCTTTTCAGGGTCACGCGCATCGAGCAGACCCAAATTTTCCTGACCGAGTGATGCAGCCCCTTTGATATTGACATTCATACCCGACGGCGCGACTGCATTCACTCGTACTTTAGGCGCAAGTTCATAAGCCAATTCTTTCATCACGCCTACACCTGCATGCTTAGAGGCTGTATATATGGGGCCTCCGCCTGCCGAGTACAAAGCTGAATTAGACAAAGTAAATATGATCGACCCTTCAGAAGCTATCAATGCATCCAGAGCAGCCTTAGCCCCCAAAATAAGTGATTTGGTATTAATGCCCATGATTTCATCAAAGGCTTTTTCTAACTGCTCACCTGAAGTATTGACGATATCTGCGTAATGATCCCAAATACCAGCATTACCGATGAAGCAATCCAGCTTACCAAAATGTTCAACCGTGGCTTGAACAGCATGGACATTGTCCGCGTAGTTGGCCACATCACCCGCAATTGCAAGAATGCGGTCACCAAAGTGTTCTTGCAAAGCATCCACTTTAGCTTGTGAACGCTGAAGGACCGCAACCTGTGCGCCTTCCTCCAAGAAACGCTCGACCAAAGCCCAGCCTAAGCCTGAACCGCCACCAGTAATAAGTGCAACTTCTCCTTGTAGCCAACCCATGATTACTCTCCTGCCATTTCTACGAACAATTGACCATCTTCAACAATCACAGAGAATGTTTTGATTGGATCAGTTGCTGGTAGGCACAATGCTTCACCTGTTTTTAAGCAGAACCGTGCTGAATGCAATGGACATTCAACCGTGCCATCATCTTCAAGATAACCTTCAGACATTGATGCATTACCATGTGAACAACGGTCATTCATGGCAAAGAACTCACCACCATTGTTGAATACTGCAAGTGCTTCAATCCCATTTATGCCGCAATCTACTTTTAGCGCTGCGCCTTCGTCTAATTCGCCAATTTGGCAAACAAAAATCTTATTCATTAGAAGAACACACTCAGGTTATGTGAGTTATAAGTCACTTGATCTAAGGTAATTTTACGGTTGAAAATTTGGAAGCCGAGGCCATCTTCAACTTGACGTAATTTGTCATGACGCTTACCGCAGTAGATCGTTACGTCTTTCTCTTTTTGTGTACGGTACAACAAGTACGTAACATACACGTCGTACTCGCCTTCCACATCAGTCGGCTCTACAATCACGTTCGACACCATATGTGTGGTTCGTGAAGGCGGCTCTTCAGCCCATGCCATACCTGTTTCAAGACGCGCAACACGGCGTTCCAGCAAATCTTTGCTATCGTTAAATACCCAAGTGGTTGGTGGTTCAACTGAACGACGACGGTCACGAGTTTGTGCATTGGGCGTAGTACGTAAAGTATAAGAAATATCATCAGCGAGTACGGCTAACCAATCACGGAATTTCCAGTCATCCAGTAATTTTGCCTCTGCATAGAGAAACTGGCTGATATCGTGATGAAGTTCTAAACTGATCTGGCTCATTTTATGAGCTCCTTCTCATATTGGTCAGCGGCTTTTTCTACCTCTTCCCATGTTTCATGGGTCAACAAGTCTGCCCAACGACGGTATAAGCCACGTGCGGCAGTTTCAGAGAAAATGTAGTTGGTGATCCCAGGGATACCATCTTCACGTTTTTTCTCGTTACCTAAGCCCATTTCCATAATCAGTTTGTTATTACGTGCTTTATAACCGCGTAATACTTTTTGAATCTCAATCCAGTTTTCAGAGTCATCTTGCTCTAAGAAACCTGCGGGACCAAAAGCACGCGTTGCAGAACGTTCAAAGGCTTCTTTCACGTCTTGCGAGGCTTCAGCATCGGCTATACAAAATGCCCAGACTTCAGTTTTGTTAGGACCTCGTGGGTGCCATACGCGAAGTGTCGCAGTACCGTTCAACCAAGACATGGTTGGGAACATGTTGTTGTGACCCGCCAAACGTAATGCACGCGTTTCGCCCAAGCGTTCCTTTACTTCCTCAAAAGTTTCACGGAAGTAATTGGCTACCTCACCGTCTACCCATACATTTGCATCGGGTTTTTCAGTAAAGAAGAAGCCTGAACCATGACCACGCGCGCCGTATTGGATCGCATCTTTAGCCGTTTCCCATACTGGTCGTGCTGTTTGTGCAGCGCCTAATTTTTTAGAGCCTTCATCATCTGGTTTTGCACCCAAAACTTGGATTGCAGATGCGTGAGAGAACAAGGCATGATATTGATCCGATGCAAACTGTTCCGCTGCAAATTTCCAGTTACATTCGATTTCCCACTTATGCACACCACCAATGATCTCCGTACCACCCGAACGACGATCAACGACACCATCAAGGTACCAAGCAATGTCGCCCATGTATTCGATTAAATCAGGTGTGGTTTCATCCCAACAGCCAAAGATTAAGCCCTTATAAGACTCAACACGATTCACCTCAACCAGCCCCCATTTCTCTTTGCATGCACCTTGTGGGAAGGCACGATCTTCTAGTGGAATGTCTTTGAGTGAACCATCAACACCGTAAGACCAACCATGGTATGAGCAAGTAAATGCACGCGTATTACCACAGTCTGCAAAGCTCACACGCATAGAGCGATGACGGCATTGGTTTAAAAATGCTTTGATTGAGCCCTCTTTTTGACGCGCCACAATAATCGGGTCTTCGCCCATATAAGTATTGAAAAAGTCACCCGCTTTAGGAATTTGGCTTTCATGACAAAGGAATAACCAAGTACGACCAAAAACGCGTTCAAGCTCTAATTCATATAAATCTGGATCGGTATAAATATATGGCGAGATACGTCCATTTTGTGCATCGACTAAAGCGTCAATTTCGCGCACATCAATTTTTCCATTCATGAAAAGCTCTCCTGTGACCGACAACGGCACAACGTAAATAGACTCAACTTTTCATCGATAATGGATATTTAGATGGTTTTGGTGAAATATTTTTTTTGTTTCAATTAAGATATTTTATGGATTATTCACAGCATTTTTTCTTATATTCAAATGGTCATGAAAAATTAAAAACCATTTATTTTCTAAATGGCAGAATCACCTTCACGGCATAGTTGTTTATAGATTATACTCTTGCCAAATTATAGTAAGACATTTTTTGGATTACTCATTGGACTAGATTATATGGAATTACGACACCTAAGATATTTTATTACCGTTGCAGAAGAACTTAACTTTAGTAAAGCGGCGTTAAAGCTTTATACTGCCCAACCCTCTTTAAGTCAGCAAATTAAAGACCTAGAAGAAGATGTTGGCGTACAACTGCTCTATCGTACCAAACGCAAAGTTGAACTGACGGAAGAAGGTGCCGTATTTCTAGAGCAAGCGCGTTTAACATTGGCTCAAGCAGACAAAGCCGTTGCTATGGCGCGCCAAGTCTCACAAGCCAAGCAGCAAATGTTGCGTATTGGTTTTGTTCCTGTTGCAGAGATGAAAATCTTTCCTTATGTGTTACCCAATTTACGGGTACAAAACGCCGATTTTAAAATCGAATTACTTAGTCTCAATAATACTGAGCAAATGAAGCTGTTAAAGAAAGGCGATTTGGATGCTACTTTTACTCGTCAGAATTTAAACAGTGATGAAATAGAAAGCTTATTTGTACTTCGTGAACCGTTACTCTTTCTTTTACCGGAAAATCATCCTTTAGCAAAATATGAACGAATCCCAGTTAAGGCATTGAATAATATTGATTTTATCATTCCTGCTGCGGAACAATCTCTGACACTCCACAATACCATTCTAGATTTTGCCAAAACCAACGGTATTGAATTTAATATTGTACAAAAAGCCGATAATATCTTGTTTAATATCAACTCAGTTGGCATGGGTTTAGGTTGCACCATCTTACCCGGCTACGTTGCACCATTGACCATGGACAATACGGTCATTCGCGCTCTTGATGTTGAACTGCCGCATTTGGACTTGTACGTCAGTTACCATAAAAACAGTAGTTCTATCGCAGTTCATAAATTTGTTGAACTACTCACCCGCGTGTTTTATCTAAATATCAATCGTGATTAGGCCATTTACTCACTTTCTTTTTTAAATTAAGCACACCATTATTTTTTTGATAAATGATGGTGTCTTTTTTTACCTATTTTTATCTTTATTTTGTACTGCAAAGACTTAAGTCTTAGACTATTTATTGATGATAAAGCCCTTCTTAATGGGAAATAACGTATAACTTTTCTTCTATTAACTTATAAAAATATATCATAATCAAAAAATTACAACTTAAGTCTAATAAACTCACCGCTGTATTATTAAAATTTTAATAAAAAATAAAGACAGACATAGAGAGCATTATGAAAATACACTCACTGCATCGGATCAAGATAGGTGTTCAATACCACCCTTATTTTTTTATCATCTTTCCATCCATCGCAGTGTTGTATTATTTTTTACAATGGCTGACCCAATGGAGTTGGTCTAGCTGTCTTTTAATCAGTTGGAATGTCTCAATTTATAACTATTTATTCTTAACCATAAAAAAACTATGGCGCACAGATCATGCGCATATTTTACAGCGAGCACTGCAACAAGATGCCAGTAAATGGATTATTTTACTGCTGGTCGTCATGACATTAATCATGTGCTTTATTGCTATTATTATTGAAATTTATCACTTACCCGCAGATCCCACCATTCGAACAGGGCACTTAATTTTATCCATCCTGACTATTATTTCTGCTTGGTTCTTTATGCATACCATCTTTGCTATTCATTATGCGCATGACTTTTATTTGGCATTGGAAAAACATCAAGACGGCGGCTTAGATTTCCCCAAATCACCGCAACCAACCTATCCCGACTTTTTATATTTTAGTTATGTAATTGGCACGTCTGCTCAAACGGCAGATGTCTCAGTGACCAGCCAATCTATGCGAGTGTTGAACACTTTACACCTGATCTTGGCATATGGATTTAACACCACTATTTTGGCTATCAGTATCAATGTCGCAGCCAGTTTCATTATGGCTTAAAGTCAAACTCATCTTATCCCCCAAATAAATTACATCAGGACATGTGGTCTGCTGAACAAAAGAGCTTATACAAATAGTGGGTCGACATGGATTTCAAAAAATAAAAAAGGATGGCAAAAGCCACCCTCTTTTTTTATCACTAAATTCAAGCAGATTATACGCCGCGCGCAGTTAAGTAATCTTTAATCACCGTATTAAATTCTTCAGATTTTTCAACTTGAGACCAGTGACCACATTGACTGAAAATATGTGCATCCGCATGTGGAACAATATTCAAGATATCCCATGAACGAGATACAGGAATCACCACATCTTGTACGCCATGAATCAGTAAAACTGGAACAGTAATATCTTTCATTTTTTCAAAGTCGAGTGGGAACTCAAAACGGTCACGGTCACGTGCGCCAACCACATCCATCAGACGGTTAGATGCATAGTCATTTTTGGCAGAATCAAAACGTACTTTAACCAATTCATCGGTAATCAAATCTTTGTTCACGACAAACATAGACAGAGTTTGCTTGATACCTTCCTCTGTTAAAACTGGATTTGCATGTGCTTTGAGTGCCGCTGTTTGTTTCGCCCCCCCTGTACCCATTGATACGATTCCGAGCACACGCTCTGGATAATCTAAGACCATTTGGAATGCTAACCAACCGCCCAATGAGTTACCCACCACCCAAGTTTTTTCAATGCCCAAAGCATCTAAAGTACGGATGGCGTGATCAACCCAAGCACGAATACCATATGCCGTATTGGGTGCAACAACAGTTTGACCATAACCAATGGTGTCAATTGCGATACAACGGGCTTGTTCAGCAATCTGTGGCAGGTTCAACCACCAGTTTGCCGCAGCAGATACACCTGTACCTGAACCATGCAAGAAAAGAATAGGCGTGCCTTCACCCAGTTCGTGATAGTGAGTTAACTCACCTTCCGCAGTTTCAATCCATTTATCTTCTAAGCCAAAGAATGAATCGGTTGTATATTCAGGGATTTGGACAGTACTCATATATACTCCTCGTGCAGCATTGATACGTGTTTGATTGACTCAATGACACGCTGAATGATAATAAATTCGACAATTTTACAGCCTAATATTACATGTTCATCAAGCACAAACTGATACTTAATAACGATGATAAACCATAAAAAAAACGATAATTTAAGTCTTTGTTTTTAATATATTTAAAATTAATTCATCGCCAAAATTTAGCTCAGACATTTCAAGCTCAACATGCTTAAGCTCAAAAAAAGAGCGACCGATTAACAGCCGCTCTTTTTCCATCAGATGATTAGAATTTATAGCTATAGGTTGTCGCAATACGATACTCTTTTAAGTCCGTTTTCCAGTCAAAGTCAGCATCAATATACATCCCTTGAATGCCTAAACCTTTGAACTTACCTTCTGGAATGGTGTAATTCACCATCAGATTAATTTCATCTGATTTTTGTTCTTGCTTACCGGCTACATCAGCATCATAACCCGTGAAATAAACTGCTGTGGCATTTAAGCCTTTCGCACCCAATTCAGAGAAATCATAAGCATAAGTAAAGCCCCATGATTTTTCATTCACATTGGTAAATGTAGCTATACCCCAGTTCACTAAATAGGGTTGTGGCACCCAACCACCAATGGTTGGGAATGCATTTTTACCAAACATCTGTTGATAGCCCAAACCAAAGGTATGTGCGCCATGATTAATTTTAGCACCTACAGATAGCGCCTGATTATCAATATTTCCATACAATTGATCACCTGATTCCGAGTTATCGAAATAACGGATATGGCTATCTAATTTTGCCTTGGCACCTAATATGGTTTTGTAATTCACAGCGACATAATGCTGCTGGTAGATATCTTGCACATCTGCATACCAGTAGCTTGCACCAATATTCTTATTCAATTGATGATCAATACCCGCAATGTACATCCCATCCGCTTCTGCACCATGGTCATAGGCAGGTGGTGCAAATTTAGTTAATTCGCGGAATTGGTTGTCATAACGGTTGTTAATGCCATCAATATACGCCAAGGTTAACTTGGTATCTTTAATGTCTTTCGACTCTAACCATGCCCCGCTATACGTGGTCAGCAACTGACGCGATGGGTCAAAAACCAATACTGGCGAAACAGGCAAAATTTCACCGACCTTCAATTCAGTTTGCGACACTTTGGCTTTTAAAGTTGCCCCCACTTTACCAAAGTCACGCGCTTGTTTTTCACCGTCATGCGGTAAAACCCAATCTGGATTTTTATCACGACCGTTCAAACGTACAGCATGTTGAACCAAGACATCAGCGCCTACTTTTACAGCACCTAAATCGGCATAACCAGACTTAGCATCTAAAGTCACGGCTTGAGACCAACTGCCCCAGTTGTTTTGTGGAAGATCGGCATATTGCCGATCTAAATAGAAGTTTTTGAATTTTAATTGGACTTGGCTATCGTCGATAAATTCTGCATTCGTTGCAGTTGTACCTAGTGTTGCCGCAGCAGCACAGATTGCTATCCATAGTGTTTGACGACGCATGGCTAAATTCCCAGTGATCAAATTAAGCTATAGCGCCATCATGCTCAACAATCCTAAGTTGCGAAATCCGACTACAGTATTAAGCTTTCATGCCTTTAACGCATGATTACGACTTTCTGAATCTATATGCCAAGCTGGTTTAGAACTTAAAGCAATAAGATATTTTGCAGATATTTTATTCAACTTTTTATAAGCCTTTGTTCACGGGCTTATTTTTATAAAAGAACAGGGATATTTGCGTCAAATAAAAACAACTGATCGCTTTTAAGTTTAACTGCGGTTTTCTTTCAGCTAAATATTTGAAAAAATTAATATAACTGGCGTATGGCATGATATTTTTTATCTATTAACTTTTTGTATTTTTCTAAACAATGAATCACGTTTTGCATTAAAAAAAGCAGATGACCATCCCCATGCTTAATCAAATGCCTTTACATCAGCCAATAAAAAGCACCTATGAAAGGTGCTTTTCTAACTGAAACATCAGTACGACGACTAAGCTTGCAGTTCTTTGGCCTTAGACATGGTTAATGCCAAATCTTCGATCATGTCTTCTTGACCACCTACTGTACCGCGGCGACCCAATTCCATTAAGATTTCGCGTGCAGATACACCATATTTGGCTTCAGCACGTTTCGCAAATAACAAGAATGATGAGTAAACGCCTGCATAACCTAAAGTTGCTGCATCACGGTCAGCACGAATCGGGTTCAACATTATAGGAATCACCAAATCTTCAGCAACATCTTGAACTTTAAACAAATCAACACCTGTATCCATCCCCATGCGATTCGCAACGGCAATGAATAGTTCAAGTGGTGTATTGCCCGCTCCAGCACCTAAACCAGCAGAAGCCAAGTCAACCCGTATCGCGCCCGCTTGAACAGCAGCCACGGTATTGGCAACACCCATACCTAAGTTATGGTGACCATGGAAGCCAAGTTCAATACTCGGGTCAAGGCTGTCACGCAAACAAGCAACACGATCAGTTACATCTTGTGGCAGCATATAACCGGCAGAGTCAGTCACATAAATACAGTTCGCACCGTAAGACACCATTTTTTTCGCTTCTTCAAGCAATTGAGTCGGTGTTGCCATATGAGCCAACATTAAGAAGCCCACAGTATCCATCTCTAATTTACGTGCAGCAGTGATGTGCTGTTCTGAACAGTCTGCTTCTGTACAGTGCGTTGCAACACGAATCGTTGAAACACCAATTTCATGTGCCATTTTTAAATGGTCAACCGTACCAATCCCCGGTAAAAGAAGTGCCGATACTTTCGCATTCTTCATACGTGGCACAACCGCAGACAAATATTCCTCATCCGTTGCCGCAGCAAAACCGTAGTTCACCGATGAACCACCAAGGCCATCACCATGGGTAACTTCTATTAAAGGTACACCTGCATCATCAAGGGCGGTTGAAATCGCAATCATTTGCTCAACAGTCGTTTGATGGCGCTGTGGGTGCATACCATCACGCAAAGTCATATCATGAACAATAATCTTAGACATATGGTTGCTCCTTATACCGCTTCAGTGGTTGCTTGTTGTGCAATTAAACGCTCTGCAAACATTTCTGCAGTCCGTGCAGCTGCCGCTGTCATAATATCGAGGTTACCGGCATATTTAGGCAAGTAATCCCCTAAACCTTCAACTTCTAAATAGATAGAAACACGGTTATCATCAAATACTGGGCCATTCACTAGTTTATAACCCGGTACATATTTTTGAACTTCCTTGATCATGGCATGCACTGATGCCGTAATTGCCACTTGATCGGGTTCACCTTCAACGAGGCAATGAACCGTATCACGCATCATAAGTGGTGGCTCAGCAGGATTGATGATGATAATCGCTTTACCCGCTTTCGCACCGCCAACTTTCTCAATGGCACCCGCAGTAGTGCGGGTAAATTCATCAATGTTTTTACGTGTACCTGGGCCTACAGATTTAGTCGATACCGTTGCGATAATTTCACCATAGCTCACAGGCTGAACACGTGACACTGCCGCCACCATCGGAATCGTAGCTTGACCACCACAGGTCACCATGTTGACGTTTGGTAATTCACCTTGTTCAAGCAATGCAGTAAGGTTTACCGGTGGTACGCAAAATGGACCAATCGCCGCAGGCGTTAAATCAATCATTTGTACGCCAAGTTCATTTAGTTTGCGGCTGTTTTCAGCATGCACATAGGCAGAGGTTGCATCAAAAGCAATTTGAATATTGTCTGCTAATACATGTGGCAACAAACCGTCCACACCATCGCTTGTTATTTTTAAACCCATTTCCGCTGCACGTGCCAAACCTTCTGAAGTAGAGTCAATCCCCACCATCCACACCGGTTCTAACCATTCGCTACGTTGAAGTTTGTAAAGCAAATCTGTGCCGATATTACCCGGACCAATCAATGCACATTTAATCTTTTTCATGAATGTACTCTCTAAAATTCCGATTTATATAAAAACGTTATTCAGCAGCGAAAGCAGCAACAACTGAACCAAAACCTTCAATCTCAACTTTGAATTCGTCACCTGGGTTTGCAACAACCATTGGGCCAAGCGCACCTGTAAGGATAATGTCACCAGCCAAGAGTGGACGACCACGACGAACCATTTCATCAGCCAACCACACTGCCGCGTTTAAAGGGTTTGCCAAACATGCTTTGCCCACCCCCTGAGAGACCACTTCGTCACCACGGGTCATTACCATTTTGCAGTTCACAAGGTCTAAATTTTCCAGTTTCACTGGACGTGAACCTAAAACATAAGCCGCAGATGAAGCATTATCTGCAACCGTATCAATCAGGGAAATTTTCCAGTTTTCGATACGACTATCGACCACTTCTACAGCAGGCAATGCATAGTCAGTCGCACTGATAATGTCTGCATACGTGTGTTTTTCTTGGGTTAAATCTTTATTAATAATCAGGGCAATTTCAGCTTCAACTTTCGGTTGAATGAGCAAACCAGCAGGAATGGCTTCACCATCGCCATAGGCCATATCGGCAAACAACATCCCAAAATCAGGTTGATCTACACCGAGTTGCGCTTGTACAACTTTTGAAGTCAAACCAATCTTGCGTCCAACTAAGCGACGCCCCTCAGCAAGCGCACGCTGGGTATTCACTTCTTGAGCGGCATAGGCGATATCGACATCGGCACTTTCACCCCCCAATTGTGGACGAATAGGTGCAACCGCAACTTTTGACAGTTCAGCTTCTCTAAGCGCTAAAGCAACGGATTCAACACTCGTTTCAACAACAGCAGAATTCGACATCAATGTTTCCTTAAACTGCAAAAATGGACTTATACTGTTTTAGATGAAAAATGACTAAGTAAGATTTAAAACTCGGATCGACTAGATCAATTGCGACAGACGAGCTGTATCTGGTCATCTATAAAACGCGTATGTGTATAAACAGTTTAAGCATCGGAAAAATGGCGACTTTACGCCAATACTTATTTTATTTTTTACAATAGTTAGAACCTATAAATCTTTTTTTTGTTTTATCCATCAACATAAACAGCGTAGAAAAATCAAAGAGAAAAATGCTCAAATCATTCAGAATTTAGTTTTGTATATTTTGATTAAACTTTTCATCTACGACTAAAAGATAATAAGCGTGAAGTTTATTTGTATAAATCTACAACAAAAAAATAAGCCTCTTATGAAAGAAGCTTATCTGAGTAGAATGGTTTTATGCTGCAAATAAAGCAGGATTATTCTTTAAACTTTCACGTTGTTTTATGACCTCAACATAGCGCTCAATCGCAGGGTGTGGCTGTAATAAATTCATTTTTAATTGCCACATGATCATTGCTCCTAAACTAATATCGGCTGCCGTAAATTGTGAACCGCATAAATAAGGGCTTGCTTGTTCCAAACCTTGAATCAACGCTTGATACGTATCCTGATAATCACCATAGCCCATAAACAGTTTTTGTTCTGGTAGAACTTGAACTTTTAAATGTTCATTGTCAGAGGCTGCTGCAAAAGGTCCTGCACCAAAGAACAACCAACGATAATATAAACCTCTTTTCGGATCATCAAGTGCAGGGGTAAACCTTTTTCAGAGAATTGATCTGCCAAATACGCACAAATGGCATCTAGCTCATAAATCACCACATCGCCATCGACCAAAACAGGCACTTTGCCAAAAGGATTTAATTTTAAAAATTCTGCTGATTTCATTTCTGTACCATATGCAACTTCTATGCGCTCGACCTCAATCCCCAAATCAAGAATAAGCCAATCCACCACAACGCCACGAGATTGTGTATTTGTATATAAAGTTAAAGCCATTGTTCTATCCTCTGTATTTATTGTTTTTTTAGAATAGAACTGAGCTGTGTCAGTTTTTGTCAGTAGTGCTTGGTGATTCTTCTGAATTTGAAAATTCTTTTTGACACCATTGTTGAAATAAATGGCGTTTAAATTGGGGATAAATTTGCTCAGTGAATATGAGCGTTTGAATTCGATCTAAACGGAAATTTCTAAAATCTTCACGTAGTTCACACCATGCAGCCAATAACATTTGGTCGTTAAAATATCCCAATGCAAAGGGCCATAATTGCCTGTGTGAAATCTGTTTCTGCTCATCAACATAATCAATCTGAATTTTAGTTTGTAAACGAATTGCGATACGAACTTGTTCAACAATGGTTTGATCAACCTCGATCCATGAATGAATTGATTTTAGATAAGTATCATTTAAGAATTCTTGTTTTCTTTGTGGCAATACTGCTTTTAATTTGCTTAATACCGAATGTGAAGCCTGCTGCAAGGCTTGATCAGGAATAGATTTAGCCCATTGTAATGCAAGATACATCGCTTCAATTTCTGATTCATCCAAACTCATTGGCGGAAGTAGAAAGTTTTCTTTCAATTGAAATCCTAAACCTACACTCCCCTCAATATTGCCCCCTTGATCACGTAAACTTTCAATATCTCGATAAACACTTCGCACACTGATTTGCAAATGTTCAGCCAAACGTTGTGCAGTGACAGGATAACGCTGTTCACGGAGGTGCTGTAATAAATGAAGTAATCAAATAGAGCGACTCATACCGTATTTTCTTGTTATTCAAAATTAAGTTTAGGCGCATATCCTTATACGCCTTGAAAAACAATCAACTTTGATTAAGCCACATCGAAAGTACTCACTTGCTGATTTAAAAACTGATCTAAACTTGCGACATCATCTGCAATGGTCAAAGGATTAAACTGCTGCAAGACATTTTTAGCATGTACACCATATGCTACACCAACTCTGGGCATGGCAATATTTTGCGCCATTTCCAAGTCATAAGAAGTATCCCCAACCATAATCGCATGTTCAGTTTTTACCCCTGTGAAAGCTAAAATTTCAGCTAACATCAGTGGATCAGGTTTAGACTTGGTTTCACTTGCCGCACGCGTAATATCAAATAAATCATAGCTCTTGGTTTGAGCCAGCACACGATCCAAACCTTTACGGCTTTTACCCGTCGCAACCGCAAGCTGAACACCCTGATTTTTGAGTCCATACAACATTTCAGCAATGCCAGCAAACCAAGCATCACCTGTTGAATGAGCAACATAATGATCGCCATAACATTTCAAAAGATCAGTATGTAATTCAGGCACTTTAGGAAATAAGGCTTGAGCCACTTCGGGCAAACCTAAACCGATAATACTTTTTGCCGCTTCAGGGGTCAGTGGTTGTTCAAATTGCTGTGCTGCAAACTGTAGGCTTGCCACAATCTGCCCCACTGAATCAAACAAAGTTCCATCCCAATCAAAGACAATCAGTTCTACAGGTTTATTCATGAATAACGTCCAATATTTGATTTAGATGCAAAAATATTTTCAGATTTAAACCTCCTCTGCATCCTCCTTTTTTCAAAGGAGGATTAAAGAAGATTATTTAGACTGCGCACGGAGCTGAGCTGCCAAATTCTGCATATCTTCAGGTAAAGGTGCTTCAATCAAAGGATAACCCGGAATTTCTAAGCGTAGCGCATGTAAACATAAACGACGTGCCGCAGGGCCTTTATATTCAGTTTCATGTCCGTATTTATCATCACCAATTAAAGGATGACCAATACTCAAACCATGCACACGAATTTGATGCGTGCGTCCCGAAAGCGGTGAAGCATAAACCAAAGTGCCATGACGGAAACGCTCTGCGACATTCCACTGCGTTTGACTTGGCTTACCTTCTTTAGATACGCAGACACGACGCTCACCATTGGCCAATTCATAACGATGTAAAGGTGCATCAATCAGTTGCTTATCCAAACTGACCTGACCTTTGACAATCGCAGCATAGGTTTTTTTAATTTTACGTTCACGCAGTAAATCTTGCAGGGTTTTAAGCGTACTGCGCTTTTTACTGATCATCACTAAACCAGAGGTATCACGGTCAATACGATGAATCAGCTCTAAATATTTTTTACCTGTGGCTGCGCGTAAACCTTCAATCAAGCCATAAGCAATACCGCTACCACCATGTACAGCAATGCCTGAAGGTTTATTTACAATCATCAAACCTTCATCTTCATAAACCACACGGCTGAGTAAGCTCTGTGCGACTTTGTCTGACACTGGTGCAGCAGTTTCATCTTTAGGTTCATAACGAATCGGTGCAACACGAATTTGATCGCCAATTGCCAATTTAGTTTCAGCTTTAATGCGCTTTTTATTGACCCGAACTTGCCCTTCACGCATCAAGCGATAAATCCGACTTTTAGGCACACCTTTGAGCCTAGAAAATAGAAAATTATCGATACGTTGACCAGATTGATGCTCGTCCACTTCAAACCAAGTGACACTTTGCCATTCTTGCGTAGAATTCATACAGTTACTATGACCCAAAAAAATACTAAAATTGATTAAAAACTGATCACTTAGGCTATGCTTTACACAAGAAATTTAAGCTTAGCCCATAGGCAGATGATGCAAGGTTTGATATAGTCAGCGCACGGATACCACCGTTAGTGTGAAAAAATTTAATTACTTCAATATTTTTGAAGCTAAACATTAAATTTTACAACTCATACTAAATACGGAAAGGTCCCTAAAGAATATGCCAACGCCGAAGGCTTATTATATCGGCAAAAAAGCAAACTGTTGCGTTTAATTGTACTTAATGTACATAAATCAGTTTGCTCTAAAAAATATGTCGCCAACTTTGAGTTGGTTCTTAAACGTAAACTGATACACATCAAATGAATCGCAACCTGAAGTCGCATTCAGGCTACAACGTTGATGCATTGGATCTGCACATAAAGCAAAGATACGATGATAATTCCGTATCAAGACGCTCTATCTTAAACGAAGGGATGATCTTCAAGCTACGTGACAGTGAAAGTTACTCACATCTAATGCACCGTTTGTCCGCCAGTGAGTCCGCTCAGGTGACTTTAATCGTTTAAAGATTGAAGCCGTATTGTCATCATCAATACGTGAATCAAAAACCGAAGCCCAACAAAAAAGGCCGGTAAAAAAGCTCAGACCACAGGTATCATTTTGAGATCTGAGTGTTGATCCGTAATATGTGATGTTCGCTACGTGAATAGCGATGTTTTGTTGTGTATCACTATTAGGTGTTATACCCATGAAACGTATGTTGATTAATGCAACACATGCCGAAGAGATTCGCGTTGCACTTGTCACGGGTCAGCGTCTTTACGATTTTGATTTAGAAAATCGTACCCGTGAACAAAAAAAATCCAATATCTATAAAGGTCACGTGACTCGCGTTGAGCCTTCATTAGAAGCTGTTTTTGTTGAGTATGGTGCAGGTCGTCAAGGCTTCCTCTCTATGCGTGAAATCGCAAATTCATACTACAAAGCAGATCCACGTCAAACTTCAAATATCCGTGAATTGATCACTGAAGGCACTGAGCTTTTGGTTCAAGTGGAAAAAGAAGAACGTGGTAATAAAGGCGCTGCCCTTTCTACCTTTATTTCACTGGCTGGACGTTATTTGGTACTTATGCCAAATAATCCAAAAGGTGGCGGTATTAGTCGTCAAATTTCAGGTTCAGTTCGTGAAGAATTGAAAGAAATGTTGGCGTCACTCAATACACCGCGTGGCATGAGCGTGATTGTTCGTACTGCAGGTATTGGTCGTTCTCAAGAAGAATTACAACTTGATTTACAGCACTTGCTAGACCTTTGGGCACAAATTCAAAGCACTGCAAGCTCTGGTCCATCACCGATGTTAGTTCATCAAGAAGCGGGTGTGGTAACACGTGCGATTCGTGACTATTTACGTGACGATGTTGCTGAAATTTTAATTGACTCTGAACAAGCCTATAACGAAGCGTATAACTTTGTTAAAGCCGTGATGCCACGTCAATTAGAAAAGTTAAAAACGTATACATTAAATGAGCCTTTATTTGCTCACTTCGGTATCGAAAGCCAAATTCAAACTGCTTATGAACGTGAAGTTAAACTTCCTTCTGGTGGTTCAATTGTCATCGACCAAACAGAAGCTTTAGTGTCTATCGACATTAACTCTGCGAAATCGACGCGTGGTCACGATGTTGAAGACACCGCTTTAAATACCAATTTAGAAGCAGCAGAAGAAATTGCGCGTCAACTGCGTTTACGTGATATCGGTGGTTTAGTGGTGATCGATTTTATCGACATGACCAAAGACCGTAACCAACGTATGGTTGAAGCAAAACTTCGCGAAGCAACGCAAAGCGACCGTGCCCGTATCCAATTCGGTCAATTGTCTCGTTTTGGCTTAATGGAGATGAGTCGTCAACGCTTACGTCCTTCTTTAGAAGAAGCGACGGGTTACGTTTGCCCACGCTGTCATGGCACAGGTATGGTGCGTGACTTACGCTCTCTTTCCCTTTCGATTATGCGTAAAGTGGAAGAAATTGCCCTGCGTGAACGTCATGGTGAAGTTCAAGTTGAAGTTCCTGTTGAAATTGCAGCATTCTTGTTGAATGAAAAGCGTCATAGCCTCATTTACCTAGAACAAACTTCAAATGTACGTGTGACTGTTTTACCACACCCACATTTAGAAACGCCGCATTACGAAATTACTTATAATGCCGAAGGCTTTGCCCCAACCAGCTATGAACGCACTGAAGCTACGCGTTCAAGCGAAAAAGAGTTGGGTTACGAATCGTCTGAATGGCATTTAGATGATGGACAACAAGCTCAAGCTGCACCGCAAGCTCAGCAACAAGACAACAAGCAACAACGTCGTCCACAACAAGTTGCTCAAGAAACACAGCAACAACAGCCAGCTCAAGTTGCGCCTGTTGCTCAAGCTTCAGCAAGCCCATGTGCATGGTTAGAAAACTTGTTTGTACAAAAGCAAGCGAAAACTGTTGATCAAGCACGTACTGCAAACAATGCTGCCGCAGCCATTGAACAAATGATCAATGGTGGTGCTGTAAGTCGTGGTCAATTTGGTCAAGTAGGTCAAGTTACAACGGCTGCACCTGTTCAAAGTGCACCAGTTGTGACTGCAAACAACAATGCTTACTTAACGCCAAATACGCCTGTGATACAGAAACAGGAACAGCGTGAAGTTGCCGATAAATATTCTGATAAAGAAGAAAAAACGCAACGTCACAATAAAAAGCGCGTTAACAAGCCGAAAGAGCAACGCGAACAAATTCAGCATGACAATCAACAAAACCAAGTGCATGAAGAAATTGTTCAAGTCTCTCGTCAGGAGCAACGTCAAGATCCGCGTCAGGAACAACGTCAAGATCCGCGTCAGGAACAACGTCAAGATCCGCGTGAAAACAAGCGCCCGACTCGACGTCCACATCCAGAACAACAAAATGCTGAAGTTCAACTCGAGCAAAATGCTGTTCCACGCCGTGACCGCAATCATCAGCAACGTCCAAACCGCCCAAATCGTCACCGCGATCAAAGCGTATTAAACGAACAAGCACCTCAACAAGCGGTTGCTGCCGCTCCTGTAGTGAATGAACAACAACCTAAAGTCGAAGTAATTGATACACCTCGTCAGGATGTTATGACCACTGCATTAGTGATTAATGTCGATCAAGCGAAGAGCGAAATCATCGCATTAAACTCGGCATCAGCTGTTGTTGAAGCACCTGTTGTACCAGCAACACCTGTCGCTGTGACAGAAACTGAAGTCGCGGTAACCGAAAAACCAGTGGTTGTGAAGGAAGAAAAGCCAGCAACAACAACTAAACCGCAAGAAGCACATAAACCACGCTCTGCTGATCGCCGTGCGAGTAACGACCCACGCATGCGTAGTCGCCAAAAACGTGACAATCAAGCGAAACAACAGGCTCCAGTGCCAAAGTTGAATCCATCACAGGTTCCAACCTTGGGGCAATATACGGTGGGCAGTTTAATTCGCCATGTGTATGGTGAGGATTGTTCAGTACTGATTGAACAGTTTGGTTTAATCCCAACATTCAATCGTGCATTGGTGAAATTCACTGAGCAATATGCTGCGACCATCGTGCATCAAGCAACTGAGGCAGAAGCACCAGTACAGCCTGTTACACGTGATGTTGCGGTAACCAAGGCAGCGCCAGAGGCTGAACCAGCAGCAGTATTGGACTTAATACCACCTACTGCTATTTCAGATAAGCGTGTTGCCAATGATCCACGTGAACGTCGTCGTTTAGCAAAACTTGCAGCGGAACAAGCTCTAGAGCAAACCAAGCAAACGCATAGTGAACCTGAAACAACCAAAGAAGTGGTTGAAGCAGTAGCGACCAAAAACGAACCTATTACAGAGCAAGTCGCTGTAATCGAAGACGTAGTGGTGGTGGATGAAGCAAAAGTGGCCGTTAAACCCGTCATTAAGGCTGAAAAACCTGCACCTGTTGCAAAAACAGTAGCGCCTAAGGCTGTTGAAGCAAAACCTGTACAAGCTGAAGCGCCTGTAGAAGTTGCTCAAGACGTACAGGCATTAGCAGAACCAAAAACCGATGCTAACAATGATGAAACTGAAGATGATGAAGACAAACCTATCCGTCCTCGTCGCCCTCGTGGTCGTCCACCAAAGAAAGTAATACCTGCAAACGAGTCATAATTCGCTCTAATGCAGCAAAATAAAAAAACCTAGTCATTTCGGTGACTAGGTTTTTTTTGTTATTTTGAGCAAATTAGGTTGATTGCTCTAGGGTTAAACCACTAAAAAGACAGCTGTATACATGAACGCAAACAAATAGACATACTGGATTATGAAAAATAAATAGGATTTTTATGAACTACAATACACAAAGTGATCTGATTGGTATTGCTGATGTCACAGCAAAGTTACCCAAATTTATCAGTAAAGTCCCGCATTTATTGAGTGGACTGAAACAAGCCTATTTACGCACACCCAATACACCCGCAGGCTTAGGCATTGCATTTGAAAAAGCCGTCAAGCGCAATCCTCAAGGGAATGCTTTATTATTTGAAGAGCAAAAATTTACCTATCAAGCACTTAATGAATGGGCAAACCAAATTGGGCACTTTTATTTGTCGCTTGGGGCACGTAAAGGTGATGTGATTGCCGTCATGGTGGAAAATCGCCCCGAACTGGTAGCTACCATTATTGCTTTAGCCAAAATTGGGGTCACCGCGGCTTTAGTCAACACCTCACAAACCAGTAAAGCATTAACGCATAGTATTAATCTCGTCAAACCTATCGCCATTATTATTGGTGAAGAATGCCGTGCCGCAGTAGACGAAATACGTCAAGACTTGCTCCTCAAAGAAGATCGCTTTCACTGGTTTGCAGATCAGGAAACTTTAGTTGATGCCGGTAAAACACCTAAAGGCTGGACAAATTTAGCAGAGAAAATTATTCACTTTCCTAAATTCAACACACCAACCACGCACAGTATTCAAGGTAAAGATGGTCTATTTTACATCTACACCTCAGGCACGACAGGTTTACCTAAAGCAGTTATTTTTACCCATAGCCGTTGGACGTTGGCATATGGTACCTACGGTCATATCTTGGCTTTAACAAACGATGATGTGATGTACTGCACCCTACCGCTTTACCATGCAACAGGTATTGTGGTCTGCTGGTGTGGTGTGATTGCAGGCAGTGCAACACTGGCCTTGCGACGTAAATTCTCAACTTCTGCTTTTTGGCAAGATGTCAAAAAATTTGATGCCTCTGCTATTGGCTATGTCGGGGAGTTATGCCGTTACCTCATAGATGCGCCAAGCTCTGAACTTGAACATGGACACCGTGTCAAAAAAATGATCGGCAATGGCATGCGCCCAAATATCTGGGACAAATTTAAACAACGTTTTGGTGTAGAAGAAGTTCTCGAGTTATATGCATCTAGCGAAGGCAATGTTGGTTTCAGCAACATTTTTAATTTTGATAATACAGTCGGCTTTTCCCCTACGCCTTATGCGATTATTGAATTTGATAAAGAAAGCAATACCCCTGTGAAAGATGCTAAAGGTTGGTGTAAGAAAGTCAAAAAGGGTGAAGTTGGCTTACTTGTGGGCAAAATTACCCGTCGTTCACCCTTTGATGGCTATACCGACCCTGAAAAAAACAAATCGGTCATGATGAAAGATGTCTTTACTCAGGGGGATTCTTTCTTTAATACAGGTGATTTGGTGCGTGATATTGGTTTTCGTCATGCTCAATTTGTTGACCGCTTAGGCGATACATTCCGCTGGAAAGGTGAAAATGTATCAACCACCGAAGTTGAAAATATAGTCAGTGAATATGAAAAAATTGCTGAAGCCGTGGTTTATGGAGTAGAAATTCCCAATACCAATGGTCGTGCTGGTATGGCAGCCATTACACTGGCAGATCATGCCGAATTTACCAAACAAGATTTACAGCAAATGGCAACTGAATTTAAAAAATGCTTGCCAGCATATGCGGTTCCTGTGTTCTTACGTGTTCAAGTACAAGTTGAAACCACAGGCACCTTTAAATACCAAAAAAACAAGTTAAAAGAACAAGCCTTTGATCCTAATAAAACAGACGAACGCTTGTTGGTTTTACTGCCAAATGCAACAGAATACTGTGATTTAACGGCTGAAATATTCAATAATATTCAAGCTTATCAATACCGTTTCTAATTCAAAAAGCATGTTTTTTGACTAGATATAGCAAATTTGTTGCATTTATAATCAAACGCCAACAAGTTTGCTATTTTTCACTTGCGCTCGTTTCATAACTTGCTACAATACGCCCATCAAAACGAAGTGGTGTTTAGAAAATATTTCTTGCACTACTCATTCAGGTCATACTTGAATGTTGGTTCAGGGTCGTTAGCTCAGCTGGTAGAGCAGCGGACTTTTAATCCGTTGGTCCCGCGTTCGAATCGCGGACGACCCACCACTTATTTTGATCACCTAGAGATGGGTCGTTAGCTCAGCTGGTAGAGCAGCGGACTTTTAATCCGTTGGTCCCGCGTTCGAATCGCGGACGACCCACCATCTTCTAAAAACTTCTACCATGAAGTTTTTTTAGCTTTTAAAGCACTCTTTTCAAATGGGTCGTTAGCTCAGCTGGTAGAGCAGCGGACTTTTAATCCGTTGGTCCCGCGTTCGAATCGCGGACGACCCACCATTTATTTCTTCAAATTTCTTTCTGTCTTCCTGACCAGAAATGAAACCTGAAAATCTTCTCAATACGATAACCCCTGACATTTCGGTCACTTTGCCATTATCGAAATTTTGCTTCATCTTGCACTTTATTTAAAAGCATGTTTTAAATAGGCTTAGGGTTGTTAGCTCAGCGGGTAGAGCAGTAGACTCTTAATTTATTGGTCGAGGGTTCGAGCCCCTCACAACCCACCAAACTGAATTAAAATAATTGCAAATCAATATCCCTAGCATAAAAAAACCTCCGCACTTGGAGGTTTTTGTCATCTGAATTTGATCATAGGCTTGATCTAACTGGTTCTTTCACTAAACGATACGCATGTTGAGGAAAAGCATTGCCCTGCGCAAAATATTGTCTATTCCGCTTAGTCTGATTAGAAATTTTAGCTAAATCCATGACCAAGCTTTGAGCTTGATCAATGTGATAAAAAAACGCTACCCCATTACCACGATGCAAAATAATTTGATGATGCTCTACGTCATCAGCTCCATGAGCTTGATGGTATTTAATTGATTTTTTTTAAATAGGTCTCTTTTATCTAATCACTCAATACAAACAAATGTCCAGTTACACAACTTAACTATTTTTCTAGTCGATAACCCTTTAAAAACTGATTTACATCACCATTTTATCAGTATGAATAAATTGTTTTAATTCATCTATTTTTAATTTTAAGGAGACTTAGATGGCCAATGTTGGCTTGTATCGCTCTAACCGCCAAAATATGGTTGCAGGTGTAATGGGGGGTATTGCTGAACGATTTGGTTGGAATGCAAATTTGCTTCGCATTATCTTCGTCATTGTTTCTCTAATGAGCGCTGCATTCCCAGGAATTTTGGTCTATTTGGTTTTATGGCTCATTATGCCTAAAAAACAGTTTCAAATAGATATCGATCCTGCTCAAGGCTATCAAAATCCCGTTCGTACGGTAAATCAAAATTTTAATGATCCATACCGTTAATCATTTTTAGTTTTCAGCTACGACTTTTCCCCAAAGAGTCGTAGCTTTTTTTTGTCTATATTTCGCTATGCGCTGACTTGATTCAGCTGTTGATTTAATGCCGCAATCATATCTGCACGACTAATAATACCCACCATTTTTTGATTTTCAACCACTGGAATATAATTAAATGAGCGTTCGACAAAATAAGGCACCAAATCTTGTATCGGTTGTTCTGGTTTTACTGTAACCACTTGACGCACCATAATATGTTTCACTTGATGCTCCCACGTCGTTCTCAGATCATTTGCACGTTTAAACCATTCCACTACTTCATATAAAGCCAGTGTTCCCACTAATTGCTGCTGAGCATCTAACACAGGTAAACTCATTAAATTCATATGTTTGAATTTATCCAAAGCCGAATGAATGTCATCCTGTTCATTTAAACCAATGACATCTTTGCTCATAATATCCTGGCACTTAAACTGACTCACTCCCCTCGCATTGGCTTTTTCTTGTGCAGCTAAAATAATTTTTTGTAAGTCATATTCACTAATATCTAAAAGCTCAGTTTGTTGATCCAAAGTGGCTTGAATATCTTGCGGTTGAATAGTGACTTTTTGTGTGGGCGTTGGATCTTTGGAGCGCTGATTGACTTGTGCAACTTGCGGATATTGTTTTCCCAGCATGCGATTAAATATAATTGCAATCGCCAATAATAAAATAGAATTCAATAAAACTGGATAAAAAATAAAATGATAACCCAGTTGATGTACAGCTTCCCCACCCAATACAGCGGTAATCGCTATTGCACCACTTGGTGGATGCAGTGAATCTGTCGTCATCATTAATACGATAGAAAGCCCGACGGCAACACTAAAGGCTTCGGTTAAATTTGGGATATACATTGCACAGGTCACACCAATAACACCTGCAATAGTGTTACCAACCACCATATTCCACGGCTGTGCCAACGGACTAGCAGGTACGGCAAATAACAATACCGATGATGCCCCCATGGGCGCGATATACCATGCGTTAATATCACCCAACACCAACCAACTGATCAATGATGAAAGTAGTAGCCCTAACAATGCACCGATACCGCACAGTAAGCGCTCTTTTAACGGAAGAATTTTAAAGTTGGGTTTTAAGATATTGAGCCATCTAAGTTGTGAATGAAACACAGTATGCCTTTGGTTATTGTGGAATTGATTTACAAATTATAGAATGATGAAACAATAAGGTGTATTTATTTTCTATCTTAAATTTATCAATTCATTTGTCGTCCTCATTTTAAAATAACTTAGATTCAATAAAATATTTTGATAAACATTGGCTTAAGATTAATATAAAGCAACTTTATAACTTCAAGAAAAAAATGGAACAAAATCGCGAAGAATTACTCAAGCATTTAGCTGCCTCCCTTAAAGATGCCAAAGAAGATGGTGGTGCTATTCTCCTTGTTGGTGCAGGTAATTCTGTTTCAGCAGGTATACCACCTGCTCAAAAACTGATGAAAATCGCGATTGAAAACTTTCCAAATTATTTTACCGAAGAAGAACAAAAGCTTGCTAAAGAAGATTTAAGCCAACTTCAATACAATGACATTATGACCAAACTATCGAATGTCAAACGTAAAGAGTTATTCAAATGGTTTATTGAAGGAAATGAAGATAAAGGAATAGAAAAGGCAAAACTCAACTTTGCTCATATCGCAATTGCAGAGTTATTAAAACAAGGCTATTTCAGCAGAATACTCACTGTTAATTTTGACCCTCTATTAATCCATGCTTGTTATATGGTTGGTATGTATCCATTCCCTGCAATTTATGATTTAGGTGCAATGGGTAAGGTGAATGCCGAGCTGTTACATGATCCAAGTATCGTCTATTTAAATGGTCAACATGTTGGCTTTGTCCAGCGTAATACTACTGATCAACTAGAGGCTCATAAAGAAACACTAAGCCAAATCGTTCGTTCAACTGGTTGTTCTAAAACTTGGGTCGTAGCTGGTTATAGTGGAGAAAACGACCCTCTTATGGATGCCTTAAACGAGTTACGTCCATATAACAATTGGCTGTATTGGTTGGAATATAGCAATCAAGTTTTACAGAAAGAAAGTCACAATTTCTTAGAAAATGATGAAGAATGTAAAGTCATTTATCAGTGTGATGCTGATGAAACATTCATGAATATCTCTTATTTGCTTGATTGCAGTTTAGATTTTATTGAGCGACCATATAAGGAATTAGAAATGTATCTAGAGGAAATTAGATTTGAAACATCGAAAACCTCTCAACATAGATATACTGCTAAAATTAAAAAATATATAGAAATATTAGAAACTAATACAGCTATTAGCCAATTTAAACATGCTGATCAAGTAGACATGCTATTGGCTTATCTAGAAGACCTCATTGCTAACAAAATACCCTCTCCTCATGAAGAGAACTTAAAAAAAATAATAGAAGTTTGTGAAAGAATATCGCAATTATCACCCGATCACGATGCTACATATTGGTATTGGGGCGACGCTTTATTTGCTACGGCAAAATTAGAAGGAATAGACAAAAATGAATTTCTTGAAGAAGCTGAAATAAAGTATCAGCTATCCATTGAGAAAGATATCTCAGAGGATATTAATATTAAAGCTAGGAAACTTTATGAGCTTTACAGATATCAGCACTCTCTAACTAATGACGAAACTACAAAAAATGATTTGCTAAAAAAAGCTTTAGCAAGTCTAAATCTATGTACAGAATTATCCTTAGAAAAAGCAAAAGTTTACTCATTACTAAATGAACCAAAATTAGCGGTGAGTCACTTGAATAAAATCAAATATAAAAATAAGAACACTTCTATACTTGGAAGTCTTTTATCATTCTTCAACTATTCAATAGAAGATGTGATAAGTGATGAAGATTTTCATCCAATTAAGAATCATCCCGATTTTCAGCATTGGGTAGAGCAAAAGCAGAAGGAAAGTATAAGTGCATAACCTTTGCCACACCTTCGCAAAAACCTTATAATTGAGCACAATTTTTCTCTAATTTTAAGTGGATGACCATGAGTCGCGCCATATCGCATATTGATACCTTCCAAGGCTTAATTCTTGCCTTACAAAATTACTGGGCTGAACAAGGTTGTGTCATCCTGCAACCTTACGACATGGAAATGGGCGCAGGTACATTCCACACAGCAACTTTCCTTCGTGCCTTAGGGCCTGAAACGTGGAACGCGGCTTATGTACAACCTTCACGTCGTCCTAAAGATGGTCGTTATGGTGAAAACCCGAACCGTTTGCAACACTACTACCAATTCCAAGTGGTACTTAAGCCAAACCCAGACAACATCCAACAACTATATTTAGATTCTTTAAAAGCCATTGGTATTGATACTCTTGTTCATGACATTCGTTTTGTTGAAGACAACTGGGAATCTCCAACATTAGGTGCTTGGGGCTTAGGTTGGGAAGTTTGGCTCAACGGTATGGAAGTAACTCAATTCACTTACTTCCAACAAGTGGGTGGTGTTGAATGCTACCCAGTGACAGGCGAAATCACCTACGGTCTTGAACGTCTTGCCATGTACTTGCAAGGTGTCGATTCTGTTTACGATTTGGTTTGGACTAAAGGTCAATTCGGTACTGTGACTTACGGTGACGTATTCCATCAAAATGAAGTTGAGCAATCAACTTATAACTTTGAATATGCCAACGTCGAAAAAATGTTTGAACTATTCGATTTTTACGAAGCAGAAGCGACACGCTTGATTGAAGCTGAACTTCCACTGCCTGCCTATGAACAAGTGATTAAAGCATCACATAGCTTTAACTTGCTTGATGCACGTGGTGCAATTTCAGTGACTGAACGTCAGCGTTATATTTTACGTGTACGTACTTTGGCGCGTTCAATCGCACAAAGTTATGTGGCTGCACGTGCGAAGCTAGGCTTCCCGATGGCTGAACCTAAATTACGTGATGAAGTTTTGGCGCAGTTAAAAGCACAAGTTGAAGCAGAAGCGAAAGAAGCAAACAAGGAGAGCAAATAATGTCTAAACATACAGTATTGTTCGAACTTGGCTGTGAAGAACTTCCACCTAAAAGCCTCAAAAAATTACGTGATGCACTACAAGCTGAAACGGTAAAAGGCTTAAAAGATGCAGGTCTTGCATTCGACTCAATCGAAGCTTATGCAGCGCCACGTCGTTTGGCACTTAAAATTGTGAATGTCGATGGCGCGCAGCCTGATACACAAAAACGCTTTGACGGCCCTGCAAAACAAGCGGCTTTTGATGCGGAAGGCAAACCAACTAAAGCTTTAGAAGGCTTTATGCGTGGTCAAGGCATTACTGCGGATCAAGTCACCACTTTCCAAGCAGGTAAAGTTGAAAAAGTGTGCTTCTTGAAAGATGTTAAAGGTCAAAGCCTTGACGTTTTATTGCCACAAATTTTACAAGCAGCTTTGGATAACCTCCCAATTGCAAAACGTATGCGTTCAGCGGCAAGCCGTACTGAATTTGTCCGTCCTGTAAAATGGATGGTATTGCTCAAAGACAATGATGTGATTGAAGCCACTATTCAAGACCATAAAGCAGGCAATGTGACTTATGGTCATCGTTTCCATGCCCCTGAAGCGATTACTTTGGTTCATGCAGATGAATATCTTGCCAAGTTAAAAGCGGCTTATGTGGTTGCTGACTTTGCAGAACGCCAAGCAATCATTGACCAACAAGTCAAAGCGTTGGCTGATGAAGTCAATGCGATTGCGATTGTACCAAGCGACCTGCGTGATGAAGTGACCGCATTGGTAGAATGGCCTGTTGCGCTACGTGCCAGTTTTGAAGAACGCTTCCTTGCCGTACCACAAGAAGCTTTGATCACCACGATGCAAGACAACCAAAAGTATTTTTGCTTGGTCAATAGCGATCATAAATTACAGCCTTATTTCATTACTGTTTCAAATATTGAGTCTAAAGATCCGATTCAAATTATTGAAGGCAATGAAAAAGTAGTTCGTCCACGTTTGTCAGATGCTGAATTTTTCTTCTTACAAGATCAAAAGCAACCGCTAGCATCGCGTAAAGAAAAACTTGCAAACATGGTGTTCCAAGCACAATTGGGTACGTTGTGGGATAAATCACAACGTATTGCAAAATTGGCTATGGCTTTATCAAGCATCACGGGCGCAACGGCAGCTGATGCTGAAAAAGCAGCACTACTTGCTAAATGCGACTTAACCTCTGAATTGGTCGGTGAATTCCCTGAACTTCAAGGCATTGCAGGTACGTATTACGCACGCATTGAAGGCGAAAATCATGAAGTGGCTGAAGCTTTAGGTGAGCAATATTTACCTAAATTTGCAGGCGATGTTTTACCGCAAACCAAAACAGGCACAACCATTGCCCTTGCCGACCGTTTAGACACGCTCACGGGTATTTTTGGTATTGGTCAAGCACCAACAGGTTCGAAAGATCCGTTTGCCTTACGTCGTTCTGCCATTGGTATTTTACGTTTGGTGACTGAGAACAATCTTGATGTGTCGATTGAAGATTTAATCAAGCTTGCATTAAACGCTTATGGCGATGTTGTAGCAGATCACGCGAAGACTTTAGCGGATGCTGTTGCATTTCTTGAAGGTCGTTACCGTGCCAAGTATGAAGACCAAGGTGTTGCAGTTGATGTGATTCAAGCAGTTCAAGCATTGTCGCCAAAATCACCTTTAGATTTTGACAAGCGTGTTACTGCGGTAAATCACTTCCGTGCATTACCTGAAGCTGCTGCACTTGCTGCTGCAAATAAGCGTGTTGCCAATATTCTTGCCAAAGAAGCTGCACCAACGGGCGCAGTGGTTGAAGCAAACTTGGTTGAAGATGCTGAAAAAGCATTATTCGCTGTACTTGCTAAAATTACACCTGAAGTTGAACCATTATTTGCTGCGAAGGATTACACTACTGCATTGTCTAAGCTTGCTGCTTTACGTGCGCCTGTGGATGCATTCTTTGAAGGTGTAATGGTCATGGCAGATGATGCAGAATTGAAAGCCAACCGCTTACGTTTATTGGCTCAATTACGTGGCTTATTTACCAGTGTGGCGGATATTTCTGTACTTCAACACTAACACCAAGATATAGCTGAATTTAAAAACCCGCTTTAAAGCGGGTTTTTTATAGCTTTAAATTATTCATAAATTAAGCATGAAAAAGCAGAAAAATATATATCTTCATTTCTTTATAACTCAGCAAAATTGATTATTTAATAAAAGAAAATCTCTCTCCTAAACCAAAGATCAAGTCATTCAACCTGCAATTACTCCGACGACTAGCTTAAATGGCTTAGCCAGTGAAGATCAAATTAATGCTGAAAAACAAGCATTAGAGTTTATAAATCTTGCAGAAGCTCAAGAAGCTTTAAAATTAAAAGCACAAGATTTACTACAAATTGCAAAAAATAATCATACCCCAATTGATAACTATAATATGACGCTCTTAAATCAAGCGGCACAGGAAAGTGCTTTTGCAAGTGCTCTCTCTATTTTTAATAGTGATCGAAATAATGAAAAAATTATTTCTACGTTAGCTGCCGCCCACTCATGGTTCGGTTTAAATACACTGGGTTCACGTACAGTATTTGATAATCCAGATACGACTTATCGGAGTATCCCGCTTGATCCAAATGTGAGTTATGTCATTAAAGCAGCGGCGAACAGCAAAATTCCTTTAGACGTCAATTTTTCCTTATGGGATCAAAATAACCAAACGTTATCAAACCTTGCTACCAGTGATTTAAAAAGAAATAAAGATGGTTCATTTGAAATTTATCTCAGTAAAAAATCAGCCCCATCAAATTATTTAAATTATATTGAATTAAAAGAAAATGGCTCATCCCTCTTTATTCGAAACACAATTAGCGACTGGCAAAATCAGCAGTTTGATAAACTCAGCATCGTGCGTGCAGATGGATCTCAACGCACTGTGACCGTAAGTAAAGAAGTACAGAAAAATCGTTTTCTTTCGAGCTTGACAAGTGCGGGGCCTGCTTATCAATATTATTATCAACTTTCCAATACACCTGTAGTTAATACCCTTCCAGAGATTACATTAGGGGGAGCACAGGGTCGTTTGTCAACACAAGCAGCAACCTATAGTCCTTTTAATATTGCCGACGATGAAGCTTTAATTTTTACAACAACACTTGCCGATGCGAACTATTTTATTCTGCCTGTTTATAATCAGTGGTTTATCACAACTGACTATATCAATAAAACACAAAGCTTAAATAACACCCAGTCTGTAGCAAATGTAGATGGTAGTTATACGTATGTCATTTCGAAAAAAGATCCGGGGATTTATAACTGGGTGAATACCGATGGTTTGAATCGAGGTTATTTAAACCCACGCTGGCAAGGTCTATCAGGTCAATCGGATCAGCCTTTACCAACAGCGGCTTTAAAATTAGTAAAACTGGCTGATTTGAAAAATGAATTACCTACAGGCACAAAATTTGTGACAATGCAGGAACGCGAGCAACAACTCAAAATACGTAAACAAAGTTATGATTTACGTTATACACCATAATAATTAGCCTCAAAAAAGCCGAATAGTATCGAATATTATTCGGCTTTTTATCTAATCTTTTAGGACTAGACACTTGTGTGGTTTGCTTGAGCTAAAAATAAGATTTTTCGGACTGTACTCAATAAGGTCTAAATGCCAACGCAAAATCGCAAAATTTTTAATTGTTGTTTTAGACGATCATCATCAAATCTAAACTTACATTCTTCTAAAAACAAGCGATAAGACGCCGTCGCGTATAACTAAAAAGTTAAGGGCTTTATTTCTAAAACCCTTAACTAAAATGGTATTAAATCAATTAACTGGCTGTTTTGCAGTTAATATTATTTTTTAGAAATGGGTTGGGCTAATGACGCATAATCCAGATCCATTTTTCCTAATTTTTTAAGTAGCCAAAGCTGATGCCTTGCTTCTTTTTCATGACCATTAAAAGCCAGTACTTTGGCATATTTAATCAGATCATATTTGGTCGGATAATTTAAAACAATTTCCCGAATTTCGTTCAATTCCTGCTGATTAAGCGTTGTATATGGACTCATACGAATCCATGCAATCCGTCGATCAAATTCTTCAAGCAAATAAATGGGTTTTTGATTGGTTATTTTTTCAGATGTTTTTTCATAACGTATCGCTTGATTGAGCTTTGCAGTGACAACAGTATAATCTCGAATAATCAATCCCAATAACAGCAGTGACACAACATAAACCACACGCATATAATGCGGTGAAAGCGTAATGGTCTTGATATTCGCTTGCTGCGATTGTACCAGCCCCAGAATAAAGCCCACAGGAAGCAAGAAATAAGCATAATATTGTGGGAATTCGAGCATGGCATGAACCAGCACTGCCCCAATCATTAAAATACCGATCACGGACTCCACTGAATTGACATGCTTATTGAGCTGACAACCCCAATAACCAAAATATGCCAAAAATGGAATTCCAATCAGTAAGCCATTCCACAATACAAAATCAAGAATAAAATTATGTGCGCTACGTATCCAGACTGGCCCCTGAAAATGATCACTAACCAAGGTATAAGCAACACTGGTTTGATTCCAACCATAGCCCCACCAAGGACGATCTAAAATGGCATGCAGCATTTGTTCCCAAATGGCTAATCGGGACATATCCCCTGTTGCGCGCTCAGCAGCCGTTTTGGTTTGAGCAATGTCTACGCCTGTGATCTGTCCAATCCATTGCGTAACCGCAGGTAATAGCGCAATTAAACCGATAAAGAGCGCAAGCCATGCCAGCGTGTAATACCACTTAAGTGTAATCAGTCCTTTATATTGCTGATAAGCGCCGTAAACAAGAATACACAAACACGCCACCCAAGAAGTACGAGACTGGCTCAGTGCCACGGCAAAGATCAAGATAAATGCACAAAGACTAAGAACCCATGTTTTTATTTTTTGTTTTTCATATAAATATAAGCTAGCCAGTAACGACATGATCAAAAATGTCGCCATGTTATTTGGTTGAGCAAAGTTTGCATATGGGCGCACAGCATTTTGCATATTCACCATGCCCGGAATATGGGCATCTAGAGTTAACCACTGGCAAATGGCGATGATGCCCGTCAATGTTCCTGACAAGAGTACAACCGTGCTAAAACCAATAAAAATATTTTCTCTGTCGATTTTACTTTGGGTCAGGTTATATCCCAACACGCTGCAAAGCCAAAATCCGAAAACAAAGAGTGAACAAAGTAAGGCTTTGTCCAAGAAGAAGAGTTCACCGCCAAAATATTGCAATAGAGGCACGCCAGTCAAAAACAATAAAGGCAAACTGATAACAGGTAACTTAATCTTGTCTTTTAAATAAAGGGCAGCAAGGGCAAACAGCGATAAAAAGGCAAATAGCTCACCTGTATACGTCACCCACGGGCGGTAATGGATAGGCAAAAGCCAGCCAAGGGCAATGAATACACTGGCTAAAAGCAATAAGAAAAATTTCATGATTGAATCAGTGAAAATAGAATGGGCCTATAGTAATAAAAAAGCAGATTAAATGATAATCTGCTTTTCTTACATCGTTCTTAATGATTTAGTGCCATGAGCGTAAATCTACAATTTTAACGACATTCGCCTTTTGATCTATTAAAACGGTCATATCTACTGCACTGGCTTTCATCGGTAAAAAAGCACTTGCCTGTGGATATTTTGCTAAGATTTTTTCTACATCGGTTTTGTTATTATACTGCTGTAATAATTCAATTTTTTGTTCGCGTTTTTGCATTTGTTTTTTTGCTTTGTTGAGTTCAACATAACGCTCTGGACGTTGTGCAATCGAAATACCAGATCCTATCTCGGCAAACATTTCTTTATTTCTCTGCTTTGGATCTTTTGCAAATTCAGCAGCCACAAACTGCGGTTTAAACCAAGATACCTGCTTAAATTGTGATTGAATCTGCTCAGGATTTTCCATCACAATTTCATTATTCTTAATTAACTCAAAACGATCAACATTGTAGACTAACCATGCTGGACGACCATCTGCAATCTGATAAAGCCCGTACCCCAACGCTATAACTTGGATAAGAATAATCACGGTCAAATCAAATTTCAGTGACTTTTTACCTTCTTTATAAACCAACCAAGTAAAAAACGGACCTAAAACAATATCAATCCCCAGCATCATCAGGAAAATATGAGTAACACCTACCGCTTTATTTAATGGGAATGGATACCAACAAAAGAACACAATACCAGCAGCAACGACAGCCACGCATATAGAAATAATTAAATGTGCAGTAACAAACTTAAATTTTGCTGTTTTCATGCTTTACCTTAAAACACCGTTTAGTTTATATTTTTTCGACTAACGACAAGTTGATGGAACAAATTTAGGTTGTATTGTACCTAAAGTCGCTCCAATCATTCCCATAACTTTAGCTGTTTCTTGCGTTTTAGACGAACAAGCCCAATCGACAATACCCGTACTTCCTGCTGTCAATGCTGTTTGTAATGGTACGATGGTCGTTGCATTGACTCGAATAAAAGGACTAAGCATTAGTGTATTTTCTGTAGGAGCAACACCAATCATAGAAGCCTTAAATGTAATTGTAATCTCTCCAGTCTGACCATCTGTTAATACACTCGCGACGTATTTACTGGTTGCACCTTTATTCGTAGCTTGATCATTCCAAGCCTGTGCAACACGCTGCAAATCCCCAGCAGACACAATCGCTTCTGCAGCCATCGCAGCTTTTGCACTACTCGCCAAAGTTACGCCTTCCAAAACCCGTGCTCGTATGCTGTAATCTTGATAAGCAGGTAAAGCAATGGCAGCAAGCACACCTATGATTGCGACAACCAGCATGAGTTCAATTAAAGTAAATCCGCGTTGCATAATTCTGCCCCCTGTGCCTATATCGTTATTCTTATTCTCTTTTCAAAAACCATACCAATATTTAAACAAATATATTTCAATCACTTATAGTTAATTATTAATTTATTAAGGCAAAATTTGTCACTTATTCACATTTTTATATACAAAGTGCGAATTTAAACACAAAAAAAACAGCCCAAAGGCTGCTTTCTTTTTAACTCAATATTAACGGCATTGAGATGGCGCATACTTAGCTTCTAACAAACCTGTAGCAGCACCAGTTAAACCTTGAGCTGTAGCAGTAGCATTATTTTTAGAAGCACAAGCCCAATCTACTGAACCCGTTGTACCATCAACCAAAGCTGTTTTCAAAGCTACAGGTGCTGTAACTCCAGCTGCACCACCAACTTGAACATACGGACTTAATACTAAAGTATCCGCACCTGCTTTAATACCTACGGTAGCATCATTATATAAAATAGTAATTACACCAGTATCAGCCACTGCTTTTACTGATTTAACATACTTACTTTGTGCACCATTAGTACCAGCTTGTGCATTCCAAGTATCGACTGCAACCTTAAGATCAACAGCCGTAGGAGCACCAGCAACCTGCTTTTGTACATCACCAGCAATTGTTAAACCTTCCGTAATACGGGTACGAATGGTGTAGTCTTGGTATGCAGGAAGTGCAATTGCAGCCAAAATACCGATAATCGCTACAACGATCATTAATTCAATAAGAGTAAAACCCTTTTGTATAGATTTCATAACATTCTCCACAAATGTTTATTGTTTATTTATAAGCTTTATAAACTTATTTAGCTTATTTTATGTTTAGCACTAAATGTGCCAAAAGTGATTATAATAAAATTAACAGAAAAAACAGCACTTTAAAAAAATAAAATTGTTACAGTGTGGTTCTAATGTTTTTTTTGGTAAAAAAATGACATTTTTTGTCACTTAAACACCATTTTCTAGCCCAATATAATGGGATGATTACTCAATTCATTTTGTTGATCTGCTATTGAATCTGTATAAAACTCCATTAATACTTCACCTATGCTAAATACACCGTTGATCACAGCTGCTTTATATTGCTGCGCTGCCAATTGTGTAATCATATTTTGACAAATTCCATCCCAAACCACTTGTTCAGTCGCTTGTTGAATGCCACGGTCAATCACAATTTCAACTTTTCGCTCACATAAGTTTAAATATAGCAGCACACCGCTATTAAACTCGGTATCCCAAACACCCAGTTCAGCAAAAAGCTGTCGTGCACGCATACGGGTCGTTTGGTTATACGCTTGATTTGATGGTATATAACCTTCTATGACGACCTGAATTTCTCCAATGTGCCCGTGTTCTGCTTCAGTTACAGCTTGAGCAATTGCTTGCTGATCTTGTTTAGAAAAATAACGCTTCGCAGCAGGCATATATAGAAAATGCTTGAGCCAACGCTTAAAGCTCGGCTGAGCAACTTCTTCAATTTTAGGCTGTGTGACAATTTCTGTCGTATCTGTTGTTGTTACCATGAGCCTGATGCTCCTCCCCCGCCAAAACCACCGCCACCACCGCTATATCCACCGCCACCAAAACCACCACCGCCTCTGCCACCACGTCCACCAGAGGAAGCTAAAAACAGCTGAAATATCGTTTGCGCAATCGCAGTAATCAATAAAAAGAAAATCCCACCACCAATCAACAAACTGGTAACTAAACCTGCACCATTGACCAAACCTGCGACTGTGCCTGCAACCGCAGCAGTTGAAGCACTTAAGCGTTTACCCACAACAAAAGAAGCCACTATGCCTGCAATCAATATGAATAATGCCGTACTCAAAGTTTTCTCTTTGGCTTGTTGTTCGTGTAAAGCCTGTGCTTGGCGTTCTTTGAGTTCCTCTGCGGCTTGTGCGGCCACGTCAGGGTCCATATTTAAAATACGTTCAATTTCTGCTAAACCAGCATCAATACCTTGTACATATTGGGCTTGCTTAAAATAAGGCGTGATTTGATTGCGAATAATACGACTGGCGACAATATCGGGTAAAACACCTTCTAAGCCATAACCGGTTAGAATTTGAATACGCCGATCATTCACCGCAATTGCCATGAGCAAACCATTGTCTTGTTTTGCTGAACCCAATTGCCATTTTTCTGCAATGCGCATGGCAAAATCAAAAATATCTTCTTGCCCCGTAGTGGGCACAATCACCACACCAATTTGCGCTTTACCTTCTTGATGTAATTTAATGATCCGCTGACTTAAGGCTTGTTTTTCACTCGCAGAAAGTAAATTTGCCTGATCAACCACGGGATCATTAAGTGTGGGCAATCCACGAATAGATTCGCCATCTGCCATATCATTGGCAATTTTTGGTTGTTGTAGTGGTGTTTCGGTATTGCCCTGTATTGACGTTTTATTTTGCGCTGCCTGTTGTTGATCTTTTACAATTTTGCCTAGTACCACCGCTTCAGCAGTGTCATCCGTCGCTGTGGCAACTTCGCTCCATGTGACTGAACAGATCAACATGCTGCAACACAATAACAAGGCTTGCAGCATGCTTATAGGGGAAATGTATTTTTTATCAAAATCAGACATCGGCACTTCCTATTCAATCATGCATGGCTTAATCGAAGGATACTTTCGGTGTATTTTGTGCACCTTGTTCAGCACTAAAATTTGGTTTGGTATCCATGCCAATAACTTTGGCAGTCATGACTTGAGGGAACTGACGCACATATGAATTGTAGTCTTGCACCGTAGTAATGTAACGATTACGTGCCACAGCAATACGGTTTTCAGTACCTTCTAACTGAACTTGTAAATCACGGAATTGTTCATTGGCTTTTAAGTCTGGATAGTTTTCAGAAACTGCAATTAAACGTGATAATGCACTGGTCATTTGAGCCTGTGCTTGTTGATATTTTTCAAATAATACTGGATCTTCTAATACTTCTTTATCGACTTTTAAACCTGCGACATTGGCACGTGCTTGCGTTACTTCTGTGAGAACTTGTTCTTCATGTTTGGCATAACCTTTGACCACATTGACCAAATTCGGTACAAGGTCTGCACGGCGTTGATATTGGTTTTGTACTTCAGACCACGATGCAGTGACTGCTTCGTCTTTCACCTGTAAAGTATTATAGCCACAACCCGATAATGTTAAAGTACTGGCAAGCGCGATAGCGACTAAACTTTTTTTCATGGAATTCATCAATTTCTATCCTCTTCTATATTTCTTTGTATTTGTTTGAATATTTTTATTGTAAACATATTTATACAAAGTTTTGTTTAATTTCAGTATTTCAAATGAGCAATAAAAAAAGGGAAAATATCACTATTCACCCTTTTTATTTTATCCATTTCAGTTATTAACTCAGTAAAACTGGCTTCAATTCATTTTGAAAACTTTCCACTTGATAGTCTTCTGCTAAACGCTGCTTCCAATAACTGACCAGTTTTGTATAGTCAATTTCCGAAGGGTGAAAATCACTTTTAAAATAAGATAAGTATTCTGGTGCAAGCTGCAGAAACATTTTTCCGAGTAAGTAAAATCCGAAAATATTCCCGCCTACTTTCGGCAAACTTTTTTTCTTGTCTTGTAAAAACAATCGCGTTGCTGAATACAGCGTTAAGCTGGCAAAACCTGTTGTTACACTGCGCATAATCATACGTCGGATTTTATCATCACCATATACCGCCTGATAAACATCAAAAGCAACAGCCCGATGCTCTATTTCTTCAATGGCGTGCCAAACCCAAAGTTTTGCAGCATCCTCATCTAAGGTCGCTAAAACTTCTGGATGCCGTAAAATATAACCACCGAGTAATGCAGTAAAATGCTCAAAAGCACAGGTAATCGCGAGTTGAATTTTAGGATGTAGATTTTTGACATAGTCATCTTTCCGCGCTAGCCATGCTTGAAAACGATCTAAATTATAATCATCACTGCGCCAAGCTGCGTTAAATTCAGCATGCGCTTTGGAGTGCATGGCTTCTTGTCCAATAAATGCTGCGATTTGCGCTTGTAGATTTTCATCTTTTACTTTATCCCGCACATTTCTTACGCTATGGACAAAAAATTGTTCGCCAATAGGAAAAGTCGAAGAAAGTGCAGTGAGTACATGTGACATGACAGGAGAATTGGCAAAATAATGCCGACGAATTGCCTGAGGATTAAATTGTAAACGTCGCACTGTAATGCCAACGGCTTTAGGACGATTTTGATATGATTTTTCTGCCGCCACGGTGCTCATAAAGTAATCCAGTCAAAATAGACAATGGATTTTAGTATGCGAAGTTAGTCACACTTGTTATATGGCAAAAGCGCTTACTCAATTTGCCAAAAGATACAACATGATCAGCGGCTTTTGTCTCAAAGGCTTGGAAAATAAAAAATAGCCACGTTAAAAAATAAACGTTACTTTCAATCATTTCCTTCTCCCAAATGAGCTATTAACTCTAAAAAATATCATCAAATTCTTTACTCAACCCTCCCCCAACTCTGCTTTATAAACGAAGAGATCCATCTTTAAAAGAGAGGAAAAACATGCAGTAATAAAAAATCCCCCTTTTTTCAAAGGGGGATTTCAGGGATTCACTTTTAAAATATTTTCAGCTTAGCATCAGTATCCAATCAGATATCTAAATAATCCAAAATACCTTCAGCAGCTTCACGACCTTCCCAAATTGCAGTCACAACCAAGTCAGAGCCACGAACCATATCACCACCAGCAAAGATTTTTGGGTTCGATGTTTGGAATTTGTATTGTTGCTTTTCAGCTGCAACCACACGACCAGAACCATCTAAACCAATGTTTGCACCTGCAAACCAATCTGCTGGGCTCGCACGGAAACCGAAGGCTAAAAGTACGGCATCCGCAGGTAAGATTTCTTCTGAACCGGGTACTGGTTCAGGGCTACGACGACCACGACTATCCGCTTCGCCCAATTGTGTCGTCACTACTTTAACACCTGTGACTTTGCCATTTTCACCGACAATTTCAATGGGTTGACGATTAAATTGAAAGTCCACACCTTCTTCACGTGCATTTTTTACTTCACGACGTGAACCCGGCATATTTTCTTCATCACGGCGGTATGCACAGACGACCGATTCAGCACCTTGACGAATTGAAGTACGGTTACAGTCCATGGCAGTGTCACCACCACCAAGCACAATGACTTTCTTGCCTTCAACACTGATGTACTCGCTTGGGTCTTTTTCCCAACCTTGCGTACGGTTGACATTAGCGATCAAGAAATCCAGTGCATCATAAACACCATCCTGTTCTTCACCGGCAAAACCGCCCTTCATATAGGTGTATGTTCCCATCCCCATAAAGACAGCATCATAATCCGTAAGCAATTGTTCGATGGTCACATCTGTACCAATTTCAGTATTTAAACGGAATTCAACGCCCATGCCAGTGAAAATTTCACGGCGACGTTTCATTACGTCTTTTTCCATTTTAAATTCTGGAATACCAAAAGTCAGCAAACCACCAATTTCAGGACGTTTGTCAAATACAATAGGTTTTACACCGCTACGTACCAAAATATCTGCACAACCCAAACCAGCAGGACCTGCGCCAATGATTGCCACTTTTTTATCTGTCCACTTTACAGATGACATATCTGGACGCCAGCCCAAAGCAAAGGCTGTATCGTTGATATATTTTTCTGCATTACCAATGGTTACTGCACCAAAACCATCATTTAAGGTACAAGCACCTTCACACAAACGGTCTTGCGGACATACACGACCACAAACCTCTGGCAAAGTATTAGTTTGATGACAAAGTTCCGCTGCTTGGAAAATACGACCTTCAGCAATCAGCTTTAACCAGTTTGGAATATAGTTATGTACTGGACATTTCCATTCACAATACGGGTTACCACAACCGAGGCAGCGATGCGTTTGATTGGCCGCAATTTCCGCTGTAAACGGTTTATAAATTTCCACAAACTCTGCTTTGCGGACAGTTAGATCTTTTTTCTCTGGATCTTGGCGTGCTACATCCAGAAATTGAAAGTCATTGTTTAGGCGCTCTGCCATGTCTCTCTCCGTGGGTAGGTGTAGTCGGTTTATTTATCCGCTACACCTGCCTGTCAATCTGCAGTAGTGGAATTATTGTGGATCGGCTTTAATCGTTTTTAAAAGCGTTTGCAAATTAGCAGCTTTTGGTTTTACAAGCCAGAATTTACGGCTGTAAAAATCAAACTCATTGCGGATCTTATACGCCCACGCACTACCTGTCTCTTGAATGTGTTCATCTAAGATACGGCTTAAGAACTCTTGATGTTCTTCCATCGCTTCTGTAGAAATACGATTTAATTCAATCAACTCATGGTTGTAGTGATCAACAAAATCATTATCAAGGTCAAGCACATAGGCAAAACCACCCGTCATACCTGCACCGAAGTTATGACCAACTTTACCCAGTACCGTCACAATACCACCAGTCATATATTCACAACAGTGGTCGCCAGCACCTTCAATCACGGCAAACGCGCCTGAGTTACGCACCGCAAAACGTTCACCAGCAGTACCCGCAGCGAAGACTTTACCGCCCGTTGCACCATACAAACAAGTGTTACCAATAATAGCGGTATTTTGGGTTTGGAACGGTGAACCTTTGGGTGGGAAAATCGAAATACGACCACCAGCCATACCTTTACCCACGTAATCGTTAGCATCACCTTCCAGTTTGATATGCAATCCGCCTGCATTCCAAACACCGAGTGATTGACCTGCTGTACCTTTTAAGTTCATGACTACAGGATGCGCTTCCATGCTTAAGTTGCCGTAACGACGGGCAATTTCACCTGAAATACGCGCACCAATTGAACGGTCACAGTTAACAACATTGTAGTTAAACTCGCCGCTCTTACCTGCTTCAATGGTCGGAAGCATTTCAACCACCATTTTCTCTGCAAGCAAGCCCTTATCAAACGGTGCATTACCTTGAACTTGACAGTATTGCGCCTTACCTTCCGCAGAAGGATGCGAGGTTAACAAGGCACTGAAATCTAAGTGTGCATGTTTATCGGTATCACCCGGTAATACTTCAAGTAAATCTGTACGACCAATCAAATCTTTGAGGCTTGAAACGCCTAAAGCCGCTAACCATTCACGCGTTTCTTCTGCAATAAAGTGGAAGAAGTTAATCAGCATTTCTGGCTCGCCAATATAATGCTCTTGACGTAAATGATCTTGTTGTGTTGCAACCCCCGTCGCACAGTTATTCAGGTGGCAAATACGCAGGTATTTACAACCCAATGCGATCATTGGTGTAGAACCAAAACCGAAACTTTCAGCACCAAGGATAGCAGCTTTAACCACGTCTAAACCTGTTTTCAAACCACCATCGGTTTGGACGCGTACTTTGCCACGCAGGTCATTTACGCGAAGGGCTTGATGTGCTTCTGCAAGACCGAGCTCCCAAGGTGAACCCGCATGGTGAATTGATGAAAGTGGTGAAGCGGCTGTACCACCGTCATAACCCGAAATGGTGATGAAGTCGGCATAGGCTTTCGCAACACCTGCTGCAATCGTTCCTACACCCGGCTCAGACACCAATTTCACCGACACCATCGCTTGAGGATTGACTTGTTTTAAATCAAAGATCAATTGCGATAAATCTTCAATAGAATAAATGTCATGATGTGGCGGTGGTGAAATGAGCGTTACACCCGGTACGGAGTAACGTAACCGTGCAATTAAGCCATTCACTTTACCGCCTGGTAACTGACCACCTTCACCCGGTTTTGCACCTTGAGCGACTTTAATCTGTAAAACTTCTGCTGAAGTTAAGTACGCAGGCGTTACCCCAAAACGACCCGAAGCAATCTGCTTGATTTTCGAGTTACGAATGGTGCCATAACGTGCAGGATCTTCACCGCCCTCACCTGAATTTGAACGCCCACCAATGGTGTTCATCGCAATCGCAATCGCTTCATGCGCTTCAGGAGATAAGGCACCCAAAGACATTCCAGCAGAGTCAAAACGCGGCAAAATTTCTTCGATTGATTCCACTTGCTCAATGGCAATTGAATTGTCTGTTTTGAGTTTGAATAAATCACGAATGGTGGTAATCGGGCGATTATTCACCAACTCTGCATATTCTTTAAAATCTGCATAATGACCTGAACGTACCGATTTATGCAAAGCATTGATGACGTCAGGGTTAAATGCGTGGTATTCCTTATCAAATACAAATTTTAGCAAACCACCTTGATCGATTGGCTTACGTGATTTCCACGCATTTTCCGCCAATTTTTTCAAATCATTTTCAAGGTCTGCAAAGGTTGCCCCTTGAATACGGCTTGGCACACCAGTGAAGCACTTATCCACTACTTCATTGGATAAACCAACTGCTTCGAATAACTGACCACCACGGTAAGACGCAACCGTTGAGATCCCCATTTTCGAAAGAACTTTTAACAAGCCTTTCTCAATGCCTTTACGGAAATTGGCTTGTGCATGAATAGGGTCACCCAGTAACTCACCTTTGGCAACCAAATCATTGATCACGTCGTAGGCTAAGTATGGATAAATCGCAGTTGCACCAAAACCTAAGATCACAGCAAATTGATGCGGATCACGTGCCAGACCAGTTTCGACAATAATATTGGCATCGGTACGTAAACCGACTTGAATCAAGTGATGGTGAATCGCACCCGTTGCCATTAAAGCATTGGCGGGTAAATAACCTTCACGGATCTTTTTATCGGAAAGAACCAATAATGTTTTGCCGTCACGAATAGCTTGTGCAGCTTCTTCGCAAATACGTGTAATTGCAGCCTGTAAACCTTCAGTTGCCACATAATTCAAGTCGATATCGGCAATTTCATAGCCTTTACGACCTAAAGTACGCATTTGATGCATTTTAGAGTTTGAAAGTACAGGGCTTGAAATAATCAAACGATCCGCATGTTCAGGGCTTTGTTCAAAGACATTTTGCTCACGGCCCAAACATGTCTCTAAAGACATCACAATCGATTCACGTAATGGATCGATCGGTGGATTAGTCACCTGTGCAAACTGTTGACGGAAGAAATCGGATACATGACGGACTTGACGAGACAATACTGCCATTGGCGTATCATCACCCATCGAACCGACTGCTTCCTGACCGCTTTCTGCAATTGGACGCAGCAATTGATCACGTTCCTCAAAAGTCACCAAAAACATTTTTTGTGCTGCTTTGAGGTCATCACCTTTTAAGCCTTGATCACACAAATATTCTTCAAGCTCTGGACTGCCTTGCACGCGAACTGAATTCTCACGTAACCATTGACGGTAAGGACGCATATTTTTCAAATGGTTGCTAACATCTTTGGTATCAAGCAACTTACCTGTCAAAGTATCAATCACAAGAATTTGACCTGGACCTACACGACCTTTAGAAATCACATCTTCAGGTTGATAACCCCAAACGCCAATTTCTGATGCCAAAGTGATGTAACCATTTTTGGTAATCACCCAACGTGCAGGACGTAAGCCATTACGATCCAGCATACAAATGGCATGACGACCATCTTGAATCACCAGACCTGCAGGACCATCCCACGCTTCCATATGCTTTGAGTTAAATTCATAGAATGCACGTAAATCTGCATCTAAAGTTTCAACATTTTGCCACGCTGGTGGAACTAACATACGAAGCGCACGGAATAAATCCATACCACCACCGACAAGAATTTCAAGCATATTATCTAAGCTTGAAGAATCCGAACCGGTACGGTTTACAATTGGATTTAGTTCAGTTAAACCCGGCAACAATGGGTTTTCTAATTTAGGCACACGCGCCATTGCCCAATTACGGTTTGCGGTAATGGTGTTAATTTCACCATTGTGCGCCAAGTAGCGGAAGGGTTGCGCAAGTGGCCAACGCGGTAAAGTATTGGTCGAGAAACGCTGATGGAATACCACAATATGTGATTCCAAGCGTGGATCTGCAAGGTCTGTATAGAAGTCTGCAATAGCTGCAGGCATCATTAAACCTTTATAGGTAATCACAGTTGAACATAATGTTGTGACATAGAATGATGAATCATTCACTAACAACTGTTCAGCACGGCGACGTGCAAGGAACAACTTACGGTTGAATTCAACCTCGGTCACGCCCATTGGGCAATTGACAATAATTTGTTCAAAGGCTGGCATCGATTGCAATGCAATCTCACCTAAAGCATCGACATTGGTTGGAATCAACCGCCAAGCCAGAACTTTTAAACCTTCCGATTCAATTTCTTTGCTAAGAATTTGTTTTGAATGCGCAGCAATAGCGGGATCAAGATCTAAGAAAATAGTACCAACAGCAAAAATTTCGCTCAGAGTAATATCACTCAGTTTTTTTGCTTCTTCACGGAAGAACGCTTTGGGCATAGCCAGCAATAAACCACAACCATCCCCTGTTTTACCATCTGCGGCAATACCACCACGGTGGGTCATACAACTTAAACTATGAATCGCGGTCTTGACCAAATCATGGCTCGCATCACCCTGCATATGGGCAATTAAACCGAAACCACAGTTATCTTTGAACTCTTCCGGTTGGTATAAACCTTGAGCGGGAGCTACAGTATTAGGCGATGGCATGTGCATAGCGTACCCTTCTTTCAACATGGCCCTATAGCGGGCGTCTAACAATCAAATATCTTTTTTGCGATTTAGTCCAATTTACTCACACGCAAATCAAGATTGAGCAAAATCATTTTCTTCACATGCTTAAGATAATCGCATTTCATCTTATATACATGAGTCAATTACAAAAATGTTTTATTGATTTTACGCACTCTTTTAAAGCAGGTAAATTCAACAACTTCGCACAATCATTGAATCTTTTCGCGCCAAAATAGGGACAACAACTCAATTCATGCACCAATAAAGCAAAAATTATGCCAATTTAAAAAATACAATGCTAAATGTTTTAAATATAGAAATATTAAAGTTTCTGCAACGCAATAGCATTTTTTCAAAAACACTTTTCGCACTATATTTGTGCATACAAATATTTTTATAACTTAATTTGCTCTATTTTAGAACTCTATGTTTAATTAAATGGATCACTAATTTCTTTTTCTGCTGCTTTATTGCCACTTTGTTTAGAGATAGGGTCAACAGTAGAATGAGACTCTTGCACATCAACAACATCCCCTTGTGCATCACGACGTGTAACCTTGGTCGTTGTGGTCGCTGTTCTCGGGTCAACAGGCACAACCGCAGGTTTAAGTTTTTTATTGGGTAAAGCCAATACAGCCTCATCCACTCGAGGCAACGGTGCAGGCTTTAACTTGACGGCATATAATTTATTATTCGTCGCCATTTCTTCCGCACCCATATCGTTCACCAATGTTACATAACTTTTGATATCTTGCACTTTAGGTTGGATTGACTTTGGAAATTGCAGCGGCAATTGTTTTAGTGCTTGTTTAGCTTCAGTATTATTTTTATATAGGCCGTAAAGCAGCACATATTGTTCAATTTGATTTTCACCATTTAGGCGAATATAAAAAAAGTTGTTACGATCTATTTGTTTTTTAAGAAAACTTCGAAGAACATCATCGTCAGTCACTCGGAACAGCTCAATCGTTACTAATTTTTTATTTTCATGAATAAATTTACTGCCACGAAATTCTGGTTCATAACTTGCCGTCGTCACCATACGAGTCGTCATTGTCAAAGGACGCACTTCATCTTGAAGTGCACCTAAAAGGCTTGTTGCAGCTACTTTTTCAGGTTGAATTTGTAATTCAGACTCAGTTTCAGCAGATTTTTCGACTTCCACTAATGCTTTATTATCTGTGATTACCCAAAAAATCAGTGCCGCAAGTAAACACACCATCCCACACACGAGCCAGATATAATTTCGAATACGTTGCCATTGTGTACGGATGGTTGCCATGCCTTATACCTTCTCTTGATTCGCTAAAATCGCTTGTTTCATCAATTCCACATCAAATTCTTTGGTAATCACAGCCTGTCCTAAAGATTTCATCAATACAAGGCGTAATTGTCCATTGAGCACTTTTTTATCATGTGCCATAAAACCAAGGAATTCATCAAGTGGAATAGCTGGGCATTTTACGGGTAAATGAGCACGTTGAATGATTTTTTTTGTACGCTCAACATCATCAAGTGAAATCCAGCCCATACGCTGCGATAAATCCGCAGCCATAAGCATACCTGTTGCAACAGCTTCACCATGTAGCCAAACGCCATAGCCTAAATAGGATTCAATCGCATGACCAAAAGTATGACCTAAATTCAGCAAAGCACGCTCACCTTGTTCTTTTTCATCATTGGCTACAATTCGTGCTTTATGTGCACATGAACGATAAACAGCTTCAGCCAGCAGTGTGGAATCACGCCCAACCAAAGCATCCATATGTTCTTCGAGCCAAGTAAGAAAATCGAGATCACCCAATAAGGCATATTTAATCACTTCTGCCAAACCCGCAGAAAGCTCACGATCTGGTAATGTATTTAATTGCGCCATATCTGCCAACACCACTTGTGGTTGTTGGAACGCACCAATCATATTTTTACCCAAAGGATGATTAATGCCTGTTTTCCCCCCTACACTTGAATCCACTTGCGATAAAAGCGTGGTTGGCACTTGAATAAAATAAACACCACGCTGAAAACATGCAGATGCAAAACCCGCCATATCTCCAATCACGCCGCCACCAAGCGCCAAGACTGTCGCATCACGATTAAAACCAGCTTCCAATAAGGCATCAAAAATTAAATTTAAATGTTCAATATTTTTATATTTTTCACCATCAGGCAAAATACATGTTGCAACTGTTTTCCCCAAACCTTTAATCGCATTCGCATAATGATCTAAATACAAAGGCTTAACGGTTGTATTGGTTACAATCATGACTTGTTTTCCGTGAATATACGGCTCAAGTAAAGATTGTGGATTTAAATCACTGCCAATAAAAATAGGATAGCGACGATCGCCGAGTTCAACATGTAAAGTTTGCATGAAATTAAAACCGTTAATTAGACTAAATCTGCTTCTTGGGAAACAATCATATGTAAGATTTTTTGAGCTAGATCACGAGCAGCCCCCTGATTTGTTTCAATAATATAATGTGCAATTTCTCGATACAAAGGATCACGAATTGCCAATAAATCACGTAACTTTTGTTCAGGATTTTCAACTTGCAGTAGAGGACGGTTTTTATCCCGATAGGTACGCTGTAATTGAATTTCGACAGGCGTATAAAGATAAATAACGATTCCGCGTTGTTTTAAAAATTTACGATTAGCAGCTTGAGTGACAACACCACCACCAGTCGCGAGAACCAGTTGTGAACGGGTAGTAAGTTCATTAATCACCATGGTCTCTCGATTACGAAATCCATTCTCCCCTTCTTTTTCAAAAATCCAAGGAATGGTCGCTCCCGTCTTGCGTTCAATTTCATGATCACTGTCAAGAAACTCTCGCCCTAACAGTTCTGCTAAATGTCGCCCAACAGTCGTCTTACCCGCCCCCATTGGCCCTACCAAATAAATATTTGGTAGGGTTTCAAACTCATTGCTTGGCAAGGAGTCACCTATTTATTTTGTCAGATTCAAAATATATTAATGATTTCTTGAAACACTGTCATTAACAATTCGTGGTGTAATAAAAATCAATAGCTCACTCTTTTTATCCGTTTTCGCATCTTTACGGAATAAACGCCCCACATAAGGCAAATCTCCAAGGAAAGGCACCTTAGTCTGACTCGTAGAAGTCAGCTGTTCAAAGATCCCTCCAAGCACAACTGTCTCACCATTATCCACCAATACATTGGTATTGATCTCATTCTTGTTAATTGTGTATTGACCTGTTGGCGTAGGCGTACCCACTGAGTCATTTTTAATTTTCAACATCATTTGAATTTTACCATCAGGCGTAATGCTTGGGGTCACATCCAAACTTAAAGTTGCATCCACAAATTCTGTTTTAGAAACAGCATTTGCACCGCCCCCTTCTGAAGACTGATAAGGAATTTGTGTCCCTGATGCAACTTTAGCGGGCTGCTTATCTGCAGTGAGGACTTTTGGTGTCGAAATAACTTCACCATAACCATCCGCTTGTAATGCAGAAAGTTCTAAATCCAACATAAAATCAGACAAACTAATTAAACCAAATGCAATACTGCTTGCCCCCGGAGCTGTTACGCCTAAATCGACATTTAGATTATCTGGGCGCTGAATCGTATATTTACCCTCATCATCAGGTGTTTTTAAATCCCATAAGGTCGTATCACTACCGCCAACAAGTAAATTGTTATTGCTATTAATACCTTGAGATAAAATCCCCCATTTCACACCCATTTCTTTGGTAAAGTCTGTTGAAGCACGAACAATACGTGCCTCAACCATAACTTGTTTAACTGCAATATCGAGCAAGTCAATCATTTTACGAACTTTATCAACATTTTGGACAGTGTCATTGATAATTAATGTATTGGTACGCGCATCAACCGAAATCGTTCCTCGAGGACTCAATAAACTTTCACTAGAATTACCACCACTATTGGATCCGCCACTATTTGATCCATTCCCATTTGATGATTTAGTTTCGGTAATTAACCTTTCAATATCAGTAGCTTTTGCATAACTTAATTTAATATATTCCGTTTGAATCGGAGCAAGTTTAATACTTTGAGCAATGGCTTTCGCCTCTTCTTCTTCTGATTTGATTAACTCAGCAACAGGAGCAATCCAAATCACACTTCCATTACGACGTTTATCTAAATTTTTTGTTTTTAGAATAATATCCAGTGCTTGATCCCATGGCACATCTTTTAAACGCAAGGTGATATTTCCTTGCACGGTATCGGCTGCAACCATATTAATTTCAGTAAAGTCAGCCAATAACTGTAGAACTCGACGTACTTCTATATCCTGAAAATCAAGGGAAATCTTTTTACCCGCATAAGTATTTGCAGCTTTTGGTTTCAGTGGACTTTTATCCTCTGGACGTTTCAAGCTGATGGTGAGCTTATTATCAGCTTGGTATGCCATGTATTCATAGCTTCCAGCCGTCTGAATGGTCACCACACCATTTCCACCATCATTATGTGCATCAATCGTGGATACAGGTGTTGCAAAATCATTGACGTTTAAGCGACGCGCCAAATGTGTAGGCACTTTATTTCCTAAAGTCCTGACCACAACCTTACTGCCTTGTTGTTGTACATCGACTGGCGTATTCGTCCCCAATAAATCAATAACAATTTGCCCTTCACCTTGACCGCCACGCTGGAAACCAATATTGGAAATTCCTTGTGCCGATTTCTGGGCAGCGACATTCTGAGTGCCAACAGCATTACCCGCAGCATTAATTTTTAAAATAAAGGTATTACCTTCAACACGTGTCGTGAAGGCACCTGCATCCGCCAAATTTACCGTTAAACGCGAACGCTGTGCATCAGAACTCACATCAATAGAACTGGCTTCTTGAGTTGCAACTGCAATGCTATTTTGTTTTAAATTCTGCTGTGCTTTATCAAAATCAAGAACCAAACGTGATGGTTGCTCTAATTGATAGGCTTGAGGTTGTGGTGGTAAGCCATTAAACATGACACGAATTTCTGTACCTTGGTCTGCAATTTGCATCGGTACAATATTGGTAATACTGACTTGTGCATTCGCAACTTGCATTACTGCAATCGCCACAGCACCCATAGAAAATTGACGGAACAAATGGTTCATTGTATTGCCATCCCCAAATATAAAATCTTTAAAACTGTTATTCATTTTTATTCCTTTAAACTTACGGCGCAGGTCCAATTAAGATAAGACTTCTTGGACGCTCCACGTATCCTTCTCGCCCATCTGGAATAATTTCCACGAGATCAATTTGTGTTGGTGTAATCTTCACCACACGACCGTGATTAACACCCATAAAACTACCGAGTTGTATGCGTTCAATTTCACCATCTGGCGTTTGAATCAATGCCAAAATTTGCCCAGATTGATTGCGCATACTGCCCTTCATATTTAGGGACTCAATTGCATAACTTTCTAAGGGTTGTGGTTGACGTGACAAATTAGGATAGACACGTTTTCCAGCCATAATTTGCAATTCAGCAGCCAGAGAGCCTGGTAAAAAAGGACTTTTGAGCTGATGTGCTGAATAATCAAATGTTGGCACAGGTGTAAACACTGGTGCTGGTTCAATCGGTAAAGGGGGTTGATTACGAATACTCGCCATTTGCTCATTCACAGCATCAATACGAGAATCACATCCAACCAATAACAATCCCAACATCAGGCTTAAAGTAATTTTTTCTATTTTCATTACTGTGTCCCCCCTGCTACAGTAGGTGAGCCAGCAGTTGCACTATCCGTCGAATTAGCTGTTCCAGTGGCTGATGAGCTGTTGTCCGTATTTCCAATGTAACGGTATGTTTTAGCTTTAACATTATAAGTGACTTGAGGAATATCGGTTTTTTTCTCTTTATTTTCCGTTGCTGTAATATCGAAATCATGCAAAGTCACAATACGCGGCAATGCAGCAATACCACTCACAAAAGAACCGAAGGCATGATAATCACCCGTCGCTTCAATCGAAATCGGTTGTTCAATAAAGAACTCTTGTTTCACTTCATTTTCTAAACGAATATTTTTAAATTTCAGACCTGAATTCACACCACTGACGTTAATATCTTCAACCAATCCTGGAATTTCAGTTTCTTTTGGTAATTGTTCTAATTGCTGATTAAAGTTTGCTTCCATTTCCAGTAGTTGTGCTTGTAACTGTTGCAAATTACGCAGCTTTGAATCTTTTTCACGAAATTCATTGAGTAAATTTTGCTCTTGCGCATGAGCATTGGAAATATCATCTAACTTACTCTTAATCGATGCGAAATAACCCAGCAGAGCAATCATCATGATAATCAAAATCCAGCAAGTAATTTTGACTGATAATGGCCAACCACCATAGTTGTTCATATCTAAGGTATTGAACTGTTGAAGAAACTTATCCAGCGTCATCTTCTTTTTAGTCGCAACACCTTCTTTTGGATTTAATTCATCAAATTCATCGAGACTCATTGTGCTGCCCCCGCTGTTGAATTAGCTGTATTGGGTTGTACTTCTGGTTCTTTTGGCGCTGCAATTTCATCTAAATCAGCAGTCACCACAAATGAACCATAACTCTCCTCAACACGTGGTACGACAGAGCTTGGTACTTTATCTTTTTTCTCTTCTACAGCTAAGAAAGAATTCATAAAGGCATTACGATACCAAGGGGATGCCTCTAAATTACGTAAAAATTCCGCAACTGTATTTGGACTTTCCGCTTTCCCTTCAATGGTAAATTTATCGCCTACACGAGAAAATTTAGTAATATACAAATTACTTGGTGTCACGCGTACCATTTCATCAATCAGACGAACGGCAATCGGTCTTTGTCCTTGTAAACCTTGAATCAGCTTCATACGTTCAATAATCGCATCACGCTGCTTTTCCAAGCCTTCTAAAGACTTCAATTGCACATCAAGATTTTGATTGGTACTGGTAATCAGTTGATTAGCCTGTTCTTGGTCTTCAAGTTTATGGTTATAGTAAAACCATGCCAGTGCAACCGCTAAAACCCCGATTAATGCCGCCCCAATACAAATTGCAATAAATTGTTTTTTTCGTTTCTCTCTTAGCTCATCACGCCAAGGGAGTAAGTTAATTCTTGCCATTAATCAAAACTCCTCAATGCCAAACCACATGCCACCATGAGAGAGGAAGCATCGTTCTCTATCTTTTTAATATCAATTTGTGGAGAAAATCCCATTTGCAAAAATGGGTTGGCAATAGTCACGCGATAACCAAGTTTTTGTTGTAATAGCTTCGCGAGTCCTGGAATATTAGCATTCCCCCCCGCCAACAAAATATGATCAATCTCATTAAATTGTGAAGACGAGAAAAAGAACTGTAATGATCTTGCAGCCTGTTGTACCACTGCATCTAAGTATGGCTCTAAAACCTCAACATCATAATCATCAGGTAATGAACGACTTTTTTTGGCACGACCCGCTTCTTCAAAAGACAAACCATAACGGTTTTGAATTTCTTGAGTCAATTGTTTACCGCCAAACACCTGTTCTCGGGTATAGATCACTTTGTTTTTTTGCATAACAGATAAGGTCGTCATGGTATGACCTATATCTAAAATCCCCACGGTATTCACACCCATAGGCAAAGTATCTGAAAATACATGATAGGCATTTTCTATTGCAAAACTTTCAACATCAGCAATTTTAGGTGTCAAGTTCGCAAGCTCTAGCACTTCAGAACGTGCTTCTATATTTTCAAGACGAGTTGCGACCAATAGTACATTTACTCGATTTGGATTAGCCAAACGCTCTGGCAAAACTTCAAAATCAAGGCTCGCTTCATCAAGAGGAAAAGGAATATATTGCTCAGCATCCATACGAATTTGAACTTCTCGTTCATCATCCGTCATATCTGCATCCATCTCAATTGTTTTAGTAATCACCATTGAGGTTGGAATTGCAAAAGCCGCAGCTGTAGATTGAGTGTTTGCTAGATTGATTGCTCGCTCTAATGCATCACCTACTGCCTCAGGATTCAATATATTTTTTTCAACCACACTACCTTCTGGTAATGGAACCAGTGCATAGCTTTCAACCCAATATCTATTCCCACTTTTAACAGAAAGTTCCAATAACTTAACAGAAGTAGAACTAATATCTACTCCAATTAACCCCTTATTTGGCTTACGATATAACCTGAGCACAATATAATTCCTATTATTTTTTTATCCCCAATAAAAGTAACCCACTAATCAGTGTTGGTCTATAATTTTATACAGATACAATAACTCATCTAACAATCTGTATTTGTAAAGGCTATACTGACCGCCAATTAGTTTGCCATTAGCTCTTATTAAAACTTACTTGTTATGAAAAAGCTATCTCGTTCAGGCCGTGTTCATCCATTTTTTTTGACCATAATTATTGTTTTGGTCTCAATTCCGATGGGATTCTATGGCATGTATCTCTATATTGCCCCATCCTTACCTAAAATGACCACCTTAAAAAAGGCGCCGTTGTTAAAACCGTTACAGGTGTATAGTGCCGATAATGAGCTCATTGCAGAATATGGTGGCAAATTATCTGTCCCTGTAGAATACAAACAAATTCCAAAACCCTTTATTTCTGCCTTCCTTGCGGCAGAAGATTCTTCCTTTTTTGAACACAGCGGCGTTAGCTTTAAAGGTTTAGGGCGAGCTGTGAGTGAAACCATTACTGGATCGAATGTGCAAACGGGTGGTTCAACCATCACCATGCAAGTCGCAAAAAATTATTATTTAAGTCCTGAACGTACACTAAAACGAAAACTAACCGAAATTTTTCTGGCGCGTAAAATTGAACAAAATCTAAGCAAAGAAGAAATTTTAACCCTGTATGTGAATAAAATTTTCTTAGGCAAAAATGCTTACGGCATTGCCGCTGCTGCAAAAATTTATTACGACAAAAGCTTAGATCAGCTTAGTATCGCTCAAATGGCAATGATTTCGGGCCTACCTAAAGCACCATCCAAATATAATCCTGTCGTCAATCCAACCCGTGCTTTAGAACGCCGAAACTGGATTTTAGGACGAATGTTGCAATTGGGGTATATCAATCAACCACAATATCAAAAAGCGATTGCTGAACCGATTAATTTAAATATGCCTGACCGCAGTATCAACAACCAATTCCCTTATGTCGGGGAAATGGTACGCTCGGAACTGGTTAAAAAATTTGGTGAGCAAGCCATCGATTCTGGCTATAAAGTCTATACCACTGTCGACAGTCAACGTCAAATTTATGCGGAACAAGCAGTTCAAAAAGGTTTGGAAGCTTATGATCGTCGTCATGGTTGGCGTGGTGCCGAAGCACATGATAAACCACTGACAGAATTCAATGCTTATGCAAATACTTACCCAGCTAAAGTCATTAAAGTAAATGGCAATTCTTTTGAAGCTATGATGCAAGATGGGTCTACTGTGAGCGTGCCTTGGTCAGGCATGTCATGGGCTCGTCCTTATAGAAATGCCAACAGCGTCGGTTCTGCGCCAAGCAAAGCCGCTCAAATTGTAAAAGTAAAAGATATTATTCGCTTACGTCCGAATGACGACAAAACCTCATGGGCACTGATTCAAGTCCCCAAAGCTCAGGGGCAACTCATTGCCATCAACCCAAATAATGGCGCAATCGAAGCCATTGTCGGTGGCTATAATTTTTATCAATCTAAATTCAATCGCGCATTACAAGGATGGCGCCAACCCGGTTCAACCATCAAACCGTTTGTATATGCTTTGGCACTTGAACGTGGCATGACCCCTTATAGCATGGTCAATGACAGCCCGATTACCATTGGTAAATGGTCGCCTAGAAACTCCGATGGACGTTATTTAGGCATGATCCCCCTGCGTCGCGCATTATATCTATCTCGAAATACAGTTTCAGTACGTCTGTTGCAAACAATCGGGATTGAACGTACTCGACAATTATTTATGGATTTTGGTTTGCACGAAAATCAAATTCCACGTAATTACACCATTGCACTCGGAACACCACAAGTTCTTCCCATTCAAATGGCAACTGGTTATGCAACCTTTGCCAATGGTGGTTATCGCATTCAACCGCATTTTATTGATCGTATTGAAGATGCTTATGGCAAAGTAATCTATCAAAGCAACCCTGAATATGCTTGTATTTCTTGTATTAATCAAACTGATGCAGAACAGCTTGACTCGACAGAACCAGTGACCTCAGATGATGAAGTCATTGACGTCACCAACCAAACCTCGGCAACAGAAAAAGAACTGACCCAACCTCAATTAGATGAATCAAAAAGTCAGTATCGTCAAGCGCAGCGCATTTTAAAATCAAGCTCTGCTTATGACATGGCCAATATTCTGCGTGATGTAATTCAACATGGTACAGGTCGTGCGGCACTTAAAATTGGTCGTGGAGATATTGGTGGCAAAACAGGCACCACCAATGATGCCAAAGATGCTTGGTTTGCTGGATTTAATGGCAAGCTTGTTACTGTGGCATGGGTTGGGTTTGACCAACCGACCACATTAGGACGTCGTGAATATGGTGGTGTTGCGGCTTTGCCGATTTGGACCAATTTTATGGGTAATGCATTAAAAGGCACACCAGCAGCATGGGTTCATCTCGATAAAAATGCAAAAGCACCAAGCAATCGCAATCAACCTGTTCCTGCAGGTGAGCAGAACGAAGATAACCGCTCTTCTCCACCTTTAGCACGACCATTGTACCGCCCAGCACCCGTTGCACCTAAACGAGCGCCTGAACGTGACTTTGATGATTTACCTGATGAAGAAGTACTTACACCTAAACCTGTAACACCTCCAACTATGCAAAAGGCACCGCCTAAACCCGATGCGCTTGAACATCTAATTGATCAAGTTCAATAAGACAATAAAAAGCCCTCATTTGATGAGGGCTTTTTATTGATATCATTTCTTTTTAAAGACGTAAATTTGGAACTGCCCTGTTAACTTAAATTGCTCACTCTGCTCCAAAGCCTGACGACGTTCGGGTTTAGCTTTATAAGCATAGGGTGTCATTGCAATGAGGTTTTTCAAATCTGTTTGTTGCAAAGTAAATATTGATTCGACAACACATTCTTCAACCAATTCAAAAGCATCTTCCAATTGCTCAACAAACTTATGCGACTCATGTGGATTTACTTCTTCAAATAATGCCTCACGCATGGCATATAAATGCTCAGTTGCAGGTGTGACCACCATTAAATAAGCATTAGGTTTAAGTACACGTAAAATCTCTTGCTTTGGAATTGGACTAAATAGGCTGGTACACAAGTCAATTGAAGCATCCAATACAGGTAAAGTCGCGCCTGTGCCCACCACCCATGTCACCTCTTTATTCAGCTTCGCTGCCACCTGTACTGCATTTTTAGCAATATCGACCCCGATACATTGCTGCACTTCAGCTTGCATCGCATTGGTGTAATAACCTTCGCCGCAACCAATATCCAGTAGATTTTTAATACCTAATTCACGAATTTTTGTCACTACAGCATGTTGTAGTGGTGCATAAAAACCTGCACTTAAAAAGGCACGACGCGCTTGCACAGATTCAGGTGTATCACCCGGATTTTTACTATGCTTATGTTGTACGACATGTAAATTCACATATCCCTGCTTTGCTACATCGTAACTATGCTTATTGACACAGCTCCATGTTTTCTCAGTTAAGTGCAATGCCTCACGACATACAGGACACATGAGCAGATTCATTATTTTCTCCAAAAGCGTAAATGTGCAATAAAAAGAGCCGGCAAATGTGGGAGCAAATGCCGGCTCTTTTTTCAAGGATTTGCTTAACGTAATTTTAAGGTCATTAAACCCAAAACAACCAGCATAATTGTAATAATCCAGAAACGAATCACCACTTGAGTTTCACGCCAGCCTTTTTTCTCATAATGATGATGCAAAGGTGCCATTAAAAAGACGCGTTTATTACGCATCCGCAATGAGCCAATTTGTAAAAATACAGAAATCGCTTCCACCACAAATACGCCGCCCATAATCGCAAAGACGATTTCCTGACGAACCATTACTGCAATAGTGCCTAGCATTGCACCTAATGAAAGCGCGCCAACATCACCCATAAATACTTGCGCTGGATGTGCGTTATACCAAAGAAATGCTAAGCCAGCACCAATCATCGCAGCACAAATCACCACCAGTTCAGATGAATATTTCACATAAGGTAGATGTAAATAATTGGCAAAACGGACATCACCCGCAAGATAAGCAAATACACCTAAGCCTGCTGCAACCAAAACGATTGGCATAATCGCCAAACCATCTAAACCATCCGTAAGATTCACAGCATTAGATGCGCCATTAATCACTAAATAAGTAAAGAGAATAAAACCTATACCCAAAGGAATTGCTGATAATGGAATACTGAAATTTTTAAAAAATGGAACCAATAAATCCAGCATATTCGCAGTATGTACTGGATTAGCTTGTTGTGTCGCAATCACATACAGTGTAATACCAGCACCTAAAGATGCCACCGAAGTCCAAAAAAACTTTTTCTTTGCAGGTAAACCTGCATTGTCTTTATAGCGAACTTTAATCCAGTCATCAGCCCAGCCTACAGCCCCAAAAATCACCATGACTGCCAGTACAATCCAAACATAAGGGTTAGATAAATCTGCCCAAAGCAAAGTGGAAATACCAATCGACAGTAGGATCAAAATCCCGCCCATAGTCGGTGTGCCCATTTTTTTGGCATGATTTTCAGGTGCGAATGAACTCACTGCTTGACCATATTTGAGTGCCTGAAGCTTACGGATCATCACTGGACCCAAAAACAGACCAATCGTCAGTGCCGTTAAAACACTGAGCAAAGCACGTAATGTTAAATAGCGAACCACATGAAATGAGCTGTTATAGCCCGCCAGTTGTTCAAATAGCCATAACAGCATTAAAGTTTCTCCATCAAATCAGCCATCAATGTTTCCATGTGGGTATAACGAGAACCTTTAAACAGGAAACTCATGGATTGCGGTTGATGTGTTGCAATTAAATCAATTAAAAAAGGCAATGCCTGTTGCTGTGTCAAAAAGGCCTGCATTTTTTTACCATATTGAGTACTACGTGCACCTTCTTGTGCTGCGGGTGCAAACTCTCCCACCGCCACTACAAAGTTAATGCCTTGCGCAACCAGATCACGCCCGAGCATATAATGCTGCTGTGCCGCAGATGCGCCTAATTCACCAATATCCCCCATCACCAACACTTTCACACCACCTTGCTGAGCAAGCACTTCTGCTGCTGCACGCATGGAAGTTGGATTAGCATTGTAGGTATCATCAATGAATAAATATTTATCCTGCTGAATAAAGTTCAAACGCCCTTTTGCACCTTGAGCTTGTTCCAGACCTTGCACAATATCGTCCAAAGTAATGCCAATCGCCAAAGCAAATGCTGCCGCAGCAGTGGCATTTTGCACATTATGCTCACCCGCAAAAGGTAAATCCACAGTACGCACACCCTGCGGTGTATTTAAGCTAAAGGTAGATGACTGTGGATGCAATGCAATCTGTGTAGCAAAAATCTCACCACCTTCACCAAAACTTAAACACTGTTCAGTTTTGACCGACTGACGGATGCTATCAACAAAATCATCCGCTGCAGGAATGATCGATGTCCCTGATGGGGCAATATGCGCATAAATTTCAGATTTAGCTCGGCAAATACCATCACGTCCGCCAAATTCACCTAAATGCGCTGTGCCAATATTAATAATGCCTGCCACCTGAGGTTGAACCAAATTGGAGGTGTAATCAATTTCCCCCTGATGACTAGCACCCAGTTCCATGACTGCATATTGATGCTCAGCACGCAGCTCCAGCAACATCATCGGTACACCTAAATCATTGTTTAAGTTGCCGCGTGTAATCAAGGTCGGCGCAAGACGAGATAAAATACTACCGAGCATTTCTTTAGTGGTGGTTTTACCGCTACTTCCCGTTAACGCAATCACTTTTAATTGCGTGTTTTGCGCACGGCGATAAGCACCTAAATGACCCAATGCCAAACGAGTATCAGCAACCACCAACTGGCAAATATCAGCATCAACAGGATGACTCACAATGGCGATTTGACAGCCATTTGCGGCAACTTGTACCACAAAGTCATGGGCATCAAAACGCTCACCTGTGAGGGCTAAAAAAGCATCGCCAGCTTCTGCATGACGTGAATCAGTCAAAATACGCTTAATATCACCCACAGGGGCTTGATCCTTGAACCAATAACCTTGTGTCGCTTGAAGCAATAGATCTGCTGTCCAAGGCTCTAAAGCTACGGTACTTGTCGTCGAGGTATGCATAATTTTTCCTATTGAGCCGGATATGCTGAATCTGTACTGTGATGCTGTGCATCAATGGCTGACTGCACTTCTACGACATCATCGAACCAATGGCGTACGCCATCAATTTCCTGATAGTTTTCATGACCTTTACCTGCAATTACAACAATATCACCAACCTGAGCATGATTGACGGCAAATTTGATCGCTTCACGGCGGTCATGAATTTCATGAACAATATGCGTGGAAAAATCTATGCCATTTTTCATGTCGGCAAAAATTTGTTCTGGATCTTCAGTTCGTGGATTATCTGATGTCAGTAAAGCAACGTCTGTGCCATCTAATGCTGCCTGAGTCATGAGTGGACGTTTACCACGATCACGGTCACCACCACAGCCAAACACAGCCCATAAATTTTGCGCAACATGACGTTTTAAGGTCGTCAACACTTGAGTTAAAGCATCGGGGGTATGTGCATAGTCGATAATAAATAAACGCTCAGCATCACGAATCACCTGCATACGACCCGGTGCACCTTTTAACTGCGCAACCACGGCAATTAATGCAGCCAAATCAAAGCCTGCCTGTTCAGCACTGACCAAGCTTGCCAGTAAATTTTCCACATTAAAATGACCCAACAATGGGCTTTGCACGGTAAATTCGCCCTGTGCAGTAATCAATTTAAAATTTGCACCATTCAAGCTATATTGAATATTTTCAACCTGATAATCCGCAACCTGCGTGGTTGAATAGGTCAAAATTTTCGGCTGTGCAGGATTGGCTTTTGCCGCATCCAGCATAATCTCTGCATGTGCATCATCAAGGTTAATAATCGCCACTTTTAAAGAGGGAAATTTAAATAAAGCTGATTTTGCTTCAGCATAAGCTTCAAGCGTGCCGTGATAATCTAGATGATCACGACTTAAATTGCTATAGGCTGCAATTTCAATATCACAGCCATTTAAACGACCCTGCTCCAAACCATGTGAACTGGCTTCAATTGCAGCAAATGCAGCACCTTGTTGTGCATACTCATGCAAAGCATTTTGCAGATTCAAGGCATCTAATGTCGTATGCGAAGAAACTTCTAAATTCGGTAAAATACCATTCCCTGTCGTGCCCATCACTGCACATTTTTGACCTTGTAGCATCAATAGTTCAGCCACTAAACGAGAGATCGTAGTTTTTCCATTGGTACCTGTAACCGCAAGTATTCGTGCTACTTGTACAGGTGCTGTTGCCTGTAAATATTGTTTTTGCCACTGTCCCATCAAATGACGAACGTTCGGCACAACTACACTATGCTCTAAACCTAAATCAACCTCACTGACCACCGCTAAAGCGCCATTTGCCAAAGCAGAGGCTGCAAACTGCAAGGTTTTTTCAGGCTGAGAAAAACTATTCAGGGCAATAAAAATTTGCCCTGCTTCAACTTTACGACTATCTAAACTCAAACCGCTGAATGGCCTAGCCATCCAGCCAGTGATTTTCTCAGCAGTGTAGAGCTCTTGAAATGTAATGGACATTCATCACCTATTACTGGATTTTAGGAGTATCTAAAGGTTTATCTAAAGGTACATTCATTAGGCGTAATGACTCTTGCATCACACGTGAAAATACAGGTGCAGAGACCGTACCACCGTAATAACTGCCTTGGGGATTTTCTACCACGACAATCATCGCTAAACGTGGATCACTCACTGGCGCAACACCTGCAAAGAGGGCACGATATTCACTGGTTGAATAACCTTTTCGGTCAGCACGTAACTTATGTGCCGTACCTGTTTTACCTGCAACACGGTAGCCTGGAATCGTGGCACGGGTTGCCGTACCGCCCGGCAAAGTTGCGGTTTCCATCATCAAGAGCACTTGATCGGCAATTTTTGCATCAATAATTTGCTCACCTTTCGGTGGTTGCTCTAATTTGTATAAACTTAAAGGAACCTTGACCCCTTTATTGGCAAGCATGGCATAAGCATCCGCAATTTGTAATACGGTCGCATTTAGACCATAACCATACGCCATGGTTCCCACTTCAGATACATTCCATTTGCTCGGTGGCAAAATTAAGCCGCCACTTTCACCCGGAAATTTCACCGCTGAACGCTGTCCAAAACCGACCCGTTTATAGAAGGTTGGCAGTGTTGCATAAGGCAGGGACAAGGCAAGTTTCGCAACGCCAACGTTAGATGATTTTTGAATGATGCCGCCTAAAGTCAACGCGCCATAATTATGGGTATCACGAATGGTATGATTACCGATACGCATACTACCCGGTGAGGTATTCACCACTGAGTTTGCAGTATATTTTCCACTTTCCAATGCCATTGAAACTGTTAACGGCTTCATGGTTGAACCTGGTTCAAATGAGTCAACAGCACCACGGTTACGCATGGCATCTTTATTGCCTAAACTTTTTTTATCGTTCGGATTATAAGACGGCCAGCTGGTCATGGCTAAAATTTCACCTGTCTTTACATCCACAGCAATCGCTGTCGCTGAACGTGCATTATTGGCAACACCCGCAGCAGTCAATTCACGATACATAATATATTGCAGACGCGAATCAATACTTAAGGTGATATTTTCCCCGGCTTCCACCTCTTTAATCACTTCGGGGTCTTTGAAACGATTGCCTTTTTTATCACGAACAACTTGCTGTGCGCCATCACGACCCGATAAAACAGTATTGAGCTGCATCTCCAAACCTTCAATTCCAATCCCTTCACTATTGGTTAAACCAATAATTTGTGCATTTGGCTGCGGCTGCGGATAGTAACGTTTATAGTTTTTTTCGGTATATACACCTTGGAATTCACGTTTTGCAATCAGTTCAGCTTGCTGAGGTGGGATTTCTTTTTGTAAGACTAAATAACGGGAACGAGGACGCTCGTTCATTTTCTTTTTCAATTCGGCACGATCAAGTCCAACCGCATCAGCAAGTTCATCTAAGTTTAAATTTTTATCGGGTAATTGACGTTTCAGCTTACGGTTAGTTGGATCTTTCGCCAGTTCGGCAGTAATTTGCTCAAATTGTTTTTTAGTTTCAAAATAATCACGTGGATCAATCACCACTTTCATGACAGGCGTACTAATAGCTAAGGGTACACCGTGGCGATCATAAATCACGCCACGCATTGCCTTTACTTTTTCAGTTCTTAAAATATTGGCATTGGCTTTATTTTGCAAAAAGTCTTTATTAATAATCTGCACATAAAATGCACGTCCTACCAAAGCGATGAAGCAGAGCAAAACCACACTCCACATCAGATAAAAACGCCACATATCGACACTCAGTGTTGTTTTTTCTGTAATAGACTGCTTTTTACGTACTTGCTTATTTCTCTTGTCCACCATATTACCGCTAGCCTTATTTTTTATCTTCTGAAGTCATTGGTAAAGAAATTACAACGGTCTGTGCTGCAGGTGGCGAATACATGCGTAATTGGGTCACCGCTCGTGTGCCAATTTGTGCAGTCGCACCAAAGGTTTGTTGCTCAATCAACAACCGTCCCCACTCTGCATTAAGATCATCTTTTTCTCGGGTAAAAGAACTCAGTTCACGATAATCATGACGATATTCAAATACTTGAAATACCACCATAAGTGCGCTCACAAAGACCAAGACCAGTAAAATGATATAACCGATGATTTTTTTCATCGTTAATTTTTCTGTTTTCTTTTCAACAACTTCAGTTTTCATTATTCGCCTTTTAAAGCTAAACGTTCTGCAACTCTAAGCCATGCACTACGTGAACGAAAATTGGCTTTTATCTCTGCTTCACTGGCACGCACTCGGGAAATTTTCTTTAAACGACGGGTATCTTCCCGCTCTTGTGGCATCCCCCAACTGGTATCTTCCGCTAAAGTTGATTCTTTTTGAATAAATTGTTTAATTAAACGATCTTCCAAAGAATGGAAGCTAATCACAGCCAAACGACCCTCTATTTTGAGCACCTCAACCGCTTGCGGTAAGAATGCTTCAATATCTTCTAATTCTTTATTAATGGCAATACGAATGCCCTGAAAAGTTCGTGTTGCCGCATGCTTCTTTTTTTCCCATTTTGGATGCGCGACTTTAACAATTTCAGCCAATTGCGCGGTGGTATCAATATAACCTGCTGCTTTAATGGCTTTGGCAATACGACGGCTATAACGCTCTTCACCATATTGGAAAATCACATTGGCCAAAGCTTCTTCTTCTATATTGACCAACCATTCAGCCGCAGTCGGACCTTGTGAATTGTCCATACGCATATCCAGTGGACCATCTTTCATAAAACTAAAACCACGTTCCGCCTGATCCAGCTGTGGAGAAGACACCCCTAAATCTGCCATCACGCCATCCACCAAACCAATTCCACGTACTTCAAGTTCTTGTTTTAAATCGGCAAAACTAGCATGAATAATTTTAAATCGTGGGTCTTCTTGTTCTAAGATTGCCGCAGTTTCTAAAGCTTGAGGGTCTTTGTCAAAACCATAGACACGAGCATTTTCATCTAATTTAGACAGTAATAAACGTGTATGACCACCTCGACCAAACGTACCGTCTACATAAATTCCTGTATTTCTATCTGCCAATAAGGCATCAACAGTTTCGTGAAGTAATACAGAAATATGCGACATAAGGGTTCAATCAATACTATGAAAAGTGTAACTGCACATTATTACCTTGTTTTGATAAAGCTCCAAACGTCTTTTTGTAGATAAATATTACTTTCCATAGAGAAAACCGTTTCAACTTTTCACAATATGCCATAAAAAAAGCCTCCGTTTCGGAAGCTTTTAAAATCACACGTCAATCAGTTACTTACGTGTATTATAAATCTGATCAAAAGTTGCACCATTCACAAAGTGGTTTTTTTGTGCTTGCGCCCAACCACCAAACACTTCATCAATCGTGAATGTTTTTAATGGCGGAAATTGTGCTTTGTATTTCGCCAACACTTTAGCATTACGTGGACGATAGAAATGCTTTGCTGCCATCTCCTGACCTAATGGTGAATACAAATAATTGATATAACCTTTGGCTAACCATTTATTGCCATTTTTCTCTACCGTCTTATCAACAATAGCAACTGAAGGCTCAGTTAAAATTGAAATAGATGGGTAGACGATATCGAACTTATTTTTACCCAAGGTTTTTTGCGTCACTAAGGCTTCATTTTCCCAAGTCAACAAGACATCACCAATACCGCGCTCAGCAAATGTAGTCATTGATGCACGTGCAGCCGAGTCCATCACTTTTACGTTATGGTACATTTTACCGACAAAATCTTTGGCTGTTGCATCAGTACCACCCGGTTGTTTCAGCGCATAACCCCAAGCCGATAAATACACCCAACGTGGTAAACCACCTGTTTTTGGATTTGGCGTGATAATTTGTACGCCTGATTTGGTTAAATCAGACCAGTCTTTAATATTCTTCGGATTGCCTTTACGCACCATGAAAACGATGGTTGAGGTATAAGGTGCAGAATTATGTGGAAACTCTTTTTGCCAACCCGGTTGAATTTGACCAGATTTTACAATTTCTTCAATATCATTAGCTAAAGCCAAAGTCACCACATCGCCTTTCAAACCATCAACGACAGAACGGGCTTGTTTACCTGAACCACCGTGTGACTGTTTAAACTTTACCGTATTACCAGTACGCTGTTTCCAATACGTACCAAAGGATTGATTGAATTCATCATAAAACTCACGCGTTGCATCATAAGATACATTTAAAAAATCACGATCTGCTGCTTGAGCAGAAGTTGCAGTAAAAGCAATGCCGGTTGCCAGCAATGCTGCACTGAATAAGGCTTTAAATTGAGTTTTCATTACGATACAAACAAGTTATCTTCATTGGTACTAAATATATGAAATAAAATCATAAATCGCAATCCATTCAACTTACTGAAAAAACTATAAAATTGGAGCCTTTTATTTTAATTTATTGTTTTAGTTTAGAAATTCCAAATACAGTTTACTTATTCCATATTTATACTATTTCATGAATTACATATAATAAAAATGGATAACAATTATTATCCACATCCTTAAAACTTAATAAAATCAGGTTGTTTATTTATTGCTTACTGCTGTAAATCTGATCAAAAATCGCACCATTTACAAAATGGGTTTTCTGCGCTTTTGCCCACCCACCAAATACATCACCAATGGTAAAAAGTTTAATTTTTGGAAATTGTGCAGCATATTTTGCTGCAACTTGTGGATTACGTGGACGGAAAAAATACTGTGCCGCCAAATCCTGACCTTTCGGCGAATATAAATAATTCAGATAACCTTTGGCTAAATTACGGTTGCCATTTTTATCGACCGTTTTATCGACAATGGCCACGGAAGGCTCTGCTAGAATTGAAATTGAAGGATAAATAATCTGAAATTTGTCTTTACCCAAACCTTGGGTCGCCAGTAAGGCTTCATTTTCCCACGACAACAACACATCGCCAATACCCCGTTCAGCAAACGTAGTTAAAGAACCTCGAGCACCTGAATCAAGCACTTTCACATTGCCGTAGAGTTTTGTCACCAATGCTTTTGCTTTAGCATCATCGCCACCAGGCTGTTTTAAAGCATACCCCCAAGCTGAAAGATAGATCCAACGTGGTGCACCCCCCGTTTTTGGATTTGGTGTGATAATTTCTACGCCCGATTTGGTTAAATCATTCCAATCTTTAATATTTTTAGGGTTACCTTTACGCACCAAGAACACCACAGTTGAGGTATACGGTGCCGAATTATTCGGGAATTGTTTTTGCCAGTTTTTATGGATCAATCCTGCATTGACAATTTCTTCAATATCATTGGCTAAAGCCAAGGTCACCACATCGGCTTGTAAACCATCAATCACCGAACGCGCTTGCTTCCCCGATCCACCATGCGACTGTTTAAAGTCTATGTCCTGCCCTGTCCGTTGTTTCCAAAATGTGCCAAAAGCCTGATTGTATTCTTGATAGAATTCACGGGTCGGGTCATAGGAAACATTGAGAAAATCTTTTCCAGCAAAGCTCGGTGAAGTCATTCCACCCAATAAAGCAACAAGAGTCGACACTATTATTTTTTTCATGTTTATACATCGCTTATTGAAGATCTTAAGTACTATATAAATCTAAAATAATTTTATCAATCATGTGGTTATATCGTTTTATTCATTCAAAATCAGTTTTATAGATATCCATTTAAATGCTGATGTATGCATTTTTATGACTAAAAACAGAATAAATGCCGATTAATCTGTATGACCTGAACAAATCTCCATGTTCTATCCATAGTTTTTTGATACAAAGTCATGACATTCAATGCATTTTTATCACTTTGTAAAAGAATGTGACCTAGTTCTACTTTTATATTTTTTTATGTGGTTAAATGGTGGTGCTAGAATAAAAAAAGCTATTAGTAAATTTCAGTACCAAAAGGCAGTAGAAAAAGGGGAAAGTTGAAATGAAATATACACAGTTTATCAAAATATGTAGTTTAAGTTTAACTCTAGGTCTGATGGCTCAAGTGGGACATACGGCTGCTATTAAAGCTACGGATGCAAAGGTAACACTTGCTCCTGAACGCTCATCATTGATTGAAAAAGCACTGCAGCAGCAAAAGCAAGGGAGCAATACTTTACGTGGCGATAACGATTTAAAAATTCTCACTGAAATTAAAGTCGCACCGACACAAAGCTTTTTTGCGTCTCAAAATCAAAAATTCACCCGCTTCGTACAAGCACTATTTCCTCAAAATAACTCTTAATATTTAAGATAACGATAAAACGTCTTCCCCTTTAAGACGTTGCAATCAAGCCTAATCATTTCAATGTTGAATTTAACATTAAGTGATTAGGCTTTTTCGTTATAATAGTTTCCATTCACATTCTGAAAAATATTGATTATGACTGTTCGTACTCGTATTGCCCCTTCTCCTACAGGCTTCCCACACGTAGGCACTGCATATATTGCTTTATTCAACCTATGTTTTGCCAAGCAACATTGTGGGGAATTTATTCTTCGTATTGAAGATACTGACCAACTTCGCTCAACCCCTGAATCTGAAAAAATGATTTTAGATTCATTACGTTGGTTAGGTTTAAACTGGTCTGAAGGCCCAGATATCGGTGGTCCACATGCACCTTACCGCCAATCTGAACGTATGGGAATTTATAAGCAATACGCGCTTGAATTGGTTGAAAAAGGTCATGCTTTCTACTGTTTCGCAACAAGCGATGAACTGGATCAAATGCGTATCGAGCAGCAAGCACGTGGTGAAAGCCCACGTTATGATGGTCGTGGTTTATTACTGTCTGAAGCGGAAGTACAAACTCGTCTTGCTACGGGTGAAGCACATGTCATTCGTATGAAAGTTCCTGCTGAAGGTACATGTCAATTCAATGACATGCTCCGTGGTGAAGTGGAAATTCCATGGGCGCAAGTGGATATGCAAATTCTGCTTAAAACAGATGGTTTACCGACCTATCATTTAGCCAATGTAGTTGATGACCATTTAATGCAAATTACCCACGTGATTCGTGGTGAAGAATGGATTCCATCTGCGCCTAAACACCAGTTGCTGTATCAATATTTTGGTTGGGACATGCCTGTGCTTTGCCACATGCCATTGCTGCGCAATCCAGATAAATCAAAATTATCAAAACGTAAAAACCCAACCTCAATCAATTACTACAAAGACATTGGTGTACTTCCAGAAGCATTGTTGAACTATTTAGCTCGTATGGGCTGGTCAATGCCTGATGAAAGTGAAAAATTCACTTTGGCAGAAATGATTGAGCATTTCGACATCAAACGTGTCTCACTGGGTGGGCCAATCTTTGATGTAGAAAAACTCAACTGGCTTAATGGTCAATGGATTAAAGCCCTGTCTCCTGCTGAATTGTTAAATACACTTTTGGCATGGAAAGCAGACCGTAAAATGTTGGAAGACATTGCTGCGGCAATTCAACCGCGTATCAATTTATTGTCTGAAGCAGTGAATTGGGCGGGCTTCTACTTCAATCAATTTCCACAATTGTCTAAAGAACAGTTTGAAAGCAAAAAATTGTCTGAAGAACAAGTTCGCCAAAGCTTACAATTCGCGATTTGGCGTTTAGAAAGCTTATTTACGTGGAATAATGATACCGTTAGCCAAACCTTGATGGATTTGGCGACCCAAATGGAAATTAAGCTACGCGATTTCATGCCTACATTCTTTATTGCCATTGCTGGTTCGACCAGTTCAACCCCTGTTATGCAGTCTATGGTCACCATTGGCCCAGATTTAACCTTTGCTCGTTTACGCCATGCACTGGAAATGGTCGGTGGTCCGAGCAAAAAAGAAGCGAAAGTGTGGGAAAAACTCAATGAAAGCTTAAAATTGCCGAAAAATGATGCAGTTGATGAGGCATAATTGATTTTATAGTTGACGTGTGAACACAATGCCCCTAATATTGCGCTCACACAGACTGGGGGTTATAGCTCAGTTGGTAGAGCGCTACAATGGCATTGTAGAGGTCAGGAGTTCAATCCTCCTTGACTCCACCATATCAAGTTTTACCTGTGTTGCCTCGATAAGTCCCTATCGTCTAGAGGCCTAGGACATCGCCCTTTCACGGCGGTAACCGGGGTTCGAATCCCCGTAGGGACGCCAAATTCAAAAAAGCCACTGACCTATTCAGTGGCTTTTTTATTATCTGTACACTATGCAAATTGATCTAGCAGTAAAAAATTGATTCACCGACCTCATTTTGTTCTTCTGTCCAATGATTTATGGGAAACCGCCAAGCTACAGATATACAACGTAATCGTCATCAATAAAACCAAAACTTATAGGCAATTCACTTTCAATTTCATATACTCAGACTAACAATACTCAACAACAAAGAATATTATGAAACTTAAAACTCTTATTTTGACTGGTCTTGCTAGCGTTGCTCTTACTGCATGTACATCTACACCCAAGATCCCACAACTTGCAACGGGTGTACTACAAGAAATAGAAAACTTAGATGTTTATCCAGACACCACCAATAACAAAGCCAAATTGACTAAATTTAGTGACAAATGCGTGATTGAATTTACTGGGAACCTTAAAGCTGGCAAGTCTGTAGAACAATGGTCATTTAAAAATTTAACCCTTATTTCGGGCGGTTCTGCAAGCTTTGCAAAAGATGGTACAAGTACTGCAACTAATTTTGACCTACACGATGCAACGGTACAAAAGAACTTCCTTGCTCTACGTAACTACTTTGCAAAAGAAGCCCTCGCACAATGTGAATAATAGGTTTCTGACATAGTCCTAAAAGCCCTCTTTTATAGAAAATGGGGGCTTTTTTATTACACCATTCACACTGTAGGAGTAAATGTATAAGCATGTTGTAAGGCTGTATCAATTTCAGCATATTTTGCTTTAACCGCTTCATTCGCGATTACAATAAATCTAGAATCTAGATAATCGCGACACAATGAAAGGAATAAATACAGATATGAAACTGATGAAAACAGCACTATTCAGCAGTGTAATTTTAGCATCCACTTACCTTTTTATCCAAAGTACCTCGGCAGCAGAAACAGCGCCAGCACCTAAAACAGCACCTACTTATGGCGATAACCCGAATATCTTTAAAGTGTTGGGACATAAAGCACAACAAGTTGCACAAAACACGGCGGATAAAGTCGATCATGCAGCGCAAAGAGGCATCGCCAAAGTAAAACCTAAAGTTGACAATGCTTGGGAAGAAAGCAAAACGTTGGCAACTGAGACTTCAGTGCTTGCAAAAGAGAAATCTCAGCAAGCCGCAGCAACCGTCAACAGAAAAATCAATGAAACCAAAGATGGTATTATCAGTAGCCCAAATGCACAGCCTGCACCAATTGTTTCACGTCCTTTAAGCCAGTCATCTATCCCTGTTGAGTCTATGCCAGTTCCAACACCGACAATAGAAACACCACAAATGCAAAGTAATGGAAGCATAAATTTATAATTCATCTAGCCTCTCTTTTTTATTTGGAAGAAAGCTGCGCAGAGCGTCGGTTAATTCACTTGTCGAATGGGCTGTCCTGCTTTAAAAGCAGCAACATTGTCCTCCATCTGCTGCACAATACGCTGACGTGCATCTACACTCCCCCATGCACTATGCGGAGTAATAATTAAGTTGGGAAGATGATGATCTAACAAGATATTGCCCTCTTTCGGGGGTTCAACCGTCAATACATCAGTCGCCGCACCTGCAATTTTTCCTTGAACTAAGGCATCAGCAAGGGCTGCTTCATTGACAATTCCGCCACGTGCACAGTTAATTAAAAATGCACTCGGTTTCATTACATCAAAGGCCTTGGCATCAATCAAATTGCGGGTATCTTCTGTTAATGGACAATGCAGACTGAGGAAATCAACCTGAGGCAATAATGCTGCAAAAGGAATACGACTGCTATCAGATGGGCGATTTGGCAAAGCCCCAACTAAGATATTCATACCAAAGGCTTCGGCTAATTTAGCCACGGCTTGCCCCAACTCACCATAGCCTAAAATTCCCAAAGTTTTGCCTTCCAGTTCAATGATGGGGAAATCCAACAAACAAAAAATGGGTGATTTATTCCATTGCCCTTGCTGCACCACACGATCATATTGAATTAAGGAGGTGGCTAAAGCCAACATTAAAGTTAAGGTATGCTGAGCCACAGCAGAAGTGCCATATCCCTGACAATTACACACCACAATACCCTGCGCACGTGCTTGAATCAGGTCAATATTATTAGTGCCTGTTGCAGAAATTAAAATCAGTTTCAAATTCGAGCATTGTCGAATCGTTGCTGCATCCACAATCACTTTATTACTAATGATGACATCCGCATATTGCACACGCTCTAATAACTGCGCTTGGTTTGTGCTTGGATATAAACTTAACGTGTCAAAACTGGCCTCTAGTGCGCTCAAGTCCAAATCATGTTGATCGAGTGATTCATAATCTAAAAATACGGCTTTCATTGAGCATTCCTTGGCTAATTTTGATCAAAATCTACAGATTCATTTTAAAGATTAAAAGCCAAATTTGTTATATCTTTCAACTAAACTCAAACATCTATTATGAAGAAACCCACTATTTAGCGGGTTTATTAATATGGACTTGAATAGACTTGCGTATTTGACTAAACACATACATTGCCAAGGCGAAAACCAAGAGTAATCCACTACCCATAATGATATACGTGCTATCTGGAATCTGGGCAAATGCATAAGAAGGTAGCAATAGCGCAAGTATGGCTAAAAACACGGTCGGTATAAAATCACGCTTCATCCTTAAGCATCCTTTATTATTTATTCTTCGACATTTAACAAATTGAACTTGCCTTATATTTTCTATCTTAGACCGATTAAAATATAAAGCAAGTGGTCAAAAACCAGACTAAAGTCGCGTTTATTTTTATCAACAATTGTAAGCTTAAGGTTGTTCAGGTTGCGTCACGAATTGAGCAGTTTCAGGCGCGTCTTCAATAAAATCATGACCGCCATATTCATTATTATTTAAGTTTAAATGCTTATAACTGAGCAAATAGTAGTCGCTATATTTCTTCATTACAATGGGATGCATGCCCACGGTTAAAGGCTCTTGTTCTTTAAATAATTTCATGACCTGTCGATCATTCATTGCCACAACGTAGCGTTGATCATTTAAAGTAATTTGTACCAGAGCACTGCCTTTGGCAAAAATTGGAATCAAAAATTTATGATTTAGCGCTATAGCACTGGCTGCATAACTTTCAATTTTTTGGCTAATCACATTAAAGACCAAACCATGACCAAAAGAGTCAAGTAACTGACTGCGGTTTTCTTGCGGTAAATTAAGCTGTATACCCAGTTTGAGTAGATCTTGCTTACTCACTTTCTTATTGCTCAACAATTCTCTTAATAGCATTTGTTTGAGCTTTGAATCAAAAAATTGGTTATCGAGCTGTAAATCATTGTTAATTAAAATTGAACCCAAGGCATTTTTATGTCGCGGCAATAAATTTTCAATGACTTTACGATAATAAAATTTACTGTTCTTTTTGACCTGACGGATTTTTTTATAAAAATAGGGTGCATCAAAATCATGTAACAGAAAGTCATGCAATAACTCAGAACTGGCCAATACCGCAATGGCATCATGCCCAGTAAAAGGTAATTTCAAGGTATGAATTTGCGGTAAAACCTGTTCAAGCTTTAAGTATTGCGCACGATCTTCTGGACAATAGGGATCATAAATCACAATATATTCACGTTCAGCAGAAACATCTTGTGGTTGGATTTGCATGTTTGCATTCAATTCTGCATGAAAAAACATGTTGTAACGCGGGTCTTTAACATCGTCAGGATTAATTGAATACTGTGGTACTAGGGCAACCACACGCTTTAAATCAAGTAAATTCGAATATTTAATCGCGGCATAACCGCCCATTGAACCGCCATAGCCAATGCGTATTTTAAAGGGTGCAATCAAATCTTGAATTTCGGCAAACATCTGACGCATTGAACTTTCAGGAAACCACGATTTCTGCTTCGGCATAATGCCAATGACATTAAAACCATGTTTAGAAAGTGACTTTTCAGCATTAATCGACAATCCTTTGGCGCGCGTAATTAAGTCGCCAAAAGAGAAAATCAGCTCATCGGATGAACCTTTTAAAAAAATTGCACGAATTTGTTCGTCTTCAAAAATAATGTGTTTTTCCATTTCCACACCGAAGCAAATCGGCCCTTGTTTTTAGAGTCAATAAAACAAATAGACAGCTTGCCTATTTACCAAAAGCGAATATGTTATTTTATAGATGCTAAGAAGATTAAAAAGCGCAAAATATGACACAATCACTACATCCAGCCGCTCAAAAAGGCTTCAGTTCAGCGGCAGAACTCTATCAACAGGTTCGCCCCAGTTATCCACCAGACATCGTACATTGGCTGCAAGATCAGCTTCAACTTGATGAAAAATCACGGGTGATTGATCTAGGTTCGGGTACTGGCAAATTCTTACCTTACTTACAACAGATCACAAAACACATTACCGCAATTGAACCGATTCAGGAAATGTTGGCACAATTGCAAAGCGCCTATCCAGACGTTCAGACACTACAAGTATCGAGCGACCAGCTGCCCTTAACCAAACATAGTTTTGATGCTGTAATCTGTGCACAATCGTTCCACTGGTTTGCCAATTTTGAAACATTACAGCAAATTCATCATGTGCTCAAACCCACAGGACATTTGGCCCTGATTTGGAATCAACGTGATATACAGGTCGATTGGGTCAAAGCCCTTGCAGATGTCATTGAACCTTTGGAGGGTAACACACCTCGTTATCATAGTGGTCAATGGAAAAAGGTCTTTGAGCAGCAAATATTGTTTCAACTGGAGCATGTACAGACCTTTCAACAAGCGCATATTGGTACTGTGGAAAATGTCGTTTCTAAACGCTTACTTTCAACCAGTTTTATCGCAGCAATGCCAGAGCACCAACAACAACGGTTAAAAACCCAATTTGAACAGATTGTTTTCAAGTACACTGGAAAACAATCTCAAGATGAAATTGCTTTTCCCTATTTAACCTATGCTTATGACTTTAAAAAATTGATGAAAAAAATAAAGGAATGATCATGAATAAACTGCAAATAAAACAACTTGGTTTTCCTTTTTTACTCTGCTCAAGCCTGCTAATCAGTGCTTGTGATAACAGTAAAAATAGCATGGCTGAAAATGACAAAATCCAGCCTGAAGATAAAGTCATGCAGGAGTTAATTACCGAACCGGTGAAAGCTTTTGAAAAAACGCCAGATGACCAGCACGATATCGCTTTATTGACCGACTTTGATCAACGTTTTACGCAAATGAGCGATGACATGGAAGATGAGCTGAGCAAAATGCAAGAAGCTGGTTCCCTCAGCGACGAATTTGCATATTATCGCAAACGTGACAATGTCCAGTCGGCACTTAACATGTTAAAAGAACTGGATTTAAAAACGGCGCAAGGTCGTTATATTCAAGGCTTAATTGCAGAATATTGGCAAATACAAGCCAAACTTTATGATGAGAAAAAAGAAACTAAAGCAGTTGATTTGAAAAAGTCAGAGGATCAAGTTAAAGGCTTAGGTGAGTTTTTACATGCCCAAGAACAACTTGAACATTGGCAATCGCAATATCCTGAAATGGCGCAACCTGAATCAACAAAATCAGCCTCATAAAAAAAGGATTACTTGATTAATGCCAGTCAGTTAAGAAATTGACTGGTTTTTTATTTTAAATTCATAATGTTATTAGATACATGGAAACGTCATCCGCAACTTGAGCAATAAATAAAGTACGGCTTTATTTTGCAGCGCAAGGCAAGACTACTTTAAAAAAGTAAGGTTTCTGCGATTAATTAATCAACAAAAGGGATTTGACGAGTTTTGCGGTGAGGCGCACTGCGCCGCAAGATGCCTTTCTTGCGAACTCAAAATATATTTTGAGTTTCTCATTTGGGCTAAACCAAAGAACCAAACAAGCTCCAAGCATTTGACTTAAAAAGATAAGACTCCGTCGTGAATAACTAAAAAAGCTAAGGAGTTTGAAGCCCCTTAACTGATCAGCATTAATCACGTGACCCATTTTGGCAGCTGCTAGCAAAACATTATGCTCGCTCAGCATATTGCGGAAAAGTATCGAAAATCGTATCCCATTCTGCTTTAGAAGCCACAAAAATATGCTGTGTTGGCGTTTGTGTCAGTGCTGTATCCAAGGTCCCGATACGTAAACGGTAGACATCAGGTGTTTCCGCTTTAATGCTGATAATCGGTGAGCCACAATCGGCACAGAAACAACGCTGAGTGGTTGTGGTCGATTGAAATTTTTTCAGTAAATGCTCACCTTGTACAATTTTAAAATCTGCTTTTTGAATGGGCGCATTGGTTGCAAAAGCAGTGCCATTGGCTTTACGGCATTTTTGGCAATGGCACTGAATAATGTCGCCTATTTTACCTTGAATTTCATAGCGCAGACCGCCACACAAACAACTTCCTGTATATCGATTGTCTTCAGCCATAAACGACTTCATTTTTTATCATAAGGGAGTTTTTAAGCTAGCATATTTCTGATCATGCTTCAAAAAATCAACGACTATTTTTGAGCAAAAAGATAGTTTTGCACACCCTCAGCTGCGGCACGACCTGTAGCAAAACAAGCCGTCAATAAATAGCCGCCCGTCGGTGCATCCCAATCCAACATTTCCCCACAACAAAAGACCTGTGGATTTGAACGCAATTGCAGCTGTTCGGTCAGTACCTCACGTTTTATTCCGCCAGCACAACTAATCGCTTCTTCTATCGGGCGAAAACCCGTGAAAGGAATCAGTAGATGTTTGATCTTTTGTGCCAACGCCAAGGGATCATGCCAGAACTCTTTGGCAACCAATTCACGGACTAAACTGGCTTTAGCTGAATCTAATCCAGCCTTACGCCAGACATTGCTGAGCGACTGCTTTTTACTGGGTTGTAATTTTTGGGCTAACTGCGCAATGGTTTGATCGGGCAGTAAGTCCAAATATAACTGCATCGTCTGACCATTTTTCACTTGCTCACGCAATGCACGACCTTGCTTATAGACCAAACCACTTTCTAAACCATAATGGCTAATGACAATATCACCCATGGTTTTAGCTTGATTATCCACCCATGCTTCAACCCGCTTTAACGGTTGACCAAATACAGGTTGCATAAACTTAGACCATTGATGTTCAACGCCTGCATTGCTGGCTTGAAAGGCTTCAATCTCACCCTTTGCTAACCATTGCTGCCATGCACCATCACTGCCTAATTTTGACCAAGACACCGCACCACAGGCCAGCACGATTGCATCGAAATGCTGTACTGCAACCTGTTCACTAACTAAATCTTTGACCGTCAATATAGCTGCATTTAAGTCTAAACACTGATGCCGATAATGAAATTGAATAGCCTGTTGCTGCAAGCGTTTAAGCCATGCACGCAATAACGGGGCGGCTTTCATTTCAATGGGGAAAACCCGCCCAGATGAACCAATATAGGATTCAATGCCCAAATCTTTCATCCAGCTTTGAATCCAGACGGCATCCCACTGTCTCACCCACGGTTCAAGCCATTCTGCTTGATCATAGCGCTCAATAAATTGTGCCACAGGTTCGGCATGGGAAATATTTAAGCCTGTTTTACCCGCCATTAAAAACTTACGCGCAGCCGAAGGTTTCTGTTCATAAACATGCACTTCATAATCGGACTGGCTTAAAACTTCCGCAGCCATGAGACCCGCAGGACCAGCACCTATAATTGCAACTCGCTTTTTCATCAGTGACTCATTCAGCTTTTGGAGGAGCAGCAGCTAAATCTGTTTGCTGAGCTGCATTCTGCCCCTGTAAAGGCATAAAATCGTCAAAATGGGTGCGATAACCTTCTGGTTTGGTGATGATCAGCTGCTGACACAATTCACCACGCTCTAAATACTTAATTTCAAAATGTGTACGAGCTGAGGTTTCAGCAATCACTTCCTTAACAAAAGGTAATTTCCAGACATCTATTAACTGCTGCTCTGCTTCAGCTATATATTCAGCAATATTACTGGCTAAAGTAACTGTTCCACCAACCTGTAAACGTGACAATAAAAATTCAAAAAATGGCATATTTAACCAGCGCTGCGCTGGATTATGTGGCTCTGGATTTGGATATAAAATAAAAAACTGCTGTACTTGAGCAGGATGCAATGCATGTACAATCCACGGCATTGCATCGGCATGAATCGGTTGTAAATTAGCTTGTCCTTCTAGGACATGCTGCTTATGCATGGCGAGACATTTTTCACGTGTCCGTTCAATCGCCACTAATTTTTTTTCAGGATTTTGTCCCGAAAATAACAAAGCATGTTTACCCTTACCCGCGCCAATTTCCACACAAATGGGATCTGGGCTGATCATTTGAAAATCACGAGGCGCATGCATACGCTGTGCTTGAAATTGACGAATTGGCATAATCAGATCAAACTAACAAAAATCGGCTCAAGTCTAGCAAGAGCGACTGTATTTGCCTAATCGAATCATCATTTTTATCTGGAGAATCACATGACTCGCACTTTCCCTTGCCCACGTTGTGGCAAACCTTCAACTTGGGAAGGCAATGAGTTCCGTCCTTTTTGTTCAGAGCGCTGTAAAATGATTGACTTAGGCGCGTGGGCAAATGATGAATATAAACTTCCAACTCAAGATGCACCACAAGCCGATGGTGGTCGTGAAGAAGATCAATTCTAATAATTTAAATAAATAGCGATAAAAAAGGTCTGTATATACAGACCTTTTTACCATCATTCTGCGAATTAACCCGCTTTACCTACAACAAACGGATTATGTTGCTTTTCAAAACCAATGGTACTGATTGGCCCATGACCTGAAATAAATTGCGTTTCGTCAGGTAAGCTAAAACACTCACGTTTAATCGAATCAATCAGTTGTTGGTGATTACCACGCGGAAAATCTGTACGACCAATTGAACCTTTAAACAGTACGTCACCCGTCCAAAGCAGAGCATAATTTTTGTTATAAAACATCACATGACCTGGGGTATGTCCTGGTGCAAAGCGAACTTCAAATTCTTCATCACCCAACTTTAAAACTTCCCCGCCTTCTAACCACTGATTCACCTGCACTTTTTCTGGAATAGGAAAACCATACTTAGCAGATACTTCTTGGATCATATCGAGCCAAAAAGCATCTTCTTTATGCGGCCCAATCACAGGAACATCCCAGACTTTGCTTAATGTACCGACTGCTCCTGCATGGTCTAAATGTCCATGCGTGAGCCATAAGGCTTTTACCGTTAAACCTAAAGCATCGATTTCAGCTTTTAACTTCTCAGCTTCGCCACCAGCATCAATCAAAATTGCTTCTTTAGTCTCGGCATCCCAGACAATTGAACAGTTTTGTTGAAATGCCGTGACAGGAACAATTTTGACTTGCAACATAATGGTGAAACCTCGATAAGATTAGTGCGCTAATGTCTGCGTTAATGCATCAAGATTAGCTTGAAGCAAAGTTGTGAGCAATGCCAAATGATCTGCATCGACATTTAAAGCTGGAATATAAGCGTAGTCTTGACCACCTGCTGACTTAAACAAGTCTGCGTTTTGAATCGCCAATTCTTCCAGCGTTTCTAAACAATCTGCTGAAAAAGCAGGACTCATAATCTGTACCGACTTCACGCCTTGCTCTGCCCATTGCTGCAATATGACATCGGTATAAGGTTTAACCCATTCCTGTTTACCAAAACGTGATTGGAAGCTAATCGCCCACTGATTCTCTGCTAAATTCAAAGCCTGAGCCAATAATTGTGCTGTGATATGACAACGATCAGCATAGGGATCGCCCTTATCGGCATAAGGCTGTGGAATACCATGAAATGACATCAATAATTTTTCCGCACTGCCATGCTCTGCTCGATAATTACGCACACTTTGCGCCAATGCCTGAATATATAAAGGATGCTGATAATAATCACGAATCATCGATAGACCCGGCAAATTACGCTGAGTTAGTATCCATTTCGCAATCGCATCATAAAGTGGTGCGGTAGATGTGGCTGAATATTGAGGGAACAAAGGCAATAGAATAATGTGATCTTGCACATTTGCACTTAAGTTTTGCAGTAAATCTTGAATCCCCGGATTGCCATAGCTCATGGCAGGCACTACATTTAATTCAAATTGCGGATAATCTTGAGTCAATTGCTGTTGAACCGCTTGCACTTGTTGCAAGACAATTTCACGCATGGGTGAATCTTGCCCCCAGACCACTGCATAGGCATGTGCAACACGTTTTGGACGAAAGGGTAAAACAAAGAGTCTTAAAATGATTTGCCAAATTGGTTTTGGAATTTCTATCACACGCTGATCGGATAAAAATTGCTTCAGAAAACGGCGGACTGCAACAGCAGTGGGTTCGTCTGGCGTACCCAAATTAGCCAAAATAATGGTGACTTTCGCTTTAGGTGCAGAAAACATCAAACCCTTTTCCAACATGAATAAACTGGGTTTATTTTAACAGTTTTCTACACCTTCTCCATATCAATTAATAGGACGAATTAAATTGAAAAGCACGATTATTATCCAGTAAATTACTTTCCAGCAATTTCTGTCCCTTCGGCGTTAACTGCCACAACATACGTTGACGGTCATCTCGTCCAGATTGAATAATCCAGTCATTTTGGCGCATTTGCATTTTAATGCTGTGCAATGCCCGAATATTGATTTGTGATCGTGCAACCGCATGTGCACGAGGCATTTCTAGCCGTGCATCTGCCAAACCAGAATCATTTAAATATTCATTCATACATTTAGAAAAATATTCTTCTGGTGTTGGGTTGGTAAACATGGTGCCTAAAATACTCAGTAACTGTGCCCAAGTCAGTTTCTTTTGAATTTTCAGTTCTTTAAAATTACCGTCCTGATAAGCATGCATACGATATTCAAAAGCAAATACTTCATGCATCGAAACTTTTTGCAAAGTTAAAAATGGATCGACCTCACGCTTACCTACTTCAGTTTCAAGTTGCTCAATTTTTACTTTCAGTTGATCAATTTCATCATGCAATAATTGGGTGTTCTGCGGTCTCACCCAGCCTGAAACAGGATAGCGTTCTAACATCTGCGGCATATTAAAACGTACTGCCATTTCTAAATCACGTATGCTGCGATAGGTAAAAATTTGATCCGCTTCTTGTTGTAATAATTTACGGAACTCTAAAAACTTATCACATAGTTCTGGCTTTTGATCATGCAAAGACGAATCCCGAGATAATGGGTCTTCATGCATAAATATAATAATAGGTTTCTGTTTGGTCACCGCATAGATATATTCTAAATGCATGTAGCCAACACCAGACACTGATTGCTCGCCATATTGGCTGCCCAAAAGAATCACCACATAGTCACAATCGTCAATTTGACGACGTGCAAATGCAGTACTTAAAGGTGTCCTTTGTTCCAAGCCCCACGAAAAGAACCCCATACCCACTAAAGTTTGAGCTAAAACAATACGCTCTGGCTGCATTTCGCTGCCAGAAGTAGAAATAAAAACCTGATAACGCTTATCGAGCATTTGGTTATCCTCTTCCAATTGCACATTACACCTTCAACTTTAGCCATGCTTAGCAGTTGTGCTGTAATCCGATGACCCTAATCTAAAAGTTATTTTTTATACTATATTTCAAGAGACTAGTCGCGTTTCACCGCTTATTCAACAGTAATATTACGAATATCCCAAGTTAAATCATCTTGAATTAGGTATTGCAACACAGTTTTTAAACTTTCTGCGTTATTGCCACTGACATGACATTCAATACGCAAACCATCATTTTGATCTTGTTCAAATAATAACTCATTTTTAATCAAAATTTGGGCTGTTTGTCGCGCAACTGGTACACCAGAGTCAATTAATGTCAGTTTCTGACCAAAAATAGACTCAATTGCAGGTTTTAAGAAGGGATAATGGGTACAACCCAAGACTAAATAATCAGCACCTTGCTCCACTACAGGTTGTAATATTTCTTTTAAGACAGCTAAGCATTCCACACTCATTTGTGTACCACTTTCCACAAAGGGCACTAAATCAAGACAGATCACAGGAATGACATTGACCTGAGCAGGAAGTGCGAAACGCTGCATGACTTCTTGAATCAATTTGCCGCGAAATGTCGCTGGCGTTGCCAGTACAGCCACCGTTTTTGATTTGGTGTGCAATACCGCTGGTTTTAAAGCAGGCACCAAGCCAATAATCGGGAAGTCTTCACCATAATGATCACGTAAATAATCAAGGCTAAAGGCAGATGCCGTATTGCATGCCACTACCGCGACTTTACAACCTTGCCGATATAACCATTCAATCGCTTGAGCAGTCAATTCACGAATATCCTGATCATCACGTGGCCCATAAGGCACATGGGCAGTATCTGCATAATAGAGAATTCGTTCTTTCGGTAAATATCGAGCGATTTCCTGTGCCACCGACAACCCACCTATTCCAGAGTCAAAAATCCCAATCGGTGCATTCGGTTGCGCCTTAGGCATTGGGTCTATTAAAGGAGAAATAGGATGAATGGCTGTCATAGCTTCACTTTCAGCAGTTCAAAAAAGAGGGGGAGAACAAAGCTTAAACCTCATGTGCCTAATTGCAAGTAAAAATCACCACTTTGTAGGCTTAAGATGGTATCACCTTGCGCATTTTCAAGGAGCTGCCCCATTTCAATTAAATGAAAAAAAGCAGAGCGTTGAATTAAAGCGTTAATACCAAAACGCACATGTACATAAGGACGGTGTTCGACCTGCCCATCATCGGCAGAATAATCCCGCATAAAAATAGCATGTGCTTCATCTACTATGACAATATCTTGATTGGTGGTGGTCAGTTGAAGGTAATTTTTCCCATCTATTGCCACTTGATCGACCTGATTCACCAATAAAGGTTCATCTTCTACCTGTATTTCAATTTGTTCGACTGGAGTTTTTAGGTAGAACTTACCCTCTTCTTTCCAAAGTACAGTTGAGAACAAGTCAATCAAGGCTTGACGTTTGATCAATTGACCTTCGTGCCACCATTCTCCATTGGCTTTTACCTTTAAATCCATTGTGCCACAATGCTTTGGGTTAAATTGGTCTAATGGGGGTATTGACCTTTTGTGACCGGTCTGTGCATCTTTTAAGTATTGTGCAATACCCATTAAATTTTTATCATCAGCAATAGCTACTTCTTTCGTCGGATTTGGTGAATTATTTGGATTCAACATAACTAAATACCCCTGCTGACGGAAAAATAAGATGATTCAGCCAATTGGCTAGATCAAGGTTTAAAACTATACTAGCCCACAATATAATAGACACGATAATAAAATTGTGTCTGGGCATTAAGAACACTCATGGCAGCACCGAGTGAAATAACTACGGTTGCCACCTTCAAATACTATGAGGAGTCCTACATGGAACACATCGAACGTGAAGCGATGGAGTTTGACGTAGTCATCGTTGGTGCAGGACCTGCTGGTCTTTCTGCAGCAATCAAAATTCGTCAACTTGCAATTGAAAACAACCTTCCAGATTTATCCGTTTGTGTCGTGGAAAAGGGCTCTGAAGTTGGTGCGCACATTTTATCGGGTGCAGTTCTTGAACCTCGTGCCATGAATGAGTTGTTCCCGAACTGGAAGGAAGAAGGTGCACCTTTAAATGTTCCAGTGACTGAAGACAAAACGTATTTCTTATTGTCTGATGAAAAATCACAAGAAGCGCCACATTGGATGGTGCCAAAAAGCATGCATAATGATGGCAACTATGTCATCTCGCTGGGTAACGTGGTTCGTTGGTTAGGTACTAAAGCGGAAGAACTTGAAGTATCCATCTTCCCAGGTTTTGCTGCGTCTGAAATCCTTTATCATGCAGATGGTACAGTCAAAGGCATTCAAACGGGTGACATGGGCATTGGTAAAGATGGCGAACCGACGCACAACTTTACGCCAGGTTATGAACTACACGCGAAATATACAATTTTTGCTGAAGGTTGCCGTGGTCACTTAGGCAAGCGCCTGATCGCTAAGTTTGATTTGGATAAAGATGCTGATCCGCAGCACTACGGTATCGGGATTAAAGAATTGTGGGAAATCGACCCTGCGAAACACAAGCCAGGTTTGGTGATGCATGGTGCCGGTTGGCCGTTAAATGAAACAGGTTCTTCAGGTGGTTGGTGGTTATACCACGCGGAAAATAACCAAGTGACTTTAGGCTTGATCGTTGACTTGTCATACACCAATCCAAACATGTATCCATTTGCAGAAATGCAACGCTGGAAAACCCATCCACTGATCAAGCAATATTTTGAAGGTGGGAAACGTATTTCTTACGGTGCACGTGCCATTACCAAAGGCGGAATTAATGCCTTACCAAAGTTCACCTTCCCAGGTGGCTCGCTTATTGGTGATGATGCAGGTTTCTTGAACTTTGCTAAAATCAAAGGTTCTCACACTGCGATGAAATCTGGCATGCTTTGCGCGGAAGCAGTATTTGAAGCGATTGCTGCCGGTGTAGAAAAAGGTGGTGATCTTGCCATTGCCCGTGTCACTGAAGGTGAAGACTTCTTTGCTAAAGAGTTAACGGCTTATACCGACAAGTTCAATAACAGCTGGCTGAAAGAAGAGTTACATAACTCACGTAACTTTGGTCCTGCATTTCACAAGTTTGGTCAATGGATTGGTGGCGCATTTAACTTTATCGATCAAAACATCTTTAAAGTGCCATTTACATTGCATGACTTAGTGCCTGATTTCAGCGCATTGAAAACGGTAGATGCATCTACATTCAAACCAAACTATCCAAAACCTGATAACAAACTGACCTTTGACCGTTTGTCTTCTGTATTTGTATCCAATACCGTACATGAAGAGAATCAGCCTGCACATTTGAAACTGACCGATGCTTCTATTCCAGTCAATGTCAACTTGCCAAAATGGGATGAGCCTGCTCAGCGTTACTGCCCTGCTGGTGTGTATGAAATTATGGAAGAAAACGACGGTTCTAAACGCTTCCAAATTAATGCAGCCAACTGTGTCCACTGTAAGACCTGTGATATTAAAGATCCATCGCAAAACATCACTTGGGTCACGCCTGAGGGTGGCGGTGGTCCTAATTACCCTAATATGTAGGGTAATCCTTGCGAGGCAGTGCCTCTCATACCCGAATATGTAATATTCAATAAAAAATCCCCTTTCGAGGTAATGCCAGTCAGTTCAGAACTTGACTGGCATTTTATTTTTTAAATTCATGATGTTATTCGACACGCGGAAACGTCATCCGCAACTGTTCGAGGCAAAACTATTTTAAAAAAGTACGGTTTCTGCGATTTATTAATCAATAAAAGGGATTTGGCGAGTTTTGCGGTGAGGCGCACTGCGCCGCAAGATGCCTTTCTTGCGAAGCTCTGCTTCTCATTTGGGCTTATCCAAAGTAATAGATGAGCTCCAAGTATTTGACTTAAAAAATATAAGACTCCGTCATGAATAACTAAAAACTAAGGACTTTATTTCTAAAACCCTTAACTGACTGGCATTACTCTTTCGAGGGGATTTTTTATGTCATCTTAAAATGAAGAACACAATATTCTGAATTAGCCTTTCTTGACCAAATAATGAAACTCTTTGTTGCCCGCTTCATCTAACACTTCTTCTTGTAATAATAATTCATGGCCTAAATGCATACAGAATTTTGGAATATCCCATGAAGTTGAATTATCGGTGGCAAACACTTCCACCACATCACCCGCTTTAGATTTACGAATCGCTTGATGCAACATCATTACAGGCTCAGGACAACGTAGCCCTCGTGTATTCAGCTGAATAGTTGGTATAGCAAGCGGTTCAGACATCGGTAAACTCTGTAATAAAAATCCTCGCTATTTTAACATAAACTTAAATACCGTCATTCGCTTAAAAATACAGTTCAAGATAAGCATGCAAAATGACCTATACATTCATGCAATACAGCAATTTTAGAGATAGACATCTAGATTTTCTCGGGTATGATAAAATTCGTTTTTTTAGATATTAAGAGTCTTTAGGAAAGATCATGCACGAGGAATCAGGCCCGTCGTGGGGCATGCGTGGCTTACGCAAATGGCTAAGCACTGCACCCGAAACTCGCGACGAACTGCTAAAATTAGTACAAGATTCACGTCGTTTTTTAGAACCCGATACTGTTGCAATGCTTGAAGGCGTACTTGACCTTCCTGCAACAAAAATTCGTGAGGTTATGACCCCACGAACTTCAATGATCAGCTTACAAGAAGATGATCAGTTACTGGATATTTTACATACCCTTGTAGAGTCGGCACATTCTCGTTTTCCAGTATTTTCATCCGATCAACCCGATAATGTAGTCGGTATTTTATTGGCAAAGGATTTACTGCCCTATTTGACCGAACCGAGCAATAAAGTCGATATTCGTGCCTTGATGCGCCAACCTATCTTTGTGCCTGAAAGTGCGCGATCTGACCAAGTTCTGCGGATGTTAAAAAATACCCAGACCCATATTGCTGTGGTGATTGATGAATATGGCACAACGTCTGGATTGGTCACCTTAGAAGATATTTTAGAAGAAATTGTCGGTGAAATTGAAGATGAACATGATATGGTCGATGAAGAAGCACAATTCATCATTCCTGATAATGATCCTCAAACCGCGAATACATGGTTAGTTCAAGCACTTACACCAATTGAACACTTTAACAATGTTTTAGATGCTGATTTTTCCGATGATGAGGTAGAAACTGTCGGCGGTTTATTGCTTCAAGAAATGGGTTTGGTCAGCGATTTACAAGGTCAAATTATTGAACTTGAGAATTGGCAATTTACCATTATAGAAGCAGATGCCCGTACTATTCATCTGATTCGAGCTGTCCGTAAATGAGAACTTACTTTAATAAGCTGTTCAATTCATCCCAACAACAAAAGCAGCTCCCGTTTATTTACCCCTTTTTAATTTCATTATTTTCAGGTGCCATGTTCAGTTTTGCACTGGCACCTTATTATTACTGGTGGCTAGCACTACTGTCACCCGCTTTACTCTATGCTTCGTTACGTAAACGTTCTGCTCGACAAGCCTTTGGCATTGGTTGGGCTTATGGCTTTGGTTTATGGTTTGTCGGGGCATTTTGGCTCTATACCTCTATCCATGTTTATGGTGATACCAGTGCTTTTTTAAGTGTGCTGATGATTGCGTTCATGGCCTTGCTGATGGGCTTATTTACCGCCTTACAGACATTTCTATACCGCCGCTTCTTTCCTGAAACACCGCTTACCTTTGCACCGCTTTGGGTGTTTTTTGAGTGGGCGAAAACTTGGGTATTTACTGGTTTTCCATGGTTATTTGCCGGTTATGCCTTTACTGAACGCTTTTTAGATCACTATGCACCGTTATTCGGGATCTTTGGCGTCTCGTTTGTGGTGATTATTTTGGCCTGCGCCTTGGTTGAAATCCTCAATAAACGGCTATTTTGGATCATTCCCTCAGCACTATTACTCTTGGGTGCTTGGGGCGCTTCCTATCTAAAATTTGTTGAAGAAAAAGATGGAAAAGCACTTTCTGTCTCTTTAATTCAAGGTAATATTCCTCAAGATCTAAAATGGCTGACCGAATATCAAGTCAAAACCTTGATGATCTATGCCAATTTAAGTCGGACTGAATGGGGACGCGATCTCATCGTTTGGCCTGAATCTTCCATTCCGCTGTTCCAAACCGATATTGAACCTTTCCTAGATGCAATGAAAGTTCAAGCAGAAAAATCAGGCACAGCTTGGGTCACGGGTATTCCTTATTGGGATCTCAAAGAATCTCAAATTGAACAGCATCCCATGTATTACAACAGCATCATGGCTTTAGGCGATGAATCTACAGGTTTGTATAAAAAGCAGCGCTTAGTGCCCTTTGGTGAATATATTCCTTTATCTGGCTGGCTCAGTTGGGTATTGCCTGCATTGCAAAATGATCCATCAATGAGCGGTTTTTCTCGTGGTGCACGTGACCAAAAACCATTGGATGTAAAAAACCATCACTTAGGTGCAGCTATTTGTTATGAAGTGGCGTATCCAAGCCTGACGCGTCGTAATGCCCGTCAAAGTGATTTCTTGGTGACCGTCTCCAATGATGCATGGTTTACAGGCACAGCGGGGCCTTGGCAACATTTACAAATGGTGCAAATGCGTGCCAAAGAAAATGGTCGTTGGTTTATTCGCGCCACCAATACGGGTGTCACGGCATTTATCGATCATAACGGACATATTGTAAAACAAGCGCCAACAGATCAAGTAGCGGTTCTTCGCGGTGAACTGCCAGCCATGCAAGGTGAAACCTTGTATATGCGCCTCAGTGATTGGCCAGTTCTGGCTTTTTCATTGTTATTGTTGATTTTAGGTTGGATTTATCGTCCACGTCAGGTGGATGTTTCGTTTAAATCACGGCGTTAAGGTTTTGTACCCTCTCCTCTTAGGAGAGGGTTAGGGAGAGGTCTTTAAAACTACCCCTTACCCCCTTGCGGAATACATTCCTCATCCTAAAGGGAGAAAAAAGTCCCTCTTTGCAAAAGGGGGATTTTAGGGGGATTAAATATTTCCACAATCCAATAATATGATACCAATCCCTCCCAACCACCCTTATTAAAAGAGAGGGGCTTTTAAAAATACAAAAACCGAGGTCAATGCCTCGGTTTTTATGCAATTCATTTTATAACTGGGTCACTAAATAAGACATCATCGCTGCTAAAAACAGCATCGGGATATAACAATAAATTTTGATCACACGATGCTCTAAAGCTGAAATCTGTTGTTGTTTTAATCTTAATACAGTCGCTTTCAATGCAGACCAGAAGCACAATACCAATAATGCGCTGAATAAACTAATTGCAAAAAAGCCAACCATAATTTGACTACTGCCTTCTGTCGCATTCCATAAGGTTAAAATGCCTTGACTCATGGGAAGCAAACTCAAAATTAGCAGAACAGACTTGAGCATCGCCCAATGAAATTGGCTAATTTCATCCGATATCATTAATGCTTTCATTCTATCCTCCATAGGCAAAATCGTTGCCATTTCAAACATTATGCAAGCTTTTTCATAAATAAAAAGGCTATTTATCTACACATTGAATCATTATTGTAACCATCAAATATGGAAATCATTCTTATTATAACTCTCAAACACTTGTTATTATATTATTTTAATAAAATTCAACATCTTAATATATATCTACGTATTAAGATTTATTATCACTTCACTTAGTATTGAATAGTTAAATCAAGTGAAGTGATATATTCCATAAACTCAAAAAACAATGATTCTCAGTTAAGGCTGATAATAAATATCGGTATCTGTGCCTTCACCGCCTTCTTTACCATCCGCGCCAAAAGAATACAAATCAAATGCACGACCTTCGGCACCTGGAATCACATATTGAATATCATTATCCCAACTATCTTTCGGATAGCCACCTTTCACATAACCACCTTGCATCCAGTTTTTTGCAGAAGCAGGTTGATTTACTAAAGCATCCAAACCACCATCTTGCATCGAAGGATACTTACCATTATCAAGCTTGTATTGGTCTAAAGCACCCGCAACACCTTTTAAAGTAATTGCAGAGGTATCTACTTTGGCTTTCTCACCACGTCCCATCACATTCGGGACGATCAGTGCAGCCAACACCCCTAAAATTACAATCACCACCATCACTTCAATGAGGGTAAAACCTGATTGCTTCGCTTGATATTTTTTAGCTTGCATATAACTCTCTCGCAAAAATCTTTATCTTTATAAAATGGGTTAAATCATATTATTCATATTAACAATCGGCAACATCACCGCGATTACAATCACCAAAACAATACTCGCCATCACCACCAACATTAAGGGTTCAAGCAGTGCCAGTAAAGTTGAAATTAAGGTGGTGACTTCACGATCTTGCATGGTTGATGCACGCTCGAGCATGCGATCCAGCTCACCCGAGGCTTCGCCACTTTTGATCATTTGTACCATCATCGGTGGAAAATAACCACTGCGCTCCAATTGCGTTGCAAGGTTGCCACCTTCCGTCACTTTTTCTGCCGCTAAATTAACAGAATCGCGAATCACCCAATTATTACTCACTGCTGCACCTATTTTGAGTGCATCCACCAACGGTACGCCAGACTTGGTCAAAATCGATAAGGTACTGGCAAAACGTGCAGCATTTATACCTCGTGATAATTTACCAAATAATGGCAGTTTGAGTGTTAAACGATCAAAAGCATAATGCCCAGCCGAAGTTCTTAAAAATCGAACTAACGCAATAAAACCCACCACACCTGCGACAAGCAAAAATGGCCATGCTACCCGAATAAAATCACTGGCTTTCATGAGGGCTACGGTAATCCAAGGCAGTGCATCTTTACTTTGATCAAAAGTCTTTACAATGTCCGGCACCACGTAGGTCATCAGCCCCATCACAATGGCAAAGGACATTAGCATCAAAATAATTGGATAAATCATCGCGCCCTGCACTTTCTTTTGCATGGCAAAACGGTTTTCGGTGTAGTCTGATAATTGATCTAGAATTAAATCCAGATGCCCTGAACGCTCACCCGCAGCAATCGTGGCAATATATAAATCAGGTAAACGCCCTGCTTGCTGTAAGGCATTGGCAAGTGAATGCCCTTCCATGACCTTTGAGCGTACCGACATCAACAAGTTTTGCACATGTGCTTTTTCACTTTGCTTACCGACAGCACGTAGAGCTTCTTCTAAAGGAATTGCGGCGGCAACCAAAACTGAAAGTTGGCGGGTAAATAAGGCCAAATCATAAGCAGTGACTTTTTTCTGCAACCATCGTTCTGAGCGATGCTTATCTTTTTGCTCCACAGGATCGACCGTCACAGGAATGAGTGCTTTGTCTCTTAACTGTTGACGAATTTGACGCGCGGAATCGCCTTCTAACACGCCTTTTTGCTGCTTCCCTGAAGCATCAATGGCAGTAAATTGATATGCAGGCATTGTAATGCTCTAATTTTCCAAAATTTGCTTCAGCGCTGTTGCGTCTGACCACCAAAATCATTCATATTCTGAGACATAAATGATTTGCTCACTCTAACATAACTCGATCTTGAGCACGACGAAATTTGATTAGGACGATTTGACCCTTATTTATGCCAAATACAACATCGACTCCATCCAATATTTATCGCATTCGTGTTGCCGTGCCCGTGCATATATATGACTGCTTTGATTACATGCTAAGTGCAGAACAATACCAACAGGCCCAAGTGGGCTCACGTGTTGCAGTATCGTTTGGACGACAAAATCTGATCGGGATTATTGTGGAAAAATTAACCCCTAACACCCCGATTGACCCACGCTTTAAACTCAAAGCCATTACCGAACTGCTTGATGAACAGACCATTTTAGATCAGAAAATTTTAAGTTTATTGACATGGTCAGCGCAATATTACCAATTCCCGATTGGTGAGGTGTTTCAGAGTGCCTTACCGACTTTTTTACGCCAAGGCAAACCGTATAATTTATTGGCACGCATGTGGAATGTTTTAGACCTACATGCCGAAGCAAAAGTCACCCGTTCGGAAAAACAACAAGAGGCGTATAAAATACTCAAATTGCATCCAACGGGAACCACAGAAAATATTTTAAATTTAGCCGGTATAGAAACAGCCACACTGAAAGCTTTAGAAAAAAAAGCCATTGTGGAATGTGTGTTAGAACAGCAAGATTTTTCTCCACAGCCTGTGACACTGGCACAAATGCCCTTAACCGCCAATGAAGAGCAAAAGAAAGCGATTCAACACGTCCTCAAAGTACAGAAAAAATATCAAGCCTTCTTACTGGATGGCTTAACCGGTAGTGGTAAAACTGAAGTATATTTGCAGATCATGCAAGAGGTACTGAAACAAGGCAAACAAGTGTTGGTGTTGGTGCCTGAAATTGGTCTAACGCCACAAACCATTAGCCGCTTTCAATCACGTTTCCACGGCAATATCGTGTTACTTCATTCAGGACTAAATGACTCCAAACGCTTACAAGCATGGCAAGCCGCGCAAACAGGCAAAGCCTCGATTATTTTGGGCACCCGTTCTGCCATTTACACACCACTACCCAATTTAGGTTTAATCATTTTAGATGAAGAACATGACCTGTCCTTTAAACAACAAGAAGGTTTTCGCTATCACGCACGTGATGTCGCGATGTATCGTGCGCATTTAGAAAGCTGTCCGATTATTTTAGGTTCAGCCACCCCAAGCATCGACAGTTATGCACTGGTGGATGCCGGCAAAATGACCCGTTTAGAACTGAGCCAGCGTGCAGGTGTGGCAGTGATGCCCAAAATTCATCTGATTGATCTGAAAATTGCTCAAAAGCAAAATGGCATTAGCCAAAGCCTGATTGATGAAATGCAAAAGCGCCTCGATAAAAAAGAACAAGTTTTGGTGTTCTTAAACCGACGCGGTTATGCACCGGTGTTGATTTGTGAAAGTTGTGCATGGCAGGCGAAATGCCCACACTGCGATGCCAATTTCACCGTACACCGTCAACCGTATCAGCATTTACATTGTCACCATTGCGGTACGATTCACCGCATGCCAGATCATTGCCCGCAGTGTAAGCATACAGAACTCAAGTCACTTGGTCTGGGAACGGCAAAAGTTGAAGAGCATTTACAACAGTTATTTCCAAAATTTGATGTCATACGAGTTGACCGAGATTCCACCAGTCGCGTGGGGAGCTGGCAAAAAATTTATGACAAAATTCAAAAAAGTGAACCAATTATTTTGCTCGGCACACAAATGTTGGCAAAAGGACACCACTTCCCTTACGTAACCTTAGTTGCCATTTTAGATATTGATTCAGGCTTGCTCAGTGTCGATTTCCGCGCCACAGAACGTACCGCACAATTGATTATTCAAGTAGCGGGTCGTGCAGGTCGTGGCGAACACAAAGGTGAAGTGTATTTACAAACACTTAGACCCGATCACCCACTACTGAATACATTAATCCAAGAGGATTATCATCATTTTGCCAAACAGACCTTAAAAGAACGTCGAGCGGCTTTATTACCGCCTTTTCGCTATGCTGCACTGATTCGCTGTGAATCAAAAAGTCAGGAACAAAACCAAGAATTCCTGCAACAACATGCCCAAGCCTTAAGGCAGGTTTCAGAAAACCTGATTGATATTTGGGGACCCATTCCAGCACCGATGGAGCGCAAAGCAGGACGTTATCAAGCGCATATGGTGCTGCTATCACAAGATCGTGCCCGATTACACTTTTATATTCGTGCTTGGTGGCAAAATATGTTGCATCAAAAGCCCTCAAGCATGAAACTTACCTTAGATATAGACCCTCAGGAATTAAGCTAAATTAAAGTTCACTTTTGGCTTAATTTTTTTGAAATGAAAATAAGTTTTAGGACAGGCTGATGTCGCTGCTGTTACAAATTACGATTTTCCTTGGTGCATCCTTACTCTTGGTACCTTTAGCCAAACGCTTCGGAATTGCCACCGTACTCGGTTATTTGTTTACAGGCATTTTACTGGGTCCCAGTGTATTCAATATTGCCAGTGACCCAGAATCCATCCAAGAGTTGGCTGAATTTGGTGTTATTTTATTAATGTTCATTATTGGTCTAGAACTAAGACCACAACGGCTTTGGGAAATGCGTAAATCCATCTTTTTGATGGGCAGCCTACAAGTCGGCATTAGCGGTATTATTCTTGCCATCATCATCTTTTTTGCCTTATCACAAAGCCTTGCTGCAAGTTTTGTCATTGGTACTGCACTGGCGCTGTCATCAACGGCTTTTGTTTTACAACTGCTGGCCGAAAAACAACAACTCAATACCACCTTCGGGCAACAATCTTTTTCTGTGCTGCTGTTTCAGGATATTGCTGCCATTCCCCTGCTGGCGATTATTCCACTATTGGCAGGCAGCGAATCGACCCATCACGGCATTGCCTATTTCGCCGCAATTATTGCCACCTTTACAGGTTTGTTTTTATTTAGCCGTTATATGATGCGTCCCTTTTTTCGCTTTGTCGCTAAAAGCGGTGCACATGAACTGATTACGGCTGTGGGGCTATTTATTGTCTTGGGCGTTGTAGTGCTAATGGATGTACTCGGCATTAGCACTACTTTGGGCGCATTTTTAACAGGAGTATTACTGGCAGACTCAGAATTCCGACATGAACTAGAAGCCAGTATTGCCCCCTTTAAAGGACTTTTACTCGGTCTGTTCTTTATGACCGTGGGTATGACCACACAATTATCACTCTTAGTTGATATGCCGTGGCTGATTATTGGCGGGGCATTTATTTTAATCCTAGTGAAAAGCATCACGCTTACTGCCATTGCCCGTTATTTAAAATATTCATGGCATAACAGTTTGCTACTTGCGACCTGCTTATCTCAAGGTGGTGAATTTGCCTTTGTGGTGCTAAAAGTTGCGAATAGTGAAAAAGTCATCACCCAAGCTATTTTGGAACCTTTGACTCTTATTGTTACGCTGTCAATGGTACTTACGCCAATGCTGTATTGGCTGATCAGCACATGGATTATTCCACTAGTTGATAAAGAAAAAGCCCCTGTCTATGATGAAATTCCAGATATTCATAACCCGATGATCATTGCTGGATTTGGGCGTTTTGGACAAATCATTGCACGTATTGCCCACTTACAACATCAATCCTTTACCGCGATTGACAGCAACTTAGAAAAAGTTGATTTCGTGCGTCAGTATGGTGGTAGGTTATATTATGGAGATGCCACGCAACCCGATATTTTGCGCTCTGCCGGTATTCAACATGCTAAAGTTTTTGTTTTAGCCATTGATGATATTGAAGATTCCATGAACGTGGCACGGCATATTCGTTTAAATTATCCGAATCTGAAACTGTTGGTACGTGCACGTGATCGTCATCATGTCCATTTATTGCGTGATTTAGGCGTCGAACAGATCTGGCGTGAAACCTATTTATCATCGCTCGGTATGGCCTATCGTGCCTTGCGTGAATTGGATATTAGTGAAGAAGATGCGTATAAAAGTATTGAATTGTTCCGTGATTACGATGAAAAGTTATTAATTCAGCAACAACGTATTTATACCGATGAGCAAAAGATCTATGAAACCCATCGTAATGCTTTAGCAGAGCTAGAACACTTATTTGAAAGTGATGCTCAAATTCGTCAAGAACCCACTGGCGTCAATTTACAACGCGGCTTAGCGCATCCGCGTATTGATGTCACACGAGATGATAGTAACTAGCTTGTGTTTTATAATGTAGACACCATTAACACGGGCTATTGGAGAAATTTATGTCTGAATTACGTCAACGCTTTTATATTGAAAATTGCCCAGTTCGCGGTGAAGTGGTACATCTGGAAAAAGTACTACAAACGATTCTTGCCCAACGTGACTATCCTCAAGCTATTCAAGTGCTTTTGGGCGAAATGCTAAGTGCCACCGCATTGCTTGCCAGTACCCTTAAAATTAAAGGTCGTATTAGCCTTCAAATTCAAGCTGCTGGTACATTCAAATGGGCGATGGCGGAATGTAATCATTTAGGTGAATTACGTGCATCAGCAGATTATGAAGAAGATTCTCACTTCGCTCAGGCAGAAAACAGCAGCACCGTTTTCAAAGCACTGGTCAATCCTGTCCTTTTTATTAATATTGAGCCTGAATTTGGTGAACGCTATCAAGGCATTATTGCACTTGAGCACGACACCTTAGCCGCTTGTTTGATGCAGTATTACGATTTATCTGCACAAATTCCAACCAAAATCATGTTGGCCAGTACCGCTGAATGCTCAGGTGGTTTACTCATTCAACTGTTACCGCGCAATAGTGAAGAAGAGCAGCAACGTGTCGATGAAGACCTATGGCCTCGTCTAACCCTGTTGACTGAAACCTTAAAACCTGAAGAACTAATGAAGCTCGATGCCTCAGAAATTCTCTATCGTTTATATAATGAAGAGGAAGTTCGTTTACCTGACGCTGAAGAATTAAAGTTTGGTTGTACCTGTTCGAAAGACCGCTGTGCCAATGCCCTGATCCAAATTGGTGTTGAGGCGGTACGTGAAACTCTAGAATTTCAAAATCCAATTACCATGGACTGCCAATTCTGTAGCACCCAATATAGCTTTACTGCCGAAGAAGCCTTTGGCTTATTTGGCAGACATCTCAGCTAATGTAAGCTCAATTGGTAAAAAAAGAGTGGCTATATGAGCTGCTCTTTTTTTTATCTAAAAATTAAAGGCATAAAAATTGAATCAATCAAATGCAGCAATGCTGATTTATGTAAATTATCAATTTAAAGACTCCATTACTTCAGCTTGAGTCACTCTCATCACATCCGCTCAAGCAACGTATTACTATCAGGGCAAAACACGAATTAACGGAAGTGGCAAACATTTAAATCTGTGCGGTTATGTTGGCGTTTCAATGATTGGACGTAGCGTAATGTGGATTAAATATTGATCTTATTAATGATTCTAAAAGGCTCCACTTAAGGAGTCTTTTTTTTGTCATAATTTGAAACAATAAGGTACAGATCTACACTATTTCAATTTTATGAAAGGCATAATAATGATTAAAACACAACCAATTTTAACTTCCCATTTATGACTAAAAATTATTATGAAACTCTTGGTATTACGCGTAATGCCACGCCAGATCAAATCAAGAAGGCTTATCGAAAATTAGCTCGAAAATACCATCCCGATGTAAGCAAAGAAGTGAATGCCGAGGAAAACATGCAAGCCATTAATGTGGCTTATGACACTTTAAGTAATGAACAAAAAAAAACTGAATACGATTTTCAGTTGGATCATCCTGAAGCCTTTTATCAATCTGACCAACACACTGGAACAGATGGTTTTGACCATACGCAATATTATCGTCAAGGATCTAATCAGCAGCATTCAGATTTTAGTGGTTTTGAAGATCTTTTTGGGCGCTTTGGTTCTGGCTTTGGTGGAGGAAATCATCAATATCAAAATCAACAAAGGCAGCAACAACGTAGTTATAAAGGTGAAGACCAACACGCCAGTATAGAGATCGATATAGACATTGCTTTTCATGGCTCAACCCAAAATATCACCTTACAAATTCCAACTTTAAATGCTTATGGAGAACCCGAAGTTCAACGTAAAACATTACAGGTCAAAATCCCTAAAGGCATGAAAGAGGGTCAACAAATCCGTCTGGCGGGACAAGGTCAAACTGGCATCAATGGCGGTAAAAATGGTGATCTTTATATTGAGATTCACTATAAAGACACCGAGCAGATTCGAGTTGAAGGTGCCGATATTTATTACACTACAAATGTCGCACCTTGGGAGGCGGCATTAGGTCAAAGCATTGAAGTATTGACTCCTGCAGGAAGTAAAGTTCAAGTGAATTTACCTAAAAATGCAAAAACAGGTCAACAGTTACGGTTAAAAGACAAAGGAATACCAAGTAAAACACCAGGTCATCTATTTTTGGTTTTAAATATTGTGTACCCAACGGCACAAACTGAACATGAACAGCAGGCTTATCAAGCTTTCGCGGAAGCCTTTTTAAAATTTAAGCCTCGTAATGCTTAAGGAGAGAATCATGACCACTATTCATTATCGTGAAATTATATGTGATGGATTCAATCATGCCGAAGTCATAGATGAGCATCATAGTTTTGATTTAAAGCATTTTGCTGATGCCTGCGGACAGAGTCCTGAATGGGTTTTACAACTTCTAGAATACGATATTTTAGATACACGTCCAGAAGAACGAATTCATCAATTTTTTGGTGATGACGTCTCTCGTGCACGCCGAGCTTACCGTTTACAACGTGACTTTGATGCCAGCTTTTCAGCGGTCGCCATGATGCTCGACTTAATTGATGAAGTACAACAATTACGCCAGCAAGTTAAACACATCCATATCAAAGACTCTTAATTGAGGCTTTAAAATCGAATCGTACTGCCCTATATCGCCCCATAATAGGGGTGATATTTCTATCATAAAAACCAACATTGAGAGAATAATCTAGGCTTATGAAAACGAAAGAATTTAATAAAAAGATTAAACGAATGTTTCCCGAACATCAGGACTTAATTCATAAACTTCGTCATGATGACCCTCATTTTGCAAAAATATTTGAGAGTCATCAAGAGTTGGATAAAGAGATCATCCAGCTTGAACTCAATCCAGTCAATTTAATTAATGACGATATTGAATCCATGAAGCGTAAAAAACTAAAAATGAAAGATGAAATCTATAAAATGCTGACAAAAAATGCTCAAGCGGATGATCTTGCTTAAGATTTAAGAAAGATCAACACCTTTGATTTTCAGTTTAAGCTGACGTTATAGTTGTGCTTAAAAGTTAAGTTCCTTTGCTAAAAAAGAACTGCTATTTAAGCTTGGTCAGCTTTTCAACTTCCTTGATCATTTCCTTAACGGGTTGCTTAATTGGTCCGTAATCTAAAAACCACAATAAATTAATATGCTGATCTTTATGCTGTTGTGCCAACATATCAATCACGCTCTTTTCCCCACGCCCGACTAAATGTCTACGATAAAAATAATAAACTAACAATACCGCGGTGATGAGCATGACCAACAACATAATCAAAAATCCGATGGGAGACTTTAATCCCGGAATAAATTCAAAGTTCATTCCATAGACGCCCGTCAGTAAAGTGAGCGGTGCAAATATTGCGGTAATAATGGCCAAAATGCGCATATTTTCATTGGTTTGATTGGCAATTGCTGAAAAATGCAAGTCCATTGCTGCTTGAACAGAAGCACGAAGACGAACAGTATGTTTCTGAATTCGCTCAATATGACTGACTAAATCATCCACACGGATCAGCATAATGTCCTGTCGTTCAGACTTTTTCTTGCCTTTTAGATGTGAGTAATTATCTACAATTTCATCGCGTAATTCTTGTAAAGCATCAACTTGCTCTTCACAGAGATTTTCGACTTGTTGAAACGCCATATTCTCTTGTAAGAGTTGATTCCATTTAGTAAACCGACGGTGACCTTGGAGCAGTTCTTGCTGCCAAAATTCAACCCGACGGGTCAGTGGTACTCGTAAATCTAAATAACCATCTACCATACTATTCAATAAGCGTAGCGCTAAATCTAGCGGTGTAACTGCGAGTTTTCGGGGTTTATTCTGCTCTGGTAGTGGACGAGTAAATATGGTTTCCATCCGTGAAATATAATTTTCAATCGCCTTGTTACCTTGTTCACGTACAGTAATCAGGACTTGTGGCGTAATCATAAAACTAATCGGTGTGGTGGCTAAACCAAAGAATTTTTCATGCTGCTCGAGTGCTTTCTCACCTGCTACTATCGCATCATCTGGCGTAATGAGTTTACGAAAAATAAGTAAGTCATAATCATCCATGGTATCAAATACACACGGATGCTCTAAATTAAGAATATCTTTCACATGGAATTCATTGAGTGCAATATTGGTATGCTCGTAAATTTCTTTTTGCCATACATCTGCACGATTCACCACATCTTCCCGTGTGCAATCGACCCATAAAAACTCAAGCCCTGCTTCGGCATGAAGCTCTTTTTGTACAAAAAGATAATGTTCTGTTGGATGCTGGTAAAAATAATAAACTTGCATTAAAACAGCTCTCTACTGTGCTTTATTGTTGTTTACCCGATAGAAATTTAGCTAAAACTTACAATCTATCCGTTATAAAATTATGTGCTGAGCATAAAATTTAAGCAATAAGATAAATCTTTATTTACTCATTCCTATCTCATTTCAATTAAAAAAAGCCCGCATGAGGCGGGCTTCTTTTAAACGAGGAACAATTATACTTGTTCGATGTCTTTCATTGTTAACTTGATACGACCGCGGTTATCAACGTCAGCAACTTGTACTCTCACTTCTTGACCTTCTTTCAATACGTCTGCAACATTGGCAATACGTTCGTTAGAAATTTGAGAAATGTGAAGTAAACCGTCAGTACCTGGCATGATATTTACAAACGCACCGAATTCAACGATACGAATGACTTTACCTACGTAAATTGTACCTGGCTCAATTTCAGCAGTTAGTGCTTGGATTTTTGCAACCGCAGCAGCAGCAGCAGCTTTAGTTTCACCAAATACGCGCACTGTACCATTATCTTCAATATCAATTGCCGCTTTAGTTTCTTCAGTAATGGCACGGATGGTTGCACCACCTTTACCAATCACGTCACGAATCTTGTCAGGGTTAATATTGATCACTTGGAATGTCGGCGCATGCATCGAAATTTCAGGACGCGCACGTGAAATCACTTGGTTCATTTCGTTGAGGATGTGCATACGACCAGCATAAGCTTGGTTTAATGCAGCTTCCATGATTTCTTCAGTGATACCTTCAATCTTGATATCCATTTGAAGCGCAGTAATACCGTTTGCAGAACCGGCTACTTTAAAGTCCATGTCACCTAAATGATCTTCATCACCTAAGATGTCAGAAAGAACTGCGAAACGCTCGCCTTCTTTCACTAGACCCATTGCGATGCCCGCAACTGGTGCTTTCAATGGAACACCCGCATCCATAAGTGACAATGAAGCACCACATACAGAAGCCATTGAAGATGAACCGTTAGATTCAGTAATATCAGATACGATACGAATCACATACGGGAAGCGATCAGCAGGTGGAAGCACCGCTTGAACACCACGACGCGCCAAACGACCATGACCAATTTCACGACGTTTAGGACCAGATTCACGACCTGTTTCACCTACAGAGTATGCAGGGAAGTTGTAATGCAACATGAAGTTGTCAGTTTTTGTACCTGACAAAGTATCAACCATCAATGCATCACGTGTATTACCTAAAGTCGTTGTAACCAACGCTTGAGTTTCACCACGTGTAAACAATGCAGAACCATGTGCACGACCTAAAACGCCCACTTGAACATCAATACCACGAACAGTTGTGGTGTCACGACCATCAATACGTGGTTTACCTGACAAGATATTGTCACGTACAGTACGGTATTTTAAGTCTTCAAAGAGTTCATTGACTTCGTCAGCAATGCCAGTTTCGTCATTTTCAGGAACGAATTGAGCAACTGCTTCAGCATAAAGTGCATCAAGCGCAGCATAGCGGTCTTGTTTCACAGCAATGGTATATGCTTCAGAAATTTTAGCTTCAAATGCATCTTTTAATTGAGCAAGAAGCACTTCATTTTTGCTTGGAGCAACCCAAGTTGATTCAACTGCACCCGCTGCTGCAGCAAATTCTTTAATCGCTTGAATCGCGATTTGCATTTCGTCATGACCAAAAAGCACAGCACCTAACATTTGGTCTTCTGAAAGTTCTTTCGCTTCAGATTCAACCATCAGTACTGCAGCTTCAGTACCAGCAACCACAAGATCAAGATCACTTGCTTTCAATTGTTCGTGGTTCGGGTTAAGAATGTATTCACCGTTGATTAAACCAACACGTGCGCCTGCGATTGGACCACGGAATGGAACACCCGCAATTGACATTGCAGCTGAAGCACCGAGCATTGCAGCAATGTCAGCATCCATAGTCTTGTCAGATGAAATTACAGATGCAGTTACTTGGATTTCGTTATAGAAACCTTCTGGGAACAACGGACGAATTGGGCGGTCAATTAGGCGAGAAATTAAAGTTTCAGATTCAGTCTGACGACCTTCACGTTTACCATAACCACCCGGAATACGACCCGCTGCATATTGTTTTTCTTGGTAGTTAACTGTTAGCGGGAAAAAGTCTTGACCTGCTTTTGCTTTTGGTTGAGCAACAATAGCAACAAGTACTGTTACGCCGCCCATGGTAATCACAACGGTATTTGCTTGACGTGCAACACGACCCGTTTCTAAAACAACAGTGTGTTGACCATATTGGAATTCTTTACGAATAATATTAAACATCGACATGTATTTTTGTTTCCCGATTTTATTCTAGTGGAGACCCCTAAGGTTTGGCATTCACATTACCGCATGTAACTATAAATGACAAAGCTTAGAAGCCGACCTCACCAGATTTTTAAAAACACCAATTTAAGACACAAAGAAGGAGCGAAACATTCGCCCCTTCCCAATACCTAACCGAAGCTAGGTAGACTTTCTTTTCCAGTCGTAAAGCATTCAAAATGCAATAGTCCGAAAAATAAGTTTAATCGAATTAACGACGTAAACCTAAAGCAGCGATCAATGCGCTGTAACGAGTAGCATCTTTACCTTTAAGGTAATCAAGAAGCTTACGACGTTGGTTAACCATACGGATAAGACCACGACGGCTATGATGGTCGTGTTTGTGATCTTTAAAGTGACCTTGTAATTCATTGATTTGAGCAGTCAATAAAGCCACTTGTACTTCAGGTGAACCAGTGTCGTTTTCAGCGCGAGCAAATTTAGCAACGATCTCTGCGCGATCTGCGTTTGTTAAAGCCATTCGATTTCTCCGAGATGCTTAAAAAATTACGTATGATAGAAATCAATTGATTACTCAATTGACTGCCGTGCATCACTACAGCAAGTGCGTTATTTTAAGGGAAAAGTCAGGTGATTGCAAAAATGTTTTAAGTTCGCTGGCAATTCGGCAACTGACAGCGTTGATTAAAATAGGCAAACTAACATCCGTCTGTTTTCAACAGATAGCAAAGACCAAAGAAAATAAAAAATATTGCGAGGGAATGTGAAAATTTTATCAACAAATACCTGTTATGTGCCAAATGACCTGAATCAAGTGATTTGCGCTAAAGATGAAGTTCCGGCTGAATTGGGTGGAATGACGGAAAGACAAATTCAAAAAATTTGGCACAGTGTCGAGTCTCTTTATAAAACAGGAAATTATCCTTTAGCCACTTTATGTTTACGTCGTCAGGGGAAAATTCTTTTAAATCGTAGTATTGGTTATGCGCAAGGTAACTCGCCTGATGGCTTAGCAATTGATGCCAAGCTCGGTACACCTGATACCCCTGTTTGTTTATTTTCAGCGTCTAAAATGATTACTGCAATGTTGATCCACATGCTAGATGAACGTGGTGATCTGAATTTACTGGATCCGATTAGCTACTATATTCCTGAATATGGTGTGAATGGTAAACGTCGTGCCACAATTTTCCATTTACTCTCCCATCGCGGTGGTATTCCTCGCATTGACAGCAAAGTCACACCTGAGCTCCTTTTTGACCAAGAAAAATTTTTAAAACTTCTTTATGCAGCTAAACCTGTTTCACCCTCCGGTAATCACCTTGCTTATCACGCAGTCACCGCAGGCTATATTTTGGGTGAAATTGTTCAGCGCGTAACTGGACAAAGTGTGCGAGAATTTTTGCATGAACAGATTGAGAAGCCGATGGGCTTAGACTATTTCAACTATGGTCTAAAACCTGAATATCGTGCAGATGTTGCTTTAAATTATGCAACAGGCATGCATCCAAGTTTAGGTACAGACCATTATCTCAATCGTGTACTCGGTGGTGGTTTACAGCTCGCCGTAGATGTCACCAATGACACTCGCTTTATGGACACCATTTGTCCTGCTGGAAATATTTATACCAGTGCTGAGCAAGTGGGGCGTTTTTTTGAAATGCTCTTGAGTGGTGGTGAATACCAAGGCAAACAAATTATGAGTGCCAAAACTGTATTCCGCTCAACATTACCAACATCAGGTCTCAGCTTAGATCGAACATTATTAGCCCCCATGCGTTATGCCTTAGGTCCCATGTTAGGCAGTAATCCGATCGGTTTATTTGGACCAATGACGGGACAAGCTTTTGGACATATCGGTTTTTCCAATATTTTATGTTGGGCCGATCCAGAACGTGATATTAGTGTATCGCTGTTAACGACAGGAAAATCTGTGGTCGGTACACATTTGCCTGTACTCGCAAAAACGCTCTATCAAATTTCTACAAACTGTCCGAAAATCCCGAAAAACCAACGTCGTTCATTATTTGCAACAGATCGTACAGAAACCGATTTAGTTTAAGTACTTAAACCAGACATACAAAAAAAAGCCCAAGCTAAGCTTGGGCTTTTTTTTGCGCTGTAGTTTCTTATATTTTAGTTCTTCTTGTTTTATTTATAGTCATAATGTTCGCTATTCCGCGTTTTTATAATAAACAATCCATGTATCAATTTATTACGTCCTTATGTGATAGATTTTGCCATAAAGCATTATGTAAAGAAGTCGACTTTTTCGTATCTCAGTGTAAGCGTTTACGTACATTGATTAGTCTTTTTTTTAATAATGTAAACTTAACGCCCCAGATTATTTTAAATACAGCAATTAAGCTCACATCAAGAGTGATTGGCTACAAAAAAAGAGTGTTACCTAAATATGGCGTTTAGTTCTCAGCGACTTTGATTGAATGTGTCAGATTAAATAAGTTTTTTGGATGAACGAAATATTTTTTAGATATAAAAAAGCCCTGTAGTCTCTCCCAAAACTACAAGGCTTAGCGGCTGTAAGTTTCCTCTTTATCTTACTTCACTGTAAGTTCGCTGTCTGAAGACATTATTATTATGTTATGGCGATTATACCCAACAATCCGTGTTGAGCTTTTTATGTGAAGCCATCATCTCAAAAACCCTCATAAAGCTCTATGCGCTAATTTCTTGAATCACTGTAAGCAATTTCGTACAAAAGCAGAAATTGTTTATTTCTAATTAACAATCTAGAAAATTATTAATTTTATCTAACAAACCACTCTTTCTTGAGGTTCGAAGAGTCAAAGATTGCAATAAAGCATCTGGGTCTGCGAGTAAGCTTACGACCTTTTTTGCCCGGGTGATGGCGGTATAAAGCAATTCTTTACTCAATAAATTTTTCGCAGCTTCATCTAACACTACAGCAACATGCGTAAACTCAGAACCTTGTGATTTATGGATGGTGAGTACAAAGGCCGTTTCAATACTTTTCGGTAAGCGTGTCGCAGGCACCCATTTTTCTAAACTGGGAAAATACACTTCGAATTGTGACTGACCATCCCGACTGAGTTTAAAGCAAATTCCAATATCACCATTGGACAAACCCAGTTGGTAATCATTATAGGTCATCATTACCGGTCGTCCGACATACCAATCCCCTTGCTTGCTCATATGCAGTGATAAAGCATCGAGTAAGCGTTGTTCAATTTGGATATTCAGCTGTGACACCCCTAAAGCGCCATGTCGAATCGCGGTCAAAATTCGATAATCATCAAAAACTTTGACCACTTTTGCTATGCAAAGTTCAGGCTCATCGGCGGTTAAATAACTTTTTAGGACATCAATATAATGCTGATAACCGAGCATCAATTTGTCGTAATACTGCGTTCGATCCCATTGCTTAGACATATTGATTGGCAAATATTCCAGTTGAATCTGATCTTCCATTTCAGCTGTCAGTGTGATGCTTTTGATTTCACTCGCAGGAACCACTTGCTCAGCGAACTTTGCAAGCACTGCTGCACTATTTTGATTCGGTTGTTGTGCTTGAATAAATTGCGCCATTTGCCCAATCAACGCACCTTGCTTAAAACGACGACTGGTGCGCAAATTCACGCGATTCTCGGCTAAAGCTGCAACTTGTTGCAGGTCAGCAAGTACTGAGCCGACATCGACTGCTGCCAATTGATCCGCATCACCCAATAAAATGACACGGGCATGATCTGGCACAGCAGACAACAACATATTCGCCAAGCTTAAATCCAACATCGAAGCTTCATCAATCACAATGACATCGTAAGGCAATGGTTGTTGAGCATGAAACCGCGGCTGAGCATTTGTCCCTAAGCCCAATAAACGATGCAAGGTAACTGGGCTTAATTGCTTTAACTCATCTGTCACCAAGTCCTGAAGTTTTTCATCATTCAAAGAATTTTGTAGGGCTTCTTTCATCCGTTGTGCAGCTTTACCAGTCGGTGCTGCCATCGCAATTCGAATATTGGGCATCGCTTGATTCAGCACGGCAATAATCCGTGCCAAAGTATAGGTTTTTCCTGTCCCCGGTCCACCGGTAATAATATTCAGCCCGTGCTTGGCGACCATGGTTAAAGCTTGAATTTGATGTTCATCAGTCAGCAAATTGGGATAAGCCGAAATATCAACCGCTGCTATGTGTTGCTGTTTTAAACGTGCCACTTGCTGTGCTAAGGACTGTTCCAAAGCCCAATAACGATACAAATACAAGCGCTGTTCATCAAAAACAAACGGCGCAATCTGTTGCTCAATATGGGCAACTGAAACCACCAAATCATTTAAAGTCTCAGCTTGTTCCGAACTTGCAGAAATACAACTGTCGCCCTGTTGAATTGCCTCCAGAACTTGCTCAATAATGTCGTTGCTATTTTCGTGCTTTGGCGCATGACTAAAGGGCTTCTGGCGAATAAACCGACTCCAAGTGCTGATCCATTCAGCGCTTTGATCATCTTTCATTTGTTTATTTTCCACACAGTTATCCTCAAAGTTACCCACAGCCTAATTTATTGTTTAAAAACTCTTAATCTCTATCAACTAGACAATTTTGCTGGTTTTATCTTCAGCAAAGTAGCCCAAAATAGCATCAAGACGCAGCACAAATTCAGCACTTGGTTTCCAATGATAGAATCCTTGCTCCGCTTGCCCATTCATGCCACGCAAATACAAATAACTTGCACCACCCAAATGCTTTTCAATGTCATAATCCTGCATTTGTAGCGCTAAATAACGGTGCAAAGCCACCAGATATAAGCCTGCCTGCAACCAATAACTGGCTTGTGACATACTTTGCTTAATTTCCGTTGCACCATAATGTGTCTGATCTGTACCTAAAAAATTACTTTTATAATCAGCAATGTGATATTGCTGACCATCAAAATAAACCAAATCAATCGATCCTGTTAAATAGCGTGCAGAGTTTGCAGAATTAAAATCCAGCATTTCAATACCATATTCTGCATATAACTGATGAATCCGCTGGATCGCTAAAACATGATCTGACAATGACAGATAAAAAGGGAATTCGGCTAAATGCTCATGCTCGGTCAACTGATCCAGCTTGAATTTTTGATGTAAGGGCGTGGCTAAAACTTGCTGTAACCATTCACTCATCCAAGCAATCAACTGTTCTTCATCTTCTTGCTGAAACTCTTGCATATATTTTGCCGAAAGTTCGGCCCATAAACTCGGATAGTCATTTTTAAAACGACGACGAATCTCTAAAGCCCAATCTTGCTGATCTTTAAAATCAATATGTTCAAAAATTTCATGCAGGAATGTTCCCGCGACCGTTCCCATTGGAAACTGACGTTTAATCCATAACAATGACTCTGTGGAAACTGTTTCAACAACGTCAATCAGATGTATTTCATCTGCTGCACTGAGCATTTTTTCAGTATGCACAGCCAAAGCATCAATCGCTTGTTTACGCGTTAAATGTTGTGCCAAGGCAGTAAAACTGGTTTTTGAACGTGGATAAAAACGCTGCATTGGAAATGCTAAGGCTTGCAAAGGCAAGAGTTGTTGTTGCTGTTTAATCTTCAACTGAATGGGCTTTTCATTCAACAAAGTCTCATCTGCACTGGCAGCGTGAATAAAATTTTGTCCACGCCAAAACGCTAAACCATTGACAGACTTACTCTCTTGATCCTGCAACATGGCATAGACACGGTGACTGGCCCGGGTCAGTGCCACATACCAGAGTCGGTGCTGCTCTGCGACAGCGCGTGCATTGTGCTGATCAATCGCATTTTGTTCGAGCAAGTTTTTATCATTCACTGCAACTACACGCTGTAATTCCACTTTACCCGTCACGGGATGAATATGCTCTACGGTGGAAAAGTTCAAGGTTTTATTCATTTCCCTGAAATCTTTATCTGCCCCGAGCAGAAAAACAATTTTAAATTCTAAACCTTTAGACTGATGGATGGTCATCAGTTGAATGCCTGCCTCATTCGACAGTTTTCGCTCCAGTTCCCACTCACGTTCTGCTGGAGATTGTAGTTGTTTCAAATACCAGTGATAGAGCTTTTGTGCACCTTGATATTGTTCGCTGTGCTGACTGAGTAATTCAGTCAGATGGCGTAAATTCACCACGGTACGTTCATTATCTCGGCTTTGTGTTGCCACCACATTTTTCCAAACGTGGAATAAATTCAAAGCGTATTGCCAAGCGGTTAAAAAGCCTTTTTCCAACCACATTTCGCGGATGCAATCAAAGTCATAAATAAACTGACTTAAGCCATCGGCTTGCGCTTCAAGTTGTATTAACTGCTGTAAATCAAAACCTAATAATCTGCTCAATAAAGCACGTTTAATTTTAGCTTCATCATAAGGATGCATAATCGCAGTGAGTAATGCTCCGACATCTTTGGCGACTTGATGATCAAATACACTGCGTTTTGAAGGGCGATTGACCCGAATGCCTAAACGTTCCAATTCATATTGGGCTTTATCTAAACCATCGTGGTTTTTCGATAAAATTGCGATGTCATTTTCAATCAAATATCGAGGATTGGTTTGTTCTGCTAGATAAAGTTTTTCTTCGATACCCTGATTCAATAAGTCGCGAATTTTCCATGCCACCTGAATCGGTTCATCTTTTTTATCATTCAATAATAGCCAGCGTAGCGGTTGATGATTTTCGCCATGCACATCCACCAGTGCTGGATGTGGACGAACACCTGCTGTAACGGGACTGTAAATCACCTCTTCGCCAAAATCCATTTGCCGTTGAAACAGTGCATCTACCGCTTCCACCAAAACGTTAACAGAACGATGGTTATGTCTAAGGCTGTATTCCTGACCTTGCTTACTCAATACATCGGCACGGGCTTTGTTATAGGTCAGCATGTCGCCACCGCGAAAACCATAAATCGCTTGTTTCGGATCGCCAACCATAATCATACAACTTTGGCTATAACGTTTGGCATCACGCCAGACTCGCGCCAATATATCATCTTGATCTTGGTTGGTATCTTGAAATTCATCCACCAAAATCAGTGGATAATGCGCCTGTACAAACTTGGCGAAACGTAAACCTTGTTCGCCTTGCAATGCTTCCGACAAAGTGCGAATTTGCTGTGCGAATGTGGTTTCACTTTTTTGTTGTAACACTTGCGGTAAGCGTTTTTTCACTTCACGGCTTAAATAAAACTTTAAATACGCATCCAGTACATCCAAATCTACACTAAGTTTGGACAACGCTTCACAAAAGTGACGTAAGCTCTGAATCAGCACATGCTGATCAAACTGATTCAACACATCTTCAGCACATTTATTTAAGACTTTTTTAGTGGCGAGATCGGTTAGATTTTTTAGTGTTTTTTCGAAATGTGGCGCAAATAAAGCATAGCTGCCTTGCCCAGCCAAAGCCTGAATAAAAGTGGGTAAATCCTCACACAAGGTACGTTGCATTAAGCCATCAGTACGCCATTTTTTACCAATTACGGTATGATATTGCCCTTCTGGCTGATAATATTCACTTAAGGTTGCGATCAGACTTAAATCGAGCTGAATAAAATCATCGACCAACTGTTCAAACTGAGTTAAATCCAGTTCTGGAGATATAACTTCCTGAAACTGTGCCGAAGCAAAATTCAGCGTATTCTCCACCACAGGGATATAGGCTTCTTGTGACTTAAGCTTTTGATTTAAAAGTAAATAATCAACAACATTTTGCGGTTGCAGTTGAATCCATTCACGCAAGACATCGTGAATTAATTGCTGAGTATAACTTTTGGCATCATCGGTAATATCGGCACGTTCAATTTTGCCACTTTCAAAGGAAAACTCACGCAATAACTTTTGACTGAAACTATCCAGTGTTCCGACAAACAGCTCATCCAGCTGATCAATCACCAGTTTTAAACGCTCGCACGCATAATCCACACGTGTAGCATATTCCTGCAAAACCTTTTGCAATAAAGGATCTGTTTCACCTGTAATTTTGGCTTGAATTTCAGCCTCAGTGAGCGATTGACAAGCTTCAAAATAGCGTAAGGTTTCAACTAAACGTAGCCGAATGCGGTTTTTGAGCTCTGCGGCAGCTTTGCGGGTAAAAGTGGTCGCAATCACCTGATTCGGCAAATAAGCGCCTAAAAAAATCCGTACCATCAAACTGGATAAAGTAAAGGTTTTGCCTGTACCTGCCGACGCTTCAATCCAGTGCAAACCTTTAAATTGCATATCAACAATGGGATTAAAGGATATTTTTGTTAATGTTTGAGGATGATTCATTATGCTTTATTCCTCAATCACAGATTGATGCCAAAAGACCGGCTGATATAAATGATAGGAAAATTGTGTGCAAGCCTGTTCAAGCAAAGCGGTGGCATCTTGTTCCTGTAAAATAAATTGCCAGTCACGATGCATTTTGGTCGCTTCATTATCGGCAATTAAAAAACCGCTAAATTTGCCATCTTCATGCCAGTCTTTATAAATGACATCCATATCTTCAATACACATCTGGCTCTGTTCATTGGCTTGCCAGTCATGCGCTTTGTCTTTTTCAGCAATTTTAAGTAGCAAAGCAGCAGGTAAAACCAAAGGCTGAGTTTGTCCGTATTTCCACGCAGCTAACCAGTGCTCAATCCATTTCCGAGCCTGATTAGAACTGACACCCTGACATAAAATAGTTCGATCACTAAACACCACAATCTTTGTTAGTTTTTCACCGCCCTCGCCCATATTTAAGTAAGCCAGCCAAAGTAAATACTCTAACCATACTTTGGCACGACGTTTGGCACGCGCACTTGAAGCCTCCAGACTGACCCATTGTTCGGCACTATTTTTGGGTAGGCTAAGGTTCATATAAATCTGATCATTGATCTTCCATACCTGCTGCGTCGTCGGGGTAATTTCAGATGCATATTTCAATAATCGATCTTTTAAGCGCTGTTGTTCCAACACGCTGACTTGCCAACTGCTGTGTTGCAATTTTCCAATCGGCAGCTGATCCAGCAATAATTCAGGTTTTGCTTCACCTTCATGTTGCTGTAAAAAATGCCGTACAGCATAACGCCCTAACCCATCCAGCAATAACGGTTCTTGCAGCGCGGGTAAATCTTCAGGGCGTAAATTTGCCACGCCTAAGGTTTTTAAATATAAGCGTGCAGGGAAAGTTACATCCTGAATCCATTGATGACTATCCAACACCTGCACATCTTGTTGCAGATGTTGATATGGGGTATTCACCCAAGCCGCACGTTGCCCTGTCGCGTGACGAATTTGCCCAGCCACACTGAACCATTGATCCTGATAACGCACAGGCTTTAATGATTCAAAACCAACGGGATCAAACGGTAATAAAGGATGCACGTGATAAAGCGATTGCAGTTGTTCAGGCACTTCGACCCCATGAATATTCACGGTTTCATTGACCGCTGCATCGGGTTGTTTTGACTGCACAATAAATGCCAGATGTTGAATCAGTTCCTGTAACACGGTTGATGGATCACGCACTTCACCATCGTTAATATCGAAACCGTTATAAAATAGCCACAAACTCTCCTGTGCCAAAAGCAGGTTATCTAAAAATGCCCCTTGGTCATCTTCTAGGCGTGAACGATCGCCCAATTGCGGTTTCAGCAAATCCATTAAATCAAAGGGTAAGTGCTGGCTGCGATTTGGAAATTTACCACTGTCCAGTCCGAGCATCACAATCAGTTTATACGGCACAGGACGAATCTGACCAATTTGACTAAAGGTAATTTGCCCCGTCGGTTCCGCATGTTCTAGTTGTGTTTCTAAAGTACTGTTAATTTCAGCCAACAAATACGGTAATGGCAAACTCAACGCGCGTAAGGCATGATGATCGTGCTCATCATAAAAACTGGCGAGCGTCAGCATGCGTTCTTGTTTTTTAATAATTTTATAGACACTGCTTAACGATTCGACCCCAGCATCTTCAAATTCAGCAATGTCCTGCATCAGCCGTTTCAGCCATGTTTCAACCGGCACACTTTTGCCTTGTTCATGTGCTGTCATCCAGTCACGGCGGGTATCAAAATCTTGATAAATCTGGATCAATTTGGCAATTAATTCAAAATCACTCGGTAACACTTTGGCAAAACTGAGCGTGCCTTGAAATAAAGTATGTTCAGGAATGGCGATACCCAAAGCCAGACGATCGAGCGCAAATTTAAAACTAAAGCGATAGTCGTCGTCACCTGCGGATAAACTACGCTGTAAATGTTGTGCATCTAAGCCACGTTTAAAACCGGCATCAATCAACAATTCAGTCATGCGTTCAATCGAATTGATTTCTAAACCATATAATTGTTGAGTTGCGCTCAGACTCAGCCAATCGGCAAAATCCTCAATGCTAAAACGCCCTTGAATCATTTCAATACGCCCTAGCACAGCATGCCATGCATTTAAGGCATCGAGCTGAGTGACTCCTGCAATTTTAATCGGCAAATACACACTGTCTTTAGACAGTTGATGACTACTGCCTGTTTTTTGCTGAATCAAATCGCGTTCACTGGGTGGCGGTGCAAACACGCTACGAATTAAAGGTTCAAGTTCAGTTAAACTCGGACTCAGTACCAAAATATCGCTGGGTCTGCGCGGCGCATCTTTACTGCCTTGCGCCAACCAGTGAATCAGTTGTTCTTTTAAAACTTCAAGCTGGCGTAAACTAGAATGACACACATGAATTTGAATCGAATCATCTAGTTCATCTAACACATATTGCTGCTGTTCAGGTTCAACCAAATACAACACATCAGACTGAACTTTCCCTAGTAAATGGTCTGCATAATCATCGACAAAGGCATCTGCCCAAATACCATCTTCGCCTGAAGATAAATTAGATAATAAGGAAAAATGATCTCGTGCTTGTTTACCAAAACGTGTAAGTAACGGATGGCGCGATTCACGCTGTTCTGCATTAAAATTTAAAGTAAATTCCTGAAAGAATTTGGTAATGTCTGCATCACTGGCTTTGGGGTTTTTAGCAATAAAACGTTCTTTCACGCCAACATCGTAACGCGCTTTCCAATTTGGATCGACACTGTCCGCCCAATACTCTTGCGAAGGATTGTAGTGCAAAATATAAATATCAATGTATTGCCCCAAACGGCGTAAAAACGCCAGTTGCATCGGTGGCAAATCAAGCAAAGTAAAAATCACCAACTGGGGCGGCAGTTTTTTTAAGGCCGCTTGACACGTTTCAGGATCATCTAAAATTCCCCAAAACATTGCATCAATACTTTGCATCTGTTCAAAATCTTGATGAAAGACTTCCTGCCATAACCAACGCTGCCATGCTTCTAATTCATGAGCCTGATTCAAGGTAAATTCAGAAATTTCGGTATTGGTTTTAAAAAACATCTGTTCAATGGGCAGTTGTTTATTTTGTCCCCACGCCTGCAACCAATTGCTTTGACAGTTGCACAGATTGGCTGGGCAATTCTTCTGACAATGCCCACGATATTCCATGTAATGACTAAACAAACGCGAGACTTGTTCCGACACCCAATACAACATGCCTTGCTTTTTCAGCTGCTTCTCCACCCCTTGTTCTAAGCGGTCAGCACTGTCATAGATGCGCTGTACAATCGAATATAAAGGATGATCTGTATTTAAAGGATTGTGTTCCGTTTGAATAAAGCTTTTTAAGGCTTGAAAGATGCGCCACTTAATAATAATCCGTGGAATATTGGCTTTACGGACCTGTTCTTTTTGTTCGACCAATACCCATTGATAAGCTGACCATTGAAAACCGCGAATACGGTGATGGAATTGAGTATTGGCGCTAATGCCTTTTTGTTCGGCTAATTTTTGGGTTAACCATGTTTCAACCGCATGCGATGGCACAATAAAATGTTGGGTTTTGAGCACCTGAAAAGGCGTTGTGGCAGGCTTATTCACAGTCGTCAACATGGCATGCACCAGCACATCAATACGCTGACTTTGAATCACATGAATTGCCATGAATTACCTACTCCACTCTTTTTTAAAATAAAATGCCTACAAAAGCATAAAAATTATTTACTATACATCTGCATCTGTCTATGTCACTTTGAGATTTCGGTTCGATTCAAAAATGTTTTGAAATTCTTACCTTAATCATCATTAAATAGAAAAACTAACACGAAGTTTAAGGTATTTACATTATGAAAATAGATAAAATTCCAGACTCAATAGACCCAGCATTAGATTTAGAAATCATTCGTGCAGAATGCTTAGAACTGGTGCAAAAACGGGCGTACATTTCTGCTGGTGTTGCTGTCGTGCCTGTCCCATTTCTGGATGTTGTCATTGATATCGGAATATTGTCACAACTCATTCCAGAAGTGAATGCACGCTTTGGTTTAGCACCTGAACAAATTAGTGTCTATGACCCCGAGACCAAACAAGTGCATTGGCATGAACTGCGCAAACGGGGAATCGAATTCTCAGGACTTGTGATTGCGCGTACTGCGGTTAAAAAATCCATCAACAATGTTGCCGCTAAAGTCATCACTAAACAAGTGACTAAATTCATTCCCCTAGGTGGGCAAATTATTGCAGCAAGTTTAGGCTATATTATAATGAAAAAAGTCGCTGCCGCGCATGTGGAAGAATGTTACAGCCTTGCCAAAAGCATTCAACAAAAACAAAATGCTCAGCTTGTTAGCTAAGCAAGCTGTTCATAAGTCTTGATCATCAAGGTAGACTGATCTCGCTACTGAGAGCTTAATCCGCTCTCAGCTGTTTTAAAATAGTTCGCAATACTTCTAAGCGCGCCATATATTTATCATTGGTGGCGACAATATGCCACGGTGCATGTACGGTACTGGTTTGCTCAAACATATCTGCGGCAGCATCTAAATAACCGTCCCATTTTTCACGATTACGCCAATCATCGGCAGTAATTTTAAAGCGTTTATGCGGTGTTTCTTCTCGTGCTTTAAAACGGGTTTCTTGTTCATCTTTACTAATGGCAAGCCAGAATTTAATCACCACGGTTTGACTGTTGAGCAAATTTTTTTCAAAACGGTTAATTTCTTCATAGGCACGTTGCCACTCGACCTCACTTGCAAAACCTTCCAGACGCTCGACCAATACCCGACCATACCAAGAACGGTCAAAAATGGTAATGTCTTCATCGGTCTGTAACTTACTCCAAAAACGCCATAAATATGGACGACGTAATTCATATTTCTCAGGTGCCGCGATAGTGTGAATATCATATTCACGTGGATCAAGATTTTTCACAATGCGCTTGATCGCCCCCCCTTTTCCCGCAGCATCCATGCCTTCAAAGACAATAATCGCTTTACGATCATCGAAGCGCAGGGCTTCAGCCACTTTAAGCGATAGTTTTTTAAATTCGGCTTTATAGTTTTCTTGATTAACTGACTTATTTTCTGGTTGTAATAACAACTCAGGAACTGCCGCTTGTTTCCACTTGGTTTTATTTTGGCTTAAATGTTCTGGACAATGCTCTAAAGCACGTAAAATATGCTGGGCAAATTGTTGATCCCGTAGTTGTGCATCTTCACAATCAATGACGGTCCAATCATCGGTAAAACGCTGACGCAGTTTTTGCACATTGTCATATTGCTTTTTATTACGCCAATCTAAACCATGTAATTTATGCCAATGCACTTCACTGGGTTTCATATTGTCCAGTCGCTTCTGCAAAGACTTCCATGACAAGTCAAACCAGACTTTCACCACATCAACATGGTTGTTTTTTAGGTCCTGTTCAAAGGTTCGCATATCCTCGACATAGGCATCAAACAGGGTTTCATCTAATGGTTTGGACACATGTAAAGCCGTCATTAACAGGTCGCTATACCAATTGCCAAACATCACCATAATTTGACCTTCAGCAGGAATAAATGGTGCATAAGGCTGCCAAAAAGCTTGATTTTGCTTAAACATATTCGGCGCATCTGCTTTTACTCGCAAATAGCGCGGATCGACCCATTCACGCAGCTGCTTAACAGACTCACCCTTACCTGCCAATTCAATACCATTGACTAAAATCAACACACTTTTCGCATTTTTTTGATCACGGGTATTTTTTAACAAATATTGTGCTTCAATCAGATTCAAGGAAAGCTGATCTTCACTTATAAGCTGACTTTTTATTTTTTCTATAGACATATGACTTCCAAATCTTTGTATTTATTTCAGTATATCCAAGCATAGAACAACTCTGAATCATAAAACGTGGATTTTATGTTGCGTGAAATTGCTTATTTTCGCATCAAACTGACTTCTTTTGAGTCATTTTTATTGCACATTGTCATAGCGAGTTTGCCCATCTAGCTCTAAGATTTAACCATCTAAAAAATAATAGAGATGCTTGATGTCAAAACTGGCTGCATTGGATGACTTATTAGAGTTATATTATCAATTAAATTATCATCAAAATCCTGATATTTTTCAGCGTTTACAAGACGTACAAGCTTGGCAAAAAGTACGCATGCAAAGTACGCATCTGCAACAATTTGCTGAAAAGCACAATATTTTAATGTCTGAATATTTTCTCAATCGTTTATATGGTGGTTCAGATTTTGACGCTTTGGCGGGGCAAATTGCACGTTTAATGAAATATGCGCATAAAGCAGAAAAACTGATTCCTGAAAATGCTATTAAAACAGGTACATCAGGCGTTACTTTGGCTATTTTAGCCGTACAGCTGGATGAACAAGTCGCGATGCAATTGCTGGAAGACTACCATCCGCATGAAAAGTTAACCGATGAAATGATGCGTTTGACCTATCTTAAACTCGATCAGGGACAACAACGCCTCAAACAGCTGGATTTGCTCGATCAACTGGGCTTGAGTTTAGATAAATATATGCGCTCATTTATGGTCTATACCGCATTTAAAATGTGTAAAGGTGCAGCCAATAAATACAGTTTTCAGGTGATGTATGAGTTTATGCAGGATGGCTTTTTAGCGATGAAACCGTTAAAGTCGGCAGAGAAATTCGTCAAAGATTTTACTGCGGTTGAACGCCAAATTATCCATCAAGTTCACGCAGCTGATCCAAATCCATTTCAGTATCAATGATGCTGTTCTGCACATAACAAATCGAGCCGTGAATAAAAATACAGCATAGATTTCTGTATATTATTCATAACAATTGCATGCTGATTGCTGTACAACGTCTTAGAATCTGTCATCATGCATGCACTGTAACATTAACCCTATTTTTATGTTAGGAGTGACTCTATGTCTAATGAAAATCAAACGCCTACCGCTACCCCTGAGTCGGCACCAAATACAGACAAAGTAAGTCCTTTCTTAACTGAACCGCTTCCACAAGGCACCGCTCAAGGTCAGCAACAATCCTTACAACAAACGCTGACAGATACCCCTGTTACAGGTTCAGTACCCAAATATAATCTGCCACGTGGTGCCAATACAGGCAACGTCGGTGCAACCACACACTTTGGTTATCAAACGGTCAGCAGTGATGATAAAGCACAGAAAGTGGCTGAAGTCTTCCATTCAGTTGCTAGCAAATACGACATCATGAATGACTTGATGTCGTTTGGTATTCACCGTCTATGGAAACGCTTTGCCATTAATATGTCTGGCGTACGTCGTGGTCAACATGTACTGGATATTGCAGGTGGTACAGGCGATTTAGCCAAAGTTTTTAGCCGTGAAGTCGGTCCTACAGGTCATGTCGTTCTTTCAGATATCAATGAATCAATGCTCAATGTCGGTCGTGACCGTTTAATCGATGCGGGTTGTACCAATGTCGATTTCGTTTTAGCCAATGCTGAAACCTTAGAACCATTTGCAGACAACAGCTTTGACTTGCTCACCATCAGCTTTGGTTTACGTAACGTGACCGATAAAGATGCCGCGCTTGCTGCCATGTACCGTGTACTTAAGCCGGGCGGTCGTTTACTGATTTTAGAATTCTCTAAACCTGTATTTGAACCATTCTCTAAACTTTATGATTTGTATTCATTTACGGCATTGCCAATCATGGGCAAAATCATTGCCAATGACTCAGAAAGCTACAAATACTTAGCAGAATCGATTCGTATGCACCCCGACCAACGTACCCTAAAAGGCATGATGGAACAAGCAGGCTTCCAAAGCTGTGACTACCATAACTTAACCGGCGGTATTGTGGCGGTTCACCGCGGCTTTAAACTTTAGGGTTTACGCTATGTGGTCGATTTTGGCACTGGGTGCAGTTGAACGATTCATTCATCATGTCATTGATTTGGATGCGCTTACTCGTATCCAACTGAATGCACTGCAAGGCAAAATATTGCGTGTGGTCATTGATGCCCCGCAATTGTCTGTCGATGTATTTTTTGATGAAAATAAACTTCGCCTTGAACCGACAGTCACGGGACAAAGTGAAAAAACATCGATATTCGAGCAACGCCCATTTGATCAAAATCAACAGCTTTCTGAAGCGACGGCCACATTACACGTTAAAAATGTGGTTGAACTTTTAAAGTTATTGTTCGCAGATGATGTCGGTAATATCCCACTGCAAGGTGACTATCACTTGTTGCAAGATATTCAACGGATCATGCAACAAGCCGAACCTGATTTAGCATCACATTTAAGCCCTTGGATTGGCCCGAGCCTTGCACATGAATTGGGTAAAATTCAACATGTACCGCAACATTTAAAACGCTCACTGCAAAGCCACTTGTTCTTTGCTGAAGATGCCTTAAAAGAAGATTTAGCCGTATTTGCCCCACGCTGGCAGATGGATGACTTAAATCAAGATACGCGTATTCTCAATCAAAATTTAGATCGTGCTGAAGCCAAAATTCAACAGCTTCAAGCACACATTGATGCAGCTGCAATTCCTGCTTCACCTCAAGATTAGGTAATAACATATATGATTCCGCACGTTTCACGTTTACTCGAACTTTGGCGCATCGCCGCGCACTATAGACTCGACACGTTGTTTCCTGCGGAAGAATTACCTGAAAAAGCCCGTCATGCTTTAAGCCTGATTCGCATGCACCCTGCTGCATGGTCCAGTCGTGAACGCAAAAACCCACTCAAGCTGAAACAAGCTTTAGAGGAAATGGGGCCACTTGCAATTAAACTTGGACAGTTGCTCTCCACCCGCCGTGATTTGATTGCACCTGAAGTTTTACAGCAATTGGTTTTATTACAAGATCGCGTCAAACCGTTTGACAACCATGTTGCCAAAATGCGCATTCAGGAATCTTTAAAAGCAGATGTAAACACCTTGTTTGCACGTTTTGATGAGCAACCGCTTGCAGCAGCTTCAATCGCACAAGTGCATACCGCTGCTTTGCATGATGGTCGTGAAGTGGTGGTCAAAGTCACTCGCCCCAATATTCGTCAGCAGATTTTACACGATTTTGAAATTCTAGATTGGTTAGGAAAAGCCTTAGAAAAACGTCTAGAAGCAGCACGCGCGCTTCATCTTTCTGAAATTATTCAGAACTATCGTCAAATTATTCTTAATGAATTGGATTTGACTTTAGAAGCCGACAACACCCGTCGTATGCGCCATTACTTCACTGGATCAAGCATGATGTACGTGCCTGAAGTGTATATGGACAGCAAAGATGTGATGGTGGCAGAGCGGATCACAGGTGTGCCGATTTCCGATATCGCGACCTTTGATCGTATGGGGATGAATCGTGCAGAATTGGCAGAAAAAGGTTTAACCATCTTTTTCACCCAAGTGTTCCGTGACAACTTTTTCCATGCCGACATGCATCCGGGTAACGTCTTTGTCGAAACGATCAACCCAAGCAATCCTCGCTTTATTGCGCTGGATTGCGCCATTATGGGTGAATTGTCTAAACACGACCAAATGACCGTAGCACGCATGTTGCTTGCGGTAATGAACAGCAACTTCATGCAACTGATTCTGGTGGTGCATCAAGCAGGTTGGATTCCACCTGGTACGGATCAAGATGCTTTAGCGCGTGAAATGCGTCGTACAGTTGGGCCAATGGTCTCGAAACCAATGCATGAACTGGATTTTGCAGGCATCCTAATTCAAGTGATGGATATTGCTCGACGTTTCCATTTGGAAATTCCACCACAATTGATGCTGTTGTTAAAAACCTTGGTGCATGTAGAAGGTTTGGGCACAGATCTGTACCCAGAGCTGGATATCTGGAAACTGGCGAAACCGATTTTGACCGATTGGATTAAAGCCAATATGAGTCCAGTCAAAAATATGAAAGAACTGGGTCAGCAAATTCCAGATCTATTACTGGGCGCACAAGACCTACCCAGCCTGATGATTGATAGTTTAAATGGTTTAAAAAATCAATCCGCTTGGCACTCCAAACAACTCAATGAACTACAAAGCATGCGTTTGCAAATGGAACATCAGCAAAAACGCAGTTGGATGTTCGGTAGTATCATGGCGATTTTGTTATCCATTGCCATTATTGCACCGTGGTATGTGTCAATCTTACTGATCGTATTCTCAAGCATCCTTGCCATTTGGCGCATCGCGAAATAACCAAATTTTTATAAATTTTGAATATTCAGCAACCTGATGATGAAAATGATCAGGCTGTTTTTGTTCTATAATGACTCACCAGTCAATAAGTGATAAATATCGCCATTGTCGCTGAAGCCTAGCAGCTTAAAATAACAACACACTTGTATATTTAATTCTAGACCATGACGCAAATTCTGCAAAAGAGCCGCCCTTCTCTCACGATTCGTGCAGGTCGCCTTGCACGCCAATTGATTGAAAAAGAAGGTTTACATGCACAGCAAGTTGATATTATTCCTGGTGCTGCAGGCGGCCCTAAAGGCATTGGCATTCAAGGTTTAGACCAAGCCATTTTTGGTGACTTTTTTGCCCAAGCTCCACAGCGCAGAACCGTCATTGGCTCATCTATTGGCAGTTGGCGTTTTGCCAGTATTCTTGCTTGGGGCGCAAAAGAAGGTACAGAGCGCCTTTCAGAGCTTTATACCAACCTATCTTTTCATAAAAAAATGTCGCGTCAGGAAGTCGGTAATATTTGCCAAGGCATGTTGATTGATCTGATCCAAGGTCAAGAACAACAATTGATTGATCATCCTGACTATCACTTGGCTATTATCTCCATTAAAGCCCAGCATATTTTCCAAAGTGATCTAGCCCTACCTTTACTTGCCTCTGTGGCAGGCATTATTGGCAGTAATGCACTGGGTCGTAAGCACAATCGTCTGTTTATGCAACGGGTGATTAGCCAACCATCGTCAGGTCAGCAATTTAAAGTAGAGGATGACTTTGTCACCCATTATCAAACCTTAAATCGCGACAATGCCATACCTTGGTTGATGGCATCAGCCTCTATTCCTGGTGTCATGGCAGCTATCCGCGATATTCCAGATGCACCTAAAGGCAGTTACCGTGATGGTGGTTTAATTGACTATCATCTTGACCTGCCCTTTGAAAGCCAAGGCATTGTGCTGTACCCACATTTTAGCGACAGCATTACACCGGGTTGGTTCGATAGAATGTTTAAAAACCGTAAAGCCAACCCTGAAAATCAGGCACGAACGTTATTACTTTCGCCTTCGCCAGACTATTTGCAATCTTTACCCCTTGGGCGTTTACCCGATCGTAAAGATTTCAGCTTAAAAGGTTTAGATCAAAAACAACGTATTCAAATGTGGAATCAATGTGTGGCTGAAAGTCAGCGTTTAGGCGATGAATTTTTAGAGATGGTGGAAAAACAAAATTTCCCTGAGTTTATGCAGGATTTATAAAATGGTCGAACTGAAGCTGATTTAGCAATAGGCTTTAGTTCGAGCTTCATTCAAGTTATGTCTAACTGATTTTACGCTATAAAAAATAAAATAAAGCTATTTTAAAAATCAGACATAAGACACTTATTCAGATCAATCGAGATGATCAGGTGTATATTTTTTTCTCAAACAGTCGCTAATCACGTACACTATGCAGTTGCGATTTTAAGTCGCTCTTTTAAATTTTGAACATATTTTGGTGAAATCCTCATGAACAATTTGCAATGGCTCGATGAAGTAAAATTTAACGAACAAGGTCTCATCCCTGCCATTGCACAACATCATCAAACAGGCCGTGTACTGATGGTCGCGTGGATGAACCGTGAGTCTTTAGCCATAACTGCTGAAAAAAATCAAGCAGTTTACTTTTCACGTTCACGCCAAAAATTATGGCATAAAGGTGAAGAATCGGGTCATTTCCAAACCGTACATGAAATCCGTTTAGACTGTGATGCCGATGTCATTGTATTGCAAATCGAACAACATGGTGGCATTGCTTGTCATACTGGTCGTGAATCGTGCTTCTATCGTAAATTGACTGCAAATGGCTGGAAAATTGTCGATGCACAATTGAAAGACCCAAGTCAAATTTACGCGGAAAAATCAGTTAATCCGCATACACTTGCGATGAATGCTTCAACTACTCAATCTGAACAGGTTGAAATTTTGGACTATTTAGGTCAGATGATGGCAGAACGTAAAAAAGCCGATCCAGACTCATCCTATGTGGCCAAGCTATATCACACAGGCTTAAATAAAATCTTAGAAAAAGTCGGTGAAGAAAGTATTGAAAGCATTATTGCCGCCAAAGATTTTAAATCTGAGCCTCAAGAAGACCATAAAAACGATTTGATTTATGAAGTGGCTGACCTATGGTTCCATAGCATTGTGATGCTCGGTTATTTCGACATTGAACCACAAGTGATTTTAAACGAACTCGCGCGTCGCCAAGGCTTATCAGGTTTGGTTGAAAAAGCCAACCGTCAACACTAAGCCGATGACTGTGTCTGAGCTGAAAAAACCAAGCGCCACCTATGAGCAAGCCATTGCCATCGACAACGCACGTTTAAGCAAATCCTTTAAAGTGATTGCCTATGCAGGCACAGGTAAAACCACAACTTTACAAATGATCAGTGATGCCATGCCTGAACGGCGTGGCATGTATCTGGCGTTTAACAAAGCCATTGCATCAGAAGCGCAAAGTAAATTTCATCGTGGTGTCGACTGTCGTACCTTTCATTCGCTGGCATTTCGTAGCGTGCCGCGTGGCGTGACCGATAAACTGCGTCTGCCACGTTTAAGCCCGAGTTTCATCGCCAAAGAATATCGACTACAGCCAATTACCTTAAGGCGCATGATGGGTGGACGTTACGAAAAATACGTGATGATGCCAAGTCGTTTGGCAAGCTTAGTCGCCAATGCGGTGAGTTATTTTTGTTCCACCAGTTCGCAATATCCAGCACCACGCCATCTTCAAGCACCAAGTTGGTTGCATCCCGATGATATTACTGAGTTACAAAAGCACCTTTATCCTGCTATTGAACGACGTTGGTTAGAATCAATTGATCCAAACCACCAAGCAGGGATTGGTCATGATATTTATCTAAAACTTTGGGCATTGTCTGAACCCAATATTCCAACCGATTATGTACTGTTTGATGAAGCACAAGATGCTGACCCACTAATGCTGGGTATTTTGCTGCGTCAGAAAAACACCCAAGTGATTTATGTCGGTGATGCACATCAACAAATTTATGCTTGGCGTGGGGCAGTCAATGCTATGCAGCAATTGCCTTTGCCTGAATCTCGTTTAACCACATCATTCCGCTTTGGTGAAGAAATTGCGTTGAATGCCAATGCCATCTTGGGCGCTTTAAATGAAACGGTTCCTTTATTGGGCAATCCGCATCTGCATTCCAAAGTGGTCAATAAACCGCATACCAAACAACGTGACGCCATTTTATGCCGCACCAATGCTCGCGCGATGGAGTTATTGCTGGCAGGTTTAGTGCATGGTGATAAAGTTAGTTTGCAGGCAGATCATGTCAAACTGAACCGTTTTGTCGATGCTGCAAGTATGCTCAAACAAGGCAAACGAGTGACGGATGTACCTGAACTCGCTTGGTTTAATTCATGGCATGATGTACATGAATATTGTGAAACCAATGATGGCAGCGACATTAAGCCTTTGGTGAAATTGGTCGATGATCACGGCACAGATCCATTGAAACGTGCCTTAGCCAAAATCAGCCCGATTGAACATGCCGACTATATTATTTCGACCGCCCACAAGGCCAAAGGCTTAGAATGGGATCGTGTGCATATCGAAGATGACTATCAATTTAAGGTCAATGAAAAAGAGCATAAAATTAGTGACGAAGAGTTAAGACTACTTTACGTGGCTTGCACACGTGCTAAAGTAAGTTTAAATATTCACCACATTTACGATTTGGTGCAACAACTCAAAAAGAAAATGCCCTTATCGTTGCGTAAAGCTGTGGGAGAATAATTTCAGCTCATTGTGCAATGTAGGTGTTTTATGAAAATTGATACTATTCAACTCAAACATGCCCTGCATTTTTCTGACCTCAAGCTAAAATTTAATGCTCAACCCATCACCTTGATTATGGGTGATCAAGGCACAGGGAAAACCACCATTTTAAGATTTACTTATCAAGCCCTGACATGGTTTTCAGCACGTTATAAAGATTCACGTGCTGCGGGTGTGGTCATGCTTGATCAAGACATTATGTTGACCCGCTTACAATCCAAAATTGATATTCGAGTACATATCCCTAGCGATATCGGTACTTTAACTGAATCCAGTGCAGTGCAAAAGAAAGCGCTGTGTTATTGCGATTGGCAACTGTATAAAACCTTAAATAGTCATGGCATTGGCAGCAGTAAAGCAGAAACCCAACAACTAGAAAACTTAGTCGAACTGTATCAAAATGCCATCAAACATGATCAGCTACAAGGCTTACCTTTAATTGCCTATTACCCAGCGGAACGCTTTGTCAATGAAATGAATATTCTGAGTAAGAATAATCCGCTTATTTTTCAAACTGCTCATGCTTATGAAATTTCAGCCATTCCCTTTACCACTTTTAACCGTTTTTTTGAGTGGTTGCGTGAAGTTAGTGATATTGAAAATGCACAGATCGCACAATTATTTCAACAACTGCTCTCCAATCCATCTATTCAGAAAAACAAAGAAAATGACTTTCTACAGCAATTATTTCATGCACAAAAGCAGATGCACAGCCCCCATTTAGCTGCATTAAAACAAGCCTTAACGACGATCATCCCAGCTTTAGATGAATTTTTTGTACAGTACCAACCGAAACTACAATTGATGGTACGTTATCAAGGCAAAACCATGCTCTATCAACAACTGTCGAATAGCGTGAAAAATTGGATTGCACTGGTGGGGGATATTGTACGGCGTTTATGCTTACTCAATCCGAATAGTTTATATCCCTGTCTTGAGGGCGATGGCATTTTACTGATTGATGCGATTGATCATCAACTGGATCAAAATACCGCTCAAGTGATTTTACCGCGCTTACATCAAGCTTTTCCGCGGCTACAAATTATTGCTACAGGCAATCGCAGTGAATTACTAGAGCATGCAGCCGAATACCAATGTTTAAAAATTGAAAATAAACAGATTTTTGATATACAACTACAACCGTTACAGGACAAGTTTGATCACATTTATGAAAAATTGGGGTTTAATGAGGAAGTGATTGAAACAAATCGCTTGTTTGAACCTGTATTAGACAGCGTTACACCACAAAACCTATGGCAACAGATTCAACAGCATTTAAGCCTAGAACAACAAGCTGAATTACAGAGTTTAATGAATGCACAAGACGATACATCTTCACATCGGTCCTTGCCATAACGCAAACGTAACCGCTTAAATTGCATTCAAAAAAGTTCCATCTGCAATAATACTTGTTCCTCTGTTTTCAGCTACCTCAACACGCTACGTCTAGATCGGCATATAATATGTTACGTAGGTACAAAAACAATTGATGTTGTTTTATTCATGTAATAAGATCGAGTATATTTAAAGTTTTATAGTAAAATCCGATTTCACTATTACGTCTTAGCAAGTTGCGCAACACAGCTTGTTTTTCAATCTTTTTAACTCTGCTTGGCTTTCAAGATTTAAAAATTTGGATTGCTCTTTGCGATCCTGTAGTCCTTGAAAGATAATATTCACCCTTAGGTTTTTTATAAACCTAATTCATGACAATGGATATGAGTGTGCTACCGATTATTATATTGTTACCGTTAGTACTTGGCACCACCCTTGTCTCGTGGCTGAAAAAGTTTTCGCGCGGGGCAACAGCCTTAGGGGCGATTGGGGTCAGTCTAAGCAGCCTAATCTTATTACTGACTCAAGCAAAAGACGTTTTTAATGGTGCAACCATCATACAAACTTGGTCATGGTTACCTCAATTAGGAATCGATTTAAGTTTCCGCTTAGATGCTTTAGGTTTGTTGTTTTGTTTGCTGATTAGTGGTATCGGCACGCTCATTTATATCTACGCTTATTATTATTTAAATCCTAAAAACTCACTGAGTAAGCTGTATGTATTGCTCATGCTGTTTATGGCATCAATGCTTGGCATCTCCCTGTCCAATAATTTAATTTTGCTCCTTATTTTTTGGGAGCTGACCAGCATTTCATCCTTCCTTTTGGTAGGCTACTGGAGTAATTACGCTGCCGCACAGCGCGGCTCACGTATGGCACTGACCATTACCGGTATGGGTGGTTTAGCCATGTTGGGTGGATTCATTTTGTTAGGTCAAATAACGGGGACTTATCAAATTGACCAAATTTTAACCATGACTGAAAAAATTCAAAATCATTCGTTATTTGTGCCAACCTTGCTGCTTATTTTAATGGGCGCATTTACCAAAAGTGCGCAGTTCCCGTTCCATTTTTGGCTACCCAATGCCATGGCAGCACCCACTCCTGTATCAGCTTATCTACACTCTGCAACCATGGTAAAAGCGGGTATTTTCCTGCTGGCAAGACTCTCCCCTATTTTTGTCGGTGCTGCGCTGTATCACAACATTGTGACCTTCGTCGGCTTATTTACGCTATGTATGGCAGCCTTCTTTGCAATTTTTAAAGAAGATTTAAAAGGTTTACTGGCTTACTCTACCATCAGCCATTTAGGTTTAATTGTCTGTTTATTGGGGATTGGTTCGCCTCTCGCCATTGCCGCAGCCATCTTCCATATTATTAACCATGCGACATTTAAAGCAGCCCTATTCATGATCGCTGGTATTATTGATCATGAAACAGGCACGCGTGATTTACGTAAACTCAGTGGTGTTTGGCAGTTACTCCCGTTCACTGCCACTTTAACCATGATCACCGCTGCCTCAATGGCGGGTGTGCCACTGACCAATGGTTTTTTATCCAAAGAAATGTTCTTTACCGAATTATTGGCTAATCTTTCTGGGCCAGTACTGATTGGTTCTGCAATTATGGCAACGTTGGCAGGTATATTTGCTGTTGCTTATTCTGTGCGACTGGTTCATGGCGTTTTCTTTGATGGACCTCTCGGCAAGGCAGTTCCCAATAAAAATGCACATGAACCCCCTTTGGGAATGCATGCACCAGCTACTTTTCTGGCAATTTTATGTATTTTAGTCGGACTTTTCCCTGCCCTTTTGGTTGAAAATATTGTCAATTCAACCACGCGCGCCAGCACACAATTACCCAATTTTGCCGGTACTCATCTTGCGCTTTGGCATGGTTTCAACCTGCCATTACTGATGAGTGCAATCGCACTTTTAGGCGGGTTGTGTTTCTACTTTGCTTTAGCCAAAGGCGGCCAAATTCGTGAAATTGACCTTGACCCTATACTGGGTAAGTTCCAAGGCCGCGTGTTATTTGATTTATTTTTAAAACATTTACTACTGAAATCACGACAGTTGAAACGTAAAACTGAAAATGGTTCACTACAAAGTTATTTAATCTGGATTCTGGCTTTTACCATTGCATTGGTTGCCATGCCGTTAATTAATCAAGGTTTAACCACAGGTACGCGTGAACTCATTCGCGCCCCTGCCATTGCCATTGTGCTGTGGTTACTCTTGTTCTCTGCTTGCTGGATGATGTTGTGGTTCCACCATGAGCGAATTAAAGCCGTCCTGATTAGTGGTGCAATAGGCTTAGTGGTCACGATGGTATTCGTGACGTTATCTGCACCAGACCTTGCTTTAACCCAAATTACCGTCGATGTCGTCACCACCGTTTTGCTGTTGATGAGTTTGTCTTTATTGCCACAGCTCACCCCTTATGAATCGAGTGGCTCACGTCGTTGGCGTGATGCCTTGATTGCGATTGGCGGTGGCCTCGGCATTGGTTGGATTGCTTGGCTCATTTTAACCCGTGACCATAATTCAATTTCCTGGTTCTTCATGCAGCAATCTATTCCTTTGGGTGGTGGAACCAATGTCGTCAATGTCATTTTAGTCGACTTCCGTGGTTTCGATACCTTTGGAGAGATTACCGTACTGGGTATTGCTGCAATTGGTGCACTTTGCTTAATGGATGGCATGCGTGCACATGGCACCACCATTACCCAAGGTTTAACCTACCGCTTTAACCCGTCACCATTAATGTTCCGTGTGACTGCTTCATGGATCTTACCGTTAGCACTGGTGGTCAGTTTATATATCTTCCTGCGTGGACATAACTTACCGGGTGGTGGATTTATTGCTGGTTTAATTACCTCATTGGCTTTGATCATTCAATACATTGCACTGGGTCAAGATCAAACTGAGCAAATGTTAAAAGCCAAGTCAGGACGTTCATATGAAATTTGGATTGGTGCAGGCTTGGTCATTGCGGGACTCACAGGCTTAGGCGCTTGGCTCTGGGAGCGTCCATTCCTGACCAGTGCGCATATTTATATCTCGCCACCTATTTTAGGTGAAATGCATCTTGCCTCCGCTGCGTTATTTGATGTCGGTGTTTATGTCACTGTGGTTGGTGCAACCATGCTATTGATTTCAGTATTAGGTGATTCGCGTCACTCCAGCATGACTGGTCCAGTTGTACCGAAGGGGGAATAAAATGATCAGCTTAGAATTTTTACTTGCCTCTGCCATTGGTCTACTTGCAGCAACAGGAATTTATTTAATTTTACGGGCACGTACTTTTCCAGTGGTACTCGGTCTAGCGATGATCGGCTATGCCGTTAACTTATTTCTTTTTGCTATGGGCCGTCTGCAAATCAATGCACCAGCCGTACTCACAGAAACCTCTAAGGCAACAGATCCCCTACCACAAGCTTTAGTGCTCACTGCGATTGTGATTGGTTTTGCCACCACTGCTTTTATTGTGCAACTTGCGTTACGCAGTCGTTATGAAACAGGGACCGATCACGTCGACTCTAAAGAAGATATTATTCCTATTGACCCACGTGAGGATGAGCCTTAATGAATGCTGTCATCCAATTTTGGACTGAACACACCCCTATTTTTAGCATTTTAATTCCAGCTTTTACTGCTTTTTTATTGGTGTTACTCGGTAATCCAGGCGCGGGCTCATTAGCACACGATTGGCGCCAACCTTGGCGTCGTGGCATTAGTTATGTTTCTTCAATTTTAGGTTTAGCCACTGCTATTCTTTATTTAATCTATGCTAGTAGTGGGCAAATCAGTGTTTACAATTTAGGTGAATGGGCTGCACCATTCGGGATTGTCTTGGTGCTAGACCAACTTTCTGCACTAATGGTTGTTCTTACTTATGCCCTAGCAACGCCTATTTTATGGTTTGCAAGTCACGAATGGGATGCACGTGGACGTTATTTCCATGCCATGTTCCATTTCTTATTGATGGGTTTATGCGGTGCATTCCTCACGGGTGACTTATTTAACTTATTTGTTTTTTTTGAAATCCTGTTAATGGCATCCTATGTGTTACTTTTACACGGGCAAGGCAAGGCACGTTTTCAACTGGGTATTCATTACGTCACTATTAACTTGCTGGCTTCTGCGCTCTTTCTGATTGGTCTAGGCATTATTTACGGCAGTGTCGGCAGTTTAAATATGGCCGATGTCGCACGCTTAATCCCCCTGTTAGAACCCGATCAACATAAGCTTGCCGTGGCTGGTGGCTTATTATTATTTGTGGTTTTTGGTATTAAAGCTGCGATGCTGCCTGTGGGTTTCTGGCTGCCTAAAACCTATGCCGTTGCCACAACACCCGTCGCAGCAATTTTCACCATTATGACCAAAGTCGGTATCTATGCCATTTTACGAATCAATGGCACTGTATTTAATGATTCTTTAAGTCAAAGTATTTTGGTGTCTTGGTTACTCCCAATTGGCCTTATTACTTCTATCTATGGTGTGATTGGCGCAATTGGAGCGGAACGACTGCGCCGCTTCGTCGGATTTATGATTCTGTCTTCTATTGGCACTATCTTAATTGCTATTTCGCTCTTCAATACCTTGGCATGGGCAGCCGCACTGTATTATTTAGTGCATAGCACCATTATTGCCGCTGCATTTTATTTGCTCTCAGGCTGGATTACCTCGCAACGAGGTACATTTAAAGATCATTTCAAAGTTGCACCGCAAATAAAACAACAAAAAGTCGTTTCATTAACCTTCTTTGTAATTGCTTTAATGATGGCGGGTTTACCTCCATTTAGTGGCTTTTTAGGTAAAGTCTTTATCTTACAAGCCACGTCACATTCGCCTTATCAATTACTGATTATTATTGTGATTTTAATTGTAAGTTTACTCAGTATTATCGCCTTTACCCGCATCGGTTTTGTGCTGTTTTGGCGTGCAACACAACCCGAAGAAAATCCAAATTCAGCAGAATATAAAGCCTATCAAGCCTTGCCCGATCAAGCCCCTGCTCGAAATGACAAAACCATCTATTTACTGCTTTCAGGTTTAATTCTGTATATGGTCTGTGCCAGCCCAATTCAGCAATATATGTTTAAAACGGCTGAACAAATACAAAATAATGCCTTATATGAAAGCATGCTTTTAAAAAGGGATCATCTGAATCAGGTCATCAGCGTACAACCGTATGATCCAGAAAATCTACCCGAAACCAAATATGGTGGTGAAACGGTTGATCCAAATGCACACCTAATCCCTTATGTTATTGCTGAAAACACCTTAGAAGGTGAACACATTTCAGAATATAAACAGCGCCAAATCAATCAACAAATCGTGCAAGAACCTGTCCATCCAGATGATGCCAAACTTAAACCCATGGAGCCTTAACTATGCAAAAAACATCGTTTTGGGAAAACTGGCTACCGCATCCGTTTGTTTCTGTCATTGTGGCTTTAAGCTGGATCATGCTGGCACATAGCCTCGATTCAGCGACATTGCTAATGGCGTTGTTCCTCGGGATTTTTATTCCTCGTTTGGTGAAACCCTTTATTACGCGTACACCAAATATTAACTGGCTATTGGCATGTAAATTATTTTTTGTGGTGCTCTGGGACATCATTATTTCTAATATTAAAGTGGCTAAATTAGTTCTTGGACCTACGCATAAACTGCATCCCAAATGGTTTCGCGTGCCTTTAGAAACTCAGCATGAAGAAGTCAATGTTTTGCTTGCCCTGATTATTACCACTACACCAGGTACAGTCACTGCTGGAATTGACCAAGATCGTGGCGATATTTTAGTTCACGCATTAAGCAGCGATAATGTAGAAATAGACATTCAAGAGATTAAAAATCGTTATGAAAAAGCACTGATGATGATTTTTAATGTGCAATCAGGAGATGACGCATGAGCATTTTGCCTTATACGCTGGGCATATGTATGGTTGCCATCACCATTTCAATGTTCCTTTGCTTGATTCGTTTAGTCATAGGACCCTCTATTGTTGATCGTCTTTTAGCCCTAGATACCCTTTTTCTCAATGCCACCTGTTTAATTATCATTTTGGGTATTTATTGGGCAAGCACCGCATTTTTTGAAGGCGCTCTTTTGGTTGCCATGCTTGGTTTTGTCTCAACAGTAGCCCTCGCCCGCTACTTTACCACTGGTCATGTCGTAGATTAGGAGTAAAAATAATGCAACTTGTCATGGAAATTATAGTTTCAATTTTTTTATTGATTGGTGCCTTCTTTACGCTAGTGGGTGGCATTGGCATGGTTCGCCTCCCCGATTTATTTATGCGGCTACATGCGCCAACCAAATCAAGTACGTTAGGGCTGGGTAGTTTTTTAATTGCTGCAATTATTCTTGCTGCCTTTAATGGACGTTTTGGTTTTGCTGAAATACTGATTACCTTATTCGCCTTTATTACTGCACCAGTGTCGGCTAACTTGATGGCACAAGCAGCGCTACATTTACGTTTACGTTCCACCAGTGGCGAAGTACCTGAAAGTTTAGACCGACCGCTTCCTTGGCAACGTTCTCGAGTTCGCCAGCAAAATCAAAAAAAATAGTCTTCATCCTTTAGGAGCTTCGGCTCCTTTTTTACAATTCAAATAAATACATTTCTAATGCTTCGGCATCTACAGCATATTTTTGTGCAAGTGTATGCATTAAAGAGTTGTAGGATTGATAATCCTGAAACTTATCTGAGGGTTTAATATCGACAATATCCACTATTTCTGCTGGGCATGTTAAGCGTACTAAAGCTCTGGCAACACGAATATCAAATATTAGACAGTAATGATCATGTGCTAATTCACGACTAGCAAAATAAAGAAATTTAGATATATAACTAATATTAAGCCCATCTATCGTTTTTAAAATACGATAAGCTACTTTTAAGTCATGACTTTAAACTGCAAAAAGCCAATTGCATCTTTTGCATATTTTCTGAAGTGTAATATTTATTGGTTCTATAGCATCCATAACCCGTATCTGCAAAGCCCCCAATCATGGTCAAAACAAAAGGCTGCTCTAACTCAATCGGTTCATTAAAATACTGTTGAAAACTACTAATCACATTCTGCTAAGATATTTTTTTATTTAAATAAGCGAACACTAAGCTTTTCAGGTTCGAATCAAGCTTATCCCAACGTTGTTCATCATACATAGAACTTGAATGAATTAAGGGTTTTAATTTTAGAATGTCTGGCAATATTTCAACTGCAATCAAACGTCATCTCCATTGTATAATCATCTTTTCATTTGATCTTTATCTTCACATAAAAAAAGCCACCCGAAGGTGGCTTTTTTTACATATAACTTACGCTATATTAATTATTCATCATCTTTTTTTGCTTCTTCAGGAGGTAAATCCTTCACTGCTTCAGCAATCAAACCAAACATATAGTTACCATATGCATTGGTTTTATCATAATGAAAACGCAATCTTGGCGTAATACGTGTCTTGATACGACGACCTAATTCATGACGCAGGAAACCAGAAGCACCATTTAACACAGCTAAAGTTTCTTTATTTGCCACTTCACTTTGCTCATCGCCAAGTTCACGCCCCATCACTGTGACGTAAACTTCTGCATAGCCTAAATCTGCGCTGACTTTCACCGCAGAGATGGTCACTAGACCACCTAAGCGTGGATCTTTCAGCTCTTGACGAATTAGTTCCGACAACTCGCGTTGTACAGTATCCGCCATTCGCTTAAGACGTTGACTACCCGCCATTAAAGACTCCGTTTAATCAATTGAACATCATAGACTTCGATTTTATCAAGCGCTTTGATGTCTTTATAACCTTTAACAGCAAGACCACATTCCATACCAGCACGAACTTCTTCAACCACTTCTTTATAGCGACGAAGTGATTCAAGTTCACCTTGGAACACCACAACATCATCACGAAGTACGCGAATTGGCTTATTACGGTATAGCATACCTTCAAGAACCATACAGCCCGCTGCAGCACCAAACTTACTTGAGTGGAACACTTCACGTACTTGAGCTACACCCAGAATCGTTTCACGATGTTCAGGCGCAAGCTTACCGCTCATTGCTGCTTTCACATCATCAATCAATTCATAAATGATGCTGTAGTAACGAATGTCAATGCCATCTGCATCAGATTTTTGACGCGCGGTTGTATCAGCACGTACGTTGAAACCTAGAAGTACAGCTTCAGATGATTCAGCAAGGGTAACGTCAGACTCGGTAATTGCACCTACACCTGAACCAATCACACGTACACGAACTTCGTCAGTAGATAAGCTGTTCAATGCCACGGTCAATGCTTCTAAAGTACCGCGTACGTCAGTTTTAAGCACAACGTTCACATAAGGTACATCTTTCTTGCCCATAGACGCCATGATGTTTTCAAGACGCATTGCAGATTGACGCTCAAGACGTTGTTCACGTTCACGTGAAAGACGAGCATCAGCAACTTCGCGAGCTTTCTTCTCATCATTTACAACAAGAACTTCATCACCCGCCATTGGCGCTTCAGGAAGACCTAAAATCTCAACTGGGATTGAAGGACCTGCCGATTGAATACGTTTACCGTTTTCATCCACCATCGCACGAACACGACCGTAAGAACCACCAGCAAGAACAAGATCACCGACTTTCAATGTACCGTTTTGTACAAGAATAGAAGCAACAGCACCACGGTCTTTATCAACACGCGCTTCAATCACCACACCTTGTGCAGCACCTTCTTCAGATGCTTTCAATTCAAGTAATTCAGCTTGAATCAGGATAAGATCAAGAAGGTCATCAATACCTTGACCTGAATGCGCAGAAACCATAGCAACTGGTACATCACCGCCCCATTGTTCAGGCACGATTTGTTTGGTGGTCAATTCGTTTAATACGCGATCTGAATCAGCAGATTCTTTGTCCATCTTGTTGATTGCAACAATGATCGGCGTACCTGCAGCACGTGCATGGTCAATCGCTTCAGCAGTTTGTGGCATAACACCATCATCAGCTGCAACAACAAGAACCACGATATCCGTCGCTTTCGCACCACGTGAACGCATTGAAGTAAATGCAGCATGTCCAGGAGTATCTAAGAAAGTAATAATGCCTTTCTCAGTTTCCACATGATATGCACCAATGTGCTGTGTGATACCACCTGCTTCGCCCGCAGCCACTTTAGTGCGACGAATACGGTCAAGAAGCGATGTTTTACCATGGTCAACGTGACCCATGATTGTAACCACTGGCGCACGAGTCGTTTGAATACCACGTGCTTCTTCAGCTGCTTCAAGTAAGTTATCTTCAGCTTGTGTATCGGATACACGAACTGGGTTATGACCCATTTCTTCAACCACAAGTGCGGCAATTTCTTGCTCAATCGCTTGGTTCTGCGTTACAAGCTCACCCATTTTCATCAGTGATTTGATAACTTCACGAACCTTGATTGCCATTTTTTGTGCAAGATCAGCAACAACAATCGTAGAACCGATTTCAACATCATAAACTTGTTTTTTAACAGGTTTTTCAAAACCATGTTTATTTGACTGACTTGTTTTCAAACCACGTTTAGGCTGTTTACTGAAACTTTGCTCTTCCTGACCACGACGTCCACCTTTCTTCGGTGCACGTGTGCTAGTCGTATTACCACCCCGTTTAATTTCACGATCTTCTTTGGCAAATGAATCTTCATATGCTTGACCGACAAGACCAGCGGCAAGTGGAGAGTCATCAACCACACGAATCGTTGCAGTGGTATCTTCAGCGGTGTACTTAGACGCCATTTGACGCATTTGTTCAAGCGTACGTTGTTGACCTTCTTCCGCTGATTTACGACGTGCTGCTTCTTCAACTGCTTTTAACTGTGCTGATTGAGCTTCACGTACTTTCTTCTGTTCAGCAGTTTCAGTAACTTTAACCACTTGTTTAACAATTGGTTTGTTAGTCGATTTACGCTTCACCACAACAGCCGCTTTAGGTACTTCTTGCTTAGCCGTTTCTTGCTTAGCAGCAGCACGCATTGCTTCTAAAGCTTGTTTGGCTTTAGAGGCACCTTGAGTATTCGCGCTAGAATCAGAACCTGTATTTTGTTGCACTTGATCACGACCTTTAGATTCAGTCTGTGATTGTTGTTCCGCTTTCGCTAAAGCTTCTGCTTTAATTTGTTCTGGATTCGGCTTAGTAAACGTATGCTTTTTACGCACTTCAACGTTAATTGTCTTCGCCTTACCTGAGGTACTTGCCACTTTAGCCGTACTGGTTGTTTTACGTTTCAACGTGATTTTTCCTGCATGCCCATCGTCTTGACCATGAATTTTCTTCAAATGGTGAACGAGGGTATCTTGTTGTTCAGTGGAAATAATATCTTCAGCTTTACGTTGCGGTAAACCTGCGTCACGAACCTGCTCTAGGAGCTTCTCAACTGGACGTGATACGCTGAGAGCTAACTCTTTAATCGACTTGTCCGTCATATATTTCCTCCTAGTTAAACCATGATTCGCGCGCTTTCATAATGAGTTGACCTGCTTTTTCAGCACCTAAACCTTCAATATCTTCAATATCGTCAGTCGCTTGGTCGGCCAAATCATCTACTGTTACCACACCGCGAGCCGCAAGTGCGTACGCGATTTCCTGTGTCATCCCATCCATTGCAACAAGTTCTGCACTTGGATCTTGAATGTCTTCTTGTTGTTTTAATGCATCAGCCAATGTAATTTCTTTTGCACGGCTTTGCAATAATTCAACAATTTCAGCATCTAATTCAATTTCATCAAATGTTTCGGCTGGAACATAGGCAATTTCTTCTAAAGAAGTAAAGCCCATTTCAACCAAAGCCATTGCCAAATCTTCTTCAATATCTAGACGACTCACAAACATGTCCAAATATTGTTGAGCTTCATTTTGTTGACGCGCGTAAAATTCTTCTTCGAGCATCATGTCCAGTTTGTAGCCTGTTAATTCAGATGCTAAACGGACATTTTGACCTTGTGAACCAATGGCACGAGCCAACTGATCAGTAGCTGCGAAAATGATATCAGCAGTATGCGCATCTTCATCAATCACAATGCTCGACACATCAGCAGGCTCTAAAGCACTGGCAATGTACTGTGCTGGATCATCAGACCACACCACTACATCAATACGCTCACCATTTAACTCTGATTGCACCGCTTGGATACGTGTACCACGCATACCAATACAAGCACCCACAGGATCAATACGATGATCGTTGGTTTTCACAGCAATTTTAGCACGAACACCCGGTTGGCGTGCAGCGGCTTTAATTTCAATGATTTCTTCAGAAATTTCAGGAATTTCTTTCTTCATCAATGCCATTAGCATTTCAGGACGCGCACGTGTCAACAATAATTGTGCACCACGACCTTCACGGTTCACGCTATATAGAATAGCGTTCATACGCTGTTTAGGACGAAGAATTTCTTTCGGGATCATTTCTTCACGTGAAAGATACGCTTCAGCATTATCACCTAAGTCAATGATAAAGCCATCTTTGGTTTGTTTTTTCACTTCACCGTAGATGAGTTCACCCACTTTAGATTCGTATGCATCCGCAACTAAAGCACGCTCAGCTTCACGAATCTTTTGCACAATCACTTGTTTCGCAATTTGTGCAGCAATTCGACCAAAATCAATCGATTCAACTTCAAGTTCACGAATATCACCGATAGACCATTGTTCAGGATCCAAGTCAGAGATTGCATCTTGACATGCAGGCATTTCATGATCTTCATCGGCAACCACTTCCCATTGACGGAAAGTACGGTAATCACCCGTTTTACGATCAATTTCGACACGCAATTGTGCTTCTTCTGCATGTGTGCCTTCGTAAAATTTCTTTTTAGTCGCAGCAACTAAAGCTTGTTCAAGTGCTTCAAAAATTGCATCACGACTCACACCTTTTTCGTTACTAACCGTTTCTACTACGGTAAGAATTTCACGAGCCATAAGTCACCTATTCGTTCAGATTCTTATTTATTGAATAAATTAATCTTGGTAGATCAAATTTGATTTGTCGATATTATGACTGTCTATTTCAAGTACGTGTTGATTTTCAACTTCAACATGAATGATCTCATTCTCAAGATCAACAGCAATCAGTTTTGCTTGAAATTTACGACGGTTCTCTACAGCACTGATCAGACGTAAAGCAATTTGCTTTCCAATATAAGCTGGCATCTGGTGAAGTTGAAAGAATGGACGATCCCAACCAGGAGAAGAAACCTCAAGTGAATATTCGCCAGAAATCGGATCATGTACGTCAAGCATAGCGCCTACTTGCTGTGTTACGCGAACACAGTCTTGTACGCCAATACCGAGACCTTCTTCGAGCTCACCCTCTTCATTCATGACAGGTTGCGTGTTATTTTCGTTCGCTTTATCAATATAGATACGCAATAAAGAACGTTTACCTTGAGGAATAAATTCAATTCCCCAAAGATCTACATTACAAGCTTGCACTGCAGGAGTTATTAAATCTTGAAGTGCTTGTGTTTTATTTGATAGCTTCATTTACTCTCGTCATTGTTGTGCGATTCAATTGTCGCTGTGACCGGTTCAGACTAACTCAACTATATTAGTAGTGAAACATGACAATTTGACCAATGGATGTCGACACTACACGATAGCCAATAAAAAAGGGCGTAATCGCCCCTGTGTACACAGAAAAACCAAAGTCCACTGTGCAAAAAGGCCCACCATTTTTGTGAGCCTTTTAGAAACTTGGTAGCGGGAGCTGGATTTGAACCAACGACCTTCGGGTTATGAGCCCGACGAGCTACCAGACTGCTCCATCCCGCAACAACGTGCAAAAATTATATACAACTTACTAAACATTTTCAATCAAAAACTATTCAGTGGTTGCTTGACTAAGTTGCACCTTAATCAAAAGTGGTAGCGGGAGCTGGATTTGAACCAACGACCTTCGGGTTATGAGCCCGACGAGCTACCAGACTGCTCCATCCCGCATCAACCTGCAAAAATTCAATCACGATTAAAATTTAATTTAAATCGCCTATTTAGTTTGCCTCTAAATAGTATTGGTAGCGGGAGCTGGATTTGAACCAACGACCTTCGGGTTATGAGCCCGACGAGCTACCAGACTGCTCCATCCCGCATCAACAGATTTGCTGCACACACCAACTTATGTTCTGGATTATAAGCTGGTGCGGAAGGGGGGACTTGAACCCCCACGCCCGAAGGCACTACCACCTCAAGGTAGCGTGTCTACCAATTCCACCACCACCGCAGCTGTGTCGCATTCTAGTCGGATCATCTCCAAAAAGAAAGGACTAAATCAGGTTATTCACCTGTTTTTGGTGCAACTGGTGAAGTTTCACTCGAATTTATAGGAGCAGTCGTGGTCGTTTGTACCGATTTTAAACTATAAGCATCTGTGGTTTGTTTTTTAGCAAATACAGCTAGAGTTAAACTGGTGATAAAAAACAGTGCGGTTAAGACTGCAGTCAAACGCGTTAAAAAGTTACCTGAACCTGACGCACCAAATACAGTTGCAGCACCGCCGCCACCAAATGATGCACCAGCATCTGCACCTTTACCATGTTGTACCAGAATCAATACAATCATTAAAATGGCTAAGATAATATGTACTACCAGCACAAAAGTTTGCATGCCGAACTCCTAATTATTTTGTATTTGCAAAAGCTTGAGCAATTTCATAAAAAGACGCTGCATTTAAAGATGCACCACCTACTAGCGCACCATTAATATCTGGACAGGTCGCCAACTCTACTGCATTTTCGGCTTTAACACTACCGCCATACAGAATAGCCATGCTTGCACCAAACGCTGTGATTTGAGTTAAACCTTCACGAATTTTGGCATGCATCGTCTGAGCATCTTCGGGTGATGCTGTCTTACCCGTACCGATTGCCCAAATAGGTTCATATGCAATCACAATCTTTTGCCACTGCTCTGCTTGAACCACCGCTGCGATATCACAGATTTGTTGCAATACTACCTGCTCTGCTTGACCATTTTCACGTTGCTCTAGGCTTTCGCCCACACAATAAATAATGGTTAATCCAGCAGTTAAAGCATTTTTAACTTTTTCATTCAATATTTGCGGCGTTTCATTAAAAATTTCACGGCGCTCAGAATGACCAATCAGTACAAAATCAATGTGATGATCTTTCAGCAGCTCAGCACTCACTTCACCAGTATAAGCACCCAGCCCCGCGACACGAGAAATATTCTGAGCAACGGTATAAATGGGACGCACCGAACTTGCCAATTCTGCTTGAACACTGACCAAAGCAAGCATGCTAGGCGCAATACCTATATGACAATTTTCTTCTTTAATTTCATTATTTTGCAATAATTTTTTAAAACCACTTAACAGCTCTTTGGCATCTGCGTGCATTGGGTTCATTTTCCAATTGCCGACAACCCAAGGAGTAATAGCCGAACCCGACATACAGTAACCTATTAAAAACAATTCATTAAACCGCGCACATTCTACACGGAATTCAATATTTTTTAGATAATTTTCGCACAGCTTTTTATGCCAAACCTATTTTTGAAAATAAATTACTGCATTCTGAAAAAAACTTCATCGTGTAATTACGACTGGTTCAAAGTTTTATCTGATATTAAGTAGATGACAACATTTTAAGTTATGGTATTTTTATATAACAAAAGTATAATTTAAAAATACCAATTATAAACAAATTGATTTATTAGCAGGCATATTCAAGCATGACAGCATTAAAAGGTTCACCTAGATTTACCGGTTTCAATCGACGTTTAGTTGAAGAAGGCTTAATTTCTGCTGAAAATATGCAGAATGCGATCTTAAATGCCAAAAAAGCCAATCAAGATATTGTGCCTTTTTTAATTGATCAATTAAAAATGTCATCCTTAGATATTGCTGAAAAAATTTCTCAAGAGTTTGGCGAGCCACTTTTCGACCTTAGTGTTTATGATTCTGTACAAATTATCCGTGAGGGCATTGACGAAAAACTGATTACCAAACATCGTATTTTACCAATTTTTAAACGTGGTAATTTACTCTACGTCGCTACCAGCAACCCAACCAATATCGATGCGATGGATGCGATACGCTTCAATAGTAAAATGAATATTGAAGCTGTGATTGTTGAGCATCCAAAATTAGAAAAACTCATTGAACAAAATTTTGCCGAAGCGGATAGCTTTGAATTTTCTGATGATGATATCGACCTAAATCTTGAACCAGAAGATCCAAGCAACAAAGATGATGATGACAACGAGCAACAAGCCGATGAAGCCCCGATTGTCAAATACATCAATAAACTCTTAATTGATGCGATTCGTATGGGTGCATCCGACTTACACTTTGAACCTTATGAGAAAACGTATCGCGTTCGTTATCGTGTCGATGGGGTACTGCGTCACATTGCAACCCCGCCCTTACAACTTGCCACACGCTTAGCCTCGCGTTTAAAAGTAATGTCCCAGATGGATATTTCTGAAAAACGCCTACCTCAAGATGGACGGATTAAACTCAAACTTTCAAAAACCAAAGCCATCGACTTTCGTGTTAACTCATTACCGACCCTCTTTGGTGAAAAACTGGTGCTGCGTATCTTAGATCCATCCAGTGCGATGCTGGGGATTGATGCACTCGGTTATGAACCTGCACAAAAGGAATTGTTTATGCAAGCTTTGGATAAACCACAAGGCATGCTACTGATCACAGGTCCTACAGGTTCAGGTAAAACGGTTTCTTTATATACTGGCTTAAATATTCTTAACCGAGAAGATACCAATATTTCAACAGCCGAAGATCCAGTCGAAATTAACTTAGAAGGGATTAATCAAGTCAATGTCAACGTTAAAGTAGGTTTAACCTTCTCAGTCGCCCTCAAATCATTTTTACGCCAAGATCCAGATATTGTGATGGTCGGTGAGATTCGAGATCTAGAAACCGCAGAAATTGCTGTTAAAGCCGCACAAACTGGACATATGGTGATGTCAACACTACATACCAATAGTGCGCCCGAAACACTCACGCGCTTAAGAAATATGGGCGTACCTTCCTTTAACATTGCAACCTCTGTAAACTTAGTGATTGCACAACGTTTAGCTCGACGTTTATGCCCACAATGTAAAATTCCTTCAGATATTCCAGAACCAAGTCTATTGGAAATGGGCTTTAAGGAAGAGGATTTAAGACATCCAGATTTTCACGTTTATCAACCCGTAGGCTGTTCAGAATGCCGTGATGGTTATAAAGGTCGTGTTGGTATTTATGAAGTAATGAAGGTAACACCTGAAATTTCGAAAATTATTATGGAAGATGGCAATGCACTTGAAATTGCAGCAGCATCGGAAAAATCGGGGTTTAGTAATTTACGTCGTTCAGGATTAATGAAAGTCATGCAGGGGGTAACTTCTCTTCAAGAAGTTAATCGTGTGACTAGCGAATAGATAAAATATTTAAAAATAAGGATAAATTCATGGCTGTTAAAAAAGCACAGATGATGCCAACCTTCAGTTATGAAGGAATTGATCGCAAAGGGGCAAAACTTAAGGGCGAATTACCTGCACGTAATATGGCACTGGCTAAAGTGACTTTACGTAAGCAAGGAATTACTATTAAGACTATTCGAGAAAAGCGAAAAAACATTCTCGAAGGGTTAATGAAAAAAAAGGTCACCACACTCGACATCACCATCTTTACTCGTCAGTTAGCAACAATGATGAAAGCTGGTGTACCTTTAGTCCAAAGTTTCGAAATTGTAGCAGAAGGTCTTGAAAATCCATCTATGCGTGAAGTGGTATTAGGCATTAAAGGTGAGGTTGAAGGGGGTAATACTTTTGCAGGCGCCTTACGCAAATACCCACAATATTTCGACAATCTTTTTTGTTCTTTGGTTGAATCCGGGGAGCAATCTGGTGCACTCGAAACCATGCTTGACCGTGTCGCTATTTACAAAGAAAAAAGTGAGCTTCTGAAGCAGAAAATCAAAAAGGCCATGAAGTATCCTGCGGCTGTTATTGTGGTTGCGCTTGTGGTGACAATTATTCTCATGGTCAAAGTCGTTCCAGTATTCCAAAATGTATTCAGCTCGTTTGGTGCAGATTTACCCGCCTTTACCAAAATGGTGGTGAATATGTCGGAGTGGATGCAGAAATACTGGTTTATACTGATAATTGTGATTGGTATCATTATTGCATGCTTTCTTGAAGCCAAAAAACGTAGTAAAAAATTCCGTGATTTCCTCGATAAAGCAGCACTGAAAGCCCCTATTTTTGGTGACTTAGTCTATAAAGCGATTATTGCTCGTTATAGCCGCACCTTAGCCACCACTTTTGCTGCCGGTGTGCCATTGATTGATGCTTTAGAGTCAACTGCAGGTGCAACCAACAATTGCGTTTATGAAGAAGCTGTACTGAAAATCCGTGATGATGTTGCGACAGGTCAGCAACTTCAATTTGCCATGCGCGTCACCAATAAATTTCCATCTATGGCAGTACAAATGGTTGCCATTGGTGAAGAATCGGGTGCACTCGACTCAATGCTCGATAAAGTTGCCACCCATTTTGAAAATGAAGTTGACAATGCTGTCGACGGTTTAACCTCAATGATGGAACCGCTAATTATGGCTGTACTTGGTGTACTGGTCGGTGGTCTGGTTATCGCAATGTATCTACCAATCTTCCAAATGGGTTCTGTAGTTTAATGCAAGAATTGATCGCTTATTTTACGAATAACTCAACTGCACTATATATTGCAGTTGGGCTTTTTAGTTTATGTATTGGTAGTTTTCTCAATGTCGTCATCTACCGCACCCCTAAAATGATGGAGCAAGAATGGCGACAAGATTGCCAAATGTTTCTTCATCCTGACCAAGCGATTATTGACGAATCTAAACTTACACTCAGTAAGCCTGCTTCGACCTGCCCCAAATGTCATACTGAAATTCGTTGGTATCAAAATATTCCCGTCATCAGTTGGTTAGTGTTACGTGGCAAATGTGGTTCTTGTCAAAACCCAATCAGCATACGTTACCCATTGATTGAGCTGCTGACTGCAATTGCGTCATTGGTCATTGTTGCTGTATTTGGGCCAACGCTACAAATGCTCTTCGGACTGCTTTTAACGTGGATACTGATCGCGCTGACTTTCATCGACTTTGATACCCAACTCCTGCCAGACCGTTATACCTTAACCTTAGCAGCACTGGGTTTAGGCATTAATAGCTATGCCATTTATATCTCAGCTACTTCTGCGATTTGGGGCTATATCATTGGCTTTTTATGCCTTTGGATTGTGTATTACCTGTTTAAAATCATTACGGGTAAAGAAGGCATGGGTTATGGAGACTTCAAGCTGCTTGCTGCTTTAGGCGCTTGGATGGGACCTTTAATGCTCCCTCTGATTGTGCTACTTTCATCTTTGGTTGGTGCCATTATTGGTATTATTCTGCTTAAAATACGTAAAGAAAATCAACCTTTTGCATTCGGCCCTTATATTGCAATTGCGGGCTGGATTGCGTTTATTTGGGGCGAGCAAATTATGAAAGCGTATTTAGGACAATAATTTCAGGTGAAGATATGACATTTATCTTGGGTTTAACAGGCGGAATTGGCAGTGGAAAATCTGCTGCAAGTACATGGTTTGAAACCCAAGGCATAACTGTTGTTGATGCGGATATCGTGGCGCGTGAAGTGGTTGAAAAAGGCCAACCCGCTTTACAACAAATTCATGCCGCTTTTGGTGATGGGGTTTTACTTGAAAATGGTGAACTAAATCGCCAAGTGTTACGCGAACACATCTTTAAAGACCCAAACGCACGTCAAACCTTAGAGTATATTACCCACCCTGCTATTCGCCAATCGATTATTCAACAATTGCAAGCTGCGACAAGCCGCTATGTCATTTTGGTTTCACCCCTGCTGTTTGAAACCAATCAACATGAATTAACCGATCACAGCTTATTGATTGATGCGACGGAGGAATTACAAATTCAACGTGCCAGCCAACGTGATGGTCAATCCATTGAGCAAATTCACAAGATTATTCAGGCACAAATGCCTCGTCAGCAAAAACAGCATTTGGCTAATGATATCGTGCTAAATGATGGTCATCTTGAACATTTATACAGTCATTTAAAAGTACTGCATGAACGCTATTTAAAACGCTAAAAATAAAAAACAGTCGATTAAGACTGTTTTTTTTGTTGATCCAATTGCTGCTGCAAACTGTCTTTATGCATGATCCAACGCCATGGTTGTAAAGCACCAATCGCCATGCCAATCAAACCGCATATAATGGCCCAGCTTAAAGATTCACCCAAAAGGGGTACAGCTAGAATTGCCGCCATAAAAGGTGCCAGCGTAACAATACTTCCCGTCTTAAATACACCAAGTCGTTTAATCGCTTCCACATAAGTTATGGTCGCCACAATTACTACAAATACACCATGGAAAAGAGTCTGTATCAGTAAGTGTATAGGTTCAGGTCCACTCAAGTTTTTTGGAAGAAAAATCAAATAGATTGGGATATAAACAACCGCAGACCAAATCGCAACACTAGCCATAGAATGCCACGCAGAAAGCTTCCATTGCCGTAACAAGACTGTGAAAATGCCCCACCAAACTGCACTTAAGAAAAACAACAGGTCGCCAAAACCAAAAACCACACCCGTTTCTTGATACATTAAAAAGCTCATTACACTGATGGCACTCAGCATAATGACCAAACTGAGCCATGTATGTTTATCGAAGGGTTCTTTAAACAGCAGAAATGCAGCAACGGCGGTACACAGTGGAATACAGCCATTTAAGAAAATGGCTGCATGTGCTGCGGGCACATAATGAAAAGCACTATAGCAGGTCAAATAATAACCTACACCGCCGATCATCGCCAAAAGAAAAGGCTGTTTTTTCCATAGAAAAGCGGTGTCTTTTTTATAGATCAAAATCGGCATTAAAATACAAAATGCTAATGCAAAACGTAATGCCACAATATCCCATGCACTAATGCCCCAATTGGCACTTAAGCGCGCAGTAAGAGTGAACCCTCCCCAAATACACATGGTCATTACAACAAATACATAACCTTGAGACCGAGGAGACATCACCAACAACTTTTAAATTTTAAATCAAAAAAGATTACGTGTTACGTTGACGGCACACTTCATATAAAGCCATACCCGTTGCAACACTAACATTCAAACTCTGTAAATTACCCGCCATTGGGATATAAACTGTTTGGTCACACTGTGACTGTGTAATTGGACGCAAACCTGTATCTTCAGCACCCATCACCACACAAATACCTGTTCCGGTAAAATCGAATTCATGTACCGGTAAGGCTTTTTCATCCAACATGGTACCCACCACGCGAACATTAAACTCTTCTTTAATGTTGCCTAAAGTGCGTGCCAAATTCGTCACTTGAATAAACTTCACTTTTTCTGCACCACCTGCAGCAATTTTACGTGCTGTTGGGGTTAAGCTTGCAGAACGATCACGCGCTACAATCACCGCCTCTACGCCCATAGCCGCTGCTGTACGAATGCAGGCACCTAAGTTATGTGGATCAGTGACCTGATCTAAAGCCAGCAAAAGCGCTTGAGGATTTTGTTTCAGCAAATCATCCAGATCTTGTTCATTCAGTGTTGGATGTGAACGAACTGCGGCAACCACCCCCTGATGAAAAGGCTGACCTGCCAATTTTTCCAATTTTTCACGACTGGCTTGTTGTACACTGATTCCAAAAGGGTCAGCTAAAGCCAAAACGTTTTTCAAACGGTGATCGTCACGACCTTTGAGTGTAAATAATGTCAGTACACGCTCTGGCTCAAGCTCAAGTAATGACTCCACTGAGTGAACGCCATAAAAATATTCGGTTTTTGCCATGAACGGCCTCTAAAATAGATGTATACAATGCAAAAAAGAAAAATCCTGCAAAGCTGGCTTTACAGGATTAATGCTTAAATCTAGTTTAACTGATTCAGGCTAAAATTTCTTTGCCTTAATAATGCGACTTGTGCTTAGCCTTCTAAATGGCAGACATAATCGAGCACTTCATCGGTCTCGATTTTAAAACGACTATTGCCTGGTACATAAAAAGACTGTCCCGCGCGGAATAATTCACTTTCGATTTTATCCGCGATTTGTACGCGGCATTCACCTGAAACTATTTCCATACGTTCAGGAACATGCGTTTCAAAAGTCAGTGCTTGTTCGGTTGGCAAAATGACCCCTAAAGTCTTTTTTGTACCATCTTCAAATTGTACAGTATGACTAATACATAACCCACCGAAATAAACATTCGATTTTTTAATAACAGACACGTGATCAAACTGATTTGACATGCGTATTCTCCAGATAATGCGCATTTATAATTTTTGACGGATGTAGTTTAAAGCTGAGCATTAAACTAATCAATCGATGTTTCATAAAGCTAAATTAATATTTTCCAAATATGTACGGATATTTTTGACATCCATATTTAGAGAATTTCCCACTTGTTCGCGAGAGTCTAAAACAAGCATATCAGAAGCACAAATAAGTTTTCGTGCTTCCTCGACTAAAGGTCAATTAACTTTCCCCAAGGGCCAATATTAAATCCAGATAAGAGGTATAAACCCAGAGGGAGATCGTAGTCAGAAGTCTTTATATGCCTACATTATTATTGCAATATCACGATTATTGTTCTGACAAGCCTCTAAAAATATGGATTGATCAACTGATCGATAAGTTTTTATTCCATTTGAGCATACAATAACCATCAAAATAGGGTCTAAAAATGCAATTTAATTTATGTATATGGCTTTTATAGCGTATCTTCAGTCAAAGGTAGTTTTATTTTTATAATGAATATCAGGTAAAATAATCATGTTTTACGTCATCTTAAAATAAAAGTTGTCTTGTGACCCAAACAAAATTTCACTATCTTAGATTAAAATTTTTCGCAGCTCGGATGCGTTTATGCTGACACACTTAACTCTGATCAATTTTGCTTTAGCCGACCACTTAGCCATTGATATTGAACAAGGTTTCAATGTTTTGACGGGTGAAACAGGTGCAGGTAAATCTTTATTATTAGATGCCCTTTCGGCATGTTTAGGCGAACGTACGGATACCAATTACGTTCGTTTTGGTCATGATAAAGCGGATGTCACCGCCATTTTTAGTTATCAAGCACACAGCGCAGAAGCCGAATGGTTAAAAAGCCATGAGCTGGATGATGAATCTGGTGAAATTCATTTAAGACGAGTGATTTTTGCGACAGGTCGCAGTAAAGCGTGGATTAATGGTCGCCCAAGCAGCCTGTCTGAACTCAAAGAAATTGGACGTTTACTGGTACAACTGTATAGTCAGCATAGTCAGCAACAATTACTCGAACCACCTTATCCGAAGCATTGGCTCGATCGTTACAGCAACTTTTACCAACCTGCACAAGATGTTCGTGATGCTTATAGCACATGGCAAAAAGATATTCGTCAGCATCAAGCTGCCTTAGATGCACAGGCGACACGAAAACAACGAATTGAAACTTTAGTATTGCAGCTTGAAGAGCTCGAAGAAATCACCCCAATTGACTATAAAGAGATTGAGCAAGAGTTCGACCGTTTAAGCCATCATGAACATATCATGCAAGATTGTAGCTCTAGTTTAGCTGCCTTGGATGATGCTGAGCAAAACATCACCCAAGAAGTATCTTCAATTATTCGCCGTTTAGAATCACACGCCGGGCGTAGCGAACAACTGTCCGAAATTTATAACTCACTGCTCAATGCACAAAGTGAAATTGAAGATGCAACGGTGAATTTGCGGCAATTTATTGATCGTCAAAGCTTCAATCCTGAGCGTGTCGAAGAGCTAAATGTACAGCTCGAAATTTTTCATCGTTTAGCGCGTAAATATCGAACCCAACCTGAACAGTTGAAACAAGATTATCAGACTTGGCAGACAGAGCTTGAACAACTACATCAGCTGGAAGATCCTGAAACTTTAGCCGCACAGGTTGCCTTATCTCAGCAAGACTTTTTAGCCAAAGCACAGCACTTAGATGAGATTCGCTGTGCAGCAGCAATACCTTTGGCGAAAAAACTGACCGAACAAGTCAAACAATTGGCTTTGCCCGAAGCCTATTTTGAATTCAAATTTGAACCGTTAGAACAAGCAACAGCCGAAGGGTTTAGCTTTATTCAACTGCTGTTCACCGCAAATAAAGGTATTCCTGCACAACCGTTGGCACGTGTCGCATCAGGTGGTGAACTATCTCGTATTGCGTTGGTCATGCAAGTGATGAATGCGGAAAAAACAGAATCTGAGGTTTTAGTCTTTGATGAAATAGATGTCGGGATCAGCGGTGGTACCGCAGAAATGGTCGGGCGTTTATTGGCAGATTTAGCTCAACATGTGCAAATTTTATGTATCACGCATCAAGCACAAGTTGCTGCCCAATCTGATCAGCATTTATTGGTTAAAAAACGCCAAACCGATCCTGCAAGCAGTACCATTATTAACCTCACTGAAGAACAGCGGATTGATGAGCTCGCACGTATGACAGGCGGTGTCGAAATTAATGACACCACGCTGCAACATGCCAAGCAATTAAGACAGCTTAAATTTCAACAAGTTTAAGTTTGTCGGTTAAATCATAAAAAATGATTGGCGAAACTCCATTAGTTTAGTAAGTTAAAGATAATAATATTATTACTTTAATCAGCTTTTTAATTTAAAGGGGGAATGGCTTAGATGACTAAACAATATCTGACACATCGCTGTCTCATTGCGCCTCCTGATTTAGCCGATGATTTTTTTGCCAACACCGTGATTTATTTAGCACGACATGATGAAGAAGGCGCTCAAGGCATTATTATTAACCGTCCGTCTGGTCTTTCAATTAAAGAACTCTTGAATGACCTTGAAATTGAAGCGGATCATGTCAATCCTCATGATGTATTACAAGGCGGTCCTTTACGCCCTGAAGCTGGATTTGTGCTACATACTGGTCAACCGACATGGCATTCTTCTATTGCTGTGGGTGACAATGTGTGTATTACCACCTCTAAAGATATTTTAGATGCCATTGCGCATAATGAAGGCGTTGGACGTTACCAAATTGCCTTAGGTTATGCCAGTTGGGGCAAAAACCAGCTGGAAGAAGAAATGGCACGTGGTGCTTGGCTGATTTGTGATTCCGATATGGATTTAATTTTTAATTTACCTTATGGTGACCGTTTGGATGCTGCCTATAAAAAAATGGGCGTAGACCGAACTTGGCTTTCATCAGAGATTGGACATGCCTGATTTATCACAACCTTACATGATTATGGCATTTGATTTTGGTACACAAAAAATGGGCATGGCAGTGGGTCAATCCATGATTGAAAGTGCCAATCCACTTGCGCTGTTTCCGATGAAAGATGGCATTCCGAACTGGGATGAATTACTGAAAATTGTTAAACAGTATCAACCGACTTTATTTTTAGTGGGTTTACCGTTAAATATGGATGATACGGAGTCCGAACTTTCTGCGCGCTCGCGCAAGTTTGCGCGTCGTTTGCGCCATCAAACCAATATTGAAACATTGATGGTGGATGAGCGTTTAACCACACGTGAAGCACGTGATGAGTTGGGTCATTATCAAGCGCAAGGTCGGGGTAAAAAGTTAGCAGCTGATAGTATTGCCGCTGCACTTTTTATTGAAAGTTGGTATCGAGCTCCTGAAGGAGTTACACCTTAATTTTCTAAAAAGTTCAAACAATTTTAAAAATATTGCGTCAAAAAAGCCATTCGAAATCGAATGACTTTTTTGAATTAAGATTAATAAAAGGTAAGCTGATTATTTGACTGGTTTTTCAATATGGATGGTTGCCGTGCGCCCCGCCACAAAAGCCAATTCATTCTTAGGCATTTCATCTAATACAATTTTTACTGGTACACGTTGCGCTAAACGTACCCAACTAAAAGTTGGATTTACATTGGCTAAAAGCCCTGATGACGATGTTCGTTCACGATCTTCAATTCCTGAGGCAATACCCTGTACATGCCCTTTTAATTTTTCAGAATCGCCCATCATCTGAATGGTGGCAGGTGCGCCGACATAAATTTTATCAAGTTTGGTTTCTTCAAAATAACCCACTATGTACAACTGTTTACGGTCTAATAATGCTGCTACCGCTTGCCCAACTTTGACATAATTACCAACACGAAGTTCAAAATTGGATAATGTTCCATCTGCTGGGGCAATCACTTCAGAACGATGTAAATTTAACTGTGCCATATGCAATTGACTGCTTGCAACTTCAATCAGGGCTTGTTGTTGCTTGATATTGGCTTGCGCCTGCTCTGTTGCAGCTTGCATTTGTTCATGTTCAGCATGCAATTGATCTCGTGCTGCAAACATTTGATCTTGTTCTTGTTTAGAAATTGCACCATCCATTAAATTGGCATAACGATTGGCATTTTTTTCAGCCAGCGTACTGCTCGCTTGGGATGCAACCACATTGGCTTTGGCCTGTACTAAGCTAGCCTCGGCTGCGGCTAAACTTGCTTTGGCTTTACTCAAATCAGATTTTGCTTGTTCCACATCTAATGCTTGACGTGCTACATCTATTTTAAACAACACCTGTCCTTTTTTAACGCTTTGGTTATCTTGTACCAAAACATCCGTCACTAGACCCGAAACATCGGAAGACACCTGAATCACATCACCACGCACACGCCCGTCGCGTGTCCACGGTTCAGAATTGTAATAATTCCAGATATGGATCATGGCAAAAATTGCAATTACAACCATGATCAGCAAAACAATTGGTCGAATTATTTTACGCAAATCAAAAGATTTCATATCAGCTTTACCTTATTCATTTCAATTTGAACCATATTGATCTTCATTTTAGATACCCGATAAAATAAATAACCAATGCACTAGAAAAATCAGCACCGCATAGAGACATAAATTAAATAGGCTTGGCCATGCAATCCAGCCTTGATCAACCAGTCGATCTGTTGCCATCATCACTATTTTCAGCAAGATATAAGCAAGCATGCTCTGAATTAACAGGATCGGGACGTAGACCCCATAAAGATTAAGTTCACCCATCCTTATATCCCTACCCATTTTTCGTGTTCAGTTATTTTTATATTCGTTTGATGACATAAACTGCTGCGGATATTGTTCAGTGAAATATTCAAACGCTGTGCAATATCCCGATTTTCCACGTCATCCGTTGCAGACTGAACCACAGCAAGACGGTGCAAAAAAATTTGTAACAAATTGGCAGATGCTTGCTGCATTTCTTTGGCTTGGAAATAGTCATCTAGTGACTGTTGTAAATCTTTAATATAAAAAATGATCGCGTCTTGTTGTGGCAGTTTGTTGATTAACTCTTGTAATCGAGTTAAATCAATCACAGTACTGGTTTCGACTAATGCCAAATTAATATCATTTTTGAGCTGTTCAGACTGTACCGCTTTACTATTTAATACCCCAATCCGATCCAACATACTACGCAGATGCTTTTTAAAATCGGCTCCATAAGACAGATATAGGGCATTTCTGACTGCTTTATAATGTAAGGCTAAAATACGCTGTACAGCCATATCTGGAGACATCGCTCGAACGATGTGAATGACATAAACAGAAATAATAGGACCAATCACTGTGCCAATAGAGGCATCAAAAAATGTAATTTGATCCAACATATAATGGTTCTGCAAATTCAGCCCCATTATTGAGCTCATCAATAGAGGTAAGCCCAGTCCTGCTAATGGTGGATGTGGAAACAACATCAGGCAGAATATGCTGAATGGTGCAAGCACCAAGACCAACTCCCAAAAGGTTGTCACATGTGGAAAAACACCATAAGCATAAATAAACACCACAACAGCAGAATAAATACTCGCTCGAATAAATAGTTTTAATGCCGGTACAGGGTTATCCATTGCCGTCAAAATACAGGCACAAATCGCAGCCATTTCGGCCATCATAAAACCTGCTTTCCAGCCGCTGAGTATCCAAAATGAGGTCGCAATCAGAATGGTGATAAACGCTGAAATTCCACCTCGTACTGCCGCCCCATGATCACGATGCAAACTCGGATAGGTTGTGGTTAAAGGTGTGATACTTTCTGGCAAGGTATCATTCCCTTGCTGAATACGTTGCCAAATCAATTTCACCGCACGCACATTTTGAATAAAGTGCCGAACATCCATCTTCAAACCATTTAAAATGATCTGCTGTTCAGGACGTGCGGATACGACTAAAGCAGCAAAATCGGATTCAAACTGATGGGGTAAAACATTCAACTCTTGTGCTTTAATGTCGTGATGATCGTGCAAAAATTCTGCAATATGCCCATGCACCACTTTTAAATTCTCACGGTATGTCATATCAATCTGATCTAGCTGTTTCATACGCTCCGACATGGCAACCAAATTTGCCACCAGCATGGTCAATTGATGCAACATTTCTTGCAGGGGCTTAGTCATGCCTTGAAGGCTCGATCGCTCATAGGACAAATGAACAGCCAGCACATGAATATCTGAAGCATCTCGGGTAATATTACCCAACCATTGGTTGTAATTATCCAGTTGTTTTTGATCCAGCAAAATTTGATCAAATAATACTTTGATATCCTGAATTATTTTTGAAACACGGGTTTCCACCGCAGGTCCAATATGCATTGGAAAAATGGTGGTGGTGACAATTGCACTGCACACTACCCCCACGGTAATTTCCAAAAAGCGTCCAAGTGCCATATCAAAAATAGACACTGTGTCGGCATAATAAACCATGTTGTAGCAAATAATGACCGTGGTATAACCCGCTAGCATCGAGACATAACTGCGAGATGTTCTGTCTAGCATTGAGATATATAGACAAAAACCGACCCAACATGCCAAGAATAAGGTAAATAGTATGGGGGTATTGATTAAAAATGGCGTCACGGCAATCGACACGATTGCACCTAATAATGTGCCCAATAGCCGATAAATACTTTTAGATGAAGTCATGCCAGAATATGGATTGGCGATCACAAATACTGTACCAATCGCCCAAATTGGATAAGCCAAATTTAAAGAAAATGCGATATAAAGCGCCAACATGCCTGCCACAAAAGTTTTAGTCGCAAAGATCCAATCCAATTTACTTGGTCGAAAAGCGAGTAATGGTTTGGTTAGCAGCATTGGCTTATCTCAAATTAAGGTTTAACACTTCACCACACTCATTTTTAGATGACGGCTAAAAGACACGATATACCCTTCGGATAAATCGTGTAAAAAATATACCAGCTAGGCAGGTCATCAGAAATAATCGTCATTCAAAATGAATAGAGAAATTTTCGCAGAGCGTTATTTAGACAAAACAAACAAGAAAAATATCAGTCAAATTAAGCTAAAAATTCAGTATTAGATATTTACTCTGATTATTTTTTCAAAAAACCCCAAAAAAGTCAATCAAAATATCTTATAACGATAATTTAATTACAATAATGTCGAAGTATTCAACTTATCAGCATTAAATTTCTCATATTAAATAAAAAACATATTACAAATACGGCATCGTCACAACAAAAGCGCTCTTTTACTTAATTTTTTGTTATAAAGTAATCTTCATTGTTATTTCCTTTTTTATGCTTTGACCAAGCAGGTACTTATGGCACTTTCTAGTTTTGGTAAGATTCTCACTGTTTTGGATCTATTTTCCGTGCCTCGCCCTATCATTAATGTCGATATCATTAGTGAGGAATTAGGACTATCTAAGCCCACCAGCTACCGATATTTAAAAGAACTGGTTTCAGCAGAATTACTGCAACGATTAAGTGGTACTTCAGGGGACTATACACTGGGCTCTAAAATTGCAGTGTTAGATTACATCTCCCGAACAACTGATCCTTTGGTACAAATTAGTATCCCTTTTATGCAGCAAATTGTGGAACGTACTGAATTTTGCTGCCTACTCACGCATTTAAACCATGATTCATGTATCGATATTCATCATGAATTATTCAACAATATTACCTTGCTCTCGTATGGTCGGGGTTGCCCACGTCCTGTATTTGTCGGTTCATCGCCGAAAGTGATTATTTCACACTTACCTAAACAAGGGATTTTGGACTATTACCAACGCTTCTCGGTTGAACTTGCCGAAGTTGGTTTTGCGGAGAATGAAGCTGAATTTTTACTCAAAATGAAGCAAATTAAAAAACAGGGCTTTTATTTTTCTAATGGTGAATTAGATCCCAATATTGCAGGCTTATCTATCCCCATTAAGTTCTCAAGCAAAGAGCCCCCATTAGCATTGACCTTATTGGCATCAAAAAATCGCTTTGAATTTGTAAACTTACAAAAATTAATTGAAATTTTGAAAGAAAATGCCGCATTGATTGAGAAAAAATTTACTGAATTGTCTGAAAATGAAGGTTTTCTAACAAACCGATAGATTTTTAGAATCTCAAATTATGCAAAAACAAACCTAATGCATATTGTATTACCAACCACTTTCTCATAATATGATTATCACCATGTCGCCGATTGTATTCCATGACAATTTAAACGACATCCTCAGAGGAAAAGCTTATGCTTATGCATAAGCTTTTTTTTGCCGTTATTTTTAGTCTCTCATCTGGCTGACTTTTAAAAAAAATGGCGAAAGGTCAGATTAATCCGAGGCTCTATAATCTTCTTCGATTTCATTAAGGCATGCTTCCAATGCTGCTGAGTCTTTCCTCGCATCACAATGAGTTGCCCACTATATAAAAGTAAATCGACTTTTTCCGCTTTACTTTTATGCTTAAAACTAAATTTTCGTGTCGCACCAAAACTTAAAGAAGCAATCAGCATTTCTTGACTTACCTGAGATACCAACGCAGGTTCATCATCACTATGCCAACCTACTGCTTGCGTACCATCAGTATATAAATTGGCTAAGCAAGAGTTAAAACGATACCCAACTAACTTTTCAATATGTTGTTTTAAACGAAATAATGCCGGATTCCACACATGTGCCTGCTTAAACGTTCCTGAATAATGATATTGATAATTTTCATCACCATACCATGCAACTTGACGTTCGGTTTTGTAGTATTGACCATGTAGAATGACTTCATCCTGTTGCCAAGCCAGATGCTTTAAAAAATAATTCAAATATTGTGTGCTTTGCTCAGCTGTTAAAATTAAGCCAAAGTCTTCCACTACGCCATCACAAGGCAATACATTGGCTTGAGCTTCAGGTGCAAATAATTCAAAATTCATGGTCAATTATAAGTTTAGGCTTCATTTTTATTCTAGCGCAATGTTCTGATCACAATTCAAAACATTGTATGCGCTTGTGACATGAACTAATCAGGCTTAGACTCAAATTAAGCTTAACAATAAAAAATTTACATATGAACTTATGGCTCTTATTTCAAAAACTTCGACCTTTTGTAGGCCCCTATCGTTTATTGGTGATCGCAACGCTAATTTTAACTTTAATTGGCTCTTTTACTGCACAAGTAAATGCGCTCACCTTACAATACGCCGTTGACAGTATTAATCAACTGATTGAAGCAGGCTTAGGCTTATCTGAAGGCTGGCATATTCTGATCACGATTTCTACCATTTTATTGGGTAAAGAAGTGATTAATGCCTTTGTACAATTTGGACAAAAATTTTATGGCGAAAAGCTGCGCATTTTTGTTTCGCAAGATTTAGCTCAAGGCATCATTGAAAAATTCTTGACCTATCGCTTGGCATTTTTCAATGAAGACAACAACCAAGCTGGTAAGTTACAAACCCGTATTGACCGCGGAATTGGTTCGCTCACACGTTTAGTGCAAATCTTTTTTATTGATATTTTACCGTTATTTACCAGTGCAATTGTCGCGCTAGCTTTAATGTTTTATGCCAACTTTTATGTCGGATTGGTAGCTTTAAGTATTGTACCCATCTATTTCTGGCTCACGTTCAAACAAGCACAAAAATTAGGTGGGTGGCGAAGAAATTTACGCGATGGACGGGAAAAAAAGAGCCAAGGTATCCTCAGTATTATTAATTCAATTACCGTGATTAAATCTTTTAACCGTGAATCAATTGAGTCTGACAAACAGCTTAAACTACAAAAAGAACTCACCAACAATCAAATGCAAACCCGTCAAATCAGTTTCCTGTTTGATGGTTTAAAAACCTTTATCGAACAAATTGGTATTGTGCTGATCATCATTCTGACTGCTTATTTTGTGTTAGATGGTCAAATGAGTATCGGCATGATTATGTACCATGTCTTATTATTCAATAACGTCTCTGCACCCATTCGCTCTTTGCATCGTATTTATGACGAAGTCAATGATGCCATGATTTACTCGGAAAGCTTCTTTGGCATTTTAGAAGCCGATCATGAAATTGAACCCAGTGGTGTACAGAAACCATCCATCGTGGGCAAGTTTGAACTGAAAAATGTCGATTTTTATTATCCCAATGGGCATCATGCTTTAAAAAAAATCAACATGGTGATTCAACCAAATAAAATTACCGCTTTGGTTGGCTTATCTGGTGCAGGAAAATCGACTCTGATTAGTTTACTGGATAAATTCTACCAACCTGCCTCGGGGGAAATTCAACTCGATGGTATAGATTTAGAGGATATCGACACCCAATATCTGCGCGACCATATTGGTTTAGTGCTACAAAAAAACCATATTTTCCAAGGGACCATTTTTGACAATATTCGTTATGGTAAAACAGAAGCCAGTTTAGAAGAGGTCATGAATGCGGCAAAAAAAGCCTCTATTCACGAGCAAATCTTACAACTCCCACATGCCTATGAAGCCGATGCGCTGATGCTTTCCGGCGGTCAACAGCAACGTATTGCGCTAGCACGCATGTTCTTGAAAAATCCGCCGATTATTTTCTTAGATGAACCCACAGCCAGTTTAGATGCCATTGCTTCGGAACAGATTAAACAAAGTCTAGATCAGATCAAACAAGGGCGAACGGTGATTATTATTTCGCATAGTTTATCGCAGATTATTGATGCTGATTATACCTATGTGATGAAAGAAGGTTTTATTGCTGAACACGGCGAACATGATGCGCTTTACCATCAAGATGGGGTGTATAAAGAAATTTTTGATGCTATGGCCAAAAGCTTAAATATTGAAAAAATTGCCAAAACTTTTGAAGATGATACAGAAGAAGAAACCCATAGTTAAATTCTTCATTTATATTTTTTTGACCATCTAGCCCATAAAAAAGCCTCAAACAATGTTGAGGCTTTTTTTAATTGAAAAATTAACGTACTTGCACTTTTTCTTCAATTTCTTCGACACTAATATGGCGCACATCTAAACCTTTCACCATATAAATCACTTGTTCAGAAATGTTTCGTGCATGGTCACCGATCCGCTCCAAAGAACGCAGCACCCATAACACATTAATCACTCGTGAAATATGACGTGGGTCTTCAATCATATAAGTCATTAAGGTGCGAGTTGCCGATTGATATTCACGGTCAATATCTGCATCTGCAAGCAGTACACGTAAAGCTTGATCGACATCTAAACGGGCAAAAGCATCTAAAGCATCATGAATCATGACGCGGACTTGGTTACCAATATGGCGAGTTTCCATATAGCCACGCGGTGAACTGCCCTCTTCGCATAAATTTTGCGCAATACGGGCAATTTTTGACGCTTCATCACCAATCCGTTCTAAGTCGGTATTGGCTTTTGACATGGCAATCACCATGCGTAAATCAATCGCTGCCGGATGACGACGTGCCAAAATCAGGGTTAAAGCTTCATCAATTTCCATCTCTAGGCGATTGACGATATTGTCTTGAAATTGCACATCGATCGCCAAGTTTGCATCCGTATCCAATAAAGCACGAATCCCATTGGCAACTTGCTGTTCAACTAAGCCACCCATAGTCATAAACTTGGTATTTACATCCTGCAAATCTTCATTAAATTGCGAAGAAATATGGTGATTCAACACCGGATTATTTGGCAAGGGGCATACTCCACAACAACAATTTTAAGATTAGAAATTTTGGTTAAGATTAAATCACATCTAATATGAAACTTTGATGACAACAGCCCTAATATTTAGCTGGCTTAATTGGAACGACTTCTCGACCAACCATTTCTTCATTTGTTTTTATTACTTTTTACAATCTATCCCCGCGATAGCAACTTATCTATAAAATATCGATTGCTCATCACAACGCGTAACTAAACTCCTTCACAATACTACACAGAAAAAATGCTTTTTAGCGATAAAATAATCCCAGTTTTCCAAAAACATTTTGCATGTACCCAGATATAGAATGACTGTGCCTTTCAATAAACGTTACCCTATAAAGCCTTGCTTTGCTTTGGTCATTTTTATACTTTTGCTTGGGTGTCAAAAACCTGAGCCACAGCCTATTCCGGAACAAGCCCAAAAACAATCACAACAAGATGAACCTGTTGATTTATCTTTATTATGTAAAAATATTGAACACGATATACTCAACATTAATTCGGAACGAACCACTTTTGCTTTAGAACAAATTAATCAAAATTTAAAATTATGCTTACCGCTGTCAACTTTCGATGAACAAAAGCATTTTTTAAGCCTGTCGAATCAAATGTATAAAAACTTTTTAAGCGTCGATAGAACACCACTGCAACAATCCGCTTTCGAAGCATATGCTTTTGATTTATCTCAGCATCCTACCGTACAACAAAACCATTTTGAACAACTCTCTTTACGTGATCAATATTTACTCAAACATAAAGGACAAGCATATATTGAGCTGTTTGATGCGGGTAAGGGAATGTTGAATTATCGTCGTAGTCCTGAATATTTAGCCAAAATTTTTGCACCCTACATGCCACAAGCAGAACAGGTCTTTATTGAAAACTTGGCGACACAAAATATGATGCCAGTCTTTGCCGAAAAGACCTTAATGATTGAGCCCCATGAGATTGTAACTCGAGCCTTATTTTGGGAAGAGTATTTAAATCAATACCCTAAAAGCAGCTATCGTAAAGATGCAGAATACCTTTTACACATGTATAGCGTGTTTTTATTTAAAGGAATGAGTAACTCTCCTGTCTCTGACAACTACCCAGATCAAGATGCGGTTCAAAGCAATTCCTTAGATGAAATTGAAAAATTAGCACAGATCAAAAGTTCTGCATTGGCGACTCAAGCAGGCAAATTTATGTACTTTTTACAACTCTCAGAAGAACAACGTTTAAAGCAAATTCCTGTTCAGCTGAGTGCGCAAGAACAACATTCTCAGTCTAAAAATTTACTTAGCCAAAAACAATTAGCGCAATATTTAGGCTTAAAAAACACCAATCTATCAAAAATACGTGATTGTTTTAGTGATGCAGTTTGTCTCTAAAACAATCTTTCACCTGAATATTTCTAATACGCGATAAAAGCGATATTTAATGTGAATGTTTTTTAGTGCATAGGCATGTTAATATTTGTCCATCGCTTGACGGAGTGCGAGTAATTTCTCGCTGAGATCAGCAAAATTGATTCATTCAATTTAAATGCTGGGTACCGTTGAACCTGATCAGGTTAAAACCTGCGTAGGAATCAAGCCATCTAAAAACTTAAGCCCTCAATTTATCTATTTTTCAATTCAGCTTGAATTAGAACATAAGATAAGTCTGCCACGTTTTTGGTCGTGCTTGATTCGTTGATGTCATTCATAAGGATCATTGCAATGAACCAATTAACGAATCTATCTGCCACAGATATTTCTGCTCAACATGAGCAAGACTCTAAAGATCTCACCCGTATTTTACCCGCTTCAAAAAAAGTCTATATCCAAGGTTCTCGTGCCAATATTCAAGTGCCGATGCGTGCCATTGAACTGACAGATACCCCAACAGGCTTAGGCGGTGAACACAATCCTGACATTTTGGTCTATGACACTTCGGGCGTATATACCGACACTAAAGTTGCCATTGATCTGAACAAAGGTTTACCCAATGTTCGTGAAACTTGGATTGCAGAACGTGATGATACTGAACGTCTAGATAAACTCTCATCAGAATTTGGTCAGCAGCGTGCCAATGACATTCGCACCGCCGAAATTCGTTTTGCCCATATTTCTAAGCCACGCAAAGCCAAAATAGGCAAAAACGTCACCCAAATGCACTATGCGCGTCAGGGCATCATTACCCCTGAAATGGAATACATTGCGATTCGTGAAAACCAACGTCAGCTTGATGGTGTCGATGCACGTCAACATGTAGGTCAAAACTTTGGTGCGAAAAACCTCACCGAAATTACGCCTGAATTTGTCCGTCAGGAAATTGCTGAAGGTCGTGCCATCATTCCTGCCAATATCAATCATCCTGAAATTGAACCGATGATTATCGGGCGTAATTTCTTGGTGAAAATCAATGCCAATATTGGTAACTCCGCATTGGGTTCCAGCATTGATGAAGAAGTGGCGAAAATGACATGGGCTACCCGATGGGGCGCAGACACCATCATGGATTTATCGACCGGTAAGAACATCCATGAAACCCGTGAATGGATTATCCGTAACTCTCCTGTTCCGATTGGTACAGTTCCGATCTATCAAGCTTTAGAAAAAGTCGATGGTGTCGCTGAAGATCTGACATGGGAAATTTTTAAAGACACGCTGATTGAACAAGCTGAACAAGGCGTGGATTACTTCACCATACATGCAGGTGTGCTTTTAAGATATGTACCACTGACCGCAGACCGTTTAACCGGTATTGTGTCACGTGGTGGATCGATCATGGCACAGTGGTGCCTCGCGCATCATGAAGAAAACTTCCTCTATACCCATTTTGATGAAATCTGCGAAATCATGAAAGCCTATGACGTATCTTTCAGTCTAGGGGATGGTTTACGTCCGGGTTGTATCCAAGATGCCAATGACGAAGCACAATTCGCTGAATTGCGTACTTTGGGCGAACTTACCCATCGTGCTTGGGAACATGATGTGCAAGTGATGATTGAAGGTCCGGGTCATGTGCCCATGCATATGATTAAAGAAAATATGGATCTACAGCTTGAAGTTTGCCAAGAAGCCCCGTTCTATACCCTTGGCCCGTTAACCACCGATATTGCACCGGGTTATGACCATATTACTTCAGCCATTGGTGCTGCGATGATTGGTTGGTATGGTACAGCAATGCTGTGCTACGTGACTCCAAAAGAGCATTTGGGCTTACCGAATAAGAAAGATGTCAAAGATGGCATTATCACTTATAAAATTGCCGCTCACGCAGCAGATTTAGCCAAAGGTCATCCGGGTTCACAGGTTCGAGATAATGCGCTATCTAAAGCACGCTTTGAGTTCCGTTGGGAAGACCAATTTAACTTAAGTCTGGATCCTGATACGGCACGCAGTATGCATGATGAAACAATGCCGAAAGAAGCACATAAATCAGCACATTTTTGTTCAATGTGTGGGCCTAAATTTTGTTCGATGAAAATCACGCAAAACGTGCGAGATTATGCTAAAAATCAAAGTAATACAAAAACCTCACCCGAAACAAGTGCCGAGATTGAAGCTGGATTCAATGCCATGAAAACCACCTACCAAGAACATGGTCAAAAATTATACCACAAACTATAATTTGACAAAAAATCTTTTATTTTCATAAAATTCTCAGTTAGGATGAATGTACGCTTTTCATCCTGACTGAGCTATATGAATATTATTCAACAAGCAACATACAACAGCGACCAAGTCAAAATTCAGTCCCGCGAATCTCTTTTTCGTGGCTTCATTCAGGTTGAAAAAGTGAATCTCAAACATCGTTTATTCAATCAAACTGAATTTACCTCAGTGATTCAACGTGAACTGGTTCATCGACCTGAAGCTGCGGGCGTACTCATTTATAATGATCGCCAACAGAAATTTGCCTTAATTGAACAATTCCGTGTCGGTGCAATGGATGATGTAGATTCACCGTGGCAACTCGAAATTATTGCCGGTGTGTTAGATGGTGATGAATCACCTGAAAGCTGTATCCGCCGCGAAAGTTTAGAAGAATCGGGTTGTGAAATTGATGAATTACAGCATTTATTTAGCTTTTATCCGTCTGCTGGCGCTTGCTCTGAATTGTTCCATTTATATAGTGCACAAGCCGAACTTCCTGAACAAGGTGGAGTATTTGGCATGCCAGATGAAGGTGAAAATATTCAATTACATCTGATTGACTATGATGAAATTAAAAATTTACTGACCAATGGTCGATTAAAAAATGCACCAGTCATTATGGCATTGCAATGGTTGCAACAACATATTAAAACCACAAGGAATGTCTAAGGAGTCAGACATGACTTTATCACCGAACCATGACGACCAGCCCGACTGGACCATCATTCAAATTTCAGACACACATCTGATGAATCAGGATGATTTAGAATTTGTGCATATGAATCCTGAACAGAGCTTTCACGCCGTCATGCAGCAAATTCAGCAGCAATATCCTCATATTGATGCAATCGTGCATACCGGTGATTTAGCACAAGTGCCTGTGCCAGAAACCTATGCCCGCTATTTGGCTTTTATGCAGCGCTTAGGCATACCGTTTTACCAAATTCCGGGAAATCATGACAATATTGATTATTTCCCGTTTTACCACCATCAAAACCAAGTTCATGCCATTCATTTTGGCAAATGGAGCGTTGTGCTGCTCAATAGTGCCGTGCACGGCAAAGTAGATGGTTGGATTGAGCAAGAGCAACTCCAACAACTGGATCAAGTTTTATCCAAATTCCAACAGCAATGGGTGATCATTGCATGTCATCATCATCCTTTCGATATGAAATCCAAATGGATCGATCAACATAAGCTAAAGAACACTGAAAATTTAACCGATCTTTTAGCCAAATACAGTAATGTGAAAGCCGTGATATGTGGTCACGTCCACCAAGACTCCTTAAATGAATGGCGTAATATTCAATTCTTTTCCACCCCTTCAACCTGTGTTCAGTTCAAACCTTTAAGTGATGATTTTGCGCTAGATGAAGAAGCACCAGGTTTTCGTGTTCTACATTTGCAAGCAAATGGCGAACTCAAAACTGAAGTTTGTCGTGTAAAAAACGTACAACAAAAAATTAATAGTGAAATTTCAGGTTATTAACTTTTCATTTTGCTTTTTTTCTATTACTTTATGGCTTCAAAAGAAAATGTGATAGATAGAATCCAAGCATCAAAGACTATCAAAAAGTCGAAAAAGTCTATATGATGACGCCCCTCGAAGGAGAATATCCTAAGGGTTGGATAAAAACACTTGCATATCACCATATTTTTTGCGTATAGATAATGCGTATATGATGAGGAATGCCCTATATGGCGAATGACAACCAAAATCAAGTCTTGGATGAACAAACTGATGTTGTAGATGAAAAATCTACAAAACGCGTGCGAAAAACCAAGCCAAAAGCGTCAGAAAGTGGTTCTACTGCTAGCTTATTTGGTATTGCACCTTATCAGCCGAAGAAAAATGAAGAATATATGTCCGAAGGACAGCTCGAACATTTCCGCCAAATTCTGTTGGCATGGAAAGAAGAGCTGATGTCTGAAGTAGATCGTACTTTAAACACAATGCAAGATGAAAATACTGCATTGCCTGATGTCAATGACCGTGCAACACAAGAAGAAGAGTTTGCCATTGAACTGCGTACACGTGATCGTGAACGCAAATTAATCCGTAAAATTGAGCAATCAGTCGAAGCGATTAAAAACGATGACTATGGTTTCTGTGAAACTTGTGGTATTGAAATTGGTCTGCGCCGCTTAGAAGCACGTCCAACTGCAACACTTTGTATTGACTGCAAAACTTTAGCAGAAATCAAAGAGAAGCAAAACAACGGTTGATTACAGTTAATGCTGAATAACCCTCCCCTAACCCCACCTTTAACCAAGGAGAGGGATAACAGGAAGGCTTATGTGGGTCGGTTTGCGCCATCGCCAACCGGCCCTCTGCATTTTGGCTCACTCATCACGGCAGTGGCGAGTTATTGTGACGCCAAAGCACATCAAGGTTCATGGTTGGTTCGTATTGAAGATACTGACATTCCGCGTATTTATCCTGACAGTGAAGCGCATATCCTACGTGCTATAGCTGCCTTTCAGTTTGAACCTGATGACGCGATCATTTTCCAGAAAGATCGCTTAGATCTCTACGAATCAGTGTTGCATCAACTGCAACAAAATCATCTGGTTTATGCCTGCCAATGCACCCGAAAAATATTGGGCTCCAATCATATTTATGCAGGCACTTGCCGTGAATTAAATTTACCATTTGAACAACACGCCATTCGCCTTAAAGTCTCCGATCAAGACATTTGTTTCGACGATCGTCTGCAAGGAATGCACTGCTCCAACCTGCAACAGGACTTAGGTGATTTCGTTCTCAAGCGTCGTGATGGCATTATTAATTATCAATTGGCCGTGGTCATCGATGATTATCTACAAGGTATGACTCACGTGGTTCGTGGTGCAGACTTGTTGGATAACACTGAGCGTCAGATCTGGCTCGGCGCTGTACTTGGCTATCCTAGACTTGAGTATATGCACCTACCTTTAGCGATGAATGATCAAGGTCAAAAGCTGTCTAAACAAAATTTGGCGCAAGCGCTTAATCTGAATCGTGCATCTGAGCTGTTACAGCAAGCGATTCGTGCTTTACATCAGCCTGAAGTTGGTTTGGACACACCGAAAAACATGTTAATACAAGCGATTGCTCAGTGGAATATCCAACTTATTCCGCATACAACCCAACTTGAAGGGACTTTTTTATAAAGTCACAACAACATCAAGCTAAAAAATCCCTCTTAAAAAGAATCGTTTGATGATTGGTCTTTTTACTGTGATTGTTAAAGCAAGAAATTGAAATTAGAAACAATAAATTTAGAACTTTTTTATTATTGATCTCCCCCCATTTCCCCTTTCAAAAGAGAAAGAAGAAATGAGCGAGAATACTTAATGATGGAGCGACCATGCCAAGCATCATCTACAGCATCCATACATCATATTAATGACTTGTATTTAAGCTAAATAATTGAATCAAACTTAGAAGCTTGATTCTTCTTTACTCGGATTGGTTTTTTGCGTGGTGGCATCAATTTTTAACACCAGACTAATCATCACCGCACACATAATTAAAGATGAGCCACCATAACTAATAAATGGCAAAGTCAAACCTTTAGTTGGCAACATGCCCATATTCATACCAGCATTTACCAAAATTTGCAGCAAGAAAATAATACTGATGCCATAAGCCAAATAGCCAGCACGTAGATACTGATGTTGCAAGGCACGATGACCAATTTTGATACAGCAGACCAACATGGTAAAGGACAATACTAAAACAGTCGCGATGCCAAAGAAGCCAAACTCTTCACCTAAAATTGCCAACATAAAGTCAGTATGTGCTTCAGGAAGATAGGCCATTTTTTGAATACTGTGTCCTAAGCCTACGCCTGCCCATTCACCACGACCAAAGGCCATCAGCGCGTTGGAGAGCTGATAACCTGTACCTAATGGATCAGCCCAAGGATCCGTAAAAGATAAAGCACGTTGTAAACGGTAAGGCTCGAAGATAATTGCAGCCGCTAAGCCCAGAATAATCGCCAGCATAAAACCAATGAACTGAATCGGCGGTGCACCTGCTAAAAAGAACACGCCCAAAATCATCAGGACAATCACCGCTGTGGCACCTAAATCCGGTTCAGCCAGAATTAAGCCAACCGTGATCACCATGACGCCACCTAAACGAAAGAGTCCCGATACGTTATTACGAACCTCTTCTGCCCGTCGTACTACATAATCCGCAGTAAAAATAGCCATCATGACTTTCGCCACTTCAGATGCTTGTAAAGTAAACCCTGCGATACGAATCCAACGTGTTGAACCATTCACTTCAGTACCAACGACCAACACCACCGCAAGCAATAAAATGGTCATTAGCCACAATGGAAATGTGTTATTAAACCAAATATTGAGCGATATTTTGTAAGTTAAAAATGCGGCAACGGCTGCGACCAGAATTGAAATTCCGTGTCGAATGACGTAGTGAAATGCATTTTCATGTAAACGGTCTGCATAGGGCATCGAAGCCGATGCCACCATGATCGAGCCTATACACAATAAGGCAATCACACAAAAAATCAGTACATTACGAGGTGTTAATTCAGCAGGGATTTTCGCTCCCCACACATTATAGACCTGATTAATTTTATTTATGGTCGTCTGAGCTAACCCAGCCATACAACTTTCCTTATCGTTCTTCTAAGCAAGTGTGTTCACACATTCAACAAACTGGTGTCCACGTTCACTATAACCTTTAAACATGTCAAAACTTGCACATGCAGGAGACAATAACACCACATCATGGGCTTGAGTATGCTGTTGACATAATTCTACCGCTTCTTGCAAAGATTCTGCATGAATCAGCGTCGTGGTATTGGCAATCGCTTTTTCAATCACAGCGCGATCTTCACCTATCAGTACTGCCACTTTTGCATATTTGGCTAAGGCATCACGTAAAGCTGTGAAATCCTGACCTTTACCCTGACCACCAAGAATAATTGCAACCTTGCCCTGTTGTGGCTCAATCGCAGCACCTAGACCATCAATCGCGGCCAGTGTCGCCCCAATATTGGTGCCTTTCGAATCATTGTAATAACGTACACCATGAACTTCTTTAACAAATTCACAGCGATGCTCTAATCCCTTAAAGGTTTTTAAAGTTTCAAGCATCGATGCACGTGGTAAATCAATCGCTTCGCCTAAAGCCAAACATGCCAAAGCATTGGCAACATTATGTGTACCTTGAATATACATCTCTGAACTTTTCAATATCCGTTCACGACCACGTGCTAACCAAATCGTGCCATCATTTTCTTTTAAGATGCCATATTGGTTCATATCTGGTGCATTTAAACCAAAGCTTTGCATTGGTGTAGCATCTGGGACCAATGGACGTGTCAGTGAGTCATCGCGGTTATACACCACCTTTTTCACCCCTTGAAAGATGCGATGCTTCGCGGTGTGATAGCCCATCATGTCACCATGACGGTCTAAATGATCTTCACTTATATTTAGTATAACCGCCACTTCTGCATGCAAATTCGAAGTGGTTTCTAATTGAAAGCTAGACAACTCTAAAATATATAGCTCTGGATCATCTTTGGTTAAATCCAGTGCAGGACAACCTAAGTTACCGCCTACAGCGACCTTAATCCCCGCATCTTTCGCCATGAGACCAATCAAAGTCGTTACAGTACTTTTGGCATTTGAACCCGTAATGGCCATAATCGGTTTGTCAGTAAAACGGCGTAAAATTTGAATTTCACTAACTACAGCAATGCCTTGAGCAATTGCAGCTTGAATTTCTGGCAATTTTGGATCCAGTCCCGGACTAATCACAATTTCTTCGGCTTGTAATAACAGTGCTTGATCGAGTTGACCGAAACTGGTTTGCACGTCACTTGGAATTTGGTCATGCCCCGGTGGAGTCTTTCGAGAATCTGTTACTGCAACGCGGTAGCCATGTTCATGTAAGAAATTTACTGCTGCAACACCTGAAATTCCGAGCCCTGCAACGACTTTTAATCCACCACGTTGTATTAACATTTTTGCCCCATATATTGGTACGTTGGTAAAACTGACAAAATGTTAGCACTTTGCTGTTTTGAATGCTTTTTCTGTTTTGACTTTATACGTCTTTTTTTGTGTCAGCGCGTAAAAAAACCGTCATAAGAAGACGGTTTTTTTAAATCAGCTTAGAACTAACGATTTATTTCCATTTTACAGCTTGGACTTCTACTTTTTTCTGTGCGCTGTCTTCCGTTGCGGCACAACCACAACTTCCACCGCAACCAGAAACCATCGCAGGTTTTAACCAATTTGCCAGCGTTGACCAACCTTGTTGACTACATCCATTGGACAGCGCCATAAAGACTAAGCTTGCCGTCTTAGGAAAGACTTTTTTGAAGACTACAAGCGTACTCCAAATCACCAATGCTGCAACAATAACAACTTCAATCATCTCAATCTCCTCTGCACATTATGTTGAGTCAAATAAAGTAAATTAAATTAACCCAAATAATGCGATGCAATTTGATACGTCAGGAAAGACATTAAATACGCCAAACCAAATAAATAAGCCGTCATAAAGCTGACCGTTTTCCACGATCCAGTTTCACGTTTTACTGTTGCCAATGTTGCAAGGCAATGCGGCGCATAAATAAACCAGACCAAAAGTGATAAAGCAGTCGCCAATGACCATCCCAAACTGCCATCACTGCTAATAATAGAAGCTAAACCTTGGGCAACGGCATCATCATCTGTCGCAGACAAGGCATAAACTGTGCCGAGTGCTGCCACCACAACTTCACGTGCCGCCATTGCAGGAATTAAAGCAATACAGATCTGCCAGTTAAAACCAAGCGGTGCAAAAATTGGTTGCATCACATGACCAAGCATCCCAGCCAGAGAATAATCAATCGCAGGTAAAGTCGCACCTTCAGGCGGTTGTGGGAAAGTACATAAGAACCACAATAAAATAGAAAGCGCAAAGATAATGCCACCGACACGTTTTAAGAAGATCTTGGCGCGGTCAAGTAAACCAATCCAAATACTTTTAGGATCGGGAAAGCGATAACTTGGTAATTCCATCAACAACATATGTTGTGATTTATCAGTTTGGAAAAATTTCAGCACAAATGAGACCAGTAATGCACTAACAATGCCTGCCATATACAAAGCAAACAACACTAAACCTTGTAAATTTAAAATACCCCAAACCATTTGTTCTGGAATAAATGCGGCAATCAATAATGCATAAACGGGTAACCGTGCTGAACAAGTCATCAGTGGGGCAACCAAAATCGTGGTTAAACGATCTCGGGGATCACTGATACTTCGTGTCGCCATAATTCCTGGTACAGCACATGCAAAACTCGACAATAATGGAATAAAAGCCCGACCACTTAAGCCTGCTTTAAACATCAATTTATCGAGTAAAAATGCTGCTCGTGGCAAATAGCCTGACTCTTCGAGTACCAAAATAAAGAAAAATAGAATCAAAATCTGTGGCAAGAACACCACGACACTGCCTGCCCCAGCAATAACACCATCCACCACTAGACTATTTAACAATGGATGTGAAATATACTGTCCGATAAATTCACCGAACCAAGCAAAGAAAGTTTCAATGCCATCCATGAAAGGTGCAGCCCAAGCAAATACGGCTTGGAAAACTACAAACATCATCAATGCAAGGCTGACTAAGCCCAATACGGGATGTAAGAATATTTTATCGAGGAAATCAGAGCGCTTATCTTCTTGATCAACGGAATGGACAACATCATGCAAAATCGTTTCAATTTTTTGATGACTATTACCTTTTAAGCCGCTCAGTTCTGTATGCGGTATTGAATATTTACCTTGATCCAGCGCATTCAGCAGGTTTTCAATCCCTGAATTCCGCACTGCCACGGTTTCCACCACTGGAATCCCTAAACGTTCTGAAAGTTTTTGCGTGTTGATTTGCATGCCACGACGACGTGCTTCATCCATCATATTCAGTACAAGTAGAATTGGGCGACCCAACTCGATCATTTCTAGCACCAAACCTAAATGTAGGTTTAAATTGGTCGCATCGACCACACACAAGAATGCGTCTTGTTGACTTTCTTCTGCAATTTTACCTTGTACTACATCTCGGGTAATCGCTTCATCTGGACTGGTGGCATCTAAACTATAGGTGCCCGGCAAATCTAAAACACGAACGGGCTGACCCGACGGCAGTGTAAATTGCCCGACTTTACGCTCAACAGTTACACCTGCATAGTTTGCAACTTTCTGACGCGTACCAGTTAGGTGGTTAAATAAAGATGTTTTACCGCAGTTTGGGTTACCTACTAGGGCAATACGCAGCGCATCACTCATGCAGGTGCTCCCTCAAGATTAATTTCAATTTTTTCAGCTTCAACTTTACGCAGTGCGAATCGGGTAAATCCAATTTGAATCAAAATAGGGTCTCCACCAAAAATACCTTTGGTAATCACCTGTACTTTTATACCTGGAACAAAACCTAGCGTCTCTAAACGACTGGCCACCACATCGTTTTGAACAAGATTGCCATCTAAAGTTCTGTTGACTTTGCTAATGGTGGCTGTTTGTTTCACTTTTAAATCAGATAAACGCACCGCATCTAATCCTAAAATATTTTCCCCAGTATACAAACAAATGAGAATAATTACCAAATAAGGTTTGATTCTAATTCTCATCTTGCGCTTGCACATCGACATTGTAAAAAAATTACTCTAAATTGATTAAGACCAAGAAAAACTTGAATTTTCCATTTAATGTAGAACTAATATGCTCAATAAAAAACCTCGTATTCCTGCGCCTGTGGGCATTCCTGAACATTTAAGTTTTTTACAGGGTTTCCGAGATGATTTAATTGCACAAACCGTAAGCCCGCATACACGCAACGCCTATCTATCTGATTTAATTCAATCTAGTGAATGTAATTCTGTTGCAATGCCTGATTGGTCTAGCGATGACGTTGCAAATGTTTTGTTAACATTAACTAAACAAGGTAAAAGTCCACGCTCCATCGCTCGCTCACTTTCTGCACTGCGTTCTTTTTATAAATTTTTACGTGAGCAAAAATTACGCTCGGATAACCCCGTGGCGACCCATAAAACTCCTAAAATTGGACGAGCACTCCCGAAAGACATTTCAGAGCAAGAAGTTGAAGCACTTATTCATGCACCCAACATTGAAACGGCATTAGGTCTACGCGATCGTGCCATGCTCGAAGTGCTTTATGCCTGTGGCTTACGGGTGACTGAATTACTCAATTTGCGCCTTGAATTGATTAATTTGAAACAAGGCTATTTGCGCATTGTCGGTAAAGGCAATAAAGAACGCTTGGTTCCTTTAGGACAAATGGCGTGTGAATGGATTGAAAAATACTTAAATGAAGCACGTTCTCAGTTGTATAAATCTGCCACAGACTATGTATTTTTAACGCAGCATGGCGGCATTATGAGCCGACAAAATTTTTGGTATGCCATTAAACGCTATGCGCTACAAGCTGGAGTTCAAGCCGAATTATCACCGCATACGTTACGTCATGCCTTTGCCACCCATTTACTCAATCATGGCGCTGATTTGCGCGTGGTTCAAATGTTATTAGGGCACAGTGATTTATCCACCACACAAATTTATACTCACGTTGCCCAAGTTCGTATGCAGCAACTACATGCGACTTATCACCCTCGCGCTTAAAGGGCTGTTTAGAACGCATATCAGACGATTAAGTATGAGGCTGATATCTCAAAGTGATTGCGACTGCACGAGGTTGTTCAGCAACAATGCAATCCATTGCTCAAATTTCACTAGCCCCTAACCAGCATGACGGTTTTTTGTTATGCTAAGCCACCTATTTTATCTATAGTTAAAAGAAAGGGTTAATTATGTCATCTACCCGCTCAAAAATTTTTATTGCATGTACTTTGGCAAGCAGCTTGGCAATAAGTGCTTGTTCCAACTCAAATAACGATGAAAAAAAGCAAAATACCTTAACGGCAAGCACACCAGCAACGGGAGAAGCATCTAATCTCTCTGAACGTAATACACAGCAGCGCCTCATCAGCACCCTGCAACAGCACTTCAAAAAAGCCAATATCAATGCCAAAGTGCTGGATATTAAAGCCACTGAAGTACCCAATCTGTATTGGGTCAATCTTGAAGGTATGTCGTCGGTCTATGCCACAGCCGATGGTAAGTACATTATTCAAGGTGATGTGCTGCGCTTAGGTGATAGTAAAATTCACAATGTTAGTGAAAACCTGCAATCTACAGCCAACAAAAAATTACTTGCTGATTTAAAAACTGAAGACCTTTTGGTTTATAAAGCCAAAGGTAAAACCCAGCATATTGTTTATGTCTTTACCGACACTAGCTGTCCGTATTGTCATAAATTCCATGAACATATGAGCGAAATTAATGCCAAAGGCATTGAAGTACGTTATATCGCATGGCCACGTGGCGAGCAGTTCATGCCAACGATGGAAAGCGTCTGGTGTAGTGCAGATCGTCAAGCTGCTTTTGATCAAGCTATTGCAGGTACAGCGCTTGCTCCAGCAACATGCAAAAACCCTGTCCGTGATCAGTATCAATTGGGTCTGAATATGGGGGTCAATGGTACGCCAGCAATTTATAACCAAGAGGGTGTTTATCTCGGTGGTTATCTCTCTCCAGAGGAATTGGTACAGCGTTTAAATAACTAATTTTTATTCGTTAATTTACTAATTTTTATAGTTCAAGATAAAGTGATTTCTTTCCTAGAGTCTGATGCTTTTTTTAGCTATGATCTAGGCTCGCTTAAAATTGATTAGATATTGGAGTGTGACGTGAAACCAGTTCGTCTGGCAATCCTCGGTCTTGGTACTGTGGGTGGTGGTGCCCTTAAACTATTAAAAGAAAACGCTGCTGAGATTAGACGTCGCACCGGTCGAGAAATTGAAATTACCTATGTCGGTACCCGTCGTCCGCGTCCCGATTTAGATCTACCAGAATCCGTTAAGCAAAGTGCTGACCTGTTAGATATTGTCCGTCAACCTGATGTCGATGTTGTGGTTGAAGTCATGGGTGGGATTCATCCTGCCTATGAAGTGATTATGGAAGCCATGAAACACGGCAAACACATTGTCACAGCAAATAAAGCATTGCTTGCTGAGCATGGCACTGCTTTATTTAAAGCGGCTGATGACTATAAAGTGCAAATTGCCTATGAAGCGGCTGTTGCTGGTGGTATTCCGATTATTAAAGTCATTCGTGAAGGTTTAGCCGCGAATAAAATTGATTGGCTTGCCGGTATTATCAATGGCACAGGCAACTTCATTTTGTCCGAAATGCGTGAAAAAGGTCGTACCTTTGCCGATGTACTAACAGAAGCGCAAGAATTGGGCTATGCCGAAACAGACCCAACTTTTGACGTGGAAGGCATTGATGCGGCACACAAATTAACCCTGCTGGCATCAATCGCTTTTGGTATTCCTTTACAGTTCGATAAAGTCTTCACTGAAGGCATCAGCAAAATTACGGCGCAAGATGTCAAATATGCTGAAGAACTCGGTTTCCGGATCAAGCATTTGGGTATTGCACGCCGTGCCGCAAAGGGTATTGAACTGCGTGTCCATCCGACCTTAATTCCTGCTGAAGAATTGCTTGCCAATGTCAATGGGGTAAAAAATGCCATCTTGGTTCAAGCCAATGCAGTCGGTCCAACCCTATATTACGGTGCAGGTGCAGGTGCAGGTCCAACAGCGTCTGCTGTGGTTGCCGATGTAGTCGATATTGTACGTGATATTGCCTATACCGAAGATGGTGCAGGTACGATCCCACAATTGGCCTTTGAAGCCTTAAGCGACTTGCCTATTCTTTCACGTGAAGAAATGACCACAGGATACTACATCCGCATTAATGCCGAAGATCAAATGGGTGTGCTTGCTGATGTCACCACAATTTTAAGCCGTGCTGGAATTAGCATTGATGCCATCATGCAACAACCACGCTTAAAAGATTTGATTCCGATCGTGATTCTCACCGATCCTGTGCTTGAATCAAAAATGGATGAAGCGCTTCAACAAATTCAAGCATTGCCTTTCATTCATGGCGAGATTGTACGAATTCGTTTAGAATCGCTTGATAATTAATCGGGTTGAGGGGAGTCTTTCCCCTTGCCAAGCTCTATACACAATTGGAACATCATCATGTCTAATGCCAATCGATATACTGGTTTAGTTGACCGTTATCGCGACCGTTTACCAGTATCTGCAACCACTCGTGCAATCTCTTTAGGCGAAGGTAATACGCCATTGATTAAGCTTGAGAACATTCCCCGCATTATTGGTAAAGATGTTGAAATCTATGTGAAGTACGAAGGCTTAAACCCGACGGGTTCATTTAAAGACCGTGGTATGACCATGGCGGTCACCAAGGCGGTTGAAGAAGGCTCTAAAGCCATTATTTGTGCTTCTACGGGTAATACTTCTGCTGCTGCGGCTGCTTATGCTGCACGTGCAGGCATCAAAGCATTCGTGCTCATCCCAGAAGGCAAAATTGCCATGGGTAAAATGGCACAAGCAATGATGTACGGTGCGATTACCATGCAAATCCGTGGTAACTTCGATGACGGTATGCGTCTAGTCAAAGAAGTGGCTGATCAAGCACCAGTCACGATTGTTAACTCAATCAACCCTTACCGCTTGCAAGGTCAAAAAACTATTGCTTACGAAATTGTTGAAGCTTTAGGTCGTGCGCCTGATTATCACTGCTTACCTGTGGGTAACGCAGGTAACATCACTGCACATTGGATGGGTTATACCGAAGCTGTTGCCAATCAGCCGAAAGACCAGTTCGAACCAGTGATTTACGATGCTGCAACGGATGCTTTCACAGGGCCAAAACCAGCAGGCTTACCAATCATGGTCGGTTATCAAGCTTCAGGTGCTGCACCCTTCCTACGTGGTGGTCCAGTTGCAAATCCTGAAACAGTCGCAACAGCGATTCGTATTGGTAACCCACAAAGCTTTAACCACGCTAAAGCGGTTGTACGTGATTCAAACGGTTGGTTTGATGAACTACAAGATAGCGAAATTTTAGAAGCACAACGCCTGCTTTCTATGTACGAAGGTGTCTTTGTTGAACCTGCATCTGCAGCTTCAATTGGTGGTGCAATTCGTGACATCAAAGCAGGTAAAATTGCTGAAGGTTCAGTGATTGTTTGTACCGTAACAGGCAATGGCTTAAAAGACCCAGACACAGCAATCAAACAATGTTCTGATGCAGTGATGTTAACCATTGATGCAACCATGAACGATGTAAAAAGCTCTATTCTTTCCAATATGTAAGCATAGAATTTCATCAATAAAAAACCAGTTGCCTGCAACTGGTTTTTTATTGGGTCGTTATCTATCAATTTTCTTAATCAGCATACTCTTGCAGTTCATCGCATGCATAAAATGGACAACTGAGACTCATTCTGTCGTTATGCATAAAAATCTAAGTAAATAAAAAACTCTTCCGAAGAAGAGTTTTTACAAGGACTAAAAATCGTATTAAATACGTTTTGGTAACTGGCTTGTCCAATTCATTAAACGCATTGCATCTTCAGTACGTGCTTGAGAACTGTCCGCCCCCAATAGCACCACAATCGCTGGACGATTATTCAAAGTGGTGTGCATAACGACACAGCGTCCTGCTTCATTAATATAACCTGTTTTAGAAATATTAATATTCCAACCACCATTACGCACCAAGGCATTGGTATTATTCGATTTCAATACTCGATAACCCAAATTAAAATCATAACTTGGCGTGGTTGAGAACTGACGGATTAACCCATATTGATAAGCAGCACTGACCAAAATACCTAAATCACGTGCAGAAGCGATATTGCGTGGATCAAGCCCAGTCGATTCATAATAATGAGCGGAAGTCATACCTAAAGATTTTGCTTTGGTATTCATCGCAGCTATAAAAGCAGCACGACCACCGGGGTAAGTTCGAGCTAAAGCAGCTGCAGCCGGATTTTCAGACTTCATTAACGCCAATAATAAAACTTCCGCACGATTCATTGAGTCGCCAGCACGTAAAGTCGAGCTTGAGTTCTTACCACCCGCTCCTGCAAAATCAACCGACTGTAAAGTAATGTCTTCAGACATATTCAGCCTAGCATCAGCAATGACCACCGCAGTCATCAGTTTCGTAATCGATGCAATCGGCAACGCTGCATTGGTATTTTTACTGTATAGCACTTCCCCTGTTTGAGAATCCATCACCAATGCTGCACGTGCATTAACTACAGGTTGAGTGCTATAACGCGAATTATTTAAAATTTGTACCGTTTGAGGTGCAGAATGCGACACAACTCCATTCGAACTACGCACAGAAGTGGTAATTTTAGTTGAACCTTGTGGCGTTGCTTCGTCGCTTGATGAAATATCACCATTGAGTAGCTGTTGAGCATCTTCAGAGGACCAATTTAAAACTGCCCCCTCGGAAGCATCCATGATGAGTTCTGCAAAGCTGCTTGAACTTATACTAAGTAAAATTGAAATACTTAGTACATGCATTAAAGATTTGTTCGAATTTTTCACGATGGTTCACTCAACTCTGGGAGGTAAGATACATTTGTGCATTACCTCAAATATGTCTTACATTCTAACACAAAGGTGAGTGTTTTTTAAGCGCACAACTTTATGTCTAACATTTCATTTAAAGATTAAGAATAGCATTGCTAATTTTGTCATTTCATTGCAAGCTTATTTTGCTTTATGTAACAAAAAAACATGCTTTTTTATTTGAGGGAGAACGAGGTGATCACAGTTTTAGTAGTAGATGATCATGAGTTAGTACGTACCGGGATTTGCCGAATGCTCGAAGACCATGCGGATGTTCAAGTCATTGGTCAAGCTGAATCTGGAGAAGAAGCGATTACCTTAGTCCGTCAACATCACCCCAATGTGGTCTTACTTGATGTGAATATGCCGGGCATTGGTGGGGTAGAAACCACCCGACGCCTATTGCAAACCGCACCTGAGACCAAAGTTCTTGCTGTCAGTGGTTTAGCGGAAGAACCTTACCCTTCATTATTATTAAAAGCGGGTGCTAAGGGTTATATTACCAAAGGTGCTCCAGTCACAGAGATGATTCGTGCCATCAACAAGGTCATGCAAGGCGGCAAATATTTTAGTGCCGACATTGCGGAACAACTGGCCAGTTCATATCTTTCAGATACACAACAGTCGCCATTTAATGCATTATCAGAACGTGAAATGCAGGTAGCAATGATGGTGGTGAATTGTATTAGTGCGCAAGAAATTGCTGACAAACTATTTGTCAGTGTTAAAACCGTCAATACTTACCGTTACCGTATTTTCGAAAAACTTAATTTAGATAGTGATGTAAAACTGACCCATTTAGCCATTCGTTATGGGCTGATTAAACCTTAATACTTTTTAATTTCGCTTTCTAGAAGACATGCATGACGCAAAACAGCAATACTTTTGAGTATAATCAATATCATTTAGGCATGTGGTATGCCACCTATAGACTGATTATTGCGACATGCCTTCTACTGATTTTTGTACTGACCCATCAAGGCTTAAATACCGATTATCAATATCCTCAGCTTTATTTTTATGTGCTGATAGGCTACGTCACAATCAGTTTTATCCAATTAATTTTGATTAAAAAAATAAGATCAAAAATCTCACAACAATTTATTTTTTTATTTACTGCCGATGTCATCGCTTTAAGCTTACTGACTTTAGCCATGGATGGACCTAATCTACATTTAAGTTTACTTTTCGTGATTACCATTTTTGCAGCGTCTTTATTACTCGATGCAAAAAAGGCACTGATCATTACCCTAATTGCGGTCATTAGTATTGTTTATCAGCTTTTTTTGGGTAGCTTATTTGATTTTTCATCACTCAATAATATCGGCAATAGCGCCCTGTTGGCTTTTCTCTTTTTTGTCGTGTATGGCAGTGGTCAAGTGGCGGTACGACGCTTCCAATTGTTAGAAAATTTAAATTTTTCGCAATCTTTGGAACTCAATCGACTACAAAATTTGAACCGCTATATTTTGGAACAGATTGAACTGGGTTATTTGGTCTTAGATGAAAACTGTCATATTGTACTCAGCAACCCTGCTGCATGTATGCTGTTAGGTATTCCTCCGCTCTATGCTTATGATAAATATCCCTTATACAAAATCCAGCCTGACTTATTTGAATTACTCAAATTCGATCAACTGAATAACGGCGAAAAATTTCAGTTCGAGTCGCAACTGAGTCTGTATCATATGCACATTGAAGTGCAAAAATTAATTGTGCCACATCAAACCCTGACCCTGTTGGTGCTACAAGATGCCCGTAAACTCAATCAAAGAGTACAACAATTAAAACTCGCAGCATTAGGACAACTTTCAGCCAGTATTGCGCATGAAATTCGTAATCCCCTCGCTGCCATTGTTCAAGCCAATGAACTGCTGATGGATAGTGATCCAGAGCAACAGCAACGATTAAGCCAAATGATTGCTAAGCAAGCGCTACGGATTGATTGCATCATCCAAGACACACTCAATATGGTGCGCAATAAAGAAACCCATCCTACACAGCTGCAACTCAATCAATTTATTCCACAATTCCTACAAGAAGATTTATCGGATGTTGCACAACAAATTAAATGCAGCATACAAGATAAAATGACGATCACTTTTGATGAGGCTCAACTGCGGCAAATTTTGATTAACTTACTACGTAATGCCATTCGGCATAATGCTCCAGCGCATTCAAATATCGAATTAAATATCTATTCACATGAATCCAATGTCCGAATTGATGTCCGTGATTTTGGTTCTGGCGTAGCTTCACAGGACCTTGCTTATTTATTTCAACCTTTTTTTAGTACCGAAATTACTGGAACTGGTTTAGGATTGTATTTATCACATAGTTTTTGTGAAGCAAATCAAGCGGAACTTAACTATGTAAAACAAGAACAAGGGGCATGCTTTCGAATAGAATGCCTACGAGTTGCTTTAAATTAATATTTCTGGGGTGTAACTGTGGAACGACAACCACTTGTTTTGTTAGTGGATGATGAGGAAGATTTATGTACTTTGATGCAAATCTCTTTATCGCGTATAGGAATAAAGACCCATATTGCACATCGTCTAGAACAAGCAAAAAAACTCTTATCTGAAAATAGTTATGATGCCTGTTTAACAGATTTAAATTTACCTGATGGTAATGGACTACAACTGGTCGAATGGTTGACTCAACGTTTTCCTTCCTTACCAGTGGCAGTCTTGACTGCTTATGGCAATATGGACATTGCGATTGCCGCATTAAAAGCAGGTGCTTTTGATTTTGTCAGTAAACCGATTAATCAAAAACACTTGGAACAACTTTTACAAAAAGCCTTAAACAAACCAATTGAGCATTTAAATAGTAAAGAAGATAGTTTGGAACAAAAATTGTTGATTGGACAATCGCTGCCGATTCAACAATTACGCATTACCTTAAATAAAATTGCTCGTTCTCAAGCACCGGTCTTTATTACTGGTGAATCAGGGACAGGTAAAGAAGTCATTGCTAATCTGGTACACCGTTTAAGCAATCGTAATGAAGGTCCTTTTATTGCGATTAACTGTGGCGCTATTCCAACTGAACTGATGGAAAGTGAGCTGTTTGGACACAAAAAAGGCAGCTTTACTGGTGCAACACAAGATAAACAAGGTCTGATTCAGTCTGCACATGGCGGTAGTTTATTTTTAGACGAAGTTGCTGAACTGCCTTTAAGTATGCAGGTCAAATTGCTTCGTGCTGTGCAAGAAAAACGTATTCGCCCTGTTGGTTCGGACACTGAAATTGATGTCGATTTTCGGGTCATTAGTGCCAGTCACCAAGACTTAGAAGCCTTGGTACAACAAGGTAAATTTCGACAAGACTTATTTTTCCGTATTCATGTGATGGATCTCGTGCTTCCTCCACTACGTGAACGGGGGGATGATATTCTTTTATTAGCCTATCATTTTATTCAAAAAATCAGTCAAGAATGGGGTATTCCGAGCAAGCAGTTGACGGAGCGCTCCCGAAACTTTTTGCTGGGTCAATATTATCCCGGTAATGTCCGAGAACTACGCAATATTATTGAACGCGCAATAACGTTAAGTGATGACGAAAAAATTGACTTGCCGAATTTACAAAGTGCGCCATTACGTTATCCAATCGCCAGTACAATAGCAGATCAGGAATCCACAATCATTCCTCGTACTGAAATTTTGCTAACGTCTAAAAAGCTACCCGATGAAGGTCTAGAACTCTATTTAGAAAATATTGAAAAAGATATTTTACTCAATGCACTCAATCTGACCCATTGGAACAGAACGCTGGCCGCAAAAAAATTGGGCATGTCTTTTCGTTCTTTACGTTATCGCTTAAAGAAATTTGGCTTAGATACTGATGATGAATAGACTGTTTATTTACGGTTGAGAATAATGTCTGCAACATGTTCAAGGTAGCTTTCCTCTTTCATGTCATGTTGCAGAGAATATTGTTGGTTGGGCTGAATTCCAATCCCTTCAATCATGTTACCTTGAGGCGTGTAGTAATGCGATACCGTCATCTGCAAAGCAGCACCATTGGACAAAGGGAATAGTTTTTGTACTACCCCTTTTCCATAACTTTTTTCACCCACAACCCATGCACGACCATGATCTTTTAATGCTGCGGTAAATACTTCAGCTGCTGAAGCAGAACGGCTATTCATTAAAATACCCAGCTTTAAATTTTGAAACTCTAAACTGGGTAAGGCTTGAAATTGTTGATCACCTTCAGAACGACTTTTGGTGGAGACAATCACCCCTTGATTCAAAAACAAATCCGCCGACTCCACCGCAGCAGATAAGAGTCCACCGGGGTTGTTTCTTAAATCAAGTAAGACGGCTTTCAAGCGTGAAGACGAATGTTCTTCAATTAAACGCTTAATTTCATTGGCTGTATCTTGCTGGAATACTTTTATTTTTATCACTAGAACCTGATTACGTAATACATTGGCTTGTATATCGGTTTCTATTTTTTTATTGCGGACTAAAGTCATTGGCGCACTATTTTGAGCCAGCTGTAAACTTAAAGTCGAGCCAATAGCGCCATTAAGTAGACTCTGCACCTGATCATGATTGAGTTTTTTCAGCTCTTGATCGTCAATTTTAAATACAGCGATGCCATTACTTAAACCTTGTTTGGTCGAATCGGCGTTATTTTTTAAGCCTTGAATCACCCACTGATGTAGCTGTTGATCATAAATCAGTTCAAAGTCAACCGAGGCCATATCACCTTCGGTATATTGCAACAGTAGCTTATAATCTTCTGGGCTTAAATAACGAGAATAACGGTCTAGCCCACCAACCAAACCTTTAATCGCTTGTTGAAACAAAGTATCGTCATTTTTTTCATCAACATAATTGTCTTTGACAATGCTATAAATTTGCACAAATTGCTGAATCGACTCCACTGGAACTTCAGCATAATTTTGTTCAGCTTCATCAGCAAAATCTAAAACAGGTGGGTTTTTTACCGCCCCAAGAGCTGAATGGCTCACGCACATGAATAATGTGGTTAAAGTGATAACCATCTTCCAGCGTTGTAAAGCCATCCGTTCACCTGTTTATACGATTTATTTTATGCGTCTAAAGTAATCAAATTACGACCTTGCATTTCTTTAGGTACAGGAATTTGCATTAAGCTTAATAATGTCGGTGCGACATCGGCAAGTACACCGCCTTCAGCAATCGTTGCAGAAGTTGGCCCTACGTAAATGAAAGGCACAAGTTCGGTAGTATGTTGCGTATGGACTTGTCCACTTTTGTAGTCTTGCATTTGCTCTACATTACCATGGTCAGCCGTAATCAGCATATGACCTTTTTGAGCCATCACCGCTTCATAAACACGACCTAAACAGGTATCTACTGTTTCCACTGCTTTCACTGCAGCATCAAATACACCCGTGTGTCCAACCATATCACCATTGGCAAAGTTAACCACTAACAAGTCAAACTCACCCGAGTTAATCGCAGCCACTAACTCATCGGTAACTTCATAAGCACTCATTTCAGGCTTAAGATCATAGGTTGCAACATTAGGTGATGGAATCAGGATGCGTTTTTCACCTGGATATTCATCTTCACGACCGCCACTGAAGAAGAAAGTCACGTGTGCATATTTTTCAGTTTCAGCAATACGCAGTTGAGTTTTACCTAAATTCGATAAATATTCACCAATCGAGTTATGCAATGCATCTGGCATATAAGCCACTGGTGCATCAATCGTGGCTTGATAACGCGTTAACATCACAAATTTAGACAGATTTGGAACCACTTTACGTTCAAAACCTGCAAAATCTTTTTCGACAAATGCTTTGGTAATTTCACGGGCACGATCCGCACGGAAATTCATAAATACAACGCTATCATCGTCTTGAATTTTAGCCACATCGCCAATGCGCGTCGCTTTAACAAATTCATCATTTTCTTTAGCAGCATAAGCTTGCTCTAAGCCTTCTACGGCTGTTGTCGCGGTACGTACTGCTTCACCTTCAGTCAATAAACGATAGGCTTGTTCAACGCGATCCCAACGATTATCACGATCCATGGCAAAATAACGCCCAATCATGGTCGCAATACGCCCTTGCCCTGAATATTGTGCAAAGAGCGCATCTAATTTTTCGAGTGATGGTTGGGCACTTTTAGGTGGTGTATCACGACCATCCAAGAACGCGTGTAAATAAACTTTCGCGCCTCGTTTTAAGGCCAACTCGCACATCGCCACAATATGGTCTTCATGCGAATGTACACCACCCTGTGACAACAAACCCAAAATATGTATAGCACCATGAGCAGCTTTGGCTTTTTCAACTGCATCAATCAAAACTTGATGCTCAAAAAAAGCACCGGTACGAATATCTTTAGTAATACGGGTAAAATCTTGATACAACACACGACCTGCACCCAGATTCATGTGACCCACTTCAGAATTGCCCATTTGACCATCAGGTAGCCCCACATCTTCACCTGAACCTGAAATCAAACTATGTGGATGCTTTTCTTGCATAGCCGTTAAATGAGGTCGTTTGGCTGCTAAAAAAGCATTGTCTTCGACCGTTTCGCGATGCCCTACACCATCCATAATTACCAATACGTGAGGGATTTTGCCAGCAGTTGCACCCGTCATAATGAACACTCTTTTGTTTACAATTTCATCGTCATATCTTACCGAATTTTCGGTCAAGACTCTATCTGCAGATCATAACTAAAGTGATCATACACAGTATTTTATCGGGCTCTATTCCATGATTAACGGGCGCGTCGCAGTAAATAACCGCCCACCAGCATCATGAAAATAATCGGTATAAATACAAACCATGCTGGTGAAGGTGAATACACTAAACTTGCATAGCCCAAGAAATCTTGTAGATAGAAAAATCCTAAGCCAATGAACAAGGCAATCACCAAACGAAACCCCATCGACTGTTGACGTAAAGGACCAAAAATAAAGGAACAGGCAATCAGCACCAATGCGATTAAAGCAAAGGGCGAAGCCAGTTTTTGCCAAAATGCCAGTTTATAGGTTTTCGGTACTTGGCTGTATTCATGCATATAGCTCATAAAACTGACCAATTGGCTAGGTGATAAATCCTCAGGGTCAATGGTTACCATATGCACATATTTAGGTTGCAATGCCAAAGCCAAAGGCAACTGCTCTGCTGTAACCACTGTTGCATTACCCTGCGGTAAAATATCAATTTGCGAAGCAGCCTTTAGATTCCAAGCGCCATCTTTGACGAACTGCCCTTGCTCGGCATTTAACACTCCTTTCAAGCGATACTGATCATCAAAGTCAACCACTTGAACATGTTTGAGCTGTCCTTGTGCATTGGCATAATCAATATAAATAAAACGCTGACCTTCACGTGTCCAATAACCGTTCACTTCACCCAATGAATTTACACTGCGGTGATCTTTCACGCTTTTGGCTTGTTCGTTGGTATATGGAATTACCCATTCACTGAGAACAAAGGATAACACCACCAAAATTAATGCCGAGCGAATGACCCAACCGACAATGCGCCACAAACTAATCCCAACTGAACGCATCACCACCAATTCACTATTGGAAGCTAAAGCCCCTAAACCTAAAACCGCACCAATTAAAGCGGAAATCGGTAAGATTTCATATAAATAACGAGGTGCGCTCCAAAGTACGTAAACCAAGGCATTCCAAGCGCTATAGGTTTCATTTAACTCACCTAATTCACCTAAATAGGTAAATAAAACTTGTAGAACCGATAAAATAACAGTTGCACCCAGCATCGCTAATGCTGTGGTTTTGGTCACATGTTTGGCAATGATTCGACGTGCTAACATTTTAAGACCTCACCTGCTGAATTCGTTTCTTAATTTTAGGAGCAAGCTTTTGTTTACGTGAAAATAATGCTGCAGCAACACCATACACCACCAAAACCAACGGATATGCCCCAATTCCCATTTCATCTTTACTGACTCGCGTTTTCACCGCCATCAGTGCCACAATCAAACTGGCAAAAATCAGTAAAGCAGGAAAGAGTTTTAAATAACGTCCTTGGCGTGGACTGACTTCTGAAAGTGCTATGGCTAAGGCTAGAGCCACCACAACAGAGAATGGCACAAAAATACGCCAGCCCAATTCACTCGCTACGACAGGGTCAGCACGATTATTCCAAAGTTTAGAAATAGGTAGTGCTTCAACTTCGGCACTTTCAAATTTAGCTTCTGTGTCACTTTCTAACCGTAAACGATAGGATTGAAATTCTGCTTGGCTATATTTAGGTTTGCCTGGAAAAAATTCATAACGACGCCCTTCGACCAAATCGACAATACTGGCCGTTTCATTGGCGACTTCGACACGAGTTGCTTCTTTCGCCAAAATCATTACATCAGGTTTACCAGGTTTTTGGGCACGTTGATAGAAAAAGACATCTTTTAGATTACGACGGTCTTCTGACAAATCGCCGGCATAAATGGTATAGGGGCCCGATGAAATGAACTCCTTCGGGCGAACCAAATCGAAGCCCGTCCTCACCGCTTGATTGGTTGTCAATTCCTCAAACTGACGCAGCCCCCAAGGAGACATCCAAATCATTAGCCCCGATTGTACGACAAGAAAAACCACGGTCAGCGGAATCAGTAAACGCCCTAGCTGATGCCGACTGACACCACTACTATTGAGTACCGCCATTTCATGGTCAACATACAAGCGCCCAAAAACCAACATCAAGCCAATAAAAAAACCCAATGGAAGAATTAAAGTCAAAAATTCTGGCAGTCGATAACCAATAATACTAAACAGGATACTAACGTCTAAACGACCTTGCGCCGCAACACCAAAGTACTTGATCAGTCGACCACCCATCATGATTAAGGTCAATAAGGCAATTACAACCAAGGATGTAGACACCACTTGCTTGACCAAATAACGCCGAATAATCAAATTAATTCTTCCAAAAAAGAGGCAAATAAAAACTAGGCTTAGTTTACCCGAATGGTGAAAATATAAAACCTATACTGTTGTTGCGCATTGAAACTCTATTCATAGAAATGTTTCAATGGTTTAATGGTTTGCAAACATTCAAAGGCATGAATACAGAACATGAAACTAACAATTAATACGTCATTCCAAGAGAATGCATCTAGCCCATATTTGTTGATATTAGTCGATTCTGAGCAGCTACAAAAGGCAGCGACATCTTATGAAATCAACAACTTAAGCTCTTTAGTCGAAGCAGTACAATTTAAAGCAAGTTTAACCGAAAGCTTACCACTCATCGGGAAAGTATCTGTATGTAGTAATACTGTACTCATCGGCATGGATAAAGCCGCTGATCTACAACCGAATAAGTTAGCAAAAATCGCGCAAAGCATTATCAAAACGTCACAAAAAAAATTCAAACAGATTAGTATTGATATTTCCGCATTAGCAGCAGATCAACATTATTTATTTGCCTTGGCTTTAACCCAAGCTGCATATGCTTTTGATGAATACAAATCGAAAAAAAATGAATTCATACTCGAAAATATTCATCTGATTTCGAACAACAGTACCTTGAACCCACAACAACTTAACTTGATTCATGCTGTGCAATCAGGTCAAAACTGGGCGCGTGATTTAGGCAATCGCCCGGGAAATATTTGCTTCCCTGAATATTTAGCAGAGCAAGCACAAGCTCTCGCTGCACAATATCCTGACTTGCTCAAAGTCACGGTGATTAATGAACAACAAATGGCTGATTTAGGCATGAATGCCTTCCTTGCAGTGAGCAAAGGGTCGGATCGTCCCGGTCGTGTGATTACCCTTGAATATAAAGCCCATACCGAACAAGCCCCTGTGGTCTTGGTGGGTAAAGGGGTCACCTTTGATACTGGCGGTATTTCACTCAAACCTGGTGCGGGTATGGATGAAATGAAATACGATATGTGTGGTGCTGCATCTGTGTTAGGTGCAATGCGTGCGCTATGTGAAGCAAAATTACCCATTCATGTGGTTGGTGCAATTGCTGCCGCTGAAAATATGCCTTCTGGTCGTGCAACGCGTCCGGGGGATATCGTCAAAACCATGAGCGGTCAAACAGTAGAAATTTTAAATACCGATGCGGAAGGTCGTTTGGTCTTATGCGACACCCTAACTTATATCAAACGCTTTAATCCTGCATTAGTCATTGATATTGCAACTTTAACTGGTGCATGTGTGGTTGCCTTAGGTTCAGTACTGACTGGTCTATTCACCCCAGATGATGAACTGGCTGCTGAAATTCATGCTGCGGGACAAACATCATTTGACCGTGTATGGCGCATGCCCGTCATTGACGATTACCAAGAACAACTTGATTCGCCCTTTGCTGATATTGCCAATATTGGTGGCCCTAAAGCTGGTTCCGTCACCGCAGCCTGCTTCTTACAGCGCTTCACGCGTGAATACCGCTGGGCACATTTAGATGTTGCTGGTACTGCATGGAACTCAGGTTCGGCTAAAGGTGCAACTGGTCGTCCTGTGCCATTATTGCTACAGTTTTTAGCCAATCGTGCGCAGTCCAATGGCTAAAGTAAGCTTTTACTTATTTGAAAAAAGTCCCGAACGGCAAGTGGAAAGCACTTGCCGTTTGTGCCGTAAGATTCTGAAACAGCCTGAACGTATTTGGTTATATTGTACAGACTCAGACTTACAACAGCAGCTCGATGAACGATTGTGGAGTTTTGATCCCAGCAGTTTTATGCCGCATGGTATTGATCAGGAATCGGCTACAATTTGTATTTCATCTCGCCTGCCAGAACAATCGGACTGGATCGTGTTTAATTTTAACAATCAAGCGCTTGAACAGATTGATAAATTTAGTCACATTATAGAAATCATCGAAAATAATGAATCGGCAAAACAACTGGGTCGTGAAAAATTTAAACAATACCGATGTTTAGGTATTGAACCACGCACTTTCAAACTTTAGCCGATCAACCCAATTAAGGAGATATGCGGTGGCATTAAATGTCGGTCAAGATTTTAAACAGCGCTGGTTAGACGTACCTGATGCTGTTCGTCAGGCATTTATTGATGACCTACACCGCGTCTGTAATGTGCTCAAACCTGAAACTAATATTCAAAAATGGTTAGAAAAGGACGAGCACGCACAACAACAATCTTTTGAGAAAATTGAACGTGCTTATGTAGAACGTAAGGCACAATTGATTGAAGATGCCCGTTTACGCCATCAACGTGCGCTAGAACAATCTTTAGCCAAAAAACGTGCTGCACAAGCCGACTATGCTCAAGCCTTACAGTCAGATGAAGCGCGACAATTTGCTGAGCAAAGCCAAACGCTGTCCCTGATTCGGCAAAATTTAGATCGTGAAATTCAAACCTATACGGCGCGTTATCATAAGAATCCTGAAGGTGTGGCATTGAATTTTGCTAAAGGCATGCCGTCGATTAGCAACACTAGCATGCTATCGGAACTAGAAAATGTTCGATTACGTTTAGAGTTAGAAGCTGAAACCTTGATTGAACAAACAGTCTCTGTATTTCGTACTAAGTTACAGCAGGCTAGTCAAGAAGAAATCGAGTATATTTTAAAAAATTCTAACTTTTCAACGGAAAAGCCAAAAATATAAGTTTTGATGCTTATTTTGGCTTATGTTGTGAGTGGAAGATGAATGACCAAACACTGAGAATTCATACCATCAAAAGAGTCCACTACGGTGGGCTTTGCTTATTTAAAAATGCTTTAGAAATTAAAATGCGTCTACGGCAAATCCAAGCATATTCCCAACACCATACCCCAGCCCTAATAACAAACTGATCCAAATCAATCCGCCAACTAAGTTATACAACATAAAACTGAAAATATTCATGTGCCCTGCACCCGCAGCAAACGGCGCAAAAGAACGGACAAAAGGGATAAAACGAGCCACCAAAATGGTTTTTCCACCATGTTTACTAAAATAATGATTGGTCTTGACTATATATTCAGGTTTTAAAAATTTTGCATGGGCATGAAAAAATTTAAAGCCCAAAACCCGACCAGTATAATAATTGACAATATAACCCAGTACAGCCGCAGTAAAAAGTAACAATCCCATATAGTGTAAATGGATGATTGCTGTGGTTGAACAGAGTGCGCCAATCGCTAGCAACAAGCTATCCCCAGGTAAGAAAAACATAAACACAGAACTGGTTTCGGCAAAGATAATCAGAAATAAAATAGCGTAAATCCAAAGGCCATAGTGATCCAGCAAAGTAGGCAACCACTGTTCAATATGCATTAAAAAATCAAGCATTTTCACCTATCCACTTTAAACTTGAGCCCTATGAATGGCATAACCCATTCAAAACCATTCATCAAAACAAAAAAAACAGTCTAATTTTTCAATAAGACTGTTTTCTATTCTATGGTTTTTTACTTCAAGAAGCCATTTTCTGCAAGAAATGCCATACTGAGTTTTGATTGCTGCTTCACCTCAGCTGCTTTATCACCCAGCAATAAACGCTCAATATAACGGGCTAAAATATCGACTTCTAAATTGACTTTAGCGCCGGTTTTCCACGTGCCAATATTGGTTCGATCTGCGGTATGTGGAATCAAATTCAAGCTAATCACACTGCCACGTAAGTGGTTAATGGTCAGACTAATCCCATCGACGGTCACCGAACCTTTTTCCGCTAAATATTTTGCAATTTCAGCAGGCGCAGTCACTTCATAATAAATTGAACGTGCATCTTCACGTACTACGGTAATTTCACCCACGGCATCAACATGACCACTAACGATATGTCCGCCAAAGCGTGTCGTTGGCAGCATGGCTTTTTCGACATTTACAGGCTGACCCACTTTCCAAGTGCCGAGTGTGGTGCGATTTAAACTTTCACGTGACACATCAGCCGCATACCAGTTTTCCCCCCATTCAATCACGGTGAGGCAGATACCATTGGTCGCAATCGAATCACCCAAATGCACATCAGACATGTCGAGGTTAGTGCCAATACGTAAACGCACATCACCGCCTACACTTTGTAAGCTTTCTACTTTACCTAGACTTTCAATAATGCCTGTAAACATAACTTGTTCTCTACTTCCGTATTTGTTTTACCACAATGCCAATTGTGTACTCACACCAGTGGTATCGACCCCACCCAGTTCTGCAAAATGATACAACTGACCCAAAAGCTGGCGTAATGGCGGCCCTGATTTGGCATGGGTATCGGTAATTACAATAAACTCTAACACCCGTGCACGCTCTGACTGACGCTGTTTACTCACACGATAACGTGGCACGTCTTGCGTGAGTAAAGTTACCCGACCACGTTTTAAATTCGCTTGCAGCAAATCAGCTGCTTCAATATTACCATCGGTAGAATAACTGGTCAGAATATAACGTGCATTAATGGTAGCGACCAATTTTTCATAGGCTTCTTTGGCATATTTAGAAGAATTGTACTGACTTGGACGCTCTTTACGCCATGCTCGGTCAATACCACTTTTATAACCCTTGGTATCTGGACTAGGTAAATCTGCCTGATCCCATAAGGTTAAGGCATTGAGTACATGATAGTTACTGCTATAAGCATGTTGATTATACGGCGGGTCTAGATAAGCAACATCCACTTCAAAACCACTCATTTGATTGGCTAAATGCTGTGCATCGACACACCACACTTCTGCAGCGGGTTTTTTCGGTTCACCAATGGCACAAAAACGACTCGGTGTCAGCCAAAGTAAGGATTCAATTCGCTCTAAAGCGGTTTGCGTTTTACCGCCCCAACCATGATGGAAACTTTTGAATACACCACTGGTATTACTGACAAAACTGGCAGAATAAAGTAACGGTGCCAGTAAAGCACTCATCTCGACATCATCAATTGCCCCTTGCGCCTGCCAAGTCGCAATCTGCTGACGAATCGCATCAATACGCATGCCGTTACGACGTTTGAAGAACAACCGATCGCGGGTGGGATCATAAATTTCATCATTACGTGGGCACAAATTATGCGTGACCCAGCCCTTCACTTCAGGTAAGCGGTTTAAGTAATCAATGGCTTTTTGATAACCACCCAACTCCTTAAATGCCGGTGCTTCAGTGCAAGATAAAATCGCACTATTGAGTGCATGGCTATACGGTTCCCAGTCATTGGCAATCACCCGATAACCATTTTGACGCGCCAGACGTGAAACCACACCTGAGCCTGCAAAAAAGTCGGCAAAAATTGGCGCACGACCATCTTTACTCTTTAATGTTCCCGTGCTCTCAAGCGCTTCTAAAATCAGATGTAATAAACGACGCTTATTGCCTAAATACGGAACAAGCTGATTGAAAAGATATTCGTCTGTGGTACGTGCTGAATGACGACGTTTATGATAAACCGAAGACTCTGAATTCATACTGTCTCTTGAGAAGGAATTAACCTTAAGCGCACATCATTTCCCAGTTGGGTGACATCTATGAGCTTAAATCGAAGTTGCTCTGCCATACGATTAAATTCCGCATTAAACATCGCACGTGCCGTTTGACCTAAAAAGGTCGGTGCAACATAGCTAATCATTTCATCGACCAACCGCGCTTGTAAAAAGGCAGTCGATAATGTTGCCCCTGCTTCCACCAACACATCATAAATTTGATGCTGTGTCGCTAAGCGCTGTAGCAAGTCTGTTAAAGGCTGTACGGTAAATTGTAACACGCCTAAATCGGCAAGTTCCTGACGCAATGGCCCCATCACCATCACTGTATTAGGTTGCTGTAGTATTTTTGCATTAAGCGGTAAACGCCCCTGACGATCAAGCACCAGACGTTTAGGCTGAACAATCGTGCTGATATCTGCTATACCGTCTAACTGACGTACATTCAGCTGACAATCATCCGCCAATACCGTTTCAATGCCCGTGATGACCACACCAGAAATCGCGCGCCAATGTTGCACATCTTGTCGTGCCTCAGTACCGGTAATCCATTTCGACTCACCCGATGCCATGGCTGTGCGACCATCAAGGCTTGAAGCAATTTTTAAGCGCACATAAGGCATGCCCATTGCAATCGCTTTCAGAAAGCCTCGGTTTTGTGCAGCAGCTTGCGCCTCACAAACACCTTGTAATACTTCAATTCCTGCATTTTCAAGGATTTGTATACCTTTACCTGCCACCAATGGATTTGGGTCTGAACAGGCAATAACAACGCGTGTAATACCTGCCTCAACCAATCCTTTGGCACACGGTGGTGTACGGCCATAATGCGCACATGGTTCTAAAGTCACATAAGCGGTTGCACCATGTGCCTGATCACCCGCTTGCTTTAAAGCAAAGACTTCTGCATGTGATCCCCCTACGGGTGCTGTTGCTCCACGACCAACAATCTGATGGTCTTTCACAATTACACATCCAACGGCTGGATTGGGGCGTGTTCGATAAATTGCTGTCGCTGCTTCTGCTAAGGCAAATTGCATCCACATTTGATCTTGCTGAATGAAATCTGGGCTTAACTTAAACATCTTGAAACTCTTTTAGTGTTCACGTTGTTGCATTTGTTCAATTTGACGACGAAAAGCTTCTACATCTTGGAAATCTTGATATACCGAAGCAAAACGCACATAAGCTACGTGATCCAGTGCAAACAAAGATTGCATGACAATTTCACCAATGGTACGAGACTTCACATCACGCTCGCCTAAGCGACGAATTTGTAATTGGATATCGCTCAGTACAGTTTCGATTTGCTCTTGGGTCACGGGTCGTTTTTGCAGAGCATGCATCAATGAACGACGCATTTTAACTTCATCAAAAGGCTCACTCTTGCCATCAGATTTAATCACCCGTGGCATAACAACTTCGTAGGTTTCAAAAGTGGTAAAGCGTTCTCCGCAACTGATACATTCACGACGTCGACGAATTTGACAGCCTTCAGCAGCCAGACGCGAATCTATCACTTTACTATCTGCGGCGTTGCAAAATGGGCAATGCATAGCGGTTTAATTGAACAAATCAAATCGGATTTAGAGTGTAGCAAAAATTCTGCTCTTTGTAGAGCCTTACGCAAGATATGGAAAAAAAACAGCCCTTTCGGGCTGTTTCACACAATATATTGATTATGCGGTTTATCTATTATTCTACCCGTTCGCCATGTTGACTTAAGTCTAGACCCATACGTTCGTCATCAGCAGTAACACGGATACCAATCACCAAATCAATCACTTTAAGGATAATAAACGTAAGCACTGCAGAATAAGCAATCGTTGCGAGTATACCTTCAGTTTGTACCCATAATTGATGCATCATATCTGTAGGTGCTTTCTCACCCATGATAAATTCACTGGCAAATACTGCTGTTAACAGTGCACCCACGATACCACCTACGCCATGCAGGCCAAAAGCATCTAAAGAATCGTCCGCTTTCAATGCACGTTTTAATGCGGTAATGCCCCAGAAGCAGGCCACACCACCAATTAAACCCATGGCCAATGCACCACCTACAGTGACAAAACCAGCTGCTGGTGTAATCACCACCAAACCAGCCACTGCACCAGATGCACCACCTAGTACTGATGCTTTACCACGCACTAATTTTTCCGTAATTAACCATGCAATCGCTGCTGCTGCTGCTGCAACTTGAGTTACGACAAGTGCATAACCTGCCGAACCGTTTGCACCCAGTGCAGAACCACCGTTAAATCCGAACCAGCCCACCCAAACTAAACTTGCACCAAGCACGGTTAAAGCTAGGTTATGCGGTGCCATAGATTCGCGGCCCAAGCCCATACGTTTGCCAAGCATGTAAGCAGCAACCAAACCTGCAACACCTGAGTTAATGTGAACCACAGTACCACCAGCAAAATCCAATGCACCGTCGTCCCCTAACCAGCCACCACCCCATACCCAGTGGGTAATCGGTGCGTAAACCACAACACTCCAAATGGTAATGAACGCCACAAAAGCACTGAATTTCATACGTTCTGCTATCGAGCCTGTAATGATGGCTACGGTAATAATAGCAAAAGTCATTTGGAAAATAACAAACAGAATTTCTGGAATAGTTCCAGTGAGTGCATCTGTGGTAATGCCTGATAACATAATTTTATCTAAACCACCAATGAACGCATTACCTTCACCAAAGGCAAGTGTATAACCAATCACGACCCAAGTAATACTCACGACTGCGGCAGCAACAAAGCTATGTGCCATCGTGCTCAGTACGTTTTTCTTACGAACCATACCGCCGTAGAACAGCGCTAAACCTGGAATGGTCATGAGTAAAACTAGTGCTGTAGACACTAAAATCCATGCCGTATCACCTGTATCTAATTTTACTTCTTCTTCGACAGGTGCTGCTATTGCTTCAACTGGAGCAATAGTTGCCACAGCCAATTCAGAATTTGTTAATGATGTATCAGCAGTTGCAACAACTGTGACATCTTCAGACGGAGTAGGTGCTATTGCAGCTTCTTCAGCCCATGCAACAGAACCACCTAAAAGTGCGCCAGATAAACTCAGCGCCAGTAGCATTTTTTTCATTCGTATCCCCCAACCTAGTTTTTTTGAGTTTTCAGGTACTCAGCAAACTTCGTGCCAAATTAAACAGCATCTGCACCTGTTTCACCTGTACGAATACGGATGACTTGTTCTAAGTTAGTAACGAAAATTTTACCATCACCAATCTTACCTGTGCTTGCAACACGCGTAATCGATTCAATCACTGAATCTACCATTTCATCACTAATCGCGATTTCAATTTTTACTTTAGGTAAAAAATCAACAACATATTCTGCGCCACGATAAAGTTCAGTATGCCCTTTTTGACGACCAAAGCCTTTGACTTCAGTTACAGTGATCCCTTGAACACCAATGTCAGAAAGTGCTTCGCGCACGTCATCTAATTTAAAGGGTTTTACAATTGCAGTTACGAGCTTCATGTTTGTTTTCCTTCGGCTTCTTTCACCAGTAAGGTTTTATGTTCAAATTTCGTGCCAAAACGTTTTTGGTTAGGGGAAATAAAAACTTTCAGCACAAGTTTTCTTTATAACCTATTTTATACTTTTAAGCGTAGTCCGATCTTTAAAAACTCAACATTTTTACTATAAAATTGACGATTTTATTGATCGAACAAGTCCATATCTCATCGATGGGACTATGGTCTAGGTTTGAGCAATGTTACACTGCAACCACCTCTCCATCGTTAGGGAATCAGCAATGATCGAAACCTTATTACAAGCAATCATGGAACAAATCGAGCAACCTAAAAAAGACCTTGAACATAATTTACGTGCCTTACTTGGTGAAGCTGCTACCAAAATGGATCTGGTTTCAAAAGATGAAATTGATCGTCAACGTACTGCACTCAATCATGCCAATATCCGATTAAACGGACTGCTTAAACAAGTTGAAGCTTTAGAAATTAAAACCCAGAATAATAAATAAGCACTTTCTTAGTGCATTAAAAGACACAAAATGATTAAAAATAACGCACCATAATGGAACAATAAAAATGTCTTTTGCTAAAATTTATACGCGAGGTCTGCTTGGACTTCATGCACCCCTGATTGAAGTCGAAGTTCACGTCAGCCAAGGTTTACCCTCTTTAACCATTGTTGGGCTTGCTGAAGCAGCAGTACGTGAAAGTAAAGATCGGGTGCGTTCTGCTATTATTAATAGTGGTTTTCAATTTCCAACCAAACGACTCACCATTAATTTAGCCCCTGCGGACTTGCCCAAAGATGGTTCACGTCTCGATTTGCCCATCGCGTTAGGCATTCTCATGGCATCAGGACAAACTCCTGAACATGTCACGGATCAATTGGAATTCATTGGTGAACTGGCTTTGGATGGCCAACTTCGCCCCATTACGGGGGTTTTAAGTATTGCCATTGCTTGCCAACAATCAGGGCATCAACTGGTTTTACCCGAGCACAATGCGCAAGAAGCCTCACAATTGCCTCAGTTTGAAATATTTGCAGCCAAACATTTAAAAGATGTCTGTGAACATTTATCCAATCAACAGCCTATTCAACAATATCAATCACATACCCCAGCGACATTAGACCAATACAAATTTGATCTGGCCGATATCAAAGGTCAAAGCCGTCCACGACGTGCCTTAGAAATTGCCGCGGCAGGTGGGCATTCTTTACTATTTAAAGGCCCGCCAGGTACAGGAAAAACCTTATTGGCATCGCGCCTTGCCAGTATTTTACCGCCTTTAGCCATGCAGGAAAATTTAGAAGTCGCGCGTATTTATTCGGTTGCCAATACTTCGCACTCTTTTGGACAGCGCCCTTTTCGTGCACCACATCATACCGCTTCGGCTATTGCTCTTGTTGGTGGTGGTTCACATCCGAAACCTGGTGAAATTACTTTGGCTCATTTAGGCGTTCTATTTTTAGATGAACTACCTGAATTTGATCGCAAAGTTTTAGAAGTTTTAAGACAACCCTTAGAATCTAAAGAAATTGTGATTTCTCGTGCCTCACGGCAAATGACTTTCCCAGCAAATTTTCAACTGATTGCCGCCATGAATCCGTGCCCTTGTGGCTATGCCTTTAATCAAGATACACGTTGTCAATGTTCTGCGGATGCCATTAAACGCTATCAAAACCGTATTTCAGGGCCATTACTGGATCGTATTGACCTGCATTTGGATGTGCCACCATTGCAAGCGCATGAATTACAAGATACAAGCCCCGTAGAAAACTCCCAGACTGTACGTGAACGCGTGATTCAAGCCTATGGGCAACAAATACAGCGACAAAACTGTCTAAATCATGCTTTAAGTCCGAAACAACTGGAGCAGTTTGCACCACTAAACACCCAAACCCAAAGCATCATGGAAATGGCGCAGCAGCGCTTAAATTTATCTGCGCGTGGCTATCATCGCGTTTTACGTGTGGCGCGAACGATTGCCGACCTATCACAACATACAGACATTCAAAGCCAACATTTAACCGAAGCTTTGTCTTACCGTGCACCACAGAGTTAATCATTCATGCAAAATTTAATCATCCGTAATGAAAGCCTTGCTGATTATGCTGCAATTTCACATGTGATTGAACAAGCCTTTAAAGATCAGCAATATTCCACTCATATCGAACAATTCATTGTGAATACTTTACGTGATGCACAACAACTCACCATTTCATTGCTGGCTGTTTTAAATCAAGACGTTGTCGGGCATATCGCAATTTCTTCCGTTAGCATTTCTTCAGGTGCCGATGGTTGGTTTGGCCTAGGCCCTATTGCAGTTTCGCCAGAATGGCAACAACACGGCATAGGTTCAACGCTGATGAATACGGCATTAAAGCAATTGAAAGCCATGGGTGCAGCGGGTTGCGTTGTTTTAGGAGATCCCAATTTTTATGCTCAATTTGGTTTTCAGCCCATCAACAGCCTTATTTTAGAAGATGTCCCAGCAGAGTATTTTCAAGCATTAAGTTTTGATGGCAAATTTCCACAAGGCATTGTGACCTATCATGCTGCTTTTTCTGCAACATGAGCAAAAATAGAACCATGCTTTATTTTTAGCGCAAGGGAATGAAATATCAGAAGCCCCTAAATCATCTTTAATAAAAAGAACCTCTAAAGCCAAGCTCTAGAGGTTCTTTTCAATTTGAAATTTAAATTAAAATATCAAAAATTAAAATGCTTTGGTTAGCGTGAAGACAGCACCCGTCTCTACACCACGCTTGCCTAAATTAGTCATACCATCAGTATCAATATCTGTACCTACTGCAGCCAATTCAGCAGTTAGACCACTAACTGAAGCAAATGAATACGTTACACCCGCTTTCCAATCGATATAGCTGTCATCACCGTTAAAGGTATATTTATCTTCATCTACTGTGGTATAACCCAATGCAGCGACACCGCCAAAACCAGTTGCACCAAAAGGTACAGAATAAGTTGCATTTAGGTACCATGAATTAGCATCTAAACCCAAAAAATCATTGGTATAGTTCACGGCAGTTAACAAGCTTGCACCCTCTGCCAACACATCTTTGAAGGTCACTTTACCGTATAATTCTAACCAGTTTAAGTCACTTTCACTTGGGTAAGCGTAGTACCACAAACCCACGTCTAACAATGGTTTATTTGCAAAGTTGTCTAAAGTTGTTGCATAACCCACATAAGGGTCAAGTTCAATGTGTGCTGTACCGCCAAAATCGACATTTGAGCCCCAGACACCCGCATATGCGCCTGACTCATGTGACAATACAAAACCCGCCTGCACAGCTGGATCATTAAACGTTTGTGTCATGCCACGGTAACGATAATCTGAAGTTAAGGCAGCAGTTCCACTAACCGACAAACCAAATGGTAATGCTGGTGCTTCATTAGCAAATACAGCTCCAGATAAACCAGTTAATGTCGCAACAACCAATAATTTTTTAAGCATTTGAAGATCCCCAACAATTTTTTATAGACTCAATTCTTATGAGCAATTACTATGCCAATTTTTTAAAATTAAAAAGGCTGGAGATCAAAATTCTCTTACGAGCAAAAGCAGCTTTTTGAAATATGGACATGCATAAACCTTTTAAACCAATCATCAAGACAGGCAGTATCGGTCGTTTATACGTAAATTTTCTATTTCACTTTTTCAAAAGCACGTAAAGTTTTTATAAATTTTTCCATATAAAGCATTTTATCTAAGATCACGTTGATTCAATATCTTTGCTCGGTTGTTCGCCATTAAAATTCAGACTCACCCTAAATCAAAATTCATATTTACTTACATCACGCCTCTTTTTAAGGCTATTTTTTAATCATATTTTTATATTATGCGTAAAAAAAGTGCATAAACTTAAAATAATCTATGCACTTTAAAAAATCTAAGTACTTTCTAGCTTAAAAATTAAAATTTAGACCCAATACCACCTGATCATCAAAATTTGTATCAAAACGATCCTTACCCCCAATCACATAATCTAAAGATGCAGTCACGGCAGTATTTGGAATATTTTTACTAACTCCGATACGAGCTTCATTAAAAGCAACATCATTTTGGGTTTCAATCATGCTGTCATCACGGCTGCTATTATAAATAGATGCACCTAGCGAGGTATTTAACCTAAAACTTTGCGGTAAAGCATAACTATATGTAGCACTTAAATAGATATCTCCAGCGTTGGCAAAAGAGGCGTCTGTTAGTACCACCACCGCACCTAAAGTTAAATCTTTGTAGGCTAACTCACCCAATACATCGAATGCTGTTGTTTTACGATTATCACCATTTTCAGCATAAACGGTGCCGCCATCTTGATAATAATAAGCAGTAGCCTGAACTTTATAGCGCCACGCTTGGTTAATCTCTTGAGCATATGCCAGATAAAAGTCATGTTCAAAACCATGATCTTTATCTTCACTATTATCAGATGGATCATAATCTAATGTTGAACCCCAGTATCCTACTGCAACACCACTTTGATGTGCATATTTAACAGCAGCTTGTAGAGCAACATCATCATTTTCCACACCACCACGGTAAATATATTTATTCACCACAGTAAAACTACCTGTTAATTCTCCCGCTGTTGCTAAAGTTGTCTTTTCTTCAGCAAATGCAGACATTGCGCTCATACTCAACAACAAAGATAACGTAATTTTATGTGAATTCTGATGCATTGCTAGCCCTTATAGAATCAACTAAAGATTCTTTTTCGATGACAAATTTAGCTGCGGATTCTAAAGCTTTTTATAATTTTTAGTCGCTCTTTTCAAAGAGAATTCTCCTTTTTTTATTTAATTTTAGCGTGATACAACGATTACACTGAAGAAAAACCTATTTTTACTGGTTATAAATTAGATGAATTTTACATTAAATATCAAAAATATAGCCCTGTTAAGAAACCAACTACAGATCATACCAACCAACAATAAAGACCTATCAATGAGTACTAAAGATCATTATACGACCAAAGTATTAAGCCTTAAAAAACAGAAACCAAGCTCGATGTTTCACTGACTTATTTTTTAAAAAATTACATAAAAAATCATCCATAATTTAAATATATTATTGTTTTAAATAATAATTTAAACAAAGCAACATACTTTCAATTGTTATTTAGAAACACAGCCAAAATGATATTCAACAAAATGCATAAGTTTAACGAAACAAAATCAATAAAAAAAAGCTTTTTTTGCTATACATTACGTATACAATTCTGGCAATTTCTTCCTCCTATTTTGTATAAGGCTTTCTCCCAATGCAAAAAACACAAAAACTTACCTTAGTAGTTTTAATCCAAGCTGCTCTTATTTCTACTGCATTTGCAAGTGAGCAAAGCGAATCTAAAGGTTTTGTAGAAGATGCAGAAGGATCTGTCTTGTTCCGTACAGGCTACGTTAACCGTGATAAAAAAAATGGGGTTGATGATACAAGTTCAGCAGCTCAATCTGCAATTTTTGATTTAGAGTCTGGCTATACCAAGGGCGTGGTTGGTTTCGGTATTGGTGTGGTAGGTGATGCATCATTCAAATTAGGCGAAAATAAAAACGCTGGCAATAACATGATACCGCAGCATAATGATGGTTCAGCATATGACCATTGGGCGCGTGGCGGTGCAAATGTTAAAGCACGTATTTCCAATACTGATATCCGTTACGGTACACAAGTTTTAGACTTGCCTGTACTTGCCAGCAATACTGGTCGTATGGTGCCTGAATATTTTGATGGTGTTTTAGCAACCAGCCGTGAAATTAACGGTTTAGAATTAACTGCTGGTAAATTCACTAAAAATCAGATGTCAGAACAAATCAATACGGATGGCAATAAGCTAGACCGTGCAGTGGTTTGGGGTGCTAAATATAAAGTAAATGATGCCATCAATGCGTCATACTATGGCTTAGATTCTAAAAATGCACTTGAACGTCACTATGTAAATGCTAACTATAAGCAAGCATTAGCAAATAACAGTTCTTTGACTTATGACTTCAGCGGCTACCACACCGAATTTGACGAAAAAGCGAATACTTATTCTTCAACAATTGGCAACAAAGATGTTTCTGGTCGCAGCAACAATATTTGGGCTATTTCAGGTACTTATAATACTGGCGCGCATAATCTTATGCTGGCTTACCAACAAAATACTGGTAACACTGGCTATGATTACGGTCAAAATGCTGACGGTTTCCAAAGTATTTACCTACCAAACTCATACCTGTCTGATTTTATCGGCAACCATGAAAAATCAGCACAAGTTCAATACAGCTTAGACTTAGGCAAATTCGGTGTGCCTGGTCTAAATTGGACAACTGCTTATGTTTATGGCTGGGATATCAACGTTGCGGGTACAGCCGAAGAAGGTAAAGAGCAAGAGTTCTTTAACCAAGTAAAATATACCGTACAAAGTGGTTTTGCTAAAGATGCTAGCTTACGTGTACGTAACTCAATCTATCGTGCAAATAATGCTTATGATGGCGCTTATATCGGTGACACCAACGAATGGCGTTTATTCCTTGATATTCCTGTGAAATTGTTCTAATTTCATCGCATATTTAAGAACAATAAAAAACCTGCACAATGTGCAGGTTTTTTTATGGACTCGGCTTTTTAACCAAAGCTAAGTCTCATCTAACTCAAATTACTTATTCGCTTCTTTATAAGCTTCAATTGAGCTTAAAACTTCTTGCTTAGCAACTTCAGAACCTTCCCAACCACTGAGTTTTACCCATTTGCCAGCTTCAAGGTCTTTATAATGAGCAAAGAAGTGTTCAACTTGTTTGATCAAAAGCTCTGGAAGATCTGTATATTCCTGAACATCTTTGTAAAGTGGTGTTAATTTATCATGGGGCACTGCAATTAATTTCGCATCAATACCACCATCATCTTCCATATTCAATTTGCCCACAGGGCGGCAACGAATTACCGAACCTGGTTCAACTGGATGTGGTGTCACAACCAGTACGTCTAATGGGTCACCATCCAAAGATAAAGTATTTGGAACATAACCATAGTTTGCTGGGTAGAACATTGCTGTACCCATGAAACGGTCTACAAATAAAGCATCTGAATCTTTATCAATTTCATATTTGATTGGTGCTGCATTTGCAGGAATTTCAATAATGACATAGATGTCGTTTGGTGCATCTTTACCCGCTGGGATATTGCTGTAGCTCATAGCATCACTCTTTAACAAGTTAAATCTAATTTAAATCGGCACGATTATAACGGTTTTTGAAAATTAAATAACTTTGTGATTATACATCTGGTACGCCCAAATATGTATTTCCATAGATGGAGCGACTTTAAGTTAATTTAATCACCAAAATTAATAAGCAAATTGGGCACAGTAGCGCTAAAAGCCAAACAATAGAGCGCAAAGTTGACCAATTGGCTAAATAGCAAATACCATACAGAATTCGAAATATAATATAGGCAATACCAAAGGTCATAATCACCGTTTGTGGAACAACCATATATTCTGCCATTAAAATTGCAGCAATAAACAACGGTAAACTTTCAAAACTATTTTGCTGTACTGCATTAGCACGTGCGGCCAAGCCTGTGGTTTTACCCAAAAATTCTCGTGGGTTTTGGTTATCTCGTGCTTTAAAGCCAGCTGTTTTTTTTGCAATTACTGTAAAAACATAAGGCATTAAACATGCAATTAAGATGAGATAAACTATTCCGCTTATGCTCTGCATCTCATTTTTCTCATTAAAATTTTCTGCACATATCATAGCATGGCGTTTCAACAATAATTTTTGTTAAATTATAATGTTTTTATCACTGAGGAATAAGGCTCCATTATGATCAACCCTGATCAACAAGAAATGTTCGATGTACTTGAAAAACAGCAACAACATCAACGTCAAGTGGATCGTGTACTTAAAATCGTGTTGCCAATCGTTGCTTTCTTAATCGCAACCATCTGTGCCAATATGAATATTGCGTCACCGATTGGTACGCTGATCATCTTAATTATTGCCTTTTGGATGGTCAGTATTAAGCGGCAAAATTTACGACTTTGGTTAGTGGTTATTTTTGTATATTGCCTGATAGATAACTATTTGAGCTATGGTGCATTTCATTTACCCAGTTTTAGCCGCCAGTTTGGCACCATGTTTACCTTTGTCGGTATTTTTGGCATTGGTCGCCCGTATATTGATCGCTGGTTAATAAAAAATTGATTTTTAAAGTCATAAAAAAAGCGCCGAAAACGGCGCTTTTTTTATGACTTGCTTTATGCAGTTTTACGTAAATCTTTACGTAAAATTTTACCTACGTTAGATTTTGGTAATTCATCAATAAACTCAACATAACGAGGACGTTTATAGCCTGTTAAGTTTTCTTTAGCAAAAGCAAGGACTTCTTCTGTCGTTAAAGACGGATCTTTTTTCACTACAAAAAGCTTAGGTACTTCACCTGATTTTTCATCAGGAACACCAATAGCAGCCACTTCCAATACTTTTGGATGTGTCGAAATCACTTCTTCAATTTCAGATGGATAGACATTGAAGCCTGAAACCAGAATCATGTCTTTTTTACGGTCAACAATCTTCACATAACCACGCGAATCCATCACACCAATGTCACCGGTACGAAAGAAATTGTCTGCTGTCATCACTTTGGCAGTTTCATCTGCACGGTTCCAATAGCCTTTCATCACTTGTGGACCACGAATCGAGATTTCACCTTGTTCGCCTAATGCGACTTCATTACCATCGTCATCCAAAATTGCAACTTCAGTTAATGGTAACGGAACACCAATGCTGCCACTGAATTCTTCAGAATTAGGTGGGTTTGCTGTCGCAACTGGTGAGGTTTCGGACAAACCATAACCTTCAATGATGTTAGTGCCGGTAATTTTTTTCCACTCTGCTGCTGTGGACGCAAGCACCGCCATACCACCGCCCATTGCCATTTTAAGTTTGCTATGGTCGAGCTGTCTAAACTCTTCATTATTCACCAATGCATTAAACAAAGTGTTTACTGCTGGGAAGAATGAAGGTTGGTATTTACGCAATTCTTTCATCACCGCAGGTAAGTCACGCGGGTTTGGAATTAAAACGTTCGCTTGACCTTTATACATACCGTACATGGCACAAACCATGAAAGCAAAAATGTGATAAAGCGGTAATGCACAGAAAATACGGTCATCTTTAGCGCCGTCTTGTGCGCCAAATTTACTTTGGAAGATGCCGTCACACTGTAATAAGTTCGCAACAAGGTTGCGGTGCGTTAATTCTGCACCTTTAGAAACACCCGTTGTACCCCCCGTATATTGAAGTACTGCGGTATCACTTAAAGTCAGGTTTGGACGTTTATAGTTACTTGCACTGACTTTTGACATTGCAGCATTAAACTTAATATGTCCTGGAATATTCCAAGCTGGAATTTGTTTACGTACTGAACGTAAAACAAAATTCACCAGTGTACCTTTTAATGTACCCAACATATCACCTACAGAAGCAACAATGACGTGCTTCACAGGTGTTTTACCAATAATGGTTTGATAAACAGTGGCAAAGTTTTCAATGATCACCAATGCTTCAGCACCAGAATCATTCAATTGGTGTTCAAGTTCACGCGAGGTATACAGTGGATTCACGTTCACCAACACTAAACCTGCACGCAATACACCAAGTGCAACCACTGGATATTGAAGGACGTTAGGCATCATGACTGCAACGCGGGAACCCTTTGCCAATCCTAAACTTTGTAAATACGTCGCAAATTTACGGCTGGCTTCATCTAGTTCATCAAAAGTTAAGACTTTATCCATGAAGATAAAGGCATCACGTGAACCAAATTTTTTAAAATTACGTTCAAAAATATCAACGAGTGAGGTATTTTCTGCTGGCAATTCTACAGTTTCAGGAATCCCTGTTTTTTGGTATTCAGCAAACCAAATCTTTTCCATAATGCCCTAATCTCCAATCTATAATCCTTAGTTTCAAGTGTTTTCAATGTTATGCGTCATTATTTAACTTGTTTATGCATAACACGACATCCATTTACACGAATACTCATCATATATAACGTATTTTGATCAATGGATGCTAGTTTTATCTTTGAATGAACAGTTTATTTGCTTTTTGATATCCTCGTGGTAAGAGTTGACCTTTCGTGGCTCTTTTACCAATATATCTTTGAAGATCATCACCTTTTAATTTTAATTGTTGCTGTCCTGCAACCACTTGAATTATTTCATTTAAAGACGTTAATGTCATGGACAAAATTTGTTCTTTGCCTTCAAGTTGTATCAATTTATTTCCTTTACCCTTGTTCAGCATTGGTAATTCTGACAAATCAATCAGCAATAAACGACCAGCGGTACTCAACATCGCCAAATGCGTATTGGCATCCACCGTTTGCAACGGTAATGCTTTAGCATCATCAGCTACAGTTAAGAACGCTTTACCCGCTTTAGCACTGGTATCGAGTTGTTTCGCATTCGACTTAAAGCCATAGCCTTTAGAACTCACTGCAATAATATCGTGCTCATCATCCTCGATTAAAATCTGGATAAAACCCACCCCATTTGCAGGTGCAAGTTTGGAGCTTAATGGCTCACCCAAACCCCGTGCCGATGGCAAACTCGCAATGGCCAGTGCATAACTGCGACCCGTTTCATCTAAAACATATACACGTTGATTTGATTTTCCTTGCGCATGACTTAAATATTGATCGCCGGCACGGAAATTGAGATTTTCAGCATCAATATCATGCCCTTTGGCAGAACGAATCCAACCTGCTTCAGACAAAACTACCGTCACAGGATCAGCAGGCAACATGTCTTGTTCATTGATGGCTTGCGCTTCTGTACGCTGTACGATTGGCGAACGACGATCATCGCCAAATTTTTTCGCATCATCCTTAAGTTCGGTGATGATTAAATTCTTTAATGATTCTGGATTGGCCAATTGTTCACGAATAATAGCAGCGCGCGCTTCTAGTTCTTCTTGTTCACGGCGAATTTCCATTTCTTCAAGTTTCGCCAAGTGACGTAACTTAAGTTCTAAAATGGCTTCAGCTTGAATGTCATCAATGCCGAAATGTGAAATCAGTTCTGCTTTCGGATGATCCTCTTCACGAATAATGCGAATAACAGTATCTAAATCCAAATAAGCAATCAGTAAACCTGCCAAGATATGCAGGCGTTTTTCAATTTTATTCAAATGATACTGTAGACGACGGGTCACGGTATTTTTACGAATTTCAATCCATTCCAATAAAATTCGACGAATCGATTTTACTTGTGGACGCGCATCCGCCCCAATCATGTTCATATTGACACGATAGCTCGATTCTAAATCAGTGGTTGCAAATAAGTGGCTCATCACCCCTTCTGCATCAATACGATTTGAACGCAACACAATCACTAAACGAGTCGGATTTTTATGATCGGACTCATCTCGAACATCGCTGACTAAAGGCAGTTTCTTGGCCTGCATTTGGTCGGCAATTTGAGTGATAATTTTTGAACCTGAAACCTGATATGGCAAGTCAGTAATCACGATTTCATTTTTTTCAATGGTATAAATCGCACGCATGCGATAACTACCACGACCAGTGGTTTGAATTTTTAATAAATCTTCCGCGGGGGTAATAATTTCAGCTTTGGTCGGTAAATCGGGTGCAGGAATATATTCTGCCACTTTTTCATCGGTTAAATTGGGGTTACGAATTAAAGCAATCGTGCCTTTAATCACTTCACGTAAATTATGTGGTGGAATGTCGGTTGCCATGCCCACGGCAATCCCTGTTGTACCATTGAGCAAAATATTCGGGACACGTGCAGGTAAATTGACCGGTTCTTTCATTGAACCATCAAAGTTATCCTGCCACTCACAAGTACCTTGACCCAATTCCGACAACAGCACTTCGCTATAAAGTGAAAGTTTGGCTTCGGTATAACGCATTGCTGCGAAAGATTTTGGATCATCGGGTGAGCCCCAGTTGCCCTGACCTTCAATAAAAGGGTAGCGATAACTAAAGGGCTGTGCCATCAGCACCATCGCTTCATAACAAGCAGAATCACCATGTGGATGATATTTACCCAGTACATCACCGACCGTACGGGCAGATTTTTTTGGCTTACCACTATTCTTTAAACCGAGCTCGCTCATTGCATACACAATACGACGTTGTACCGGCTTTAAACCATCGCTAATATGCGGTAATGCACGATCCATAATCACGTACATGGCATAATTGAGATAAGCTTGTTCGGTAAATTCTGCTACGGAACGATTTTCTGTGGCTTGATGCACAAGGCTGGTCATAAAAGCGTGAAATCCTAATTAATTCGTTTTTGTATCTACGTTGTTATGCTAAGTCGCAGGTGTTGTCTACACAAGGGGAGTCTCCCATACTGCGCGACAAATTGTGTCTTATGGCGTAAAAATATCCATTTTATAATGTGCAATCAACTAAAAATGCAGCAATTTTATAAACCCATCGATTCTAGCGTTTTACCTTTGGTTTCTTCCCCTAAGATTAAAATCACCAAAGCCACAGCCAATAATACGACAGTAAACATCATAAAGACCTGACTAAAACCATTCTCCATGATCATCATATGAGTGACCACCATCGGTGCAACAATTCCACCCATGCGGCCAATCGCAGAAGCCCAACCTGAACCAAAGGCACGAATATTGGTCGGATATTGTTCTGGAGTATAGGTATACAGTACGCCCCATGCCCCTAAATTAAAGAACGACATCAAACAGCCCCAGAGCATAATCATGTTCACTGTATCTGCTTGACCAAAGAAATAAGCGGCAACGGCACACATGCCAATAAAGCCTGCCAAGGTCGCTTTTCGCCCCAATTTCTCCACCAACCATGCAGCTGCAACATAACCTGGAAGCTGTGCCAAAATCATGATCAGCACATATTCAAAAGACTGCACAATGCTATAGCCTTGCTTTACCAACAAACTAGGTAGCCAAGTAAAAATGCCATAATAGGAATAAACAATACCAAACCAAATCAGCCATAACATTAAGGTACGGCGCGCAAATGCACCTGACCAAAGCTGACGAAAAGAAATATTTTGTTTTGCTGCAACAGGCTGCACTTCAATATAATCAATAACCTCAACACCGCACTGGCGTTCAAGCTGCTGCACCAATGCATGTGCTTCTTCAATACGTCCACGGTTAATCAAATACGGTACCGACTCTGGCACTTTTTTCAAAATCATAAATACATAAATAGCGGGTAAGCCGCCAATTAAAAAGGCGATCTGCCAGCCATAATTTGGAATCACAAAATAGGATACCAATGCGGCAACCAACCAACCTAAGCCCCAAAAACTTTCCAGTAAAACGATAAACCGTCCACGTACTTGAGCAGGAATATATTCACTAACCAAAGTCACAGCAACTGGAAGTTGTCCCCCCAAGCCTAAGCCAACAATAAAACGAAACAGCAATAACCAAGTTAAATTCGGTGCAAAAGCACATAAAGCTGTCGCAATACTATAAATCACTAGAGTCATTGCAAAAACGGTACGCCGTCCAATTCGATCTGCTAAGCCACCGGATAAAACAGCCCCTATCGCCATGCCAACAAAACCGATCGATACCACCCAACCTTTTTCCGTCGGTGTCATGTTCCATTCTTCAGCCATGCTGATCAAAATAAATGAAATAAGCCCAGTATCCATCGCATCGAACATCCAACCCAGTCCGATGACCCAGAGTAAGGTATAGTGAAATTTACCGATTGGTAAGCGTTGTACACGTGAGACTAAATCCATAATAAGCGCTCTGATTTGGTGAAAGAATGCATACTGCTTTCCCAACAGGATTTATAGTTGTACTTATTTTTATACGCTCATTTAAACAGGATGACTGCTTTATTTCATCAGTCATCTATCATTTTTATGCAAATAGTTATGACGCATCTTTAGAGGATGCAGATTGCTCATCATCATCTTTATAAATAAATTTCGGCATTTCCAAACCAAAATAGATGGCGATACAACGTAAAGAAAAACCGAAAATGAGGGTGGAAATGACGGTAACTTCTAGAGAAAAGCCGATCTCTTGACAGACCCAATAGCAAATTACGGAAACAAAGGAAATACTGGCATACAATTCACGGCGGAATACCAAGGGTACATCGTTACATAGGATATCTCGCAAGATACCACCAGACACCCCAGTCAACACGCCAGCAACCGCTGAAACAACAAAACCATGACCCATTTGCAGTGCGACTTGACAACCAATCACGGTAAAGCCAATCAACCCCATCGCATCTAAAATCAGAAAGATAGAACGTAAATGACGCATCCATTTGGCAATTAAAATCGTGACAAATGCAGCAGCACAGGTCAAAACTAAATATTCAGGATGTTTAACCCAAGTCAGCGGATAATGTCCGAGCAGTACGTCTCGAACCGAACCACCACCCAGTGCAGTGACGCAGGCAATCAGCGTTACACCAAACCAATCCATACTACGTCGACCTGCCGACAGTGCACCTGTCATCGCTTCAGCCGTAATCGCAACAATATAAATGACTAATAGTAACATTGCCCATCTTCCACTGAGGGTAATCGATGCGCGCTATTCTAAGGTAAATTTAAGCTAAAACTACAGATATTGTGCACAACATTGTTTAAATTTTTTGCCTGAACCACAAATGCAAGCTTGCTTCATGCTGATTTGCATCTCCGTGGTCGGATCAAGGAAATACCATGCCCCATCCTGTTGTACAAAATGAGAGACTTCATGATGCAGCTGTGCTTGTTTTCCATCATGGTAATAGGCTTTAAATTCTACCTGTGCATGATTTTTATCTATTTTTTCTTTAGCTTGAATGACTTCTAGTTTGAGCCATTGATTGGATTGACTCCAATCAGCAATTGCAACTTGATCCAAGAATTGTTGCTGCCCCATAGCTGTAGTTTTGACAATGTAATCAATCAGATGTTTAGCAAATGCACTATAACGTGAACGCATCAACTGTTCTGCACTTTGCGCCTTTTGCTGTCCCATATGCAATGGTTGGCAACACTCTATGTAATTCCCTCGCCCGCAAGGACAACTGCTTTCTGACATGAAATTTTCCCATAAAAATAGCCCGACTGTACGAGCTATTTTAATCTATCCGTATATTTTAAAATGATATAACGTCATTTAATTAATTTTCTGTACCTGTTTCCGCTTGCGGCATGATATGTACTTTATCAATTTTGTGACCATCCATCGTGACCACTTCAAAGATATAACCATCTGCTGCCAATTTTGCACCACTTTCGGGTAAACGCCCTAAATGGAATAAAATATAACCTGATAACGTTGAATATTGTTCAGACTCATCAACTAAATCACGTGCTAACAATAAGGAAACATGACGAATATCGGTAGACCCTTCTAGAATAAGCGTGCCATCTTCTAAACTTTCCGCGGCTGTTTCTAGTTCATCTTCATCGGGGAATTCACCTGCAATTGCCTCTAACACATCAATCGGCGTCGCAATACCTTCAATGGAACCATATTCATTTAACACAATCGCCATTTGCAGCGGTGCTTGGCGTAATTGCTCCATCACCATGAGCACTTGGGCATTTTCATGCACAATGACGGGTTCACGTAAGTGACGTTCAAAATTGAGTACACCCGTTTCGATGTATTCATTCATGATTTTATGCGTGAGTACGATCCCTGCAATATTGTCCAGTTCACCACGTGCAATAATTAAACGCGAATGGGTCATGCTCAAGAGTTGTTCTTTAATCGAAGCTTCATCTTCGTCTAAATCAAGCCATTCCAATTCAGGACGTGGTGTCATGACTGATTTCACTGGTCGTTCAGACAATCCAAGTACCCCTTGTACCATCACACTATGATAAGCACCATTTTCTTCATTAAACACTTCATCGGCAAAGGCACGTGTGGCCAGTACATCTTCAGACTCATTATTTTGTGATTCATTTTTTCCACCTAGCATACGCATCACGGCAGAGGCAGTACGATAACGTAAGTCCGTTGTAGTGACCAATTTTTCCTGATTGCGGCGCATGGTTTGATTGACAAACTCAACCACCACAGAGAAACCAATTGCAGCATATAAATAGCCTTTCGGGATATGGTAACCAAAACCTTCAACAATCAGTGAGAAACCAATCATCATTAAGAAACCGAGACATAAAATCACCACGGTTGGATGCTTATTAACGAAGTTCATGAGCGGTTTCGATGCCCACAGCATAATGCCAACGGCGATAATCACCGCAATCATCATGACGGAAAGATCTTTCACCATACCCACTGCGGTAATCACACTATCGAGCGAGAAAACAGCATCCAGCACCACAATTTGAACAATCACCATCCAAAAAGCGGCATGTACAGGATTTTCTTCTTTTTGCGGTTGAGTGCCTTCCAGTCGTTCATGCAGTTCCATGGTGCCTTTAAACAAAAGGAATACACCACCGAACAGTAGAATCAGATCACGACCAGAAAAAGCATGATCAAAAAGATGGAATAGCGGTTGAGTTAAGGTCACCACCCAAGCAATTGAAGCCAGCAAAATTAATCGCATCACCAAAGCTAAAACTAAGCCGATAATACGACCCGCATTGCGCTGATGAGGGGGAAGTTTTTCCGCCAAAATTGCGATGAAGACCAGATTGTCGATACCGAGAACAATTTCTAGAACCACTAAAGTTGCAAGACCAACCCATGCCGATGGATCTGACATCCATTCAAAGATCATTGGATGTACTCCTGCATACGATTGAGGACTGATTCTAGAGTCATGCTATTAAAATCAGTGCATGTTCTCTGAACATTATTCAGTATAATTTTTTCGTACGAATTGATATGTTCGGAGCGATGACAACCACTACCCATGTTGATTCATTTGTTGGAAAACAGATTTTTAGTATAACAAGATGAAGTAGAAATTCATCCTTTTTTCAATATACTGCGTTTTCCTACCACCAAATTTCAACAAATTTTTACCAAAGCTGTGCATTCCAAAGCAGGTGTGGTCATATTTTCTGCCTAAGCTAGAGCCTGAAAACATAAAGTGTTATGGTGAAAATATAATGATGAACAGTGTATTAAAAATGACTCCAAAACATAAAAATCCCACGCCTAAAACGACTCAAGCTTTAATTGCGCTCTATTGCGGTTCCCGTTCAGGAAATAAGCCTATTTATACAGAAAAAGCCATTGCTCTGGCTCAAGGTCTTGCTGATCTAGGTTTTGGACTGGTCTATGGCGGTGCAAGTATTGGTCTTATGGGACAAGTCGCCAATGCCGTTATACAACATGGTGGTCAAACTGTTGGGGTGATTCCTGAATTTATGCTTGATTATGAAATTGCACACCATCAACTCACTGAGTTGCACATTGTAAAAAATATGCATGAACGTAAGGCGATGATGGCGGATCGCGCCAGTGCTTTTGTGGCACTGCCAGGTGGCTTAGGCACGTTTGAAGAAATTTTAGAAGTCGCTACTTGGGGGCAGTTGAATCAACACCAAAAACCGATGATGCTATATAACGTAAACGGCTTCTATGACGCTTTAATTGCTCAGCTTGATCATGCCGTTGAAGAAGGGTTCTTACCGCCACAGCATCGGGCGAAATTAATTGTTTGTAATCATGCGGATCAAATTGTGAATGCAATTAAAAATCTAAACGCTCCAAAACACTTTGCCATTTAAATACATACCGTAACAACAAAAAAGCGAGCCCATGGCTCGCTTTTTTAAGGCATCAATATGCAATTAACCTGAGATGACTTTATAAAACCACGGTAAGGTAGTTGCTAAAACAATACTCATGATTAAGCCTACCATCAGCTTCATCGCATCCTTACTGACATTGCGCGAAGTTCGATATTTATTCACTTCAGCCAGATGCATAGACATGGCAAATTCACGACCTGCAAGTAAGCCCAAGAATACCCAAGTGGTACTCATTGGAATATTACTCCACTCTTTAAACACCAATAAAATGAGCGCGTAAATAAAATCGATAATGGTGGCTGAACGGATGTCTGCCACACCCGTTTTGGTGTCGATAATTTTTTGGATGGCTCCGCCACGTTGGTAGAAAATCATCCCCAATAAAATGACAAAAACCAAAATTGCAAAAATCAAAAATGCGAGCGGGACTTGACGTGGCACATAGACAAAAATATTGGCCAAATCTTGAATCAGCCATTGGCTCCATAAAAAAGCCGTAGATACCCACTGTAAACCAATCCAAATATGTGATGGTTTGTGATCACGCGTTTTGCTGAAATAAACCGAAATGCCTTTAATCACAAAACGATAGATAATAATTGCCACCACAAATGCAACGGCGTATCCCATCATCGACTTGGTCAGCATGGCTCCCAAACTGCTTGGCGAGAAAATGGTCAAAACTAAAAATGTAGTACTAACGGGGATCCCATACTTGGTCAACAAGATTAGCAATATAGGCGGAACAATATACAGCCAAGTAATCCCTGACTCAGGAAAAGGAATGGTTTCAAGACGACCATAAGATGCATCCCCTACCCCTGAAACCCACCAACCGTAAAACAAAACTACGCTTAAAATACTACTGGTATAAAGCCAAAGTAACCACCACGGACGATGAGCATTCGATGAAATAAAGGTACCTAATGTTTGTGGTACATCATTTCCGACTATTGAATAAGCAGCTAAACAGAAACCAACAATCATCAAAATTTCGATTGTCATAACAACAAAACCTTTTTCGCCAATGAAAGCCCCACCCAATACGACGAATGAGTTGTGCAAGATTATGACAGTTTTGTATCACTTTAATCACATCACAGTGATACGGTTTTGTTACACGACACAAAAAAAGAGCAACTTTGTGCTCTTTTTTCTCACTTTGAATTAGCTTAACTTCACTTGATAGATTGCAGTTGAACCACTTACTTCATTGCCCACCACCAAAAGTGGCTGTCCATTGGGTGAATCTTTCGCAGCAATAAAAATTAAACCTTCAGGTCCTAAATCCCCTTGTTTATTTGGTAGCTCAGTCATTTTTCGGTCATTAAAATATTGAACGAACTGTCCTTTTTTCGGCTGACTAATATCATAGACCATGATACCGCTTTGACGTTCAAGCCCAATAAATGCAAAAGTTTTATTGCCAATCTTGCCCAATGCAACGCCTTCAGGTTCAGGCCCTTTGTTGTCACTACGGTCATCAAACTTTGCTTCTTCATGATTGCTATTGAAATATTGCGGCATCATTTCCGCAACTTTTGCTTCAAATTCTTTGCCTGAGTCCCAGACTATTTTTTTCGAAAATGGATCAATAATACTGAATGAACGACCGCCATAAGCATATAGTTTGTCATAGGTCATCAGCCCCTTTTCATCGAGTAGTGGCAAACCAGTCAGTGCATCTTTTTTATAGCCTTGTGTCCAACTCATGGTTAAACGCCCCAATTGACTATCACTCATTAAGCTATTTAAGCAGCTATTCACATCGGATACAGCATGACAAAAAACTGATGGATCTAATTTTGCACCTTTTACATTTGGCGCAATCTGACGTAAATGTGCAGCATAATCACCATTATTTCTAAAACCTTTGCTATTAAATAAGTGCTTTACACGAATTTCTTCAGCATAGCCTGCGTTTAAATCATCACCTTTAAAATACTGATCCGCATCGACCAACCATTCACGTGCATCACCCTCATTGGCAGTCACCAAATAAGTTTGACCATTGACCTGATATTGCGCAATTGTATCGGGCATATACATCCCAAAAACACCCGACCATGCTTGAATATTAATGCCTAAATTTTTATCACTGGCATCAAAGGCATTTTCAGCTAAACCATGGTCTTTATAGCCGATCGGGAAAATATCGACGACTTCATCTTTCATTAAATCAATTTTAGCAATGGCATTGTTTTCTTGTAGCGTTGCCCATGCAGTTTTGCCATCTGTACTGATGGTAATGTATTCAGGTTCTAGATCTTGAGCAACCGTTGTCGTTGGAATACCTTGCGTTGTAATATTGGCATATTGCCGAGCATCAGGTCCAAAAATACGGACACCAGCTTCCAACAAGCTTTGCTTTTGCGAATTCCATGCGCTAAATCCTGCTGTTTTTACTAGAGGGCGTTGGATATTACTCACATCAATAATACTGATTGAGCCTTGAGGGTCAACGGCATATCCAGCACTCGGTTCACCTTCATTCGCCACCAAGACCTTCTTGCTGTCTGGTGTGAACACCAACATATCGGGCAATGCCCCAACCTCAACCTGACTAATAAAACTTAAGTCTTTGGCATTAAAGAAAGCAACTATGCCGTTGTCCGTTTTATTTTTAGCTTGCACTGCTAAAGCAACAATGCCCTGATGCACCGCAACACTATTCACGTCTGATTCCGCCAAATATGTACGTGCAGATAATTCCCCAATATGTACAGGCTTTTCAGGTTGTGTCATATCCAGTACATCGACCATGCCCTTTTTGGCATTCACCACAAATAGACGTTTGCTCGCAGCATCAAAAGCTGGAATTTCTGCCGCGCTAGCACCGAAAATGCCCGTTTCATAACCACCAATACGCACCAGTTCAATGCTATTCGGAGTTTTCTCCTCAACGACTGCTGGTGTCACAATAACTTCATTTTTCTGATCATCATTACACGCCACCATCCCCACCGAAAGTAAAGCAATCATCAGTGCCGAAAATTGTATCTTCATTATGCTTATCCATCATTTTTATTAAAATTGTGACCACGTTATAAGCACCATGTGTCAGCAGCATGACGGCTGCATTGCTGTTTTATTGCATTATTATGGCAAAATGAAAACAACGATTTAATACAACAACCTTTCTAGATTCATTTAAACTCTTTAGAAACCTCAGCTTCTTCAAAATATGAACGCCACGCCATCGCATCAAGCCTTACAACCTGAATTTAGACTGTTGGTCTTTTTAGTCTCGATTGGCTTTTTTATGCAGGCACTCGACACCACCATTGTAAATACAGCCATTCCGGCCATGGCAGCAAGCCTAGGGGAAGACCCATTACGCATGCACAGTGTCGTGGTGGCCTATGTGCTTTCTGTGGCTGCCTGTATTCCCTTAAGTGGCTGGTTAGCAGACCGTTTTGGTGTACGTAATATTTATTTTTCATCCATTATTATTTTTACCTTGGCCTCTTTGGGCTGCGTATTTTCACAAAGTTTAGAACAACTGTTATTTTTCCGTGTCATTCAAGGCATTGGCGGTGCTTTACTGCTTCCTGTCGGTCGTTTGGCGATGCTGAAAGTCATTCCACGCACACAATTTTTATCTGCCATGAGTCTGATGAGTCTGGCAGGTTTAATTGGTCCTCTCATTGGCCCTACTTTAGGCGGCTGGTTGGTTGAAGTTGCTACATGGCATTGGATTTTCTTGATTAATATCCCAATGGGACTATTAGGTGTAATTGTCACGTTTAAAGCCATGCCCAATGTCACCGAACCGACTGTACAAAAATTTGATTTTAGCGGCTTCCTGCTCTTGGTTATTGCCATGATTGGCATGTCCTTAGGCATTGAAAATTTCTCTAATCCACATAGCTCTGTTTGGCTCAGCATTGTACTGGTCATGGGAGGATTAATTGCAGTAGCAATCTATGCTTACCATGCCCACACCCATGAAAACGCCTTATTTCGTAGTAAATTATTTGAAAATAAAATCTATGCCATTGGTGTTTTAGGCAATTTTTTTGCGCGTTTGGGCGGTAATGCTCTGCCTTTTTTATTACCCTTGATGTTGCAAGTGGCATTTGGTTTTAGTCCATTGATCACAGGATTAATGATGATTCCCACAGTGCTCGGATCATTGGCATCAAAACCAATTATTCGACTGATTATTCAACGTTTTGGCTATCGCCACGTACTCTTGGTCAATACGGTTTTAGTCGGTGCCTGTATTGCCAGTTTGGCTTTAACCACAGCAGATACGCCACTTTGGCTACGCACTTTACATTTCTTTATTTTTGGCATATTAAATTCAATCCAATTTGTCTCCATGAATACTTTAACGCTGAAAGATTTACCTCAAGCTGATGCCAGCAGTGGCAACAGTTTTTTATCTATGATTATGATGCTCTCAATGAGTATTGGTGTGGCTTTGGCAGGTACTTTGGTCAATGTTTTCACTGCATATTACGGCAGCGCGCAGATCAGCCTTGCATTTCATAACACACTAATTTGTTTAGGCTGTATTAACATCATTACGGCTTACATTTTCTGGCATATTCCACGCGATACAGCCGTTTAAACAGATTTCAGAAACAACGTACTCTGAAGCTTCAGATCGCGTATCATATTCAAGGTTCATTATCGCAAAGACTGTTATGCCTAAAAAACGATTCGCCAAAAACAGCCTACAAAAGCTTTACGCCTCTTGCGTCGGCTTGGGGCTGATTTGTATTGCAATCGTGGTGTATGTTTTTGTCCTACATCATAATCCTGCCTCAGCACAGGAATATTCGGTCAAAGGCTTTGATGTTTCGCATCATCAGGGTGATATTCAATGGAAAAAAATATCGCCCCAAAAATTTCAATTTATCTATTTAAAAGCCACCGAAGGCGGTGATTTTAAAGATCGAAAGTTTCAGGAGAACTGGCTGCAAGCCCGTGAACATGGTTTTTTGGTGGGTGCATATCATTTTTATCGTTTATGCCGTGATGGCGAAATTCAAGCGCAAAACTTTATTGCCACCGTGCCCAATAAATCCGATGCACTGCCACCTGTGATTGATCTGGAGTATGACAGTAACTGCATTAATACCTATACCAAAGAACAACTGCTAAAAGAAATTCAGGTCATGCATGATCGACTGTATCAACACTATGGCAAACAACCGATTTTCTATATTTCCAAGTCATTTTATAACCTTATTTTAGCGGGACAATTTGCAAAAACACCGCTCTGGGTACGCGAATACCAAGGTAAACCCAATTTAAAAGGCAACCCAAAATGGCTGTTCTGGCAACACACCAACCAAGGCAGCATCAAAGGTATTACCAAAGTGGTTGATTTAAATATCTTTAATGGTGATCAGTCTGACTGGATCCATTTTTTGGAAAGAAATAAGATTGATCCTCATAAAAGTATTGAAAATTTACCGATAAAATAACAAGATTAGTCCTGCAAAAACGCAATAATAAAAACAAAACACAATGATAAAACAGGAAAATTGATGTCGATAAAAAAAGGAATTTTGATTTCTTTGGCGCTGTTTATGCTGTGCTTAGTCGCTGTGATCATTTTTTTACTACAGCCTTCAGGTCAAGTTGAAAATTTTGAAAAATGGCAATATCAAGCATCGAAGAAAATAGCTACACCCTCAACGCTAAGCGTGAAGTTTTTTGGTGTTTCCACCCTGCTTTTTGATGATGGAAAATCCCAGATCCTGATTGATGGTTTTTTTACTCGACCATCCCTGACCAAAGTGCTCTTTGAAAAAATCCACAGTCAGCCTGAATTGATTAAACACGTGATTCAGCACAATCAGTTACAACGTACACAAGCCATATTCGTTACCCATTCACATTATGATCACACACTTGATATCCCAATTTTGGCAGAACTTTTACCCAAAGCTAAAATTATTGGTTCCGCGAGTACATTAAATATTGCACGTGGTAACCCCTATGTTTTTGAACAACAATTAATCCAAATTGAACCATGGAAACCCATAACTTTTGCCAATTTTCGTGTGACTGCAATTCCCTCACGACACACACCGCCCACCGCAGTCAATAATGATTTAGGGGAGGAAATAACAGCTCCACTTCACTTACCCGCACGTTTTTCTGAGTTTAAAGAAGGTGGCAGTTTTGATTATTTAATCGAATATCAAGGCTATAAAATCTTGGTCAAAGCCAGTACTGGCACTGTTCCAGAGCAACTAAAAAACTTAAAGGTCGACACTTTATTTTTAGGTATTGCACAACTTTCACGCCAGTCTGAAGCATTCCAGCAAAACTATCTTGATCAAACTTTAAGAACCCTTCAACCCAAAGTGGTTGTCCCGATTCACTGGGATAACTTCTTTAAAGCGGCTGATCAGCCTTTAGAATTTTTGCCTTATTTGGCGGACAATAGCGAAAAAAGTTTAAATATTTTAATTCAGGCAGCTAAACAGCAGAACTCACAAGTGGTTTTACTCAGTCAAGCTGTGTCGTATCCTCTGACTCCAGCGCTACACTCCAAACCGTGAAAATGAGATACTCAACTTAACCTTATATTCAAAGCAGAATCTAGCGCTGCATGAGAAAAATCATTCACATCGATATGGATGCCTTTTATGCATCTGTCGAACTCAAAGACCGCCCTGATTTAAAAGACTTACCTGTGGTGATTTCCTCACACCATCCACGGGCGGTGATTGCAGCGGCATCCTACCCTGCACGCAAGTTCGGTTTACGCTCTGCTATGTCAATGTCACAAGCCAAAAAATTGTGCCCGCGAGTGGTGGTGATTGAACCTAATTTTGAAAAATATCGACATGTCTCTACTCAAATTCATCAGATTTTTCAGTGTTACACCCCCATCATCGAACCTTTGTCTTTAGATGAAGCGTATTTAGATGTGACTGAAAATTTAAAAAATATTCCAAGTGCAACGGAAATAGCCATGCAAATTCGGAACGATATTTTTCAAGTGACCGGTTTAACCGCATCTGCTGGCGTCGCACCAAATAAATTTTTAGCCAAAATTGCATCGGATTGGCATAAACCCAATGGCATCTGTGTGATTAAACCCAGTCAGGTGCAAAACTTCATTCAACATTTAGCGCTGAAAAAAATCCCCGGTGTCGGCAAAGTGACCCAAGACAAATTAAAGGCATTGCAACTAGAAACACTGGGTGATTTACAACAAATGGATGAAGCCATCTTGATTCAATATTTTGGTAAATATGGTCAACAGCTGTATTTATATGCTCAAGGCATTGATGAACGCCCAGTACAGACTGAACGTGAACGCCGACAAATTTCAAAAGAAACTACTTTTGATGACGATCTTATTTTGACTCAATGCCAAAGCTATTGGCCTCAACTGATTGAGCAAATTTGGACGAGCTTAGAGAAAAAAAAGCTTTCTGCACGCGGCGTTTCAGCCAAACTCAAACTGAAAAATTTCCAAGTTTTACAGCACAGTAAAAGTTTTAAACAGCCCTTACAAAATAAACAGCAATTAGAAGATGCGGTACAACAACTGCTGATTGAGATGCGAATTTCTGAACATGCTCAATTTCGCTTAATTGGTGTTGGGATCTACCAACTTTCCGAACAGCGAGATCAACCTCAGCTTTCACTTTGGTCAACACTTTGAGTAATTTTTAAACAAAAGAATAAAATTAGACCAATTGATTACCCATAACGCTTATTTTTACGGTACTCTATCGACGCGATACATTTATCCATGTAGTCGCGGAGATGCTAAAAATCACCTTTACTTTTAGCATACTGTCCTGTGATTGGCGTGACGATCAAATCCGAATATTACAGGGCAACTCTGTTATTAATCATGGAATTATTTCTTACGCATCTTCTGCGAATATCTTTTTTAAATCTCTAGAAATATCACGCCCCAAAGCCACTCTGCGTAGTTTCACTGCTACGAATCTCGATCATTCTCATCATCACACATACAAAAAAATATTTTAAATAAAAAATAACTATCTATGTATTTGGTGAACAAATTCGCCCTGAATGATGCACTCTAGAATCTAGACATCGATAAACAACTCTTCCGCAATATGCCCTTGATGCTTAATGCAATCAGTTGTTGCAATATTGCTCTTTTTGCATAGATTACAGATCACTTTGATTAGCAAAAAATGTGTATCATCGGTGATTTAATGGGTGTGTTCTCTGTCTTTATTGCATTAAATGTACAAAATACGTGGATAATTATTTCCTTAATGCTATTTTACTGACCAATATTGCGCATGCCGATTCTCATTTCACTGTTTGGTACTAAACCGATACGGCGGTCTAGGCAATAATGCCAAAAACACAGGATTCAAATTTTATGAGCGTTCAACGTCTACATATAGAAAAGCGTTATTGTGAAGTGGCTATTTCAGGAAATCTAGTACATTTAGCGGGTCAATTGGCCAACGATACTTCACTGGATATTAAGGCGCAAACGCAAGAAACACTCGATAATATTGACCGCTTATTGGCAGATGCAGGTACAGATAAAACACATATTTTATCTGTACTGATTTTTTTAAAAGATATAGAACAAGATTATGCAGCAATGAATGAAATATGGGATGCTTGGGTCGCTAAAGGTCATGCCCCTGCCCGAACCTGTGTTGAATCTAAGCTATATACACCTAAGGTTTTAGTTGAAATGACAGTTACGGCTGTGCGTATTTCAAATTAAATTGATAAAAAATAAGCATGATAAGTCTCTTTATTCATGCTTATTTTCATTAGCCTAAAATTCGGATTTTCTTTCGCCCCAACGTTGGATAAAAGTTATACTTCTTTGTATGGTCTTCTAGCGAAGTGTCTAACTGATTATAAGAAAATTTTTCAATCAGAAAATCTTGTCTCAACTGATTATATTCAGGCACATTTTCATAGCGAATCACACGATATCCTGCCAGTGCTAAAAGTGCATCTTGATATTGTGCATTCTGTCGACGCTTCAATACCGCGGGATCATCCAGTGCAATAATGGCAGTCACTTGATGATTTTCATCCAGCACCACAAAATCCGCCACCATATTCCGATACTTATGCCGTGTACGAGAATATTTCGTCGTCAATAAAGCATCAAATGAGACATGCGCTAAGATCGTGCTCTGTGGTAGTATTTCTTTAAGTCGAGCATATGTGATTTGTTGATTAATATTAAAAATAGCCCTTTGTTTTAAAGCACTATCTTGCTGTCTGGTACTATTCCCCAGACTTTTCCACGCCATAAACAGTGCACACAGTAGGATTAAACTCCCGATAAAAATGTACATCATCATTCTCTTAGTCCTTTAATTTTTTATAATCTTGCCGGTGTCACACCGATTGTTTGTTATGAAATTTAGTATACAGCCACTCTTTTTATTAAATATTTCAAGTAAACAAACTACATTTAATAATGACAAAATCATTATAAAAACAAACAAAAAATTGCACTTCTTTTAGATTCATCATCGGTGTCTAATTCAATATTCATAGACCTTAAAAGAGTGTATATCAAGCTCCAGCGCTGATTCAATAAGACTATTAGCTATTGTCCTACAATTCCGACGAACTGTTTTATTTTTCTTATTGGTAAAAAAAGGATGCCTGAGCATCCTTCTTCATTCTAATCGAAATTAAACTTTCGATTTTGGCTTAGATTTGCCCTTTGGCTTTGTACCACCAAACGGTTTTTTCGTATCCCCAGTTTCACGTGGAGGCAACCCTGTATGCTGAGTCAAAATCTGCCCTCGTTCAGGGCGTTTTTTGGTATTTGACGGACGCGATTGATTCGTTTCCTGATTACTTCGAGTCACATTATCAGCACTTCGTTTTTGTGAGTCGCCCGCAACCGTCGAGTTCTTTTTACGTGCCGATTGGTATTGCCCTTCTGTTCCCACAGGTTGGTAGGTTGGAATCAAATGCTGTTTCGAGTTACCAATTAAATCCGCACGCCCCATTTCCTTCAATGCTTCACGCAGTAATGGCCAGTTATTTGAATCGTGGTAACGTAAGAATGCTTTATGAATACGACGACGTTTATCACCTTTCACAATATCGACATTTTCGGTATAACGCGCCACTTTTGCCAGTGGGTTTTTACCAGTGTGATACATAGTGGTTGCTGTTGCCATCGGTGATGGATAGAAAGTCTGTACTTGGTCAGCACGAAAACCATTCTTTTTCAACCAAATCGCCAGATTCATCATGTCATATTCGGTCGTACCCGGATGTGCCGCGATGAAATAAGGAATGAGGTATTGTTCTTTTCCTGCTTCTTTACTAAAACGATCAAACATCTGTTTAAAGCGGTCATAAGCACCTATACCGGGTTTCATCATCTTGGATAATGGCCCTTTTTCGGTATGCTCAGGGGCAATTTTTAAATAACCACCGACATGATGCTGTACCAGTTCTTTCACGTATTCAGGGTTTAACACAGCCAAGTCATAACGCAGACCTGAACCAATCAGGATTTTTTTAATGCCTTTTAAGGCACGTGCTTTACGATACAACTGGGTTAACGGTGCATGATCTGTATGTAAGTTCTGACACACGCCTGGGAATACACAGGATGGTTTACGACAGTTTTTTTCAATTTCAGGATCTTTACACTGCAAACGATACATGTTTGCCGTTGGCCCACCCAAGTCCGAAATGATGCCAGTAAAGCCCGGTGCGGTATCACGAATTTTTTCCACTTCACGCAGAATTGATTCTTCTGAACGATTCTGAATAATACGACCTTCATGTTCGGTAATTGAACAGAACGTACAACCACCAAAACAGCCGCGCATGATATTCACAGAGAATTTAATCATGTCAAAGGCTGGGAAACGTGCTTCAGCATACGCTGGATGTGGCAAACGTGCATAAGGCAAGTCAAACACGTAATCCATTTCTTCCGTGGTTAACGGAATCGGTGGTGCATTAAGCCAAACATCACGTTCACCATGCTTTTGTACCATGGCACGTGCATTACCTGGATTGGTTTCCAAATGCAAAATACGATTGGCATGTGCATACAGCACTGGATCTTCTGACACTTCTTCAAAGGCAGGTAAACGAATCACAGCCAACTCACGTGGCGGTAATTTATGTTTAATCGCTTTCGATGGTGCAAGTTGTAGCTGAACAATTTGTGTATCTGCATCCAGATTATCGCCTTCGCGGATAACAGGATTGGCAACCGGTTCTTTTTGGAAATTTTGGTATTGGGTTAAAGAATTACCCTTATCTTTTTCAATTTCACAACCATCTAAATCTTCAGTCATCACATAAGGATTGATGATCGGGTCGACACGACCAATGGCATCAACATCATTCGATGCAATTTCCACAAATTTGGCTTTAGATGGACGGTTTAATTTATTAACGATAAATGCAGTGCCACGAACATCAGTAATTTCGTGAATTTTTTCGCCGCGTGCTAAACGATGCATCACTTCAGTGATTGAACGCTCACCGTTACCGTACATCAATAAATCTGCTTTTGAGTCCATCAATACTGAGCGACGGACTTTATCTGACCAATAGTCATAGTGCGCAATACGACGCAAAGAGGCTTCAATTCCTCCTAACAATACAGGCACATCAGGGTAAGCTTCACGCACACGTTGGCAATACACAGTTGCTGCGCGGTCTGGACGTTTATTCGGTTGATTATCGGGTGAATAAGCATCATCAGAACGGATTTTACGGTCAGCCGTATAACGGTTGATCATCGAATCCATGTTACCTGCTGTTACACCCCAAGCGATATTTGGCTTACCCAAAACGCGGAATGCTTCAGCATTGGTCCAGTCAGGTTGCGCAATAATTCCGACACGGAAGCCTTGTGCTTCTAAAGTACGACCAATAATGCCCGAACAAAAGGATGGATGGTCGATATAAGCATCGCCACAGACCAAAATAAAGTCACAACTGTCCCAACCGAGTTGATCCATCTCCTCACGTGACATCGGCAAAAATGGTGCGGGTTCAAAACACGACGCCCAATATTTGTCGTAATCAAACAACGCAGTAGGCGCTGTTTGAGCAGTATAAGCAGTAGACATGGTTATTTATCTCGATTGGCAGATGGCGATCGGGAGAGATCTAAGATGAAAGCCGATCATTTTACCATGAATTCCATTCATCTTGCTTGATTAAAAAACATACTAAAACAGTGGCTTAAATTTTTAATTTTCCGTCAGATATCAAGATGATCGATAACGTAATTGTAAGGCAAAAAATAGTCCCAACATCAACACAGCACTCGTAAACAAGCTTAAGCCATTCCAACCAAAATTTCCCCAAATGAGCCCACTACTACTGCCCAACAAACTGGATCCCATATAATAGCTAAACAAATATAAAGATGAGCCTACCGCACGATATTGCAAGGATTGCACTGAAACCCAACTACTAGACGTCGAATGTGCTGCGAAAAATGCAAATGTAAAGATAATCAGACCAAATAGCACCAGCCAAATCGAAGGAATAAGCATAATCCACAGTCCGAGTAGCATCATGATTAGCATTACAGGAAGAACTCGGTCACGACCAAACCGTTGCCCCCAACTGGCAGCCCGCGGTGAACTATAGATTCCAGCCAGATAGGCAATCGAAATCAAACCAATCCATGTCTGTGACAGCTCAAAAGGTTGTTCTAATAAATGGTAGCTCATGTAATTAAATACAGTCACAAAGCAGCCCATTAAAATAAAACCTTCGGCAAACAGAAGACGAAGTTTAGGGTCAGCTAAATTTTTCTTAAACGATTCTTTAAAACGGGAAAATTGAAAAGGATAAGCTTTAAAATGCTTAGAGGCAGGCAATATCATATAAAAAGTCACCGCAATGACTAAATTAAGTACACCAATAATCAGCGTTGCTATTTGCCAAGAAATGAAGTCAACCAGTACACCGGCAATGACACGCCCGCCCATTCCCCCCAATCGCTATACCCGAATATACAATCCCATGGCAAAGCCCACATCTTTTTCTGCAATTTTCTCACCAATATAAGTCATCGCAACAGCCGCAACGCCACTAACGGCTGCCCCAATCAATACTCAAGTCGCTAAAAATATCTACCAAACAGGAAATAATGAACTAAGAATTAATAAGCTTGCTGCTAAAGACAATGCCCAAACCATAATCCGTTTACGACCAAAACAATCTGAAATTAACCCAGTAAAAAGTAATCCTACAGCCAAAGCAACGGTAGAAAATGATAAAGGAAAACTGCTATGTGTCGGTGAAACTGCAAAAAATTGAGCAAAAATCGGCTGTACACAATACAGTGATGAAAATGAGGCAAAACCTGCTAAGAATAATGAATATAAAATTGCTAAAAAAGGTTTGGAACCATACTCAATATAGGTGGGTATTGAACCTGAATCAGATATAAAAACTCCTTATGCCAGATGAGTATACGCTTGATTATTTTATTTATAGAAAAACCATGTATCACTTTTTCAAACAGAAATTTTTTATGAGCCTCCTCTAGGCGATCTAGCCAGAATATCCATATACTTATGGATTCAATCCTCCAGCGATCCATAATTAATTAATCAGAGTACAAGTTTAATCACACCAAGTTAGAAATAAAAAATGAATCAGAAAAATGCATAATATTTATTAAATTTCGAAACATAACCGATATAATTTATATATAAAATAAAAACCAAAAATAATGATTAAGAAAACAACAAAATTAATATTTTTTACATATTAATTAATAGCTAAAACAAAATGTATAAAAAACAACCACCAAAAACATAGTAATATTTGGCAATTGCTATGCTGGATAAAATATCTGATTATAAAGAATAGGTTAACGTTACTAATAAAACCTATTCTATTTCATTATTATAAACGGGGAAAATCATGGCTAAAGTATCTTTAGAAAGTCTAACAGAGATTGACGGTTTTATTGCCTCTGCACTTGTAGATAGCGAAAGTGGTTTAGCACTTGCAACTCAAGGCAATAGCGGTATTGATTTAGAATTAGCAGCAGCAGGCAATACAGAAGTAATACGTGCAAAACGTAAAGTTGCCAAAGCGCTTAATCTATCTGACTCTATTGAAGATGTTCTAATTACATTGGGTAAACAATATCACCTTATTCGCCCATTAGAGTCGAATGACTCATTATTTTTATATTTGGTTTTAGATCGTAATAAAGCAAATTTAGCGATGGCTCGCCATGAGCTTAAAGGTTTTGAAAAAGAATTAGATTTCTCTTAATAACCTTAGAGACTATTTTAACTTTCAAAATAGTCTCTATAAATAAATCGATGATGAAAGGCCTATTGTGAAAAAAAATATTAATATATCAATATTTGGTTTAAATCTAAGCACCATTAATGAACTAAAAACAATTGTCGATAATATTTTAGGAGCCGATTACTCAATCTATTGGACAAATATTGCAGATACCAATTTACAAGTATTACTTATCAACCATGATTTTTTTGATTTACCCAATATTAAAAAAATAAAGAAAGATAATTTATTTGTTTTAAAAGTATCAAACAACCTAGATTTAGCAGGTCAAATTCAAGAACAAAATTTATACTTACCATTAATCGATCAATTACCACTCAGGAATTGGTTATTTAATACCGTAATTCCATCTTTATTTCCCACCAGTACAACAACATATATCTCTAAAAATGAGCATACGAACAAAATTCACTATACTCATTTTCAGAATATCTTGCTTCAATTAAAGCAAGAAAATAACAAGAGCAAGTTGCTCCTGTTAGATGACAACATTCAAATTGCACTGATTGACCCCTTAGCCAATAGCATCTGGATCGATCCAAATTTTAAGAAAAATACTCATAAAATATTCCAACTGGTACATGCCGACTTAAACTCAATCGTTCATTTTCGTCATAAACATACCGTACAAGACCTTCAATCTGGTTTATGGCAATGGATTTGGGATCATTTAAGTGGTGAAACACCGATTTATCATGGTTGTTATCGCCTCAAGCATTGGCCTCAACCTGCTGCAAATGCCGAACGTAAAGATATTCTCAAGCTTTCTGCTTATTTTCAGCAAGGCAATTCCATTGAGTATATCCAGCAACAGCTTGAGATTAGCCCCGATTTTATTCAACGCTATCTCTTTATTTCAAATATTTTAAATATTATTGAAGAAATTTCAGCACATAAAACACAGCAATATTTAAATCAAAATATCGAAAGTAAAAATGCAGAAAATACATCAAGTGTACGGAACTTTTTCAGTAGATTACGTAAAAAACTCAGCATTTAAGGACATTTGATTTAATGATTTTACAACACTATAAAATAGTATTTGCAGGAACAATGGGCGCAGGTAAAAGCGCTGCAATTCAAACAATATCAGATATTAACGTCCTAAGTACAGAAGCCTTAAACACCGATACGGCATCTCATCATAAAGCCTTGACCACAGTCGGCATCGATTATGGTGAAATTACCTTAGAAGATGATATTAAAGTGGGGCTTTATGGTACGCCAGGTCAGGAACGTTTTAATTTCATTTGGTCTATGATCTGTAAAGGTGCATTGGGTACAATTATCCTGATTGATCATAGTGTCCATAATCCAATTCAGCAACTCAATGAATATTTAGAAAGTTTTAAGCAGATGAGTAACAATATTGTGATTGGTATCACTCATCTTGATATAAAAACAGAAAATACCACCGCGATCTATCGAGAGTGGGCTGTACAACAATCTACGACTTATCCACTTTTCTTTATTGATGCCCGCGTAAAAGATGATGTACTTTTACTGCTTGAATCCCTCATTGCAAATGCCGAAATCCAAATAACATATTAACTTAAGACTTATTCTATGCTCCAACAACGCTCCGCACCCGACTCACTAATTCACATCGCACACCAACAAATTAAAGATATATTGACCAATGTCACTGGTGTTGAATATGTCATGGTTTGTTCATCCGATGGTTTTGAACTTACTTCTGCTTATAAAAAAAATGTAGAAAATACAGGGAAATTAGCTGCTGTCAGCAGTTCAATTCTCGCCATGGTTCAAGCCTTTCTAAGTGAAATTAATCTATATGGCTGTCAAAGCATCACTTTAGATGCTAAAAATGGTAAAGCCTTCCTGAGTGCTGTACCTAACAAGAACTACCCGATGCTTATTGTTGCCTTAACCTCTCAGGAGGTTTTACTCGGACAGCTACTTTTTTCGCTTAAAAGATGTTCTGAGAAGATTTTAGAAGCGGATACACACTACAGCTCTTAATAATGGGGTATTGAAAGGCTCTAAAAGAGCCTTTTCTTTTGATTTATTCTTTAGCCCCATAAAAAAACACCCCAACTGGTTAGAGTTGGGGTGTTTTAGGAATAATGAGCTGGCGATGACTTACTCTCACATGGGTAACCCCACACTACCATCAGCGCGAAGAGGTTTCACTTCTGAGTTCGGGAAGGGATCAGGTGGTTCACTCTTGCTATTGTCGCCAGCACAACTGTTTATGGATACTTGCTTGGGTCTTATTTATTCACTTTTCAGTGTATGCCTTCGCTTTTTCCAAATGAGTTATTAACAGATTA
>NZ_NEGC01000003.1 GCF_002135335.1 Acinetobacter sp. ANC 4470
CCCAAGGGTTATCCGCAGAAATTGGGGATAATTTAAGCAGTGGATGAGTTGATAACATACAACAATGTGCTATTTTGATCAGATATTGATCAATTTTATTGGCAATATATTCCAGAGTTGTACATAAAAAAGCCGACTTGTTTCCGAGTCGGCTTTTTTGTGGCTTTTTGAATTTTTAAAATCAGTTAAGTTGTTGAAATGGTTAACTTAAATGAAACGCGTTTCGTATAACGACCATTATGTTAAATGAATCTAAAACATTAATACGACAGATCCGAAATTATATTGATAAAAGAGGTAATTTTATAAAATGGAGATCAGCTTTAGCCATATCTTATATAACAGAGCAAATTTAAATTTTTTCTAAAATCAACACTCAAATTCAACAATATGGTCTAGGTCTGGTACCATTTTTAAAAATGCTCCCCACTCTTTGATAATTCTATAAAAGCATTCAAAACTCATATTTTCATCATATTTAGTATCATCATACATCCAATAAATTAAAACATTTGCCTTAGTTATTTCCGCTGCCCAAGCATGAAATGCACACATGTCATAGTAATTTAATTCACCATTTGAAATTTTTTCAATTTCAATCAGTCCTTCATCTATCCAATTACTTAAACATTTTATTCCATGACCTTCGTCATCATTCAAAAAACTAAATATTAGTCCTTTAAAAGTGTTAGGTGCATCATAGCTTCTTGCTTCTGGAAATAGGTATCCATCATTCCACCTGTCTATCCAAAAAAAATGTACTTTCATTTCTTTCACTTATTAGAGTAATAATTAAATTTTCCTAAAATTAACATAATACACCTTATACGAAAGGCTCTGATTTGCCCCCCGAAAGTTGGACGGTTTGATTAATCATCTGTTTAACATGAAATGTCTTATGCGAAATTTAAGACGACATTTTCAGAGTTAAAAAGACAACGTCCTGTAAGGTATTCGAGATAACGTTCAAGTCTTTGCTACGTAAATGCAATTATTTGCCACACTTTTGCAATTATTTGCTACGTAAATGCAATTATTTGCCACACTTTTGCAATTATTTGCTATGTAAATGCAATTATTTGCTACACCTCTTACTTTTGTCCAAAGCCTTTCTTAATCTTAAAATAAAATAAAACCTTTTATTTTAATTTAAACTTATGATTTTATTTAAAAAATTAGACAACGCCCTTAAAAACCTAAAACTTTTTAAATTTTGAATTCTATATATAATTTTATAAGGATTAATGCGAAATTTTATGGATACACCATACGCACCTTACAGGATGCAAAAATCAATAACTTACAATCTTAAAGCATATATGGAAATCAAAAAATTCATACATAATTAACCTTATTGCACTGATTTATATAGAATTGATAGGTATGAAGATAGAAGCCTCTTCCAGCACCTAATATCTTTAATTTTAGTCGGGATCGATTGAGCGCTCTTATAAAGAATTGCAGGGAAGTTAAGGGTTATAAAATTAATAGCAATTCAATGCATCAATTTTGCATCATAAAAAATAAATATTGAATCAATTAAACCATTCAATTACATAAAGAATAGTTTAATACATGTAAGGATTTACTGACTTTTAAAATGATCTTTTCACACTCTAAAAAATCAAGAAAAATGTTATTTTTGGAAGAGTTTTTGGTTATTCCACGTATCTTTCTAATGAAATACTGCATTAAATGATCCAATACATGTAAATAAATACCAAATGATTCATGTATAGACCTATTGTTTTATACATATATGTAAGGATTAACTAAAAAAAGGGAAGTTGAAAATTTAAGACATAACTAAAAACGGCTTTTTAAAGCCCATAAATAGCTTTTAAGTTAAAACAACGTAAAACCATTGGTCATAAGAAGAAATATGCTTTAAATCGCATTCTATGCGCTTATAGCAGTATTTTTAGAGCGAGTGTCTACGAGCGAACTATAAAAACTTGCGTCTAGACCCTCTGAAAAACTGTTTTTTTAATTTTGAATTTTTTAAATATATAAATTATATACAAAAAATAGATTCCATATCGAGCGTAGCGAGTAAAAAAGCTTTATGAGCGAAGCGAATTCCTAGTTGCTTTTGCTTTTTTTAAAAGTCACAAGTTAATGAGTCAAAAAATTGCCCCGAAGAATCGAGCGAAAGCGAGATTCAATAGAGTTTGAGCGTAGCGAAAACATAGGGCAATTTTTCATTCCCTGGGCTTTTAATTATTTTTAATGCTTTTAATGCTTTTAAGCACGCTGAAATCCTTTCTATATAAGGCTTTCAAAGCCTATAAGACTACAATCTCTTTGTCATAAGACTACAATCTCTTTGTCATAAGACTACAATCTCTTTGTCATAAGACTACAATCTCTTTGCATTTGACTACACATATTGATAGTGTAGTCTCAACAACACTAATAATATGTAGTTCTATGAAAAGTGATTTGGTTGTCAAAGATAATATTCTTGTTAATGCTAGTTATAATCTAGAAGTTACAGAGCAACGCCTAATACTCTTATCTATCATAAGAGCTAGAGAAACAGAACAAGGGATTACTTCCGATAGTAAATTAGAGATACATGCTTCTGACTATGCAACACGCTTTGATGTAACTAAGGAAGCAGCTTACAGTGCGTTAAAAAATGCTGTTCATAATCTTTTTGAAAGAAAATTTTCTTTTAAAGATAATCATAAAGATACTAACAAAGAAATTGTAGTCAAATCACGATGGGTTAGTAGAATCGCCTATATAGATGATCTTGCTATTCTAGAAGTTACATTTGCTCCCGATGTTGTTCCTCTCATCACTAGATTAGAGAAACACTTTACTAGTTACCAATTAAAACAAGTCGCTCAATTAACTAGTAAATATGCTATTCGCTTATACGAATTGTTAATCTCATGGAAAGAGGTTGGTAAAACTCCAGTCATTGATTTAGCAGACTTTCGAGAACAACTAGGTTTAGAAACCAATGAATATCAGAAAATGATTAACTTCAAAAATCGGGTATTAGAGCCAGCTATAAAACAAATTAATCATTTAACTGATATTACTGTTGAATATGAACAATTTAAAAAAGGAAGATCTATTTCAGGCTTATCATTCACTTTTAAACCTAAAAAAGTTAATGCTCCAGTAACTAAAGTTAAGAGCGCTCATAATAATTTTGATCTGTTTTCTCGAATGACAGATTCGCAACGTCATTTGTTTGCTAATAAACTTTCAGAGTTACCTGATATGGGAAAATATTCACAAGGTACAGAAAGCTTTCAACAATTTGCTGTTCGTATTGCTGAAATGTTACAAGATCCTGAACGATTTAAAGAACTCTATCCATACCTAAAAAAAGTGGGATATATGCCATCTAATCAAAAGGACACTGTAAATGGCTAAGTTATCACTAAGTGAGGTTTCTAAACGCTTTAATGTTAGCCGTTCTACGCTATATAGAGCTATTAAAGAAGGTCGCTTGTCTCGAAGTTCTGATAATCTTTTTGATGTATCAGAAGTCATCCGTTGCTTTGGTGAACCAACTAAAAAAAATGAAACCTACCAAATCGTAAATCCCCCCAAAGATAATGCAGATTTACGCCAGTTAGTAGATTTCATGAAAAAAGAAATTGAATCTTATAAAGATCGAGAGCAACGCTATTTAGATCAGATAGACCGCTTTCAATTACTTATAGGACATAAAGAAAATACTGAAGAATTGTCTCACGATACAACCGTGAAACAACCTAATGATGCACCACAAGACAATACATATGAAACACCTGTAACCCATATAAATAAAGCAATGGATCAAAATGAAACGTCCCATGAAACAAACATAAGGCATCCCAATGATGCACCACAAGACAAGTCAATAACACACTATGAGACATCCCCAAAAGAACCTAAAAAACGTGGTTTATTTGGACGAGTATTGAGTGCAGTCTTTAACGAAGATTGAGCTTTCTAGGAAGGAGATCCAGCGTGAAAAAACTGAAAGAGATTCTACAAGGCATTGCCTTTCTCTTGATCGGCATTCCCATCATGATCATTACCAGTATCATGGATCAAAAAGCTTTCAAGAAAGAGCGAGAACAGCGTCAAAAAGCCCAAGAGCAAAGCAAGTGATTGTTCAGTAAGGTTTATCAATACACACTCAAATTGCTGAGAAAATAGGCATATTGGATGAATGATCCCCTAAAAAGTCCAGTTTGTTCAAACTGGACTTTTTAGGGGATCTCAATATCTTGATTTAATTCAATTTAATGAGAGTATTTCGTATAAGCTGTATTATGTTAATTTTAGAAAAAATAAAATAAATCAAATAAAATAAAGACTTAACTAAAATTATTAATTCTATATAATTTGAGTAAATTTTACTTCATGAAGATAACAGTGACTCAAAAGAATATATCTAGTATTTCTGATCTTATTAGCCATTTAAAAGATGATTTTAGTGTTTCAAATACAAATATTTGGTACAGAGGACAATCTCATAAATCATGGGACTTAGTGCCGGGATTTCATAGAGGAAATAATTTAACTTCTGAATCAAACCTACTAAAAAGATTTAAACAATCTGCCTCAATGCTTTTAGATAAAGACCCTGTTAACAGCTTTTCATGGATGTTTTTAATGCAACACTATGGACTTCCAACTAGGTTATTAGATTGGTCTGAGAGCCCTTTAATTTCGTTATATTTTGCTTTAGAAGATTATGAAAAATATCCGAATACAGATGCTATTCTTTGGTGCTTAAAACCAACAGAATTAAATAACGAAGCTAATATTAAAATTGTTGATGAAAACAACTTCATCCCATCTTTTGATGATGAAGATATTATTACAAGTTATGCGATTGAGAGTGTTAATTCTACTAGAATTGGGATGAATCCAATAGCAGTAATAGCCACTCGAAACAATCCTAGAATTCAAGCTCAACAAGGTGTATTTACCATACATCATAAGGATAAAATAGCTATTAACAATCTAGCTAACACAGAAAATTTTTTAACTTCCTACATCATTTCCTCAGATGATAGGTTAAAAGTTTTATTAGAACTAAAAACATTAGGATTCTCTAAATTTTCTCTTTTTCCTGAATTATCTAGTATATCTGAACACATTAAACAAGGGTTTTAAGCATGAGCTATATAGAAACAAGCCCAATGCAACATTCAACTATATTACGAGTATATTCAGATAAAGATACTCTTAACGTAGATCCTGAATATCAACGTATGGGAGATGTATGGAGCATTGCTAAGAAACAATTACTCATTGATTCTATTTTGAATAACTATGATATTCCTAAAATGTACTTTCATCACCTAGCTAGAGAAGAACGAATTGAATCTGGATTTAGTTACTCTGTAATTGATGGTAGACAACGGTTAGAAGCTATTTGGGGGTTTCTAGATGGAAAGTTCAAATTAAGTAACGATATAATATATTTAGATGATCCTATTATTGAACTTAAAGGCAAAAGTTATGAAGAAATTGCAATAACTTATCCTAAGATTAAAATTAAATTCGATTCGTATGTTTTACCAATTATTAATGTTGTTACCGATGATATCGAATTAATTGAGGAAATGTTCTCACGCCTAAATGAAGCTGTACCACTAAACTCTCCTGAAAAAAGAAATGCTATAGGTGGTAGTTTAGTAAAATGTATACGTGAATTATCTGAGCATCAGTTCTTTACACAAAAAATTAGTTTTTCAAATAAAAGATATCAACATTACGAAGTCTTAGCTCGAATTCTGCTTATCGAATCTCACTTAATATTTAATGAAAAACTAGTAGATACCAAAAAAGAGTTCTTAGATAAATTAGCTTCTAGCTATAAAAATGAAGAAACTAAAGTAGCTAGTATGAAAGGAGTAGTAACTCAAGTATTAGATCAACTATCTTTAATATTTAATGATAAAGATAGTTTACTTAGAAGTCAGGGTAATATGATTGTCTACTATCTATTAGCAAAAAGTGATAGTGGAGAACCAGCAAAATTTACTAAAGAGAAGCTCGAAGAATTTCTTGAAAATGTTAGACAAAATAAAGACTTTGCTAGTAAAGCTACAGAGGATGAATACGATAGAATTGATTATGAATTAATTCAATATTCTAAACTATTAGTTCAAGGTACTAACGATGTAAGTAATATAAGATATCGACTTAAAACATTATCAAAGTTTATGGATATTAATCCAATTGATTTAAATAACTAATGTTCTTACTCTCTCAAGTTCCCACAGCCGTCGGGCAAGCCCTTTAGGCTGATGGTGAACATTGAGAGAGTTTCGGCAATACTCACCCTAAGAGCATTAAAGTATTGCCAAATACCAATTTTGGGCTGACGAAGCCACGCATCGGTCGTCCACGACAGTAGGTAATGGTACTTACACGAAATGAGGACTATATATCCTCATTTTTTGACTTCGAATAAGAGATTTCATGTTAAATAGCCCCATTCACATGGGGCTATTCAATTTATTAATCTCTGTATAACGGTTCTGGTAATTTTTTTAAAATTTCACCAGCGCCCGTATATGAGGGTAAACCTAGTAAATTTTCTTTTTCACTATGAGTCGGATCTGGAAATGAGAACTTATCTAAATCTTTTTCCGTTGCTATAAAAAATAATCGTCTTCTTTTTTGTGGCGTCCCATAATCACATGCAAATAGTTCCGCATGTTTAATGCTGTAACCAATATCATTAAATGATTTATAAATTTCATCTAACATATTGGCTTTCTTTACTTGAGCTAGACCGTAGACATTTTCCATCACGACAATTTTAGGTCGAAGTTGATCAATAATACGAATAAAATCTCTATATAACGTGCCAAGAGGATCATCGGTTGCTTTCTGTTTACCAGCTACGCTAAATGGTTGGCAAGGTGGGCCGCCAACAATAATGTCAGGCTTTCCATTTACAGCTTCTATAATTTGCTGTGGTGAAATGGTCCTAATATCCTGACGTATAAAATTCCAAGAAGGTCTATTTTTGTTGATAGTCTTTTCAGCGAAACACTCAATATCATTTGAAAATTTTGTTTCAAAAATGACTTTTGAATCTGTTGCATTTTCAAATCCTAAGTCTAATCCGCCTGCTCCAGTAAAAAAAGAAGCAATTTTTTTTGTTCCAATGTCTTCAAGAGCTTTAAAGTAATTTGAGACTTCTTTAGCGATAGCTGTAGCTAATTTAATAGGTACAGCATTTCCGATTTGTTTATGAACTTCTCCTAATGTTCCTAGAAATTCATAGTTTAAGGGGAAATCTTGGAGAGTGGCCGCTTCTCTAGGAGTAACATATCTATTTTCAATCGGATGAACGAACTTATTAAAGATATGTGCCGTAACCGTTAACGATGGTTTTTTATCTTCCAAGCGGATTAAACGCATGTTAGGACCACCGGTTTTTTTTTCACCAGTTCTAATGAAACTTTTGTGTTGAAGATGGGATGGAAGATCTCCCATCTTTCCACCAGGGGGAAGGTGTTCCAGCCTTTCTAACACTATACCTTTACAGATTTTAGCTTGATGGTTAGGAAGCACGTTAAATCTCTAAATTTCGTAAAGTCGAATAGTCTAACGTAATGATATAGTCAAAAACATATCTTAACTTTTCTTTGGATATATACTCACCAACTTCAGAATTAATACACATATCTTTTTGATCACCCCACATCAGAGGGATTAAATCATCAATATATTCGCGCTCGTGTCTATATGCTGGGAGGTTGGAAATAATTGCCGTTTTGACATTATTCTCATGTCTATGATTAGACCCAATTTTTAGTGTTTGATAGATACCTTTTTTAATATCATCAGTTCTATCAAGCCCTGCACTAGTTTTTGAATCACTAATAACTTCTTTTTTTGGCCAACCAAATTCTGTTTTTGCGATTTGAGGTGGTGCCCCACAGGCATTTACTAAATAGAAAATTGGGTCAGATTTATCTTTTGATTTATATAAGTCTCTAGCTCTTTTCCAATGATCGAAACCTGCATACATTAGCTTCTTATTATCAATATTATCAACAAATTCAAGTAAACCATGAAATGGCCAAAGGTGCGAATGTACTTTACCTAAAGGGATACTTATATGCTCATTGATATATAAAGCAGAGTCACATTCTTGTAATTGAGAATGTGTAATTTCCAATTTTTCGTGGTCTTCTATATCCGAGAAAGGAGTCTGTACTAATAATGGAAAAGTTATCAAAGGAGCACTTTTAACCTCAGCGTAAATTAATTCACCTGATTTAAGATGAATAATTGCATCTGCATAGTTTGTCCCCCCAATTACTTGCACTTGATCAAATTCTGTAAATTTTGATGAGATGAACTTTAATATTAACTCACTACTTAACTTACCTAATGCACCTGAAGATGGTTTTGCTGCTTTTTGATATCGCCAAATTTTATGAGCATAACATTTAGCGCATAAGTTAATAAAACCTAAGTGGGCATTATAGTGACTATCTCCAGAAGTACATACCTCTAAACTATTACCTAAATTATTTGTTGAATCTATGTATGCTAGTGACATAACAACATCAAATAAAAATGGTAATAAATCTTTATCTTCTAGAGTTTTACTCTGTAAGATTTTATCTAAAGTATCTTTCCATGGATAATCTATTAAAGGTTCTTTCATTTTGCAAATAATTCAAAAGTTTATAAGCTATTATGCTTGGATTTAAATGTTTATCAAAGATAATAAAAAAGCCCAACATCCTGTTGGGCTTTTTTACATATTTGATGCGTTGGTATAACTCCTGTCGTACCTCACATTCCCTGTATCTGATCTTATTATTCTTATCTGGAGCATCCTGCTCTCTATGTCCTCATGATAGGAAATAAGCGTGAGGTCGTATAGCCGCAAAGGGCTTGAATCCATGTGCGCCTAAGCGTACAAAACTGTTTAAATTTTACCCCAAGGGTTATCCGCAGAAATTGGGGATAATTTGAGCAGTGGATGAGTTGATAATGTACAACAATGTGCTATTTTGATTAAATATTGATCAATTTTATTGGCAATATATTCCAGAGTTGTACATAAAAAAGCCGACTTGTTTCCGAGTCGGTTTTTTTATGGTTTTTTGAATTTTTAAAATGAGTTAAGTAATTGAAATAATTAACTTAAATGAAACGCGTTTCGTATAACGCCCATTATGTTAAATGGAAGATTAATAAGTATGTTTTATTGTTGTGTGCATGATCCAATTTTAGTTCGATGAATTAAGTAGCTCATATAATCCTATCTCAGAGGGATCATTTAGTATGAATGTATCTTTTTGAGTTCTATAAGTTAATTCAAACTGTCCTTTTTCTTCGTCAATAATTCGAACACCATCTAATACTGAAAAAACACCAAATAAGACATCATGAGCAACTAACTCCATTATGGTATTAACTTTACTAGTATTTTCTTCTGATAAGCCATTATACCATTCAGATAAATTTTTCATCTTGGGAGAAACACTTCTACCAGGTGGGTTTTTTAACCGAGAAATAACACCCTCGATTCCGGCATCTCGAACATAGAGCCTAAGTGCATCAACAAACTCAGCGTTATCCATTATTAGTTCCTTAATTTGATAATAGATGCTACTACATCATTTTATTTACTTTTTCTAAAATTAACATAATACACCTTATACGAAATGCTCCTTTTATTTTTATATAAATCAATCACTTAAGTATTTAATCAAAATCCAACCCTCACCAATTGGGCTTTTTACGTGAATAGTCGTGTTCCATGCTTATTATTTAACCATTATTTCAGAAAGTCGATAAGCTAACATTTATAATGAGTTATCGTCTATTTCATACTCTCAAAGAAAAAACCTTTCAACATAGCCACCACGCCCTAAATTTTGTAGAATACCCCCTTTACTCCCATGGTTCTGTTTTATGACCGCTTGGACAGCTCACGTTACCGTAGCCACAGTTGTTGAAAAAGACGGAAAATTCCTGTTTGTTGAAGAACATACTGAAGGTGTTACGCATACTGTATTCAATCAGCCTGCGGGTCATGTTGAATGTGGTGAAACGCTTATTCAAGCCGCAATTCGCGAGACCATGGAAGAAACTGGCTATAATGTCGAAATTGAATCATTGCTCGGTATATACACCTATACACCGCCAATGTTCTCCGATCGTACTTACTATCGTTTTTGCTTTTTAGCCCGTGATGTTGAACATTATCCTGATGCTAAACTGGATACCGATATTGTTGGTGCGGTGTGGATGACTGTAGATGAGCTGATTGAATCTGCACGAGCACGTAGTCCCCTAGTGACTAAAGCCGTAAAAGATGCTTTATCTGGTCAAAAATATCCTTTATCGCTCGTTTATGAGCACCAAAACTCTCCTTTAATTTCAAATTTGGATGCCTAATCCTATGCAACAACGTGTCATCGTCGGTATGTCTGGTGGTGTAGATTCTTCTGTTTCTGCAGCACTTCTTCTTCAACAAGGTTATCAAGTTGAAGGACTTTTCATGAAAAACTGGGAAGAAGATGATGGCACGGAATATTGCACGGCAATGGATGACCTTGCCGATGCACAAGCTGTGTGTGACAAAATTGGCATCAAACTCCATACTGCTAACTTTGCAATGGAATATTGGGATCGTGTATTCGAGCACTTTTTGGCTGAATATGCTGCGGGTCGCACCCCAAACCCTGACATTTTATGTAATAAAGAAATTAAATTTCGTGCTTTCATCGACCATGCCATGAACTTAGGTGCAGACTTTATTGCAACAGGTCACTATGCGCGTCGCGGTGAAACCATGACCAATTCTAAAGGTGATGAATATGCACCTTTATTACGTGGTGTGGACAGCAATAAAGACCAAACTTATTTTTTGCATGCTGTACATGGGCGTGAAATTAACAAAACGTTGTTTCCTGTCGGTGAAATTGAAAAACCTGAAGTACGTCGTATTGCAGAAGAACTCGATTTAGCAACAGCCAAGAAAAAAGATTCAACCGGTATTTGCTTTATTGGCGAACGTCGCTTTAATGACTTCTTAAAACAATACTTACCTGCACAATCTGGAAAAATTCTACTCGATACGGGTAAAGAGGTTGGTGAACATCACGGCTTAATGTACTATACGCTCGGTCAACGTGGTGGCATTGGTTTAGGCGGCTTAAAAGGCGAGTCTGAAGGTGCATGGTTTGTTCTTTATAAAGATATTGAAAACAACCGCCTCGTGATTGGTCAAGGTCATGAACATCCACTCATGCAAAGTACAGTGCTTTGGAGTGAAGCAATTGACTGGGTGGCTGGCGAACAAGAGATTCCTGAGTCAGGTTTCCGTTGTACTGCTAAAACGCGTTATCGCCAACCTGACCAAGCCTGTGTAATATTTAAAGACCCGAATTCACCCAATGGTGTACGGGTTGAATTTGATGAGCCGCAACGTGCGGTGACTCCTGGACAAAGTGTAGTGTTCTACGCAAATGAAGTTTGTTTAGGTGGTGGTGTGATTCATCATACCAATGCGCCAAAACCTGATTTTATTTAAAAGGAAGCGATAGGCATGGCTGAGTTACCCTTTCAACAGCCTCAAACTTTGAATGTTCGCCAAAATAGAGCTTTGGCATTAGCAGCTGTGTTTCAATCGACACAGCTGACGCATATGACTGCCATGTCGGGGCAGCAAAATGTCGGTGAAAGTGGTAGTTTCTACTTAGAAAAACTCATCAAAGCCAGCCTCAATATTCGTCCAAGTGCCAATGAATCCTGTCAAACACTGTATTTTTTCAATCAACTTGCCGATCTTTCTTTAGGCTTAAAAACGCTAGAAAACAGTATTACCCAGCCATTTAATACGTCGCCTAAGTCTCGTTTACCTAAACTTTCTAATACCAAATTGCCGATGAGCTATGCCATGGCACTGTTGCAGTTAGAAAAGAAAGTCTATGGCAATCCTAAGTTCGTTGAGATTATTGAACAATCTCAACAGAAAATTTTGAAACAGCTGTCTTTCTTTGACAATAATTATCTGCATCCCAGTATTATTGCCAACCTTGCCCAAACCTATATTGAAACTGCGGGACAAATTAGTCCACGCATTATGGTAAAAGGCAGTGCAGAAGCCTTTAAAGATGCTTCTCACACCAATCGTATTCGCGCTTCCCTGTTTACTGGCTTACAAATGGCGCATTTATGGCGTCAGTTGGGTGGCAGTTCATGGGGCATGATTTTCAGTAAGCGTAAGCTGCTCCAAGATATCCAAGATCTTGCTCGTTTACAGTATCAGGTGGTTTAACTGATGCTGTGCGAGTTTTGTTTTACGTTTAATTCCAAAGTTTAAGGAATCGCTATGAACGCTTTAACCGCACTTTCTCCATTAGATGGACGCTACGCGAGCAAATGTGATGCTCTCCGTCCTTTCCTCTCTGAGTTCGGTTTAATCCATGCTCGTGTGACTGTTGAAGTGCGTTGGTTACAAGCGCTTGCAAACCGTCCTGAAATTATTGAAGTTCCTGCTTTTTCAGCAGCAACTAATATTGCTTTAGATGCAATTGTGACTGATTTCTCGGAAGACGATGCAAACCGCATTAAAGAGATTGAACGTACCACCAACCACGACGTAAAAGCGGTTGAATATTTCCTGAAAGAAAAAATTGCGCATATTGATGAATTGAAAGATGCCGGTGAATTTATTCACTTTGCCTGTACTTCTGAAGACATCAATAACTTGTCTCACGCTCTCATGTTAAAAAATGGTCGTGAGGTTCTTGTTGCTTCTATGCAAAGCATTATCGATGCAATTGCGACTTTAGCGGAAACACATGCTGAACAAGCAATGTTGTCTCGTACCCATGGTCAAACAGCTAGCCCAACCACTTTGGGTAAAGAAATGGCAAACGTGGCTTATCGCCTTGCGCGCCAAATCAAACAATTTAACAATGTTGAACTTTTGGGTAAAATCAATGGTGCTGTGGGTAACTACAATGCACATTATTCAGCTTATCCAGACATTAACTGGCCTACACATTCACAAGCATTTGTTGAATCTTTAGGTTTAGCATTTAACCCGTACACCACGCAAATTGAACCACATGATTACATGGCGGAACTTTTTGATGCGTTACGTCGCTTCAATACTATTTTGATCGATTTTAACCGTGACGTTTGGGGTTATATCTCTTTAGGTTTCTTCAAACAACGTTTGAAAGAAGGTGAAGTTGGTTCTTCAACCATGCCACACAAAGTCAACCCAATTGATTTTGAAAACTCTGAAGGTAATTTAGGTTTAGCCAATGCAGTATTGGCTCATTTGGGTGAAAAACTTCCGATTTCTCGCTGGCAGCGCGACTTAACTGACTCTACTGTTCTTCGTAACATGGGTGTTGGTTTTGCACAAAGCTTAATTGCTTTTGATGCTTGCTTAAAAGGTATTGGTAAATTAGAGCTGAATGCCGCACGTATTGCTGAAGATTTAGATCATGCTCAAGAAGTTTTGGCTGAACCAATTCAAACTGTTATGCGTCGCTACAACGTAGAAAAACCATACGAAAAATTAAAAGCCCTTACTCGCGGTCAAGCAATGACACGTGAAATGATGGTGGACTTCGTTAATGGTCATGAACTTGCAGTTGTTCCTGCTGCGGATCGTGCACGTTTAGCTGAGATGACACCTGCAACCTATACAGGTAATGCTGCTGAACAAGCCAAACAAATTAAAGATTTAATTACTAAAATCTAATTAAATTTTAATATCAAAAAGCGAAGCTTCGGCTTCGCTTTTTCATTATAATTCCAATACTTTATAGTCGAAAAAAATAAAATGATTGAATATCAATTCAGCTTAAAACACTGGCTTCTTTTAGGTTTTTTAGCCATTGCAATTATTATTGCAAGTATTCAACCATTAGAATTACCCTCTTATATACTGCATCAGATTGGTACAGTATTTATGCTAATTGTCCTGTTTATTTGTTTTAAAAAAATTGGGCTAAGTTATTACAGTTTTTTCCTCTATATTTTATTTTTACTCATTCATATTCTTGGCGCACATTATCTCTATTCTTATGTACCCTATAATGAATGGTTCATGCAATATTTTAACTTTGATATAAATGAAGCTTTTGGCTGGTCACGCAATATGTACGACCGTTTAGTTCATATTGCTTATGGTTTATTGCTGTATCCTTTTTTCTACCGCTTATTTCAAGTTTGGCTTCCCACCCTAAAACCATGGGTTTTATTTCTGCTTATTATTCAATTTGTCATGGCAAGCAGCCTCGTATATGAATGGATTGAATGGTGGATTGCAATGCGTTTATCTCCTGAAGAAGCAGAAAACTATAATGGACAACAAGGAGATATCTGGGATGCTCATCAAGATATGCTGCTGGCGACTATTGGCGCAATCATTACTGGCCTGATCTGCTTAATTAAAGTTTCCAAACATCGCTAATCCCTAAATAACGAAGCTGCTACATCGATTGTTTATTGCTGAATCGAGGTCGGCTCAATCCATTTTAAAATTATCGATTCGGATAACTGTGAGTTTTTCTGACGATCATGAAATTCAAAACAAACATGATCGTCTTTATTCTTACGCACCAAACTTTCAACAAATCTAAAATGGCGGAAATATTTAGAATCATCTAGTTGTAGTGTAATTCGTTCAAAAGTCTTCCGACTATGCCGCCCCCAAGACAATAAGAAACCTTGCCATTTTATAGATAAACAATCATGAAACAATATTAGTATAACTCTTTAATATGGCTACAAAAAAAGCATACCTAAGTATGCTTTAAAATCTTAATCAAACTTTATTATTAAAGTTTCGGATCACGCATTTGCACTAAGCTTGAATTACTATTCGCTAAAGTTTCCATGATTTTATTCATGACTGCTGGCACTAAACCATCTGCCATCTGTGCTGCTTGCAAACCTAACTTTTCACCTAAAGTCGGCTTACGACGTGTATCAATCACATAGACATCGTGCTGTGCCAACAAACTAAGCAAATATTCATCTGAGGTTTGTAGTTTATCCAGCAAGTTTAACTCAAGTGCATCTTTACCATACCAATGCTCCCCTGTAGCCACTTTCTCAACATTCAATTGTGGACGGTATTTTTCAATAAAGTGCTTAAATAATTCATGTGTTTGCTGTAACTCTTCTTCGAATTTTGCTTTACCTTCAGCCGTATTTTCACCAAACATGGTTACAGTACGTTTAAATTGACCTGCGGTATATAACTCGAAATCGACATGATGTTCTTTCAACAAACGATTAAAATTGGGCACTTGTGCAACCACACCAATTGAACCGACCACTGCAAATGGCGCAGAAACAATTTCATTGGCAATACATGCCATCATATAGCCACCGCTTGCCGCGACTTTATCCACACAAATGGTGAGGTTAAACCCAGCATCACGTAAACGTACCAGTTGTGCCGCAGCTAGACCATAACCATGTACCATACCACCCGGACTTTCCAAGCGAAGTACTACTCGATCACGACCTGCTTTTGCTGTGGTTAAAATTAAGGTAATTTCTTCGCGTAAACTTTCCACCGCAGATGCCGCTGTGTCACCTTTAAAATCGAGGACATAAACTTTTTGATTATTCTTTTTACGTAAACGTGCTTCTTTTGAAAGCTGTTGAGTCAATTGTAATAGTTCAAATCTAGATGCTGTGGTTTGTGCAATTTTTTTTCGTTGTTCATTTACACGTGCATTTAAATGGCTGATTCGAATTTCAGCAGGTAATTTCGGGGTGTGAAATAGCATATAAAATAATTTCTCTAATTGTATTTACAGTTAACCTTAACATGAGGTCAAAATATCAAAAATTCAATATGATTTTTGATCCAAATCATCTGATTTTTTATTCTGCTACTCTTATAAGCATTTTAGCCGTTATAAAGCCTCTTTTATGTCGCGAATTTCAACCCGATAAACAAAAATAAGCGATTTGAGAAGTATAAATCTAGTTCAATATATCTTTGATTAAAAATAAAAAAGAGCCTAACGGCTCTTTTTTATGCGGTCATTGGATTAACCAAAACGACCAGTAATATAGGCTTCTGTTAATTGATGATCCGGTTGGGTAAATACTTTTTCGGTCGCATTCACTTCAATTAAATCACCTAGATGGAAATAAGCAGTACGATCTGAAACACGCGCTGCTTGCTGCATTGAATGCGTCACAATGGCAATCGTATATTGTGTAGACAGCTCTGAAATCAGTTCTTCAATTTTTGCCGTTGCAATTGGGTCAAGCGCAGAACACGGTTCATCCATCAGGATCACTTCTGGGCTAACAGCAATGGTACGTGCAATACATAAACGCTGCTGTTGACCACCAGACAAACCTGTACCCGGCTGATTTAAACGGTCTTTCACTTCATTCCAAAGACCGGCTTTATGCAAACTATTTTCAACAATTTCTTCAAGGTCATATTTATCACGCGCTAAACCGTGAAGCTTTGGACCATAAGCGACGTTGTCAAAAATTGACTTTGGAAATGGGTTTGGTTTTTGGAATACCATCCCCACTTGTGCTCGTAATAGAACCACATCAAGGCTTGGATCATAAATATTTTGATTATCTAACATTACTTTACCCGTTATACGACACGAATCAATCGTGTCATTCATACGGTTTAAAGTACGTAAGAAAGTCGATTTACCACAACCTGATGGACCAATAAAAGCAATCACTTCATTTTCATAAATATTCAGATCAATCCCTTTGATTGCCTCTGCTTCACCATAATATACATGTACATCTGAAGTACTAATTTTCACGTTAGCTGTTTTTGCTTCTTTTTTTGCCGAAGTTTGGGTATCAAATTGAGAAACAAATGAAGTCCCTTGACGTTTTTTATCTGCTTCGGAAGATATAAATTGTTTCTGTTCTTGATTCACGGATTCATCCTGCTCTAAGGAATTTGTTTTTGATGCAGTTACAGTATTCATATATTGCCCTCTCTACCAGCGCACTTCAAATTTTTTACGTAACCAAATTGCAAGGCTATTTAAGCCCACCATCAGTGCCAGTAAGACAATAATGGCAGCAGCAGTACGTCCTTCAAAGAAGTTACGTAATTCATTGCCCTGCCATAAATAAACTTGGACCGGTAAAGCCGTTGATTGATCTAAAGGTGATACAGGAATATTCGCTACAAATGCACTCATTCCAATCAATAATAAAGGTGCTGTTTCACCTAAAGCATGTGCGATACCAATAATAGAGCCCGTCATGATTCCAGGCAAAGCCAAAGGTAAAACATGGTGAAAAACAGTTTGGATTCGTGATGCACCAATTCCCAAAGCTGCTTGACGAATAGATGGTGGCACTGCTTTTAACGAGGCCCGAGTCGTAATAATCACTGTTGGTAGTGTCATTAGACTTAAAACCAAGCCACCGACCAAAGGTGCAGAAATAGGTAAATGCATCCAACCAATAAAAATTGCAGCACCTAGCAAACCAAAGACGATTGATGGCACAGCCGCAAGATTATTGATATTCACTTCAATAACATCTGTAATGAAATTTTTAGGTGCAAATTCTTCTAGATAAATCGCACTTGCCACCCCTAATGGAATCGAGATAAAAATCACGATCAGCATCATGAACAATGAGCCCATGAATGCACCCGCTAAACCAGCTGTTGCAGGTGAACTACGGGAGTCTGGATTAGTAAAAAGCTGCGTATTGAATGTACGCTGAATAATTCCTTTTGCAGCAAGATCGTCAGAGAGCTTACGGATTTCGGGGCTTAATTGTTGCTGATCATCGGGTAATGAGCGATCAATATTCCCCGCTAACCAGACATCAATATTGGCATCTGCTAAGAAGTTCAACTCAACTTTTTTACCAATTAAAGCAGGATCTTTAAAGACCATATCCCGAATCCGATAGGCTTCTGAACTGGTATATAAGCTACTTAAGTCATCACGATAATTGGCTAATGATGGATCTTTGGCGATTAAACCATTGGCAATCAAAGCATCCCAATCGACCATGCCCATTTTAGTTTGCCATTCTATAAAACGCTCTTGGTAGAGTGCTGGAGACTCGCCTACTTTCTGCGTTGGTCTAGGGCCAGCATTAATCAATGTAGGATCAAAATAAACAGGAACCGTCATACTGGCTTGCCAAAATGCAGGAAGACCTTTATATAAAATACTACCAAACAATAAAGCGACAAAGGCAAGTCCGATAACCACAGAAGAGAAGCCTACAAAGCGAAATGCGTTTTCTTTACGATGGCGCTTTGACAATGAACTTGCAATTCTAGCTTTACGTTTTTCGCGTAATTCCGCAGCTGCACGAGGATCAAATACATTTTGATCCGTTGGAGATGTATTTGATGTACTCATTCGTATTGCTCACGATATTTACGCACAATATAGAGTGCTACAATATTAAGACCTAGCGTAATGACAAACAGAGTCAAACCGAGTGCAAACGCCACCAAGGCTTGAGGGCTTGCGAAATCTGTATCACCCGTTAATTGCTTCACAATCGTTACGGTGACGGTCGATACTGCTTCAAAAGGATTAACATGAAGTAAAGGGCTATTTCCTGCCGCAAGCACCACAATCATGGTTTCACCGACAGCACGGGACACAGCCAATAAAAATGCACCCGTAATCCCTGGCAATGCGGCTGGCAGTACCACTTGACGAATCGTTTCAGATTTTGTTGCACCTAGACCTAAAGAACCATCACGTAGTGAACGTGGGACTTGCGTAATAATGTCATCTGAAAGTGAAGATACAAATGGGATAATCATAATCCCCATGGCAAAACCTGCTGTTAAAGCACTGGTTACATTAATTTCAAGACCAACGGCTGCACCTATTAATTTTAAAGCGGGTCCAATCACCATCAGTGCAAATACACCATAAACGATGGTCGGAATACCAGCTAACACTTCAATGGCGGGTTTGGCCCAAGATCTAAATTTTGGCGATGCATATTCTGCCAAATAAATCGCAATCATCAAACCCAATGGTACGGCAACCAGTAATGCGACACCACTGACCATGAGTGTGCCCCAAATGAGAGGCAGTAAACCATAACTTCCTTCAGCATTTCCCGATGTACTAAAACCAGGATTCCATTCAGTTCCGAAGAAAAAATCAATTGGAGAAACAAAATTGAAAAAATGAACTGCTTCCTTAAACATTGACATCACAATGCCAATCGTTGTCAGAATTGCAACCCCTGAACATAAAATCAAAATAACATTGATGGTACGTTCAACTTGATTACGTGCACGATAATTTTGACTGACCCGTTTCTTTGCCCAAATCAAACCTAACATTGCAGCACAAATGACGACAGCAAACTTTGCTAATCCACTTACTTTTTCAAACTTAGCTAAATGCTCTGCTGCTGCAACTTCATAAGCTGCGGGTGTGTCACTCACACCAAAACCTGAAGCAATTGCTTTAATTCGATCAATCAGTACATCTATGCCAGCGACATCTAAGTTTGCTGTAATATTTGCTGGAACATTTTGTAAAATTAAATATTGCAAAACATTGGGTTCAACTAGATTCCAAACAAGTAAAATTAAAAAAGCAGGGATACCACACCATAAAGCAACCAATGCACCGTAATATCCGGGACGAGAGTGCAACTTCGCAGAGTTATTTCCCTTACCTGCTAGGTTACGGCTTTTAGATAACCCGATTTGATAGGCTACGGCAATCAATGCCAATAACACACCTATGAGTAGCAGATTCATGTATTCTCCGGCATTTTTTCAATTTTCATGCTTTGAAAAAACCTTATCTTTGCAAAAAAAGCCGATGCTAAGAACTCTCCTAGCACCAGCTTATTCATCCTAATTACTTAACGGCTTTGCCTGCTTTCAAATCTGCAAGAACTTTTACACGTTCTTTATCAGACATTGAAATAAGACCAGATTTTTCTAATTTAGAACCTTTACCTGAAACTTTCTTATTTAAGAAGTACTCAGAATATTGTTGTAAACCTTTGATTGATTTAAGGTGCTCACCTTTCACGTAAAAGAACAATGGACGTGATACTGGGTAAGAACCATTTAGAATTGTTTTCTCTGATGGCACAACATTATTGACTGTCGCTACACGTAATTTGTCACGGTTTTGATCATAAAAACCTAAACCAAATACACCAACTGCACTTGGAGAGGTTTTTAAACGTGCCAGTGTTTCTGTGTAGTCACCTGAAATTTCAATCACTTTGCCATCTTTACGGAAAGTAGAGCATGCTTTTTTCTGAGCATCTTTATCTAACTTTTTAAAGTATTCATAAGATTCACAACCTGCTTCAACCATTTTTTCTTGGAATACTTCACGTGTACCATGGTTAGAAGCTGGAATGACCAATGTAATTGGTTCATTTGGAAGTGATTTGTCAATTTGATTCCAATTCGTATACGGGTTTGCAACCAACTTACCATTCGATGGTAATTGTGCTGCTAGTGCTGCAAATACATGTTGTGGACGAAGTTTATAAGCGGCTTTTTTTGAGTTAGACGCAAATACAATACCGTCATAACCGACTTTTATTTCAATAATTTGATTCACACCAGCTTTTTTACATGCAGCCAGTTCAGTATCTTTAATTTTACGAGATGCATTGGCGATATCGATCGTGTTATCACCTACGCCTTGACAGAATTGCTTTAAACCACCAGATGTACCACCAGAACCAACAACAGGTGTCTTAAATTGTGGAAAAGTATTACCAAACTCTTCTGCAACAATACTTGAGTATGGCAAAACAGTTGAAGAACCAGCGATTTGGATTGTGTCACGAGCTGCATTTGCTGTTGTTGCTACAACTGCTCCTGAAACTGCTAAAGCAAGTGCGATATGATTTAAGCGCATTCTTTTCTCTCTTCATTAGATGCAATTTTGAAGCACGCTACTTTTTATAAAGTTTTGTACTTTTTCGATATCTGCATTTTGAGTTTAAAATATGACAATGAAGTTACAGCTTTATGACACTTTAATGATCTGTACATTTTAAGTAAATTTATGCGTTCATCCACAATACTCACGCACTTTATAAAAATAACTAAAACTTTGTTTTGACTTAAAAAATTAAAGAAATATTCAATGACCATATTTATGACAAAAGATCATCCTACGATGTTCCATACCAATCATGATGAATGTAATATTACCCTTGATGACTTAGAACACATCATTATTTGTACCTATTTGCCGTAAACCATACCGAATACCTGACTATAAATTAACCTATAAAAGCACGTTTTCTGACAGATCACCACTCTAGTGTGTATCGAAAATTACTTGGCAAAACTGGATTTAGTCCAATCTTGGCAGCTGAATTTTACAATTTTAAAAAGTACGATCATCACTTTTTTTAAGCATATATCAAAACATCTGCACAACATTGAAAAATATATGCGCTACAATCTTTACCACTTATTTTTTACTCATTATAAATTTTAATCACGACAACCAAATTTATTTTTAATCAAAAAAACACCAAATAAAAACAATATATTGATCATAAATTAATACTTTTTAGTTGGTGACTCATCACGTGAATTAAAATCCATCTTATACACAAATTTTATGATGAACAGCTTACTTTAGAAAGTGCTATTAAAATGATCAAAGCACAGAAAAAAATTATGCTTTGATCACGGCTTCCTAACGTGTATAAAAAAAGCCAGTTATAAAACTGGCTTTTCTTTTAACTTAAAATTATTTACATTCGCTTAGTCAATTGCTGTCACATAAGTACCAGCTTGAATTGGCCCTTTGATACGATCTGCTTCTACTAACACAAGGTTAAGCAAGTTCTTCACGTTATCTAAAGTCGCTACTGGACTTAAAGTAGTCATTTTCAAGGATTGAACTTGACCGACTTTAGTGACACCAATATTCGCCTCTCCACGCGCAAACAATTCATCTGCAACGTTTTGATTCAATGTATCAAGCAATTCTGTTGGATAACCTTCAGGAATCACACGGAACAATACAGAAGCAAATTGTGGATCAATCAACATCTCTAAACCATCAGTTGCATTGATATAATCAGCAACTTGACGTGTTAGAACCACACCATGGTCGATCATTGAACCATAAAGCTCTTCACCTAATGATTCTACCGTCATCCACAATTTCAACGCATCAAAACGACGCGTCGTTTGTAGTGACTTCGACACAAGATTTGGCACACCATGTTCTTCATCATAAGCCGAGTTTAAGTACTCAGCTTCATAATGCATGAAACGATAGTTCGCTTCGTCTTTCAACAAGAACGCGCCACACGAAATGGTTTGGAAATAATGCTTATGGAAATCGAGGGTCACAGAATCAGATAGTTCGATACCATCTAACATGTCACGGTAGTCATTGGAAAGAATGAGTGCACCACCCCATGCTGCGTCGATATGCATCCACGCACCATATTTGTTGGTGATTTCACGTACTTTCTTCAATGGATCAATTGCGCCTGCATCGGTAGTACCCGCAGTTGCAACCACACATGCCACGATTTTACCTGCTGCTTGAAGATCAGCCATGGTTTTTTCCAAGGCATCCATATCCATCTGTGCATTTTCATTTACAGGAACAGTCACAACCGATTGGAAACCCATACCCATCATTGCCATGTTCTTTTGCACAGAGAAATGTGCATTTTCAGAACAAATCACTTTGACGTTACGCATCGCATCCGCAGGGATACCATCACGCTGAACAGACCACGGCTTGCCGTTTTCATCTTTCCAGTTTTTCGCAATACATGCATCACGCGCCAACAATACACCCATCAAGTTCGACTGTGTACCGCCAGAAGTAAATACACCCGCCTGACCTGCACCATAACCGACTTTTTGACGAAGCCAATCAATCAATTGAACTTCCATCAACGAACCCGCTGGGCTTTGATCCCATGAATCCATCGATTGGTTGGTTGCATTGATAAGCACTTCAGCAATTTGACTGGTGACCATGGTTGGGCAATGCAAATGCGCAAGTGAATGCGGATGATGTACTTTCAAGCTTTTATTGAGGAAAAGCTTAACCATACGTTCAAGCGACTTGTGTACACCTAAACCTTCTTTTGAAGGATTAAACGCAATTGCGCTGCGTAGCTCTTTAATGCTACCGCCTGTGTACATTTTGTCATTGTGCAACCATGCTGCGACTGCTTTAGTCGCCTCACCCATTGCTGACTCGTAGTCAGCAATGGACTGAGCATCATTGCAAAGTAATGCTTTACGATGTTCTGCAAAATCAACCATTATGCGCCTCTTACAGCAACAAGTGCTTCAGCAATGGCTTTCTTAAAGCGAACAAGGACTTCTTCACATTCAGCTTGAGTGATGATGAGTGGGCAAAGTAAACGAATTACAGTACCGTTACGACCGCCTTTCTCTAACAACAATTTGTTATCGAAACAAGCCGTTTGGATAGCAGCTGCCAATTGAGAATCACCCGGTAATGAACCCATGTGATCTGCTGTTTGACGTTCGTCTACAATCTCAACACCCAACATTAAGCCACGGCCACGTACGTTACCGATGCATGGGAATTCTACGGCTAATTTTTTAAATTCAGCTTGTAAGAAATCACCACGTTCTTGTGCATTTTGCGCAAGATTTTGCTCTTTAATGGTGTTGATTGTTGCAAGACCAGTACCCATCGCCAATTGGTTACCACGGAAAGTACCTGTGTGACCCGCAGGCTGCCAAGCATCAAACTTACGCTTAATACCCAACACTGCAAGTGGTAAGCTACCACCTACCGCTTTCGACATTACAATTACATCAGGCTCAATGCCTGCGTGTTCAAAGGCAAACATTTTACCTGAACGGGCAAACCCTGCTTGAACTTCATCCAGAATCAACACAATGTTGTGTTTTTCAGTGACTTCACGGATTTTTTTCAACCATTTGTTCGGTGCTGTAACAACACCACCTTCACCTTGAATTGCTTCAAGAATTACGGCAGCAGGTTTAGTTACACCACTTTCTACATCTTCAATAAAGTTTTCAAAGAAGTACGTTAAGGCATCTACACCTGCTTCACCGCCAAGACCTAATGGGCAACGGTATTCATGCGGATATGGCATAAACTGTACGCCTGGCATTAAGCCATTTACCGAATTTTTCGCAGATAAGTTACCTGTCATGGCTAAAGCGCCATGTGTCATTCCGTGATAGCCACCTGAGAAGCTAATCACCGAACTACGACCTGTATAAGTTTTTGCTAATTTAATAGCTGCTTCTGTGCCATCTGCACCAGATGGACCACAGAACTGTAGACAATACTCTTTCTTACCACCAGGTAATTGTTCAAGTAATGCTTCAGTAAATGCATCTTTTAAAGGCGTGGTTAAATCTAAAGTATGTAATGGCAGACCACTCGCTAAAGTGTCTTGAATACTTTGAATCACCGCAGGATGATTATGGCCTAAAGCCAAAGTCCCTGCCCCAGCTAAACAATCGAGGTACTCTGTACCTTCAACATCAGTAATCCAGCAGCCTAAAGCTTTTGCTATTGCCAACGGTAATTTACGTGGGTAGCTACGAACATTGGATTCCATCTGGCTTTGGCGAGTCAAATAGTATTCGTTAGTAGAATTAGGGGCAGGATTTACAGAAGAAACGCTCATATCGAATTACCATCTCTGATATGGGTTGAAAGAAATAAGTCGGGTGACTTGCGGTCTGTTGACTCGGTGCTTTATAGAATCTAGTTAGACTTGAATTTGTTTGTCATAACTAGAGGGCGGATGATACCGAATTTTTCTGAAAAATAAACAACTTTCGGCACTTTATCCTTCCTATTTCATTAAAAAAATCAAACTAATCTATAGGTTGAATTTTCATCTTACATTGTGACAGAAGAAAGAAAACCTCATTTTTTTATGCTTTGATTGAAAAATAATGATAATACAGCGAAATTTCATACAAATTAATTCATAAGTGTATAATTTTCTTTTAGTTATATTGATAGATGCTATTTATTTGATTTCATCCATTTTTACAAACCCACCACAAAACCTGCTCAAATCCAACATAAACACACTTTAGTATCATCAATATAACTTCAAATTTTACTTACAAAAAATAGGTCAAAGAAATGCGTTATTTAACTCTCTCATCTCTAGTTTTAGCTTCTGCTTTAGCTACACCAGCTTTTGCTCAACAAAATGAGCAACTCAATTACAATCTAGTCAATATACAAGCGGAAGCTGCACGCAAAGTTTCTAATGATGAAATGCATGCTGTTTTATACATTGAAAAAAGTAATAAACAACCCGCTGAGCTTGCTGTACAAATTACACAATTAATGAATCAAGCCATGGCTTCAGCCAAGAAATACCCGCAAGTAAAAGTGGAAACAGGTTCTCAAACTACTTATCCAATTTATGACAATGATAGCCGTAAACTTAAAGAATGGCGTGGTCATGCCGAAATTCAAATTGAAAGTACTGACTTTAAAGCTGCAAGCCAATTGGTCAGTGAACTACAACAAAATTTTCAAACACAATCCATTAATTTTAGTGTTTCTGATGCCCAACGTAAAAAAGTCGAAAATGAGTTAATGGTAGAGGCTTCTAAAAACTTTCAGCAACGTGCCTTAACCTTAAGTCAAGCATGGAATAAATCAGGCTATAACTTGGTTAATCTAAACTTAAATACCAATAACTCTTACCCACAACCGATCATGATGCGTGCGAGTATGGCAAAATTTTCAGGCGCTGAGGCAGCAGATGCGCAAGATGTCGCGGCAGGTGAATCTAAAATAACTGTGAATGCAACCGGTACAATCCAGTTTAAATAATAGTTTAATTCTTCATCATCTAAAAACCGTGTGCTATACACGGTTTTTATTTATCTTTCTATTGCATGAATTTTTCATTTGAATAGAAATTTTATTATAAAAATTCAAATACCATAGTAATAAGTAATAACTATTATTATTTAAATGTATCACTAAACCCTTTAACATACACGAAATTTGAAAATCGATTTCTGTTATGTCACATATCTCAACTCAATTTGGTGTTGCTAAACCCACCCAATTTTCACCTTTAACTTTAGCGATTAAAGTTGCGCTTACTTATGCAATCAGCCAAGCTGCTTTTGCTGAAGAGTCAAGCACATCCTCAGTCAGCACCTTACAAACCATTACCTTACAAGCACAAGGTAACTGGTTAGAAAATGCAAATGCTGAAAAAGTGCAAAAACATGCAGGTGCACGAACCATTATTGACCGTAAACGCTTAGATGAAACAGTATCTACATCCATTAAAGATGCTTTGCGCCAAGTTCCTGGTGTTCAAGTTCAAGAAAGTAACGGTACTGGCGGTAGCGACGTTTCCCTAAATATGGGCGTTCGCGGTTTAACTTCGCGCCTTTCTCCTCGTTCAACTGTACTCATGGATGGCGTACCGATGTCATTCGCGCCTTATGGTCAGCCACAGCTGTCTATGGCGCCTGTTTCTTTAGGCAATATTGAATCTGTTGACGTAGTACGTGGCGCAGGTTCTGTACGTTTTGGGCCACAAAACGTAGGTGGTATTATTAACTTTGCAACTCGTAGTATTCCAGAAGAATTCTCAGGCTCTATTGGCTTAACCACAGAATATGCATCTGGTACAGATCAAAGCAAATTCAGCCCGAATCTTTTTGTCGGCGGTACCATGGAAAATGGCTTAGGCTTAGCCCTGCTATATTCAGGTACCAAAGGCAACAACTACCGTGAAAACAACAACAAAATTGATATTGATGATGTAATGCTGAAATCGTCTTACAGCATTACAGATCAAGACCAGATTGCGTTAAATTTGCATCACTACGAGGGTCGTGGTGAAATGCCTGAAGGTTTAACTGCTGCACAATATGCAAAAAATCCGTATCAGTCCAACCAATATCGCAATTACTTTGCAGGTCGACGCTCAGATGTTTCTGTGAAATATAGCCACAAAGATGATGTGAATAACTTTGAAATCTTAGGCTACTATGTCGATTCATTCCGTACCAGTGATCTTGAATCTGCTATCGCCAATACAACAAACAGCCGAATTAGTAACTCACCACGTGACTACAAATATTTTGGTATAGAACCTCGTTATTCAAGAGCTTACTCATTGGGCGATATGAATAATGAAGTCACTGTCGGGTATCGTTATTTAGAAGAAGAAAGTTCTGAGTTTTCTGGGCGTACAGCACCATATAATACATTGACAGGTACGCCTGGCGAACGCCTTGCCAATACCACCAGTGACGGTGGTACCAAAGCACATGCAATCTATATTGATAACCGTTTCGAACTTGGTCAATGGACCATTACACCTGGTGTGCGTTTTGAGTCGATTGATACCCACAATGACTTCAGTGCATACACCAATGGTGTATTGAACAATACCGTTAACCCATCTATTAAATCTGAAGAGTTTTTACCTAGCTTAGCTCTGATGTTTAAAGCGACAGATCACTGGAACTTCTTTGCCAATGCGGGAGTTTCATTTGGCCCACAGCAATACAATCAATTAGCTCGTGCGGTCAATAATATTGCGCAATCCACAACAGATGGTCTGCACCCTGAAAAATCCAATAACTATGAAATTGGCACCAAGTATTTAGGTAATGGCCTCAATGCTGAATTAACGGCGTTCTATTTAGATTTTGACAAAGAATTGATTCTAGAACGTGATGCACAAAATAACGGCATTTGGACAGACTTAGGTGCGACTAGCCACAAAGGAGTTGAAGCTGGCCTAAGCTATGACTTTGGTTCAGTTGCTGATACGTTAGAAGGCTTAAAAGCTTACGGTAACTATACATTCACCAAAGCAGTCGCCGAAGCTGGCAACTTTGAAGGAAAAGACTTGCCATTCTATTCACGCCATGTTGCTAATATTGGCTTAGGCTATAAATATGATGCATGGAGCGTGAATGCTGATATGTTTGCTCAATCTAAGCAGCATTCCCCAGGTTCGGATAATGTTTATCAAACTGTAGAAACAGCCGATGGCCGCATAGGCGATATCCCAGGTTATTCAACTTTTGCAGTACGTACAGGCTATGACTTTGGTCAACAGCTAAGCGGTTTAAAAGTTGCGGCAGGGATTAAAAATGTATTTGATAAACAGTATTTCACCCGTTCATCTGACGCTACTGGCGGTAAATATGTAGGTCAGCCTCGTACTTTCTTCCTACAAACTTCATTTGATTTCTAATATTTTTATTATAAATTAAATTTCTACTCTCTAAAAAAGACTACAAATCTGTGGTCTTTTTTTATGTCGTCATTTAATGATTCTGATAGATTATCGGGTTATTTTTTCTCTTGGCATCAATTTTCATTATGTCGCTTTCCGAATTAAATCTCAGCCTTTTTGAATGGATTAATGCATCCAGTCATGCGACTGATTGGATGATTGTTTTTGCAATTTTCATTGCCAATGATTTGTTTTACATCATGTTACTAATATTTTTATTTTTTTGGCTTAGAGGCAGTTTCGCCATAAAAAAACAAATAATTAAGGCTTTTATTTTTACCTGCGCGGCACTTTTGTTCAGCCAAATTATTTCTCATAGTTTTTATCATCCACGTCCTTTTATGATGGACGTTGGGCGTACTCTAATTTATCACTCACCCAATGGCTCTTTTCCCAGTGACCATATGCTAATTTTCAGCAGTATTGCCTTTGCATATTTTTTCTCAGCAAAACGTTCCATTGGTATAATTTTAATAGCCATAGCATGGTTGGTTGCATGGTCACGGGTTTATTTGGGCGTGCACTTCCCTTTAGATATGCTTGGGGCTTTTTTCCTTGCCTTTGTATTGAATTTTTTTGGTTTAGCTATATGGAATCAATACAAAGTAATGATTATGCAGTTTGTATTAAGAGTACATTATTTTCTATTTAAGCCACTGATTGAAAAAGGTTATATCAAATAAATTTAGATTGCATAAAAAAAATCCCGCTCAAAAGCGGGATTTTTTATGACGAAATTTTTAGTAAATCGCCATATGGTCACGATGAATCATTTCTAAAGAACGCGCTTCACCTAAAACTTGATAAACTTTATCTGAAGACAAACCCTTCACGATGTCAGCCGAACGTGAACTAAAGTTGACACGTCCTACTGCCACACGACCACCTTGACTATCGACACATTCAACCACATCACCACGATCGAAATGTCCTTCCACCGCTTTTACCCCGACTGGTAATAAACTACGGTGATTGTCTTTAATCGCATTTACGGCACCATCGTCTAAAACCAAACGACCGGCTGTTTGTAAATGCGCTGCTAACCATTGTTGATGTGCGGTCATACGGTCATTGTCTGTAATAAACAATGTTCCGAGCAACTCACCAGACATTAGGCGAGCAAGCACTTGATCACTTTCACCACTGGCAATTAGTGTTGGACAACCTGATTTCGCGGCTAAACGCGCTGCACGAACTTTGGTCAACATACCACCACGACCAAACTTCCCACCACCACCAGCCATATCAAATAGGCTTTCATCCAATGCGCGAACGGTATGAAACAGTTTCGCATTCGGATTAGAACGTGGATCAGAATCAAACATACCTTGCTGATCGGTTAAGATAATAAGTAAATCGGCATGGACTTGCCCTGCAACCATAGCAGCTAAAGTATCGTTATCACCAAAGCGAATTTCGTCAGTCGACACAGTATCATTTTCATTAATGACAGGAATCACCTGCCAATCAATTAAATGCTGTAAAGCATCGCAAGAGTTTAAATAACGACGACGGTCTGCTAAGTCATCATGGGTCAATAAAACTTGCGCGGTTTGAATAGCATGCTTTTCTAATACGCTCGACCACGTTTGAATTAAGCCCATTTGACCAATAGCAGCACATGCCTGAAGACTCGGTAAATCAGTGGGTCGGTTGATCAATTTCATTCGAACCATACCTTCAGCCACAGCACCTGAAGACACTAGAATAATCTCGTGTCCTGCATTGTGTAGAACTGCAATTTGTTTCGCCCAATGCGAAATTGCTGCAATATCTAAACCTTGCCCATTTGCTGTGAGTAAAGATGATCCGATTTTAACAACGATTCGTTTGCAATCCTTGAGCTGACGTTGCCCATCCACCACTTCTATCATCTTGTCCTCAGTTACTCATATTTTCAGAGCTTAACGTACGTAAAACACTTCCATATTGCTATCATCATCGCCATCTTCATCATCTTCATCATCGTCCAACAGACCTTCAAGACGTTGTTGACGACGCATTTCACGATAAGCTTCTTTCGCCGCAATAGTTTGTTCACGTGTTTCAGCTTCAAGCTGATCACGGAATGCTTTCATTTCTGCAGCGTATTCAGGATCTTCAACTTCACGTTCGCGTTGTTGCTCAATTTCATCCATCAAGTAGTACACAACATCTTTGGTGCCTTCCGACATCAAGCCAGAAGTCTGGAATACTGGACCTTCCCACTGAATTTCATCAAGAATATGCTGACACCATTCTTCACGAGTTGACTCATCAAGTTGATCGACTTTATTCAACACCAATACCACTGGCAATTTCGCCAAAGTTGGAGAGAATTTTTTCAATTCCTCCACAATTGCTTTGGCGTTATATGCTGGGTCTGAACCATCAATCGGTTGAACATCAACAATGTGCAACAAGATACGCGTACGTGCCAAATGTTTAAGGAAACGAATACCTAAACCTGCACCCTCAGAAGCACCTTCGATCAAACCTGGAATATCGGCCATTACGAATGAACGGTGACTATCGGCATCGACCACACCTAAGTTCGGTACCATTGTGGTAAACGGATAATCTGCAACTTTTGGTTTTGCAGCCGATACAGCACGGATAAAGGTCGATTTACCTGCATTTGGCATACCCAGTAAGCCAACATCCGCAAGAACTTTAAGTTCTAAACGAATTTCACGGAACTCACCTTTAATACCATGGGTGCATTTACGCGGTGAACGGTTCGTCGATGATTTAAAGTGAGTATTACCCAAACCACCTTGACCACCTGCGGCAACCATGACACGTTGACCATCAGTGACTAAATCCCCGATGATATCGCCAGATTCTACATCGACAATTGTTGTTCCTACTGGAACCTTTAATATGGTGTCTTCACCGCCACGGCCTGCGCAGTTCGCACCACGACCATTTTTAGCACGTTCCGCACGGAATCTACGTGTATAACGATAATCTACGAGTGTACTGGTGTCATTGTTTGCTTCAACATAAATACAGCCACCACGCCCACCATCACCACCATCTGGACCACCAAATGGTACGAATTTTTCACGGCGAAAACTGGCTACGCCATTGCCACCGTCGCCAGCCTCTACGGTAATGACTGCTTCATCAACAAAGCGCATACTGCCAATCCTCTAAATACTTTAAAACCGCATATTCTGCCATATTTTAAAGAATTTCTCGAATAGTATTATTCAGCATTACATGATTTTTAGTCATGCCAAGACCATTTCCCCTACGGCTTAGCCTATATTGCGGACTTCATTTCAATTAAGTCGATACAAAAGCAAAGTGAAACATCAGCTTATTTCTGCAAATGATGATTCACTGATGTTAGACAGTGATGAAGTCATATGTATTACGAAGTTTAAATGACCGTTACGCAGGTATTTGGTTAGATTGAGCGAACGTCCTTGTATACAGTCCAATGGGGTGGCGTGCATGCCAACCATCTGCGAAATTAATGTTTTCTATGGTTTAATTGGATAGATTTACCTGTACGATAAATCTTGCCTGATCTTTCTCCAAATCAGCCCATAAAACAAAATCATTTTGCTCTTTTCTTCTTAATGAATATTTTAACTTTGATCAAATTCAAATAGCTTTATGCAGCTTCAAAAGCTTCGCCAAACTCAGGCATGATCGTTTCAGAGCAACATTTACAATGATGGCGTAGTACGTTGTTTATTTTCCATAATCTCAGGCAAATTGCGTTCAATCCAGCCAATCAAATGATTCAATTTTTCTGCGGCTTGTGAGCCTAAAATCGTCAGTTGATATTCAACTTTCGGCGGTACAACAGGATAAACCGTACGGATCAGAAAGCCATCTTTCTCTAATACCCTCAAGGTTTGAGCCAACATTTTTTCACTCACCCCGTCTATGCGCTGTCTTAACTCACTAAAACGATGGATACCATCACTTAAACAGCGCAAAACCAACACCGACCATTTGGTGGTTAAATGTTCTAATATTTCACGTGAAGGACACTCATTGGATAAAACCTGTCCAAGTAAATTACTCGTTGCATAGTTAATCATCATTTCTCTCCAAATCGAAACAAGCTTACTTTTGGGTACGTACTTACATTAGGTAAGTTAGTGTATTAAGATAAAAACATCAAGTATACAAAATAAACAAATTAGAGGTTAGTCAAATGAAAATTGCCATCACAGGTGCAACGGGTCAGCTCGGTCAATTGGTTATTCATGCACTGTTAAAAACACGGCTGCGACCAATATTGTGGCATTGGTTAGAAATGAATCCAAGGCTGCCGCTTTAAAAGCAAAAGGAATTGAACTGCGTCTGTTTGATTATGACACACCTGCAACTTTAGCTTCTGCATTATCTGGAGTTGATAAACTGTTACTTATTTCAGCCAATGAAATTGGTCGTCGTACACCACAACATAAAGCAGTCATTGATGCTGCTCAACACGCAGGTGTTCCCTATATTGCCTATACCAGTTTGCTCAATGCAGATCATTCGCTACTCGGTTTAGCACAAGAACACCGTGAAACTGAAAACCTAATTAAAGCCAGCGGCTTGCAGTACACCTTCTTACGTAACAATTGGTATAGTGAAAACTATTTAGCAGGTGTCACCCACACCGTTGAAATCGGTACGCTGTATGGTGCAGCAGGCGCAGGAAAAATTAGTTCAGCGGCACGTGCCGACTATGCCGAAGCAGCAGCAAAAGTGCTAACGACATCTGGACATGAAAATAAAACCTATGAGCTTGCAGGCTCGACCAGTTTTACATTGGCAGATTTAGCAGGTGATATTGCTAATGTTTCAGGAAAAGACATTACTTATCAAAACCTCAGTGCTGCAGATTACACCCAAGCTTTAACACAGGCAGGCTTAGCTGCTGGCTTAGTCGATATCATTGTCGATGCAGAGATACAGACCCAAAAAGGTGCCATGTTTAGTAAAAGTAAAGACTTAGAGCAACTTATTGGGCATCAAACTACACCGATTAAAGAACAAGTTGCAGCGATTTTAAAAGCGTAGTTGTTCCGTTATTAATCTCCACACCCTCTCCTTTTTAAAGACTGACTTTTATTAAAAGAAGGAAAAGCCTTCCCTCAATATTAGACAAAAAAAAGAGCCTCATATGAGGCTCTTTTTTACTGCTTTACAAATTATGCATTCTTTTCAGCAGGAACTTTTGGATAGCTCACGCCACACATTTGTTCAGCAATACGTAATACTTGGCAGCTATAACCCACTTCATTGTCATACCAAACATAAGCAGTTAAGCGCGTACCTGAAGTGATGGTTGCTTGCGCATCAAATACACCCGCAGTACGTGAACCGATAAAGTCAGAAGATACAACTTCAGTCGAATTTGTATAACCAATTTGACCTTGAAGGCTTGAATTGATTGAAATTTGACGAATGTATTCATTCACTTCTTCACGATCAACTTCTTTCTCAAGGGTTAAGTTAAGAATAGCCAGTGAAACGTTTGGAGTTGGAACACGTACAGAGTTACCCGTCAACTTCCCTTTAAGTGCAGGAAGTGCTTTTGCAACCGCTTTAGCAGCACCCGTTTCAGTAATGACCATGTTCAAAGTCGCAGCACGACCACGGCGATCTGCACTGTGGTAGTTGTCGATTAAGTTTTGATCATTCGTGAAAGAGTGAACAGTTTCAACGTGACCATTAAGCACTTTGTATTTGTCATCTAACACTTTTAATACTGGTGTAATGGCATTTGTGGTGCAGCTTGCAGCAGAAATAATTTTGTCTTCATCTAAGATGTCAGTATGGTTTACGCCGTAAACAACATTTTTCATTTCGCCTTTACTTGGAGCAGTCAATACCACACGAGCAACGCCTGGGCATTTCAAGTGTTGAGCAAGACCTTCTGCATCACGCCATTTACCTGTGTTATCAATCACTAAAGCATTATTGATACCATAAGCAGTGTAATCCACTTCAGCAGGACTAGACGCATAAATCACTTTAATGAAGTTACCATTGGCAATGATCGCTTCATTCGCTTCATCTACAGAAATAGTCCCTGAAAATGGACCATGGATTGAGTCACGACGAAGTAAAGACGCACGTTTTTCTAAATCACCATCAGATGATTTACGAACCACAATGGCTTTAAGGTTTAAACCACGACCAAGACCAGATTGACCAATGATTAAACGTGCAAGAATACGACCAATACGACCGAAACCATAAAGAACAACGTCTTTAGGTTCAACAGTTTCAGCATTACCTTTTAAAGATTCTACTGCTTGCGCAACAAAAGCGTCGATATCGCCGCCTTTTTCTTTAAATTCAACGGCTAGTTTACCTAGATCGATTTCAGCAGAACCGATATTTTCAACTTTAGCTAAAGCTTCTAAAATTGGGAAAGTGCTAACCACTGAAAGCTCAACGTCCATAACACGTGTACGGCGATGCGCTTTTAAAATTTGGATTACTGAACGGTTAACCAAAGAACGACCGTATACAGAAGTCACGATATTTTTTTCACGATATAACTGACCAATTAAGGCAATCATATGCTCCGCGATTTCTTCACGGTTTTTCCAGCGACCTTGATGCTCTGCATGTAGGGCGATGATAGTGTCTTTGCTCACAGATACGTCCTCTAATTAATTGTATATCTAGGCATAAATTTCAAAACCCGACAATTGTAAAGGAATTATCGGGAAGTTTGAATCAAAAGCTGATCCAGACTTGGCTATTTTCCTACATATTCATTATAAATTGACAAAATAGTTGTAATTATTTTTATATCAAAAGCGCTAAAACATTTCATTTCCTGCAAAACGAGTCAATTACACTCAGATGTTGTTTTATCAAACAACACTCAAAGCATAAAACCCATCACTTTAAGCGCTCTTGGTAATTTTCAAGATTTTTAGACAATGCTTTCTGCTTTTGTTGTTGTTTCACGAGATGAATCGAACCTTCAACGATGAGCAGTAATACCGCAAACCAAATTGGAATATAAGTAAACCATTCAGCCGCTTCAACTCTTTCACCTAAAACAATAGAGGCGAAGGCAAGTAATACAGGCTCTAAATAGCTTAATAATCCAAAGATGACAAAAGGTAAATAACGACTCGCCAACATGTAACTTCCTAGTCCAAATGCACTTAAAAAGCCCAACCCCAAGATCGCCAAAATTAAATGTGGAAACTGTGCAATGAGGTTAAATGAGTCGCTATAAATCGTTGCTAGATAGATTGCAACAGGCAGAATTAAAAACAAATCCCACCAGAAACCACCCAAATGATCCGTTTTAAAAGCACGTCTTAAGAAGAAATAAATAGGATAAGCCACAGCAACATAAGCCGTTTCCCATGCAATACTGCCGATACGCCATAATTCATGTCCAACGCCCATGCAGGCAAATAGGACTGCAGCAATTTGCCATTTGGACAACTTTTCTTTGTAAATCACACAGCCAATCAGCACCATGACCAAGGGTAGTAAAAAGTATCCTAATGAGACTTCTAAACCGCGTCCATTCATCGGTCCCCACAAAAACAGCCAAAGCTGCGTGGTACACAATACTGAACTAATGATCAACCAAATAAACAAAGAAGGTTGCTTAAAAATACGTTTAAAAATTTCGATGATATGTTTTAAATCACCGCTCCACCACATAAATAAAGTCAGGAACGGCAGCGTTGCCAACATACGCCAAGCAAAAGTTTGTTCACTATCTAGTGGTTTTAAAAACTGGGTATAAAAATACAAAATACCAAAAGTGATAGATGCCAATACAGACAATGCTACGCCTTTATACATCTTTCATCTCTAAACTTATGTCATCTGTATTATAAACATTTCACTCTGATAAAACTTGATCATTCATCTTTCAATCTGACTATTCAATAAAAAAAACATGCCGAAAACATGGTTTGATCATGAGATTACGCCCAACTTTAAAAGAATATATTAATTCAATATATTAAGATTACTTTTCGTCTGCTTAGTATGAATAACATCACTTAAGTTATAGCCTAGGGATTTTGCATATTCTAGATATTCATTAACTACGGCCTGATCTGGCTGTGCTGAACGTGACAATACCCACATATATCTACGCCGTGGCTCACCAACCAATACAGTTTGGTAATCGTTATCTATCTTCAAAATCCAGTAATCGCCACGACCTACAGGCAACCAACGAACAGCTTCGGGTAAAAAACCAACTTTCAACTTACTGTTAAAAGGTGCATTTTGTACAAAGGCTTCACCAATAGAGCGTTTTAACTGCCCATCTTTACTAAAACAACGGTTATCCACGTTAATATTGCCATTTTCATTTAACGTATAGGTCGCGGTGACATCGCGATCACACTGATTTTGAAAGTACATTGGCTTACGCGCAATTTCATACCAAACACCCAGATACTTATCCAACTGAACTTTATCTACAGTCTGCAATGGTTTGGTCTGTGCATATGCCAATGTTGCAGCACCTAAACCAATCAGCACCACCCCAACCACTGCAATTTTAGCAAGTTTAAAACCTGCCTCTGGAAGATTATTAGCAACCATAAAAATACCTGATTAAAAAAATCGTATTATATTAATGATGAATATCCATTAAAATAACGAGTATTTTTCAGCCACACTGTAGCGTTATGTAATGATTTTTGAAGATAAAATTTTGAAGATAGAATCATGACCTCAAGCTACGTCAACATCTGGGCTTTCAAACGAACAATTTCATCACGCAGTCGTGCTGCCTGCTCAAACTGTAATTCTTTCGATGCTTTTAACATCTCTTTTTCCAGTTTAGACATGTGTTTGGCTAACAATTTTGGATCGGCTAAAATATGTTGTTCATCTGCGCTTAATGCACGTGCCTGATCAGAAATTTTGCCATCAATTTGATCATCATTAAGTACCTCGCCTGTATCAATATCCTTTTTATTTTGACGTTTGGTACTGCGTGGGGTAATACCATGGATCTGATTAAATTCGATTTGTTTAGCACGACGACGATCTGTTTCATCAATCGCCTTTCGCATGGAATCTGTTATTCGGTCAGCATAAAGAATTGCTTTGCCTTTCACATTACGCGCTGCACGACCAATGGTTTGAATGAGTGAACGCTCAGAACGTAAAAAGCCTTCTTTATCCGCATCTAGAATTGCCACCAACGATACTTCTGGCATATCTAGACCTTCACGCAGCAAGTTAATCCCCACCAAAACATCATGCACCCCCGAACGTAATTCATGAATAATTTTGACACGTTCAACCGTGTCAATGTCGGAGTGTAAATAAGCGATTTTTACCCCATACTCTTTTAAATACGAAGTTAAATCTTCCGCCATCCGTTTGGTCAAAACGGTAATTAAAACACGCTCATCTAAATCTTTACGCAGATTGATTTCTGAAAGCACATCATCGACTTGCGTTAATACTGGACGAACTTCAATTTCAGGATCAATCAAACCTGTAGGACGAACCACCTGCTCTGCAATTTGCTCAGATTTTTCCAACTCATATTTTGCAGGCGTTGCACTGACATAAATGGTCGTTGGAATAATTCGCTCCCATTCTTCAAATTGCATTGGACGATTATCCAGAGCACTGGGTAGACGAAAGCCATAATTGACCAGATTTTCTTTACGCGAACGGTCACCTTTATACATAGCGCCAATTTGTGGAACGGTGACATGCGATTCATCAATAATCAGTAAAGCATCATCAGGAAGATAATCGAATAGGGTCGGCGGTGCTTCACCCGATGGACGACCCGATAAATGACGTGAATAGTTTTCAATACCATTGGTATATCCCAACTGCTGCATCATTTCCAAATCGTAACGGGTACGTTGTTCAATACGCTGCGCTTCAAGCAATTTGTCGTGTTGTTTAAAGAATGCCAAACGCTCTTTAAGCTCATCACGAATGGTGCCAATCGCACGCTGTAAATTATCTTTCGGTGTGACATAGTGACTTTTGGGATAAATCGTCACCCGTGGCACTTTACGCACTAATTTCCCCGTGAGCGGATCAAACCAGCGGATAGAATCAACTTCGGCATCAAAGAGTTCGATGCGAATGGCATTTTGATCAGATTCGGCAGGAAAAATATCAATGATTTCGCCACGAATACGATAAGTACCGCGTAAGAATTCCAATTCATTACGGCTATATTGCATCTCGACCAAACGACGAATAAGGTCGTCACGGCTAATTCGATCGCCCTGCACGATATGCAACAGCATACTCATATAGGCATTGGGATCACCCAAACCATAAATAGCAGAAACGGACGCCACAATAATGGCATCACGACGTTCTAATAAAGTACGCGTTGCTGAAAGACGCATTTGATCAATATGATCATTAATTGCAGAATCTTTTTCAATAAAGGTATCGGACGATGGAACATACGCTTCAGGCTGATAGTAATCGTAATAGCTGACGAAATATTCAACCGCATTATTGGGAAAAAAAGATTTAAATTCGCCATAAAGCTGTGCAGCTAAAGTTTTATTATGTGCCATGACTATCGTTGGACGTTGTAATTGGGAAATCACATTGGCCATAGTATAGGTTTTCCCCGACCCCGTTACCCCTAATAGCAACTGATCGTGATAGCCTTTTTCAATCCCACTGACTAATTTTTCAATGGCTTGTGGCTGATCCCCAGCGGGTTGATAGCTGGTCACTAATTCAAAAGGTTGCTGACTATCCTGCATAGTATCCATCTTCAACGACATAACCTTCATAGTATGAGGGCTAAAAATCTACATGCAACATCAGTACCCTTATATTTCTATACTTTGCCCATTCAACAAGGCCATGAGAACGGATTCAGGTTGATCTCGCATTTAACAATTTGCATGCAATCAGATTAAAATATAACTCTACTTGTATTGCAAACTCAGATGTATACAGCCCTAAATACATTATCCTTTATACTAATTTTAAAAATGCTGATCTTTCACTTGACCATCTGTCATTTCAATTGCAACATGAATGAAAGCCCATCACGATTGCATTCGCCTATGTCATATCTCTATCACGATGAAAATATTATAAAAAGCTTACCAGAAGACACTGTATTTGTTTTTGGCAGCAACATGGCAGGAAACCATGCAGATGGTGCAGCACATACGGCTCTAGAGCACTTTGGAGCAATGCAAGGTGTGGGTCGAGGTTGGTCAGGTCAAAGCTATGCCATTCCCACCATGAATGAACATTTACAACAAATGCCATTGTCGCAAATTCAACACTATATTGACGATTTTAAGATTTATACCAAAAACCACCCCAAAACGACCTATTTCATTACCTCAATTGGTTGTGGCATTGCGGGTTATAAAACTGAAGAAATTGCACCAATGTTTAAAGGCATTTCACATAATGTCATTTTCCCAAGCTCCTTCCGTCCTTTTGTAGAAAGAGCACTACCAAAACTAACACGCCATTTTTTAAGAACTGTATTTACCGATGCCGTAATTTTTTCAACTGCTGATGAAGAGGTGATCAATCAACTCGATTTATCAGAAAGCGAAAAAAGTGCCGCCAGAATTATTTTACATACTCAAATGTACCCAACGGACAGTAATGGCCGTGATCGAATTTTTGAAATTTCAGATATTTTGCATACATTGAACGGTAAAATTTTCGATTGGCAAAATAAATCTGAAGGTGCAATGCTATTTGGTGGCGTAGTTCTAGCATTATTGGAACTCTACAATATTAATGAAAAAGATTTTATTGATGTTTGGCAAGGTGACCGAGAAATTTCTGCACCCAAACCTGAAAATAAAGCACGCAAGCAAAGTCGCTAAATAGCGGTACATATCCATAAATACCAGCCAATTTATACATTGGCTTTTTATTGTTAATTAAAATTAAGTGATAAAAACCACATTAATTAAAAATAATATTTTAATTATCACATTATTTAAAAAACATTTTTTTCGTTTTATACTCCATTCCTAAATTATTGATATAAAAATGATGAGCGACTGAAATGGAAATAGTGGATTCGCCTTTTTTTGAACTATCACCCATTGCAATGTGGCTTGAAGACTACAGCGAAATAAAAAAACAATTTGATCTTTGGCGTGAACAGGGTGTCCAAGATCTTTTCAGTTTTTTACTAGAAGATGAATCTCGCATTCTTGAATGTGCAAGAAAAATTAAATTATTAAAAGTAAATTCCAAAACACTTGAACTCTATCAAGCTAAAGACTTTGAACATTTATACCAAAATCTTAATTTGATTTTTAAAGGTGACATGACCAAAAGCCATATCAAGGAACTGGTGGCTTTGTGGAATGGTGAAACTCACTTTTCCAACTCTGCGGTGAACTACACCCTGACGGGTGAACGTCTTGATATTCAGCTCAAAGGAATTGTATTCCCAGAACATGAACATGATTTATCGCTGTTATTGATTACCACTGAAGATATCACACCCTACACTAAAGCCTGCCGTCTTGAAGAACAAAGCCGCCATCTAGCAGAAGCACGCTTTATGTATTCACCGACCTCTCTCTGGGTGGAAGATTTTAGTCGTATCAAAATAAAATTAGATCAAGTCCGTGCTTTAGGGATTGAAGACTTTAAAACTTTTTTAGACGTACATAATGACTTTATTAGTGAATGCATTAAAGATATTGTGATTATTGATGTCAATCAAGCAACACTCAATCTATTTAGCGCTCCAAACAAGGATGTTTTATATAAAAATATACACAAAGTTTTTGCTCAAGAAATGATTCAAACCTTTCGAGAACAATTAATTGAACTTTGGAATGGCAATATTCATCATCATCGGGAAGCCGTCAATTATGCACTTGATGGTAGTATCCGTCATGTGTTGCTGCAATTTACCGTATTTCCAGATTATCTGGATGACTGGGGAATGGTTCAAGTTGCGCTCACCGATATTACCGCTCGGAAAAAGGCTGAAAATTATCTTGAATATTTAGGTAAGCATGATGTGCTGACCAAACTCTATAACCGTGCTTTTTATACAACGGAAATAAATCGTTTAGAACGCAATATGCTACGCCCTGTGTCCTGCATTTTCATGGATATGAATGGGCTAAAGGAACTCAATGACAGTTTAGGACATGATGTCGGTGATGGTTTATTACAACGTATGGGCAATGTCTTAAACCAACTGGTTCAGCAAACGCTTTATTCTGCATGTCGTATTGGTGGAGATGAGTTTGTCGTTCTGTTACCAGGCGCCGATGAAGCTGCACTACAAAATTGTTTGCAAAGTTTGCAAGAGCTGTTACTTGTCGATAATCAATTTCATTCCCACCAACCTCTTAGCCTATCCACTGGCTATGCAACCAACAAAGATGGGGAACGTATGGAAGACATGCTAAAACGTGCCGACATGATAATGTATCAAGAAAAAAGAAATTATTATCTCAACAACAATCGCAGAACAAACAATTCATAATATTTTAAAACTAAAGTCCCATCAAAACACTCAAAGAAAAAGCCATGGTCACACCATGGCTTTTTCTTTGAAAGCTTAACGCTTGCCAAATGAACGTCTAGTTCCACGTGGTGGCATCCATGTACGATCAGCATAACGCTGTGGACGTGGACGAACGTCATCTAACACTTCATCAAGATTTTGCTCAGTTTCTTTTTTAATTGGAAAAGGCAAATTGACCAATGGTTTTTTCTTGGGAGTATTTTGGGTGCTCATATGATTCACTCAATAATTTATGAGTCATATTGTACGGAAAAATACCTTCAAGTGCGAGATCAGATTTACAGACTTTTCATCAGCTCCTATTACTTTACCTCAATTATCAAAAATACTTTTCAAGTATCAAATATGACAAACTTTAACATGCTCAAATTATAGAAATCTTTAGCCACATGTGACATATAAGCATCATTAAAAATAATAATGTATTGAAAAATAAAATAATAAATAAAAATTCCGCTCCTATAATATTGAAACAAATCAACGCTTATTTTTACATCAACACAACTAGATTTATAATTTTTAGTAACATTTTATTTTCCATGCAAATATACAATCCGCATTGTCAAAGAAAAAAACTTATAAACACAAAATGGACATGGAGTCCCTGAATGAAGACGTCGTTACTTTGTATTATGTCATCTCTTGCTGCCCTACCTGCAATAAGCTATGCCGATTCCCCTTATTTTAGTTTAAAAGATGGTGATGGCTTTAAACGCTTTTCGGTTTCTATAGGTGCGCTACATGTTATGCCCCAAGGCAAAGCCCAGCCCTTTCAAATTAATACCGCGGTTAAAAATGGTGAAGTTGCCAAAAATGGTGATATTCAAGTTGATACGGTATTAAACAATCTAAACCCAAATGTTGACCAAGCAGGACTTGCAGCAGCTTTAAAATTTTTGGGATTTTTTACTGGTGGCAATTTACCCGCAGGACTCAGTGGCTCTTCTAAAATTAGTGGTTTAGAGAGCTGGGAAGCACAAGGAACAGGACTTGAAGCAGATGATATTACGACACTGGGCATGATGACCAATTACTTTTTTACTGATCATGTTTCATTTGAAATGAAAGCAGGGATTCCTCCTAAAGTAGACTTGCAAGGGAAAGGAAAAATTTATGCCCCTTTTTCCGCGGTAGCCACACCACAAATTGGCAATCTACCTTTAGAATTTCTCAATATTGATCTCCAGAACGATATTTTTATTACCGATTTAGAAGCACATGGGCCAGTCGCTTCAGCACGTGCTTGGACACCTGCCTTTGAATTCCAATATCACTTTGGTAAAACGGGTGTCAATAAATTCCGTCCTTATGTGGGCTTAGGCCTCATGTATGCTTACTTCAATGAACTGGAAATTAATCCTCGCACAGAGCAAGATTTAATTGCGGCAGGTCATATGATTGCGAATATTAAAGAAGGCAATGCAGGTGCTTCTTTAGAAGGTAAACCAAGTAAGGCTAATCCTAAGGTTGATTTAGAAGCAAGTGATACTATTGCACCCGTAGCAACCGTCGGTTTTACCTATGACTTTAATGAGAAGTGGTTTGCAGTCGGTTCAATATCCTACGCTCACATGAAAAATAAAACTACGATTACCGTCACAGATGCGACCCATGGTGAATTAATTCGATCTCAAGCCGATATTGAAATTAATCCATTATTGGTTTATGCAGGCGTTGGTATTCGCTTCTAAATTATTTCAAGCCAAAGACGACTTCATGTCGTCTTTTTATATTTGAATAAATTTTCCATAACTTAATTTTATCGTTTGTTTAAATTTTATTTAATCGCTTCCCTCTTCATAATCTAATACCATAGCGACATCAGATTTGCATCATGGATGAATTATGTCAGACACACGTTTTTCCAAACCTCTTATTTACATGTTAATTGGAAGTGCACTTATTCTGGCATTATCACTAGGTGTACGTCATGCCTTTGGTTTATATCTGGTTCCAATGAGCCATGAATTTGGCTGGGGACATAATGTCTTTAGTCTTGCCATTGCAATGCAGAACTTAGTTTGGGGTGCTGTACAACCCATCACAGGGGCATTTGCTGACAAATATGGCAGTAAAATTGTCGTTGCTGTAGGCGGTGCGTTATATAGCATCGGCTTATTGCTAATGGCCTTTAGCTCTACAGGCTTAATGCTAAATTTAAGTGTCGGTTTAATTCTAGGTTTAGCACTATCTGCAACTTCATTTCCTGTTTTACTTTCAGCCGTTGGACGAGCAGCCCATCCTGATAAACGTAGCCTTGCCATGGGGATTGCCAGTGCAGCAGGCTCTTTTGGGCAATTTATTATGCTGCCTTCTACCTTACTGCTCTTACAAAATATTGGCTGGTCAGCGGCCTTGGTGGTCAGCTCAATTTTTATTGCCTTAATTATCCCATTGGCATGGATGTTAAAAGCCCCCATGTATGTCGCTCCACATACCTCGACTCAAATCAACAAACCTGCTTTAAGCTTTAAACAGATATTGGTTATTGTCAAAAATCATAAGCCGTTTTGGTTTTTAGCCTTAGGCTTTTTGGTTTGTGGCTTCCAAGTGGTCTTCATTGGCATACATTTACCTGGTTATTTAATCGATCATGGTTTTAATGCAACTACAGGTACTATTTTCCTTGCATTGGTCGGTTTATTTAATATTGTCGGGACATATAGTGCAGGTTGGCTCGGGGGAAGATACTCTAAGCCACATCTACTCATATGGTTATATGGCTTACGTGGGATTGCCATCATCGCTTTTCTACTCCTTCCTTTGAGTGCGTGGACAGTTTATGCCTTTGGTGTCATCATGGGCTTATTATGGTTATCTACCGTACCATTGACCAATGGTATTGTTGCCAATATGTTTGGCGTGAAATACCTCTCCATGCTCAGTGGTCTCGTATTTTTCACTCATCAAATCGGTTCATTTTTTGGTGGCTGGTTAGGTGGTGTCAATCACGATATGACAGGCAACTATAATGCTGTTTGGATATTTTCAATCGCATTAAGTTTACTGGGTATACTGGTACACTTCTTTGTCAATGAGGAGGCAGTGATTCATGACTGATTCGCTCTTAGGCTTTAAAAGCATCATTGCCCTAGTGGTAATTGGATTACTCAGCTTAGCCATTCTATTGTGGCTCAAAACACCGCAACTCTTTGTCTATTTCAATCAAGCTTTTTGCCCACATTAATGCTTTAAAAACAGCAGCTAAAACAGCAGCTAAAACAGCAGCTAAAACAGCAGCTAAAACAGCAGCTAAAACAGCAAAAAATAACTTTATTTTGCTGTTTATATTAAAAGTTTTAAAATCATTTATTTAGATATTTTATTTATTATTTCATAAGCTTAGCAATTATTTTTATTTTATGCTTGGGTCATTTTTGATTAACTTTTTCACAGTAAAACAACTTGAGAAAAAAATGACCAGCCTGACCCAACTATCACAAGCCATTCACGATGCTCCTCGCTGGCATCAAACAGAACAATTTCAAAATCCAGAAGAAATCACCATTACTCCTCTCCATGATAAAGCATTAGGTGCAGTGGTTTTCGGTTTAGATGCACGTAAAGCCCAAGCAGGTGAAACGATTCACCAACTGAAACAAGCTCTTACTGAGCATTTAATCTTAATCTTTAAAAAGCAAAGCTTAGATGATTTTCAATACTTAGCCTTTGCCAGTTATTTTGGCTCTATTTTTCGCCCAAGTGCAGATAATCCCGTACTGGCAACACAGTCTGATACAGGCACCCCACCCGATGTGATTGCTGTATCGAATGCGGTTGGTCAAGGAGATTACACTGGACATGGTGAACTTTCACCACATGCAGATCACCAATGGACACCTCAACCCTCTTTTGGCTCATTACTCTATGCTATAGAACTTCCTGAAAATGGAGGACAAACCTCATGGTTCAATACCATTAAAGCTTATGATGCTTTAGACAAGGACACTCAAAAACAGATTGATCCATTACAACTGATTACCTACAACCCTTTTGCTTGCGCCCAAAATAATAAAGGTACAGGTGGTTATGGCAACACGCCCTATTATCGTTTTAAAGATCAACCGATTATTGGACATGCTTACCCACATCCCTTAGTGCGCACTCATCCTGAATCTGGACGTAAAGCACTTTGGCTCAATACACGTTCAGAAGTAGAATTAGTCAATTATGAAGATCAGGCAGCTAGCGACTTGATTGCGCAATTACGCGAACATATTTTAAAACCTGAATTCCGTTATGAGCATCAATGGGAGCAAGGTGATATTGTATTTGGGGATAACCAAGTAACACTTCATTCACGACGACCGTTCCCTTCAGATCAGCGTCGTTTACTCAAACGCATTAGTTTGGCTGGTGGACGACCTTTCTAAGCCTTTTCCTTTCATTACAGAATGGGCATCTTAGAAAATAAAAATAATACCGTTTCAATATGTTCTTATCTAATGACAAACAAAGTCAATATTAATCTTTCACATGAACATCAATCAATTTTTATGATTCATAAAAAAAAACCCCGCAAGCATTCACTTACGGGCTTTTAATTTAAGACTTAAATCAGACTTAGAACAAACGGTTCATACCATTTAAAGTTGCAACACGATACGCTTCTGCCATGGTTGGGTAGTTGAACGTCGTTTCAACAAAATACTTAATCGTATTGTTACCACTATTCATCACTGCCTGACCAATGTGAATAATCTCTGAAGCATTATTACCAAAGCAATGCACACCTAAAATTTCTAAAGTGTCACGATGGAATAAAATTTTCAATTCACCGACAGTATCACCGGTAATTTGTGCACGTGCCAAATGACGGAAAGATGCTTGACCAACCTCATAAGGAATCTTTTCTTCAGTCAACTGTTGTTCAGTTTTACCAATAGAAGAAATTTCTGGAATGGTATAAATACCCGTCGGAATATCTGTTACTGGTTTAACATCTTTTTCACCACTCATATTTGCACCTGCGCAACGACCTTGGTCATATGCAGCAGAAGCAAGCGATGGCCAACCAATCACATCACCCGCAGCGTAAAAATTTTCCACTTCAGTTTGGTATTGATCATTCACCGTAATTTGACCGCGGCTGTTTGGCGTAATACCGACATTTTCCAGCCCCAAACCATCAGTATTACCCGAACGACCGTTACACCACAAAATGGCATCAGCTTTAATTTTCTTACCGCTTTGTAAATGCATGACAACATGATCATCAAATGTTTCAAGGTGGTCAATTTGTTCGTTGTGACGAATCAACACCCCTTGCTCACGTAAACGGTAAGACAAAGCATCTGAAATTTCATCATCAAGATAACTTAGTAATTTAGGCTGAGTATTAATCAAATCTACTTTATGATCGAGTCCAATAAAGATTGATGCATATTCACAACCAATGACACCTGCACCATAAATAATGATTTTTTGAATTGGAAAATCCAAGTCCAAAATTTTGTCCGAATCAAATACTCGCGGATGATTAAAATCAAGTACAGCTGGACGATATGGACGTGAACCCGTCGCAATCACCAACTGTTTAAAAATAATGGTTTCTTTAATCCCATCATCACTAAAAATCAGTACTGTATTTTTATCTTGGATATATGCACGACCATGATAAATATTAATTCTATTTCGGTCATAAAAACGCGAGTGTGTATCAACCTGTTGTTGAATCACTTTATGTGCATTACGTAATACTTGCTTCATGGTGAACTGTTTCCAGTCGCCCACTTTTTGGAACATTGGATCACGTTGGTAACGAATAATGCTCGATACTGTTTGACGCAATGCTTTACTTGGAATGGTACCCACGTGTGTACAGTTACCACCTAACTGCTCACGCATATCAATAATTGCAACACGCTTGCCTGATTTAGCAAGTTTCATTGCCGCGCCTTCACCAGCAGGGCCTGAACCGAGAACTACCGCATCGTATTTAACGAAAGTTCCACTAACGACCTCTTTTTTACGTGGCATTCAACGCTCCTTTAATCAATTCTATCGCTAATCTTCTGTATATTATGACTTAAACACAGCTCATTTGGTGTATTTACCTAGCATATATTGCATGATAACCACATTTATTAAATGAATACCGTTTTCGCCCTATTTAGACTCAAATTCGCTATAATAAAAAAGCTTTTTTTAGTATCTCCCCCGTCTAAAACAGTGGAAAAGTTGACTATGTCTGAAAACCGTAAACCTGAACAGGGTGTTAAGCTTCGTGGCGCAGAAAAGGTCGCTCGTATACCTGTAAAAGTTATACCTACGGTTGAAACGCCACGTAAACCGGATTGGATTCGCGTCAAAATGGCGGCTCCAGATGAAGTTCAACGAATTAAAACCACTTTACGCGCACAAAAATTACATACTGTTTGTGAAGAAGCAGCTTGTCCAAACTTACCTGAATGTTTCGGTGGTGGTACGGCAACCTTCATGATCATGGGTGATATCTGCACACGTCGCTGCCCATTCTGTGACGTTGCACATGGTCGCCCGAATAAGCTAGATGCTGATGAACCGCGCCATATGGCGGAAACCATCGCTAATCTTAAATTAAAATACGCAGTCATTACTTCGGTTGACCGTGATGATTTACTTGATGGTGGTGCACAACATTTTGTTGATTGTATTCAAGAAGCACGTGCTCTTAGCCCAACAACCTTATTAGAAATTTTAGTACCAGATTTCCGTGGTCGTATGGATATTGCGCTGCGTATTATGACCGAATGTCCGCCAGACGTATTCAACCATAATATTGAAACTGTGCCACGTTTGTATAAGGCGATGCGTCCAGGTTCAGATTATCAGCACTCTCTAAACTTATTAAAAATGTTTAAAGAATACTGCCCTGATATCCCAACAAAATGTGGCTTGATGGTTGGTCTAGGTGAAACTGAAGAAGAAGTGCTGGCACTGCTTGATGACCTTCGTGCACACGATGTTGACTACATCACCATTGGTCAGTATTTACAACCGTCTAAACAGCATGCACCGCTTGACCGTTTTGTAACGCCTGAAGAATTTGAACGCTATACCGCACACGGTCAAAAACTCGGTTTCAGAAATATCTGGGCTGCACCGATGGTGCGTTCAAGCTACTTTGCTGATCGTCAATATTATGGCGAACCCGTTCCAGCGGTACGTCGCAAAGCCGATCCTGCGAAAAAAATTGCCGTACAAACCATCGAAGCTTAATTTACAGCAAATTAAAAACTAAACTGATCTAGCGATGCCAATCTAATCTATTTAGATTGGCATTTTTGTTCTTAAATATTCAAAAATATAGGGTCATAAAAAATCCCCTAGTTAAATAGAGGATTTTTTATGAACGATAGATTAAGCCGCTTGATTCGGCACACCACTATGAAAGCGAAATAAATCATCTGGACTTAAAATTAGATTTTTTTCAACTTCACGAAAGTGTGCAATACGCTGCTGAATATCTTCTTTGGGATTTTTTAACTTTGACGTTTGAGCCACATCCAATGCCAATGCCAGATAATCTTCAAAGTGACGAGATTCAGACTTAAGAAGGTAGCGGTAGTATTTACCTAAGTCTTGATCTACAAGCGGTGCTAGCGCATAGAAACGCTCACATGAACGCGCTTCTACAAAAGCACCAATAATCATAATATCAATTAAAGCTTCAGGCTCATAAGTACGGACTTCTTTACGCAACCCACCCGCATAACGACCTGCACTAATCGATTGCCATTCCTGCCCACGCTTGGTCATCAATTCAAGCACTTGTTCATAGTGCAACATTTCTTCACGCACGAGCTGTGCCAGTTTAATCTGTAAATCTGTAAAAAACGTGTAGCGAAACATCAGGTTCATGGCTGTACCTGCGGCTTTTTTTTCACAATTGGCATGATCCTGCATGAGTAACTCTAAGTTATTTAGCGCTTCACCCAACCATGCTTGAGGTGTTTCACAACCCAAGAAACCAATGACTGGCTTCATGAGTTCATCAAAATTTGTTATCGACATAATACTAAAAACTTATCTTGCTGATTTAATGACAGCTTTCATTTGTTGAACAGCTTGTGCTAAACCCACAAATACAGCATCGGCAATAATAGAATGACCAATATTGAGTTCATGAATTTGCGGAATTTGTGCAATAGGTGTGATATTTTCAAGGTTCAAACCGTGTCCTGCATTTACGACTAAACCTTTGGCTGCCGCATATTCTGCGCCTTGAACAATACGCTCAAGTTCATGTTGCTGTGCTTCAGCGGTTATTGCATCGGCATAAGCGCCTGTATGCAATTCAATCGTTGGTGCACCGCAGGCAATCGCTGCATCAATTTGTGCAATATCGGCATCAATAAACAAAGACACATCACAACCAATTGCCGTCAAGGCTTGTGTCGCTGCTTTGACTTCTTCAAAGTGTCCCAAGACATCCAAACCACCTTCAGTGGTTACTTCTTGGCGTTTTTCTGGAACCAAGCAAACATGTTGCGGCTTAATTTCTTTGGCAAATTCAACCATTTCAGCGGTCACTGCCATTTCCAAATTCATATGTGTTTTCAATAACGGACGCATACGACGGACATCATCATCTTGAATATGACGACGGTCTTCACGTAAATGTAAGGTAATTCCTTCTGCGCCTGCTTGTTCACACATCAATGCAGCATTCACTGGATCTGGATAAGTGGTTCCGCGCGCTTGTCGCAATGTCGCCACATGGTCAATATTTACACCAAGCAATGCAGCCATAACAGTTACCTAACGATGATTAAAATTGAGATTAAGATTGGGATTGAGTATTTTGAATCCACAATTGACGGCTTTTAAGCGGTCGATCGCCCAAAAGAGAGGTGATCATCTGCCGATACAGTTGAGCCAACAATTGTAACTGCTCTCGATTAAAATCCCTACCCTTTTCATAATCACGCATTGAGAGAATTTGCTCTCCTGTTAAAGTTGCACGTGATTGCAGCGCTGTCGGAAGAAAACCATCATTGAGCTGAAATAGATAATGTTGTGTTGCTTGAATATCGTGTTGCTGAGCATCAATCGTAAAATCGAGTGCGTAACCTAAATCTTCTAAAAGCGCATGTTCAAACTGACGTAAAATTTGTCTAAGAAAAAGCTGAGGATTTTCCTGCTGCGCCAGCAATTGTAGTTGTTGTAAAGTTTGATGATAGAGCACAAAAGTCTGCGGCATTTCCACTTCGGCTGGACATAAACGAAGAACAACTTCATTCAAATAAAATCCAGAAAAGAACGCATCACCAAAGAAAAAAACTGGCTGATTAACAATTTCAAGTTTGGTAATGTTTTTAAGATCCGATTTACCTGACGCCTGCAAACAAATCGGTTGATATTGTGGCGGTGGAGTTTGTCTTAAAATACCATCGACACGCCCATGCTCTTGAGTAAACAAATGCACAATATGACTTCGTTCCCGATATTTACGGTGATGAATTAAATAGCCATGCAATATTTCATTGCGCATAAATAATAAAATCTAATCTTTTTTCTTTTTAGAGTCCGTATCTTCGTCTTCATCATCACCATCTGGAATGACTGCACCAACGACAGCAGCAGTGCCTTTCACCACCCCCTTCGTGGTTTTATAAGCAACTTTTACAGGAACAGTAACAAGTTTATGAATACAGCCTTGCAGGAATAAAACACACGCTATAACCGCCAATACTTTCATCATTACTATTCCTATAAAAAGTTACCAAATAAAATTTAGATATCGCTATAACCTAAACTTTTCAATGCACGTTCGTCATCAGACCAACCGCCTTTCACTTTAACCCAAAGTGTCAGCATGATCTTTTGTTCAAACATTTTTTCCATATCAGCACGGGCATCCATACCAATTTTTTTCAACTTCGCGCCTTTTTCACCAATCACAATGGCCTTTTGACCTTGACGATCCACAAAAATAGTCGCATCGATATAAGTACATGCTGGTTTTGGACGACCTGTTTTTTCATTTACAGTGGCTTCTTCAGTCTTGAACGACTCAATTTGCACGGTTAAATCATACGGTAATTCTTCACCCAATTGACGCATGATTTTCTCACGAATCACTTCAGAAGCAAGGAAACGCTCTGAACGGTCGGTAATTTGATCTAGCGCATATAAAGGTGGCTGGAATGGCAAATACTGTTCAATGGTGTCACGTAAATGATCGAGATTCGCACCACGAAGAGCAGAAACTGGAACAATTTCTGCAAAGTTCATTAACTTAGCACGTTCTTGAATCAAAGGTAATGTACTGTTTTTATTTTCAAAGGTATCAATTTTATTGATCACCAAAATAACAGGCATTTCAGCATTCTTTAGTTTTTCCAAAACGAGCTCATCGTTTTGTGTCCACTTTTGTGCATCAATAACAAATAAAACCAAATTTACATCACGCAATGCCGAACTTGCGGCACGGTTCATCATTTTATTGATGGCACGGACTTCTTTTTTGTGCATCCCTGGCGTATCAACAAATACCGCCTGAGATTTTTCACGTGTATCAATACCCACGATTTTATGACGTGTGGTTTGCGGTTTACGTGAAGTAATCGAAAGTTTTTGACCCAAAATATGATTCATCAACGTTGATTTACCAACGTTTGGTCGTCCAACAATCGCAACAAATCCACTTTTAAAATCTGTAGGAATTATTGTACCTTGTGAACTAAAAAAATCATTAATTAGGTCATTGCCGTTGCTTTTCGGCTCGTGATCAGCATCATTGTGATCAGAATGTGTAGTCATTTAGGCTACTTCTCCAATTGTTTTAAAATATCTGCCGCTACTGCTTGCTCAGCAAAGCGACGGCTTGATCCTTCACCATACAATACAGGTAAGCCATCAATAATACATTCCACTTTGAAATGCTGATTGGGAGCATCACCTTGAATATCCACAACATCGTAAACAGGAAGTGGCTTTTTACGTGCTTGTAAATATTCTTGTAAGCGTGATTTAGGATCTTTGAGTTGGTCTGTAGGCTCAATATGGTCTAAATATGGTACATACCATTTTAGTACAATCGCTTGTAAGACTTTTAAATCATCACAATCGACATAAATTGCACCAATAATCGCTTCTACAGTATCAGCAAGAATAGATTCTCGATGATGGCCACCCGATTTCAACTCACCTGTGCTTAAGATCAAACATGGGCCAAGTTTCAAATCGTTTGCAATTTTGCCTAATGCTTCTTGACGTACCAATGTCGCGCGCATACGCGTTAAACGTCCTTCATTTTCATGAGGGTAGGCTTGATACAAATAATGGGCAATGATCATCCCCAACAACGAATCGCCTAGAAATTCTAGGCGTTCATAGTTAGATTTATGACTAACCGATCGATGTGTCAGTGCAAGCTGCAATAATTCAGGTTGTTTGAACTGATAACCGATACGGCTGACTAAGTGCATATCACTTAGTTTGGACTGACCTTTGATCAAAATTTTTCTCGAACTTTAACACTAAATCTATATTGAGTAAGAAAGGCTTTCTTATCTCATAATCTTTTTTAACTTGCAGACCTTCAACATTGGTCACTTGCGCAATCTCATCGAATTTCAGATCGCGTATCCCATTCATATCGAAACGTTGACTCATCTGACTGACAAACTTTGAAGGATCTGTATTGGCAGGGCTATTTTTCAGCAACTCTGCAATCTGACCATCTACCACTCGATCATCCCAATAGGGTCCCCAAACAGCAATCGCAATTTTTACTAAAAAAGCAAAACCAATAATTGCAATTAAAATCCCAATATATGATGCACCTTGTTGATCTTTACGCATTTGTTATTTTTCCAATTCTGCTCAATCAATTTTACCGTTACGACCAAATGACGGTAATTTAAAACCAGGCTCTTTATGCATCCAAATATAGAATGCACGACCTGTTAAGTTTTCTTCTGGTACAAAGCCCCAAAAACGACTATCAGCACTTTGATCTCGATTATCCCCCATCGCAAAGTAATGACCTTTTGGAACTTTGACTTCCCAATATAAACCATTTTCAGCCGAGTATTTACCATTTTCAACATAATTGATAAATGGTGCTTGGCGTGCAACATTCACATCTTCAAGCTCACGCATCGTAAAGGTATGCTTACCCAGTGTTTCTTTATGATAAATCGCTGTTGGCGTATCTAAAATATCTTTTTCACGACTCAATTCAACAGGAACTTTTGCAACTTTCTGGCCATTAATGGTCAGTTGACCATGATCATAAACAATATGATCACCTGGCAAACCGACTACACGCTTAATATAACTAATGGTCGGTTGTGGTGGATAACGGAATACCATCACATCACCACGTTCTGGCTCAGCTACATCAATCACTTTTTTATTAATGATCGGCAAACGCACACCATATTGGTATTTATTCACCAAAATAAAATCACCTGTTTCTAAGGTTGGCACCATAGAATCGGATGGGATGTTAAAAGGTTCATATAAAAATGAACGTAAAATCAGCACGACGGCCAACACTGGCCAAAAATCATAAGCCCATGTGATAATGAAATTTTCATTACCCTTGCCTAGAGTTTGTCTTTGCTTAAAAACAAACTTATCCAACAACCACACCAAGAAGAAAATTAATGTCGCTGGTACAAGGATCAAATTAAAATCAAAATCCATGGGCTTATATCCTCAACCTGATTATCTTTCTACTTTCAATACAGCCAAGAACGCTTCTTGTGGGATTTCAACACTACCCACTTGCTTCATGCGTTTCTTACCTTCTTTTTGTTTAGACAGCAGTTTCTTCTTACGTGAAACGTCACCACCATAACACTTCGCCAATACGTTTTTACGCATTGCTTTGACTGTAGAGCGCGCAATAATTTGTGCGCCAATAGCAGCCTGAATAGCAACATCAAACATTTGACGTGGAATCAACTCTTTCATTTTTTCCACCAGTGCAATACCACGGTGACGTGCATCATTACGATGACAAATCATAGCCAAAGCATCTACTTTTTCACCATTGATTAGAACATCGACTTTTACCAATGACGAACTTTCAAAACGTACAAAGCTATAATCGAGTGATGCAAAACCACGTGAACATGATTTTAAACGGTCAAAAAAGTCCATCACAACTTCAGCTAAGGGAATTTCAAAGGTCAACGATACTTGTTTACCCAAGAACTTCATCTCTTTTTGAACACCGCGACGCTCAACACACAAAGTCATTACGTTACCCAAATATTCTTGAGGAACTAAGATATGACATTCTGCGATTGGCTCACGCAAATCTTCAACCATTGAACCATCAGGCATTTTTGACGGGCTGTCGATATAAATCGTTTCACCATTTTTCATCAACGATTCATAAATTACCGTTGGTGCAGAACTGATCAGGTCTAAATCATACTCACGCTCTAAACGTTCTTGTACGATTTCCATGTGTAGCATACCTAAGAAGCCACAGCGGAAACCGAAACCTAAAGCATCAGAACTTTCTGGTTCAAAGAATAAAGCAGAGTCATTAATTTGTAGCTTATGTAATGCTTCACGGAATGGCTCAAAGTCACTGGCATCAATCGGGAAAAGACCCGCATAAACCTGTGGTTTAACCTTTTTAAAACCTGGCAAAATAGCAACATCAGGCGTAGTTGACAACGTAATGGTATCACCGACTGGTGCACCAAAAATGTCTTTAATACCTGCAATCACAAAGCCAACTTCTCCCGCTTCCAACATACCGGTTTCAGTATGTTTCGGGTTAAAAATACCCACTGAAGTTACAATATGGGTTTGACCTGTTGATTTCACCAACATTTTGTCGCCCTTACGGATACGACCATGCTTGATACGAACTAAGGACACAACGCCTAAATAGTTATCGAACCAAGAATCAACAATCAAAGCTTGTAAAGGAGCATCACGATCGCCCACAGGTGGTGGAATCACATTAACTAGAGTTTCTAAAACACCCTCAACACCCAAGCCTGTTTTTGCAGAACAGGTTGGTGCTTCTGTTGCTTCAATCCCGATAATATCTTCAATCTCTTGAATAACACGTTCTGGTTCAGCTTGAGGTAAATCAATTTTGTTCAAGACAGGAAGAACTTCCAGCCCTTGTTCAAGCGCGGTATAGCAGTTAGCAACCGATTGTGCTTCTACACCCTGTGCAGCATCTACAACAAGTAATGCACCTTCACACGCAGCCAATGAACGCGAAACTTCATAAGAGAAGTCAACGTGTCCCGGAGTATCAATAAAGTTCAGTTGATACTCTTCACCATTTGGGTGGGTATAATAAAGCGTAACTGAAGCGGCTTTAATGGTAATGCCACGCTCACGTTCAATATCCATAGAATCAAGAACTTGAGCTTGCATTTCACGCGCTTGCAGACCACCACAGGTTTGAATAAACCGATCGGCAAGCGTCGATTTACCATGATCGATATGCGCAATAATCGAAAAATTTCGTATATTATTGATATTAACTGACTTTTTAGCAACTGCCATAAACTACTCTAAATCAAAACACACAATCACATACTCATGAATGAACACAGTATTTATGACGTGCAAAAAAGGATATTCCGAAGATGTTACACAGTATAAGCAGTAGATAGTCAAAAATACATAGAGCTTTTAAAAATAGTCCCATTCTTCTACAAAAGTGTCCTACGAATTCCTCCATCGCGATATGAATCGATGAATCACATGACATTAATTGAGTCCGAGCTTTTTGATTTAACTCAAATAGAGTTAGCTACTCACTCTTCAAATCAATCTGGGTAAAATCTAAGGGATTAACATCCTTAGCAAGAGGTTGATACGCTTGGGTAAAAGTCGGTGACATTCTTTTTGCTCGACCTGTTGCAATTTCAACGCAAGCCCATTTGGTATTTCCTGAAAATAAAATAGCCTGATCTTGTGGGCGATAGAAAACATATTGGCGGGATGAATACAATGCATTGATATCATCAAACCATGTTCTTAAAATAATTTTTTCGCCTTTAAACGCAGCTTTACGATATTGCACATGATGCTCCACCGCCACCATCGCATGCTTCAATTCAAGATATTCTTTGAGCCCCAAACCCAAAGAGTCAATATGTGCAGTGGCGACTTCCTGCATCCACTGTATATATACAACATTATTGACATGCCCCAAACTATCAATATGCTCTACTTGAACGGTCATTTCTAAATCAAAAACTGTACTCATATACTTTTACGCCCTTACTCTTTGGAAAATTTCGCCCAAGGTCAAATAGTCTACGTAATTTTGAGTTAGAGTAAAATTGCAAAATATAAAAAAACCACTCATTTTCAGAGTGGTTTTAAATTGCATCAATTCTAAATCAAAACACACATGATGTTATTCAATACGCATGCCCAAAATTGCGCGTTGATCTTGACGAATAATCGAAACACGTGCAATCGAACCTTTCTTTAGCTCAGAAACAGATTTAATAAAATCGTCACTATTGAGAATGGCTTTATTATTAATTTGAGTAATGATATCCCCTGCAACCATACGTGATTGTGCAGCAACCCCTCCCGACTTCACTTCCTGTACCAAAATCCCGCCCTTAACATCCAACTGTGATTGCTCATTGGCGGTTAAATTACGAATCGTGATCCCTAATACAGGCCCTTTTTGTTGCGCTGTTTGTTCTACTTTTGCAGGAGTATCATCGGGAGCCGTCGTTAAGGTCGCGGAGATATTTTGCATTTTATCATCACGTAAAACCTGTAACTGAATGACTTGATTCGGTAAAGTTCGGTTTAAATAATTCAATAAATCCGATGTTCTTGAAATGGCTGAACCATTATATTTTAAGATCACATCACCTGATTTAAAACCGGCCTTAGCTGCAGGTGAATTTGGTATCACTTGTGTAATCAATGAACCTTCTGGTTTGGGTAATTTATAAGATTCAGCAAGGTTACGGTCGATATCTTGTAGCATCACACCTAAATATGAACGCGTTACCTTACCATTTTTCTTCAATTGATCTGCTACATCCATCGCTACATCAATCGGAATAGAAAAAGACAAGCCCATATATCCGCCAGTCCCACTAAAGATTCGTGAGTTGACCCCAACCACTTCACCATTTTGGTTAAACAATGGTCCCCCTGAACTTCCCGGATTCAAAGCAACATCGGTTTGAATAAACGGTACGGAGGTTTCACCCATCATGTTCCGCATTTTAGCACTGACAATCCCTGCAGACGCTGAATAATCAAAACCAAAAGGCGAACCAATAGCCAGTACAGGTTCTCCTACTCGCAGACGGTCAACATTGCCAGTACGTAATTCAGGAAAATTTGAACCCTTTACTTTCAGAAGTGCAACATCTGTACGCTCATCACTGCCAACCACTGTCGCATCAATTTCACGGCGATCATTTAACATAATGGTGACTTTTGACGCATCTTCTACCACATGGTGATTGGTTAATAAATAACCATCCTTACTAATAAAGAATGCACTGCCATAAGATGTTTTTTCTTGTGGTGCTTGTGGCTGTGGAATAACCACTTGATTACCAAAAAAACGGCGCAGAATTTCAGGAACTTGCTGCTGCAATAATTCTTGCTGTGTCATCTTTTTAACGACATTTACGCTGACCACTGCTGGACTGACTTGTTCAACCAAATTAGAAAAGTCGACTGAAGAAGCTGCTTGTATTTGCACCGCTGCCATCGTAAAAACAGCCGCGTATATGCCTTTTTGTACATAGCGATTTTTCATGTAAAGCATTCGCTCCATTGCGTTATTAATATCCGTAAACAGTTTTTAGCATAAAAATTGTTTACCTTAAGTAATAATATGTTTGATTATATTTGTATAAACAATAGCTTAAAGATTACTTGAAATTTTATTGGCTTATTGCTTTTTCTCATCATAAATTAGCATATTCGCTCTTGTTTTTTGAGCAAAAAAGCGTTGTCATTAGCAAACTTTTTTTCAAATTAGCTGATGGACATGTCTAATTTAAACTCAACGCATTATTTTGATGTGATTATTGTGGGAAGTGGCGGTGCAGGTTTAAGTCTGGCTTTATCACTTCCCGATCATTTCAATATTGCAGTTTTGGCAAAATCGACTTTAACAGATGCAAGTACATTTTACGCGCAAGGCGGTGTGGCTGCGGTTCTAGATGAAACCGATTCAATTGAACAGCACATTGATGACACCATGATTGCAGGCGCACATTTATGTGAGTTTGAAGCGGTCAAACAAACAGTAGAAGGTGGAAAACCTTCGGTTGATTTTCTGTTAAAGCATGGCGTTCAATTCACCTTAGATGAACAAGAACAATTGCATTTAACCCGTGAAGGTGGGCATTCACAACGACGCATTATTCACGCAGCAGATGCAACGGGTCGTGCTATTTCAACCACCTTAGTACAACGCGCTGAAGAAAAGAAAAATATTACGATTTTTGAAAACTATATTGCGATTGATCTAATTACTTCACAAAAACTGGGCTTAGAAGATGTAAAGAATCGTGCACTAGGTTTATATGTTCTAGATGAGAAAACTGAAAAAATACATACCTTCTTAGCTCCCTCAATTGCTTTAGCTTGTGGTGGCGCGATGAAAGCATATCTCTATACCTCAAACCCAGATATTGCAACGGGTGATGGTATTGCAATGGCATATCGAGCTGGATGCCGTGTTGCCAATATGGAATTCAATCAGTTCCATCCAACCTGCCTTTATCATCCTCAAGCGCGTTCATTTTTAATTACTGAAGCCATGCGAGGTGAAGGCGCCTATTTACGCCTTCCAGATGGTGAACGTTTCATGCTGCGTTTTGACGAACGCGCTGAACTTGCTCCACGTGATATTGTGGCACGCGCGATTGACTATGAAATTAAACGTTTAGGCATACGTCATGTCTGGCTCGACATCACGCATAAATCTGCCGAATTTGTCAAAGAACATTTTCCAACACTCTATGCACGCTTATTAGAATTGGGCATTGATATCACCAAAGAGATGATCCCTGTCGTTCCTGCGGCTCACTATACTTGTGGTGGCGTTGTGGTCGATCACAACAGTCAGACTGACATCGAAGGACTATATGCCATTGGTGAAACCTCTTATACAGGTTTACATGGGGCTAACCGAATGGCTAGTAACTCACTTTTAGAATGTTTCGTTTATGGCATGAGTGCTGCCAAACATATCGAAAGCCAGTTTATTAGCGACTATGTTTCTCCTAATGTTCCTGCTTGGGATGATTCTCAAGTCACCAATCCAGATGAAGACGTGGTCATTTTACAAAATTGGGATGAACTACGCCAAACCATGTGGAACTATGTCGGCATTGTGCGTACCACCAAACGTTTAGAACGCGCTTTACACCGTATTGAAATGCTTAAAACAGAAATCACCGAATATTATCAAGATTATCAAGTGAGTAAGAACTTAATTGAACTGCGTAATTTAGTTCTAGTATCGGAAATGATTGTTCGTTGTGCTATGGAACGTAAAGAATCACGCGGTCTACATTTTACCTTGGACTATCCTGAACTTGCTCCTGAGCTCCGTAAAACAATATTGCTGCCACCAAACTTTCAGACAGAAACACCCTTAGTAAATGCTGAAGCTATCATTTAAAAACTCGTAAAACCAATAAAAAAGCCGAACATTTTAGTTCGGCTTTTTGAATACATAATAGAATTTATTTATCGCTGCGGCGGTATAGAATAGGTTCCTACCACATGTGCAATCGGCTCATCTGAATCAAGAGAATATAACCATACATCACCCACAATCAGTGCTTTACCAACTTTCATCAATTGGCAAACTGCACGAATATCTTGATCTGCTGATGGTTTCTTTAAAAAATTAGTGGATAAATTGGTGGTCACAGCCAAAGCGACAATGCCAATTTCACCCAAGATCGCAATATAAAGCGCATAATCGGCAGCAGTCATCATCGTTGGCCCCGAGACCGTTCCACCCGGTCGCAAATCAGCAGCACCCACATGATAAATAATGGATGCAGCCTTTTTAGTCACGGTTTCTATCTCGCACTTTTCAAGACTTTGTGGAAATTCAGCCTGTAAAAAAGAAATAATCTCTGCCTTGGTACTTTTCATTTACGCTTCATCTTCATCCATGATGACTCTGAATATAAAAGAATAATCCACCTTAAGCACTGATTTTTTGATCTTTTTTCAATCTAAAAAGCTACTTCAAATAAGCCACAGCCTGTTCAAAGACTTGTTCAGGCGTTTGCGTTGCATCTAGTCGTTTCATGCGCTCAGGAGACTGTTCAAATAATTCCTGATAACCCGCTCTAACTTTTTCAAAAAAAGCGACTTTCTCTTGTTCAAAACGATCCAACGCACCACGTTCCCGCGCACGAGACATGCCCAGCTCAATCGGTGCATCTAGCCAGAACGTAAAGTTTGGCATATGCGAAACAAAGTTTTGATTCAACAAATTCAATTTTTCTCGGCTTAAGCCTCGACCTGCACATTGATAAGCAAAACTGGCATCAGTAAAACGGTCACATAGCACTGTTTTCCCTGCCAGCAAAGCAGGTACAATCACTTGTTGTAAATGTTGTGCACGTGCGGCATACATTAAAAGCAGCTCAGTATCATTGGACATACTTTCGTCATGATTAACTGACAACAACAGCGCACGGATTTGTTCTGCCATCGGTGTACCGCCCGGCTCACGCGTCAGTACTACTTCATGCCCTTGCTGTACTAAATATTCATAAATTTTACGAATGAGTGTGGTTTTCCCGACACCTTCAGTGCCTTCAAAACTAATAAACATCCATCACTCCTTCTTCGATTTTAATACAGATAAGTAATCCTGCACTGCACGATTATGCTCATCTAAACTTGCCGTAAATGTATGTCCGCCATTGCCCGTTGCGACAAAATAAATATTATTTGAACCATCAGGATGCATGGCTGCTTCAATTGCTTTTTGACTTGGCAACGCAATTGGGGTTGGCGGTAAGCCATTAATGGTATAGGTATTATAGGCTGTCGGTGTGCGTAAATCTGTACGGGTGATATTGCCATGATAACGATCTCCCATACCATAAATCACCGTAGGATCAGTTTGTAGACGCATCCCCATTTTTAAACGGCGCACAAATACGCCAGAAACTTGTTCTAGCTCACGATCAAGACTGGTTTCTTTTTCAATAATTGAAGCCATAATTAAGGCTTCATATTTATCTTTGTACGGTAAATCAGCGGCACGATTTTCCCATGCGGCATCCAATGCTTTCATTTGACGCTGATATAAATCAGTCAAAATCTTTTTATCTGTTTCACCTTTGGCAAAGAAATAAGTATCTGGCGCAAATAATCCTTCAGGATGATTAAATGGAATATTTAAGGCTTTCAGCATTTGATCTTGAGGAAGATTCAAAACCTCTTTCGTGACTAAATCATCTTTTTTTAAGCTTTCAAGCAACTGTTTAAATGTCGTGCCTTCAATCACCAAAATACGATTCATTTGTGCATTTTCAGAATTCGACAGCATGTCCATCACTTGACGTACTGACATGCCTTCATGAACTTCATAAACACCCGCTTTTAGGGTGTCATGAATCATAATTTTTTGATAAAGCTTGAGAATAATGGGAAAACTAATTTTATCTTCTTTGGCTAAACGATCAATAAAACCTGAATAAGTATCGCCTGCTCCAATCGCGAGCATCTGTTTTTTGCCCTCAATGGGATAGGACTTAAATAAACTTGACCATAAAATGACTGAAGCCAGCACAATAAGACCGACAATGAAAATAACCAAGCCTTTCAAAGGAAATACTTTTGCTGCTTTATTTTTTGATTTTTGCTTTGTGCTGGACATATTAACGAATCTGATTCAATTGAAGGATATTAAAGAGTTCAATACAGGCTTGAACATTCAAAGGTCGCTGCTGAAATTCAGTCACGACTTTCATTGGATTTAAAGTATTACAGAAAAACAGGCTTTCAAATTTTGAAATTTCTTCCAGATCAATAAAGCGCTGTTCACATGTAATCCCTTGTTGCTGCATACGAGATAAAATTTCGGCACGCATCACACCATGCACACCATTATAACGAAGTTCTGGGGTAATCCATGTATTGTTTAAACGAATGAAACAATTACTACTAACCCCTTCAACAACTGAACCTTGTACATCCGTAACCAGTGCCTCAGTCCAACCTTTCTGGTCTGCCTCATGTTTTAACAAAACTTGTTCCAACCGATTCAGGCTTTTTAAACCGAGCAAACTAGGCATGGTTAAACCTAAAACTTGTTGTAATAGACCCGATTTAATTTTTTCAACTTGAAAATCATCCACGGCTTTGGGATAGAAAAACACCCATACATCGGCAGAATGATCAGGCAAGCTATAGCCACGTTGCCCTTCACCACGACTAATGACAATTTTAAGTGTGCCATTCACTTCTAGAAATTTCTGTTGTAGTAAAACCAAGCTTTTTTGAATCAAACTCAAATCTGCTTTTAACAGCAGTCGCTCACAACTTAAATGCAGCCGTGCCATATGCAAAATTTCAAGTTCAATTTTACCATGCCGAACACGTGCCGTCGTAAAACAACCATCACCATAATGAAAAGCACGATCCAATAATGAGATCTGGTTTATTTCCTGCGCATTCTTAAAACATGGCATATCAAAACATCCTGTAAATGATGATTTAGTTTATGAACAACTGAGTCGATTTTATATCTCTTTTACTCATATAAAATTCATTTCTTATTATTTTTTCCCCATAAAAGATGACGCTATGCTTAGCCATGTTACAAAACATTAATAATTTAAATTTAAAGGTTAACAAAATGCGCTCATTAAAAATTGGGGTTTTAGCAGCACTTATTTCGGCAACATCTTTTAGTGCTCTTGCAAAAGACTTTTTAAACGTTTCTTACGATCCAACCCGTGAACTTTATGAAAATTTCAATAAAGAGTTTGGTACATACTGGAAAAAATCGACTGGACAAGAGCTTAATTTCAAACAATCACATGGGGGCTCTGGTAAACAAGCACGTTCAGTCATTGATGGCCTTGATGCAGACGTAGTGACCTTAGCACTGGCCGCAGATATTGATGCCATTGCAGAAAACACCAATCTTCTGCCAAAAAACTGGCAGAAAAAATTCCCGCAAAACTCTACACCTTATACCTCTACCATCGTATTCCTGGTGCGTAAAGGCAACCCTAAGGGCATTAAAGACTGGGGCGATTTGGTTAAACCAGATGTTGGCATCATTACACCAAACCCTAAAACTTCTGGTGGTGCACGTTGGAACTATTTAGCAGCATGGGCTTGGGCTAAACATCAAACAGGTGGTAACGACATTAAAGCACAAGAATTTGTTCGTCAAATTTATAAAAACACCAAAGTACTCGACTCTGGCGCACGTGGTGCAACCACAACATTTGCTGAACGTGGCATTGGCGATGTACTGCTTGCATGGGAAAATGAAGCTCATTTAGCAATTCGTGAACAGCCAGGCAAGTTTGAAATTATCACACCATCATTATCTATTTTAGCAGAACCGCCAGTTGCAATTGTTGAAAAGAATGCACAGAAAAATAGCAATCTCAATGTCGCTAAAGCTTACTTAAACTACCTGTATTCACCTGCGGGGCAAACTATTGCTGCCAATAACTTCTATCGTCCACGCAATGCAGCGGTATTGGCAAAATACAAATCAGTATTCAAATCTTTAAAACTGGTGACGATTGACCAAGAATTCGGTGGTTGGACTAAAGTTCAGAAAAAACATTTTGACAATGGCGGCATTTTTGACCAACTCGTAAAAGCCAATAACGCGAAATAATATTAAAAGATGAAGAAAAGCATTGGTTTTATGCATAAGGCCAGTGCTTTGGATACAGAATAAACCTAATTATCTCTTTTATTCATATAAAATTCATTTTTTATTATTTTTTACGCATAAAGAATAGCGCTACTCTGCATCCATGTTAAAAAACATTTAAGAACATTGAGGTTGGCATGAGCATTTCAGCAAAATTAAAGTTAGGGGTTTTAGCAGCGGTTATCTCTGCAACATCTTTTAGCGCCCTTGCAAAAGACTTTTTAAATGTCTCTTACGACCCAACGCGTGAACTTTATGAAGACGTAAATAAACAGTTCAGCAAATACTGGGAAAGCCGAACAGGTCAAAAAATCAACTTCAAACAATCTCACGGTGGTTCTGGTAAACAAGCACGTTCAGTCATTGATGGCCTTGATGCAGACGTAGTGACCTTAGCACTGGCCGCAGATATTGATGCCATTGCAGAAAACACCAATCTTCTGCCAAAAAACTGGCAGAAAAAATTCCCGCAAAACTCTACACCTTATACCTCTACCATCGTATTCCTGGTGCGTAAAGGTAACCCTAAAGGTATTAAAGACTGGGGCGATTTGGTTAAACCAGATATTGGCATTATTACACCAAACCCTAAAACTTCTGGTGGTGCACGTTGGAACTATTTAGCAGCATGGGCTTGGGCTAAACATCAAGCAGGTGGTAACGACATCAAAGCACAAGAATTCGTTCGTCAAATTTATAAAAACACCAAAGTACTCGACTCTGGCGCACGTGGTGCAACCACAACATTTGCTGAGCGCGGTATTGGTGACGTATTACTGGCTTGGGAAAATGAAGCTTACTTAGCGATTCGTGAACAACCAGGTCAATTCGAAATCATAACGCCAAGCTTGTCAATTCTTGCTGAACCACCAGTTGCGATCGTAGAAAAAAATGCTGAGAAAAAAGGCAATAAATACTTGGCGCAAGGTTATTTGAACTTTTTATATTCACCACTTGGTCAAGAAATTTCAGCACGTAACTTCTACCGTCCACGTAATGCAGCAGTATTGAAAAAATATAGTTCAACATTTAAACCATTAAAATTGGTCACCATTGACCAAGAATTTGGTGGTTGGACAAAAGTTCAGAAAAAACACTTCGAAAATGGTGGTGTTTTTGATCAGATCGTAAAAGTTAACAATACCAAATAAGTCATTATTGGTTAAGTCACCTTCATGGGAGCAAAGACATGATTCATACCGTTATTGTGCCAGGCGTTGGAGGCAGTGAACATGCCCACTGGCAATCTTGGTTACAACGACAACTCATGTCTTGCTCACGTGTACAGCAGCAAGATTGGAATCAACCCATCTTGCATAACTGGATTAGCGAATTTGTAAATACAGTGCGCTCGATCCAGAATGAGATTCAAATAGTTGCGCATAGTTTTGGCTGTCTCACCACCGTTGCAGCACTGGCTCAGCATCCAGAATTAAATCAAAAAATTAAAAATTTGATTTTGGTGGCTCCTGCCAATCCTGCACGTTTTGGTGAAGCGGGTTTTTCACGTGATAGCCAGCAAGATTATCAACGCTATTTTCATCAACTTAAAATTGCCGTTCCAACCACCTTACTCATTAGTGAAAATGATCCTTGGTTAAGTTTTGCAGATGCAAAATGCTTAGCCAAAGCATGGAAACTGAAACCGATTAATTTAGGTCAAGTGGGACATATTAATGTTGCTTCTGGTTTTGGGCCATTTCCTGAAATTTATGATTACTTGATTTCAGAAAATGTATTGCAACATATCAATTTTACTGATGAGAAAAAGTGTTTTTTTAAATTTGCTATTTAACATCTGCAAATTATGCTTGTGCCAATTAAACTTTTATTTTCGCTGACTTTATTGGTCAGCTTTCGCTCTTTTAAGGAGTAGTCATGTCGCAGCGATCCCCAGTGCTGCCAGGATTTGGTCTTTCCCTAGGCTTTACCCTAGCGTATTTGTCATTAATTGTTCTTATTCCATTGTCCGCCGTGTTTATTAAATCATTGGGGATTGGATGGGATGGTCTATGGGAAATTCTCAGTTCAGAACGTATCCTAAAATCTTTGCAGTTGAGTTTTAGTGCTGCACTTATTGCGGCCTTAATCAATGTGGTGTTTGGCTTATTACTGGCATGGTGTTTAGTCCGTTATAACTTCCCCGGTAAACGTATTGTCGATGCATTGGTCGATTTACCTTTTGCTCTACCTACAGCCGTAGCAGGTATTGCGCTGACATCGTTATATGCACCGACAGGTTGGATTGGTCAATACTTAGAACCTCTTGGGATTCAAGTTGCATATACTCCAATTGGCATTACATTGGCATTGATTTTTATTGGTTTACCCTTTGTCGTGCGTACTGTACAACCCGTTTTGAGTGATTTAGAAACTGAGCTTGAAGAAGCTGCATCTGCGTTAGGTGCAAATCGTTTTCAGATTGTGACTAAAATTATTCTGCCAATTCTATTTCCTGCATTACTGACTGGCTTTGCATTAGCCTTTGCTCGCGGTGTTGGGGAATATGGTTCAGTTATTTTTATTGCGGGTAACCAACCGTTTGAAACTGAAATTGCACCATTGATGATTATTTCTCGTTTAGAAGAATATGATTACGCAGGTGCAACCACCATTGCAGTGGTGATGTTGGTTCTTTCATTTGCTATTTTGTTCCTGATTAACTTGCTACAAGCATGGGCAAGCCGTCGTACAGGGAGAACTGCACAATGAGTTTAATGACCAATAGCAATGCTTTAGCAGAAAAACTGCAATCTCGTGATGCCACCCGTGAACCGACTTGGGTACGCTATACGCTCATCACCATTGCACTTATTTTCTTTATCAGCTGCTTGATCTTACCTTTGATTTTGGTCTTCGTTGAAGCCTTTAAGCAAGGCGTGGGCGTTTACTACCAAGCTTTGGTCCATCCAGATACCTTGTCTGCGGTAAAACTTACCTTAATTACTGCGGCAATTGCGGTGCCTATCAATGTGATCTTTGGTGTTGCAGCAGCATGGTCTGTAGCTAAATTTAACTTCCGTGGCAAATCTATTTTAACCACCATTATTGATATGCCGTTCTCTGTGTCCCCCGTTGTAGCAGGTTTGATGGTGGTATTGATTTTCGGTTCTCAAGGTTGGATTGGCGGCTGGCTGATGGATCATGATATTAAAGTCCTATATGCCACACCTGCCATTGTGCTCGCGACTATTTTCATTACTGTGCCCTTTGTTGCACGTGAACTGATTCCTTTAATGGAAGCTCAAGGTACAGAGGAAGAAGAAGCGGCGATTGTACTCGGTGCTTCAGGCTGGCAAACATTTTGGAAAGTGACCTTACCGAATATTAAATGGGGTTTAATCTACGGTGTGATTCTGTGTAATGCACGTGCAATGGGCGAATTCGGTGCAGTATCTGTAGTTTCTGGGCATATTCGCGGCGAAACCAACACCTTGCCTTTACATGTAGAGATTCTCTATAACGAATATACCTTTAGTGCTGCATTTGCGGTGTCATCACTTTTGGCTCTGCTCGCCATTGTGACCCTCATTTTAAAAGCATGGGTTGAGATTCGCCAAGAAAATCAAAACAAACGTAATGAAGATTCAACAGTTTCTTAAGGAATGACATCATGAGTATTCAAGTTAAAAATATTGAAAAACACTTTGGTGCATTCCACGCACTGAATAATATTTCTCTGGATTTTCCAGATGGTCAGTTAGTCGCATTACTGGGCCCTTCAGGCTGTGGTAAAACCACACTACTGCGCATTATTGCTGGCTTAGAATCGGCAGATGGCGGTCAAGTGATCCTTGAAGGTGAAGATGCTACTGCTGTACATGTTCGTGAACGTCAAGTGGGTTTTGTATTCCAACATTACGCACTTTTCCGCCACATGACAGTCTTTGAAAACATTGCTTTTGGTTTACGTGTCCGTCCACGCTCTACTCGCCCTTCTGAGGCTGAAATTAAAAAACGTGTCACACGTTTACTTGATCTAGTTCAATTGGGCTTTTTAGCTGACCGCTTCCCTGCTCAGTTATCTGGAGGGCAACGTCAACGTATTGCCTTAGCACGAGCACTTGCGGTTGAACCACGTGTACTCTTACTTGATGAACCTTTTGGTGCATTAGATGCCAAAGTACGTAAAGAATTGCGTCGTTGGTTACGTACTTTGCATGATGAACTACATATCACTTCAATCTTTGTCACACACGATCAAGAAGAGGCCTTAGAAGTTGCGGATCAAATTATCGTAATGAATAAAGGCAATGTAGAGCAAATTGGTTCACCACGTGAAGTCTATGAAAAACCAACAACGCCTTTCGTATTCGATTTCTTAGGTCAAGCCAATCGTTTTGAAGGTCAAAATAAGCAAGGTGTTATTCACATTGGTGAAGATCGTATTCAATTACCACAAGTGAAAGATGCACCACAAGGTGAAATTGTTGCCTTTGCCCGTCCAAATGAACTGCACATTCATACGACTCCACAAGAAAATGCCATCCAAGCCACTTTTTTACGTGAAATATGGATTGCAGGCAAAGTGCTTGCTGAACTACAAGATCGCCAAGGTCATTTAATTGAAATTTCACTGAATTCAGATGAAGTAAAATTACATCAATTTAAACCGAATCAAACGGTGTGGTTAAGCCCAACAGCACTGCATTTATTTGCCAATGACGTCGCTTAATGGCACATCGATGGGGCAAAACAGCCCCATTTCTTTTTAAGGTATACAGCATTATGAATTTCCAACAATTAAGAATTATTCGAGAAACGGTTAGACAAAATTTTAATTTAACCGAAGCTTCAGCAGCACTTTACACCTCACAATCAGGTGTGAGTAAACACATTAAAGATTTAGAAGATGAACTGGGTGTACAGCTATTTATTCGTAAAGGTAAACGTCTATTGGGTTTAACTGAACCGGGTCAGTCTTTACTGGGTATTGTTGAACGGATGTTGGTGGATGCAGACAATATTAAACGTCTAGCGGATGACTTTAACCGTGTCGATGAAGGTACACTGACCATTGCCACCACACATACTCAAGCACGCTATGTGTTACCACCGATTGTGAATCAGTTTAAAAAAGATTTTCCAAAAGTTCATTTAATTTTACAGCAAGCCAGTCCAGTTGAAATTACTGAAATGCTGCTTCAAGGCGAAGCTGACATTGGTATTGCAACGGAGTCTTTAACCACGGAAGATAACCTTGCTAGTGTGCCTTACTATCAGTGGCAACACAGTATTATCGTGCCACAAAACCATGCACTGGCAAGTAAAACAGATATTACTTTAGAAGACTTATCTCACTATCCGATTATTACTTACCATGGTGGTTTTACGGGTCGTTCAAAAATTGATAAAGCCTTCGAAGATGCTGGAATTGATGTAGATATCGTTATGTCAGCACTGGATGCCGATGTGATTAAAACCTATGTCGAACTGAATATGGGGGTCGGCATTGTCAATAATGTCGCTTACGATGCAGAACGTGATTACCGTTTAAAACAAATTCCAACCGATATTTTTGGGGTAAATACCACTTGGATTGCTGTCCGTAAAGGTCATTTACTTCGTGGTTATGGCTATGAGTTTATTTCACTCTGCTCACCAGAGGCTGACATTAAAGCCCTGAAAAGAGTTGCTTATCCAGAAGATTAAAATCACATTATTTTTGAACATGAGGGATATAAAATATCCCTCCTCACATCTTAAGCCATTGTTTTAATTTATAGTTTCCCGACAAAAAGTCTCTATCAATCATATATATAATTTTAGCTCTATCAAATATAAGGACAAATAATATTAAAACTATGCTTGCTCAAGGCAAAGCAAACAGCATAAAGTACCCGCACTGAATTATTTACAACCTCAAAAATTCAATTACAAGGTGTGTAATTCAGTTTGATACACCCACGGCCTAAGCAAACTTATTTTTTCATTCAGGGTTTTCCATGAAAGCTACGGCACTGTATATAAGTGTAAGCATTTTTATGCCTACACAAGTATTTTCTGCAGCCCTTGAAACGTCTAACCAAAGTATTGCTGCATTTTTTAGAAGTAAATAATTACTTGGAGTTTTCAAGCGCAATTGTAGATGCCAATGTTTCAGGAAATATTTACCGACCAGAAGCTCACGATCCGTCTACATTGACAGAGATTTCCACACAAAATTTTGTCCAACAATATGTGCTTTTTAACGCTGACTTAAAATTACAACTACACCCCAATTGGTCTTTTGGTTTCATTTACGATCAACCTTTTGGTACAAATGCCAATTACGCTTTTGCCCCTGTTCTAACCAGTTCTTCCAATTTAGTCAATGCTATCCAATTTAAAGTAGACACAAAAAATCTAAGCTCTCTTTTGGGTTATCAACCCAATTCAACCTTGAATTTGTATGCCAGTTTAAGTTATCAAACTTTAACAACACAATTAAAAATTCCGGGGCAATCATCTGGTTTATTACTCGACTATAATGGAGACATTCAAAAAAGATGCTGCGGGTGGTTGGCTCATAGGGATGAGTCATCAGATTCAAAAATATGCACTCAAAACTTCTCTTACTTATCGCGCTAAAATTAGACATAAACAACAATTTGATGAACAACTCACAACAGTCCCAGCAATACCTCTACTCAATTTAAGTTCAAATCAAAACACCACGATTGAAACACCTCAATCTGTTAACCTTGAATTTCAATCAGGTATAACAGCGCATAATTTAATTTATGGTTCGCAAAGCCAAAGTTCAACAAGACCCAAATGGTTCGGATAGTTTATTTAACCCCCTATCTTCCATGAACAATAACCATGCCGGTGCATATGGCATAAAAATGGGCTATCGTTTTTAACGCAAAAAGTATTTAATCTTTAAAATAAAAAACGAGCCGCAGCTCGTTTTTTATCGAATAGAATTTTAAATTACCAATGGTAACTTACACCCAGTTTACCCACTGGCATCCATTGATACTTATCATCTTCACGGATTTTTTGCTCTTCCGCCCGTAATGCATCTTGGAAATCTTGACCGCCAGTTAATGTATCGCCACTACCTGTCAAAGTTACAGTAGGATTGCCTGTATAGTAGGCACCAACCTCACCAAATACACCCCAGTTTTTGTTGATTTTTGGCGCCCAACCCAAACCTAGGTATGGTGCAATGTCATTTTCATATTCCATTTTACCGTTGATATTTACGCCAGAACCACTTGGATCTGCAATAAAGTTCGTGTTATTTACCTTAAACGCTTCACCTGGCTTAACTCGACGGTCTAGACCATAATCATTGTCTAAATATGCTGCACCAGCTGCCACATAAATACCTTGTACCCAACGGCTAGTACTAGCACCCCAAGGATGGATTTCAGCGTTTAAATAAACGTTGTTATTGTCCATATCTAGATCATATGTTGAACCATTGACTTTTACATCATCAGACCAAGAAATGTCACCGCCGTTATAGCCCAACGCCAAGCCGACATACGGGTTTGCAGTCCAAAGTAAAGCACCACCATAGCCAGTTGTACCCACTTCAGCACGAACACCTGTTGGCACAAGTTGATTTCGATCAAATGCATAACCATCTTGTACGACTGTCTCATCCGCCATCGCTGTTCCTGCGATAGCCGTCAACACAGTTGCAGCAAGAAGAGTGCGTAAAGTCTTCATTGTATATCTCCTCAAAAAGTTATTTTCATCATTAGTCATGTTTTCTATAATCTGGACTATAAAATAAAAATTGCTTAACTTTTATTCTAATTTTGCTGATTTTTTGTTATTTTTTGATACAATTTATTTTTGATTATTAACTTTTCTTGCTCACCACTTGCTTGTTAAATACTCAACTTTTTATTTTTTAGATCACTCAGCTCATCTTTAATTATTAATTCCGATCTAAAGCGACTTTTTCATCTATTCTTGTCTCAATATAGTGTAAAATCTTGAAAATTTTTTTGGAAATGGAAGATCATGTCTCAGCTTTCAACAATCATTGAACAAGCTTTTGAAGATCGTGCAAATTTCACAGCGGCAAATTGCGCTGCAGAAATTCGTAACGCTGTAGAAGAAGCTATTGCTGGCCTAGATAACGGCACACTTCGTGTAGCTGAAAAAATCGATGGTGAATGGATTGTTCATCAATGGCTTAAAAAAGCTGTTTTGTTATCTTTCAAATTGAACGACAACAAACCAATCGAGTCTTGTGATCTTCGTTTCTATGACAAAGTAGACACTAAATTTAAAGGCTGGACTGAAGCACAATTTCAAGCTGCTGGCGTACGTGTAGTACCGCCTGCTGTTGCTCGTAAAGGCAGCTTCCAAGCTAAAAATGTGGTATTGATGCCATCTTATGTGAACATTGGTGCATATGTTGACGAAGGTACAATGGTTGACACATGGGCAACTGTCGGTTCATGTGCTCAAATCGGTAAAAATGTACATTTATCAGGTGGCGTGGGTATTGGTGGTGTTCTTGAACCATTACAAGCAAACCCAACAATTATTGAAGACAACTGTTTCATTGGCGCACGTTCTGAAATCGTGGAAGGCGTGATCGTTGAAGAAGGTTCTGTGATTTCAATGGGCGTGTTCATTGGTCAATCTACTAAGATTTTTGACCGTGCAACTGGCGAAGTTCATTATGGTCGCGTACCTGCTGGTTCGGTTGTTGTTGCGGGTAGCCTTCCATCAAAATGCGGTACTTACAGCTTATATGCTGCGATTATCGTGAAAAAAGTTGATGCGAAAACTCGCTCTAAAACAAGCTTGAACGAGTTATTACGCGAAGACTAATTTTCTATTCATTTTCTTGCGGAACTTTAGTCACCTTACGGAACTATCGCTCCTCATCTCTACGATCAGACATGAGCGTAGAGATTTTTGTTTTTTGTACTTTCTCATTTGTTTGGTGCGGTAATTTTTTGTTATGAATACTCTTCGATCTTCTGCTATTCCTGTTTCTGATCCGTCTGCGGGTTTACGTATCACGGAGATTTTCTATTCATTACAAGGTGAAGCGAATGCTGCGGGCTTACCGACGGTTTTTATTCGTTTAACTGGTTGTCCTTTACGTTGTACTTATTGTGATACTACTTATTCTTTTGAAGGTGGTGAGCGCCAATCGTTAGAGCACATTATTCAAACAACGCTTGATTTTAAAACCCCTTATATTTGTGTGACTGGCGGTGAACCGCTGGCTCAACCCAATGCTCTTCCTTTAATGACACGCCTTGCCGATCTGGGCTGCGAAGTGTCTCTTGAAACCAGTGGTGCTTTAGATGTCTCTAAAGTTGACCCGCGTGTTTCTAAAGTACTTGATTTAAAAACACCAACGTCTGGTGAAGAGAAAAAAAATTTACTCAGTAATTTGGATCATTTAACTCAGCATGATCAAATCAAATTTGTGATTTGTAATCGCGAAGATTATGAATGGTCAAAACAGCAAGTTGAGCAATATCAATTGGTGGATAAAGTGAGCACCGTTTGGTTCTCTCCTGCCTTTGCAGTTGAAAAAGGTAATGTTCGTTTACCGCAACTTGCGCGAGATTTAGCACAATGGATTTTAGAAGACCATCTCCCTGTTCGCTTCCAACTGCAATTACACAAATTGCTTTGGAATGATGAAACTGGTCGTTAATTTAGTTCTGTTCTTAAATACATCTATTTGGAGATTTTAATATGCGCCCTCGTGCCATAGTTTTGTTATCTGGCGGCTTAGACTCAACGACTTGTTTGGCTTGGGCGCAAGCACGTTATGAATGTATTGCCATCAGTTTTATGTATGGTCAGCGTTCGAGCACTGAACTTGATGCAGCTCGTGTATTAACACAACGTGCTGGTGTAGAACATCGTGTCATTAATATTGATTTAGGCAACCTCGGTGGTTCTGCTTTAACAGATTTAAGCATTGATGTACCTGAACATGAACAAGAAGGTATTCCTGTAACTTATGTTCCAGCACGTAACACCATTTTTCTTTCCTACGCGCTCGCCGCTGCGGAAGTTTTTGGTGCAGAAGTAATAATCATTGGCATCAATGCCGTTGATTATTCAGGTTATCCTGACTGTCGTCCTGAATTTATTGATGCTTTTGCAACCATGGCACGCCTTGCAACTAAAGTTGGTGTGGAAGGAAAACCTCTTAAATTTGAAACACCTCTGTTACATTTATCCAAAGCAAATATCATTCGCTTAGGTATAGAACATGGCGTAGACTATAGCCAAACAGTGTCATGCTACCAAGCAGACGACCTAGGGCGTGCTTGTGGCAAATGTGATAGTTGCCGCTTACGTAAGCAAGGTTTTGTTGATGCAGGCATCACAGATCCAACACGTTATATACCGTCTTAACAAGGTACAGTTTATGAAAAATTTAAAATCAAACATTATTCTTTCTACATTCGTTTCTGCTGTTGCAATGATGGCAACTGCTTCTCACGCTGCTGAATCAAACAAACTTCAGGAAGCGTATAAAAGCACCAATGTAAAATCGGCTTTAATTAATGTTTGTAAAGATGAAACAGGTAAAAGTAAAAAATTATCAGCGGCAGAAGTCAGTAAATATTGTACTTGTGCAGTTGAAGCTGACGGTAGATTAACCAATGCTCAAAAGTGGGAAATCCAAAGTACCATTAACCAAAAGAAAAGCCCTGCGACTTTAGCTTTTGTACAAAAACAAAATAAAGATCTACAGACTTGTTTTGGTCCACAACTGACAGGTAAGCTTAAAAGCCTAACTGAAGAAGCAATGAAAGCTGCACAGGCTGCTCAAGCTAAAAAATAAGTTGATTTAAATACCACTAAAAGCCTGCAATTGCAGGCTTTTTTAGCTATGGATAATGTATGCAACAGCAATGGAAAACCAACGCGACCCAACAAAAATTTATCGTGTCTTATAGCGGTGGCAAAGACAGCACCCTCGCCTTGTATCATGCAATGCAGGTCGGTAAAGCCATTGGCTTAATTGTAATGCTTGAAGAACAAGGGCTGCGCTCTCGTTCGCATGCTATGAGCATGGATATCATTCAAGCGCAAGCCAATGCCTTAGGTTTACCCATCATTACTGCGTCTTCCAGTTGGAATGACTATGAGACTGAATTTTTAAAATTGTTAGCAGATGCCAAACAGCAAGGTGCAAACGTTTTAGTCACAGGTGATTTAGATATGCCTGAACATGGTTGTTGGCATGATCGTATTACTCAACAAGCTGGGCTGAAACTCTGTATGCCGCTTTGGCAACGTCCACATCGGGAAGTGATTGAAGAATTCATTCAGCTGGGTTTTAAGACCATGATTGTGACTGTTAATCTTGAGTTGGGCATGAAAGTTGATGATTTAGGAAAAATTTTAACCTTAGACTATATTCAAGAATTAGAAAATCGAGGTGTTGATCCCTGCGGTGAAGGCGGTGAATTTCACAGCACCGTGATTGATGGACCTCTATTTGCTTCACCAATTGCTGTACGCAAAGGTGATATTCTATATCATGAAAATTATGCCTTTTTAGCACTCGAATTAGAAAGCAATTCATTTTAATCAAGGATTAAAGCATGACTGAAAATATTCAATTGCCAAACCAAGACTTCCCAACAACCACTGGCGAAGTTAACTTATCGACCCTTCCATCAGAATGGCTGATTGTGTATTTTTATCCAAAAGATTCAACGCCAGGTTGTACGACGCAAGCAGTCGATTTTTCTGCTTTGAAAGATCAATTTAAAGCGTTAAATACCACGATTATGGGTATTTCACGTGATTCGGTAAAAGCACATCAAAACTTTACTGAAAAACAATCACTCAGCATTAATTTGATTAGTGATAAAGAAGAAGTGTTGTGTAAGCACTTTGATGTCATTAAAGAAAAAAATATGTATGGTAAAAAAGTGATGGGCATTGAGCGCTCAACTTTCATTTTCCATAATGGCAAGCTGGTCAAAGAATACCGTAAAGTCAAAGCAGCTGGACATGCAGAACAGGTTTTAGCTGATTTAAAAGTCTTACAAGCTGTTTAAATATCGCAGCTAAAAGCCCAAGCTCGTTTTGGGCTTTTGCCTTTAGCTACTCATCATTTAGGTAATTATCATTTAGACAGTCATCATTAAAGAAATTGCAATGCTCCACATAATTAATGCAATAACAACATCTAACACTTTCCATGCTTTAGGATTTGCAAAGACGGGTATTAACACTCGAGCACCATAACCCAGACTAAAAAAGAATAACCAAGAAGCGGTGATTACGCCCAAAGCAAAATATAGTTTGGTTTGCTCAAATTGAGTCGAAATAGATCCGATTAAAACCACAGTATCTAAATACACGTGTGGGTTTAACCAAGTTAAAGCCAGACACACAAAAATAATTTTACTCAATTTAATTTCGTTTTGCGGACTAGCATGCAATGACCGATTCGACTGAAAGGCTTGTATCGCATGTTGTAATCCATACCACAATAAAAACACAGCTCCAGCCCATTTGGCAAAACCAACAACCTCAGGATAGACCTGTATCACGCTAGCAAAACCAGTGATACCCAGCGCCACTAAAATAGAATCGGAAAGCGCACAGACAAAGCAAACCCAGAACACGGCTTGTTTCTTTAAGCCTTGTTTCAGTACAAATGCATTTTGCGCTCCAATAGAGGCAATAAGACTTAAACCTATTGCAAAACCTTGTAGATATGTATACAGCATCAACTTTATGCTCTTTTGGCTGAAATGCATTATCAATGCTTTTACACGAAACTAAATATAATTAAGAAAATATCAATTTAACTAAATTATATTTAGTTTATAGTCATTGCTACAAGTGAAAAGAACGAAGCAAAAGTTATGCTGAACAGTAAACAATGTGATGCCTTTTTAGCCGTTGCAGAGACAGGAAGTTTTGAGCTCGCAGCTGAACGACTTTACATTACCGCTTCTGCTGTAACTTTACGGGTACAAAGCTTAGAAAAAACTTTAGGACATATCCTCATTCTCCGTGAACGTCCTTGCCGAGTAACGCAAGCAGGTCAATCGCTATTACATTACTTGCAACATAGTCGTTTACTAGAACAAAACTTACTTCAAAATTTAACTGGGCAAATCGCCAATTCTTCTTTTTATCAAATCAATATTGCAACCAATGATAACTCTTTAACAACGTGGCTGCTTTCCACTATTCAAGAAACGCTAATTGATGAGAAAATTGTGCTTCACCTCAAAGTAGCTGACCAAACGCAAACCCATCATTTATTGGAAGCTGGATTGGTGAATGCCTGTATTTCAACTGAAGCTATTACCATGAAAGGTTGTCTTGCCGAACCTTTAGGCACAATGACTTATCGGATGGTGGCAACGCCACAATTTGTACAAAAATGGTTTCCAAATGGCATCAACCGTGAAAATCTAAAAGTGACACCTGCCGTTATTTATAATGACAGAGATCAGATCCATACCGATATTATTTTAAAACACTATGGTTTAACCTCTGATAGCTATCCACATCACTATATTCCATCATCAAATGCCTTTGCAGAAGCGATTTGCATTGGACTTGGTTTTGGCATGCTACCTGAATATCAAATCGGTTTACGCTTAGAAACTGCGGAATTAGTTGAGATTCTCCCTCAATTTCGTACTGAAATTATGCTGTACTGGCATCACTGGAAACGGCAATCTGTAGCACTGGAAAAACTGACAGAGACCTTGCTGCAACAAGCACATCTTAAAATGAATCAGGCATAAAAAGGCGGCAAGACTAGATTGTTTAATTTTGAGCTGAATGATCTTGTGTTATTTAACTTGCCATTGTCCAGACACCTCAATATTCACCTTTTCCCCTATACCACCGAATGCTTTTTTCATACCAAAATCACTGCGATTAAGCACTGCTCTGGATTCAACATCAATGAGTCGTGGATTGGCTGTATTGGGTTTTAAAAACGTATCTAGGATTACAGGTTTAGTAACACCACGCAAAGTTAAATCACCTTTTATACTATAGTGATCATTGCCTAAGAATATAAATTCATGACTATTAAAAGTCGCAGTCGTGTATTTTTCTGCATAAAATAAATCTTCACCTAAAATCAAATTTCTCAGTGACGGTTTACTCAAACTTAGGCTATTTATATCCAATACAAACGTAGCCGAAGCATTCTGTGGTGCTTCTAGATCAAAGCTCATACTGGACTGAACTTGGTTAAACTTCCCTTTCACAATAGAAAAACCCATCGATTGGATATCAAAACCAACATAAGTTTGTGCTGTAAGTATCCACTCCTGTGCATTGACTTGAGCAACGATGTTTAGACTAACTACGCCAGCAATTAAGACGCTTTTCATTGTGGTTGTGATATTCATCCTGTCCACTCCTAAATCGTTGCAATTTTTTGCCCCAACCTAAAAGCTTACTTAAGATTCTTCAAGATTGCTTTTATCTTGTGTCAGGTATTTGTGCTGCAATTGTTGGTAAGTAGCTGTCTGCTGAAATTGCTGTAAAAACTCACTGGTTCCGAGTGGAATAGCCGATTCGATAATTTCCCCACGATAATAGGCTTCACGCAGCGGAGTCGCTGAAATGGCATCTTTTAGACTATCCAGTTCAACCATCTTCCATTGTGGAAAAAGTTGAAGATAATAGGAAGATTCATCCTTAAAGTGACCAATTAAACCAACTTTGTCTTCAAAATCAATAACATCCTCGACAAGCGATGTCAGCAATTTTTGCCATTTTTTATCATCATAGACATCAATAACATACACAAATTTAATCCGCTGTTGATCCGCTGCTGAAAAGTTAGATAAAATCATGTTTTCGCGTTCATTCGCACTAAACGGATTTTTAATATTGCGTTCATTTTGCGCTGAACCCAGTGCCAAAAGCACCTGCTGACTTTGTTGCAAGGCAATTTTAATGGTTTGCATATGTGCCAAATGAAAAGGCTGAAAACGACCAATAAAAACGAGATAATCAAAGGTATAATTCATAAGGGATCAAATTTTTTATGACTCATGAGTTGTGCCACTCAAATCAATTTACGACATAATAAACGCCATAAAATTAAATTAAGTTTTAAAGCAAGGATAGTACGATGACACTTAGTTGTATTCAACAACCTCATGAACATTTGGATGCGAATTTAGAAAATGGCGTACTGACTTTAGCCATTAATCGACCAAAAGCAAAAAATGCCTTATATGGCGAACTTTATTTATGGATTGCCAAGGCTTTAGATGAAGCCGATCAAGATAAAGAGGTTCGCGTGGTGATTTTACGTGGTGCTGATGCAGATTTCAGTGCTGGTAATGACATGCAGGACTTCATGCAGTTTATTCAAACGCCACTGGCAGGTAAAGCAGGTGATGCACCTCCTTTTGTAGTATTAAAATCTGCTGCGAAATTCTCTAAACCGCTGATTTGTGCGGTACGCGGTGTTGCGATTGGTATTGGTGTAACAATTCTACTGCATGCCGATTTGGTCTATAGCGACAACACTGCCCTATTCCAAATTCCATTTGTAAGCCTTGGTCTTTCACCTGAAGGTGCTTCAAGCAAATTACTCATTCAGCAAGCTGGTTATCACAAAGCTGCTGAGCTTCTGTTCACTGCACAAAAATTTAACAGCGAAAAAGCCTTAAATGCAGGGTTGGTTAATAGCATTGAAGATGATGTTTATGCACATGCATTGAAACAAGCACAAACTTTAGCGGCACTACCATTGGCATCTATTAAGCAAACCAAAGCTTTAATGAAACATAATTTACAAGAAATTTTAGACTGTGTAGATGATGAAGCTGTGATCTTTATGCAGCGTGTATCTTCACCAGAAATGGCTGAAGCCGTGGCTGCATTTATGCAAAAGCGTAAGCCTGACTTTGCTCAATTTAACTAAATTTAAGCACTTAAAAATTAAAAACCACTTAGTGATTTAGATTGCTAAGTGGTTTTATACTTTAAATCATTCTATTTTCTTAAACACTTTCATATTAGGCGAACATTATGTCTCAGAATAACGCTGAAAAAAAACGCTATTACGAACCTGCACCGCAGGATATTGATGTCGAAAACTTTAAGAAGGTCGTTACAAGTCGTCGTTCGGTACGTAAATTTACTGACAAAGCCATTCCTACAGAAGTGTTAGATGATTGTTTAGACTTGGCTTTACTGGCACCAAACTCCTCCAACTTACAGCCGTGGACATTTTATGTGGTGCAATCAGTAGCGAAAAAAAAGCAATTGGTCAAAGCCTGTTTGAATCAATTGGCTGCAAAAACGGCTTCGGAATTAATTGTTTGTGTGGCACGTACTGACCGTTTAGATGAAATGGCGAAGAAGAATATCAGTGAGTTTCCTTTCCCTGAAGCACCTGCAACCGTACAAAAGTATTATCGTTTTATTCCTTATAACTATAAAACAGGTTACTTCAATGCGCTTGGTAACTTTAAGAAAGTGGCTTTCAAAGTTGCACGTCAGTTTGACAAGCAATTGCCTGTAACAGCATTCAATCCAGCAGATGCCAAGCTTTGGGCCAGTAAAACCACAGCTTTAGCCTGTGAAAACCTTGTACTGGCTTTACGTGCTTATGATTTTGACAGCTGTATGATGGAAGGTTTTGACGAACCATTAGTATGCAAAATATTAAAATTGAATGACCAACAATACCCCGTGATGGTGATTGCTGCGGGTGAACGCGCGGAAGACGGAGTCTTCTTCCCACAGTACCGTTTTGACCGTAATTTATTTATTCAGAAGATTTAATTTATCAAAAGCAAAGTCACAGTCTCAAATTTCAGCTGTGACAGTATCTAATTACGTGCAGACATACGTTACTTTGAAGGATCAAAGTAACCAAAATCCTTTGTTAGACAGAAGATTCATCCATGAACCTCTGTCTAACGGGTGACATCCATGTCACCCTCCCTGTATCACAATTCATCTATAACTTCGACGAATCAAAAAATTCACATTAATACTGAACATCGACCATTTGAATAAAATCAAAAGCAGGCTCTTCATACGGATGACTTGCTTTTAAAGCTTTTGCGACGGCAGATGCTTTATCATCAGGAACAATAGTTTCGACACGCCATTCAGGTATTTGTTCTAAAGTGTCTAGCTCACCAATAAACGGATTCGCGCCCTTTACAGGTTTAAATTGCCCTGTACCTAATACTTGCCAAGCACAATGTTCATAATTGCCAATACCGCCTGCACCTGCTTCAAAGATAGCAAGCTTGGTGAATTCGAGGTGGGATTCGGGGACGTAGTAGATCAGTTTGAGCATTTAATTTAATCCTCCCAATTAATTACTATTTCAACGATTAACAGTAAAAAAATTTACATTACTTGAATCTTCAAAACTTTCAAACCATGTAGTAATCTCTATTTCCTGATCTACACTAAAAATCACTTTATTAGCTAAACCAACTTTTTCCAACATTGTGATTAAATAACTATATTCATCACATTTCTCAAAATTAGAAGCCACTAAAGATAAAATTTTAAAAACACATTCAATTGCTAATAAAACAGTTTCAACATCTGGCAATTTGCCTCGATGAGCTAATTTATTTCTCGCATTTCTAACACAATCTAAGTTAGTTTTTAAATCAGATTTAATTAATCCGCTCTCATATAAAACATTTATTTTGATAGCAATTTTATGATCTTTTGAAGAAGATAAAATTTTATCTTTCCAATATTTTTCTATCAATATTTCAGTCATTGACCAAAAATTAATTAAACTTTCTGAATAATTTCTATTCCTATAAAAAGTTGCACCATATAATAATGGTTGGAATGACATATTTTCTAAAAAATTAACTATAACTTTCCCTTTATCGTAACTATCTTTTAATTTTTTTAAGCTTACAGCTTGAGGAATATGTAAGTTAATCCTTTCAGCCATGCTTAGATGACCTACTTTGGCTTGCCTATGAAATTTTCCTGCTTTTCCTTCTGCACCACTGCAAATCATTGAGGTTTTATTCTCAAAAATGAATCCAAATCCTATATCATCTGACCAAACCACTTCACAATATTCCCCGCCTAAAAATAAGCAGGTTAAGAATTGATTAAATTCAAACAATGCTATAGTTAAGTCTAGATATTTATTTATTCTTGGCAAATGTAAAGTTCCATCTCTACTTATTGCTAATGAGTATGGGGAAATACCTATATCAACAACTCCAACAATCTCATTAAATCCTTCATAATCATAGTTATTATTATTAATCTCATCTAACGAAGCCAACCATGATTGCTCAGTTTCATTTTGTAAAACAACTTTGAAAGGTTCAAAATTAGCAGTTATTACTGGAATACTATTTTTCATATAATTTCTATATAAATCAATTTAATATAATTTAAGCACAGTAATAAATTAGCATAAAAAAACCACCTTTCGGTGGTTTTTCTATCACATTTGTAAAGCATAACCCAAAATCAAAAAGACCAATTGTAAACTCACAACCACCACAAATAGCTTCCAGCCTTTCTTACGCAGCGCTGTTTTATCAACGGTCGTATATGTCATCGTTTTTAGCATTGTGTCACCTCATTTCGAGATTCAATCCTGAACTTATATTGAGTTCATCATCTTTGGTCTATATTGCATCATCATTGCGCACAAAACATACAAAACGTATTTCACTCCAATATAAAAGCAAAATCTAAACCAAGTCCAGCAGGAGAATTAAAAAATTTAAAGAAAAAAATACAGCCAAATAAAAAAGCCACCCGAAGGTGGCTTTAAAAATTTACTTCAGATTAACCAATAAACTTACGTGCATTACGGAACATACGTAACCATGCACCATCTTCAGTCCATTCTTCTGGTTTCCAAGAATGCTGAATTGCACGGAAGTTACGTTCAGGATGCGGCATCATAATCGTTGCACGACCGTCAGTAGACGTTACACCTGTAATCCCTTCTGGCGAACCATTCGGATTCAATGGATAGTGCTGTGTTGTGTTACCGAAGCTATCTACATAACGTAGGCTGACTTGGTTGCCTGCATTTAAAGCAGCAATGTTCTCACTACTTGCAACGACACGACCTTCACCATGCGCAATTGCGATTGGTAAAATCGAACCTTCCATACCCTCTAACAATACAGAGTTTGATTTTTCAATGCGGATATTCGCCACACGCGCTTCAAACATTTCTGAAGTATTACGGTGGAAACGCGGCCAGTTCTCAGCACCCGGAATAAGTGGAGCCAATTGCGATAGCATTTGACAACCATTACAAACACCTAAAGAGAAGGTTCCATCACGGTTAAAGAATTTCTCAAATTGGTCACGAAGTTTAGGGTTGAATAGAATAGACTTCGCCCAACCGCCCCCTGCACCCATAACGTCACCGTAAGAGAAACCGCCACACGTTGCCAGACCTTCGAAATCATCAAGATCAACACGACCCGCAATCAGATCACTCATGTGAACGTCAACAGTATTGAAGCCCACTTTATCGAATGCCGCTGCCATTTCGATATGACCATTGACACCTTGTTCACGTAAAATTGCCATACTTGGACGACGTGAATTGATATACGGCGCTTCAACAGGTTCATTTAAGTCAAATGTTGGTAATGCGATGATACCTTGGTGTTCTTTGTTGGCAATCAAGCTATATTCTTGATCTGCTGTTTCAACATTGTCACGTAAACGTTGGATTTGATGCGATACTTCAGTCCATGCTTGTTGTAAATCAGCACGGTCTAAGTTCAAACCATTAATCGTTAAAGTATCGGTTGTATTGACTGTACCCACTACAGCAATTGCATCTTTTAATGTTGATGCTGCAACTTCTGCTTGAAGTGCTTCCCAATCAGACGCGCTGATTTGAAGCACTGCACCAATTTCTTCAGCAAATAAACTGTCTGTAGATTGATCTTGTAGTGCTACACCCAAGCGTGATGCAAACATCATTTCTGCAACAGTTGCGAGTAAACCACCATCACCGATGTCATGATAAGCCTTGATTAAGCCACGGTTGTTCCAATCTTGAACTAAAGCAAAGAATGCTTTGAAGTCGTCAAAGCTATCAACATCAGGAGTGATTGAACCAATCGCTTTATAAACCTGCGCAAGGATCGAACCGCCAAGGCGGAATTGACCTTTAGACAAGTCAATACGAACCAATACTGAATCTTCATTTTTCAATTCAGGTGTCAGTGTTTTACGTACATCACCCACTGGTGCAAATGCGGTAATCACACCGGTCATTGGTGAAGTCACTGATTTATCAATTCCTTCATCATTCCATGTGGTACGCATAGACAATGAGTCTTTACCGACTGGAATTGCAATTCCAAGTGCAGGGCACATTTCCATACCAATGGCTTTAACACCTTCAAACAAGGCTTGATCTTCACCTGTTTGACCCGCTGCCGCCATCCAGTTTGCAGACAATTTAATGTCGCTGATCTGTTCGATGTTGGCACACATAATATTGGAGATTGCTTCAGCCACAGCCAAACGTGCAGATGCAGCAGGATTTAATAATGCAACAGGAGGGCGCTCACCCATCGCCATTGCTTCACCTGTGAAGCCGACTAAACTTGTGGTTGTTACCGCAGCATCCGCTACAGGAACCTGCCAGCGACCGACCATTTGGTCACGTGCAACCATACCGGTAATTGAGCGATCACCAATGGTAATTAGGAATGATTTAGAGGCAACTGTTGGATTTTTAAGAACACGGTAGATCGCTTCTTTCAAATCAACTTCTGATGCATCAAAGTCATCACCTTGGCGTTCAATTGACTCAAAAGAACGGCTCATGCGAGGTGTACCACCCAGCATGACTTGCATTGGCATATCCACAGCTTTGTTATCAAACAATGGATCTTCAACGGTTAAATGACGCGCTTCAGTTGCCTCACCCAACACTGCAAATGGGCAACGCTCACGTGCACAGATCGATTCAAATAATGCTAAAGAACTTGGACGAATCGCCAATACATAACGTTCTTGTGCTTCGTTTGACCAGATTTCCATTGGAGACATGCCTGGCTCTAATGAAGGAATCTTACGAAGATTTAACACCGCACCGAGTTCGTGATCATTCACAAGCTCAGGCATTGCATTGGAAACACCACCCGCACCTACATCATGTACCGAAACGATTGGGTTGGAATCTTCAAAACGCCAGCACGTATCAATCACTTCTTGGCAACGACGTTCCATTTCTGGGTTTTCACGTTGTACCGAAGCAAAGTCTAGGTTTTCACCCAATTTACCACTGTCTACTGAAGATGCTGCGCCACCGCCTAAACCAATCAGCATTGCAGGGCCACCCAACACGATGAGCAAATCACCCGGTTGGATTGCATCTTTTTCTACATGGTCAGGACGAATATTGCCGTAACCACCAGCGATCATAATCGGCTTGTGGAAACCTTTAACTTCGCCATTTACATTTTGTTCAAAGGTACGGAAGTAACCATTTAATGCAGGACGACCAAATTCATTATTGAATGCAGCGCCACCCAGTGGACCTTCAATCATAATTTGCAACGGAGATGCCATGCGAGATGGTTTGCCGTAGTTCTCTTCCCACGGTTGTTCGAAGCCCGGAATATTCAGGTTAGACGTGGTAAATGCCGTTAAACCTGCTTTAGGTTTACCGCCACGACCTGTCGCACCTTCATCACGAATTTCACCACCCGAACCCGTCGCTGCACCTGCAAATGGCGCAATCGCTGTAGGATGGTTATGGGTTTCCACTTTCATCAAAATGTGAGCAGCTTGGCTCTTATATTTATAAACGTAGTGACCATTTTCATCTGGTTTTGGATAAAAACGTTGCGTGTCATAACCTACGATAACAGAAGCGTTGTCTTTATATGCTGACAACACATCTGTAGGAGATTCTTTATAGGTGTTCTTAATCATTTGGAACAATGATAAAGGTTGTTTTTCACCATCAATGGTCCATTCAGAACCAAAGATTTTATGACGACAATGCTCTGAGTTCGCTTGTGCAAACATCATGAGTTCGATGTCATTTGGGTTACGACCCATTTTGGTAAATGCGGCAGTTAAATAATCAACTTCTTCATCAGACAGTGCAAAACCAAATTCAGAATTGGCTTTAACCAATGCTTCTTTACCTTGACCTAAAATATCAATTGAATTTAAAGGTTTTGGCTCAGTTTCAGAAAATAATGCAGAAGCATCATCAATTTGATTGAATACGCTTTCAGTCATGCGGTCATGTAACGCAAGTTTCACTTCAGCAGATATTTCAGAAACACCTTTTAAAGTAAACAAAACACCGCGTTCAAGGCGGTGTATAGGCGTATTACAGTTGGTAAAAATATCCGTTGCTTTAGACGACCACGGAGAGATCGTACCTAAACGTGGTGTGACAAGAATTTGAATTTCATCACTTGCGGCTTGGCGAACTTCAAAAGAAGCACCATCATTTAATAGTTGTAATGCAGATTGATGCTGCTGCTCGTTGAGCGCTTGATCAAACAGATAAATCCATTGACTTTCAATTGATTGAACAGAACTCAATGACGCGAGGCGGTTTAAGAGTTGAGTTTTCTTAAAAGAAGAGTGTGCTTGCGCACCGGCCACGATAAACATGCTGATTTTGGCTCCACGGGCAGGTCTTTTGGACCATACCGCCAATGTGACTTAGAGAGAGCGCATATTCTACTTCGTATTGACCAAATCAGCTAGATAGAAATTCACGAATGTGCCATCTATTCAAGCAAGATCGCTTAAGAATACTTTAATTTTCAGCTAAAAGTTTTGAATTCCCCTTCTATCTGATCTATAAATATCTTGTTTCTAAATATTATTTAACACACTTCGGGCTATTGTGAAGCCAATATTCCTAGTCAATACCCGACTGTTTTAGCTGTAATTTCCAGTGACTTAGGATCAAAATACTGTACTGCTATGGCTTAAACTCTAATACATCGCCTTTCATCTATGCATTCAATAAAATAATGCTCATTACAAGAACTGCACCCCCAAATAGTGCAGTATCACTTGCTATTAAAATTCCACGTTTTCATAAAAACCCAAATAAACACGAATTAAAAGTATCTTCAAAAAACACGACAAGATATAAGACAAATCATGTCGCCCTGCTCTAGTGCTTTTTTTAGTTTTTTGGCATGATGCTGACAAGCGATAACTGAATAATGATAAATGACTCAAATGCGTTGGCTTGAACTGCTTTCAACAGTTCGTATTGGTAGCAAAAAACAAAGTACAGAACAGGCACGTAGCCCATTTCATAAAGATTATGACCGCATTATTTTTTCACAAAGTTTTCGACAACTAAATCGTAAAACTCAAGTTCACCCGCTGACACAACACGATGGCATTCATACGCGTTTAACTCACTCTCTTGAAGTATCTTGTATTGGTCGCTCTTTGGGGATGTTGGCAGCTGAAAAAATCAAAGATCAACTGCCTGTATGGATTTCCCCAGCCGATGTTGGCGCAATTATTCAAGCGGCCTGCCTCGCGCATGATATTGGTAATCCCCCTTTTGGACATGCTGGTGAATATGCCATTCGTGAATGGTTTGATGATGCTTCGCATGGTAACTTTTTAGAAAAACTCACTGCAGAAGAACAAGCAGATGTACGCCAATTTGAAGGCAATGCACAAGGTTTACGTCTACTGACTAAAATTGATTATCATCCCAATGATGGTGGTATGCGCCTGACTTACGCAACATTAGGCGCTTACTTAAAGTATCCTTGGCTATCTAAAACCATTGCATCGCAAGGCGATCGTCCTGCCAGTCAGCGAGCAAAATTTGGTTGTTATCAATCAGAAAAAGAAATTCTAAAACAGATTGCAGAACAACTCGGTTTAATTCAACTGGGCGAATATCACTATTGCCGTCATCCTCTAACTTATCTTTTAGAAGCAGCAGATGACATCTGTTATGCCCTGATTGACCTTGAAGATGGCATTATTTTAAATATGCTGTCTTATGAAGAAGTAGAACCTATTTTTCTTGATTTGATTGCCGACTATGGCAAACCATCCGAACTGTCTCTCCCCTCCACAACATGGCAGCAAAAAATTGCCGCTTTACGAGGTCGTGTGATGAAACGTCTGGTCGATGAAGTGACTACAGCCTTTGCTAAACATCACTTTGAAATTTTATCCGGTCAACTCAAAGGTAGCTTATTGCAATATTGCTCTGAAGATATTGAACGGGGAATTGAACGGGCAAAGAACTTAGCCCGCGACAAAATTTTTGAACATCCACAAAAGGCAGGCTTAGAGATTATTGCTCATCAAAGTCTACAAAATATTTTGGATGCTTTTATTCCGCTAACGACGCCACACAAAACCTTGAGTTTCAAAGAACAACGCTTAATGTCGATGCTACAACGTGCAGGTGTGAATTTTGAAAGTAACCATTATGAAAATATCATGCAGGTCTTAGACATTATTTCGAAGTTTTCCGATCATCAGGCTTATAACTTGTCACAAGAACTTCAAGGCAATAAAGCGGGTTTAATCTAAACAGTTAAAATAATACAGCTTCATTAAATACTTTTGCTGATCATTTCAGCAAAAAATCTACCGAGCATTTTGCCTTTATGGCAAATGCTCACTACTATGCAACGAACGATAGATAAGTGAAAAAATCAAAATGATTGGATGTCTCATTGGTGAAGTGTTTGCTTTGGAAGCACCAACAGTATTATTAAATGTAAATGGCGTTGGCTATGAGGTGGACACCCCACTTTCGACCTTTTGCCAATTACAAAAGGGGCAAAAAGTCACGTTATGGACGCATTTAACCGTACGTGAAGATGCGCAATTACTTTATGGCTTTTTAGATGCACAAGAAAAAACCATTTTCCGTACCCTCCTCAAAGTAAACGGCGTTGGTCCTAGAATGGCTTTAGGTATCCTGTCCACTTTAAGTATCGACCTGCTGATTCATACCGTTGAAAATGAAGATATCAATACACTCATTAAAGTTCCGGGTGTGGGTAAAAAAACCGCTGAACGTTTGATGATTGAACTCCGTGATCGCTTTAAAACACTTGCATCAGGTTCAACCTCGGTAAACTCGACCACAACTCAAATTCAATTCAATTCGAATTCACCCGTTGCCGAAGCAGAAGCTGCGTTACAATCACTTGGTTATAAACCTGCTGAAGCGCAAAAACTGATTAATGCCGTAAAAGCAGATTTTACCGAAGCCAGTGATATTATTCGTGCTGCGTTAAAGTCGATGAATAGATAAAAAGATTTAAATCAAATACTAGACATGGATGTCGCCAGTTAAACTGGGATACAGGACGTATCCTCTGTTTAACAAAAGGGTTTTGTTACCTTGCGCGGTATACTGCTCATCTGTCAAAAGTAAAGTTATGCCTACACAATGGCATCTAAACTCAAATATTTATCTGAGGCTGTATGAATCATCACAGACTCAATTGATGCCCCAAAGGTAAATCTAAATCATTATGCAAGACCGTTTAATCAGTGGTTCTGAAAAACCTGAAGATCATTTTGATCGTGCCATTCGCCCCACTTCACTGGATGACTATGTGGGTCAACCTGTAGTGCGTGAGCAAATGGAAATCTTTATTGGTGCGGCACGTGGCCGTGGTGAAGCACTTGACCATACTTTAATTTTTGGTCCACCCGGTTTGGGTAAAACCACACTGGCCAATATTATTGCACGTGAAATGGGTGGTAACTTAAAGTCCACTTCAGGTCCAGTACTGGAACGTGCCGGTGACTTGGCAGCCATGCTGACCAATCTTGAAGAAGGTGATGTTTTATTTATTGATGAAATTCACCGTCTTTCACCTGTGATTGAAGAAATTCTCTACCCTGCAATGGAAGACTACCAACTCGATATTATGATTGGTGAAGGACCGGGCGCACGCTCCATTAAACTAGACTTACCACCGTTTACTTTGGTTGCGGCAACAACTCGTGCAGGTTTACTGACCTCTCCGCTACGTGACCGTTTTGGTATTGTGCAGCGTTTAGAGTTTTATTCGGTTGCTGACCTCACCCACATTGTGTCACGTTCAGCCAGCTTAATGAATGTTCCCATGACTGCCGATGGTGCTAAAGAAATTGCCCGTCGCGCACGCGGTACACCACGTATTGCCAATCGTTTACTGCGTCGTGTTCGTGACTATGCTCAAGTCAAAGGTACTGGTGAAGTCAATCAAGATATGGCACAACGTGCATTAGACATGCTGAATGTCGATAAAGATGGTTTGGACACTTTAGACCGTCGTTATTTGTCGATGTTGTTAGAACGTTTTGATGGTGGTCCTGCTGGTGTTGAAGCTTTGGCTGCGGCTATGGCAGAAGATTCAGGCACCTTAGAAGATGTCATTGAACCGTATTTGATTCAGCAAGGCTATGCGATGCGTACAGCACGTGGGCGTATTGCCACCAATATGGCGTACTTACAGTTTGGTATGACACCACCTGAACCGAAAAATTAACAACCGTAGATAAGCTTGTAAAATAAGCTTATCTAAAACAATTCATTCAAAGCTGGATCTTCTGCTAAAATTTTATTTATTGAAATTTAGCTACTAAAAACTCTCTCCCTAACACTCTTCTTTAATAAACAGAGAAGGAATTTCATTACAACTTAGAAATCACTCTAACCTCTTCCACCAACATCAACTCACATGCACCATTTCCAGTATCTTCACGGCTAAGGGAACTACGCCACGTCCATCCATCTTGAGCCTTCACTTCAACCAACTGCCCTTTTAAATAAATCAAATTATCTTGATCAATTTGAGCCAATTGTTTGGCAATAGCTTTAGTTGCAGGAATTAAATGCGTATTGGCACTCTGGCTTTGAATTTCCTGCACAGGAATAGGCGGTGCATTTTCATACTGCCAATAATACCAACGGTTACTCTGTCGAATTGACAACTGCTTATAAACAGCAGGATCTGCCATTCGATCCCAGCCTAAAGCAAAATCGACTGGACTGAGTTCAGCTTCACGCCCAAAGCTATAGTTTTCTTTGGACAAAACACGAAACTCACCTACATAGGGTGCCAAATTGGTCATAACAAACTGATCACTGTGATGCACACCATCAACCACTTGATCATCAGTTGAATCCTGAATACCAAAATGAGGGCAGCCCAATACGACCAAAGCGCATAGCCTATTACCAGTGCGATCAGCCACTTTATATATCGATGTATTGCATGTTCCCCCAGAACATGAAAAGTGTATCCAGTTCATCAACAATTTTATATAACTTCAAATTGTATTTGAAACCTTGTGCCATTGGAGGAAAAGCTCAGAGTGCTAAACTTCCACGCTATACAGAACTTGACTCTTAGCGAAAACCACTTCATTTTAAAAGATGAAAACTTCCCTAAAAGTACGGCTTTAAAGCACAAAACCGAATCACAAATGGAACAAAATCATGGCGAATAAATTCGAATTCCAAATCCGTGTATATATCGAAGATACAGATGCAGGTGGAATTGTTTACCATGCTAATCATATTCGTTTCATGGAACGTACCCGCACCGAATGGCTTCGTGCATCAGGTGTAGATCATTACTGGCATCAAAAAGACTACAACTTTGTGGTACATAAAATTGCCTTGAAATATTCACGTCCTATTCTTATGGATGACCTGATTACCGTTACAGCAAGTGTAGTTTCGTGTAAAGCTACGTCTTTTGTATTGCAACAAAATATTTATCGTGGTGAAATCATGCTTGCTTCTGGCGAGGTGGAGTTGGCATGTATTAGTGCTGAAATGAAACCTTGTAGAATTCCCCACGAAATCCGTGAATTAATTCAAAAAGAATTAGCTCAGGAATAAAAATATTATTGGCACATGTAACTATGGCAACACAACTAGAATCTTCTCTACACGTATCAGATCTTATTTTACAAGCAAGTCCTGTCGTTCAACTGGTCATGTTGGTGCTGCTACTGGCATCGTTATACAGTTGGTATCTGATTGCCAAGTTACATATGAGTTATAAAAAAGCCCAGGCCGATGATGAACATTTTCAAAAAATCTTCTGGTCTGGCGCAGAACTGAATACGCTATACAACAACGCACAACTTAATTCGAAACGTATCGGTTTAGAAGATATTTTCTATCAAGGCATTGGTGAATTTTTTAAACTCAAAAAATACCAAGCAACCACCCAACAAACCATTGATGGTACTGAACGTATTTTACGTGTCGGTTTAAGTCGTGACCAAGGTGGACTTGAACAAGGCTTAGGCGCATTGGCCAGTATTGGTTCTGTTGCACCCTATATCGGTTTATTTGGTACGGTTTGGGGCATCATGAATGCCTTTATTGGTCTGGCAGATGTTGACCAAGTAACACTTGCAACGGTTGCTCCGGGTATTGCTGAAGCACTCATTGCAACCGCCATTGGTTTATTTGCTGCAATTCCTGCGGTATTGGCATTTAACCATTACACAGCGAAAGGTGAAACCGTCTATTCAGACCGTGCATTGTTTGCTGAGGAAATGGTGGCGCTATTACAACGTCAAACTGTGAGTTCCACACAGGAAAATGACTAATGGCGATTCAACGTTCTGGACGCTTTGAGCGTGTCAAAAAACCCCTAAAAAGTGAGATGAACGTCGTTCCTTATATTGACGTTATGTTGGTACTGTTAGTGATTTTCATGGTCACTGCACCCATGATCACCAGTGGGATTAAAGTGGACTTACCCCAAGCCAATGGCAATCCCATTGAATCTAAAGATGCACCGACCATCGTCACTCTAGATAAAGATGGTCTTTATTATGTGGAATATAAAAACCAAAAAAACGGCCCAGTAGATCTCACTCAGCTCACGGGTGTTTTAGTTGAAGCACAAACCAAAGCCAAAGATGAGAATAAAGAGCTGAACGTTGTCATTAACGGTCATAACACTCGTCCCTATGGAGATGTCATGGCTTTAATGTCTAGTCTTCAAGATGCGGGTTTAACACAAGTTAGTTTACTCACTCAGCCTTTAGAATAAAGTATGAAAGATTTCAAAAAGCCACCATCTAAAGAAAAAACCATTGCGCTTGGATTTACCGTTGCTGTCCATGTGGTGGCAATCACTGGCTTACTTTTTTTAGGCATGAGTAAACCTGTCGAACCACCTAAACAAATTAAAATGGTTTTAATCACACCAGAAGATTTACCCCCACCTGAGCCTACCCCTTTAGAACAAACAGATTCGGCAGAAACAGCAGATGAAAAGGTTGCGGAACAAGTGCAACAAACGGCGGAACCGAGTGTTGAACCTGCTCCTGTTATTCCAGTTACACCACCAGCGCCTGTAACTCCAAAAGCTGATACACAGAAAGCCGTACAGGAAGCCAAAGCAGCAGAAGCATTGCGTCAAGCAGAACAACGAGCTGCTGCCAAAGCCCAAGCCCATGCTGCGAATCAAGCTAAAACTGATGCTGTGAATAAAGCCAAGATTGAAGCTGCTAAAAAAGCCAAAGCGGACGCTGATGCCAAAGCCGATGCTGCTGAAAAAGCGAGAACTGATGCAGCGAATCAAGCAAAAGCGGATGCAGCAAATAAAGCCAAAGCCGACGCTGCAAATAAAGCTAAAGCCGACGCTGCAAATAAAGCCAAAGCTGATGCTGTGAATAAAGCTAAAGCGGACGCTGCAAATAAAGCCAAAGCTGATGCTGTGAATAAAGCTAAAGCGGATGCTGCAAATAAAGCCAAAGCTGATGCTGCAAACAAAGCTAAAGCTGATGCTGTGAATAAAGCTAAAGCCGACGCTGCAAATAAAGCTAAAGCGGATGCAGCAAATAAAGCCCAAGCGGATGCTGCAAATAAAGCCCAAGCGGATGCTGCAAATAAAGCCAAAGCTGACGCTGCAAATAAAGCCCAAGCCGACGCTGCAAATAAAGCTAAAGCGGATGCTGCTGAAGAAGCTAAAGCATCGGCTGCAAAACAAGCCGCAGAAGAAGCTGCCACTAAAAAAGCAGAAGCAAAGAAAATTGCTTCCACTGCAAAGCGTGATTTTGAAAATAAAGTTAAACGTGCTTGGGATATTCCAAACGGTTCATCAGGTCAAAAAGCGACTGCCCGTGTAACTTTAAGCGACAGTGGTGCAGTTCAATCTGTCATTGTGAACTCAAGTGATCCAGATATGAAAGCCAGCGTAGAAGCCGCTGTACGTGCGGCAGCACCTTATCCAATGCCGTCAGATCCAGATGCCCGACGTGAAGCTAAAACATTTACCTCTAGCTTTACCGCGAAATAAAAAATAGCCATATCAATTGAATTTGATATGGCTATTTTTTTTATTTAAATTCAACCTTCACAAAAACAATGAAATCTCACTCATTTTTCACAGTCTTATAACAGTTTTGACATAATGATGTACTTTTAATAATTTAAAATCATGCCATTATGTGACACAACCGAATTCACAATAATTTACATCTTTTAGAGTACGTAGCAGATGATGGAAATGACGCGTAAACATCTACTTTGCCTCACCATTTTGACAGCATTAAGTCCAGTTTTGGCCACCCAATCTCATGCACAACTGCATTTAGAAATTGCTAAAGCGCCAGAAGCAGCACCGAAAATTGCCATTATTCCCTTCAATAATGATCAAAGCATTTATCCCATTGTCGAAAATGACTTAAATCGTTCTGGTAAGTTTTCTAGTGCTTCAAAAAATTTACCTGCAACAGCAAGTATGAATGCTCCAAATGCAGAGGCATGGAAAACTGCGGGTGTTCCCTATTTAGTCACAGGTACAGTCAAGACAACTGAAAATGGCAGCTTTGAAATTCACTATCAACTCTATGATGTAGAAAAACAACAATATCTACTCAATGAGTTACTTACAGTTCCAGCTTCACGTATTCGCCAAGCTGGACACATGATTAGTGATACAATTTATCAAGCACTAACAGGAATTGCAGGTGACTTTAGTGGTCGTATCGCTTATGTATTACGTAACCCAGCCACACCTGAACAACGCTATACCCTACAAATTGCCGATACTGATGGTGAACAACCTAAAACCATTCTAACTTCACGTGATCCCATCCTGTCACCAGCATGGACACCTGACGCGAAGAAAATTGCTTACGTTTCTTTTGAAACCAAACGCCCTGCTATTTATGTCCAAGATTTAGCGACAGGACAACGTGAAAAACTCGCGAGCTTCCGTGGTTTAAATGGTGCACCAAGTTTCTCTCCAGATGGTCAAAGCATGTTGTTTACTGCATCCCTGCATGGCAATCCTGAAATCTATCAAATGAATTTGGAAACACGTCAGTTACAGCGTATGACCAATGATAGTGCGATTGATACTGAAGCCCGTTATGCCCCAGATGGTAAATCCTTTATTTTCACCTCTGACCGCGGTGGTTCAGCACAAATTTATCGCTATAACTTTGCCGATGCTTCAAGTAAGCGCCTCACTTTCCGTGGTGCATTTAATGCACGAGGTTCTTTGAGTGCAGATGGTAAAAAAATTGCGTTAGTCCATCGTCCAAGTGGTAGTAATTACAAAGTTGCCATTCAAGACATCAATACAGGTATTACTAACATTCTGACCCCAACCAGTTTGGATGAATCACCAAGTTTCTCCCCAAATGGGCAAATGGTGGTGTATGCAACACGTGAAAGTAATCGTGGATTATTGTCCATCATGTCACTAGATGGTCGTTTCCGCATGAATTTACCCAGTGAACAAGGTGAAGTTCGTGAGCCAGCTTGGGCACCTAAATAACAATTTAATTTAAAGCAATGATGATCATGGAGATGAAAATGAAATTAGTGAAATTATTGGTACTTCCTGTTCTTGCAACCACTTTAATCATGACGGGTTGTGCAAGTCGTAAACCTGCTGCTGACATTCAAGTCGGTCAAAATCCAAATGAATCAGGTACGGTAAGTACCGAAGGTTTAAGTGAAGATGCAGCACTCAATGCACAAAACTTAGCGGGCGCTTCTGCAAAAGGTGTGACTGCAGCAAACAAAGCATTCTTAGCAAAACGTGTGGTGCATTTTGACTATGACAGCAGCGATCTTTCCAATGAAGACTACCAAACCCTTCAAGCACATGCACAATTTCTTGTCGCGAATGCAAATTCGAAAGTGGCTTTAACGGGTCATACGGATGAACGTGGTACACGTGAATACAACATGGCTTTGGGTGAACGTCGTGCCAAAGCGGTAGAAAGCTTCCTCATCACCAATGGTGTTACAGCAACACAATTAGAAGCTGTAAGCTATGGTAAAGAAATGCCAATTAATGCAGGTCATGATGAAAATGCTTGGAAAGAAAATCGCCGCGTAGAACTTAACTACGAAGCAGTTCCACCATTATTAAAATAATGACCTTTAATAAAAAAGCGCTCAAATTGAGCGCTTTTTTAACTTAGATTAGCATTTAAACTTTTTCAGATACGTCAGGTTCTTCATACGAGCTTTGCATAGATTCGATCAGATCATGCTTGTTGAATTTTTTATATTCAGGTTTAGCTTCGTAATCTTTCCATGCTTCCTTCACTTTCTCGGCAGAAATATCGTCTAAATTCATCGCTTCATTTGGCGTTGGAGTCGCATCAAACTTTTGTGTTGTCATAACTGTGCTCCTATCGCTGTATTTAAATAGTCTCTGCTCACATCAAACATAGCATTTTCCTCAAAACTTACAAGCGCAAAATCACGACAAATAGTCGAGTTTAATTGTTCTTTTGTCTCGTTCTCATCTAAAATGAGTCCCCATATTCTTTTGATAATTTTTTATCATTTTCTAGTTGGAGCTTTCCTAGCATGTCATACCTCACCCTTTCCCAATTCTTAGAACAAAAAACAGGGAACTTAACGCCTGAACTTGCTCAAGTAGTTGAAACAATTTCAAATACTTGTAAAACAATTGATCAAGCATTGCAAAAAGGTGCCTTAGCAGGTGTATTGGGTAGTGCAGAACATGAAAATGTACAAGGTGAAACTCAAAAGAAACTCGATGTCATCTCAAATGATTATTTAATTGATGCGTTAAAAGTTCATCCACAAGTCGGTGGCTTAGCTTCTGAAGAACTTGATGAATTCACTCCTGCGCAAGAAAATGGTAAATTCCTTGTATTGTTCGATCCACTTGATGGTTCAAGCAACATCGACATCAATATGTGTGTAGGCACCATTTTTTCTATCCTACCTGCAAAAAATGCAGTGACCCAAGCTGAAGACTTTATGCAAGCTGGGACAGAACAAGTTGCTGCGGGTTATGTATTGTATGGTCCATCTACCATGATGGCGCTTACAGTCGGTGCAGGGACTATATTCTTTACTTTTGACCCAGAAACTCAAGAATTTTTGCTGACGACTGACAACATTCAAGTTGCTGCCGATACGCAAGAATATGCGATTAATGCCTCAAATCAACGTCATTGGGAAGAACCCGTAAAACGCTATATTGCTGAACTTCAAGATGGAAAAACAGCAGCCCGTGGCAAAGATTTTAATATGCGTTGGGTCGCATGTATGGTTGGCGACATTCACCGTATTCTTTGCCGCAGTGGTATTTTCTTATACCCATATGATACCAAAGATCCACAAAAAGCAGGTCGTCTGCGTTTAATGTACGAAGCCAACCCAATGAGTATGTTGATGGAACAAGCTGGTGGTGCATCTACTACTGGTCGTGTTCGTATTCTTGAGATTCAACCCACTGAACTTCATCAACGTGTTCCAGTGATCATTGGTTCTAAAAACGAAGTTGAATTAGCAACCCGCTACCACCATTAATTTATAAAATGGAAGTCAGTATATTCGCTTACTTCCATGGATAACTCTCCCATGCCAGCTTTTTTTCTTGAATCTAAAGATAATCCAAAAATCAAACATTTACGTGGTTTGATTGAACAAAATTCATTCCGTAAAAAACAGCGTCAAACCGTACTTGAAGGTACACACCTAACGCTTGCTTGGTTAGCTAAAAATCGTAAAATTCATTCTATTTTCACCACCGAAGTGGCAATGAGCCATCCTGATTTAGAGAAAATCAATGAACTCTATGATGGTTATGTTTTTGTCATCAGTGAATCTTTATATAAAGATTTAAGTACATTAGGTACATCTTTAGCATGCTTGGCAATTGTAGACTTACCAAGCTCAACTGAAGCCTTAAACTTTAAAGAAGACACCCTCATTCTAGATAATATCCAAGATCCGGGTAATGTGGGAACTTTACTACGTTCAGCTGCTGCGGCAGGCATTGAACAAGTGGTATGTACTAAAGGTTCAGCATCTATTTGGTCACCGCGCGTCCTTCGTGCAGGAATGGGTGCACATTTTTCTCTGCAAACTTATGAAAATATTGCACTAGAAGACCTTTTAGAAAAATTTACCATACCAGTCTACGTCACCAGCTCACACCAATCTGAAAGCCTTTACTCAAAGAGCTTAAGAAAACAGTGTGTTTGGATTCTAGGTAATGAAGGTCAAGGCGTATCTGCATATGCGCTTAAGCATGCTGAAGCGGTTTCTATTCCACAACCCGGTGGACAAGAATCATTGAATGTTGCCGTTGCAGGTTCTATTTGTTTCTTTGAAATGGTGCGTCAACGTTTATAAGCCTGTTCTTTCGTTACTTTATTTTAAACATCGCTCGTTAATGTTTAAAATAGATTACACTAAAAAATAATAATTTTTTTGTCAACCAAACCATTATTTCCAACGTTATGTATGTATGAATATGGAAATAATGGTGGGTATCCAATGACAGGATTTTCCATCTCTATGGATTCAGCACCAAAACAGTCTCAGTCGGAAAACTTAAGTACTCTTAAGAGTACGGCTGAACAACGCCTGAAAATTTTTATGCAGGATGTGACTGGACGTGCTTTAGTGATGATGGAAAGTGCGACTCAAGGTCAGCAAGGCATTGCTATGGATTTAGTGCAAGAAGCATTCATTTCCTTACATAAAGCATATGCTGAAAAATCGACTGATGAATGGTATCCCCTGTTTTACACCATTTTGAACCATAAACTACAAGACTGGCGCAGAAAAGAAGTCCGTCGAGCACAACCTTTTTCTTTTTTTAAAAAGGTCAGCTTAGATGATGACGATATAGAACTTAATGATATCGTTGATGAAAATATGCCTAGTCCATTTGATTTTCTTGATCAAGCCGTGACTGCTGAAGAAATACAAGAAGCGATTTCTAAGCTTCCTGTTCGACAGCAACAAGCTTTCATGCTTCGTGCTTGGGAAGGTTTTGATACACATACCACTGCGAAAATTATGGAATGTAGTGAAGGCAGTGTAAAAACACATTATCACCGTGCTATTCAAGGGCTTAGAGCTTCTTTAGCACATTTGAATCCATATCGTGGAGGGTCATCCGAATGAAACAAGATGATTTCTTAAAACAAGTTACTTCCAAACTCGATGGACTGGCACAACATCATAAAGACAAGCCTGTTGTGTTGAATCAAGTCATTGAAAAAATTCAAGACCGAGAAACTTCTCGTTACGGACTTTGGAAAATGTCAGGTTTTGCACTTGCCGCTGCAATTACAGGGTTTATGGTCTTCCCCAATTCTATTGAAATGGTCGAAGAACCGCAAAATCAAGTGGTCGTTACTCCAAAACTTTCACCACAAATGGTTGAAGATTTGGAAATGTTAATGGTTTTAGGTGAGGATAAAGTTCCACATGGCAGCTAAAAGATTAGCATTTGCTTTTTGTGCACTCGGATTTTTACAAACTAGTTTTGCTGGTTTTGAACGTTTTTGGATTTTTTCTAAAAATACGGATACGCAAGTCGCAGAAACATGGGAAACGCTATCAGATGCTGAACAACGGGCACTTATTCAACGTTATCAATCGCTAAAGGAACTACCTGAAGCACAAGGTTCGGCTTTACATCAGCGTATGGATTGGTTTACCCAACTTCCAGAGCAAGAAAAGCAAAAAATGCGTGAAACTTGGCAAAAAATGAGCAGCCAAGAACGTAAAGACTTAGGCATCCGTATGCAAAAAGCAACGCATGAAGAAAGACCTGCTATTCGAGATGAATACATTAATAAGTATTTACAGCCTGAAGCTACAAACCATTAAATTTATATAATGACGATCAAAAAGATGGTCATTATATTCTTTAGATTTAACTTTGCTAAATCATACGATTCGTTAATCAAAGTATTGGCTCTAAGTTCAGCCTTCACTACTTGTTCAAGATTCATACTTCCAGTAAAAGCCAAATAAATCTTACCACCACACACCACAATATTGATTAAATCCAATTATTTATATGTTTTTAAATTTTTGATTTTTGCAAAAAAATACCTCATTCAATGAGGCATTTTAAGTTTAGTCTTTTTTTCTACGCGCTCTATATAAGCCAAGCCCCATTAAGCCTAAAAGACTATAAACACCAATACTGCCACCACCTCCACCAGAAGCGGTAGAACTGGTATTTTGTGCGGTATTCTTCAAGTAAATTAGTGCTTGCTTCGAGATTAGACCTTCTGAATCATAAATATAATAACTCAGCTCATAATCAAATGGACTAAAATTATTCTTTGCTTGCATATGTAATTGACCACCATAACAGGTAAAGCGGATGTCATTACCAGGGCAAGGGCCAGTATGGTCAGCGGTAACCATTAAACCTGCAGGAATGGTGTCAAATCGGATAGGCAACTCTACACCAGCTGCATTTTTATAAAATGCACCGTTATAGGGAGCATTCAACTTTTTCGTAGGTCCATCGCCATCATCACTATCATTTTCCAATGGATTAATACTCAGTGTTGAATTTGAACTTGGGGTAATTGAGTATTCATCCGACTTGGCAATTGGCGCAATATTCTTAAACTGTGCCTTTAAAACCCCTGAAGATTCTAAACCTGCAATTTGATTAGACTGAATCGTATATGAACAATACGAAGGACCAGTTAAATCTGTCAATTTACCATCTAAACGATAAAGAATAATTCGCTTCAAATCACTATTCCAAACACATTTAAAGTTTGGATCAGGATCACCAACAAATTCAATTACACCATTTTTCTCAACCAACTCCCCTCGTTCTTGCGTAATAATATTATAATTATCAGCATTTAACTCTTTAGGCTGCAACGCACCATTACTATTTGGCACTTCTTCATCATTCGGCAATGCAAATGCAAATGGATCGACATAAATTGCACGATACTGTTGATTTTCAATGGTATATTTTAATAAATCTTCAAATATTTTTAAGTCTTCTGTATCTTGAATTAAGTAATCTTTACGATTAGGATCTGCAATATCCACCTTAATTGCATCAATAACTTCTTTATATTTATCAATTCGTTGTACATATGAATCATTAAATAAGTCGGTAATATCTGCCGCAGTTAAACGCATAAGTTCAACTGAACCAATGTCACAGGTGTTTTTCATGGTTGGATTCAACATCAGCGTACCCTCAGTAATTCGCTGTATGCCTCGTTGATCCGTTTTACTACACTCTCCAGTACTTACATTGACTAAATCAAATTCATTTTGATTATTTTTTGGATAATACAGAGGTAAAAATAAGTTATATTCTGATGCTTCTTGATAAGGTGACAATACCGTTAATATATTCACATCACCTAAATTTAAATTGGTATTAGAAGCAGTCGTTCCAGTCTTTGGCGCTGTCGGTAAATCACATGGCCCTTCCGAACTAAAGGCATTTTGACTAGCCGTAACGATACGTTTTGTGTCTGTTAAATCGCCATCATTCAAAGCATAACGACAAGATTTACCCTTATTAAACGCTAAAAGATTAAAACTTAAGTTAATTGAACCATTATCATCATAATAGAAAGTACTATAAGCATCATTCTCTACAATGGTATTGCTTGTTGCAACAAATGAGTAATTCAAATTCAGGCGATGATTATCACCTACCGCCCGAATAATGCTGCCTTTTGTACTATCAACTTGGTTCTGTGCAATTGTACTTGCTACGAGCTTTAAGTTTGGATTACCACATAGGTCAATCATACTTAGACTGTTTGCTGATCTGTTTTTTACAATACTGCTATTATTAATATTAATAATAGCATTTGTATCTTTCAGATTAGCCTCACAATCCATAGCTAAAACACTACCTTCTTTGGCCTGATTACCCTGTATAAGCACTTGAGATAGATTAATTTCCTTGCCTTCATTATGCGCAACAAAATAAATTGCTCCGCCTTTTTGAGTTGATTCAGAGTTTAAAATTGCACTATTGACCATATTTAATGATCCACCAACAAGTAGTGCACCACCTAATTGCTCAGAATAACCATTTTTTAAAATCAGATTCGTCAGATTAATATTTGCATTAGTATCTGACGTATTAAAAATACGCGAAGCATTATTTGCACTAATACTGGTTTTTAATGCTCGAAGGGCTGGATAGTTATGCGTCAAAGAATTTTTAGCTGAATGATCTGCCGGTGATTTACCATAAATAAAAACTTCAGCCTTAGGTCTTAACTCACTTTTTAAAACATATTCACCCGCTTCAAGCTGAATAATATCTTTTAGACCATTGGTCGTATTACCCGCGCTACAACCACCATACGATTTATTGTCTTCAGCAGTTTGTATTGCTTCTCTCAACGAGCAATTATTTAAATTTTCACCATTTTCATCAACAAAAGTATTGACATAAATGGTCTTATCTTCTGCTGCCATTAATGACATTGCAGACAATATCATGGTACAGAGAAATCCTTTTTTATAATTTTTCATAGATCATCCTTGTTTATTTTTATATCGGCGCAGTCCAACTAGACCTAATATTGTAAATATACTAAAGAATCCAAATGACCCACCTGATGTACTTACTGTACTACTCTCCATGTCATTTTTAGGCTCTTGTACCACATGTACATTAACTTCCATATATGGTCGAGTTTTATTAAAGCGAGTAGATGATGTCACTAACCGAATTTTGAACAAATCTGCCCCATGCCATGTACCTTGTGGGGTATAAACCAAGTTACCCTCTTCATCAATGGTGAGCTTACCCTTCGATGCTGTCTGCGTTTGTATTACTTGCATACAACCCGCCTGCCACGCTTCTCCTGTAGGATTCTTGCCCAATATCGCTTCACATTCTTCTTTAGGAACAAGGTCACTATCACTTAAATATTCAGTCAGAGAAATTTTTGCAATTTCCCCAATAAGTAAGTCTTTACCAACAAGTCCTGTTGTACTCGGTACAATAATTTCTATCGCACCACGATCACAAAAAATATTGTCAGAATCACGATTTTGGTCACGCTGATCTGCTGCTTCACACCCCATTAATGGCGCGTCAACATTGAGTTGTAGTCGGCCTTTATTAACGATCAGTGAATCGGATAACCCCTGATAGCTCATTAAGATACGTGGACGAAAATATCCTAAAAAAGTAGCATCAGATTGAACATAAGGACATAACAGCGCATTTTTATCTTCACTTAAAGTCTTACATTTTCCTTCTAAAGAATCACCAGCAATAAGCTGTGTTCCACTCCAAATATCATTTGGATAGTTGCTATCACCAGATGTACAACTATTTGCAACAAGATTATTTTGTATAAAGCTTTTATCACCTGCTACAAAAGTACAGTTATTATCTTGTGTCACAGGATACGGATTTCCTAAGACGATACTGTTAGCAAGATATGCTTTTTTTAAGGGCGCATTAAATTGAATACCAGCTGAATTTCCAACCACGGTAAGATTATTTAAACCAATACCATCAAGAACATTAATAATAAAACCTTTATTTTTATAAAAAGTACTGCCCGCAACTTTAAAAATCATTAATGGGAAGGCAGCAATTTCAGCATCATCTAAAGATTTGGCAGAATATATATTTGCACTCGTCGTTAATGTTGTCTCGTTTTCACGAAAAACTGAATTTGATATTCTAAATCGTGGAACTTGACTATAAAGAATAGCCCCTTCATCTGCTGTATTCTTTTCAAATAAACTGGATTTAATATCAACCAAACTGCGTTCTGTCGCATCTTTATCAGCAGCAGGTACAGCAACGTTATAAATCGCACCACCTTGTTTTGCGCTACCACCCGATAATTTCACATATTCTAAAGTCAAAAACTCATTGTTATAAATCAGCCCACCTTTGTCGGCACATACAGACTGATTACACCCTTGAAGTGATACTTCAGTCATTTTTATCGTGAAGACTTCTTTTTTTGTGTCATCAATAACGAAAATATTATCCTTAGCCAACATTTTTATAATGGCATTATTAACACCAGCAACAGGCTTATCAAAACCTGTTGTATCGTCATAAACGGTTCTTAAATGGAGCGGTGCTGAAATTTTAATGTGTGTGTTTAATTTATAGGTTAATTTGCTCCCTAATAATAGGGTAGAGCCCGTATCTTTTATACGCCCCACACACCCCTGATAACCACTATCAACAAAGTCTCTATTAACATATTCAATGGCTTCACGAAGAGAACACTCCGTGTCATCTTTAGAAACATCTTCAGTTGTTGTAACTTTAATCTCGCCGCTATAAGCATGTCCTGCAATGCATAACATACCTATGCCTATGCTCCGTTTGAGCATATCTTTCTCCTTGTGTTCTTTATATATTTTTATTCTTTAGTTGCAAATTCCCTGCAACATCGAACTATTTTGCTGTACTTTGTCACAGCTTTAATAATTTCTCAAGATTTTTTATTGTTTACCGATATTCATCAATTAAGGCATAAATTTGTCTTAAATTGGCATGACTAATTTTAATTTTTTCACCTTTTAGCAACTGAACCAATTGTTCTAAAGTTTGTAATAAAACAGAGGTTTGATGCGGCCCTTGCATAAGCAAATAATCTATAACTTGTTGGTCAAGATGAATTCCGCGACGTGTTAATACCGATGTCACGAGCGCATAGCGATCTGCATATAAACTACCCGTTGGCACTTTCACACTCACAGCTTGGGTTAAACGGGATTGTAAATCTGGAAGTTCAAGTTTTAATTCAATAGGTGCAATACGGGAAGAAAAAACCAACTGCCCCCCACCTTCATTATTATAGTTAATTAAATGAAAAACTGCTTTTTGCCAATGTGGAACACCGCTAATCGCTTCAATGTCATCCAATGCCACAAGGTCATACTGGTCTAATGATGTGATCGCCTCAGTAGGCGCATCAAGCAATTCAAGTAGTGAAACTTGAATTGCAGATTTACCGACATCTAAATAAGAATCACAAATGGCAGAAAGTAAGTGGCTCTTACCCGAACCTGCACCACCATACACATAAAAACGACTCATTAAGCCTGCATGAAGTTGTCGAACTGCATCAATAACATGCCCCCAACTTGGACCCGAAAAATCACTAATTCGAGCATCAAGTTGAGGTTCTATATCTAACTGCAGTTGACGCATATATGTGTTTTGACCTTAGGGTTCTTTATTGTCTAATGGTTCAATCTTACTCGATTTTTCAGCACCTTGCTGACTTTTTAATGCTTCAGATTTAATTTCAATATCTACATCAATTTGCCCTGTTTGCATACCTATTGCCCCTGATGAAGAACCATGTACAACTACAGCAGACACATCATACAATCGACTTTTTTCATAAGATTCCCGTGCGTGTCTAAGTAAAACCACAATCACAGCTGCAACAGGCAAAGCAATCAGCATACCAAGGAAACCTGCAAGTTGCGCACCAGCTAACACGGCAAAAACTACGGCAACGGGTGATAAACCTATTTTATCGCCCAATAGGAAGGGTTGAAGGATGTAGCCTTCAAAGGCTTGTCCAATCATAAAGACAAGAACAACCAATGCCAAATGCGTCCAATCGATTCCGAACTGGAAAAGCGTTGCAATCACGGCGGCAACAATACCAACACCAAAGCCCAAATAAGGAATAATACTGGCTAAGCCTGCAACCATCCCAATAATCAAGCCAACTTCCAAACCAATCAGTTGTAAACCGACAGCATAAACCACACCTAAAAGGAACATCACCAAGAATTGTCCCTTAACGAATGCACCCAATACATTATGACATTCACTCACAATACCTAATGTCATTTTTTCATAATGACGAGGAATCAGGCGGCGTAAACTTTCAAGCATCCGATCCCAATCCAGCAGGAAATAAAAGGCAATAATCGGAATTAAAACAACCACACCGCCAATTTGAATAAAATTCAAGCCCGATTGTGCAACACGCAATACGACACTCTGAATACTGTCAGCACTATAATTGGTCTGAATATATTCCATGACAACCTTGGATATTTGTTCAGTATCAATTTCCATTGCTTCGACATTAAAGGTCTGCGACACCCACGGTAAAAAAGTGTAATTCAACCAATGAATGCCTGCGGGAATACTGTCTCGTGCATAGATGAGCTGTTGCCAAACCAGTGGAACAACATACCAAATTGCCAAAGTAACAATGATACCAATACCAATAAAAACAATGCCAATAGATAGCCAGCGCGGCAAACCTATTTTATGAAGTTTATCTACCAATGGACTAAATAAATAAGCAACCAAAAATGCTGCTATAAAAGGTAATACCACAGGCTTAAGCAAATACAAAACCCAAAGGATGAATGCAATACCTGAGAGTATAAAAATACGACGTAAGGTGCGATCAACCATAGATTCGAGCCTTTTTTTGGTTTATTCGTTATAGAAAGTAAAATATTTTAATAAAGATAGCATTTTGGCGCATAAATAACATAAGAGTTTCGTATATTCGGGTATAATCTCGGCGCGAATGCGGAGACTTCAATATGAGCAACTCAACTTCCCCAAACACTGGTTTAAGCTATAAAGATGCGGGTGTCGACATTGAAGCGGGAGACGCACTCGTCGACCGAATCAAATCTGTCGCTAAGCGCACTGCACGTCCTGAAGTTATGGGCGGATTAGGCGGCTTCGGCGCTCTTTGTAAAATCCCTAAAGGTTATGAAGAACCTGTTCTGGTATCTGGCACAGATGGTGTTGGTACAAAATTACGTTTAGCACTCAACTTGAACCGTCATGACACTATTGGTCAAGACTTGGTTGCAATGTGTGTAAACGATCTTATTGTATGTGGTGCTGAACCATTATTCTTCCTTGACTACTATGCAACTGGTCACTTAAATGTCGATGTTGCTGCCAATGTAGTCACAGGTATTGGCGCTGGTTGTGAGCTTGCAGGCTGTGCATTGGTTGGCGGTGAAACTGCTGAAATGCCCGGTATGTATGAAGGCGAAGATTACGACCTTGCAGGTTTCTGCGTAGGTGTCGTTGAGCAAAGCAAAATTATTGATGGCACTAAAGTAAAATCTGGTGACGTATTGATTGGTGTCGCATCAAGCGGTGCACACTCAAATGGTTATTCTTTACTGCGTAAAATTATAGATGTGAAAAACATCGATTTAACCCAAATCGTAGATGGTCGCCCACTTGCAGATGTTGCAATGGAACCAACACGTATTTACGTTAAATCATTGCTGCAACTTTGCAAAGAAGTTGATGTTCATGCAATGGCGCATATCACAGGTGGTGGTTTACCAGGTAACTTACCTCGCGTACTTCCAAATGGCGCTCAAGCGATTGTTAATGAATCTTCTTGGGAATGGCCAGAACTGTTCAAACTCCTTCAACGTGAAGGCGGTGTTGAACAGCACGAAATGTATCGCACATTTAACTGTGGTGTAGGCATGGTGATTGCAGTTGATGCAACAGATGCTGATAAAACGGTTGAATTATTGACCAGACTTGGCGAAAAAGCATGGAATATGGGTCACATTGTTGACAATGCTGAATCTGTTGCCGGTGCTGATGAAAAAATTCGCGTAATCTTTGCATAACATGATCAAAATTGCTGTTCTTGTTTCAGGCAGTGGAAGTAACTTACAAGCTTTGATTGATGCCAATCTATCGGGGAAAATTGTTGGGGTTATTTCCAATAGGCCTGAAGCATATGCTCTAGAACGTGCTCAAAAGGCAGGTATTGCCACTGCGGTGATTGAACATAAACAATATCCCAACCGTGAAGCATTTGATGATGTGATGCATCAACAATTGCTCGATTGGGATGTGGATTTAGTGGTTCTTGCTGGCTTTATGCGTATTTTAAGTGCCAAGTTTGTGCAAGCTTGGGAAGGGAAAATGGTCAATATCCACCCTTCTCTATTGCCTTATTATAAAGGCATGCATACACATCAACGCGTACTGAACACGGGCGATGTCTTTCACGGTTGTACCGTTCATTATGTAACGGCTGAACTGGATGCAGGGCAAGCTTTAGCGCAAGGTGTCTTGAAAGTGAATGGGCATGATAATGCCGCTTCATTGGCGAGCCGAGTACATGTGCTTGAACATGTCATTTACCCACAAGTGGTGGAATGGATTTGTACAGGTGCAATTCAGCATACTAAAAATGATGTGTTGTATCGTGGTCAAGCCATGCTTGAACCTGTGCAATTTGCCAAGTTCTAACAGATTTAAAGATTAAAAAAACGCATCCGAGGATGCGTTTTTTTATTGATATTAATATAGATATCGCAATTATTGAGCTTGTTGCTGAATCAACTGCTTAATTAACTTCACAACTTCAACTGGATGCTCCAGTGGGAACATATGTCCGCCTGCTGTAATGCTAAAAGGCACCCCGAATTTCTTTTTCACCATCTGTGGAAAGCGACGCGGTAAAAATGGACTTTGCTTTGCAACCACCATGTGTATTGGCAGATGAATTTTTTTCTGAGGCAACCACCACAGTGATGGATTGGTTCTAAAAACCTTTACTTCATCCATTTTTGGAATGGTAAGCTCAACACCACCACGAACTTTATCTTCAGTTAAAGCATAATCGATATAGGCTTGAAAACAGTCGGCATCAAAGTCTTTATAAAAACCTTTAGTGCGAAGCAATTCCGCTGCTTGCTCACGACTATCCCAATGATCACGACGACGCAATGACAGTGCCGCAGGTGACATCCGATCCACTGCTTTGAGCTTCAACAGTTTAGCAACATGCAATGCAAAACCGTCTTTACCCATAATCAAAGGTGGATCAAGCATAATCACTTGCTCAAACAACTCAGGCCGTTTCAATGCTGCTTGAAAGGTCAGCACTGAACCTAAAGAGTGACCTAAACCAATAACAGGTCTACCCTTGGCTTGACGGACAATACTGTCAATCACTTGGTTGGTTAAGCTCTCCCAATGATTATCAATGGGATAACGCTTATCTGTTCCAAGCAGTGGCACATAAATAACCTCGTATTCATCTTTGAGTAAATCAAATAGCTTTTGATAAACTTGAGATGGCACGCCATTGGCGTGCGCAAAATGAATCAGTGGCTTCATTGTAATTTTGTCGTTTGTTCAGATTGGACTTGTTGTGAAAGTGAGCTCGCAAAGCCTTGTCCAATCGAACTTCCGATACGCCCAAGTACCGAATCAAAAGGACTATATTCAATGGTGTAATTCACCACTTTATCAACTTTGAGTTCACGTTTCAGCGTATTTAAACTACCCGTACGATCTGCAATACCCAATTTCACTGCTTGATCACCTGTCCAGAACAAGCCTGAGAAGATTGCTGGATCTTGTGATTTCAACTTGTTACCACGACCTTGTTTGACGGCATTGATAAAATGATCATGCACATTATCAAGTACACCTTGTACATGTGCTTTTTGTGGGCCATCTACAGGCTGGGTCATTGAAAGTAATGCCTTGTTCTCACCGGAAGTCATGGTACGGTCTTCAACACCTAATTTTTGCATTAAACCCGTCACACCGTAGTTCGGCATAATTACACCAATCGATCCCACAAGACTGGATGGATTAACAATAATTTCATCCGCAGCAGACGCAATATAATACGCCCCTGAAGCACCTGTATCACCAATCACGGCATACAGCTTTTTACCGGTATGGGTCTTTTTCAAATATTGAATTTCTTGCCAGATTTCATCAGACTGCACTGGTGAACCACCTGGTGAGTTAATATTTAAAACCACGGCTTGGCTTTGTTTACTTTCAAAAGCTTTCTTTAATGCTTTTATGGTATCCGCACTATTCACACTTTGTTTATCTGCAGCAATTGTTCCAACAATATCAACCACAGCAATATGCGAACTTGTTGTTGCGGTAGGATCTGTGGTTGATGTGCTACAGCTTTTCCCCATTAACACTAAAACAAAAAGGATATAAGCAAAAGTGAGACATTTAAAAAATATTCCCCAACGACGCGCACGGCGCTGTTCTTCTACCGATGCTAAAACGGCTTTCTCTAAAATATGCCATTCTTTGCCCGTTATATTTTGCGTATTATGTTGTGTATTCTGAATGTCATTTTCTGGTTTTGGCGGCCAATCGGACATGGAAAATAATCCAATGATGAGTTAAATTGAACTCATTATATACACTGAATCATAGAAATCTGCCTAAACAATATATTTTCCCCTATAATATTTTTCTTTTTGACTCTTTTTCTACATTGACGACAGGCAATGACTGACCATACTTCAACAAATACGACGTATCGCTTACTTAAATTTTTAAGCAGACAACCCATTCAAATTTCTAGATTTATTGCTCAAAGTTTAGCAGGTCTAGTGAATTTACTTAAAATGTCAAAAACGTCAGATACGATTCGTCTTAATCTGCAAATTGCGTTACCCGAATTAAGCGCTGAACAACATGAAAAGATTATTCCGCAGGCGATTCGTAATGAACTAACCGCATATTTCGAATTTTTTAGCATTTGGGGTGCAGATAATAATAAAAATATTGCTCGTATTCATTCCATTACTGGAGAGCAGCTACTGAAAGATGCTCTAACAGCACCTGAAGGTTTGGTCCTGATTGTGCCGCACTTTGGCACATGGGAAATTATGAATGCTTATCTGGCTCAATTTACCCCAATGACCATTCTGTATAAACCCGTCAAAAATGAATCCGCCAATCAATTTGTACGTGAGGCGCGAAGTCGTGAGCAGGCAAACTTAGTCCCGACCGATGAATCGGGTGTCAGACAAATTTTTAAAGCTTTAAAACAAGGCGGTACGACAGTTATTTTGCCAGATCATACGCCTAATTTTAGTGGGGAAATGATTCCTTATTTTGGCATACCACTCGCGACCAGTAATTTAAGTGCCAAACTGATTCAAAAAACCAAAGCTAAAACCTTATTTTTATATGCAATGCGTAATGATAATCATGGTTTTGATATGTACATTGAACCTATAGATGATCGAATTTACCAAGGCAATGCCAATGATGGCACTCGTGTTATTTTAGAAACAATTGAAGATTTAATTCGTCGTTATCCAGAACATTATCATTGGAGTTATAAGCGCTTTAAAGCCAATCCAGCTTTAGATCAGGTCTATCATTTAAATACAGATGAAGCACTTAAATTGGTTGAGGACATCCGCACCCAAGCTGCCCAGACTAAAAATCACTTAGTGCTTTAACCATTGCTTAGTATCTCGCTCAAATGCAATAGACATGATGTTTTTCTGCTTAAAAAAACGAATACTGCCATGTTCTATGGTGCTAAGTAGTGGAATGTTTAATTCTTTTAAACGAGACTCCACAATCACACTTGGATGTCCATAGCGATTATTCCAGCCTGCCGATGCAACTGTTAATTTTGGCTTTAATTGTTTTAAAAAGTGATAAGCGGAACTATGTCGGCTACCATGATGCCCCAATACCAAAACGTCGACTTTTAAATATGGATAAGCCTGTAAAATGTGATATTCCGTTTCCCAACCTGCGTCCCCCATCAACAAAAAATTTTGATAAGGTTGAACATTTTTCACCTGCAAATAAACCACACAAGACATTTCATTTTTTTCAAATTTCGCCTGTGCCAAGTGCTCAGGTTTCGGTGATAACACCGTAATATTGACGCGATCGCTCCACTGCCACTGCTGCCCCTGATGACAATAATCAAACTGACTCAACTTTTCGACTTTTACCTGTTCATTGGAATATACATTTTTGATGGCTAAATCATGCTTAATCGACTCATATCCACCATAATGATCTTGGTCTAAATGGGTCAAAATCAATTGATTCAATTGCGAAACACCATTTACAGATAAAAAAGGCAAAATAATTTGCTTACCCACACTAAATTGATCTTCATCATAATTTCCACCCATATCAATCATTAAGGTCTGTTCTTGATCACGGATAAAAATCGCTTGACCTTGCCCTACATCTAACACTGTCAATTCAAAATCATTTTTATCAGCATCAACCACAATCAAAGGCATAAAACACAAAATAGCCCAAAATTTTGGCACTACACCACGCGGCAAAAATAGAATCACCAAGCCCAAACATAAACTGAGTAATGTCCAACTATTCATCGCAATCGGTTGTAATGTCGGTGAAAAAATCCAATCTAACCATTGGATAAAAATAAGTAATCCAGAAATACACAGATCATTGATTTGAAAAACTAACCCACCCAATGGTTCAAAAATGAAATAGCACAGTGCTCCAATAATATCTAATGGCACAATCACTAAACCAATCCATGAAATCGCAAACAGATTACTCAATGGTGTTACCCATACGATCTGTTTAAAGAACATCAGCATCAGTGGCAACAAAGCCAAAAATATTTTCCACTGCGATTCAATTAAAATTTTCAGCTGAATTTTGATTACCTGAGTCTGGGTTTTTATTTCCTCCAGATGACTTTGCTGCTGCACCGTTTGATAAATACGCAGCAACACAAAATACGCGCTATAAGACAACCAGAAAGCAGCCGATAAAATACTAAAAGGATCAAAAATGAGTAAAATAGCAGCGCTAAAAAGTAAAATACTCAACGCTTGGATTTTCTGTTTAAATAAAATACACGCACTAATCAGTAAATAGGTCAATAACGTTCTGAGCGCAGGAATTTCAAAACCCACAAAAGCACAGTACAACAATACGCATATGCAAAAAGGTAATATCAACAGATATTGCTTGGGGCATTTCAAATAGATTTGCGGACAATAACGACAAATGAGTTGATGCAGACTCCAACACAGCAGTAAAGCAAAAATAAGAACATGCGGCCCAGATATTGCCAATAAATGACTCATGCCAAAACGTTGGAATAAGTGTTCCGTTTCTGGCTGAAGTAGGCTTTGATCCCCTGTCAATAAAGCCAACAGTAATCCTTTATTACGTACTGGTTGTTGAGCAATAAAATTGCGCAGTGCAAGACGTTGTTGCTCCACCCAGAGTTGCATTTGATTCAAAGTTGAATGTTGTTGCCTTACATAACGAGCATAACCTAAGGCATAAATGTCTTGTTCAGACAGTTTTTGTATCGCTGAAACTTTAAACCCCGACATGATATTTTGCTGAATGTACCATTGCTCTTGATCAAAAGCACCTTGCGTTGCATAACTATGTGCAGGTCGTGTGTTGCCCTGTAGGCGATAGTATTGACCAAGCTCAAGTGACGTTTTCAGCTTTGAATCTATTTCATTTTTTAAAAATGCTTGCCATTGCACAACTTCGGCATGCCGATTCAACACCTGAATTTTTTGTTGTATGGATTGATCGCCCCATTCATTTAAATTTTTGACATAGACAATCACTTCAACCTGTTCAACCTGCCGTTCTCGAAACTGTAAACGATCATTCAGTTGATGATAGGCATAACTATAGCCCAGCGTTATGCCAACACTAAAACCGATACAGAGCTGTAAACATTTGAAATACAATGAATGGACGTGTTTTAAAACTGTCAGCTTCAACATCAATACGAGGATAAAAAGAACAATACTCGGAATAAGCAACGACTGCAAAATTGGGAAGGTTTTCCCCATCGTAGCAATTCCAATGACCCAGCCTACGCAGATTAATTGCATCATTATTTTTATAGTTTTTTAATTTTTCGCAATATTAAAGCCCACCGGAGTGAGCTTCAATCATTTTTTTAATTTATCGACCAGCGTCTAACCGTCAATCCATACACCATCTTGCATATGCAAAATAGAATCGCCTGCTTGAGCCAATTGTTCATCATGCGTCACAATGAGCATAGCCATATTAAACTCACGACGTAACTCACTGAGCAGTTCAAAAATTTTCACTGCCGTTTTACGATCTAAGTTCCCCGTCGGTTCATCAGCCAACATCAGTTCAGGTTTGGTCACCAAAGCACGTGCTAAAGCCACACGTTGACGTTCACCACCAGATAACTCACCGGGCTTATGCGTCATGCGATGCGACAACCCTACGCGATTCAGCAAGTATTCAGCTTGTTCTTTAGATTGTTTGTAGTTAGTACCTGCACGTAGCATCAATGGCATCGCAACATTTTCCAAAGCGCTGAATTCAGGCAAAAGATGGTGGAATTGATAGACAAAACCCAAATGCTGATTACGCAAATAACCACGTTCAGCTTCACCCAAAATATCAAAGCGCTTGTCATTTAAAAAGACTTGCCCTTCTGTTGGACAGTCTAAGCCACCCAGCACATGCAACAAAGTACTTTTACCTGATCCACTTGAACCCACAATCGAAACAAACTCACCTGCTTTGACTTGCAAAGACAAGTTTTTAATCACTTCAACTGTAGTCTTACCATCGGTAAAACTTTTGGAGATATTTTTGGCTTCGAGGACAATATTACTCATAACGCAAAGCCTCTGCAGGTTGAATTTTGGCAGCACGAAATGCTGGATAAATCGTTGCAAGGAAGCTTAAAAGTAAGGATAAGCAAACTATGACCATCACATCTTGCCAACGCAAATAAGATGGTAAGTAATTAATAAAATACGCATCAAATAAGTTCAAACCAAATGCGGTATTGATCCAACCCATAAAACCACTAATGCTTGAGGCAAAAATAATACCCAAAATAGCACCTGAGACTGTACCAATCACACCAATGATCGTGCCTTGCACCATAAAAATTCGGGTAATCGTTGCGGGTGAAGCGCCCAATGTACGCAAAATCGCAATATCTGATTTTTTATCAGTCACCACCATCACCAACGATGACACAATATTAAATGCCGCAACCAAGACAATCAGAAAAAGTAGCAAGCTCACCATGGCTTTTTCCATCTGAATAGCACTAAACAAATTACCGTGAGTAAAAGTCCAATTCGATGCATAAAAATTCGAAGGTAAATCTTTCACAATGTCATCGGCAACTTTTGGCGCAAGGAAAATATCATCCAGTTTTAAACGAACACCTTGAGCACCATCTGGAAGACGTAATAATGTAGAAGCATCATTCAAGGCGATATAGCCCATCATGGAATCTACTTCTGCACCAATACTAAAAATACCGACAATTTTAAAGCGTTTGAAACGCGGTACCACACCTGCTGGTGATGGTGTTGCTTCAGGGAGAACTAAAGTAATACTGTCATTCAGCCCCAAACCAAGTGAATCCGTCATTTGTTTACCTAAAACAATGCCAAACTCACCTTTTTTCAAACGGTCTATACTGCCTTCAACCATATGATCTTGGATAATTGAAACTTTCTTTTCATATTCAGGTTCAATTCCTGAAACCATAATTCCAGCCACTTGCCCTTGGGCGGTCAGCATGCCTTGTAACTGGGTAAATGGTGCTACGCCTTTGACATGCTCATGTTGCTCAATTTTTTTTGCAAGTTCCGGCCAATTTGTTAAAATTTGCGTTGAAGAAACAGTAGCTTGAGGTATCATTCCTAAGACACGGTTTTTCAACTCTCGGTCGAAACCATTCATAACAGATAAGACTGTAATGAGTACAGCCACACCTAAGGTGAGACCGATCATAGAAACCAACGCAATAAAAGAAATAAAGTGGTTACTACGCCGTGCGCGGGTATATCTCAACCCTATATACAGCGAGATTGGTTTAAACATACCATCTAGTCCGAGGAATAATTATGGAAAATTTACAGCATCAAAGTGGCAACATGGAACGACGTGTGATGTCACGTATAGATGCTGCCTTGCGAATTAATTATCAGATTATTTCTGATGATGTCGCATTAAATGACCCTTATGATCCTAACTTTGTGCTGCCACGTTATTTTCTACTACTCGCAGAATTAGATCAATTTGATCATGCATTAAACTACGAATTAGAACAATTAACCCAAAAAGATCAACAAATTGCTCGAATCTTATCCTTATTCAACCAAAAATTAAACCTTATTACCGGTTCCTTGTACGACACAATTGTACAATCCATGTTACCCATACCAGAAGATGTTAATTTTTCAGAAACAGGATTCAGCTTTTTTAATGAGCGTCTCATTCAAGAAGGAACTTACATTCATGTGACCTTAAGCCACCCTGAAAATTTCTTTCATATTGCTGCAACTGCGCAAGTGGTCTATAGCCGCACAGAAGAAAATGGTAAATTCCGTACAGGAGCCTATTTCATCACCTTACATCCACAGGATCGAGTTAAACTTGCCGAATGTATATCTACTAACCAAAAATAAAAACTCAAAATTTAAGGGTTAGATTTAATCTTATGGGCGAGTGTTCGACTCGCCTTAAGGTCGCGATAGAAATAAATAAACAAACCAAATAACAAAACGAATGCCCCGACAAAAACCATTGCAGACAAAGATTCATGATTAAGAACAGCACCAATCAATAAGGCAATCATTGGAGTCATGACCGTGGTGAGTGACAAAGTCGTCGCTTGAATATTTTGTACCAATTTAAAATAACAGAACATCGCAATCAGTGATGCCATGACCACCGTATACATAAGCGCCAACAAAGACTTTGCATTTGGAATATGCGTCGGTACATATTGCCAAATAAAGGGCACGATACATATAGCCGCAATGGTTGAGACAAAAATCGAGCCCGTTGCTTGTGCTACAGGTTCAATATTGGCATTGACCTTTTTCACCCAGAAAATGGATAACGCATAGGTAAATACACTCATCAACATTAAACCGATCCCAATCGGGTTTATATGTTGATTTTCGCCACCAAAGCAAATAATGGCCAGTCCAGCCACAGCAACCACCATACCCAACCACTGTAAACGACTTAAACGCTGTTTAAAGCCAAAATACCCGATCAGACCCGCCATAATGGGGGCTAAACCAAACATCAAAGCAATAATCCCCGAACTTAAATAACTGGTCGCAATATAGGTAAAGATCTGAGACCCCATTAAGCTAAATGAACCCGCCAAATAACTATGCCAAGATGTTTGATCCGTTGGAAATTTAACTTTTAGGATCAGCAACAACATAATAGCTAGCGGTAAAGCGATAAAAAACCGTAGTACCAAAGCCCAAAGTAAATGTAGATCAGAGACACTCCACACAATCGCCAATGGCGTTGTCGCCCAAATAAACACCAACAAGGCATAGGTTGATACGATATTGGCTTTAGAAGGCATAATCAGCTCGGCTTAAAGTGCAGTTTTACGTTTCTGTTTTTGGATCGTTTGATCGAGTGAGCTGGAAAATTCACGTTTATCACGTTCAGAAATCGGCGGTGGGCCACCTGTGTTTACACCTGCCCCGCGTAAAGAATCCATAAAATCACGTAAATGCAGACGGGCTTTTACATTGGCTGTGGTATAAACCTCACCTCGTGGATGAATCGCAATTCCGCCCTTTTCAATCACCTGTGCCGCTAAAGGAATGTCTTGTGTCATCACAATATCATGCTCTTTCATGCGTTCGATGATTTCTTTATCTGCGGCATCAGCCCCACTCATCACTTGAATGGAGTTAATCCGTACTGAAGGTGTAATCCCTACATTTTGGTTGGCCACAAAAGTGACTTCTAATTGATAGCGATCTGAAGCACGAAGAATGACTTCACGTAGAATTTTAGGCAATGCATCTGCATCGACCCAAAGTTTAAATGGCAGCACAAAGCATCCATAACAAGAATAAGACGAACACTTAGTTTAACAAATTCCAGATGACAAGATGATGGATAAATCCACTTAATCCATTTAGCTCTTTTACCTCAATTCAGCGAAATAGCATTTTTAAAACAAAAACTATTGCCGCCTAAGTTCGGTTAATTCAAGGTATTTCCTCTATTTCACTGACTTTGATATTTTAATTTAGTCTAGGTGACTTGAAATTTTAAAATAACCCTCGATTTAATATACAAATACAAACCAACATCAATTGTGAATATGAAAAATCAAAATAGACCAGAAATTCTCACCATTGAAGATCAGAGCTTTGGCAGCCATGTCGAACATTGGAATTTACTCACAGATAATCCATGTACCGATGTGCCTAAATGGCTAGGCTTAGCCCTTGATGCACCTGTTATGCCGATGGGTTTGTGCAAAGAAGAATCTGACATGGATGAAGCCACATGGCTAATTCAAGGACCAAACAAAGCCGCTGTAAAAATCACTCAAGTGATTGCAGTTGAAAATAACAAACCGCAATGTGTTAAAACGGCATTTCCAAGTTTTGAAAGCCCATATAAAGTTAATGCCACGATTGAGCGTATTATTACCTGTAAATCAAATACACAGGCAGTTTTACAACTCAATTTAGGTGCAAATACCGTTGTCTATGCTTTTGATACATTGTATAGCGTCAATCATGAGCAATATGAAAAAGGTCAAAATTATCTTGCGCAATTCAATGCTTGGGCTTATGAACTTGAAGCCGTTTCCAACCATGAACAATTGGTGGTTGATGATCCCGCTTCGATTAAACACCATCGTGCTTTAAATGATATTTTAGCTGCCAATAACGGCATTGCGCCTGTCAATTTGCAAGAACAAATTGACGCTTGGCAACCTAAATCAGAAGATGATAAAGAACCTGTGACTGTCGATTTTTCGAAAATGGTGGCTTATCTTTATGGCGAAAACATGGGACAAGAAGATGAAGCTTGGTTCCAAGGCAATATTGTCGGTAAAACCTCGATGCGCTTTATGGAGCAAGAATATACGCTTTATGACGTTGCCCTCATTCATGATGAAGACCAAGAAGCAACGCTGATTCGTATTGCAAGCAAAAATGCAGCACACAAAGACTTTCAGATTGGTCAATTCATTCGTGGCAACTTATGGATTCAAGTCAATATTCACGCTAAAAAACCATAATGGATAAAAAGCAGCTCAATATAATGATAATTAACATTCATATTGAGCTGCTTTTTTATCTCTATTTATCTTCTTTCAGCAAACATTAAACCTTCAACTTATCCATAGTACTTAAAGGTTTTAAATTCAAATTAAAGCACACTTATCCACAATTCAAATTCAAAGTTTTCTATTTTAAATCCTATTCCGATTATTTTTTTATTCCGCAGTTTTAAAGCTTTTTAGATTAAAAATTCTTCATTAGACTGCTTTCATAAATTAGTTTTTAGTCAATAAAATTAATTCATAAAGCCAAAATTAAAAATAAATTTTAGCAAATATTAGATGCATAATCTGGCATAGATTCCGCACGCGTCTCATCCTTGCGCTGCATTTTAAAGCAGTGCTTAAAACTTGCTCAGAGATGTCGTGTATGGGAAAAAAGTTTTTTGCGGAATCAAAATATATTATAAGGTCTTCATTTCGACCTTCCAAAAGTAGAAAAAAACCTACGTAAAGACATAAAAATTGAATCAATCAAATAAGGTCGTGCTGATTTTAAAGAATCAAATATTGAACATTTTTTGATTTATTCAACTTATCTATTGCTCAGAAGCTGAGATTAACTTAGCGGTACATTTTATAGAATAAATATTTTAATTACATATTTTTATTTAGTACTTTATTTAATCAATTTTTTATGCTAAAAATACGCTCTAGCAATAGAAATTAACGATAAATAAATCGGAATAGAACTTTCCATGAAAATCGTACAAGAAGAAAATATACAACGAGTTGAACATCAACTCAGCAAACGTTTCCAGTTAGACTCAATCTCATGTCTATTTTTTATATTAGGCATGTTTATGTCTGCCTATCTTTTACATCACTTTATTTTATAAGCTAATTTAACCAGACTCATTTCAATAAATAGTAAAAAAGCCCATCATTTGATGTAATGCTGATCAGTTAAGGAATTTTACTCTTAATCCCTTAACTTTTTATTTGTTCACAACGGAGTCTTATATTTTTAAATCAAATACTTGGAGCTCATCTATTACTTTGGATAAGCCCAAATGAGAAGCCTCAAAATATATTTTGAGTTCGCAAGAAAGGCATCTTGCAGCGCAGTGCGCCTCACCGCAAAACTCGTCAAATACCCGTTATTGATTAATTAATCGCAAAAACTTTACCTTTTCAAAGTAGTTTTGCCTCGAACAGTTACGGATGACGTGTCCGCGTATCGAATAACATCATCAATTTAAAATAAAAAAGCCAGTCAATTTTTTAACTGACTGGCATTACATCATTTGATGAGCTTTTTTACTTTCAGGTATTAACCATTGCGTTTTGCAAAGTCATCCATAAAGTTAACCAATGCTTGAACGCCTTCTAGAGGTACAGCGTTATAAATACTGGCACGCATACCACCGACTGAACGATGACCTGCTAAGTTAAGCAAATGGTTTTCTTCTGCTTCTTTCAAGAACAATTTATCTAAATTAGCATTTGCCAAAGTAAATGGTACGTTCATGATTGAACGATTTTGTTCAACAATCGGGTTAGCATAAAAATCACTAGAATCGATATAGCCATAAAGTAAGTTTGCTTTTGCAAGGTTTACTTTATGCATGGCATCAACACCGCCATTTTCCAATAACCACTCAAAGACTAAACCTGATAAATACCAAGCATAAGTAGATGGTGTATTAACCATTGAATCATTTTTAGCTTGTTCAGAATATTTCAAAATACTTGGAATTTCAGGTTTTGCTTGATCAAGCAAGTCTTCACGAATAATGACTAAAGTTAAACCAGCAGGGCCAATATTCTTTTGAGCACCCGCATAAATTAAACCAAATTTAGGCACATCAATGGGTGCTGAAAGAATGCTTGAAGATAAATCTGAAATTAAAGGCGCATTCACTTCTGGAATACCTGCAAACTGCAAACCGCCAATCGTTTCATTCTCTGCATAATGCACATAAGCTGCATCATCAGATAAATTCCACTGGCTTTGATCGGTAATCGCCAATTTACCATTAATGGTTGTGCCCGCTTCCACGACATTGATGTCGCCATAGCGTTTTGCTTCTTTAAGGGCCTTTTCAGACCAAATACCGGTATGGATATAATCTGCTTTATTATTTTTACCCAACAGGTTTAAAGGAATAGCAGAGAATTGAAGTGAAGCACCGCCTTGTAAGAACAATACTTTATAGTTCTCTGGAATGTTCATCAATTTGCGCAAATCAGCTTCTGCTTTTTCTGCAACAGCAACATAGTCACTACTACGATGACTCATTTCCATGATCGAAAGACCTTTGCCATGCCAATCGAGCATTTCAGCTTGAGCTTTTTCTAAAACGGCAGTCGGTAATGCAGCAGGACCAGCACAGAAATTGTACGCGCGCATGATTTTTCCTTTCAAAGTGAAACACAATAAAATGAGGGCATTTAACCACATATAGCCTGTGCTTGCAGTAAATTATCCTGAAAATATTTCAATGCTGTCGAACATTTAAAGTCAAATTTTCAATAAAGATCTGACCGTTTGACAGGTTTAATAATGTCAATAAATGGTTCACCTGCAAGTAAATAACTCACGATGCGTAAAATTAACGCAGGAATAACCACAATTGCATGAATTAAAATTGCTGCAGTTAAATACACAGTAAATTCAATCCAACGCAGCCAATGTAAATAAACTTTAGGTTTATGTGCCAGTTTAAACTGTGTTAACTCTCGTACCGTTATCTCATCAGCCTGTGAATCTAACCATACTCGGGTTTTTAAATCGTAGTTATTTGAACTTTTTAAACCCAGCTTATACGCTTGCAACATACGTCTAGGCTCTAAAAAAAATCCGGTAGACAATGTAATCAAATTCATGATGCCCAATATGGGATGGCTAAACATTGACCCTGTTCCAAGTTCCCATGCACTCACTTCCCCTTCGCCAATACGCCCCACGGTATAACCTGTTAAAATATGATGAATATCATGATATTTTAAATACTTATGACGTACACCGATGTTTGGCATAGGGACAATTAAACAACCGGTATATACGCCTACGGTTAAAGGCTCACGATCGCCAACAATTGGCCCAAAACCATTCTTCTGATAAAAAAGATTGATAGCTTGATTGAGCGTACATTCATCTGGAAATTTATTCGGCTGTTTAACTTGTAAATCCATCTTATATTTATTTAAATGTATGAGATTACCTATAATATAATCGATAAATTTATGTTTTTCACGCTGGATTCATCTCGCACAAGACAGTCACTACTATCAAAACATATCATTACATGATGCTTTATAATTAAAATTACGATGTGGAGAATCTATTCGATGTTACAGCATTCACCACCCTTTTCAGGTATTAAACGAAATACTTTAATTAAGAAACCTCTTGCACAAATGTTGATTTTTTCATCTTCCATATTTGTAAGTTCAGTCAGTTTTGCTCAAAGCATCAGCTATGCACAGGCTGAACAATCTATATTAGTAAATTCATATAGCACTCAAGCCAATCAAGCCTTACAACAAGCTGCCAAATTAGAAGCTGAAGCAGTCAAAGGTTTAGGTCTACCGCGTGTCGATTTAAATGTCAGGGCTTATGCTTTTCATAATGAAGTGGATATTCCTCTGGATTCATTTAAAAATAATTTAGAACAAACGCTTTCTCAAGGCATTAATGACCGTATTAATGAGCAGAATCTACCGCCTAATATTTCAGATCCCTTAAAAGAAGGAATCAATCAAACCATTCATAGTGGTGTCGGTCTATTTCCCGACTCTGCAAATGTAATTTTAGAAGATCAAGTTGTTCGTCCAACAGTGTCGATACTCATGCCTTTATATACGGGTGGCTTAACCTCTAGTGCCAAAGAAGTGGTGAATATTAAAGCCGCACGCAGCCAACTCAGTAGTAAACAACAACAAGATGTTCAACGTTTTGAACTGATTCAAGCCTATTTTAATGTGCAACTGCAAAAGCAATTATTGAGTTCAAGTCATTCCAATTTGAATGCCATGCAAACACACTATAGCAATGCACTAAAACTGGAAAATCAGGGCTTTATTAGCAAAGGGCAACGCATGCAATTTGAAGTAGCAAAAAATAATGCGCAACGTCTGGAGCAAAATACTGATGCCAATCTCAGATCGAGCTTATTTCAACTGAATAATCTTTTACAAAGCAGCCAAATTACTGAGCTGAGCACACCGTTATTTGTCAATTCTGCGCAAAGCCAATCTTTAAATGGCTTACTCAAAACCTATCAAGATCAATCTTCTCTCATTCGTAAAATGCAAATAGATACACAACTGGCCAATGCCAACGTAAAAGTGCAAAGTGCAGCAAAAAAACCCAATATTTTTGCCTTTGGTGAATACAGTCTAGATGACAAGCAAAATTGGATTATCGGTGTGGTCGCTCGTTATAATTTATTTTCAGGGGTCGATAAAAACAAAAATATTCAGGCCGCAGAATTACAACGCTATGCCTCTGAATTAATTACAGAACGCACCAAACAGGAAATTGAAAATATTATTTACACGTCCTATAGCGAAGTGACGACGGCACAACAAAGTCATCAACTCTTACAACAAAATATGCGAGCAGCGCAAGAAAACTTACGTATTCAAACCCTGTCTTTTAAAGAAGATATGGGCACAGCCACACAAGTGATTGATGCACAAAACGTATTAACTGGCTTAAAAAGTGAAATGGCATTAAATGCTTATAAATATGTCATGTCGCTGGCGACCTTATTGCAAAGTCACGGCTCTATTGACCAATTTCAAAGCTATGTCAATCAAACTCAAACGTACTACCTTCGTTAATTTTTGATGGGGAACAAAATGACTCAAGATCAAAGCAAGCCTGATCAAGATGTAGAAAACACCTCATCGGAAGGAAGCTCTACAGCTACATCTGCTCAAGACAGCAAAACTGATACTCAAGAAATATTGCCTGAGCAGCAAGCAGATGCAGAAACGGAAGCTAAAAACCAGCAAGATATTCAAGCAGCACAAATAGACTCAAACGACGAACCTAAAAAATCAGCTGCTATAAAAGCAATGGGTTTAATTGTGCTTATTTCCCTTTTAGGTTTAATTACATTTGGTTTATGGAAAAGTTACCAACCCAAAGAAATTGAATTACAAGGCCGAGTTGAAGCTGAAACGATTCATGTCAGTACCAAAGTTCCCAGTCGTATTGAAGAAATTTATGTACATGATGGACAAAAGGTCAGCAAAAATCAGGAATTGGTTCGTTTATTTAGCCCTGAAGTAGATGCAAAAACACAGCAAGCTTTAGGCGCTTTACAATCGGCTCTGGCACTGCAATCGACTGCTGAACGAGGCTCGCAACAGGAAAATATTGATAGTCTGTATGCCAATTGGCAAAGTTTAAAAGCACAAGAAACTTTAGCCAAAACCACCTATCAACGTGGTGCTAACCTGTTTAAAGAAGGTGTTATTTCTCGCCAACGACGCGATGAAATGCAGGCTGCCGCATTATCTGCAAGTCAACTCACCGAAGCAGCGTATCAACAATATGCTCGTGCCAAACGTGGTAGTACACCACAACAACTATCTTCTGCCGATGCGCAAGTTCAAATTGCTCAAGCGGCTGTCGCTGAAGCCAATGCTTTAGCGGCTGAAACTAAATTACTTGCTCCTGTTGACGGCACAGTCTCTAAAACCTATGGCAAAGTCTCGGAACTGGTGGCTATAGGTGTGCCTGTAGTGAGCATTATTCAGGATGATGATTTATGGGTAAGCGTAAATGTACGTGAAGACCTATATGCACAAATTTATAAAGCCAAAACGATGAATGGTTTTATTCCTGCGCTGAACCAAACTGCGACTTTTAAAATTAAAAATATTGATGCTGAAGGTGAATTTGCCACCATTAAAACTACGCGCCAAACTGGAGGCTACGATATCCGTAGCTTTAAAATTCATTTAGCACCAGTGCTTCCAATCACAGATTTAAAAGTCGGTATGAGCGTGCTATTTAAAATTAAAGAGACTCAATAATGTGGTCGGGCATACTGCGTGAACTACGCTATTTACTGACACATAAATGGGACTTGTGTTTAGTTACACTTGCACCTTTATTTATTATTGTGTTGTTCAGCAGCATGTTTTATCAGGGCAAGCCTGAGCATTTGCCTATTGCCATTATTGACCAAGACCAAAGCGAACTGAGTCTAAATATTGAAAAATATGTTAGGCATAATTCAACTTTAGAAATTGCACTGATTTCACAAAGCCCCGATGAAGTGGAAAAGCTGCTGAATCAAACCAAAATTTGGGGCTATATTTCTATTCCTGCAGGCGCGGAACAGCGACTAGTTCAAGCTCAAGATGCCGAAATCAGCATTGCTTTTAACCAAAGTTATTTTAGTGTGGGTAATGCGATTTCATCTGCGATGTTATTTAGCACCCTAGAAGCGACCATTGATTTCACTCGGAAAAACTATTTAGCCAATAGCATTCCTTATTTAGATATTCCAACACCGAATGTCAAAATATCGCCTTTATATAATCCAAGTTTAAGTTATGAGTTTTATTTAGAACCCTTCATGATTCCTGCAATTCTGCATTTATTATTGTGTTGTTGTGTGGCCTTTGCTGTGGGGCAAGAACTGAAATTTAACACCACTAGGCAATGGTTAAATCAGCACAGTATTTTCAGTGCCTTATTGTCTAAAATTTTAGTTTATGTTCTTATTTTTACTGTATGGACATGGGCTTGGATGTTCTGGCTGATTGAAGTTCGTGGCTGGTTTGTTGCGGGTCAGTTATGGATGATTCTACTTGGTCAATTTTTCTTTTACAGTGCTTATGCCTTTATTAGCAGCACTGTCGTTTTAGCAACTCGCAACTTAGCTAAATCCTTTGGTTTTATTGCCGTTTATGGTGGCTCATCGTTAAGTTTTGCGGGAGTCACTTTACCTTTAAACAATGCCCCACTGTTTACGCAATTTTGGGCCAATATTATTCCTTATACTCCATATGCAAAATTGCAGACTGAACAATGGGTTATCGGTAGCCCAATCTCCGCTTCACTCTTACCACTTGCAGTTTTGGCAGCGTATTGTTTGTTTTATTTTGCAACAGCCTATATCTTCCTGAAAAAATATTTAAAGAGAATTCACTCATGAAAAATAGCATGAAAGAATTCCTTCATTTTTACTTAAAAAGCTTTAAAGATATTGCCCATAATAGCTCAATCTTTACCACCTTGGTTTTATCGGTATTTTTATATAGTTTTTTCTATCCTACTGCCTATAAAGCCGAGCATGCAGAATCTTTGCCCATTGTAATTGTGGATGAAGAACAAAGCATGCTGACTTCCACTATTATTACTGAAGTTTCAAAAAGCCCAAATGTAAAAATTAAAGCCGTCACAGGAAATTTTGCTGAAGCGCAAATGATGGTAAAAACTCAGCAAGCTGATGGGATTTTATTGTTGCCCGATAATTTATCCAATAGCGTTCATCGTGGTGAGGTGGGCGGTGTTGGCTTATATTTAAGTGCTGCTTACTTTCTCAAAACCAAACAGATTGGCTTGGGTTTAGCCGGCTCAATTGAACAGGCCATTGCTGAACAGGCCGAAAAATTTGGCCATATTTCACATTTCAGCCCTGCACTTTCAATTCATCAAATTCCTTTATTTAATACACTATCCGGCTATGGAAGTTATGTTTTCCCTGCGATTGCTCCGTTAATTATTCATCAAACCATTGTTTTAGGTTTAAGTATGCTGATTGCAGGCTACAGACAATCCAATTGGCAACCTAAAAAAACTGAATTTTTTGGATTATTCTGTGCCATTTTAACCATTGGCTGTCTAGGTTGCTTTTATTTATTTGGTTTTACCTTCTGGTTATATGATTATCCACATGGTGGTAATTTTTGGGGCATGCTATTAGCTGTACCGATTTTTATCAGTTGCGTCATTGGACTGACAATGGTCATTGCTTCATTTTTTGATATGCCAGAACGTGCAGGACACGTCATTGTATTTACTTCTATCCCGCTATTTTTACTCTCAGGCACAGCATGGCCACATGCAGCCATGCCCGAATGGATGCAATACCTAGGCAATGCACTACCATCCACCCAAGGTATTCAAATGTTTATTCAACTAAATCAAATGGGTGTACCTACTCATCTGGTCATTCCAAAAATGATTTATTTAGCAACTACAGGTGCTGTATTGTTAGTTTTGGGGTATTTCCGCCTAAGCAGAACGCGTCAAAAATAACATTCTGATTTGAAAGGTTTAGCATTTATTAGTGGTATTAACCGTATTTTATATATTGCATGTTCTGTGCTGGATGTGATTGGTAAAGGGGAAGGTCAATTCGATACTAAAAAATAAAAGAATTATGTGATTGAAATGCAGAATGCTGCGTAATACATAAAATTTTAAAAGGAAGCTTCATTTTGTACGCACTGAACTTAATCAAAAAAATTTCTTAGGTTTAAAAAATCTATTTTTAAAATAAAGCTATGCCATATAAAAACAAATTACACTCCAAAATTATCTTTAATTTGAACAAATTAAAATTAAATGTCCTATTAAAATCTAAAAGATAAAACCTCCTATTTTATCTTCTGATTCATGTAGTTAAACCTAAAACACTAACCTAAAATAACATTGTTTATAATTTTAGTAATTGAAAAATAAAGAAAAAAAGTTAATACTGATTAAATAACAATCAATAACTCATAAATAGGAAATATATGGAAAATTTTATAAATAAACTTCAGAACCATATTGAACATGTTAAACGTGTCGGGGAACACTGCTCAACAGAGGAAACAACAAAACAAGCATTAATTTTACCGTTATTAGACATTCTTGGTTTTAATCCTTATGACCCAACAAAAGTATTAGCAGAATTCGCGGCTGATTTTCCAGGAGTCAAAGCAACCGAAAGAGTTGATTATGCTTTGTATTGTAATGGACAACCTGTAATGTTCATTGAAGCAAAACCTTATGCTGCAAATCTGACCAACCATGCTCCACAATTATCTCGTTATTTTAATAGTAGTCTTGGCGTTACAATCGGAGCAATTACCAATGGTAAAGAATGGCGTTTCTTTACTGATTTAATCAATGCTAATGTGATGGATGAAAAACCATTTCTTACAGTAGATTTTATGAAACATAAAGCTGAAGAACTGGTGCAATTAGCAGAATTTAAGCATGATAATTTTCATGTTGAAAAATTACGTTTTTTTGCTGAAGAAAACCAATATATCCAACAATTTAAAACAGTAATAAAGAAAAGTATCAATGAGATTGATTTAGACTTTGTTCGTTATGTTGCACAACAAGCAAATATTCAGCGTCAATTAAATACTAAATTTTTAGAAACCATCCAACCATTTGTAAAACGAGCAGTCGAACAAGCTATTAGCGATATGGTCGTTAAAGGACTATCATCACCTACTATTATTACTGCCCACCCCATAGAACCGCAACCTACTAAAATTGAACAGCCAATAATAGACCATCAACCTGTTGATATCACTCACCCAGACAATGAAAAAATTGTAACGACAAAAGATGAACAGGATCTTTACCGTATTGTTAGTGAATTATTCCCTGAAGCAGAATTAACGGCTAGAGATACCGAAAGTTATTATTCTCTTCTTTTTCAAAAGAAAAATAATCGTTGGTTATTTAGATACGATGTAAATCGTAAACGCCCAACAATTCAATTTATAGTGCCCATTGATGATCAACGAAGACTTGAATTATGTCGTGCAGGACTTGAAGTACAAGCAAATGGACAAGTATTTTTAGATAAACCTGAACACATTTATCGTGCAGTTGGAATTCTTAAAGATTGTTTAGATTATTGTAGTAATGATGAAAATTTCAAACGAGTATCAAATATGTAATCTATGACAAAAGCAACCTAACTTCATTTTGCTATTTACAATAAAAAGAGCGCCTAAGCGCTCTTTTTATTACCGTTAAAACTTACTCTTCTTCAGACTCATTTAAATCTGATTCATTGCCAGTTTCATCAGCAATCATTTCGTCATCAATCAAAATTTCAGAATCAATCAATGCTTCAGAAGTTACGACTTCCTCACCTTCAACAGCTGCTACAAACTCTTCTTCTTCAACTGCTTCGACAGCAACAACACCCACAAGCACTTCATCTTGACCTAAACGGATCAAACGAACACCTTGCGCATTACGACCAGTTTGTGCAACTTCAGAAGCACGAGTACGCACTAAAGTACCGCCATCAGAAATCAACATCAACTCTTTAGATGCATCAATCGCAACCGCACCGACAAGCTCACCATTACGTTCTGAAGTCTTAAGTGCAATAACACCCTTACCACCACGTTTTTTGGTTGGGAAGTCGCCTACTGGGGTACGTTTACCGTAGCCATGTTCAGAAGCACACAGTACTTCACCCGTTTCAGGTACTACGACCAACGATACAATACGGCTGACTAAAACTGAATCCGAAGCATCTTCATCATCAGACTCTACATCAGTATCTTCGGTATCTTCAACTTGTGCTGCACCAATCGTGACACGCATACCGCGTACACCTTTGGCAGAACGACCCATCGAACGTACATCAGTTTCAGCAAAACGAATCGCCTTACCTTCATTTGAGAACAACATAATCTGCTGCTCACCATCGGTAATCGCCACACCAATTAAGGTATCTTCTTCATTTAACTCAATCGCACGTAAACCATTTGAACGAACATTACTAAATTGTTCAAGCTCAACGCGTTTAATCGTACCGAACTCAGTCGCCATAAATACATAGAAGTTTTTACGTACGCTTTCAGCTTGCTGGGCAAAGTCAGCAATAATGTCATCGTCCAGATCAGTCGTAGAAAGTTCTACACCTAACTGTTTCAATTGAATACGTAATGCATCAGACAAGTCATCTGCACCATCTTCAAGTTCAGCTAAAGCCGCTTCAAGTTCAACAAAATGACCATTAATAATTTCATTTTCTTGAAGTTTAGCTGTATTGGCTTTTACAAATGCTTGGAAAGCAACCAGACGATCTTTAAATTTCTTCGGTGCATCAATCACAGGAAGAATTGCTGTAATTGTTTCATTAGCATCCAGTGGCAATAAGTTCACCATTGGGCGACCTTTTGCACCACGTGATGCTTGTGGCACATCATAGACTTTCAAACGATACACTTTACCCACGTTGGTAAAGCATAGAACGGTCGCATGGTTCGATGTCACAATCAGATGTTGAATGTAATCATCTTCTTTCATTGATGTTGCAGACTTACCACGACCACCACGACGCTGTGCAGCATAGTCAGACAATGGTTGAGTTTTTGCATAGCCTGTTTTCGAAACGGTCAGTACCATTTGTTCTTCAGGAATTAAATCTTCACGTGAGAAATCAATTCGTGATTCAACAATGGCTGTTTTACGTGCATCGCCATATTGTTGCAAAATCAACGCTAGTTCTTCACGAATCACAGCCATCAATAAATTGAAGTCATTTAAAATAGCAGTAAGTTCAGCAATTTGACCTAGAATTTCAGAATATTCCGCGTGTAACTTGTCTTGTTCAAGACCAGTTAAACGGTGTAAACGTAATTCTAAAATTGCACCGACTTGCGCAGGTGAAAGACGGTAAATGCCGCCATCAAAACCATACGGTTTAGACAGATCTTCACCATCAATAATCTCTGGACGTACAGAAACTGAACCTGCTTTTTCCAGTAATGCAACCACACCACCCGCAGCCCACTCGCCTACTTGTAAACGCTCACGCGCTTCAGCGGGATTGGCAGAGGCTTTAATGGTTTCAATAATCGCATCGATATTGGCTAAAGCAACCGTTAAACCTTCCAAGATATGACCACGTTCACGCGCTTTGCGTAACTCAAACATGGTACGACGGGTCACCACTTCTTGACGGTGACGAATAAATGCCGCAATGATATCTTTTAAATTCATCAACTTCGGCTGACCATTGTCTAGGCAAACCATGTTGATACTGAACGAGTTTTCAAGCTGAGTATTTTGGAACAGGTTATTGACAATCACTTCAGCGTTTTCACCACGCTTCAAGTCAATGACAATACGCATACCATCTTTATCAGACTCATCACGCAGTTCTGAAATACCTTCAAGTTTTTTCTCTTTCACCAATTCAGCAATACGTTCAATGGTTCTTGCTTTATTGACTTGATAAGGAATTTCAGTAAATACGATGGTGATACGACCATTCTTCGGATCTTCTTCGAAGTGATACTTACCACGAATATGCAAACGGCCTTTACCCGTACGGTAGGCATCTACAATACCTGATTTACCGTAAATGATACCGCCTGTAGGGAAGTCAGGCCCTGAAATATACTGCATTAAGCCTTCAATGCTGATATTTGGGTTATCTGCATAAGCCAAACAAGCATTGACTACTTCGGTCATGTTGTGTGGCGCCATATTGGTCGCCATACCAACAGCAATACCAGTCACACCATTGATCAATAAATTTGGAATACGGGTCGGCATGACTTGAGGTATACGCTCAGAACCGTCGTAGTTATCTTCCCATTCAACTGTATCTTTTTCTAAATCAGCCAACATTTCATGGGTCAATTTACGCATACGGACTTCGGTATAACGCATTGCTGCAGCACTATCGCCATCGACAGAACCAAAGTTACCTTGACCATCCACCAATTGATAACGCAAGCTAAAATTTTGAGCCATACGTACAATGGTTTCATAAACAGCAGAATCACCATGTGGGTGATATTTACCGATCACGTCACCAACTACACGCGCAGATTTTTTATAGGCTTTGTTGTAGTCATTGCCCAATTCGTGCATAGCGAACAGCACACGACGATGAACAGGTTTTAAACCGTCTCTCACGTCTGGTAATGCACGAGATACAATAACACTCATGGCATAATCGAGATATGAGCTTTTAAGTTCATCCTCAATGGCAATCGGTCTAATTTCCGATACGCTCATGCATACTCCTTATTACAAACAGTACAGTATTGAACCGCTCGTTTTATATAATCAATCTTGCAAAAATTAACCCAAAACAAGCTGAGCTAAAGTCTAAATACAGCCGTAAATTATAGCATAAATTCTCTTATTTTTGTCTCTTATCATCGATCTTAATCTTGTTAATTTTCTGCAATTTATCGATTATTTTTTAATCATTTTTAATTGTTGTTTTTTTATGTGAATCAGTTCTTTTTTTATCGATTTTCATTCAAATCCATAACATTAAAATTTAAATATTTTTGCTCTATTTAGGTGCTCATTTTACTTATACATCAACGTAAAAATGAAATATCTAATGAGTAATCATAAAAATATCAAAACGACCGAATCATGCTGAGCACTCGTATTTTTTACTTAAAAAAAAACGCCCCTAGAAACTAGGAGCGTTTTTGAAACTGTAGCAAAGAATTAGATTTTAGATACTAGTTCTGGAACAACAGTGTTCAAATCACCCACTAACCAGTAATCTGCTACTGCGTTAATTGGTGCTTCTTCATCTTTGTTGATCGCAACGATCACTTTAGAATCTTTCATACCCGCTAAATGCTGAATCGCACCAGAAATACCGACAGCGATGTAGAGGTCAGGCGCAACGATTTTACCCGTTTGACCGACTTGCATGTCGTTTGGTACAAAGCCAGCGTCAACCGCAGCACGTGATGCGCCTTGAGCCGCACCCAGTTTGTCCGCCAATGGATCAAGTACAGTGTGATAGTTCTCACCTGAACCCACACCACGACCACCAGAAACAACAATACGAGCAGCTGTTAATTCAGGACGTTCAGACTTCACAATCTCTTCAGAAATAAACTTAGAGATGCCAGCATCTTGAACATCAGCAACAGCTTCAACCGCAGCAGAACCGCCTGTCGTAGCGACAGGATCAAATGCAGTACCACGAACAGTCGCAACTACGATAGATTCAGAAGATTCTACAGTTGCAATTGCATTACCTGCATAGATTGGACGTTTGAAAGTTTTAGGGCTTTCAACAGCAATGATGTCAGAGATCATGCTTACGTCTAAAAGTGCAGCCGCACGTGGAAGTACGTTTTTACCTGTAGTTGTAGAAGTCGCAAGGATATGTGAATAACCTTTGCCAACTTGTGCAACTAAAGCAGCAACATTTTCAGCCAATTGGTGTGCATAAGCCGCGTTGTCAGCAAGTAATACTTTGCTTACACCCGCAACTTGAGCTGCTTGGTCAGCAACAGCCTGAGCGCCTGAACCCGCAACCAATACAGTGATATCACCACCGATTTTTTGTGCTGCAGCAACAACGTTTAAAGTTGCACCGTTAAGTGTCTTATTGTCGTGCTCAGCGATAACTAAAATACTCATGATTTTATCCTTCTGTATTAGATCACTTTCGCTTCGTTTTTAAGTTTTTCAACAAGCTCGTCAACAGATTTCACTTGTACGCCAGCTTTACGCTCTGCTGGTGGCTCAACTTTAACTGTTTTAAGTTTAGTTGTAGCTGAAACGCCATAATCCGCAGGAGACTTCACATCAAGCGGTTTTTTACGCGCTTTCATGATGTTTGGAAGCGCCGCATAACGTGGCTCATTCAAACGTAAGTCAGTGGTGATAATTGCAGGAAGGTTTAATTCAACAGTTTGTAAACCACCGTCTACTTCACGTGTTACTTGAACTTTGTCGCCAGTAACATTCACTACAGAAGCAAATGTACCTTGACCAGCGCCAAGTAAAGCACCCAACATCTGACCAACTTGATTAGAGTCATCATCAATCGCTTGCTTACCAAGAAGGATCAATTCTGGTTTTTCTTGTTCTACAATGCCTTTTAAGATTTTAGCCACTTCAAGTGCGCCAATCTCATCAGTCGTTTCTACTAAGATACCGCGATCAGCACCCAGTGCCATAGAAGAACGGATTTGTTCCTGAGCTTCTTTAGGACCGATAGAAACCACAACGATTTCCGAAACTGTTCCTTTTTCTTTTAAACGAACTGCTTCTTCCACTGCGATTTCACAGAATGGGTTGATCGACATCTTAACGTTAGTAAGGTCTACCCCACTATTGTCCGGTTTAACGCGAACTTTAACGTTGGCATCAACCACACGTTTTACAGCAACAAGAGCCTTCATGTAATCCTCGGCTGTTTTAGCAAAAGTAAATATTGAGAAAAGTTATAATAACTCTTCAGTTAAAATTTTTAGGTGCCCTATCTTGCAATGTGTATGGCATTTCGGTCAAGTCACAATTATCGAAACAGTCGTAAAAATGCGTAAAATTCCTTGAACTAGGCGTTCATTTTTTTTCAAATGTTTTTATTAAGATGAATTCCTTCACTATTTAGTTATTTTTAAGCATTGATTTTTATTATATTTTTACTTGATTAACTTCATCAAAAGTTCTGATTTCACCCTTATTTTCGATTGCGTTCTTATTTAAGCAACTTTGCCTTCTTGCACATATGTACAAGTTATGCCCCGTCATTTAAGACAGATTGCACTCATTTTTTGCTGTATTTGCCGTAACGTTGGTTACTTCTTTAAGTTAAACATGTAACAAATGACGTTTAATGTAGAAATCTAACGCTATATAAAGTACTGCACAAAAAAAACACGCCATTTAGACATGCTTTTATAGCACGGTTATTGAATGATGAGCCAAGTTGCAGCAAGCATTAATAAACCGCCGGAACCACCATCAATCCATTTTTGTTTACGTTCATCAATCTGTGAATTTTGGCTAATTTTGGCAAAAATTATGCTTAAACCACAGTACACCACAAAACATAAGCCAATAAAGATAAAAGAAAGGATTAACCCCTGACTGACAGTATTGCCTGTTTTGTCGATAAATTGCGGTAAGATCGCAAAATAAATCAACATGCCTTTTGGATTCAATAAAGCGGTAACAAATCCTTTTTGAATTGGCTTGGCTGTGCTTTTATTTTCAATCGCTAATTTCTGCGTGTTAAAAACAGATTTAATTAAACTAAAAGCTAAAAATAAAAGGTAAGCAATTCCCAACCAGCGAATACTTTCAAACAAAATGGGAAAAGAAACAATAATCGCCGCAATGCCCAAAGCCACTAAAACAGAATGGACTAAATATCCTAGACACACCCCAACAGTCGCCATCATGCCGGCTTTTACATCTTTACCCATTACTTGTGACAAGATAAATAACATATCTGGCCCAGGCGTAAAAATAAGCGGAATTACCGTTAAAGCGAAGAGTAAAAAGACGGACATTTCCTTTTCCCTTTCTATATTTTGAAAGTGGAAATAAGTATCGAATAAATAGCACGAAATAGGATTTCAAAATATTCTATAATTAGAATTATTTTTCGAATTATATTCTAATTTATGAAATTATTATCTAAATCTATTTCAGTAAAGCTTGATCGTATAGATAAAAATATCATTCGTGCATTACAAACCAATGGACGTATGCAAAATAATGATCTGGCACGTGAAATTGGACTATCCGCTTCTTCTTGTTTGCGACGGGTGAAATTACTGGAAGAATCAAGGGTCATTCAAAGCTACACCACCATTATCGATCCGCAAAAAATTGGCTTACAACTGATTTTATTTTCACGTATTTGGTTGGTTGGGCAAGATGCTGAAACGATTGATTGCTTTATTGAGGCGATGAAAGAACTACCTCAAGTGATGGAATGTTATATTATTTTAGGTGAATCTGATGCCATGCTGAAAGTTGTCGTCCCCGACTTAGAAAACTATCGTAAATTTCAGTCGGCACATTTAACCAAGAAAAATGGCATTACCAGTGTGAAAACGGATTTACCCAGTCAAATTATTAAACAAAGTTTCCAACTTCCACTGGATGATCTTTAGGACATTATTTTGAACCTACAGCTTGAGACATCACGTTTAATTTTAAGGTCATGGAAAGATTCCGATCTCAAACCATTTTACGCCCTAAATTCCAATGCCGAAGTGATGCGCTATTTTCCAAGCTACTTAACACAACCACAAAGTGATGCCTTAGCACAAAAGTTCCAAAGCATAATTGAAATTCAAGGTTGGGGTTTCTGGGCAGTCGAATTAAAACACACAGGTGAGTTTATCGGTTTCACTGGTTTACATCAGCAACCCGATCAATTCACATTTTCACCCTGTACTGAAATTGGCTGGCGACTCGAGCAAAAATTTTGGGGCAAGGGTTTTGCAACCGAAACCGCGATTGCTTGTTTAAATTTTGCTTTTAATTCACTTCATTTAAATGAAGTGGTGGCATTCACTGCACAACAAAACTGTAAATCCCAAGCCGTCATGCAACGCTTAAGAATGCAATTTCAATATTATTTTAATCATCCTGCATTAGATCATCGTAGCCCACTACAAAGACATGTGCTTTATCAAATAAATGCAGCTCAATTTAAACCAGCTGGTTTTCTAAAAAATCACGATGAATATGACTCAAATCAATTAATTCATATGCTTGAAGGTTAAATATTTTCCAAATTGCCAAAAAATCTTCTTTTAAATCGACATTAACCATCGCAATCGGACGTTCTTGCCATTGCAGGTCTGAAATCCAAAGATAGGTTTCTTTGCTATCAGGATTAATCGCTTGAACCTTACCTTCGGCATTAATGCCTTGCACATACGTATTTTCAGGTAAAGAAGGTTCGATATTCGGCAAACTAATGTCCACAAAATGTTTGACCTGTCTTAAACCATAACCTGCAAAAATTTCTTTTTGTACTTCGGTTAATTGTGCATATTTTTGTTCAATATTTTTCATTTCAGTTACCCTCCATCTGTGCATTCATCATTTTCAATGAGCTATATTATTTTTATTCCACAAAAATAATATACGACCATTCTATAATGGACTGACTTTTTTAACTTTAACTGAGTTTAACCTCAAGTAGGTTCTCTATTTTCATTCTAAAGAATATGCAGATATTGTTCCAATTTGATGAATCGCAATAAAAAACATACAAACCATCTCGCTAAATATTCAATTGACGCCCTCTTAATAACTCATCGTCCTTAAGCTACCACAAAAATAAAAAACTCTACAATTCTGCTGCAAATACGCCAAGGTGAAAGGATTATGCTAAAAAATTCTTAAAAAATCTAACGAAAAAATAAAGCGCCATTCCACATCAAACATTGAACAACTTTTACCTACTCACTTTTACCTACTCACTTTTCAGGAGTCATTTTCAGGAGTCATTTTCAGGAGATAACATGAAAAATAATGTTCTGATTGTTGGTGCAGGGCCAACGGGTCTAATCCTTGCACTTTGGCTCAGTAAACAAGGAATTACTGTACGGATTATTGATAAAAATACAGAACCCAGTCAAAGTTCACGGGCGCTGGGGATTCATGCGCGCACGCTAGAATTATATCAACAAATGGATTTGGCAGAAGAAGTCATCCAAGCAGGTTATCCCAATGTACAGCTCAACTTATGGGCATTGGGGAAAAAACGTGGTGTTTTAAAATTGATCGAACAAGGCAAAACACTCACGCCCTATCCTTTTATTTTGATCTACCCACAAGATCAACATGAACGACTGCTGATCCGACATTTAGAAACATTCGGGGTGCTTGTTGAACGCTCCAGCGAACTGATTAGTTTTACCCATCATTCAGACCATGTTTGTGCAGAAATTCGTAGTCCGCAGGGTTTAGAATACTATTCTGCCCGTTTTCTTTGCGCCTGTGATGGTGGCAAGTCTCCAATACGACATCAATTAGGGCTGAAATTTCCTGGTGGGACGTATTCAAAACTTTTCTATGTTGCAGATGTTCATGTACAAGAAGCATCCGTCGATGGCGGTGTGCATATTTCTTTAGATCGGGAAGATTTTGTTTTATTGTTTTCTTATGGGCAACTCGGGCAAGCACGTTTGATTGGACTGATTCGTGAGGATCGTATCCAATCTCGACAAAACTTGAGCTTTGATGATGTCGCACATACCGCTATTCAAGACTTAGGTCTGACCATCCAAAAGGTCAACTGGTTTTCGACCTACCGTGTACATCATCGTATTGTTTCAGACTATCGCATCGGCAATGTTTTTCTGGTTGGTGATGCCGCACATTTACATAGCCCCGCAGGTGCTCAAGGGATGAATACCGGTATTGGTGATGCTATCAATCTGGCTTGGAAATTAGCCGCAGTTATCAAAAATCAAGCCTCGGAACAACTGTTAGAGAGCTATCAGATTGAACGGCGGGCGTTTGCCGAAAAACTGGTAAAAAGCACCGATCGAATATTTAGTATGATCACAGCAGATGGCTATTGGGCTGCTAAAATTAGAACCCAAATCATCCCTTATCTGTTGCCTAAAATTTACAACAATGCGCCACTGAGTCACTTCATTTTCCGTATCATTTCACAGCTTGGCATCCATTATCGGCAAAGCCCACTCAGCCAAGGCAAAAGCAGTAAAATTCATGCAGGCGATCGTTTGCCTTGGATTCAGCAATTGCAAAGTAACAATTTTGAAGCTTTAAAACAGATGCTTTGGCAAATTCATGTCTATGGCACAGCACGATCAGAGCTGCAAACATGGTGTCCTCAGCACAATCTACCTTTATCCCAATTTGTTTGGGATGCAAACTGTAAAAAGGTAGGTTTACTCAAAGATGCCGTTTATTTACTCCGTCCTGACACCTATATCGCCTTGATAGATCCACAAGCCAACATCGACACTTTGGAACAGTATTTTCAAAAAATACAGATGAAATACCCAGAGAAAGTTAAAAACCAATAGCAAAAATACGCTTGGATAAACTTAAGATTTTTGTGCCCGCGGATGTGCCTGATCATAGACTTTCGCCAACTGCTCAAAATCGACATGGGTATAAATTTGCGTGGTGGTTAAATTACTATGCCCTAACATTTCCTGCACCGCGCGTAAATCGCCACTATTTGACAACATATGACTGGCAAAACAATGCCGTAATAAATGTGGATGTAAATCAACATTTACCCCTGCACGTTGCGCTTGAAATTTTACCCGATTTTCAATTTGTCGTGCACCGAGCGGATTGCCTTTTTGGGTAATAAATACATTGGCCTCAGCAACAAAATCACCATTCCAAAGTGGATAAATTTGTAACCATTGCATCACGGCAGCTTTGGCTTTTGAACCAAACGGCACAACACGTGTTTTATTACCTTTACCTGTAATACGCAAAAGAAGCCGATTAAAATCAATATCTTTAATACGTAAACCTTGTACTTCTGCCAAGCGTAAACCACTGGAATACAATAATTCTAAAATCGCTTTATCGCGCAGCCACATTTGTTGTTCTATCGGTTTTTCAGGTTTGGGCTGATCTAAAATTTGGTTAATTGTTTCAATATCCACCATACCTGGCAAAGGTCTAGGCTGGCGTTTTAACTGAAAATCATCGGCTGGATTAAAAGCCAAATATTGCCCCTGCTCTGCCCATTTCATAAACTGCCGAATCGAAGATAATAAGCGTTGCAAACTACTGGAACTGAGTTGTTGCTGTTCTACTTTTTGAGCTAAAAATTCACGTAAATCTGTAGATTCCACATTCATTAAACTGAGTTTTTTGACTGCACAAAAATTTAAAAAATTGGAAACATCACGATCGTATGCTTGCAGTGTATGTTTAGATTGATTTTGAATTTCTCTTTCTTTGAGCCACATCACCAATAAGTCAGCTGGAGAATACTGCTGCATTTCAGGATCAATCACATTTTTTCTCACTGTATTTAATCGGTTTTTTATTCAATAGACTTCTTTCATAAGTCACTTTTCAATCAATACAAGTCGTTCGTAAAGCCAAAATTTAAAAACAGACTTTAGAAAGTATTTGATTCATGAGTGTGGCATGGATACCACACGTTTCCCATCCTTGCGCTGCGTTTTTCAAGCAGTGCCTTAAAACTGGCTCAGGACGTCGTGTATGGGAAACAAAAGGTTTTGTCTTGCATAGCAGTGCTACTCATTAACCTTTCAAAAGTAGAGCTAATACCTACGCAAAGTCATAAAAACTGAATTAATCAAATGAAGCAGCACTGATTTTAAAGAATCGAATATTGAGCATTTTTGATTTATGCAAATTATCTAATGAATCAAGCTAATCATACCCACCATTTTTATTCTATCGACTTCATTCCAACTTGCATAATTAATCATGCTATAAACTTAGATTCTCAAATAAAAAAGCACCGTCATGATGACAGTGCTTTTTAATCAAACCATGCATTTTTATGCTTGGTAATAACTCAAATCGATACGACCTTCATAGACATTGGAAGTTGGACCCGTCATCCAAACCACATCGCCTTCACGCCATTCAATTTGTAGCTTGCCACCAGCAAGTTCAATTTCCACGGCATCGGCAAGTAAACCACGGCGCATACCTGAAATTGCAGCTGCACAAGCACCTGTACCACACGCTAAAGTTTCACCCACACCACGTTCAAATACACGTAAGCGCGCATGTGTTTCATCCATAATTTGCATAAAGCCCGCATTGACACGTTGCGGAAAACGCTCATGCGATTCAACTTGTGGCCCCATTCCTGCAACGTCAGCAATCAACACATCAGGAACAATAGTCACTGCATGCGGATTACCCATATTTACCACATCAATGATAATACTTTCATCATTGGCTAAAGCTAAGCTGTATAGATTTTCAGGCTCATCAGCAAGGAACGGAATTTGGTTCGGTAAAAATTTTGGATAACCCATATTCACGCGAACCCAACCATTTTGTCCCAGTTCAGGTTCAACAATACCCGCTTTGGTTTGTACTTTAATTTTGGTTTTGGTGGTCAATTTTCGCTCATGCACAAAGCGTGTAAAACAGCGAACGCCATTGCCGCACTGTTCAACTTCAGAACCATCCGCATTAAAAATACGATATTTAAAATCGACATTGGGTAAATCTGGTGGTTCAACAATGAGCAGTTGGTCAAAACCAATGCCGAAATGACGGTCGGCTAAACGCTGAATAGTCATGGTATCTAGATAAGCACGTTGGCTGATCAGATCAACCACCATGAAGTCATTACCTAGACCATGCATTTTAGTAAATTCTAAAAACATATCGAATGACTCCATTTAAGGCAATAAGCGTTCTTTATCCCATAATGATTCTATGGTTTCACGTTCACGAATTAAATGCGCTTGATCACCATCAACCATTACTTCAGCCGCACGACCACGACTATTGTAATTTGAACTCATGACAAAACCGTATGCACCTGCACCCAACACCGCAAGGACATCATTTTCTTGAATCGCTAACTGGCGTTCTTTACCTAGGAAATCGCCCGTTTCACAAATCGCGCCAACCACATCCCATTCTTTCGTTTCAACATCAGTACGGGGGGTCACTTCTTGAATATCCATCCATGCTTCATATAACGCTGGACGAATCAAGTCATTCATTGCTGCATCAATAATGGCAAAATTACGATAATTGGTTGGTTTGAGCAAATCTACTTTGGTTAGTAAAACACCAGCATTGGCAGAAATACTACGCCCTGGTTCCATATATACTTTTAAGCCCAATTCTTCTAAAGCAGGCTTAAGTGCATTGGCATATTCAGTAACCGTTGGCGGTACTTCATCTTTATAGGTCACGCCTAAACCACCACCAATATCGATGTGTTTAAGATGAATACCCAACTCGTTCAATTGTTTAATCATCATGATCACACGATCAAGTGCATCGACAAAAGGCTGAGTTTCAGTTAACTGCGAACCGATGTGGCAATCAATGCCTATCACATCTAAATTCGGTAGTGAAGCCGCATATTGATATGTTTCAAATACACTGTCAGATGGAATACCAAATTTATTTTCTTTTAAGCCCGTTGAAATGTATGGATGTGTTTTTGCATCAACATCTGGGTTTACGCGTAAAGAAACGGGGGCTTTTTGCCCCAGTTCAGCCGCAACTTTTTGAATGCGATCCAGCTCTGCATACGATTCAACATTAAAGCAAGCAATGCCCACTTCTAAAGCTTTTTTAATGTCTGCTTCTGATTTACCTAAACCAGAGAATACAATTTTAGAGGCTTCACCGCCTGCTTTTAGCACACGTGCAAGCTCGCCACCCGTCACAATATCAAAACCTGCACCCAGCTTCGCCAGCACATTCAATACCGCAATATTAGAGTTCGACTTTACCGCAAAACAAATTTGATGATCGATAAAGCTAAATGCACGATCCATATCGAGATAATGCTTTTCAAAAGTGGCTTTTGAATAAACATAAAGTGGCGTGCCAAATTGCTGCGCAAGTTGTTGCAACGAACATTGCTCTGCGTGCAAAACCCCATGAATGCGGGTAAAACTCATGAATGTATCCTTTCTATGAAAGCGTTAAGGTGTAGCAGGCTAATTAGACTCAGTATTCGGTGTTGCAAGCTGTTTCTGTTCCGACTGCTTTTTGGAATCGACATTGGGATATAACAAATACTTGGAACGCTTGTCGTAATTCTGATCATTTGATAACTGTAAAGCTCCAGATTGACCACAACCGACCAAAGCAAAACCTGTCGCCAATAAACTGATGTAGCAAATGACAAGACGCATCTGACCACCTATCCTATGTTTTCAAAGAAGTATAACTCGATCACAGCCGTGACCAAAGTGCTAAACGTTAGAGATTATCGTGAGTTAAAAAAAAACGCCAGTTTCAAACTGGCGTTTTTCACAAACAAAGAGCTTATTTATGTTTCGGTTTGTAGAAACCAAAGTAACCAATAATCAGGATAATGAACCAAATTGGACTCACCATCAGTGCTTTCATGGTATCGGCTTCTAATGACAACACATAAATCATGCCAATAAAGAAGATGATTACCACCCAACAGGTAAATAGTCCACCCGGTAGTTTAAAGGTTGATTTCGCATGGAGTTCTGGACGAGTTTTATAATAAACAATATAACTCCAGATAATCATCAACCATACACAGATGAACAAAATGGTTGAAAGCGTGGTTGCTAAAGTAAAGGCCTCAACAGTATTGGGTACAAAGTACTGAAGTGCAGCACCTAACAACAAACATACCCCAGAGAAATACAAGGCATTGGCAGGAACAGCACGTTTATTTAAATGTCCAAATGCTTTAGGCCCTTGTTCTTCACGAGATAAACCAAACAACATACGACTGGTTGAAAATACACCACTGTTCATGGATGACATGACAGAAGATAACACCACCAAATTCATGATAATTGCAGCAGCGGCAATACCCGCTTGGCTAAACAAGTTTACAAATGGACTAATGGTTGGATCAATTTTATTCCATGGCGTCACGGACATAACAATCACCAGTGCCAACACATAGAAAATAATGATACGAATAGGAATAGAATTTATTGCTTTTGGCAAGTTACGTTCAGGATCTTTTGTTTCAGCCGCAGTTGTACCAACAAGTTCCACCCCCACAAAAGCAAAAATTGCAATTTGGAAGCCCGCGAGGAAGCCAGTTACTCCAGTAGGGAATATACCGCCATGTGACCATAAATGATTAAATGATGCGATCTCACCAGTGGTAGAGGTGAATCCAGTAAAGATCATCCATAGGCCAACAGCAATCAATACCACAATGGCAATAATCTTAATTAGGGCAAACCAGAACTCGAGTTCACCAAACAGTTTTACTGTCACTAGGTTTAAACCCATAATGAAAACAATCGCAGCAATACTGATCATTACCCCTTCTGTTGGGCTAAAGGGCATTCCATTATTAAAAAATTGTAAGTAATAAATAATCGCAGAAAGATCGGCAATCCCTATCGTGATCCAACACAACCAATAAGTCCAACCAACAAAATAACCTGCCCACGGTCCAATTAAATCGGTACAAAAATCAATAAAGGATTTGTACTGTAAGTTAGATAGCAATAATTCGCCAAGCGCACGCATGACGAAAAAAACCATAAAACCAATAATCATATAAATGATGAGAATTGAAGGTCCTGCTAGGCTGATGGTTTTACCCGAACCCATAAATAAACCTGTACCAATTGCCCCACCGATTGCAATCAATTGCAAATGTCGATTAGATAAACTTCGCTGAAGTTCACCATCTGCAGCAGATGGATTGTGGTTTTCATTTGACATTGTTATTTTCATCTCTCAAATTTCGTGTGATAAAAGTAGCTCAAACTAAAATAAATAAATAAAGTTTTTTGAGCATTTGGCTAATTTTCTTTAAATTTAACTATATATCTGCTGATTTTTCACCCAAAACTGCTCCATTTTATCATCCTGTTTTCATTTCCTTTGATATAGCAGTTTATGTGCCAACATAAAGTCTACGTAATGAGATACAAAAAATTGTATTTCAATACAGCTATTGCTACATTCCCCATCAATCTTCTTATTTATATAGATAATCCTCCCATGAGCAAAGTCAAAACTGTGTACCGTTGCGAACAATGTGGAACTGATCATCCTAAATGGGCGGGTCAATGTACAGATTGCGGAGAATGGAATAGTCTGACTGAAGTCCGTGTTGAACCAACTGTAACCCATCGTGCACAACCTAAAATAGGCGGATATGCAGGTCAAGCGGCGAATATTACCACTTTAAATAAAATTTCCGTTTCACATGAAACCCGTTTATCGACTGGCATTGGTGAATTTGACCGTGTTTTAGGTGGGGGTTTGGTGACGGGTTCTGTGGTACTGATTGGTGGCGACCCCGGTATTGGTAAATCCACTATTCTGTTACAAACCGCTACCCACATGGCATCGGCACAAAGCTCAGCGCTTTATGTCACAGGCGAAGAATCACTTTCACAAGTGGCGTTACGCGCCACTCGTTTAGAATTACCAACAGACTATCTTCAGGTTATGGCGGAAACGTGTGTAGAACGAATTTGTGAAGTTTTAGCCCAAGTCCGCCCTGCTGTTGCCATTCTTGATTCGATTCAAACGCTGTATACCGAAACACTGCAATCTGCTCCCGGTGGGGTTTCGCAAATTCGTGAATCTGCCGCACTGTTGACCCGTTTTGCTAAAAATAGTGGCACCTCACTATTTTTGGTGGGACATGTGACCAAAGAAGGTGCATTGGCTGGGCCGCGTGTTCTAGAACATATGGTCGATTGTGTACTCTATTTTGAAGGTCAATCAGACTCCCGTTATCGAATGATTCGCGCAGTCAAAAACCGCTTTGGTGCAGTCAATGAATTAGGCGTATTTGGCATGACGGATAAAGGCTTACGTGAAGTTGCCAATCCATCTGCAATTTTCTTAAGTCGTTATGATGAAGCAATTCCCGGCTCTATCGTCATGATTAGCCGTGAAGGTACACGTCCACTATTGGTGGAAGTGCAAGCTTTGGTGGATGATGCACATGGACAACCACGTCGTGTGGCTTTAGGTTTAGAACAAAACAGACTCAATATGCTGCTTGCTGTTATGCACCGTCACGGTGGCGTACAGACTTCTGGTCAAGATGTCTATGTTAATGTGGTGGGTGGTTTAAAAATTACCGAAACAGGTTCTGACCTTGCTGTTTTACTTGCCTGTGCCTCTAGTTTACGCGGTAAAGCCTTACCACAACAATTGGCTGTATTTGGTGAAGTGGGGCTTTCTGGTGAAATTCGTCCTGTGCCGAATGGTCAAGAACGCTTAAAAGAAGCCATTAAACATGGTTTCAAATATATTATTTTACCCCGAGGTAATGCTCCTCAAAAACCCATTCCAAATGTACAGATCATTTCAGTGGCACGTTTACATGAAGCTTTAACCGAAGCCATGAACTTAACTGAAGAATTGGCTTAAGCTTAAACAGATGAAAAATTATGTAAAAAACACCGATTTGATATTGAAATTTAATGTAAATGACTGCATAACTGTGTAGCTATAAATTTATTTTTATTTATTTAGGAAAAAACGATGGAAGTTCGACAGCGTAGTTTGATGGCAGGTATTTTAATGGCAGCTTTGGTGGTTGCACCAATGGCTGAAGCGAAACGTGCAGGTGGTGGTAAAAGCCATGGCATGAGTCGTTCTGCTGCTCCAAGCCAATCTTACCAACAGCCGCGTCAAGCTACTCCTGCCCCACAACCAACAACAGCACCTACTCAACAAAAATCAGGTTCTGGCGTAGGTAAAATGGTTGCTGCTGGTGTCGCTGGTGCTGCAATTGGTGCAGTTGCAGCCAATGCAATGGCGGATGACAAATCTGCGAGCAGTGCTAATGCGACTACACAGCAGGAAGAAGAAAAAGGCGGTCTTCCTAGCTGGATTTGGATGCTTCTCGCAGCAGCAGTCGCATTCTTCTTGTTCCGTAAATTCGGAGCAAAAAAAAAACTAGCCGCTAATAACCCATACGCACCAAACAATGCTGGAAATACAGCACCGTTTGGTCAACAAACTGCAGCGCCACGTACTTCAAATGACAACAGCAATATTTTTGGTCAATCAGTAGGTGGTTCTGCGGGTGCAGCAACTCATGCTCCTTTTGGTAATGCTTCAACTAGTAATGGCAATCAATTACCAGATGGCACTGAACCTGCCGCATTCTTACGTGTTGCTCGTCAGCGCTTTAACCACATTCAGTCTATGAATACAGCAAGCAATATTGCTGAAATTCAACGTTATTTAACGCCTGATCTTTATCAGTCTATGTATAACGACATTATGGCAAACCAAGACCAAGACGTTGCTGAATTCTCTAACCTCAATGCGATGGTGGCAGATTCTGCAAATGAAAATAGTCAATATGTGGTGAGTGTACGTTTCACGGGTACCGTAAGCGAAAACTTAAACAGCTTACCGCAACCTTTTGCAGAAGTTTGGCATTTCACTAAACCTGCTGGTTCTAACCAAGATTGGTTGGTTGCAGGTATCCAACAAGAAGCTTAAGCTCTTTTGGAATAAAACAGCGACTTCAGTCGCTGTTTTTTATTTAATAACTGCAAGAATTAATCATCAATAACTCATCCAATTTTCCATTCCCCCCATCTTCTTAAGCAAATCACACTAGGAAAATGCAATTTAATTGTGCATTTTTTTAAACTAATTATTTTAATAGTTAATAATAATTGTTATCATTTACATTATAAATAACTACGTTTAGTAACAATTGAACCTAAAATGATGAACAGCTCCCAACTTGATGCTTTGCCAATAAATCACCTCACCACTTCAGTACCTAAAAAAACGCAGCAAACGTCATCCTTATTGGCTTACCGTTTTATGATTTTCTATCGTTTCATATTGGCACTGATCGGGGGTTATGTTCTAGCAAGTTTAAGTGCTGTGGTCATTGCACAATACTTTGCTGAGTCTCGTGGGAATGCCGCAATGAGTGCTACCCTCATTGCTTTTACACTTTGGGTATGTGCATTTATCTGGGTTTTTATCGTTAATAAGACGCTAAAAGCCAGTCTAGGTATTATTCTTCCAAGCATCTTCTTATTTGTTATTTATAAGTTTTTAGGAAATTAATATGCGTGTAGATGCAAAACAGGAAGGTCCACGCCAATCCATGTCATGGTTACATACGTGGGCAAGTTTAATTCTGGGCTGGTTGTTGTATGCAATATTTTTGACCGGCACTTTAAGTTTCTTCCAAAATGAAATCACTGTCTGGATGAAACCAGAACTTCATCAATCTGTGCCTCAAGACAGTCAAATTCAACAAACTCAAGTGGCGCTCAATTATCTCCAAAAAAATCATCCGAATGCTGGCAGTTGGAACATTCATCTCCCAAATGCAAGGCAAAATACGACGATACTTGATATTCGTAAAATTGGGGAAGATCCTCGTGCACGGCGTGGCGGGGAAAGAATCACGTTAGATAGTGCAACAGGTGAAGTACTTGAAGCACGAGACACCCGTGGTGGTAGTTTCCTTTATCGTTTCCATTTTGAATTGTATGGTCTGCCACGCACATGGTCTCGTTGGGTCGTCGGTATTGCAACTCTACTCATGCTGGTTGCCATTATTAGCGGTGTGATTACGCATAAAAAAATCTTTAAAGATTTCTTTACCTTCCGCTCAGGCAAAGGACAACGTTCTTGGTTAGATGCGCACAATGCGACTGCCGTGTTCGCACTTCCCTTCCATATCATGATTACCTTTAGTGGCTTATTGCTACTACTGTTTACCCTCATGCCTTGGGGAATTAATCAAATTTATGAAAACCGAGGACAATTCTTACAAGAACAAAATCGTGCACTAATCGAAGATAAAGAAAATAAAAACGAACGCACTGAGGTGCGTAATACTGATCGTCAAAACAATGCACAAGCTCGTGGTGAAAATACGGAACAACGTAGTGAAAAACGTCAACAACGTCAAAAACCTGAAGCTCAACCAGCACCGTTAGCAGACATAGCGCCTATTTTGGCGATTGCACAACAAAAGTGGAAAGATAACCCCATAGGTTCAATCAAAATCATTGCGCCAAATACCAATCAAGCCAAAATTGAATTACGTGCTTTATTGGGGGAAAGTGTTGCACATCGTAATGTTTATGACAGCTTAGAATTTAATGGCGTTACAGGTCAAAACATCACAGATGACAGTACCCGTCTAAAAAATCCATCTGTACCGATGGCTATTTATAATGTCGTGACTGTGCTCCATGAGGCACGAGGCCTCGACTTAGCACTCCGTTGGTTATTGTTCTGTTCTGGTATTGTTGGCACATTGATGGTGGCAACAGGTCTAATATTATGGTGTGTAAAACGTGCACCTCAGCAACAAAAACAAGGCTATAAATCCTTTGGCTATCGTGTAGTCGAAATCACCAATATTGCAGCGATTATTGGTTTACCCATTGCCTGTGCTGCATATTTTTATGCCAACCGCTTTATTCCTGTGGAAATGGACATGCGTTCAAACTGGGAAATTCGTAGCTTCTTTATCATCTGGTTACTCAGTTTAATTTATGCAGCGATTCGTCCACACCGTCAAGCATGGTTAGAATTACTTGCGTTTGCAACAGTTGCGTTTGCTCTTTTACCTATCATTAACTTTATGACAGGGGGGCAAGCCCTATGGAACAGTATAGCTAATGGGCAATTGGTGATTGCTTCATTTGATTTAGCTATGTGGCTACTTGCTATCTTGTTCTTCTATTCTTATCGGAAAGTGAAAAATCACAAAGGTCTACCCGTAAAAAAAGCCAAAGTTACTCAGGAGCCTGAAGCATGATTTTTTTCGTCCTGATTTGGTCAATCTGCGCCGTGGCATTCTTTGCTTTAGCAAGTTGCATGTCAAAACATCAAAAACAAATTTTTGGTCGTGAATTAACGCCATCAAAAACTAGACTTGCAACTTTTACAGGTTGGATATTATTAATCATTGCACTGGCAATCTGTATCACTCATGGTAGCTTAAGCAATATGATCAGCTATTGGATTGGCGCACTAACCTTCTCTGCTTTATTTGTCGGTTTATATTTAAGCTATTTTGCACATAAAGCAAAACCGTTAGTGATAAGTTGTAGCGTAATTGCTATTTTAAGCTGGATAACCTATATCATCTAAACGTTCAAAATTAAATAACCGCTTGAAAAAGCCAATCTATGGATTGGTTTTTTTACGCTGACCATTTACGCTATACACATTATGTCCTTTGGATTTGTTATGTCTGATCTTCCTATTTCTACCGAACTGTTTAATCGTGCGATGGCAGGTAATCGTGATGCACAATTCGAACTTGCTGAAATTTATATGCAAAGTGAAAATGAAGAACATGTTGCACTGGCTGAAGAATGGGCGCTTAAAGCCGCACAATTGGGTCATGTTGAAGCAATGTACTGGTTAGGTGAAGGTTATACTTTCTATGCAAAAGATATGCTAGAAGAAGATCCTGAAGAGGCAAAAACCTATTTTGAACATGCTTACCGTTGGTTAGAACAAGCCAGTAAACATAAGCACCCTGCTGCGATTTTAGAGTTATCGAATTTTTACCGTCGTGGCGACGTGGTTGAAAAAAATGTGGCGAAATCGGTTGAGTTGGTCAAACAAGCGGCTGAACTGGGTGAGGTTCAAGCGATGCGTGATTTAGTCTGTATTTACGACCATGGTTTAGGTGTAGACATTGATGAAGCAAAAGCAGATGAATGGTCTGAAAAAGCCAAGGCTGCTGAATAAATCAAACCCAGAAGCCCATCACCCGATCGGCTTCTGGGTCTGCGCGGATTAAAACTTTTGAACAAAAATAATCTCTAAATCCTGCTTCGGTAGAAAATTATTTTCAATCATTTGAAAGCGTATTGGGCTAATTTTTGTCACCTTTCCAGCCCAGCAAAAAGAGACCAATTCATCTGTATCACGTTCAACTGTGAGCTTAAAGTGCTCAATCGGTTTAGCCCAATTGGCGCCCGTTTTTAAAATATAGCCCAAAGCTGAATAAGGAGCATGCTGTGACTTCGCTTTCTTTAAACCCGCTTTGAAATTGCCATCCATGCAATAAGCTTTTTCATCTTCTGCTGGATACAAAGATACTGAACCACCAACCAATGGTGCATATTGGTGTTGTACACGCGTTAGCGAACTGGCTTTAAAGCTTTGCTGCCAACTGTAAATTACCTGAGAAGACCACACAATTGCTTCACTTTCGCTCTTTGGCAAAAGATTTTTTAACTGTGTATTTGAACAACGTCTTAATTTATTCTCAAATATTTCATATTCATAGGTTTTGCGATTCCACGGATTCAGCATTTCAGTTTGCGTAAACCCACATTGCTTAAATAGCTCGGTTGCATCGACTGGCTTTGAGTGCTCATCTTTTTGAATAAATGTTCTCACATGCATTTGTGGCTGAATATTTTTGCCATTCACCTGCACCTTAAAGCTCTTTAGCAATTTTTCCGTATCCGCAAAATCTGATTCAAAAAAATTCTCTATCGGCGGAAGCGGAAAAAGTACCGTTTCAGAGATGTCTTTATTGGTTAAATTTTTAAATTGATAATCAACTTTAATCTGATTTTTACTAATAAATAAGTCTTCACTGTACATTTGAATATTGTTATTTTTCAGATACTCCACACCGCCCGTAGAGACATAGCCCGTACTATCATTGGCACCAATTTGCATGGAGATGAGCACGCATAGTCCGATTCTTTTTTTCATTTTAAGCTTCTTCTTTAATGTTTATTTTTCTGTATCCGTGCGAGCATTTGAATCATCAATCACGATTACTTGTCGGCAGATGCCCTCTGCTTGATGCTGTTGTTCAAAGACAGATGCAGGCATAGCATCAAAACTGTCAAAGAAACAGATTTCCTGCTCATCTATCGAATAAATCAGTGAGTGATTTCCGACATTTTCTAAAGTATCGTAATAGACAATGACAAATTTATTTTGCTCAAATGCCTGTTGAATTTTCTGGTAATTGATGGCAGGTAAAATAGGGAGTTTCAGTTGTTCTGCTTCTGCATAGCTCAGTTTTTCTTGTTCCTGAATATCGGGGTCTTTATCAGTATAGAATTGGACATTGAAACCAAATTTCTTTAATCCTACTGCCAAGCCAATGGTTGTGGTGCCGTGTTCTGCATCGTAACCACAGACCTCGATCAGCTGTTCAATATCTGCATCGATATATAAATGCTGGAGCAGCATCCATACCGCATAGATACCGCCATTTGCTTCAAGGTTCATTAGGGATTCAGGGATGTTCAAAGCCATAACACAATTCAAAAAAGATGATTGTGTTGATAATAAGCAAAACGACATTGGAACTACAACAATTTCCAAGTACAATATGCGACTCGTCGAGGGGTGCTGCGACTTTTTCACAGGCTGATTTTCAAAAACAGTAATGTGAAATCGCTAGGCTCGACGATTCGGTCAAAGCTTCTGTGAAATACGGGTTTGATCAACAACGGCATCCGCGAACATAACGATCCAATCTATTTTTATTGTTATTTAATAACTAGGAGATCCAGATGAACGCGGTTACTGCTTCATTTACAGATTACAAAGTTGCTGATATTTCACTTGCTGATTACGGCCGTAAAGAAATTAAACTTGCTGAAGCTGAAATGCCAGCATTGATGGGTTTACGTAAACGCTATTCAGCTGAAAAACCACTTGCTGGTGCAAAAATTCTTGGTTGTATCCACATGACCATTCAAACTGCGGTTCTCATTGAAACCCTAGTTGAATTGGGTGCGGAAGTTCGTTGGACATCTTGCAACATTTTCTCGACTCAAGACCATGCTGCTGCTGCAATTGCTGCATCTGGTGTTCCAGTATTTGCTTGGAAAGGCGAAACTGAAGAAGAATACATGTGGTGCCTTGAACAACAAATCAATGTGAATGGCAAACCTTGGGATGCCAACATGATTTTGGATGATGGTGGTGATTTAACTGCTGTTGTGCATGATAAATACCCTGCTCTAATTGCCAAAATCCACGGTATTACCGAAGAAACCACGACTGGTGTTCAACGTCTTCTAGAAATGTGGAAAGACGGTTCACTTAAAGTTCCTGCAATCAATGTTAACGATTCAGTAACAAAATCTAAAAATGACAACAAATACGGTTGCCGTCACTCTCTAAACGATGCCATCAAACGCGGTACTGACATGTTAATGTCTGGTCGTCGTGCACTTGTTATTGGTTACGGTGATGTAGGTAAAGGTTCTGCTCAATCACTTCGTCAAGAAGGCATGATTGTACGTGTAACTGAAGTTGACCCAATCTGTGCAATGCAAGCATGTATGGACGGTTACGAAGTTGTTTCTCCATACAAAAATGGCGTACAAACAGGTAAGAAAGAAGATGTAAATGCAGATCTTCTTCAAAATACTGACTTGATCGTAACAACAACGGGTAACTACCACGTGTGTGATGCTGCAATGCTTGATACTTTAAAAGCTGGTGCTGTGGTGTGTAACATCGGTCACTTTGACACTGAAATCGATACCAACTATTTACGTGGTTACAAGTGGGTTGAAGTTAAACCTCAAGTACACCAAGTGTATCGTACAGAAAACGATAACGATTACTTAATCCTTCTTTCAGAAGGCCGTTTGGTCAACCTTGGTAATGCAACTGGTCACCCATCACGTATCATGGATGGCTCATTTGCCAACCAAGTTTTAGGTCAAATGCATTTGTTCGCTGAAAAATTTGCGGATCTTGCTGAAGATCAAAAACAAGCTGCAATTCGTGTAGAACTACTTCCTAAGAAATTAGATGAAGAAGTTGCTGCTGCAATGGTTGCTGGTTTTGGCGGCGTATTGACTCAGTTGACTCAAGTACAAGCAGACTACTTGCGCGTTCCAGTTGAAGGTCCATTCAAATCTGACTCTTATAAATACTAAGTTTTTAATCCCCCTCTCTTAACTCTCCGTTAGGAGAGGAAATTCCTTCTCTTGTGCTGTGCTTTAGAGCAGCGCAAGAGAAGGTAAAATGAGGGTCATAACAATAAAAAACTTAAGTATTTACGAATTAAAAAAGGATTTGAAAAATGACCAAACGTATTCCAGTTTCGTTTGAATTTTTTCCGACCAAAACAGATGTAGGTGCGGAAAAACTTCGTGTAGTTCATCAAGAATTACAACTACTTAATCCTGAGTTCTTTTCTGTAACTTATGGTGCTGGCGGTTCAACGCGTGAACGTACACTTGCAGCAATCAACGATTTTAATGGTAAAGGCACACCTGTTGCACCACACTTATCTTGTATTGGTGATGATAAAGTACGTATTGCTGAATTACTTGATTTGTATAAATCGCAAGGCATTGACCGTATTGTTGCACTACGTGGTGACTTACCTTCGGGTCAAGTAGGCTTAGGAGAGTTGTCTTATGCCTCTGACCTTGTGGCGTTCATTCGTCAACATTCAGGTGATCACTTTCATATTGAAGTGGCAGCTTATCCTGAAATGCATCCACAAGCAGAAAGCTTTGATAAAGACATTCAAAACTTTATCACCAAAGCTCGGGCGGGTGCCAATGCAGCATTAACTCAATTCTTCTTTAATCCAGATGCCTATTTCTACTTTGTCGATCGCTTACAAAAAGAAGGCATTGATCTTCCTGTAGCGCCTGGCATTATGCCTATTACCAATGCCAGCAATCTCATTCGCTTTGCAGATGGTACAGGTGCAGAAATCCCACGTTGGATTCGCAAGCAATTAGCTACATATGGTGATGACAGCGCAAGTATTAAAGCCTTTGGTCATGAAGTCGTGGTTAAACTGTGTGAACGCCTGATTGCAGGTGGTGCACCAAGTCTACACTTCTACACCATGAATCAGACTGAACCCAATCGCCAACTTGTGCTTGATTTAGGTCTAGCATAATTCTAGTTTAACTGCCCTTTTCACTGATTTTTGAGAGTAATACCACATGCCGCGTTTTTTTATTGAAGCTGGTTTAGCTGTTGATACGCATGTTGAATTAACGGAAACCGTTTTTCACCACTGGGTGAAAGTATTACGCGCAAAAGTCGGTGAAAGCGCGACCTTGTTTAACGGACAAGGCGGTGAATATGAAGTCACTTTAGCGGATATCCAAAAGAAATCAGCCACCGTTTTAGTCAATAGCTTCAATCCTGATGATCGTACCGCAACTTTTAGCACCTTACTCGGACAAGTGATGAGTAAAGGTGACCGTATGGATTATGCCATTCAAAAAGCAGTTGAATTGGGTGTCTCACAAATTCAACTTTTAACCTCTGAACGCTGCGAAATGCGTTTAAAATATGATCGCGACCAAAAAAAAATAGACCATTGGCAAGGTATTGCTATTGCAGCCTGTGAACAATGTGGCATGAATCGCGTTCCAGAAATTTTAGCACCACTTGCATTAGCCGACTGGCTTGCGACTGAATTACCCACCACTAAACTGGTACTTGCACCAAATAAAGGTCAGATTGATGTACTAGCTAATGCAAGCAAAGACATTGCACTATTAATTGGCCCTGAAGGTGGCTTGAGTGAAGTAGAAATTGAGCTATCTAATAAAGCAGGATTCATCAATTGGTGTATTGGCAATCGCGTATTACGCACTGAAACAGCGCCAATTGTTGCCTTATCTATTTTAAATTACAACCTAACTGCCTAGTTCATCTTATTCTGGATAAATAGCACGCAATTCGATTGATTTTTTTAAATAACATTATTACTCTTGATTAAAAGGACAAATATAGATTTAAAAAAGTTTTTCTTTTTAAACACTCGTAAATTTTGATGGGTTAATTTATCGCAAAACAAAAATAAGGTTTTTGCTTTTATGTCAAATATTCAGGATGAATATATCAACAAGCATGTGAGTGCTGATCAAATTACCAATACGATTCGGCTTAGTCGATTCTTTCTAATTAGTATTGTGATTATTTCCCTGTATATTTATTGCATTTATCAATTTTATTTTGCGAAACCATCACTCTATTTCAACCTTTGGTTTATAAGCACGGAACTGTTTTGTTGCTTAAGTTTACTCATTACCAGTATCTATTTTACTCCCCTTAATCTCTCATTAAATCATGTACATCGTTGGCTTCAATTTCAATGTTTAGCGATAGGAAGTTGTATCGGGGCTGGTATTGGTCTGATTTATTACTATCTTCCACAATATAATCATGATTTCAATCAAGTTCATGGATTAATTTTATCTGCTTTACTTCTGATTGTAAGCCAAGCATTTGCTTTAACTTTTTTAACCCAACGGCTAAATTATTTTTGTTTAGCCTTTATTCCTGCAATTTCACCTTACCTTGCTTCACAATTTATTTCAGTAGAAAGCTCAAATTATTTATTCCACTTAACCATCAATTTTGCACTCATTGTCACGCTATTTTGTGCAAATGTAAGCTCACGTATTCATCAACGTCTTTCATCTCTTTACTCCAAAAACAATCGCTTGGTTAAAAATGCAGAGCAACAAGTACTATGGACAGATGAGTTATGTCAGCAATTAAAAACCGAAATGAATAAGTCAAAAGATATTGAACTGCAATTACAATTAAACAATCAGCTTCTTGAACAAAAAGTAAAGGAACGTACTTTCGATATCGCTAAAATGAACACCGATTTAGAAAACCAGCAACAAAATCTTGTCTTAGCCCATGAAATTGCAGGGCTTCGACATTGGGATTGGAATATTAAAGATCGGGAAATTTTAATCACCAACTCAAAACAACAAAAAATCTTAAAACCTTCAAAACAACATCATCACCAACTACAGAATATTATTCACTCCGATGATGTCGAACATTTCAAATCTTCGATGAAACAACATTTACGCGGTCAATCAGATCTTTATGAAGCCACATATCGAATTCAAAATAGTCTTGGGAAATGGAAATGGGTACATGATATTGGCAGAGTCATTAGCCGTGATCCCCTCAATCAAAAAGCTTTACGTATGGTCGGCATTCGTCGTGATATTCATCAGGAACGCACAGATCAGGAACGTTTAAAACTTGCAGCCAGCGTGTTACAACAAGCTTCAGAAGGGATTTTTATACTCGATGAACAACTGTGTTACATCGACGTCAATCCATTCTATGAACAATTGACAGGATTCTCACCTAAAAAAATCATTGGCAAACATTTATTTGATATTACTGCAAACGATAAACCCCAACAAAGAAGTGAACATTATTTAATTATCAATCAATTGCTTAAAACAGGTGAATATGATGGGGAAATCAATGAAAAATTTCTCTCAGGTAAAGAACTCACGGTTTGGATGCACATTAATGCCATCACTGATGAGCAAAATCGTGTAACACACTATATTGGTATTGTTTCTGATTTAACTGAGCGTAAACTACAAGAACAACGTCTATCCTATTTAGAAAATTACGACCCTCTAACCGACTTACCTAATCGTTTTTATTATAACTATCAATTGCACCAATATTTGGTGAGCCAACAGGATTCAATTCAACAACTTGCAGTTATTCGTCTCAATATCGATCGTTTTAGACCTTTGAATGAATTTCTCTCCAACAGTGGTGGCGATGAGTTACTACGTCAAGTTGCTCAAAGACTGCGACTCACCAACACTGAAGCTTTATTTTTAGCACATTTAAATAGTGATGACTTTGCAATTGTCTATGAAATTTCACATATTCGACTATCAATCCAGCAACATTGTGAAAAGATCAATAAAGCATTTTCATTACCCTTCAATATCTTTGGTCAAGATCATATTATCACCCTCTCTATGGGGGTGGCTTTCTATCCTGAAAATGGTCGCCAACTTGACTATCTGAATAATTGTGCCGAACAAGGATTAACCGAAGCTAAAAACTTAGGCGGTAATACCGTTTGTTATTACTCAAACAAAAATCCAGCCTTACTTGAACAAGGCATTTATTTAGAACGCGATTTAAGGCTTGCGATTAATAACAATGAATTGATTGTTTACTATCAACCCAAAATTAATTTTAGCGACCAAAACATTTATGGCTTTGAAGCCCTCGTCCGTTGGAATCACCCAACTAAAGGGATTATTCCACCAAATTCATTTATTCCTCTTGCAGAACAAACCAGTTTAATCTCAGATATTGGTCGAATTGTTATACAACAAACCGCTAAACAAATTAGACACTGGAATGATTTAGGCTTTAATAATATATGTGTCTCGGTCAATGTGGTTGCACAACAATTACAACGTGGGCAATTACTTGAAGACCTCGATCATGCCATTCAAACTTACCAAATATTAGGCTCAAGCCTAGAGCTTGAAATTACTGAATCATCGCTGCTTGAAAACTCAATTACGGTTAAAAACCTGCTCAATGAAATCAAAAAACGTAAAATCAATATCTCCCTAGATGATTTTGGAACTGGTTACTCGTCGCTCTCTTATCTTGCTGATTTTCCAATTGATATATTAAAAATAGATCGATGCTTTATATCCAAAATTGGCGAAAATAAACAAGAAGCGATTGTTAGTGCCATGATTGCTATGGGCAAAGCCATGGGCATGATGGTGGTTGCTGAGGGTATTGAAACCAAGCAACAACTTCAGTACTTACAAGATCTCAAATGTGACATTGCACAAGGTTTCTTATTTTCAAAGCCTTTACCTGAAAGTGAAGCAACGATCTTCTTAGAACAACACAAGCTTATGCCTTCCGAGATATAGACTTATACCTGCTTAATATAAGTCTACCGACCTAAGTATAAGTTTACTTGAAAAAGGTATATTCGCGACTGTGCTAAGGTCGTAACAAATGTTATATTCGACTAAAGTAAGCAAAAAACCACCACCCGCTCAGGCTGGGCAATTCAAGCAACAATCAAGCAACAATAGAGATATCGATGGACGATCAATCATTAAAACAGCAAGCTTTGTACTACCACGAACACCCAACACCAGGGAAAATCAGTGTTACGCCAAGTAAACAGCTGGTCAACCAACATGACTTAGCGCTTGCCTATTCTCCAGGTGTCGCAGCGCCATGTTTAGAGATTGAACGCGACCCATCAACAGCAGCACTTTATACCGCACGTGGGAACTTGGTTGCTGTTATTACAAATGGTACAGCCGTTTTAGGCCTAGGCAATATTGGCCCATTAGCGTCTAAACCTGTAATGGAAGGGAAAGGTGTACTGTTTAAAAAATTCGCGGGTGTCGATGTATTTGACCTCGAAATTGCTGAAAACGATCCAGACAAAATTGTCGATATCATTGCAGCATTAGAACCGACTTTTGGTGGTATTAACCTTGAAGATATTAAGGCACCAGAGTGTTTCTATATTGAGAAAAAACTTCGTGAACGCATGAATATCCCTGTGTTCCATGATGATCAACACGGCACATCAATTATTGTAGGTGCAGCATTACTGAATGCTTTACAACTGACTGGCAAAAAAATTGAAGAGATTAAAATTGTCGCTTCAGGTGCAGGTGCTGCTGCATTATCATGTTTAGATTTGCTTTGTGCTTTAGGTGCGAGCAAAGAAAATATTACCGTTGCCGATTCTCGTGGTTTGTTAACGACCAAACGTGACAACCTTGATGAATCTAAAAAACGCTACGTTCAAGATATTGAAGGCTCTCAACTTGCAGATGTTATTGCGGGTGCAGATATGTTCCTTGGACTGTCTGCGGCAGGTATTTTAACCAAAGAAATGGTTAAAGTGATGGCTGAAAATCCAATCATTTTCGCCTTAGCAAACCCAGATCCAGAAATCTTACCTGAACATGCACATGAAGTACGCCCAGATGTGATCATGGCAACGGGACGTTCGGATTATCCAAACCAAGTCAATAATGCACTTTGTTTCCCTTATATCTTCCGTGGTGCTCTAGATGTTGGCGCAACCACCATTAATGAAGAAATGAAAATTGCTTGCGTATATGCAATTGCACGTATGGCTCATGTTGAAGCAGATGCTGCAACGTATGGCGAAAAATCGGCATCATTTGGTCGTGACTACCTGATTCCACGTCCACTTGACCAACGTTTAATCCTTGAGATTGCCCCTGCTGTTGCTAAAGCAGCAATGGATTCTGGTGTAGCGACTCGCCCGATTCAAGATTTCTCTGCATATCGTCAAAAATTGTCTGAGTTCGTATACAACTCTGCATTTATGATGAAACCGATTTTTGCACAAGCGAAATCTGATCCTAAACGCATTGCCTATGCCGAAGGTGAAGACTTACGTGTTCTTCGTGCCGTTCAAATTGCAGTGGATGAAGATTTAGCAAAACCAATTCTTGTTGGTCGTACTGCTGTAATTGAAGCAAACATCAAGAAATTGGGCTTGCGCCTTGAACACGGCGTCAACATTGAAATTGTAGATCAAGAGAAAAACCCGCATTACGAACAGTTTGCAGATGATTACTATCAAACCATGCAGCGCAACGGGGTAACACCTGAATATGCGCAACGTGAATCACGTCGTCGCTCTACCCTCATTGCTTCAATGCTCGTAAAATTTGGTCATGCAGACGGTATGCTTTGTGGTACTTATTCAAGCTATGATATTCATTTAGATTTCGTTAAAAATGTGATTGGTCTTAAAGAAGGTCGTAGCACATTCTTCACGTTAAATGCGCTCATGCTGAATGATCGTAACTTGTTCATTGCTGACACCTATGTCAATACCAATCCAACGGCTGAACAGCTTGCTGAAATGACCATTTTAGCAGCAGAAGAAGTTCGTCGCTTTGGTATGACACCGCGTGTTGCTCTGCTTTCTCACTCAAGTTTCGGTAGTGATCAGCAAGATTCAAGTGCACAAAAAATGCGTAAAGTGTTTGAAATCTTAAGCGAAATTGCACCTGAGCTTGAAGTTGAAGGCGAAATGCATGGTGATGCAGCACTAGATGAAAACATTCGTCATTTTGCATTCCCTAACTCACGTTTCAAAGGTTCAGCAAATTTACTGATTATGCCAAACCTTGATGCTGCAAATATTTCATTCAACTTGTTGAAATCTACCTCAGGTAATAATGTGACCATTGGTCCTATTTTACTGGGTGCAGCGAAACCAGTGCATATTCTTACGCCAACCACGACAACGCGTCGCTTGGTCAATATGACTGCATTGACGGTTGCTGAAATTCAACAAGCTCAAGCTGAATAAAAGGGAATCTTTAGCAAAAAGCTAAGGTTCTTTACTTGAGAAAACCTCTATTCTGTAGCATGATTGCTTGAAGAATAGAGGTTTTTTCATGCGAGTTTATTTAGTAGGCGGTGCAGTACGTGATCACTTACTCGGTCACCCCTATCACGAAAAAGATTATGTCGTTGTCGGTGCTACACCTGAACAATTGTTAGCTCAGGGTTATCAACCTGTAGGTAAAGATTTCCCCGTATTTTTACATCCAAAAACAAAAGAAGAATATGCTTTAGCTCGTACAGAACGAAAATCTGGACAGGGTTATCATGGTTTTGAATTTTATACTGATGTCAGTGTCACCCTCGAAGAAGATCTGATTCGGCGCGACCTCACCATTAATGCCATGGCAATGGATGATGACGGTAAAATTTATGACCCATATAATGGTCAACAAGATTTGGCAGATCGGTTACTCCGCCACGTATCAGATGCGTTCGTAGAAGATCCCCTACGCGTTTTGCGTATTGCACGTTTTACAGCACGTTATAAATCACTCGGATTTACAGTTGCACCTGAAACCTTAGCGCTGATGCAGCAATTGGCAGAATCAGGTGAATTAGAAGCATTAACGCCTGAACGTGTCTGGAAAGAAACCTCCCGTGCCTTGATGGAAGATCATGCTGATGAGTATTTTGAAACCTTACGTGTTTGTGGTGCTTTAAAAGTTCTATTCCCAGAATTAGATGCCCTCTATGGCGTTCCACAACGTCCTGAATATCATCCAGAAATTGACTGTGGCATTCATACCATGATGTCGCTACAACAAGCTTGTAAAGCCAACTATTCACTCGATGTACGCTTTGCTGTTTTAATGCATGATTTAGGTAAAGCACTTACTCCAGTAGATGAATTACCACGTCATATTATGCATGAAGAACGTGGCATCAAGCCAGTCACTGAGGTTTGTGATCGACTTAAGGTTCCAACCCATACCAAGCAACTCGCTCTAGCCGTATGTAAGGAACATTTAAAATGCCATCAAGCATTAACCCTTAAACCGGGCACTTTATGGCGCTTATTACAACGTTTAGATGTATTACGTCGCCCTGAACGTGTTGCAGCCTATGTGCAAGCTTGTGAGTGTGATTCCCGTGGTCGCCTAGGTTTAGAAAATCGTGAATATCCACAAGCGCAATATGTATTAGATGCGATAGACGTTGTTCGTGGTATTAAAGCGCAAGATCTTCCCGCAGATATTCAAGGCCCCGATATTGGTGAAATGCTCATTCAACGTCGTATCAAAGCAATTGAAGAGTTAAAAGCACGGCAGACTGTTTCAATTGTCTAGTTTAAAAAAAAGCTTCTCTTATGAGAAGCTTTTTTTTAAACCTCCTTTACGGAGCATTTCGATTCACCTTTAAAAAATGAAGAACTTTCCCCTCCCTTTTTTAAAGGGTGAGAAACATTGTTTCGCAAGGGAGGGGTTTATAAGATTTTTTAGCGATATTCTTAAGAAACATCGGCAGGGAAAGTAATCACTTTTTCTAACGTCATCTGCTGCGTTGCAACCATCAATAAACGATCAATCCCTAAAGCGATACCGGAACATTCAGTCATATTCGGCAATGCCGCCAGTAGATATTCATCAATCGGCATCACACGTAAACCTAACTTTTCACGCTCCAAATTATCCACTTCAAAGCGAGAACGTAACACCGCAGCATCAATTAGTTCATCATAGGCATTTGCCAATTCTAGACCTTCAATATATAGCTCAAAACGTGCTGCCACTTGCTCGCCATCTTCATCGGTTCTGACTTTGGCAAGAGATGCCATTTCAGCCGGAAAATCGGTTAAAAATACCGGAGTATCAAAGCCTAAACTCGGTTCAACCATATGTGAAAATAACAAGTCGATATAGCCCAAACGGTCATCACCCAAATCCAGATTTAAACCGACACGGTTACAGCAGTCTTTTAACTGTTTTAAACTGGCTTGTAATGGATTGAGATTCAAACGATCCATAAAAGCATGTTTATAACTTAAAATAGTTGGACGCACTTCACCAAAACGATGCGCCAAAGTCACATTCAGTAAGTCAGTGACTTCAAACATTAACCCTTTTAAGCTTAAATTTGGGCGATACCATTCCAACATGGTGAATTCACTGTTGTGTTTACGTCCATGTTCATCATCACGGAACACTTTACAAATTTGGTAAATCGATCCACTACCACTCGCCAATAAACGCTTCATGGCAAACTCAGGTGAAGTCTGTAAATAATGAGTGTGTTGCTTTCCACCAAGATGACGCTTCGCCTGAACTGACGCTAAATGTACATCGGTTACACCTGCTTGTGACAATATTGGCGTTTCCACTTCCAGCACTTCGCGTTCAGCAAAAAATTGACGAATTTGCGCATACATTTTGGCACGTGCTTTTAAAGCTTTAATATCACAAGTGGGCTGATAATTTACCATTTCAGTGTTTATCATTTCAGAACTTTCCATACTCATGCTTTAGGACCTCCATGCGCTGCCCATTCACGACGTAATGGATATGTTTTACGTAAATAATCAAAAGCTTGTTGATCGACTTTGCCTTCTTTTAAACAGGCACGTAAATTTGAGTCATCTCGCGCAATATCATAAATTTGACTCAGATGTTGTTTAAGCGATTGCTTTAAATCATTATTTTTAAAATATTGCTCACATACAGGCAATTGTGTTTCAAATTGCTTATTTGCACTAAAATTAAAGGTTTTGCAAAAAGCATCGTAAATCATTTGTGTACCACGTGCCTTACCTTCCAAGCTATAACCTGCAATATGCGGTGTTACTAAACGAATTAAATTGAGTAATTCTGCTGAAATTTCAGGTTCATGCTCAAATACATCTAGTACCACTTGGCGTTTGGTACTTTGAATATCAGCAATCAAAGCTGCCTCTTCCACCACTGGACCACGTGCTGAATTGATCAGTATCGCTTCAGGTTTCATTTGTGCTAAAGCATCAGCATTGATCAAATGAAACGTCGAATGCTCCCCTGTTTTGGTTAAGGGAACATGAGTCGAAATAGCATCTGCCGTTTTTAATAACTCTTCCAATTCAACTTGCTGAATCGTTTCACCATTTACAAAGGGATCATAACCAATCACATTCCAACCGAGCAATTTTGCCATATGCGCTAAACGTGAACCGACATTTCCTAAGCCAACAATCCCTAAGGTAAATTTTTCATTTTTTTCAATTAAATCGGGTTGCAAATATAACAATGCCGTAATGACATATTCAGCGACTGCTTGGGCGTTGCACCCTGCTGCATTTGACCATGCGATGTGGTGTTTTTCTAAGCTGGTAATATCTAAATGATCTGTACCAATCGTTGCACTACCAACAAATTTCACAGCGGTATTTTCTATCAGCTGCGCATTTACTTTCGTCACAGAACGTACCAACAAGGCTTCTGCATCCTGTACATCTGCTTGAGTTAAAGTACGCCCTGCCGCTTGTTGAATTTCTCCAAAATCTGCAAAGAAATATTCAGTAAAAGCCAGATTTTCATCTGCGACAATTTTCATAGCGCGTTCCAATGACTTGAAGAGAGCTATGATAACGCTTAGAGGCTAATCTGACTATGATCCTAAACAGTATTCTGGACAGCCATTCCCTCGAAACGCTTAAAATATTTCTATCAAAAGGATTCAGGGCTTAATCAGCCATTGGTAGAATGCGTTCTGATTCGATTTTCGTAAACTTCAATCTATTCAAAGATAGCATTAGCTTCTTTTCGAGTAGTAACTGCACCACCATGTACAATATATCCTGTTCAGTATGTGAAAAAAGCTTTTAGGCACGGCTTTGTCCTATGAACAGTGACTGCACAAGATCCGGTCTCGACATGAATGGCTGAACTGTTCCTATTTTTATTGAATTACGCTTATCTAGCATAGCCTTTTACTACAATTTAATACCGTCAAGCCTCATTCATAGTTTTCGGCATTGAACGAAATTGACTTGTTACAGTAGCCAACTATGATAAAAGTATATAGATAGAGTGATCTATTCATATTTTATCTCGATTATGATGACCTAAATTCTTATGTATAAATCTGAAAAACTTGCGAATAGCTTGAAACTACTGATTGAAAATGGAACTTGGAAAGCCAATGAAAAATTGCCCTCCTTGCGCCATCAAGCAGAACAATCAGGTTTTAGCTTGATTACGGTCATGAATGCTTATCAAGAACTCGAAGCGCAAGGACTGATTTATTCAAAAGAAAAGTCTGGTTATTTTGTTGTAGCACAAGAACCTTCAAATGATGAACAAAATCAAAATGTCGTACTCAATCCTAAAATTGAAATTAACTCGACTGTATTCCAATATTTAAAATCCATTCAACCCGATATTATCATCCCTTTTGGTAGCGCTTTTCCGAATAGCCAATTACTTTATTCAGCCAAATTAATCCAGACTTTGGGACAACTCGCCCGCCATAGACTCAGCTATGAACAAACACCCAGCTTGCCACCCGGTAATTTTGCCTTACGTAAACTGATCGCTCAACGCTATTGTATGCAAGGGATTCAGACCGATCCGTCAGACATTGTCATTACATCGGGTGGATTGGATGCATTGAACTTGTCTTTACAAGCCATGACACAGGTCGGTGATTATATTTTATTACAACAGACTATTTTTTATGGCGCATGGCAAGCGGCTGAACGCTTGGGCTTAAAAGTGATTACTATTCCAGAACATCCTGAACATGGAATTGATCTGAATGCCTTCGAGCAAGCGATTCAAAAATACCCTATCAAGGTGTGCTTACTGATGCTGAACTGTCACAACCCGATTGGTTTTACCGTGAGTGATGAAATTAAGTTTCAATTGGCAAAATTATTACATCAGTATGAAATTCATTTGATTGAAGATGATGTATATGAAGAACTGTATTATGACCATAAAAAACCACTATCAATGAAATACTTTGATCAGCACAATCTGGTGCTGCATTGTTCTTCATTTTCTAAAACATTAGGTGCAGGCTTTCGTGTGGGTTGGGTCTATGCGGGAAAATTTTCCGAACATATTCAACATATTCAGTTAATGAGTACATTATCGGTCAATTCATTTATTCAAAATGCGTTGGTAGAATATTTATCACACCGCCATTATGAAAAGCATCTGAAAGCCTTACGTGCTTCTTTGGAGCGCAATAAAAAACTGTTTTACGCTTATCTAAAAGAACATTTACCAGCTATATGTAAAATTACCTATTATCCATCAGGTTATTTTTTATGGATTGAATTACCTAAATATATAGATAGTGTATATATTTATCAGATGTTATTAGCTCGAAATATTAGTATTGCACCAAGCGTCTTATTTAATGCTAATTTTGCCAAACAAAATAATTTTTTACGTATCAATTGTTCTTTTGACTTTAATGATCGGGCTGAATCTGCTTTGTCACAGGTAGTTGAATGTATTCAATATGCTATAAACAATCAACCTGTACAATAATTATTCATATTTTTACCACTTTAAAGCGTCAATGCATTCATAAAAAATTAGCATCCAAATTGTTGTATTTACATACACAACTATAACAGATGAATAAAAGCACATGAATCTGTTATATTTTTTAAATCATTTTTTGTATCTACACATTTAAACATAAACTCTACATAATTATATTATCTGAAAGACCAAACAGTGAGCATCAATATGAATTCATTAAGAAAGAAAAACAAAGCTAGTTTTGTATTCTTCATAATCACGCTTTATGCATTCATTGGATTCGGTTTAGGTTATCTCATTTGGGAATATATTTTATAAAAAAGTATATGCTGGGCGAGAAAATCTGTACTGATGCCATTGATTGGCTGTATTCAATCTAATTTGATAATTTCTGAAGCTACCAGTTCCTATTTAAAATAAGACTCAGACTCACTCACTCATTGAAACTGATAACTTTAAGCTGCCTATTCGGCAGTGAACCCACTTGGCAGGTTTTTAAGTAAGCATATAGATTTCTAAGCTGCCTATTCGGCAGTGAACATGCCAACAGCCCCGAAAAAGAATCTACAGTTTTTCTAAGCTGCCTATTCGGCAGTGAACTCGTACCGCGCTGGATGATCTTAGAGTACGAATTTCTAAGCTGCCTATTCGGCAGTGAACGACATTACTATTCACGCGATCCAGTTCTACTTTTTCTAAGCTGCCTATTCGGCAGTGAACGTAATTAATTACGGTGGTTCTCCGCACATGCCTTTCTAAGCTGCCTATTCGGCAGTGAACATTAAAGCTCAACATCATTGATTCTGTAATACTTTCTAAGCTGCCTATTCGGCAGTGAACTATACGTCAATTTAAGTACGCTCTTGCCCCAATTTCTAAGCTGCCTATTCGGCAGTGAACACGTCGTCTAGGATCTTTCGCTGTGGGTGTACTTTCTAAGCTGCCTATTCGGCAGTGAACAACAATGTTGTTGCTCAAAACAAAGCGGATCATTTCTAAGCTGCCTATTCGGCAGTGAACATTGCATCGGGCCAGTAGGCTTCGACTCTTCCTTTCTAAGCTGCCTATTCGGCAGTGAACTCCCCTTTTATTGTGATACTGATTCATATATCTTTCTAAGCTGCCTATTCGGCAGTGAACTCGGTGAATCTGTCGTAACACTCGCTCCAAACTTTCTAAGCTGCCTATTCGGCAGTGAACTTGAGCTTTGGCTTGCCATGCTTCCCACGCAATTTCTAAGCTGCCTATTCGGCAGTGAACTGGGCTATACAGTCCATACGGGTTTTTTCCTTTTTCTAAGCTGCCTATTCGGCAGTGAACGGGGCATACTACACCCAGTTCCAGATGTGCGCTTCCTAAGCTGCCTATTCGGCAGTGAACGTAAAGATAAACATTTATCTCGATGACCCAGTTTTCTAAGCTGCCTATTCGGCAGTGAACACGGTTAAATTTAAATGGCTCAGCGGGAGAACTTTCTAAGCTGCCTATTCGGCAGTGAACACTAGAAGTCAGTTCACAAGTGTGGATAAGGATTTCTAAGCTGCCTATTCGGCAGTGAACAAAGAAAATGATACAAGGTCTTTGCTTACATCTTTCTAAGCTGCCTATTCGGCAGTGAACTATCTTACGATGGTATAATGCGAAATATACACTTTCTAAGCTGCCTATTCGGCAGTGAACAAACGAGTTACTTTTGTAGCCATATCGCGCATTTTCTAAGCTGCCTATTCGGCAGTGAACGACGAAACATTATACCCTGTTTGTTATTCGCATTTCTAAGCTGCCTATTCGGCAGTGAACGGTAGCATTAGGTCTTCGCCGTTTTTGGTATCTTTCTAAGCTGCCTATTCGGCAGTGAACCCAATGCTGAATCAATGTTTCGTGAAGCAAAATTTCTAAGCTGCCTATTCGGCAGTGAACTCCTAAGGGATAGGCCACAAGTTCAATTCTTGTTTCTAAGCTGCCTATTCGGCAGTGAACAATTTAAATTAGCATTAGATAAAATTGGCGCATTTCTAAGCTGCCTATTCGGCAGTGAACTTTTTATTGAATCGCAATACGCTGATACCAATTTTCTAAGCTGCCTATTCGGCAGTGAACAAGATGGCTTGAAAATGCTGCTCAATTTATGTTTTCTAAGCTGCCTATTCGGCAGTGAACAACCTGTCTTTGCAGGCTGTGTTAAATTTAATTTTCTAAGCTGCCTATTCGGCAGTGAACACATCCGGGCGTTTATTCGGGGCGTTCGTACTTTTCTAAGCTGCCTATTCGGCAGTGAACATTTACCGACGTCTTTGACTTTTCGCTCTATTTTTCTAAGCTGCCTATTCGGCAGTGAACAGACAAGTATCTTTTAGGCTAGAGGTTGATGCTTTCTAAGCTGCCTATTCGGCAGTGAACTTAGGTTAAAGCGTAGGTTGGGCTCTTGGAACTTTCTAAGCTGCCTATTCGGCAGTGAACGTCCAAACGGACGGGGTCGTACTTTAAATATCTTTCTAAGCTGCCTATTCGGCAGTGAACTGGTTTAGCGATGTTGCGAAAGAGTGGTATTTTTTCTAAGCTGCCTATTCGGCAGTGAACTTCCTGTGTAATGAGTTGGTAAAGACTCATAATTTCTAAGCTGCCTATTCGGCAGTGAACATTTCGCAGGACTTGCTTTAATTTCTACATAATTTCTAAGCTGCCTATTCGGCAGTGAACAGTGAATTTAGAGGTTTTAATAGCCCGACTGTTTTCTAAGCTGCCTATTCGGCAGTGAACTAACTTAAAAAACGGAGAGGGCGCTAAACAATTTTCTAAGCTGCCTATTCGGCAGTGAACTAGCGAAACTCTACGGAGTCATAGGACTGACATTTCTAAGCTGCCTATTCGGCAGTGAACTACATACGCCACCAATTTGCCGTTGGCTGCACTTTCTAAGCTGCCTATTCGGCAGTGAACAAGGTGGCAAATGATAGCAACTCTAAATCAATTTTCTAAGCTGCCTATTCGGCAGTGAACTTTTTCCATATCTAACGATGTTGCTTATATATTTTCTAAGCTGCCTATTCGGCAGTGAACTTCTTGAGCGCCGCCCGTTTTATTTCGAACGTTTTCTAAGCTGCCTATTCGGCAGTGAACTAAACCTTTGTTGAGTGTTTACGAATATTAAATTTCTAAGCTGCCTATTCGGCAGTGAACATGGGATTAACCCTAAGTGGCGATTAAGAATATTTCTAAGCTGCCTATTCGGCAGTGAACCAATTTTGGGGAATTTTTGATTAACTGCGGCATTTCTAAGCTGCCTATTCGGCAGTGAACAAAGCACCATGAAAAATGTCACTGGTGGTATTTTTCTAAGCTGCCTATTCGGCAGTGAACAATCTTGCTTATAAAATGAAAGGTTCAAGCGTTTTCTAAGCTGCCTATTCGGCAGTGAACAATTAAAACCGCTTTAGCTGGTGGTGATGAAGTTTCTAAGCTGCCTATTCGGCAGTGAACAAAATTAGCAGTATTAACCTTGTTTTTAGTTGTTTCTAAGCTGCCTATTCGGCAGTGAACTTCCCTCATAATTTCTCTGCCCTTTCCTATTATTTCTAAGCTGCCTATTCGGCAGTGAACGCCCAACTGCATTACCTTGGGATGTATCTAAATTTCTAAGCTGCCTATTCGGCAGTGAACTAACCGATTGAATTATAATGATAGGCTTAATATTTCTAAGCTGCCTATTCGGCAGTGAACTTCCTTTAGCATATTCAGATCAAGATTTGACTTTTCTAAGCTGCCTATTCGGCAGTGAACAGCCCTGCCAATTGTGCAGGTTTTTGATTTAATTTCTAAGCTGCCTATTCGGCAGTGAACCCTTTACGCTGTTTTTTTTAGTTTCTTACTGCTTTCTAAGCTGCCTATTCGGCAGTGAACCTCAATTCTTGTTTGGAAATTATTTTTTTAAATTTCTAAGCTGCCTATTCGGCAGTGAACCAAATAAATGAATTACTTTTTTTGCACCCCAATTTCTAAGCTGCCTATTCGGCAGTGAACCTTTGAGGTGCAACATGGGTAACTTTTTTGATTTTCTAAGCTGCCTATTCGGCAGTGAACAGAGTGATCCGTTCCAAACATGTGTTGCAGTTTTTCTAAGCTGCCTATTCGGCAGTGAACCAACTGAAGCCATGCTTGACTCTAATTTACTTTTTCTAAGCTGCCTATTCGGCAGTGAACTTAAACGACCATTGCCCTTGTGATTGCCTTCATTTCTAAGCTGCCTATTCGGCAGTGAACGAGCTAGATATTAATTCTCTAACATTTTATAATTTCTAAGCTGCCTATTCGGCAGTGAACCTGCTTTGGTTAGCAAAAAATCTAATACGTCTTTTCTAAGCTGCCTATTCGGCAGTGAACTTATCTCATACGGTCAAACTCAAAACGATATATTTCTAAGCTGCCTATTCGGCAGTGAACCCACGTATGAGCACAGTTGAAGATTTTCGAAATTTCTAAGCTGCCTATTCGGCAGTGAACTAATTTCACCTTGATCGTTTCGGGAAGGCTCTTTTCTAAGCTGCCTATTCGGCAGTGAACACGGTAACAAATAACGAAGGGGGATTGGTAGCTTTCTAAGCTGCCTATTCGGCAGTGAACAATACTTTTGCAATATATATACCGCACCATGCTTTCTAAGCTGCCTATTCGGCAGTGAACAATTAGTTCCACCCGGATATCATCTAAATTTATTTCTAAGCTGCCTATTCGGCAGTGAACCATGATGTATCCTTAAAAAGTAATTAAAGTAATTTCTAAGCTGCCTATTCGGCAGTGAACAACCCGCTATTAATCGCGGGAGTTATTCAGCATTTCTAAGCTGCCTATTCGGCAGTGAACTGTTGAAATGCTGCAAGAGATTCGGGAGAGTTCTTTCTAAGCTGCCTATTCGGCAGTGAACAGACGCAGGCGCGCCATCGTTCCAAAAAGAATTTTCTAAGCTGCCTATTCGGCAGTGAACAAGGTTAAGCTGTTCTGTCGTAAACGGTAAACTTTCTAAGCTGCCTATTCGGCAGTGAACACGCATCTAGGTGTTCGCCCGTAGCGAGGTACTTTCTAAGCTGCCTATTCGGCAGTGAACCTTCAACGATCCAGTCGATCCGCGCAGATAAATTTCTAAGCTGCCTATTCGGCAGTGAACGTGCTCATGCAGCAGAGGGCGATATTGATGTATTTCTAAGCTGCCTATTCGGCAGTGAACAAACCAGTCGCAGCATTCCCGCACGTACTAGCTTTCTAAGCTGCCTATTCGGCAGTGAACTTGAAAGCGCAGATAACCGCTCAAGGTCGAATTTTCTAAGCTGCCTATTCGGCAGTGAACGTTGAAACAACTTTTGAAGAAGAACGCATGAATTTCTAAGCTGCCTATTCGGCAGTGAACATTGATCATATTCGTTCATTTCCATTTGGCTTTTTCTAAGCTGCCTATTCGGCAGTGAACGTAAATCAGGAAAAGAAACAGTGGGCGGATAATTTCTAAGCTGCCTATTCGGCAGTGAACTTGTTCTGCTGAACGAGTAGTTATCACGGGAGTTTCTAAGCTGCCTATTCGGCAGTGAACATCTGTATACTCTGTGGTTCTAAAAATAAATGTTTCTAAGCTGCCTATTCGGCAGTGAACAAGACCCCCCTACAATTGTTATGACAGATTTATTTCTAAGCTGCCTATTCGGCAGTGAACAAAAATAAGGGGAATGGCATGTCTGAAACAACATTTCTAAGCTGCCTATTCGGCAGTGAACAGTAATTTTATAGCAAAAAATAAAGTTATAACAGTGAGTTAACACTAAAAATCTATAAAAGACCCAAGTTTTAACCCACGTTTATAACTTATTGATTTTATTAAACTGTTAAAGAGTGAAAATATATTGGGTTAAAACTCAGGAACACTGGATTCCGAACTTAAACCATAGGTACTAAAAACCCGACTTTCAGATTGTTCAGCATTTTTCTTTTCTATGAAAAGTTTAAACATTTGATCAGACGTTAAACTTTTCATTTGAATAAAAGGCAGATCCGTTGTGGTAACAACATTACTATAACGAGCCAAAGCTTCATCAAAACCAATATCGCCACGTTTTACGCGATGACGCGCCAGACGCTCAGCATTGGTTTTCACTTGCTTACGTTTATAGGTGGCATAACTTTTTATATTTTCAGGTACTTCTTGAATAGATTTAATATGAACATAATCAATTAATCGATCTAACCATTTTTTAAGATCAAGTTTTTTCAAATCAGCTTCATTTTGAGCAAAAAGCCGAAGCTTTTCACCCAAAAACCCAACACCTTTTTCCTGATTAAATCGATATTGGGGAAATGAAACTCCAATATTAATTTTGTGTTCAGCATTTTTAATTTCTGCAAAAGCGATATGCAACTGTGTATATACTTTCGCTAGTAAAAAGTGGGCTGAAATATCATCATCGGGAAGCAATTTCAATTCCAGATAATATTTCATTACTTATCACTCTCACCAAATACACCACCACGGATTAATACAGCCATCACATAATGCTGTTGCTCGGCATCTGGTACTTTTCCAGTATTGACCCAAGCATCAAAAATATTATAGAAATCTTTTTTCTCTGCTGGCTGGCGATAGGCTTTACCTTCTGATGTCACAGAACCATATGGCTCTACGGCAATCGGCTTTTCAGCATTCGGATACCAAGTATCAATTGTACGTAGCGCATTACCAATTTTTTGCGAGTGTAAGCCTGCATCCTTATCTTTTATTGCATAAAGTGTTTTACTTTTTGCACCTTTAGAATTACCAGTATCTAGAATCAACTCCTGAGATGGATAAACTTCTTGCCCCTCACCTAAACGTGCAAAGCCTGTTACTTTCAATAACACATGTTCATCACCATTCAAACCAGCTTGCATCCAACTTGATAGTTGTTCTAACTGTTTTTGCTGATCTTGATGTACTGTAATTTCATTTAAACGATTAGCCAAAGCATCAAAATTCACAGTATCAGCTGCTTTACCATCAATAATACGTGCCACTGATACAGTTACATTTTCAGCACCTATACGATTACGCCATAAAAAACGCCCATTGGCCAAATTTGATGCGTAGCGTTTTGCCAATTCAGCAAATTTATTTTCTGCATGATAAGACGTCACTACAGCATTTAAACGCTCAGCAAAACTGACATCATTACAAGCTGATGGACGTCCTACATTTGGCAAAACACGTAAAGTAAAGGTGACTGCAACGGTATCTTTACCTTGTGGTAAAGCTGCAACATCCACTGTTTGTAGATTCGCTTTATTTACTGCCGCATCTATATCTGCTGGACTGGTTTCTTTGCTGTTTTTAGGGCGATTTGAAATCGTACCACGTACCGATTTTTCTTGAATAACGATGGCAGCAGTTCCTGAACCCTGTGAAATATCAGCCCAATTCACTGCGTACATCCGTCCATCCGATGGATCTAAATGGCGGTTAAATGAAAGTACTGATGCTGTTTTTAATTTTGTATCGTTCTTAGCCATGATTAATATTCCTCTTCTTCTATGTCGGTATTAACGTCAAATGATTGGTTTTCTGTTTCGTCTACTGATGCAAGATCAATTTTTTGTTTTGGCGCAAATGGCTGCACCAATTCATAAACACCATTTTTAGGTACAGTGTTGTAATTCCATAAAGTCTCGACAATATTCCCCATTCGATGTGGACTCTGCCATTCACCAAGACTTAATAGTGTTTCCACAAATGTTGCTGGATATTGGTCATTTCTCAATCCTTTAATTACACCCTGCTCTTGTACAGCAGTTAATGCGGCATAACCTATAGGAATAGGAACCAACCACCCTTTTAAATGCTCGGGACGCGGTCGAATTTTCCACTCGCCGTCTACATCCCCCACTGAAACAACCTCACTTTTTGCAGTGCTGACAAAATTTAAGCGCTGAATATCAAACAATGTATCGAGCATATTGGGCTCACTCTGCTGTGTCGCCAAATAATTTGGATACAGCTTTAACCAAGCTTGATGGGCTGTCAAAACCTCATGCCGATGCATTAATGCAAAACCTGGCAATAAATAACGTCGTAATTTAACGGTTTTATTTGTTGCATCATGTTGTGACCAATTCACCAATTTAGGTTTAATGCGCTGATGCGGAAAAATAACACCGCCAGCTAAACGCATGCCATAAACCAATTGATTCAGCTTCTTCAACAGGTTTTGAGTCTCAAGCGTTAAATCTTCATCATTTGCAGAAAGATATTGATCTAAGCCTTCACCCGATAAACCAATCACCAAGCTGACTTCCATATGCCCCTTACCCTCTTCCACAATTGCAGGAGTTGAGCCATTCGGATTTAAAGGATGCCGTGCTAAGTTGAGCTGATAAGGTGAATATCGATAACTGCTGCTTTTGGTGACTTGTGCTGTAAATTGATGCGATACGATTCCTACACCACAACATTCAACCTGTTGATAGCCATCAATTTCATTCAACTTGCGCTGTAAATTATGCATAAAGCCAGTAAAGGCGCTTGGAGCTGGAAAACCCCATGTTAAATGGCTGCTGATAATAGATACATTTTCAACATTTAAACGTACAAGATAGAGCGCTTTAGGATATGAATAAGACATTTAGGCAAATTCCTCTTTCAGCAACTGTAATTTATCTCGCAAAATAATCGACCAAACTCGAGATTCATGATCATCAAGATCGGTTAATTTTCCTTTAGCCGTTAATAGCTGATTGAGCCAATCACCAAAGTTAGAACCAATATCTGCATGCCAATCACGTTCCCGATAAGCTCGTAGCCATGCTTCTTCTTCCTCAGTTAAATCATCCGCATCTTCTTTATCAAACAATTCTTCACGATAACCACGATCCAACCAAAAGCTTTCTGCTAAGTTAAATGATTTCTTTTGAGTCCATCCAGAAGCTGCACTTTGCTGCAGCTCAAAACTCATATCAATCACACAGTCTGTCAATTGTGCGACTAAACTATCCCGCTCTTCACGAAATTCAACCGTATTACGACGATTTTCATTTCGATATAATTGGATAATTGAACTTAATAAAGGTTTCACATCTTTACGATTGGTCAAGTAACCCGTAAAAATAGATTTTCCTTTTGGCAATTCAACAATTTTCCCCTGCCACGTCGGTGGAATTGATGGTAACAACCACATCGAACCGCGACGGTCACTATTTAACTGTGAAATATTTTGAGGCTTCGACCCGCCAAAATTTTGCACAAGCAAATTTGGATATTCTCGGCTTTCTTGCACTTTATGAATTTTTTTAAAGCGCGCTTCACGCAGTACTTTATTTTCTTCACCAAAACGATCATTGGAGATTTGCTGATACGCTTGATGTACCAATGCACTTGGATAGAGCAATACTAAAGTGTGATAGTTATCTTGCTGAACTGGAAACAGTACTTGCTTAGAGAGTCGCCCTGCATTTAACTCCGTAGGTAACTGACTAAAAGCTAAAAACCGTTGATAGCGGATCTCAGCCAATTCATTCTTGTTAGATAATGCAGAAATAAAATCTGCATCAGCACTTAATAAGCGATCTAATAATGAAACATCATTAAATTTAAGACGCAACAATTTAAACACATCTAAAACAGCAGCATTACCAATGACATCAGCATCCAGCTTCATACCATACGAGCCAACATAGTCATGCTTATTTTGGGCATCACGATAAAACATGGCAGATGCTTTCGAATCTGGGTGATGCTGTTTAGGCGTATGTGTGGCTAAGCGGAGTTGGCTAATGCGTAAACTTGCATCTTCCAGCCACGTTTCAGTTTGGTATTTTCCTAACAACTTTTCTTGTTCCGCCACATCATCCGCTTTGAGTTTATCTAGCTTTTCATTCAAACGTCCTTGAATGTACTGCTCAATTAACTCGCGAATGCTGGCGGGTTCGGAATTTTGGGTTCCACCTTCTTCTTCATTCATTTTTTATACTCAAGTATGCTTATTACAAAACAAGCTGTTTTTTAGAATCATTTTTTTGTTATCATCTACAACAGATTAACAGTCGTAGATGATGTGTGATGCAAATTGGCTAAACCCTTCTGGTCAAATGTGTGCAAAACATCATTACCTCCTTACTCATCCATGGGTGATGTGTGATCCTCGCAGATCGGTGGTTATATCTAAATCAGAGATTGGCGTCTCTGAAAACTCAAAATCAATTCTATTAGCTACAAGTTGTAGTAGGTTGATGGTTTATATCTAACCACAGACTCTTGTGCTATACAAGAGTCTACATTGTGTTCCTTCAAACTTATTTTTGAATACATTTCACAGCCACATAGGCTGCTTAGAAATACTACAGCTTTCAGCTAATGTTCACTGCCATGTAGGCAGCTTAGAAGTCACGGTCTATCAGGGTTTACTCCCTGATAAAACCTAACCAATCGTGGTAAAGCCACTTTTGGTGCTCCTTTAATTCAGGCAAAGTTAAACTCAAATATCGGCTGCAATTTTCAATCCAGCTTCGTTCTGATGAAATTGTATCCAAATATTTCATCAGCGCTTTTTCAGGATTTTGATTCGGCCAACAATGAATTTGAGTATTTTCAATTAACTCAATGTTTCTTAACAAACTTTGCTTATACAGCCAATTCCCTATTTTATTATTAAATTCATATAGTTCTAAAGGCTGTTCTTCATCAGCCCTAAAAGCCGTAAACTTTTCAGCTTGTGACTGTCTAAATTGGCTTAATTTTTGCAAAATGCCCGTGTAGTGAATGGGTGTACTCCAAAAATCAAAGGCGGGAAATTTAATAGGTGATCCTTCTTCTAGCCGCATATTCGGGCTAATTCCATGACCCAATAATATATGATGCATTCGGTCATGTTCTAAATCGACTAAATTTGGATAACTAAACTTTTGATAATATTTTTTAAGATATGCTGCTGATGGTTGTTCCAACCGTGGTATAGAATCCAACTGATTGAAGTGTATTTTGCGAATTAATCCATTATCACTATTCTCATTTGTTCCTTTTAAAGAGTGTCTACTCGATAAAAATTTAAAACCACTTGCCTCAAATCCAGGTTTGGAAAAACAAGCCTGCGCAGAATTTTTATAATGACGAATATTACTTTCCATCAGAAAAACATTAGGTCGATCATAAGCTTCTGATCGATGCCGTCTCGCACGCCCTGATGCTTGAACAATAGAGCGCATTGAAGATGGCTCCAAAATCATCCAATCATAATCATGGTCACGCCCAACTTCACACACAGGCGAAGCTAAAACTAAAATAATATGCTGCTGTTCAGGATATCTCTTCAACCACCCTTGAATCATGGCATGATCATGCGGTTGCTTCCCTTGATTCCGATCTAAAATTTCATCTAAATATTTTTCAATATTGGCGCGCATTAACAAGGGAAAACGTGAATGATAAACACATAAATGAATCCGAATATTCGAATCAATTTTTTGCTTTAATAATTGCTGTGCAATCGTCGCTAGCGGGTCAATATTGGCAAAACGTACCAAACCTACACTGTATTGCTTAGCTGAAATTGGATCTGTAATTGCATTTTGTTGATGGGCTTTTAAGGTCGTATCTAAAATATGTTGTGTAAACATATCTTGCCATTTATCCATAGGATCTATTGCTTTAGGCAAGCCAACCCACTCTAAAGTGCGTCTTTTGGTTAATAGCGCCTGTTCATGTAAATATTCAACACGTTTTTTAGTAAAATTAAGATGGGCTTTTTGAAAAACAGGTTGAACTTCCGTCGTACTGATCGCTTGATCACATGGAATAACTTCATGGCAAATGCTTTTTGCATTTTCATCAAACCATGCTGCAATAATCGGCTGATCTGCTTTTGTACGATTAGCATTATAAAATTTTCGCCCTGAACTATATGCTAAATACAAACCATTGATTTCTGCAGGCATCAATGTTGCTGAAGATAATAAAACACGGCTGCCAAGTAACCCAGCCCAATAAACAAGGCGGGTTAAAGCATAATAATCATCTGGTGAAAAATCATCAGGCTCATCAAACACCAAATCAGATGACATTAAGCGCAACATTGGCGCAATCTGCTTACCACCTCGGGTACTTTCTGTTGCAGGAATCAAGTGATCAATCGTGCAACATAAAATTGGACTCATCAGCATTTTTTTAACTTGAGGATTGCCCTTTAGCCATTGAGCAAACATATGCTTATTGTCTAAGATGCCCTCAAAATCAATTTCATAATCTTCATAGTCAATATATGTTTCTTCATCTGACAAACCTATCAAAGACTCTGAACCCATATTTTCCGCTAAAATTTGATTTTGACTCGGATCTAAATCATCGTGTTGTTCTTCTAAAATTTCTAAAGAATCTTTTTGACTATATTGTTCAAAAATCTCTTTAACAGCACCACCACCAACCATAATGGCCAAATCAGTTTCATCTAAATCTAATTTTTGGCGTAATGCTTTTCCTGTTTGTAAAGTCAGCGTTCTTAAACCTAATGCAATATTAAATCGTGCCCCTTTTTCAGGATCAGCCAGACCATACATAATACGGGTATTTGCTAAAGTTTTTCCTCGGCCTGTTGATGCTAAATTGACACCAAAAAAACCATGATTTGGATAATTTTTTTGTATAAACTGCGCTTCTTGATAAGACTTATCTTGCCATTGGTAATACGGATTATTATTTTTACCTTCTAAACTTTTTTGTTGTGGTAATCGATCAAACAATTCATTTAATCGTGTTAATGCTCCCATCAATTGCCGTACAGATTGGCTCACACCAATTAAATGATCATCCAACGGCTGTTTTAACTCACCAAATTTATCTGTATTTGCATAACGTAAATATTGAGGATCATGCCATTTTGGTGTTGGATCACAACTCGAATAATAATGATCTGAAAGCATGAGTGCTAAACGTGAAATATGGCTAATATACGGGTCTTGCAAACTAGGTAAGTTTGGCAAACTTAGAAATTGCTTTAACTTAACAGCACAAGCATTGGCTTCTTTACACCATGTTTGGCTACTAAAAGGGATATGTTCTGCTTGTATATTCCAGCACTGTTTAATTTCCTTCGCTTTATTTTTATCATCCGCTAAATAGTTTCTTGGATAACACCATTTAAAATTCAGGTCACTTAAAACATCCTTAAATTTACGGCTTTCATAACCTGAATCATGGCTCAAATCTTTGTTCAGCATACTATTTGGAATAGGTAAACGATGATGCGAAATAATGAGCCATGCTGTTAATTGAGCAACTTGAGGTAAATCTTTTAATGGCGAAGGAGTGTACTGACTCCCATCATCTTTAATAACATTACCTAGCCAATAAAAATTATCATTATCACACGATATACCTACTAATTTACCAATCCAATCATCATCCTGACTCCCGCAAGACCGAACAAAGGCTTCAAATAGACGTAAAGAAACCCATTCATGTCGAAATGGGTCTGCAATTGGTTTTTTATTGGTTTTAGCTTTTGCTATTTTTTGTGCAAAAAATGGATTAATTTTCCCAAAGTCATGAAATAAAGCCGCTATTCGACTTACGATTGAAATTAAAGGTGCCGATTGCCAATTCAAATCACTGTAATCTATTTTTAAAGATTTTTTTGTTCTATTCACAGGCACAATGCCCTGCGTATTAAATTTATTCCGACTCCCCACAATCCAGAGTAATTCACTTCTACGTCTGCCCCGAACCCAGTGACAGCTTACCGCAGTACTTTTAGTCACCGTTTTACGTAATAATTTTTTAACAGCAATTAAGCCATCTTCGGTAATGACCGTTTGCCATGTGTTATCTCCAATTCTGTCAGCAAAAGCATCTAATACACGGCGCGTCCGAGCTAAAGCTTTCTTTTCACACTGGCTAACGAAAGTCACAATCATGCTTCATCTCCATTTTTAGAAGATAAAGCGGCTTCCTTCACCTGATCAAACATCCAATCTAAACATTTATGCTCCGTAAATTTTTGCAGTATTTGGGCTCTAAATTCTTGCTCAGTGGCTTTTTCTTTTGCACAAATAAAGGCATACGGAAGTACCACAGCATCCTTAATTAAATCCGCCACATCAAAGACCAAAGCGCCACGGCGGGTTTTACCATGCATCACTGCAAAACCATGTGGAATGCCTAAAACCCAAAGTGTCGTCGCTGCCAATCCATAGGCTAAATAATTACCGTGGTTAAGAAAATCATTGGCTAAATCACCCTGTTCACGATTTCGCTCAAAACTCATTTTGTTACGTGTTGCAGCAATTTTATAAAGTTGTTTGGTCATTGCTGCTTCATGCAAGAGCAAATCACCGACTTTGGTGGTATTCGGAATTTTCTTTTCAAAACCATCCAGTGCCGTTTGAATATCCCGATCATCCAAATAAAAACCCTGTTCTTTTAAATCACGGTCTTTATCCCAAACTTTCCGTATAAAATCGATACGAGCATGTTGAAATTGTTTTGCCACAGCGAGGCGCTTTTCATCCTCAAACCAAAACTGCATCCATCCCTGCATATACTCCGTCGGGCGATATTCACTTTGCGGTGTCATCCACTCAATTTCACTGCCCATAAAGAGTGGTGTTCCACCGCCACCACAAAATCCAACCAATACCCCTGCACTGGCTAACATACGCATCGCTGCCTGAGTGATCGACGTACCTGTGCCGAGTAAAATCACTGTGGTATTGGCAATCGGGATATTCCAGTATTGATTTTCATTTTTAGCTTCAGTCAAATATAAAACACGACCGTCTTTCTGCATCACTCTGCAATATTCGAGGTAATACACATTTGCGCGTTTGGAATGAAGAATGGCTTTTAAATCTGATGGGTTAAGTTGTTCCATTTTTATCTGTTTTATATTTTTAGATAGATCATTCAATATACATAATTTAGATTAATATTTTAAGTAAAATACAATACTTATAAAGTTTTTTATAATTTCATTTCAACTGTACTTTTTATTTAATTTAACCTTATTTCCAAACCCCAAATACTCTTGATTGATCAAGCCTCATTGCAATAAAAAATTTTAAATATAAATTAAATGCAACCTTTATCCGTTCATAAAACTTGCCCCAAAAACCTCATTGATCAACATAAAAAGATTTTTGGGGAAATAGTTGATTATTCACATATTAAAAAGTGATACGTTTATAACTACGGTACTCAGGTTTCCAGTAATGATCTTCAATGGCTTTCGCCAAAGGTTCATTACTCACAATTGGTGCTACCCCCACCTGCATTGCCGCTTGTGCCACTTTTAAAGCAATGATTTTTGAAACTTGCTGAATTGAATCAATATCTGGCAATAAGTCAGCATCAGGATTAATCAATTTCGGTGAACAATTTGCAAGAGCATTACTGGCAGCCATGAGCATACAATCGGTCACGCGTGTAGCGCCTGAAGCAATTACACCTAAACCAATTCCTGGAAAAATATACGAGTTATTACACTGCGAAATGTTATAAATCTTGCCCTGATAATTGACTGGAGCAAAAGGACTACCCGTCGCAATTAACGCCTTACCATCCGTCCATTGAATAATATCCGCAGGGACTGCTTCAACACGTGAAGTCGGATTGGATAATGGCAAAACAATAGGGCGTTCACAGTTGGCAGCCAGTGTGCGAATCACCTCTTCTGTAAATAGACCCGGCTGACCCGACACGCCAATCAATACCGTTGGTTTGGCATTTCTCACTACATCCAATAAAGAAATAACTTCTTCAGCATTACCCCATTCAGCAATCACTTCAGGTTTTTGCGCTAATTTTCTTTGGAAATCCAATAGGTTTGGCTGATTTTCAGTAATTAAACCAAAACGATCAACCATATAGACACGAGCACGTGCTTCAAGCTCCGTTAAGCCTTCTGCCATCATTTGAGCCACAATTTGTTCAGCAATACCACAACCTGCCGAACCCGCCCCTAAAAAGGCAACCGTCTGATCTTTTAGCTGTTTGCCTGCTGCATGCGAGGCTGCAATTAAGCTACCCACTGAAACAGCTGCTGTCCCTTGAATATCATCATTAAAACAGCAAATTTTATCGCGATACTTATTCAACAACGGCATTGCATTTTTTTGGGCAAAATCTTCAAACTGAATCAGTGCATCTGGCCAACGGCGCTGAATCGCGTCAATCACATCATCAACAAAATCATAATATTCATCACCACTAATACGTGGCTGATTCCAACCTAAATAAATAGGATCATTGAGTAACTGTTGGTTATTGGTGCCGACATCCAAGGTGATTGGTAAGGTATACGCAGGGCTAATACCGCCACAAGCGGTATACAGGGAAAGTTTACCAATCGGAATGCCCATTCCGCCAATGCCCTGATCACCTAAACCTAAAATACGCTCGCCATCTGTAATCACAATCACTTTGACGTTTTTACGATTGACGTTATGTAAAATATCTTCAATATGATCGCGATCAGGATAAGAAATAAAGATCCCGCGATGACGGCGATAAATATCCGAAAATTGCTGACATGCTTCACCCACTGTTGGGGTGTAAATAATCGGCATCATTTCACTTAAATGATTTTCAAGCAGATGATAAAACAGGGTTTCGTTGGTATCTTGAATATTACGCAAGTAAATATGCTTATTGATGGCATCGTTAAATGAGCAATATTGCTGATATGAGCGATGACTCTGTTCCTCAATCGTTTCAATGACATGCGGAATTAAACCATGCAAATTAAATTTACTGCGCTCTTGTTCGGTAAACGCAGAGCCTTTATTTAACAACGGAAGTTCTAAAAGAGTATTCCCTGCATAAGGAATATATAAAGGTTGTTTAATCACTAAGCTATCTGTCGTCATTTCCTATCTCATTTCAAAAGTCATGAAGATGGTATACAGAAAAATGTATATCATATCTTCACAAGTGACTAGCTTAGCCCGATTTCACCCTGATGGGATATTTTTAAATTTGATACCAATACACAAACAATTTTTTAATCTAATAAAGATAAAAAAATCTGCTTTTTCAAATCAATATATCTCGATGAATAAAAAAATGGATGCTTTCGAATAAACTTTTGCATTTATTTTAATCTTTTTAATCGTCACTTAAAGCTGTGATAAGTCTGCTTACGCACATTTCCAAAATTTATAACAATTGCATCATTATGGTGCATTATGTTTCAATGCTTAAAAATTGATTGAATGATAAAAACGGTAAAACTATATTGAACGACATTTCAGCCATTTTTCTTATTCAGCATACGCTGTGTTTATCACCGTCTTTTTCATGATGATGACCTATTTCATAAATTACTTTACTTCATTTTAGTTCCTGCTTTTTGCGCTAAAAAAATACCCAAGATATGTATCTTGGGTATAGCAGCGTGTTTGAGCCATTTAGAATTATTTAGACTTTTGCAGCCTTAAAGCATTAATCACCACGGATAAAGAACTTAGTGACATTGCAACAGCAGCCAACATTGGAGTCAATAATAAACCCGTCAATGGATAGAAAATACCCGCTGCCACAGGTACACCTAAGCCGTTATAGACAAATGAAAATGCCAAATTCTGTTTCATATTTTTGACACCCAGTTTTGCCATGTGAATGGCATCAGCTACCCCACGAATATCACCTTTTACCAAGGTAATTTGTGCCGTCTGTTTGGCAATATCTGTTCCATTGCCCATTGCAATACCCACATTGGCTTGGGCAAGTGCAGGGGCATCATTAATACCATCCCCTGCCATGGCTACAACTTTGCCCTGTGCTTGATATTTTTTCACAATGTCTAATTTTTCAGTCGGTGTGCAGTTGCCATAGACATGCTGAATACCCAGCTCTGCTGCCACTAATTTTGCATTTTGTTCGTGATCACCTGTTGCCATGACAACATCCACACCATCTGCAATCAATTGCGCAATCACTTGATGAGCATTGGGTTTAACTGCATCATGAATAGAAATATAAGCCAAGACATCTTGCTCATTGGCTAAGAAACTAATCACATTGCCTTTTGCACGTTGCTGTTGCAACTGAGCCTGAACAGGCTCTTTTAAATTTAAACCCAATTGATCCAGTAGCTTTTGACTACCGACATACAGCATTCGATCATTGATCTGACCTCTTACGCCAAAACCGGTAACATCTTCGAAGTCTTGAACTTTAAGCAATTGATCACTTGGAATAAGTTTCGTCAAAGTCTGTGCAATAGGATGCGTTGAATATTGCTCAATCGAGGCAATCCATTGTTCAGCCTGAGCTTGTGTCACCTGATCGGACAATAATTGAATTTCTTTTAGACTTGGCTTGCCTTCAGTCAATGTTCCTGTTTTATCAATCACCAATGTATTTACTTTACTTAAAGCTTCAATCGCTTCTGCATCTTTAAACAGTACACCTTTTTGTGCAGCTCGCCCCGTGGTTGCCATTACAGACATGGGGGTTGCCAAACCTAAAGCACAAGGACAGGCAATAATCAGTACAGCAACGGCACACATTAAGGCTAAATCAAATTGTGCATTGCCAAACACCATCCATGCAATAAACGTCAGTACACTAATGGCAAGCACTGTAACAACAAAATATTTAGCAAAAACATCGGCAAGCCGTTGTAACGGTGCTTTAGAACGCTGGGCTTCTGCTACAGTCTGAATCATTTTAGCAAGTGTGGTATTTGCACCCACTGCTGTAGTTTGAATACGAATACTGCCCTGCTGATTCACTGTTCCGCCAATGACTAAGTCATCTAACTCTTTTTTTACAGGGACTGGCTCACCTGTCATCATCGCTTCATCGACATAGGTTTTGCCTTCAACCACAATGCCATCCAGTGGAATTTGCTCACCCGATGAAATTTGCAGAATATCGCCTTGTTTCACCATACCAATATCGACTTCTACCACTTGATCATTCTGCACCAGTTTTGCAGTATTGGATTGCAATCGCAGTAATGACTTTAATGAATCAGCAGTTTTGGCACGGGCTTTGAGTTCCATCATTTGCCCAAGTAAACTCAAAGAAACAATCATACATGCCGCTTCAAAATACACAGCTACGCCATGACCTGTTTTGGCTTCCATTGGGATAAGAGATGGAAAAACGGTCGCAACAACACTGTAAATAAAGGCCGCTAAGACGCCAATACCAATGAGACTCCACATGTTTAAGTTACGTGTTTTATAAGATGTCCAGCAGCGCTCAATAATCGGTTTACCCGCCCAAAGCACCACAGGAATAGAAAGTACCAATTCAATCCACGGTTGAATATGCTGTGGAATAAAAGCGTGAATATGCGAACCCATGGCCAAGACAAAAACAATTAAGGTCAAAGGCAAAGTCATCCAAAAACGATGGCTAAAATCCACCAGTTCAGGGTTTGGCGCATCATCCAAGGTTGGTTGCATTGGCTCTAAAGCCATACCACAAATAGGGCAAGTCCCCGGGCCTTTTTGTACAATTTCAGGATCCATCGGACAGGTATAATCCATATCCGCCGCACCTTCTGGTACAGGACGCTCATCCAGTGGAATTAAATAAAATTCAGGATCTTGCTTAAATTTATCCAAACAAGATGGATTACAGAAATAATAGGTTTTGTCTTGATAATCTGTTTTTAAATCAGTGGTGGTGTCCACCGACATTCCACAAACAGGATCTATTTCAGTTTGCCCTGAAGAGTTTACCGAATGACCACCCGCACAACACGATGACTGTTTTTTCGGTTCTGGTGGTGTTGAAGTAACACAGCATGAAGATCTTTGAGCCTCTAAAGCGATATATTGTTCAGGTGCGATATTAAATTTACTTAAACAACGCTCAGAACAAAAATAATAGTCTTTGTCTTGGTAAATACCATGATATTGAGAATCAGTTTTAACTTGCATACCACAAACGGGATCAACCACCATTTCAATGGATTGAACTACTGTTTTCGGTTTATTTCCAGAACAGCAACTCGATGTTTTAGGTACTTCTGGTTGCAAATACTGCTCAGGATCATTGGCAAATTTTTGTTTACAGCCATCACAACAAAATAAATATTTCTTTTGATTATAATGAAAAGAATGTTTTGAATGCTCCGACACATCCATACCACAGACAGGATCTACTTTTACTAATTCAAGACTTGGTTCTTGTTTTGAACAGCAAGAAGATTTAAGTTGTTCACTCATCAGACTTACCCATTTAATTATTCAATTGTGCTAGCATAAAGTCTGTACCTAGGTACAGAGTCAAGTCATATTGAGGATACTTTTATGCTCACCATTGGAAAACTTGCCAAACAATGTCAGGTCAATGTGGAAACCATTCGTTATTATCAACGCATTGGCTTAATGCGCGTGCCTGAAACCACACAAAGTTATCGTTACTATAATACTCAGGATATTGAAACTTTAAGCTTTATCCAAAAGGCTAAAGACGCGGGTTTACAGCTCAGTGAAATTCAGGAGCTATTACAGTTACAACTTGAAGACCGCGAACAAGCTCGCCATGTCATTCAACAACGTCTGGACAAAATTGACCAACGGATTCAAGAACTCAACAGCTTAAAACAACGCCTTTCAACGTGGGTGGATGAATGTAAAACCACAAACGAAAGCAGTTGCCCAATATTGAAAGAACTTAAAAACAGTTAAACTTAAACTCTACAACTGATCTTTGTGTTTAGGACCAACGGCTTATGTCTATCGACTTAAAATTTCTACGACAACAACTTAAAACGAAGCGTAAACAAGTCGATAAATTCCAACAACAATATTCATCATCCCAAGTCTTACACCGGTTGCGTCATTTTCCACAGCTACAACAGGCAAAGCGTATCGGTATTTATTTACATGCTTTTGGTGAAATTAATACCCAGCAAATCATTGAATATTGCTTCGCACAGCATAAACAGGTCTATTTACCCATGATTTGCAGCATGAATCAGCAATTACACTGGGTCAGAATTTCAAAACAACAATATAGCAATAAGCGTTTTTCACATCACCCTTTAGGCATGCAAGAACCGATGGCAAGCCGCGGAACGCATGTATCAAAACTGGATGTACTGATTATGCCTTTACTGGCATGTGACATTTATGGCACACGAATTGGAATGGGTGGCGGTTTTTATGATAAAACCCTTGCCAGTGCGCCAAACAAGCCTTTGCGTTTAGGCATTGCACATGACTTTCAACTGGTACAAGAGCGACTTCCGCGTCAGGTTTGGGATCAGCCAGTCGATGCACTCATCACGCCCTTGCACATGCGACTGTTTAAACGTTGATTTGACATTTTTGACTATTGTTATAACTATTAAATCAACTATTTAAGTATTTATTATACAATTTATTTACACATACCCTTGTAATTTTTGAAATACACATCACTATAAAAATATGGCAACACCATTGTTACTCATTAGGAGTGCCCATGTCTGAAATTATTATGAATCAAGAAACCTTAGAACCACAGGTTCCAAGCGTATTACCGCTTTTAGCGCTACGAGATGTTGTGGTTTACCCACACATGCAAATTGCGTTATTTGTAGGTCGTGAAAAATCGATCAAAGCAGTTGACGTGGCTCGTAACAGTGACAATCTAGTATTTGTTGTTGCGCAACAAGATTCGCTTACAGAAGAAATTGATCAAGACAACCTATATCAATACGGTACTGTCGCAAAAATTGTGCAAGTTGTGAATCATGAAAATGATGAAAACTGTATCAAAGTATTAATTGAGGGGTTACATCGTTCTAAACTGGTAAAAATCATCGAAAATGATGAATATCTATCGGCTGAACATGCAATCAGTCCAATGACGGTCAACATTAAAGCTGACTCTCAAGAAACACGCATACAAGAACTACGCACTTTATTTGCACAATATGCAGAAACAAAATTACGTAATGCACGTGAATTGATTACTGCTGCCAATAAAATTGATGATTTATTGCAACTTGTGTTCTTCGTCGCAACTCGTGTTCCTTTAAACATTGATGTCAAACAAAAGTTTTTAGAACATGATGATTTTGAAGCTCACTTACAAGAGTTAATGACTTATCTATTGCAACAATCTGAAGAACAACAGATTGAACAAACTTTGCATGACTCTGTAAAACGTCAGATGGAAAAAAACCAACGCGAATACTTCCTCAATGAAAAGATGAAGGTCATTCAGCGTGAACTTTCCGACATGAATGGCGGTGCTGAAGATGATGTTGCAGAAATTGAACGTCGTCTTGAAGAAGCCGATTTACCTGAACATGTACGTAAAAAAGCTGAAAGTGAATTCCGTAAGCTTAAAGCAATGCAACCTGCTTCAAGTGAAGCTGCTGTTGTTCGCAACTATATCGAAGCCATTTTAGATACCCCGTGGAATAAAGCCAGTAAAGTTAGTATTAACTTGGCAAAAGCACAGGAAATTCTAGATGCAGACCATTATGGTCTAGATGAAGTTAAAGAACGCATTGTTGAATACTTAGCAGTTCAATCACGAGTGAAAAAACTCAAAGGGCCGATCCTTTGCTTAGTTGGGCCTCCAGGGGTTGGTAAAACTTCACTCGGTGAATCCGTTGCCAAAGCCACAGGTCGTGAGTTTGTGCGGATGGCTTTAGGCGGCGTGCGTGATGAAGCCGAAATCCGTGGCCACCGTCGTACTTATATTGGTGCGATGCCGGGCAAAATTGTGCAATCTTTAACGAAAGTCGGTGTTAAGAATCCTTTGTTCTTGCTCGATGAAATTGACAAGATGGCACAGGATTACCGCGGCGACCCTGCTTCTGCATTACTTGAAGTACTTGATCCATCGCAAAACAGTAAGTTTAATGATCACTATTTAGATCTTGATCTTGACCTATCTGAAGTGATGTTCATCTGTACTGCAAACAGCATGAATATTCCAGAAGCTTTGCTTGACCGTATGGAAGTGATTCGTCTTCCGGGTTATACCGAAGAAGAAAAAGTTAATATTGCAGATCGTTATCTTGTGCCTAAAGCAATTAAGGACAATGGTTTACGCGGCAAAGAATTGACCATTCATGAAGAAGCAATTCGTGACATCGTGCGTCGTTATACACGTGAAGCAGGTGTGCGTAGTCTGGAACGTGAAGTATCAAAAATTGCCCGTAAAGTTGTAAAAGAAGCGGTCAGCAAAAAAGCGAAGAACTTGCATATCAACATCACTGCGGAAAACTTATCCGATTACCTAGGCGTACATAAGTTCGACTATGGTATGGCAGAAGAAGAAGCAGAAGTTGGTCGTGTCAATGGTTTAGCTTGGACTTCTGTCGGTGGTGAATTACTGTCAATTGAAGTGGCAGCTGTAAAAGGTAAAGGTAAATTCATCACGACGGGTTCACTCGGCGATGTCATGAAAGAATCTATTACCGCGGCAATGACTGTGGTACGTACTCGTGCAGAGGCACTGGGTATTGAAGCTGCAAGATTTGAAGAAACTGATGTTCACGTGCATTTACCTGAAGGTGCAACACCCAAAGATGGTCCATCTGCAGGTTTAGCATTAACCACAGCATTGGTTTCTGCCTTCACAGGGATCCCTGTTCGTGCTGATATTGCAATGACAGGTGAAACCAATTTAGGTGGTCGTGCCATGCGTATTGGTGGCTTAAAAGAAAAACTGCTTGCAGCACACCGTGGCGGCATTAAGTTAGTCTTTATCCCACAAGAAAACGTACGTGACCTTGTTGAAATTCCAGACAATGTTAAAGCTGGTTTAGAAATTAAAGCGGTGAAAAGTATCGATGATATCTTGCCATTGGCTTTAATCGAAATGCCAAAACCTTTGCCTAAAAACCCGATTGTAAAACCAATCGATGAAGGTAAAGCTGCCCGCCATTAATGGTAATTTGATACAAAAAGAGAGCTTCGGCTCTCTTTTTTTATGCGCTTATTTTGCTATATTAGAGATCTAGCGAACTTGAAAAGCCGAGTTCTTGACCTCATCTATTAGAATATAAACATAGATGCGCTGTAAGCTTCTATTTTACATGTTATGTGAATGGTCATCTACATCTCCAGGTGGGTGACCTTTTGACCGCAGTCCCAGTTTTCTTAGTGGACTGCGTTTTTTATGGTCTAGATTGCATCAATAAACTATTTACTAAACCATCAATCACATTGGCCATTTTTGCAATATTCAAGGTTTTTAAAGTATCTTTTTCGGTGTGATAATGCTTATTTCGAAAAAAAGCCGTATCAGTAATCATCACTGCTGGAATATCAAACTTCCAATAATTCAGATGATCTGAAAACTCCATCCCCGAAACAAAAGATGGCGCAACCAATCTTTGGCATTCTAAACGGTTCAATGTGCGCATTTCTTCACAGTATTTCGAGCCCAAATCATAAGACTGTAAATTACTCACAGCAGCAATATAATTCGCATGATTCGGGTATACCCATTTCAAACCGACTGGATATTCTTGCACCAATTTTTCATCAAAGTAACCTATCATTTCTAGAATATACACGCCTTGAATTTGATCTTTTTGTGTTTGCACCGATTTGGCATGAATATAACTACCCATCTGTTCGGTTTTGAAAAATGGTGGTTCTTGTAAGGTATAAAATACAAATTCTACATTTTGCTCGAGTCGAGATTTCTGTTGTGCAAGAATACGTGCTGTCTCAATCACTCCTGCTACACCAGAAGCATTATCATCAGCGCCCTGCTGTTCACCTAACACATCATAATGAGCACCGACAATCACTTTATCCGTATGACCCACAGTTAAAGTACACACCACATTACGATAACCTAAACCATTGACCGAGTAGTTTTGATATTGACATGGAATACCAAACAAGCGCATTTGTTCTTTAATCCATGCGGAAACACGCTGTAGCTCTTCTATATTTTTATAATTACGATAGCTATCACTGCCAATAACTTGTTCCAAATAAACTTTTAAATTATCCGCACTTGCTGTCGTCACGCGAGGCACTGCCCATGTTGAAGTACTCAAAAAAATAGAGAAAAACAATGTGCTCAGATATATGCCTATCTTTTGATTTTTTTTTGAACCCATTTATTATTCTTCCAATATTCTTATGAGTGTTTACTCCATTACTCATGATTAAAACAGCATCACATGCTAACTTTCAATTTCAATTTGTTGCGCAAAATAAGTAAAAAGCATTTTAGTGCTTATAATAGTGCAGACTCTCAAACCATCGAATCTTATGAAAATCCGTATTATTACCATCGGTCAAAAAATGCCTGCTTGGGTACTCACTGGTTTTGAAGATTACTTCAAGCGCATCCAACCTTTTGTGCAAACTCAGATTATTGAATTACCCATGGCAAAACGCGGGAAAAATGATTCTGAAGCCGATATCTTAAAATATCGTCAAATTGAAGGTGACAGCATTTTAAATGCAGTGAAGCAGAATGAAACCCTGATTGCACTTGAAGTGGGTGGCAAAGAATTTAGCACTGAAAAACTGGCTGCAACCATGAAAGAATGGATGCTTGAAGGCAATGATGTGGTGTTAGCGATTGGCGGACCAGATGGTCATTCTGAAGCAGTGCGTAAAGCGGCTGCATGGCACTGGTCATTGTCTAAGCTGACCTTGCCCCATCCTATGGTTCGAGTGATGCTAATCGAGCAGTTATACCGCGCAATGACCATCAATCACAATCATCCTTATCATCGGGCAGGTTAAATTGACCTCTGGTTAGTCTTTCATTAAATTTAATCAAACTGAAATTATGGTCAATATCATCCAGAAGTCTTGATAAAAACGTGGAAATTTATTTTTCATTGTTCTGTTTGTGCAACGACCTGTTGAAATAACCTCTATTTATTCTATAGGTTAATTTTGGCATCATTGTTCCAGTCAATACAATTTGAATTAGGCGCATCATCATGAATTTACAAACTTTACCTAGTTTATTTATTTCACATGGCTCTCCCATGCTTGCGCTTAATCCAGAACAGGTTGGGCCTGCATTACATCGATTAAGCCTTAATCTCCCTAAACCGCAAGCTATTATTGTGATGTCCGCACACTGGGAAAGTAACTCACTTGAAGTAAGTACCAGTGTACGTGCTGAAACTTGGCATGATTTTCGTGGCTTTCCAGCTGAACTCTATGAAATCCGCTACCCTGCACCAGGTCAACTTGAGCTTGCGGAAGAAATTTTACATCTTTTAGCAGATGCAGGTTTAGCGGCTCATGCCAATAGTACCCGCCCGCGTGATCATGGCGTATGGATGCCATTGCTACATATGTATCCTGATGCAGATATTCCTGTGGTGGAAATTTCGCTACCAATGAACTGGTCAGCTGAAGATATTTATAAAATTGGTCAAACTCTTGCCCCACTACGTGAAAAACAAATATTAATGATTGGTTCGGGCAGTATTACTCATAACTTAGCTGAGTTAGCTTGGCGTGGTGAACCTGCTGAAGTGCCTGTATGGGCATCAACTTTCCGTAATTATGTCGTGAGCAAACTTGCTCATCAAGATTATGATGCCGTGCTGGATTGGCAAACGATTCCCTATGCACAACGCAATCATCCGACTTTAGAACACTTCGCTCCATTGTTCTTTGCAATGGGAACAGGTCATCGATTCAGCATTGTGCATAGTAGTTTTAGTATGGGTTCACTCGGTATGGATATTTATCGTTTTGATTAATAACTTTTGATTAATAATCAATAAAATAATAGTTATGGATACATTTTGATACCTAATTCCTCAAAATGTATCCATTTTTTTTAACATTGAATACGATATGCTTATAAAAATCTTTCAAAACCAAGTACTTTTAAAATGAAACTTAAATTTTTAGCGATTGCCCTTTTTCCCTTAATGCTTGCAGCTTGCCAATCTAGCGATATGCAAAAAGCTGGAGATTTAGCCGTGTCTATGATTCAACAACAAAATGCAGATAAAACACTCGCTGCCTACCAATGGTCTTATCAACCACAAGGCACAGATAAGCCACTTGTGTTGAATTTCAATGATCAACAGCGTTTAAGTATTGCAACGGGTTGTAATACTCAAGGTACATCATGGAAAATTGAAAAAGGTCAAATTGTCACTGCTGATTTGATGTCAACCATGATGGCTTGTTCACCAGAATTAATGAAACAAGAACAATTCTCCAGCTCACTTTTTGCTAAACGTACTATTCCCTTTGTTTTAAATATACAAGATGTAAATAAACCAACATTAACGCTTATTGATGCAACAGGTCAAAAAGTTGTATTCGAAGGTAAAATGACACCTGAAACACAATATCAAACGCAAGCGGAAACTATTTTTCTTGAAATTTCCCCAGAAACAAAAAAATGTACTGGCGTAGCACCACAAACCTGTTTGCAAGTTCGTGAAATTAAATATGCAGAGAATGGTGTTAAAACTCAGGTCGATAAAGACTGGGGCCTATTTTACAGCCATATTGAAGGTTTTGAACATAATCCATCTGAGCGCCAAATCATTCGTGTAAAACGTTACGAAATTAAGAACCCTGCCGCAGATCAGTCTAAATATGCCTATGTGCATGACATGACGATTGAACGTGCAACTATAAAATAATATACGCATTTTAGTGATAAAAAAACCGATGCCAAAGCATCGGTTTTTTTAGTATTCAAAAAATAAAACCTTAGAATACGCCTTGAGCCAACATTGCATCAGCAACTTTTACAAAGCCTGCAATGTTCGCACCATCAACATAGTTAACAGTACCATTTTCTTTAGTACCGTATTTAACACAGTTACGGTGAATTTCTTTCATGATCGCGTGTAAACGCTCATCCACTTCTTCAAAAGTCCAACCTAAACGAATCGCATTTTGAGACATTTCAAGACCAGAAGTCGCAACACCACCCGCATTTGACGCTTTACCCGGTGCATACAGAATTTTAGCTTCAATGAATTTTTCAACAGCATCTAAAGTAGATGGCATGTTTGCACCTTCAGCAACACAAATCACACCATTTGCAATCAATGCAATCGCATCTTCACCCGTCAATTCATTTTGAGTTGCACATGGAAGCGCGATATCACATTTAATTGACCAAGGACGTTTACCTTCAAGATACTCAAAGCCATGTTTAGACGCGAATTCAGAAATACGACCACGTTTAACGTTTTTAAGCTCCATGACTTCAGCCAGTAATTCGTCGGTAAAACCGTTTTTCACATAAACAGTACCCGCAGAATCTGAAAGTGAAACCACTTTAGCCCCTAAGAACATGGCTTTTTCAGCAGCGAATTGTGCAACATTACCTGAACCCGAAATAGTCACTACTTTATTTTGAAAGCAATTGCCCTTCGTTTTCAGCATTTCTTCAGCAAAATATACCGCGCCATAACCCGTTGCTTCGGGACGAGCCAATGAACCACCGAATGACAAACCTTTACCAGTAAAGACAGATGAAGTGTCATTACTTAATTTTTTCATCATCCCAGCCATGTAGCCGACTTCACGACCACCTACACCGATATCTCCCGCAGGAATATCCGTATTTGAGCCAAGGTAACGGTACAACTCAATCATTAATGCTTGGCAGAAACGCATAATTTCGCCTTCAGACTTACCTTTAGGGTCAAAGTCCGAACCGCCTTTACCACCACCCATAGGTAGTGTTGTTAAGGCATTTTTAAACGTTTGTTCAAAACCTAAGAACTTCAGAATTGAAAGGTTCACCGATGGATGGAAACGCATGCCACCTTTGAATGGGCCAATTGCTGAATTGTACTGTACACGGAAAGCACGGTTCACATGGGTCTGACCTTTGTCATCAACCCAAGAAACACGGAATTGAATCGCACGTTCTGGCTCAACCAAGCGTTCAAGTAAAGCGTGGTCAGCATATTGTGGGTTCTTTTCAATGAACGGCCACAGGCTAGTCATGACTTCTTCTACAGCTTGTAGAAACTCTGGTTGATGTGCATCACGTGATTTAACGTAGTCTAGGAAGTCGTTAAGGCTGTTATATTTCAACACTTAATCCTCAGCAGAAAGATGGATCAAAATTGGTCAAATTTTCAAAGAATGATAATTTTTGGCGCAAAATATTAAATATCTTTTACAACCAATCCACAATAGTTTTTTCAAAAAAATCAAAAAAAAGATTTAATAACATATATTTATATTAACTATAACCAACCAAAAGCACTTAATCCCAAGCATACTTCAGCTCTGTTTTCATTGACTTTTTTGCTCAATAATAATGCACTCAAAGCTCCATTTTCGAGCAAGAGATTAAACAATAAAATCATGCTAAAATCACATATCTCGCTTTAACCCTCTTTTTTGTATGCTGCTATTTCTTTAGCAGTTGTGGTTTACACATGAATTCTCAAATTGCTCTCATCCAAAATATTGATGCCTTACTCCCTCAAACCCAATGTGGTTTATGTGGCCATCGGGATGGATGCCTACCTTATGCCAAATCCATTGCAGAAGGTGAAGAAGCCAATAAATGTGTCCCCGGAGGTCAACCTGTCGCTGATGCACTTGCAGCACTGCTTAAACGACCACACTTACCAGCCGAAGAAAGTATTTGGCCTATTCAAAGCGATGGTCGTCCACAACGCATGAAAGCGATTATTCGTGAAGATGACTGTATTGGGTGTACCAAATGTATTAGTGCCTGCCCTGTCGATGCCATTATCGGCTCAGGTAAACTCATGCACAGCATTTTGACCGATCTCTGCACAGGTTGTGAACTTTGCATTCCACCGTGTCCTGTCGACTGCATTGATTTGATTGAAGATGATCACATCATACCGAATGAGACTCTGCGTATTATCGAACAAAAGGACTTACGCAATCGTTATTACTCACATATTCAACGCGAAGAACAACGACATATCAACCGTAAAGGCCCTGTAGTACGTGCCAATATTGATACTGCATTATTTGCTCAATTCTCAGCTCAAAATGACAGCGTTCCCGACATATTTATTATACAAATTGAAGATAAAGCCACGGTTCAATTAGATGCAAAATCAACCATTGATCTAGCAAAAATTCGTACACAAATTAAAAAATTAGAAAAACAACTCAGCGTTCGCGATGATGTAAAAAAACGTCTGCTCTTAGATGAACTCAACCAACAGCTCAATGCTTGTCAAGGAATGTAAAATGCCTGTAAAGAATATGACTAAAAAACAAATTCAGGTATTTTTTGAACGATTACGTGAGCAAAGACCTAACCCGAAAACTGAACTGAATTATTCCAGTCCTTTTGAGCTATTAGTCGCAGTTACCCTTTCTGCACAAGCCACCGATGTCAGTGTAAACAAAGCCACTGACAAGCTATTTCCGATTGCCAATACACCTGAAGCCATCTATGAATTAGGGGTCGATGGATTAAAGCAATATATTAAGACCATTGGCTTATACAATGCTAAAGCTGAAAATGTGATTAAAGCATGTAAGATATTGATCGAGATGCATAACAGCATCGTTCCCAATAATCGTGCCGACTTAGAAGCATTACCCGGTGTGGGGCGTAAAACAGCGAATGTGGTGCTCAATACTGCCTTTGGACAAGCAACCATGGCGGTCGATACCCATATTTTCCGTTTAGGTAACCGTACTGGACTGGCTGTGGGGAAAAATGTGATCGAAGTTGAACAGCGACTGCTTAAAGTGATTCCTAAAGAGTTTATGCTAGATGCACACCATTGGCTAATTTTACACGGTCGTTATTGTTGTATTGCCCGTAAGCCCAAGTGCAATGAATGTGTGGTATCTGATGTCTGTCAGTGGCCAGAGCGCTTTGAATTTGGCGCAGCTAAAAGCATTCCAGTAAAAATGCTGCAAGATCAAAACTGAATTTAGTTTTGATCCTTATTTTTCTGTTGCAATTTCGGATGTAGTTGACGCGCTGATTGGTTGTTTTTCTTTTCTGCCGCTTCTTGCTTTTGCACGTGACGTAAAGCTTTAAAACTCTGCACCATTAAAGCCAATACAATAAGACAAAATACAATGACCAGTACAATTAAGCCTATTTTCAGCAAGAGAACATCCTCAAAATTTTGCACAAATTAAAAGAGTCCTAATATGACTTAGGACTCTTTTAATGTCAAAACATTCACAGTGCTATGGCATATAAATTATTTTGCTTGATCTAAAATCGCGAACAAATCTGCTTGAACTTCATCAATTGGACGAAGACCATTCAATTTATCATAAGTCGGCGCATTTTCACCAGATGCTGCACGAGCTTGGTAGAAACCAACCAATTGTTCAGTTTCAGTGTGATATGAACCAAGACGTTTACGAATCGTTGCTTCTTGGTCATCTGGACGTTGAACCAAATCTTCACCAGTTTCATCATCTTTACCTTCCACTTTTGGTGGATTGTAAACAAGATGATAAATACGACCAGATGCTGCATGTTGACGACGACCAGAAAGACGTTGAACTATTTCTTCATCTGGCACATCAATTTCAATCACGTGATCGATCGCAATACCTTCGCCTTCCAAAGCTTCAGCTTGTGGAATTGTACGTGGGAAACCATCGAAAATGCAGCCGTTTACGCAATCAGGTTGAGCAATACGTTCTTTCACCAAACCAATGATGAGTTCATCAGATACAAGACCGCCGTTGTCCATGACACTTTTAGCTTGTAGACCTAATTCAGTACCTTCACGAATTGCAGCACGGAGCATATCACCGGTTGAAATTTGTGGGATATCGTAGCGCTTACAGATCAACTGAGCTTGTGTACCTTTACCTGCTCCAGGTGGTCCGAGTAATATAATGCGCATAAAAAAACATCCTCATTTAACATGTATATGACGCTTTGTTCATGCCAAATCTATTGATTCACCATGTAGTCCAGCATCCAATTAATCTAATTATAAGAAAGCCACAAACAAATGTATTATAAGAAAGCCACAAACAAATGTATTGTACCTGCTATAAATCCAGTTACGCCACCCAGTACAATCAAAATCCACTCATCTTCCTGAAAAGCAGGACGTAATAAATTTTGAAACTCTCTTGGCGTCAACTCTAGAATACGCTCTCTAAACATTTGATAGATTTTCTGTGCACGGCTCGCATTAAACGCAGGGTCGCATACAGGCACCATCGTAATTTCAATTGAGCGATCGATCAAGTCTGTCTTGAGTTTTGCATACTCTTTTGGCCCTAAAGAGAGTTGTAAAGAGGTTCTCACCAGCGGTGTTTCCATAATTTGGTTAATATGGCGTTTAACAAGACGGCGAGTTTTATCTTTCTTCCCGCCATACATCATTTCCGTCATAATTGATTTTAACGTAATTAGGTCTTCTGTGACTACTCGCGCAAAGACATCGGATACTTCATCCTGACGTTTCATAAACGCGCCTTGGACATTGTATGTGCCAATACGTGGAATCACAGGTTTTACCCACGGAAACTTACGATCTTTAGTTAATTCAAAGAATTGTGGATACCGTACATAATGCGGTTCGAGTGGATTAAACACCATCCAGATCGCAATCCAGTTGGTCAAAAAGCCCCAGATAGATGCCCAAAATGGTACGGTCCAATGCCATGGTACAACAAACCAAACAATCATTTGGAATACACCAAAGAACATGCCAATGAGTGCACTAATATGCCAAATAAAGTTGATCTCTTTCTGACCGACTTTCAGAAACATATTGACCATTAAACGGCGATCACCTTCCATTTGGCGAACCACCATTTCACGCATATCAACAAGTGACTCGACGTTCATGGTCAACTCAGTCACAAGTTCTCTTAAAATACCCGGCAATTGTTTATGTGCTTGGGCATAAATACGACGTTTAATCGAATAAGGTAAATTTTCCCAGAGTACCGCATTACGCTCAAGCATCGTTTCATCAATTAAGTGTTCAAGTTCCAAACCGACTTGTTCACCAATAATACGCGCCATATCGTCAGGATCCATTGCATCTAAAAATTCGCGCAATGAACCAAGTTTAGATAAAGTGTTATCAGTAATAATTCCTGAAATACGGCCCGCTTTACGTGGCACAATTCCTTGCCAACCCACAGGTAATGGACCTAAATGGAATCCCCAAAAAGTAAGCGGATAAAATACCATTTTAAGCGCCATCCACACGTGCGCCCAAGTAACAAAAGCCGTGACAGGAATAATGCTAAGTACTGCCCAAAAATCAGGACGATTCAAGAAGGTTTGCCACAATTCGTTGACGTACTCAAGCATGCATAGAATCCATATTTAATTTTTAATCACAAAATAACAACTGTTATAAAATCATTTTTTTACTATAAACCAATACTTAGGGTATAGGAGAATTGTATTCTCGGCTCTGTTTCAGCAACGACATAACCAGATTTATCCTCTAACTCTTCACCCGCACCAATCCCTACACTAAAAGTACTAATCCGTTCAGGACTTAATAATACATAGGCTAAATCAACCCCAGCACCTAATCGTGCTTTATCTTCATTGTCTACGCTCTTACTTTCAATATGTCCAGCATAGACACCAATATAATAGCCATTCTTATCTTTACCTGTGAGGTGATAAGGATAGCGAAATCCGACCTGACCACCCACAGTATAATCATCATCGATAAACACACCTGCTTTAGTATAGGCAATCCCATAAGGATTTACCCACTCTACATTCATATGAAGCATTTCTTGTGTAAATCCTGCCCCTAAATTCCATGTTTTTGCACTGTCTGGTGTTAATTTAGCTTCTGGTAAATATGGATTATCTTGTGCATACGCTACATTGGTTAGCGCAAAAAATGCCAATAAAGGATACATTTTTGTCATTTTTTTCATCGTGGTCCCTAATTTTATTTTTAATACAGTCCTTTTTCAATTTTGACTTTAGCAGAATTATGAGAACTCTTATATACTGCACTTTACAATTTTAATGTCTGTAAAGTCAAAGTTTAAGCTAAACAAGCCCAACTGTTTACCTGAACAAATATCAAAAAATGATGACATGCGTTAGAATATGCCTCTGGTTTTTCCACTCTCCTGTATGTTAAGTCGATCACGTATGAAGCAGCACTTTCCTTTAAAAAATGCTCAACAAGAAAAGCGCATTTATCGCAATCGAATCTTTATCTCGGCCGGGATTGTTGCCTTCTTTCTATTATTACTGATTGTTCGTTATGCTTATTTGCAAATTTCACATTATGATGAATTTTCAACAGCATCGGACCAAAATCGAATTCGCTTGCAACCTTTAGCACCAGCACGTGGCTACATTTATGACCGTAATGGTATTTTGCTCGCCGACAATTACCCTGTCTTTTCAGCAACTATGTCTCGTGCAGATGTTAAAGATATTGATGAAATGGTCCAACGCTTAATTCCAATTTTAAGCTTGACGCAAGAAGATATAGACCGTTTTAGCAGTCGAATTAAAACCTCAAAAAAGACAGAACGTGTTTCGCTTAAACTCAATTTAACTGAAACGGATATCGCTAAATTTAGTGAAGTCAAATTCCAGTTCCCTGGGGTCAATATAGAAACCCAAATGACGCGCTACTATCCACATGGCGAATTATTTGCTCATGTGATTGGTTATGTAGGGCGTATTAATGACAAAGAATTAAAATCAATTGATAAAGATTTATATGCAGGCACCAACTTAATTGGCAAAATTGGGGCTGAAAAATCTTATGAAAAACTTTTACATGGTGTACCCGGCAATGAATCTGTCGAAGCAGATGCCCACGGCAATGTACTGCGTAATTTAGGACGTAAAGATCCCGTTCGTGGCAATGACTTATATCTGTCGATTGATTATGGCTTACAAGTGGTCGCGACAGAACAACTTGCTGGGCGACGGGGTGCAATTGTGGCACTAAACCCCAAAACAGGTGAAATTCTAGCACTGGTGTCTAGCCCAAGTTTTAATCCCAATTTATTTGTCACCGGCATTAGTACTACCAATTACAGTGCGTTACGAGACAACCTAGACCAACCGCTTTATAACCGTGCTGTTCAAGGTGCCTATCCTCCTGGTTCAACCATTAAACCGATGTTTGGTTTAGGTGGGATTCATTATGGATATGTCGATTGGGCGACGGCTATTTCTGACCCCGGTTATTTTACATTACCAGGTGACAGCCATCGTTTCCGTGACCATAAAAAAACAGGTCATGGCGCGGTAAATATGCATAAAGCCCAAGTGGTGTCTTGCGATACTTATTTCTACATTCTGTCTTACCGTATGGGCATTGAAAAAATGAACGCATGGATGCGACAGTTTGGTTTTGGTGAAAAAACAGGTGTCGATTTACCGAGTGAAAGTACAGGTCTATATCCAAGCCCCGATTGGAAAATGCGAACCCGTAAAAGCAAATGGCTGAAAGGTGAAACCATTTCCGTGAGTATTGGTCAAGGTGCATTTACGGCTACACCGTTACAGTTGGCAATGGCAACCGCAATTACAGCAAATCAAGGCTCACACATTACCCCACATGTACTACGTGAAAGTCATGGTGCAAAACCATATACCCCCATTAATGCACCAGATGGGGAAATTCAGTTTAATGGTAAACCTGAAGACTGGATTAAAATGCGAGATGCAATGGTCGATGTCATTGAAACGGGCACTGGGCGTCGTATCCGTACCCCAATGTATAAAATTGCAGGTAAAACAGGAACTGCTCAGGTTAAAAGTATTGCCCAAGGTAAGAGATATAACGAATCATTATTGACTGAGCGTCAACTGGATCATGGTTTATTTGTCGGTTTTGCACCAGCTGAAAATCCTGAAATTGCCATTGCTGTGGTTTGGGAAAATGGTCGTCATGGTGGTTCGGCAGCACAATTAGCCCGTCCTATTCTTGATTATTGGCTACTTAAACGTGAGAAAAATCCAATCCGTCCAGCAGCGCATCAAATTAGCGGTGGCTTAATGACAGCAGGAATTAAACCCGGTGAATTACCAAGTGGTACAACACCTGTGACAGGTGCTTCTTCTGCCCATCCGAATCCACCTCAAGCCGCAACTCAAACGCCAGCATTAACCAGCCCACAACAAGTACAGGGTGAATGATCTATGAAAAATCAACTCCGCATTATTGGCGGTGAATGGAAACGCCGCCAACTTCCTTTTGCCAGTGTGGATGGTTTACGTCCTACACCTGACCGTGTACGTGAAACTTTGTTCAACTGGTTAATGTGGGATATTCAAAATACTCATGTCTTAGATCTTTGTGCTGGCTCTGGCGCATTAAGTTTTGAAGCATTGTCACGTGGTGCAGCACATGTCATCATGATTGAACCAAATCGCAATCAAGCCACATTTTTAACCGACAATTTACAGTTGCTTAAAGTTACTAATCAACGTGCAAAATTAAAAATTGCAACGGCGCAACAAACCCTGCCTACGCTCAAAGAGCAATTTGATTTGGTCTTTTTAGACCCACCTTATAGTTTGGATTTGTGGCAAGAACTTGCGCAACTTGCAGACCCTTTAATTAAAGATAAAGGTTTCATTTATGTCGAAGCAGATCGTGACTTAACCCAGTTAAAACTGCCATCGTCTTGGCAACAAATCAAACAAACCAAAGCTGGAACAGTGCGCTCAGGGCTATATCAAAAAACAACAGCTTAATTAAATCCAACCAAAAAGGGTTCCGCTATGGAATCCTTTTTATTAAAATTCCTACTTTGATTTGCATAAATACAGCTAAATATAGACTTGGCTTTTTCACTTATCTTTAGAATACTACTCACTTTCCTTTTGTACGCATTACTATGACTTGGCTGTTATTTATTCTTGGTGCAATAGTCGCTGGTTTTGTACAAGGACTTACAGGTTTTGCCTTCGCCTTAATTGCTATGTCTTTTTGGGTATGGGTACTCTCTCCTCAGACTGCCGCCCCTTTAGTGGTGTTTGCTTCGGTATGGAGCCATATCATTTCTTTATCTAATGAACAGAAACAAGTTCATCTGAATAAATCACTGGTTTTACCTTATTTAATCGCGGGTATGATTGGCGTTCCTTTAGGCAGTTACTTACTCCACATCATTCAACCCGATACCTTTAAATTAGTTTTAGGCTTATTTTTAATTTTGTGGTGCCCGATTATGTTTTTCAATCCACAATTTCCACGCCTGCAACAAGCAGGAAAATTTGCAGATAGTTGGGTTGGATTTATCGGTGGAATATTGGGTGGCTTAGGGGGATTTTGTGGTTCACTACCTTCCACGTGGGTCATGCTCAAAAATTTATCTAAACAAGAACAGCGTTATATTTTACGCCATTTCAATTTTGGCATTCAGCTCTTTACCTTACTCGCATATTTAGTCCAAGGCACTCTGGATATACAACTACTACCGTATATGCTCATTTTGCTTATTTTTGTCAGTTTTCCTGCAATTTTAGGGGCAAAATTATTCTATAAAATTTCAGAAAAACAATTTAAACATATTGTTTTAAGCCTTTTATTTTCATCAGGTTGTTTCCTAATGATCAGTAGCCTACTCTAACTTTCAGACTTAATTGTGAGGTTTATTGTCTTATAATAAATTGCACGATTAATCCCAATTTCATTTAATCAAAAAACATCCATTCAATATGCGATTGAGCATTTATTTTAAAGAAAACTTTATACAATATCGGATCCCCCTCACCAGTCGTTTTAAAAATGAAAACCTTGATTTTGTTAGCAGGGGTTATTCTTCTTACTGCTTGCTCCTTCGGTGCATCACGCGAAGTCAAACTTGCTGAAAAAATGCTCACACATTTTCAATGTAATAAAATTGAACATGCACAAATGACACATAGTTCTATGACCAATTATTACGAACAATCTTTAGCCTCTAGCCGCCAAAAAGCCGCGTCATATGTGCAAAGTTATCAAGATGGTGAACCATTATTTGACTTGCCTTTAACCGATATCATTGAGCAACAATATGTCATTTACAAAGCAGCTTGCCAGAATTTAGGCGGTATTGAACCTATATTTACTGAATAAGAAATTGATCAAAATAAATTGATTAATGAGATGAAATTTTATTTTTTATTAAAAATGATCAAATTATAAAACGTCTAGCTAAGCATTTTATGCTGGGTTAATCTTAGCCGCACTTTAAAGTCAGACAGGGATAATCCCCTGTCTTTTTAAACATTATGATTCACTACAATAACGTGTATCAACGCTAAATTTTTCTGGAAATTTAGGATTAATTTGAGCATAGAAATCCATAATTTCAGCCATGTCTTTCTCATAATCTCCTGTAGGATATACAATTTTCCCTACGCCAGTTTTCTTCTTCGCATAATCCATATAAGCCAAAGCAATAGGAACGCCTGCACTAATAGCAACGTGATAAAACCCAGTTTTCCATTGTTCTTGTTTGGCACGTGTCGCTTCAGGTGTCACCAACATCACCAACTTTGGATGATGTTTAAACAAATCCGTCATGACCTGAACCATACTGAGACGAGGCTCACCTGCATTTTTTGGCGTGCGGTCTATGCCTATTCCGCCCATCGCTCTTACAAATGGACCAAATGGCAGTTTCATATAACTATCTTTAATGGTTAAACGGACATTCACCCCTAAAGCTTTGAGGGCTAAACGTGCGTATAAGGCATCCCAATTACTGGTGTGTGGTGCTGCAATCATGACACATTGATCTAAATCAACCGGCCAATGATTATCAAGTTCCCATCCCATCATTTCTAAACTTTGTTCAGCTAATTTTTCGAACACCTAAAAACACCACACTTAAGAAAGTGTGCAGATTTTAACAACGCCACTAAAATATGAAAGCGCAATATGGCTAAAAAACCACCAATTAATATATAAATGTATAAATAATTGATTCATTATTTTTCAAAATTTATCTTCATGAATAAAATCATGACCTTATTTTAAAAACTATAAAAGCGGAATCGATCAAAATCCATGTATAGAATAACAAAGCATAACAATATCTCTATTTAATAAACTTCATTTTTTTCGTAGTTTTAACAGTTACATTGAAACATATTAGGAATCACCTCGTGAAAAAAATAATATTCATCCTATCTCTGACTACATTAGCTTTAAGTGCATGCACAAAACCAAACACAGATACCCAAGAGACCAACAAAGCACCTGAAAATACGACAACACAAACGACTGAAACCACATCGACCCAACCTGCAATGCCGATAGGTGACACAGCCGAAAATTCACTGGATTGGGCGGGCGAATATACAGGTATTTTCCCATGTGCAGACTGCGAAGGAATTGACACAGAACTTGAATTAAAAGCAGATAAAACCTATGAACTCACAGAAAAATATCTAGGTAAAGGAGCAGGTAATGAATTTAAAGTGAAAGGAACATTTAGCTTTGATCAGGATAATCCATCTGTGATTAGTTTAGATAAAGCTGGGGAAAATCGTAAATTTTTTGTCGGTGAAAATTTTGTTGAAGCACGCGAGATGGATACAGGTAAAGCGATCGACTCCAAACTTAATTATAAATTACAGAAAAAGCTTAACTAATTCCTCTATTTGTAGCCGAAAAAAGCCTGAATGATGGCTTTTTTCGGCTACTTTTCTAACGTATTTATCATGATTTGCTACAAATAAATGACTTATTTTGCTCATCTATACTAGATAGATCGTTCAGTTATGATTATGTTTAAAAAATCTTTTTTATAATTTGATGCTCATTATGAAAAAAATGATGATTCTGCTCGGTTTTTTTTCCATACTCTTTTTAAGTAGTTGTGAGAAATCATCAAATACATCCTCAATTAAACAGGATGTTAAGCCAAATCAACAATCCTCAACATCTATACAGACTAAAACTCCAGACTGGCTTGGACATTATAAAGCGTTCGTTCCTTGTCACTCTTGTGAAAAACAACTAATTTCGCTACAACTAAATCAAAATAAAACATATACCCTAAAAGAAGTTCAATTCTTTAAGCAAAAACTACAACAGAAAAAATCTTCAGGAACATTCCATTTCAATGCTCAAAATTCTAATTTAATACAGTTAATCGAAGATAAAACCTATCAAACTCGTTATATTTCTTTGCATGATCAGCTCATTGAACTGCTTGACCAAAATAAAAACCGATTTGAAAATTTCGAAAAATATCAAATTCCTAAAGTACATAATATTAAAGTCAATAATGCACTGAAACATGTAGATATACAGGCAGATTTATTGAAAATAGAAAAAATAAAAATAAATAGCGTTGAAAATACCAAACTAACTTATCTTTTTGAAATTAATAACCATTCAGATCGACCGCTTAAATTACACGACAACGATATTGTTTTGGTCGATGAAAAAAATAATGAACACATTTCAATAATGAAAAATAGCCAAATTACTCCCATTCAAGCCAATAAAACACAATATGAACTCATTTCCTTTATTTATCCTGAATCTTACCCACCTGCGTATATCAAGATTAAATAATTTGAATAGTCATAAAAAAATCCCCGCATGATGCGGGGATTTTTTATGACCGAATGACCTGTATGAATTACATCATTCTGGACAATCAACTAACCTTTGATGACCTTAAATAACCAATCTATGTAACCACTTGATCTATCAAATTTATTAATATAACTGTGTCTAACCTAGCATCACATGACATTACTGAATTTTGTGAGTGACATTGTGAGTAATCACTTTTTAAAACTACCTTACTCACAACTCATATTAAACGATCTTAAAATCAAACAATTAAAAGCCAGAGAAAAAATCTATCGCGTGGCAGATCACTCTGGTTTGTGTATTGAAATACGACCTACTGGTGGTAAATTCTGGCGATACAGATATCGCGTTCTTACTAAACCTAAAATGCTAACTATCGGGAAATACCCAGAGATTAGCTTAGCATATTCTTTGCGAGCCTCATTAAATAAATCTATAAGCTCCTGCGCTAAATTAGCACCAGCCACTTTCGTTGGGTCGTATACCTCAACCTATTGAGGGGATACATCTATCTTAAAGTTCTCCTTGATAGCCACCACCTCAGTGGGTGTCATAAACTGTGCAAGTGACCGAACAATAAAGACGTTTTCTACTTTTTTAAGCCTTACCATAAACCACCATCCATCAAGAATCATCAAGAAAAGTGGGTAAAAATTTTGAAGCTAACCTATTACACAGTTCCCACAACATGCAGCAATATTAGTTTCTGAAACAAACGGCGCATTCTTGGCAATTTCTAAAAGTCGTTTTACTAACTCGTCAGCACCCCATCGTTTTGTTTCACCGAAGAACACTTCCACATCATGACCAGCCAAGTAATGCTTTGGCAAACCTGTATGGTCGCTATAAATGATTTCACCATCTTCATCGCGCTCCACACCAATGTGATATAGCTCATGTTCAATCAGACGACAAAATTCACGATCAGTCGTATTCTCACAATAACTCGCATCAATGGTGATGAGATAAACAGGTACACAGCCAAACCAATCTCGCATCTGTTGCTCTTGTCGGGCCTTCTCCCATCCGCCTTGATTGAACATCACTTTTTCACATTGACCTAACACCATGCGTTTTTTGGCAACACATGCAGATGAAGCCCAAGCAAATGCCAAAAAGGTTTCATCATCGTGAACGAGTTCAGCGATATGGTCATGATCTGGGTTGTGAAGTTCTCCACCAATAGTGAGCCAATTCTTAATGACCCATTCTTTTAGATCCACAGCAGGTGCAAGCAAAATAGCTTCTTACTCTTCTGCACGGTCAATTAGATCCGTCGGTGGAAATGGTCTGATCTGTTCCATTAAATACTTGTCTCTTTAAATTCTTCATCCACTGTGATGCCAAGTGCGCCTTTATTTGCAATGGCCCTGACTCAATATCTTTAAACGATGGTGCAGACTCTAATCGCACAACTGTAAAACCCATTTCTTTGGCATCATCATAGCGATCTAAGCTCCAAGCCTTATTTTTAAGCTTTCCGCCCCGACCACCTGACCAAGGCCCACCAGAAATCTCAACTAAAATTCTGTATTCAATTAGGTGGAAGTCAAAATGCCAGTGTTTGGTAGATTTAAACTGGAATTTCTTTTCGTACTTAATTTCGAAAACATCCAAGGTATGCTCAAAATTTTCCTCAGCTTCTAGATATTTTTCTTTAGCTTTAGGTAAAGGCTTGGTGCGAGGCTTTGTTTTGGGTGGTCTTTTCTTTGTTTTACAGGAATAGTCTTTTTCGTCCATAAATTTCACCCATAAAAAAACCCGCACATCGCGGGATTTTTTTATTTATCTTGATCCATGGAATGCGGTGACGTTGTTTTATCTTGCTGACTAGTATCTGTATCCCGCTTTTGACAAGCAGTTAACCCAACCAATAATACCAATCCAAGTATTGTGAAAAATTTCATGGCTTTCATCCCTTATGGTGGAAACTAAAAAGTTATCAAATAATTTCTGCAACAATGTTGTATTTGTGAAAGTTAAAAGTTTCAAAATAAGACAGTGATCTAACCCAGCTAATCGCTTGGCATCACGCATACAAGACCGTACGCAAATTCTTAATCTGCTCTTTCAAGCGAATCATAATGTTTTCCATAGCGACCAGTTCATTATGTCTTAAACCTGTTCGACTCAAATTCTGATACTTAATCAGTTCATCACAACAAAACTGCAAATCTTTTTAGCTTGTACACGATCTGTCATGGATACCTCGAATAAGAAAAGAAAAACCCCTCAACATCTAGAATGCGAGGGGGTTTGTGTGCCGTAATACGTCCGGTAAATTAGAGAACTATTTAATCATCTTTACCGCATTTACGGCATTCTTGTATATATCCATGTTCATGGTCGTAATCAAACTCATAAGCATGAAGGCAAAATAATTTACGAAGGAAATAGATCATAGCTTTCTCCTTAATCTCAATTATGGGATATGAGAGGGATTGTCATTAGACGAGCTATCTAGCATCCCCAAATAGTTTAATATGGTGTAATCCCACCTTTTTAAAGGTTTCGAATTCGAAAATTTTCATTGATACGAAATCGATCTAATTAAAATCCGACCCTCAAATTGAGGATCGGATTTCAGACAATAAAAAAGCCCTATCAATGACCGAGCTTTCATTGCTATAAATCTAGTGGCGGTATTCAATTTAAACCACTACGAAAAAAAAAGACCGCCATAAAAAACCCATCATATGATGAGTTTTGGAAACTTTGTTGGTTAAACCGCTATACGACCAGTATAGAAAAACTCTACCCTAATTTCCGCTTATAAAAATGGTCGGAAGAACTACTGGTTAAATAGTTATGTTCTTAGTTGCATCACAAATACAGGTGAAGATCACTGCGATGGCTTGCAAGCTTAATTTAACAATAAAAAAGGTCGCTTATAGCGACCTTTTTTAACACAGCAAAATCAATTGTGAGTAATATATAAGACATATCAAATAAAGTTAATTATTATCAATACCTTAAATACACAGTAAGCAGTTTACATCATACCGCCCATACCACCCATACCGCCCATATCTGGCATTGCAGCTTTGTCTTCTGGGATATCAGTGATCATGCATTCAGTTGTTAACATTAAAGCAGCAACAGATGCAGCATGCTCAAGTGCAGAACGCGTTACTTTAGCTGGGTCAAGAATACCCATTTCAAGCATATCGCCATATTCACCCGTCGCAGCGTTGTAACCGAAGTTACCTTCACCATTTTTAACAGCATTGATCACGACAGATGGTTCATCACCCGCATTTGCAACGATTTGACGTAAAGGCGCTTCAATTGCACGACGTAGAATGTTGATACCAACATTTTGGTCATCATTGATACCAACCAAACCATCAAGTGCAGATGCAGCACGTACTAGCGCAACACCACCACCAGCAACCACACCTTCTTCAACTGCAGCACGAGTTGCATGAAGTGCGTCGTCTACGCGGTCTTTTTTCTCTTTCATTTCAACTTCTGTTGCTGCACCAATTTTGATGACTGCAACACCGCCTGCTAATTTAGCAACACGTTCTTGAAGTTTTTCTTTGTCGTATTCTGACGTAGATTCTTCAATTTGTGCACGAATTTGAGTAACACGTTCAGAAATTTGAGCTGCATTACCAGCGCCATCAACAAGTACTGTATTTTCTTTAGAAACAGTCACTTTATGCGCTGTACCTAAATCTTGTAATGATGCAGTTTCTAAAGACATACCGACTTCTTCAGAAATAACAGTTGCGCCAGTTAAGATCGCAATATCTTGAAGCATTGCTTTACGACGGTCACCAAAACCAGGCGCTTTAACCGCACATACTTTAATAATGCCGCGCATGTTATTGACAACAAGCGTCGCTAACGCTTCGCCTTCAACATCTTCAGCAATAATAAGCAGTGGTTTACCCGTTTTAGCAACAGCTTCTAACACAGCAATCAATTCACGAATGTTGCCGATTTTTTTATCAACAAGAAGAATGAACGGATTTTCAAGTTCAGCAGTTAATGTTTCTTGTTTGTTTGCAAAGTACGGGCTGATATAACCACGGTCAAATTGCATACCTTCAACAACGTCAAGCGAGTCTTCAAAGCCTGAACCTTCTTCAACCGTGATCACGCCTTCTTTACCCACGCGTTCCATTGCTTGTGCAATGAGTTTGCCCACAGTGGTATCAGAGTTCGCAGAGATTGAACCGACTTGTTCAATTGCTTTAGTGTCTGAAGCTGGTTTAGCTGTTGCTTTAATATTTTCAACAACTGCACGAACAGCAAGATCGATACCACGTTTCAAGTCCATTGGGTTCATACCCGCAGTTACAGACTTGATGCCTTCATTTAAAATAGCTTGCGCCAATACAGTTGCAGTCGTTGTACCGTCACCTGCGATGTCATTGGTTTTTGAAGATACTTCGCGAACCAGTTGAGCACCCATGTTTTCGAATTTGTCTTTTAAAACAATTTCTTTAGCAACAGTTACACCATCTTTAGTGATGTGTGGTGCACCAAAAGAACGATCAATAACAACGTTACGACCTTTAGGGCCTAAAGTCACTTTTACCGCATCTGCAAGTATGTTTACGCCTGCAATCATTTTGCTGCGAGCTGAATCACCAAATTTTACGTCTTTAGCTGACATGACTTACTCCAAATATTTTTAATTTTTCAAGAATCTGATTCAATAAAACGGGTCTAAATTAGCCTTCTAAAACAGCTAAAATATCAGACTCTTTCATTACAAGAAGCTCTTCACCATCAACTTTTACTTTTGTTCCAGCATATGCGCCAAACAATACGTTATCGCCTACTTTAACGTCTAAAGCACGTACACCAGTGTCAGTGATTTTACCGTTACCTACGGCAATAATTTCACCTTGAGCAGGCTGTTCAGCTGCTGCAGTACTTAAGATTAGACCACCCGCTGTTTTGGTTTCCTTCTCAACACGGCGAATAACAACGTTATCATGTAAAGGACGAATGTTGCTCATTTGAAACTCCATCAGACTTAGTCTTTTATAGTGAATTGATAATGACTTAATTATTCCATGGGTCATTATCAGAAAATAATTTCGATGACACTTTTGTGGGGATGGAAAAAAACGCTTCAAGGGTAAAATGAAAAAATATTTATGATTTTGGCTGTTTTTTATTCAACTTTCGCTGTTTCTTGATTTATTCCGCATTTCTGTCATTTAGAACAAAACTACCTAACCCATTGTCAAAATAATAATGTGCGATAGTACAATTAGAGTGGATCACATTAAAACTGTTTGGCAAACCACCATGTAAACGATAAGAAGTTGCCGTGCCTGCATGAATTTCTAAAACAGCATGACTCATATTTAACTGATAAAGCGCATTAAGATCATAGACAGCTGTGTGATGTAAATGTCCATGCAATAAACCATTTAGACCACTTTTACTCCAGACTTCCAGCGCCATTCGCCCTAATATTGGACAGTCTTTCACCCCATGTTCAGCATTTGGAGGAGTATAAAAAGGCTGATGTGCCACAATCAATTTAATTTTATTTGATGGTGCCTGCTGCAAAGACTGATCAATCTGCTGAATTTGCTCTAGTGAAATATGTCCTTTGGTATGATAACGTCGCCGAATACTGTTCACACCCACAATAAAAAAATGTTCCGTTTCAAGCGTGGTTTCCATATCGCCAAAAAACAGCTGGTAACGGGTAAATGGACTGAAAATACGATTCCATAAATGATACAGTGGAATATCATGATTTCCAGGCACGACCAAATAAGGTAGATTTAAACTATCCAAAAACTGTTTACAATCATAAAACTGTCTATAACGCGCACGTTGGGTTAAATCACCACTGACCACAACAGCTTCAATTTCATGTTCTAGACAAAACAGCCTGATGGCAGCCATACAACTCGATTTTTCAGTGCCAAAATGTAAATCAGACAGGTGTAGAATCATAAGGCACCATGACTTTTAACGCATTTTTCTGCACAGTTATCTTTAAGGGCGGTTGCATTTCCACAATTTCACCATCTATCGCGACGGTCAGTTTATTCCGTTTCGAATGAACTTTAACTTCACTTGCAGCAAAACTGTAAACATCTGGGGCTTTTTCCAAATTCCCTTTAATTAACTGCCATAACATTTTAAATAAAGTCAGTTTGTCACTTTTCGCGATCACCACACCAGCAACCTGTCCAAGTTCTGCGCATTTAGCAATCTGCAAATTCATTTCCGCCAATTGCAGCTGATTATTTCCAAAAAAAATCAGCGGTGTTTTCACTGGATACTTTTTATGATCCACTTCAATCTCAAGCTTCAACTCCTTGCGGTCACGAATTAATACATCCAGACCTGAGGTATAGGCATGTAAAGGAAATCGACCAAAACGCTTATTATAAAGTTCGCGCTTTTGAATAAATAGTGGATACAAACCCAAGCTGGCATTATTCAGGTAAATGTGATCATTAATCTGTGCCACATGAATATTTCTGGTGATTCCTGTGGCAATAACCTCTACAGCTTCAAGTAAATCCAGTGGGATATTCAGCACCCGAGCAACATAATTAAAAGTACCTAAGGGTAAGATTCCCATCGGAATATCCAACCCCATTAAACTTGCAGCAACGGCATTTAAAGTACCATCACCGCCAGCGGCAACAATCACTCCTTTATCTTCTGAATGCTGATGCCGTGCCAAGACCTCTTGCATCAAGGCATCAAAACTACTGTATGAACTGATTTCAAAAGACTGTATTTCAAAACCATACTCAGATAACTGATTAACGATCTGTTCATAAAACTCAGATTGGTTTGAGGCGTGAAATCCTGATTTTGCATTATAAATAATGGTTAATGGTTTATGCCGTTTCAACATTTTTATACACTTTTAAAGCTTTTGCTCTAATTTCAACCAGTTGAGCTGTTATTTAAAGCCTCTTTATGTAAAAATCAAATGACTAACATTTATTTAATCAATAACAATTCTCATAAAGAAATAATAGATAAACTTATGATTATTAAAAACATAATTAAAATAAATGACACTCATAAATATATTAAATAAAGACATGTGGATTGAAAAATCCAAATAACCAGTTGTATTTTATGATTTTTATAACAAACTATCATAAACTAGCAAAAGAAATCTAGCCTGTCTTTGGTCTTATTTTTTTTATGATTTTATGCTTTAATACAGCCACTTTTTTTCATACATAAAATCTGAATGTAGCATTCCTTCATTCAGATGATTATTTGTACATACAATTGTACACATTTCAGATAGGCCTCACCATGACCCAAGTGAACGCACCAGAATTCGTTCGTCACCCTAAGCTTATTGCATGGGTTGAAGAAATTGCGAAATTAACGAAACCAGCGAAAATTGAATGGTGTGACGGTAGCGCAGAAGAATATCAACGTTATATCGACTTGATGATCGCTAACGGCACTATGCAAACGCTTGACCAAGAAAAACATCCTGGTTCTTACTTAGCTAATTCTGATCCTTCTGACGTTGCTCGTGTTGAAGGTCGCACTTACATTTGTTCTGAAAAACAAGAAGATGCTGGCGCAACAAACAACTGGGAAGCTCCAGCTGAAATGCGTACTCGTTTAAATGGTTTATTTGACGGTTCAATGAAAGGTCGTACTTTATACGTTGTCCCTTTCTCTATGGGCCCTTTAGGTAGCCACATTGCACACATTGGTATCGAATTAACTGACTCTCCTTACGTTGCTGTAAGCATGTCTAAAATGGCTCGCATGGGTAAAGCTGTTTATGACGTACTGGGCACAGATGGCGACTTTATTCCTTGCGTACACACTGTTGGTGCTCCGCTTGAAGCGGGTCAAAAAGACGTTGCATGGCCTTGCAACCCTGAAAAATACATCGTTCATTACCCAGAAACGCGTGAAATTTGGTCTTACGGTTCTGGTTACGGCGGTAATGCATTGCTGGGTAAAAAATGCTTAGCTTTACGTATTGCATCAGCTATGGGTCGTCAACAAGGCTGGTTAGCTGAACATATGTTGATCTTGGGCGTAACAAACCCACAAGGTGAAAAACATTACATCGCAGCTGCATTCCCTTCTGCATGTGGTAAAACCAACTTTGCAATGTTGATTCCACCAGCAGGTTATGAAGGCTGGAAAATTGAAACTGTAGGTGACGATATTGCTTGGATCAAACCAGGTGAAGACGGTCGCTTGTATGCAATTAACCCTGAAGCTGGTTTCTTCGGTGTAGCTCCTGGTACAAATACCAAGACTAACCCAAACTGTATGGCAACCTTGACTAAAGATGTGATCTATACCAACGTTGCTGTGACTGACAACGGCGAAGTATGGTGGGAAGGTCTAACGAAAGAAGCTCCTGCTAACTTAACCAACTGGAAAGGTCAACCACACGTTGCTGGTGAAAAAGCAGCGCATCCAAATGCACGCTTTACTGTTGCTGCGGGTCAATGCCCTTCAATTGACGCTGACTGGGAAAATCCAGCAGGTGTTCCAATTTCTGCATTCATCTTCGGTGGTCGTCGCGCAGACACAGTGCCTTTAGTTTCTGAAGCTTTTGACTGGGTTGATGGCGTGTATAAAGCTGCAACTATGGGTTCTGAAACCACTGCTGCTGCTGTTGGTCAACAAGGTATTGTTCGTCGTGATCCGTTTGCGATGCTTCCATTTGCTGGCTATAACATGGCGGACTACTTCTCTCACTGGTTAGAACTTGGCGAACAAGTTGCGGCCAAAGCTGAAGTTGCAGGCAATAAACTTCCTAAAATCTTTAACGTAAACTGGTTCCGTCGTGATGCTGAAGGCAACTTCGTATGGCCTGGTTTCGGTCAGAACATGCGTGTTCTTGAGTGGATGATTGATCGTTGTGAAGGTCGCGCTGAAGCAACTGAAACGCCAATTGGTCTTGTTCCGACTTATGAACAATTGAACTGGACGGGTATTGATTTCTCTAAAGAACAATTCAATACTGTAACAGCGCAAGACAAAGATCAATGGATCAAAGAACTTGAAAGCCATACTGAATTATTCGCTCAGCTGGGTGAACGTTTACCAGCTGCTCTAAAAGTACGTCAAAATGAACTTTTAGAAGCGGTTAAAAAATCTGCTTAATTCTGGTTTTTATAACCAATCATTAAGTTAAAAAAGGTCACTTCGGTGACCTTTTTTTATTTCATCTTTTTAGAATCTTTAAGCAGCTGTATCTTGTGATCTTTTAATTAGCAATTTTAAAAGATATTGATCCAACAACTGTATTTCATCAGTGCTAAATTGAAAACCAAGTTTGGTTCTACGCCATAAAATATCTTGACTGGTTCTAGCCCACTCTTGATCTACCAGATAATCGACTTCTTTGGCAAATAAGCCATGTCCAACCCCCCCCCCAAGTTCATCAGAGATTGAAACGCCATTTAAAAACCCCCAGACCCTTGAACCATAAGCATGTGCCCACCTCGAAGCCAATTCAAAAGATACATCTTGAACCGCTTGTACAATCTGCTGAATTAAAAGCTCAACTGAAACCAAGTTCTCCGCACCAGGTAATAAGGCTTTTTCTGTCCAAGGCTTTTTCATGGTCGGGAAGAAAGGTTGCAAATGTGTCATAGCAGATTCCGCTAACTTTCTATAGGTGGTCAGTTTCCCACCAAATATCGAAAGCAAGGGCGCACCCTGCTCTTGCGCGAGAGCCAAAGTATAATCACGAGTGATCGCCGATGGATTATCAGACTCATCATCACATAAAGACCTGACCCCTGAATAGGTATATAAAATATCCTGAGGAGCTAACTGATGCTTAAAGTGATCATTATAAACATCCAACAAATAGTCCATTTCAGGCTGGGTAATAGCGACTTTATTTAAATCACCTTGATATTCATGATCCGTCGTACCAATTAAGGTGTATTGATCTAAATAAGGAATCGCAAAAACAATCCGCTGATCATCATTTTGCAGGATAAAAGCTTTATCTCCATCATATATTCTCGGCACAATAATATGACTACCTTGAACTAGTCGCAGACCATAAGGTGATTTTTGTTTTAAATTTTGTTGAATAAATTGAGCCACCCACGGCCCAGCAGCATTCACCAACGCTTTAGCCTGAACGGTATAACTGCCTTGCATATTTTCTAAATGAACCACCCACAAGCCATTTTCACGGTAAGCTGATGTACATCGGGTTTGGGTCGCAATATGAGCCCCTCGTTCCCGCGCCTGTATCGCATTTAAAACCACTAATCGTGCATCATCTACAGTACAATCAGAATATTCAAAACCCTGTGTAATTTCTGCTTTTAAAGGGCTTGTTGCAGCATCAAAAGTAATATGATTTGAACCTGCTAATTTTTCTCTTTTACCCAAATGATCATAAAAAAATAAGCCTGTTCGAATCAGCCATGCAGGACGTAAATGTGGCTGATGAGGCATAATAAAACGTAAAGGACGAATAATATGAGGTGCTTTGGCTAGTAAAATCTCTCGTTCTACTAAAGCTTCATGTACCAGACGAAACTCTTTATGCTCAAGATAACGTAAACCACCATGAATAAGCTTACTGCTCGCTGAAGAAGTATGGCTGGCTAAATCATCCTTTTCACATAGGAATACAGACAAGCCACGTCCTACAGCGTCAACAGCAACACCAACGCCATTAATACCACCACCAACAACAACAACATCATAAACTGGATGACTAACTTGCATGATCACCTCCCTTATATTATTCAAAAAACGGGCTTAAATTTCTTCTTATTTTATAAAACTTAACACCATTTAAAGTGAAATGACACTGAGAAATTATCTGTCAGCTTAATGCAAATAAAATAACCATTTCACATCAAAACTTAAAGTATTTACAGCAACAACTTATGCTCCCTTTCTTTTAAACCTACTCCTTTAAAAAAATTAATACCGAACACTTTTCATACAAAACCAAAAACCCAGACGCTTATCTTATACCGTTAAAACAATTCGTTTACCATTCAAACAGAATAACAAAATGGACTTGTACAGATAATTGAACAAAATGCCTCACAAGCAAATTTAGACATGAAAACACGGGTTAAATCCATTCTGGGTGGATCAGCGGGTAATTTAGTTGAATGCTATGTCTATGCCGCATTTACATTATATTTTGCCCATTTATTCTTCCCCAAAGGTAGTCCAACTACACAATTACTCCAAGCTGCTGCTATTTTCGCTGTCGGCTTGTTAATACGCCTGATTGAGGGCTTAGATTATGGGCATTTACTTGGACAAAAAAGGGCGTAAATCAGGTCTTATCCTTTCCGTAACACTTATGTGTATGGTTCTCTGATGATCGAAATCGCTCCCACGCATGATCAAATTGGGATATTTTCACCGATTATTTTAGTGGTGGTCCGACTCATTCAAGGCTTAAATATCGGTGGAGAATATGCTGCAAGTGCAACCCATCTAAGTGAAATGGCAGAAAGAAAAAGACGCGGCTTTTTTCTATTTTTCAGTACATCACCCTTATTGTAGGACAGTTCACCGCGCTCTGCGTTTTACTCATTTTACAATTTGTGCTCACCGAAAACAGCTGCATGACTGGAGATGGCGAATCTCGTTCTTTATCGGTTCTTGCCTCGCTATTGTGGTCTTTTATATTCGTCACGGATTATTAGAAAGCCAATCTTTTTAAAATGCACAACAAGATAAAAACCAACCTGAATCCAGTAAGTTTCCCTTATTTAAACATTATTCTAAACAGGCATTTACGGTTTTATTTTTAACTGCTGGGGGTACTGTTGCTTTTTACACCTACGCCACTTATCTACAAAAATATCTGATGAATACTTCTAGATTTAGCAAACCTGAAGCTACGTAAATACAACCTTGGCACTGTTTATTTTCATATATTTACAACCGTTCGCAGGGGCTTTGTCCTATAAAGTTGGTCGAAAACCACTCATAACTAGCTTTGGTGTACTCGTTGTGTTATTTACCTATTTCCTCTTTGATAAATTAGGACAAACTCAAGATTATTGGTCAGCATTTTGGATTTGCTTAGCAGGTTTAGTGATTGTTACAGGTTACACATCCATTAATGCTGTGGTTAAAGCTGAGATGTTTCCTGCCCATATCCGCGCATTAGGAGTCGCCCTTCCCTATGCCCTTGCCAATACCCTATTTGGAGGAACAGCAGAGTTTTTCGCTCTCAGTTTTAAAGAAGCGGGGCATGAGTCTTGGTACTTCATTTATGTCACCATTTTAATTTCTATCTCTTTGATTGTTTATATTTTTATGAAAGATACAAAACACCATTCAGAAATTAAAGAACATTAATTCTGCTTCAATTCTGCTTCATTAAAAAATCATCGAAAAAGCTTTCTAAATGTTCACCATTGGAAAGCTTTTTTATGGAATATCGACCGATCTAAGATCGTTAAAAAAACGAGCTTATGGCATACTCAATAGAATAATAACGCTTGGAACTTTTGAAAATGAACAATAGATATAAATTGCTTGGCTTAGGTTTTATTGCACTTGGGCTTGCTGCATGTCAAAGCACGCCTCTTCAAGACAATGGCAATACAGGCTATCAAATTGAAAGCCAATCGAAGAATACTGCAACATTGGCTTATACTTTGGCTGGTCGTCAAAACCAACAAAAGGATGAAAATAAATTACAACGTGCATGTCAAAAAGTTCTAGGCGCAAATAAACAATACACCTTAAGTATTTTAAGTATCAATGAAATTGTAAATCCTGCCACTCAACCCGAGAAATTTGGTCGTCAAATTGGCAACAGCCGTACCAGCATTGGGCTATCGAATACGCCCGACCTATACAACAGCGAAGATTATGCAACTCGCCAAGCCTTAGATGCTCGTCCGAGTACATTACGTGTGGTTCGTTATACTTGTTCTTAAATAAAAATAATCTTTATAAGACGCTAATTACAGCGTCTTATAAAAACTGACATTACGAAATTCTTTCGATTCATCCAAATCAGGCCAAGTGGTGGCGCTACGTTCATCCAATTTTTGATACTTCGGATGACTAAAGTTTTTCACTCGACTGTCTGCCACCCAAACTTCTAGCGCAAATTTTAAAAATTCATCTAAGAAAAAACGATTACATTGATCATAAAGTACATCCGCAGCCAAGAGTACATCGACTTGTTCCGCTTGATACAGATCATCTAAATATTCGAGTTCCACATCATTTAATTCAGCATTGGCACGGCATGAATCCAAACTGATGGGATCTATATCACAACAAATCACGCGTTTTGCCCCTGCCATTTTCGCTGCAATCGCCACGACACCCGATCCCGCACCAAAGTCCAAAATGACTTTATTTTTGACATGATGCGGCTCGGCAAGCAACCACTGCGCCATTGCCAATCCTGAAGCCCAACAGAAGATCCAATACGGTGTATCGTTCCAAATGCGACGAATCACTTCATCATCCAAGCGATCGGTTGGAAATATGGGTGGAATAAGCCACAGTGAAATGGCAGTCTCAGGGAGTTGCTGAGCTAAAAGCTCACAATTTGGAATCACTTCATGCAAGGCTTGAAGCAAATGTTCCGGGGCTTGATGAAATTGGAAAGTACAGCTCATAGATAAGCCTTGAAAACTTATTAGAATTTACAATGATAGTTTGATACACGATATGCCATCTACAGCTGTTCGAGGCAGACCATCATTAAATAATTAATATTTTTGCGACATATTAAATCAACGATTTAATATGTCGAGTTCTGTAGATGGCAATGGTTTTGGTTACTTTTGCCGAAACAAAAGTAACATACGAGCTTCTTACATCAATAGTTACAACGAAAAGACTCCGTCGTGACTCATATCAATCGAATTAAACTAAAGCTTTTTCAGCAGCTTCAACCGTTTGACGAATCAACGTGGTAATGGTCATTGGCCCTACGCCACCTGGAACAGGTGTATACGCAGATGCCACATCTTCAATACCAACCAATTGAATATCACCCACACCACCGCCATCACGTGGATGGAAACCAGCATCGACCACCACAGCACCTTGTTTAATCCAGTCTTTTTGGATCAATTCAGCTTTACCCACCGCACCCACAATAATATCCGCTTGTTTTACAAGTTCTGGAAGATTTTTGGTCCGTGAATGACAAATCGTTACTGTTGCATTGGCTTGCAGCAACATCATCGCCATTGGTTTACCCAAAATTGCAGAACGACCAACAACGACCGCATGTTGACCTGAAATTTCAATATTATTTTCTTTTAGAATGGTCATGATGCCGGCAGGCGTTGCAGAACCATACGCTGCTTCACCCATTGCCATACGACCAAAACCAAGGCAAGTTACGCCATCTACGTCTTTTGCAAGTGAGATTGCATCGAAACATGCACGCTCATCAATTTGCTCTGGTACTGGATGTTGCAACAAAATACCGTGAACATCTGGGTTGGCGTTTAATTTCTCAATTTCAGCAAGTAATTGTTCAGTGGTGGTTTCTGTACCTAATTCAATTTTTAATGAATCCATACCGACACGACGGCAAGCATTACCTTTCATACGTACATACGTTGCAGATGCACCATCATCACCGACCAAAATCGTCGCAAGAATTGGGGTACGACCTGTTTTTGCTTTTAACGCTTCTACACGTGTTAACAAGTCAGCTTCAATTTGTTTTGCCAATGCACGACCATCTAAAACTAATGCCACGGCACATCTCCAGAGTAGATATGAATCAATTTCGCAAATAATACATGATTATTTAGACAATTTTATTCTATATGCCGATTTTATGTGCATATACACTATTTATAGTATTGTTTTTTTTTCAAAGATTGCTAATATACGCATCAACAAGACATGGCGGGGTGGCAGAGTGGTCATGCAGCGGACTGCAACTCCGTGTACGCCGGTTCGATTCCGACCTCCGCCTCCATCTTGTTAAAATGCCCGAGTGGTGAAATCGGTAGACACAGGGGATTTAAAATCCCCCGCCCACAAAGCGTGCCAGTTCGAGTCTGGCCTCGGGCACCATTTTAATACTTCTTAAAATGGTGCAATAAAAATCCCAGCTTATGCTGGTTTTTTTATGTCTGAAATTTGAGTTTAACAGTATTTATATAATAAAAAATTCAGCGATTAATTACTGATCTTCATTTTTCATTTTGAATCCCTCCTTACACAGCAATACTGCTCATCTTTTAAAACAGAGAAAAAAAATCCCTCTTTATTACAGAGGGATTTAGGAAGACTTAAATTTTTAAATCACTTCCACCACAATCTTACCGACATGATCACCTATATCCATCGCAATATGCGCATCGACAATTTGATCAAACTTAAAAGTCTTATAGATCATAGGTAAGCATTCACCTTTTGCCCAAAGTGGCGCAACAGTGCCTTTTAAGCCTTGAGCAATTTCAGCTTTTTCAGCCGTGGTACGCGCTCGCATAGTTGAACCGGTAATGGTCAAACGTTTCATCATAATTTGACCGAGTTTTACCTCTTTGGCTTTTGCCCCACCCAAAAATGCGATATAGACCAAACGACCATCACGACGTAAAAGGTTTAAATTACGTTCTAAATAAGGTGCACCCACCATATCTAAAATCACATCTACGCCACCATTATCCGTTTTCTCATTAATCACTTGTTCAAAGTCTTGAGTTTTATAGTTAATGGCTGTTGTTAAATCTGAAATTGCAGCTACTTTTTCATCTGTACCTACTGTAGCAAAGGTTTTAAGACCAAGTGCTTTACACAGCATCAACGCAGTCGTACCAATCCCACTGGTTCCACCATGAACCAAAATAGTTTCGCCTGCTTTGGCTTTAGCCATTTGGAATACATTCGCCCAGACGGTAAAGAAAGTTTCCGGAATAGCTGCCGCTTGGCTAAAACTGACATTTTCAGGAATGTTCAAAGTTTGGCTTTCAGGCACAACGCAATATTCTGCGTAGCCACCACCATTAGTAAGCCCACAAACTTTGTCACCCACTTTAAACTGAGTAACATTTGCACCGACTGCAATAATCTCCCCAGCCACTTCCAAGCCCGGTACAGGTGTTACACCTTTAGGCATTGGGTATAAACCTTGACGTTGCAAAATATCTGGACGGTTAATACCAAAAGCATACACTTTAACCAATACTTCGTCTGCTTGTGCAGTTGGAATAGCAACCGTTTCATAGGCTAATTTTTCTGGGCCACCAGCTTCGGTAATGATGACGTGTTGCATGGTTGCTTGTGACATGTGCTTTCCCTGTTCGTTACTTTTCAAGTTTATTGAGCTTATTTGAACATAGATGGAGAAAGGAATGAAGTCAGGTCGGACTTATGTCTTAAGCCAACTCATCAAGAAAAAAAATAGCTAAACTTTATCTGACTGATCAACATTACTTTGCTGAATGATTAGCTGAAGCAACAAAAGGCATCAGCAGTTTACGAACCAAAGGTATAAAGACCAGAATTAATGGAAAAGCCACCAACCACGACAATACCCATGTATGCAGCCAAATCGAAATAAATCCATCGACGAAGCCTTTATTCATCAATAGGTTAAAGCACGACAGTGCGCCACTCATGACACATGACAGGATTAAAGGCATGAGCCAAGCCATATGTTTAGGATGAAATTTTGGAAGAGAATTTGACATAAAATACCTTAGGGATATGGATTAAATAAGCACTTAGCTTTCTTTTGGGGCAGATTTTTTCAGCGCCTGAATAAATTGCACAAACTGAGGCATAAACTCTTTAAACAAAGGTACATCTTTATTTTCCAGTAACGCCTCACCCAACAGTTTTAGTCCAACTGCGAAAGCCTTTGCAGATTCATCATCAACCAGTTCTGTTTTCTGCACATGCGCCAATACTTTAAAAATATCATCATGGTTATAGGCTTTAAACTGCAATGCTTCTGTATACGTTGATGGCTGACCTTCTGCATCAGCAATATGTTTTACAGTCACTTCATATTCATGTTGTTTCATATTTTTCTCCTACAAGCAGCCAATATTTACCGCTGCTTGATCGATTTGCTCTGCAATTAGACGGACTTCTTCTGCACTGGTTTCTGAGTTTTTCAGCTTCAGGCGTAAAAAGGTTTTTAGATTTTCCATCGCACGATGAATGTCGATGTATTGCTGATTGTTTTGAATTTCGCGTCGGGTTTCGAATCGAGCTAGAATGTTTTCGACTTGTGTTTGCCGAGCATTTAAATGTTCTACGCCTGTTTGGCTGATGCTGTATTGCTTACGATCACCTTCGATTTTTTCTGCGGAGATGAACTGCATATCTTCTAGATAATTCAGTGTTGGATAAATCGTACCTGCGCTTGGGGTGTAACCACCACCAACGATCTCACTATTTCTTTAATAATTTCATAGCCATGTTTAGGTGCGAGCGAGATGAGATGTAACACCACGAGCTTCATATGCCCTGCTTCAAACAGGCGGTTTTTACGTGGTGTTTGGGTGCTTTCTAAGCCTGTAAGTAGTTCTGAATTTGGAGTTTTAGACATAACTAAGATATAGCTTAATTAAATTAAGATGTATCTTATAGTGTTTTTTTTATTTAAAGCACTGTTTTATAGTTGATAGAATAAAAATTAAAGTCTATTTAAGCTAACCACTTACTTTATTTAATAAATCGTATATAATTTTGAGAGAACTCTTTAGCTTTATTTAGGTTACTAAAACCTAAATAGTTCGGCGTTTCGCCGAACTCTAATCGATTGTCAACTTCTAGGGTTGCGCTAATTCCCTTTTTCCTCATCCTAAAGGAATCGGAAAAATGAAATTACCGCATCCCTGTGTAAAGAGTTTTTTGAAATGGGCATATGCCCATTTCTTTTTATGTAGATAAAAGATGACTTACGAAGATTTACTTTTAGAAGAAGTCTCCAAATGGGACATAAATAAATCCACTCTTACTTATACACACCCATTGATTTTTATTTGCGGTGGTTCATTAGATAAAAAAATCGATAAAGTAGATGATCGTTATTTCTTTGAAAGTTTGAGAAAATATTTAATTGAATATGCACCAATAAATAATTCTAATTTTAATCTTAGAACAGCAGAAGATTTAAAAGACTATTTAACTGTCTATGATGACCTGCTTGAATTCGAATCAGATATTGCAAAAATCAGTGACTTAATATTAATCATTTTAGAAAGCCCTGGTACTCTTACTGAATTAGGCATATTTCTGAGTAATGATGAATATCAAAAAAAATTAGTTGTCATTAGAAATAAGGCTCATACTTTTGAAGACTCATTTATTAATTTAGGCCCATTATTAGCTTTAAAAAATTTAAAAGATACTTCAGTACTAGACTATGACTGGCCATATTGTAAAAAATTTAAAGAATTAGATAATCAAACACTAAATTTTATATGTGGAGACATTAATGATCATTTAAAAAGCCCCACAACTAACACTAAGATCAATCCAAATGATTTTTCACATATAATATTATGCATATATGAAATTGTTCGTCTTTTTTTCCCAATTTCTGAATATGAAATATTGAATATTATACAACTACTTTTCAATGATAAAAATATAACTAGAAGTCGAATTAAAAAAATTTGCTATCTTTTATATAAATTAGATTTTTTAGATAAAGAATCTGTTTCTTCAAAAACTTTTTACTACCCGTCTGATCATAAAATTACAAAAGTTAAATTCAACTATATAGCAAAAGAAAGATTTGAATTTTTAAAAATTCGATTAGCCATAAAAGAGTTTTTAGATACTTTAGTTGATACAAAACGTCTACATGTATTAAATGTGATTCAAGGACAGTAATATGGAATTAAACATATCAGGCCAGCTTCAAAGTCACTTATACATGAGTGAAAAAGAACTTTTTAATTTTTCAAAAACATGCCCTCATAGATATAAAGTCTATCCGATTCCAAAAAAAAATGGTGGGGAAAGAATCATTGCTCACCCTGCTAAAGAACTAAAATACATACAACGAGTAATAGTAAAAATACTTAAAACAAAATTAAGTATTCATCATAGTTCTTATGCTTACATGAATAATATTAGTATTAAAGATAATGCTGCACTCCACTCGAATAATGATTTTATTTTAAAAATGGATTTTAAAGAGTTTTTCCCAAGTATCACACCGTTAATTTTTTTCAATGCATTAAATACTCAAAACATCCATTTATCAAAAATTGATTCTGCACTACTTGCAAATTTTTTATTCTGGAAACCTTACAGAAAACAAAAACTAGTTTTAAGTATTGGCGCGCCGAGTTCACCATTAATTTCAAATTTTGTAATGTATGAATTTGATAATCAAATTTCTAGCTTATGTCGTAATTTAAATATCACTTACTCAAGATATGCAGACGATTTAACCTTTTCCACACAAGAAAAAAATGTACTTTATGTTTTACCTAAACAAATTCAACAAATACTTAATACCACCTATAAGAAAGGTATACGAATAAATCCTGAGAAAACTTCATTTATTTCAAAAGCCTTTCAACGAAAGGTTACAGGATTAATACTAACTAATGAAAATAATATTTCTATAGGTCGTGATAAAAAGCGTCTAATTTCATCAATGTTACATAAATATAAAATAGGACTTAATACACAAAAAGAAGATATTGAAAAACTGACTGGGTTACTTTCCTTTGCTTTTTACATTGAGCCTCATTTTAAAGAAAGTATGATCAGAAAATATGAAATTGACACAATAAATAAACTTTTCAAAAATAAAGAAAACCCATCATAAAGACAGGTTTCCTTTTAAATCAGCTCAGTCTTACAGACGAACCAATTCCACAATTTTTTCAGCAAGCTCTTCAACAGCATCTTGCGTAAACGCAACATCTGTACCTTCAGTCACAGAGGTAATTACCGCAATCCCTGTTTCACGAAGCAATGCGACTTGCGCAACATCTAAATCCGCTTTAGCAAAAGCAACAATACCTTGTTGAAGCAATAAGCTCTCAAGTGCTTGTGCATTTTCCAAAGCTTTATTCGACACCGTAATAGACGCAGGTTTTTGACCCAAACGTGCTGCACGGTCTTCTGCTGTTACAGGGTTGCTATGTGCAGACCATTCAACAGACTCTTCCACCATACCCGCACCAATCGTTACGTTATTCAAACGATCAATGAAAATAAACGAACCTGTATAACGGCTGTCTTGATAACGATCAAACACCACTGGTGCATCAAATTCAACAGTCACATTGGCAATGGCGTTGAGATCAAGATGATCCACTTGCATTTGCTCAAGTGTGTTCACATTGGTACGGAAGTTAATGCCAGTCACTTTAGCTGGAACAGTTTGCGTACCAATTTTAATGTTATATAGCTTACCAAGTACCAGCGGTTGATCCGCCATCCATACTACAGTCGCTTTTACAGCACGTGAAATTGCAGGAACACCCTGATCCGCACGTACCAACATATTACCGCGTGATACATCAATCTCATCATTTAGCGTTAATGTCACCGCCTGACCTGCAAATGCATGTTCAAGGTTGCCATCAAACGTCACAATTTCTTTAACTGTTGAAGACTTACCCGATGGTAAAGCAACAACTTTATCGCCCACGTTGATTTCACCCAGTGCAATGGTGCCCGCAAAACCACGGAAGTCGAGGTTTGGACGATTCACATATTGCACAGGGAAACGGAAATCACGTTGCGCTGTATCGCGGTTAATTTGCACAGATTCAAGCGTACCCATCAGGGTTTCGCCCTTGTACCACGGTGTGTGTTCCGAAACATTCACCACGTTATCGCCATTCAATGCAGAAATAGGCGTAAAGATGATGTTGCTTGGCTTACGGTCACCCAATTGTGCAATAAAGCCTGCGTATTCAGTTTGAATTTCATTGAAACGTGCTTCAGAAAATTCAACCAAGTCCATTTTGTTAATAGCAACAACAATGTTCTTAATACCCAGCAAGCTTGCAATATACGTATGACGACGTGTTTGCGTTTGCACGCCATAACGCGCATCAATCAAAATAATCGCAAGGTCACAAGTAGACGCACCTGTTGCCATATTGCGCGTGTATTGCTCATGCCCCGGCGTATCGGCAATGATGAACTTACGTTTTTCAGTGGAGAAATAACGATATGCGACATCAATGGTAATGCCCTGCTCACGTTCTGCTTGTAAACCATCTACAAGAAGCGCCAAATCTGGTGCATCACCCGTTGTACCGACTTTTTTCGAGTCACGAGTCACGGCTTGCAATTGATCTTCATAGATCAATTTTGAATCATAAAGTAAACGACCAATTAAGGTAGATTTACCATCATCGACGTTACCGCAAGTCAAAAAGCGTAATAAGTCTTTATTTTCGTGCTGTTTTAAATAGCCCAAGATATCTTGGCTAATCAGTTCAGATTGATGAGACATTGCTCAAACTCCACAAATTCGTTAGAAATTGGTTTTTAATCTCCCTAAATCCCTCTTTTAAAAGAGGGATTGCTTCAGGAAATTAGAAATAGCCTTCTTGCTTTTTCTTTTCCATCGAGCCTGCTTCGTCGTGATCAATCATACGACCTTGACGTTCAGAGCTTGTGGCAAGCAACATTTCTTGGATAATTTCCGGCAAGGTGTTGGCAGTTGATTCAACAGCCCCCGTTAATGGGTAACAGCCTAAAGTACGGAAACGTACCGATTTCATTTGTGGAACTTCACCTTCTTTTAAAGGCATACGTTCATCATCAACCATGATGAGTGTACCGCTACGTTCAACCACAGGACGTTCTGCAGCCAAATATAAAGGCACTAATGGAATACTTTCCAAATAGATGTATTGCCAAATATCAAGCTCAGTCCAGTTTGACAATGGGAACACACGAATACTTTCGCCTTTGTTCACTTTACCGTTGTAAAGATTCCAAAGTTCAGGACGTTGGTTTTTAGGGTCCCAACGATGCTTGCTATCACGGAACGAATAAACACGTTCTTTAGCACGTGATTTTTCTTCATCACGACGTGCACCACCAAAGGCTGCATCAAAACCGTATTTGTCCAGTGCTTGTTTTAAGCCCTGCGTTTTCATGATGTCGGTATATTTTGAACTGCCATGATCAAATGGGTTGATCCCAGCATCTTTACCTTCTTTATTTTGATGCACGATCAAATCGAAACCATGGGTTTTTGCCATGTCGTCTCGGAATGTGATCATCTCTTTAAACTTCCAGCCTGTATCGACATGCAATAGTGGGAATGGAAGTTTTGCAGGATAAAATGCTTTTAGCGCAAGATGCAGCATGACTGCCGAATCTTTACCAATAGAATACAACATGACCGGATTTTCAAATTCGGCAGCCACTTCACGGATAATGTGAATACTCTCAGCTTCAAGCTGTTTAAGATGAGTAAGTCTTTCCTTATTTATGGACATTGACAACACCAGCTCAGATCAACGTGTACTTATTACACTTTTAAAATATATATATTCATTATAAAGATTTAGTTATCTGAGTTATTGCTTGTTTTATTATATTGATATTCAAAATTATCATATAGAGCTTATCTAATAATAAGTATAAGTTTTTATTAATGATCAATTTGAAATGCGCGATGATTTTACTCAAATACAGCCGATGCAACAACTTGTGTATTAAAATGTACAAAATACAAGCTGATCGGTCATTTATCTAAAACATGTATTTTATTCAGCTTAAAAATTTTATACAGTACCTAAATACTCCCCCATATCTTATGCTGTGTTGAATAATGCTTACGCTAGACCACACGATCGAAATTGTTAAAACCAACCTAGAAAATGCACAACTGGCAGGCTATATCTATCAACATCATTCGCATATATTGGTGCTACAAGAAGCCTTAAATGATGATGGTTCAGTCCTCAATAATTTTGTTCAGCACGAGCTTACGGCTGACCAAATTGGCCTACAATTTGGTCTACGACTTTCGAATAATACATTTGAATTTTTACTTGGCTTAACCCACAGCAATCAAGACCGTAGCAATGCAATTGGTGCGGGGCATTTAAAAGCAGATCAGAAAGCTTTTAATTTACTTTATACTTTTTATAACTATCCCAAAGCATTTTATTTGATTCGTCTACCTTTAATGGCAAATAATACCCAATTAGAAGATGCTCTTGAAAGCCAATTATTTCACCAAGAAAAGCTCGACTTTCTAAATAGTGCAATTAAGACCAACCCCATGGGTCAACAGTATAATTGGATGAAAAGCTTTATTATGCAGCAAGCCTTAGATATGAAGGCCCGAATGCAGACCTGCTTATATTAAGATGAAATTGTGCTGGAATACCCTGCATAGCAGAATACGAACCATTGGCATCTCTTGATTTTTTATGCGCTGTTTTTAATGGTATAAATTCTACCCTTACCTTCATTTCAACAAAATAATTGATTAAAAAGAATCCCCCTAAAGCATAACTGACATCACATTCATATCATAAACTCATGTTATTTACACGTGCAGTCAATGAAGCCAATAACATCTTATCTTCTGAACAAGTCGAGATGCAGATTCGCTTGGCATTATTGAAATATTTACCCAAATTCATCTGTGAAAGCGTTAAATCTATTTAATAGACTTCTTTCATAAATCATTTTTTGATCAATACAAGCACTTCGTAAAGCAAAGTTAAAAAAACAAACTTTAGCAGGTATTGGATTCATGAGTGTGGCATGGATGCCACACGTTTCCCATCACGACAAGGACGTCGTGTATGGGAAATAAAAGGTTTTTGTCTACTTTTGACCTTTCAAAAGTAGAGATAATGCCTACGCAAAGGCATAAAAACTGAAGCAATAAAATGAGGCAGTGCTGATTTTAAAAACTCGAATATTGAACATTTTTTGACTTATGCAAGTTATATAATATATTGATTATATTAAATTTTTAAGTCACTGGTTTAGGCAATATTGGTGGCAAAAGTGCACAAGGTGAAGGCTATTCAGATCAAAGACAAATTTCCCTATCTGATCAAGTGGTGAATAGTTCATTACGTTATCGCACTCAAGCACCACTGATTGATAACCTGATGAATGAACTGGGTATATTCAAGATGGTGATAATGGCTTAACGCAGAATTTAAGACCTCAAGTCAATTCAGCGAAGTAAGTCCCTAAAATCTAAAAAATGCAGCCAAACGCTGCATTTTTTATTTCAGATTGAATAAATTTCATACAACCAATCTACGTAAACTTACTTGAGTTATCTCTAAAGAAAGCTACATTAGCTGCTGATACTGCATATATAGAGCACAATAATGACTCACTCTATTTACCCTGCTTTGCGGTTTAAAGAAAATGCCAAAGCGGCATTGGAATGGTATTGCTCTATTTTCCCAGATAGTCAAATTACCTATGAAAATAATGCAGCAGTTATGGCACAATTTTCAGGTGTGCCTTTTTTAGGGATTAACGGTGGTCCTCCTTTCACAACCAATCCTTCTATTTCTTTTATGGTCATTTGTGAAAGTCGTGCTGAAATTGATGAATATTGGAAACGATTAATTGATGGTGGCGGCTTCGCGCTAATGGAATTAGATCAATATGCTTGGAGTGATTATTATGGTTGGTTACAAGACCAACATGGTTTTAATTGGCAGCTGTATTTAGGCAAACTATCGGATGTCAATCAGCAAAAAATTATCCCAACGCTCATGTATTGCGGTTCATATCAAGGACAATGCCTAACTGCATTGAGTTTCTATCAAACGCTATTTAAAAACTTTCAATCTCAAGGTGTTCTAAAATATAGCGAGGGCGAATATGCTGGACAAGTAAAGCATGCACAATTTACAGCCAACGACCTTACTTTGATGGCAATGGACAGTGGCATGCAACAAAATTTCGAATTTAGTGAAGCCGTATCCTTAGTGATTGAATGCAAAGATCAAGCTGAAATTGACTATTATTGGAATGCCATCACCTTACATGGCACTGAAGACCAGTGTAGTTGGTGTAAAGATCAGTTTGGTGTCAGTTGGCAAATTGTCCCGCAAAATTTATGGGAAATTTTAACAAATAATCCTAATGCTCTCGCAGCATTATTTAAAATGAAAAAACTGATTATTCAAGATTTGATTCAAATAGAATAACTTTTATAAACAATAATTTAATCATAGTTAGCCACTGTAAGGCTTTCATCTGTATTGAAATAGATACTCACCTTTCTGTTACCACTTTTATTATTGAAATAGCATCGGACAAGCTTGGGTTTGAATTTTTGAGAATATTTAGCTATAGAAAAGCACCCTTCAAATTAGACTAAAGTGTCCAATTTTCGGGGTGCAGTTAAAATTGAGGGCTTTTTATAACTTTTTGAATTAAAGCAAACCTTTTTCCTTCAGTACTGCATACATAGTCGAACCCAGTTCTGCTGGGCTACGTGTATAAGCCATACCCGCTTTTTCAAAGGCAGCAAATTTTTCCTCAGCAGTTCCTTTACCACCCGAAATAATTGCACCCGCATGCCCCATACGCTTACCTTTAGGAGCAGTTACCCCTGCAATATAACCTACAACTGGCTTCGTCACGTTAGATTGAATATATTCCGCAGCTTCTTCTTCCGCAGTACCACCAATTTCGCCAATCATGATAATGGCTTCTGTTTGTGGATCTTCTTGGAACAATTTCAAGCAATCAATTTGATTCATACCTGGAATTGGATCACCACCAATACCAATACAGGTTGACTGACCTAAACCGAGTTTAGTCGTTTGTGCTACAGCTTCATAAGTTAATGTGCCTGAACGCGAAATAATCCCGATTTTACCCGGCTGATGAATATGCCCAGGCATAATACCGATTTTACATTCACCTGGTGTGATAATCCCCGGACAGTTTGGCCCAATTAGGCGCACGTTATTACCATATGTTTCAAGATAGCGTTTTGCTTTGAGCATATCTAAAGTCGGTACACCCTCAGTAATCACCACAATCAATTTAACACCTGAATCAACCGCTTCCACAATTGAATCCAATACAAATGGTGCAGGAACATAAATCACTGAAGCATCCGCACCAGTCGAATTGACCGCTTCTTTCATGGTATTAAACACAGGAAGATCTAAATGAACCTGACCACCTTTTCCAGGTGTTACACCACCCACAACTTTTGTACCGTAATCGAGTGCTTGTCCTGAATGAAAAGTACCGTTTTTACCGGTAAAGCCTTGTACCAATACTTTGGTGTTTTTATTTACTAATACGCTCATGATTGATACCCCTTACGCTTTCACTGCAGCAACAACTTTTTCTGCGGCATCAGCAAGCCCATTCGCAGAAATCAATTTCAAACCCGATTCATCTAGTAATTTTGCACCTAACTCTGCATTGTTGCCTTCTAAGCGAACCACCACAGGTACAGTAACATTTACTTCTTGAACCGCTGCAATAATTGCTTCAGCAATCATGTCACAACGTACAATTCCACCAAAAATATTGATCAGAACAGCTTGAACTGAGCTATCTGATAAAATAATTTTAAAGGCTTCAATCACACGCTCTTTGGTTGCCCCCCCCCCAACATCAAGGAAGTTTGCAGGCTGACCACCATACAATTTAATAATATCCATGGTCGCCATCGCCAAACCTGCACCATTGACCATACAACCAATATTGCCTTCAAGTGCTACATAGTTCAGGTCAAACTCAGATGCTTTCAGCTCACGCTCATTTTCTTGCGACTTATCACGTAGCGCGGCAATGCTAGGTAAACCATATAAAGCATTTGAGTCGATCCCTACTTTGGCATCGACACACAGAATGTCACCATTTTCACGTACAGATAATGGATTAATCTCAAACAAAGCAAAATCATTTTCAATAAATGCTGCATAAGCCGCAGTCATCACTTGAACAAATTGATTGATTTGTCCACCTTTTAAATGAAGTGCAAAAGCGACTTCACGTGCTTGAAATGGCTGTAATCCAACCAAAGGATCAACTTCAACTTTAATAATTTTTTCAGGTGTTTCTTCAGCGACTTTTTCAATTTCGACACCACCTTCAGTAGATGCCATAAATGTGACTCGACGACTCGAACGATCAACCACTGCACCCAAATACAGTTCACGTTCAACTGGGTAAACATCTTCACAAACAAGGACACTATTTACAGGTTGACCATTAGCATCCGTTTGATAAGTCACTAAACGTGTACCAATAATTTGATTGGCATAATCAGCAGCCTCGGCAGCCGACTTCACCACTTTTACACCGCCCGCTTTACCTCGACCACCGGCGTGTACTTGGGCTTTCATTACCGCAAATTTACCACCCAGTTGCTCAAAAGCTTTTACGGCTTCTTCTGCATTTGTTGCGAGTACACCTTCTTGAACTGGCATACCATATTTTTTTAATAACGCTTTTGCTTGATACTCATGTAAATTCATTGAATAACCTTTTATTACTTCTTCACTTTGTTATGAACCACTAATACCCAGACATCCGTCAAAGCAGTATTGGCATTTTTTTAAAATCTTTCTTATCTTTATTTTTAGATGATTGTTCCAATAAAAACAACCACCAAATGCAAAAAGAGCGACCTAAGTCGCTCTTTTTTTAATCTTACTTACGTTTACGCTGAATCGCGTGAATCGCACGTCCATCCACCGCCAGAGCAGCTTCATGAACCACTTCAGAGAATGTTGGGTGACCGAAAGTCATCAATTGTAGGTCTTCAATAGAAGATACAAACTCAAGTGCAATCATACCTTGGTGAACGATGTCAGACGCAGCAGGTCCAATCACATGCATACCCAATAAACGATCTGTTTTCGCATCAGCAACAAACTTCACAAAACCAGCATTTTCACCAGCAGCCATTGCACGGCCATTTGCAGCGAAACCGAATTGACCGGTTTTAACTTCGTGGCCTTTCTCGACAGCTTGCTGTTCTGTTAAACCGACCCACGCCGCTTCTGGGTGTGTGTAGACCACAGAAATGATCGTGTCATAGTTGACTTGAGCTGCATGACCGTGAATACGTTCAACAGCCATTACGCCTTCTTCCATTGCTTTATGTGCAAGCATTGGACCGCGGACTAAGTCACCAATCGCATATACACCTTCAACAGAAGTTGCACACCAATCGTTGACATCAACCAAACCACGTTCAGTCAATTTAATGCCTGAATCATCTGCCAATAAACCTTCAGCATAAGCACGACGACCGACACAAACGATCAATTTATCGAAAGTTTGAGTTTTGTCTTCGCCGCCTTGGGTGTACTGAACAGTAACTTCTGAACCATTGACTTCTGTACCTGCAACTTTCGCACCGATACGAATATCCATACCTTGCTTAGTCAACAGTTTTTGGTAGTCTTTTGCCAAAGCTTTATCAGCCATTGGTAAGAATGCATCCATTGCTTCAAATACAACAACTTCAGCACCCAAACGACGCCATACCGAACCAAGCTCTAGACCAATCACGCCTGCACCAATCACACCTAAACGCTTAGGTACTTCTTGGAATTCTAGTGCGCCAGTTGAGTCAACAATGATGTTTTGATCAACTGGTGCTGATGGGATGTTAATTGGCACAGAACCCGTTGCAAGAATCACGTACTTAGGCTCTAAAACTTGAGTTTCACCTTCGTGAGATACAAATTCTACTTTTTTACCTGCAAGTAATTTACCTGTACCTTTTAACCACTCGATACCGTTACCTTTTAGAAGGCCATCAATACCCATGGTAAGTTGGTCAACAATTTTGTCTTTACGTGCAAGTAATTTTGCAAGATCAAACTTCACGTCACCTGTGGTAATACCATGATCATCTAAGTGCTGAACGGTATCCTCATAACGGTGTGAAGAGTCAAGCAATGCTTTAGACGGAATACAACCCACGTTTAAGCATGTACCACCTAAAGATGGTTTGCCTTTATGAATGCGTTTTTCAATACAAGCAACTTTGAAACCAAGTTGAGCAGCACGAATCGCTGCTTCATAACCACCCGGTCCACCGCCGATCACAACAAGATCAAACTGTTGAGACATTTTTATCTCCAAACGCGGATTTAAAGGATCACTTTAAATCCGCTTTTATTCGTTATAAATGATGAATTAAAGATCAAGAATAAGTCGAGCTGGCTCTTCTAACAATTCTTTAATTGCTACAAGGAAACCTACTGCTTCTTTGCCATCGATTAAACGATGGTCATAAGAAAGCGCTAAGTACATCATTGGTAAGATTTCTACTTGACCATTTACAGCCATCGGGCGCTCTTGGATTTTATGCATACCCAAGATCGCTGTTTGTGGCGTATTCAAAATCGGAGTAGATAATAATGAACCGAAAGTACCACCGTTCGTGATCGTGAACGTACCACCAGTCATATCTTCAATGCCAAGCTTACCATCACGCGCTTTACCTGCGTATGCACGGATACCGTTTTCAACTTCAGCATAGTTCATGCGATCTGTGTCACGAAGAACAGGAACCACTAAACCACGTTCAGAAGAAACAGCTACACCGATGTCATAATAACCATGATAAACAATATCATCACCATCAATCGATGCGTTTACAGCTGGATAGCGTTTTAGTGCTTCAGTCGCCGCTTTTACGAAGAATGACATGAAGCCTAAACGTGCACCATGACGTTTTTCAAACGCATCTTTAAATTGTGCACGCATATCCATGATTGGCTTCATGTTTACTTCATTGAATGTAGTAAGCATTGCAGTTTGCTGAGTTGCAGCAAGCAGACGTTCAGCAACACGCTTACGTAAACGCGTCATCGGAACGCGTTTTTCAATACGTTCACCAATCGCTACGCTTAACGGTGCAGCAGCAGGAATCGCTGGTTTAGTTTGATGATTTGCAACATCTTCTTTCGTAATGCGACCACCACGACCAGTACCCGAAACATCACCAGCAGCAATGCCAGTTTCAGTTAAAGCTTTACGTACCGCAGGCGCTTGATCAGATACAGGTTGAGCACGCTCAACTACAGGTGAAGCACCTGCTTCAGTTTGAGATGCAGCTTGTTCCACTTTTACTTCAGACTGAACTGCTTGAGTTTGAGCCGCGCCAGATACAGCACCTTCTTCAAACTGAGCAATCACTTCGTTTGATAGAACTGTTTCGCCTTCACCTTTAATGATTGACGCAATTGTACCATCAGCAGGAGCAACAACTTCTAAAACAACTTTATCAGTTTCAATATCGCAGATCACTTCATCACGTGATACTGCTTCACCTGGTTGTTTGTGCCAAGTTGCAATTGTTCCGTCAGCAACTGACTCTGGGAATACCGGTGCTTTAATTTCGGTTGCCATTATTTAGAATCTCCTGATTGTTCAGCTACGATCGCTAATGCGTCATTCACGAGCTGAGCTTGTTGTTTTGCATGTAAGTATGGTGAACCACAAGCCGGTGCAGCAGAAGCTTCACGACCTGCATAGCTAATGCGAATCTGTTGAGCAGATTTCATCACACCTTCATATAAACGTGGTGCGATGAACAACCAAGCGCCTTGGTTTTTCGGCTCTTCCTGACACCAAACCAGTTCTTGGATGTTTGGATAAGATGCAAGGACTTCCGCAATACGTTGTTCTGGATACGGATACAATTGTTCAACACGAACGATTGCAGTGTTCTTAAGTTCTTCTGCACGACGTTTTTCAAGTAAATCGTAGTAAACCTTACCACCACAAAGCACCACACGCGTTACGTCTGCTTTGTTGATTTGATCCACTTCATCAATCACAGTTTGGAATGTGCCAGTTGCAAGTTCTTCTAAAGTAGACGTTGCAAGTTTGTGACGAAGCAATGACTTCGGTGAAGTCACGATCATTGGCTTACGAATTGGACGAACCGCTTGACGACGCATGGCATGGAAAATCTGCGCAGGCGTAGTCGGTGTAATCACTTGCATGTTGTCTTCAGCACATAGCTGTAAGAAACGTTCTAAACGTGCAGATGAATGCTCTGGCCCCTGACCTTCAAAACCATGTGGAAGAAGCATGGTTAAACCACACACACGTTCCCATTTGGTTTCACCTGAAGCGATGAATTGGTCAATCACAACCTGTGCACAGTTAGCGAAGTCACCGAACTGAGCTTCCCAAATTACCAAGCTTTTCGGTAACGTGGTTGCATAACCATATTCAAACGCAAGAACCGCCATTTCTGACAATAATGAGTCATAAATTGCAGTACGTGGTTGATTTTCTTTAATATGGCAAAGCGGAATATAAACAGAACCATCAACTTGGTTATGTAATTTCGCATGACGGTGCGAGAAAGTACCACGACCAACGTCTTCACCCGTTAAACGAACCAAATAACCATCATCAAGAATCGTTGCATAAGCTAAAACTTCTGCAGCGCCCCAGTTTAGTGGCATTTCACCCGTTTGCATCTTCAAGCGATCATCAATCACTTTAGATACCTGACGTTGCATCACGAAGCCTTCAGGAAGCTCGCGCATTTTCGTGCCAAGCTCTTTCAAACGCTCGATTGGGAAAGTGGTATCCCAAACGTCTGTATAATCGTGACCCAAATAAGGTGTCCAATCGACAAACATTTTTTCGTTTGGTTCAAGTACCAATGCGTTCGCAACGTGTTTACCCGCTTCTAGATCTGCACGGTATTTTTCAACCATCGCATCTGCTGAAGAACGGTCTAATACGTTTTCTTGCACCAATTGATCAGCATAAAGCGTACGCGTAGTCGCTTTTTTGTTAATCACTTGATACATCATGGGTTGAGTTGCAGCTGGCTCATCCGCTTCGTTATGACCACGACGACGGTAGCAGAACATGTCAATCACAACATCCTTACGGAATGTATGACGGAAATCATGTGCCAATTGTGAAATAAACAATACCGATTCAGGATCATCACCATTAACATGGAAAATTGGTGCCTGAATCATTTTCGCAATGTCGGTACAATATTCTGTAGAACGTGCATCACGTGGGTCAGATGTGGTAAAACCAACTTGGTTGTTCACCACAATATGAACTGTACCGCCAACGGTATAACCACGTGTTTGTGACATTTGGAAGGTTTCTTGGTTGACACCTTGACCTGCAAATGCTGCATCACCATGGACAATGACTGGTAATACATCATCACCACCAATGTCTTTACGACGTACTTGGCGCGCACGTACAGAACCTTCAACTACAGGTCCAACGATTTCTAAATGCGATGGGTTAAACGCCAATGCCAAATGAACTTCGCCACCTGGAGTCATTACGTTTGAAGAAAAACCTTGGTGATACTTAACGTCACCCGAACCTTTCTTATGAATTGATTTACCTTCAAACTCACCAAATAAATCAGCCGGGTTTTTACCCATGATATTTACAAGTAAGTTTAAACGTCCACGATGTGGCATACCAATCACGACTTCTTTACAACCTACAGCACCTGCACGTTGAATCAGTTCGTTTACCATTGGAATGAAAGACTCACCGCCTTCAACACCAAAACGTTTAGCGCCAACATATTTATTGCCTAGGAATTTTTCTAGACCTTCAGCAGCTGTTAAGCGCTCTAAAACATGTTTTTTCTGGTCAGCAGTAAAGCCAAATTGACCTTTAGCACCTTCAAGACGTTGTTGAATCCAGCGTTTTTCTTTGGTATCAACAATGTGCATGTATTCAACACCAATAGAAGCACAATATGTTGCTTCCATTGCGTTAACCATTTCACCTAAAGTCGCTTCAGACTTACCTAAAGCAAGGTTACCTGCATTAAATACTGTATCTAAATCTGATTTGGTTAAACCGTGCGTAGCAAGATCTAAATCTGGAACATCTTCACGTTTAGCCAAACCTAAAGGATCTAATTTTGCTTTTTGATGACCACGATTACGATAAGCAGCAATAAGCTGTAAAACGCCAATTTGACGACGCTCATGTTCAGAACTTACGGCACTTTGAACAACAGGTTGAACGCGACTTGAATTGCGACCTAATAAAAGGAATTGCTCACGTACATTGCTATGTGGTTGATCACCTTTAGGGAATTTATCGAAATATTCACGCCAGTCAGACCCTACAGAATCTGGTGACGTCAAATAATGTTCATAAAGTTCTTCAATATACGCTGCACTGTCAGCGGAAAGTTCAGTGTCAAGACGCATTGCGTCAGCAACTTCTTGCATTTGTGGACCCATTTCCTATTGCAAAAACATTTTCAGGATGCTTTTTAAGCGAACCCATGATTAATAACGTCAAATTGGTAATATGACATTAACCCCCATAAGGCATAAACCGTGGGGCGTTATCACTACATCAGGGAAAACCCAATGTGAACAATGAATCATAACGCCCCTTAGCGGCATCATCACTCATTAAAATACTCGACCAAAATCGAGCAATTTTTTGCAAATCGACTTAGAAAAAACAAGCACACGACTTAATTTTTCTAAAGCGATTTATCTTTATTTATAAACCTTACATACAACCCAAAATGTTGAAAAAATGTACGCAAATAAAGTACTTTTTCCACATATTACTTTGTATTAAATCGTAACATGTTCTCTAGTTACGATTGATTTTTTTGACACATACCTCTCATAAACTAGCGAAATACATAACCATTATTTTCATCTAATATATGGTGCTTTAGCTAATAATTAGACCCCATGTAGACCAAAGTTCTACACTACCAAATCATATATAACAAAAAAGAGCACAATATTTAAACTGGCTCTCTTTACTTACGTTATAGGATAACATTTTAATAGCAACTTTGCAGATTCAAACTCTATATTAACGCCTTACATTGCCGATTCGAACAACTTCACAACAATTAAACAAGCTTTTGTTCCATTTTAGATTTAGTTTTAAGCAATTCAAATCAACACTCAAAAAAAACCTGCTTAACCACAGACATTTTCATATGTGTTTTTTGCACAACCCCATTAATCACAACGATATTAAAAACATAAAAAAAGCACACCATGATGATGTGCTTTTTTTAACGACTGATGTAGATTAGCCCGCTTGATCTAACAGCATGTTACGGATGTGACCGATTGCTTTAGTTGGATTCAAACCTTTAGGACAAACAGATACACAGTTCATAATCCCTTTACAACGGAACAACGAGAACGGGTCATCAAGACGCGATAAACGGTCTTGAGTTGCTGTATCACGTGAATCGATGATAAAACGGTATGCATTTAACAATGCTGAAGGGCCCAAGAATTTATCAGGGTTCCACCAGAATGATGGACATGCAGTTGAACAACATGCACACAAGATACATTCATACAAACCATTCAAATGTTCACGCTCTTCTGGAGACTGTAAACGCTCTTTTGGAGGAGTTGGCTGATTGTTGATTAGGAATGGTTGGATTTTGTCATATTGAGCATAGAATTGGCTCATATCAACAACCAAATCTTTAACCACTGGTAAGCCTGGCAATGGACGAATTACGATTTTTTCAGGTAAATCGTTCAAATTCCACAAACAAGCCAAACCATTTTTACCATTAATATTCACACCATCCGAACCACAAATACCTTCACGGCATGAACGACGGAATGTTAATGATTCATCCTGCACTTTTAAAGCAAGAAGCGCATCAAGCAACATACGGTGCTTATCAGTCAATTCAAGTTTAAAAGTTTGCATGTACGGTGCTTTATCCTTATCAGGATCATAGCGGTAGATTTCGAAAGTACGAGTGCCTCTACTCATCTTTATTCTCCTAATTAGAATGTACGCGGTTTAGGTTCAATAGCATCTACAGTCAACGGTCTGTAACGTACTGGTTTGTATTCAAGACGGTTGTCTGATGAATACCACAAAGTATGCTTCATCCATTCATCATCACGACGACCATAAGAGTATGTCGGATGATCTGCAGGCAATTCATAATCAACTACTGTATGCGCACCACGACATTCTTTACGAGCTGCAGCAGAGATTAACGTTGCTTTAGCGACTTCGTATAAGTTTTCAACTTCTAATGCTTCAACACGCGCTGTGTTAAATACTTTAGATTTGTCTTTTAAGTGGATATTGCGTACACGCGGTGCAATTGCAAGAATTTGCTTCACGCCTTCATCAAGCAATGCTTGAGTACGGAATACACCCGCATGATCTTGCACGATGTCACGAATTGCATCTGCAACATCTTGAGCATTTTCACCTGAAGTTGAATCATCTAATTGACGAATACGCTTCATGGTATTAACCAATGCAGTCGTTGGAACTGGCGTATAATCTTCACCGTGATGTTTAGTCACGTAATCGATGATGTGTTCACCAGCAGCTTTACCAAATACCACCAAGTCAAGCAATGAATTTGTACCTAAACGGTTCGCACCATGAACAGATACGCAAGAACACTCACCAATTGCATAGAAACCCTTAACAGGTTTTACATAATTGCGATCGGTATTGTTGGTGCTGTAAGTATCCGTTGCTTGATCATAACCTGCTTCTAAAGCTACAGTTTCTGCAGTTTCAGGAACAACAACTTGACCATGAATATTGGTTGGAATACCACCCATTTGATAATGGATTGTCGGTACAACTGGAATTGGTTCTTTAGTGATATCCACGTTTGCGAACTTCTTACCAATTTCAAATACTGATGGTAAGCGCTTCATAATCGTATCAGCACCCAAGTGTGTCATATCAAGAAGGATATAATCACCTTTAGGACCACAACCACGACCTTCTTTGATTTCTTGGTCCATCGAACGTGATACGAAATCACGTGGCGCCAAGTCTTTCAAAGTTGGTGCATAACGCTCCATGAACGGTTCGCCGTCTTTGTTACGAAGGATTGCACCTTCACCACGACAACCTTCCGTCAACAATACGCCTGCGCCCGCAACACCCGTTGGGTGGAACTGCCAGAATTCCATATCTTGTAATGGAATACCTGCACGAGCCGCCATACCAAGACCATCACCAGTATTGATATAAGCATTGGTTGATGCACGGTAAACACGACCAGCACCACCTGTTGCAAACAATGTTGCTTTGGCTTGGAATACCGCAATTTTACCCGTTTCTTGGTCAATTGCAGTAACACCAATCACAGTACCTTCATCATCACGAATAAGATCAAGTGCGATCCATTCAACGAAGAACTGTGTACCCATTTTCACGTTGCTTTGATAAAGCGTATGCAAAAGCGCGTGACCTGTACGGTCAGCAGCAGCACATGCACGTGGAACTGGCTTTTCACCATAGTTTGCAGAGTGACCACCGAACGGACGTTGGTAGATTGTACCGTCTGCGTTACGGTCAAATGGCATGCCCATGTGTTCAAGTTCATAAACCACTTTAGGCGCTTCACGACACATAAATTCGATTGCATCTTGGTCACCTAACCAGTCAGAACCTTTTACTGTGTCATAGAAGTGATAATGCCAGTTATCGTCTTGCATGTTACCAAGAGACGCACCGATACCACCTTGTGCCGCAACAGTGTGCGAACGTGTTGGGAATACTTTAGTCAGCACTGCAACATTCAAACCCGCTTGAGCAAGTTGATATGAAGCACGCATACCAGAACCACCACCACCAACGATAACTGCATCGAAAGCTTGGCTTGGAATATTTGAATAATCTTCTTTAGGGGTTATAGCGCCCATGACATTTTCCTATCAATTCGCCCAAAAAATCTGGATTGCCCAGATTGCATATGCAAATACAGCAACAATCACTGCCGATGTCAGCACCAAACGCAAACCTGAAGCTGAAGGACCCATTTGACGAGTAGTCACATAATCCGTGAATACCTGCCACATGCCGATCCAAGCGTGTGCGACAAGAGATAAGACTGCCAATAAAGATAAAATCTTCATTGGTAATGTCATCATAAAGCCAAACCATTGTTCATAGTTAAATCCGCCATTACAAAGGATCCAACCCAACACCACAACAGTATAAACAGCTAATACAACAGCACTTACACGTTGGATATACCAATCGCGAGAACCTGAACCCGTTAAACCTGTAGCACTTTTCATTAGAGAACAATCCATACAAATGCTGCAACAATACCGATTGCAGACAAGATCAATGAAATAGTAGCTGCGATTCGACCACTTTGCAGCTCTTCGGCAATACCGATATCTGCAAGTAAATGCTTAACACCCGCAATAAAGTGGAAAATTAAGCCGGCTACAAATACCCATACGATGAAGCGCACAATGAAGCTACCAAAGATTGCTTGAACTTGAGCAAAACCTTCAGCAGAAGACAATGATTTGTCTAAAATCCACAAGAGTACAGGTACGAGTAAAAATACGATGACACCAGAAAGACGGTGTAGAATTGATGCAATAGCCACAGGGGATTTTAAGTTTACTTCTAAAACTTGACCCATGGACAAATTGACAGGTCTGTTGCTTTTCACAGCGGGCATCCTGTAAGTAAAAACTCCATCTGGAGTTTGTTGGAATTAATTCGAAGGAAAGCTAGCATTTTTAGGTAATTGCTATCTCCAGCAACGCCTAAACTTAAAACGACACTGAATTATAAAACGTCAACTATCAAAATACAAACGATCACATTTACCTTTTTAGCAAAAAAGCGTTAAATAAGAATCATTAACATAAAATACCACTTTAAAGCAGACAAAATACATCTAACAAAACATAGCTATATACTTGGTTTTTATTAATTAAAACTGCATTTTATTGATCGTTTTTAACTTTGATAATTAAATTAATTTATTTAGACTAAAGCCCAACAAATAATAACTACAACTTAAAAGCACTTTTTATAGAAATAAAAATTGCAACATATATATATTTCTCAAATAAATATATGTTGCCTATCTAAAACTACGCCCATACAACATCACGAAATGAAATAATCACTTAGTCTGTGAACAACTCCGCTTATCAAGATGATTACTCTTATCTCATAGACAATATGTTATGTTACTTACCTGCAATCGATTAAAAAAACAGCATATCAAGCCTATTTGAGTAGTTATTTTTTAACCAAATAAACTTTCTTTTTATGCTCATTAAGTGTTTTTAATTATGACTCAGAAAAGCCCCATAATCAGAAAAAATGAGTGTGAATTATGAGTTCTAGACTCATTTAAAGCATAAGTTTTATCAAAAAATAAAAATCTATCAGAGCTTTTAACAATTAAAAATTGCTTGTAATTAAAGCAACATACATTTTTTTTTCTGCAACTCATCTTCAATATGACTTATTATACGGCGTCGGTGCTGTGATTTTCCTCATTTTTATTGGAATATTTTGTGACAAAACCTCTATGAAAACGTCATTTTTATCCATAAGTATAATTGACAAAATTTCAGTACTCACTAATCTTATAGCAAATTTTTGATCCATCTGATTCACGCATTAAAAGATGAGTACTACGAGTCGGATAAAACATTCACCAGGACAGGAGATCGATTGAATGTCTGCAGCAACTGGCAAAAAAGCCGTTTTACAGCTTGATGGCAAAGAAATTGAATTACCAATTTACAGCGGCACATTGGGCCCAGATGTAATCGACGTTAAAGATGTGTTGGCCGCAGGTCACTTTACTTTTGATCCTGGTTTTATGGCAACAGCTGCATGTGAATCTAAAATCACATTCATCGATGGTAACAAAGGTATTCTTTTACACCGCGGTTATCCAATCGACCAGTTAGCGACTAAAGCAGATTACTTAGAAACTTGCTATTTGTTGTTAAATGGTGAGCTTCCAACTGCTGCTCAAAAAGAAGAATTTGACGCTAAAGTTCGTAACCACACCATGGTTCACGACCAAGTTAGCCGTTTCTTCAATGGTTTCCGTCGTGATGCTCATCCGATGGCAATCATGGTTGGTGTTGTTGGTGCGCTTTCTGCGTTCTATCACAACAACCTAGACATCGAAAATGTTGATCACCGTGAAATTACAGCAATCCGCTTAATTGCTAAAGTTCCTACTTTAGCTGCGTGGAGCTACAAATACACAGTTGGCCAACCATTCATGTATCCGCGTAACGATTTAAGCTACGCTGAAAACTTCCTATACATGATGTTTGCTACGCCTGCAGACAAAGACTACAAAGTTGACCCTATTCTTGCAAAAGCAATGGACCGTATCTTTACGCTTCATGCTGACCATGAACAAAATGCGTCTACTTCTACAGTACGTTTAGCCGGTTCTACTGGTGCTAACCCTTACGCATGTATCGCTGCGGGTATCTCTGCACTTTGGGGCCCTGCTCATGGCGGCGCGAACGAAGCTGTTCTTAAGATGCTTGATGAAATCGGCACTGTAGAAAACGTTGCTGGCTTCATGGAAAAAGTGAAAACTAAAGAAGTTAAACTCATGGGCTTCGGTCACCGCGTTTATAAAAACTTCGATCCACGTGCAAAAGTAATGAAAGAAACGTGTGACGAAGTACTTAGCGCGCTAGGTATCAACGATCCACAACTTGCTCTTGCTATGGAACTTGAACGTATTGCGTTGTCTGACGAATACTTCATCAAACGTAACTTATACCCTAACGTAGACTTCTACTCAGGTATCATCCTTAAAGCGATTGGTATCCCAACAGAAATGTTTACGGTAATCTTCGCTCTAGCACGTACAGTTGGTTGGATCAGCCACTGGTTAGAAATGCATAGCGGCCCTTACAAAATCGGGCGTCCACGTCAGCTTTACACTGGTGAAGTTCAACGTGACATCCAAGGTCGTTAATTCTTAAGAATTAAAGATTAAAAAACCACCCTTTTGGGTGGTTTTTTACGTTCAAAAATACTTAAACTATTTATTGAATAACGTGCATAAATCAAAAATGCTCAATATCCGATTTTTTAAAATCAACACTCCCTCATTTGATTACTTCAGTTTTTATGACTTTGCCTAAATATGATCCAATAGTGAAAGTTTTTATCGCAACTTACATAGATACCCAACCTATAAAGTATTAGAAACGACTGATAAAAAAACAAAAAACATATGCTTTTCAAACTATTATACTAAATTAATTTTTCTATAATTTAGCCTGACAGATTTAAGCCGCCATGTAACATCCGTTAATTATTTGAACCAACCGCTGTAACAACACCCGATACCCTCTGTATCGGGTGTTGTCTATTGACATTAATTAAGAAGAAATATCATAATTTTTCAAATCCATTTCACTTAATTGTTGCTTTAGTTTTTTCAATGACCATGGCCACGCCGCAAAGTTACGTCCATTTTCATCTAAATAGTAAGACTTACAACCACCTACATTAAATACAGTGGTTTTTAAATGCTGTTGTAGGGTTTGGTTATACTGATTGATCACATCACGCTTAATATCAAAACGTGTGAATTTCTGCTCACGCATTTTTAATAAACCATTGACGATATAACCCACTTGCGCTTCGGCAACACCAATAAATGAATCATAGATCAGAATGTTTGGGCCCAGCACAAGGAATGCATTGGGTACTTTTTCCAAACTCGCACCTAAATAGGCTTCAGGTGAGCTATCTTTCCAGCGTTCTGCTAAAATTCGACCATTGGCATCATACACCCGCTTACCAATTGGCGGATGCGAAACTTCAAAACCAGTTCCCCAAATAATTACATCCACTTCATGACGCTCACCATTTGCAGAAACCACAGTATTACCCTCAATTTCAACTAAACCATGAGGAATCACACTCACATTCTCCTGTTGAAGCGCTGGATAATAGTTATTGGCAAATAATAAACGCTTACAGCCAATGGTAAAGTTTGGTGTTAGGTCTTGACGCAACTGGTCATCTTTAATTTGCAACTTGAGTAACTGCTTACTCAAAAAGCTAACAGGTTCTAAAACTTTAGGGTTTCGTAACCCAAAATTAATTCCATTTAAAATCTGCGCAATGCTATTGCGCCAAGTTTGTTGAATAATAGGGAATTTAGCAATAATTCCTTTGGCCGTATCATTCAACAGCATATCTGCTTTGGGTAGTACCCACGGCGCAGTACGCTGAAATACAAATAATTCTTTCGCCAGCGGTTGTACCTGTGGAATAAACTGAATAGCCGAAGCACCTGTTCCAATCACAGCAACACGCTTGCCTGTTAAATCATAATCATGCTTCCAACGTGCCGAATGGAACATTTCCCCCTTAAAGGTTTCAATTCCTTTTAATTTCGGCATCGAGGGTTCAGTGATTGGGCCTGTGGTAAAAATCACAGTTTTTGCCTGATAAAGACCTTTCGAGGTTTCTAAACACCATTGATGCTTAGATTCATCCCATTTAGCGCCGATTAATTCATTATTAAATTCAATCTTTTCATTCAGATTATACTTTTCAGCCACTTCTTCTAAATAACTCAGAATTTCTGGTTGCTTGGCAAATAAATGGCTCCACTTATGGCTTGGCGAAAATGAAAATGAATACAAGGCAGAGGGCACATCACAACCACAACCAGGATAATTATTATCACGCCAAGTTCCACCAACACGGCTTGCCCTTTCAAGGACAATGTAATTCTCATAACCCACTTGGTTCATTTGATAAGCCGCTGCAAGCCCTGAAATACCCGCACCGACAACAATGGTGTCATACACATGTACTTGCACTTCTGGCTCTACTATTGTTGCTTTTTTATTTACTGGCTGAGCTGTTTTTTCAACCTTTCGAACAGGAATTGAGCTACTTTTCTGGTCAGACTTGAGCTCAGGTTTTGGCTCCACTTTAACTTCAGCTTTAGGCGTTTTTGGTTTGCTAACTTTTGCTTCTGGTTGCGTCACTTGCTTAACATCTGCAATAGTTGTTTGCGTAGATTTTTTCTGGGTTGTTTTTTCTTCAGGAAGCGTATCGCTGGTTATTTCTGTCATCATTTCAATATACTCAAATCTTATTTTACATATTTACTAAATAATGGATAACCAATACCCAGCAACTTTGCATATAGGCTTGGTGATGCACGCTTCATCAGCCAGAATAATTTTGCATCAGGTTGCGGGATGGTATACAGCTTACCTGCATCCAAATTATTCAAGGTTTTAATTGCAACTTTATCGCTCGTCGTAAAAGCATGATTCATCAGCAGATTATCTGCTAAACCAGAATAACGACTCGGTAAGCGACCATTTTTCATAATATTGGTTGGAACTAAGGTTGGGCAAAGCACATTGACCTTGATATTAAAACTGCGTAATTCTGCTGAAAGTGTTTCCGATAATGCCAAAACACTAGACTTAGTTACGTTATAAGCGGTCATTTCAGGTGCAGCAGTAAATCCCGCCGCAGAAGCTACATTAATAATCGCACCATAGCCTTGTTGTTTAAACTTCGGTACAAAATAGTGACAACCATGAATAACGCCCCATAAATTGACATGCATACACCATTGCCAATCCTCCAGCGATACTTCATCAAATTTCCCACCTAAGCCCACTCCGGCATTATTAATGACCAAAGTTACAGGATGGTTCATTAATTTTTCAGCATTATCTGCTAAAGCCTTCACTTGCTCTTTATCCCCAACATCACATTGCACGGCAAAAGCCTTACCTGAAGTCTGGCGTTCAATCAGTTGCACTGTTTCCAGAGCGGCATCTAAATTAATATCTGCGCAAACAATAATTCCACCACGCTTGGCGAGTTCCATTGCAAAACTACGACCAATCCCACTTCCAGCACCCGTGACTACAGCATAAGCATTCTTTGTTGGTGGCACTTTTTTTGAAAAAATTCCCATTCATTTTATCCATTATAATTTTTAATTTATGTTGCCTACACACGCAAGGCTGGTGTAAATTCTTTTACAAAATAAGGTGTTAAAATACCATCCACTGGATTTAATAACGTCTCTTTATAGTATGCTAAAAATTCAGAAGTATCATGATCATTTGGGTGGAAATCTGGACGTAAATAATCAAAAATATGCTTTAAACTACTACCATATACACCATCTTTTAGACCAAAAATCAGTTGAAAACTATGCGGAATATCTTTCCAGTAGCTCAGTCGAATCAAGTTTTTCGGGTCACGATAAAATGGAACAATCAAAGAGGCGGCAGAAATCAGTCCTAAAATCGTAATCAATGCCGGGAAAAAACCAGCGATACGTAAAGCATAATTATTTGATAAGGTTTGGAATACATCATAAGCAATGTCTTTATGCTCAGATTCTTCCAACATATGCCACATCCAAATCGCACGCTGTTTTTCATCTTGTGAACGGAAAAAAACTTCCTCATGGTTCATCATATATTCAGCAAGTACGGCGGTAAAATGCTCAATACCAGCCATTAAAGAGAGTTTCATCGGTTGTGGTAAACGATTTAAACCATAATCAAAAACCCAACCTGCCCAGATACGAAATAACTTTACTGGCAAATCAACATCCACCAATGCATCATTTAATTCTTCGTGCATTTTAGAATGAATAGCCTCTTGACCAATCAATGATGTTACTCGCTGTTTGAGTAAAGGATCTTTAATAAAGTCTCGATGATAACGTGCTGTATCAATCACTAAATCCTCACCAAAGGTTAAGAAAATTGATAACGAAGCAAAATATGCACTTGCCAACTCAGCATTTAAGAAAAATTTATGATCAATTTTTTTAGGATCAAAATCAAACTTCATATGCCGAATTGGAATAATTGCTGACTGCTTTTCAGTATTAAATGGTGATGCAGCAAAAATCTTTGCAACAGTCTTTTTGATTGGTTTAGCTAATATCATGGCGGCACCTTATTTTTCTATGTTGAGCAAATTTTATTTTTAAGCATGACTCTAACTTACAACTTAAAAATAAAAACCAAACCTTGTAGAAAAATTAAGCGATACGACCCTATATGCCACTAGCAATTCACATCAACTGATTAGCAAATTATGACTTTAAATTTGCTTGTCTAACAATTCTTACCGCAATTTAGCAGTTTAGGACAGAATCATGCTTTTTGAGACACAAATGGAATACAGGCTTCATAAGCCTGACACTCTTTTCCAAGTGCTTTTTTAATAAAATAGTCCTGAACCATCTGTGCCTGTTGCTCAATTCCATACTGTAAAAACAGCTTACCCTGCTCTAAAATGTAACGATATTGACGATCAAATATCGATTTACGTACCACAGATAGCCCTTGTTGAATTTGCCAAACATGCGTGAGTTCATGAATCAACCATGACTGCTGCTGCAAAGACAGTTTTGAGAAGTCTTCACACCAGTTTTGAGGATTAAAATAAATATTACCATTTGGGCTGATGGCGTAATTCTTAATGACTCCACGATGCGCCACAATACGAATAGCACCCAACTGTAAATGAGCACCAAAAACAGACCTAGCAAGCTGTTTTTCAGCTTGAGTTAATTTACGACTTTTAACCTCAAGCAATTGATTTATATTATTTAATATGGTTTTCATAAGTCATATCATCTGATCTAGCAATTACAATCCATCCTTCGCCTAGTTATTCTCTCACTAACACTAATATTTTTGTCTTAATTCGGATTTTTTTTTGTTTTTCTCTCATTAAATGCTGCAATTCGTATATAGTATCCAATTGCTAATTATTGATTAAACATCTATTTGTTTGTCGTCACGTATACAGCGTTGAACCAATAGCCATAATAAATCAAAAGTCTGTGTATATATCCCTATAGGTATAGGATTAAGTTGGAATGAAAAGTTTTAAAATTGCCCTTGCGCAATTCTCTCCGCATATCGGCAATATCGAAGCAAATGCTCAAAAAATGCTTGATCAGGTCAATGAAGCCAAAAAACAAAAAGCTGATTTAATTGTCTTCCCCGAACTTTCAACCGTAGGCTATCCTGCGGAAGACTTATTACTTCGCCCTAGCCTTGCTAAACGCACACAAAAAGCATTTGAGCTGCTTAGCCAAGTAAAAGATATTGTCGTGGTCTTTGGATTTGTTAACCAAACAGAAGATGGTCAACGCTATAACGCAGCAGCGGTCATGAAAGATGGTCAAGTACTGGGTATTTACAACAAGCAAAACCTACCAAACTACGGCGTATTTGATGAAAAACGCTATTTTAGCGAAGGTCAGCAACATCTTGTTTTTGAATATCTAGGTCATAAATTCGGTATTCTTATTTGTGAAGATGTTTGGTCACTCACTACTGTGCATCAACTCTCTCAACTCAATGTTGAAACGATTTTAGTTTTAAATGCATCACCTTATGAAGTGGGTAAACCTCAGCATCGACTGACCACCATGAGTGAACTTGCTAAACAACTCAATATTAACTTGGTGTATGTCAACCAAATCTGTGGTCAAGATGACCTCATTTTTGATGGTACTAGCTTTGTGATCAACAAAGATGGCAGTATTGCTTTACAAGCAGAAAGCTTTAAAGAAAATCTGTATTACGCCGAATATGAAGCCAAACAAAAAACTTTTAAAATAACAACGATTACTCCGGCTTTAGATACGATGGCTGAAATCTATCAAGGTTTGGTTCTAGCGACTCGGGATTATATTCAGCGCTCTGGTTTTGCAGGTGTTATTCTAGGCTTATCTGGTGGCATTGACTCAGCATTAACACTGGCGATCGCCGTTGATGCAATCGGTGCGGATAAAGTCCAAGCCGTCATGATGCCTTATACCTATACTGCACAAATCAGTGTTGAAGATGCCGCAGCACAAGCTAAAAACATGGGTGTAACTTTTGGCATTGCCGAAATCAACCCCATTGTAAATAGCTTCATGCAAACACTATACCCGTTCTTTGGTAACAGCCCTGCCGATACTACTGAAGAGAATCTACAAGCACGCGCACGTGGCACATTACTCATGGGCTTATCGAATAAATTCGGCAATCTTGTCTTGTCTACAGGTAATAAATCAGAACTTGCTGTAGGTTACTGCACACTGTATGGCGATATGGTCGGTGGTTTTGCGGTGCTTAAAGATGTGTATAAAACCATCGTTTTTGAATTGGCAAAATACCGTAACAGCATTTCAGAAACACCCGTCATTCCTGAACGCGTGATTACTCGCCCACCTTCTGCAGAACTTCGTCCAGACCAAAAAGACCAAGATTCCCTACCTCCTTATGACATTCTTGATGCCATTCTTTATGCTTATATTGAAGAAGATATGAGCCAAGATGACATCATTGCCAAAGGCTTTGAAAAAGAAGTGGTTGAAAAAGTAATTCGTCTGGTTGACCAAAACGAATACAAACGTCGTCAAGGTGCAATTGGCCCACGCATTAGCTCACGTGCATTTAACCGCGAGCGTCGCTATCCAATCACTAATGGATGGACACCAGGTGTCTAAGCCTGACTCTGCTCAACAGTTTGCTCAAGCGCTTATGCTTGAGCAAACTCGCTTTATTAAAAAACAATTATTATTAGAACAAAATAATCCATATATCGAAAAATTTATTCATCACATTTACAGCCATTCAGATCAAATTCTATTAAAACAATTCATTCAACTTGAAGCATTACAAGATGTGGTTCAAAAATATGCGTTTGAATTGAATTTAGGCGCAGAAATTTTAGAATTTATTGGTGTGATTGCACAAAGAATTCATCAGCTTGCAATCAATAGCAACACTCAAATACATGAATTATTTTCCGATGAATCATTTGAATTATGGATGTCCAAGATCCTTGAATTAGATCAACTGCGTCACTACATCCAAGCAAACCTATTACACACTCAACAAATACAACACGTGAGTTTACAGCTTGCAAATCAGATTTTAGAAAGCAATACCCCTTGGCTTGATCATTTACGTAAGCTCAATACACATGACTATGGTCTAGGTTCTAAAATACTCGGTTTTATTCAAGACCAACAACAAAATATTGAACTCAAACTTGAACAGCAACTCGCTCAAGCATTACTCAAACAACTGGGTAATATCATTTTATTGCCCAATGAAGAACTTGCCGATATTAGCCTACATTTGTGGGATGATATTAAAAAAAGAACACTCAAAGAAACCTTTTCTCAATTTCAAGCCATCGACTTTGAAGAGTTTTTTATTTTAGTTTATGAATCATGGCGACAGTTACGACAAGCTGACTATCTACAACACGTTATTTTAGATGTGACCGCTTGTTTTTATGATTATTTTGCAGAATATAACCTACAAGAATTATTACAGTCTGTTGGACTAGATGAAGAAGATTTACATCAAGAAGCATTACGCTTTTTACCCCACACCCTGCAAGCTTTGGAACAACAAGGTTTATTGGACGGGATTGTAAAAGAGTTAATCTCACCTTTTTATCTCAGTGAAACCACGCATCAATTTATTCAGCAGTACTTAGAAAATAATTTTTAATTTCCATCCGATCTTTTTTGCGCCACACAGAGCAATCTGTGAGTTATCTATTTATTCTGCACTAGTATGATGTGGGAAGATTCGGGATGATGTGGGACTTAATGGGATGGAAGCCTTAGCTTATAAGAGTTTGGGCTTTTTTATGGAGTAAACCAGGTGATTCCTGATTTACTCTTTATTTTGCACTAGATTTTAACGATTCTCTGGATGTAGCTTATTTTTGCTTTTCATTCTGCACTAACTTAATTAAAGAAATTTGATTGAGTAGTGCTTCGACTGCTGCCCCCACTATGTGTGTAACGGCTTTATCTGGATTATATATATCTTCCAGGTTAAATTTGAGTGTGAATAGCTCATCTCCAAATAATTTCACCTGTACCGATGTATTTTGGTCCTTTGCTTCTTCTTTAAATATTTCCATAGCTTTGGTACTTAGCTTAATACCCTGTCCTTTTAAATTATTCAATCCAAAGCTTTTATCATCACTAGTTTCTAGCATACTAAGACACACTCCTTATTAGCTGGTTTATTGTTGATGTCATTGCTTCCTTATATAAAGCATTGCCACTATACAGCTCGTAAATAGCTAGAATCAAATCAGTTTTTGCTTTCGACGACATAGTCCGTCGCTTAACCTTAAGTGCCTCCTCTACCGTCAAAATACAGTCTTGTAAAACAACCGTATCCATTTCTTCATCTTCTTTTAAACTCGCATATACCGTTGCCACAAAGCGACTCACGCCTTTAGGTTGCATTACACGACCAGTTGTTTCAAGTGCCTGTTCTAATGTGTCAAAAGCTTGCTTGAGTAATGATGTGTCTAATTCAGAAACTGAATCTGGTTCATCCTGTTCAAAAGCTTCGTCTATTTGTCTTTGAAGAATATCCTCTGAAGTCCATGTTTTAATTGGCTCGCCAGTCCCATGCTGTAACCATTCAACATTTGCACCAGTTGCCTTCGCAATTTTTTCTGCTACAGATAAGTGCATATTCTTATTATTTTTCTTAAAAATACCAAAAATTGTTGAGTTGGATAACCCTAAACGCCCGCACCAACCATATAGAGACTCACTAATACCTCTAGGCATTAAACCATTAAGCATCAAAAAGTACATACGAGACTGAATAGGGGTCAACTCTTCTTCGCAATTAAACTCTTTGAATTGCGAAAACTCAGCACAATTAAAATCAAAATTACGAAGTAAATCAACCTTATTATTATCAATCACTTATAGAATCTCCATAAAATTACTTCGTAAATATAATTACGAAGTGTTGACTGCGAAGTTATTACGAAGTATCTTTGTTCGTGAAAGGGTAAATACCCATTCTAACGAGTTAAAAAAAGCCGTTACGGCATAAGGAGGTTCTTATGGGCTTAAAGCAAAAACCCACAGAACAATGGGATAGATACAGTATTGAAGCTGAAATTAAACGCCGCGGAAAAAGCGTTACTCAGCTTGCAAAAGATTACGGAATGTCTGATCGGACAGTTCGTAATGCGCTGTATCACCCAAGTAAACAAGGCGAAATCATTATCTCCAAATTTCTGGGAGAACCTTTGCACGAGCTATTCCCAGAGCGTTGGACAGTTGATAATAAACGTATCTACCCACGATACAGCAATAAGGAATGTGCTTGATGAAAACACACTACAGTATTGCTGATCTATTAGCTTTAAAACTAGATAACTTCCCTACTACACGTAGAGGTTGGGAGTATTTAGTAAAAACTAATAATTGGAAGTATAGAGAAGTTCCTAGCCGAGGAAAAGGTGGTATCCGAAAGGAATACGAAGTAAATAGTGAAATTCAATCATTTTTGCATTTAAAAGAGATTAAAAACAAAGTTAATTCCGAAATCCAACTACAGGAAACTCAAACACAAGCTATATGTACACAACAATCTAATGAACTATTGAATTGGCAACGTGAAATTGCTGAAAACCGTTTATTTGTAGTGCGTTACATTCAACAGCAGATTAAACAAGGCTTGAAAAAAACATCTGTTATCGAGCAATTCATTGCTAATGCAGAAGCACTTTTATTGCCTGAAGATATGCAAATCGCTGTTCAAAAAGCCAATGCCAAAGCTGGTGAAGGACGTACTGTGTCACGTCGTAGCCTATTTGACTGGGTTAAGGCAGTTGATGATGCTGAAAAACATAAGACTAATGTGATAGGTGTATTGGCTCCTAAAACACGTCAAAGCGAAATCCCAGCTTGGGCTGTAGAACTTTTAAAACTTTGGGCACAACCACAGAAGCCTACTTTACCTGCTGTTTTGGAATTACTTCCAAACTACTTAAAAGCAGATGTGTCCTGCCCGACTTATAACCAAGCTTATCGTTTTATAAAGGAAAAAATGGGCAATGTTGAAGCACAACGTGGACGCATGGGCAGCCGTGAGCTGAAAAACTTACAACCCTTTATTCGTCGTGATACCGAACAGCTTCTACCTACAGATGTGTATACCGCAGATGGTCACTGCTTTGATGCTGAAATTGCTCATCCTATGCATGGCAAACCTTTTCGCCCTGAAATTACAGCGATTATTGATGTGGCGACACGTCGTTTAGTTGGCTGGTCTATTGATCTTGCTGAAAGCGGTTGGGCTGTACTGGATGCTGTACGGATGAGTGCATGTGAGTGCGGTATTCCAGCCATCTTTTATGTGGACAACGGATCTGGTTATAAGAACCAAATGATGGGTGCAAAAGGTCGTGGTGTCATGGCACGTTTAAATACAGAAATGAGTCATGCCCTGCCTTATAACTCACAAGCTAAAGGTCTTATTGAACGTAGTCACCAAAGCCTTTGGATCAAAGCCGCCAAAAACTTGCAGTCATACATTGGTAAAGACATGGATGCTGAAGCTAGCAACAAAATGTTCAAGCTAACACGTAGTGAAATTAAGCAGGTTGGTGTTTCAAAAAGTCTAATGGCTTGGGCAGATTTTCTTGTGTATGCCGAATCGGTTGTGAATGGCTACAACAACAAACCGCATAAAGGTCTGAAAAGAATTGTAGACCCCGTGACGTTGAAAAGAAGACATCAAAGTCCGCTAGAAGCATGGGATGAAGCGTTAGAAATGGGTGCGACGATTGACCGTGTAGAAGACTGGGATGCTGAAGACTTATTCCGCCCTTATGAAGAACGTAAGGTGCGTCGTGGTGAAATTGAATTATTTGGCAATCGTTACTTTAGTCAAGAGCTTTCTGAATATCACGGTGACAATGTTCTAGTTGGTTATGACATACATAACGCAGATCGCATAACAGTACGTGATGATGAAGGTCGTTTGATTTGTTATGCATTCTGGAATGCCAACAAACGCGCTTACTTCCCGCAAACCAAAGTTGAGCAGGCCCGTCAACGTCGTGCAGATGGTCGTTTACGTCGTCTTGCTGTGAAACAGGATGAAGTACTGCTAGAAGCTAATCCACAACGAGTAATTCAGCACATGGAAAATCAGACTGTTATTCCATTCAACAGTAATAAACATACTGAGTTAATGGCTGAATTAAATGCCCTACCTCTGAAGCAGGAAAAGGAAGTGATCTACTTCAAGAGCAGTCTGCAAACTGAATTTAATCAGCCAATACAACACGCTCAGCCAATTAGCCAAATGAGTAAATGGATTGATATCGACCAACGGCTTACTAAAAATGAGGAGGTAAACGAAGAAGACCGAGACTTATGGGAAATGTATCCATTGTCTAAGAAATTTAAGCAACAAAGTGAAGATGACGCTGTACTAAAAAGTTATTTAGCACAGCGCCAAGGGGCGTGAAGGTATAGCAGTACCTTCACTCAAACAAACAACATCTCTAAATATGGTGATTTATATGAATAGTAAAGTCAATCCCCAAAATCAAAACCCTAGCATGGGTGGTATCGCTAACATTAGAAATATTTCTCAATGTTATGAAGCTGTTAAACGCACAATGGAACGTAATCCATTATTGCCAGGGATCTCAGCTTTCTATGGCCCAAGCGGTTTTGGTAAGTCTACTGCTGCAAATTTTGTAGCGACCAAAACCAATGCATTTTATGTGCAAGTAAAATCTACTTATACAAAAAAAGCATTTTTACAGGCTTTACTTCGAGAAATGCGTATTCCTGAAAAAGCGACATTATCTGAAATGATGGAGCTTGCAAGCAGTGAGTTAGCTAAATCAGGACGCCCCTTAATTATTGATGAATTTGATCATCTATTAAATGGGAACAAAGTTGAGATTGTTCGTGATTTATATGAAGCCTCCCAAGGCACATTCTTAGTCATTGGTGAAGAGCTATTACCTCGTAAGCTAGAAAAATGGGAACGTTTCCATGGACGAGTATTGAACTGGGTTCCTGCCCTACCAGCGGACTTAGATGATGTTATTCAACTTGCACATATTTATGCACCTAACATCAACATTGCAGAACCTGTTTTAGAACAGTTACTTGGACAAGTACGTGGTTCTACTAGACGTATTTCAACCAACCTTGAAATGCTTCATGAGAAGGCTCTTGAGCTGGCAGTTAAAAATGTAACTCCACACAATTTGAGTGAAGTTCTTCCTACTGGATTTGTCACTGGTGAAAGCCCTAAACCACGTAGTTTTTAAGGATTGTAAGGACACTTTAAATGGATGCTGTTATTAAGACTTTAAATTTAAGTCAGGGGAAAAAACTTATGAATGCAAGTATACCGCACCAAAAACCACGTCAACGGGTTTGGCTTGCTATTCGTAAATGGAAAGATGATTTCACCTTAATTCAGGTTGCTGAAGAAGGTTCAATGAAGGAAGACAGCACCCGAGATTATCTTACTGGCCTTTTGAATGCAGGTTACATAGAGGTTGCTTATGAAGAACCGATTATGGGTAAACGTGTCAAAAGAATACATTACAAATTGGTTCGAGACGTAGGTTACAACGCTCCAGCAGTGAAACGAGATGGGACTGAAACTACTCCAGCCTGCATTAATAAAGCGATGTGGAATACGCTTCGTATTCTAAAACGAGCAATTAATGCTGATGAATTAGCTAGTCTTTCAAGCAATGACCTGTTCAATGTTTCAGTACATACCGCCAATACATACCTGCAAATTCTTAATGAAGCTGGTTACTTAAAGCTTGTACAACCAGCCATAAATATGACTGGAAAAAAAGCTAAATACCAACTACTTGAGTGCATGAATACTGGGCCAGATTCACCACAAATCCAACGTGCGAAACAAGTGTTTGACCCTAACACCAATCAATTGATGTATTCAGAACGTCCCGAACTTGAAGAAGAAATTAAACACGGGACGTTACTGCTTACCCAAGAGGAAATAGATGATGAATAAAAATATTGAAATGAATGTAAAACCACATGAGTTTATTGCTCAAGACCGTATTCGCTTATTTACGGAATGTAATAACTACAAGCTTGCCTTGTACTACGAGAAAAAACGGAATCGTGCTGTGATTGCATTACTGATGGTGATCATTATCACCCTTCTAGGAGCACTCCTTTATGTCTTCTATGGATGATTTACCCAAATGGAAACAATTAGCCTACAGCCGAATTAAAGCTGTTGGAAGTATTCAAAAAGTTGCAGATGAATTGGGTTATGCAAGAGCAAGTTTATCGCTTGCCTTACGTGACAAATACGTAGGCAGCACAGAACGCTTAGAACAAACAGTGATACGGGTTTTGGGTAGTGTGAACTGCCCTCACCTTGGGCAAGAAATTACACCTGAGCAGTGTCAGGCATATAAGCATCGTGAAGCTCCTACGCAGAACCCTGCTGATATGCGCCACTGGAGAGCCTGTCAGCAGTGCCCTATTGCTTGCAAAAAAAACAGAAAAGAGATTTTTTAAGGAAAAATAATGCCTGATTTAGCAGATGTGGCAAATGAAATGATGGATGAACGTTTAGCGTTGACACTAAACAATCGTCAGCAATACAACACTGTCAGTGAATATCAATGTGAAGATTGTGGTACTGAAATTCCAGAACAACGTCGTGCCTTAGGTGGCGTGAAACTTTGTATTAGCTGTCAAACCTTAGTTGAAAATAAACAAAAACATTTCTGTGGAAAGGTGAATTAATGAACGCAGTTATAGAAGTACCAGCGGGTTTCCGCATTGATGCCAAAGGTCGTTTTGTACCAGAAGCACAGATCAAACCAATTGACATTGAACGTAGTGATTTGGTCGAAGCCTTAATTGGTGGAGCACAGATGTTGCAAAAGCAAATGCGTAGTTTTAAAGAACAAGCATTTGCAGATGTGGCAGCATTTATTCAATTATCCGCTGAACAATATGGAGCGTCACTCGGTGGTAACAAAGGCAATGTGACTTTATTTAGCTTTGATGGCAAATATAAAATTGTTCGTCAAAGTCAGGATTCGATTCGTTTTGATGAACGTTTACAAGCAGCCAAAGCCCTAATTGATGAATGTATTCAATCATGGTCGGCTGATTCTAACGATAACTTAAAGGCACTCATTAACGATGCTTTCCAAGTCGATAAGGAGGGTAAAATTTCGACTGGGCGTGTACTCGGCTTACGTCGATTAAATATTCAGGATGAAAAATGGCAACAAGCCATGCAAGCAATCAGTGACAGCATTATCGTCACTGACAGTAAAAACTATATCCGCTTTTATGAGCGTGATAAACACGGCAAGTATCAAGCCATTTCACTTGATTTTGCCAACATTTAAAGCAACTTACTTTTTAATAAACATAGGTCTTAAAACCATGAACAAAACAGAACTTATTCAACACATTTCAACAGAAGCTGGATTAAACAAAACTCAAGCAACCGCTGCTCTTCAAGCTTTTGAAACAGCAGTAGTTAGCACCTTGGTAAACGGGGAAACGTTAGAGCTGAAAGGCTTTGGTACTTTTAAAATTACTGACCGTGCTGAACGCCAAGGCCGTAATCCTAAAACTGGTGAAGCTCTTACGATTGCTGCCTCTAAAACACCAGTCTTTAAAGCAGGTAAGACCTTAAAAGATGCTGTGAATTGAGTGTCATAAAAGTTAATTGATTTAACAAAATTCAAAAGGTCCCGCCTTTTGGCGGGATTTTTTTGACCAAAATTTAGGAAAAATTATGAAAACTGGCACAACGAAATTACTCATTCAGCTACTTAAAGCCGTAATCGAAAATGAAGGAATTAATCTAAACACCTTAAATATCAAGATCAATATTGAAAACTCAGAACCTGTTGAAGCTGAATTTTCTAAAATTTCAGCAGCTTCAGATTTGGAACTTGAACAATTGCAAACAGAGTTAGCACGCTTAGATTTCCTCGTTGAGAACAGATTACGTGTTGAGAGATGGAATACTAACCCATCCGCCGAATTTTACTACGTTATGAATGATGAAGATGTTTCGATCACCCGGCATGAAGACCTTAGAACTGCTGTTGATTTAGCTATGGAAAAATTAAAAAAAGAGGAAGAAGAACAATGATTCTAATTGAAGATTTAGACAAGCTACCGCCTGAAGTCGTCAGCAGCCTTGGAGAGACATCATGAGCCTTTCTAAAGAACAAAAGACGTTTGCCATTAAAGAACTCGAAAAAGGGAACCGTGTCAATCTGACCTGTGATAGCTACGAAATTTCGCTCATGATTCAACGCCACAAAATGAAGTTAGTGGTTGGCATTTATGTTGATGGGACTGTGAAAGGCATTTGGTGTGCTGAACATGAAAAGCATCCTGAAGCCAAATATTTGGCTCCGTATTTCATCAACGTTTACAAACCCAGCTTCAAGCAAAAACTAATTAAGCTTTGTGGGAAAAGACGTGCATATAAGGAATATCCAGATTTAGACGCTAAACATGAACACCGTCTGCCCTACTTTGCTAATGTGACTAAAGCCATTAATCACCTGATCAAAGTTTCAGATTCAATTGAACTTTTAACGGAGATGGCAACATGAAAAAAGCATCCCGTAACCAACGTATTGCAGCCATCCATATGGGTAAAAAATCATTGAATTTGGATGATGACACTTACCGTGACATGCTTGAGCAAGTCACTGGTAAACGATCTGCAAAGGATATGACTGATGATGATTTGGTTAAAGTGATTCAGCACCTTGACCAGCTCGGATTTTCTAAACGCAACTTTGGTGAAAAACCAAAAGTGAAGCTATCTAAAGAAGCTTTAATGAGCAAAATTGAAGCCCATTTAGCAGAAAATAAACTGCATTGGAATTATGCAAAAGGCATTGCAAAACAAATGTTTCAAAAAGAGGCGTTAGAATTTTGTACAGAAAATCAACTGTGGCGTATAGTTGCCGCATTGGAGTACAAAAAGAAGCGAGACCATGAAACAAGACGAGTATCTGGACAAACTACCTGAAAACCTTCGGTTAATTATTCAATTGACTGACTACAGAACTGCCATGATTTTAATTAAACATTATGGTGGTTCTGACTACAGTTTCCCTCCCCTAAAATCTATTTCAGAAAGTCATGAACTGGCTGAAATTTTAGGATTCAACAATCTTAAAAAATTGTGTCAATACTGGAATGGAGATGTGGTCTATATTCCCAAGCCTGACCGTTATTTGGGTATCTTACGTGATAAACGCATTGAACAAGACCTTGCTGAATTGGGTGCTGATTCTAAAATTCAGCGTGAACTGGCTCGAAAATATAATGTCACAACACGATGGATTCGTAGTGTACGTAAAAACCAACTTTCACCATCTTTAAAACGAAATACCAATAACCAACTTGATATGTTCGCCTAAAATCCATCTCAACGTATTTTTCTATTTGCCGCCTTCGGGCGGTTTTTTTATGGAAGCAGTTCCGCAACAATTCGCTTGCAAAATCATCAAAACTAACAGGATGTTAAATAAGAGATAACTACATGCAAGTTACCAAAAACTTCACTCTAGCTGAGCTATTACACAGTAATACGGCAGTTCGATTGGGAATAAAAAATCAGCCTTCACTGGATCACCAAGCCAATATTGTTACTGCATGTCACCAGCTATTCCAGCCGATGCGTAATCTATTAAATCAGTCTGTTTTGATTAGTAGTGGTTATCGTTCAGATGCCGTTAATCGCGCTGTAGGTGGAAGTAAAACTTCAGCACATAGTGTCGGCTATGCAATTGACTTCATTAGCCCACGATTTGGTTCACCGCGTGAAATCGCAACTTTTTTAGCAAAAGAATTACCGAAACATGGAATTAAATTCGATCAGATTATTCTTGAATTTGATAGCTGGGTGCATGTCGGTTTTAAAACCCGTGAAGGTAAACAACGTGGCGAAGTTCTAACTGCAAAAAAAGTGAAAGGCAAAACTCAATATTTCAATGGAGTGGTCTAATGGCTGTTAAAACAAATCGTAACATTCCACAATCCGTCAAAGTTCATAGACGTATTGAAGCTGAAGTTGCATTGGCACTTTCAAATCAAGCTCTTGAGTATGAAAAATTACTGCAAGAACAAAATGCTGAAAATAATTCTAACGAGTCTGACAAGATTCAAAAACTACGTCTAACGCTATCACAACGCGAAAGCCAGATTGATCATTTACAACTTGAAATGACTGAACTCATTAATCAAGGACAACGTTCTAACGAACTGTCTGAGCTTGTTCGTGATTTGAAATATGAAGTTGGTAAAAAACAAAAAACCATTACTCGCTTGAATAATGATCTTACACAGGGTCAGTTTGTTACTGGTGAACTGTTGCTATTTGTGAGCAAAAGCTTAGTTGTCCACAATTGGAAGGACTCGTGGAAATGGATCAGTAATTGGGCATTTGGTCTGGTGATGTTCTTTGCTGTCACCCCTATCCCACCTGAGTTACTGGCAGTACTACCTGAACAATTCCGCTTCTATGTAATTGCATGGATTGCATTCTGTGGAATGGTAGGTCGTTACCTTAACCAGAGTAAATAGGAGGATTCGCAATGGCTATAGAAATAATCGTCAAGCGGCATCCAATTGGTCGCCTAGTAACGTTCATTCTGGATAGTTATGCACTCATCCGACATCCCATTCAAATTGCTAAGAAGAAGAGAGCATCATGCAAAAAGTAATACTTTCTAAAAATGCAATTGTGGGTTTAGCCAGCTTCGTTCTGAATAATTACGGTCATATCAGTGAAACCATTCAACAAGGCATTGAACTGACTAAAAAGACTTATAGCAATTCAAAATTGACCCTCGTTGCTGTCTATGACTTATTTAATGAAACAGCTAAAGCTATGCAATCAATTGAAAATGAAGGGGCTTTGAAAGGTCTTGAGAAAAAACTCGCTGTATTTAATTTCATTGAAAAAGAATATGTCGAAACCAGAGCCGAAATCAAAGCAATTTGGGCAGGTTGGAAAACGACCGTATCATGGTTTATTGATCAGCTTATTACCCTGCTGAACAGTGGACGAACTGTTTTAAATACTTTTGCTGGGTAAGGGGGCAATGTGGCGATTCAATTAGAAGCTTACCAATGGATTTTAGTTCTAATTACAGTCATTAGTACTGTGATCGGGACAGTCAAAATCCTTTGGGGACGTATCGAACTTAACCTGAATACCAACTTTAAAACGTTTCAGAACCAACTTGAAGAAGTTTCAAAACAAGCAACAAAAAGTCAGCAAGACGTTCGTGAATTAGAACGTAAGTTCTATCAGTTCCAAATTGATTTGCCACATTCCTATGTTGCTCGTGAAGATTATATTCGAGGTCAAACTATCATTGAAGCCAAGCTTGATGCTTTGGCTTCAAAAATCGAAAACGTTCAAATACGCCAAGGAATGAATCAAAAATGACTGATCTCGTAAAAGCGCGTCGTGAAAATATGCGTTGGCTGTTACTGAATGCTTTAAATAATGCGCGTCCTTTAGGTGCGATGGATGTATTGCTTCTAACGGTTGTTCATGCCATTCATCCAGATGCAACGGCAAGAGAATTACATACGGAACTTGAGTACCTGGAAAGTAAAGACTTAATTGATATTGAACGCCAACCAACAGGACATTGGCATTCAAAATTGAATGCCTTAGGCATTGATGTAGTCGAATATACAGTGAACTGCCCTGCTGGTATTGCACGACCGACTAAGTACTGGGGGTAATATGGCTAAGCCTTCTGCTGTAGATAATTTAAAGTCTGAAGACAAGCACATGCTTGACCGTTGGCTTATGGATAAAGGCTTTTGCGGCTATGAAGAAATTGCAGAAAAGCTACAGTCACTGGGGTATAGCATTGGTAAATCAAGTGTGCACCGTTATGGGCAGAAACTTGAGCAAAAACTTGCAGCTGTTCAAGCCAGTACACAAGCTGCTTTGATGATTGCTGAAGCCGCACCTGATGATAGTGATATGCGAACCCAAGCTGTGCTTTCACTCATGCAAACGCAATTGTTTGACACGTTAATTAATTTGCAAGAAGCGGGTGCTGAAGGTGTAGATCCTGCCAAGCGTTTAGCATTGATTTCGAGCTGTGGTAAAGGTATTGCTTCAATCGCACAGGCATCTGTTGGTCAAAAAAAATGGATGTTAGATGTACGTGACCGTGCTGAGAAAGCAGCTCAAGCTGTTGAAAGTATCGTTAAAAAAGGTGGTCTATCTGCTGAAGTTGCTGCTGACATTCGTGCTCAAATTTTAGGAATTGCCAAATCATGACAGATAGCCCAATTGACCTTTTACAACCTGACTTTGACAGTAAAATTCCCGCAGTACTACTACCTTATCAGCAAGAATGGATTGCTGATAAAAGCCCGTTAAAGATTGGGGAAAAGTCACGTCGTATTGGTTTAACTTGGGCTGAAGCCGCTGATGCAGCTTTAGAAGTTGCAAGTGATGGATCTGCTGGTGGTCAGAACTGTTATTACTTGGGCTATAACAAAGATATGACCGTCGAATTTATTCAGGCCTGTGCTATGTGGGCACGTGCTTATAACCTCGCTGCTGCTGAAATGGAAGAAGGAATTTGGGAAGATGGTGATAAAGAAATTAAAACTTATATTATCCGCTTCCCCAATTCAGGCTTTCGTATTGAAGCCTTAACCTCTCGCCCTTCTAACTTACGTGGTCGTCAAGGCCGTGTAATTCTGGATGAAGCAGCTTTCCATGAAGATTTAGATGAGCTTTTAAAAGCAGCAATGGCATTGCTCATTTGGGGTGGTTGTGTCCGAGTCATCAGTACCCATGATGGGGAAGATAATCCATTTAATGAGCTGATTAAAGAGATCCGAGCTGCTAAACGAAAAGGCACAATACACCGCACTACATTTAAAGAATCTGTAGATCAAGGCTTATATAAACGTGTTTGCTTGCGTAAAGGCATTGAATATAAAACTGATGAAGAACAGGCTTGGATGGATGACGTGTACAGCTTCTATGGCGATGCTGCCGACGAAGAACTGGATGTCATTCCAAGTAAAGGTGGTGGGCGTTGGTTGTCTCAAGGTTTGTTAGAGCAACGTCAAAAAGATATTCCTGTGATTCGTTGGTCAGCACCGAAAGGCTTTGAAACGTGGACTGAAGAAGCACGTCACACTGAAATTGAATTGTTATTTAGTGATGTGATTAAGCCGTTGCTGGATTCGATTCCCAAAAAATACCGAAGTTATTACGGACTGGACTTTGCACGTCGTTCAGATCTGTGTGTGTTCTGGCCATTGATTGAACGTCAAGACACCCGCAAGCACTGCCCTTTCGTTGTTGAACTTTCCAATATGCCCTATAAGCAACAAGAACAATTGTTTAAATTGATTGCCAAGGCATTACCAAATTTTAGTAAAGGTGCACATGATGCAACAGGTAATGGTGGCTATTTAGCTGAAGCGATGCAATTAGAATTTGGCGATAAGATTGAAGCGATTCACTTAAGTGAAGGTTGGTATAGGGAACATACCCCACACTTTAAAGCAGCGTTAGAAGATGGCGATATTGTGGATATACCTAAAGACAAGGACATTATAGATGACCATCGTGCCTTTGTTTTGGTTAAAGGTGTGGCACGTATTCCTGATGTGAGAACGACAGGACAAGATGGTAAAAAGCGACATGGTGACAGTGGTATTGCGCACTTACTGGCAGACTATGCCAGTAAAAACCCGACTGGTACTATTGAGTTTATAGAGTTGCCTAGTCGGGATGAGATGGAAAATCAAATGAATAATGATGAGTATGATTGGGATAATGAAGTTGGGTGTATTTAGTTTTATAACGACATAAAACGACGCAGCTAATATTTATTTGGTCAATGCCCTTATTTTTAACTTTATAATATGCTTCAATCCATCTAATAATTTTAAAATTTAATTAGTTAGGGGATAATAAATATGTCTTGTGAGATCACAGCTTTTATCGTTCATAAAATGGTTCCAGCACAGCAACCACGACTTATAGCTGAGTTTGGTCCTAGTGTTTTAGCTCATAATGCTTCTATACAAAGCTTGATGGATACATTAAATCAGCGCTATATTTCACAGGGTGGTCGAACTTTTGGACAATTTTCACCAAATCAAACTAATTATCCAATTTCTCGCCATCTAGATGAAAAAGATATTTTAAATAATCCAACAAATTTCTACGATTTATCAAATGAAATTTTAAGTCATTTGGTTTCTAAAGCATCAGCAACTTCTGCAACAGGAGGTTGGGTTTTAATGTGTCTTTATAAACATAATGCTGAAAAAGTTTTAGCAGTAGCAGTTGTTAATGAAACAACTGGTGCTTCAATTGATGAAACTTTTCAAGTCCAACCTAGTATTTATATTGACTTAACAAAGTTACGGCATGCTGGTCGTATCAATTTAACAAAATGGAAAAGTGCTCAAAAGGGATATGTAAATTTTATCAAAGCAGGAAGAGAATCAACTTATTTCAAAGAGTTTTTAGGTTGTGATACCACAAATTCTAATGTGGATGAAAGTAATAAGCTTATTATTGCAATTCGTGCTTATTGTGATGCAAAAGATTTTGATTATATACAACGAAAAAATATTACAGATTTGGCTCATGATTGGTTAAAAACGGCTTCCAAAACAAAACGTCCTATTCTTTTAGCACATTTAGCCAACCATATAGCTCCAGAGGAGGCAGAGGAATTAACCATATTTTTAACATCTGATGAATATGCGATTAATGATGATTTTATTCCTGACATGCGTAGTCTGAAACAATTAGTTGAGTTGCATACTAAGGATAATCATTGGGATATTAAATTGAGTAATGATGCGTTCGAGCATGGTGCAATATATAATATAGAGACTAAATTATTAACATTGCCTGTTAATAATGTTGAAGACCAAGAAATGTTTGCTCGACATGTACAAGGTTTAGAGGATGATGACACAAATTAGTCGAGAGCAATTAATTGAGCTTTTTAGAAAAGCTCAATTTACTGACAGTCAATATTCACAAGGTCACATTACTGTTGACTCGCCAAGTCTCGTCCAAAATTTAACACTTGCATTTAACGATTCTAATTCAGGATGGCATGCAACTTCTTTACCACCTGTAATAATTAATCAAACTTATAATTTTCACTACAATGGCGCGCTTCCTAGCAGATTTGGACATGTTTTTAAAGGTGTAGAGGGGCTTTTTAGAAACAACTACTTTAGAGGTAGTAGTGGAAAGAAATTTTATATTATTGAGTTGAAGTTTGATAATAATGATTTAAACAAACCTGACATAATTAAAAAGTATGAAAAATTACTCTCTTTTATCAAACTATTGAAAGATGCTGCTATTTTTTCAGATAGTTCTATTTCAAAAATGTTGTTTTTAAATGATACAGATAATATAGAAATAGAGCCTATTTATACTAAAACTGATTTAGATCATTTAAAAGAAGCAGCAGTTGATAAAATTATCCAATTTATTGAAGATAATACTCATTCAAAACAAAAATTTGCTATTTTAAGTAAAGCAATTATTGCTGAGTGCAAAAATGAAACATTTGATAAACGATTTACTGTATTACTCTCTAAGTTAGATGATATTTATAATACTCTAGAACACGATTATGCTGTTTTTGCGTCGAGTTTTTCATATGAAAAACTACGAAATGAGATTGAAAATGCAAAGTTAGAAGAACAAGTTAAAATTCATAAAGTGATTACCGATATTCAGAATCAGATTTTGGGTATACCTGTTGCAACTGTGATTGTTGCAACTCAATTCAAAACGCAAAAAAGTGCCCAGTTTGATTATGTATACCAATTTGCAGTGAATACAGGTATCACAATAGGCGTATGTATCTTTACCATTATTATGGGATATCTTGTCTATAATCAAATTCAATCTCTAACAGGAATAAAAAGAGAAATTGAAAGGAAGGATCAGCGCTTTAAGTTTGAAAGCCCTATTGTTTATAAAAATATTCAAGTAAGTACTAAGAAAGATCCATTTCAAGATCTATTTGATAGACTTAAAACTCAAAATTTTATTTTGTGGGTTATTGTTTTAGTATGTGTTATTGCCTGCATAGCGACTATTAGTATTTATGCGAATATCACAGTGAATCCCTACTCTAGCTAAGATTTAGGAATTACTTCCACGCCTAAACTATACAACTCTGATTCAAACTAAGCACAATCCTATATTGTGCTTTTTTTATTATGGCTAAAAAAGATAAGACCCAGAAACAAGCGTTAGAAACTCCTCAAACTTCTGACATCACCTATCTTACAAACCAGTGGCAAGAACACCCAGTTGTGGGTTTAACGCCAGCACGCTTACATCGGTTACTGACTGGAGCAGAGCAAGGCAGCTTGCAAGCCATGGCTGATTTATTTGCTGACATGGAAGAACGTGACGGGCATATTTTTTCAGAAATGTTCCGACGTAAGAAAGGTGTTAATAGTTTGCCCTGGGGAGTGAACCCACCGAAAAATGCATCTGAACAAGAAAAGAAAATAGCTGAACAAGTTTATGAATGGATTGATGACATTGAAGACTTTGAAATGATGCTCTTTGATGCCATGGATGCAGTGGGTCATGGTTATAGCTGTCAAGAAATTAAATGGCATCAATTGGGGAATTTATGGCTGCCGAAAAGTTTTGAACATCAATTAGCGCGTAACTTCATGACTCCAGTCAACCAGCCCAATGAGTTGCGATTAAATGATGGTTCAATGGATGGTGCTGAGTTTTGGGACTTTGGCTGGTTTATTCACCGTCATAAAGCCAAGTCTGGATATATAGCCCGTTCTGGTTTGCATCGTGTTTTAGCATGGCCTTTCTTGTTTAAAAATTATGGCATCCGTGATGTCATGGAATTTCTTGAAATTTATGGACTACCCATCAAACTTGGTAAATACCCTGAAGGTGCAACCGATCAAGAAAAAATGACCTTATTACGAGCAGTCATGAGTATTGGTCGTAATGCTGGCGGTGTTATTCCAAAAGGCATGAGTATTGATTTTGAAAGCGCTGCCAATGGTGATACTGATAACCACATGGCACTGATTAAATGGTGTGAAGGGACTCAGTCGAAAGTCATTGTGGGTGGCACATTGCTTAGTCAAGCAGATGGTAAAACCAGTACCAATGCACAAAGTAAAACCCATGAAAATCAGTTTGATGTATTGGTTGAATCGGATGCAAAACAGCTAGCACGTTCAATCAATGACAGCTTAGTCAGCCACATGATACGACTAAACTATCCGAATATTACTGAAGACCGTTATCCAAAATTCTGCTTTGATACCAGTGATACAGAAGACCTTCAAACCTTCAGTGAGGCATTACCCAGTCTGGTTGACCTTGGATTTAAAATTCCATTGGAGTGGGCACAAAAACGTGCTGGTATTCCAATGCCTACGGATGATCAAGAGACGGTACTCGCTCGCACTCAGCAAACACCTATTCTTGCTGCAAATACATATCAGCCCCAAATTCTAACGCATCGTTTAGCAGCAAATCAGGCTCAGATTCCCTTGGAAGATCAAGCTATACAATTGCTATTAAACGAGCAAGTCAAACAAAGCCAAGCTATATCTGAAGAGTGGCTGACGGATTTAGTAAAAAAATTGCAAGCAGGTCAAAATGAAGATGAAGTACTTCAGCTACTGTCGGATCTGCACCCACATGATGAAGAGCCTGCTTTGCAAGAAAAGCTAACTCAGTTAATTTTTGCTTGTGAAATGCTGGGACGTTTAAGTGTTGAAGCGGAGGTTGAATAATGCCAACCCCTCACCGTCCTGAACTGAATGCCCTTTTCAAGCAACCGCCCAAAGATGCGATTGATTACCTTAAAAACAAAGGTTTTAAGATTGGCTGGGACTGGCATCAAACTTTAGATGATGCACATAGTCGCGCATTTACTGTTGCTAAAGTTGCAAAGATGGATGTCCTGCAAGACATTCGAAAGTCATTGATTACAGCGTTAGAACAAGGTCAAAGCTTAGAAAAATGGCAAGCTGAGATTACTCCAATCCTGCAAGAAAAAGGTTGGTGGGGTAAAAAAACTGTAGTCAATCCTGCTGGACATGAACAAGAAGTGCAGCTTGGAAGTCCAAGACGTTTACGCACCATCTATGACACCAATATGAAAAGTGCATTTTCGGCTGGTCGATATAAAACAATGCTTGAATCCACTGAAACACGCCCGTATTGGGAATATCGGCATGTCACAATGGTGAACTACCGAGTAGATCATAAAGCATGGAATGGACGTATTTTACGAGCAGATGATCCCTTTTGGTCAATCGCCTACCCACCTTCAAAGTTTGGATGCAACTGTCGTGTTATTGCCAGATCTGCGAGAGAAGTAGAAGGAAAAGAGATTTTAAGTAGCGAAGGTTATCAAACACAATTCAGCGAAAAAATTGGCGTGGATAGTTTTACTGGTGCAGATGTTTACAGTACACGGCAGCGATTTGATATACCCAGTCAAGATGGTAGTACGCTTACTTTTAGTCCAGCAGCTGGCTTTAATAACTCACCTGCTACCAGTTACGCAATGGATCAAATTCTTGCATCCCGTGCTACAAAATATATGGGCAATGAAGAAGGCTTGAAACAAGTTCAGCAAATCATCACTGCACCAGTACGGCAAAAGGCTCATCATGCTTTTATCGAAAACACCCTGAGTTTTGGAAAGACTCAGAATAAAACCAGCACTGTTGGTGTGTTCCAAACACCTGAGATTGCTTTTATAAAAATGAAAGCTCAACAGATTGATAGTCCAATCATCACAATAAGTGATCATTTACTTGTAGGGAAAAAGGCAGTACGACATGCGGATGCTGGTGATGCACTCAGCATTGCTGAATGGCAAGAGTTACCCTTACTTATGCTTCAACCCAAATATGTTTTATATGATGTTAAAAATGAAAGTGTTTTATATCTGCTAGAGAGTTTGGACAAAGAAGATGAAAAGCTGATTAAGCTTTCATTACGCTCAAAAAATGGCGTAATTGAAATTGTCAGTGTTTTTAAAATATTCGATGCTGCAATCGCGGATGGATTAAAAGCAGCTCATTATGAATTGATTAGAGAGTGAGATGGCGGCTGACTTGCACAGCATAATACTGAATTAACCGTAACCTTTCTATTAGGAAACTACCATCTCATAAGGCCAGTATAAAAGATGAGTACCATACAAATCAATAATGATGAACTTATACGTCAACTTGAAAAAGTTGCACAAAGATTAAGCCATCCCAAAGATTTAACCTCTGCTATAGCTTTGACTTTACTGTCTACGACAGAAGACAACTTTGATGCTCAAGGTCGCCCAGCTTGGGCAGGGTTAAGTCCAGTGACTGAAGCGCGACGCAAGCCAGGGAAAATATTATCTCAGTCAGGTCAGCTTAGAAATAGTATTCAACCTGACTCTAATAATGATGAAGCCAGTATCAGTACATCAGATCCTAAAGCAGCAACGCATCAGTTTGGCGTTAAGCAAGGTCAATATGGACGTAGTCGTCGTGGAGGTCCACTTCCTTGGGGAAATATCCCTGCTCGCGGTTTTATGCCAATGGATGAAAACGGTAATTTGCAGCTTGAAGCACAGAATGCAATTTATGATGATGTTGATTATTTTTATGAAAAGTTATTCGATTAGATGAATCAATAGCGTTAGATAGCCGTTAGATTTCTACTGTGACATTTAAAAAAAGCTTCATGATGAATCTGTTGTCTTTGCTTTAAGTTTGGCTTAGAACGCAAAACAAAAAGAAATCGCTATTTCAAAAATAAGGAACGTCTTCCAACCCCAAATACCCTTCCATTTTTTCATACTTAAGCTTCTTAAAACCTGAAGCAGAAGTATGAAGCTTAAAACATTGATTGCTGCTTGCTCATTAAGTTTATCAGCACAGTCTGAACATTTTGTGATTATTCCAGAGGGTGAATTCCGTGGCATTGATGGTCGTCCATTTGATGCACCATCTTGGAATCTAACGCCTGAACAGGGTCAACAAATTGTTGCTGTATTAAATCAACGTCATGTTGACATGATTGTTGACTATGAGCATTCGACTTTAAAAGCCGCTGCAACTGGTGATGCTGCTCCTGCTGCTGGATGGTTAAAGCCTGAAGGTTTTGTCTACGTAGAAGGAGTTGGGATATGTAGCACGCAATTTGAATGGACTGATAAAGCTAAGGGCTTTATTGAGTCGGATGAATATAAATACATTTCCCCTGTCCTTTTCTATGACACCACTGGTGCAGTTCTTGGACTGCACAGTGTCGCCTTAACCAACACACCGAATTTGGATACCTTGCCAGAAGCAAAGCTTGCTGCGCTGGCTCAAGATTTTTTATCAACATCTCAGGATTCTGAAATGAACGAAGAATTATTAGAACGTTTGCGCTGGATGTTGAATCTGCCTATCTCAGCAACTGCTGAAGACATCATTGCAGAACTCAACAAACTCGTATCTCAACTGAATGAAAAAACAGGCGTTACAGTGGCTGCAAATGGACAACACCTGTTTGATGCTGTTACTGCAATTGATCAATTAAAAATTGCTGCAAACAATCAAGTTGACCCTACTCAATTTGTACCCATGGCTGTTTATAAAGAAGCTCTTTCAAGTGCATCAACAGCAAATGCAAATGTACAAGCCAAAGAGCTGGATGACTTAATTGTAGCTGCCTGCTCTGATGGCCGTTTAACAGGTCAAGTATCCATTGACTGGATTAAAGGTCAAGCCAAAGCCAACCCTGATTTTGTCAAAGCACACCTTGAAGGCTTGCCAAAAATTGCCGCATTAACTCAACAACAAACTCAAACAACACCAATTGCAGCCAACAATCAGCAACAACCATTCACAGCTGAAGATTTAGAAGTAGCACGTCAAATGGGTCAGGATTTAGGAGCAAATGCAGTATGAGTAGCATTTTATTAAATGGGCAGGATCGACAAACGCCCCGTCGTGATTTGGGCTTAATTCGAGTTCCTGTCAAAGCAAATGTCATTGTACTCGCAGGCTTTATTGCTGTGGCAGGTTCAACTGGTTTTGCTGAACAAGGCAAAACGGCAACAGGTCTAACGTATTTAGGTGTATTTGATGAAAGCATTGATAACACGGGTGGTGCAGATGGTGACGTTTTCGTAATCGTGCGTACTCATCAGGCATTCTTACTTGATAACGCAAGTGCTGATGCCGTGACTCAAGCCTTAGTTGGCAAGAAGTGCTACATCACAGATGCACAAACTGTATCGGCTACCTCTGCAACGAATACAAAATCGGAAGCTGGTGTGGTTTTAGAAGTTAACGAACATGGGGTATGGATCGCATGAAAATTAATGGCGCTGTAATTTCAGCAATCTTTTTAAATTTAAGCAAAGCCTTTACAAGTGCGTTTACTGCTGCACCTAGCCAATGGCAAGACATTGCAAGTGAAGTCCCAAGTTCTGGTAAATATAATGATTATGCATGGCTTTCTAGCTTTCCAGGCATGAAAGAATGGGTCGGTAAAAAGCAAGTTAAAAAACTGTCTGAATATACATACATCATTGTTAATAAGCCCTATGAAGCCACGATTGCAGTAAAACGTGATGATATTGAAGATGACCAGTTGGGTATTTATGCAACTCAAGCGCAAGGTGCTGGACACTCTGCAAAACAGTGGCCCGATGAATTAGTCTTTGGTGCGGTCAATACTGGATTCGTGTCTAAATGCTATGACGGTAAAGCCTACTTTGCGACCAACCATCCTGTCGGTAAAGCCAGCGTCAGCAATAAGGGTACTAAAAAACTTTCAGCTGCTTCGCAAGCCGCTGCTCTAGTATCCTACGGTGCTGCACGTACTGCATTGATGAGCATGAAAGATGAAGATGGTCGTCCATTAAATGTCATTCCAAATGTACTGCTTGTACCACCAGCATTAGAAGCCATTGCCAACACGCTGATTAATGCGGATCGTTTAGAAGATGGTGCAGCCAATCTTTATAAAGGCACAGCCAAAGTTGTACTTGCGCCATGGTTAACCAGTGCTGATGCATGGTTCTTGTTAGATACAACAAAACCACTTAAACCATTTATTTACCAACCTCGTAAAAAACCAGTATTTGTACAGCAAACTACAGTCGAGTCTGATGCTGTATTTATGGAAGGTGAATTCAAGTTTGGTGCTGAAGCTCGTGGTGCAGCTGGTTATGGTCATTGGCAACTGGCTTTTGGTTCTGACGGTACGGTAGCGTAGGAGTCAGCACATGTTTGCAACGGTTGAAGCAATAATACGTAAGTTCGGTGAAAAAGAAATCATTGAACTCACAGACAATGAAGCACCTTATCAGGATGCAATTAACCTTAATAAATTGAATGCTGCCCTTGAGGAAGCCAACAGTGAAATCGAAGGCTATATTGCTGCACGTTATGCTTTGCCCTTGCAACTTGTGCCACCATTTCTTGAAGCATTGGCATGTCACTTGACACGCTATCATGCTTGCACGGGCGCGATGTCTGACAATGATCCAATCAAAACCCGTTATGACAGTGCTGTTAAGACTTTGAGAGAAATTTCAAAAGGCACGATTGCATTAGGCGGTTCACCTACTGGTGAAGCAACACCAGTAAAGACCGCAAACAATAACGTAATGATGCAAGTTGGTCGTCGGGATTGGGGTAATGGTGGATGGTAAGTCCTGATTTAAGCATCGTTGAGCAAGGCATTAAAGAAATTCTGGCTAATCAGATTGAATCGAAAGCATGGCCATGGATTCGTGAAATTAAAACCTATGGTGGTGAATTTGACGATGACACGTTGATTTGGGTAAATAGTTTTCCAGCCATTTGGATCGCATTTGTTGGCTCTGGAACGCCTAAAAAAACTAGTAATAACAAAACTCAATATCCACTTACTTTTGCGGTATTGGTGGGTTCACGCTCTGTTCGTAATGAAGAAGCACGTCGTCATGGTGCAGGTGCCGACATTGGTTCATTTGAAATGTTGTCACGAGTGCAAAATCTACTGATTGGCAATGACCTATCTTCAGTAAATGTGAAAGGACTAGCTGCGTTAGAACTGGGCAAAACAAAAACCATTTTTAATACTAAAACACGTGGTCAATCGATCAGTGTTTTATCTCAAGAATTTACAACTCAGTACACGATTACAGCGTCAGATCGGGATCGTGAAGAAGCTGAAACTGAAGCGTATATCGAACGTATAAATATTGATTATTACTTTGATCCGAAAGATTTTGGCATAGCTGATGAATCGGATTTAGTTGAATTAAAAAAGGATTAACAGATGTCTATTCCTGACAATTTAAAAACACCGGGTGTTTATACAGATGTAAATATTAATACGCAGCGCACTGGGTTGCCTGCAAATATTCATCATGTTTTGTTTATTACTAATGATCAACATCCTCAACAAGAAAATGGTAAATCCATACCTATTTCTATTTATGACAAGGCTCAAGCGGAAGCTATATTTGGTGGTGAAGTTCAAAGTGAAGCAGGTCGTATGATCACTGCTGCAATCAAAACTAATCGTGTCGTGGATGTGCAAATTTTGGGAAAGTTGGCACCTCCAGCGGAATAAGCTGTGTGGGGGCAACTTTTGATGCTCACTTTACTGACGGGACAGGTGCTTTCCATATCACGGTAAATGATCAATTATTCCAAAACCCTGATGATTGGGGTGTTGGCTATATGATGAGTAAAATTCCAGAATTAAATAATATTATTGAGGGTAATGGTGATGGAGATTTTTATTGCACTAATAAGAGTGAAAACTTCATTAGAGTTAAATTTAAACCATTATCTGGTGATTATTGGGGGGTAAAAGAATCCAATATGAACCCGACAATTGATATTGATGATGAGGGTGTAATTCAATTCTGTTTAGCACCTAAAGAGAGTGTTGAACCTGTCTGCATACCGACTGTACTTTATGTACCTGATATGACCATTCCTGAAATTGGTATGCAATATAAATATTCTTATCGCGTAAATGGTGGAGCAGTAATTACTAAAAATGAGAATGCAGGAGGTGCGCCAGCTAAAGCCGTATTCGTAAATATTCTAGGTTATTACGGTTTTTTTGATGATTTAGTGACAACCAATAGTGGTCAAAAGGCATTTTTAGCAATGCAAGATCTGCCGATTCAAGGCGGTTCTGTTGATCATCCAAACTTCGTTCAAGCTCAATCAAATACGATTGAATTTTTATTAACACCAAATGCTGAGCATGATCTTATTCAAACCATTTTTGGTGAAGATATAACCCTTCATTCTTGTGCGCTTGTTAATTGGAATATAGGTACATAATATGTCTATTCAAGATATTATCGCCCCACTTGGGCACACAATTATCGCATTGTCTTCACCACCAAATGCCGAAGTTGGTGAAAATTCAGTTCGGGCTTGGGTTGATCACTTAAACTCTGTAAGTGATGCAATCAACCAAAAACCAGTAATTTTAGTTATTCCATTCTCTGATATTGTTGAAGCTACAGCTTTTGCAGCACAAGCTGAAGTTAAAACAAGTTACCGTATTGTATGTGTTTGCTATCATGGCGCAGGTGGTCAAGAACCAGAACTTGCAGCAGCAATGGCATCAGCTTTGGCTGATTCAGCTGACCCTGCATTGCCATTTAATGGCGTTAATTTGGGTGGTATCACTGCGGTTGAAGATCAATTTAAATTAACGTTTGAACGTGTTGAAGCTGCCTTAAATCAGGGGGTTTGTATGATTCAAACGGGTGCAGATGGTCTTCCAGAAATTGTACGTGCTGTGTCTACTTATCGTGTAAATCCAGATTCTGGTGATGATGATGATTTGATGCTTGATATTAATGGTGCGTTGACCATTGATTATGTGCGTAAAGTGATGCGTACCGCAGCATCGAAAGAACGTCGTCGTAAAAATACTGCTGCACAACGTCGTAACTTACGGTCTATTTTTCTTGCTGAAGCATTGAAGTTAGACCATGCTGAAATTTTACAAAACGTAAAAGCGACAACAAATGATTTAACCGTAACTGAAGATGCAATTGACCGTTATCGTGTGAATGCTGCTATCCCTGCCGACTGGGTGCGTGGTATGCATGTAGTTGCTGCAACACTGAATGTTTACTGATTATAAATAATTTAAAAAGCCACTCAACCGAGTGGCTTTTTTATGGAAACAGTTCCGAATGAATAACCTTTAAAAGTGTTTAAGAATAAGTCATCTTTAATAAGAGCATTTTAAAATGGCTGAAGAAGTCGTTGGGTCAATCGTACTGATTGTGAATGGGCAGGAATATGACTGCGCCACATGTGAAGCTCAAGAACAAACAGGTCGTCGCCCTGTACCGACTATGAACCGAGAGCAACGTACAAAATATCGTACCAGTGGTGTTAAGGGTTACGCATTAAGCGCTGCGGTTGTAATTCCAGATGGCAAAGACACTATTGATTGGGATGATACTGTAGATGCTCGAATCTCTATTGAATCACCAACGGGTAATTATCGAACGACTTATGTTGACTGTACCACTACAGAAGTCAGTGAATCATATAGTGTTGAAGGTGAAACACGTCGTAATCTGAGCATGTTTGCTTTAGATAAACTGAAAGAGAGCATGTAACACATGGATCAAATTAAAGTTGAAGGTGAACTGCCTGTTGCATTAAAGAAATTAGTTGGTCAAACCACAATTGAAAGTAAAAAAATTGTGATGATTCAATTAACGGCTATTGAATATTATCAAGCACAAGCAGGCATGAAAGAAGGCCAATGGATTGGTATTGCTGATTTGGTGGCTATGATCAAATTAATTGCTGATGATGGTGCTGAGCATGAAATTAGCTATGACATGCTTGGGCATTCATCTAAAGCAAATATTGATTATTTAAACACTTTAAAAAGTCAGCTTGAGGCAAAGGAGAAAGCCGAGAGCTAAAACTAAGGGCGCGGTTAATACGCGCCCTTTTTGTCATTGGTATTCCATATTTAGAAGCAAAGGATATGCCCCTGAATTTGGCAATGGCATTACTTAGTGATGAGCGGCTGGATAATACTCATCAAAGAAAACAACTGGATTCTAACGCTGTCCCTCAGCAATCTAACGCACCTAAATCTTCTGGCAATACAACTTATGTTTCAACTGTGCGTAAACATTCAGAAAGCAGGTAAATCATGAGTAAGAATACGACTGTTTCTTTAACGCTTCAGATTAAGGGCAATGCTGGTCAAGAGCTTAAAAAAGTCGCAGACCAACAAGTCCAAGCTACAACTAAGATAAATCAACAATGGACACAGATCGGATCTGCTCAAGCAAAATTTGTACAAACAGCAAAAGCTGGCACACAAGCGACTGTTAATACTGCACGTGCTGGTGATCAATTACTACGTACAAATCGGATGCTTGAAGGTGTGCTGCGTCAACAGTCAATTCAAAGTAAGATACAAAGTCAGCAACTGAAACAACAGCAAACCAGTACGCAACAAATGGCGAACTGGATGAAGCAAGTTGCACAGTCAAGCCGTCAGGTTAAACAAGATGCTCAACATACTGCTTCATTATGGCAAAAAGGTGCGGCACTGGGTGGTGCTGGTGTTGCAGGCGGAATGGTTGTTTCAAGTGCTTTACAAAAACCGCGTGATTATGCTGAACAAATGACCTACATTGCCGCAACGGCAACAGGTGGACAAGGTTTAAATACTGAACAACGATTAAGTAAAATTAGTACATTAGAAGGCTATGTAAAAGATGCTGTGCGAACTGCTGGTGGTAAGCGCGAAGATGTTGCAGCTGCATTAAACGAGTTGATTGCATCTGGTAAATACGATGTAAATAATGTTGCACCTGCATTAAAAACATCTGCTAAAACAGCTTTTGCCGCAGGTGCAGATACTGTAGATGCCGCAAAAATGACGCTAGCAATGCAAAACTTTGGAGTCAAAGATATAAGTCTTGCTCAAGATAGATCAATGCGAGCTGGACAAGTCGGAAGTTTTGAATATAAAGATATGGCTAAGTTTTTGCCTGAACAAATGGCTATGGCTCGTGCTTCTGGATATTCGGGTGATCAAGGTCTTGTGAAATTATTAGCATTAAATCAGGTTGCTAAAACTACTGCCGCAGATAGTAATGCAGCTGGTAATAATGTAGTCAATTTATTGCAAAAACTTTCAAGTCGAGAATTCAGTGACTCAGTTGCAGATGCTATTGATACATCTAGTGGCGATCCAACTAAAACAAAAGGAAACGGGAAAAAAGCTAAGCAGGTTTTTGACTGGTCGGCGTATTCAATACAACAACGTGAACAAGGTGTTTATGGCGTAGAAGCATTTGTGAAACTGCTAGAGCGTCAGCTACAAGGCAATGCTCAATATTCTAAATTACAAAAAGAAGCACTATCAGCTAAAACACCTGAAGAACGCAAAGCCAAACTTGAAGATATGAGTAATATTGCACTTGGTTCAAATATGGGCCAGATTATAGCTGATAGACAAGCGCTTATGGCCGCAATGGCTGCTGTATATAATAAAGACAAAACGGCTGAACTTGAAAAAGAAATTGGCAATGCTGGCGGTACTGTTGATGCAGATCTTGCAATGATCAAGCAAACAGAATGGTCTAAAGATCAAGCTATGAATCAAGAAAAACTATTTGCTCAATCTAAAGCCTATGATGCACTCAGTGGCCCTTTATCTGCGGTTAAAGATGGCATGGTAGATATCGCATCTAAGCATGAAGGTGTTGCCACTGCTGCTTATGCAGCAACAGTAGCATTGACTGCTCTGGCAGCTGGTGCTGGTGTAGCAACTGTATTAGGTGGAAAAGGTGGTGCTGGTAAAGTAGTTGGTGGAGTCGCAAGCGCAGCACGTGCAGGTGGTCCCGCAGCTGCTGTTGCGGCAGCTGGAGCTGTTGGTTATGGTGCAGGAACACTCATCAGTAAAAACTTAGTTGAAGGTACAAATTTTGGCGATAAGATTGGTGAAACCATTGCTCGCACTTTTGCTCTTTTTGGTAATGATGAAGCTAAGGAAGCTGTTGAAGCTCAAGCAAAGTATGATCAGATGATTGCCCAGCAAGAGCAAGCTAATAAGTTTTCTGCTGACTTATCTGGCAAGCTCAGTACATTAATTAGCGTGACACAAGCCAATAAACCTGTCTTTGATTTCCCTGGTTCGAGCCCATTAATGCAATCCATGAATTCAGCTACTGAAGAAAAAAGACATGGTGCACCACCTGCTTATTTACTCCGAAAATAAGGAATCATTTCCAACTTAAAAACCATCTTAACATTGAAATAATGACCTCACAGATAGTGGGGTTTTTTTATGGGCTGGGCAACTGAATTACATGATGCAAGTTTTCGAGGCGTACAGTTTGAATGTACGACGATCAGCGATTCCATGTCCAAAACTGTATCAATTCAGCAAGCACCATACTCTAACTATGCTTCAGTCGAAGATATGGGAAATGAACCGCGTCGTATTTCTATTCAAGCCATTTATGCGGGCAATGATTATTTAATTTGGTTGAATGCCCTTTTAGCAGCATTAGAAGAAAGTGGATCGGGGGAATTAATTCATCCGATCTTTGGGATATGTAATGCTCAAGTCGTGAGCCACAATGTGAATCATGATGCTGATAATTATGATGCTTGTTTATTTACGATTGAATTTGTCATTGCACAGAGTCAGAAAAAACAACGCTTTATTCCAGTCAAAACACAGAATCTTATTCAACCTATCTATCTTGTTAAAAACCCTGCTTTAGCATTAAAACAAGCGTTAGAAAAATTAAAACTGAATGACAATAATGCCTTTTTTAACGTCATTAATAAAATCAGAACAGGCTTAGATACTGTACGTAATGTCATGGGGCTTGCCAAAAATACCATTGAAAATATTTTATCTCCAGACACCTGGGCAACTGGTTTAATTGATGACATTACTAAACTCGTCACTTTTGATACCAGTATTTCAGCTATTTCAAAATGGCGTGATGTGGTTAATCGTATTCAGCGTTTTGACCTACTATTTGATACGGATGATAGTCAGCCTGAACCAGAAGAATTAAAGCAATTATGGCGTGCAACACAAGTCGCATCAGTGATTGCAATCACTCAAAGTGTCGTTGCAACTGTACGCAATGAAATGGCACAAAATCAAGAAACCAGTTTTACTCCAGTTGAACTTGCAGTCATTCGTCAACAAAACCGTCAAACCTTGCAACAAGTAATCAATATTGAACGTGAGCAGATTGTTGAACTAGATGCTGTTAGTCAAATCCAAATCTATAAAGATGTTGCTGATCAAATCCATTTACAGATTCAAGAACTCATTGAAATCCATCCTCCGATTACAACTGCAAAAGTTGAAGTGCCCTGCACTTTACATTGGTTAGCGCATTATCTTTATGAAGATATGAATCGTGCCAGTGAAATACGTCGTTTAAATCCTGATTTGGTCAACCCAGCAGTACTTCGCCCTGGCATGGAAGTTACCGTCTATGCTCGATAATCAAAATAATGCTATTCGCCTTGTGATCGCTGGTTATGAAATTAATAACTGGGACAATGCCTCGGTTGATAGTGCAATTGATACACCGTCAGAGGGATGGAGCTTTAGTCTATTTAGTAAAGATGATTTAACAATTCCTGATGAAATTAAATCAGGTGCAAAAATTCAGGCATTTTATGGTGATGAACTTATTCTGACCAGTATTGCAGATGCCGTTGAAGAAGGCTGTGACCGTTCTGGTTATGCACTCAAAATTTCAGGTCGTGATTTAGTTGGTCAACTAATTGATTGCTCAGTACCTATTTTTAATGGTCGTCAAATCAACCTTGAAGAACTAATCAATAAATATGTGTTGTCAGGTGATTTAAGTAATTTATTTCACGATGTACGTATTCAAAATAATAGCTGGTTAAAGAATAAAGTTTCAGTTGAACCAGGCGAATCTCTGTGGGATGCCATCGTTAAAGCAGCTCAAGTGACTGGTCAACATGTATGGCTTGAACCTGATGGTACTTTGGTGGTTGGTGATCCCTTTGCCAATGCTTATCAAGTTAAAACCTCGTTACAACTGCATAAACGCAGCAATACAAATAATGTCCTTGATGCTAAATATACTGAAGACATTTCTAACGTTTTTTCAGATATTAAAATTCTAAGCCAAGATGGTAAAGGTCAGCATATTTTATCGGGTATCTCTGCAAGTACTCAATACACACATAAGCGTTTAAAAATCATTTCTATGTCAGATGTGGAAACAAAAGCTGAAGCAGACACTGCAATCCAAAAAATAGAAAAAGATAACAATCTGCAAGCTTATGCCATGACTGCAAATGTGGTCGGTTGGTCTATAGACAATAAAGTTTGGTCCACAGGTTGGCATTTAAATTTTCAGAGTAATCGACTGGTTCGTGCAACTGCAAAATGGGCTGTCACGGGACGCACGCTTACGCTTTCACGTTCTAACGGTAAACAAACATTATTAAAGCTAAACCGTCAGGGTGATTGGGCGCAACCCCTTTTATATAAAGATCCACAGGCTAAAACAACTAAAAAAGCAGTTGTGAAAAAAGGAGCGAAAAAGTGATTGAAGCCGTTCAGCGCCAAATACAAAAAGGTCTAGGTCAAATTAGACAAACGTTCCTGGGCATCGTCGCGCGTGGCGGTTCAAAGATGCTTCAGTTCACTGGTTTTGCTGATGAAGTCATGGATGAAGTTGAGCTGATTCAACACGTTGGTTTTAGTTCTTTTGTTCCTAAAGATGCGCGTGTTGTGGTGATTCCATTGCAAGGTAAAACGTCAAAATCAGTGGTTATCGCTACTTCAGGCGGTGCAATTGTTATTGATGTTCAAGAAGGTGAAACCTGCATTTATGACCAATTCGGTCATTCAGTTTGGCTGAAGGAAGACGGTACGCATATCAAAGGCGGTGATCTGTTTGTTGAAGACGGCAACCTGTACGTACTAAATGGCGATGTCATTGATCAAAAAGGCTCTATGCAAGAAATGCGTGACATTTACAACGAACATAACAATGGCAATACACCGCCTCCTAATCAGAAAATGTAGGTGATGACATGGCAACGATTAATTTAGAAACCAAAGATTATGTGCTGCTCAGCCTTGATGCTGCATTTATTAATGATGATGTGCAGTGTGTTTGCCAGCGGTTAGGTATTCACCGCGGTAAATTCTGGGCTAATCCAAATTTAGGCAGTCGTTTATATCTATTAAAACGTTCAAAGGATTTAACTCGTAATGTCTTACTTGCAAAACAATATGCAGAGGAAGCACTTAACGATTTAGTACCAGGGCGTTTTGACTCAATTGTTGTCAGTGCAAAACAATCAGAAAGAAGCCGAATTGATTTAATTGTTGCTGCCACCCGTTTAACAGGCGAAATCCAAAAAATTCTTTATTTTGTTCCCGTAGGTGGTTGATGTGGCTTATTCAGTTAAAACATTTGCTCAGATTCGCAATCTGATTATTCAAGAGATCAGAAATGCTACAGGTTTAACTATTTCTGATGATTCTGATGCTGGCATTCGCGCTGATGGTACAGCTTCAATTGTTGAAGGTTTATATCATCATCAAGTTTATATACAGAAACAGCTTTTTATTGCCACTGCTGATGAACCATTTCTTTATGTTCATGCTGAAGAACTGGGCCGCCCACGCCTAGGTGGAACACAAGCATCAGGTACAGTTATAGTAAATTCTAATGTTGCTTTGACAGTCACTGCTGGCAGTAAGCTAACTGATGGTAAATCACATTATTGGCTTGTAGTAAATGACACTGATTTATTAGCTAATACGCCAATATCTATAGATGTTGTTGCAGATCGGATTGGTGCAAGCTGGAATTTCACAGGTACTTTACTATGGGTTAGCCCTCCAGCTGGACTTAATGGTACTGCAAGTGATGTGTCTATTGGTGGTGGTACAGATGGAGAGGAGTTAGAGAGTTGGCGTGCACGCTTACTTGAACAAAAGCAGCTTGGTTTGTCGCGTGACCGCTCAGAAGACTTGATTGCTGTCATTAAAACCATTCCAAACATTAAGGATGTTTATCCTTATCCTAAGCGACGAGGCTTAGGCTCACTTGATGTAGCAATTACTGCTATTGGCAATCCCCCCACGTTGCCTAGTGGAGCATTAATTGCTTCAGCTCAACTGGTTTTAGATACATATGCAGGGTTTTGGGCTGATTGCAAAGTCTACGCACCTACAGAGCTACTTGTGCCTGTAAGTGCTTTAATTTCTGGAAATGCTGAACTTGAAACAATTAGACAAGTCATACGAGATTATTTCGCAGAAATTGGCCCAGTAGAACCTTATCAGGCTGCGATTCTGACAGCCCGTATTGTTGCCGTTGCAGGTGTTACAGATGTTGTTCTTACACCTTCCGCCAATGTTGTACCGACGGTTAATCCATTTCATACCTATTGGTTACGTCTAGGTACATTGTCTGTGAGTGCCGCACAATGACTCTAGAAGCAACAACTCAACTTTATGAAATGGTTTTACGTCAATTGTTGCCCACTGGTGGGTATGACCAAGCCCCAAATACGAATATTTCAGATGACATTAAAGGTCACGCAAAAGCTTTGGCTCAAACTGATCTTGATGCAAAAAGGCTTTTAAATGTTTTGGAAACAATTCCAGTCGAGTTGCTTGAAGAATATGAGCGAGAATATGGTTTACCACTTAAATGCACAACAAACCTTGCTCAAACAGTAGAAGAGCGGCTTGAAATTGTGAATTGGATTAGAAACACAAAGAACGTTCTTAATACTGATTATATCAAGCAGCTTCTAGTAATTTTTAATGTGAATTTGATTGAGCTAGTGACTTATAAACCAATGTTGTGCACTGCACCTTGCGACGTTCCAGTGAATACAGAGCAGCTGCGCTATAAAGTCAAACTAAAGCTGCAAAGCCCTGTGAATGCAGATATCAACTGCCTTATCAAAAATTATTTACCAGCTTACCTACGCTATGATATTGAGGTGATTTAATGAAACGAATTGATACGGTAAACGCCCGACCAGATATAAATGGGGATGGTAAAACTGGCTTTCATGATAATGCTGATATTTCTGGGCAAGATGCGACGTATATAGATCCTTCGTGGTGCAACAGTCTTCAAGAAGAAATTGCTAACGCAATTGAAGGCTTTGGTACAGAGTTAAATCCTAATGCTAAAAATCAACTTTACATTGTTTTAAAAGCATTAGCGGATGATATTGCTGATTTAAAACAAGATGTAAAAGTCGGTAATCTGTTCTTAACTATGCAAAATTTTGCCGATTCTGAGGCTGTAGCTGCATATAAAGGTTACGGTACTTGGCAAAGCGTTGGTGATGGTCACGCACTTGTAACAAAGGCTTCTGCTGCAAATGCACAAGCACCTTCTTTCATGAAAACCATCGGTCAAGATGGTGGTGAATATAAACATCAATTAACCACGGATGAGTTACCAGTATTTAAACTTAATTTCGAAACTGGTTGGCCCGCTGGTGGATCTCCGCCTGATTCAACATACTTAGGTGGTTGGAATGGTTTTTCTAATGATGAAGCTCAAGATGGTTTATTTAGACAAAATACATCATCTATCGGTAATGATGACCCGTTCGATGTTGTACAACCATCTATTACGATCGGTGTTTGGGAACGTTTGACATGAATAATGCGTATATCAAAATTGGCGACAGTTTTGCAGTCCCGATTCAGTTTTATGATACTGAGCAAGATGTCGGCATGATGATTACTAATGATATGAACATAACAGCTCAAATCGTCAATTCATCAAACGAAGTTATTGCTTCGCCAAGCATCACTGTATATCCAGATCAAGTTATAGATGCAGGTTTTATATTGTTAGAAGTACCAGCATCATTGACTCGGTTGTGGAAGGTTGGTACAGCACAGCTTGATATAAAACTAGAAATCGATGGCAACGTGCGGCACTCTCAAAATATTCAGTTCCGTATTGAGCGGAGCATTACACAATGAGCAATATCGCATTAAAAGTATTCTGGTCTAATAATCCAATGCCTGTAGATCAGAAAATAAAACAATCAGAAATTGTGATCAATACCCCCTTTGGCGTAATGATTGCCCATCCAAATCAACCCGTTAAATCTGTTAATAATAAAACTGGTGAGATTGTCTTAAATGCTGCTGATGTTAATGCAGATGTATTTGGCTCAGCTGTTGCAGTAAATGATGCTTTAGAACCGAAAATTCAAAATCTCTCAGAAAATAAACTTGATAAAGTCGATTATGTTCAGCACTTCAGAGGCCTATTTAGTAGCTACATCTCACTTAATGAGGCATTACCTGTCGCACTAGATGGTGACTATGCTCACATTGACTCTGGCAGTGGTTTTGATCGGATGTCAGCTATTTGGGATAGCAATGATTCAAAGTGGATCGTTAATGCTGTGAATGTTGGAACAAATTCGGATGAAATACCTGAAGGAGCAATCAATCTATATTTTAAAGGTGAACGTGTAAGACAGACACCTTTAACAGGCTTGACAGCACAACAGCCATCACCTGTTGTTTCTACTGATACGCTATTAAATTCTATAGCTAAACTACAAGCTCAGATTGATAATCCGCCCAAAATCAAATGGATGACGATTCATGAAATATCTGATGTTGTTTTTTCAGGAATAACTTATGAGCAATATGGAGATTCAGCTTTAAAATTCGCAGTTATTGGCGGTATATTGTTTGCAACGGGAAGGTTTTATTTAAGTGTAATAAGTAGTTCTTCTAATGTCTTATGTTCTTTGAAGCCAAAATATAAAGTCATGAATTCATTTGGTTCAAATGGTAATAATCTTATTGATGTAAACGTCTATTCAACTTTCTCAGGTTTAGCTCAAAGAGTTTATATATCCAATCCAACAGCAGTAAGCATACTTACAATTGCAGACACACTCACTGTTCAACAGCAAATACGTGCAGATATGGGTACGAATGAATATGTAATATCTGGAAACTTTGGAAAGGTTTTACAGTATTGATGAAATATGGTGTATTTATTTTAGATTACGAGCTATACCGTTAGAAATTATTTAGTGCAGAATAACTGCAAATTATTTAGTGCAGAATGAAAAACAAAATAGTGCAAAATAAGCCGAAAACTTACACAATCATACTTTATCGACCGACAAAAAAAGAGACCATGCTGAGAGCATGGTCTTTTAAAATGGTGGCTATGACGGGATTTGAACCTGTGACCCCAGCATTATGAGTGCTGTGCTCTAACCAGCTGAGCTACATAGCCGTAAACTATGCGCGCATTATCTGAATTTACACGAGTAGCGTCAAGCCCTTTGTTTTTCAAGTGTTCAGACTTTAAACAATTTAAAAGCTTTTAGTTAAAATTCAAACAACCCCCTCTTTTATTTATGTTATTTTTCACAATAGCTTCCCAATTAAAAACCGAACAAAACAGAGAAAATATGAATCCATTCAAATTAGTATGTGTAAGCTTAATCACCATTATCGGCTCAGGTTGCCAAGTCATCTCACCTATATTCGTAGACTATAATGGTGTTCGAATGGATGTTGCCAAATGGATCAACAACCATCAACTTCTCAGCATGCAACAAAAGCGCAGTTTAGTGCAGCTAAGCAAGGCACAGCAAAAGCTATATAAAATTGAAAACAAACAGGAAGAACAAAGAATTCAAATTATTAAAGAAAATATGATTGCCATGCACTGCGCCCAACCATACATCACTGAGCATAAAATCAAGCAATTACAGAACCAAATTTTTGATCATGCTGAAAAACAGCATATTTTAGATTTCTACAATCAACAACGTCAAAAAATTAAAATCGATTTAGATTCAGCACAATGTGAATAGTCCGTTAAAAAAAATCATCTTATGATGATGGCTTTATTTAACTCACTTTACACTCAACTAAAAACCCTAAGAACTCAACTTATACCTTGACATGTATTATTTAAAAACAATGTTTATTACTACACTCTCTACACAGCAATACCATCATTAGCTGCTGCATGTTAAAACACGTTTAAATGTTAGTTTTTAATTTCCCTATACAATTTTTAAATAAATTAGGCTCATTTGTTAAATTTTAAGCATAAAAAAAGACCACGCTTTTAGAAGCGTGGTCTATGAAAATGGTGGCTATGACGGGATTTGAACCTGTGACCCCCGCATTATGAGTGCGGTGCTCTAACCAACTGAGCTACATAGCCAAAACTGTGCGCATATTATCTATTTCAAACAACTTTCTGTCAAGAAATATCACACAATAATTGTAAAAAATTAGTGAAGTGAGCCGATAAGCCGGGTTCTGTCGTGAACGATCATTCCTCTAGGCGTACAATCACTCATACGCTCAAGCGACCTACCCGAATCCAGCACGGGCCGTGCCTCAGGATTCCTATTTGGTCTTGCTTCTGGTGGGGTTTACCTTGCCGTGAACTGTTACCAGACACGCGGTGCGCTCTTACCGCACCCTTTCACCCTTACCATCTCTCTTGGTTTCCCCGAAAGGAAATTGCAAAGATGGCGGTCTACTCTCTGCTGCACTTGCCGTCGGCTTTCACCGCCCAGGCGTTACCTGGCACCCTGCCCTATGAAGCCCGGACTTTCCTCCCCTGCTTCAATCACGAAGATTTCCACAGCAGCGATCGTCTAGCTCACTTCGGGGCGCATCTTATCAAACTTCAGCACTAATTGCTTGTGCTTTTTTGAGCAATCAGTTTTTTATATTTATCCATCAATTCATCTTGTGACTCCACATGCTGTGGGTCAAGCGGAATACAATCGACTGGACAAAATAATTGACACTGGGGTTGATCATAATGTCCAACACATTCAGTGCATAAATTTGGGTGAATTTCATAGATGACATCACCCATAAAAATTGCCTCATTTGGGCAAACAGGCTCACAAACATCACAATTGATGCATTCATCAGTAATATATAAAGACACGCTACCAACCTTGTTGATGCTTACGTTCAAAGGCTTCGACCACACATTGCGGTACAAATTTTCCAACATCACCTTTTAAACGCGCAATTTCTCGAACCATCGTTGAAGAAATAAATGAAAATTGTTCAGAGGGTGTTAAGAATACAGTTTCAAAATGTTGATCCAACTGACGATTCATATTCGCAAGCTGAAATTCATATTCAAAATCTGAAACAGCACGTAATCCTCGTAATACAGCTGTTGCACGTTGTTCACGAGAAAAATTCACTAATAGACCATCAAAGCCAATAAACTCGACATTGGACAGGTGGCTTAAAGATATTTTAGCCAATCGAATCCGTTCATCCAAACTAAACACTGGGTTTTTATGATGTCCAATTGCAATTGCAACCACCACCTCATCAAACATTCTTGCTGCACGGGCAACTAAGTCGATGTGACCATTGGTAATCGGATCAAACGTTCCTGGATAGATGACGCGAGTTTTAGACATCCGTTTGTACTCTAATTTATTGTTTATACCGCATAGTTTAACAAAAACTTCCTTTTTAGCGAACATTCTCCTTAAATTTGAAATCACTTCACCTTAGAGCCAGTTTGAGGCAAAATATGCTTAATCTTGGAATATTAGTATTATGTCGAAATCAATCGTAGTTAAAAAAAATAATAGTGGCACTATTGCGCAGAATAAACGCGCTCGCCATGATTATTTTATTGAAGAGAAATTCGAAGCTGGTCTTTCATTACAAGGCTGGGAAGTGAAGTCTTTACGCGCTGGACGTATGACCATTACTGAAAGCTATATTCTTTTTAGAGACAACGAAGCATTTTTGTTTGGGGCTCAAATCCAACCACTACTCTCTGCATCCACGCATGTAGTTCCTGAAGCGACTCGCACACGTAAGCTACTGCTTTCACGTCGTGAACTTGAAAAGTTGATGGGTGCAGTCAATCAAAAAGGTTATTCATGCGTACCACTAGCGTGTTATTGGAAAGGTCGTTTAGCCAAAATTGAAATTGCACTGGTTAAAGGTAAACAAATGCATGATAAACGTGCCACAGAAAAAGATCGTGACTGGCAACGTGATAAAGCACGAATTTTTCATAAGTAAAACGTAAAAAAACCTCCAATTGGAGGTTTTTTTAATCTTAATTTAAGCGCTTCAACAATAGTGCAAGATGCTCACCAAATCGAGCTGCTGTTTCCAAATCCCCTTCAGGTGGTGTGATCTCAGCAGGTGCATTATCAGACTGGGTCATTAAGCCCAAAAAGCTCGACATGCGGTTAATATCTTGCGAACTACGTCCCGTAGGCATAAACGGCAAACCTGCCCACAACATGCCATGCTGCATGGCAAACAAATTAATTTGCTGCAAAACAGCTAATTTATCGCCACTCAATCCACCACCGTTGGTAAAACCAGCTGCAAGCTTGCCCTGCCAAGTTCGAGCCAACCATCGTTTAGAAGATTGCTCCATAAATTGCTTCAAGGCAGAAGTTAGACTTCCCATATAAGTGGGACAACCCAAAACAATTGCATCCGCTTGATCTAGTATCTCCCAATCCACTTGTTCGATATTCATACAATGAACAGTTATGCCAGCTTGCTTAGCCCCTTGAGCAATAAAAGATGCTACTTTTGCAGTGTGTCCGTATGCGCTGTGATAAACGATGGCAAGAGATTTTGAAGATAAAGACATATCAATAAAAACAGTAAATTTTAATGAAGTTTAACAGTTTCAAGCCATAAACACGAATGTTGCCATACGTCCTGTTTTTGCTTCACGGCGGTAGGAAAAATATTCGTCCGCTTGTCGATAGCTACACTGATCGCCACCAAGTACCGTTTCAATACCCTGTTGTTTCAAGATATAACGCGCAATCGCATACAGATCCGCATAAAACTTACCTACTTTTTCACCGCCTTGAAAAGCAGTTTCTAATTCTGGATATTTACTACAAAAAGCCAATTTTACTTCTGCACCAATTTCAAAATTCGGCTGACTAATTGCTGCACCCAACCACGCCCAAGTCGGCTGACTTTGCATTGCAGTTATAGTATTTTCAACAATCCCTTGCGTTAAGCCTCGCCAACCTGCATGTAAATTAGCAACTTCAGTACCATCTGCATTTCCTAGAACCACAGGTAAACAATCCGCAGTCATCATCATTAAAGCATGAGCTTTACACTGAGTAACCAGACCATCGCCTTCTAATGCTGCAAACGGAATTTCTTCATTAACAGTATGACAAATAGTGCTGTGGGTTTGCGTCATCCAAGTCAGTTTATTCACGCCAAATTCAGCAAACTCTTGCAGCAAAGCCATACGATGCTGCTGTACACGTTTCGCATCATCATTCACATGCAATGCCAAGTTAAATCCAGCAAGTTCAGGTTGAGCAGAAGATTGAGCTTTTGCATGATGCACTCTAGTCTGCCCAACATATATACCCTGCGGAAGCCCTTGAACAAATTGCATGTCTATTTCCTTATACTTCAGCAAACATCAAAGCAACTTAATACGCTTTATTTTCACTACGTAATACGTCAATCAGTTGAGCAAAATCATCTGGCCAAGGTGCTTCAAACATCATTTCTTTACCTGTACGTGGATGAACCAATCCAAGTTTTGCTGCATGTAAAGCTTGATGTTTAAAACCACGCAAAGTGTCACCCAGCAATTCTGAAGCACCAGCCGGTACACGTACGCGGTTCATATACACTTGATCGCCAACCAAACCAAAGCCTATATAGCTAAAATGAACACGAATTTGATGAGTACGACCTGTTTCCAAACGTGCTTGAACACGAGTGAAATGTTGGAAGCGTTCTTTCACGTTGTAATGAGTGATCGCATCTTTACCACCCGGCAAGATCTTCATTTTGACGCGATCGACAGGATGACGTTTAATCGGTTCATCAATTGTTCCACCAGCAATCACATTGCCGTAAACAACTAAGTCGTAAACACGATAAACCGTTTTCTTCGCCAATTGCTTACTTAAAGAAAATTGTGCTTCTAGGTTTTTAGCCACCACCAGCAAACCACTGGTATCTTTATCAATACGGTGTACTAAGCCTGCACGGGTTAATTCGGCAGATTTAGGATAATGATAAAGTAAGGCATTCACCAATGTACCTGAGCTGTTGCCAGCGCCTGGGTGTACCACCATACCAATCGGTTTATTGACGACCATAATATCGTCGTCTTCATATACGATATTGAGTGGAATATTTTCAGGAAGGCTTTTAGTTTGAACTTCTAGCTCTACATCTAGCGTTAAAAGTTCATTACCTTCACATTTATACTTTGGCTTAACGCTGTTACCATTTGCCAACAAATGGCCTTCTTTTAGCCACTGTTTCAGTTTTTCACGCGAGAAATCGCTCCAAACCATTGCTGCGACTTGGTCAATACGTTGCCCTAAATAGCTTTCATCCAATTGAAATTGCAACGATAAACGTGTTGCAGTTGAGTCTGAAGTATGGTTATCTGCATCCTCAGAATCTTCAAGTAAATTGAAATCAGTTTCAGGTAAATTAGAGTTAGAAGATTGTGCTTGACTCATTTTCTCATTCAGACAAAAGTGGTTTAATAGCGCAATTGTAGCTCATTGCCAGTACCAACAGAGGAATTTTTATGTCGTTACCACGTTATAAAATGACAATGCTTGCTTTATCTTTAGGCGTTGCAACGGCAATAGTGGGCTGTAGCAGTAATCCGAAGAAAGAAATTGTGGACACAGGACCACAATCTAGCGAGCAAGTTTATATTCAAAAAGCAGAAAAAGCGCTCGAACGCGGACAATATATCGATGCAGCGAAGCATCTTGAAGACTTAGACACCTATTACCCTACAGGTGACTATGCACAACAAGCGCAATTAGAATTGTTATACGTCAAATTCCAACAAAAAGATTTTGAAGGCGCAATTGCACTGGCTGAACGTTTTATTCGTTTAAATCCACAACACCCAAATGTGGACTATGCTTACTATGTTCGTGGTGTCGCGAATATGGAACAAAATTATGATGGTTTATTACGCTATACATCATTAAAACAATCTCACCGTGATGTCAGCTATTTAAAAGTGGCTTATCAAAACTTTGTCGATTTCATTCGTCGCTTCCCATCTAGCAGCTATGCTGTAGATGCAGCACAACGGATGAAATTTATTGGCAATGAATTGGCTGAAAGTGAAATGAATGCAGCACGTTTTAATATCAAACGCAAAGCATGGTTAGCAGCTGTTGAACGCTCACACTGGGTAGTTGAGCACTATCCACAAACTCCGCAAGTGCCTGAAGCTTTAGCCACAATTGCCTATGGTTATGACAAATTAGGTGATAAAGCAACCTCACAACAGTACATTGAAGTGTTAAAGCTCAATTATCCAAACTTAGTCAAATCGGATGGTAGCGTAAATCTTCGTGCTGCACGCAGTGAAGGTAGTTGGGTGAATCGTGCAACTTTAGGTGTTCTAGGACGCGAAGCTCAAAGCTCAACAAATACAGAACAAAATCAAAGTTCTGAAGACACTGAAAAGCGCAGTATCACCAATCGTTTAAGTTTTGGTTTATTGGATCGACCACAAGTAGAAACCAATATTCCAGCACCGAAACAAGAAATGCAAAAAGAAACACCAGCAACTGAATAAGCCACTCTTAATTGGTCGCATTTTCATGAAGGGCAAGTTATCATACTTGCCCTTTTGTTATTTTAACCGATCATATTGATCATTTTATGCAAAAGGTATACAAATTAACATTTAACTGCTTGCGCACTTTCATTCTGCGCAAATTCTGACCTCTGATTCGTCAGTCATTTTAATAGATAAATCTCAACTCGATTGCATACGTATGGCTATTCCTCAACACACGATTGATCAAATATTAGATCGCACAGATATTGTCGATCTGATTGGTCAGCGCGTAAAACTTAAGAAAACAGGCCGCACCTATTCAGGTTGTTGCCCTTTTCATCAGGAAAAATCGCCATCGTTTCATGTTTATCGCGACAAACAATATTTCCACTGCTTTGGCTGCCAAGCCAACGGTAATGCCATCCGCTTTTTAATGGACATTGACGGACGTAATTTTGTCGATGTGATGAAGGATCTGTCTAGTCAAACAGGTATCGAGTTACCGAAAGACAATCAAGATTCAAAGCGCCTCTCTTATAAGCGCGAAATCAAAAAACCTGTGAGTGCTCAAGCAATACCCTCAGCTATCGGAGCAGAACAACAACCTGCACCAAATGCTGCTTTTAACAGTAACGACCCATTTGAAGAGTTTCAAAGTGATGCTTACTCAGAGCAACATTTTAATCATAACGACCCTTTTACGGTATTTGAACAATTTGATCCCATTGATCAAAACACAGTTCAAGATGGTAACTTATACGATTTATTGGAAAATATTGCGCTGTATTATGCACAGCAATTACCGCACAGTCAGACCGCACAGCAATACTTTAAACAACGTGGCTTAAGTGCAGAAACCATTCAATATTGGCGTTTAGGCTATGCCCCTGAAGATTGGCAGCATTTGGAAAAAGCTTTTCCTTATGACATTGAAGGTCTAAGACAACTGGGATTAATTCGTACCAGCGACAAAGGTCGAGATTTCGATCTGCTGCGAGATCGAGTCATCTTCCCCATTCGTGATCCTAAAGGTCGTGTGGTCGGTTTTGGTGGTCGTGCGCTAAATGATGAAATCAAACCCAAATACATTAACTCACCCGATTCTAAAGTGTTCCATAAAAACCAATTGCTTTATGGTTTATACGAAGGACGTAAACAAAAAGCCCATGACTGGTTAATGGTTGAAGGCTACATGGATGTGATTGCCTTACAGCAATATGGCATCTATGGTGCGGTTGCAACGCTGGGAACAGCCAGTAATACTGAACACTTAAACATTTTATTTAAGCAAAATAATCGTATCACCATTGCTTTCGATGGTGATACTGCTGGGCAAAAAGCAGCAAGACGAACATTAGAAATTGCGTTACCTTTACTCAATGATGGGCGCGAACTCAAATTTTTCGTGCTCCCTAATGATCACGATCCAGACTCTTTAATTCGTCGTGAAGGGATTGAAAACTTCCACCGTCTACTGCAACAAGCACCGTTATTATCCGATTTTGTCTTTGCGCACCTCAGTCAAAATCATGATGTAACCAAGCCTGAAGGTAAAAGTCAGGTCATGGGTGAATTACGCCAATTGACTGAGCTTTTACCGAAACACGGGTCTTACCGCTATCTATTGCAGCAATTCTTTAGGGAAAAGCTAGGGGGCAACCGCAAATGGCAACCCCAAGTCAACAACGATGCATCCTTAAGCTTTAGTACTAAAATTGATGCAGAAGAGTATGTGATTGCGATTTTAATGAATCACCCCTATCTTTATATTCATTTTGAACCACTACGCGCTTTAATTTCACAGGATCAATTGTTATTTAAAATTTTAAATATTTTTAATACGATTTTTGATGACTTACCCGATGATACAGAGTTATCCCAATATTATGTTTTAGGTGCATGTGCTAACTATCACCATGACTTACAACATATTTTACCGCAAGCCAATATCAGTGATTACACTTCATCACCTGAGCAAGCAGATAAACTCGCTGAAGATTTTTCCATCAAATTACAATACCAATGCTTGCAACAAAAAATTAAATCGAAAAAATTTACCAGCATTGCCGAAATGCGTAATTTAAAACATCAAATTTATGAAATTGATAAAAAAAGATCACTGACACTTTTAGAAGATTAAATTTTAATTTTTAAATAAATAAATCACATCATCTTAATACAGTAATGCCATTAAACTTATTTTACATATTACAAAGATATTTAGAATACTTGACTGGCGACATAGATGTCGCTCGTTAGTCAGTGGTTACAGGGATGTACCATCTGACTAATAAAGGGTTTTGTTACTTTTGACCCATCAAAAGTAAGGCATCGCCTACACAAAATCTTTTTAACTTTTAACAGCAATATGAGGCACTATAAATATTAGCCTGAATTTATTTTAGTGCTTTACCTTACGACGCTTCGCCACTACAGTTTGCAAATCTTCCTGCAACATCTCAAAATATGCAGGATCTTCCACTTTCGCTGCTTCACGCAACAAAATAGAGGTTGGATGCAATAATTTTTGCGTTAAACGATGAGAAAATTCCTGTAAAACCTGCTCAGCATTTTCACCATTAGCCATTCGCGTCATCGCCAAGGCTAATTCTTCCTGTCTGAGTACTTCACCCTGTTCACGGTAAGCATGAATCGTACTGCCCGCATTTTTAACTTTTTGTTGGGTCAGCAACTCTGTTGCCAACTGATTCACCATGACTTCTGCTTCAACAGCCGCTTGGCGACGTTGTGCAAGATTGTCATCAATCACACTTTGTAAATCGTCAACACCATATAAATATACGCCATCTAAAGATTTAACTTTAGGCTCAATATCACGCGGTACCGCCAAATCCACTAAAAGCATTTGTTGATAACGACGTTTTTTTAAGGCTATTTTAACATCAGCATAAGAAATCACTTGATGCAAACTTCCAGTACAACTTGAAATCACATCTGCACGGTATAAATTTTCTGCCAATGCTGAAAAATCAATAATTTCCACATCAACCCGATGCGCTATTGCTTGCGCCAAAGTTTCAGCGCGAGCACGTGTACGATTGCAAATTAAAACTTTACCCACACCCATTTCTGCCAAATGCTTCGCCACCAAGCTATTCATTTCACCCGCAGCCACCACCATGACCGTCAACTTTTCAGGCTTACTAAACACTTGCAAGGCTAGCTGAGCAACTGCATAACCCATTGAAACAGCATGACTACCCACAGCCGTTTCCGAGCGTACACGCTTGGCTGCATAAAAAGCATATTCAAAAATTCGGTTTAAACTAGGAGAAACAGTATGTGCATCTTTAGCAAGAGAAAGTGCGGACTTCACCTGCCCTAAAATTTGCGGCTCACCCAACATTAAAGAGTCAAGCCCACTGGCGACACGCATCAAATGTGTTACAGCTTGCGCATTTTCATAGCGATATACATGATTAAACAATTGTTTAACATCTATGCCATTTGCTTGGGCGAGCCAATTCATTACCATATCTGCATTATCAGACATGGCATAAACTTCAGTTCGATTACATGTAGATACCACAACCATATCATTTAAGTCATGGTTTTGGCTCTGCTCTGCAAGTAATTGCGTTAACTTTTCAGGGTTAAATGCAACTTGCTCACGCAGTTCTACAGAAGCGGTTTGATGGTTGACACCCAATGCAAAGAAAGACATATCAGATCATCATTTCGCTATATTTATGCTATTGTGCAATATCGGTGTCATAAAAAGCATTACTTGGATCAAGAAAAATTGCGTCAAACAAATAGCCGAATAAACGGCGCGACAATTAAGCAATATTCTACCACATTCTTACTTGTGGGTAGCATGGCTTCTAGTGCTCATATTAGAGCATCTGGAGAAATTTATCATACCAATTCAAACTATAATGCCATAAAACAAAGCATGATTGCTGAGTTTGCACTGACTTATCATGACGTACCAACAGCATTACATAACTACACTGTGCTTGCAATAAAAAGCAATTCCACCACGGTTAAACAGCGTGCTTTGAATATCGCATTGGAGCAAAATGACCTTAGAGCTGCACTGGATATTGCCACACATTGGGTAGTTCAAGAACCGACAGATGTCCCTGCTTTATTTTATCTTTCACACATTGCTCTTAAAGCACACGAGTATGAACTGGCATCAGAAACGCTAGATAAAATCTTAAATATTGACCCAAATGCAGATTTAGAAAAGATTTTAGTCGGCATCGCCCCTGAAGAACCAGAAGATCGAGAGTATTTACTCGATGCTTTACGCAAAAGCAAAGAAAAAGACAACCCTTCCGTCTTGGTGCTGATTGCAGGTTTAGAAGCTCAACATGGCCAGTTAGAACAAGCGCTCATTACGGTAAATCGCGCACTCAAAAAACGCCCTAAAGTAACGGGCTTTATTTTAATGAAAGCCAATTTACTCAGTGCTTTAGGCAATGACGAGGAAACACTCGAATGGTATAACAAAGCCAGTCACAAACATAAATCTAATTTAGAAGTTCGCTTAGCTGAAATCAAATACTTAATTAAAATCAATCAATCTAAACAAGCACTGGGCAAACTGGAAAATATTTTAGAAAAATGGCCGCATGAAGATGAAGCACTGTTTATTGCAGGCTTAACCAGTATTGATTTAGAAGAATATGAAAAAGCAGAAAAATTCTTGGTTGAGCTGCGCTATTCCGCACAATATCAAAATGAGGCCTATTATTACTTGGCTGTAAATGCTGAAAGAAAACAACATTTTGAAACAGCAAAAGCCTATTATCGTTTGGTGGATGGTAGTTTATATACCGTTTCACGCCGCAATATGATTAATATTTTTTCTGAGCAAGATAAACTCAGCGATGCTTTGCGCTTTTTAACCCAAGAACGGGTCAATTACCCACAACAAGCCAGCTTTCTCTATCAAGCTCAGGCTGATATTTTAAAAAGAATGGGCAACAAAAAAGCGGCTATGCGTTTATTAGATGAAGCGATTAAAAACATTCCTGATGATCCCGAACTCATCTACTCAGAAGTTCTATTACTTGATCCTTATCAAGATAAAGATAAACTGGATAAACTATTGAAAAAACTATTAGAAATTGAACCTAATAGCCCAACCTATCTGAATGCTTACGCCTATACACTCGCTTTACAAAACAGACGATTAGATGAGGCTCGGCAGTATGTTGAACATGCATTAGAGTTCGCACCAGACCAAGCCTCAATTTTAGATACACTCGGCTACATTACCTTTTTACAAAATGACTTTAAAACATCCGCTCTGGTTTTAGAAAAAGCCTATGAAATTAGCCAAAATGTCAAAATTGGTGTGCGCTATGCAAAATCGTTATATATGCAAGGCGATCTAACAAAATTTAATCAGGTGTTACAACAACTACAAAAAAAATATCCCAATGATCCTCAATTAGAGCAATTGAAGTCGCTATTGTTACCGCCACACATGAAAAAGAGTTAATGATCTTTATGCATATTTTTTCAAAACTCAGCTTAACCTTAATTGCAACAAGCACATTCATCCTGACTGGTTGTCAACAATACACCCAACCTCAAGCACCAAACATATCTCAAATGCCAGAAGCTGCGAACAACTTTAACCTTCAGGGTAAAATTGGGGTTAAAACACCGGGGCAATCTGGCAGTGCATTTTTCACTTGGGTACAACAACAAGATGAGTTTGATATTGAATTAAGCGGAATTTTAGGTGTTGGCAAAACTCAAATATCGGGAAAACCCGGTGAAGTCAGCTTAAATAGCGCCAAAACAGGGCTTATTGAAGCCGGAACAGCAGAAGAACTGCTTGAACGTGCCACGGGCTGGCAAGCACCTATCACCCATTTAGTCGATTGGGTTCAAGCCAAACCTGCCACAACACAAGTTAAAATCAACAAAGATGACCATAATCGTCCAACTCAATTTTTGGAAGATGGTTGGACAGTTGATTTAAGTTATAACGACCAAGCCCAATTGCCGAATAAATTAATTTTAAAGCAAGCACTTGAGTCGGGTCAAGAAAACCGTATTACAATGCTGATTCAAAATCGCTAAGTCTTAAAAGTTCAAAACTCTATGATTCGTGTACCTTCTCCTGCCAAGCTCAATCTTTTTTTGCATATCACCGGTCGTCGTGATGATGGTTATCATGAGTTGCAAACTATTTTTCAACTTATAGATTTAAGCGACTGGCTAGAATTCACCCAAACAGATAACTTACAGATTTCAATCAATGGCTTAAATAGCGTCGACCTAGAGCAAAATTTAATCTACAAAGCCATACAAATTTTGAAACCCTATGCTCAGAAAATAACAGGCCTATCAATTTGTGTAGAAAAGAACATTCCTATGGGGGCAGGACTCGGAGGTGGTTCTTCAAATGCAGCAACCACACTTATTGTGGTCAATCAATTGTGGCAATGTGGTTTAACGATGGAACAACTGGCTGAGCTGGGCGTAAAACTTGGTGCTGACGTTCCCATTTTTGTTTATGGACGTAATGCATGGGCTGAAAGCATTGGTGAACACTTAACATTCATAGACTTAGAACAAAAAAAATACATCGTGTTAAAACCTGATTGTTTTATCAGCACTCAATTGCTTTTTTCGCAAAAAACATTGACAAGAAACACGAACACCTCTACATTTTGCGCCTATCAGTTAACACCTTTTAATTTTGGAAATAACTTTGAGCCTATAGCGAGAAGCTTATATCCAGAAGTAAATGAAGCAATGCAGTATTTAGACCAGTTCGGTATTGCAAAACTTACAGGTACAGGTGCTTGTGTTTTTACTGAAGTAACTAACGACATGAATATTGATGAGATTTTAGCGCATTCGCCTTGTAAAGCTTACTTGGTTAATAGTTTAAATGAATCACCATTACGTCATTTCGAAGTTATATGATAGGGGCGTCGCCAAGTGGTAAGGCACCGGGTTTTGATCTCGGCATCCGTTGGTTCGAATCCAGCCGCCCCTGCCATCATTTCATCTGTAGATTACTGTATTAGGGGCGTCGCCAAGTGGTAAGGCACCGGGTTTTGATCTCGGCATCCGTTGGTTCGAATCCAGCCGCCCCTGCCATTTATAACATACAGTGATCAAATTTAGGGGCGTCGCCAAGTGGTAAGGCACCGGGTTTTGATCTCGGCATCCGTTGGTTCGAATCCAGCCGCCCCTGCCATCTATTTTCAAAAAAGACAGAATAAAGTTTGCTGATTCATTGTTAATTTACCTTGACATTGAACAGTAAAAACATTAAAGTTCTGCCGCATTAGGGGCGTCGCCAAGTGGTAAGGCACCGGGTTTTGATCTCGGCATCCGTTGGTTCGAATCCAGCCGCCCCTGCCATCTATTTTCAAACATTCCAACCGCCAAGGGTGCTTCATGCCCAATCTTGTCGTTTTTAGTGGAACTGCACATCCACAATTCGCTCAAAAAGTCGTAAGCCACCTGCACATTCCTTTAGGTGCAGCATCTGTAGGTCATTTTTCTGACGGTGAAATTGCTGTCGAAATTACTGAAAATGTTCGTGGTAAAGACGTATTCCTTGTACAGCCTACTTGTGCACCAACGAATGACAACCTTATGGAAGTCCTCGTTATGGCTGATGCTTTACGTCGTGCAAGTGCAGGTCGTATAACTGCTGTCATCCCTTACTTTGGATATGCTCGTCAAGATCGTCGTCCTCGTTCAAGCCGTGTTCCAATCACTGCAAAAGTTGTCGCAGATATGCTTACAACTGTAGGGATTGACCGTGTTGTAATGATCGACCTTCATGCTGACCAAATCCAAGGTTTCTTCGACATCCCTGTAGACAATATCTACGGTACTCCTGCTTTACTTGCTGACCTTCGTCAACAGCAACACCATAATCTTATGGTTGTTTCTCCTGACGTTGGTGGTGTAGTGCGTGCACGTGCTGTAGCTAAACAAATGGGTGATATCGATCTTGCAATCATTGATAAACGTCGTCAAAAAGCAAATGAATCACAAGTGATGCATTTGATTGGTGATGTGAAAGATCGTGATTGCGTAATCGTGGATGACATGGTTGATACTGCGGGTACATTGTGTAAAGCTGCCGATGCACTGAAACAATTTGGTGCTCGTCGTGTTATTGCATATGCAACTCACCCTGTACTTTCTGGTAAAGCCCTTGAGAATTTGAAAAATTCTGTACTCGACGAACTCGTCGTAACAGATACCATTCCTCTTTCTCAAGAAGCATTAGAACTTGGTAAGATTCGCCAAGTTTCAGTAGCCGGCATGGTTGCTGAGACAATTCGTCGTATTAACAACGAAGAATCTATTAGCGCAATGTTCGATAGTTATCTATAATAGCGCAAATTTTTTAAAGCTCTGCTCTTAAAAAAGCAGGGCTTTCTATCACTGGACTGGTCGAAGGTTCAGTCAATTTAAACTCAATGAGGAAATGTCATCATGGCAAACTTCGTATTAAATGCAGTAGCTCGTGACGAATCAGTACAAGGGAAAGGTTCGAGCCGCCGCCTTCGTCTTCAAGCTAAAGTTCCAGCAATCATCTACGGTGGCGAAGCTGCTCCTGTAACTGTTACTTTAGAACTTCGTCAACTTGTTAAAGCACTTGAAAACAATGCTTTCTTCGAAGAAGTTATTGAAATCAATATGGGCGACAAAGTTGAAAGCGTAAAAATCCAAGCTTTACAACGTCACCCAGCTAAAAACACACCTATGCACGCTGACTTTAAACGCGCATAAGTGTTGATGGTGTAAATTAGTGTCAAAACTTTCACTGATTGTAGGTTTGGGTAATCCAGGAACGGAATATGCCCAAACCCGCCATAATGCGGGCTTCTGGTTTGTTGAACGCCTTGCAGAACAATATGGCATTAAATTAAAAGCTGATCCCAAATACAAAGGGATAAGTGGTCGTGGTAATATTGAAGGTCAAGACGTTCGTCTGTTATTACCCACAACCTTTATGAACCTTGTCGGTCAAAGCGTTGTACCCTTCGCCAAATTCTATCAAATTGCTCCTGAAGCAATACTCATTGCGCACGATGAACTTGATATGGATCCCGGTGTCATTCGCCTAAAAACAGGTGGTGGACATGGTGGACATAACGGTTTAAAAGATATCGTACCGCATATTGGTTCAAATTTTCATCGCTTACGTATTGGCATAGGACATCCTGGTTCTAAAGAACGTGTGTCTGGTCATGTACTCAGCAAAGCACCAAGCAGCGAACAAAATTTAATGGATGATGCCATTGCTCACGCTTTATCTCGCATTAAACTGCTAGTAAACGGTGACACACAGCAAGCCATGAATCAAATCAATGCTTATAAACCGAATTGATCAATCCACAAATTGTTAAACAATCCTTCTTGCCATGATGCTTTTTTCAGAGCAAAATGCGTTTTCTACGGATTACTTACCCAGTAAAAAGTGATTGATTTAACCACAAGATAAAATCTTAGCTCGACTAAGGAGACGCCAGCCATGCTATCTCGTTTATTAAAATGCAAAATTCACCGTGCTCAGGTTACTCATGCAGAACTTCACTACGAAGGCTCATGTGCAATTGATGGTGTACTCATGGATTTAGCAGGTATTCGTGAATATGAAGAAATCCACGTATGGAACGTCACGAATGGTAAACGTTTCGCCACTTATGCGATTCGTGGTGAAGATAATTCAGGTATTATTTCTGTCAATGGTGGTGCTGCACATCAAGCTGATGTCGGTGATTTAGTCATTATTGCGACCTTTGGTGATTTCACTGTAGCTGAAGCCAATGCGCATAAACCACGCCTTGTATATGCAAATCCAAATAATACCGTAAATCACACAGCAAACTGCATTCCAGTTCAAGTGGCTTAATATCTTCATTCAAGATCACAAGATTTTAAAAGCTCGCATATGCGAGCTTTTTTATGCCTGTTATTTTATTGATCAAAACACTTTTCTGCCCCATTCATGTGGAACTAGAGTACTGATCATTCTAAACAAAACATGATTATTCATGCAAAACAGGTCTATAATGATTCCACATCGCTTCAGGGCGGGGTGAAATTCCCCACCGGTGGTAAGTTAAACCGCTATGTCATTAGCGGATTTAATCAGCCCACGAGCCTGTAAACCACTCATGGTTTGCACGCAGATTTGGTGAAAAACCAAAGCCGACGGTATAGTCCGGATGAAAGAAGACGACGTAACGGATATTTATATTTGATATATCGCTGCGACCCCATTTTTACATCAGTCCTGAAATGTTCAACCGTATTTTTATTTTACGAGAGCGTTTCAATGTCTAGTTTAATTCAACCCGAAATTTTCTTTTCAGCCCTTCCTCCTGCTGAACAACGTATTCAAAAAGCTTTAGAAGATATCCGCCAAGGCAAACCTGTTTTGGTCATGGATGACTTTGAGCGCGAAAATGAAGCCGATTTAATTGTTGCCGCAGAAACCCTGACTGTTGAAACCATGGCACGTATGATTCGTGATGGTTCTGGCATTGTCTGTTTATGTTTAACAGATGAATTAGCGAACCACTTAGAACTACCACCAATGGTCACTGATAATTCAAGTCAGTTTAAAACAGCATTTACCGTAACCATTGAAGCAGCCGAGGGCGTGACCACAGGTGTATCTGCCAAAGACCGAACCACCACGATAAAAGCAGCCATTAAGGATGGTGCTATTGCAAACGACCTTAACCGTCCCGGACATGTCTTCCCTTTGCGTGCACGTGAAGGCGGTGTTTTAACACGTCGTGGTCACACTGAAGGTACTATCGATTTAGCACGTTTAGCCGGCTTAAAACCAGCAGGTGTATTATGTGAATTAACCAATTCCGATGGAACAATGGCATCAGGAATTCAAGTTTTGGCTTATGCTCAAACTCACGATTTAACTGTGATTACCATTGAAGAAATTGTGCAATATCGTTTAACGCATCAACTCTAAAACTCAACAGCATAATGATAAAAGCCCCAGTTAACACTGAGGCTTTTTATTTAAAATGTAATTTCAAAATACTATAAAAATCAATCTAATTAATGACAATATTCAATAATTACACTCAAAAACTTTCAATATAAAAAGAACAGATTCAGTCTTCTTTTAGCATATGCAATAAACTAGAACTGATGCCATCGGCACGTAAAAAAGCAAAATCATAACTTGCTGTAGCCAAAGCCAAAACTCGACGTTCAAATTCCTGCCAAAGTGGTTTCACTTGTTTATCCTGAATTCCTAAACCACTTTCTTCAGCTAAGTTTTTATTCTTTTCACAAATTTTAAGTGCATGATAAAGTTTACGCCCTTGCGATGCATCATCACGTAAACGTACACGTTTCGACAAGACAAAACCCTCGACATGGCGCAAATCCGCATGGGGTAACATTGGTACTAAAATCTGATCCAATTGTGCATCTAGTCGTCTCCACACGGCCGTATGCTGTTCGGGACTATAAGTATTCCACTGAATGACTTCATGATTAAAGCGACGACAACCACGGCATACAGAATCACCGAACACCGTAGAACAACGCCCTGCACAGGGGGTCAAAGAAGCAATCCGACGTTCAGTACTCAAAACACACTCCTACACACTTTAGAAATCATTAAAATCATTCTTCTAACATCGTTAAAAACGATGATTTTAATGAGTGATAGCTGATATCAGCATCTTTCACTTAAAAACCATATTTTAGTTATGGTTTTCTCGCTTATTCACACAATTCACGTTAAAATACGCGCCTTGAATTTTGTCCTATCATAATACATTTGGAGTTATCCATGAACGCTACTGTAGAACAGCTTGCACCTGTAGAACAGCAAGCGACCACAAGTTGGGTTGTTGCCGCACTATATCAATTTAAAGAAGTTCAAGATCCTACCGATCTTCAACAACGTCTTTTAGACTTAGTCAACAGCATTAACTTGTGTGGAACTCTAATTGTAGCGGGCGAAGGTATTAACGGTACTGTCGCTGGGGATCGTGAATCGATTAATCAAATTCAGGCATTTCTTCTTAATGAAGGGTTTAATGCTATGGAATACAAAGAATCTCATAGCGATGATAAACCTTTCCGTAAAATGAAAATCAAACTCAAAAGTGAAATTGTCACTTTAGGTGTAGAAGTTAAGCCACGTGATCTTGTGGGGCATTACTTAGACCCGAAAGAATGGAATGAACTGATTGCACGTAATGACGTGATCCTCGTCGACACACGTAATGATTACGAATATAAAGCGGGTACGTTTAAAGGCGCTGTTGACCCAAAAACAGAAAGTTTCCGTGAATTTCCAGAATATGTAAAACAAAATCTTGAAAAACATAAAGACAAAAAAATTGCCATGTTCTGTACGGGTGGCATTCGTTGTGAAAAATCAACTTCTCTTCTTCTGCAAGAAGGTTTTGAAAAAGTTTATCACCTGAAAGGTGGCATTTTAAAATACCTAGAAGAAACCCCTGCTGAGGAAAGTATGTGGGAAGGTGAATGTTTTGTATTTGATGGTCGTACTGCGGTGACCCATGGTGTAGAAGAAGGTCAAAATATTAAATGTCATGCCTGTGGTTGGCCTTTACTTCCAGCAGAAGTTGAGCTTCCAAGCTACGAACACGGTGTATCATGTAAATATTGCATCGAAAAAACCACAGAAAAACAAAAAGAAGGTTTCCGTATGCGTCAGTCACAAATTGCAGCAGCGAAACGTAAACGTCTGTAATTTTGGATTTTAAGATACCCATAAAAACCCTCAGCATAATCTGAGGGTTTTTTAATTTACATAAGATAAACAATTAATAAATAAAGGCGACCAATAGCAGCCACAAAATCATTAAATTTTGATAATCTGAGACGTGCAGCATACTAATTAAACAACTTATTCATATATAACGTGAAAAAAGGAATTAAATTATGCCAAGATCAATTAGCCATTCCCCCCATTATACTCGGCGCTTTCACCTAGTTCGCGAAAAAAATTATCAAAAAACAGCAACAATAAAAAGTATTTTAAATCAAGAATCCCATCTGCTTATTGTGGTTTTAGGGGCAGTGATTGGTGCTATTTTATCCATATTTATTGCTTATCATTTAAACTCAAATCTACTCAGTTATGCATTACTCAGTGTACTTCCATTTATATTCGCACATAGTTTAAGAAAAGTTTACATACACACACTGGTACATAGCCAAGAATAATCAGACTTGATGACTTGACTATACTTTACCCTGCAATGAATAGTCTTTAGGATACCCCAGATATCATTCTTATTTTAAAAACTCATGAATCTGACTGAATGGATTATTTCCATTATGGAACAATTGGGCTACTTCGGTATTGCTCTACTCATGTTCCTCGACAATATTTTCCCTCCTATCCCCTCTGAGGTAATCATGCCTTCAGCAGGCTATTCTGCGTCCCAAGGGCAACTCCTCCTTGTCGGAGTGATTATCGCAGGTTGTATCGGCTCACTAACTGCCGCTGCACTTTTGTATTGGATTGGATATAAGTTCAATCATGACAAAATATTTCGCTGGATTGATCGCTATGGAAAATACTTATTTATAAGATCTAGCGATGTGCAGAAAGCATTAACATGGTTTGAACAATATGGACATCGTATTGTATTTTTTGGACGAATGATTCCTGCTGTGCGCTCACTCATTAGTATTCCTGCGGGAATGAGCCATATGCCCTTTTGGAAATTCATGTTCTATAGTGCCCTCGGTACAATCATCTGGACCACATTTTTAGCTTATGTGGGTTTTTATTTTGGTGAAAACCAAGCATTGATGCAAAATATCTTTAGCCAAGTTGGCTATGTCATTATTGCAATTGTAGTGTTCATCATTGTTTGGGTTCTATACCGTCGATATAAACGTAAATGAATTAATATTTATATTTTTTAGTTAAATTTAATCGGGGGGAAAAAGTTAATTTATGAAACATTATTTGATCTACTTTGCTGCTGTTTACAGCATAGCGTTACTGCTATTAGGTATCTTATTTAGCTTACTTAATTTAACTGGCTCAACCAGTGTACCTACACTTATAGCCGCTGGATTTATCACAGCTAGACATTTTGTTAAACGAGAACAATGCATACCTAGCCCTGATGAAAAAGTTCAATTGGTCTGGGGCTGCACCATTGTTTCACTATTTATTTCCAGCATTCTTGTGTTCTTATATAGTTTGGTCGATCCTGCTGCTGGAAATATATTAAAAACTGCTGAAAATACTGGTTTAGCTCTGATTGCAATCGTAATACTGCTCCTCATTTTAATTCATGCAGCAATCTTTTTTGTCAGTTTTGGTTGGTATGCCAAGATCTGTGCACAAAAACTTAAATCATAAATACAATGCTAAAAAAAACACCTCTATTGAGGTGTTTTTTTTATTTCAGCGAATTAAGTTGGTGTGTGATACATGAGCCGCGATTGTAGCGGCGCAAGATGTAACATCACGCTGGCGTGTGGTACATTAAATAAATTTCGTTTAAATTCTCTGGAATTTCTTCTGCAATTTCGTCCATGAGCTGACCATTGCGACGGAAAGATTCCATTTGTGGATCTTCATCATCAATACCACTAAACACCATCATTGGTAATGTTAAATCTACCAATTGTTCTTCATGTTCAGGTGTAAACCAAGCATCTTCATTTAAAAACATTGCATCGACGAAACCAACGCTCCAATCGCCTAAACTTGATTCAGTATTAGCTTCTTCAATTTCAAAAGGAAACTCAATTCCTTCTTCATTGGCTAAGTTTTGACGAATCGCTTCTAACCATGCTTTTATTTGCACAATCATTTCAGCTGGAACTTTCTGTTGATTGTTATCGAAAAGTTCATCGAGCCATTGATCAAAAGTTGGCCCTACAGCAATTGCACATAAAAAACCATGAGTTGCCGCAAAATCTAGACCATGTTCATTTTGGTCACCATCTAGATATTCACTCAATAGGTCTAAATCTAAAGCACTCATTTAAAATCCAAGTTCTGTAAAATAACTGTGGATAGCATAGCATTTTAGCGCGCTATGCTAAATCACAATTTAGTCTTCGTCATCATCAAAGCCGTCATCGTCATCAAGATCATAATCAAAATCTTTCAATTCACGTTCTAAGCGACGTTGTGCAAGAAGGTCATCAATTAAACGACGTTTTTCTAATGACTCTTTAGCACTAATTTTGCTTGATGCCTCATCAAAACTAACATCATCATCACTGTAGCTATCATCTAGTTCAAAATCTGTAGAAGACACTAAAACTACCTCATTAGTGAAAAAAGTAAATGGCTCTAGGCGCTATTTATCTTTGTTAGCAAACCTTGTCAAGTCTTTTCTATTTTTTTGTTATAACAAACTCAATTCACACTTGTTTTTTCACCTTGAAATTGTATATTTATAAGACGTAGAATTTTAATTAGAATGCCGATAAAATTAAGATATTTTTTGAATACATTCCATGCAAGAGCCTTGAAAAAAAAAATTCTAACCCAATATTGAAAACAATTGTTAAATCAAAGTGCTATTTCCAAATAACACTTGAGCAAGCAATTCAAAACAATTTTAAGCGAATTGTGCTATTATGCACGGTTTTTCACTGCCACAGATTCAAGAAGAGTAAGCAAAGATGAGCGATATAACTTCCCCTACTTCGCAAGTAGCGGCTCTGATTAGCCGAGGCAAAGAGCAAGGTTACTTAACTTACGCTGAGGTTAACGATCATCTCCCAGACTCGATCACGGAAAGCGAACAGATTGAAGACATTATTCAAATGCTTCAAGATGTCGGCATTCCTGTGCATGAACGTGCACCTGAATCTGATGACACCATGTTCGACGGTAACAATGCAGAAGCAACCGATGAAGTTGCTGAAGAAGAAGCGGCTGCAGTTCTTGCTTCAGTTGAAAGCGAACCTGGTCGTACCACCGATCCAGTACGTATGTACATGCGTGAAATGGGAACGGTTGAACTATTAACGCGTGAAGGCGAAATTAGCATTGCGAAACGCATTGAAGATGGTATTCGTGACGTTCTTCATTCTATTGCGTATTGGCCTAATGCGGTTGAAGTTGTATTAAAAGAATATAGCGATGTTGCCTTAGGTGAACGTCGTCTTGCTGATATTTTATCTGGTTATTTAGACCCAGAATCTAACGAAGAAATTCCAGAAGTTTTAGAAGAAGAAGCTGAAATTATTGAAGTTGAAGATGACACAGCAACCGCTAAAACGACTAAAGATGTAAAATTGGATGATGACGAAGAAGAAGAATCTGAAAGTGATGATGATTCTGAAGGCGAGTCTGGTCCAGATCCAGAAATTGCACGTGTTCGTTTCACTGAACTAAATGATGCGTGGAAAGCAAGCAAAGTTGCTATTGAAAAGCATAGTCGTAACAGTAAACAAGCTGACGAAGCGCTTGAAGCCCTTGCAACTGTATTTATGATGTTTAAATTTACACCACGTTTATTTGAAATCATTTCAGAAATGATCCGTGGTACGCATGAACAAATTCGTACAGCTGAACGTGAAGTGATGCGTTATGCCGTACGTCGTGGTCGTATGGATCGTACTCAATTCCGTACTTCATTCCCAGGTCAAGAATCAAACCAAGCTTGGTTAGATGAACAAATTGCTAAAGCACCTGCTGATCAAAAAGGTTATTTAGAAAAAGTACGTCCAGATGTTGTTGCATTCCAGCAAAAAATTGCCGACATCGAAAAAGAATTAGGCTTAGATGTTAAAGACATCAAAGACATTTCTAAACGTATGGCTGTTGGTGAAGCGAAAGCACGTCGCGCGAAAAAAGAAATGGTTGAAGCAAACTTACGTTTGGTGATTTCAATTGCGAAAAAATATACCAACCGTGGTTTACAATTCCTGGACTTGATTCAAGAAGGTAACATCGGTTTGATGAAAGCCGTAGACAAGTTTGAATACCGTCGTGGTTATAAATTCTCGACTTATGCAACGTGGTGGATTCGTCAGGCGATTACACGTTCTATTGCCGATCAAGCACGTACCATCCGTATTCCAGTACACATGATCGAAACGATTAATAAGATCAACCGTGTATCTCGTCAACTTCTTCAGGAAATGGGCCGTGAGCCAACACCTGAAGAACTCGGTGAACGTCTGGAAATGGACGAAGTTAAAGTACGTAAAGTGCTTAAAATTGCCAAAGAACCGATTTCGATGGAAACACCGATTGGTGATGACGAAGATTCGCATCTTGGTGACTTTATTGAAGATGGTAATATTACCTCTCCAATTGATGCCGCGACTTCTGAAGGCTTAAAAGAAGCAACACGTGAAGTGCTGGAAAACTTGACCGAACGTGAAGCGAAAGTCTTAAAAATGCGTTTTGGTATTGATATGCCAACCGACCATACTTTGGAAGAAGTGGGTAAACAATTTGATGTAACACGTGAACGTATTCGTCAAATTGAAGCCAAAGCTTTACGTAAACTACGTCACCCTTCTCGTTCTGAACACTTACGTTCATTCTTAGAAAATGACTAATTTTTGATGATCGCGATGGAGACTTGAAATATCAATTTCAGTCTCCATTTAGTATCTAAGAGAAACACAACGCCTGCATTTACGCAGGCGTTTGATATAATGAGGACTGGCTCTCATGACGATGTTAGACCGTACACCTTCACGTGAACTGCAAGAAGATCTATGGGTTTTCCCTATGGATTATCCAATCAAATTGATTGGTGAAGCGCACGAAGACTTACATTGTGCTGTGGTTGAAATTTTAGTAAAACACTTTCCTGATTTTGATGGTGCAACTATTAAAATACAACCCTCTCGTACAGGTAAGTATCACTCTTTAACGGCACAACTTGTGTTCATTGAACTTGAACAAGTTCATGCACTGTATGCAGATCTAGCTGCCTGCACATTGATTAAAACAGCACTTTAATCAATATAAAAAACACGCCTCGAAGCGTGTTTTTTTATGTATGTAAAAAAACATTGAATCCATGCCAATAAAAATGACAAATCATGTGGCTATCACCCCCCATCTCAGCCCAATTTCATTATAATCTTTTTCAATATTCAAACCTTTATGGACGCACTTCACGTGACTGATGCTGTTCTAAAACCAACGCTTATTATTCGTCAATTTAATCAACTTACCCCTTATCTCGACCGTTTTCAGGACATGAAAAATTTAACTGAAAACCGTGATGAAAATACCCCAGATGAACTGTGGATTTTGCAGCATCATGACGTTCTAACCCAAGGACAAGCAGGTAAACCAGAACATATTCTGATGTCTAGTACAATTCCTGTGGTACAAACAGATCGTGGTGGGCAAGTCACTTGGCATGGTCCCGGTCAGTTGGTTGCCTACTTCATGTTTGATTTAAATCGCTTGGGTTGGAACGTTCGCACGTTGGTTTCCTATGCTGAAAATCTAATGATTAACCTGCTAAAAAAATACGATATTGACGCCTATGCCAAAGCAGATGCACCGGGCGTATATGTCAATGAACGCAAAATTGGCTCATTGGGTTTTAAAATTCGTAAAGGGCGTAGCTATCATGGTCTTGCACTCAATATTGATTGTGATCTGTTTGGATTTCAGACCATTAATCCATGCGGTTATGCAGGCTTAGAAATGGTTCGCGTCATGGACTTGGTTGAAAACCATCCCCAATTTAATGATTTATGTGCGGATATCATTGAAACTTTAGACCACAGCGGTTACTTTAATAAAGTCCAAGTCATGCAACAATAACTTTGCTTTTGCGATAAAAATAAATTAGAGTATTTACTCTAAACTAATAAAATATTTTTTAGATAAGGGATGCGCGAGTGATTTCAACCAAATCCGTAAAGCCCGCTTTGCAACTAACCTATGTCAAACTCATGATGGATGTGATTGGCAGAGGTTTAGTCATGGCGAGTCAAGTCGATGCAGAAGTAAAACAGGAAGTTGCCAAATTCCCTGTTGGTTTTGTGCTATCGATGAAAGTATTTCCCAATGGCCCCGCTTTTATTGCAAAAGTCACGGAAGACCATCAATTACAATTATTACAATCCGTAGCAACCAAGCCTGATTTAACCATTACGTTTAAACATTTAAGTCATGCTTTTTTAGTGTTTTCTTTCCAAGAGAGTACCGCTCAAGCCTTTGCCCATGACCGCATGATTGCAGACGGTGATTTAGCATATGCCATTCGTCTGGTCCGCTGTTTAAATAAAATGGAATCGCTTATTTTACCTAAACTCTTAGCCGAGCTTGCCGTAAAACAATATCCAAGTGAATTAAGCTTAAAAGAAAAATTAACAGGCGCTGCAAATATTTATTTGAAAGTAGCTCAATCCTATTTTAAACGGAGTGTATAACATGGCTAAGCCTTATTACGAATTTTTCTGCCCAGTAAAAGTCATCGCAGGTCATGCCGCGTTAGAACACATTCCTTTTGAACTTGCTACTTTGGGTGCAAAACGCCCATTGATTATTACCGATAAAGGCGTACGCGCAAATAATTTACTTGCTCCGATTGAAGCTGCTTTTGAATCTACAGATGCTGTTATTGGCTATATTTTTGATGATGTTCCACCCGATTCAAGCGTAGAAACAGTGCGTAGCGCAGCAAAAGCCTACCGTGAAAATAATTGTGATGCGATTATTGCTGTCGGTGGTGGTTCAGTCATTGATACCTCAAAAGCCACCAATATTTTGGTCACTGAAGGCGGTGATGACTTACTCAAATTTTCAGGCGCGCATAATCTACCCAAAGCACTGAAACCATTTTTTGTGATTCCAACAACATCAGGGACTGGTTCTGAAGTGACCATGGTTGCTGTGGTTTCCGATCTTGAAAAGAATGTCAAAATAGCATTTGCCTCTTACTATTTGATGCCACACGCAGCGATTCTTGACCCACGTATGACGCAAACTTTACCGCCCCATTTAACGGCTATGACTGCTATGGACGCACTGACTCACGCGGTTGAAGCCTATACTTGTATGGCTGCAAATCCAATCAGTGATGCTTATGCCACTGCTGCAATCAAAAAAGTCAGCAACAACTTATTCAATGTACTGGATAATCCAACCGATGAGTTTGGTCGTCTTGAATTGGCGCAGGCTTCAACCATGGCTGGTATTGCATTCTCTAATTCGATGGTCGGTTTAGTCCATTCATTAGGACATGCCTTAGGTGCTGTAGCACACTTACCCCACGGTTTATGCATGAATCTATTCCTGCCTTATGTACTTGAGTACAACAAAGAAGTGAATGGTGACAAAATTGCAGACCTATTACTTCCTTTAGCCGGTGCAGATATTTACGCTCAAACACCTGCTCACTTACGTGCTGACAAAGCCATTGCCACCATTCTGACCATGCGTGATCGCCTATATACCCTCACTAAATTACCGCGCACTTTACGTGAAACAGGCAAAGTATCTGAAGCACAACTCGATGAAGTCGCGGAAAAAGCTTTAAATGATGGATCTATTATTTACAATCCTAAAGAAGCAAGCCTAAGTGACTTAAAAGCGCTGCTAGAAAAAGCTTGGTAAATATTGAAAAATAAGCGAATATAGCGGAAAAATTAGCCTGATGTTTTTTTAAGCATCAGGCTTTTACTTTGTGGAAATAAAAAACCATTTTTTATCAAATGGCACATTTCATGCTGTAAAAAGTTTATAAAGTGATTGGCAAAAGGCATCAAATTGGAGTAGATTGGCGCACTTTTGTTTTATTCGTATAGGGGGGATCGTTCGTCTCAAACGATCCTTTAAACATGACTGATCCTTGATCAACGATTAAGAGGATAACGCCGTTGACAAATATCTCTGGGACTCCATCGGCAGCTAAACTGCAAAAAACGCTGGGACTCTGGCACATCATTATTATCGGTTTAGCTTATATACAGCCCATGACGTTATTTGACACTTTCGGTTTAGTATCGGAAGAAAGTCATTTTCACGTACCGACATCCTACATATTTGCACTCGTTGCAATTTTATTAACATCTTTAAGCTATGGTCATATGATTCGTCGCTACCCTTCTTCGGGTTCCGCCTATACCTATGCCCAAAAATCGATTCACCCCAATGTTGGTTTCATGGTGGGTTGGTCATCTTGGTTAGATTATTTATTATCACCAATGGTCAATATCATTCTTGCTGTGATTTACCTTGAAGCATTGTTCCCTGATGTAAACCATTGGGTTTGGGTTATCGTGCTGACTGCATTTATGACCGGTATAAACTTAAAAGGTGCGCGCTTCGTTGCAAACTTCAACAGTTTAATCGTACTGATTCAGCTTATTGTGATTGCCGTATTCACCTATCTGGTCTATAGCAAATTACAAGCAGGTTTTAATGCAGATGGTCCAATTTCTGCCGAGCAACGTTATCAACTTTGGAGTCTTGAACCTTTTTGGAACGAGTTAACTTCAGTTGGTGCATTGGTTACTGGTGCAACATTACTGTGCTTCTCTTTCACTGGTTTTGACTCGCTCAGTTCACTTGCCGAAGAAACCAAAGATACTGAAAAAACCTTGCCTAAAGCGATTTTCTTAACTGCTTTAATTGCGGGTGTGATCTTTATTATCAGTACCTACTTCATGCAAATTTACTTCCCGAACGATCCAAAAACATACTTTGAAGATGTTGCCGCGACACAGCCTGATATTTTAATGCTCGTTGGTGGTTCACTCTTTCAATCCTATGTGCTTACTTTTGCAATCGTGACGGTTATGGCATCGGGTATTTCAGCACATGCTGGCGTATCACGCTTAATGTTTGCCATGGGTCGTGATGGCGTGATCAATAAGAAAATCTTTGGTCATATCAGCCCTAAAAGCCTGACTCCTTCATACAATATTTTAATTGTAGGCGTTGTTGCTTTAACAGCTGGCTTTATGAATCTGGACACTGTAATTTCCTTAATCAGTTTTGGTGCTTTAACGGCATTTACTTTTGTAAATCTGTCGGTCATTTCACGTTATGCATTACGTGATGGGCGCACCAAGAATACGAAAGATATTTTAAACTTTGTGGTTGTTCCATTACTTGGCTTTTTGAGTGTATTTGCACTCTGGCTAGAAATTGAAGAAACCTCTTTAAAATATGGTTTATGGTGGGCAATGTTCGGTATTTTATACTTAGGTTATAAAACCAAAGGCTTTAAACAACCTGCTCCGCAGCATAACGAGTTTGATGATTCGCACTAATGTGCTGATTCACCCCATAAAAAAGACGCTTTATGCGTCTTTTTTATATGCTTAATGTTTTATGTAGCCAATTATTTTTAAAATTTAAACATAAAAAAAGCTGCCCATAAGCAGCTTTTTTAACAATCTGTTTTAAACCAAAGTTTCAAAACCTTGTTGACGCCATGCCTCATAGAGAATGATCGCAGTCGCATTAGATAAGTTCAAACTGCGCGAAGTTGCTGCCATCGGTAAGCGAATCCAATGTTTCTCTGGAAACATCATCCGTACATTTTCAGGAAGACCTCGAGTTTCAGGCCCCATTAACAATGCCACTGGACGGTTTAAATTTGACGTATGTGGTGTTTCAAAACCTTTGGTGGTTAAAGGATAAATCGCATCATTTTCAATACCATGTTCTTTTAAAAAAGCCAAACAATCAGCAAAGTTTTCCCATACTTTCATATGTGCCCATTCATGATAATCCAATCCTGCACGTCTAAGCTTTTTATCATCCAGTTCAAAACCTAATGGCTTAACCAAGTGCAATTGCGCACCTGTATTGGCACATAAACGAATGATATTACCTGTATTTGCAGGAATTTCAGGCTCATATAAAACAACATGAATCACAAGATTTCTCTACTCTTTCAATGCGACAGGGCTTGATTTAACCCTGCCACTGTAATTGTTCGCGCAAGCTAACCACTTCACCAATAATGGTTAGGGTTGGCGCTTGGATTTGATGTTCTGACACTTTCGATGCAATATCCGCCAAAGTCCCCACCACAACTTTTTGTTCTGGTGTCGTACCTTTAGAAATAAGCGCAACAGGCATATTAGGACGCTGACCATGTGCAATCAATTGCGCACATATTCTTTCTAAGCCCACCAAGCCCATATACAACACCAAGGTCTGATTTTCATAAACCAGCTCCTTCCAAGGCAACTCTGGTGAACCCTCTTTTAAGTGTCCTGTTAAAAATCGAACACTTTGCGCATAGTCACGGTGTGTTAAAGGAATACCTGCATAAGCTGAACAGCCCGATGCTGCAGTAATGCCTGGAACAACTTGAAAAGCCACACCCGCAGCAAACAGTTCTTGAATTTCTTCACCACCACGACCAAAAATAAATGGATCGCCACCTTTCAGACGACAAACCCGCTTACCTTGTGCAGCATATTCAACTAATAAAGCATTGATGCCATCTTGAGGAACGCTATGATTTGAACGTGCTTTTCCAACATAGATTTTTTCTGCATCACGGCGGCATAATTCTAAAATCGCTGGAGAGACCAAACGATCATAAATAATCACATCCGCTTGCTGCATTAAGCGTAAAGCTTTGAGCGTGAGTAATTCAGGATCGCCCGGCCCTGCACCAACCAAATAGACTTCACCTTTCGGTGCTTTCCACTCAAGCAATGCTTGCTCAATTAATCGATTCGCTTCAGCAATATTGTCGTTAAACACCTGTTCTTTGAGTGGACTGGCATACAAGTCTTCCCAAAAAATACGGCGTTCATCAGGGTTGATAATTTTTGCCTTAACCGTGGCGCGCCATTGTCCAGAAAAATCAGCCAACTTCCCCATACCATGTGGAATAGTCGCTTCAAGCTGAGTTCGAATCTGACGTGATAAAACAGGTGATGTGCCATTGGTCGCAATTGAAATCACTAAGGGTGAACGGTCAATAATTGCAGGAACCATAAAGCGACAATGCGGAGGATCATCCACACTATTCACCAATATTTTTTCAGCTTCACAGACTTCAAAAACGTGGATATTTGTCGCTTTATCATTGGTTGCCGCAATGACTAAACGGTAATGACGTAACGGAATACCTAGACTAAAAGGTGCTTGAACATATTGCCCTTGGCTAGCGACCACAATCTCAAGTAAAGAACTTTCAATTTCAGGCGCAATCACATCAATGATTGCACCAGCTTTTGCCAGAAGGACTGCCTTACGGTACGCAATACGTCCACCACCGACAATCAGACAAGGTTGCTGTTGCAACTTTAAAGAGATTGGAAAAATATCCACAAACTACCTCAATATTTTAGATCTGATTGTCTTAAGCAATTTTCATGCACAAAATTGTGCTGCACATCAATTTATTCATTAATTCACAGATTAATTAATAAATTCTGTACCACCCATGTAAGGACGAAGTGCTTGTGGAATCTCAATAGAACCATCTGCACGTTGGTAGTTTTCCATCACTGCAAGCAATGTACGACCGACGGCTAAACCAGAACCATTCAAAGTATGAACGAATTCAGTTTTCTTTTGGTCTACACGGTAACGTGCTTTCATACGGCGAGCTTGAAAATCCCCCATACATGAACAGCTTGAAATTTCACGGTAAGTATTTTGACTAGGCACCCAAACTTCTAAATCGTAAGTTTTGATAGCACCAAAGCCCATATCACCACCACATAAGATGATTTTACGATATGGAAGACCCAAAGCTTGTAAAATACCTTCTGCATGCCCCGTCAACTCTTCAAGTGCGTCCATTGACGTTTCAGGTTTAACAATCTGCACCATCTCAACTTTATCGAATTGGTGTTGACGGATTAAACCACGGGTATCACGACCATACGAACCAGCTTCACTACGGAAACATGGCGTATGCGCTGCATACTTTAACGGCAATCGATTTGGATCAACAATTTCATCACGCACGAAATTGGTCACCGGCACTTCAGCAGTTGGAATGAGGTAATATTCTTTTTCACCTTGTAATTTGAATAAATCTTCTTCAAATTTAGGTAATTGCCCTGTACCACGCAAAGATTCCGCATTGACTAAATAGGGTACATACGCTTCGGTATAACCATTTTTTAAGGTATGCGTATCCAACATGAACTGAGTCAATGCACGTTGTAAACGCGCCAATGATCCTTTTAAAACACTAAAACGTGTACCTGTGAGTTTGGTTGCCGTTTCAAACTCTAAACCGCCCATCCATTCGCCCAAGTCAGTATGATCTTTAATTTCAAAATCAAACTGACGTGGTGTACCCCATTTTAGAATTTCAACATTATCGTCTTCATCTTTACCTTCAGGTACAGATTCATGCGGCATGTTTGGAATGCTTAACGCTTTATTTTCAATCTCAGTTTGTAATTCAGTAAGCGCAACTTCAGCGGCTTTAATGTCATCACCAATAGCTGACATACGCGCCATAATTTCGGATGCATCGCCACCAGATTTTTTAATTTGGCCAACTTGTTTAGCACCCGAATTACGCTCTGCTTGCAAAGCTTCAGTTTTGGATTGAAGCTCTTTACGGCGCGCTTCAAGCGAAGCCCACTCTTCTACATTCAGCTGTACACCACGTTTTACTAAGGCTAAATTTACAGCCTCAATATTATTTCGGATTAATTTCGGGTCGATCATAGCCAATCTTTTGCAAAGAAAAAAACTGGCTATAGTGTAAGCGCTAAACGCTAAAAAAGACAGTGACCGAGCTTACAGCTGTGCCTTATTACAGCAAATTTAACTGAATTAAGCTAAATTTAAGGTGATGGATAGTGCGGTAAACTTGGTAGATATTCAGCTTTAATCAGTTTAGTCAGCGCAGCATAAGGTAAGTTCAGTTCCGTCATCCCTTCTGCATAAGAAGCCAATTCATATAAGGGATAAACAAAGACAAGACCATTGGCGCCATAATAAAAATTATCACTTAACTTTAACTGACCGCGTTCAATATTATGTTGATCCAACCACATGCTATTAGCATCATATAACGCATTCAATACTTGCTGTTCTGCACCCTTGACCAAAATATCGGATAAAGCCAAACGCTTTTTGGTATTTAAATCAAAATTTACAAATTCTTGATGATGCATTCCATGTGCTGCACCCGCCGAATAACTATAACTTTGAATGGCAAATGTCGCCTGATCATAGTATTGACTGACAAAACGCACATAGGTCGAACTTTGACTTAAGTTAGGTGCAGCTTCATCGGAGGTATTTATTTTCTGATTCGGTTCTGTAGAAAATGTAATCGGATCGGCTTTTTTTATTCGAGCGATAAAATAATCATCTATCCATTTAAAATTGGTGTTGACCGTTTGGATGTCATATTGAATACAACCTTCGGCATCACAAGCTTCAGGTTTGGTCAGTTTAACGGGCACCACTTTGGCTTGAATAGCGCTAATGCTATTTTCTTTATTTTGTTGTGGCTGTTTGGGAGTTTCAGCTTGTGTCTCGCTTTTAGGTTGACATCCTGCAACTACTCCTCCGCCAATCACTATAGTACACGCCAATAGCCATGGTTTTAATAATGCTCGTGTCATTTTACAACTCTATATTTTCTTAAAATGAATCATCCCACTATACAAACTCAAGCTGCCAGATAAAATTACAAAATGTAGCAATGACCAAAATCCCTTCAAAATACTGTTCAATTTCCGAGAACTGATATTTTTACGCACACAATTGAAGCAAATTCATTTTTATCAGGATAGGTTTGCATTCAAAGTAAGGTATTTGCAATTAATTGATCAAGTAAAAGGTATTTGACGAGTTTTGCGGTGAGGCGCACTGCGCCGCAAGATGCCTTTCTTGCGAACTCAAAATATATTTTGAGGCTTCTCATTTGGGCTTATCCAAAGTAACAGATGAGCTCCAAATATTTGATTTAAAAATATAAGACTCCGTCGTGAATAACTAAAAAGCTAAGGAGTTAATTGTAAAACTCCTTAACTGATCACTAACCCGAAGGTGGCTCTTTATAAAGGTTGAATATTATTGATCAATAATATCGGTGCCCTTAGGTGGTGCAAAATTAAATGTTGATGCTGCAATTGAAGGGTTTAATTTCACATTATTGAAACGAACATAAGTCGTTTGTCCCAAAGAATCTTCTAGAATCATCAAACTTGGTGCTTTATTTACACCAAAACTAATGGTTAAACTTTGAAATGCCCCATCACGATCCTTAGGGAGCAAGGTGTAATAAGTCTTGGTTTTATCGGGTTGAGTCACACGATATGACTGCATAATTTGATTGGTATTACCCGACAACAACAACGCTGGCGTATTCGCCACTTGATCATCTAGACTTTGACGAACCGCTTGTTGTAAATCTGGGTCATAAATCCAAACTGTTTTACCTGAAGTCACAATCGTTTGTTTTAATGGACTCGTGATTTCCCAAAAAAACTTCCCTGGACGGGCAACCTTCATGACACCTTTAAAGGTTTGATTCATGTGCTGGCCGGTCAAACCTTTTTTCTGAGGTACTTTACTCCCAGACGTGGCTTTGGTGGTTTGCTCAAAATTTGCAGACAAACTATGAATGCCGCCCAATTGTTTGACCAAATTTGCTGTTGCTTGTTGCTCCGATGCTGCAACAGGCGCAGCAAAAACAGTAGTACTCATGAGCGGTGCAAGCGCTGCTGCACCGAATGTCATAGCACATAGGGTTTTACGAAGCATTTTCATATCATTACCTTTTTATTTGCTGTATCGCTATTTATTCAATGTCTCATCTTAAACCAATTTTTATCTCTAATAATTGAGAAAATAAGAAGTTTTGTATTGTTATTAATATTCAATGTAGTTTTTTCTACATCATGATGAAGAAAAATGAACATCAAATACAAAAAAACCTCTTCAAATATGAGAGGCTTTTTTATTGAATGAGATTAATATATTTCATTATTTCCATTGATAACCTACTGCAACACCTGCACCAAAATCACCCTCACTATTCGTTGTTGCCGCAGCTTTATAGACAAATTTATTACTTTCCGTTACACCACTAAAACCTATAGCAAACCCTTGTTTTCCTTCCCATGTACCTGCCCCCATACTCATCATATTATAACCAGCATCAGTTGGTTGTGGTAAGGATGCGATTGCTATACTAGATGCAACGGCTGCATGCACATCATCTTTCAATTCATGCATATTACTGTTTAATTCTTCAACACGACTATTGGTATATGCATTGGCTTGATTCAATGTATTGGCACTACGTTGGTCAATATAAGTTGCCGTATTATTAAGTACATCAAGATCAGCTTGACGCATTTGATCAACATTAACAGCATCGGTACCTTGCACACCAGCAGCTACATGAATAATTTGGCGTTCCGCACCTGTCGCTCCAACCGAAACCGTATTATCCCGATTTGAGGCAGAACCATTACCAAGCACCACGTTATTATTTGCCGCTGTAGTAACATTATTACCCACTACATAAGTATGATCACCACTGACCGTATTATTATTACCCACCACTCCAGAATTTTGACCTATTATATTGTTATTTACACCCAACCCTATCGCCTGACCACCTGTTACATTAGTTCCTGCCCCAATTGCAATCGCATCCTGACCCGTTGCAGTCGGTTTAGGTGCGGTATTTAAGCGATTAGATTCAATCTCAATATATGGGTCATCTCCTATAGCACCTGTATCACCTTTATCCCCCTTATCTCCTTTCACACCTTGAACACCTGTGACTCCAGTATCACCTTTCACGCCTTGTATACCTTGCTCACCTTGAGCGCCTGTTGCCCCAACTGCACCTGTAGCTCCAATATCGCCTTTTACGCCCTGTATACCTTGTTCACCTGTTGCTCCAGTGTCACCTTTTACGCCTTGTTCACCTTGAGCACCTGTAGCTCCTTTCACACCCTGTATACCTTGTTCACCTATTGCTCCAGTATCGCCTTTTACGCCCTGTATACCTTGAGCACCTGTAGCTCCAATATCTCCTTTCACGCCTTGTATACCTTGTTCACCTTGAACACCTGTAGCTCCAGTATCACCTTTCACACCCTGTATACCTGTTGCCCCAGTATCGCCTTTTACGCCCTGTATACCTTGTTCACCTGTTACTCCAATATCGCCTTTCACGCCTTGCATACCTTGAGCACCCGTTGCTCCAATATCACCTTTTACGCCCTGTATACCTTGTTCACCTGTTGCTCCAATATCGCCTTTCACGCCTTTCACGCCTTGCATACCTTGAGCACCCGTTGCTCCAATATCACCTTTTACGCCCTGTATACCTTGTTCACCTGTTGCTCCAATATCGCCTTTCACGCCTTGCATACCTTGAACACCTGTTGCTCCAGTATCACCTTTCACGCCTTGTATACCTTGTTCACCTTGAGCACCTGTTGCTCCAGTATCACCTTTTACGCCCTGTATACCTTGTGGCCCTATGGCACCTTGATATCCTGAAGTGTGAGGTGGTTTAGGACCATGTCCATAACCATTTCCATTTCCATGAGATTCATGCCCTTGTCCCTGACTGCCGCCATGAGAATCTCCCACAGTTGCCCAAACATTACTACCCATTGCTAACATAATACTTAACAATAATAATTTCGGACTGAGTTTCGAATTTTGGATAAATTTCTTTCGCTTAATGGAAAAAGAATAAGAAATATGTTGTATCCCGCGCACCATATGATCTTGGTCAAATTGATTCACATTTTTTTCTAAATCAACTATACGCCCCAGTGGTTTATTTAAGACTTTTGTGAATATTTTTTTCATATCCGTCTGCCTTTCTTTTAATTTTGTAATTTTTATTATGCTCCACAAAATGAGATACAAGTCTCAATAAAAACATATAAAGTGTTTAAATTTGCAACAAAAAATGTATGAAAAACACACACAAAAATCACAAATAATTGATTTTATTTATTTTTTTAAATTAAGCACAATTAAAAAATAAAGACATAAAAAAACCCGCAAAAATGCGGGCTTTTTTTCAAAAATTAAAACTTATACAGTTTCAACTTTTACGTAGCGACGGCCAAATTGACCTTTCACTTCGAATTTGATCACGCCATCAGCGGTAGCAAATAAAGTATGGTCACGGCCCATACCTACGTTTGCACCAGCGTGGAATTCTGTACCACGTTGACGAACGATAATGTTACCTGCAGTCACAGATTGACCACCGAACATTTTAACACCTAACATTTTAGGGTTCGAGTCACGACCGTTACGTGTCGATCCACCAGCTTTTTTAGTAGCCATGTTTCATAATCCTCGTAATTAGCCTGAAATAGCAGTAATTTTCAACTCGGTAAACCATTGACGGTGACCTTGTTGTTTACGGTAATGTTTACGACGACGCATTTTAACAATACGAATTTTGTCGTGACGACCGTGGCTAACTACTTCAGCAGTTACTGTAGCGCCAGCAACAACTGGAGCACCAATTTGAATGCTTTCGCCGTTTACAACCATTAATACGTCATCAAACGTAATAGTTGCACCCGTTTCAGCTTTCAATAATTCTACTTTAAGGGTTTCACCCTCAACAACACGGTGTTGTTTACCACCGCTTTGGATTACTGCGTACATAATGTACTCCAAACATGCCCGTGTCGTCGTGTCGATAAAGGAATATATCGATCTTAATACGAGCGCCACTGGGGGATATCTAAGGGCAAACATATTAAGTGATAATAAATCAAACGACAAGCCATTTTAGTGTTTTTTTGCGCCTCAGCAATGTTTATTTTATAAACGATTAAATCTCTAAAAAGAAATGACTGTGACATCTAAAGCTTAGATTTTATAAAATGAAATAGATTTTTAAAATCAATTCGCTACTATATAGAATAGACTATGAACTGCCAGCCAAGTCACATATCTCAGGTTAGTTGTTAGAATGAGCGCTAAGACAAAATTATTTGCTTAGTCATGATTTAAGCATCTATATTAAGATCTTTGCTATATCACTAGATATAATTGCTACACTATATAATAAGCAATTCAATTTTATAGAGGTTTCTCTTCATATGGCCATCGACTTTAAGCAAGATATTCTCGCTCCTGTTGCTTCAGACTTTGCTGCGATGGACACATTTATTAATGAAGGGATTACCTCAAAAGTCGCCTTAGTCATGGCAGTAAGTAAACACGTGGTTGAGGCAGGCGGTAAACGCATGCGTCCTATTATGTGCTTATTGGCAGCAAAAGCCTGTGGTGCGACCGATTTAGAACGTCAACGCAAATTAGCTGCCATTATCGAAATGCTGCACACCGCAACACTGGTACATGATGATGTGGTCGATGAGTCGAGCTTGCGTCGTGGTCGCCCTACTGCCAATGCCACATGGAATAATCAAACAGCGGTTTTGGTTGGCGACTTCTTAATTTCTCGTGCTTTCGATTTATTGGTCGATTTAAATGACATGACCTTATTAAAAGATTTTTCCACAGGAACCTGTGAAATTGCCGAAGGCGAAGTGCTACAACTTCAAGCACAACATCAACCTGAAACCACAGAACAGACTTACCTCGATATTATTCACGGTAAAACGTCACGTTTATTTGAGTTGGCAACTGAAGGTGCAGCTATTTTAGCAGGGACGCCTGAGTACCGTGAACCACTGCGAACCTTTGCCGGTCATTTTGGCAATGCCTTCCAAATTATTGATGACATCCTAGATTACACTTCTGATGCTGAAACCTTAGGCAAAAATATTGGTGATGATTTAATGGAAGGTAAACCCACTTTACCCTTAATCTCAGCATTACAGAAAACTACAGATCAAGAACATGAGATCGTACGCTTAAGTATTGCAACAGGTGGTACAGCTCAGCTCGACCGCGTGATTGAAATTGTGCAAAATTGTGGCGCACTCGATTATTGCCGCCAACGTGCCACTGAAGAAACTCAAGCTGCGCTACAAGCCTTAGATGCGCTACCAGAGAGCGAATATCGTCAAGCACTGATTAACCTGACTCAACTTGCATTAAACCGAATCCAATAATGGATTCCAAAAAGAATAGATTTAACCCTCGCCTATGCATATAAATTTTAATGATCTATTTTTAACCATGCAAGAACAGCTTGAGTCTCATCAAGCTGTTCTTGCTGATTCACTGTGCATTGAATTGGTCAATCGTATTCGACCGATGGACTCCACTGATACAGAAGAAATCAAACAGAAATTTCAAGCACTGATACAAGCGCTTCTGATTACGCCCAATGCCGCGACGACCTTACAAAGCTTTATCTTAAAGCTGATTAGCCAATACAAACAAACCAGTCTATACGCCGATACAGGTATTTTATCACTCGATGGTTTTTGGAATCAGCTCGCACAACGCCTAGGTGCTCACTTTCTACCACTGATTAATGATGAAAGCCAACTGCAAGATTTAGTTCGCCGTGTTTTTTATCAACGTAGTGATAAGTATTGGTTGGATAGTATTACTGATGATGAATGGCAAAAGTTTTTTGCATTACTCAATCAAGGACATAGCAATCAATCAGAAAAATTAAAAATTAAAAATGAGCTAATTAAAGCGATTACTGTTTTATCTTATCGAATTAGTGGTATTGGGCTGTATCCAGAATTCATTAATGCACAACCCGACTTAACTGAATATGAATCGCCCTTTTTGGTGCAAAATCGCGAAATTGTAGAATTCATTCAACATTATAGAAAACTGCTGCAAAATACTGACCCCATGGCAGTCATTATGCCACCCGATGCCGCACAAGCCTTAGTAATGATTGAGCAATGTCGTGATGTGGTGTTAAAAATTCGCCGTGCCACCAAAAGAATTGGCGTCAGCCTTAGCCTAACCTATCTGCTTTCTTTGCTTGAGCAATGTCTAGACCGAATTGAACTGCTACTTAATCTGATCGTGGATGAAGATAAAATTCGCTATCAATCTTTAGGCTTGCTGATGGTGAATATCACTACCGCAATTTACAGTGAGCGTAGCGTTCGATCCCTCTTGGCGGCCAACAGCGAACTGATTGCCTTACAAGTCACAGAAAATGCCAGTAAAACTGGTGAACATTATGTGAGTACAGATAAGCAAGGCTTTTGGTCGATGTACAAATCCGCTGCTAGTGCAGGGGTGATTATCGCGACCATGGCGACACTAAAAATACTGTCGGCACGTATGGTCATGGCACCCATGATGCAAGCTTTTATTTTCAGCATGAACTATTCCTTTGGTTTTATGCTGATTCACGTTTTGCATTTTACTGTTGCGACCAAGCAACCTGCGATGACAGCAGCAGCATTGGCAGCAACTGTACAGCATCGTAAAGGCTCAAAAACAGCTCAGATTGCTGAACTTGCAGCACTGATTATTAACATTATTCGAACTCAATTTATTGCGATTTTAGGTAATATTTCAATTGCCATTCCCACTGCGGCAGTCATTACCCTGCTCTGGCAATATGGAATGGATGAACCGCTCTTGAATCATGCCAAAGCCACCAAGACCTTGCATTCACTCAACCCTTTTACCTCCTTAGCCATTCCACATGCTGCCATTGCTGGTGTCTGCTTGTTTTTTTCGGGGCTAATTGCAGGTTACTTTGACAACATGGCCGTGTACCGCAAAGTTGGTCCACGTTTAAAAGCCCATGCGCATCTCAGACTGATATTAGGGCAAGAACGCCTCAATAAATTTGCTGCTTATATTGAGCGCAATTTAGGTGCTTTGGCAGGGAATTTTTTATTCGGCATTATGCTCGGAAGCATGGGCACCATTGGTTTCATCTTAGGTCTTCCCCTTGATATTCGACATATTGCTTTTGCTTCCGCCAACTTTATTCAAGGCTTAATCAATATTAATGGTAGTCCTGAAATTGGCTTAATTTTTGTGTCATTTTTAGGGGTGCTATTGATTGGTTTGACGAACTTATTTGTCAGTTTTACCCTGACCATTATTGTGGCACTACGTGCACGACGGGTTCGATTTGAACAATGGAAACCTCTGGCTAAACTTGTACTCACTCATTTTTTAACCAGACCGAGTGACTTTTTTTGGCCACCGAAGGCACCATTAGAAGTGAATGAATCTTCTCCATCACCCAAAGCACGTCATAAGTAATTTGTTTTTTATTTTACTTAATGTTTAAAAGTAGGTACAAAGAAATGAACATAATTCACACTTGAAATAAAGTGTACTGATGAGTACACTTTACAAATTCATTAGTTATGCTTCAACCGACTAATATAGAAAAAGGTTACATTTATGCCTTACTTATTGCTTTGTGTAGAATTTTTTATATTTATTTTTAGTGTGTTAATGCTTTTACTGCCCTCTCTTACTCACTTCGATTTAGCGGTAGTTGAGTGGCTAAGTCTGCATCGTACAGTTTATTTAAATACAATATCTATCACTCTTTCTACTCTAGGTGGCATGCCATTTGTGTTATTTTTAACCATCATCTGGTGTTTACATCAAACTTGGTATAAAAAATATAGAAATGTTATTTTTATTAGTTTAGGACTTATCGGGAGTATTGCCACAGTTTGGCTACTCAAATATATAATTTCAAGACCTCGTCCACCTGAAATGTATCATCTGGTTCAAAACTATGGTGCTTCATTTCCCAGTGCTCATAGTGCTTATGCCGCTGCTTTGGGTTGTCTTGCAATTTATTTAAGTCAAAAACATCCAAAACGTCGACTCATTTGGTTTTGTGCTTTTATATGGTTATTGATCATGGGAATCTCAAGAATTTATCTGGGTGTACATTTCCCCTCTGATGTCTTAGCGGGTTGGAGCATAAGTTTTATTTGGATCACACTACTTTATCTGTTGTATGCCAAATTCAGTAGAGCAAAACAAATTAATTTTTAGATAATAATCTAATCGAGGTGGAACAATGATGTCTGCAAAGCTATGGGCACCTGCCCTAACCGCTTGCGCATTAGCAACAAGTATTGCACTTGTTGGTTGTAGCAAAGATCCCAAGGATGCACAGCAAGCTGCTGCTGCCCAAAAAATGCCTCCGGCTGAAGTCGGTGTCATTGTTGCTCAACCACAAAGCGTAGAGCAATCGGTAGAACTTTCAGGTCGTACCACGGCATTTGAAATTTCTGAAGTCCGCCCTCAAACTAGTGGTGTGATTCAAAAACGTCTATTCACTGAAGGTAGTTATGTTCGTGAAGGTCAAGCGTTGTATGAAATTGACCCACGTACCAACCGTGCTAGCGTTGATAGTGCACGTGCTGCACTGAATCGCCAACAAGCCAACTTAAACGTATTACGCGTAAAAGAAGGTCGTTATCGTCAACTTGTTGGCAGCAATGCTATTTCAAAACAAGAATATGATGATATTACTGCACAAGTAAAATTAGCTGAAGCGGATCTTGCTGCAACACAAGCTGAAGTTAAAAATGCAGAAATCAACCTTGGTTATTCAACGGTTCGTTCCCCTATTTCAGGTCAAACCAATCGTTCAACGGTAACTGTGGGTGCATTAGTAACTGCAAGCCAAGTAAATCCATTAGTAACTGTTCAACGTTTAGACCCAATTTATGTTGATATCAATCAATCAAGTTCTGAATTATTGCGTTTACGTCAACAACTCAGTCAAGGTCGTTTAGACAGTAGCAACAATACTAAAGTTAAACTTAAACTTGAAGATGGTAGCTACTACCCTGTTGAAGGTCGTCTTGCGTTCTCTGATGCAAGTGTGAATCCAGATACAGGTACCATTACGATACGTGCGGTATTCCCAAATCCGAATCATTTATTACTTCCTGGTATGTACGCCACTGCTCAAATTGTACAAGGTGTGATTCCAAATGCCATCTTGATTCCACAAGCAGCGATTACCCGCACCCCGACTGGTCAAGCGATTGCGATGATCGTGAATGCCAAAGGTGCTGTTGAAACACGCCCAGTGGAAACTGCTGGTGTACATGGTAAAGATTGGATTGTAACAAGCGGCTTAATCGCTGGTGAAAAAGTGATTGTTGATGGTGTAGCGAAGGTGAAAGAAGGTGCGACAGTCGTTGCTAAACCTTATCAACCACAAGCAAAAGCACCTCAAGGTGCTGCTGCACAACCTGCAGCAACAGACGCAAAAAAAGCGCCACAATCAGAAGCTAAAACTGAACAAAAAGCTACTTCAACTGTATAAGGGGTAGACTAAATGGCTCAATTTTTTATTCATCGCCCAATCTTTGCATGGGTGATTGCATTGGTGATTATGCTGGCGGGTGTTTTAACCCTCAGCGGCATGCCAATTGCACAATATCCAACCATTGCTCCACCAACTGTGACTATCGCTGCAACTTATCCAGGTGCATCTGCTGAAACTGTAGAAAATACAGTCACGCAGATCATTGAGCAGCAAATGAACGGTCTTGATGGTTTACGCTATATTTCTTCAAATAGTGCGGGTAACGGTCAAGCGTCAATTTCTTTGAACTTTGAACAAGGTATCGATCCCGATATTGCTCAGGTTCAAGTACAAAATAAATTACAGTCCGCGACGGCACTCCTTCCTGAAGATGTACAACGTCAGGGTGTAAAAGTAACGAAATCTGGCGCAAGCTTCTTACAAGTATTGGCATTCTATTCCCCGAATGACGCACTCACAGATGCCGACATTAAAGACTATGTGAATTCAAACATTTCTGAACCACTCAGTCGTGTAGCCGGTGTAGGTGAAGTACAAGTATTTGGCGGTTCTTATGCCATGCGTATTTGGTTAGATCCTGCAAAACTGAGTAGTTTTCAACTTACTCCAAGTGATGTAACAACTGCCTTACGTGCCCAAAATGCACAAGTTGCAGTGGGTCAATTAGGCGGTGCACCTGCAGTTGCAGGTCAAGTCCTAAATGCTACGGTTAATGCACAAAGTCTTTTACAAACTGCTGAACAGTTCCAAAATATTTTCTTAAAAAGTATGGGTTCTGGCGCAAAAGTTACGCTAGGCGATGTGGCTAAAGTTGAATTAGGTTCTGACAACTATCAGTTTACCTCTAAATTCAATGGTAAGCCTGCTGGTGGTGTAGCAATTAAACTTGCAACAGGTGCCAATGCTTTAGATACAGCAGCTGCTGTTGAAGAGCGTTTAGTACAATTACGTAAAAACTATCCAAGTGGTTTAGAAGATAAATTAGCGTTTGATACAACACCATTTATCAAACTTTCAATTGAAAGTGTGGTTCATACTTTAATTGAAGCAATTATTCTTGTATTCATTGTCATGTTCTTGTTCTTACAAAACTGGCGTGCAACTATTATCCCAACCATGGCTGTTCCTGTTGTCGTGTTGGGTACGTTTGCCATCATTAACGTATTTGGTTTCTCAATTAATACACTCACGATGTTTGCCATGGTACTTGCCATTGGTCTACTGGTGGATGATGCGATTGTTGTAGTCGAAAACGTTGAACGGGTGATGGCTGAAGAACATCTCGATCCTGTTGAAGCAACTGAAAAGTCGATGCAGCAGATTTCAGGTGCCTTAATTGGTATTACCACTGTATTAACAGCGGTATTCGTACCAATGGCATTCTTCAGTGGGACGACGGGTGTTATTTATCGTCAGTTCTCCATCACCTTAGTGACTGCAATGATTATCTCATTGATTGTCGCGTTAACCTTTACCCCTGCGCTTTGTGCAACTTTGCTGAAGCAGCATGATAAAGAAAAAGAACAAAGTAACGGTATTTTTGCACGCTTCTTCCGTTGGTTTAATCACCGCTTTGAACGTCTGGCTGAAGGCTACCAGAAATGGGTCGGCAAACTCCTGATCCACAAGTTCATTGCGGGTGCAATTTACGCTGTAGTGATTGTTGGTTTGTTGTTCCTCTTTAAAAACTTACCAAGTTCATTCTTACCTGATGAAGATCAGGGTGTAGTCATGACTCTTGTTCAGCTGCCACCAAATGCGACCCTTGACCGTACTGAAAAAGTCATTGATCAAATGACGGGCTTCTTTATGGAAGGTGAAAAAGCCAATGTTGAATCTATCTTTAGTGTTGCAGGCTTCTCATTCACTGGTGTAGGTCAAAATGCGGGTCTTGCATTTATTCAGTTAAAAGACTGGAGTGAACGTACCACCCCTGAATCTGAAATTGGTGCAATTATCCAACGCGGCATGGCACTCAATGTGATTGCTAAAGATGCATCTTACGTGATGCCTTTACAGCTTCCTGCAATGCCAGAACTGGGTGTTTCTGCTGGCTTTAACTTTATGCTGAAAGATGCTGCGGGTAATGGTCATGAAAAACTGGTAACTGCTCGTAACATGATCTTAGGTATGGCGGCTCAAGATAAACGTCTTGCCGGTGTCCGTCCAAATGGTCAAGAAGATACGCCACAGTATAAAATTTATGTTGATAATGAAAAAGCCAGCGCTATGGGCGTAAGCATTTCTGAAATCAACAGCACCATGAGTATTGCTTGGGGTGGTTCGTACATCAATGACTTCATTGACCGTGGTCGTGTGAAGAAAGTGTATGTACAGGCTGTTCCTGATGCACGTATGATGCCTGAAGACTTGAACAAGTGGTATGTACGTAACACTACTGGGCAAATGGTTCCCTTCTCTGCCTTTGCAACAGGTGAATGGACCTATGGTTCACCACGTCTTGAACGTTATAACGGTATTTCATCGGTGAACATTCAAGGTACGCCTGCACCGGGTGTCAGCTCAGGTGATGCGATGCTCGCAATGGAAGAAATCATGGCTAAACTTCCATCTATGGGAATGACTGGTTTCGATTATGAATGGACAGGATTATCTTTAGAAGAACGTGAAGCTGGTTCGCAAACTGCCGGGCTTTATGCGTTATCGATGTTAATCGTGTTCTTATGTCTTGCTGCCCTTTATGAAAGCTGGTCTATTCCGTTCTCAGTAATGCTAGTCATTCCTTTAGGTATTGTCGGTGCGATTGGTTTAACGTATTTAGGCATGGTTCTACTTAAAGATCCAAACTTAACCAATAATATTTACTTCCAAGTTGCCATTATTGCCGTCATTGGTTTGGCTGCAAAAAATGCGATCTTGATTGTAGAATTTGCCAAAGAACTGCAAGAAGATAAAGGTGAGCCTTTACTTGAAGCAACGCTGCATGCAGCAAAAATGCGTTTACGTCCAATCCTTATGACCACTTTAGCCTTTGGTTTTGGTGTACTTCCACTTGCACTTTCTTCAGGTGCGGGCGCAGGTAGCCAACACTCTGTGGGTTATGGCGTATTGGGTGGTGTTATCAGTTCTACTTTATTGGGTATCTTCTTTATTCCAGTCTTCTATGTATGGATTCGAAGTATCTTTAAATACAAACCTAAAAAACCAAATAATCAGGAGCAAGCATCGTGATGCAAAAAGTATGGTCTATTTCAGGTCGTAGCATTGCGGTATCTGCACTTGCGCTTGCTTTGACAGCATGTCAAAGCATGCGTGGCCCAGAGCCCGTAGCTCAAGCAAATATTCCAGAACAAGGTTATTTAACCAATACCTCTGGTCCTTCAATTGCTGAGCAAGGTTATAAAGACTTTTTTGCCGATCAACGCCTATTACAGGTGCTTGATTTGGCATTAGCCAATAACCGTGATTTGCGTACTTCGACGTTGAATATTCAACGTGCGCAACAACAGTACCAAATTACTGAAAACAACCAACTTCCAACCATTGGTGCAAGTGGTGGCGTACTTCGTCAAGACACTTTAAGCAGCCAAAAGCCTATCACTAGCTACAATGTCGGCTTAGGTGTGACGGCGTATGAGTTGGATTTTTGGGGTCGTGTTCGAAGTTTAAAAGACAATGCTTTAGACTCATATTTAGCAACGTCAAGTGCACGTGATGCCACTCAAATTGCACTTGTTGGTCAAGTGGCTCAAGCATGGTTGAACTACTCGTTTGCCAATGCAAATTTAAAACTGGCTGACCAAACGCTAAAAGCTCAACTTGAATCTTATAATCTCAACAAAAAACGTTTCGATGTGGGTATTGACAGTGAAGTTCCTGTTCGTCAGGCACAGATTTCTGTAGAAACTGCACGTAATGATGTTGCAAATTATAAAACTCAAATTGCTCAAGCCAAGAACTTGCTGAACCTACTTGTAGGTCAGCAAGTTCCTGCCAACTTGTTACCGACTCAACGTGTAACACGTGTGAGTAAAAGCAATGCGATTGGCGCTGGCTTACCAAGTGACTTGCTGAATCACCGTCCTGATATCCGTGCTGCTGAATATAAACTGTCTGCAGCAGGTGCCAATATTGGCGCGGCTAAAGCACGTATGTTCCCAACCATTAGTTTGACGGGTTCTGCTGGCTATGCGTCTACTGACTTAAGTGACTTGTTTAAATCAGGTGCATTTATTTGGTCTATGGGTCCAAGTCTGGATATTCCAATTTTCGATTGGGGTACGCGTAAAGCCAACATCAAAATTTCAGAAACAGATCAACAAATTGCGTTATCTGACTATGAAAAATCAATTCAGTCCGCTTTCCGCGAAGTGAATGATGCTTTGGCCGTGCGTCAAAACATTGGTGATCGTTTAGCTGCGCAACGTCGTTTAGTTGAGGCAACCAATACCACGTATAAACTTTCAAATGCTCGCTTCCGTGCAGGTATTGATAGTTACTTAACCGTATTAGATGCACAGCGCACCTCTTATGCAGCGGAACAAGGTTTATTGTTGCTTGAACAAGCCAACATGAACAATCAAGTTGAAGTGTATAAAACACTTGGTGGTGGTGTTAAAGCCAATACCGGTGATGCAATTCAAAAACAGCCATCTACGGCTGAGCGTAAAGCAACAAACAACGCTCAATAATTCTAAGCAATATTAAAAAAGCCTGCGCCATGCAGGCTTTTTTATTGCTTTTTAAAGCCTGATTTCCTATCTTGATTACAACGTATTAATTTGAATATCAGAAAATGCTTTTAAGTAATTTAGAATCTGTTCCCGGTCACACCATTAGCCGTCAAATTGATGTGGTTTATGGCAGCACTGTTCGCAGTAAACACGTTGGCCGTGATTTTCTAGCAGGACTCAAAAATATTGTTGGAGGTGAACTAACCGCCTATACCGAACTCTTAGAAGAATCACGCCAAGAAGCCATGAGCCGTATGATTGATAAAGCGCAGTCGATGGGTGCCAATGCCATTGTCGGTATTCGATTCTCTACTTCAAATATTGCTCAAGGTGCATCTGAACTGTTTGTTTATGGGACTGCTGTGATCGTTCAGCCTGCCACACCTAAACTTCCTGATCCATTTGGCGCATAGGCTATTTTATGGATGGATTAATTTTTCAGATTATTCTTTTTCTGATTCTATTTTCAGTGGGTTGGGGTTTTGGTCGTCATATCGAACAAAAACACCTGCGTGAACTGGATGAAAAAGAAAAGCAACTTGCGCATATTCGCATTGATACCCACCGCTTTGTGGAGACCTCCGCAAAAGGTCAATTAATCAGTAGTAATGTGGTCATTTCCCATGACTACTTTAAATATGTGATTGCCAATATTCAGAATTTTTTCGGTGGTCGTTTAACCAGTTATGAAAGTGTGGTTGAACGTGCGCGGCGTGAAGCAATAATTCGCTTAAAACAACAAGCACATGCGATGGGTGCGAATCATATTATGGGCGTTCGTCTCAATACAACTGAACTGGGGATGCAAGGCGGAATGGTTGAAGTATTTGCTTATGGCACGGCAATCATCAACCATCATTAGAAAAAAATGAATGTCCTGATCAGCTTCATTGTGACAGGACATCATTTCTATTCTGCAAAATCCCTATTCTGCAAATATCGCTTGCCAGTAGTGATAAGTTTTTTCTTCAGCATTGTCTAACTTGAACTCATAACACATTTTGCGCGTTTCAATAATATTAAAATCAACAGGAGTTTTGAATAAACCACCTGCATAAGCAAAGGTGTGATACTCACCATTTTCACCACAAACATCGACTTCGGTTGGCATTAAGTCAATGAGTGTTGAGCTAATATCTTGTCCGATAAAACTATCATCCAGCTTACTAGCATCGGTCACAATAATTTTGGTTTTGATGCCTGACGCTAAGAAATCTTGCATCACTTCATTCGAGTTTTGATTCCACAAAGGTTCAACCACTTCTATTCCCAAGGGATGCAAACGATCTTCACGATATCTACGCACATCGCTTAAATAAATATCACCAAAAATAAAGTGCTCTACACCCTGCGCTTTAAAATGATTTGCTGCATCCATCATTCTTTGTTCATAGATCTGAAGATTTTTAGGCAAGAAAACTGGATAGAGCGGAATACCGATACTTTCGGCTTGCTTCAGCAACAATGAATGAGGAATGGCGTGCATTGAAGACAGTTCTGTTTCTGCATTCACTGTTGTTAATAATGCAACAACATCAAATTGATTTTGCTGTAAAACTTTATAGAGTGCTAAAGCTGAATCTTTACCACCACTCCAGTTAAATACAGCTTTTTTACGAGTATTCACACTTATTTCACTTTGGCTTTACGAATCATTTTATACAATAAGCGTGGAGATAAGCGAGATACCCACACACCCAATTGTTCTTTTTTCCCGCCAACCACAATATATTCTTCATCCTTCAATAAAGCAGTCACCACTATTTTTGCAAAGGCTTCTGGCTCTAAACCATTTTCAATCGCTTCATCTTGATGCCCTTGAGCTTTGCCTTCCCCATTTAAAGCATTAAACGACACATTGGTTTTCACAAAACCGGGGAAAATAACCGAAACCCCAACACCTTCATCTGCCACTTCAGCACGTAAACTATTCGCCCACATATGAATCGCGGCTTTGGCTGCGGAATAGGAGGCGCGATATTGCGTGCCTAACAAACCAGCCACACTGGAAACAAATACGATTCGACCCGATTTTTGCTTTAAAAATGTCGGTAACACCGTTTTGGTCAGAAAGACTTGCGAAAAGTAATCCACCTCCATAATGGCACGTTCAGTTTGCATGCTGGTATCGGCAATTAAGGCACGCTGGCTTAAGCCTGCATTATTAATCAGCCAATCAATACGACCCTTTTTTTCAAGGACTTGCTCATAAGCATGGCGAACTTGTGCCTCATTGGTAATATCCGCGCTGAGACAAATATGTCGCTCTGGATGAACTAAACTTTGGCGGACACTTTCCAACTCATCTATACGACGTGCAGTCAGAATAATCTGTGCGCCTTGTAAAGCGCACTCTTGTGCAAGGGCTTTACCTAAACCTGAAGATGCACCAGTAATCCATACCACTTTATTGTCTAAACTGCCCTGCTTCGCCATGCTGCTTTTCCTGTTTTTACGTAATTATGCATTGGTGGATAAGTTACTTTTTGGTTCATGATTCAAAAACATCAAAAAATGATCAAAATAACGCGGTGTTATTTGCGCATCATACTGCGTACCCAATTTTTCTAAACGCTTATAACCCATTTGCGTGGTCAAACCGATCACCCCATTTAATGTTTTATCAACCACCAAATTGAATTTCAACATTTTTTTAGGCTCACGCACCAAACTTGTTACGCCCTGATCTACCATTTGGATAAAAGCTTTTAAAGCGGGTGAAACATAGTGAATATTTCCCTGTTTCATTTGCTCAATACACTCCAAAAGTTCCACCACTAAAAGGTGATCGACAGGATAAGAAAGATAATGTTGACCCTCTTTTTCATGTGTCATATTTTCTAAATAGTTCACCATCGGCATGAGACGTTCATTACCAAAGAATGAAACCGACCAAGGCATATATTTGCGTACCATCTCTAAAATTTGCTGAATCACTTTTTCTGATTCATGGTCTCCAGATTGTGATAACCGCGCAACCTCACCAAAAACTTGATCGATAACCTCACAAGAAATATCTGCTAACACCTCACCTAAAGGCTTGGCTAAACTTTCAGTTTCACCGTCATTCAATTGCTGATGAATCTGTTGAAAGCGTTGGTGGGTTTTTGGTGTTAATTTTAAAGAAATTACATAATTCATCATAATGACCTCCTTGTTAGAATTATTCTGCGACCATGTGTGCTGTTCTTATTGAGTGCTCATCATAAGATACCTATTTAGTCTGTATCAATCGCTTATTTTTTGCATTTGCTTAACATGCCTAATCTATGTTTTTTTTTGCTACAATAGAGCCAATTTTTTATTCACTTTCGATCTGTTTTTACTATGACTGATTCTGCGCAAAATATTGCTACGACCTACGATCCAACCGAGATCGAAAAAAAATGGTACAAGACTTGGGAAGACAATGGCTACTTTAAGCCGTCTCAAAAAGGTGATTCATTCTGTATCATGATTCCGCCGCCAAACGTCACTGGTAGCTTGCACATGGGTCATGGTTTTAACAATGCCATTATGGATGCCTTGACGCGCTACAACCGTATGTCCGGTAAAAATACCTTATGGCAACCAGGAACTGACCACGCAGGTATTGCAACGCAAATGGTGGTTGAACGCCAATTGGCTGCGCAAGACATTAGCCGTCATGACCTTGGCCGTGAAAAGTTCATCGACAAAATCTGGGAATGGAAAGAACAATCGGGTAATAACATTACCAACCAGATTCGTCGTTTGGGTTCATCTGTCGACTGGTCGCGTGAACGTTTCACCATGGATGATGGATTATCTAATGCAGTGAAAGAAGTCTTCGTTCGTTTGCACAAAGACGGTTTAATTTACCGTGGTAAACGTTTGGTCAACTGGGATCCAAAACTACAAACTGCCCTATCTGACCTAGAAGTCGAGAGTGATAAAGAAGAACAAGGTTCACTTTGGCACTTTAAATATTTCTTTGAAGATAAATCACTACGTACACACGATGATAAAGATTACATCGTGGTGGCAACCACACGTCCCGAAACCTTACTGGGTGATACAGCCGTTGCAGTTGCGTTAGATGATGAGCGTTATGCAGACTTAGTCGGCAAAAACATTATCTTACCAATCACAGGTCGTACTGTTGCGATTGTTAAAGATGAATATGTCGATAAAGAATTCGGTACAGGCTGTGTCAAAATCACCCCTGCACATGACTTCAATGACTATGAAGTGGGTAAACGCTGCGAATTGCCAATTATCAACATTTTCAATAAAAATGCTGAAATTTTGGCCGAGTTTGAATTTATTGCCAAAGCGGGCGAACAGATTTCAAAAACCATTGCTGCCCCTGCGGACTATATTGGTTTAGAGCGTTTTGCTGCACGTAAAAAATTAGTTGAACAAGCAGAATCAGAAGGTTGGTTAGAGCAAATTCAACCGTACACCTTGAAGCCACCTCGCGGTGACCGTTCAGGCGTGATTGTTGAACCGTTATTGACCGATCAATGGTATGTCAAAATTGCACCCTTGGCTGAGCCTGCAATTCAAGCCGTTAAAGATGGCGACATTAAATTTGTACCTGAGCAATACAGCAACATGTATATGTCTTGGATGAACAACATTCAAGACTGGTGTATTTCACGTCAATTGTGGTGGGGTCATCGTATTCCAGCTTGGTACGATAACGACGGCAACGTTTATGTCGGTCGTAATGAAGCTGAAGTCCGCGAAGAAAATGGCATTGCTGCTGATGTTCAATTGACTCAAGACGAAGATGTTTTAGATACGTGGTTCTCATCAGGTTTGTGGACATTCTCAACACTCGGCTGGACTGGCGACGCGAAGAAAGATGCGGAAAACTATTTCCTCAATACCTTCCACCCAACAGATGTATTGGTGACAGGTTTTGACATCATCTTCTTCTGGGTTGCCCGCATGATCATGATGACCATGCACTTCATGAAAAATGAAGACGGCACGCCACAAGTTCCGTTTAAAACTGTGTATGTACATGGTTTGGTACGTGATGGTGAAGGTCAGAAAATGTCTAAATCTAAAGGCAACGTGCTTGATCCATTAGATTTGATTGACGGTGTAGACCTTGAAACTTTGGTACAAAAACGTACCACAGGACTCATGAACCCGAAACAAGCCGCGAAGATTGAAAAATCAACGCGTAAAGAATTCCCTGAAGGCATTCAAGCTTACGGTACAGATGCCGTTCGTTTCACTTTCTGTGCACTTGCCAATACGGGTCGTGACATTAAATTCGACATGAAACGTGTTGAAGGCTACCGTAACTTCTGTAACAAAATCTGGAACGGTACACGTTTCGTTCTGATGAATGTTGAAGGTCAAACGGTTGGTCAAACTGCCCGCCCTGATCTATGGGAATTACCTGAACAATGGATCATCAGCCGTCTACAAAAAGCGGAACTTGCTGTTCAACAAGCCTTTGCGACTTATCGTTTAGACTTGGCTGCGCAAGCGATTTACGAATTCATTTGGAATGAATACTGTGACTGGTATGTAGAGCTGACTAAGCCTGTTCTAAATGATGAAAATGTTGCTGAAGAACGTAAAGCTGAAGTTCGTCGTGTATTGCTTGCGGTAATGGAAGCATCGTTACGTCTTGCGCACCCAATTATGCCGTACTTGACCGAAGAAATTTGGCAAACCCTTGCGCCAATGATTGGTTTGGGTGGCGAAACCATTATGACTGCGGCCTACCCTGTTGCTGACCCAGCGAAAATCAATGATCAAGCTGAAGCAGACATGCAATGGCTTCAAGGTTTGATTGGTGCAGTGCGTAATATTCGTGGTGAAATGGGCTTAGGTAATGCACGTTTATTGCCTGTATTGCTACAAAATACCACCGATGCTGAAAAAGCACAGATTGCGCGTATTGAACCCTTGGTTAAAGCATTGGCGAAAGTGGAAAGCATTACTTTCTTAACGGATGCTGAGCAACCGCCATTGTCCTCTTCATCTGTGGTCGGTCATGTATCTGTATTTGTTCCAATGAAAGGTTTAATTGACCCGAAAGCGGAATTGGGTCGTTTGCAAAAAGACTTTGATAAAGTTCAAAAGCAGCATGACCAAATTGCAGGCAAACTTTCAAATGAAGGTTTTGTGGCGAAAGCACCTGCTGCTGTGGTTGAAGGTGAAAAAGTGAAATTGGCTGAGTTTGCTGACCAGTTAGTGAAAATTAAAGCGAATATGGATCAGATTTCGGCGCTTTAAGTGATTGTAATTTAAAATCTAATCTGTAAGATAAAGGGCTGATTATTCAGTCCTTTATCTTTGCATGATATCCAATCTTCAAGCTATTTTACGTAAAAAATTAGAATCATACTCTTTTATACAGAATCCATATCAATCGAAAGAGCTAAATGAACAAGAACGACGTTTAAAGCGTATATATGAAGTTGCCATTGAGACCAGAAATTTTGAAATCTCTCAGCTAGTTCATCGAAATAATTTTTTCATGATTTTTCAAGGTGTTCTTATCGCCTGTATTATTAACTCGAATAACACCGTTCCCGTAGTGCACACTACTATTTGCTTAGTTGGTATTGGTATTTCCTTTTATCAGATGCAAGCAGCTTCAGGTGCAAAATTTTGGCAAGAATATTGGGAAATTGAAGTAAATAAATCTGAAAAAAGACTAAAACTTTTCTATGAAAATCAAGGAAAAGAATTTCATCAATTATTTGACAAAAAAACTGAATTAGTCCAAAAAGATGTATATGAAAAAATGCATAGTAAATATCTAAATAAATATTCATTATTTTGGTCTAAATATTACTCTACCAATCCGTATAAATTTTTGCGAACCTATAATCCATTTACATTCACACGTAATCGTATTCTGACAAAACCATCAGTTAGTAAAATTCCAATTCAAGTTGGCCGATTTCTTCTTTGTATTTGGTTAATAGTATTATTTACAACTACTCAATGGGGTACAACAAGTTATCAGTATTTAAAAGATTTAGGAATTATTAATGGATTACCGGGGAAATCTATTACAAATATTGATATCAGAAATCAATCTATACCCATTCGCCAAGATGGATTTGATGATCCTGATGAAATCAAACTACTAAATAAATAGGATATAAAAATTATGAGTGGGTATGACTTAGAAAAAAAACTCGTTATTGGCTTAGCTTCAAGTGCATTATTTAATCTCGAAGAATCTGATAAGGTATTTAGAACCCAAGGCGAACTTGCTTATCGTGAATACCAACGACAACATGAAAATATGCCCTTAGAGCCTAGCGTTGCATTTCCATTCATTCAACGCCTTTTAAGTCTCAATAACATTTTTCCACACGATAAGCCTTTTGTAGAAGTCATTTTATTATCACGAAATGATCCTGATACTGGACTACGTGTTATGAATTCTATTGAACATCATAACTTAAATATAAAGCGTGCTATCTTTTTACAAGGTAGAACACCTCATAAATATATTAATGCTCTAAATATTAGTTTATTTTTATCAGCCAATGAAGCTGACGTAAATCAAGCTATTACAGCAGGATACCCTGCTGGCTTAATTCTAAAAGGTAATATTTTTGATATTGAACATAATGAGGAGTTACGTATTGCATTTGACTTTGATGGAGTCATTGCAGATGACTCCTCTGAAAAAATATATAAAGAAAAAGACCTAAAAGCATTTATTGAAAATGAATCCAAACTTGCTGACCAACCTGCAAATACAGGGCCTTTACATAAATTGCTGCAACAATTATCTACGCTTCAAAAAGCAGAATTAAAATATTTGGAAGATAATCCTACATATGAAAGCCGTTTAAGAATTTCCATTGTGACGGCACGTAATGCACCTGCTCATAAGCGTGTAATTACAAGTTTACGTGCTTGGGGGATAGATACTATTAATGAAGCATTTTTCTTGGGAGGTATAGAAAAAAGGAAAGTTTTAGAAATCCTAAGACCACATATTTTCTTCGATGACCAAGCAACCCATGTAGAGAAAACAGCAAATAGCATAGCTTCTGTACATATTCCTTTTGGGATAGCCAATAAAAAGATTGAAAGCAAAGAAACTACTGTTCCCCAAAGTTCGAACGAGCAAACCATTGAAAATATTTAACTTTCATAAATACTCATCCCAACCTTCTCCTATAGGGAGAAGGAGCTTTCTTTATAACTTTAAACAATTATTCGATACGCAATGAAGTTTCCTCTCCTAAACAAGTGTTAAAGCACTGCTTTAAAACAAAGCGCAAGTAATAAGCATACTCAAAATATATTTTGAGTATGCAAGTAAGAGGCTCTTTTAAAGATCACAAAACACCACTCCCCAACAACATCTCCAAACCTTTCAACTTACCCATATATTTAAGCCGTTCTTTTTCCCACTTCACTTGTTGTTTTAATTCAGCACAATCCGCTTCTAACTTCTTATACATATCCGCAATGTGTATTGGATTTGAGGACTTTTGAGCTTTCGATTTTGTTTGTTTCGTCCAATTCAATGACTCAATAATGTCATCAATTTGATCATCTAACTGCTGTTTTTGCGCATCCAAAGCCAGTTTATAAAACTTCACTTGCTCATTGCTTAAACCCTTTTGAGCCATGCTCCTATTCTGCTCTACCTGTATTTGCAATTTGAGTAAATAAAATAAATCCTGCTGCTCATAAGCTGCGTTGGCGTGTTGCAGCATCTCCGTTTTTTCAACTTTGAGCTGTTCATCTTGCTCACGGTCAGGGTGAATAATCGAGGCAATTTTTAAATACACTGTTTTGAGTGATTGCTCCGCTATTTTTTGCGCTTGCTCACGTTTTTGTTTTTGTCTCTTTAACCTGTGTTGTTCACGCTCTACTTCATGTTGCTGTTCATCATATTCATAGCTATCTAAATTAATCTCTGCTTGTTCATCATTTGAGTGCTGCTCATAGGTTTCCGTCGGATCATAACTTTCAACCGTTGCCTTTTTCTTGTTCTTTTTAGCTTGATTATGTTCTGCATGTTGTTGATAAAAATTATCAATTTGAGTCACTTTCAGCCTTTTCTGTTCTGACAGCACTTGGGAACTTTTTAAAATTGCAGTGAGATTTTGGATTTTATCATCCAACTGTGCAATATCCGCTTTCGAAAATTCATAACGCTGTAAGCTGTTCCATAACTGTTCAAGCTGCTGAAACAGTATGTCATGCAGTTCGGTATAGATGGGAACAAGGGTTTGACGTGCCTGTTGCTGAATTTCGGCTTGGGCTTTTTGCCACGCTGCCAGTTGTATTTTTTGCTGTTCAATTTGCTCAATCAGCCGATTTAGCTTTTTTTGTTGTGGTGATAAATTTTGCGTGTCTTGCTGCACACTGAGTTTTAAATCGAACGACATAGAAAAAATAAGCAAAAGAAAAACGATATCAATAATAACATTCCATCAGCGCAAAGCTAATGATGCTTTTATAAAGTATCTGCAAAGCTTTGTTAGCAAGAAGAAAATTATCCTTCATTAAAGTGCCAATTGAACATAGACTAGACTCAATATAACAAGAAATTCTATGAGGAAAATATGGCACTTACTCAAGCCAATCTTATTCTTAATCAGTAACTTGCCGCTTGGGTGCAAGCTATAGGTTCAGTGATTGCAATATGTGTAGCGGTTGCTGTTCCCATTTATTTTGACCGTAAACAACGCTTATATGAAAAGCAAACTCTGGAAAACCAAAAACAAAAGTTTTTTATTACCCTACTGCCTACGCTTTACCAACTTCGAAATAGCACTTTTGCATTTCTTCAAGAGTTTCAGCATCAACAAAAAAGTGAAATAGATACCATCAAAACATTAGAGTCTGAATATTTAAACTTAATTCCTGTCTTTGCCAAAGAACTGCATATTTTTGTGCATAGTAATATTTACGATGAACACTTAAACCAACTGGCTTTTGAATTGTTTCATTCCGAAGAAATTTTATCGCAACATTTAAGGCGCCCTTCAGAACAAAAATGGATTGAGCATCAACAGAATTTAATTCAGCATGCACAGAAAATTGACCAGTTCACATCACAGATCATTCAAAAAATAGAAAGCAATTATTCCTAAACTACAACCAAACAATCATATTGGCAGCTCAAAATATTTTTTATTTACAGTAAAATGTAATGGCACAAATCTTGCTTTGGACTTTAGTCGTATATTCTAACACTAACTAAAACGGGATAATTTGTATAGTTAATCTTAACAAAACAGTCAAAATTTCACTTGAGCCGATAATCAAAACTCGATTAAGATGAAATTTGATGTGTTTTTTTTAAACAGACCAAAAAGCCTAATTAATTCAGGTGCTAATTGATGCTGCACCAGTAACAATGACAGCATAAGATAATGGAAAACACAAAATGGAGTTTTATACATGACACAGAAACGCACTATGACCTCTCTACTTTGTGCAAGCGCGCTCATGCTTGGACTCAGTGCTTGTAGCGATAATAAAGCACCAGCATCGGGCGAAAAACCTGCTGGAGATGCCAGCACTTCTGGCACACTGGATAAAATTAAAAAGTCGGGCACAATTGTACTGGGTCATCGTGACTCATCTATTCCGTTCTCTTATATTGCTGACAATCCAACCCAACCTGTTGGCTATGCACATGACTTACAAATGAAAGTGGTTGAAGCACTGAAAAAAGATCTGAATATGCCAGATTTAAAAGTGCGCTATAACCTCGTTACCAGTCAAAATCGAATTCCATTGGTTTCAAACGGAACGGTTGACCTTGAGTGCGGTTCGACCACCAACAATAAAGAACGCCAGCAGCAAGTTGATTTCTCTGTGGGTTATTTTGAAGTCGGTTCGCGTCTACTCACGGCTAAAGACTCAGGTGTAAAAGATTTTGCTGACTTAAAAGGTAAAAAACTCGTCACCACAGCAGGAACAACGTCTGAGCGCTATATTCGTCAGCACGAAAAAGAGTTAGGCATTGGCGAAATTATTTCTGCCAAAGACCATGCTGAATCTTTCTTAATGTTGCAAAACGGTCGTGCCGCAGCATTTATGATGGATGATATTCTACTTGCAGGTGAAAAATCGAAAGCCAAAGATCCAGCTAAATGGGAGATCGTCGGTACTGCACCTATCCACGAAATTTATGGCTGTATGTTACGTAAAGGTGACACAGGCTTTAAACAAGTGGTCGATGGTGCCATCAAAGCGGCTTATAGCTCTGGTGAAATCAACAAAATATATGAAAAATGGTTCCAACAACCAATTCCACCAAAAAATATTAACCTAAACTTCCCAATGCCAGAACAATTGAAAGCACTGATCAGTACACCGCATGATCGCGATCAATAATCATTTTAAAAAACAACATTCAGCATCAGGCAAAATGAATTCTTTGCCCGATGCTGATTGGGAGTGTCTATGAGTTATAGTTGGAATTGGGACGTTTTGTGGCAATCCACAGGTGTCGGTGATAGCACCTATTTAAGCTGGGTTTTAATTGGTCTCGGTTGGTTATTGGTTATTGCCATTGTGGCATGGAGCATTGCGATGGTGCTCGGAAGTATTCTCGGCATCATGCGTACTTTACCCAATAAAACTGCGCGTACCATTGGCACAGCCTATGTCACTATTTTCCGTAATGTTCCCTTACTAATTCAATTATTTATCTGGTTTTATGTGGTTCCCAACTTTTTACCTAGCGGGATTCATGATTGGTGGATTAATGACTTAAGTGCCAACACCACAGCATTGATTTCTGCCAGTGTCGGTCTTGGACTCTTTACCGCAGCACGGGTCTGTGAACAGGTCCGTACAGGAATTGAAGCCTTACCGCAAGGACAGATTAATGCCGGTTATGCAATGGGGTTTAGTACCACTCAACTTTACCGATACGTTATTTTGCCGCAGTCTTTTCGCACCATTTTGCCTCCCCTAAGTTCAGAATTAACCAACTGTGTCAAAAACACCTCGGTTGCATCACTAGTCGGTGTGGCTGAAATTATTTCACAGATGAAAACCATCAGTGAATACACCCAAAATACCATCGAAATTTACACCTTCGTCACCCTTATTTTCATTGCAATTAATGTCTGTTTAATTACCTTAATGACTTTGCTAGAAAAACGTTTGCATGTACCCGGTTTAATTGCAGGAGCTAAATAATGGAATGGCTAACTGCATTTTTTAATGATTTTCAAAATTCTGCACCTGCGCTATGGCATGGTTTCAGCATTACTTTAAAAGTCGTGGTCATTGCGACCATTGGGGGTATTTTCATTGGTACCCTACTGGCTTTAATGCGTTTATCTTCCAGTAAAACCCTAAATTTTATTGCACAAGGCTATGTGAATCTGTTTCGTTCCATTCCTCTGCTTTTGGTCTTGATGTGGTTCTATTTTGCAGTCCCTTTTTTGTATACTGCAATCACAGGGAACTACCTGACCATGGATACTGCATTGGTATCCAGTATTGTGGCATTTATGCTATTTGAAGCTGCTTACTTTTCTGAAATTGTCCGTGCTGGTATTCAGTCTATTCCACGTGGGCAATCTGCTGCGGCTTCAGCATTAGGCATGAGTTATGGGCAATCGATGCGCTTAATCATTTTGCCTCAAGCCTTTCGTAAAATGACACCGTTACTGTTACAACAAACCATTATTTTGTTCCAAGATTCAACCATGGTCTATGCGATTGGTTTATTGGACTTTTTTAGAACCAACTATGTGCGTGGCGACCTCATGTCACTACTCACTCAATACATTTTATTTGCAGGTTTGGTCTATTTCACCATTAGTGTTTTGGCCACCTATGCCGTTAAAAAATTACAAAGAAGGTTACACGTATGAATGATAACAAAGTGATGATCGACATTCAGAACGTGAGTAAATGGTACGACAAATTTCAGGTACTCACAGAGTGTAATACGCAAATTCACCAAGGTGAAGTTGTGGTGGTCTGTGGTCCTTCTGGTTCAGGAAAATCCACCCTGATTAAAACAGTCAACGGTCTAGAAGCCATCCAGCAAGGCAATATCATGGTCGATGGTATTTCGATCAAAGACCCGAAAACCAATTTAAATCAATTGCGCAGCCGTGTGGGTATGGTGTTTCAGCATTTTGAACTGTTTCCACATTTAACCATTACTGAAAATTTAACCATTGCCCAGATTAAAGTCTTGGGGCGTTCTGATGCAGAAGCCAATAAAAAAGGCTTAGCCTATTTAGACCGTGTTGGGCTCAGTGCTCAAGCCAATAAATTCCCTGCCCAACTTTCAGGTGGACAACAACAGCGTGTTGCCATTGCCCGTGCTTTAAGTATGGACCCGATTGCTATGTTGTTTGATGAGCCTACTTCTGCTCTTGATCCTGAAATGATTAACGAAGTACTCGATGTGATGGTCGGTCTAGCCAAAGAAGGTATGACCATGATGTGTGTGACGCATGAAATGGGCTTTGCACGTCAGGTTGCCAATCGGGTGATCTTCATGGACCAAGGGAAAATTGTCGAAGATTGTACCAAGAATGAGTTCTTTAATAGCCAACGTGGCGAACGTGCTCAGCAATTCCTAGATAAAATTTTGCATTAAAGCAAAGGGCATTCAAAAAAGCAGATCAAAAGGTCTGCTTTTTTATTGTGATTCCATTATTCGAAAGCAAACAGTACATTACTGGATTCTACAAAATGGATGATTGGGATATCCCATTCAACTTAAAAAACACGTCGTTATTGTATTTATATCCCATTTTCTCAATCATTCATTACAGTATACTTTTATAAAATCCATTATTTCACAATTGGATTTTTATCGTTTTCCTCTTTTTTAGTTAAATTAAGAAAGAAAAATAATTTTCAAAATGCACCATAATGGATGATAAAAACCACGAAAACAGCCTCATCAAAATGCATGATTACATCTCATTTTTTAATTATTTTTATCTTTTAAATAAAATCCCTCAACCTCTGTCATTCAGACTTTTAAAAAAAACTAAATTTAATCAAACCAAACTTTTGTATTTTATTGTTAATATTCAGCATATTACAAAAATATCACTCTAGTGTAAATGCTCCAAAAAAATGCATACACACCAATATGGTGCACTGTCTTGCTTTATATCGAGTCTTATCATTTTTTAGCTGAGCTTAATCAAAATTTCCCTTTCCAAAATATCTTCACGAAAACGATCACATCGTTATACTTAACTTTTTTTGTGACTTAAAGCACCAAAACAGGGCCATAAAATGCAAAACATCGATTTACTCTTTCTCCTTCTTGGTGCAATTTTAGTTTTAGCCATGCATGCAGGTTTTGCATTTTTAGAGCTCGGCACTGTGCGCCATAAAAACCAAGTCAACGCGCTCAGTAAAATTTTGACGGATTTCGCCCTTTCTGCCATCGCTTACTTTTTTGTCGGCTACTATATTGCGTATGGACAACATTTTTTCCATATGGGGTCAACCTTAACCGCAGATCATAGCTATGACCTCATGCGCTGTTTCTTTCTACTGACTTTTGCCGCTGCCATTCCTGCCATTATTTCAGGTGGTATTGCTGAACGTGCCAAAATGAGCTCCCAAGCAATTGCAACGTTGTTGTTGGTGGCATTGATTTACCCTTTCTTTGAAGGAATCGCATGGAATGGAAACTTTGGACTACAAAAATGGTTAGAAACAACTTTTGGTGCCAGTTTCCATGATTTTGCAGGTTCTATCGTGGTGCATGCGATGGGGGGATGGATTGCCTTAGTCGCTGTGATTTTACTCGGTGCCCGTCATGGTCGCTATAAAAAAGATGGTCGTGTGAGTGCGCATCCACCTTCGTCCATTCCTTTCTTAGCACTTGGCTCATGGATTTTAATCGTCGGTTGGTTCGGTTTTAACGTAATGAGTGCACAACGTCTTGATGCAATTTCAGGTTTAGTCGCTATCAATTCATTAATGGCGATGGTTGGTGGCACCATTGCAGCAAACTTTATGGGTAAAAATGACCCGGGCTTTTTACATAATGGTCCATTAGCAGGCTTAGTAGCGATTTGTGCAGGTTCTGATGTAGTGCATCCTGTTGGGGCGCTTATAATTGGAGCAGTTGCAGGCATGATCTTTGTAAAACTCTTTACCTACACCCAAAATAAACTTAAAGTTGATGATGTACTCGGTGTTTGGCCACTACACGGCATATGCGGCACATTTGGCGGCTTAGCTGTTGGGCTTTTTGGTCAAAAATGGCTGGGGGGACTCGGTGGTATTTCCATGATTTCTCAACTGATTGGCACTCTTCTTGCTATCAGTATTGCACTTGTTGGTGGCTTCATTGTTTACGGTACACTTAAAGTCATCATGGGTATTCGTTTATCCCAAGAAGATGAATTCCGTGGCGCAGACTTATCGATCCATAAAGTTTCAGCCAATTCAGAAGATGCTATGTTTTAAATGCTATTTTGGTTTTCAGCGCGACTCGGAAGAGTCGTTTTTTTTTGCCTTTATCAATGCTCTACCTATTGCCATAAACATCAAAATAAGCGCATAAAGATCAGAAAATAAAGTCTATAAAAATTGCTTAATTTCAGCTAAATTTTGAATCCTGTTTATAGGCCAATGTTCATCAGCGTAATGAAAACCGTCCAACCAGACAGCACTCATTCCAGCATCGGTTGCACCTTGTATATCATTGATTGGATGATCACCAATATAAAGACAATGTTGCGCAGAAATGCCTAATTGACGGCTTGTATGCAGAAAAATTTCAGCATTCGGTTTGCTAATACCGAGCAAGCCAGAACTAACAATTTCATCAAAATAATGACTAAACCCCAAACCTTGTAAAATGCTTAACCGTGTTGCATGACCACCATTCGAAATCACGGCAAGTTTATAACCCTGCCCTTTTAACTCTTCTAATAGATTCTGTGCGCCTTGCATTGCAACTGCTGACAATCCAAATTGCTGAAACCAAAATTGCGACAACTCATCCAAATCGGGCAAGTTTTTCCATTGCAATTCTTGCTGTAACGCATAAGCCACAGAAGCAGCAATACTCGGATGGGTTAAGTCCTCTTTTTTGGGGTATCCACCATGATCAATACGGCGAATAATCGATTGAATTTGATTGATATCACTATGCTGTAATTGATGTTGATAATGATCAGCCAAATGCTGACTATAAGCCACAATACTTTGATCGCGATGCGTTAAAGTATTATCAAGATCAAACAAAACTGCACGAATCGTCATTTTAAAAATCTACGCAAATTTTACTGGCTAATGTAGCACTGAAAATATCTTTGATTATGCTTTTTCCTAAATATGCGTATGACGCCTCTCTACAAAAAACTCGAATGCAGCACTACTTTCCTCAAGTTTTAGCAAAGCCATTCAGGTAGCACTTAAGTCTCAATTAAGTTTTTGTTGTTGTAATAACACAAATAAAATCAATTGATCTTTTCTATGTACGATAAGCAACGCTTCACTCTTTATCAAGGCTGCTTCTTGCTCATGAATTTCTGGCTCAGTAATAGCAACTTATTTAGGACAAGGAATCTTAAATAAGAAAAGCGATGCTAAATGCTAACATCGCTTTTCTATAAATTTTAAATTGTGATTGCTTAGAATTTAAATTCTAAACCTGTTCCCACAACAGGTTGCTTGGTTTCAGCATTGCCACGTTCAAGGGTTAAATAACCAGCATAACCATAGGCTTTCACTTGTTTAGTAAAAGCATAATCAAGACCTGCAAAAATTTGCTTGGCTTCTAAATCCGCAGTAGCATTTTTGAAACTGGTGCTATTTTGACTATATTGGGCTTTTACCGTCCACGCTTTAGCCGTTGGAAAATTATATTCTGCACAGACTAACCAACCTTGAGCATCATCAATAAATTCTGAACCCGCAGCATTGCCTTCGGCTTGTTCCACTTCAGAAGTTTGATACAAGGCTTTAAGCGCTAAACCGCCCTGTAAATTTACCCGAGCAATAGCACGCATGGTATTTGCTGCTGCAAACAATGAACCACCTGTCACTTCTGGCTCTGAAGCATTAACGAAGCCACGTCCAAGGAAATTACTTGGGATTGCTTTATCATAAGCAACACCTGCCACAACAACAGGGCTTTCATAAGCCACTGAAGCCGACCAGGCATCACCTAAACCACGACCTGCTGTTTTAACTACACCATTGTCAGACTTAATCGCACTTGCTTCACCTGTCGCCAATAATGCATTGACTTTAATTGCACCTGTAGGCAATGCAATTGCAGGTGACTCGTAAACCACAGCATTTGCGACACGGTTTTCACCCGTCAAAATACCACTTACATCGGCTTTATTCGCGACATAGTTATTAAAGGTATCCACTACACTTGAAAATTGTTTTAATGGGGTGTCATGTGCACCTACTTTTAAAGTCCCCAATTTGGCATCTTTTAAACCGACAAAACGGTTCCGCTTCGCCCAGTCACTTCCTTCACCATCGGCATTAAATGCCCATTCAATCGCATAAACTGCATTTAAGCGTTCAGTGAGCTTTTCTTCACCCTTAATCCCGATAAAAGAACTATTGGAACTAATTTCCCAAACATCACGGTCGGACTTGATCGCGTTATCTTCTGGTAAATAGTCCAAACTTGCGTCGATTTCCCCATATAAGGTCGGTGCTGCAAAAGTTGATCCTGCTAATAGACTTAAAGCAATTGCGATTGCTAATTTAGTTTTCATTTATAAATACCCCTAAGTTATTCTGTAACAGATGTTACTGTTTAGAAATATTTAAAAAAATGATTTAAATTTTATTAACTTATCTTATTTAATCATTAGATTTTTAATGCATATTAAATTGAATTAATCAGCTTTTACACAATAGCGCACTTGAATGAATCATTTTTCAATAATTAAAAACCAAATATTTCCACTATTTTTCAATCTTTTAAAATCAGATGATGAGTGATGTAACATCGTTAAAATTAAACCAATTAAATTATGAAATATTCTTTTTCCATTTAAGAATAGGCAATAAACAAATCAGCGCTAACAAGGTTATACCCGTTAAATAGTCAGCATAGCCCCATAGATCTCCGAATATGCCACTCAGGCTATAAAGCCCCCCACTGACCGTCGCCAGCAGTGCGACTTGAAAGGTAAAATCTGTGCCTGCCAAATGTTTACGGCTATATTGCATCACTAAAGTCAGCATAATGACCAATAACATGGCTGAAATCATATCTTCGAAGGCATTAATCAAATAAATGATCCACGTCTCTATATGGCGTTTTGCTTCATACTGAAAAGCTAACCACGTGTAGGCAACTAAACTCAAAATTTTCAATACAGAAAAACTCAATAGTGCATTCGCACGAGACATATATTTCAGGCTAATTCCGGCAATACCGGCCCCAATCAATGCAGCCAATGCGCCAAGCATGGTCACATAAATGCCAATTTGTGAAAATGTCAGCCCCAGATCAATCATTAAAGGTTTCAGTAAAGGCCCTGACAAACCATCGGTAATTTTAAAGGTCATCAGTACCACTAACCATAAAGCCAAATGACGGGTTTGATGAAAATAAGACACATAATCTTTGACTTTGCTCCAGCTAAATACGCCTTGATCGGCCACGTGCTGAGAAGTTTTGAAGCGTGTCGGTTCTTTAAAACATAGAATGGGTAATGTGTTTAATAGAACAAGTCCTGCCAAAACTAAAAAAGTATTTTGCCAATCCAAGCCATCCAGCGCCCATAAAATAGCACCGCCACCGACAATAAAACCTAAGCGTGAACCGACCACCTGAAAGGTATTTCCCCAGTGCTGCTGCTCGTTTTTTAAAATATTCACCGCCAAGCCATCGGTAGCAATGTCTTGTGTTGCACCCACTAAATTCATACTGAGCAGAGCGACAAAAAAAGCCAACAAATACAGTGGTTCATTTAAAGCCTGTATGGGTAAAAAAGATAAGCCAATGAGCACAATCACACTCAACAACTGAGTTGGAATAATCCAGCTCCGATAATGTCCAAAGGCTGAATAACCAAAATGATCGACCAAAGGTGCCCATAAAATTTTAATTGACCATGGCAACATCAATAAGCCAAAACCACCGATATGTGCCAATGAAACGCCTTGTGCACGTAAAATCACAGGTAAAGCATGGGTCATAAAGCCAACAGGTAAGCCTTGTGCCCAATATAAAGAGAACAACAATAGATAAATATTACGTGTACTTGGCATAGTCTGCCCTTATGATCAAATCTAGATTGATGATTGTTATCAAACCAGCAGAAGTATGCTTTATATTTTGCCAATGAATCTTATTTTACAAAAGCTTAACATAGTTAAAACACAATAAATTTTTGACAGGAAGTTCAATAAAAACAATGTCAGCATATTTCCCAACATTACCAGATCAGGTGCCTTCGCGCGGTCACAGTTTGACTCGAAATATTTTTAAAAGCATATTTCTTGCTCAAGGTTGGCATTTTGAGGGTGAATTTCCAAACTTGCCTAAAGCAGTGGCGATTATTTCCCCACATACGTCAAATATAGATGCTTGGCATGGGTTTACTGCTTTATTAGGACTGGGCATTAAAATTACCATTTTTGGCAAACATACTTTATTTAACACACCACTTAAACCCTTACTGAAATGGATTGGCGTCATTCCAGTACAACGTAATGCCAAACACGGATTAACCCAGCAAATTATCAACTTCATTAATAGCCAAGATCAAATTTGGGTCGGTATGGCACCTGAAGGTACACGTAAACAGGCGGAGACCATTAAAAGTGGGTTTTATCGTATTGCTGTGGGCGCGCATATCCCCATTGTGATATTTTCGTTTGATTATGCGCACAAGACCATTCACTGCTTAGGTGTATTTAAACCTACTGGAGATTATGAACATGATTTAGAACAAATTTTGAGTCTATATGTCGGTAAATTCTCTCCCAAAAACCCGAACTGGTTAGCTAAACCGTTACAAAATCGTATACAAAAATAGCTAGTTAAAATAACCATAATCTGCTGTTATACGCGCAACTTTTTGTCTATTTGATGTCCAATTCCAACTATGAAATTTGTACAATATTCTTTAATTGGTCTACTTGGACTCAGTCTGATGGGCTGTGATAAAGCCGTAAAAACACAACCCCAAACCAGCACTATAAAAGCACGCGAACCCGTGATTGCAATTGCTCTAGGTGGCGGTGGTGCCAAAGGTTTTGCCCATATTGGGGTGCTTAAAGTTTTAGAATCGCATGGCATTAAACCGAAAATTGTGACAGGCACCAGTGCGGGTAGTTTTGTCGGCAGTATTTATGCCAGCGGTAAAACACCATTCCAATTACAACAAATTGCCCTGAGCTTAAAAGAATCTGATATTCGTGATTTAACCTTAAACAGTCAAGGCATTGTGCAAGGTCAAAAATTGCAAAACTATGTCAACAAGCACATTGCCAACAAACCAATTGAACAGTTTCCCATTCGTTTTGCAGCCGTAGCTACTCGTTTAGACAATGGACGTAAAGCTGAATTTATTAAAGGTAATGCGGGGCAAGCCGTTCGCGCATCATGCAGTATCCCCAATGTATTCGTCCCTGCCACGATTGGTGGAACCAAATATGTGGATGGCGGTTTAGTCAGCCCAATTCCAGTAAAAACAGCTAAAGCAATGGGTGCAGATATTGTCATTGCAGTCGATATTTCTGCCCGTCCTGTTGGTGACAAACCACTAAATATGTGGGGCTTACTGGATCAAACCATTAATATTATGGGACAACAAAGTATTAATGAAGAACTGAGTCAAGCTACGATTGTGATTCAACCCAAAGTAGGACATTTAGGGACTTTGGATTTAAAAGCCAGTAATCAGTCCATCCTTGAAGGTGAAAAAGCCACTCAACTGAAAATCCGCGCCATTGAAAAAGTGATTACCGATTTTAAAAGGTCTCCAGCCGCGTTCAAACCTGCGCCAAAAGCCAAAATTTAAAAAAGATGTTTTTTTAATACTCAAAGACTTACTCATCTGCTAAATTGATATAGACGCATGGTTATCTATATCAATTTTAACAATACACGAGTAGATGTATGGAATTTGCTTTCGAACCTTGGCATTGGTTTGTATTGGGTGTTTTGCTCATTCTTTCTGAATTAGTACTACCCGCTTTTGCTGCACTATGGTTTGGCATCGCAGCCATCATGGTGGGTGTTTTACTCTGGATGTTCCCGATGATGGGCTTTACGACTCAGCTTGTCACGTGGATTATCTTATCTATACTTTGCACTTTACTTTGGTTTAAATTTATTAAGCCACTTTCAACCGATAAAACCAAAGCAGGTTTATCTCGCGAAGCGACCATTGGTCAAGTTGGTATGGTCATTCAAATCAATATGGAACACGATTTAATTACGGTACGTTTCCCGATGCCTGTTTTGGGCTCTGACGAATGGAACTGCCGTGTTTTAGAACCCGTTCAGGTGGGTGATCGTGTACGCGTGGTCGATATTCTCGGCAATGATCTCGTGGTTAAACCACACAATTCACATAATGAAAATATAAAGTGAGGAAATAACATGTCTGGTGGATCTATTATTGTTTTAGCCATCTTGGTTTTTGCAGGTGTTACCATTTTTAAAGGTGTACGCATTGTTCCGCAAGGTTATAAATGGATTGTACAACGTCTAGGTAAATACCATACCACCCTAACACCGGGTCTAAATTTTGTCATTCCTTATGTAGATGAAGTGGCTTATAAAGTCACTACCAAAGACATTGTGATGGATATTCCCTCTCAAGAAGTGATTACCCGTGATAACGCCGTTTTACTCATGAATGCCATGGCATATGTCAATATTACCACACCAGAAAAAGCGGTTTACGGCATTGAAAACTATACGTGGGCCATTCAAAATTTGGTACAAACTTCACTACGCTCAATTGTCGGTGAAATGGATTTAGATGATGCACTATCATCACGTGATCACATTAAGGCAAAACTTAAGGCAGCGATTTCTGATGATATTTCGGATTGGGGTATTACGCTCAAAACCGTAGAAATTCAGGATATTCAACCATCAAGCACCATGCAATCGGCGATGGAAGCACAAGCTGCTGCTGAACGTCAGCGCCGTGCGACCGTAACCAAAGCAGATGGTGAAAAACAAGCAGCTATTTTAGAGGCAGATGGTCGTTTAGAGGCTTCACGTCGTGATGCTGAAGCACAAGTGGTCTTGGCAGAATCGTCGCAACGTGCCATTGAAATGATCACTTCCGCGGTCGGTGATAAAGAAGTTCCTGTTGCTTACTTGCTCGGTGAACAATATGTGAAAGCCATGCAAGAAATGGCTAAATCCAACAATGCTAAAACGGTGGTATTACCTGCCGATATCATGAATACCATTCGTGGTGTCATGGGTCGTAATCCATAAGAGCTCCCGATTTTTTGTACCTAATAGACAGCTTTTGCTGTCTATTTTTATTTCAATTGCGAAAAACTCAGCAATCATTGTGAAATTATGATTAAATTTCGCGTTATTTTTTGAAATTATTTGTGCTTCTTATTTAAAAGCCTGTGTTTCGATCTACTGTCCACCTTGTAAACGGATACCGTATGAGCTCCCTGAATCCGACCTTAATTACCTTTCTTTTTTATATTGTCGCCATGATTGTGATTGGCCTCATGGCTTATCGCGCGACAAGCAACTTCTCTGATTACATTTTGGGGGGGCGACGTTTAGGTAGTTTCGTCACAGCGCTCTCTGCGGGTGCTTCAGATATGAGCGGTTGGTTGCTTATGGGACTGCCGGGTGCCATTTATCTTTCAGGTTTATCTGAAATGTGGATTGCCATTGGCTTGATTATTGGTGCATGGCTGAACTGGCTACTGGTTGCTGGCCGTTTACGTGTTCATACTGAAGTGCAACACAATGCCTTAACCTTGCCCGATTACTTCTCGAACCGTTTTAACGATCAAAAGAAAATCTTGCGTATTGCTTCTGCTTTTATCATTTTGATTTTCTTTGCAATTTATTGTGCTTCAGGCATGGTTGCAGGTGCGCGTCTGTTCGAAAGCATGTTTGACATGTCTTACAGTACAGCACTTTGGATTAGCGCCATTGCCACCATCAGCTATGTATTTATTGGCGGTTTCTTGGCGGTCAGCTGGACGGATACCATTCAAGCGGGCTTAATGATTTTTGCTTTGTTACTCACCCCTGTCGTTGTGGTGTTAAGCTTTGCCGATATCAATCAAATGACTTTGGCACTTGAAGCGGCTCGCCCACAAGCCATGAATGTTATGGGTGATTTAAGCTTTGTGGCGATTATTTCATTATTGGCTTGGGGTTTAGGCTACTTTGGTCAACCGCATATTTTGGTGCGTTTTATGGCGGCAGATTCAGTCAAATCTATTCCAAATGCACGCCGTATTGGTATGACTTGGATGATCCTTTGTCTAGGTGGTGCGGTTGCTGCGGGTTTCTTTGGTATTGCTTACTTCCAGCAACACCCAGAACTTGCTGGTGCAGTAACAGCAAATCCAGAAACTGTATTTATAGAACTGACCAAAATTCTGTTTAATCCATGGATTGCAGGGATTGTCTTGGCTGCAATTTTAGCCGCAGTGATGAGTACTTTAAGTTGCCAGTTATTGGTCTGTTCAAGTACTTTAACCGAAGATTTTTACAAATCATTTTTACGCAAAAATGCCTCACAAAAGGAACTGGTCTGGATTGGCCGCTTAATGGTGTTACTGATTGCACTATTGGCGATTTGGATGGCAGGAAATCCTGAATCTAAAGTTTTAGGCTTGGTTTCTTATGCTTGGGCTGGTTTTGGCGCTGCATTTGGCCCACTGATTATTCTTTCCTTATTCTGGCGTCGCATGACTTTAAATGGTGCACTAATAGGTATGCTAGTCGGTGCCATTGTGGTCATTCTATGGAAAAATATGTTTAGTGACATAGGGCTTTATGAAATTATTCCAGGCTTTATTTGTTCGCTTATTGCTATTGTCGTGGTGAGTTTATTGGGTAAAGCTCCATCTGAGGAGATCACCACTCGTTTCGATGAAGGTGATCGCTTATACAAAGATGCTCAATAGTTTGACATCAAAATAAGCCCATAAAAAAGAGGACTTGATGTCCTCTTTTTTGTTCTTCAGTTTTGTACTTACATGCTTTTTAGCTTTTACGTGACAATAAAAATTGTGAAATTTGATTTAGTTCTAGCGCATTGTCACCAAAAATAGCCAAAGCATTCAATGCCTGATCATGCAACTCTTTGGCATAGGCTTGTGCATTGTCTAAACCCATTAAGGCAGGATAAGTCGATTTTTCGACTTGTTGATCTTTACCTGCGGTTTTTCCAAGAACTTCTGTATCGGAAATAATATCCAAGATATCATCTTGTACTTGGAAAGCCAGTCCAATCGCTTGGGCATATTCGCGCAATTTCGGAATGGCCTGATCTGTCCCCTCAAATACGGTGACCGCAGCCATCATCACCGCAGCAGAAATAAGTGCGCCAGTTTTATTACGATGAATATTTTCCAAAGCCTGTTGATTGACATGCTGCCCTTCCGCTTGTAAATCAAGCACCTGACCACAAACCATTTTCGAACTGGCGGTTGCCAAAATTTGCATCTGTTTTAACACAATTGCAGAATCAACTGCCGGCCCTTGATCAAACAAACGACTGCCCAATATTTCAAATGCCATCGACTGTAAAATATCACCTGCAAGTAAGGCGGTATCTTCACCAAAAGCCACATGACAGGTCGGTTGACCACGGCGCAGTAAATCATTATCCATGCAGGGTAAATCATCATGTGCCAATGAATAGCAATGGATCATTTCAATGGCAACTGCTGCACGACGCACCGCAGCAAAATGGGCATTTGGCTTGATCGCAGCCGTTGCATAGCAAAGCGCTGGACGTATGCGTTTACCACCGAGCATCACGGTATGATGCACCGCGCCTTTGAGCGGTTCTGGAATAGAAAATGCGTCTAATGCCGTCAATAAATCTTGTTGAATACGTTGCTGTGCTTGGGTTAGTACATTTGCATGTACGTCAGTTAAAGATGACACATTCGCCTCGAATACTTTGCTTTGTTGAGTAACTCTAAATCATCAAAAATATAGCTAGATTTAGCTTAATCTAATATACAGCGCTCTTGTCATCATCGACAGAGAACTTGCGATTGATCATACACAAGAGTGCTGACTTGTCATTGTATTAAGCAGCCAGTTTGGCAGCTCAATTTCACAATCACGAAGCGTCATCATACTGCTTTATCGCAAGATTCTCTATCTTGTTCACTATTTCAGACTATCTTCTGGAATTCGAACCCAACCTTCCATCAAAACTCGTGCGCTACGGCTCATCACCGCCTTTTTTACCACCCATTGTCCATTTTCCTGAATAGCTTGTGCACCAACACGTAATGTTCCCGAAGGATGTCCAAAACGTACTGCCTCACGTGCACCACCGCCTGCTGCCAAATTCACCAATGTTCCTGGAATGGCAGCAGCAGTGCCAATGGCAACCGCTGCGGTTCCCATCATGGCATGGTGTAGTTTACCCATCGACAAAGCACGTACCAGTAAGTCCACATCACCTGTTTGAATATCTTTACCACTCGATGATGTATAAGATTTTGGTTGAGAGACAAACGCAATTTTAGGCGTATGTTGACGTTTTTCAGCTTCGGAAATGTCTTGGATTAAGCCCATCTGTTTTGCACCATAGGCACGAATGGTTTCAAAACGAGCCAATGCTTGTGCATCAGCATTGATGGCGTCTTGTAGTTCTGTACCCGCATAGCCAATGTCTTCAGCATTTAAAAAGATCGTTGGAATACCGGCATTAATAAAAGTGGCTTGGAAAGTACCGATATTTGGCACTTCAAACGTATCGACCACATTGCCTGTTGGGAACATTGCGCTGCCATCTTCACCATCATCCGCAGGATCTAGAAACTCAATCTGAACTTCTGCTGCGGGGAAAGTCACACCATCAAGTTCAAAATCGCCAGTTTCTTGGACTTGTCCATGGGTAATCGGCACATGGGCAATAATGGTTTTTTGAATATTGGCTTGCCAAATGCGAACCGTACAGATGCCATTTTCAGGAATACGCTCTGCACTGACCAAGCCATTGGAAATGGCAAATGAACCGACCGCAGCCGTTAAATTGCCACAATTTCCACTCCAATCGACAAAAGGTTGATCAATCGCAACCTGACCAAACAAATAATCCACATCATGGTTGGGCTGTGTACTTTTCGCTAAAATCACCGTTTTACTGGTACTTGAACTTGCTCCACCCATACCATCAATTTGCTTACCATATGGATCTGGACTACCTATCACACGTAACAACAACTGATCACGAATTTGCCCAGCCTGCTGCGCCGCTTCAGGTAAGTCATCAACTTTAAAGAAAACACCTTTACTGGTACCACCACGCATATAAGTTGCTGGAATTTTGATTTGGGGAGCAAAACTCATCTTTCATTTATCCTTCATCTTTATCATTTTTTTAAATAACATTTAAATAATGTTAATCTCTTTTATCATAGGGCTTTTTCAAGCAAAAGCATTGACCACAGGACTTAAGTATAAAAAAACATCATTTGTGAATGTCCAGTTTTCAAATAAAGCCTACAATTCGATAATTTAAATAAAATTAACATATTGATTCATATGTTTTTTATTTGTTGTTTTCCAAACACTATCTTTTATATAAATAATAACTTTTTTTCATCAATTTTGAGCTACTATGCGATTTCTTCATGATCTATTACAATCGGAAACACTTATCCATTGTCGGGCTGAAATAATTTGAATAAAGAGTCGTCTCAACTTCAGCGTGGCTTAAAGAACCGTCATATCCAACTCATCGCCATGGGCGGAGCTATTGGTACAGGCTTATTCTTAGGTTCCGCACAGGTGATTCAATCTGCAGGTCCTTCCATCATTTTGGGTTATGCCATTGGTGGTTTGATTGCATTTTTAATCATGCGTCAACTGGGTGAAATGATCGTACATGAGCCTGTAGCAGGATCATTTAGCCATTTTGCCTTTAAATATTGGGGGAAGTTCCCAGGCTTTTTAGCCGGTTGGAATTACTGGATCTTATATATTTTAGTCGCAATGACTGAGCTGACTGCGGTCGCAAAATATATTAATTACTGGTGGCCTTTTATTCCTGCATGGGCTTCCGTACTGTTCTTTTTCATCGTCATTACTTTAGTCAATCTCGGCAATGTAAAATTCTATGGTGAATCAGAATTTTGGCTGTCTATCATTAAGGTAACGGCTATCGTATCGATGATCGTTTTCGGTTTGTATTTACTCCTCACCGCTGATGCTGGTTCAACTTCTTCATTTACCAATCTTTGGGCACATGGCGGTTTCTTCCCGAATGGTTTTGAAGGCTTATTCTATATGCTTGCCTTCCTCATGTTCGCCTTTGGTGGTATTGAGCTAATTGGTATGGCTGCTGCAGAAGCCAAAGACCCTGAAAAAACCATTCCGAAAGCCATTAACCAAGTAGTTTTCCGTATTCTACTGTTCTACATTGGTTCACTGACCATCCTTTTGGCATTGGTGCCATGGAATCAGCTTGACTTAGGTGGTCTAGATAAAAGTCCGTTTGTGATGATTTTCAGTCAACTCGGTATTGGCTGGGCAGCGCATTTATTGAACTTTATTATTTTAACTGCAGCGCTTTCTGTTTATAACAGCGGTATGTATGCCAATAGCCGTATGCTTTATGGCTTAGCACAACAAGGCAATGCACCTAAAATATTTAATAATGTGAATAAACAAGGGGTACCTATCCCTGCTGTTTTATTCTCAGCTTTATTAATTTTTGGCTGTGTACTGTTAAACTACTTTGTTCCAGAAGATGCCCTAAGTCACTTGATGTATGTCGTAGTGGGTGCATTAGTACTAAACTGGGCCATGATTAGCTTAACTCACTTGAAATTTAGACAAGCGATTAAACAAGCATCGATTCAAACCAAATTCCCTGCACTTTGGGCACCAATCAGTAATTATTTAGTGCTAATTTTTATTGCAACCGTGCTTTATATTATGTGGATGCAAGGCTTTAAAGAATCAGTATTGATGATTCCGATATGGATCGTTGTGATGCTAGGTTTATTTAAAATATTGAAGCTGAATAAATCTTAAGCAAAAATGATAAAGATCTGTCTTTTAAAAAGTTATTGTTTCGACAATAGCTTTTTTTTTCTTCATATTTACGCTAAATTAGCTGCGCATTGTGCCCTTAGCTTAACTGGATAGAGCAGTTGCCTCCTAAGTGACCGACGCGGGTTCGACTCCCGCAGGGCGCACCATATTATGGTTTATATTTAACTTTCCCGATCTACACCAACAGATAAATAACAGTAAAATCAATAAACTGACAAAAACACCATCTAAATTGATCTATAGAACCCTATTAGAGTTTATATTTTTTGCGGTAATTTTTACGGTAAGATATATTACCGTAAAAATGCCAAAAATCGTTATACCACTGACAAATACAAAGATTAAGACTATAAAAGCAGACCTTGCAAAAGTTCAAAAGCTTTCGGACGGTAGGTTTATTTTTAATCGTTTCCAAAACTGGTGATTCGATTATTCACGTCCTTACACCAAGAAACGTAACTCACTGAGTTTTGGTTCTTATCCGAATGTGTCCTTAGCTCAAGCACGAATCAAACGAGAAGAAGCTCGCACACTACTTGCTCAAAATATCGATCCACATCTAGAAAAGAATTAAGAATGAGATATTTAATGCAAATAAGAATATTTTTGGAGAACTCGCTAAGGAATAGATGAATAAACAAGACTTTGCCGAATCTACGCTTAGAGCGTCAGCAAAGTTTGTTAGAAGTCATCAATCAACATATTGGTCAAATTCCTGTTCATGAAATTAAACCAACGGATATTCTTAAGATTTGTCATATTTATGAAAAACAAGAGACAGCCAAAAAAGTTAAAGTTAAATGTGGTCAGATATTACGCTACACAAGTGCAAGCATGTGGACATGGTTTTCGTTCTTCAGCACGTACAATATTAGAAGAGGTTCTTGAGTTTCCAATTGAATTGATTGAGCAACAACTGGCTCATCAAGTAAAAGACATACATGGTCGTGCTTACAACAGAACCAAGCATTTAGAGAAGATAAATTAATAATGTAGAAATGGGCTGATTACTGTGAAGAAATTAAAAATGGATAGCCCCCTACTGGCCATGTTACAAGGAACATTTTTTTAAGCATTTGTGCGGCCCCCCACAAAACTGTTAGATATAATCTTCCAAAACTTATCACTTTTAAATGAAAGTGATATAAGAATATAAGCAATGGGTGCGCAAACCAATACACTTGGAAATGCAAACATCCATGCGATGATCCACGCTGACATCCTCATCAAAACAAGATGTCGATGAAACCAATGGTCTTTAATGTAGTAATACCTGAGATCAGAAATGACATCATGCAAGAAAAATGAATGGAAATAAAAGATTCACAGTCTTCACGCAACCACTCCTTGATATGCATTTAGGCTCGATGCAAAATTTTTCCCAAATAATTGCGCTGTTTTAATATCACCTAAATCAAAAGCATCTGCCGCACTCGCATGTTCAGCTTGTGCCATTAATCCCGACCAAGAACCCAATCGATTAGCCGCTTGCGTATAAGGAACCCCTTGATGTTGTTCAGGTAAAATAGGATTTCCCACCCATATCATACCGTGTTGCATACAAAAGGTGAAAAGTGAAATAAGTGTTGATTGCTTATCACCAGCGGGGAGTGATGAGACGGTAAATCCAGCTGCTAGTTTTCCTTTAAAGCTCTGTTTCTTCCATAAGGGACCTGTAGCATCCATGAATTGTTTTAAGGTTCCAGAGACACCACCTAGATAGGTGGGTGTCCCCCAAATTAAACCATCATATTGGTTTAGTAATTCAGGTTGAGACATCAATTGTTCTGCGGTGAATAAATCAATATTCATATTCTCAATCTTTGCTGCTCCGATTTGAATTTGTTGAGCAATAAATTGGGTATGTCCTTGACGGCTATGATAAATAATGGCAATTGATTTCATGATTTAGTCCTCAATTAAAAAGATTTAATAATTCAGCGGTGAGGAATAAACCACACCCGAAGATACTGTGATTGATCAAACTTTTAAGGCAGTTGAGTAGCGGTTTTGGTGTTTTGGAGGATGCAAAGCCAGCCCCCATTGCAGGTTGCATGATGAAGAAAGGGATTAGCACGGTAATGACCCCAAATAATAAGGCTGAATAAAATTGAGGTTGCAGCAACCAAGTATCCCCGATGATGAAGATGAAACTAAATGCGAATAGGATCCCTACACTGTAATGAGCAATCCAGCCCAATACATATTCATGTTGAATCTCAGGACTTCGTGCAATTGACTCGTGGGTGATCTTGCCGTGGAAAATCCATCCCATCCACCGACCAAGGAATGCAAAATTTAAGGTGGGGATATTCAGTCTTTTTAATATGAATAACCAAATATCCATGATTAGTGTTGCACCGATCCCTAGACTCAAAATGTAAAGTAGTAATTTAAAAATATTCATTTCATCACCTTGATCTTTTCCAAACAAAACCTGATAGATTGATTGTGCAAGTTCAAGTCAACTTGAAGTCAAGAGGTATTTATGGATATTGGTGAAGTTGCAAAAAAAGCAAAGGTTGCGACATCGACCTTACGATTTTATGAAGAAAAAGGGCTGATCAAATCTATTGGCCGACAGGGTTTACGTCGTCAATATGCAAAACAGGTACTGGATCAATTGGCATTGATTGCATTGGGACAGGCAGCGGGTTTTTCTTTGAATGAGATTGCCACGATGTTTGGGCAAGATGGTCAACCTGAGCTAGATCGAAAAATGCTGAATGATAAAGCAGAGCAAATCGAGCAGATGACGCGACGCTTATATTTCATCAGCGAAGGACTCAGACACGCCGCAGTCTGCCCCGCTGAAAATCATATGCAATGCCCAACCTTTCAAAGTTTCCTAACTGCTGCGATTGCAGGCGAATATCAGCCAACTAAACTTTAGTGATATTTCTTGGATGAGATCTAGTTTTATTTATGGGCTAAAACTTAACATTATCCTCCACCAATTACCCAGTCCACGTATCCCCCATTCCTAAACCGCCTGTTATTGCATGAGCCATAATCAATCGCTTACATTTTAATTAACAACAATAACTTGCTGAGGGCTCGGAGAAGTTAGATATTCTTTGGCCGGCTCTATCTGAGTACTAATCTTAGCTGGTGTAAATGAGGAAGCTAAGGAGCTTGTTCGAGTAACTGCAGGAACTTCAGCCTATTTTATACTTAGAATTGAGGTGCGTGGCTCTACGCTCTGCATCATACTTTATGCGGCATTAGCTATCGCAGTATACGCATTTTTCATGCCATTCATCTTGTTCTAAGATTGTCTAGCATCATTATTTTAGGTTCTTTTTTACTGCCTTACTACCTTCATGATTATATACAGCCCTAGCCATCTTTGCCCATTTAGCAACTTCTGACTCCCTTCCCTTTGGTCGTTCATAATGGATTACCTTTAAGTAATCGATTTTCAAATAGTATATGCAAGAATTATACGCTGTTCATTCTAACTTTCTAAGCGCATAATTTATTAAGAAATAAGTGAAAAATCTCCTAATCTTCATCAGCTATTATTAGGTATATAACTCACCAGCAAATTTTAAAAGATAAGGAAATTATTTTGTCGAATGCTGACCAAGATATTTACAGCTTAGGCCATTCCCAAGTTTGGTCGGGCTTTAAAAGCCTCCTTCCAATTTCATGTTTTGTTGTGATTTTTGGAGCTGCTTTCGGTTTAGCTGCAACTCAAGCTGGATTAGATAATAACTCCATCATGTTAATGAGTACCTTTGTTTTTGCAGGGGCATCTCAATTTGCTACTTTAGAACTATGGGGAGAGCAAGTATCACTCATTCCCTTGATTATCACGGTTTTCTTTATCAATGCCCGGCACCTTTTAATGGGCGCATCTCTTTATCCTTGGCTACGTCACCTCCCACCCATCAAAAGATACAGTATCTTGCTGGTTATTTCTGATGCAAATTGGGCACTCTCACTACAAGCATTTAATCGTGGTGAATCAGGGATGGGACTATTATTTGGCGGAGGAATTGCCCTTTGGCTCGCATGGATTTTAGGCACAGGGCTTGGTTTCTATTTTGGTAATGTCATTCATAATCCTGCATTGCTAGGATTAGATATGGTCATGGCTTGTTTTCTACTCGCAATGGTTGGAGGTGGACAAAAAAATCTCAGAATATTAGTTATCTGGGCAATCGCAGCCTGTAGTTCATTATTGGCTCATTGGTACTTACCAGAAAATAGTCATGTCGTTGTGGGTGCCTTATTTGGCGGAATCGTAGGAATTTTCTGGAAAGAGAAACAGGCATGAATCTAGAAATTAGCACCACTTATCCATTGATTATTATTTTGATTATGGCCGTTGTGACATTAGCCACTCGTTGGGGTGGTGTTCTGATTATGTCATATGTTCCTATTAGTGATCGTGTGCAACGATTCATTAATGCAATGTCTGGATCTGTGCTGGTTGCACTTTTGGCACCTATTGCTGTTGAAGGTGATAATGGCGCTCGTTTAGCACTACTCACGACATTAATCATTATGCTATTGGTTAAAAAACCACTGTTGGCGATTGCAGCAGGAATATTGGCAGCAGCATTATTCCGTCAATATTTTGCATGAAAGGATAGATAGCTCAAGACATTTATAATCTATCTCCACAAAACATTTAGCGCTAACTCATTTGCTTTAATTCGTCTGACTCTGGATATGACAGTGCAATTCTAAGTTGAGCATCTTCAGTATCCATGCAGTATGGGAAACAGAACCTCAGAGTTGAAAAAGTAATACCTGCTTGTCTTGCAAGTTAACTATTTTTGCCGTACCAGAAATCACATTCAAACTAATAAATATCCTCCGTTCGGACGAGTCTAATCAGTAATTCCATATGAGCTAAGCTTAATACCAAAAATTTCATGGCCCTATCGAACTTGGGTTTTAAAATTTTACGCTGTTCTTGCATGAGAAGTTTAAGGTGAGGAACATCTTTTCAAAACGGAATTGTTTAAGCTGACTCACTTTATCTGGCCCAACATTACGAATAGAAGCCGCTTTTAAGCACCAGTTTATATTTGTTTTAGATCCCACTAAAATACACACCATGTCCGAGTAAACGCTAATCACAAATCCCTCGTAAAAAGAATTCAAGAAATGAGCAAAAAAAATAGGCTATAACGTTTTTGTTAAGCAATCCATGCTCAACAGAGATGTATAGACATGAGTAAAATTAAGTGCCCAACCTTGATTATATCTGGTGCTCAGGATCAGGTACGTTCAGCTGAGAAAGCAACCGAATTGTATAATCAAATTCTAAATACTCATTTAAAAACAATAAAAAATATAGGTCATATGATTCCATTTTAGTAACCTAAGGTATTGGTATCTATAATTTTTAATTGCTTAAAACCCCAAACCATAAATACAAAATTAGATAAATAAAAACTACATATATTTTTTATTTAATATGCATCAAAATCTAACATCACCCCAAATAAGCTATAAAAAAACCCTGACATCCTGTCAGGGTTTTTCGTATTTGTTACGCTAGGTATAACTCCTGTCGTACCTCATAATCCTTATGTAGATCTTTTATTGTTATTGTCGGAGCATCCTGCTCTCTATATCTCCATAATAAGAAATAAGCGTGCAATCGTATAGCGGCAAAGGGCTTGAATTCATGTGCGCCTAGGCGTACAAAACTGCTTAAAATTCACCCTAAGAGTTATCCGCAGAAATTGGGGATAATTTAAGTAATGGATGAGTTGATAACGCACACTAAAGCTTCATCATGATTAAATATTGAACAAATTTATTAGGAATATCTTCCAGAGTTGTAAAACAAAAATCCGACTTGTTTCCAAGTCGGATTTTTGTTTTTTTGATATTGGTAATTTTTTCTATGAAAAAACAATACTATTTTAAGGCGCATTTCCTATAAGCACCATTATCTTAAATGAATCAAAACTAACATCGTCAGAAAGAGCTTTACAAAGGATTTTTTAAATTTGTTATGGGCATATGATGACTGTTTCACCATTTTCTTGACCGAGTCGATAGTGTTGTACTTCGCAATATTCTTTGATCATGTCAGCCAATAAGGGGGAATGGCTTGTTATCCATAATTGTGTATAACGACTTGCTTCTGCAATGAGTAGCGCAAGAGCAGGTAATAAATCTGGATGCAGACTATTCTCTGGTTCATTCAGCGCCATAAAACGTGGTGGTCTTGGGCTAAGTAATGCGACAACCAAACATAAAAAACGTAGCGTTCCATCTGAAAACTCTGCACTTTCCAATGGTCTTAAAATACCTTCATTTTTCATTATCATCTGAAAATGTCCTCGAAGCTCATCGACCGAGAACTGACTCTTCGGGAAAGCTTTTTCCAATACTGAATAAAGCATTTCTGTATGTCCACGTTCGCGTAAGGTTTCAAATGCTGCTGCTAAGTTAGCACCATCATGTGATAATACTGGTGATCGTATACCGACTTGGGGGCTGCGTAGAGGTGAATCACGACCCACATTAAATTCATGGTAAAACCGCCAACTACGTAAAGTTTCTCGAACTTTTGAAACCTCGGGATAAAGATGCGGATCCACTAACTGTCCAAATAACGAGTCTTCTGGTGATAATGCTGTTGGATATGCAAGACGATCCCCTTCAATGTTTTTAAGAAATGCAGTTTGATTGATACGTTGCATCAGCTCACTGGCACGACGACGTTTATAACCACTTAACCATAGCCCTTCAGTTTTTACCAAGGGATCAAGTTTGAAAAGACTAATCAAAGGTTCTGGAAAGCCTATTTCTAGTTGATATTCATAGTCATCCATTTCGACTGACAGAAGCATACGTTGGGGGTCTTTTCCCCTATCACCATAACGTGAACCACCTGCCCACATAATTTTTTGGATGCCACCTTCATCTGCAATTGCAGTTGATAGATGACCACTCGCAGCCTCATGTAATAAGCGAACCGCTTTATACAAGTTAGATTTACCGCAACCATTCGGTCCACTTATGATATTTAATTGGGATAAAGGAAGGGTCATGTTCCGTATGGAGCGAAAACCCTGTAGTGTGAATGTGCGAATAGTCATATATCCCCCAAACCTTAGATTCTCAGATGAAGTTCAACAAAGATTAATTTAGGTAGACGTGAGATGAGATAGCATTTTGCTTCCAGACCGACCAAAGTCAAAATTACACAATGAACTACGCTCACCCCACTTAAGAAGAAAGATATCAGATTTACACTTTATTGCGCGAGGTTTTTCTAAGCGTCATATTGCACTTAGATTGGAGCGTGCTCCATCTACGATTTGTAGAGAGATCAAACGTAATCGAAACAGAAATGGTTACTTTGTTAAACATGCTCATAAGTTAGCAAAGATCCGCCATAGCTCGAATCATAAAACTGTTGATCCTGCAGTGTGGAAACAGGTCAAAAGTTATCTTGCTCTGCAATGGAGTCCTGAACAAATTGCTTCATATATTGCTGGCAAAATGTATTCAATTTACCACTATATTCTTCAAAATAAAATTAAGGGAGGCTATCTATATCAGCATTAAAGTCCGAGTCAGGTATTATTGTAAGAGCATGCTGTTGCACTTTAAATGCGAATCTAAGTTATAGAATAAAGTTTAATAAAAAGACAATTGAGCTTCCGCTCAATTGTTAAAAGATAATAATTAAAGATTAAGTGTTATTTCTTTGCCTTTAGCACGTGAAACGCAAATCATCATCGACTGTTGTGAGGCTTTTTCATCATCACTTAAATATTGGTCATAATGTGCTGCTTCACCTGATAAAATTGCCGTTTCACACGTTCCGCACACACCCTCGCGACATAAACATTCAACATCAATATTTAAAGACTCAATGGCTTGAAGAATCGTTTGATTCGCCATCACTTCAATACGTTGGTTTGATTTAGCCAGTACGACCGTAAACGCTTCACCATTTTCAGGGATAGTTGAAGCAAATTGCTCCCAATGAATATTTTCATCACGATAACGGTTTTTATTACAGGTATCGATGACAGTATCAATCATCGGTTTAGGGCCACACACATACACGTGCGTTCCTTTGGGTTGACCCGCAATGAGTGCATCTAAATCCAGTTTAGAGCCTTCACTGTCAATATAACTAAAGACCTTATCACCATGTTGGCTTTGTTTAAGTTCATCTAACAAGGCTGCATGTTCAGGTGCACGAAATGCGTAGTGCAATTCATAATTTACACCGCGTTCAAGCAGTTCGTCCATTTGCGGAATAAAAGGTGTAATTCCAATTCCGCCTGCAATTAAAATATGCTTTTCACCATGCGGTGACAGTTCAAATAAATTTTTGGGTGTAGAAATTTCAAGGGGAAAATCTGCTAAACATTGGTCATGCATAAAGATTGAACCACCCTTACCTTCTGCATCTTTACGTACGCAGACTTGGTAAGTCGATAAATCTTTTGGGTTACTCATGAGTGAATAAGCATTTGAAAGCTTATCGTTCATTTTAACAATGATATGGCTTCCACCTGTAAACGCTGGAAAGTCCTGACCATCTTGGCGTTTAAAGGTAAAACGTTTAATGAGCGGTGTGAGTTGTTCCACTGTCGTCACTACAGCAGGAAACATTTGATAACTCTCAGTCATTTTTAAATCCTAATTTTGCAGTACTATGGTGTTTAAAAACTTAAACACCAAGACATAAGTATTTGATTGTCATAAATTCCTCTAAACCATATTTAGAGCCTTCACGACCAACACCTGATTGTTTCACACCACCGAATGGCACAACTTCATTTGAAATTGCCGTGGTGTTCATTCCAACCATGCCATATTCTAGTTGTTCGGAAACCTTAAAAATACGAGAAATATTTTCTGTATAAATATAAGCAGCTAAACCAAAAATGGTGTCATTTGCTTGTGCAATCACTTCTTCATCAGTTTCGAAGCTAATCAATGGTGCCACTGGGCCGAAAATTTCTTCACCCACAATTTCCATAGACCGGTCAACATTGGTTAAAACTGTTGGTTCAAAAAAACCATAGCCAAGTTCATGCTTTTTACCACCACAAGCAACAGATGCACCTTTAGCACATGCATCATCAATCAATTTTTGCGCTTTAAGTACTGCTTTTTCATTAATTAAAGGACCAATTTGGGTACCTTCATCTAAGCCATTACCCACTTTCAGTGCTTGAACAGCAGCAACAAATTTTTCGCTAAATGCCGCATAAATATTTTTATGCACATAAATACGATTTGCACAGACACAGGTTTGACCGGCATTACGATATTTCGCAAGCATTGCACCTTGCACAGCTTTATCGAGATCAGCATCTTCAAATATAATGAGAGGAGCATTCCCCCCTAGTTCAAGTGCCAGTTTTTTAATGGTTGGTGCGCATTGCTCCATCAGCAAACGACCCACTGGTGTTGACCCTGTAAAGGTTAATTTTTTTACTTTTTCATGTGAGGTAAAGACCGAACCAATTTCAGCAGACTTACCTGTAATCACGTTAATTACACCTTTTGGAATACCTGCTTTCTCAGCAAGTTTCGCAATTGCCAAGGCACAATAAGGCGTTTCATTTGCAGGCTTAATCACAATGGTACAACCCGCTGCAAGCGCAGGCGCAGCCTTACGTGTAATCATTGCCAACGGAAAATTCCATGGGGTAATGGCAGCAACAACACCTATAGGTTCTTTGACCACCAAGAAACGTTGACCTGCATTGGTCGTCGGAATTACATCACCATAGGTGCGTTTACCTTCTTCGGCAAACCATTGAATAAATGAAGCAGCGTATTTGACTTCACCTAAAGCTTCAGCAAGAGGCTTACCTTGCTCAATCGTCATTAAACGTGCCAAATCTTCTGCATGTTCTAAAGTCAACTTGTACCAAGCCAAAAGTAAGTCAGCACGAGCTTGAGCGGTTAAAGCTTTCCAAGACTGTAAAGCTTGATATGAACTTTCAACGGCTTGCACTGCTTCTGCTTTGCCCATATTTGGAATCGAGCCAATGACTTCTTCATTTGCAGGATTGGTTACATCGATACGGTTTTTATCTTGAGCTTCAACCCAAACACCATCAATAAACGCATTTTGTTGAAATAAATCGTTAGTTTTTAAGCCGAGCATTTTCATATCCTAGTGCTATATATTAGGTGAAATCAGAATTTCAAAATGAAGGATGAGTATAAACTCCCCCCTCATCATTAACACTTCACAGCAAATTATTGATGATATTTTGCAACTAGGTTTTGGAAATGTGCAATCCCGTGCTCACTAATACCTGAACGTTGCTTATCCGTCATAATACGTCCTTGACCACGATATCCACGAGATTTTAAACCACGTTGTACACTTTCTACCAACTCTAAATCTTCTGGACGGAATACATTTTTGTACCATTCGATTAAATCTTTTTGATCTTGAGTCAACTCTTCATTGGTGAAATAAATATCATAATGTTGCAATGTCGTTTCAGCATCCACAGGAAACTCATAAATTACGGTCATGAAATTACTGCCCGGTGGTACATTAAACATGGTGCTTGGCCAAGTCCAAAAACCGTGGAATTCAGGGTCTGTAATAGATGGATCTATTTTGAATGATTTTTCTGAAGAGCGTGCATAGCCATACTGTAAAGTCCAGTTTTGATGTGTGGTATGCCAATATTTATCCACTTGTACCGAATCAGCAAAACCTGGATGTGCTGGGCCACAGTGGTAACATTCAAGATAGTTATCTACAATCACTTTCCAGTTTGCAGGCGTTTCCGTAACAAAACGAGCAGCCAATTTTAGGTCTTTGACCACGGTACACGCTTCTGCGAGTTTAGCCGCAAAGCCTGGTAATTGATCTTCCACACACGTTGCATTGTCATCCATATTAATGAAAACAAAGCCTGCATATTCTTCAACTTTAAGCTGTACCATGCTGGATTTTTCTTTATCGAAATTTTCCACATGATCACAGTTACGCGCCAGTGCAAGGCTACCATCTAATTTAAAAGTCCACGCATGATAAGGACACGTAATGACATTTTTAGCTTTACCACTGCCACTAAGCAACTCATGACCACGATGTGGGCACACATTATAAAATGCTCTTAAAACACCATCTTTACCACGAATAATCACGATATTTTCATCAATGACTTTACGGGTAATATAGTCATTTGATTTTGCCAGCTCACTGCCATGTGCTACACAAAGCCAGCTTTTTGCAAAAATTTCTTCTTTTTCACGCTCATATACTTGTGAAGATGTATAAAAAACTTTTGGAAATGTCCATGCATTATCTGGATCTACACAAAAGTCTTGCGGTAATGTTTCAATTGAACTCATGTTCTTAACTCCATCCATTTTATTCATAACTTTTAAATTCATTTATATAATTTAAGATTTTTCAATCATTTGTTTTATGCTTTTCAACATTTCTTGATATAGCTTCTGCACTTCGGGACAATCACGCATTAAGCGTAATCCGCCATGCAAAACACCTTTAGCCACATGAAAACGATGTTCTATTCCTGCTTGGATCAATTTCTCTGCAAAATATTTACCGTCATCAGATACGGGATCAAACTCTGCAACAGCAATGAAACTTTCTGGCATATCCGAAAAATCATCAGCAAGTAATGGTGCTAAACGTAGGTCATTCCACTGCGAATCATCGGGTGCATATTCACGTAAATAATATTCACAATCTGCACGGGTTAATAACGGCGCTTGTGCATGTAATGTATACGCAGGTAAATCAAAACGGGTGGTCAACATCGGATAAATCATCACCAAGCCTTTGGCTTGCTGGCCCGTATGCTGTAAAGCAACAACGACTGCCGCAGCTAAATTCCCACCTGCGCTATCACCTGCAATAATGATGTTGTCAGCATCAATATTCCATTGATCTGCATGTGTTCTAAGCCATGTATAGGCAAATTTACAATCATCATGAGCAGCTGGAAAACGATGTTCTGGCGCTAAACGATAATCCACACTCAGCACAGCAATGTTCAGATCTTGGCAAATGTAACTTAGTAAAAACTCATGTGAATCTAAACCACCTACAACAAAACCACCACCATGAAAATACAAGACACACGGCCAGCCTTTTGCTGGAACTTGCACAGCTTTCGGTCGATATAATCGAACCCCAACCTCATGATCCGTACTATTCAAATAATGATCTTCAATATCAATCTTGCCATCTTGTGGCAATGTATAGTGTCTACACATTGCATCATAAGCTGCTCGACTTGAATCAAGATCACAATCTGCTGGGCTATACACACTGCTCCAGTAAACTAGACTTTGCATTTCTTCACTAAGAACATACTGTGTATTTAGGGCTGTCATGAGATTTCCCTTTTAAGACTTTCACGCCCGATGTCTACTGATTTAACAACAGCAATGTCGATATGTTTATTTGTATCATCTGATGCATCTGAAAGAATCAGAGACTCCTCAAAATTTTGCTGGTCAATCAGGTGAGAAGGAATTTTTGAATAATCCTCAATTAACCACTTAATTAGGCCGTACGTTTGAATCAAAATAATCACAATAAACGGTAATGCTGTCACAATCGTAGCAGTCTTCATGGTATCGAGCGGTGCTTTTGAGAAAATCATCGCGATAGGAACCAAAGTCAGCATCACACACCAAAATAGACGCGCTTTCGGTGAAGGATCTTGCCCTTCTTCTAAACCACGTGTACATGTTGCAGTCACGGCATAACCGACAGCATCCATGTGTGCAGCCAAAAATATCACCATGATGCCAAGGAAAATCCACATCATCACTTGACCCGCAGGCAACAAACCAAGTAACTGACCAATAGCAACTTCACCGCCCTGTTGGCTCAGAACTTGCGGCACATTGACTACACCGTGAATGAAGTTATAAACGCTAAAGCTTTCAAATACACCGAAAATAAACCAAATACCGACACTACCGCCAATCACCATTGCCAGAATAACTTCTTTAATGGTACGACCTTTAGAAACACGAGTAACAAAGAGAGCTACGCCTGGTGCATAAGAAATCCACCACAACCAATAAAACACAGTCCATTCACGTGTGAATTTTCCATCTCCCATCGGGTCTGTAAATAAACTCATATCGACGAAGTTGGTCGCCATTAAACCAAAACTCATCAATGAATTATTTAAGATAAATTGTGTTGGGCCAAAAACCAGCACATAAACTGCAAATAAAACCACGCCTAGACAGACAGCGTGACTTAAACGCTTCATGCCATTTTCCATACCCACATAAGAACTGAGTGCAAATACCATCGACACAGCCAAAATAATGATGACTTTTGTGGTAAAGGTATTTGGAATACCTGTTAGTAACGACAAGATATTGGTAAAGGTCACGGCTGTAAGCACTAAGGAAATCGTTAATGCACCAAACATACAAAGCAAGAACAATATGTCGACCAGACGTCCGACCACGCCAGTGGCTTTAAATCCAGTAACCGCTTCCATAATAGACGCTAAACTTAAGCCTTTATTTTTACGGACATGGAAGCTGTAGCATAAGGAAACTGAGGCTAAAGCATAAATTGCCCAAGCACTGACACCCGAATGGAAAAATGAATAAGCAACACTATATTTTAAAGCTTCAGCAGATTCAGGGGTTAAGCTTAAACCGGGCGTTTGATAGTAGTAGGCCCAATCTAAAAAGCCCCAATACAAACTTGAAGATCCAATGCCCGATAAAATGAACATAAAAATCCAAGACAAGGTGCTGTATTCGGGCTTTCCTTCACCGAGTTTAATTTTTCCATACTTACTAAATGCCAACATCATGGTAAAAATGATGGCTAAAAAGGCAAATAATAAAACAGGCGTGGTAAAAATTGATGTGCTCCATAACATCAATTGGGCAGCCAACTTAATAGAGGCTTCAGAATAAATCGCTAATCCTGCGACTAAGATAAACACAAACGATAAACTGGTTACCGCAAGCACTTTATCTGTATAAATTTTTGGTTTTTGATTTTCCATATCAACAAATCCGTTTTAAATGGATATTTATTCCATGACAAATAAGCCCATCAACTTTTACTAATTAATGATGCGATCGCATTTCCCACTTCATGTGTTTTAGCTGTTCCACCCACATCTGCTGTTTTTGGACCATTCACCAAAACATGCTCAATGGCTTGCATAATATCCTTACTGGCATCTTCAAAGACTTGTTCACCATTGCCTAAGAACTCTAGCATCATTGCACCTGACCAAATTGCAGCAATTGGATTGGCAATTTTTTGTCCAAAAATATCTGGTGCAGAGCCATGTACTGGCTCAAACAAAGATGGAAAATTACGTTCTGGATTTAAATTTGCTGAGGCTGCTAAACCGATCGTTCCTGTACACGCGGGACCTAAATCAGACAAAATGTCACCAAATAAATTCGAGGCCACAACAATATCAAAACGTTCAGGTTGAAGGACAAAACGAGCTGCTAAAATATCAACATGCTGCTTATCTGCTTTAACATCAGGATATTGTTTTGCCATTTCATCAACACGCTCATCCCAATACGGCATGCTAATCGCAATCCCATTAGACTTGGTTGCTGCAGTGATTTTTTTAGCTTCACGCTTATTTGCCATTTCAAAGGCATACTTTAAAATTCGGTCTACGCCATGACGCGTAAATACAGCTTCCTGCAACACAAACTCACGGTCTGTACCTTCAAAAGCCTTACCACCTATGGCTGAATACTCACCTTCACTATTTTCACGAACCACAAAAAAATCAATATCACCTGGCTTTTTATCTGCAAGTGGAGATTTCACCCCCGGCATTAAACGCACTGGACGCAAATTAACATATTGATCAAAACGACGACGGAATTGTAATAATGATCCCCATAATGAAATATGATCAGGAACCTTATCCGGCCAACCCACAGCACCAAAGAAAATGGCATCGTATTGCTGTAAAGTCTCGAACCAGTCATCTGGCATCATCTTGCCATGCTCAAGATAGTAGTCACAGCTTGCCCAATCAAAAGCATCTAATTGAAGTTCAATTCCATATTTTTGCGCAGCGGCCTTTACAACCTTCACACCCTCTGGTAGAACTTCTAAACCAATGCCATCCCCTGCTATGGTGGCAATCTTATATACTTTAGCCATGCTATCCTTTGACCTTGTTAATGAATATCCTACTAAGTCATTAACATGATCGTTTCAGATAAAATGATCAATATTCAAACCATCAGGCTTATGGACACGGATCGTGAATAATCTACCTAACTTATCGGATTTTAAAGTTTTCTGTGTTGTAGCAAAGCGTCGAAGTTTTGTCGAATCCGCAGAAGAATTGGGTTCATCTCCTGCTTATGTCAGTAAGCGAATCAATATTTTAGAAACAAACTTAAACTGTAAGCTTTTTCATAGAAGTACGCGCCATGTTAGTCTCACCGAGGATGGCAAATTAATTCTGGAAAAAATAACGCATATCTTAGATGAGTTTGATGATCTGAGTGAATTACTCAATAATCCCTTAGGCTCCCCCACGGGCCATTTAGATATTGTCAGTAGTTTCGGTTTTGGTCGCAAACATGTTGCTCCTATTCTATCTAAATTACTGAATATGTACCCCAAACTCACCCTTCATTTCAATACGATTGATAATACCAAGGACTTGATTCAACACAGTATTGATCTAGATATTCGAATTGGCAATGAAATTGCACCAAACATGATTGCAAAGAAATTAGCTTCGAACTTTCGTATTTTATGTGCATCGCCGAGTTATTTACTTAAAAATGGCGTTCCTGAAACAGTTGAAGACTTACAACATCATGACTGCTTAACCATTAGTGAACGCGATCAATCTTCTGTTTTACTCAAACTCAGACATAAAAATGAAGATATCGTAACCCATGTTCGACCACGATTTGTTTCCAACAATGGTGAAATTATCCATCAACTTGCAATTGATGGACAAGGCATTATTTTACGTTCTGTATGGGATGTTGCGGACGAACTAATTTCAGGACAATTGCAGCATATTTTACCTGAGTATTGGCAAGATGCTGACGTTTGGGCAGTTTATCCTTCTCGCTTAAAAACCTCGTCAAAACTGCAAACCTGTATTTTATTTATTCAACACGAATTATCAAATCGGTTACAGTTAATTCAAAAATTAAATCGGGGTGAATTAATCTCACCTGTAGACAACATTACTCCACCCACTGAAAAAGTTTTTCTATGAAATTAAAAAATCGCCCATATTTAATGGGCGATTTTTTAACTGAAATCATATTTTCTAAAAATAATAACCCAGAGATAAATAGAATAACTGGTTCCAATGATTATTATCACCTTGTGCTAAACCTAGACCACTACCACCCGTCATTGGGTCATTCTTGCTCCAGACATACTCCCCCTGCACCCCAATCGCTTTGTAATTAAAATAAACGCCCGCAATCAATCGTTCTGAATCTTTAAAACCTGATTCATCTTTTAAAAATTGGCTATAGGAAATATAAGGTTTAATATTTTCAAGTTCAAATATTGGTTTATTTACAGCATAACTTAATTCGTTCACCACAAATTTAGCCTTATTTGCGACTTGATATGGAAAATCAAATGCCCCAATTGTTGAATATTTTGGATGCAAATCATCTGCATTTTTAATATCCTGTGCACCCACAACAAATAACCATTGCCATGCATTTAATTCAGTTAATGCGAATATATTCCAAGCATCGCGGGTACCATCCTGATGTGTTCTTTTATTTTCTAGATCGGAGTGCCAATAAGAAGCGCCTATTTCAGTTTTTAAAGCATAAGTTTTATTTAAATCAATTTTTTTAGAACCACGCCCAATCCACATATTTTTTTCTTCAATATCTGTTCCTTCGTTTAAGTCATCTGCTTGCACAAAGTTCCCAGAATATCGGCTTGAATCTTTTGAAGTCCCTTTATAATTTCCACCATCACTTGGATAAAATCCAAGGGCTAAATGATAATCTTCATTTTTAAATCGATATTTAACACCTGTGTTTTGAATATCTTCCAAGCCTACAGTATTCAGAATAGTTTCATAATAACTATTCCCCCACAAACGATCATAACCAAAATCTACAAATTGTAAGCCAACTGTTAATCGCTGCTCTTCATTAAACTTATAACCTGCCCAAGCATCTTTTAAGAAGATTGCATCGCATAAAGAATCATATTGATAACATCTAGTATCTATGGAAGCGACCCACTTTGGATTTTCATAACCTAGAACTAGCTTGATGTCTGCAAGCTTCCAATCATCATTTTTAGATCCTTGTATGGCTTGATCAGCATAATCTTTATGCAAAAAACGTGTCCGCACCGCCCCTGAAACTTTGAACTGACCGTCTTCAGTAGCAATATCTCCCCAAGCTAAATTTTCTGCAAAACTGCTAGAACTAAAAAGTAATGAAACTAAACTGAACGAAAGTAACATTTTTTTCATTTCGATCTTCCTTGATAAAGATACTTAAAATGAAGAAAAGCTATTATTTAATCAATCACATAAATATGAGTTAAAAATTTACGAAGTGTGTTTAATTAGAAGTTTTACTTAATTTATTTAGAGTATTTTTAAATTGCTATAGTAACTCGAATTACTGATAAGAAATTGACTTAAAAAAAAGGTGGCTGAAAATGGTTAGGAAGTTACCACACCACTTACGCTTTCAGCCACCATGTTCGATTTTACATATTCATTCTGTATTATTGATGACTTTTTTCAAAAGTTCGAAGCACCCTATTGGGGATTTTTAAAACACAGTAACAAACGTTTAAGAATACATTCTTCCCAATATCATAAATCTATATCAGCAATTGCGACCAGAGATAAAAGCTCTATGGGATCGTTCTTTGGCTGTAAATCACATTTAATCACGAATCAGCTTCGCAATGTGATAAGCACTATTTTATCCAATAGACATACAGCAGATATCAAAATGGTTGAGCAATTGGTTAAAGGATTAAAAACAAAAATCTATGCTGATCGTGGGTACATCAACCACAGACTAAAATCAAAATTAAAAGTTCAAGACATTATTTTAATTAAATATCCCCGTAAAAAACACAAGCTGTGAGCTTATCTAAAGGCGATGAATATCACTTAAAGTAACGTAACAAAATAGAAATTTTATTTAGCTTGCTCAAAGGGAAATATAATCTGGTGACAGTCGGTCTCGGAGTATCTCAGGTTATTTAGCAGGCATTTATGCAACTTTATGTGTTATCAGCTCTACCATAAAAATAAGCCAACGATTCAAATTAGCGAAGCATTAGCTTAAGCAGGATTCAGGTTTTTTATAGTAGGTTATTTATAAATCAAATAACTTACCTGGATTCATAATGCCTTTCGGATCGAATACTTGTTTCAATGCTTTCATGTATTCAATTTCTTGCGCAGTACGTGAATATTCCAAATATGGTTTTTTGGTCATACCCACGCCATGTTCCGCAGAAATTGAACCATCATATTTTTTCACAGTTTCAAATACGTATTTATTCACTACCTGACACTTAGCAAAGAATTCATCTTTACTTAAATCCGCAGGTTTTAAGATATTTAAGTGCAAGTTACCGTCACCAATGTGACCGAACCAACAAATATCAAAATCTGGATAATTCGCTTCTACAATTGCATCAATTTCTTTAATGAATGCAGGAA
>NZ_NEGC01000004.1 GCF_002135335.1 Acinetobacter sp. ANC 4470
GACTTGGTTTTGATTTAATTGTTGAGGGATTGAAGTATGCACTTTTCCATCAAGATGATTCAAAAATACTAAATATCATTGATCAATTGCGATGCTGTAATCGATTACTAAAATCGAAATATGATTTTTGTCGTGTACAAAGATATAATTTATAAAATACTAAGCTTAATGCAGTAATGAATGCACACAGCAAATATGCAAAGCTATAGCCTTGCTGAGCAATGACAAGACCCAATAAAATTGATCCAAGTGCAATGCCTAAGTCGTAACAGGTAAAAAAAGTGGATGTTGCATGTCCAATACGATCTTTCGGTGAGTGCTGAATAGAGAGGGTTTGTAAACAAGGTTGGGCTGAGCCAAAACCCATTCCGACAAATATTGCAGCAATCATCAAACCAGCAACTGAATTGATTTGACTTAAAATGATTAGCCCAATTGAGAACAATGCAATTGCAGGATAAACCACATAGTTTGCTCCTTTTCGATCATAAATTTTCCCTGTAATGGGGCGTAAACTCATCATTGAAATTGCAAAGATCACAAAAAATAAACTGGCGTAGGGCAGTAAATTTTTTGATTCCGCAAATGTTGAAATAAACGACATAATACTAGCGTAAGAAAAAGAAACGAGCATTGCCATAATTGAAACAGGTAGCGCTTTTTTCTCGACAAAATCTTGCAGCGTTAAACGGCGCTTTATTTGAGTGATTGCTGATTTAGTTTCTGCTTGAATTGGAATCATGAAGCAAAAAATAAAACCGAGGCAAATAATTGCAGCAAGAATTCCTGCAACTGTGGTGTATGAAAGAGTTTGAATTAAAGTAAGACCGAGTAACGGCCCAAGGACAACACCTAAATTAATAGACATGATGAAATATCCCATGCCTTCACCTTTACGTTTTGCAGGAATAAAGTCATTGGCAATCGGGACGGTTACGGTGGTTAAAATACTAAACCAAATTCCATGCAAGAATCGAATCAGCAAGAGGATGGTCAGATTATCTGCGAGTAAGTAAGCAAAAGAGAATAGACAAAATAAGGCTTCAGAAATATAAAGTGTTTTTTTACGTCCAAATTTTTCAATGATTAATCCACTAAAGGGACGAACCGCAATTGATGATGCCATAAACAAAGTCATAGCTAAACCCGCTTGCGCTAAAGTGCCATGTAATTCATTTAAAATATAAATCGGCAAAATTGTCGTTTGTGCAAAATAAAACACAAACAAAAAAAGGTTATTGGCTAGACATAGAATAAAAGATTTATTCCACAATTGTTCGGCATTCTCTGAAGACATAATTTACCTAGATAATCATAAGTGAATACGGCTGATGAGGCTTATCAAGCAATTATTTTAAAGCTAGGGATATATTGTTGTAATGATTAGAGATAAGTCAAATAGTCGTTAGACGCTATAAATTCTAAATTGTTTTTGTTGAAAAGTACATCTTATTGATAATCTGTATATCAATTTTATATTTTTATTTATCATTAATATCACATTGTGATTATTCTTTTAATATATTGTGTTTTTTGCTTAAATAAAAATCAGCCATAAAGACTGATTTTTTGATGATACAGACAGAATTATAAGCCTGCTTCATATTCACTGCTTGAGAGTAGTTGTTCTATATCAGCCATATTGTTTGGCTTAATTTTATAAATCCAACCTTTGCCATAGGGATCATCATTGACAAAATCTGGATCATCATCTAAAGCTGTATTCACTTCAACCACTTCACCTGAAATAGGCGCATGAATGTCGGAGGCTGTTTTAACCGATTCAACCACACCAGTTTGCTGACCTGCAGTAATTTGCTGACCTAGTTCAGGGGTTTCCACATAAACTAAATCGCCTAATGCGTCTTGTGCATGGTCAGAAATACCTGTAATGACCAGATCACCTTCAATTTTGACCCATTCATGGGTGCTTGCATACTTCAAATCTGAAGGATGATTCATTGATGACTCCTTTAAAATATTCAAATCATTTTGCCATGTTTTATACATGTTTTTTGATCAAAACAAAAGTTTATAAATAAGGATCTTTACGCCAATTGCTTGGGCTACGACCACTCCAACGCTTAAATGCACGACTAAAATTGGCGACATCACTATAGCCTAGTTCATCTGCAATTAGTTCTAAGGTGTAATCTGTTCGTGAAAGGAGCGATGTTGCATGACGATAGCGAACTTCATCGACTAAGGTTGAAAAAGAAGTCCCTTCGGCAGCCAACTGGCGTTTTAAAGTTCGATCAGACATATGTAAACGGTCTGCGACATTTTCAATACTTAAATAATGCTGTTCCGAATTGGTCAAAATATCACGTACACGCATGGCTAGACGGCGGCGTTCACCTAATGCAGACAATTCAGCTTCACATTGATTAATCGCAATTTGACTGGCAATAGGGTCGGCATTCACCATTTTAAAACCAAGGTATTTTTTATCAAAACTAGACAATAAATGCGGTTGTTCAAAACGGAAATTATGTGATGGAAACTTATTGATATAGCGTTCAAAACCAGAAGGTTGAGCAAAATCAAAATCAATATCACCCGATAAATCATCACTCCCTGTTAAAGCTTTCGCCATAGTGATGATGCCGAAAGTCAAGGCAATGGTAATTTCAGTCCGTAAAGGCTCAATATCAAAATCGCATTGTAATTGCAGCGTTGCTTTTTCGCCAAAAGTGGAAAAATAAAGCTGTAAAAAGGGCATGCGTAACTGAATAAAGCGGTTAGCCAAGACCAAAGCATCGGTAATATCATGCGCTGTCATAATGGCATAGCCAATAAAACCATGAATTGAAATTCGCATTTGCGTACCCAAATGAAAACCTAAAGTCGGCTCTCCAGTTAAACGTAACGCATGTTTAACCAGCTCATTTGCAACCGGTGTCGGAATACGAAAATTTGGATCTGCTAATAGCTCACTGGTTAAATGAAAAGGTGTAAACAATGCTTCTGCATTGTAGCCCCAACGAGACACCACATCTAAGAGGAGTAGACCGTAAACACCGGGGATTCCTTGATCTTGTTTTGGAGAAATCGTTTTCATGCGCCATCCATTGCACTTTAGTCGTTTTTCTATTTGTTGATTTTCATATTGGCATGAAAAGAAACCGTATTCTATTAAAATTGTTCGACAATTATTTTAAAGTCTTTAAATTAAGCAGGCTTAAATTCTTTTTTAAAGACCACAATTTTTGTCGTAGAAATTAATAAAACATCATTATGTTGATTCAATGTTTGCGTTACATAGGTCACTATAGCGCGGTCAGTTTTAGTTTTTGATGGTGTAATCGCAACAATTTCAACTTCAACATGAATGTTATCATTAGGACGAGTCGGTCTTGGCCAACGAATACTGGATTCTGAACCAATTAGTCCATACGCCACGGGAAAACATTCTGTCCATAAGCGCATGGTCACCGCAGAAGTATGCCATCCACTTGCAGCAATACCTTGAAAAATAGGATGCGCTTTGGCTTGATCCTCATCGGTATGGAAAATTTGTGGATCATAAGCATGGGCAAATTGTTTAATTTCTTCTAATGTCATTTCATATTCACGACTAATGAAACGATCACCCAATTTTATATCTTCTAAATACAACATTAATCCAATTCCTTTTTTTTCAATGCTTGTTGCTCTATTAAAAAACTACCAGTTTGTCTTTGCCATAAATGCGCATAAATCCCACCCAATGCCACCAGTTCATCATGCGTACCTTGTTCTGCAATGCATCCTTGATCTAATACAATCAAACGATCCATTTGTGCAATTGTTGAAAGTCGATGCGCAATCGCGATGACGGTTTTACCTTGCATTAATTCGTCTAAACTAGATTGAATTGCAGCTTCAACTTCTGAATCTAAAGCACTGGTTGCTTCATCTAAAATTAAAATAGGTGCATCTTTTAAAAATACTCGTGCTATTGCAATGCGTTGACGTTGCCCACCAGAGAGTTTTACACCGCGTTCACCGACATAGGCTTCATAACCCGATTTACCACGTAAGTCGGTAAGTTGAGGAATAAAATCTTCTGCTTTGGCTTTACGAACTGCATCAAACATTTGTTCATCTGTTGCATTTGGACGGCCATATTTAATATTTTCAGCCACAGTACGATGTAATAAAGAGGTATCTTGGGTTACCAATGCAATACTTTTTCGTAAACTGTCTTGGGTTACATCTTGAATGTTTTGACCATCAATCGAAATACGACCTTGGTTGATCTCATAGAAATGCAATAACAGTTGAATTAAAGTCGATTTTCCTGCACCAGAACGCCCCACAATACCAATTTTTTCACCAGGTTTGATGGTTAAATTTAAATGATCAATCACATTTTTATTGTTATAAGCAAAACTGACATCTTCAAACTTGATTTCACCTTGTGGCACTTGTAATGGGAAAGCATCTTTTTTGTCTTGAATGTGAATAGGACGACCCAGTGTTTTCATGCCATCTTGAATCGTTCCGACATTTTCAAAAAGTGCAGAGGTTTGCCACATCATAAATTCAGCAATACTATTGAGTTTTAAAATCATGGCTGTCGTTGCAGCAATAATACCCAATTCTGCTTGCCCATTGATCCAAAGCCAAATAGCTGTACCTAAAACCCCAACGTATAACACCACACTTAATAAGTTAATGCTGATTTCATATTGCACGCCTAAACGCATTTGTTGATAAACCGTAGTCATAAACCCCTGCATGGATTCTTTGGCATACTGACTTTCATGACCTGCATGGGCAAATAATTTAACGGTTTGAATATTGGTATAAGCATCTGTTACACGACCCGTCATGATTGCACGAGCATCGGCTTGTTTATTAGAAATTCGGCTCAAACGCGGAATGAAAAAACAAGCAGCAGCAATAAACAGAACCAACCAGAGCATCAGAGGTAAAATCAACATTGGGGAAATTGCACCCAATACAAAGCTGATTGTTATGAAATAAATGACCACATAGGCCAGCATGTCACCTAAAATTACCCAAAACTCACGTACTGCGAGCGAAGTCTGCATAACTTTAGCGGATAAACGACCAGCAAAATCATTATGGAAAAAATCTAAACTTTGTTGTAAGAGTAAGTTGTGAAAACGCCAACGTAGGCGCATTGGAAAGGTACTGTAAAGAATCTGATGTTTAATAATTGATTGGAAACTTGCAAAAACAATATTGGCAAAAAGAATGCACGTCAGCAGTGTTAAATTTTGAGTATGTTCAGCTAAGAATGTTTCGGGTTGGCTTTTACTTAACCAATTTACTAAATCGCCAATTTTTGCATAGAGTACCGCTTCAAAACTCGCAGCTCCTGCAGTACATAATACCAATAACAATAAATAGGGGCGAACACCTGTTGCAGCTTGCCAGACAAAAGGGAAAAAACGGGTTGGGAGTGGTTTATTTAAGTCTTTTGATGGATAAGGATCGACGCGTTTTTCAAACCACTTCAACATAAGTTGTACCTTCAAACCTTAATAATATTAAATTTCAGTAAATTACATTTTTTGTATTAAAAACAATAATTTGATTGATAGCTTAGAACATGTTTAAACCTATGTAAACACCGATTTTGCTGTACTAATGCGTTTATATTTAGGCTCTAGTTTACGCCATAATGGAAAAAACGGAAAAGGGGTAAATTTATGGGGGTTAATCTTTACCTGAACACTTTTAGATGGGACTTGTTATAGACTGACCAATGAGTTGTTCGATATATTTTAGGTGCAGGCTCATTCATCTGAGATATATATGACTGAATAAGCACTTACGGATAGGGTTGTGCAACAAAGCCAGTCAGATCACATCAATAAAATAGCGACAAGTTATACATAAAAATAGCTTAATTTGATGACTCTAATCTCGATGAGAGTCAATACTGTGGAATACCACAAATGTAGTAAAGATAATTAATTCTGTAAAGTTGAATATGTTTAATTATATTTTGTTTAGTTAAACTTAAAACACTGTTTTGTTATTTTGTTTATTAAAAAATTATGTTGCCTAAATATGAAAATGTAATAATATGACAATGCACTGTGTGGAATATACATTAAAATTAAGTATTAATTAATAAAATGTTATGGAACATAATAATGCCTCAAAATAATCCTAAATTCATATTAGAACAGATTTACAATTTCATTGTTGAAAGACCAACAATAGACTCTCAAAGTCAATTTATGCAATTGAAGACTTTTTTGAGTGAGTTGCATGAGTGTGATAAATCTACATTTGAGGCTGTAAAACCTTATAATTATAAAGGGGTGTTTAATGGCAAGCAGCAAACCATATTGGCTCATGCAGCTCCAATTTTTATGCAAAAAAATGAATTTTTACATTGGATTAGTAATCAATTAGAGCAATAGTAACTAGTCTGAAAAAAACCACCTTCGGGTGGTTTTTTGTTTACTTAGACTCATGAAATACACGCCACTCTGATCAATAAAAATAGATCCTTTTATAGGATGAACCCCAGTATGTGCCATTTTTTTAAATGTATCGAAATTAAGCTAATTTTTTTGAATGTTGTTGTGAGTACAACGTATATGAATATAGGCTGTACTCATTTTTAATGATCAATACACTGAACTTACCACATTAAATCATCAGGAATAATATATGCTGCATATGGATCTTCTTCATCAGTGGTTTGTTCATTCTTTTCAGAATTATTGACAATAATGAAGCCTTCCATTTTGTCATTAATACGATCTGCTAAGGCTTTTGGTAAAACGGCATAGCTATCACTTTCTTTAGCAACCACCAATGAACCAGAAACGAGTGCATTATAAATTTGTTGATTAAGATAAATCTTTTTGACTTTACTCTCATCAATAAATTGATATGACACTTCGCCATCTATATCACGAATTTTATGCTGATTGATCATTTGAATAATGGCAGCTTTAAGTTCTTTACCTTGCAACAGACGTTTTTTTTCTAAATCTAAAGCTTGGTCTTTTTCAAGTTTCTCTTGCTTATCTTGCGCAATTTTTGCTTTTAATTCAGCTTCATCGCTTTGCCCAGTACGTTGCTCATGAACCGCCTGTTTAGACAGTTTTTTAGCCTTTTTATTATCGACTAAACCGGCTTTTAGTAATTGAGCCTGTAATGCATTTTTGACCATAATAAATTCCGAAACTACTCTTGAATACGTCGATAACGAAAATAAATAACCCAATATACGATGCTCAGTATCCAACTTAACAACGCAGGGACAAGGAATGAATTTAATTTTAAATAGGGATAAATCATGCTGGCAACCAAACCACCCAAGAGAAATCCAAATAAAATAACTAAATATAGAATAATTCGTCTTCGATCTACATCTAAGCCACGTAAGCAATAACCTAACGCTAAACCTAAATCAGTCAAAACACCAGATAAATGGGTGGTGCGAATAATCGTGCCTTTGTAATGGCTAACCATCGCATTTTGTACGCCCATCGCCACACATGCCCAAAGTAAGGCATAACGAGGGAAATAGGGCAATAAAGCCCAACACAGTACAATAAAAAAAGCCACTAAGTTTAAAGGTAAACCATAACGGCGCCCTAAACTAAAGTGACTATTTCCAAGAATAAATCCGCTATAAAATGAACCGATCACATAACATAGAACAACTAAGGTTAAGTAGATGATGGTGTTTGGTTGCCAATGTAGCAAAGCCATCGCCAATATACTGACATTACCAGTCATATGTGAAACGGACTGATGTAAAACGGTCACCAGTCCAAGGACGTTAATCATTCCTGCATTCACTGCAAGAAAAAAAGCACCTAATTGAACCCAAAGCGGTAAAGTTTGAAGAGGCATAACGTCATAAAAAATACTTAGTAATGACTATCTTAATCTAAACCGCGGTCAACAGCAGCAGTAAATAGCACATCTGTGGAAGAATTTAATGCAGTTTCAGTCGAATCCTGTAACACACTAATCACCATACCAATGGCAACCACTTGCATGGCGATATCTGAACTAATTCCAAATAAGCCACAGGCCACAGGAATGAGCAGTAAAGAACCACCTGCAACGCCAGATGCACCACATGCTGAAACAGTTGCGATCACAGATAAAATCAACATTGTTGTAAAATCAGTTGAAATACCCAAAGTATTGACGGTTGCTAAGGTCAGTACGGTGATGGTGACAGCTGCACCGGCCATATTAATGGTTGCACCTAATGGAATAGCGACATTTGCGGTGGACTCATTGATTCCTAAGCGTTTTGCTAAATCCAAGTTCACTGGAATATTTGCTGCTGAACTACGGGTAAAGAATGCGGTAATCCCACTTTCTCGTAAACATTGAAAAACCAATGGATATGGATTTGAGCGGGTAACAATTGCCACCAGAATTGGGTTGACCACCAATGCCACAAAAAACATAGTACCAAGCAGCACGGCTAATAAGTGAGCATAGCTTTCAAGCGTACTTAAACCTGCTTCAGCAAATGTGACAGCAACCAGACCGAAAATACCAATAGGAGCAAAATTAATCACTAAACGGATAACATGGTTGACTGCCGTTGCAGCATCAGTCAACACCACTTTGGTGGTGTCACTTGCATGACGGAATGCAGCACCTAAAGCAACAGCCCATGCCAAAATACCAATGAAGTTTGCTTCACTAATTGCAGTAACAGGATTAGCCACAAAGCTTAAAAGTAGGTTTTTGAAAATTTCACTTAAGCTACCTGGCGGTTGTAAATCGGCTTGTGTAGAAATGTCCAGAAACAATGTACTAGGAAATACAATACTGACAATGACAGCACTTAAGGCAGCTAGGAGCATACCAATTGCATACATCATCATAATTGGCTTAATTTTAGCGCTATGCCCAACTTTAAAATTAGCAATCGAGGATAAAACAAGGACAAAAACTAAAATAGGTGCAACAGATTTAAGCGCTTTAATAAACAAGTCACCCAATAAACTTAAATATGGAGCGATATTCGGGAACACAACAGCAACGCCAATACCTAAAATAATGGCGATAATAATTCTGGAGACTAAACTCAAACGCATTAAAGCAGAAAACATAAGGGTGCCTTGTTAGAAAGACGAGGACTAAAAAATTTACATATATGCCCGCCATTTTATACTTAAAAGAGGAGCTGCTAAAAATTAATTTTTATAGAAAAATTAACTCTTTATTTTTAAAGTTGATATTTTTGTTTTTGAATATTTTTATCATCAAGGAATGCTTAAATTATTTAAAAACTTCTGGTGCAAGTTGCTGCATTGCTTGAAAATGAGTCAGATAAATTTGCCCAGTTAAATGTTTTAATAATTTGGAATGCTGTAATTTATCCATAACAGGACCCTTAATTTCGGATAAATGTAATTTAATATTCAACTTGTTTAATTCAGCATTTACGTCCTCCAACATTTCTAAGGCACTGAGATCAATTGAACTGATACTTGAACAATTAATCACCACATGTTCTAAATCAATATACTGACTGACAGCATTAATTAAAAAACCTTTGAAAATATGGGTATTTAAAAAGTTTAAATTTTCATCAATACGCATTGAAAGTAATTTAGATGAAGTCAGCACATGATGACGTTGGACATTCCTAAAATGTTGCGTACCTTCAAGTAAGCCAATAACCGCAATATGTGGGCGACTAATTCGCCACAATAAAAGTATAAAGGTTGAGATAATCCCGATCATTAAACCTGTGGAAATATCAATACAGACCACCCCGAAGAAGGTAATCCACATGGCAATTCCATCTGCTTTGGAATAACGCCACGTTTCGATAAAAGGTTTGAAATCGACTAATTTCCAAATGGAAACAATAATGGTGGCTGCCAGAATCGCTAAAGGCAAATCACGAAAAAACCCTGTGAAATAAAGACTGACCAAAACAATTAGAAACGATGAAAAAACACCTGCCATTGGGGTTTTAGCCCCAGAGTCTGCATTAACAACCGTTCGAGATAAACTTCCTGTGACTGGAAATGCAGAGCTTAAACCTGCACTTAAATTGGCCAAACCTAAAGCGACTAACTCTTGATTGCTATTTAAGTCACTTCGTTGTTGTAAAGCTGTTGCCTGAGCAATTGACAATGATTCGACAAAGCTAACCATGGCAATCATGGTCGCACCGGGTAATAAGGTAATGACCAAGTCCATATTCCAGTATGGCATGCTAATGGGTGGAAATCCTGAAGGTATTTCCCCGACGGTTTTAATTCCGACTTCTTTTAAGTTTAGAAAATAGACAGCGGCAATTGAAGCCACCACGAGGACTAAAGGCAGTGCTTTTGAAATAAAAGCGGTAGAACCCATTCGGCTTTGAATGGCATTTGAGCTTAATATTTTTGGCATATAAATGAGAAAGCACAAAGCTAGCATGCCAAAAATAAAGGTTTCAATATTGCTATAACGGATGTATTGCCAAAAACTGAGTAAAAATTCAGGAATATTATTGGCTTCTAACGGTACATCGACCAGAAATTTGAATTGCCCTAAAGCGATGAGTAATGCCGAAGCAATAATAAAACTCTGAATGACAGGGTGGCTAATCAATTGAATCAGAAAGCCAAATTTTAACAGGCCTAACAATAATGAAATGACACCAACCATAAAAGCCAGTAAACAAGCCGCTTGTATATAGACTGGAGAGCCGACTTCAAACAATGGATTTAAAGTCGCAAAGGTCATCATGGAAATAATAGCAACTGGACCAATAGAAAGCGTAGGACTACCACCCACCATGGCATAAATAATCATGGGGAGGATACTGGCATACAAACCCATAATAGGTGGCAAGCCTGCAAGCATGGCATAAGCCATACCTTGTGGAACCAGCATAGCGATTACAATAAGTGCAGAAAGAATATCTGATTTAAATTTAGCTTGGTTATATTTACGAAGCCATTGCCAAGCAGGCAATAATGTCATTAAGCGAGAATTTAAATCTGACATATCTAAAGCTAAATCACTATTTTAGATATATTATGCATAAAAAATGCTAAGAAGTCTTAATTCAATGAATTTCTTTATTTAATTTAATGTTATTTGTCTGATTAAATTAGATTTTTAGGGCAATATAATTGATATAACGTATTTAATACTTGCACCAATTTTTCATCTTTAATGGAATAAAAAATTTGCTTACCATCACGGCGAGTAGAAACCACATCACTTTTGCGTAACATCATCAACTGTTGAGATAAAGTAGGCTGATTAATTTGTGTCAACTCTTCTATTTGTGAAACATTTAACTCTTGTTTGGCAAGGTGACATAAAATAAGTAAACGATCTGTATTGGCCAATGATTTTAATATGGTGACAACAATATCCACAGAATCATGCATAGAAGCAATTTCAAGATCGGTGTTCATACGAATTTCTCATACTAATTAACACTAATATACGCAGTATAATGCTTCAATAATTGAATAAATTAGAAAAAGTTCATATTTTCAATTCTTTTTAATGAACACAAATATCAAATATTCTGATATAAATTTAAATAAGACATTTAATTTAAGATAAATGCCTTATGCTGGTGCACAATATTATGAACTGATGATTATTTACTTGGTTGTTTAAATCCTTTTAATTCTTTTTCAGTAAAATTAACTACTTCGATGATTGCTTGATGCATTTCAGAACTATACCAACTAAAACTAACTGATATTTTTTCTTCAAAATCATCGCTTATAACAAAATGATCATCTTTAACACTCAATACGCTATTTTGTTTAAGTACTGAAATAAAACTTTTTAAGGTCGCACTATCAAAATAATAACCAGATTGAATTTTTTGCATTTGAGAAAGTTTTTGCAGTACAGCTTTACTCATATTTTCTAACGCTTTGAGCGTTAACGATTGAGTTGGTGCGTATTGTTGCAGTAATGCTGAGATAATCAGCATATTATTCAGACTAGCACTCGATAAATGTGCTAGTGATAAAAGCTTACTTTGCATGTGTTCATCTAATGTTACTGAAACAGTATTATCCTGAAAAACAATCCAGCCTAAATTTTCTAAGCTATTTATAATTGAAGTAATTTCATTTTCTAATTCATCTAGATTCCATTTTAAGAAAAACTCTTCTTTAAAAGAAGGATACATATTTTTAATGGTATCTATTAAATAATGGCATGATATTTTTTGATGAGATTGAATAATCATTGCAACTAATGCAGGAAGAATAAAACAGTGCAGAATATTGTTACTAAAATAACTTAATAGTATTTTTTGACTTTCAGCAACGCGAATCCAATTTTCATGATTTTGGCTAAAAACTTCAACTTGTTTTAACTTGATAGCATATTGAATAATTTCAACATTGGACAGCTCGGTCATCATCATTCTTGCATCATATTTTACCTCATTGAGTAAATAACGGTATTGATCAATCTGCGAGATTAAATCATTTTCATTTAAAATATGATTTTCAGAATTTAATAAAATAAGTGAGATTAAGGAAATAGGGTTGACCACAACGGCTTTATTAATATTTTCTAAAATTGAATTTGCTACTTGATCCACGGTTTGAATCACGGGTTGTGGCAACTCATCATGAATATTTAATTCAATCTGATCTGCTTGGTTGGCTGCTAACACTTGATCTAGAAAAATGGGTTCACCAAAATTAACATGCACTTGCCCAAAGATTTTTTCAATTTTACGTGCTGAACTTAAAATCCCCCAAATGGATTCGGCTTCCTTCGGTTTACCATTTAGTTCATTTAAGTAAGATGTACCTTCGATCAGCTTTTCATAGCCGAAATAGGTTGGAATAAAGGCAATTGGTTTGGTTGCACCACGTAAATGACTTTGCACAGTCATCGAAAGCATACCTTTTTTCGGTGGTAACAGCAGACCAGTACGTGAACGTCCACCTTCAATAAAATATTCTAACGGTGTGTTTCGTGATAATAGGCTGTGTAAATACTCTTTAAAAACAGAAGTATATAAATCATTTCCACTAAAGGTTCGACGAATAAAATAAGCGCCAGCACCGCGCATGATTTGCCCGACCACAGGTAGGTTTAAGTTAATACCTGCTGCAATATGCGGAACCATTAAGCCACGATTGAAAATCACATAAGAGAGCAGCAAATAGTCGATATGGCTGCGATGACAAGGCGTATAGACAATCTCATAATCCTTGGCTAACTCGCGAACGGTATCGAAATTATGGACTTCAATACCATCATAAAGCTGCGTCCATAACTTGGTGAGCGCAATTTCAGCAAAACGTAAAGTTGAATATGAGAAATCAGAAACCACTTCGGTTAAATAACCTTTGGCTCGATTTTCTGCTTCAAACATACTAATTTTATGATCAATACTTTCTTTTCGAATCGCATCTTGAATTGTTTCAGTTTTCATTAATTTATTAATGAGATTGCGACGGTCTGATAAATCTGGACCTAAAATTGCTTCTTTGTATTTATTAAAATTTGAATTGAGTTCTTTGACAATTGAATGCGCTGGAGAAAAGTTTGGACGTTCAATTTTCGCTTCTTCAATCGCGGCTTTAAGTGAAATCGGTTTATGAAACTCAATGTAGTTTTCACGACCATATATAGAAATATTGAGGGCTTGTTTTAATTTGGATGGGGTAGACCAAGCATCGGAAAATAAAGCCTTAAACCAAGAATCTTCATATTCAGGCGAACGTCCCCATAAAACAGTCACAGGCACCAGTTCAATATCGTATTCAGGATATTTTTCTAACACTTCAATCATTCGAATCAATTTAGCCGAATAATGATAAGCCTCACTTTTTGAGCTGGGCATATTTAAGGCGAGTATAGAATCTTCTTCTTGAAATTCTTGAATCATTAAAGGGGCAAAAACAGAAGGCAGTTTACGTGTTTTGGCTTCGCTGTCGATTAATACCGTATTGCTTAGCGATGAATCTTGTAATACATAACAAATTAATTTTTTATCGAATTGATTTTCTATGTTTTTTTCTAATTCGGTGGTGTTGCCTAAGACTTGAGGCGTGACGATCTTATCTAGAATTTTTTGCGTAAATTGGCGATAGAATCGGCTATAACCCTTATTAGACATCGTATTCCCTAAATTAGTTTTCATTTGATTGATATTGTGTGCAATAACATGAATAAATACAAACTTTATTGATGACAAATAGGTCATTTAAGTTGTAACTATTTAAGAAAATTTGAACGGTAATTATCGACAAAATTTTCTATTTTTTAGTTTTAAATAGGCAATTAAAGTTGCATAAAAATTGAATTAGAAAAGCTTATCTTCAATGTATAAATGGCTTATGATGAATCCATGACCTTAAAATCAAAAATCGCTCAAGGGAGTTAAAATGACAACAGATTCTGCTTTTCCAACACCAAAAAATTTAGGTATAGCGGTTTATAGCAATAATGCTGAAGCGATTGGCAACACGCCATTGATTCGTATTAATCGTTCAATTTCTTCACCTGCTACAGTCTTGGCTAAAATTGAAAGCCGTAATCCTGCTTTTTCTGTGAAATGCCGTATCGGTACAGCTTTAATTGCAGATGCTGAAGAAAAAGGTTTACTTAAACCGGGTATGCATATTGTAGAACCCACCAGTGGTAATACGGGTATTGCGCTTGCATTTGTTGCTGCTGCAAAGGGTTATGCTATTACTTTAACCATGCCTGCAAGTATGAGTATTGAGCGTCGTAAAGTATTAAAAGCCTTTGGTGCAAATTTGGTGCTGACAGAACCTGCAAAAGGGATGAAGGGGGCTGTTGATGAAGCTGTTCGTTTAGCTACTGAACAACCTGATTTATATTATTTACCGCAACAATTTGAAAACCCAGCCAATCCTAAAATTCATGAGCAAACCACTGGCCCAGAAATTTGGGAAGCCACAGGTGGTAAGGTTGATATTTTAGTTTCTGGCGTAGGTACAGGCGGTACGATTACAGGTATTTCTCGCTATTTTGAGCAAGTGAGAAATCAACCACTTTATTCAGTTGCAGTTGAACCTGCGGAATCGCCAATTATTGGGCAAACCAAACGTGGCGAAGCATTGACCCCCGGACCGCATAAAATCCAAGGGATTGGTGCAAACTTTATTCCTAAAAATTTAGACCTAGATTTAGTTGATGAAGTGATTGCCATTGAAAGTGCTAAAGCCGTTGAATGGGCACGTAAAACTGCAACGCAGGAAGGTATTTTGGTGGGAATTTCAAGTGGCGCAGCAATGGCAGCTGCGGCTGAATTGGCAGCACGTCCTGAAAATGCTGGAAAAACCATTGTGGTAATTTTACCTGATGCAGGTGAGCGTTATTTGTCTTCTGTATTATTTGAAGATATCTCTGCTGAATAGTTTTTAGCTTTTTAGCTAATCGATCAAATGTTTGACTTAAATATGAAAAACTCAGTTTTAAGTCAAACAGGTTCCATCATTATTTTTAATCGTAATGCTTGATACAAAAAGTCTATTCTTGTCTTTCCTTATTCATTTATAATATGAAACATCATTTAATTTCGATGAAACAGCATATTCGAAATAAATAGATATAGGAAATATATCTAAAAAAGTAGATGATGTATCACCGTTACATATAGAAAATAGTAGGATTTTGATTAGTGTTTGAGCTTGACTGTAAATTACTCAGTGTTTTTCTCTATATTTATAAATATAAAAGTGTTTCGCTTGCAGCAGAATATCTGTCGATGAGTCAACCGACAGTAAGTAATATTCTGAATAAAATCAGACAGCATTATAACGATCCTCTTTTTTTAAGGATTGGTAATGAAATGGTTCCAACCGAACTTTCTAAACAACTTTTTCCTTTGGTCAGTGAGGCGCTCAGTAAAGTTGAGATCATTAATAATTTTACTATTAATTTTGACCAGTCAACTTCACAGCAGAAGTTTACCATTGCGATGACCGATGTTTCACATTTAGTTTTATTGCCTAAAATTTCCCAGTATTTAAAAAAACATGCTTCACATATTCGCCTAAATGTTCGCGGTATTACCTCTGAAACCAGTTATCAAATGGCCAATGGTGAAATTGATTTAGCCATTGGCTTTTTACCGAATTTGGAAAATGGTTTTTATCAACAAAAATTATTTGAACAATATTATGTAGTCATCGCTTCAAAAAACCATCCTCGACTCAATAGTAATAATTTGACCATTGAACAATATTTAAATGAACCACATATCGATATTGATGCGGGCTTTGGGCATTACCATATTGAAAATGAGCTATTAAATTTAGAATTAAAACGTAATATTTTAATGCGACTGCCGAGCTATTTAGGGGTAGGGCTAGTGGTTCAGGAAACCGATGCAATTGCGACAGTGCCTTATTATTTGAGCGAAGTTTTATTGTCACGTGGTAATTTGCAAATTTTTGATGCTCCAATTACCTTTCCAACTTATGCAGTAAAACAATATTGGCACATGTCATGTCATCATAAAACCAGCCATCAATGGTTGCGTCAGATGTGTTATGAGTTATTCAGTCAAATGAATGATTCAGATGGTTCAAGCCATGGAATTATTCAGCAATAATTAAACCATAAGATAGATGTTCGATCATTTCCATCACTTAATATAGTGATGGAAATGTGTGGCATCCATGCCCAATCACTGATGAATCGAAAAATAGTTAATCTATGGAAGATATTTTATCTGGTGTCATGAGCGCTTGATTAATATAAAGTTTGATTAAGCGTTCTCGTGAACCAATTGATTTTTGATAATGGGTTGAATTGAGTAATAAAGACGCACCATAAGTCACCGTCCAGACATAAGATAAATAATCGCGTATAGACATAGCACTATCTAAAGATTTTAGATATTCATCAGTCATATCTTTGATTTCAATAATCCGTTCTTCCCGTATTTGATATAATTCTTCAAATAATTCTTTTAATTTTTTTTCATTATTGGTTAATCGGTCTTCAATCACATGTAATAAAATTGTGCGGTTAGAATTTAGCATGTTGTAAAGCATGTATTGAGCAACATAGGTTTTAATATTGTTTTTATAATTTTTTGAAATTTCTAATAATCTTCTTTCATTTAAAATAATCAGTTCTAAATAAAGCTGATTTTTACTTTTAAAATGCTTATAAATTGTACCCTTGGCAATATCAAGTTCAGAGGCAAGTTCTCCAAGCGTAATATCTTGATTATTATCCAGCAACAGCGTTTCTGCCATGGCTAAAATTTTCTCTTTACGTAATAGAAAATTTTGTTGGCGTACTGTATTCATTGCAACCGTCCCAAAAAGACATCAAAAAGCGAATTCCCCATATACTACATAAAATAGCAATAACTATTCCACTATTATCGATTATGAGCAAGAATTAAGATTTTAAATAAATATTTTATTTTGACAAATTTAATCAACTATATAGCCATAATTAAAAGCACATTAAAATAATTTGATGCCCTTAAAACAAACGCCCCACAAATAAGTGAGGCCTAAGTATTTAGTATTTAGCAATAAAGCGCTGAACTGCTTGATTGAACTCATTCGGACATTCAATATTTGAAATATGTGAAGCATTGATTTCAAATATTTGAGCATTAGGAATACGATCTAACATAAATTGACCATCTGTAACCGTGGTGACAGGGTCTTGAATACCCGCAATAATCAAGACTGGAACAGTAATGTCTTTGAGTTGTTCACGGAGGTCCGCTTTAGCCAAAGCTTCACAACAATTTGCATAACCTTCTGCGCTGCTAGCTGCGAGGTCGTTACTCAGCGTTTCCACAATGGTTGCTTGGCTTTGGATAAAGGGAAGGGTAAACCAACGTGATGCTGCTGTTGATGCAATTGGTGCTAGACCTTGCTCACGAACCAATGCTGCACGTTCTTGCCAAGCTTGTTCCTGACCAATTTTTGCAGCAGTGTTACAGACAATCACATGGTTAAAACGTTGTGGATGATGAATTGCAAGCCATTGACCTGTTAAACCACCCATTGAAATACCACAAAAAACAGCTTTTTCAATATTGAGATGATCAAGTAAATTCACCACATCTTGCCCTAATTGCTCGATGCTATAGGGGCCTTGAGGGGCGGTGGATGCACCGTGACCACGGGTATCATAACAAATCACAAAAAAATCATTTTGCAGTGCATCAATTTGTAGTTGCCACATTTGATAGTTTGTTCCCAAAGAATTGGAAAAAATAATCGCAGGTTTACTCGCATCACCAAAAGTTGCGTAATTGATGGTTGCATCATTTGAAATAAATGTTGGCATAAAATCCCTCCCGACCTCCCTTTAAAAAGGGAGGAGAAATAGCTGAGCATCCTCTTTATTAAAACTCCTCGTGACAAGAAGAAGTTAAATTAGAGAAGTAAATTTTTAAACCCGTTGAATAATGAGCGCGATGCCTTGACCGACACCGATACACATTGAACACAGTGCATATTGTCCGCCTATCGCTTCAAGTTGGTTCAGCGCTGTCGTCACCAAACGTGCACCCGATGCACCCAGTGGATGACCAAGTGCAATCGCTCCACCATTCGGATTCACTTTCTCTGAACCATCGACAATGCCTAAATCGCGCGTCACCGCCAAAGCTTGTGCTGCAAAGGCTTCATTGAGTTCAATCACATCCATTTGCTCAAGGGTTAAACCCGTTTGAGCCAGTAGTTTTTTGATCGCAGGTGCAGGTGCAAAGCCCATGATGCGCGGTTCAACACCGACTGTGGTTGCACCAATGATTTTGGCACGGGCTTTCAAACTGTATTTTGCAATCGCATCATCCGAAGCAATCAACAAGGCTGCTGCACCATCGTTAATGCCTGAGGCGTTGCCTGCTGTCACTGTACCGTCAGCTTTCACCACAGGTTTTAGTTTGGTTAAGACTTCAAGTGTGGTAGCACGTGGATGTTCATCTTGAGAGATGACAACAGGCTCGCCTTTACGCTGTGGAATACTTACAGGTACAATTTCTTTATCAAAGAAACCACGTGCTTGCGCTGCCGCAGTACGTTGTTGACTGGTCAATGCAAATTGATCTTGATCGGCACGGTTAACATTGAACTGTGCTGCCACATTTTCAGCGGTTTGCGGCATGGTTTCGACACCATGCAGCTCTTTCAATTTAGGATTGATAAAACGCCAGCCCATGGTGGTGTCTTCCAGCTTTTGAGCACGACCAAAAGCGGAATCTGATTTACCCATTACCAAAGGTGCACGACTCATGCTTTCCACACCGCCAGCAATAATTAAGTCTGCTTCACCTGCTTTAATTGCACGTGCTGCCATCGCCACAGCATCAAGGGATGAACCACACAGACGATTGACTGTCGTGGCAGGCACTTGATACGGTACACCTGCGAGTAAGGCCGACATCCGACCGACATTACGGTTGTCTTCACCGGCTTGATTGGCACAACCATAGATGATGTCATCCACCGCCGCCCAATTGACGGATGGGTTACGTTGCATCAAGGCTTGAATTGGAATGGCACCCAAGTCATCGGCACGGATGGGAGATAAACCACCGGCATAACGTCCAAATGGGGTACGAATTGCATCTACGATATAAGCATTTTTCATTCTATTTTTATCCTTTAAATTTCTTCTGAGCTTGTTGTTTACAACCACTCAGATATTCAGAATTTGCTTGTGCTGGATGTCATCAACAACCTATCCAAATTTTTATAAGGATTGTTTTTGCAATCCAATTGGATAGATGTTTACAGTGAACAGGTTTTGTTGATGACTGGGTTTTTGGTTACTTTTTTAAAAAAGTAACAAGAACGAGCTCCTTGTATTCGACTCCATCCAGTAAGACTCCGTCGTGCCTCAGCAAATCTGAAACTTAGTTCGTTGCATCGATTAAAGTTGCACCAGTCAAAGCCTGAAGTTCATCAAATGTTAGACCAGCTACTTTTTCAGTGACTTTCATGCCCTCTGGCGTGATATCAATCACACACAGATCGGTATAAATACGATCCACACATTTTAAACCTGTGGCAGGATATGCCAGTTCAGCGACAATTTTGGGTTCGCCTTTTTTAGTCACGTGATCGGTGGTGACAAAGACTTTTTTCGAACCCACCGCTAAATCCATCGCGCCACCGACTGCGGGAATCGCATCTGGGGCACCGGTATGCCAATTGGCCAAATCACCATTTTCAGCTACTTGGAATGCACCCAAAACACAAATATCAAGATGACCACCACGCATCATCGCGAATGAATCGCCATGATGGAAGTAAGAACCGCCTTTAAGCAAAGTCACGAATTCTTTACCAGCATTAATCAATTCAGGATCTTCTTCACCTTTGGCAGGTGGTGGACCAAAGGCCAATAAGCCATTTTCAGAATGTAAAAACACATCTTTGTCTGAGGGTAAATAGTTGGAAATCTTGGTCGGCAAACCAATACCGAGGTTGACATAAGCACCATCTGGAATATCTTGTGCCACACGTTCTGCAATTTGGTCACGGGTTAATTTGGTATAGCTCATTTCTTATCTCCGATGCCAATTATTGGGCAGGTTTCACCTGAACCACGTGTTGGACAAAAATACCTGGGGTGATGATATGTTCTGGATCTAAAACACCAAGTTCAACCACTTCAGCCACTTGTGCAATGGTAATATCCGCTGCCATGGCCATGATCGGGCCAAAGTTACGTGCAGATTTGTTGTAGACCAAGTTACCCCAACAGTCGCCTTGATGGGCTTTAATGAGGGCAAAGTCAGCACGGATAGGGTTTTCCAACACGTAGTCTTTATCTTCATAGTTCAGGGTTGGTTTGCCTTCAGCCAGCAAAGTACCAAAACCTGTTGGGGTATAAATCGGACCCAGTCCCATACCCGCAGCTTGAATACGACAAGCCAAGTTGCCTTGAGGCACCAGTTCTAATTCAATTTTACCCGCACGGTAGATTTCATCGAATACATAAGAGTCAGATTGGCGCGGGAAAGAACAAATGATTTTACGTACAGCGCCTGTCTTGAGCAGCTTAGCCAAACCGTAATCGCCATTGCCTGCGTTGTTATTGACAATGATCAAATCTTTAATTCCAAGTTCGATGAGACCATCAATCAGTTCTGCGGGTTGTCCTGCGGTACCGAAGCCGCCAATCATGATGGTGGAAGCATCTTTGATTTGGGATAAGGCTTCTGTTAAAGATGATGTGCTTTTATCAATCATAATGTTTCCTAGACAAGTATTTGCCCATTAACTTTTTGAACTTTGAGTTGAAGGCAGAGCAGTGGTATTCGGTTCACGTTTAGTCAAAAATAAATGTGCAATAACACCGATACAAATGCCCCAAAAGACTGAACTAAGCCCTAAAAAATGCATACCAGATGCGGTAGCAAGGAATGTAATTAGGGCTGCATCACGATGAGATTCATTTTTCATCGCAACTGAAATATTGGTTGCAATTGCACCGAGCAGAGCAAGTCCAGCTAATGCTGCAACGAGTTCTTTAGGCAGTAAGCTAAACAACATGACAATGCTGCCTGCAAATAAACCACCTAGGATATAAAAAATACCGTTGGCAATGCCTGCGATATAACGCTTTTCTTTGAGTTCGTGTGCATCTTTACCCATGCATAATGCAGCAGTAATTGAAGCAAGAACAATGGTAATACCGCCAACACAAGCGACCGCAAGAGATGCAATACTGGTCGCAGTGATAATTGGTTTAGCAGGGGTGTCGTAACCACTCAATTTCATGATTGCCATACCTGGTAAAAACTGTCCAGAAAGGCTGACTAAAATAAGTGGAATGGTAAGATTGAGGGTTGAATTCCAAGTCCATTCGGGTGCAATAAATTGCGGAATAGCAAGGGTGAAATTGACATTAACAGGATTCATCTTGCCAAAAAATAGACTCAACACTACGCCTGAAATAAGCACCCAAACCATTGCATAGCGTGGCACCAAACGTTTTGCAATCAGAAATACTATTAACATACCGAAGACAATCATCGGCATGGTGTCAGTGGCAGTAAAAAGCCCTAAACCAAACTGAAGAAGAATTCCTGCCATCATGCCAGCTGCGACATCTTGAGGAATCCATTTCAAGAGTTTGTCAAAACAGCCTGTAATCCCGATCAGAAAAATGACCACAGCAGAAGTGATATAAGCAGCCACGGCTTCATTTAAAGAAATATGCGGAAATAGCGTGACCAGTAAGGCTGTTCCGGGGGCAGACCAAGCGGTAATCACTGGAACTTTGTATTTAATCGATAGAAAAATACCAGCCGCCGCAGCTCCAATTGAAATTCCCCAAATCCATGAAATCATCATGGCATTTGAGACTTCTGCTTTTTGGGCAGCTTGGAAAAAGATAATTAAAGGACCAGCGTAGGAAATCAGTACTGCCAAAAATCCTGCAACAATGGCTGAAATTGACCAATCATTTTTTAACGTTTTAAACAGGGTTGCCATTGGGCTATTGCCTCCATGCTTAGAATTCAATGCACCTGTTGATCTTTGATGAAATCAGGTTTAACCCTGATCACCACCACCCACAGGAACCACAGTTCCTGTCATATATGAAGACTCATCTGAAGCAAGGAATACAATGGCATTGACCTGTTCTTGAATGCTGCCGTAACGACCTAAGAACGTACGATCAATGGTTTGATCAACCACTTCTTGCATCCATTGTTGTTCATTTTCAGAAAGTGGGTTGGCATTACGCGGTACTTTTCGCGGTGGTGCTTCAGTTCCACCCGTTGCAACGGCATTGACACGGATGCCATCTTTGGCATGTTCAAAGGCAAGGGAGGCGGTTAAACCATTTACCCCACCTTTTGATGCTGAATATGGCACACGGTTAATACCACGTATTGCAATAGAGGATACATTTACAATCGTACCTTTCTGATTTTTAATCATTTCAGGTAAAACTGCGCGGCAACACCACATCGTTGGGAACAGTGAACGATTTACTTCCTTGATAATTTCTTGTTCAGAAAACTCTTGAAAAGGTTTCATCCAGATTGCACCACCAACATTGTTAATAAGTACATCGACACGACCATAAGTTGCAATGCTTTTTTCAACTACCGATTGTGCACCTGCAAAAGTTTCTAAGTCAGCATTAATGCTGACAGCATCGCCACCTGTGGCTTGAATTTCAGCAAGCACTTCTGCAACATACTCGGATAAATCCGCCATGACCACTTGTGCACCTTCCGATGCCACTTGTAGTGCAACACCACGACCGATGCCTTGAGCAGCGCCAGTTACAATCACGACTTTGTTTTTAAATCTTTGACGATCAGACATTTGATTTCTTCCCTTAATTAATTTGCAGAGAATTTTTCAAATAAGAAACTCGTAGGTTTTACGCCTTCAGTGTCTAACCAACCACGAACAGCTTCAACCATTGGAACTGGACCGCAGAGATAAACATCAACATCGCCACAGTTTAACCAATCATTGTCAATATGACCGGTCACATAGCCTTTGCGTTCATGAGCAGATTCTGGATTTGCAACAACAGTACGATATTCAAACCAAGGGAATTTGTTTTGAAGTTCATTTAATTTTTCAATCGCCACTAAGTCAAAGTCATTGGTGACACCAAAAACTAAGCGTACTGGGTGCTCTGAACCTTTTTCTTCTAGAACTTGTAGCATCGACATAAAAGGTGCAATACCTGTACCGCCTGCCAACATAAGTACAGGACGCGTCACTGGACGTAAATAGAAACTGCCAAATGGACCCGCGAAAGTCATTTTGTCACCCACTTGGGCAGTGGCACTTAAAAAATCACTCATTTTGCCATTTGGCACGTTACGTACCACAAAACTGGTTAAGCGATTACCTGGTTTAGAACTGAAAGAATAAGAACGTGTTTCGGCAGTATTAGGTAGTCCTACATTTACATATTGACCGGCTAGGAAGTGAATGTCAGGTTGACCTTCATCAAGCTGAATATCAAAAGTGATGGTGGAGTCTGATAACTTTTCAACACGCTCAAGCGTACCTTGAAATTGGTGAATTTCTGTTTTACATAATTCAGAAGAGGCTTGAATTTGAAATACAGCATCAGAAGTTGGGCGACACTGACATGCTAAAATATAACCTTCCGCAGCTTCTTCTGGTGTTAATGCATCTTCAATATAAGTTTCTTCAGGCATGTCAAACGAACCCGATTCACAAAAAGCACGGCACGTTCCACAAGCCCCATCTCGACAGTCCAAAGGAATATTGATTTTTTGACGGTAGGCAGCATCAGATAAAGTTTCGCCTTGAGCGACGCTGATAAAACGTGTAACGCCATCTTCAAATTGAAGTGCAACATTAAGGTTTGACATGGCTAGAATCCTATAAATATTTAAAACTGATGTTCTTCTTCAGCCAATCTTCCATTTGGCTGAAGAGTTTTTGTTTGTTTTTTTACAAGTGGTAGATATCAATTACTTGGTTGATATAATCGTTTTTCAGTACCACATATTTACTGACGATTTTCGGTTCTGCACCAGAAAAATCGATAATGTAACGCGACATACCAAAATAGCTATAACTAGTTTTATAACGGAAACTCAATGTGTGCCAGTTAAAGCGTACAGTGACTTGATCACCATTACGCTCGACAACTTCAACATTAGAAATATTGTGGCTAGTGCGAGTATCTGGCATGGTTGCAGAAGAACGTTCTGTCTTAATACGGAACACGCGATCTTCTAAACCTTGACGATTTGGATAGTAAATCAGCGAAATTTCGGTTTCAGGATCTTCAACCAGTTTGTCATCATCATCCCAAGCAGGCATCCAAAATGATGCGGTCGGTGCATAGCACTGCAACCAGTCATCCCATTGTTCATCATCTAAAAAACGTGCTTCTTTATAGAGAAATTGCGCAATATTTTCTAAAGATGTTTTATTTAAAGTCACGACTGTATTCATGCAACTTCTCCTTCAGATGCTGCCAATTCCTTTTCAGCTGCAATCGCATGTTTCATGGTTTTGAGCCAATATTGATGTTGAGCGAGGTATAGACCTTCATCTTCAGTTTTAATACCTGAAAGCAATGGTTTTAAACCAATTTCATCTGCTGCTTCATCTGGACCATGAATCCAATGCTTAGAACCACGGCACATGTCGTTCCACTCAAGCTCAATCCCTGCATAGCCTGCTTGGCATGCACGGAATTCTTCTAAGTCATCTGGGGTTGCCATACCTGAGGCATTGAAAAAGTCTTCATATTGACGAATACGACGTGTACGCGATTCTTTATCTTCACCAACTGGAGCGATACAGTAAATGGTGACTTCAGTTTTGTTGACTGAAATAGGGCGGAGGACACGAATTTGTGAACCGAACTGATCCATAAAATAAACGTTTGGATACAGGCACAAATTACGTGAGCGTTCGATCATCCATTTTGACATTGGAGCACCGAATTTTTCGGTATATTCTTCAGCTTTCGGGAAGTTTGGACGGTCTTCTGGGTTTGCCCATTGTGTCCAAAGCAACATGTGACCATTGTCAAAACCGTAAGAACCACCGCCTTGTTTGCCCCATGAACCTGCGCTCATTGCACGAACATTGTCAGCAGCTTCTTTTTCTTTACGCTGTTGAGTGGTTGCTGCATAGTTCCAATGTACGGCAGAAACGTGATAACCATCTGCGCCATTTTCAGCAGTGAGTTTCCAGTTACCATCGTAAGTATAGGTTGATGCACCACGTAAAATTTCTAGACCTTGTTCTGACTGATCGACAATCATATCAATGATTTTTGTCGTTTCACCCAAGAATTCTTCAAGTGTAGGTACGTCAGGATTTAAACTACCAAACAAGAAACCTTTATAGCTTTCAAAACGTGCAACTTTTTTAAGGTCGTGTGAACCTTCTTTGTTAAAGCAATCTGAATAACCGGCATCAGAAGGATCTTTAACTTTTAATAATTTACCCGAGTTGTTGAATGTCCAACCATGGAATGGGCAAGTATAAGTCGCTTTATTACCACGTTTATGACGACAAAGCTGTGCGCCACGGTGTGAGCACGCATTAATCATGGCATTGAGTTCGCCATTGCGGTTACGCGCAATAATGATTGGTTGGCGACCAATGTGTGTGGTGTAAAAATCGTTATTATTTGGAATTTGACTTTCATGTGCCAAGTAGACCCAGTTACCTTCGAAGATATATTTCATTTCTAGGTCAAAAAGGGCTTGGTCAGTAAAAACTGAACGATGAAGTTTAAATTCACCCGTTTCAAAATTGTCTACAAGTAATTCATCAATTCGATCTAGATGGCTGGTATTGATAACAGGAATACGTGGCATGTCCGTTCTCCGACTTTCCAATGTGAGGAAGTCACCAAGATGTCAACGCAAGGTACATCTTGGTTTCTATTGCTAAATAATTAAGCGCTTACGCGACGACGATCAATTTCAGTGGTTGGTGCAGCAGCAACATCTTTCACAAGTTCAACATTGAACGAAATGTGCTTGAATGCTTTATCCAAATTACGACGTGCAATTTCAGCTTCATCAGTGACATCTTCAGCAGTCGCAACCAGACCATCACGTGTAGCGAAAGCAAAGTCGTCCCAAAGGTATTTGTCACCTTCGATGTTAAATTGAGTTGTTAATTTGCGGTAGCCCGGTGCAGAGATGAAGTAATGCACATGAGAAGGACGGTTACCGTGACGACCTAATTTGTTCAGAACAAATTGTGTCGTACCCTCAGGTGGGCAACCATAGCCTACTGGCATGGTGGTTAAAGCGGTATATTGACCATCAGCATCGGTTAAAATAGTACGACGTAAGTTGAACTCAGACTGCGATTTATCAAAGAAGGAATAGTTGCCTAGGCTGTTAGCATGCCAAATTTCAACTTTAGCATTTGGAATGATATTGCCTTCAGTATCAGTCACTGTACCTTCAATAATTAAAGTGGCGATTTTGTCAGATTCTGAACCATCATCCATACGTGCAAAGCCAACTGATTCAGGCGCACCCGCAACATATAATGGACCCTCAATTGTACGTGGCGTACCACCCGTAATGCCTGCTTTAGCATCAGCTTCATCGGCACGTAAATCTAGATAATGTTCAAGACCTAAACCAGCAGCCAAAAGGCCTAATTCATTGGCTTGACCTGCATCAGTGAAATACTCTAGACCTTTCCACAATTCAGTTTGTGAAATATCTAAATCTTCAATCGCTTGAAATAGATCACCGACTAAACGAACCACAATTTGTTGAACGCGTGCATCAACAGATCCTGTTGCCGTATCCACATTCATTTGTTTTACTAATTTATCGATTTCTTGACGGTTCATACTAATGCTCCTGAAGTATGAGAAGTTTTTTTAAGTGGCTTGCGATGCTGGCATCTTGCTAGCTCTTTTGCTTGCCACATCTCCTTGTTTAATACCAATTTGGATCTTATTTCTAAAGCGGGCGAATCATTTCACCCATTTCAATTTTTCAATTAACTGTCATCACTACGCACTGAAGATGGGTGGCGATTCAATGCCATAACTTCAATATTCATATAAGGATAGAGGGGCAGACCTTGCAAAATATTGTGTAGTTCTTCATTGCTTTCAACATCAAAAATACTGATGTTTGAATATTGACCTGTAACGCGCCAAATGTGACGCCATTTGCCTTGCTGCTGTAAGTCTTGTGAATAGGCCTTTTCAACTGCCTTAATTTCATTGACTTGTTCGGCTGGCATATCACGAGGGATGTTCACATCCATGTGTACTTGGAAAAGCATATTCAGCTCCTACTAATAAGGTATATAACGATCTGTATTAACGACGTAAGTTTTCAATTTTGTCTAAATCCAGTTCGATACCCAAACCAGATACAGTTGGTAGCACCAACTCATAGTTTTGATATTGAAGTGGTGTTTTTAAAATTTCTTCAGTTAGTAGTAATGGACCAAATAATTCTGTGCCATACGCTAAGTTGTCAAATGTTGAAAAAACATGTGCTGAAGCAATGGTTCCCACAGGACCTTCAAGCATGGTGCCACCATAAAGCTCGATGCCTGCAAGCTTGGCAATTTTTCCAACTTCACAGCCTTCAATCAGACCGCCAGATTGAGCGACCTTAACCGCAAATACAGATGCACCATTGTTTCGTGCTATTTGGTAAGCACTGTGTGGACCGTTCAATGATTCATCCGCCATAATGGCAATATCAAAACGGTGGGTTAAACGTTGCATTGCATCAAGGTTTTCAATGGCACAAGGCTGTTCAATTAAATCAACCCCACCATCTTGTAACGCTTGAATACCTTTAATGGCTTCAAGTTCTGACCATGCACGGTTAACATCTACACGAATTGAAATATCAGCACCTAAAGCTTTTTTAATCGCAAGGACATGTTCTACATCTGCTTCAACTGGACGTGAACCAATTTTAAGTTTGAATACGTTATGACGTTTCAACTCGATCATTTTTTTTGCTTCAGCAATATCTTTTTCAGTATTACCTGAAGCGAGTACCCATAAAACTGGAACGCTGTCACGTAAACGTCCACCCAAAATTTCGCTTAACGGTAGGTCTAAACGCTGTGCTTGAATATCCAGTAAAGCCGTTTGAATCGCACACTTAGCAAAGCGGTTACCATTAATGTTACGTTTAATGGTTTGAATTGTCTGAGCAAAATTTAAGCCTGAAAGTGATTTCAATAAAGGCGCGAAATAGGTCTCGATATTCGTTTTTACACTTTCTGGGCTTTCATCACCATATCCCAATCCACCAATTGTGGTCGCTTCGCCCCAGCCGATAAAACCATCTTCTGTGACAATCTTTACCAATACCAATGTTTGGGTTTGCATGGTTGCAACCGCCATTTTATGTGGGCGGATGGTTGGAATTTCGACTAACAATGTTTCTATGGATTTATACATTTTTAGCTTTCTCAATCTTGCTTTGTGTATCTCTTGTGATATACCTTAAAAGAATAAAGATTTACTGTCGAAGATCAAATTTGCATTTTATTATGCTTAAAAGGTATGGGTTGTTATGGAACTGAGACATTTACGTTATTTCGTGGCGGTTGTAGAAGAGCAGAGTTTTACTAAAGCAGCCGAAAAACTGTTTATTGCTCAACCGCCTTTAAGCCGCCAGATACAAAACCTTGAAGCAGAGCTAGGAATACAACTTTTTGAACGTGGTAGCCGCCCATTATTAACCACGGAAGCAGGTCAATTTTTTTATCAACACGCTGTTAAACTTTTGTCTAATGCAGAAGAAATTAAAGCGATGACTAAGCGCGTAGGAATGGTTGAAAAAACCGTGACCATGGGTTTTGTCGGCTCTTTGCTGTATGGTTTGTTGCCAAAAATTGTCTATTTATTCCGCCAACAGCAGCCGCATTTAAAAATTGAGCTGATTGAAATGAGTACCAAAGAACAAATACAAGCACTTAAAGAAGGTCGTATTGATGTTGGTTTTGGTCGACTGCGTATTTCAGACCCAGCAATAAGGCGTATACTTTTACGAGAAGAACCTTTAATGGTTGCGGTACATTCAAGCCATCCACTTGCTTTACAAAAGGCAGGGGTATATCTAACCGATATTGTGGATGAAAAATTATTTTTATATCCGAGTCATCCTAAACCCAATTTTTCTACTCAAGTCAGATCACTTTTTTCTGAATATAGTTTAGATCCAAAAAACTTAAAAGAAGTGCGTGAAATCCAGCTTGCACTAGGCTTGGTTGCAGCCGGTGAGGGGATTTGTATTGTTCCTGAAAGTGCTAAAACCATTCAGCTATCACATTTGCACTATATTCCATTACTGGATGACGCTGCTGTCAGCCCGATTTTTTTGGCAATTCGCAGCATGGATGAGAGTGAAGATATTCGCTCATTATTTGATTGTATTTATCAGGTTTATGACCTAGAAGCGATTAAATATGATCGTGCTGTTATTTAAACTATAAAGGAATTCTTTTCAGCTTTAGTTCAGTATTAGGCAAATTGAAAGCATAATTTAAAAAAAGACCTGCTCATCAAGTTACCTGATTTGATGAGCAGGTCTTTTTTATACCAAATAAAGCCCGATTTTATTGTTTTGATATTTTTAAAGTATTGTTTTTCTAATGAGAAAATTAAACACAAACTTTTAAGGTATGAAGATATATGTAATCGGTTTTGGACAAAAAAAATGCTTTGCCTCATTGTTTGCACAAATCTAGTGATTCATATGCAGGAGCGCAAAGTGAATACCAATAAACTGAACATTAATACATTAGTGGATGAAGCCAAATTTACCCCTTTTCATTGGGGCGTACTTATTTGGTGTTTAATGATTATTATTTTCGATGGCTATGACTTAGTCATTTATGGCGTAGTTTTACCGATTCTTATGCAAGAGTGGGCATTAACGACAGTACAAGCTGGATTACTTGCCAGTACAGCATTATTTGGCATGATGTTTGGTGCCATGAGTTTTGGTACGCTATCAGATAAACTTGGTCGTAAAAAGACCATCATGATTTGTATTACTATTTTCAGTGGCTTTACTTTTCTAGGTGCATTTGCAACTACACCAACTGAATTTGGAACTTTAAGATTTCTAGCGGGTTTAGGAATTGGTGGGGTCATGCCAAACGTCGTGGCGCTCATGACTGAATATGCACCCAAACGTATTCGCAGTACTTTGGTTGCCATTATGTTTAGTGGTTATGCCATTGGTGGTATGGCCTCAGCATTATTGGGTGCTTGGTTAGTACCCACTTATGGCTGGAAAATCATGTTCTATATTGCCAGCATTCCATTGTTGACCTTACCAATCATTTGGAAGTTTTTACCAGAATCCCTCATGTTTTTGACCAAAAAGGGCGAAACAGAACGGACTCGTGCAATTGTGCAAAAAATTGCACCACAACAAGTAATGACCGCGGAAACAACATTTGTTTTAAACGAAGCAACTGTTGGTGATGATGCACCGTTACATGCTTTATTTCAGCAAGGTCGTATGTTCAGTACCTTAATGTTCTGGGCTGCATTTTTTATGTGCTTGCTTATGGTGTATGCATTAGGCAGCTGGTTACCAAAACTCATGATTCAGGCAGGGTATTCGTTAGGTGCAAGCTTGATGTTCCTATTTGCATTAAATATTGGTGGCATGGTGGGTGCAATCGGTGGCGGTGTTCTCGCGGATAAATTCCATTTAAAACCAGTGCTCACCATTATGTTTACTGTCGGTGCAATTGCGCTTATTTTACTTGGCTTCAATAGTCCGCAAGCTGTGCTTTATACCCTGATTGCAATTGCTGGTGCTGCAACAATTGGATCTCAAATTCTACTTTATACCTTTGTCGCACAGTTTTACCCAACAGCCGTCCGTTCTACAGGTATGGGCTGGGCTTCAGGTATTGGTCGTATAGGTGCAATTGTTGGACCTGTTCTGACCGGTGCTTTATTAACTTTTGAACTTCCGCATCAAATGAACTTTTTGGTCATTGCCATTCCTGGTGTATTGGCAGCAATCGCTATATTTCTCGTGAATCTTAAAGCTTCTGTAGATGGTCAAACCCATGTACAGCATAGTGTTAACACGTCACCAATAACGAGAAAAGTGACTCAATAATTTTCTATCTTTCCCAATAAAGACAATAGTCTAAGTGATATAGATCGCCATCGTAGCACTGGTGATCTATTGCTAGAATCTTGTCGAACAATCATAAATATTGTCGAATAATCATAAGTGAGTTTAGGATGAACAGCACGCAATTAACCGAACCAACAATAAAACGTAACCTTATGATGAGCATGATTGCTTTAAGTATGGGCGGTATGAGCTTGTCCACTCAAGCGCAAACCCAAGTACCAAACAAGCAGTCTCAAGAGGTTGAACAGCTCAGACAAGAAGTCCAAGCTTTACGTACGCTTATTGAACAACAAAACGTACAGTCTGCAACGTCAATTGCACCCGTTCAAACTCAGCAAGTTACTGCAACTCCAAAATCTGTGCTTAAAACGGCACAAGGGGCAGAGTTTAATTTTTACGGAAATGTTCGTATAGATGCATCCTATCAATCTGAAGGCGGTGGTAATGTAAATATACCGTACAATCAAATTAATTCGGTACCACTTAAAGGAAATGCAGAGAACAGTGATCGCTTAAAATCGACATTGGCTGCCACTCGTTTAGGTCTTGATTTTAAAAGCCAAGTGGCTGATCAAGAAGTAAAAGGTAAAATTGAGGTGGATTTTCTGGGGGGAGCAAACCTCGATAATTTACGTATTCGTCATGCTTACTTAGCGTATGCCGATTGGCTGATTGGTCAGACTTGGTCAAATTTTGCAGTGCCCGATTATATGCCTGAAACCATTGATGCATTGGCATATGTTGGTGGGGCTGTGAAACGTACTGCACAGGTTCGTCATACCACTAAATTCACTCCACAAACAAATCTGGTTATGGCGCTTGAAGATCCGAAAGATGCTTCAATTACGCAACGTTTGCCTGCTTTAACTGCGCGTTTAAATCATCAATTTGCCAACAACTTAAATGTCAGTGCACGTGCCATGGGGCATGAAAAAAGAACCAATATAGATGAAGAAATGGCATGGGGTGTCGGTTTAGGGGCTAAATATGAGGTAGTTCCGGGAACAACTTTAAAAGCAGACTACTATCATGTGAAAGGCGACAGCAGCTTTGTGTCCTTTGCCAATAGTGGTGTGGTGACACAAACGGATGGTAGCCTTGTACAAAGTGAGTTTGATTCGATTACTATAGGTCTTACTCAGCAATTTAATGAAAAACTACGTGGTACTGTAGGTTATGGTTATATGACTTTTGATGAAGATCCAGACTATATCAATGCATTAGCGGATAAGACCAAAGCCAATAAAGACTTATGGCAAGCTTGGGCAAATGTTTTTTATAGCCCAACCAAACCTTTAAGTTTTGGTCTGGAATACGTCTATGGTGAACGTGAAGCTTTTGCTGCTGCACCAAATGGTAGTAAGACTGGTGAAGATAATCGTATAAATGCAGTTGCTATCTATAATTTTTAATCTTCTATAACTGTTAAAAAAAGCCTCTATTTGAAAATAGAGGCTTTTTTATATGGCTCATTTTTTAGATTTTATCGATTCATAAAAATTATTCTGTGACTTCTACAGTTAAGCCATAAGTAAAGTTTTCAGTTGCCGGTTTTTTTGTCGCATCAGGATTTGCTTCTGGGTAAGCCGTGGTAATTAAATAAATACCTGCTTGATCGAATTTAATTTCTACTTCGCCTTTAGCATTGGTTTTTACATGCGGCTGTTCACGTTTTACATTTGGCTCATAACTGCCTGCACCTTTAAATACATCTATTTCAAGGTTTGGAACAGGTTTCCCATTTATCAACACTTGAGCTTTGAGTGATTCACCTGCATATAACTCGTTTGGATGAGTCAATAATTTGAACTCAAAGCCTTTTTTACTTGGCGCAGGAATAGCAGTAGGTTTGCCCTTAGTGACATAACTTTCAGCAATAAAATGATTCGCGACTTCCAGCGTTTGTGCATTTGCAGGAACTTGATCCGCAGCAATAACACGTGGTGGTTGAGTGTTGACAGGTGCTTTTTGAGTGGTTGCTGTTTCAGTTGGTTTAGCTGCTGGCGCTTGCATTGGAGCGCGAGCTGGACGAACACGTAACCAGCGACCATCAACCAATGCATATTTTCCGCTATTACCGAGCGCATCTTGAGTACGGATACGGTAAGTACCTTCTTTAGGCAAATCAAATTCCGCAATATTAAAGCGTTTTAATGTTGCTGCTGCATTTATTGGTTTTAGTTGACCATCAGGTTCAGTAATGACATAAGTGGTTTTAAAATTATTTCCCGCAACAAAGAATTTTTCTATTGTAATACCGCTTTGGAAACTAATACTTTGCGCGGCTTTGGTATCAAACACTTCAGGAAGCAGAAATGGACTCATGGTATGTGCGTGACTAAGTACAGGTAATGACGTGAGTAAAGCAATTTTTAACCAGTTATTCATTGTTGGCTACTCCAGATCAACTTTATTTAATAGAATGTGCGTAATCTACTTGATAACTACTATCATTATCAATAATATTCATAAAAATATTCCGGAGAATCAGTATGTCATCTGCTTTAAGAAATTTTTATCCTATTCGTAAGGCATTTCGTCTCTCACCATTGGTTATAGCGTTGGCACTGATTTCTCCTTTTCACACAAATGCTGCTGAGCAAAGTGAAAAAATAGAACAGTCTGAAAATGTTGCCACACAAACGCATCGCTTCCATCGTGACCATATATTGGGTACGTCTTTAGATGTGGTGGTTCAAGGGGTTTCTAAACAAGATGCAAAACTTGCTTTAGAGGTCATTCAAAAAGAAATTAGCCAATTAGATCAGGTGTTATCAACTTGGCGGAATGACAGTGAAATTACGGCTTTAAATAACAATAAACAGGGCAAGGTTTCAGCAGAACTTTTTGAAGTGATTGCAGCTTGTGAAACTTGGCGTGATAAAACCTGTGGTGCTTTTGATGCACGATTAGGACAACTGATTACTTTGTGGGAGCAGTCACAAGGTGTAGTCAAACTTGATGAAGCGATGCGTACACACGTTTTAAATCAGTTGCAATCTGACAGTGTCAAATTAGATGTAGAACAGCACAGCATAACCATGGATTCAGCAGTGAAATTTGCACCTGATGCCTATGCGAAAGGTTATATTATTGACCGCGCACTAGTTGCGGCACGTAAAGCTGTACCAAGCATTGAAGGTTTGTTAGTTGATATTGGTGGTGACATCCGTGTTTGGGGCAATGCACCACAAAAAGAGGGCTGGAAAATTGGTGTGCAAGATGCCTTTGTACATAATGACAATAGCGCGCCACAACAAGTCCTGAACTTAAATGATCAAGCGATTGCATTTAGTGGACAGGGCTATCGTACATTGGCAGGACAAAGCCATTTACTTGACCCGAAAACGGGCATGCCTGTGCAGCAAGTTGAACAATGTGTTGTGGTCGGAACCTGTGCCGCAGATGCCGATGCATTAGCCACCGCTTTAGCTGCAATGACACCATCAGAAGGTTTAGAGTTAATTGAGACTCTCATTGGTTATGAAGCAAAAGTGACTTTAAGCAATGGTCAGGTTCATCAAAGTTCGGGTTGGAACAGTCTAGTTCAAATGCCGCAAAATGTAGAAATGCGAACTGTAGCAAGCCAATCCTCTGCAAAATGGCCCGCGGGTTATCAAGCGGTTATTGACTTAAGCATTCCTAAAATTGCCGTTGAAAAATATCGTGCGCCTTATGTTTCGGTATGGGTCACTGACGCCAATAAACAAATTGTTCGTACATTGGCAGTTTGGGGTAAAGATGAAAAATGGATTAACTCTAACTATGTATGGTGGCGCCGTTACGGTCGTCAAATGCCAAACTTAGATGCTGTGGCTAAACCATCACGTCAGCCCGGTCAATATAAGTTGGCTTGGGACGGTAAAGATGAAACAGGCAAAGCGGTAGCAGCAGGCAAGTACCTGATTCATATTGAAACATCTCGTGAGCACGGTGATCATTCTTATCAAACTTTTGATTTGGATGTCAAAGCCAAAGGCTCAAACCAAACGCTGCCTGCGCAAAGAGAAATTGGTACAGTCAAACTTCATTTTCAAAAAGTGAACTAATGTTGAATCTAGAGTTCATCGAGGCTTAATACGTGTATCAACGTCGTGATTTTTACCGCCATTCACGTTATGTGCATGGCTGGCTTTCTGCTTTCGCATTTTTAACTTTATTATTTTTTTCTGTGACAGGATTATTGTTAAATCATCCTGAGTGGTTTGAACCCGCTAAAACAGAAAAAACCACTCAATTGATTTTGCCTGAGTCCGTTTTAAAGTCGATCAAGCAGCAAGAAAACCCCAGTGACACTATTTTAAGCTATGTTCGCCAACAGCAAAATGTGGTGGGACGTTATCAAAGTAGCGAAGTCATGGACAATGAAGTGATGATTCGCTTAGAAAGTCCAGCAGGCGCAACTGATATTTGGGTCATGGCAGATACGGGTGAAACGGAAATTACCCAAAAACCAGCTTCAACAGTTTCTATGTTGAATGATTTACACCGCGGTAAAAATTCAGGTTTGGCTTGGAGCTGGCTCATTGATATCAGCGCCATTATTTTTATTGCGTTGTCCTTAGTCGGCTATATTCTATTTTTAAGCATTAAAACGCGCTTGGTTACTCATCTTGTACTTAGCGCTATAAGTTTAGCGTTGATTATTTTGCTGATTTGGTCTGCGGTATAGGTAATATCATTTAATGACATATTCTGTGGCTGTTGTTTTCATTGCATTAGTGATTTTATTGGTAATTTATGCCGTGATCATTGCTTACTTGATTTTAAGTCATCGTAAGCAAAAGCGGATAGCGACCTTTAATCAAAATGATTGTTTAATTATTTTTGCAAGTCAGTCTGGTCAAGCAGAGAATATTGCTCAACAGACTGCACAACAGTTACACGCCGTGGGGCAAAATGTCAGCCTTGTCGATATGCAATATTTGGCAGTAGAACAATTGCGCCAAGCCAACAAAGTTCTGTGGTGTGTGAGTACCTATGGCGAAGGCGATGCACCTGACACTGCACAGTTCGCAATCAAGCAGATCTTCAACCATGCAAATTTAGATTTGTCACATCAGTCTTATGCAATTTTAGCTTTGGGTGATAAACGCTACACACATTTTTGTCAATTTGGTCAGGTTTTAAAGCAACATTTACAGCAGTACCAAGCTCAAGCCCTATTTGAAATGGTCTGTGTCGATTATTTAAAACAGGCAGATTTAGATTGCTGGGTAAAAAATTTAGAACAGTTAAGCGCGCAAAAATTATCTCGCATAGCACAACAAAATGATTGGACTTCATTGATTCTAAAAGATCGAACTTGTCTCAATAGCGGCAGCCAAGGCAATCCAATTTACCAAATTCAGTTATCTTATGACGATGCTCTAAGCTGGTCGTCTGGAGATATTCTTGAAATTCAATGTGGAAACTCACTTAAAGAGATACAGTGCTTTTTAGCAGCACAGCAACAACTCATCAGTGAAAACTCAGTTGCGATATTGCAGTTTAAAAACTTAAGACAATTACCAGAGCAACGTCCCAATGAATCCTTTCAAGATTGGATTTTAGGTTTTGATGATTTAGCGATACGTGAATATTCTATTGCCAGTATTCCTGAACAAAAAATAGTGGAATTGGTGGTGCGTCAGGAAAAAACAGCAACAGGTCTCGGTTTAGGTTCGGGGTGGTTAACTGAACATGCCGTACTTGGACAATTGATGAGTGCAAAAATTCGCTCTAATCCTTCATTTCATTTAAAACCGAACCATAAGCCTTTAATTTTGATTGGTAATGGAACGGGTATTGCTGGCTTAGTTGCTCATCTTTCGCAACGACAACAAGACGGTAATCAGCAGAACTGGCTTATTTTTGGTGAGCGTCAACAGCAATTTGATCATCTTTATAAACAACAGATTGAGCTGTGGCAAGCACAAGGTTTTTTAGCTGATGTGGACTATGCTTTTTCCAGAGATCAAGCTGAAAAAGTGTATGTGCAGCATATTTTACAACAAAAATCGGAACAGCTTTTAAATTGGATAGAAGTAGGTGCCGCAATTTATGTTTGTGGTAGCTTAAAAGGAATGGCACAGGAAGTAGAGAAAACTTTGCTCAATATTTTAGGTGCTGAACAACTAGAACAGCTTAGAAAAACCAAACGTTATCAAATGGATATTTATTAAGGAACTTAAATAAAGTAGTATCCAATACAGCGAAACTAAATATATTTGATTTGTTAAATATGAATTAAGCACTTTGCGTATTCATTGATCTATGCTAATTAAGGCAATACTAATTTAAATAATGACGATAGGTTTAAAAAAATGAGTCAAGTAGACCCAAATGTCTATCAGAATTCAGTAGCTCCAATTCATAACCGACTTTTTTTTCGTTTATTTCAGGCAAGTAATACTTTAGATCGCCAATGTCAAAAAGAATTAGGTATTTCAACTATACATTGGGCAGTTCTGGGGGCTTTATCGCGTCCATCAGTTAAGACAGGCATGTCTTTTTCTGACTTAACCAACTATTTAGGGGTCAGCCGACAAAGTTTGGATGGCGTATTAAAGCGTCTTGAACGTGATGGAGAAGTTCAACGTGTGAGCGATACACAGGATCGTCGGGTTAAAAATGTAGCCCTCACTGAAAATGGTCAACAAGCATGGTTACAATTACAACTTAAAGTTGCTGATTTTTATCAACAAACTTTCGAAGGTTTTTTATTTGATGACATGGTGACCCTTGCTCATTTAATTAATAAACTAAAGGATAGTATTGCGAAAGTGAATCTGACGGATGCAGATATAAAATAAAATTTTATCTACTACAGCCCCAAATATATTTATTCTTTTTCATATCAGCTAAATCTTTTTAGATTTAGCTTTTTATTTGAGCAAATTTACGACCATCTGCAGATAAAATCTCTCATCGGGCAAATCATTATTTTATTCAATTATAACAATTACATATTAAATCTATCGAAATATAGTCACGTGAAATTTTAATTATTAAATTTATCTAAAATAATTTATTAGTAAATATAATCTATTTAACTTATCATTACTTATCAAGTAAAATCTACAAATAGGTCAGTTAGATGATATTTAAAGTCCAAACCATATTTATATCTTATTGAATTTTATTGAATAAAAAATAAACATAAAATATATATGTAATGCTGTTGACATATATTAGCTTTATAACTAGTTTGTTTAATTAAGCAGCGTTTTAGATAGGGGTGGGTCACACCAAAAAATAAAATAGAAATTGATTGCCTGATTAAAACAGTTTGAAGAGATTTAAATCGAAAAATCTCTGATAAGAATAAGTAAAGTTTTAAAAAAATTGGATGAAAATTAGGAAAACTCAACAATTTGATTTTTCTAAAAATATTTAGAACAACTAATGATCATAAATATCAAGGAAATGATTATGCAGTACATAGATGTACATAAAGTTGCAGATGAAGCGAAATTTAATAAGTTTCATGCAAAAGTTCTAGCTTGGTGTTTTATCATTATTATTATCGACGGATATGATATAGCAGTTGCTGGAGCTGCATTGCCCTCTATTATGACCGAAATGGGCGTGACTGCTTCGACGGCTGGTTTTATGGCCAGTTCAGCACTTTTCGGTATGATGTTTGGCGCCATATTTCTAGGTGCATTGTCAGATAAAATTGGCCGCCGACTGACCATCGCAATTTGTGTATTTTTATTCAGTGTTTTTACTGCTGCTGCCGGTTTAGCCAATGATCCAGTGACCTTTAGTATTTTACGTTTTATCGCTGGATTAGGCATTGGAGGGGTAATGCCGAATATTGTTGCTCAAATGACAGAATATTCTCCTAAAAAAATCCGCAGTTTAATGACGACATTTATGTTCTCTGGTTATGCAATTGGCGGTATTTTAGCAGCGGTGATTGGTAAACAATTTATTGTTGAATTTGGCTGGCAAGTGGTATTTTTTGCTGCGGGTGTTCCTGTTTTGCTACTGCCATTTATTATGAAATCAATGCCTGAATCTTTGGCCTATTTATTAAAACGTCAAAATCAGCAAGATTTACAAAAAGTAGTCAAGGACATCAACCCAAATATTCAAATGAATGCTTCGGTTGAATTTACCCAAACCATAAAAGCGGATACTGAAAATACCCCGATGGTTCAATTGTTTAAGGAAGGTCGTTCATTCAGCACTTTAATGTTCTGGGGTGCATATTTTACCGGTCTATTCATGGTTTATGCCTTAAGCACATGGCTAACCAAATTGATGGCAATGTCAGGTTATACCTTAGGTTCTGCCTTAAGTTTTGTGATTGCATTGAATATCGGTGCAGTTGCTGGCTGTATTGTCGGTGGCTGGCTAGCAGACCGTTTCCATATTAAATGGGTTCTGGTTTCTATGTATTCATTGGGCAGTGTGTTCTTGTATATGATGACGATGCCAATGCCTATTGAAGTATTGTATTTCAATATTGCGATGGTGGGTGCATGTACAACAGGTGCTCAAATTGTGGCGTATGCTTATTGTGGTCAATTCTACCCAAGTGGGATTCGTGCTACAGGCATTGGCATGGCGGCAGGTATTGGGCGAATGGGAGCGATTCTTTCCCCAGTACTGATTGGTTTCATTGTTGCGTTAAACCTACCAATTGAACAAAACTTCATGGTGATTGCAGCAGCAGGTTTAATTGGCGCAGTGGCATTATCGTTTATTAATCATAATCGTTCTGATGCGGTATTAAGTAGCCTTAAAACCACACCATCAGAAGGTGAAAATTATATAGAACAACCACTTAAACAATAAATCAGTTAAATAGCTCTATAGCCTGAAACTTATTTTATAAATGATATTCATCAATCATTAAAAATAAGTTTCAGGTTTTTTATTGAATATAAATTGGTTGATTTTATTAAAAAATATTGCTGTTTATAATTTATCTATTCCTTTTTCATCCTAATAAAAACATTGTTTTTATATTTCATTGTTCAAAATATTGGTCTGTCGAATCAAGTTAGAATTAAGCGATCCATCTTTTATTTATGATGTTTTATGAAGGTAAGTTTAGTTTTAAATATGGATGATCAATTCTCGGCTTTATCTGAATTGTTTTACGATAGATGATAGGGAAGATATTAACTGGGCTAATAGGCATGAATAATACAAACAAAAATTGTTAGCCTGATATGCGTAATAGATTTCGGATATGAATAGTTTTTTGAATAGAAAAAGTGTTTAATATCAACTAAAATCATTAAAAAATATCGATCAGATAAGACTGTAGTAATTTTAAAAGATAAGAGCGTTGAATGCTCTTGAGTGAGACAAATGATAAAATATAAAAATGGCATGATTAACATGCCATTTTTATAATGCTTTATACTATCTGCTTAAAAAGTAGGAGCGGTATAGGTTAAGGTTCGACCTAAGATCCATAATAAAAATAAGACTAATGGAAGGTGGAAAACAAGCTGTGTCACGGTAAAACCAATCACATCTTTGGCTTTCAATTTCAAAATACCAAGCATTGGCAACATAAAGAAAGGATTAATTAAGTTAGGAAGTGCCTCAGCTGCATTGTAAATTTGCACCGACCAGCCTAAATGTATTTTTAAATCATGTGCTGCTTGCATCACATAAGGGGCCTCAATAATCCATTTACCGCCGCCAGATGGAATGAAAAATCCTAGAATGGCCGAGTAGAGTCCCATCACAATAGCAAAAGTTTCTTTTGAAGCAATCGAGACAAAAAACTCTGCAATATAGTGAGATAGAGATAAATCTTGACTATTTATGGCGGTGGTCATAATGAACGCAATACTGCCATAAAGTGGAAATTGAATCAGTACACCTGATACCGCAGGAACGGCTTTAGATACAGCATTTAGAAAATTACGCGGCGTGCCATGTAATGCAATACCAAGCATGAGGAAGATAAAGTTGTAAGTATTTAGACTGGAAATCGCAAGAATCGGGTTGCTTTTGGTGAATTCGTTAAACATCCAGATCAAACCTAAAGTAACAATAAAGATACTGAGGATTGGGGAGTTTTCTAGCCAGTCACCGGGGCGTTTTTTGCTTTGAACCTCAGTTTTTTCTGATTCAAAGCGAATATTAAAATCATCAATGGTTTTAATGCCATTGCCTTTGGGTGCAGACCAGAATGCGATTGCAATAGAGGCAATAATCAATACCCCAGTCATAATCATGGATTGTGGTAAGAAAATGGTTTCAGTAAAAGGAATAACACCCGTTAAGTTATAAAGGGGTTCAGGTAAACTGGCTTTATTGGCTTGTAACTGTGCGGCTGAAGAACTGATTCCTAGTGCCCATGTTGCGCCCATACCAATAATGGCGGCAGCAGCAGCAGCACGATAATCCATATTCAGTTCTTTACGTTTTGACAGGGCAATAACCAAAAGAGCTGTTAAAACAGTACTCATTGCCCAGTTAATTAAAGAAACAAATAAGCTGACTGTTGCAACCATCACAATGGCATTGCGACCTGAGGTTGGAATCATCGCTATTTTTTGAATCAGCATTTCCACAGGTTTAGATACTGAGACCACATAGCCCACCACAATGAGCATACACATTTGCATGGTAAACGGAATTAGGCTCCAGAAACCATTACCAAATGAAATGGCAACATCCTGGACTGGTGCACCGATACCTATGGCTGCGATAGAAACAATAATGACCCCTAAAAGGGCAAAAATATAGGAATCAGGAAACCATTTTTCTGACCAATCACTGACTTTCAAAGCAAATCTTTGTAATATATTTTGAGAATTATCCATACTTAAGCATCCTTTTATTTTAAACAATTTTTACTGGCATATCCGTGCCACAAATGACTTTTAAAATTTTGACCAAATTGAAGGGGGAAGTATAGGTGGGTCGTTCAAATCAATTATTGAATCAAGCTCACACCTGTAACTTTTTGAAGATCTTCAAAACTTACACCTTGGGCCAGTTCAACTAATTTAATGCCGTGTTCAGTAATATCCATAACGGCTAAATCTGTAATTACACGATTAACCACGCCTTTACCTGTTAAAGGCAGGCTACATTGCGCGACAATTTTTGGTGTGCCATCTTTTGCGCAGTGCTCCATCAGTACCACCACTTTTTGCACACCAGCAACCAGATCCATAGCACCGCCCATGCCTTTAACTTTTTTACCCGGAATCATCCAATTGGCAAGATCGCCAGTTTGGGATACTTCCATAGCACCCAAAATGGCAATATTGACATGCCCACCACGAATCATCGCAAAGGATTCTGCACTAGAAAAAAATGCTGCACCTTTACGTGCCGTGACGGTTTGCTTGCCTGCGTTGATTAAATCGGCATCTACGGTATCAATAGTTGGGAATTCACCTATCCCCAGTAAACCATTTTCAGACTGCAACCAGACATTAATATGTTCAGGAATATAATTGGCAACTAGAGTTGGTAAGCCAATACCTAAATTGACATAAAAACCATCTTGTAGTTCCAAAGCGGCGCGTTGCGCCATTTCATTACGTGTCCAAGCCATTATTTACACCTCCGTTTTCAATGTCATTTGTTCAATACGTTTTTCAGGGTGCGCATTTAAGACAATACGGTTGATGTAAATGCCCGGTAAATGAATTTCATCTGGATCTAAATCACCAATTTCAACAATTTCTTCCACTTCAGCTATGCTGATTTTTCCTGCCATAGCACAAACTGGGTTAAAGTTTTGTGCTGTTTTACGAAAAATTAAATTACCTGCTTTATCTGCTTTATAAGCTTTAACCAGCGCAATATCTGCAGTTAACGATTTTTCTAAAATATATTCTTTACCATCAAACTCACGTAATTCTTTACCTTCAGCAATGAGGGTTCCAACGCCTGTTTGGGTGAAAAATGCTGGAATACCTGCACCGCCTGCACGAAGTTTTTCGGCTAAAGTACCTTGCGGTGTAAGTTCTACTTCAAGTTCACCATTCAAATACTGACGTTCAAATTCTTTATTTTCCCCGACATAAGAGGAAATCATTTTTTTAATTTGTTTCGTTTCTAGTAACAATCCTAAACCAAAACCATCGATACCAGCATTATTGGAAATGCATGTTAAGCCTGTAACACCTGTGTCTTTTAAAGCTTGAATGAGTGCTTCAGGAATACCACACAAACCAAAGCCACCAACAGCAAAGGTTTGATTATTGACCGCAATATCCGCCAACGCATCATGTGCACTTGCTACAACTTTATTCATCCTTAAAATCCTTTTTCCATTGCATCGTTATTATTAGCATTGTGCCGAGTTTTTTATAAATTGAATTTTTCTAATGTGTAATAAGAAAAACTAATTAATCAGGAATGTTTGCCCAATAAGCATTGGCATAGTTGGATGGATTGGTACGATTCAATACTTGACTGATATTTTGACTAGCATGCATTAAAGTATCTAAGTGAATACCCGTTTCAAAACCCATCTTAGACAGCAGGTAATACAAGTCTTCGGTTGCCACATTGCCCGATGCACCTTTGGCATAAGGACAACCGCCTAAACCAGCAAGGGATGAATCAAAAACCCGAATGCCTTGCGTTAATGATTGATAGATGTTGGCAATCGCCATGCCATAGGTATTATGAAAATGACCAGCTAAAACGCGACTGTCCATTTCAGCCAAACAAACGTCCCAAACCTTTTTGACTCGATCTGGTGTAGCTGTGCCAATCGTTTCACCTAAGGAAACTTCATAGCAGCCCATATCTAATAAACGTTTGCTGACTTTGGCAACGCGCTGAGGATCAATCGCACCTTCATAAGGGCAATCGACCATACAAGAGACATAGCCACGGACTTTAATGTTACTGGCTTTAGCAGCTGCCATAACATCTGTAAATTTCTCCAAGCTTTCGTCAATCGAGCAATTAATATTTTTTTGGGTAAAACTTTCAGAAGTTGCGGTAAATACCGCAACTTCTTGACAGCCCACAGCACGTGCAGATTCAAAACCTTTTAAATTCGGGGTAAGAAGGCTGAACTGAATATTGGGGTCTTTGGGCAATTGGGCAAAAAGCACATCGCTTTCTGCCATTTGTGGTACCCATTTTGCCGAAACACAGGAACCGACTTCAATCGACTTTAGGCCAGTTTTCATCAAATCTAAAATAAAGGCTTTACGTTGTTCCAGCGTGAGCGGGGTCTTTTCATTTTGCAAACCATCACGTGGGCCAACTTCCACTATCTTGACAAATTCACTCATGCAACTTGCTCCAAAGACTGAAATTCCACAAGTTCGTCACCGGCTTTGACCTGATCACCGACCTGAAAATACCAAGAACTGATCATGCCATCATGCGGCGCGCGGATGGCATATTCCATTTTCATGGCTTCAAGCGTCATCAGCACATCATCCTTTTTGACCTGTTCATTTAAAGCTACCAAAACTTGGGTAATCACGCCCGGCATGGGCGCTTTTAAATTCGCTTCGGTACTTTGTGTCTCATCTGCTGAGAATTTTTGGCTAGGATAAGCAAACTTATAACTTTGACTGTCTTTAAAAAGTGTTAAACCCTGATGATTTCGGCTAAAGGCAAATTTATCATGTTTACCATCCATTTTAATTTGAATGCTATTTCTGCTGAGAATTTCCCCAGAAATACGATATTTATCACCCTGATATTCGGCAATAAATGCATCATTTTCAGCCGTGAAGCGCACCTGAAGTGGTTGATCATCCTGCATCAGTTTTAAGCAATAGTTACTGTTAATATTGATACGCCAAAGCGACTCAGTCTGCCAAACTGGATTGCTAGCAGTTTTATTTTGGCTAAAAGGGGATAGCAGCTCAGTAAATGCAGCAGTGATTACTAGTTGGGGTGGAATACTGTGTATTGTTGGAAATAAAAAGGCATCTTCACGCTGAATCAGATTGGTATCTAATTGCGCATGCTTAAAGGAGTCACAGCGCACAATGCGGTCAAGAAAAGCAATATTATTGCCCAAACCTTCGACATGAAACTGACCTAAAGCATGGTGCATCTGTACCAGTGCTGCTTCACGGTTTTCACCCCAGACAATGAGTTTGGCGATCATCGGGTCATAATAGGTGCTGATTTCATCACCTTCAACAATGCCGCTGTCGACACGCACAAACTGATTTTGCTCTGGATAATGTAAATAGCTGATTTGACCAATAGCAGGTAAGAAGCCTTTTTCAGGTTCTTCTGCATACACACGGGCTTCAATGGCGTGGCCATGAATGCTTAATTCATGCTGCTGTTTAGGCAATGGCTCGCCAAAGGCTACTCGAAGCTGCCATTCAACTAAATCGACACCAGTAATCATTTCAGTGACTGGATGCTCGACTTGTAAGCGGGTATTCATTTCCATGAAATACGCTGTACCATCTTGCTCAACAATAAATTCCACTGTGCCTGCACCGACATAATCAACCGCGCGAGCAGCATCAATCGCGGCTTGGCGCATGGCATCGAGTTTGTCTTGCGATACCAATGGTGCAGGGGCTTCTTCTAACACTTTTTGATGACGGCGCTGTACCGAACAATCACGTTCAAATAGATGTACGTAGTTGCCATGTGAGTCACCAAAAACTTGAACTTCGATATGGCGCGGATTAATCACGTAGCGCTCAATCAACACTTCATCATTGCCGAAGCTGGATTTGGCTTCGCTTTTACAAGAGCTGAGCGAACTAAGGAAGTCTTCGCTGCGTTCCACTAAACGCATGCCTTTACCACCACCGCCAGCACTGGCTTTAATCAATACTGGATAACCAATCGCATCTGCCTGCTGTTTTAAAAAATGGATGTCCTGATTGGTGCCATGATAACCCGGAGTTAAGGGTACACCAGCTTTTTCCATCAAGGTTTTAGAGGTGGCTTTTAGCCCCATAGCAAGAATTGCCGCGACAGGGGGGCCAATGAAGGTAATGTTATTTTGCTGACATGCCAGTGCAAACTGATCATTTTCTGATAAAAAACCATAACCGGGATGAATTGCCTGTGCACCGGTATCCAGTGCCGCCTGAATAATACGTTCGCCTTGTAAATAGCTTTGTGCAGCAGGGGATTCGCCAATATAAATCGCTTCATCTGCTAGTTTGACGTGCTGCGCATTGGCATCTGCATCTGAATATACGGCAACCGTTGCAATACCTAATTTTTTTGCGCTGCGGATGACACGGCAGGCAATTTCACCACGGTTCGCAATGAGAATCTTTTGAAACATCGTTATTTCCTTATTGTTGTTATGCTGTTGTCTTGATCCAAGAAGGACTTTGTTTATCTAAAAAAGCATTTAAGCCATTTTTAGCCTCATCTCCTTGACGCACATGGGCAATATGCTGTGCGGTTTGCAGTAGCAGTTGTTCTGTTAAAACCTGCTGATCCACCATTTGAATCAGTTGTTTAGAAGATGCCTGTGCTTGAGGGCCACCCAGCAGCAGCGCTTGTATAATTTCATCCAGTTTGCTGTCGAGCTGTTCTGGTGGGGTGACTTCATGTACTAAGCCCATATTTTTCGCCTGTTCTGCTGAAATACGCTCTGCAGTTAAGAAATAACGCGAAGCCTGACGTGCGCCAATCGCACGGATTACATAAGGACTAATGGTGGATGGTGCTAAGCCTAAACGAACTTCAGAGGTTGCAAATTTTGCATCAGTGCTAGCAATGCAAATATCGCAAGCCGAAGCTAGTCCCATGCCACCACCAAAAGCAATGCCATGTACGCGCGCAATGGTCGGCTGTTTTAAACTAGCAAGGCTTTGCAGCATTTTCGCTAATTTCAGTGCATCGGCTTCATTGTCTTGCTGCGAGGCTTGCCCAGCCTGTTTCATCCAGTTCAGATCAGCACCTGCGGAAAAACTTTTGCCGCGTCCAGCCAATACCACCACGCGCACATCATCCTGCGCATTTAAATAGCTAAAACAGTGCTGCAATTCTTCAATAACGACTGTATTGAAGGCATTGTGTAGTTCAGCACGGTTAATCCAGACTGTTGCAACCTGATAGGCCTGTTCGAGTTGTAAAAATTGACAGATCATTTTTTCACCTCCTTACATGCGGAATACGCCAAATTTAGTCGGCACAATAGGTGCATTCATTGCCGCAGCTAAGCTCAGGCCCAATACCTGACGTGTTTGTGCAGGATCGATCACGCCATCATCCCAAAGGCGCGATGAGGCATAGTAAGGATGCCCTTGACGTTCGTACTGATCACGGATTGGTTGTTTAAATTGATCTTCTTGTTCTGCCGACCACGTTTCACCTTTTTGTTCAATTTGATCGCGCTTTAAAGTCGACAGTACACTTGATGCTTGTTCACCGCCCATGACTGAAATGCGTGAATTTGGCCAAGTCCAGAGAAAACGCGGGGAATAGGCACGGCCGCACATGCCGTAGTTGCCAGCACCAAAAGAGCCGCCGATTACCAATGTCAATTTAGGCACGTTGGCATTGGCAACTGCCATGACCAGTTTGGCGCCATTTTTGGCAATCCCTTCATTTTCATACTGACGACCAACCATAAAGCCAGTAATATTTTGAATGAACAGCAATGGAATATTGCGTTGGGTACACAGTTCAATAAAGTGTGCACCTTTTTGCGCAGACTCTGAAAACAGAATCCCGTTATTGGCAATGATGCCTACTTTCATTCCAAAAATTTCAGCAAAACCTGTGATTAATGTAGTACCAAAACGTGCTTTAAACTCATCAAAACGAGAACCATCAACAATACGGGCAATCACTTCACGCACATCAAAGGGTTTACGTGCATCACTTGGTACAATGCCGTACAACTCTTTTGCATCAAATAACGGCGCTTCAATTTCATCTGTGGTTTTATTCGTTTTTTTATTCAGGTTTGCCACAATGTTCCGGGCAATCGCGAGGGCATGTTCATCACTTTCAGCCAAATGATCAGCTACACCAGATAAGCGTGTATGTACATCGCCGCCGCCTAAGTCTTCACTGCTGACCACTTCACCAGTTGCTGCCTTAACCAAAGGCGGGCCGCCCAAGAAAATAGTACCTTGATTGCGGACAATAATGGTTTCATCCGACATGGCAGGTACATAAGCACCACCTGCTGTACAGCTGCCCATCACCACAGCAATTTGTGCAATACCTTGGCTCGACATCCGTGCTTGATTATAGAAAATGCGTCCGAAATGATCACGGTCAGGGAAAACTTCATCCTGCATTGGCAGGTAAGCGCCGCCTGAATCGACCAAATAAATACACGGCAAATGGTTTTGTTCTGCAATTTCCTGTGCACGTAAATGTTTTTTAACCGTCAGCGGATAGTAAGTTCCACCTTTGACTGTTGCATCATTGGCAACAATCATGCAGGTCACACCATTTACTTGTCCAATGCCAGCAATGACACCAGCAGCAGGAACATCATCCGCATAGACTTGGTAGGCTGCCAATTGTCCAATTTCTAAAAATGCCGTTCCTGCATCAATCAAATGATCGACTCGCTCACGGGGTAACAGCTTGCCTCGCGCTAAATGTTTTTCACGGGCTTTTTCACCACCACCGAGTGCAATTTGCTGCGCTTTTTGTTTTAAGTCACTGACCAGTATCTGCATTGCAGCCTGATTACTTTTAAAATCATCACTTCGGATATTAATTTTGCTTTGTAATCTATTCATTCTGAACATCCCTATTAATGCTGAAAATGTTTTATTTGGTTTCGTTAAACAGTTCACGACCAATTAACATGCGACGGATTTCAGAAGTTCCTGCGCCAATTTCATACAGTTTGGCATCGCGCCATAAACGACCTGCGACAAATTCATTGATATAACCATTACCACCTAAGGTTTGTATGGTTTCACCCGCCATCCATGTGGCTTTTTCCGCAGCATATAAAATTGCGCTGGCAGCATCTTTGCGTAAGCTGCGGCTATGTTCCGCTTTGTCACATTCAGCACCTACAGCATATACAAGCGCTTTGCAGGCTAGCCATGTCGAATACATATCGGCAATTTTGCCTTGCATTAACTGGAACTCACCCAAAGCCTGACCGAATTGTTTACGATCATGAATGTAGGGGATAACCGTATCTAGACAGGCATCCATAATGCCAAGCGGCCCTGCACTTAACACAGCACGTTCATAGTCCAGACCACTCATTAAAACTTTGGTGCCATTGCCGACACCACCCAATATATTTTCTTTAGGTACGGCAACATTATCGAAAAATAAAGGATAAGTATTTGAACCACGCATACCCAATTTGTCCAGATGTGTACCATGACTGAAACCGGGCATATTTTTTTCAACCAAAAAAGCTGTCATGCCTTTTGCGCCAGCCTTAAGATCAGTTTTGGCATATACCACCAAGACATCCGCATCACCACCATTGGTGATCCACATTTTTGAACCATTCAGCAAATAATGGTCGCCGTGGTCTTCGGCTTTTAATTTCATACTGACGACATCTGAACCTGCGTTCGGTTCCGACATAGCAAGCGCGCCAACAAAATCACCTGAAACCAGTTTAGGCAGATAGCGTTCTTTTTGTTCTTCTGAACCATTACGCTTAATTTGGTTAATACATAAGTTAGAATGTGCACCGTATGACAAGCCAATAGAAGCGGATGCACGGGAAATTTCCTGCATTGCAATAATATGGGCTAAATAACCTAGGTTAGTACCACCATATTCCTCACTAACAGTTAGACCCAATAAACCCATATCACCAAATTTTTTCCATAGGTAAGCAGGGAATTCATTGTCTCGATCCACTTGCTGAGCAATTGGTGCAATTTCCTTTGCACAAAATGCAGCGATTGAATCACGAAGGGCAAGTAAGGTTTCATCTAAACCGAAATTTAAACTTTGCAGATTCATTTCTTCATTCATCCTGATGATTATATTTGTTGTTCCAAAAAGCATTTTTATTGTGCTTGATTTTTACCATACAACGATTTTACAAAAAAGTGAACCAAAATTCACAAATTGATTTACAATTCATTTTATCTGGTTGAGAATAAGATTATGAGTTATAAAAGATCATCATTGATGCAGGAACGTATGGAACAGAATCGTCAGACGATTTTGCAATCCGCACGTGAACTGATTGCTCAAGGTGGATTTAAGGATGCGCAAATACAGGCGATTGCTGAACGTGCAGGCGTATCGAGCGGTTTGGTTTATCGTTATTTTGATAACAAAAGTCAGGTGTTAATTGAGATTTTAGCGGAAGCGATACAGTATGAAGTTCAGATTCTGAATAACATTGCTGCCAGTGAACTTTCAGCAAAGCAAAAATTACACAAGGCTGTGACCACTTTTGTTAAGCGTGCTCTGAACAGTCCACAACTGTCGTATTCGTTAATGTTTGAACCTGTCGATCCTTTGATAGAGCATGAGCGTTTTCGTAGTAAGCAGCTGATTAAACAAAGCATTAACCAAATTCTTGCTGAAGGAAAAATTAATGGCGAATTTGGTTTTGAAGATTTAAATACCGCAGCGCTGTGTGTGGTAGGCGCAATGACTTTTGTGGTGATTGAGCCGTTAAATCCATCAAAAAATGTCATGTTTGATCAGACTTATAAGGATTACTTTGTCAAACAAATTGCCGATTTTTGTGTTAGTGGAGTGTGTGTACTAGAGGAGAAATGATTGGTTAAGCACAAAAGTAGTACTGTTTGGGAAAGGCGTCCTAAGTCAAGACAATGAACAATTAAAGTGAAAGAATCATAATTACAAAGAATCAAGGAGAGTGATTCAATGACACAAGTACGGTTAAGTTATGCCTATGGAACAAGCAGTCAGCCCTTACTGGGGATGACCATTGGTGAAAAGTTTGACCAAGCCTGTCAGCAATATGCGAATCAGGATGCTGTCATCAGCGTGCATCAAAATGTACGTTTAAGCTATAAGCAGTTGCAGGCTCAAGTGAATTCTTTTGCCTGTAGTCTGCTTAAATTAGGCTTACAGAAAGGCGATCGAATTGCAATTTGGTCACCGAATTGTGTGGAATGGACGATTACCCAATTTGCAGCATTTAAAGCAGGTATTATTTTAGTCAATTTAAATCCTGCATATAAAAGCAGTGAACTTGAATATGTACTCAATAAAGTGTCATGTAAGGCATTGGTTATTGCATCACAATTTAAAAGCAGTAATTATCAGGAAATTTTAACTAAAATTGCCCCTGAACTTACGCAATCAGCCAATAAGCTGCTGTCGATTAAACGATTACCGCATTTAAAACATATCATTAAAATTGACCATGAAGCGTATGCTGGAATTCATCGTTTTTCAGATTTGCTGCCTGAACCCACACCCTTGCAGCTCAACCAGTTACAGGCGATTGCCGTAGATCTTCAGTTTGATGAAACCATTAATATTCAATTTACCTCAGGTACAACGGGCAATCCCAAAGGGACCATGCTGACGCACAATAATATTTTAAATAATGGGTACTTTGTCGGTGAAGCAATTCATTTAACACCACAAGACCGCGTCTGTATTTCTGTGCCTTTATTCCACTGTTTTGGTATGGTTATGGGTAACTTAGCCTGTATTACGCATGGTTCTGCCATGATTTATCCATCGGCAGTATTTAACCCACTTGATACGCTCAACGCAATTCAGCAAGAAAAATGTACCGCTGCTTATGGTGTTCCAACCATGTTTATTGCACTGCTTGAACATGAACAGTTCGATGAATTTGATCTGTCTAGCTTGCGTACTGGCATTATGGCAGGTAGTCCGTGTCCACGTGAAATTATGCAGCGTGTGATTGAGCGGATGCATATGTCAGAAATTACCATTTGTTATGGCATGACTGAAACAGCACCTGTGAGTGCTCAAAGTTCAACTTCAGATTCTGTGGAGCGCCGTGTCGGAACAGTCGGGCGAGTTCATCCACACCTTGAAATCAAAATTGTCGATGAAAATGGTAAAGTTGTGCCACGCGGTAAACTCGGTGAACTCTGCGTGCGTGGCTATTCAGTGATGCTAGGCTATTGGGAAGACAATGATAAAACTGGAGAAGTCATCGATGTCGCCAAGTGGATGCATACGGGTGATATTGCCGAAATGGATGATGAAGGCTTTGTGAAAATCAAAGGTCGCATTAAAGATGTGGTCATTCGTGGCGGTGAAAACCTATTTCCTAAAGAAATTGAAGACTTTCTTTATACTCACCCAGATGTTTCTGATGTGCAAGTCATTGGCTTACCTGATGCACGTTATGGCGAGGAACTCTGTGCATGCATTATTTTGCACGATCATCACCAAGCAAATGAAGAAGAAATCCGTAAATATTGTGCAGAGCATATTTCTCACAATAAAGTGCCACGTTATGTGCGTTTCTTTAGTGAATTTCCGATGACAGCTTCTGGTAAGGCACAAAAATTTAAATTGCAGGAATTTATGCGTCAAGAGCTTAATCTGATTGAAGATATTGCCTGAGACTGATCATTAGACTTGGAGAGTTCTCCTTTTATTTCAGTGTATAGAAATAAAGGAGAAACGATATTTCAATCTTGAATTTAAATGGTCTTCACTTCTCATCTACATGATGCAAAGCTAAATGATTATATGAAAAATTAAATAAATTCAGCATCCTAAAGTAAAAGCCAATACGTAAACAGGGAATATATGTCAGCTTATTATTCATTATTAAACAGTGAACAACATGCCGATGGCAGTGTCACGACTTATTATCGTTCTAATATTTATGCGCAGGGTGCATGGAATCCACATGAGCAGCATATGGCACCTGCAACAGGTATTATTTGTGCTGAATTGGAGCAATTCCAGTTGCGAAATGACATGCGTATTGGTCGAGTCAGTTTAGATATTTTTGGTTTAATTGCATTTGGTGAGTTTAGTATTACCACGCGGATGATTCGAGCCGGGAAAACCATTGAGTTAATTGAGTCTGAAATGCAAGCCAATGGAAAGACTTGTGTTGTGGCACGCGCATGGAAAATGATGACACAGGATACAAAAGCCATTGAAGGGCTAGAAGACCAAAGAGTTGAGCATCCCGAAAATTTGACGATTTGGGAGGGGATGAAGCATTGGCCGGGTGGATTTATTCAAAGTATTGAAACACGTGCAAACGCAGAGCATCGGGCTGGTAAAGGTGTTGTTTGGCTCACTACGCCGTTGAATATGGTTGAAAATCGACAGAGTACTGATTTTGTAACTTTGATGGGTTTGGTCGATACAGCCAATGGTATTGTTCCAAGACAAAAACCAACAGATGGCTGGGCGTTTCCAAATCTGGATTTACAAGTTCATCTACATCGGTTACCACAAGGAAAGTGGTTAGGTATCGATGCGATTCAGCAATTTGGTACAGACGGTATAGGAATGACCAGTTCAGTTTTGCATGATATGCATGGACCTTTTGGTCGGAGTGAGCAAATTTTGACATTAAGAAAATTAGCTAATTAAGTGCCACTCAACACTGCTGAAATAAAAATAGCGAGTAAGCCAAATTCAATGACCAATCCAAATTTACTACTCGCTATATCAACAACAAAACATATAAGGTTTTATATTAAAAAAATAAAAGGAAGCTTAAGCTTCCTTTTTAAAACTAAATAGCTAATTAAGATCTTTGATCACAATATCTTTATGATAAGCCACAATAGGTTGTCCTCCTATTGGACGGTTCATAATAGCGCCTTCTTTCCAGCTTGCTCTATAGATGCCCATTTGGAAATAATGGCGGCCATGCTTGATGATAGTTGTTCTCGCCAGAAATTCTAACCACTTCTTTGTCGTTATGTTTCACCACAATTAAGCCCGGAATCAATTGATTATTAGAATCTAGCTGCGACCATTGAATATCAAAATTCCAATTATTCCATTGATCATAAGTCACGGGTACATCAAGGATATAACGCGTTAAGCTCATTTCTGGTACGGCTAAGGGCGAAGATAGTGGCTTTAAATTATATACATGTAGTTGCCATTCAGGACTAATGCAATCGGTGGGTTTAGATTTTTATTGTTTAAGCTATAACCATGCCATTGAGCCAAAATTGTTCCATATTTAAAGATTGGCCATGTAGAGGGAATGTAGTGGGAAACCGAATAATTATAATGCCCCCATTTGAACTGCTTTCTCTGGATTTCTGCTCTATAAGCTTGACCGTCATCAGGAACTGTAAATTTGGCAACATTTTGATCACTACCAGCAGGATCTTTGACAATCTCTGCTGAACTACTATTTTCCATATGCAGTGCCATTGCACTCCATGTGTAGTCATTCGCATTGACATTTGCCTTATCTACATTGATTTTCCCTGTCCAGAAACCATCACGGAATACGACTTTACCCAACTCATTAGGCGGTTGAGTGATTTCTTTTTCAACAACTTGTATCGATACCACACTGATTGGACTATTTAGTTCGCCGTCATTGACGACCAAGCTGACTTCATAATTGCCAATGGTGTCAGGAATAAAATCAAAAGTTTGAGTATTGGTTGACCCAATAGAAGAAGAACTGTTTTCAGGCTTGGATTTGACTGACCATTTATACTGAAGAGTATTAGAAGCATCATCTGTACTCTCCGAACCATCCAGTACAATTGCAGATCCGACTACTATAGGTACAGGATTATTCTTTGATTGAATGATTGCAACAGGAGCCATATTTTTCGATTCGTTTGGCGGTATTTCTTTTGAAACTTCTTCGCTCCCACCACCACATGCGGTAACGCCCAAAAGTATAGAGAATATTAAATAAGGTTTAGTTTTTTTCATTCACATTTATGCTCATCATGATAACTATATTGATTCAGGGTTTTACCCGTGGAATACAAAAAGTTGCTAACATTACGCTTAGTATCATACTAATAATGCAAATAATTTATTTTTTGGTTTTTAACCAATCAGTCAATGTATTTATGATTCAAGAAATTTTTATAGTTGAATCTATCTAAATTGCAGATTGTCTAAAATAAGTGGATCGAAATCTGGGCTTTAAGTTGTTCTTATTTTAAAAAAATTCATAAATAAGCTAGAAAGACAGACAAAAGTTATCAACGCCACAAAATAACTCTATAATATCGCCCATCATTACTAGAGTCAGTTGCTAAGTGTGGTCACTGAACGCATTGCTCTAGTCACTCTTTTGTTAAGTCAATTTCTTCTCCGTGATTCGGCTTATATCTCAATATTTGGAATTTTATGTGTATGTACTGACACATAAGAATAGTTAGGTGCCAGCATGGAAATCAAGGTTAATTATCTCGACAACCTTCGACAAGAAGCCAAGTTCGATGACTTCTCGGTGATTGCCGATCAGCCGATCCGCTATAAAGGTGACGGTTCTGCGCCGGGTCCATTCGACTATTTTTTAGCATCATCGGCGTTATGTGCGGCTTACTTTGTAAAAGTGTACTGCGCAGCTCGCGATATTCCGACCGATAATATTCGCTTATCGCAGAATAATATTGTTGATCCAGAAAACCGCTACAAGCAGATTTTTAAAATTCAAGTTGAGCTGCCGGCCGATATTTCAGAAAAAGATCGCCAAGGCATTTTACGCTCGATTGATCGCTGTACCGTAAAGAAAGTGATTCAAACCGGCCCAGAGTTTATCATTGAAGAAGTAGAAAGTATTGATGCCGATGCACAAGCGTTGCTTATGCCAAGCTTAACTTCAGAAAACAGTACTTTTATCGCAGGTAAAGATCTGCCGTTAGAAGAAACCATTGCCAATATGTCCAGTATTTTGGCAGGCTTAGGCATGAAGATTGAAATATCTTCGTGGCGTAACATTGTGCCGAACGTGTGGTCTTTACATATTCGTGATGCACAATCACCGATGTGTTTTACCAATGGCAAAGGCTCAACCAAAGAAAGTGCTTTGGCTTCGGCGCTAGGTGAATTCATTGAGCGTTTAAATTGTAATTTCTTCTATAACGATCAGTTTTGGGGTCAAGACATTGCCAGTGCTGAATTTGTGCATTATCCAGATGAAAAATGGTTTAAGCCTGGTCCAGAAGATGTACTCCCAGAAGAAATTCTTGATGAGTATTGTCTAGAAATTTACAATCCAGACGATGAACTGCTGGGTACGCATTTATATGATACCAACTCAGGTAATACTGAGCGTGGTATTTGTTCACTACCATTTGTACGTCATTCCGATGGCGAGGTCGTTTATTTCCCATCGAACTTGATTGAAAATTTATACTTAAGTAACGGCATGAGCGCAGGCAATACCTTGGCTGAAGCACAGGTACAATGTTTGTCAGAAATTTTTGAACGTGCCGTGAAGCGTGAGATTTTGGAAGGTGAAAAAACCTTACCTGATGTACCACAAGAAGTATTGGCGAAATATCCAAGTATTCTGGCAGGTATTAAAGGCTTAGAAGAACAAGGTTTCCCAGTATTGGTGAAAGATGCCTCGTTGGGCGGAAAGTATCCAGTCATGTGTGTGACTTTAATGAATCCGCGTACGGGTGGTGTATTTGCTTCGTTCGGAGCGCATCCAAAATTGGAAGTGGCATTAGAGCGCAGTCTGACGGAGTTATTACAAGGTCGCAGTTTTGAAGGTCTCAATGATTTACCAAAACCAACCTTTAGCAGCAATGCCGTAACTGAACCGAATAACTTTGTTGAACATTTTATTGACTCTAGTGGTGTGGTGTCATGGCGCTTTTTTAGCTCGAAGTCCGAATATGAGTTTGTCGAGTGGGACTTTACCAATCAAGGTGAAAATTCCAACGCTGAAGAGGCTACAGCGTTATTTGGCATTCTTGAAAATATGGGCAAAGAAGTCTACATGGCGGTGTATAAGCATTTAGGCGCAACGGCTTGCCGTATTTTGGTTCCAAGTTATTCGGAAATTTATCTAGTTGAAGATTTGGTTTGGGATAACACCAACAAAGCATTGTTATTCCGTGAAGATATTTTGAACTTACACCGCTTGGACGATGAACAGCTTGAAGCTTTGGCTGAACGTCTAGAAGAAGTTGAAGTGGATGATTACACCGACATTACCACATTGATTGGTATTGAATTTGACGACAATACGGTTTGGGGACAGCTCACTATTCTTGAGTTAAAACTGCTTATTTATATTGCTTTACAAGAGTTTGAAGAAGCGAAAGAGTTAGTAGAAACCTTCCTCCAGTACAATACCAATACCGTTGAACGTGGATTGTTCTATCAGTGTATGAATGTGGTTCTAGAAGTAGAACTCGATGATGAGATGGACTTGGATGATTATGAAGTCAATTTCCGCCGTATGTTTGGTGACGAACGTATGGATGCAGTCATTAGTTCTATGGACGGCAGTGTACGTTTCTACGGTTTAACAGAAACAAACATTAAACTGGAAGGTTTAGACCGTCATTTACGTCTGATTGAAAGTTACAAAAAACTGCATGCAGCACGTGCTAAAACGGTAGCTTTAGCCAGTTAGAATTAGAGTCCTAGCAGGAGCAACCACAAGTATGACGGGGTTGCTCCTAGCGCTGGCTGAGTTACGAGCGTTTTAAATTAGTTTGAAACGGTCGAATGTAAATATACCTAGTGTTTAAGTAATCCGAACCAATTTAAAGTTTAAGAAATAGCAAAGTTAAGTAACTAAGTTTTTCAACATTTATGAAATAAGTCTAACAGTTAAACCAACTAAAGCAGAACCGATGATGACCCTGAGCACACTTTGATTAAACTTAAATAGTGCGACTACCGCTAAAACAGCAATAATGGCAGAGATATAATCAAAATTTCCTTCAAAACCCTGTGGCCAAAGCACGTGGTAACATAAAAAGAGTGCTAAATTTAAAATTACACCCACCACGGCAGCGGTAATTGCTGTTAAAGGGGCTGTAAATTTAATTTGATTGTGTGTGGACTCTATAACAGGTGCTCCCGCTAAGATAAAGAAAAACGAGAAAATAAAAGTGAACCACGTGACGATAATTGCACCTAATGCACCAGCAATAAATTGATGTTCAACACCCAGCAGCGAATGGTTATAAGCAGCTAAGAAACCGACAAAAGCCACCACCATGATCAATGGACCGGGAGTACTTTCACCTAAAGCTAAACCATCGATCATTTGAGCGGGTGTGAGCCAGTGATAAAAACCGACAGCACCCTGATAAACATAAGGTAGAACAGCATAAGCACCACCGAATGTTAATAATGCAGCTTTAGTAAAAAACCATGCCAGTTGAGTATAAGAATGATTCCATCCAAAATTCATTGTTAAAGACACCAGTGGAATTGCCCATAAAAGTGCTGCAATTACTGCTATTTTAATGAGATGAGACCATTTAAAAATAGCATGTTCAGGTGTAGGAGTATCATCATCAATAATTGCACGTCCATAAGATTTTTGCGTGGACTGATGTGCATTCACACTAAATAAATCAGGATGTTTTTTACCGACCAGATAACCCGATATCGCTGCACATAAAACGATTAGAGGGAAAGGGATATTAAAAATAAATATCGCGAAGAAGGCGACAACCGCAATAACCCATAAAAACTTATTCTTTAATGATCGACTACCAATACGATAAGTGGCATGGAATACAATTGCTGCAACCGCTGGTTTGATTCCGTAAAACAGACCTGCAATGATGGGGACGTTACCATATTTCACATAGATCCAAGAAAGCCCGATCAGGATAAAGAAAGAAGGTAGAACAAAGAAAACCCCTGCAATTACTCCACCTTTGGTTTTATGCATTAACCAGCCAATATAAGTTGCGAGTTGTTGAGCTTCAGGACCGGGTAAGAGCATGCAATAGTTCAAGGCGTGCATAAAACGCTGTTCTGAAATCCATTTTTTTTCTTCAACCAGCTCTTGGTGCATAACCGCAATTTGCCCAGCAGGGCCGCCAAAGCTAATAAATCCAAGTTTTAACCAAAATTTGAATGCTTGCCAAAAGCTAATAGATTTAATTTCTACTTCATCTGTTAAAGATGGCTTATTGTTCATGTTAAATTCCTTTGCAAGTCTGCATATAAGCCATCAAAAATATGGTTTGAAAGATGGAGTAATTGGTCATCATTTGTGATCGTGCTTCTTAGACCTTGTAAAACCTTTTCAATTCCTAGGGCTTCGGCAGGCTCATTTCCCCCAACATCTAAAAAATGAACAATTTTAGCAATTTTATTTAGAGCAGGATTCTGCAACTCAAAGCGATTCATTAAGACTTCAAAGGTGACTAGGTTATTCATATGGGTAAATTGGGCATGATCAAAATCAAAACCTAAGGCATCATGGGGACAATCATTGGGATGCTCTAACCAAATAAATTTTGCCTGAGGGTCTACAAATTTTTGAATGATCCATGCAGATGCCAAACGGTCAATCCAAGGACGCTTTCTAGTTGCCCAGACTTTATTTTGAAAATCTTGCTTGAATAGGGTATTTAATTGCTGTTCAAAATTATTGGGTTCATCGTATTCACCTAACCGAGCAATTGCATATTCTAATCGGGTGAGTTCATTGAGTATTTTGCTTTGATTGGCATTAGGATAAAAATCGATTTCTATCAGTGAATTGAGATTTTTTCTTAATTTTCGAATCTGTTTGAGATGTTCTTTTTTCTTGCTTTCTTTAAGCGTATTTTGTATCTGTGAAATCTCTGTTTTAAATTCTTCATATTCTCTAGTCCTATCAAAAAGTTGAGTAAGGTCTACGTTTTCAGGTGCTTCAGTCTGAAAAATATAGGCATGACCATGTTCATTGAGATGATCATTAACAACAGACTCGAATTTTTCGGAATGTACTTCTGGTAATAGGTAGACGCCGTCTCTCAACGTTGCTGCACCATTTGACTTTAATGAACGCCAAATTCGCATTCTTGCAGTTGTGCTTTGACTGGGAAGTGATGAGATAAGCAATGATAATTTCATGTTATAAACTCAACAAATTTTGTTTAATTTATAACAATTTTTTAATATTGAAAATGCTTTTATTGAATAAGAATATGTCTAAGAGTCATAAAAAAACCTTTAGATAAGTTTTGGTTTAAATTTTCTACAGCTGATACGAAGTGAATATCTAAGCCTCAAGTAGAAAAGTCCTTTTTTGATCATCAGAATCAAGCACAGAACTGAAATTACTTGCTTTAAGTTACGTTGATTTCTGAGCTTTACGACTAGGCACATTGTTCTTAGGTCGGCACATTTTTTGTCTTTCCAATTTTTCATGTTGTGATTGGATGTGAGCCAAAAATCCTAAGACTCATTAAAGCAAGTATTTTAAATACTTATTGTTTTAACTTTTTCATTGATTCAAAGCATTTGTGCTCATGATCGTACCTCTATAAAAATTCATATACATCCTCTAGATGAAATAATATCTAGCTATAGAATGACATTATTTGCATTAAAACGATTTAAATGTGCACCTATATGGGGCAAACTCACATAAAAAAGCTATTAAATCGTTATAAGTCATAGTTTTTTTATGTATAAGCAACTTTATGATCGCTCTAATGATAAAATTTTAGGCTTCTCAATCTTGTGATTTGCATATCATGCAGAATAAAGTGAGTAAGCCAGCAGTACCCGCATTGACACTGGCTGCATTAGGGGTGGTATTCGGTGACATCGGAACGAGTCCTTTATATGCATTAAAAGAGAGCTTTCATGCAACTCGTGGATTACCTATTAATGAAATTAATGTTCTAGGCATTCTATCTTTGATTTTTTGGACCATCACGTTAATTGTTTCAATTAAATATGTATTGGTCATCATGAAAGCTGACAACAATGGTGAAGGGGGGATTATGGCTTTATTGGCGTTAAATCTTCGCCAAAAAGGTCTATCTTCTCGAAAGAAACTCATCATCATTATCTTAGGTTTTGTTGGCGCTTCTTTATTTTTTGGGGATGGGATTATCACGCCTGCAATTTCTGTACTTTCAGCAGTAGAAGGTCTTTCCATTGCAACACCAGCGTTCGATCGGTTCATCATTCCAATCAGTATCGGAATTTTAGTCGCACTCTTTGCTGTCCAAAGACATGGTTCTGCAGTAATGGGGAAATTTTTTGGTCCTGTCACCTTAATATGGTTTCTCTCCATTGGGGCTATAGGTATCAGCAGTATTATTCAAAGCCCGTTTGTTCTCGCATTACTGAGTCCACATTGGGCTTTTTTGTTTGTGGTGAATAATCCTTTTATTGCATTTTTTGTGATGGGTGCAGTCGTTCTAACAGTGACAGGTGGAGAGGCTTTGTATGCAGATATGGGGCATTTTGGAATTTTGCCTATTCGCTTAGGCTGGTTTTTAATCGTTCTGCCATGTTTAATCCTGAATTATGCTGGGCAAGGTGCATTATTGTTACGAGACCCAAGCGCAATCACAAACCCATTTTACTTACTCTTACCCCCAGCTCTTCTCTATCCGATGATTATTCTTGCAACAGCGGCCGCAGTAATCGCGTCTCAAGCTTTAATCAGCGGTGTATTTTCTATGGCTAAACAAGCAATTCAATTGGGATATTTGCCTCGCTTAACTATTTTACATACCTCCGATTCAGAAATTGGGCAGATTTATATCCCCTTACTCAATTGGCTCTTGTTTATTTCTATTACCATTTTGGTATTAATATTTGAGAACAGTAGTAGTCTAGCAGGTGCATATGGCTTAGCAGTGACAGTAACCATGTTCTGTGACACTTTATTAGTTGCTTTTCTTGCTTATAGTTATTGGAAATGGCAGACATGGAAAGTATTACTTTTCATTATTCCTTTTGTCTTTATCGACCTCATATTACTGAGTTCCAACCTTCTTAAGGTCTTTATTGGTGGTTGGGTACCTGTATTTATTGCCATTATCGTTTTTACCTTAATGATGACTTGGAAAAAAGGCAGAGAAATTTTGCAAGAAAAATTGCAGAAGGATACGCTTTCTCTTAATACTTTTATTGAATACATAGACGGTACAACTCAAAAAATTAGCGGAAATGCAGTATTTTTAACTGGAACACCACAAGTCGTACCTCATGCTCTTTTACATAATCTAAAACATAATAAGGTTCTTCATGAACGTAACTTATTGGTAACGATAAGTATTGCTGAAATTCCTTATGTCGATGCGGAAAATAGGATTGAGACAGAAGTGCTTGATAAGGGCTTTTATCGCATACATTTAAATTATGGTTTTAAAGAAGAGCCCGATGTTCCTAAATCATTAGAGCAAGCCTTCGATACATTAGGACTGGAATATAATTTAATGGATATAAGTTTCTTTGTGTCTAGAGAAAGACTTATTCCAAGCATGTCAAATAAGATGTCCAATTGGCGTGAGAAGCTATTTGTAACTATGCAAAAAAATACCAGCCCTGTGAGTGATTTTTATAAAATCCCTTCAAACAGAGTAGTAGAGTTAGGCAGTCAGATTGAAATTTAAATAAATTTAATCCTAAAAAAACACCTTCTTTGAAGGTGTTTTTTATATGACTTAGATTAGCATTTATCCTGAGTCATCTGATTTACCTATTTGTGGACTTCATTATGGCATGCAAACACAGGAAAAGAATTTATACCTGAATTGCCTTATTTCTCTCGCCAGCCCACATTCAGCCAGCTTATTAAATATCAGCATCTACATTTTATGCATGAAGCATTATTTGAATCGAAAATTGCCAAAGGTTTAGGTCGATTCATATTTAGAGGTTCATTTTTGGAAAATATGCCTGCAGCAAAAGCATTACTTAAAACGGAATGGATAACCAAGTTTACTTAAAGTGAATAAAACTCATCTTTTACTGAATTTATATCGTTTTACTCATGTAATGATTCGAGCTTAAATAAAGCCATACAGAAATTTAGATTTTATTTAAAGCTTTAGGGTAGCAGATCATCATGAGTAATCAGTTTGCATGTTCAATTAAGCGCATTCGTTTTGACGAAAACTATCAACCAGCAGACAACACGCGTTTGACCACGAATTTCGCCAATTTAGCTCGTGGTGAAAGCCGTCAAGAGAATCTACGCAGAACTTTAGCGATGATCAACAACCGTTTTAATAGCTTGGCAAGTGTTGATAACCCTAAAGCGGATCGCTATTCACTTGAAATTGACATCATTTCTGCTGAACTCGATATTGAAGGCAACGGTCAAACTTTCCCATTTATTGAAACACTGAAAAGTACCATTATAGACCATAAAACAAATGATCGTATTGAAGGCATGATTGGCAACAGTTTCTCATCTTACGTGCGTGATTATGACTTCAGTGTTGTGTTACCTGAACTGGGCTTTAAGACTGGTGAAAAGTCAGAGAACTTTGGTGATTTGCATGGCAAGCTTTATCAACATTTAGTTAATTCAGACGTGTTTAAAGCTGAATTTAACAAACAACCTGTGATTTGTCTCTCTGTCTCAACGTCGAAAACATATTATCGTACTGCAAATGTGCACCCTGTATTGGGCGTGGAATACACAAATGATGAATATTCACGTACAGATGACTATTTCGCAAAAATGGGTTTAACCGTTCGTTATTTCAAACCTGAAAATGGCAATGCACCGTTAGCATTCTATTTCGCAGGCGACTTACTTCGTGACTACACAGATTTCGAATTGATCAGTGCGATCAGCACGATGGAAACATTCCAAAAGATTTATCGTCCTGAAATTTATAACATCAATTCACCTGCAGGTTTAGTGTATCAACCAAGTCTGAACTATCAGGATTTCTCACTCACGCAAATTGTGTATGACCGTGTTGAGCGTGGTCAATTGGCAGTGAAACAAGGGAAGTGGACTGAAGAAAACTTTATCAAGCCTTACAAAGATATCCTTGAGCAATGGGCTGCTAACTTCACTGTAAACAACGATGCTAAGCAAGAAAACGCGGCGTAATTTAACAAATATTGAGAAAGAAGATTTAACATGGCAATTTTATTACCAACATCAACAGCTGGCAGCTTACCGAAACCGTCTTGGCTTGCAGAGCCTGAAAAACTTTGGTCACCTTGGAAATTAGAGGGTGAGGCATTAATTGAAGCGAAGCAAGATGCGTTACGTTTGTCATTGCAAGAACAAGTGCATGCAGGCATTGATATTGTCAGTGATGGCGAGCAAACCCGCCAACATTTTGTCACCACGTTTATTGAACATCTTGATGGTGTTGATTTTGAAAAACGTGAGACTGTTCGAATTCGTAATCGCTATGATGCGAGCGTACCGTCAGTTGTTGGTGCTGTTTCTCGTCAAAAACCTGTTTTTGTTGAGGATGCTAAATTTTTACGTCAGCAAACCACACAACCGATTAAATGGGCACTGCCAGGCCCGATGACCATGATTGATACGCTTTATGATGGGCATTATAAAAGCCGTGAGAAACTGGCTTGGGAATTTGCTAAAATTCTCAATCAAGAAGCCCGAGAATTAGAGGCTGCGGGTGTTGATATTATCCAATTTGATGAACCTGCATTTAATGTGTTCTTTGATGAAGTGAATGACTGGGGCGTTGCAACATTAGAGAGAGCGCTTGAAGGTCTGAAATGTGAAACTGCTGTACACATTTGCTATGGCTATGGCATTAAAGCCAATACAGATTGGAAAAAGACGCTCGGTTCAGAGTGGCGTCAATATGAAGAAGCTTTCCCTAAGTTGCAACAATCTAAAATTGATATCATCTCACTGGAATGTCAAAACTCTCGTGTGCCAATGGATCTCATTGAGCTGATTCGAGGTAAAAAAGTCATGGTAGGCGCTATTGATGTGGCAACCAATAGCATTGAAACGCCTGAGGAAGTCGCCAATACGCTACGAAAAGCCCTTCAGTTTGTAGATGCCGATAAACTCTACCCTTCTACCAACTGTGGCATGGCGCCTTTATCTCGTGACGTGGCAAGAGGCAAGCTCAATGCTTTAAGTGCAGGGGCAGAAATCATCCGTAGAGAACTTTCGGCTTAATACTCACCGATAGAGTGATATAAAGGGTTACTTTTTAGGTTTAATTGGGCTTGGTATTGCTGATCAAACAGGTAACCCTCAGCTCAATTAAGAAGAAGCATCACTTCTACTCAGAACTCATTCAGATGATGTGCCTACGTGACGAAATCACGTAGCATATAAAGAAAAAAGTACGGTTCAATTTAGGAATAAAATGATGATTGAAGCAACAGACTTTAGAGATGCAATGTCTTTGTTAACAAGTGCAGTTAGTGTCGTGACTACGGCAGGCATGTCTGATCGTCATGGATTTACTGCATCTGCAGTGTGTAGTGTCACCGATACACCGCCGACATTATTAGTCTGTATGAATAAAGCGTCTAGATCACATGTACATTTTGTAGATAATAAAATTTTAACTGTGAATGTTTTAGGCGCACAGCATCAGCATATTTCTAACGTATTTTCATCCAAAATGAGTTCAGCAGAGCGTTTTAAACACGGTATTTGGACAGAATTAGAAACTGGCGCACCCGTTTTAGAGGGTGCTTTGGTGAATTTTGATTGTGAGATTGATCAAATTCAAGAAGTTGGAACGCATACTATTTTTATGTGTCGTATTGTCGCTATTCAACAAAGCCAACATGATCAAAGTTTGGTTTATTTTAATCGTGCTTATCATCAGGTGGGGCAGACGGAAATCGCTTAAATCAACTATCTATTTAACATCAAACTCTTAACTGTACCTTAATCACCACAAATGTTGAAAAAATGCTTTGCTGTATTGTTGCTTATCGTAGGATGTTTTTTCCTTTTTAAGGGATTACTTTAAAATATATTCAGTTGAGTCCCAAGAATAAAAAAGCCCATTAGATATGGGCTTTTTTATTCTTGATATGGCACTATCAATTTTGATTAAATATAATTATTTGTATTTCAGTTTATTATATTTAATCAAATGCGGCATGCACAATCAGCAGCGTATAGCGTACCGTTATTTGAATCCTTGATATATCGAATAAATATTTAACAAATCAATAGCAGTCTATACTCACCATCCTTTTCAACAGGAGCTCTATGAACACAGGGTAAGACCTGTTGCGTTGGATGATCTACTGCCAGTCGCCAAAGATGTCCTGAGCCTAAATTCACAGGTTTTGTATTGGGTTTAGGCTGATAATGCAGATCAAAGAAATACTCTTCTAGGAAAGTTTCAAATTCAGCTTCTGGGCCGTCATGTAGTTCTTTGAGTTTTCCCCTGATTTCTGGAATCAAAATCTTTTGCTCAACCTGAGCATGGGGCAGGATATCACTTGCAGGACCATAATAGGTACATAAAAAAGTATCCGTTTCGATAGGGGAACGATCAATATGATACGAATATACATCTGTTGAAATGAAATCTAGCTCTTTATCCCGTTCGTAACTTTTAAGTAAATTAAGAGAAGGTGATGCTCCGAAATCAGTTAATAGCTGCACATCACTTAAGATAATTCCCCTTGCTAGATTCCCTTTTTCTGAAAGCTGCAGCGTTAAAAGGTCTTCAACGGAAACTTCTGTAATATTCTCTTTTAACTCAAGTTTGGTCACAATTTCTTTAAAATTACCAACCAAATTTCTATACCAGCAAATGGCATTCATATCTCCTTGAAAATTTGAATTTACAAATTCAGAAAAAGTAGAAACCGCTCTAATTTGAGTGTTGTCAGAAAGTGTATTCTTCATATTAGAATTAAATAAATAATAAACCATGTCTAATAATATACACTCAGTTTTATAAAAATATTGTATTTCAATTAAAGTAGGTGGGTATGTTCATATTGGCTTATTGCCTACGGCTATACCAGAAGATGCACCTGTAATGAGAACTACTTTAGCAGCCATACTATGTTTCTTATTTCAAAATATGGGGTTATATCCTGATGGCACTGTAGTGATTATGCATGATGGACGAAAAATCAAGTACAGCATCTTTAGCAAATTGGCTGGGCTACATCAAAATGAAGTGGTTGAGAATAAAAAATTAGGTTCGGTTCTGGCCCATATCCAGCAATAGCATGAAGAATTAGAACAATAAAACAAACATAATCGCTCTCAAAAGATGCCAAGCACATGTGCACAGAAAATAGCAATTCAACAATGAAATCTGAATCCTGTGCTTGACTTAGAAATGTCGGTATAGGACATTTCTACTTGGGAATAACAGAAAAGCCTGGATCTATAGCCAGGCTTCGCATAAAATCTGTTTTTTAACGTATAATTTTTTCTAGTTCAGAATCTGGAATACCCATTTTTCTATAGTGCGCGCGCGCTTGCTCTAGCTTAGTAAATACGTCTTCGTAACCTTCTGGTTTACCATATGGGTCAACATAAATATACCCACCATAGACCGTAAATAACGTAATCATTTCATCTACGTCATCTGGTACATACAAAGTATGAGCCTCACCTGGAGGTTCAAAAGCAAAAGAATTTTCTTCTGCAACCCAATCATGTTCTAAGTAATACCAACGTCCTTTGATTACAAATGCATGAACAGGCCCATTATGGCGATGGCGCGATAGAATCCCACTTTTTTTTACTCTTAAAAGATTAATGAAGTATCCTCCACTTACACTTAAGAGTAAGGGTTTAAAGCTTACACATCCATTTTCTGAACTTGGCACCCATAAATCATCATCATCTAGCATAGTACCTAGAACTTCAGGTGTTATAATTTCCTGAGGCATATACGGCACTTGTGGCAGCTGATAGGGCATATCTTCTGCATATTCTTGTATAGCTTTATTTTGAGTATTCATTGCTAAAATCCTTATTGTCTTGCAACTTGTAGATCTATCTTAACAAATATAAATCAAGGGATTAGCTTACTTTGATTCATAACAGCTATGAATAAATGGAACAATTTATATAAATAATATTATTAAATATCAAATTATTAAGGTAATATTTAAGCAAATATATGGAATTATTTTTATGGATAATTATAAACAAATGTTAGCTTTTATTTGGGCTTATGAGCATGGTAATTTTTCAGCTGCAGCACGAGTACACGATCTAACCCCATCAGCAATGAGCAAAATGATTAGCCGACTAGAAAATAGATTAAAAGTGCGTTTAATACAAAGAGGTACTCGTAAGCTAGTGTTGACGGAAGAAGGCCAGCTATATTTAGAGAGTGCAAAAAAAGTTGTTAAAGCCATGGCAGAAGCAGACTCATTAGCTGAGCATTTTCCAGAAAAAATTAGTGGATTGTTGAGAGTCAAAACTATGCCAACTTTTGCGCGTCATCAAATTTTACCTTGGCTTCCAGAGTTCATTGAATGCTTCCCAAATTTACATGTCGATATAAAAATTGAATCACGCTATGAAGATGAGTTTGAAAAAGGAATTGATTTAGCAATATACGGAGGAACACTCCCTGATTCATCTCGTGTGACTTCCCGCTTAGGTACAAGTGAATGGATTACCTGCGCTTCACCGAGTTATTTAGAGCGTTTTGGAACTCCAAAACAACCTAACGATTTATTACAGCACAAGTGTTTTCATTTCAACTATTTAAATGATTGGAATTTATGGGAATATGAAAAAGATAATGAAAAATTCAGTTTACCCATTAAACCGCTGGCTTCATTTTCTCAAGGTGATTTCCTACGAGATCTCGCTTTAGATGGGCAAGGTATCGTACGTTTAGCCGATTACAATGTAGCAAAGGATATTCAACTTGGAAAATTAGTTCCGTTACTCAGCACTTATAGATTGAAAGAGCCGGAACCAATTTACTTGATTTATCCAAATCGTAAATTTTTAAGTCCCCGAATTAAAAGCTTTATGAGTTTTTTCACAGAAAAAATCAAAAAAAATCCTTGGACTATAAAAAAGTAAACTCTCCTTTTAGGAGAGTCTTTATATAACTTTGAATCTATTTATTTTATTTGGTCTAACGGTACGCCTGTATTATCCTTCCAGCGTATAACGACAATAAAAGATATAATACAAATTAGAATTAGATAGATACCAAATAGCCAGCCTTGGTTATTTGAGTATAGCCATGTATTAATATAGGAAGCAGTTCCACCAAAGATTGCGATAGCGAGAGACATAAATACTCCTAGCATTTTGGTTCGGTACTTGGTTGGGATTTGTTCTGACATAGCAGCAGCCTTACAAGACATTAAAAATCCAATTAAAATGAGGCCAATAGTTTGTGCTACAAATAATGTCCACGGTTCTTCAGAAATCATATTCCATAAGGGAAAGATTGAAACTGCACAGCCAAAATAAGTAATCAAGATGGTTTTTTTTCTACCAATATAATCTGAAAGTAAGCCTTGAAACGGAAGGCAAATAATATAGATAATCTGAGCCAAACAACTCATAAGGAAAGCGGATTTAGGATCCATTCCTTTATAAGTAATAGCGTAAATAGAAACACAGACCACCCATGTATAGAATGTAATAGTAGAGCCTGCTTCATATAGAAAAAGTTTGAAGCCCCTGCTTAAAAATTGTCCCATAGTCCAATTTACATCATCTTCAGAAACATCGCTTTCCACATGACTTTCCACCATATTTCGACGTAAATATAGCGCTACAAAAGCCAGTAAACCACCTGCAAAAAATGGAATTCTCCAAGCCCATTCATAAACTTCTTCTGAAGTGAAAAAAATATTTAATGCTACAAATGATAATGTCGCAAGTAAGGTACCAGTGCCATTGGCAACATAAGAGCTACTTGCCCAGAGTCCACGCCTATGATTTGGTGCAATTTCCGCAATATATGCAAATGAAGTTGCAGTTTCTCCTCCATGAGCAAAGCCTTGAATCAATCTGGCGATCAGCAATAAAAATGAGGCCCAATATCCGATACTGGAAAAGCTTGGAATGAAAGCAATCATCATGCTAGAAAGTGCCATTAATACCATTGTAGTAAGCATGATATTTTTGCGACCAAACTTATTGGCTAAAGGCCCAAAAATGAAGCCCCCTAAGGGTCTTGAAACAAAACCTACGGCAAAAACAGCTAAAGTATTGAGTAATGCAGAAGTTGGATCACTTTTATCAAATAGTGCTGCTGCAATATAGACAGATGCAACGGCATAGATTGTCCAATCAAACCATTCTAATAAATTACCAACAGCACTAGCAATTAAAGACTTTTTATTAGTAGCTGCATTTGTTTTTTGTTCAACTTGAAGACTAGGTTGAGCTGTAATTGTTGTTGATATATTTTCCATATAATCACCCTAGATTAATATCTGAAGGAATTTCATTCACTAATCCAATCCTAGATTAGTTGACTCGATCATAAGGGATAAAATTTATGAAAAGTATGCTGAAAATTCATATTAACTATGACAAATTAGAAATAAAAAACCAATCGTTATCTATATTATTGAGGCTTTGAGTAGACCTCTTTCATAAGTCATTTTTCATTCAATTCTAAGTTGTAAATTCCAGCAATTAAATTGAATCTTAAACCGAGTCTTTTCCCTCTATTGCGATAGTGCTCTGAAAGTATTTTGAAGATATTTAACACACCAAATACATGCTCAATACCTCTTCTTCTTTTATTGATTTCACGGTTGTATTGTTTTAACACAGGATCTAATTTACATCCTCCTTTTGCTTTTTAAATAGCCACCAAAATTTTAGACACACATAACCATCTTTTGCTGGAGCTTTTCATAATCTAATGGAGAACGCTGACCATTGGAACCATGTCGTCATTTTGAATTATAGAACATCTTAATATATTCAAAGATATCAGATCTGGCTTCAGTTCTTGATGCATATATTTTCTTCTTAATTCTTTCTCGCTTTAACAACTGAAAGAAGCTCTCAGCAACAGCATGACATGAGCAGTGTACTGCGCAAGTGGCTAATTCAGGCATAAAGACTATGCGTGGTTGTACCTAAACGTGCGGCAACTTCAGCCAGATTATGACCTTTTTCAGTCACTTGCTTTACTGCTTCAACTTTAAATTCTTCGGGTTATCGTTTGCTACTGCTCATAAAAACCTCGTTAATTAGCCATCTTATCTAACTAAAGTGTGTCTACAAAATCGGTGGCTATTCATTCATAGATGACCTTAATAGCCTCTCAGTCGCGGGAAAATTAATCGCAAAGCAAATATAAAAATGACGACTAATTCTACTAATAGTTTAATACCGTGAAAATCACATGAATAATACTGAAGTGATTGATTTGTGTCTCAGTTATTTCGCTAGGGCTATGTGATTATTTAAGTTATAAGATATTGATAAAACATATATTTATTTTGGTGACTAAGTGAAATTACGAATTTTAGGGGTAGTTATTGCCTTAATTATGTCGGGGTGTGGGGGTGAGTCTGGTCAAGCGAATTCAACCCAAGGTGCAACGAGTTCAAAGCCTGAGATTAATCTACCAGTAAAGCCTCCTCTGCAAAATGCAGATGAATTCGTCCGTTTGGCAGATATTGCTTCTGAATTAACAGCATCAAGTTTTTCGCTTGAAGCTTGGAATCCTAAAGCGATTCAGCTGAGTGGTGATATTTTATATATTGCAGATAGCACCTCACCTACAAAAATCTTACGTTATGATGTAAAAAACAAGAAAAATCTTACAGCATTAACGGCTGAAAATGCTTTTGGTAATACTGCTACGACTTGGGCTGATATCAGTGACATTTATATTTCAAGCAATCGTCTTTACGTATCTGCATCTGCTAATCATAGAGTAGATGTTTTTGATATTTCTACAGAAAACCCTAATTTTATTATGTCTTTAGGAACAGGTTCTCTGAATGGTGGGCAACCATTCTATGCAATGACCAATCCGAGTTCTGTTACAGCTAATGATAAATATGTGTTTGTTGCAGATCAACTGAACCGAATTAATATGTGGACTCAAGATGCTGTTACAGCAAAAGAAACACGTAAATTCAATCGTTTATCATTACCAGGTTGCGCAGCTAATTGTGCACCACGATTAGAAGTTGTGGGTGATCAGCTCTATGCAAGTACTACAAATGGCCATACCTATGTATATGATATTAAATCTATTACAGAGACAATGGATACAAATTCATTAATTCAACCAATAAAAACACAAAATTCAATTGCAACAGTAGTTCACAGTGCGCAGGATAATTTGCTGTATACAGCACAACCAAGCGGTAAGATTTCAAGTTTTTCAAAAGATAATCTGCTAAGTGTAAGTACGGCTATACCAAGTAATACAGTTGATTCTGTTCAGCAATACCGTGTAAAAGGGCAGACTACATCGCAAACTCTACCTAAATCTTTAGATTTAACAGTATATGGCGATACTATTTATACGTTGTCTAATCAAAAAATTATTGCTTTACCGCTACGTAAAATTAAGCAAGTTGTTTCTAATGACCCTGTGAAATCTATAGGATTACTAGAATCACAGGCGACAGAGCAGACCAGAATGCTACAAGATGGTGAGAGCTGGGCTACGTTGACGAATACAACACAGCGCAATGTGCTTATAAATAAAATCCTGTCGGTATCGTTTGATGGATCTGCTTTACGCTTACAAAGTTATAGTGCTGCTCCTGTAACTAATCTCAAAATTGAAGGTAAATTACGTCAAAGTAATCAATGGGTGGAAGTCGCCAATTTAGATCGGTTAACACCATTTTCAAATTCAGCGATCAAACTTAAAATTGATGGAAATACCCGCTTTAATTTGATTAATGGTAAAGGCTCAGTCCAACTACCAGGTCTTAGTAGCTTTGATGAAATTCCTGCGGATTTATTTGATGAAGTGAAAATTACATCAGATACGGATGTACATGTACAAAAGTTAAATACGATTAAAGCTGGTTGGAAAATTGTCTTTGGTACTTATGATGAGCCTGGTAAGTGGTGTCGTATTACGCCAGCGTATGCACGTGAGTGGGTCATTATGATGACCAATTTGGCGTATATGTTGAGCACTCCTGAGTTTGAAACCCTTTGGTTTAATCATAAAGCGGTGATGGGACATGACTTCTTTGGTAATAGCGGAAAAGTTGAAGGTGCTGGCGGTTTTTATAAAGCAGAGGACTATAAACGTGTATACCAAGAAATTTTGAATCGCGGTCAAATTAGCTTAGGCGTGACTAATATGGGTGGTGGCCTTGGTGGTGGACAGGTTCTTGGTGTTGATGGTTGGCTATATTATGGTCATTATCGTCTTTCGGGTTATCGAATTATTGCGCATGAATTTGGCCATCATTGGGGTGGGCACAATAGTGCTTGGGCAATGGAAGGTTATGGCTTTGAAGCAATGATAGACGGGTTAAACTTTTACTTCCAACGTCAGCCAGGTTCATTGCCTTATATGGATCCAACACTGAATAACTTCCACTTAACACCAAGTAGCGAATTATGCCAAAGTGTCAGTAGCAATATTTTGAGTGGCGTTGCGTCTAAAGCACCTTGGAATAAAGTGGATGAATACTTTAAAAATAATCCTTTGCAAAAATAATTTTGCATAAATAAAAAAGCATCTCAATTTGAGGTGCTTTTTTATTTAGTAAAGTAAGTGCAGATTTATGATTAAGTAAATCAGATTAAAGACTAGAAATGAAAGCTATAAGTTCTCATTTTTAACTTCGAATAACGACCATTATATTAAATGGATACTAATCATATGTATTGGAGCCAAAAATTACTTTTCCATTATGAATTAGGGTCTGTTGAGAATTAGCCAAATAACGATACAAATTCTATAATTGCATAATGATATTTCTTGAAGCAGTCCTCTGGATCGCACGAACAGGTAGTCCATGGCGAAATTTGCCACCCGAATTCGGAAAATGGAATACGCTATGGTGGATGTGAGCAGCACTGCTGCGTAAGTTGTTAAGGTACATCATCATGGTCAAGGCGCAAAAGGGGGATCTATAGTCAGGCGATAGGTAAATCAAGAGGTGGAATGACCACAAAAATTTTAGCTTTGACCGACAGTCTTGGAAATTTGGTTAAATTCCGCTTAATGCCTGAGCAATATCATGATTTAGCTGAAGTTAAGCCGTTAATTGAAGGTATTGATTTTCAAGCATTATTGGCAGATAAGGCATTTGATGCGGATTGGCTGTTAAAAGAACTTGATGATCGAGATGCAAAGGCAGTTATTCCACCAAAAGCCAATCGTACTGTTCAGCGTGTATTTGATAGCTGTATGTATAAATGGCGGCATTTGATAGAGAATTATTTTTGCAAATTGAAAGAATTCAAACGCATTGCCATGCGCAGCGACAAAACGGATTCGAGTTTTTCCGCCATGATTTATCTTTGTGCCAGCGGAATTAACTCTCGCTAATTCTCAACTGACCATAGATCATCATGTTGATCGAATGATATAGCGCAGGATTTCGGTATAACGAATATTATATTACTTAGCTTACTCAACATAATGAATAAACTTGTCTAAATTCATTATGTTGAGCTGCGACTACAGTTGACTGTAGTGGGTCGCAGTCTTTGATATTCTAATTAACTTATGTTCACCTAGAATCTAATTCACAATTAAATTTAATTACTTGGAGCATTAAAATGATAACTTATAAAATATTTGGTTCATGAACCTAGCTATGAATACATAGTTTCCTACTAAAAAAGTCTTAAGAATAGACTAAATTTGTCTAAGAGAATGGTGGCAGTCCACCACTAACTAACAGGTGTCTACAAAATCGATGGCTATTCAATAAGTGTAGTTTAGTATTTGGTATAAAATATTATGCTGAGGCTGGGTTTTGATAGCTACGATTTCTGTTTGGCTTTTTGGCGTAAGACATACAAATATAAGCTTTCTACTTTTTCACGTGCCCATGGTGTGGTACGCAAGAATCGCAATGATGATTTAACACTTGGATCTATGCAAAAACATCTAATTTCAATTTTACGACTTAAGCCTTCAAAGCCACCGTAGTAATCCAATAATTCATCCAAAATGTCAGCAAGTTTTTTACCGTGTAGAGGGTCATTGGAGGTGTTCATAATAGATCAACCATATTTTGGGAGGCCATTATTATAACCTGAGCTAGTTGGAAAATGAGAGGGTTGGAATTTAAATGTAATTAACATAGAAAATTACAGCTTAGTTTACGGTTAAGACAGATATTTGTTTAAAGCGCGTCAGATTTCGGCATAACGTATATTATGTTACTTAGCTTACTCAACATAATGAATAAACTTTACCAGATTCATTATGTTGAGCTGTGGCTACAACTGAGGTTGTGTAGGCCACAGTCTTGGATATTCTATTTAACATAATATACATTATACGAAATCAAAGTTACTTATAAAAAGCTACAGTTATATGTAGCTTTTTATAAGTAACTTATTGGACTTCAAATTCAATTCTACGATTTTTCTTACGACCTTCAACGGTTGTGTTATCAGCAACTGGTTTGGTTGAACCTAATCCTTCAACACTCAAATTATCAGTTGGTACATTTTTTTCTGCTAAATACCTTTTAACTGTGGCTGCACGTTCCTGACTAAGTATTAAATTTTGCGCTTGATTACCTGAACTATCCGTATGACCAATAATTTTAACTTTCTTTCCAGCAACTTTATTTAATGCAACTGCCATTTCATCCAAAATTTTGGTTCCTGATACGACCAATATGGAACTCCCAGACTCAAACTCGATAATTCTATTTTTTAAAGCATCATCAATAATTTTCTGTTCTGCTTGATTCACAGATAGCTGTATATTTAAGCGGTATGGTTCCTGAATCATATTTTGAAAATTTGCTGTGGTTGGTTGAATATCATTTTGGTTTGACATTTTCCCTGTCAATTCGACCTGTATACCACGGATAGATAATCTCCCTTGTTTAACTTTCTTTAAATCTGGTGTGATGATTCTAGTCACTGAATCACTCCAGCCATTTGGTGCAGAAACTAGTTTTACTTTAATCTTATCAATTACTTGATTAGCGCCATAAATACTATACATTCTGGTTAAAATCGCTTGTTTGCTGGCTTCATTTGGCACTATACCTTCAACCACAATTGGTTCAGCGAGTACCAAAGAACTTGCGAATACAAGACTACAAAAAGTCAGTACTTTTAGTTTTTTTCTAATTATTTGTAATTTAATCATTTTTAATCAGCTATAAATGTTTGTCTAAATAATTTAACACCTTGACTTAAGCTTAGATGACGCTCACACAAGGACTGTTCTAAGGCTGCTAAACCTGCATTTTGTTCTAAATAAGGATCAATCCAGTCCGCTTTTACTAATGAAACCCAATGCTCTGAATCCATTTTTTGTTTAAACATTTCACTTAGTGCAATAATATCAGCACATTGGAATCCAATTAACAAGACGGGTGAATTACTATGTAAAATTCCAATGAATAGCTCTACATTTTGCTTAGAAACAAAATAACTAATTAAATTGACCCAAAAAGCAGCAATTTCATAGCAATAGCTTGGATTATTAATGGGTAAAATAAGTACTTTTTTTAATCGACTGGTGCCTTGTTGAATAACGGGTTGTAGCAAAAAACCTAATCCAATCATACTTTGAGAAAGCTCATAAACACTGACTTTCATCAATTGAGAGAATGAATAAATTGTATGATATTCATAAAATTTAGCGCTCTCTATATGAGTAAATATCTGAATTTCATTACTTAATTTACTCAATTTATCCAGCAAAACATCAGGATCATGTATGGAATGTATCACCTGATTTTTTTGCAACAAATCCATTAAGGTCTGTTTGTAGCTATATGGTGCATACAAAATATGATCATATGGCGTATCGACCTCTAATAAATGACTAAGTAGCATCGGAAATTGACGTCCTGAACTATCTTCGCTACTAATCAAGTTTGCCACCAAAAACTTGGTTGCTTGAGGATTGGCAATAAAAAAATCTAATGCAGGGAGTTTTGGATAAATATGACTGAAATCTGGTGATTGCATTGCATATTCAAGTGCTCCAGTAATCCATTGATCCATTAATTGAATTAAAACCGACTGACCACGGGTCTTCAAAAAATCTCCATGTGCAGGACATTTACCATAATAAAGTGGAAAAGTTTTAATTTTATACATTACAACACTCCCACTTTTTTGTTGTCCTATTCCGTCTCTTTTTATAGATCATGGGGTGATTCCATTTAATACCGAGGTCGCATTTGTTTTAACTGCTGCAGCAGGCATAGGCGCTGCTTGTGCCGCAACGACACGCACTGATTTATGATTTACCACTTGGTCAACCAATTGCATTCCAATATAGCCACGACCAGAACCAACATGATCAGAAGTTCCACTGATTAAACGGAAATTTACTTTTACAGCCAAGTCCGGATTTTGTTGATTTTTCCAAATCATCTCAAAATAACCACTGCGTTGGGTACGTTGTGCACTATCAATTAAACGGTTAATCCCATACTCACCCGGTTCATCAAAAATTGTGTGTGTCTGCCCTTCTAAATCTACGGCTGTAATACGTGCGCCCGGAATAGCACCTTGATTTGGCCATACAAAATTTACCCATTGCTGGATCCCATTTTCATAGAGCATACGCTGACCATCAATATCAATGGTATAAAAAAGTAATTGGGTATTTTCTAATGGATAAAACTGGAAGTTTGATTGATTGGCTGCTGTTGCAGCAGCCGTTTGATTGAGCTCTCCAGTTGCCATTCCATTACTTGGCGCAACATAACTTTTGAAATTCATAACAAATTGAGGATTTAAACTAATCCCTAAATCTTTCCAAGTTTTAGACGTTAAGCTATAGCCCCGACGAATCACCAATGGATCAAGATGATCTTTAGAAAAGCGCGCAATACTGCCATTTTCACCCAAAATTTGCCCAATTTCATTACTCGTTGCTTGTAAGGTCGCAGAAGAATTAAATGGATATTTTTGACTTAAATTATGTGTAAATGGTTGATTTGCCTGTATTGTCCATAATTTATTGATTTCATCCTGTGTTGGAATCAATAGACTATTGAATGATTGGGTGAGTGGACTCATCAATAATTTTTGTAATAACTGTTGATCAATTTCATTCAATCCAGCGGACATTTTTTCATCAATTAATTTTTGTGTGCCATTAAAGACAGAATTTTGCTCATTAATGGTTTGCTTAACCAAAGTCATGGCTGTAGGGCCAATATCCCCTGCACTTTTTAAATCATTGAACTTGCTACGAACCTGTGCAAGGGATTGCATGTATTCATCGAGTAAGGATTTATTCTGTTGATCATCACGCTTACGAACCGTTTGGTAGAACATTTGGAATTCTGTTGAAATTACCCCCTGAGTTTGATTCGATGCTTGTTGGGTAATTTTAGATTCATCGCTATTTAACACTTTACGTTTAAACCATGCCACAAAACCCGTTTGAGGAGCTGCTAACTCTGCTTGAACGATAGGATTATCCCAGCTGGTTTCCTTGGCAATATGATTCATCACAGAACGAATAGGCGAATTTTCAGGTTCGCCTAAAACGTCAATATTCATCGCTTGTTGTTTGAAATCATTGGTTTTTGCATAATGAATGCCATTTAAAAATTTACGCCATTCCGCTATATATTCTTGCTTATACAATTGTGTTAATTGTTTACGAATTTGGTTTGGGCTACCACTAAAAGTTAGGTCATCCGATTGTGTACTGTTTAAAACCCAATCTTTGCTATCTGTTGGACGATTTGCCGCCTCATCAATGGCTTTTTCTACATATTCAGACCATGCTTTATAAGTAAATATACCGGGTAAAGCATAACTACCGAGTACGGGATTTGGGTTATTTTGACCGACCAATTGTTTTATGGTGAGCGCAGGAAATTGAACTGCAGCACGCATTTTAATTTCATTATAAACACGATCACGTGCAGGTATGCCCTGAATAACAGATAACAAAACTTGACGGGTTTGATCGACAAGCAATGTATCCGACTGCAGCAATGGGAACTGGCTATCATGAGTTAAAGTCATCGTATAGGATAGAATTTGCTCTGCTTTTTGCAGCATTTCACCACGCGGCATCTGCCTACGATTAGAATCTAACCAAGAACGCCAAAAACGTGTTACTTGATCACTTAAATGACTTGAATCCATATATTGTGGATTACTCATCATCAAGTAAGCTTTTAAAGCATTATAAGCATCTTGTGGATTGGTTTCAGAAGGCTCTAAATATTGTTTATTTTTAGCAACTTGTTTAATTTCAACATTGACGTGATTGGCTTTTAACGTGGCTGCATTATTTTTGATATGGTGTAAATATTGAGCAATATTTTGTTGTGCAGGTTGTAAAACAATTTGCTTCACCCCTTTTAAATATTCCGTTTTTAATTTTTCGCGTAATTCATTGCCTTGATATAAACCAAAACCAAAACCAAATTTAATTGGGCGATTTTCAGAAAATTGATCCAGTTGCTGCATTCGGTCTTGTAAAATTAACAAGGCATTCAGTTGGGTTGATAATTCTTGTCCAGATTGTTTTTCTAATTGCACAACCTTGTCCAAATCCGCTTGAACATCAGCAATCAACTGTTGATTATTACGATATGACCATACCCATACACTTAAAATAATTGATACAGCTAATAATACCGTCATAAATGCAAGGTAGCGTTGTCTTTTACGTCTAGGGTTAATATGTTGTTTGACCAAATTTTTATCTTTTAGAATCACTTCCGAAAATAAACCTTTAAGAAAATAACCATGATTTTGTGAAATAGAATTGGTTGGGATAGAATTTTCATTATTCACACTTTTGGATAAGTGAAAATCCTGTGCAATTTGTTCAGTCATTGGACTTTCAATGACACCTTCTTGCAAGGCACTGGTAAAGTAAAAACCACGAAATACAGGCTTAAACTGATATGGATTTTCTTCAAATAATGTTCCAATAAATGTTTTAAGTGCGGGTTTGAGGCTCTTAAACTCCAAAGGAAATGTCATCACACTAGGTGAAATATTTTGAGTATAACGTCGACTCAGGTGAGTACTACTCACCTCTTTTAAGCCATCATATAAAGTAGAATAATGCTCTTCAAACAGCTCTACTGCATTATTTGCAGAGTTCAGATCATAAGTTAATGTTGCTCCCCAAACTTGATCAAATTCATTCACGTCATAACATTCAAAAAATTCAGTAAATCCTGCAATTAAATCCATTTTGGAAAAGACCAAATAAACAGGTACAAAAATCTCTAAGTGTTCGGTTAAGTCTTGGATACGTGCTCTTAAATTTTTTGCCAATTTAATTGATTTTTCAGGACTCTGGCTAATCAGTTCTGCAATACTAACAATCACAATTAAGCCATTCACTGGTACTTTAGGGCGATTTTTCTTTAATAAACCTAAAAAGCCTAACCATTCCGAGCGATCTTCAGCATAAACGGAATAACGCCCTGCGGTATCCAGTAAGACCCCTTCTGTCGAGAAAAACCAATCACAATTCCGAGTACCACTTAATCCAGACGACACCATTTTTTGATGTGATTCTTCAAATGGAAATTTCAGCCCTGAATGATAAATAGCTGAACTTTTACCCGCAGCAGGATTGCCAATCACCATATACCAAGGTAATTCATATAAGGCTGCATTACCCTTTTTATCACCCAGTTTGGACTTACGAATTAATTGGATAGATTGTTTAATTTGTTGATTTATTTGTTGTAATTCATCTTTGTCTTTTTGCTTAGCATATTCCACGTGTGTATCATTTTCAATCGCGTTAGCAAGCACTTCGCCTTGTTTGGAATGATGGCGCTGTCGAATCAGCCAATAAATAGCATATCCAATTAAAACCAAAACATAGGCTGTAACCAAAGCCCAAAAAATGTTTCGGGGAATGACGTTATATGAGGAAACTAATGCGACTAAAAAAGACAGTGCAATGATGGCTTTAGGATTCGTTACATACTGCCAGACATAACCTAAAATGGTATAAAACATGTGATTCTCGTTATTTTCTTAATTTTTATGAATATTTAAAATAAGTTATTTTTAATGTGATGCTATTTGATATCAGCTTGAAAAAAAGCATACGTTGAAGCGTGATCGGCACTATATACCATTGCAGTCAGCTCCTCTGGTAAATGCACGCCTAACATAAAGCCAAAAATTTTTACTAATGATTGTGTATGCCCAAAACTTTGTTTGGGATATAAAAAATGATGTGTATCCACAGAGATTTGTGAAAATACTTGAGTGGTTTTTTTGATGACTTTAATATCGGTTGCATCATCTAACAGCAACACAAAAGGATTGGTTTGTTCTATTTGCTCTGTATGACTGGGTATCATCTGATGGAAAAAACTTGATAAATCATCAGCATTCAATGCCACTTTCAGTATCTTCATCACCTCTAGATGGTTTATTTTTACATCTTGAGCTGTGACACAGCAACTCGATGCAAATTCTGCCGCCAAATAATATTCGGTTAACCACATTTGTTCATCAAGCCATGCCTGATCAATTTCAGAATCGACATTAATCACCAAGGATACTTCATGAGGCTGCGTTGCTATCTGCCCCAATAAATTCAACCAATCCTGATATGAATTTTGTTGAGCAATAAAATGATATTTAATCTGGATCTGCTGCGAAATAATGCCCAATGATTGCATAAATTGAAGCAACAGCTCACGGCTAGACGATTCATCCCACATATGTAATAAGTTGTCTGCTAATAAGACATGAATATTCAAGCAATTTAAGCGTGAAACTTGCTCAACCTGCGGCTCAAAATCCTCATTTTGATCACCTTTTTGATCATCTGAAGTGACCCAAGCCGGATGTATACGATACTGGTAGGCAAGTTCAACATCATAAAAAAGTGCAGATTTTTTTAAATGTTCAGCCAGCTGCCATAAAATTTCAGTTTGTTGTTCTAATTGCTGCTGAATCAAAGCTTTAATTCGCGGTATACGTGCATGATCTAAATCAATATCGTCGTCATATTGCGATTGTTGCAAATCATCATCAATCGCCGTAATTCTGTAGGATAGAACAGGTAAACCATAAGCATTGATCAAATGAACATCCAGTTCTGGACTGCTAAATTTTTTCATCTGCTCAATAATAGTCTCATTTTCACCCAATGCACTCACCGCAAATGAAGAAAAGATATTTAAAGTAAGCCATTGAATAGCATCAGTTTTAGTTTTTACATTATTTTTTTCTCGTTCAATGTGGTCAGATTTTTGCTGTTGTAATCGCGCTTGTTGTGTTTCTTTGCGCTTTTTTTGATATTGGTAAGCTTGATAAATTAAATAGGGTGAAAGTAGTATTAGAGATAATACCGTGGGTAACAAAATAAAATATGCGATTAAATCCATACTCGATGGATCATATTGAATATCCCGCCAATAATAAATAATCGCCATGCTTGCTAGAATAAAGATACTGCTAAAAATTCCAGTCATGAGTTTAATCATAAAACACCACCCAATAATGCATAACACGTTTCTGAGTGATGTTCAGCAGCATGTTTTGGCATTAAAAAAGCCCCCTGAGTTAAACCGATTTCTGATTGAGAATCTAAGCACAGTGGCTGTATATCTTCTTTTTTTAAAATTAACCGAACGTCCATCATTAATGTTGGACTACACCAAGTGGATAGTATTTTCTTGAGTTTATTGCTCATTTTTTGCTCAGGTAAAAAATTGAGATAATCTTTTCTAGATAATGGACCAACTTGTATTTCAATTTTTTCATTAATTTGTCGAATATTTTCACCACAAAAAGTATTCACGCCTAATAAACTTGCATTCAATCCTCCTAAAGTAGTTTTTTGTCCATCGTCTAATTTAAATTTTTCCTCAATAAACTCTTTTATTACAAAATTAGTTTTAAAAATACAACTCAACATGGTCATCAACGCATACGCTGTATTATTTTGACCTTGCATTAGCCCTGAAAACTCTGCGAAATAATCGTCTAATTCCGCTTGTTCTTGTTGTGAACTTACATAGCCATTTAAAGCATGCAGAATATCGAGATAATCATTTTCTGCTTCTATTTCATAACGTATGGGTAAATGATACGCTAAACGCGCATCTACATATTGCGCTGTCAATTTGTGATTAAATAAACCTAGAAAATGAATGGTTTCTACTTTTTGCTGACGACCACTTTGTTTAATTTTATGGGTATAGGTATAAGGCAAAGCACCTTGCATTCCCGTTAAACCGACCATTAAATTGGTTAAATGGATACGTTCATTTTCAAGCTTGAGTGTTTCAATTTCAGAACCGGGAAAATTAAGATTTAAAGAACTATTGAACTTAAAATTATTCGCCCAATAACCTGTTGTCGGTGAATAAGGTATGTGTCGCAACAAACGTGTCGCCTGAATAAACTCATAAGATGTAGGCCTTGTAATCAAATCATCAATTACAGAAGCTTCTTGCCACCAACGTTCTGCACGCATTGGTATAACTCCTGTTGTGTATTTGAATCTCTTACGACTAAGTCAACATAACTGTTCATTTGCACTTTTAAACTAAAAATATGACTTAAAAGTTGAGTGAAAATATACAGACTGTGCCCTCTAAAAATCTGTGAATCAATGGATAAATTCACCTTCACACCACGTACAAACAAAGGAAAAGGTTTTGCTTCAACCAACTTTTGCGTCAAAGAAAAATCAATCTTTTTAATAGAATCAATAATAAGGTGGTTTTCTTTTAATTTAGGCAAATTATACAGCTCTAAAAGCTCCTTAATATGACTGATGGCATCGCCTTTCATTAACGATAAAGTATTGAGTGAAAGATGAGAAATAATGCGCCATTGTTCCTTTTTATTTTGAGCAAAAGAATAAGATAGTGTTGGTCTTTTTAAAATAAGCGCATGCCGTGCCAAATTACTATCATTTAAGTTGAGCACATTATTGGCTTGACTGAATGCCTCATGCGGTAAATCTCGATTGGAACACAACAGTTGACAACTCATAAAATCAGATTTGGTGCTGTGCGGTAACAAATGCTTAGAAATAATGGAATAGCCTGTTTCAAGTAATTTATTTGGTAATTGGGGTGAGCTTAGACTATAAAAAAACTGGACATCATCTTGCTGATAATGACTCATCGCAAAAAACGGTAAAACAGGAAAAACCACCTGATCGTGATTACTTTTTTCTCGAATCATATTCATTTTAATAATAGAATAGACTTGATAAAATTCTGGATGATGTATATCCGTAATTAATGGATATTCTAATTGTTTATGATTGATTTTCTGTGGTTCGGCTTGCTTATGAAATAAATTAACGATGGGAGTTGAAAACAATTTAAAATTCGCAATATTTAATTCTGTATAGTTTTGAATACAGGCTTGATCATTTAAGTTCAACTTTAAATGAATCAAGATTTCAAATTCGTTTTGCTCTTGCTTTAAGTGTTTTAAAAAACTTAAATTCAGATTGAGATAATTAAATTTTTCAGCAAAACAAAAATATTCCATTAATAAACGATAAGCATGATGGCTGTGCTGATCAATGGGCAATAAACTCTCTTGTTCGGTAAAACCGAGCACTTCAAATGGATTATTAATTGCAATAATCTGGTTTCCCATTTTTAATGAAAAACCCGTACTTTGATGAAAGATGCTATCTAAAACCTGTAAGGGAAAATTAGAAATGGCATCCAAATAAATAGGTAATTTTTCGAGGATTAAATGTTTGTGACTTTGATTAAAAATTTCAAAGTTTAAACTCAATGTTGCATTTTGATTTAAGTGCATATAAGCACTTGGATTGGTCTTAAAATTTAACTGGTTTAATGCAATCGGTAGTAATCGAACAGCGCGTGTCGTAGTAAATTCGCATTGTACTCCCTTAAAACTACGCGATTTTAATGTTGTCGATTGAGGAATCTCATGTGCTTCGTTGAGTTTTTTAACTTTATTGATATCGTCAAAACTCACCACGGAACATGCTGGAAACGGTTTGAGATATTGAGGAAACATCACCTCAAATAATGACCGTGTAAAAACCTCATAACTATCGGCAAGTTTTTTATCAATACGAGCTGCCACCAGTGAGAAAGCTTGAATCAAACGTTCAATATGTGGGTCATCAATTTGCTCCTGATTAAGCGCTAAACGCTGAGCAATTTTTGGATATTTTCGTGCAAATTCACGCGATTGTTGCCCAAATTCTTGTAATTGTTTTTCATAATACGGTAACAGTTCTTCAATCACAGAAAACCCACTTAAGATCGTGCCGAAATAACATATTGTTGTGTTGTTGGTTTTAATAAAGCATCAAAAATAACAGGCTCAAATAAAGGATGAATATTTAAGTACGCATGGATGCTTAAATATAAAGCCCCCATATTCTGACCATCGAGTAACATCTCGACTTTAATTTGTTTAAGCCTTGGTTCATGTGCAGTAATCGATTGTTGAATAGATTGACAAATTTTGTCCCGATCGCTTGGATTAGCCGTCGATAGCCCAACAAAATCAATAATTCCAAATTGCAAAATAGATTGTTTCGCCAAAGGAAATTGATCAATGAAATGATCTAATTTCGCCATTCGGCTATTCAGCAAATCCTCTAAATCAAAGGCTACAGATTCCCGTAACTTTTGAAGAGAGATGCCTCTATAATTTTGATCAGTTTCAGGTAATAAACGGTCAAATAGCGTTGTTCTAAAGCCGTAGGGATATAATTGGTCTAAATTCATATTTTACTTATTTTAAGATCAAAGATAAAAAACAGTGGCTAAGCACTGTTAACCACTATTTTTGTCACAAAATTATGCAGCGTATGACGCCGTATTATTAGAAAGTGACCATTTTTTAGTCACAGCACCTTTTTGCGTACCATTAATATCTTGTTGATTATAAGTCCATTCTACTGCTGCATATTTCAAACCAAATGATTCAGTAGGTACACCTTCTTCATTTACAGTGGGTATGACATTAGAAACAAGGACATGTTTTAATTTAATTTGAAGATATTTAATCCTTTTATCACCATTTGCACGGTAAAAATCGATTTGAACTTCATCAAAGGTATAACCCGCTGAACACGCTTCCCAAAGTTTTGGGCTGGTTGCATCCAGATCTTTGACAAAAATCATATCTGAATGCTCAACACGTTCCGCCGTATGACCACCAACACTTGATGATGTTGCTGATTTTGGTTGACGCATATTGTGTGCCCAAGAGTTAACTTCTAACCAATCTTTATGCTCAGTATCACGAGACTCTCCATCAACCTTATATTTTCCTCGAAATTGTACATATATGTCTTTCATTTTTTTAGATTTTCCTATTTTAATTTAAAGTTATTATAAAATTGCACTCTTCTTAATGAGAGGACTGAGGTAACTCAGTAACGAGTCGTAAAGAAACGGATAACTCATCCAATTGAAAATGTGGTCTTAGAAAGACCACTGACTTGTAATGCCCAGGTTGAGCTGGGTTTTCTACAACTTTTACAGAAGCTTCACGAAGTGGATATTGTGCTTTCGCTTCTTGAGAAGCTCCATCGTCTAGCAAAATGTATTGTGATAACCATTCATTTAGAAATGCTTCAATATTTCCAGCAGAAGCAAAACTACCGACTTTATCTCGCATCATGGCTTTTAAATAATGTGCAATACGAGAAACAGCCATAATGTATTGAATTTGACTGGATAAAGTAGAATTGGCATTTGCTGTATCACTATCATATTTTTTCGGTTTTTGTGTCGATTGGGCGCCAAAGAACGCTGCATAATCGGTATTTTTACAATGAACCAGAGGAATAAAACCTAAGTCACTGAGTTCTTTTTCTCGGCGATCAGTAATGGCAATTTCAGTTGGACACTTAAAGACCACTTCCCCATCATTAGTTTTAAAGGTATGTACAGGTAAACCTTCAACCAACCCACCACCCTCTACACCACGAATGGCTGCACACCAACCATGCATATCAAAGGCATTGGTTAAACGTGTTGCAAAGGCATAAGCCGCATTCATCCATAAATATTCATCATGATTTTGACCGGAAACTTCTTCAACAAAGTTAAAACCTTCAGTCGGTGTACCATCTTTAGGATGATATGGTAAACGCCCTAATACCCGTGGCATGGTCAATGCGACATAACGGGCATCATCACTTTCGCGAAATGAACGCCATTGTACATATTCGGCTGTTTCAAATATTTTTGAAACATCACGCGGTCGATCAATATCAGTAAATGACTCTAACCCAAGCATATTTGGGCTTGCTGCGGAAATAAAGGGGGCATGTGCTGCGGCAGCAACATGGGAAATTTGTTCCAACAAATACATATCTGATGGTGTACGATCAAATTCGAAATCACCAATTAAAGTAGCATATGGTGCACCACCAAATGAACCATACTCTTGCTCATAGATTTTTTTAAATAAGCTACTTTGGTCAAAATCTGTCGCACCCTGAAAATCTTTAGTCAGCTCTTTTTTAGTCGTATTTAACATACGAATTTTAATTAAAGAATGGGATGGCGTTTCTTGGCAGAAATAATACAAACCACGCCATGTAGATTCAATTTTTTGAAATTGTTCATGATGCATGATTTTGCTTAATTGACTAGAAATTAAAGCATCAATTTCTGCAATTCGTTTATCAATAGATAAGGTCATATTTTCAGAAACGACAATCGTTCCATCCATGACTTCTTTGGCTAATTCTGCAATTAAGTTTTTTACCCGATGATGTTCTTCATCATTACGCGCAATACGACTTTGTTCAACAATACTGTCAAGCAAAGAAAACTCTTCAACATCGATATTGGTCGCAGTCGCAGCATATAAATTATTCATATTCTGCCTCCGCACTCAACTTACGCACTTGATCGGTATTTTGTAAAACCTCATCAAGCAAGTCTTCAAGACGTTCATTATTTGAAATTTTATTACGTAAATCTGTTAATCGCTCGCGCGCTTCAACTAATTTTCGTAAAGGATCAACCTGTAGAACCACATTTTCTGGACGGAAATCTTGCATGCCATTAAAGTTTAAATTTATTGCTAGAGATCCCTTTTCTTCAGTAAGCATATTTTCCACTTGAAAAGCCGCACGTGGTGCAAGAGAGGTCATGACATCATCAATGTTATCCAAATCTATATTGATAAATTTCTTATCTTTTAATTTGGTTTTTTCTAATTCAGAAGCCGCAGAAAAGTCCCCTAACACGCCAATTACAAAGGGTAACTCCTTAACTTCTTTAGCGTCTCCCACTTCCACATCGTAAGTTAGTTGTACGCGAGGTGGACGGATTCGTTGCAATTTTTTTTGTACACTTTCACGTTTAGCCATGAATATGCTCCTATTTTAATTATTTTTAAATGAAGAAAATGGGCTTGAACCCGAAGCTGTTGAAGTTGTATTTTGTGGTTTTATTGCTGTAATGACGGTTCTTATCGATGTTTTTACTGGAGGTGAATTCATACTTTTTGATCGGCTGAGCTGCGTTTTTTTATTGCTTGAATAGTGAGATGAAGTTAGCTTTTTTGCAGCTTCTTTGGTGGATTTTTTATTCTTTGTCGTATTTTGCATCTCAACTTTAGACGCCGATTTAGATGCTGAAGCATCGAGTATTCCTAGCGATGTACGAATACTCTCTGACAATTGCTTCGCTGCTGGATAGGTCATTTCAGTATTTAAATAGCGTAATTCATTATTACGCATATGCTGTAAAGAACTTTGTGCAATGCCTACTCCTGCAAGAAAAGTGACATCTGTAAGTGCAGTACGCTGAATATTTTGCTTACGTAAATGATCTACCAATTGTAATGCTTTTAAATTTTTATCTAATTGTTGAAATCTTTGTGCTGCTTGAATAAACAATTCATTTTTTAATTCACTGTTTTTTTTATTCTTGTTATCACAAATTTGGCTATAAATCTTGAGTAAGTCTGGATCAGTTTCATTAGCAACCAAAGGGTAATCTTTAATGCAACCTTTTTTAAGTTCAATTCGATTTTCATCTGCAAATGTGAATTGACTCACCATAATCATGACAATTATGGATATAAAAAATATACTTTGATTCAAAGTCAGCCTCTACTTTAATTATTTTAAGTTTAATTATTAATATGAGTTAAATCACATGGGTGATTTGCTCAGTTTTATTTCAATTTTTATAATTTCAAATCAACGCTGCGAATTTAACAAAAAATAGTCCTACTAAGTCAACAAAAAATTAACAATAATTATCATTATTTGACATATTTTATAGTTTTTGTCTGTAAAACGCCAAAATAGATCATATATATTTTTTGTTTTTTCGGAAAAATGTGTAGAATACGCCAAATGCTTTCACACATAAAAATATAAATCTTTGTTTTTAATAAATATTTAATTAAAACTGATTAAGTGATGAAAATACAATAAAAATTGATTGTTCTTTTAGAAGATCGAGTGCCATATGAATAATTTAAAAATTTTGATTACAAAATTATCTTCTTGTGCCCGAATGGCACTGGAAAAGTCAGCCAACAGCTGTATAGCGCAACAAAATTATGAAATCGAAATTGAACATTTCTTTTTGGAATTGCTACAACAAACTGCAAAAAATGATTTACAGCTGCTTTTAGCAAAATACAAAATTTCGACTGATGGTTTAATCGATGATTTAAAACAAAATATTGCGCAATTACCGAAAGGTAATAGTCGTACTCCAATCTTTGCTAAATCAATTATTTACTTATTAGAACAAGCTTGGTTATTGGCTTCTGCTGAACAGAAACCCGTGATTCGAAGTGGTCATCTGCTGGTTGTTTTATTGACAGCTTCTGATCTTTATCAAATTGCAGTGCGTGCTTCAAGTTTGTTTGACTTGTTCCCTATCGACAGCATGAAACATCATTTTTTAGAGATATGTTCACACAGTATTGAGCATCAATCTGAACAACATTTGAATAATAATCATCCAATAAGAGACAATAAGCCATCAGAACAAATTTCAAAAAAAACACCGGCTCTAGATCAATTTACCAGTAACTTAACTGAAAAAGCTAAAAATGGTGAGATTGACCCTGTGATTGGTCGTGAATTTGAGATTCGTTTGCTACTCGATATTTTAATGCGCCGTCGTCAAAACAATCCTATTCTAACGGGTGAACCTGGTGTCGGAAAAACAGCTGTTGTTGAAGGCCTAGCACTTAAAATTGCCAATCATCAAGTTCCAGATGCTTTAAAAAATGTGCATTTACATACCCTTGATATGGGTTTGTTACAAGCAGGTGCCAGTGTTAAAGGTGAATTTGAAAATCGTTTAAAACAAGTGATTCAAGAAGTTCAAAGCTCAAGCCATCCTATTATTTTATTTATTGATGAAGCACATACGTTAATTGGTGCGGGTGGACAGGCTGGACAAAATGATGCTGCAAATTTACTTAAACCTGCGCTAGCACGAGGTGAATTACGTACTATTGCTGCAACCACATGGGCTGAATATAAGCAATATTTTGAAAAAGATGCGGCATTAAGTCGGCGTTTTCAAGTGGTTAAGGTTGAGGAACCGACGGAAGCAGTTGCCATTGATATGTTACGAGCAATGATTCCTGTCATGGCACATCATTTTAATTTACAAATTGATGATCAAGCGATTGTTACAGCCGTACAGTCCTCTCATCGCTATATTAGTGGACGGAAACTTCCAGATAAAGCGATTAGTGTATTGGATACAGCAGCCGCTCGTGTTGCATTAACGCAGAATGCTCAACCGATAAAGTTAGATCATCTGCAAGCGCAACGATATAACTTACATCTTGAACATAAAATTCTGGACAATGAACATAAAAACCGCCCCATTCATCATGAGCGTTTAACAGCGTTAGGCCAGAAAATTGAATTTTTAGATGCTGAAATTAGCAATACTAAAAAACAATGGAAATCTGAACTAGAACTTGTTCAAAAAATTCAATCTTATATACAAAAAGATCAGTTAGTTGATTCTTCAAATCAAGATAAACAAGTCATTAGTGTTTTACGTCAACAATTGGCTGCCCTACAAGGAACAACACCGCTAGTATTTGAACGGGTCAATGCACAGATTATTAATGAAATTATTTCAGATTGGACCGGTATTCCTATAGGGAAAATGGTCAGTGATGAAATCAAGAAAATTTTATCTTTGCAAGATAAACTTGCTGAACGTGTGATGGGACAAGATTATGCTTTGCATCAACTTGTGCAAGGGATTCAAACATCTAAAGCAAAACTTGAAGACCCGAATAAACCACAAGGCGTCTTTTTATTGGTTGGGCCCAGTGGCGTAGGTAAAACAGAAACAGCGCTAGCGCTAGCCGATGCATTATATGGCGGAGAGTCTCACTTAATTACCATTAATATGTCTGAATATCAGGAAGCACATACGGTCTCTGCATTAAAGGGAGCGCCTCCGGGTTATATTGGTTATGGTCAAGGTGGTGTTTTAACTGAAGCTGTTCGTCGTAATCCATATAGTGTTGTATTGTTAGATGAAATTGAAAAAGCCCATAGTGATGTTCAAGAATTATTTTATCAAGTTTTCGATAAAGGCATGCTTGAAGATGGTGAAGGTCGTTTAATAGACTTTAAAAATACCACCATTCTTTTAACCGCTAATGTCGGTTCAAGTGCAATTATGCAGGCCTGTTTAAACTTACCTGTTCAGGAATGGCCAACAGCCGAAGAATTAATCGATCAATTAAAACCGAATTTATATCAACAATTTAAATCTGCATTTTTAGGTCGTTTGCGTGTCGTGCCTTACTTCCCTTTACATGATGATTTACTGGTACGGATTATTAAACATAAATTAGCTAAAATTACCGCACGTTTAGAAAAACAATACGCCAGCAAAGTGACTTACACTGAAGCACTGATTGAATTACTCCTGAGTCGTTGTACTGAAGTCGATAGTGGTGCACGTAATGTAGACCATATTTTGAATTCTTCAGTATTACCTGCTTTAGCAACGAAAATTTTAGTTTGCCTAGCAGAACAAAAACTACCAAAACAAATATTTATTGATGTTCAGGCCGATGAGATTATCTATCAACTTGATCCTGTTGTAAAAAACATAAAAAAACGTAGTAATAATAAAAGCAAAGCGATAGAAGCATAATTTTTTAAATATTATAAAAGGCATAATATGAGTTTAGAACTCGAATCATTATTAAGCGTCATCTCAGATGAAGCCCCTTGTGGGATGGATTATTCATTTTCAAATGAATTTCATGCGATAAAAAAAGCAAAATCTCAAGATGATCCATTGCTAGATCAAGGCGATTGGATTGTGGAGCCGAAACTGGCCGATTGGCAGTTTGTAAATACGAAATCCATTGAGTTATTGACTGAGAAAACCAAAGATATTCGGTTGTACAGCTGGCTAATTGAAGCGTGGTCAAACCTATACGGTTTTGAAGGTATCTCTAAAGGTCTAGAACTCACTCAGCTTAGCTTAAGTAATTTTTGGGCATTATTACATCCAAAAATTGAAGATGATGATTTAGATCAACGTCTAGGATTACTCCAAGGATTAATTAATCAATTACCTGTATTAATTAAGAATATTCCTATTGTAAATACTTCCCCTTTTTATTGTTTAATTGATTATGACGGCTTATTACACCAACAAAATTTACGTCGTAAACAGACTGAAGATCATGATCAAGTACAAGAGAATGCATCACTTGAGCAATTTGAACAAGCCCTGATGAATACGTCAAAATCTTTTCAATATCAAAGTTATCAGGATTTTTTAGAAACTTTGAAGCAGTGGGATATTTTAAAAAATGTACTGAATAGCTTAATGAACATAAGTGCACCCAGTTTTGCATCCATAGATTCACAATTAGAATCTATTCATAGCAGTTTTAAAAAAATATATAAAACAGATACGCTTGGCTTACAAAAGATTGTGTCAAATCAGCCTACGCCTATTCTTGCTACAACCATGTCTACCGGAACGATTCAAACGCCTCTTGATCAAGCAGCCACAACGAAACCACAAGACTTTCACCCGCAAGCGCAAAATCATTTGGCAAATCGTGAACAAGCTATGCAGGTTTTACAAGAGATTGCTGATTATTTCAAAATCAATGAACCGCATAGCCCTGTCAGCTACATGCTACAAAAAACCATTCAATGGAATCAGCTTCCATTACATCAATGGTTGGCGCAAGTGATTAAAGATGAAAATCCTTTAGAGACGCTACATGAGCTTTTGGGTGTACAAACAAATATTAACGACACAAATAACGATAGGTAAATTTCATGTTTAAAGCAGAAAAAATTCTCTGGGGCGAAGGCCTATTTTTACGTCCACAACATTTTCAATTACAAGATGCCTATCATGAACAGCGCTTGAATCATATGATTCGTGCAACCATTCCATTTTCATATGGCGTGCAATCCATTGCATTTGATGAAATTCAATTAAACACCCATATTTTGGCTTTAGAAAAAGTGGAAATGATTTGGCAGGATGGTGATATTTACCAAGCACCTGCACGTGATTTATTACCCAATCCTATTCAGCTTGATGATTTAAATCTACGTGGTGAAATGACGGTTTATTTGACTTTATCAATTATTCAACCTTACAAAAAAAATGTTTCTTATGATGAAAGTGCCCAGCCCAGCCGTTATCACTCACATTTAACAGAAACCCATGATTTATTTACCGATGCAACGGTAGCGGATATTACGCTATTAAGACGCCGTGCAGAATTTAAAATTTTTGAATCCAGTATTGAACCGAATCATGAATTAGATGGTTTCTTATATTTACCAGTGGCTAAAGTGAAACGTCAAAGTTCAGGCAGTTTTGAATTAGATCATAAATTTATTCCACCGATCTTGCATATAGAAGCATGTGAAACGCTCATTTCAGCTTTAAAACGCACTCTAAATGTGATTAAAGCCAAAATTAAAACTATTCAAACCAATAATCGTGAAAATGAACAAAAAATCATTGAATTTCGTTCAGGAGATATTGTTTCTTTTTGGCTAGTCAATGCCTTAAATACGGCACATGCAACCTTGAATCATCTTTTGCAATATCCACGCATTCATCCAGAACGGTTGTTTTTTGAATTATTACGTTTAACTGGATCACTGCTTACCTTTTCTACTGCTTATGAAGTTGACCAGCTCCCTGTTTATAAGCATCATCATTTACAAGAAAGCTTTTCGCAATTAGATCTTATTTTACGAGATTTACTCGATACCATTATTTCAAATCGCTATATCAGTATCGCTTTAAAAGAAGTTAAACCGTCTTATTGGCTGGGAAGTCTAGAATCAGACAAAATTACACGAGATACACGACTATATATTGCTGTTTCAAGTGGCATGATGAAATCGCATGAACTTATTCAATTGGTGCCTCTTCGTTTTAAAGTCGGCAACTCAGTGGATGTTGAACAACGGGTTGTTGCAGCTCTGCCTGTAATTCCTTTACAGTACTTAATGCAAGTTCCCACCGCAATTCCGATTCGTTCTGGAGTGAACTACTTTGAAATTGAACCCAATAATGAGTTGTATCAACGGATGCTCGATGCGCAATCTATTTGTATTTATATCCCAGCAGGTTTCCAAGATATTTCAATTGAATTGATTGCTGTGATCAATAGCTAAGGATGCGCCATATGAATATAAATAATACTGCACCTTCACTTTTTGATGATGGGCAAATTGGTATAGGCCTAAATCCTACTACGGCACAATCAAAAGTTGGTAGCACAACCAATCTTATTGATTTACTACATGATGGTTTCTATATTGTTTTTCTATTGAAGCAGCAATATATCCCGTCTAATGCTGATGAATTTCGCAAAAAAATTTTAAACTTGTTAAATCGCTTTGAAAATCAGGCACGAAAACTGCAATTTTCGGCTGATGATATTCATGATGCAAAATATGCCTACTGCGCCTTACTTGATGAAACCATTGTTACCCAACAAAGTGCCCAATTTTTTGATTTACAAAATAATTGGATGATTAGTCCATTACAGTTAAGTCTTTTCGGTTCACAACTTGCTGGCTATCGTTTTTTTGAAATCTTAGAATCACTCCGTAGCCAAGGTAAAGAACGATTAGCAGCTTTCGAAGTCTTTCATTACTGTATGTTACTTGGTTTCTATGGCAAATTTCGTATAGAGTCTATAGAAAATCTAAATCATCTGGTGCTACGTGTCAGTGATGAAATTGACTTTTTAAAAGGTAAAAAGCCCTCTTTTTCTCCATTCTCCGCTTTACCTGACCAAATTAAACATATTATTCATCGTGAATTACCATTTTCGGGGATTTTAATATTTTTGGCACTTTTTGCTTTATTGTCATTTATTGGCTTAAATTTTATGCTTTCAAAACAAAATGATAGCGCATTATCCGTATATCAAAATATTATTAGTTCACCTATTGAACAAGCCTATATCACTATTCATTTACCATAAAGAAAATAAAAAATGGCAAACGAAAAACAAAAGTCTTTAAGAATATTACAACCGAGCAAAAATAAAAATTATTTCCCTTTAATCTGTGGGATTTTAGGCTTTTTTACTGGAGCTATTTTTAGTTCTATTGTTGTCTATATGTTAAATATCCATGAAATCAAAAAACCTTTAGTAGCAATCAATACACAGCTTTCTGAACACAAAATTTTGGAAGAACTTGATGATCAAGCTTCTCCAGTTTTAGAAAAATCATCACCCCAACAGGAAATTCATAACGATTCATCGATTAAAGATGAAAATCTTGAACATAATGCCGAATTTTCACAATCTCAAAATATAGATTTAAGTCAGGCTTTTTTACACCACCGTAATTCCAAGCAAGAGCTTTCAAGCTTAAATAAGGTAAAGGATACGGTTAAAGAACAGCAAATTGCAGCGGAAAATATTACTGCTCCTAAAGTAGTACTAAAAACAGAAATAGCTAAATTGACTCAACAGCTGACAGCATGCAATAAAACATTAACAGCACAAAATGAAGAAAAAGAAAGTAACTTACTAAAAGTAAATGAGGTTGCAATAGATACTACACCTCAAGCCTCTGTACAAATTACAGTAACGAGAACCCCAACCATCTCGAAAGAAACCGCCGTGTCTCTATGATTATTGCTATTTTTATTGGCTTTATTTTGGTTTCAAGCAGCTTGGCATTATTGTTTTCTTATGAGTTGCGTCATAAAGTGCAAGATTTTATGATCGTCCTTATTCCACAGAGTAAGAAACGACTTCATTTTGCTAAGCATTTTGTCCAACAACTCAATGATGCAGCTGCACCTGAACAAGTGCAATCTCACTGGCATTTACAGCAATGGTGGATTCTTGTTTCTGGCTTATTGTTATTTAGTAGTATCTTAATTTTTTCTTTTACCCGCCCCATTAATCCAACCAAAATTGAAGCAGATTATTTAAGAGAAGTTGATCCTCAAATTTATAACTTGCTTGATGGACAAATGCTGTCTCCACCAGCTGAGGTAAATGTATCTTTAATTGAAGAAGCAATTATGGCTGAGAGCCAAATTGATACGCAACAGAGTATTCAGGCTGAAGTATTTAATACTAATATTGAAGACCTACACATGCAACATTCACACAGTGATATTGCTTCGGTCGATCGTAAATGGCATAAAATGAACCCACGTTATAAACAGCGTTTACTCATGGTCTTTAAAATCATGCAAGAACGTTACGGTTATGAAATGGTTTTATTAGAGGGCTATCGCAGTCCACAGCGACAGAATTTATTGGCGGGTAATCGTAATGTTACCCGTGCTAAAGGTTTCCAAAGTTATCATCAATTTGGTTTAGCTGCCGACATTGCATTTAAACGTAATGGCAAAGTGGTTATTTCCGAACGTGATCCAGAGGTTATGAAAGGCTACCAACTATATGGTGAGGTTGCTGAATCTGTGGGTTTAACTTGGGGTGGTCGTTGGAAATCCATTCAAGATTATGGTCATACTGAATATCGTATATCAGGATTAAGAAAAACAGCTGAAATGGCCGAACAGTTAACTTCAGAAGGTCAACTTCTGGCTAATAATATTCCTTAATTTAAGTAGCAGTTCAATTAAAGTGAAGTTGCTACCTAAGATTTAGTTTAAATATTCTTTGATTTGATCAAGCACTTGTTGGGTCTTTTCTGCATGTAACCAATGCCCAGCATCTGCTACAACTTGAATTTTAGCTTTCGGAAATTGTTGTTCAATCGCTGTAAAATGTTCAGTTGTACTAATATATGCAGATTTTTCCCCACGAATAAACAGTGTTTCTTTATTCCATGGTTGAATAGTATCCCAATGTAAAATATCTGAATAATGCTTAAATAATGCATCAACATTAAAAAGCCACCGACCTTGGCTAAAAGATTTCATTAAAAATTGAATAACCATTTCTTCATGTAAATATTCACGCATGATTTGAGTTGCTTGTTGACGGTTTTCAACTTTTGCATTTTGTACTGCAAATAATGCTTTAAAAATTTGTTCATGGTGGTTTTGAGTGTATGCAAATGGCGCTATATCCAAGATAACCAATTGTGCAATTCTCTCACCTGCTTTATGAGCCAATTGCATTGCAATTTTGCCACCCATGGAATGACCAACAACAGAAATTTTTTGAATATTGATGGAATCAAGTGTATCTAAAATATCTTGTGCCATTACTGCATAATTCATTTCATCCGAATGTGCTGAAAGTCCATGATTACGTACATCTATTTGAATGACGGTATGCGATTTATAAAGTTCACGAGCAAGCATCGCTAAATTACTTAAACTACCAAAAAGACCGTGAATAAATACGATAGGTGTTTTTTCGGTTACTGTTTCATTGGAATAAATTTGATAATTTAAAAACATAAATTTCTTTTATAATAACTAAAGGTTAATTTATTTTTGATTAAAATAGGAATTTAATCAATTGCCATTTCTTAAAAATATTATTTTTTTGCTTAGGCTATTTTATAGTGACTTAAATATCCCATTAAAAATACTTATTAAATACATCATTATCTTGATTAACAAGTCACATGGGATGGTGCTTATGTCAAAAAACAATAAATATTGGTTATTTAAAATAATTAAATGGTATTTTTAAATAGCGAATTCCATTTTCTTCTGGTTCAGGAAATCTCCCTCCATTCATATTAATCTGAATAGCAGGTAAAATCAGTTTAGGCATCGAAAGCGTGGCATCACGGCGATTACGCATTTCTACAAATTCAGCCTTTGTTGTTTGATCATTAATATGTGTGCGCCTCTGTGCTTGGATACTACTTTCACAGCTATATTGATGTCGCCCTTTAGGTAAATAATCATGACAAAGAAAAACACGAGTATTTTTAGCTAATTGATAAAGCATTTTTACCGAATCAAATAAAACCGAAGCACTGCCCTTCGGAAAATCACACCGTGCTGTTCCATAATCAGGCATAAATAAGGTATCACCGACGAATACAGCATCACCTATCACATAGCTTAAACATGCAGGCGTGTGCCCTGGCGTTGCTATGTTATATGCAATTAATTCACCAATTTTGAACTGTTCATGATCTTCAAACAAATGATCAAATGCTTGTTGGCTGTTAAATTGCTTAATGTCTAAATTATAAATTGCACTAAAGGTCTCTTGTACAAGAGTAATTTTCTGACTCATGGCAATTTGACCACCCAATTGTTCTTTTAAATATTGAGATGCGGTTAAATGATCGGCGTGGACGTGTGTTTCTAAAATCCATGCTACGCTTAGGCTATTTTCTTGAATATAATGAACAATCAAATCTGCGTTTGTGGTCTTCGTTGTTGCTGATGCTGCATCATAATCTAAAACACTATCTATAACGGCGCATTTTCGACTGATAGGATCAACGACGACATAACTAAAAGTATTGGTCTGCTCATCAAAAAAATGCTGTACCAATGGATGTTGTGTCATGAGTTTCTCTCCATCCATTTGCGATGAATCAATAGACCAGCAAACATCGCGATAATAAAGTAAAGCACTTGATAGTAGCCTAGACCAATTAAAGTCAAACTTGGTGCTGGACAAATCCCCGCAATCCCCCAGCCAATGCCAAAAATTAAACTGCCGATCAGCAGTTTAGAATCTATTTTATTGTTTTTAGGTAAATCAATAACGTCACCATATAGTGTTTTTGGCGCATGATGATGTACTACTCTTTGAAATGGAATAAATGCGACGGCAATCGCCCCTAGCATCACAAATGCAAGACTTGGATCCCAGTGACCAAATATATCAAGGAAATTTAATACTTTTTCAGGATTAGACATGCCTGAAAGAATTAAACCAATTGAAAATAATCCGCCAAACAGAAACGCCAATATATTTTTCATTTCAGAATGCTCCGATGATATGACGAATGGCATAAACCGTAACAAATCCAGCAAACATAAAGATCATGGTTGCAATGATTGAGCGTTTAGAAAGTCACTTATTCCACAAATACCATGTCCACTGGTGCATCCAGAGCCCATACGCGTACCAAAACCCACCAATAATCCTGCAACAATCATCATTAGCGGACTTGCATTGAGTTCAATATATGGTGTTTGTACAATGCCATAAAAAAATGGCACCACAAATAAACCCAATAAAAACCACAGTGCAGGTGTCTTAAATATCGTTTGCAAATTTAAAATTTGAGCAATTAAACCACTGACCCCTGCTATACGACCATTTACATATAAATAGCCCACAACAGAAAGACCTAAAAGTATTCCACCTAAAAATGCGAATAGGAAGTCATGCATCATAGAGCACCCCAAACAATATACTTATATATAATATATTTTATAGCATACCAATAAATATAACTTTGTGGATGATGGATTGAGAGGTTTATTTGATTAACAGCATTTAGAAGTGTAGTCGAGTTGCCTAGTTGGAAATTGGCAAGTCTGTGCAGCTACATTAGCCGATAGTTTCATACTAAATTATTTTACTATGTACGCGGCATATGCAATATAAAGTATGGTTAAATCTTGTTTAATTTATTGTTTATTGAAAGTCTTTTAGAGACCCAGATCGATCCCACTCACTAAATCTCCTAATCCATCAATTAAATCACTGCCTAATTCGGTTAAATCAAATATAGCTAATCCTAAGGTAACATCTGTATTGTTATTCTTATCTTATTGCTTTTGCTTAATCTCTTTCACATCAAGATTTACATCAATAGTTTCTATCTTCTCAGAAGTTTACTTTTAAAGATGATCTTTAAATATCTTTTATTCTTCTGTGAAATCTTTAAGTACTTTCTCTGCAAACCACCATGGTAATTGCTGAACATCAGGGTTCATTTTCAAAGTTTCTGCTGATTGAATTTCGGCAATAAATGCAGCTCTTTCGCCATCTGAAGAATTATCAAATAAATACGCTCGATCACTAGCATCTACCGCTTGCATTAATAAATCCATACTACGGTAATAACGCTCTATAATCTTTTTTTCAGGCACAGGATGACCGCCTACACTCACTCTATACTGGACTCGAGCAATATTAATCAGCGGATCAACAGTCGATACATAATACAAATAGGTTTTAAAGCCTTGGTGTTGCGCCTCTTGTAGAAATTCTACTTTAGAAATATGTGACATCACTGTTTCAAAAGTAAAACTGATCTTTAAGCGTAAAAATTCTAAGCGGATATAATCAATGATACGTGCACAGAGATAGGAATCTATTTCTGATCTATCAAACTGAATGTTGTAATCATCCAATAAAATGGGATCGAGTTTTAATAAAGGAATTAGATTACCAACTTGAGGACGCTTTTTTTGCTTGAGAAAGTCAATTAAATCTGGTGCTTTTAATGCAGAATGGTAAGCCATCAAATCTAATTGATGAGTCGTATTCAGCATTTGTTCTAATTCATCGGCATTTAAATAAGCCCCAATATGATGGGGCAATAAATATTCTTTAACTGTGCTTTTTCCAGACCCATTAGGACCAGCAAACATTCTTATTCTTGGTTGAGGCATTAAGTTATACAGCAGCCTCTTGTTTTTTCTTACGTTTTAATACTTTAGGAAGATGATCAACTGTGACATAGCATTGAGATAAGTCCTGAAGAACAGTCTCAACCCCATTTACTTCACGTTGTACCAGTTGCTGATCTTTTGCGTAAACAACAGTCGCGACCGAACATGCTTTGTTAAAAGCATGACGAAAGGCATGTATAGCAAGTTTAGGAATCATATCATCTTCATATTTACTTGCTTTCATAATGCTGTAATAAGCTGTCATAGAACAACTCCCGTTACACAAGGTAATTTCCATCTTATATTAGCACAGTACAAATAATTGTCTATTTATACACCAACATAGAAATGTAACGGCTGAAAAAGAAAGCCACTTATATAGTGGCTAAAAAAATATCTAAAAGATTAGCATCAGTATGCTCTGGGAAATCTCTAGAGCAAAATTTTGGAATTAATCTTCTTTCCAGACATCTTCATAATCTTCGCGATCAATCATAAAACGAAAACCTTCTGCTAAAGCTAAGTACGGTAGCACTTCAGGTAAAATGTCCTGTAATTCTCGAACAGTCATGGTTTGAAAAAAATCTTCACCTTCTCCAAGTTCCCCACCATAAATAAACCAAGCAACATTTTCTTCTGTTTCAGGTTTTTTACGAATACCCACAATCGGTTCTTGCTTTAATGTCTCTACAGCAACGGCAACAACATCATCACCACTCACTTTAATATAGGCAGAATCAAACTCCTCACACAATAACTTTTGTTCTGCGATGAGTTCTTCTAAAGGAGATTTCTGGATCATTGCTTATACCTTGATACATAGAGCTGAAAGCTGCATTTTATCCTAGATTAGAAATGTGTTGGCAATCTTTTTATTTACATGGTTTTTTGCTAGTCTTGAAAAAGTTACAAATTCAAGATGTAAAAATGAAAGTAGAAGATTCAAGCACAATAGAACATCAACATGGCGGAAAGCGCAAAAATGCAGGACGTAAAACTCACTATCAAGAAAAAACCGTAGTTATGCGCGTGCCAGAGTCCAAAGTTTTAGAAATAAAAGCATGGTTAAAGCCAAAACCTGCAGATGATCTAAGTCAGAAAATTGAACTTCAAGCGATTCAAAACCGAACATCGTTAGCTATTCCTTATCCTTCTATTGATGATTTTTCCTCAACAGCTCAAGATTACACAGAAGACGTTATCGACTTAAATGAATATTTGGTTCATAACCCATTAAGTACATTTGTATTGCGGGTCAATTCACTGTCTATGCAAAATGCAGGTATAGACCTAGATGATCAAATACTCATTGATCGTAGTTTAAGTGCAGGACACGGCGATATTGTTTTAGCCTTGATTGATAATGAATTTACCGTGAAACGGCTGATGAAAGAAAAACAACAGCGTGCCCAGACCAAAATCTGGTTAAAAGCAGAAAACCCTGATTATCCTGATATTTATTTACGCAATGAAGAACAGTTAATTATTTGGGGTGTTGTAACCTGTATTTTAAAAAAATTAAGATAATTGAGTATTCAAAATTTAAAAATACAAAAAAGCCTCAAGAAATTTTGAGGCTTTTTTGTTAAAACTTAGCGTTGTTGCTGAGGGTTTTTCTGTTGTTGAGGATCTTTTGGCTGTTGATTAGGCTGTTGCTGCTTTTGGTTGTCATTCTGTTGGTTGTTTTGTTGATTAGCCATTTCATATCCATCCTTTGGTTGTTAGGGATATGCCGTACTAATTTACGACATCTACCAATCTAACGGATATTTTAGCTACGCCAAGCTGCAAACTGTATCGACTTAATTCATTGTAATGTTCAAAATATTAGTCTATTGATTTTAAGCAAATAACTCAATTTCACCTTTACGCTCTTAACTGTAATTACACTTCCACTTACACGACTACCCTTTTAATGATCCAAATGTTAAATTTGATGTTTTATTAGACTTTATTATCCCAATTTTGAAAAAGTTACAAATTCAAAATGGAAAACATAGCAATAAATCAATAACTCAATAACTCAATAACTCAATAACTCAATATATGTTAATTTCTGTACATAGTAATAACCATCTACATCTCACAACAATAAATGCAGCTTTATAACCCTTAACAACCAAGCCCAAAGCTTAAAAATAGATATGACGGCTTCTTCTAACTGAATTTAAAATAGCTTTTAGATAAATTGATCATCAAATCGGCGAACAACTATTAAATAGTAAACTTTTTAATAGCTACAACATAACTTTTGCCAATGAACATCATCTCATGCAATCGTTTTTAGTCGTCATACACATGCTATTCATGAACTAAAAGGTCAACTCACTGTTCGTCAAAATGATCGTACCTCTTCAAAAGAATCCGTTCGTCTAAAAATATTACTTCTACTTTAAATGTAAAGACGATTATAAAATAAGCCTCCATTTTTCATATAAACAGCTCTTATTAAGCATGTAATCACCCAACAAGTACTTTTTTCATATGTCGATATTTCTCTGGGGGAAAATACTGAATCCATTCTATCAAATAGAGTACTTCTTATACATTGGGACTTAAAAATGTAGCTTGTATCTACCTGAAGAAAACCAACTAACATTAAAATAAATATATGTTTTATTTAGAAAAACTATTAACACACTAACATAGCAGTCATATTCTTTGCTCTTTACCCTAAAAGACAAGATATTCATGACTTATGCTAGCCATAAAAACATTATCAATAGCATGATGACTAAATGAAAGCTAATGAAAATAAAACATCGCTGTATCTTAAATTACATACAGTATTTTCCACTACAGCTATCAACTATGGAAAATGACGCAATAATATCAATCACTACCGACGGACAAGAGATTCTAAAAATTGATAACTCAGTAATAGCTGTTACATAATTTACATGAACTGTTTTGGTCAATTCGGTTTAGAATATAAAAATAAAGAATAATCATAAAAATGTAATTTTTTAACATTGCCATTTCCTTGCAAAGTTCTCATTATATAGCGCTGGTATGACACACATACTCTACTTCAATTTAACGAAATTATAAAAAAGATGTAGGATTTTGTGCCATAATTAGGCAACTTTGCAGACATCTTGCAAAGTATTATTGAAATTTAGAAATGGAGCAAGCTGAATGAGTTCGACCATTTTGGTCATTCACGGACCGAACCTTAATTTACTAGGCAAGCGTGAACCTGAGGTTTATGGATACCTCACCCTTGAGGACATAAATCAGCAGCTCATTACACAAGCTCAAAAAGTATCTATTTCATTAGACACTTTCCAAAGTAATTGGGAAGGTGCAATTGTTGACAGAATTCATCAAGCTGGGCAACACGGCGTGCAATTTATCATTATTAATCCAGCAGCATTGACACATACGTCTGTTGCGATACGCGATGCCCTTCTTGGCGTAGCAATACCATTTATTGAAGTTCATTTGTCTAATGTACATGCTCGCGAAGCATTTAGACATCACTCATATCTATCCGATAAAGCTGTTGGCGTAATTTTCGGTTTAGGTGCAAAAGGTTATTCCGCTGCACTCGATTATGCCATCGAGAAAATTCAACCTACTACGCAATCATAATTAGGAATACTGTCTCATGGATATTCGTAAAATCAAGAAACTCATCGACCTGATGATTGAATCTGACTTACAAGCGATAGAAGTGAAAGAAGGTGATCAATCCATCGCTTTAACTCGTCGCAATCCTGTGGTTGCGGCAGGTATTCAAACAATGCCTACTGCTGTTGCAGCTGCTCCTGTAGCTAAAACTCCGCGTGGCGCTGTAGAAACCTCACCGATGGTTGGTGTGTTCTATGCTGCACAAAGTCCGGGTGAGGCACCATTTGTTAAAGTGGGTCAAACTATTTCTGCGGGTGAAACTTTAGGGATCATTGAAGCTATGAAAATCATGAATCCCATTGAAGCGACTCAAAGCGGTGTTGTTGAAGAAATTTTAGTGAAAAATGGTGAAGTGATTCAATTCGGTCAAGCACTTTTCCGCTATCGCGCGTAAAACCACGGGGATTTATCATGTTGCAAAAGGTATTAATTGCAAACCGGGGTGAAATCGCTTTACGCATTACCCGAGCTTGCAAAACTTTAGGAATTAAAACCGTTGGTATTTATTCCGATGCCGATAAAGACCTCATGCACCTTCGTTTTGTTGATGAAGCTGTATGTATTGGTCCGGGTGCAAGTAGTGAAAGCTATTTAAACATTCCAGCAATTATTACTGCTGCTGAAATCACTGGTGCAGACGCAATCCATCCAGGTTATGGGTTCTTGTCTGAAAATGCTGAATTTGCGGAAATTGTCGAAAGCTCAGGCTTTATCTTCATTGGCCCACGTCCTGAACATATTCGCTTAATGGGAAACAAAGTTTCTGCCATTACAGCCATGCGTAAAGCAGGTGTTCCGACCGTTCCGGGTTCAGCGCATGCCGTAACAACAAGTAATGCATTAGCTGAAGCAAAAAAAATTGGCTTCCCACTGATTGTTAAAGCCGCTTCAGGTGGTGGTGGTCGTGGTATGCGTATTGTTGAACGTGTAGATACATTACTTGAATCCGTTCAGGCAGCACAGCGTGATGCAGAAATGTGGTTTGGTGATGACACCGTCTACATGGAACGCTTCTTACAAAAACCACGCCATGTTGAAGTGCAAATTTTAGCGGACGGTAATGGTCACGCCATTCACTTATTTGACCGCGACTGTTCCTTACAGCGTCGCCATCAGAAAGTGCTTGAAGAAGCACCAGCACCGGGCTTACCGGAGCAAGCGCGTGCAGATATTTTAGAAGCCTGTGTAAATGCATGTAAGCTAATGCAATACCGTGGTGCAGGTACGTTTGAGTTTTTATTTGAAGATGATGAGTTCTTCTTCATTGAAATGAATACTCGTGTTCAAGTTGAGCATCCAGTCACTGAAATGGTCACTGGTATCGATATTATCGAGCAACAGCTTCTAGTTGCAGGTGGTCTTGGTCTCAATATTCAACAAACTGATGTTGAATGTCGTGGTCATGCCATGGAATGCCGTATTAATGCAGAAGATCCAACGACCTTCTTACCATCTCCTGGGAAAATTGAGCACTACTATGCTCCAGGCGGTGCAGGTATTCGTTTAGATTCGCATATCTATCAAGGTTATAGCATTCCACCTTACTATGATTCAATGATTGCTAAACTCATTGCACATGGTAAAGATCGTAAAACGTGTATTGCGCGTATGAAACAAGCATTAGAAGAAATGATTTTAACTGGAATTAAGACCAATATTCCTTTGCATAAAGATCTGATTTTAGAAGATGCGAATTTCTGTTCCCAAGCAATGGATATTCATTATCTAGAAAAACATTTACTTAAAAAAGTAGAAGGTCACGCAAAAGAAGCATATTAAAACATTACCTTCTTTGATATAAAAAACCGCTCTTAAAGAGCGGTTTTTTATATCCTTATAACGACTAAGGTAAAATACGGCGTAATGTAGCAAAACATTGTTCTGCTTTTTCACTACTACAAAAATTAATGGTTGATGGATTTTTCCACTGCACAAAATATTGAGAAATCTCACCTGTCTGGTCTTCGTTATAACCAGAACAATCAACTTCATTGTTATCGTATTTTACTTGCAATATGAGCGCTGGTAATGCACTACGTTCTTCTTGGGATGATTGATAATCATAAATACCTGATGACCACTCTTTTCCACTCTTTATCACCACATTGTTATTACTTTTAAAGTTATAATATTCAATACATTTCTTATTGTTAGATATTTGCATGCCCCACAAACCAACAATTTCAGGACGCGTTACTATACGAATAGGATTCGAATCTGTAACTTGATCTATTTCTTCTGTTGCAACAACTGCTTTGTTCTCATTTGCCATCACTACAGATGAGCACAATATGAGAAAAATCGTAAGATATGCTTTTTTCATACATCATAAGTTCAATGATAAAATTTCTAAATATAACTTAGCATATTTTTATGAAAAACCAGTATTTATCAACCTTATTACAACAATATATTTAATCTGAAACAACGGCAAAATACTTGCTTGAAAATATCAAATTACTCATTATATAGCCTAACAAAAATAGCTTAGCCATTAACACTTAGGCTATATCCTAATGTGACAAGGAATTGGTATTTGCAAACCATTATTAGACCATCTAGATCAGCTTCTGTGCAGCAACAAGCAAATGCTTTTTTGATTCTCAGTACCGTCATTTTTATATGTTGTTTAATTGGTATTTTAACTCGACCAGTCACTTTTTTCGCCTATTTATGGCCTGCGAATGCTGTGTTATTAGGGTTATTTCTACGCTTTAATAATCTAAAAAATTTAGGCGGATGGCTAGGTGCCTTTACTGGCTATATGCTTGCAGACTTAATTACTGACAATTATTTTAAAACAACCTTTTTTCTTACTGTATCTAATCTACTTACAGTGTCTGTTTCTCTGTTTTTAATTCACTACGTCAAACTAAATTACCGCAATTACAATAAAGGTTTTACCTTTTTATATTTATTTACCATTTGTGCATTCGGTGGTTGTTTAGCAAGTGCATTATTTGCTATTTCTACCCTTCCCCATGTACCTCATACATTCATGTCTAATCAACATCTTTGGGTTAATTTTGGTATGTGGTGGACAGGAGAAATTGTCAATTGTATTACTATACTTCCTATGATTTTATTTTGTCCAACTCAAGAACAAATTCAGAAAAATATCAAAATCCTTAAGCTTAAAGAATTTCATTTCACTGACTTTCTGCCGCTGATTGCTATTTTTAGGTCCTGGTGCTTTACTTTATCCACTCGCAGCTTTAATTTGGGCAGCCTTAAGTTATCCTATTTTTATCGTCGCGATTATTAATAGTATTGTTTGTCTAGTGACCTATCATAGCCTGAGTTCTTTTTACCTATCTGATTCTTCTAGCGCCTATTTATCTACGACAATTTCAGTACGAATTGGTCTATGTATGCTTGGTTTTGCGCCACTTATATTGTGTATTATTACCAGTAATCGCCAGCTTCTTTACCAACAAATGTTGCATTTAGCCAATCATGACAGCTTAACCAATACCATTAATCGCCGTTACTTTTTTGAAAAAGGTGAGAAATACCTTAGCGACCAAAAAAATAAATCTGTCTCATTGATTATGCTTGATCTTGATCATTTCAAAAATCTGAATGATAGATATGGGCATTATGTTGGTGATTTGATGCTTCAGCATTTTTCTAATGTCGTTAAAGAAAATATCAGAACTGGTGATCTTTTTGCCAGAATTGGTGGTGAAGAATTTATGATTTTAATTCTAAATAGTTCCATAGAAGAAACTCAAGAAATGGCAGAACATATTCGGATCGCTACTAAATCAACACCTATGCAGCTTGAACAACAAGATTTGTTGTTTATTACCACCAGCATTGGTATTGCCTATCAAACATTGCCAACCCAAGCCAATTTACAACAGTTAATTAACGATGCTGATCATGCCCTTTACCAATCAAAATCTTCAGGACGCAATCAAGTCAGTGTTGCTTCTTAATATCAAATCGCTTACAACAACAGAGACTTATATTAGAATAAAACAAGGACTGGTCTAATAATGCAACTTTCTGAATATCTTAAATATGATGGGCTAGGATTAGCCGAATTAGTGGCAAATAAAGAAGTTTCAGCTTCAGAATTACTCAACTTAGCACTACGACGTGCCGCAGACACTAATCCTGGATTAAATGCCATTATTATTCCTATGCATGACTATGCAAAGCAAAGAACCAAACAACACTTAACAGGTCCTTTTGCTGGTGTGCCTTTTTTAGTAAAAGACCTATTTCAAGAATATGCGGGTTATCCTACTTCATACGGCTGTAAGGGCTTAAAACGGATTAATCATATTGCTGAACAGAATTCCGAAATTGTCAATCGCTGGGAAAATACTGGTATTGTGACCTTTGGTCGAACCAACACGCCAGAATTTGGTATTAAAGGAATTACTGAACCAGATGCTTGGGGAGCGTGTCATAACCCTTGGAATTTAAGACACAATAGCGGTGGATCTTCAGGTGGCTCGGCTTCCGCAGTTGCTGGAGGTATTGTTCCCATTGCTGGCGCCGGAGATGGCGGTGGTTCTATTCGTATTCCTGCATCTTACTGTGGTTTATTTGGATTAAAACCGAGCCGTGGCCGTACACCTTGGGGGCCACAAATGAGCGAGGCGATGCATGGTGCAGCAATCCAACATGTGTTGACCAAAACAGTGCGAGATAGTGCTGCCATGCTTGATGCGACCCACGGCGCGGAACATAGTTCCTTATTTAAAATTGAACATCCTCAAAGTCGCTATTTAGACGTCATTCAACAAGCACCTAAGAAATTAAAAATCGCTTTTAGTACACATTCGCCTATCGGTACGCCTATTGCCAAAGATGCAATTGCAGCAGTTCAACATACAGCGAAATTATTAGAGTCATTAGGACATACTGTGGTAGAAGATACACCGCCTATTGATGGTATGGCCTTAGCCAAAGATTTTATTACCACATGGTTCAGTCAATTTTCTTACGTTCTTGAACAAATCAAACAACAATATCAGGTAAAGAATAGTGATTTTGAACTGGATTCATTGGCGCTTGCGGCATTCGGAAAACAAACGACGGCTCTAGAATATATTCACAATCTCAACAACTGGGGCGTGTATGCGACAAAAATGGTGAAATTAAATTACCTCACTGGCAAAAACCAATTTTAAAAAGTTTATTAAAATTAGGTAAGGCACATTTATTGGCTCAAGGAACATTAGTGGATCGAATTATGAAAGAAAATTTAACATGGGTTCCTTTTACACAATTAGCCAATATCACTGGTCTACCAGCAATGTCTGTTCCACTCTACTGGAATGAAAACAACCTACCTTTAGGTTCACAGTTTATTGCACCGTTTGCCCGAGAAGACTTGTTATTTCAATTAGCAGCTCAACTTGAACAAGCACAACCTTGGTTTAATCGCTATAGTCAAATTCAACTCTAAAAAATAGTCACACTATATTAATAAGCTAAGTCATTAAACTTTTAAGCTTGTTGGATATGTTTTGGAAGCCAGCGAACAAACAACAAGCCTATGAAAGTTGCAAATCCAGCAATAATAAAGATCACTTCCCCAGAGATAAGTTGCCAATATCTACCTGCTAAGATACTCCCCAGAGCCACACCTAAACCCCACATTGTGCTATACATCGCTTGCCCACGCCCTTGCTGCCCCATTGAGAAATTCTGGAAAATGATACGCATGGCAATCATATGAAATAAGCCAAAACTAAAAGCATGAATAGTTTGTGCTAAAAACTGAGCAATAAAAAAGTTCGGCAATAAACCAACAATCATCCACCTAATTCCAGTTAGTACCAAACAGAGACTCACTAAATAACGCCAAGAAAATCGTGTTAAAAAAACATGTGCAAAGGCGAACATGATAATTTCAGCAACCACCCCAACCGCCCACAAAAAACCTATTTCAGTGGTGCTAAAACCAACTTGATGTAAATAGTTACTATAAAAACTATAAAATGGTGCGTGAGAAAATAATAAAATAAATTCAATCGCAAAAAATGCAGCAACGACAGGCCGTTTTAATATTGGCAGCAATGGCTCTAACTGCTGCTGCGAATGAGGTGCTGTAGTCGGCTCTGTGATTGTGAAAGACCAAATGAATGCCAAAAATGCAATACATAGCAACATAATAGGCAACATTGAAATTGAGACAATTTCAAGCAAAGCCCCTATACCAAAAACAGCAACAATAAAACCTATAGAACCCCATTTCCGGACTTTTCCATAGAGCTGGGTACGTTGTTCAGCCAACCAAAATAAAGTCACGCCTTCAAATTGCGCTAAAATTGCATTTTGAAAAAAGCTAAAAATAAGCATTAGTAATGCAACTGATTGGAATGTATTGGGCATTATAAAAATCATGAACCAAATACAAGCTTCGACCCAAGTCGCAATACGTACCAACAACATTCTTTTGCCAGACTTATCTGCAATCCAACCCCAAATAAACGGCGCAAAAAAACGTGTCACAATTGCTATAGAGGATAAAAGTCCTATTTCTTGATAATTAAAGCCTTGATCTTCTAGATAAAGGCTCCAAAACGGCATGAAGGTTCCTACTATTGAATAGTAGAAAAAGTAGAATCCTGCCAGTTTGTGTTGGATTGCAACAGGTTGCATTATCTTAAATATCCCTGTATTTTCATTAACTTAAAATAATATATAGTTGCATCACATTGCATGGCTTTGCTCTCAATTGCAGTTCAGCAGTTTACAAACCTCTAAAACATTAATTTTTCGAAAATTTATGATTAAATTTTGCGAAAGTAAAAAGCTCTGACTTAGAGAGCTTTTTACACTGGTCACACTTCGCTTAATCGCTCGACATCAATTGCGTGTCCATCTTCTTTTTCTGCCATTGTTCTATATTCTGCTGTACAAGCTTCTCTTTCATAAGTCACTGCTAGGAAAAAAATTCATGAATTTCGTATAAAATGTACTATATTAATTTTAGATAAATTAAATGATCTTTAAATAAAGTTAACTCTTAGGATCAATAATGAATAGAAAGCTTAGAGTAATATTTTGCCTCGTCATACTCTCAAACTTGGGAGCATGTGTTGGCAATATGAATCCGACTGGCGGCAATAGTAAGCCTGATTATCCTTATTACATCAGTACACAGCCGATAATTGTTAAAAAGATCACTATACCTATAGGCACAAAACTAGAATATGAAGAACAGTATTTTAAATCAGGTCAGCAAGATTCACTACTAAATGAAAAAAAACTAATCGGCATTTATTTCCCAAAAGATCAATCAATGAATTGGGCTGGTGTACCAATTGGTTATATTAACAAATATTTTAACTCGGAAATGAAAGGCTTCTCCGTTTATGCACGTTTTAAGCAACTCCCAAGCAATAAACAGACACACTTTTCTCAACTTTGGCAAGAATGCAATGATGACTTAGGCATCAGTGTTAAAAATACTGATGATTGGTCATTCAATCTCAATAATATCGCTGATATAGATAGTTGTAGTGTTAATTATCAACGGTATTTTAAAGATAATTTGCCACAACAACATTACCTTGATCAGCTTTACCAAGAAATGCGAAAAGCAGGAAGGGTGAAGTAATTCTAGGAAGTTAATATAATGGTACTTATACGAAATAGCCCTCACTTGAGGGCCTTCACACATTCACATTTGTACTAATCGAATGCGCTGTGCAGCCCGATGTTAGGATGCACAGCATAATAACTAAAAACTTCATTTTAAGAACAATAATTTTTCAGACTTCCGTCGATTCACTAACCCTTGCATGCGCTTACCACCAGCCTTCACCCAAACATCAAATTGATCTGCTGCACCGCGAATATCACCAGCATTAAGCTTCTTAACCAAGGTTGATTGACTAAATGCAGTTGCCCCGATGTTATAAGCCAGTGATACCAAAGCATCGAATTGATTTTGATTAAGTGGCACAGTAACTGCACTATTCACAGCATGTTCAAATTTCTTCAAATCATGTGACATATAAGCTTTGGCTTGTGCTTCAGTACAAGTATCGCCTTTTTTAACGCGTATGCCATTTGGGTAAACCGTGGTGCCAAAACCTATTGTCCAGACACCAACCCCATCATCATAAGCAACAAGACGCTTTCCTTCGAAACCGCATATTAGATCCACACCAAATAAACTAACGGCCATTTGATCAATCGCAATACCTAGCATATTGGCCACAGTTGAATCCGTGGCGGTTGCAATAACTTGATTGGTAGCATCAACTTGTTTTTGAGTGAGCGAACCTCCGCTGATCTTTCTTAAAAAATCAAATATCTGCTTCATTCCAATTACTCACTTAAACATTGCTTTAAACGCTGATCGAATTTCAAAAATGAACTTACCAATAGTTTTACCACGTAGCAACTGAATGGCTTGGTACCAGATGCCAATTAACAACATTCCAAGAATTGCAAAGATCAACATCACAAAACCTTGCGTCATATGTGAGTATATCTGCCAACCATAATATTCAATGAATGCTGAACCACCATATAGGCTAATCGCCACGCTAAAAGTGAATTTCATAATCACACCCATCGTGATTTTAATCCGACCTTCAGTGTCAATATCCCCACTTAATGTAATGGTCAGCCAGTTTTAAACCCAATCTTTTAGATCCACGGCGGGTGCAAGCGGAATTACTTCCGGCTCTTCTGCTCGGTCAATTAAATCAGTCGGTGGGAATGGTCTAATCTGTTCCATGTAGAATCACTCACCTAATTGTTCTTGAATCCACTGAAGCGCACAACCAGATTCAACCTGACTAGGTTCAAAATGAATTACATTTCGCATAAAGTCTATTATATTAATTTTAAAAATATTAAAAAGTCTATATCCTAGAAACTGAAAATTTACTTTTAAAACTATTTTGATACTTTAAGATAAGAATTTCATAGATCCCCCTAATGGCGCATTAAATATTGAAATTGCATCTGGCCATTTTTTGAAACTTAGATTAGGGAATTCTGGTCACTATGCATAACAAGGAAATAATTAATTGAAAATCTGGGAAAACACATTAAATATTTTAAAAAAGGGCAATGAACGATTTATTCATAATAATATGAATAATATATTGCACCATGACCTTAAGCTTCTTTCTCAAACACAAAATCCTTACGCTGTGGTTTTATGCTGTTCAGATTCAAGGGTCTCACCAGATATCATTTTTGATCAAAGCCTCGGTGGATTATTCATTATACAAAATGCGGGGAATGTTTGTGATACTTCAGTTTTAGGAAGTATACAATATGCTATCCAAATTTTAAAAACTCCATTAATTATAGTTCTTGGTCATACTAATTGTGGTGCTGTAACGGCTGCACATGAACATAAGAGTATGCAAGGCCCATTACAAAGCATAGTCTCGCTTATTGATGAACATATAGTTGAGGGAGCTATTATCGATTCTATAAAAAATCATACATTGGAAACAGCAAAATCCATTGATAATATACTTAATATTCATCAAGAAAAAATTGAACAAAATGTTAAAGTAGTTTCAGCGATCTATAATATCTCGAGTGGGCATATATTATGGATGTAGACTAGTCTTACATAATTTTATGAAAAGAACTTTTGGAAATATCACCCCCATTTAATATAATAGTCGTTATACGAAATTTTCTATATCAAGGGCATCTTTTCATTTCTTAAAATAACTTTTACACCTTTCTAAAAACTTCTTATTAATATTCATTTCAGAATCATACTTTTCATCATCACACATCAGTGTTTTGGCTGTATATAATTGAATAATATTTATATGATAGTGTTTATAGGACACTCAACTGAATAAGCACTAAAATTCTAGATACACATAACCATCTTTTGATGAGCCTTAACTTCACCATTTAAACGGCTGATTGTCGCCACTGTTGCAGTGATCAAATGGAATTTTTTACCGTCATCATGAACATAAACAGGCTTATCATCCCAAACCACTGCTTCAAGAATTCGAGCGTGGGTGATCACATACAGCTTGTGCATAGAAAAATACACTTAAATCATCTATAACTGTTTACTTAATTTAGTAATACAGCAATACATTTGCAAGAAAGCAGAACTATGAGAACTCTATTGCTAGCTTGTACCGTCATCTAGTGACCATTACAAAATATCAACAAACCCTAATAGATTTCACCAGAACTCAACCCATCAATTTTTAGTTCACCAAAAATATTTTAAAGCCCAACCAAGGTTGAGCTTTAAAGTCTTATTCTTTTACTTTTACATCAATTACTATAATTAAAAATTAACCACAATTTGCTTGTGTAATTTTCTTAGAAACTGGATCAATTGTCACGGTAATACGATTTGAACGATAGTCCATAGTCACTGGCTGACCAGGCGCAACACGTCGAATAAGTTCAGATTGAGTTTTTTGTTTAATTTGATCATCAGTAAGATTAGATTGACCTATTAGCTCCTTCGTCTTTTCAGGTAAACATTCTTTTTGACTATCTCTAAAAAACTTCCACTCTTCTATAACTTGACCATTTGATAAATGGCAATAACCCACTTGCCCCTTAGCTTCGTTTTTAATTTCTAGTTTTCCACCTTGGCTAATACAATACTCACTGGCAGGATTGGCTATACCTATCTTTGGTGCAGCCGTATCTTTGTTTTGTGTAGCTGAACATGCAGCAAGAGAAGAAACCATCAATCCCAAAAATACAATTTTTTTCATCATTTAAAAACTCTTAGCAAAATCTAAAGATAGCAAAAATATAAAAATTATCAATTTCTTATTGTTGCAAATAAAAAACCGCCCTTTCAGACGGTTTTAAATATCAACGTGAATTTCTCTTTAAGCAATAGTCCACAGATGATAGAACTCCTGAATCTCTGTATCCAGAAATTCATCACTGGCACTGTCGTAATTGAATTTTTTGTCATCCAACAGGTCTTCACGGCTCAAATTAACCAAGTAATTTTTTAAATATTTTTTGAAATTCCCAGCCCGTTCAGAAACGTGTATTTTCTCCATCCCAAAAAATCATAGTCATCTCTAAATATAAAAAAGCAATGTCAAAATTCCACATAAAACATCAACAAACATCAACAAACATCAACAAACATCAACAAACATCAACAAACATCAACAAACATCAACAAACATCAACAAACATCAACAAACATCAACAAACATCAACAAACATCAACAAACATCAACAAACATCAACAAATTAAACAAATTAAACAAATTAAACAAATTAAACAAATTAAACAAATTAAACAAATTAAACAAATTAAACAAATTAAACAAATTAAACAAATTAAACAAATTAAACAAATTAAACAAATTAAACAAATTAAACAAATTAAACAAATTAAACAAATTAAACAAATTAAACAAATTAAACAAATTAAACAAATTAAACAAATTAAACAAATTAAACAAATTAAACAAATTAAACAAATTAAACAAATTAAACAAATTAAACAAATTAAACAAATTAAACAAATTAAACAAATTAAACAAATTAAACAAATTAAACAAATTAAACAAATTAAACAAATTAAACAAAAACGAGACATATATCGCAAAATACAACAAATCAACTAACTAAATTTTTTATATTTTCTAATATATTTTAAAGATATGCGCTTCTGTAAAAATGGATAGTTCCAAGAAAAAAGCCATTCTTTCGAACGGCTTTATGCTGTATTTCATTCTTAGCTATTAACGTCTATTTATTATAAACGCTTTTAAATTCTTTATAGATTAGCGCTTCCTGACCATCTTTATAGACATAACGTGAAATAACACCTTTATCTGTATGGATGTTCATTAAAATCCAATCTGAGCCACGTAAATTATTCATGAGGTTAATTGGTGTAATAATACTGTTACGTGAACGATAATTTCCCAGAACAAAGTCCTGCTCTGTCTTGCCTACAGGGCTAAATAAATAGGATTGATTGCCATTTTCAAAAATAACTTTCTGAATGTCATATTGAGTTTTTGTACTATTTAAACTCATCTTTAATTTCAGTAAATCTTTATGTGATTCATTCCAGCTGACCGTCACGATAGGACACAGTTCATTTGGCGCACAAATTAAAAGTCCTACTGTACCGACATTTTCAACATTTGGCGTTGTTGCGCAGCCAGTCATGAGTACGCAGCCAAATACCAATGGCGCTAGTTTTTTCATCATATAGAAAATTCCTGTTGTTTTAGCAGTATTCGATATTGATATAATACCGAATAATGGGAAAGGCTTGTTAATCGCGACAAAAAATCGCCGTTTCATCAAAATTATTGTTAAAATTCAATCAGGATCATCGCTGATGTAACCAGATGGTTTCAAGCTCAAATATAGACTTTTATCGTAGATAAAAACAGAGGTCATACATACCCTGTTCATTTTTCAGTTGACGAATTCTTACAGCTTAAAAGCTTCGATTGCCCGAATTCGAGTTTGTTTCAAGTCTACAATCGGTTTAGGATAATTCAAACTCAGATCGGGATTTTTATGATAAGGTTCATGGATGATTGAAGCATCTAAATGTGCCAATTCGGGAACCCATTGACGAATATAATCACCATGATGATCAAATTTTTGTGATTGGCTAATCGGGTTAAATAGCCGAAAATAAGGCGCTGAATCCATACCTGTAGAGGCACACCATTGCCATCCGCCATTATTTGCCGCTAAGTCACCATCAACCAAGTGTTGCATAAACCATTGTTCACCCAATCGCCAATCTATCAATAAATTTTTCGTCAGAAACATGGCGGTGATCATACGCACACGATTATGCATCCAACCTGTTTCCAGCAATTGGCGCATTCCTGCATCTACAATTGGAATACCGGTTTGCCCTTGCTGCCAAGCGGCTAAGTCTTCGGGTGCATCACGCCATTGGATTCTTTGTGTATTTGCCTTAAATGGATAATGTTTAGACAGCTGTGGAAAATCAAAAAGCGTATGTTGATAAAACTCACGCCATAATAATTCATCCAACCATGTTTGCTGACCTAATTGCTCTATATGAAAATGCCCATGCTGTAGGCGAAATAAAGCTTGAATACATTGACGAATGGAAATTATGCCTAAATTTAAATAAGGTGATAATTGGCTTGTAGAATCTAAATAAGGAAGGTCTCTCTCTTTATGATAGTTAATCACTTTATCATTGATAAAATCATCTAATAACGTTAAGGCATATTCTTCACTTACAGGCCAGTGATCTTGTTGTTTTTTAACACATTCTGGATATTCATATGTAACCATCAAAGCCAACTCATCCCAAATCGCATTATTCGGAAGATCAGCCTGCACTTCAATTTGAGGGTAGCACTGTGGCAAGCCTAAACTAAGCTGTTCATAGCATGTTTTCTTGAATGCAGTAAAAACTTGATATGGTTGTTGTGTTTTATTGCGAATAACCCCTACAGGAAATAGCGTCCGATCATGATACAACTCAAATGTTTTATTATATTTTTCGAGCAGTTGTTGAACTTCTGCATCTCGCTTTAACTCATTTACCCCAACCTCAATATTGGCATGTAGACATTCAATATCCAGTTTTTGTGTAAGCTTAGAAATGACTTCGGGAATATCTTTCCAAAAAGAAACTTCCTGAATCACTAATGGAATATTGAGGTTTTTTAACTGTTTTTTAAGCTCTTGCAATTGTCTTAAATAAAAATCAATTTTAACCGCTGCATCATCATGTAAAGCCCATTGCCCAAATGATATTGCGACGAAAGCAACGCAAGGACCTGCTTGTGTGGCATGCCAAAGTGCAGCATGGTCTTGAATGCGTAAATCTTGTCGAAACCAAATTAATTGCATAGACATTACAAGGTCTCAAGATGTTTATTCATTGTTATTTTATGAAAAATAAACAAATAAAAACAGCATGAAACACAAGTTTTTCACTTTAAATCATTCATTATTAAAATTATTTTTAGTTTGTTTAATTTTCAAAATTCACTCAAATCACGTTCAACAATTCAATTCACATTCGACTACTCCTATTCACTGTTCAGCTGATTAGATTTCTATCCTGAAAATATTTATAAAGCTTACTCAGTCAAAATCTTTAAAGTACTCAATTTGTAAGATCTATGATTCTTGTTCATTCTTTTTGCTTTAATAATCGTGATGAATAAAAATAAAGAGACCACTGATGTGTGCAAATTTTAAAGCGATCAAACGAAATCAAGCATATCTTCTTGACCTATCTGAACCTCCATTTGAATTTCCTGAAAATGTTTTCCCTTTATATGATGCGCCCATTTTAATCCATGGTGCTGATCAACCTGAATGGGATCTTGCTAAGTTTGGTCTTATTCCATTTTGGGCTAAAAACTTAAAGTATGGTCATCACACCTATAATGCCCGAACTGAAACTGTTGCGGAAAAGCCAAGTTTTCGGCATGCATGGCATAATAACCAATTTGCCTTAATACCGGTCGACGCAATTTTTGAACCCAAATATATAGATGGAAAACCTCATTGGTATGAAATTTCTCGCGAAGATGGCTTACCCTTCACTATGGCTGCAATCTATGAAAATGCTGTGATCAATGATCAACCGATTCGCTCTATGAGCTTATTAACCATCAATGCTGATCAGCACCCTTTTATGAAGCAATTCCATACACCAAACCATGAAAAGCGTTCAATTATTGTCATACCCGAAGAGAATAGAATCGATTGGCTAAATTGCACACCCAATGAAGCCACTCAATTTTTCTTTGAAATGAAAGATGAATATATTGCTACACCTAAAAAATATTAATAAGAAAAATCCATTTTGATGACTCTTTATTTATTTACAATATTATTAAAAATATATGATTTCAATCAGATGAAGAATATTATTGAGTAACACTGAATAAAAAACAACTCATATTTCAACCTCAATCATTTCAAAATGACGGGTTAAAAATGCCCCCATCCACAAAAGGTAAACTTAGTTAACGTTTTGTTCCCTTTTGCATATATATGCGATAAAAATTTCAGAATGTCTTAAATTAGATAGGCAAGATTACCACTATTATAGGAGAGGTATGACATGGCGACTATCAATGTGAATGACATTACCAAACATGCAGATGTTATTGCATTATGTGGTACAAAAGTAGGAACAGTAGATCATCTTCAAGGTTCAGATCAACTTAAGTTAACAAGATATGAGGATGGTCATCATCATTTTATTCCTCTTACATGGGTTGAGGAGATTAAAAATAATCAAATTATGCTCAATAAAGACGCTGAAGCAGTAAAAAGCCACTGGGTTACTGCGCAAGACTAAGCTAACAATTCAAAGATAAGCCCTTTTTATTTGGAAGGGCTTATTAATGATTAAAATACTGTTTACAACCTTCAAAAAACTCTTGATTAAAATTTATTGCTGGATCATCTTTTTCATCATCACACTGATCTACAGACTTAAATTGATTATCTTTAGCATAGCGATAACCATTATATTGTTCTGTTCCTTCTGTAAAACCACCCAACTTTTCTGGCTGTATAACATACTGAAATATTAAAAATGCAGCTATACCCAGAATCGCTAAAACAGTGCTTAGTATTTTCAATTGTTTTGGTAGCATTTTTTACTCGCTGTATTCGCAGCACAAGAAAATAAATATACATGAGAATCTCAAACATTGCCTTAATATTTTCTTATTCACTGATATTTTTATTTATTTTACTTCAATTAAAGATATTCATATTATAAAAGTTTACATATTAAAAATTATAAATTCACACTTCAGCATTTATATAAATTTTTTTTTATCTATCTAAACAACTCTTTACAAACCCATATTTTACCATCTATATTTACCCGGTCAGGCTCAAAGAGTATCAACTCTTTACCGTAATAATTAGTAAGATTGATAAAAATTCCATTTTTATCATAATTAGCCCATAAACCTCTCTGAATATCAGGGCTTTCCAATTTATAAAATGTAACTAATTTTTGTGGATATATTACATTCATCTCACATGACCTTATTAATTTTTTAGATAAGAAAAATCATCTTCTATAAAAAATATCTCACCAGTAGAATCCAATATCCATTGATAAGTACCCATAATTTTTGTTAATTTCTCCTTTGATGCGTCATATACGTTAATTAAATTATCATCGTCATCATATTCACCCATATACATTATCTTGGGTAAGACTTTAAAGTCTTCATTCATTTTATATGCTTTAACTGGTCTCGTATGCATAGCCTACTCCTTAACTATTTAAAGGGACCTGAGCCCCATTAAACTTAAGTTTTCAATACAAAATATTTTATTTTTGCACCTGTGATTGCTTCTCAGATGATCTCTGTTCATTATGCCTATGGTCTTGCTGTGGTAAATGGTGAGGTTGTTTTATCGGTTGATTTCTTTGATTAGAATCTGTTTGATTTTGAGACTGTGATATAGACATATTTATATTCCTATTCAATTTTTAATTTACAGCAATATCAGCCCAATTATTAATGACATTATTAGCATATACCTAAGTCAATTTAATAAAAACATATTTAACGTATCAAAATATAATATTAAAAAAATAATATAATTACTTTATTTCACATACATTTAAAAACACATAATCAACATAAACCTTAGATAGATATAATTTATTTAATTATGATATAAAAAATAAGTACATAAATTATGATTGAAAGTTCCAGCTTAAAAATGGCAATAAAAACACTAAAATAAATTTTATAATTTGTTTAAAATAATATTTACGAATACAATTGAATTAATTCATGTTCTTAATACTTAGTACTCAACAAAATATCCAACAATAGAATATCAATCAAAATGTAGTATTCATTGATTTACTGGTTATATATCTAAAAGATAAATGGTGAAAAGAAACTAAAGCTTACAATGACTTAACCATGATAGGGATTTAATTGATACAAATAAAAAAAGCACCTTAAGGTGCTTTTTTTATTCAACTTATTGCTTTTTAATTAAACATTTGCCCAAATGCGTAAATCACAAACATAATCGTAAGTGCAGATGATGAAGTTATTAATAATTCTAAAGTTTTCATACACCACTCACTTCTCTTAAAGTGGAGTATTATTTATACTCAAATATTGCTTACCAATAAATGACAAAAAGTGACAAAGAACCCCTCTAAAGATACAAATATGTAAAAATTAATTTCTTTAATTTGTGGCGAAAAAAAAGTCTACCAACCTATATTACTTAGGAATAAAGCCAAGAACCTTGATCTGTCCACTCTTACATTTACAAAATGATATATTTGTATGCTCAAAGCATTATTGAAATACCCATTTCTTGCTCATTAGTGTTGATATAAAATACCAATTACAAATTTTAGGCAGAAAAAAACCGCCTTAAAAGACGGTTTTTATATTTAGATCAGTGACTATTTATTGTTTAATTCACACGTGAGGTGAACCGAAACATTTCATTAATACCTGTATAGAAGCTACGACCATCAAGATTCAAATCAATTTCAACACCAGACTGAAGCAAAACTTTCTTTCCTACTTCAACCCATTTAAACCCATCGCGAGTACTTTGCATTTTTTTTGAAGGTACCAACGACACAATAATTTCACTACCATTTACAGATTTTGCTACTAAATTTTCAATATTATTCAACATTTACACCAATTTTCATACATATATAGAAATACCACCATTGGCATTTCGAAATAACAACTTTAATTTTGACAATTCAAACTAGATAAGACTTATATATCAATTTTAAAAGATAACATTTTCATGTTATTTTTATTGTTGCAATAATTATAACAGAAATACTGATTCCAACACCAAGTATTTATCAATCTTACCAATAGTATTTGCATCAAAATATTTCAAAGGTTGTAGGTTTAAAGCATATATCAGGCAGTTATTCTTGATGTTGTACCATTAAGTAATCTGATATCAATCGTGCTGACCACGATTGTGTATTTAGCCCCTCATAAAAACCACAATGACTACCCTTTTTCGTGGTGACCACCATAATATTGGGCATTTTTTGAATCATTTCTTTATAAGGTTCAAAATTACGAATATTACAAACAGGATCATCTTCAGCATTTAAAATCATCAAAGGAATTTTGACATTTTCAAACACAAAAACTGGATTTGTTGCCTGATTATAAGCTTCAAAACTATTGTAACCCGCCAGTTCAAAATAGTGATATTGAAATTCTTCCAAGCTTTTTGTCGCTAAAACTTGTTCTAAAGATGCTGTATATTTCCACGTATTTTCATAAGGATAAATAAAAGCCTTAAACAATTTTTTGGTCATCACTTTGGTATAAAAAGGATGTACATTTTTAAATCCAAGCTCTGTATCATAGCCCGGACATAATGCAAAAGCGGCTTTAAATGGTGTTTGTACGCCCTCTTCACCCAAATAGCGAACCAACAGACCTGTTCCAGCAGATGAACCTACGGCATATAAAGCAGAGTTTGGAAATTTATTTTGAATGTAAGTAATTTGCTCTCGCAAATCATCCGTTGAGCCAAAAATAGACATTTTAGGCACTGGCATCGGTAAATTAGCATGCCCACGGCGCAAACATAATGCTACACGCCAACCCGTATGGGCATGTAAATCGCGCACCAATTCACGCATACTTTCTGGTGAACCCGTTATGGTATGCATTAATACAATGGTGGGTGCAGTATCAGGTAAATATAGACCATACCATGCAATTGCAGTGACACCGCCATCAGACATTTTTAACTGTTCAATTGCATCGTATTTTAAATGAATGGTTTTTTTCTTAATTAAATCAAAATATAGCAAATGAGCATGTGTGTTGGATAACCACGGTGTTGGTCGATACTTTTGTTTTAGCTGAGGTAACTCATTTAATAACTGTTTAACCTGACCATTTGGGTCATAGTATAGCGTTGGCACCTCAGCACCTGTCACTTGATCAAGCCATGTTTGCGTCAATTGATTGATTGTTTTAAGCACCGACCACATTGTTCTCAAACCTTCATTTACCTAGTTAAAATGCTTGCCTGTCATAATTGTATTTAAAGTATACCTTTTTGATAACAACAAGCATTCATTTATGTAACAACACTTATAACCCTTTATGCTTTAGGCATAAATGCAGCCATACGCTGCCCCATTTGCACAGCCAATGCTTCCAAACCACTTTTTGAACGAATCATCACTTCAAAATCAACAATTTGACCATTTTCATTAAAACGAATCATATCTATACCTTTGAGTTTCTTTTCACCCACGTTGGCAGAAAACTCAAGTACTACATTTAGACCATCTTCTGTGTAAAATTCACGGTGATAGGTGAAGTTTTCAAAGACTTGAATCACATTGGTTAAAATAAAGAAAACCACTTGTTTTCCTAGATAAGGATTAAATGCAACCGGTGAGCGAAAAACCACATCCTCAGCCAATAATTCATTCAAAATTGACATATCTTTTGTATCTAGCATTTCATGCCAACGTTTTATTGATGTTTGTGTTTGTTGTACTGACATTTTCAAGTCCTTTTCAATTATTTTTACAGCATAAAAATGGAGGAAATATTTCTATTTCCTCCATACGACTTGGTTAAATGACCGCGGCTAAATCTGCACCTTGACGGATTGCACGTTTTGCATCCAGCTCACCGGCTTCTTTAGCACCGCCAATCAAATGAACATTTTTCCCATCTGCTTTAAGTTGATCGAACATTGCGGTAAATGGTTCTTGTCCTGCACAAATCACCACATGATCGACTTCAAGTACGGTAGGCTGACCATTGACTAAAATATGTAAACCTTGATCATCAATTTTTTCATAACTTGCACCTGAAACCATTTTCACATCACGATGTTTTAAACCTGTGCGGTGAATCCAGCCTGTGGTTTTACCCAAGCCTGCACCTACAGAACTTGCTTTACGCTGTAGCAAGTAAATTTCGCGATTCGACTTTTCTACTTCTGCTGATTTTAAACCACCGACATTTTCATACGTGGTATCAATGCCCCATTCATTGTAGAATTTTTCAGGATTAAGACTTGCACTTTCACCTTCATGACTTAAGTACTCAGCCGTATCAAAACCAATACCACCTGCACCAATAATAGCAACACGCTGCCCAACAGGCTTACGTTCTCTTAATACTTCGATATAAGTCAGTACTTTCGGATGATCAATGCCATCTATGTCTAAATTACGCGGTGTAACCCCTGTTGCAACCACAATGTCATCAAAATCTGACTGGCTTAATGCTTCATACGTCGCTTGATGATTAAGAACTAATTTAATGTTCGGTTGTAATTCAATTTTACGTTGGAAATAACGCAAGGTTTCATAAAACTCTTCTTTACCCGGAATGGTCTTCGCAATATTGAACTGCCCACCAATTTGATGAGAAGCCTCATAAAGCGTGACATTATGTCCGCGGTCTGCTGCATACGTTGCAAAGCTTAGACCAGCTGGGCCTGCACCAATCACGGCGATATTTTTAGCAACAGCAGATTGTTTAAAAATCAGTTCTGTTTCATAACAAGCACGTGGATTGACTAAACAGGTTGCAATTTTCATTGAGAAAATATGATCTAAACACGCTTGGTTACAACCAATACAGGTATTAATTTCATCGCTACGGCCCTGTTCGGCTTTTTGAACAAAAAATGCATCCGCAAGCATGGGACGTGCTATAGAAATCATATCGGCATGACCTGAAGCCAATACATGCTCAGCCATTTCAGGCGTATTAATACGATTCGATGTAATTAGTGGAATATTAACCAGACCTTTAAGCTTTTCAGTCACCCACGTAAATGCAGCACGTGGCACTTTGGTCGCAATGGTCGGAATTCGCGCTTCATGCCAGCCTACACCTGTATTGATAATGGTTGCACCCGCTTTTTCAATTTCTTTAGCAAGTTGCACCACTTCATCTAAAGTTGAACCACCTTCAACCAAATCCAGCATAGATAAACGATAAATAATGATGAAGTTTTCACCCAATTCTTCACGGGTACGTTTGACAATTTCAATCGGGAAACGAATACGGTTTTCATAGCTACCGCCCCACTCATCATCACGATGGTTGGTACGTGCTGCAATAAACTCATTAATGAGATAGCCTTCTGAACCCATAATTTCCACGCCATCATAGCCTGCATATTGGGCAAGCTTGGCGCAGTTGGCAAAGTCATCAATGGTTTGCTGAACTTCTGCTGACGTTAGGGCTTTAGGTTTCATTGGGTTAATTGGCGCTTGAATAGCAGAAGGTGCTACTAAGTCAGCCTGATAAGAATAACGACCTGTATGTAAAATTTGTAATGCAATCTTACCGCCAGCATCATGTACTGCTTGAGTAATGACTTTATGTTTTTCTGCTTCGGTAATGCTATCTAGCTTAGATGCATGTGCAAATGTCAAACCCGCATCATTTGGTGCAATCCCCCCAGTGACAATTAGCCCTACACCACCTTGAACACGTTCAGCATAAAATGCGGCCATACGATCATAACCACCCGGTGCTTCTTCTAATCCCACGTGCATAGATCCCATCAATACACGATTTTTCAGTGTGGTAAAGCCTAAATCTAAAGGGGCTAACAAATGAGGGTAATTAGACATATGATCTCCTTGGCGTGCTTTCTAAGCTAGCTAATTGTGTTTAATGCAACATGTTGCATAACTTATATTCTAGATTTGTTTTTTATGCAACATGTTGCATAATGATCTGGTAAATTTTACTGACTGAGTCGTTTATGTCTTTAGCCCATGTTTTATTAACGAGCTTAATTGAAAAACCAAGTACTGGGATTGATTTAGCACGCCGTTTCGACCGTTCTATGGGCTTCTTTTGGAATGCAACACATCAGCAAATTTACCGTGAACTTAGTGGTATGCAGCAAAAAAACTGGATTTCAACCATTGAAGAACATAATACCAATAGCCGTAAAAAGACCTATCAGGTTGAACCATTAGGGCGTGCTGAATTAGCCGATTGGATGGTCAAACAAAGTCCTCCAGCTCAATTACGTGAAGAGTTGATGGTTCGTCTACGTGCTGAGGCACAACTGGGAGGTAATAGTGTCCTTCCTGAATTGAAACGCCATCTGATTTTGCACCGAGAAAACCTAAAAATTTACCAAACTATTTTTGCAAAAGATTTTGCAAATGGGCATGATCAAGACCGAACCCAATTTATTCATAAAATGATTCTACAACTTGGAATTAATTTAGAAATTGGTTGGATTAGCTGGTTGGAAACCATCATTCCACAATTAAAAATATTTTATGAAAAATAATTATATAAGGACATAACCATGCCACATTACCGCATGCCTGATGGTGAACAACTCTTTGTTCGTGAATTTGGTCAAGGCAAGCCTGTTTTAGTTTTATCGGGTTTGGGCATGCAAAGCTGGCAATGGCTGCCTTTCCTCTACCCTCAAGCGAAAAACAATAAATTCATTATTCCAGATTGGCGTGGTTTTGGTGGCTCTCATCATTGTGCTATTCCGCAACTTGATGCTATTTCCAGTCACTGGCGTGATATCAACAGTTTAACTGAACAACTTCAATTCGATAAATTTTCCGTGATTGCTTATTCTATGGGTGCAACCACAGCAATGCATGGTATGCAATATGGTAATTTAAATGAAAAATTAAACCGTTATTTACATATCGATCAGACACCCAAAATTTCTGTTGATGACACGTGGCAGTATGGTTTATTTAGCCAACAACAACCTGAGTTTAAACAGCTATTGGCTGAAATATCAGACTTGCTTGCATGCAACGCGCATGTACGCCTGCTGTCTGACCTAAATCCAGCATCTCGCCAACACTTATTAGCACTTTGGCTGGCGTTTATTCAACTCCAAACCAGCAATAAGGTTACACCTTTACTGTTTCAACTGGCCTTGAAGCAACCCAAGTTACACCCCCTAGTTTTACCTATTCAGCGTTTGGATTATTTGGCATGGTATGTAAATAATTATTTACATCATAATGAAGACTATCGCCACGCCATTGCACAGCTTTCTTGTCCTAGCACTTTTTTCATTGGAGAAAAATCGACGCTTTACCCTTCAACAGGGCAAAAAATCATTGCCAATAGTGTCAAAAATTCAACGCAAATTATCTTTAAAAAATCTGGGCATATGCCTCTCATTAGTGAACCCATCAAATTTTCTCATGAAATTGCTCAGTTTCTAAAAAATTCAGCATAAGGTATTAAGTAAATAAAAACCTTGGATGGTCATATTTTATAGCGCCTAGATCATAATGATAGACACTATCAAATAATGAATGGATATAACATCTTCAGCGTTTCGAATCATTAGAAATACAGAACTTATCGCTTCATCATCTAAACAATGTTTCTATCTGAGATGGTGAAGCGATCTGTTTTTCATACTTTTCTGGAACAATACAGATTCCTTTTTCAGTGACAACCAAACCTAAAGCCAGTTGAGCTCCACCAACTACTATTAAATTTTTTGATTTTAAACCATCTTCAGAAAAATAGACCTTGTTATGCCATTGATGATGCAAAAAATTAAAATCTAAATACGGTTGTGCTGATTGCAAAAACAAAATATATGCACATTTTTGAATTATAAAGATGATTGATTCTAGGCAGTGCACAGCTGAAAATTAAACAAATATAAAATTGACAAAATGCAACGATCTATCTTTAATCTGCAATATTGTTGCATAAATGGAATTTTTAAATGCTGTCTGATCTTGATGATTTTTATTGCTTTGCATTGGTGGTTGAACATGGTGGATTTAGTGCCGCTGAACGTGCCACAGATATTCCAAAATCAAAATTAAGTCGTCGAGTTTATAATCTTGAAGAGCATCTAGGCGTCCGATTAATTCAACGCAGTTCACGCCATTTTGCCGTGACTGAAATTGGCATGAATATTTATCGCCATGCACAAGTGATGATGAATGCCGCCCAAGCTGCGCATGATTTAGTAGATCATTTAAGTACTCAACCTCGTGGCGTGATTAAAGTCAGTTTACCTGTATCTATCGCACAAAATGAAATTGCAAAAATTTTACCCCAATTTCTAAAAACCTATCCTGAAATTAGAATCCAACTTATTGTCAGCAATCGCCGTGTCGATATTATCAATGAAGGTATTGATGTTGCCTTACGTGTACGTTCAAATTTAGATGATGACCCAAGTTTAATATTACGCAAATTTGAGAACATTGAGCAGCATCTATTTGCCAGCCAAGCTTACCTGAATGAATTTGGTGATTTGAAACAACCCGAAGATTTAAGCCAACATCAAATTCTCAGTATGGCGGATGAACATTTAGATCAGCACATCGTGGTACACGATGAAAATAATCATCAGAAAAAAATCAAGGTTAATCCAATTGTTATGGGTTCTGACTTAATGATGCTTGCTCAATTGGCCAGACAAAATTGTGGAATTGCTCTACTGCCTGACACCATTGTACAAGACTACGTACAAAGTGGTGAACTAGTCCGCGTACTGCCAAACTGGAAAGCGCCGCATGGCATTTTCCATGCTGTTTATCCATCACGTCGTGGACTGCTCCCCGCTGTTCGTGTCTTTATCGACTACTTGGTTGCACAGTTTAGCAAAAAATAAAGCCCCCAAATCATGAAGCGATAAAAAACGTAATGGCTCAAAATTTAAAATGATCAATCAATCAATTTTAGCCATTACGCTTCAAGCCGCCAAACACCACGAATAGATACACAAAGAAAAGCAATGGATAAAAATCTAGACAAAAAAAAGCTTACCCGATGTGGATAAGCTTATAAACTAAAAACAAGAGACTACAGCTAGAATCTATGTACGTATAGTACAAATAAAATACAACCCAAACTAATATTTAAAATATATTATATTCCTCTTAAAAATATAATTTATCAAAAATAAAACAACACCTTATATTATTAACCAACATTAACTAATCGTTTAAATAACTTTGTGAATGTATAAAACGGACCAAACCATACTAAAGTATAAAACCATTCACTTCCCATCAAACCATCAGATTTTAAATTTCTGGATATGAACCTGTGCCTTCTGGCCATGGCGATAAAAGTTCAAAACCTGTATCGGTGACAACAACCATATGTTCCCATTGTGCAGTTAAAGAGCGATCTGCTGTTACAACTGTCCAACCATCTTTTAATTCTTTAACACTGGGTTTTCCTGCATTAACCATAGGTTCAATGGTAAAGACCATGCCTTTTTTAAGTTTAAGACCTTGACCTGCCTGACCATAATGTAAAACATTCGGTTGTTCATGATAAACCTGACCAATCCCGTGACCGCAATACTCACGCACAATACTATAACCTTCGCGATGCGCCACAGATTGAATGGCAAAACCTATGTCACCCAAAGTTGCGTCCGGTTTAACTGCATGAATCCCAGCAACCATCGCTTCATAGGTCGTTTCAACTAATTTTTTGGCTTCTGGTTTAACTGTACCTACGTAATACATACGACTGGTATCACCAAAATAACCATCTTTAATAATCGCAACATCAATATTAATAATGTCACCGTCTTGCAAAATAGTCGCTGCAGATGGAATACCATGACACACGACTTCATTCGGAGAAATACAGGTTGTTTTGGTATAACCATAATAACCAACGTTTGCTGGAATCACTTTGAGTGTATTCACAATGAAATCATTACAAATATCATCTAAGTATTCTGTGCTTACACCTGGCTTGACATACTCCCCTATCATTTCCAAAACCTGAGCTGCTAAACGCCCGGAAATACGGAGTTTTTCTATATCTTGCTCAGTTTTAATGGTAATAGCGGAAGCCTTCATTGTTTCACCCTCATATATAAGGCTTTTGATTATAGACCTTTTCGTATTTTTTTGTTTAATCCCTGTGTATAAAGCAATTAAACTTAGATTTTCCAGCTTTTTAATGCCTAATTTACAAACATTTAAAAATGCTGTTGTAAAGAAAGTAAAATGTAATAATCTCTTAAAAAAAAAGAGTATTTTTCTTTTTTTATTCAATAATCAACAATATAAATCAACCTAAATTTAGCCATTTGTTCATTTAGATTGATTTTCATATAAATAAAATTCATACATTACATAAAATAAATTACCAAAAAACTTGTGTATCCTCTAAAATCACCTCTTTTCGTTAATCCCTCTCCTTTTCATGACAAATCTCCGTACACGGGATATTATTGCCTTAGGTTTTATGACCTTTGCACTGTTTATTGGTGCAGGCAATATTATCTTTCCACCAATCGTGGCTCAGCAAGCTGGTGAACACGTCTGGTTAGCTGCATTAGGTTTTTTAATCACTGCCGTTGGTCTACCTGTTATCACCATTATGGCGCTATCACGTGTAGAAGGGTCCATTCAAAATTTAAGTGCTCCTTTAGGTAAAATTGCTAGTTTGATTTTAACTATCTCGTGTTACTTAGCCGTTGGTCCTTTATTTGCTATTCCACGTACAGCAACGGTTTCATATGAAATCGGTTTTTCTTCTTATTTTGGTACATCAAGTAGCAGCTTGCTCATTTACAGTGCAATTTATTTTGCAGTTGTGACAGTTGTATCGCTCTATCCAAATAAACTGTTAGATACCGTAGGTCACTTCCTTGCACCGTTAAAGATTATTTCTTTAGCTGTATTAGGTATAGCCGCATTTGCAATTCCTGCTGGATTTATTCCACCTGCCATTAACAACTATGTAACTGCTCCTGTTTCTGAAGGCTTTGTGAATGGTTATTTAACCATGGACACTTTAGGTGCATTGGTCTTTGGTATTGTCATTATTAACGCGATTCATTCGCGTGGCGTAACTGATAAAAAACTGGTGACTAAATATGCAGTGATCGCAAGTTTAATTTCAGGTGTTGGTCTAACCTTAGTTTATTTAAGCTTGTTCAAACTCGGTTTAGGAAGCCATGAAGTCGCTCCAAATGCAGCAAATGGTGCAGTGATCTTGCATGCATATGTACAACATGCTTTTGGTGATGTCGGTTCTCTTTTCTTAACGGGTATGATTTTCCTTGCCTGCATGGTAACAGCCATTGGCTTAACCTGTGCTTGTGCAGAATACTTCTCAGAACTCACTAAAATTCCTTATAAAATTTTAGTTTTTATTTTAATCGGCTTCTCTTTCATTATTTCAAACTTGGGTTTAACCAAACTTATAGCCGTGTCCGTACCTGTTTTAAGTGCAATTTACCCACCAGCAATTGTCGTTATTTTACTAAGTTTCTTTTGGAAATGTTTCAATCGACCAGCTTATGTTATTGCACCAGTCACAGCAATTTCATTTATATTTGGTATTCTAGATGGACTTAAAGTTGCAGGATTTGAAGCTTATTTACCTGAATTTGTTCAGCATTTACCCTTAAATGCACAAAATTTAGCATGGCTTACTCCATCACTTATTGTGCTGATTATTGCTATCGTGATTGATAAAGCTAAAAAATAACCAAAACCAATGTCATTAAAATCAAGTTTTACCCAAACCTGATTTTAGTCGTGATCAATAGAACATCATGTTTTACCCAAACAGCGTTTTATTGTTTACATTTTCAGACATTTTTGGTTAAACCACTATATTCCACATGCTATGTACATGTGACATTCTCAAAGATCTATCTTTTACCTCAGTATACAGTACGCACTTACATTCCTAGCCGCATTCAAATAAAACCATTCAACTCGCTGGCATCAATATTGCTTATTCTTATCTATGCTTCGACTATTGTTGAATATCGCCAGTCATCCAACGCTTGCTACACTAAAAGTGTGGGTCTACATGTATTCAATAAATACTTGGTATTTACGATTTTAATAAAATTAACATATACTTTTATTCACATAGCATAATTTTATTACAAAATAATGACATTGACTCTTGAAATAGCTGTAAATAACAAGTAAAACAATAGAAACCAATCTGACTAAAACAATTAGGTTTAGGTCAAAATGACAGGAGGGGTGGAGATGTTATCATTACATTTCAATAAGGAAGTCTTCATTAACGCTCTAAAAGCAAATAAGAATATGGTCACCTATTTGAGTACCACTGTTGCTCTAATGATGACATTAATTATTCATGGTTTAATTCAAGGCAATTTAAAACCTGAATTCTTTATGTATGCTTTTATTGTCTCAATTGCCTTTTATATTTGGGCTGTGGTCGATCAAAAGTATCGTCAGCAGAAACAAAGTAATTCTACAGAATAAAAGATGGGTGACTATCACCCATCTTAAGAAAAGAAAAACAATCATTTATACCATCTAAAAATTAAAACACGCCCAAACCAAAAATTGCCCCAAGTAACAACCCTGCTGTCGCACCCAATTCCCCTATCACTAAAAAAATCATTGCACTGGTGAGCATCCATTTTGGCAATTGCCAACATCCCATTTGATGCGGAACTTTAAATTGATTACTGGTATCTTTAAGCCAACCATGTAACACATAGCTTAAAATTGAAAAACTAAAAAAGAAAAGATTGATCAATACAAAAATTAAATTAATCCCTTCAGACCATACTGAAAAATAGGCTAAAACGGCAATAATCAAACTGGCTGGTGCATAAAGCAAACTACTTCTATGTGCAATATCAACATAATAATGCGCACGAGCCTGCTCAGAATGGCGTATTTGATAGTATTTCCATACTCCAGTCAGCATCCCCACCCAAAGAAAAATACCGCTAAATATAATTGCGAGTGAAACAGATTGAGTTAAATCTTCCATATCTATTGATTTATATCCTTATTTTTAGAACGCTATTCTGACTTTAAAGTCATTCTTTATGCAAGTTTCTTTTTAGAATTTCGCTACAGTAGTAGCAAGTTAAATTTAACGCATGTTCTAAATATGAGTATTTTTGAAACATTAGAAATCAGCTGTAAAGATGGATATTCTCTCAGTGGATGTTTTTACCCAAAACAAAATTTAAGTAAAAATAATTACCCCATTTTAATTTGCCCTGCAACTGGAATCACTCAACACTTCTACCAAGCTTTTGCAGAATGGTTAAGTACACAAGGCTATGATGTTTTGAGCTTTGATTTCCGTGGAATTGGTCGCTCCCTACATGGCCCTTTAAAGAAATCTGAAGCCAGTATTGTCAATTGGGGGCAGCTTGATATTCCTGCTGCAATAGATACCCTGTTATGTAAGACACAAACAGATCAGGTTATTTTATTGGGTCATAGTGCAGGCGGTCAGCTTTTAGGCATTGTCCCAAATTATCAAAAAGTTGCAAAAGTTATTGCAGTTTCAGGCTCAACTGGGCATGTGAAAGGTCTAAAAGGTAAAACTAAACTTCTAGCTCCTGTTATGTTCAATGTCATTTTTCCATTAGCGCGCATTACCAAAGGATATGGGCCAACACAGGCTATTGGCATGGGTGAAAACTTACCTAAAGATGTGGCCAAACAATGGGCGCAATTTTGTAGCAAACCAGGTTATGTCATGAATGCAATGGGCAAAACTGTGTTTGAAGATTATCACACGGAAATTAAATGCCCCATTACTGTACTATGGTCTTCAGATGATGAAATTGCCACTGCTATAAATGTGAAAGACTTACTGCGCTTATACCCAAATGCAGCTACACAAATGATTGAATTAGAGCCAAAAAAATACAACCATAAAGCAATTGGTCATATGTTAATGTTTAAAAAATCACATCAAAACTTATGGTCTGTGATTGAACAACAATTGGCTGTTTAAATAAGATATAGATAGTTATTTGATAGCTGGTGTGTTCTAATACGCTTAGTTTGAGATGAGCCTCTTACAGTATATGGGCTTGACCTATATACGACTAGCCCCTAACCATGGGGCTTTTTAACGATTAAAAACAATAACTTATAATTAATTGGCGTAAAGCGCAAGTTATCCACAAGTGAGCAGGTCTTTATACACTCATTGTATCATCTATTTTATATATCAAATAAAGACACTGGAAAGAATAAAAATGAAAACATGGCTCTACTTCTACATTGAACACACTGTGAAAAATGGAAAGCTTTTTTAAGAATGCAAGTATAAAAATTAAGAAATTTTTATGTCTTACTCCCATAGAGCCTAAAAATAATATATGTTTTATCAAGTAGCCAATGTAATTTATATTTTTTAAAAATTTAAATAACTTCATCCTAATTAATCATATATTTTTATTTTAAATCACAAATTTTACAATGAAAAAAAATGTCACATGCAGTAGGTAGCTTTATAATGATAAATATGCAAATTTATAATTAACTCATTTTAAAAGTGGATGGATTTAGCATGACTAATCAACAAAGTGATCAACATCGGCAACAAGAGAGTGATCAAGAGCGCCAAAACAAACAGCAAGATCAACAATATCATCAAAACAAACAGGATCAGCAACAAAAGCAAGATCATCAACAACATCAACACTATAAGCCAGATCAACAGCGCCAACAAAATCAGAAGGATCGAGAAGATATACAACGGCAAAAAGATCAACAGAATCAGTAAAATGCTCATAAATATAAAAAAAAGCCCCAATATATTATTGAGGCTTTTTTTATACATCTTTAAGTCTAATTCTTGTAGCAGCAAGCATCCTATACTCATAATTATAATGATTTTTTTATTTAAGGAATATCCTGCTTCTCATTGGTATAACCATATAAAAATTATCCATAAAGGAATAGACCAGAAATAAAAACCTCAAACTGCGTGTTTGGGGTTTTTATTTCTACCAAAGATTACCTCTGTTGTTTCTGTGGGTTTTCAGATGGTTCGTCGGGTTGCTTTTGTGGGTTTTCGGGTTGTTCATTTGATTGTTTTCTAGGGTCTGTTTGCTGCTGTGGATTTTTTGGATCATTTTGACGATTTGGCTGGTGTGGCTGACTAGACTCTTGATTTGGTTGGTTCTGTTGATTAGCCATTTTAGTTTCCATCCTATAGTTTTGGAATACGTTGCTTTGGTAGCAACCTTATCAAGCTACTCTTTAAATCTGGTGATACCCTACTATGTATGTATCAACATGCGTTAATGTAAGTGGAATAAATATAGCTGGCTGTTTCTTAATAGAACTATTTAAACCATGTTAACAATTATTACCGAAAGCTCTTAGTCAACGAGTTCCATTTTTGGCCAAATGTTACTTAATCTTTCGACATCAATTGCGTAGCCATCTGCTTTTTCTACCATGCTTCGATATTCAGCTGTGCACGCTTCGAGTAATTCACTGTTAGTCATGGTGTAACTCAAACAATGGGGCTTCGGACAAACGTTTGTTGGCCTCACTGAGTTGCTTTGACAACCCATTATTAGCCAGCTCAGCACTACGAGCGGCAGCATTCGCATGCTTATATTTTTTTAATCGCATTTTGCTCTATCTCTATGTATTTATCTGACCAAACTTTTTCGATGGTGGCTTTCTCTTTTGTCGCTTGAGAAATTGTATCCTCATAAGGCTTAATGGCTTTTTCCACGCGTGCATCACATGCAATTTCTACATCTTGAAGCTTTCCCGCTTAAATGGTTTGTGTACACAAGCTGACCGAAGCAGTTAGATGCTTAACGGATCATTCATAGGCCACTCCCTATTCTAGGCAATAAAAAAGCACCTACGGGTGCTTTTTTATTTTTTGAAATATCAACCAAGCAAATTAACTCAAGATGCCAATTGAAAATTGGATCACAAATGCATTCACAATATCTACAAAGAATGCACCAGTCAGCGGCACAATTAAAAAGGCTTTATGTGATGGGCCATAAGTATTGGTTACCGCTTGAATATTAGCAATTGCAGTTGGGGTTGCACCTAAATTCACACCACATTGACCTGCACACAGTACCGCAGCATCATAATTTTTGCCCATAATACGAAAGGTCACAAAGTACAAATAGAGTGCCAAGAAAAGTGTCTGAACAATAAGAATGATAATCAAGGGCCCTGCCAAGTCTGCCAATAACCATAACTGTAATGACATTAAAGCCATGGACAAAAACAGTCCCAATGATGCATTACCAAATACATCTATACAGCGCTCAAATACTTGAACTTTCAAACCATGTTCTAAAATATTTCGCAAGATAACACCGCACATGAGCGCCCAAACAAAAGTTGGAAGTTCAAACCATTGTCCTTTGGCAATAGCTGTCATGAAATAAGCGAAACTAATGCAGATGGCAAACATCCCCATAGTTTTAACCGCATCATCTGCAGTAATTAAACGGGTCTTTTCAGGATACTCAAATGGTGCTGTTTCCGCTGCTGGTGGTGCTTCATTTCGACCTGTTGATGGTAAAATTTCTTCAGCCAATTTAAAACGACGAATGAGAAATTTTGCAACCGGCCCACCCATCATGCCACCAATGACTAAACCAAATGTAGCGCTTGCCATACCTAAGACAATTGCGCCTTTTATTCCATGATCTTGTTCAAAAACAGTACCCCACGCACCCGCAGTACCATGCCCGCCAGTTAACGTCACTGAACCAGTAATTAAACCAATTAAAGGATCTAAACCCAGCATTTTAGCAAGGCTAATACCCACTGCATTTTGCAGTAGTACAAAGACGATGACACATGCCAAAAATAGCACAAGTGCTTTTCCACCCTCTTTAAGTTTAATCAAACTCGCACTCAAACCAACTGAGGTAAAAAACATCAACATAAAAATTTGTTGAATATTCGCGTCGAAGTTAACCGTAATATTAAAACTTTTAAATAAGAAATATGTGATCACTGCCGCCACTAACCCGCCTGCGACAGGTTCTGGAATATTGTATTTTTTTAAAATACTCACCTTGTTGACGACTACATACCCGACCAATAGAACAAAAACTGCCACAACTATTGTCAAAAAGGCATCTAATTGATAATTCATGTGATATCCAATGATGCTTATTTACTTAATTTTAAACAGAGTCATAACTTATGGACAAGATTTTATTTTTATTCTTGGACTATCTAGACTTTATTTGTACAAATACTATCGTTTATAAAATACATACACGTAATGTAGAGAATCAGCAAAAAAAAACTTGGTATGAAAGATTAAAAATATGGAAGATGCCGATGTTTTTTGGTAATGCAAAAAACACCTATCTTCACATATCGTAAGAAATCAAAAATATTTGAGCATTTCATTGAAAATATAATTAATAAATAAACAATTAATTAGACTCAATGCCATACACCCAACTTTTAGCTTGTTTATCCGTGGTTGTTTCACAGATATAGTAATAGTCATCCCAAGAATCTGGATGAAAAATTTCGAGTTTTCGATAGATCACTTTTTTTGACTTCTCAATACATTCAAAGCTTTCACCTTGATCTTTCACGGCTGATCCGTTGAGAAATCCACCAATACATAAAAACCGCGCCTGTTTTGCCATTTATTTACATCAACTTTTTAAATCATTTCACAATGTGTGGATTAAACGATTTATTGGTCTAGCTGTAAAGTGTAACAAATGACATACATAAAGGAAATATCGATCAGTTAAAGTGAGCCTTGGTCTGAAAGATTGGAGTCATGGGCTATACCAATTATTTGGTTTTGGAAATACCAGAATATTCCAAGCTTAATAGTCCATTTAAAATTTCTAAATCATTAATTCGATCACTAATAAAATTATCTAAAAAACTATTATCTACGCCTAGCAACTTAAAAGTATCTCCAGAAAATTTTCTTAAATTTCCAATATCGTGACTAATCCACTCATATTTTATTTTTTTCCAAACTGGTCGTATCTTCCAAGTTGGAAAATTGTTAGTTATTACTTTTAATTGTTCAGAACTCACACCATCTAAAACTATTCCATAATGAAGATCGTTTGTTGCCACTACAAATAAAAAAGTAAGCTTTGAATTTGTTTTACATTTTAAAGCACATCCTATTACATTTCTTTTAATTGCTGGATTTTTTGCGCTAGCTTGTTCAAACCACGCCACACAATTTTCTTTAGTGAATAGAATATTTTCATACTCATTAGAAACTATAAAATTTCCACTATCTATAATTTTTTTCTGAACATTGCTAAATAATTGAAAAAGTAGATAACCACGATATTCGCTACTATTAAATTGTCGTGAAATGAGTTTTATTGCAGCGAGTTCTTCTGAGTTTAAATTTTCCAACATCATATTAAGCTCCTTACCTCCAGTTATCACCTTATCAGTCAACAATTTCAATAAATTTACATATTGACTTATAGCTGAGACCAGATTGTTGCTAAATTGAACTTCAGTTAATACACTCTCAAGCCAATTAATAATATTTTCTGCATAACTTATACAACGTAAATCCACAAAATGATATTTATCATCTAACACAATTACATATTGATCATTTAGTTTTTTTATTACACCTAAAGAAGATGCGCTAGGCTCGTCGCCATTTAATGTTAAATATATAATTAATGGATCTTTTTTTTGCCCAATACAATAATTATAGTATCTATTTAATTGCTTATTTTGATCTTCTGCATAAATTTTATTTTCTATGATCATCGCTTTATTTTTATTTTGAATAAGTAAATCAATTTGCCCATGTTCACATCTAAATTCTTTTTTTATAGATACATATTCATCCAACTGAAAATCTAAGCCTAAATATTTTATAAAACTTTTCAAAAAGAATGTTTTTTGACCATGTGAACCATTTGGATCTAATAGCTCTTTTAATATTGGAGTATGGGTGAAAACCTCACTACTACTAATTCCAGCAATTTTTAATAAATTAAAATAATCACCATGACTTTTATTCTTATAAATTATTTCTATAGTCTGCTTAATCAAATTATCTACATGTTTTTCCATTTTCTTCTCAAAAAATAAGGGCTGATTAATCAGCCCTTATTTTATACCGCTTATTGCTTAATTTCCAAGCAAATCATAGACTTGCTCTTGCACTAGGGAAAAGCCTTTTTGGCTTTTCTTAATCCTAGCTCATTAAGTCAATTGAGCAGCAGCAATTTTCTTCGTATCAACATTCGCAGCAGCGTCAGTATAGTCGCTCATTTTATCGAAGCTTAAGTATTGATAGATGTCAGCAGACATGCTGTCAATTTGAGCTGCATATTGTTGGTATTCTTCTGGAGTTGGTAATTTACCAAGTACAGCAGCAACAGATGCAAGTTCAGCAGACGCTAAGTAAACGTTAGCACCTTGACCTAAACGGTTCGGGAAGTTACGAGTAGAAGTCGATACACAAGTTGTGTTCGGAGCTACACGTGCTTGGTTACCCATACATAATGAACAACCTGGCATTTCAGTACGCGCGCCAGCTTTACCATAAATATTATAGAAACCTTCTTCCATCAATTGACGTTCGTCCATACGCGTTGGTGGAGCAATCCACAAACGAGTTGACAATACACCGCCTGGAACTTTTTCTAACAATTTACCAGTCGCACGGAAGTGACCGATATTTGTCATACAAGAACCAACGAATACTTCGTCAATTTTAACGCCTTGAACGTCAGAAAGAAGTTTAGCGTCATCTGGATCGTTCGGGCAGCAAAGAACTGGTTCTTTAATGTCAGCTAGGTCAATTTCATACACTTTCGTGTATTCAGCATCAGCATCAGCTTTAAGAAGTGATGGGTTCGCTAACCATTTTTCCATGTTCTCTACACGACGAGCCATCGTACGCGCATCACCATAACCTTCAGAAATCATCCACTTAAGCATGGTGATGTTTGAACGAAGGTATTCAGCAACTTTCTCTTCAGAAAGCGTGATAGAACAACCAGCAGCAGAACGTTCAGCAGAAGCATCAGAAAGTTCGAATGCTTGCTCAACAGTCAGGTCAGTTTCCATTTCTGTTAAATCGATCTCAAGGATACGACCAGAGAAAATGTTCTTCTTACCTTTCTTCTCTACAGTTAAGTCACCCGCTTGAATCGCATAGTAAGGAATTGCATGTACAAGGTCACGTAAAGTGATACCAGGCTGCATTTTACCTTTGAACTTAACCAGAATTGATTCAGGCATGTCTAATGGCATAACACCAGTTGCAGCAGCAAATGCTACAAGACCAGAACCCGCAGGGAAAGAAATACCAATTGGGAAACGCGTATGTGAGTCACCACCAGTACCAACGGTATCAGGCATTAACATACGGTTTAACCAAGAGTGGATAATACCGTCACCTGGACGTAAAGATACACCACCACGGTTCATGATGAAATCAGGAAGCGTATGCTGCATTTGTACATCAATTGGCTTTGGATAAGCTGCTGTATGACAGAAAGATTGCATAACGAGGTCTGCAGAGAAACCTAAGCAAGCCAAATCTTTCAATTCATCACGTGTCATTGGACCAGTCGTATCTTGCGAACCAACAGTCGTCATACGTGGTTCACAGTAAGTACCCGGAAGTACACCTTGACCTTCAGCAAGACCACAAGCGCGACCAACCATTTTCTGTGCTTGAGTAAAACCTTTGCCAGTAGCAGCAGGTTGTACTGGAACACGGAACAATGTAGAAACTGGAAGACCTAAAGCTTCACGCGCTTTAGTGGTTAAGCCACGACCAACGATTAAGTTAATACGACCACCCGCACGAACTTCGTCAAGAAGAACAGGCGTTTTCAATTCAGATTCAGCGATTTGTTCGCCAGCTTTGAATGCAGTTACTTTTGCAGCAGCATGATCAATTTTAAGAACGATTTCGTCGCCCATGTTCATGTTAGCAACATCGATTTCGATCGGTAACGCACCCGCATCTTCCATCGTATTGAAGAAGATAGGCGCGATTTTAGAACCTAAGCAGTAACCACCGTCTTTTTTATTCGGAATGTGAGCAATGTCGTCACCGAAGAACCAAAGTACAGAATTCGTTGCTGATTTACGACTTGAACCCGTACCAACAACGTCACCGACGTAAGCAACTTGGTTGCCTTTCGCGATCAATTCTTTAATTTGCTTTAATGGACCAACTTCACCAGGAACTTCTGGATCAATACCATCACGTACGTTTTTCAACATCGCATTTGCATGTAATGGAATGTCTGGTCGGCTCCAAGCGTCTTGAGCTGGAGACAAATCATCAGTATTCGTTTCGCCAGTAACTTTGAATACAGTCAGTTTAATTTCTTCTGGAACGTCAGGACGCGAAGTGAACCATTCAGCATCTGCCCAAGATTGCATAACCGCTTGAGCATTTACATTACCTGCTTTAGCTTTATCTGCTACGTCATGGAACGCATCAAATACTAAAAGTGTTTTTTTCAACGCTTCAGCAGCTAATTCAGAAAGTTCAGCATCATCTAGCAATACAACTAAAGGGGCTACGTTATAACCACCAAGCATAGTACCTAATAAATAAACTGCACGTTCTTTAGAAATTAAAGGAGAAGTTGCTTCGCCTTTTGCCAAAGCAGCCAAGAAAGCAGCTTTAACATAAGCAGCTTGGTCAACACCTGCAGGAACACGATTTTCTAGCAAGTCAACTAAAAATGCTTCTTCGCCAGCTGGTGGATTTTTTAATAGTTCAACCAAGTCAGCTGTTTGAGCATCATCTAGTGGCTTCGGTGGGACTCCGAGTGCGGCACGTTCTTCTACGTGTTGGCGGTAAGCTTCTAGCACGGTGTTATTCCTCTTTTTTAAAAAACTACTTATGAATTCCAGCTTCTTCTAAGCTTCACAAGTAATATGGACAACTAAATTTTACTAAAAATCTAGTTAAAAGTTAATGCAGTAGCGGTGTTTCTTCGTGATGCTCATTATTTTGTAGCTAAATGGTGCCTCTTTTGATTAATTAACAATCAAATCAGCTCTAATTTACACCTTTAATCGTGGCAACAATTAACTTTTGACTAAAATTCATACATAAAAAGGCAACCTAATGTTGCCCTTTTTCTAAAAAGAAAAATATTCAACCTTAGTGTACTGTCGTTGCATGAATATATTCACGTAAACTTTCTCGACAGCCCTCAAATTTAATCTGAATTTTATCTTCATGCAGCATAGCATGCTCTGCGCTGGCAAATGAAATATGAACTTGATAAAGCTTCGCTTCTTGATCAATTATATGTTGAATATAAACTTTGTCACCTAAACTAAGCACATAGTGATTTCCGCTAATTATTGCAACGCCCTGTTCATCTTCTAAGAGCAAGTCTGCATGATGTAGATAACCCACAACGTCCATAAGGTACTCTTTAATTTTGTTGTTGTTAATTTCATTATTCACTATTCAGATATGCTTTTCTATATTTATGATTAGCTTAAATGTGACAATTTATTCTTTTATTAAGCTTAGGCTATTTTAAGGAATTTAAATACTTATTCGATAAAAAAACCGTTCCTTAGAACGGCTTGTAATTGGGTAGTTTGTCATGCGGGGTTGCAATACATTTTTCTGTAATTTTTTGCTTAAATTGAGTACGGCTAGCTTCTGGATCCGCACTAATTTCAGCGAGTGGAAACGCATAGACTTGTTCGATAATATCTAAGACGAATGTTTTTGTCGTTGCATCTTCAATTTTATTCGCATGTGCTAGTGCCGCTTTCTTGTCAATTGCATTTTGACGGTCAAACATAATCGTATTTGCAGCATTACCGACACTGGTACAATACCCTTTCCACTGCTCTTCAAGTGTTAGTGGCTTTTTTTCAGCGCATCCCACTAAAGCAACCAATGCAATTAAAGTGAATAATTTATTCATGAACATTCTCCTATTCTTCATATCATAATCAAAGTTCATAAAAATACGAAATTACTCAGCCTTTATATAAGAAAAAACTTCAGTTTAAGCTTAAATTAAAGGCATAAAAAAAGCCTAATCTATGTAGATTAGGCTATAAACTTTAAATTTTTCTCGTTGGTAGCGGGAGCTGGATTTGAACCAACGACCTTCGGGTTATGAGCCCGACGAGCTACCAGACTGCTCCATCCCGCATCAACGAAGTGACTTTATACGCCCTAAACAGTGACAAAGCAAACTTTATTCAACTTTAATTGAAAATTAACGCTTTCAAACCTATTTAAGCATAAATTATAAGCAACTCACACAATTGTATGGCTTGTAAAATGGATATGGCGTTATATATGGTACTCACGAATCAACTGTTTTCTAAAGTCTCTATTTCCTCATTTAAACTTTAGAAATTTCACATCGTGATTTAGAAATGCTTTCTGCAAACAAAGCCCTACAACGGCCAAACAGAGCTTGTGATTAGACTACTTTATAAATAACTAAACTATAGATAAAGCATCACCAGCATATATCTTCATTCACATCCAAATCCAGAACCATCTTAAAAACACTTTATTTTCAATGCTCTATCGCCATGCATACAATACTTTTACTTCCCCTAACATGAAGTAGCCACACTTCCTAAAACTATATAAATAGGATTTCAAACTCATGATTCACTTTTTAATCTGTTTACCTTGATTAATTTACCTCCCATAAACACAGCCAAACAAACACACAAACAACTGATTTATATTAATAAAAAAAACCACCCCTAAATATTAAGCATAAAAAATTAAAAATAGTTAGATATTAGGTTGCATATTCTTATGAATGTGTATACTATGTACCTCAACTAGAAAAAAGTTTGTTCTGGTAAATCTTCTCTTATATCGCAGTTTTAGTCATAATCCTTCGTTTTTTTCAGATTTAAAGTTCCATTCTTATTTTCAAGTTAACATCGGTTTTTTAGTAAGCCAAAAAATATTAAAGTTTATAGGATTGTATTATGTCTAATACTGTTAAAGGTACTGTTAAGTGGTTCAACGAAACTAAAGGTTTCGGTTTTATTCAACAAGAAAACGGTCCTGACGTTTTTGCTCATTTCAGCGAAATCGCTAACTCTGGTTTCAAAACTTTGACTGAAGGTCAACAAGTTGAATTCAGCATCACTCAAGGTCAAAAAGGCCCGAATGCTGTAAACATCGTAGCACTATAATTTTAAAACTACTCTTACATCGGTAAGGTAGTTTAAGATTAAAAAACGAGAGCCCTGCTCTCGTTTTTGCATATCTGGGCTTTATAAAATATCCCAAAAAATCAATATTGAATTATTAACTCAGTTTTATTGGGCTAATGATAGTGATTTAGCTAAAAATATAGTGAGTTTTGCAGTTGTAGAAATAATAAGTTACTGATGTTACGCAGTCATTTTAAAAAGCCTGATAATTTCAGTCATGAATAAAAATTGATTAGATTTATATACAAATAACTTAGCTGATGTTATTCAATATGCACTACCTTAGATGTACTACAAAGCTTAAAAGACCCTTGCATAGACATTATTTCTACTTTTGAAAGATCAAAATAAGGATCTCAAAATATATTTTGAGTCCACAAGAAAAATCTTTTTGTTGCTCTGAGCAAAGATCCCTGTACAGTAGACCAACAGATAGTACCCTCACGCGAAATTAATTTTTTCTATAATTTAGTCTGACAGATTTAAATCGCTGCGTAATATCAGTGAGTTATAAAAATTAAGGCAAAGTTTAACCTTCATAGAGGGCTTCCCAACTCCTATTCAAGTGACCACTTCAGAAGGACTTTCAAATAAACTTACTACTTATTCATCATTCAAAGCGCATTCAAAATTACTAGGATTTTGCTTACAACGCACCTTTTTTAAAAGATTCATCATTTTGGGATCATAAACTCCAGCCTTTGTGAGTTGGATACGTGCTTCTCGCATCATCTTCATATAAGTAAGTTGTTCTTGTGCTGGAATAATCATCCAATACTTACTCGGTACATCTTTTTCATATCTATTAACAATAGCAAAAGTACGACTAAGTTGACTAGAAACCCATGTTCTCGATTTTTGACCAAAACCTTCAGGAAATTTGTCTTTACGTATAATAAAATTTGCAGAAATTTGAGTCAGAGGGAATTTAATAATTGCTCCTTTTTCACCTAAACCTTTATATAATTCTAATGGTTTAAAAGCGACAATTGGAGCAGGAATAATATCAAGCTCATGATTATTAAATTTTGCTCCAGCATTAGTCACATCTACCGATACAGCTTGCGCACCAATATACTGAACTAATTTAGGTTGGGCTTCATCATATTTAAAAACTCCAATTTTTTTCCCTGCAGCCTTAGCCAATGTATTGATATTTTTATCAGTCACAAATAAATAAGCAGGACCAATAGTACCTAAACCTGCAATTTCATAATTTCCATTAATCATTGTACTTGCAGCTTGAGGTCTGGATAACAATTGATATGCAGTAATTGCAGTTTTCATATCTGTTAAAGCACCAATTGCATCCAGAGAACCTGTGTATTTATTGAATTGCCGACCTCTCAAACCGCTATCACACTTACCAACTTTAAGATCATCTGCTGCAATACGCTCATCAACATAAGCGCGTAATTCAATATCAGCCCCCCATTTTTTTGCCTCAATTGCATAATCTTTTGCCAATGCGAATGCATCACCAGCTTTACCAATTGGGTCAAATACGCAAACAGTTTGTTTTGCCTGTCCAGCAACACTTATACAGCATGCCATAGCACCAAATATTATTTTTATTGTTTTCATATATATCCCTTAATTATGATCAACATACACTATAGCTTGAGCCCTATATGAATAGATTTTCATTATTTTTGTTATTGCTCATTAAAAAAAATTCATGTCATAAAATCCAACTTGAATACAACACTTGATGAAATGACTAAAAAATAGGTATCACAATTACGATAGAGGATAAAAGCCCTATTTCTTGATAATTAAAGCCCTGATCTTCCTGATAAAGCCTCTATAACAGCATATCTTAGCTCAACAATATAAAAAATTAATGGTTGCTCTAACCAAAAAGCCGATCAAATCTAAATCTAGGTAAATGACTTATCCTTTATTTCAATGCAACAGCATCAACAAAAAAATGTAGATAAATATTAGTAAAAACCAAATAAAACAGTTAATTACATTTTATATTATTAAAAGCGCCAGTTATAGAAAACATCAATTGCACGCTCCAGAGATTGACTCGCCTCTAAATATAAACGTTTATTCATTTGATAACGCAAGGTCAACTTATTGACTGGCGTAAACACACCCACACCGTAACGAATAAAGAGATCTGGTGTGAGATAACCAGTCACACTGACTTGTGTATCATCGCCTGTTCCCTGTGCATCTAGTGCTAAACCACTTAAACCAAAAGTACGACCAATTTGATTGGTTAGCGCACGAGTACCACCCAAGCCCATACTAATTCCAGCAGCAGCAATCGTATTATTTACATCGGATTTAAAGCCTTCTGTCTGACTAATACCACTGGTACCTTCATTAATACGACCAGTAATTAAAGCATTTAAAGCTTCTTGCTCAGATAAACCAGCATCATTATAAACTTGAATATTCGGGCTGGTCGCAGTTCCCGTAACACGAACACCAACGGTACTACCTTGCACACTCTTATTGGCATCAATATCTAAAGTTGGGTTATACAAAGGCCCATTGAAACGCGCAATCGCTCGGTTCAAATCTAAGCTTTGTCCATACGCCTCAATTTTCACTCGCTGGCTAACACCGATGGCACCATTGGCACGCATTGCAGTTTCAAGCCCACGTTGTGATAAATACAAACGTCCAATTAATGGAATACGACTATCAAAACCTTGAAAAATGACTTGATTACCCAGATCAACCATAACATCTGCACGAATATCCCATGGTCGAGCAGCTTTCAATATTGCAAGCTGATCTTGCCCTTCATGAACAATACGCACATCTGAGGAGACATTAACCACAGGAGCTGAAGCCTCAGGCATTGAAATTAAGGCACGCGGAACTTCAACCTTACCACTTAAGGTTAATTTTTTACTTAATGGCAAGACATCTAAAGTTAACTCAGGTGTAACGACTGCTGTGATTAATGGCGCTTGACGAAGAAGTAAGTTTTTACCTTTTAGGTGCAATTGAATACGTGGGTCATTTTTCCAATCTACATTCCCAGTTAACAAACCTACACCTTGACCGCTATTAAATGCCCCATTAATACTGGCATGGTCTTGTCTAATTGAAGAGTACACCTGAATATTATTTAAGTTCACAGGCAATGAAATCATACTGATTGCACCATCTTTAAGGCGCATTTCACCATTGAATAAAGGCTGAGTTAAGGTGCCAGAGATTTTCCCTGCAAATGATAAAGTTCCAGCAAGTGACCGAATATCTTGAATAAAGGGCTTAAAGACTTTGAGTTGCACTTGATCAAAGGCAACTTCACCGCGCATTGGTTTACTGTCTTTATAAGGGTCGATAATGACATTGGCATAACCTGCACCAATTTCAGGTGTTTTAACATCTAAACGAACCTGCAAGCCCTCTGAGACACTTTTCGCAACCAAAGCAATTTCGTTGTAACTTAGTGTAGAACCAACATCTTGAGGATCTTCCGCTGCCAAGCCGATCACACCATTTCGCGTCACCAATCTTGCATCAATTTTTGGTTTAGCACCTTGAGCCCATGCAGCTTTTGCATAACCATTCACTTTACCTGTAATTGCCAAACCGTCTGGCATAAATGCAGCAAAATCATTTAAATCGACATTTTGGGTAATAAAGGACACATTACCTTTGGTTTTACTGACACGAATAGGCTGGTCAAAACATAATTGACTTTGCTGGCTTGACCAACAATGTGCTCCTATTTGTAGCTCTGTTCGCGCTGAACTGTAAATAACAGATGCATTTTGACGCTGAACTAAACGCGCACGTAATGAATCAAAGTCACCTTTTTGAATTTGCCCCAACCAATCATTTTGCGCATTAAAGCCACCTGCCAATTGCACATAAAATTTAGAAACTCTGTTTTCTGCCTGGACTTTCAATATATGCGCTTTGCGTGTACCTGCCAGTGAAATTTCACCTTGCTGAATTTCACGCGAACCGCTACGTAAACTTTCCATTTTTGCAGTCAGTAACGTAGGGGTGAGTTCTGAAGTAGGCAATTGACCTTGTATGCGTAATTTTTTAATACTGACTAAATCATTAAAGCCAAAATTATCTACAGCCAAATTTGCACTTGCTTGTAATTTTGGTTGTGATTGCACATTTAAATAACCATAAGCGCGACCACGAAGCCCACTGTACAGTTCATACAAAGCTGGTGCATTTACTTTTAATCTTAAATTTTGTGCATTACCTGTGGCTTGTATTTGGTTCTTTGCATAGGATAAATACAAATTATTCGCTTCAAATTGTTGTGGCAAGAAACCTTTTTGATTGGAATTTAATACAACAGCCAAGTTTCCTGTTCCGCGAACAGGTTTATTATTAATCATACCGGCTAAATTCAATTTCTCGATATTAATCCGCTTTAATGTGTCTGACCAAACACCTTGCGTTTTAACATTACCGGATAATTCACCGCGCACACTCGAAACAAAATAATGTGGTTTAAAACGAACCAAAGATGCATTTACATTCCAACCAATGCCATTTTTAAGATTAACTAAACCGCTGGCAAAAATTTTCCCTGCAACACCTGAATGCTGTAATTCAGCAATTTTAATCAACTCTGGGGTGCCAGAAATTTTTAATTTAAGCAAACCCTGACTGACTTGAATATGACTGGCATTGAGTGCACCATCATAATTCACTGCAAAGCTTTTAAAAGCCCCTCCTGATTTTTGATCATGAAATAAAATTGCTGCGGTACTACGTCCAGTTAAACGAACCGTTTCATTATTCTTTTGCTGTGCCAAACGACCCATTAAATTAATTGAATCTAACTGAATAATCTGTTGATTCGGTTTAGCAAAACCATTGGCTTTAATCTGTCCATTGATTAAGTTTACAGGTGCCGCACCCACCACAGTTTGCGGATTAAAATCTTTTGCATTTAAAATAGCATTCCACTTCAATTGACGCTTATCTGAAGGCAACACTACTTTTGCACTTCCGCTTAAACTGCCTTTACCTGTAATATAACTAAAGTTTGGTACATTTAAATTATTATCTTTAAGGTTCAATTGTGCTTTATATGAACCTTCAGGCAATACACCTTTAGCATGCTTAGCAATAGAAGTTGCCATATGAATATCTTGTTTGCCTTCCACTAAAGCCAATTTAGCGTTGCCTGATTTACTGCTTAGCCAACCTACATAAGGTACGGCGCGATCAATATTTTTCCAAGCAACATCCAATAACATTGGATTCGGTTTTTTACCTTTTTGCTCAGCTTGATCCAGTTTTAAATTCCATGTTTCATAACGATCAAAATCAACCAATCCCGTTAAATGCATGCCTTTTTCTAAACGACCTGTGGATGCAATTTTAGCGTCTAAACTTGGCGGTAAAAAATCTTGAATGACCAATGGAATCAATTTATCTTTTGGATTTATTTTATCTACGCGCCCATTTACATCCCAAGTGACATGATCTTTCCAATTGACGACACCAGCAACATTCACTGCACCCTTCATCAATTGAGCGTTTAAATGAGTAATATCCAATTGATGGGCTAAATCGGTATGCATGCTACCGTTATATTGACCTTGTGGAATATTTTTACCACTTAAGTCCGTTGTAATATCCAGATTTAAACGTTTGATATCACCATTAAATTTAGCCACACCATCTTTACTAAATAACTCTTGCTCAGTCATTAAGGGCCAATGATATTTTTTAAACTGCAACTCGCCAAACATCGGAACATGTTCGCGTACAGGATGCACCACCGCCCAACCTGTTAATAAATCAGGCGTATTTGTCGCGACACCAGCTTGTATCGTATCTAGAGTCCCCTTAGCCACAACTTTGATATCATGAATATTTAGACTCTCATTCAATGACGGAATATTTAAATCAGCAACAGCATTTAAAGGATATTTCCCTTCAAACTTCATTTCACCCGTTGCATTTTTAACCGCGAGATATTCCATATTCACACGGGAATCTTCAAACTTAAGTTCTGTGCCCGACCAAAGTGCATTATTTAAGTGAATATCATTAAATTTTATGCTGGTAGCTGAAGTTTTAATCACCAAATGATCTACATCAGTAGTATCTAAGCGCAAGACAAAAGGTAAACGAATTTCACTAAATTTAAAGGGTTCATCACTCGGTGGGTTCTTGCTGATAATTTGCAAATTACGCACATCTGCACGATTCAGATGAATTTCTTTTTTGAGAATCGCACGCCAACCTAAGCTTACATCGGCACGATCAATTTTAACGTCAACGGGTTTTAAGGTGACTAAGATATTTTTTAGAATAATGCCGTGTAAAAGATTACCGCCCTCATATTCATAATGAATAATTCTTTGGCTTTGTAAAACACGGTCCAGTAAAAATTTACTGCCTTTATCGGTCGTGAACATGACAGCGAAGGAAGCAACAAGCAAAACCAACACTATGAGCAATGTGAATAATACACTTCTCATAATACGACGTTTTTTAGGTCGAGGTAATCCTGTTTCTGGTTGCTGTTCTACTTCAGCCATAATGCTCTCTAAAACCTAAAATCTATAATTGTGGACCAATAAAGAAATGAATACGTATTGGGTGACTATCATCGGAAATACCTGAAGCCACGTCGATACGAATTGGACCAATTGACGATGCCCAACGAAGCCCTAAACCAACACTATATGCTGTTGGCGTACTAAAATCTCGATCATAGGCATTCCCCACATCACTAAATATAGCTGCACGCCAACCGTCTTTGAATTGATAGTTATACTCCAAAGATCCGACAGCTAAAGCCTGCCCACCAATTCTAAATCCATCTTGCTCAGCAGCTAAACTTTTATAATCAAAACCACGAACACTTTGATCACCACCAGCAAAATAACGCAGGTTATAAGGAACTTTACTAAAATCTTGTGCAAAGATATAACCTAAATCACCGCGTCCTACAAACTGATGGTTATCATTTTCACCCAATGAATAGATAAAACGCCAACCTGCATTTACAATGGCCATATCTGCATCGGACAATAAAGTTTCACTACCAAGTTCTACTTTATAGGTTTGCTTAAAGCCTTTACTTGGATTAACTCGTTTATCACTGGTGGTACGTGATACTTCATAGCCAAACAACAATGATTCTTGTTGCTCATTCTTGTTCGCTAAGAATGCTTCTGGAATTTGATCAAAATCAACCAAACCATCTTGAGTAATACGGTCTAAACGATAACGCAGACCAAAAGCGTGTTGCCAACTTCCACGAGGATTCTTAATCACACGATCCGCACCTACAACGGCAGACTCAATCATCAAGCCCATCCCTTGTGCAACACCTTCTCGCTCTTCACGCTCATACCCGCCCACTAAACTAATATAGTCATTTAGAGGATGGTTATATGGAATATTATAGTGACCATCAAGGGACTGACGAATTTGAGATAATTCTAAGTTAGCATCAAATGAATGACCACGGCGATTCACAATAGCTCGGCGATACTGACCACGTAAACGTACCCCAGTGTCTGTACCATAACCTGCGCCCATTTCAGCACTATTTAAACGGTCAGCATTTAGTGTCACAATAACAGGTACTTTCTTTTCTTCACGCGCTTGGGCTTTTAAGCGATCCTCTTCAGTTTCTTTACTTTCTTGTGCTACACGTAATTGACGTAAATTCTGTTCGCTTTGAGCATCGGTAGTGCCTGCAAATTTACCTTCATCCACCACAGATTGAGTGACTTCACGGGAGGAAGCGACTTTCTTTTGCTCCTGAACACTTGCAGCACTTTCTGATATTTTTTGCTGATCGACCAAAGCTTGAATATCAGGTGCTAATTCTAACGGTTTTTCTATTGGATCAGGTCGTACTGCATCGACTAAGGTGTAATTAAAATAACGTGAGTTGGTTAAGTTATTTGCCAAACCATTAACACGCCAAAAAGCATAATCTGCACCATCTTGCCACGACACCATGCTTTGCAAGACATCTAAGTCAATCGGAAATGGTTTTGTTGGATCACCCATCCGAAATTCAACAGCGCCTAATTTATAACGCTCACCCGTTTCATAGCGTAAATTAACATCTGCCGTATCTTGCGGTTGGGCAACTTTTACATCGTGTAGTCGCCAATAACTATCAAAGAAACCATTATTGCTGGCGGCATCTGTAATACGTGTTTTGGTCTGTTCATATAAACCATGATTAAAAACATCACCGACTTCTTGATCGGGTAAAATACGAATGACTTGGAACTGTGATTGATTTTCACCCGCACCACTAAATTCAATATTCTGCTGTTTAATTTGTACTGGTGCATTTGGTGTTACTCTAACTCGAACACGATTCTCACTAAGTTTTTCAAATTTAAACGCTGCATTATAAAAGCCAACTGCCTGCGCTGCTTGATTGGACAATGTTCTAAGCTGTGGCAGTGCTGAAGGAAAATCACTGAATGATTCTTGGGTAAAACTAGAAAGCTTACCCTTAATATTGGCTTTTAAATTATCTACTGCCTGACTATAGGCTAGATTTGAAACATCGCTATTATTTTCTGTCGAGCTAATAACAACATCCGCGCTAATACGCTGCACTTTTGTCGCACTTAATTGACTTGATGGTTTTATTTTATAGAACCAGCGCTTGAAAAAATTGGGATCTTCTATTTCATCAGCATCAGTTGCACCTAATTCAGGTAACGTTGTTCCTGACTCATTGGCTTCAACAATAATTTGGCTATCTGCTTGAATACTTGTTATTAATTGATCAACATCTACAGGTGATTGATTAATTTCAACTAACTCTTGTTGGGTTGCATCAGAAACCACGATTTCAGGAATTTTCTCTGCGCGATAATGTTGTGCTTCATTTTTCGCACCTTCTGCCATACGAAAAATTTCATCTGCCATCATTTGATTGACAGGTTCTATAGGTAACTCTTCTAGAGCTTCAAACTCAATCGGCTTAAATTCGTTTAAAGGCTGTATGGCTTGCTCTTGTTGTTGCAGCATTTGTAAACTATCAGGCTCGCTCTTTTTTTCTGGAAAATTTGCAATTTTCTCGAATTTTTCGCTACTGTTTATATCTTGTTTAACAGCTTCGTTCTTGAGTTGTTGTTGAAATTCTGCTTGAGTGCTGGTTGTATTTGGCTGTATTTCTTGTGCAAAACTTTGTTGTGCAAGTAAGATTAAAAAGAAGCTTAAACAGAATCGTGCATGTTGATCATTCCACTGTATGATGGAATGGACACTTAGTGTAAGAGTCGACTTTTTAAAATCCAGTTTTGAAAGCATAAAAAACTTTAAACTCATATAATATATGTAATGAAAACACCCAATGAAAAATTGCTAACAAGCTAAAATCTATTGGAATTTTCACTAAAGTATAGGTTAAAAACATCATACATGATTTTTATCGTGTTTTACCAAATACCCACATTTCTTAATAAAACTTAATGAAGTCCAGAAACCATGGAAAAAAATGAATCTCTTTTAGGCACACGTCGATTTTTACCGATGTTTGTTACTCAATTTTTTGGTGCACTCAATGACAATGTATATAAACAAGCACTGTTATTAGTCATTACCTATGGTTGGATTAATCAACAAAGTGCGGATGTAAGTACACTAAATAATCTCGCAGCCTTACTCTTTATTTTACCCTATTTTATTTTCTCTGCGACAGCTGGACAGATTGCTGATAAGTACGAACGCTCACAACTTGTACGTGGTATTAAAATTCTTGAAATTGTGATCATGTTGATTGGTTCGGCTGGCTTTATCCTCGGTCATTTATGGCTATTATTATTGGCTTTATTTTTGATGGGAACACATTCCACCTTCTTTGGGCCAATTAAATACGCCATTTTACCTGAAATTTTAAAACCAAATGAATTAATGTCTGGAAATGCATTATTTCAATCGGGTACATCCATTGCTATTTTAATGGGGATGATTTTAGGTGGTGCCGTTATTTCCATGTCACAAGGCAATCTGATTTGGATTAGTTTAACTGTGGTAACCATTGCCATTTTGGGTTATTTATCAAGTCGCTTTGTTTTAAAGCAAAATGTCACCTCTCCTGATATTCAAATCGACTGGAACTTTTTTAGAACCAGTTTACAAACCTTAAAATATGCCAAAAGCTTACCGATTGTCTTTCTGATTTTACTGGGAAATTCTTGGTATTGGTTTTATGGTGCAACTTATCTCACCCAAATTCCACAGCTAACCCAACAAAATTTACATGCCTCTGAAAATGTTGTCAGTCTACTTTTAACCTTTTTCTCTGTGGGTATTGGTATTGGTTCGTTATTGTGCCGCAGAATTGGTGGTGCAGAGGTTAATTTAAAGATGGTGCCGCTTGGTGCAATTGGCTTAACTGTTTTTGCTTTTTATTTGGCAGCAAGTTTGGCATTTGTTCCCGAACGCACAGGTGAAATGCTGGGTTTAAAAGATATCTTTACCCAAGGTTTAAGTTATTACCACGTCATGCTTGCTGTGACATTACTTGGGATTAGTGGTGGTTTCTACATCGTACCGCTATACGCCATGATGCAAGCCTTTTCTCCGCGCTCACATCGTGCACGTGTGGTGGCGGCAAACAACATCTTAAATGCCGTATTCATGGTATCCTCTGCTGTGTTTTCTATTATCATCCTAAGTATATTTAAGATTGATATTAAAATACTTTTTAGTATTACCGCTATTTTAAGTGCCATTTTCACCACATGGCTGTTGTTTAAACTTAAACCCATGCTTGCTGCACATCAACAAAATGCTTTAGAGGATTAATTTTATGCGTCAATATACGGGTATCGACAAATTTATTCATTCATTTGACCAAGCGCTACGCAGTCTCGTTCCTGGAACGACCGCTGCACATCGTGAAAATCCGAGCAATGATGTTGAAACCAAACTAGCAGTGAGTGAAGCACGCCATGTTGCGGGCTTAATGCGCGTCAATCATAGCGGTGAAGTGTGTGCACAAGCGCTTTATCATGGTCAAGCACTGACGGCGAAATTGCCCAATGTACGCCATGAAATGGAACAAGCTGCCGTTGAAGAACAAGATCATTTGGCTTGGTGTGAAGATCGTTTAAAAGAACTCGATAGCCATACCAGTTTATTTAATCCTGTTTGGTATGGACTTTCATTTGGTATGGGAGCACTTGCAGGCATTGCAGGTGATAAATACAGCTTAGGTTTTGTGGCTGAAACTGAACGTCAAGTAAGTTTGCATTTAGAAGATCATATTAAACAGCTACCTGCGCAAGATGATCGTTCACGTAAAATTTTAGTGCAAATGAATGAAGATGAATTACAACATAGAGATACAGCACTTAATGCTGGCGGCGTAGACTTACCCGCGCCTGTACGCATTACCATGACTGCAATTTCCAAGCTAATGACCAAGACCAGTTATTATATTTAATTGCTCATTTAAGAACTAAAAAGCAGTGAATATTCACTGCTTTTTTGATACAACCACATCAATCTTATTAGTTAATGTTCAAGTAATAGCTGAGCCTCTGTTGGGTCAATCTTGGTTTCAGTGAGCAAAGATGGATTAGCAGGATAATTCTTCCCATTAAATTGTAAGGTTACCTGACCAATACCACGGCTATAGACCGACAAATCTCGCCAACCCTGATGACTTGATTTTAATAAATAGATCGGTGTGTTAGTTACTGTTGATCGGCTTAACAATTGGAAATTTTTATTGTTCAAACCTTGAAACACCAACATGGTGCAACCACCAGAACCACACCAATCTGTCCCTTTTAACAACACGACTGCGTCTTGAATACCATCGTGATTCAAATCGACTTGTGCATGAATAAACTGCGCTTGATCTTGTGTAAAAGATTGAACTGCTTTTTGCAATGCAGATGGATCTTTCCCCATCGGTGTTGCCGTTGTGACACATGCCGAAATTAAGAAACTTAAGCTGATAATAAAAAGGATATTTAACTTCATAGCGATCTCTCTATTTTGCAATACCATACATGTCTATTTAATGGCTTGCTTAAGGTTCACATGTAACAATTGGAAAATCCGTATGTAAATGATTAAATGCAACATGCGTCCAAACATCTTGCATTGGAATTTTTACATCTAAAGCTAAGGGTAATTTTTTCGGATTAAATTGCATGTGCTCTAAATCCATACCCCAAGCAATTAAATCCACATCTAACGAAATAAAATGTGAAGGACGTACGCGACCTGCATCCGTTTCCATTTTCTTCAGTAAATGAATGGTTTCTTCAACATCCAAATGTGACTTAAGCAAACAGGCAGCATTCCAATAGTTTGCCCCAATCGCATCTCGACATGGAATTAAATAAATTTTAGAGAATTGAACCTGACCCATTTCAGCAATCTGGGAAAATGCCTGCTTAAAGTATTGTTCAGGATTGCAATTACTCGCCAGAGCTAAGGCGAATATCGTTTCGGTGGCGTTCAAGACGAATTCCTACAGAATTTGCTTGCGCGATAATGGCAGGCTTCCTGATCGTAATCATAATAGATTCGACTGCGGGAAAGGTAGTAAAAAGTGCATTTAGCACAATTTTTGCTGCATGTTCGATCAATTCTGGCTGTGCTTTTTGTATAACAGTGGCTGAAATTTCGCAAATTTCCGCATAATTCAGCGTATCTTTCAATTCGTCCGAATTCGATGCTTGCTCTAAATTGGTCTGAATCGTCATATCAAGCATTAAAGGCTGAATAATTTGACGTTCCCAATTAAAACAGCCAATCACTGTTTCAACTTTCAAACCTTCAATGATAATTGCGTCCACATTTTTACCCTTAACAGATTTTGACTTTTTAATCCCTCCCAACCTCCCTTTAAAAAGGGAGGAGCTTTTAAGTCCCTCTTTGAAAAAGGGGGACTTAGGGGGATTTTCTTAAAAACAATTTAGTTTTTTAACAACACATTCGGATCAAGTGTTTGCACCATTTGCAAACGTTGGTCTGCATAAATATCAGTATACGGTGCAAGAATGCGCATAAAGCGATCGAAATACAACATTTGCTTAAATAACAATGCAAAGTCACGTGGGAAGCGAATACCATGACGCTCACCGACACCCACCATATCCATCATAATATCGTTTAAATCGGCAGGATTTGAACTTAAAATTTGCTGAGGATCTGCCATTAATACGCCGCTAAATAACCGCTCTAAATCAGATGCCAGAACTTGAGTATCAATTTTCTTATCCGTCATACCCATTTTCAGCATGTTTTCTGCCATCAAATTGTAATCCGTTTTTTGCAGTGCATCCATAAATGCAATACTTGCTGTCCACACTGTTGGGTTTAACTGCCCAACGATACCGAAATCGATAAAACCAACACGACCATCTTCAAGTAACATTAGATTGCCTGCATGTAAGTCAGCATGGAAACTGTTACACATCATCAGGCTACCAAACCATGTATTCATGGCTGTAATTAAAACCTGAGATGGATCTTTAGAGACTTTTTTAACCACATCAAAATCAGTCAAAGGTACGCCATACAAACGTTGCATGGTCAGCACACGGCGCGTTGAATATTGATGATAGACTTTTGGTGCAGTGGCTTTATTGTTTTGAGTGACATTCAAATAATTAACAAAATCATCTAAATTTTGCGCTTCTTCAATAAAATCAACTTCACGTACCATACGGGTTTTAATTTCATCGACGATATCTGCAAGTGATGCAAATTTTACTTTAGGTACGACTTTTTCTAAAACTTTGGTTGCCCAATGTAATACATTTAAATCGGTATAAAGAATGGTTTCTACACCCGGCTTTTGCACTTTAATTACTACATCTTCACCGCTTACAAGCTTAGCTGCGTGAACTTGTGCAATGGATGCTGAAGCTAAAGGTTTTTCCTCAATCGAAGTAAAAATTTCATCTAAATTTCTGCCTGCAAATTCAGAAGCTAAAACCCCTTGTACATAACTAAATGGCAAAGATGGTGTTTGATCTAAACAACCTTGAAATTCTTCAACATATTCACGAGGAAATAAAGATGGCGTACTGGCAATAAACTGCCCAAGTTTAATATAGGTTGAACCTAAAGATTCAAAAGTTTCACGCATCAATTTTGCGTTACTTGGTTTTTCAGTGGCGTATTTAATGCCCGCTTTTGCTGCAATGACAGCTGTTTCCCCAACTCGGGCAACTGAACGCAGTCCATCTAACCAGATATTGTTTTTCATAATGTCTAAGTAGAATTAAATTGGTAGTGAGTGTAGCAAAAAAATATTCTTTTGCAGGACTATCTTGCCTGACAAACTGAACAATCTGTATCTTTTGCAAAAGTAAGTAAGCGTTGTTTCATGCTTAAACCATCCCAAAGCAATAGTTTTTGCTTTAATGGGGTTTTAGCTAAACCTAAATAAAGCAAGGCATGATGGGCTTGCAAACTTGCCATGACATTAGGTGTTGTCGCAAGTACACCTGAATCTGCACAACGTAAACTTTCGTTTATATGTTCTTCTTTAGAAAATAAGCACTCATAGCAAGCCGAATCACCTTCTACCATAAACAATTGACCTTGAAAGCCTATGGCTGATGCACTAATTAAAGCGACATTTAATTGTGTACAAATTTGATTAACCAAATAGCGAGTGGTGAAATTATCGCAACCATCCAAGATTAAATCTTGAGTAGCAATGAGTTGTGCTGCATTGCTTTCATCAAGTTTAGAGGTATAACTTTCTATACGAATATGTGGATTAATTTGCTTTAAGCGCTTCGCTAGTATTTCTGCTTTGTAGAAGCCAATATTTTCTTCCACATAGGCTATTTGCCGTTGTAAATTACTCATTTCAATAGTGTCGGCATCAATCAAGGTAATTTGACCCACGCCTGCGCGTGCTAATAGTTCCGCACTTGTACAGCCTATACCGCCACAACCGACAATAAGGACATTAGCAAGTTTAAGCTTTTCCTGTGCTTCTATATCCCAACCATCAAGGAGAATCTGGCGCGAATAAAGGTGCATTTCATCATCATTTAACTCTAAGTCCATGTCGAGTAGATTAGTCACTAAGTTGTCCCACTTGCATTTGTTGATTTAAAACCTGTGTAGATTATAAAGGATATCTTCTTTCTGTTCTGTAGAAGTCTTTGACAAGAACCCTTTTTTACCCCAATATTTCAAGCACTCTTTAACAGCCCTATAAAATCAATAAGTTACGATTTTAAAAAAAACTTTGGGTATTTTGCATTTTTCGGCATTAAATCCTTGTTATTTTAGAGCTTTGTCCTTTATATTTACTGTTCACTGCCATATAGGCAGCTTAGAAACTGATTTTATCAGCAATATGATGATGTGTGACGTTCACTGCCATATAGGCAGCTTAGAAATTGATAATTGCATTTTCAGGGCGAATTTTTTTTGTTCACTGCCATATAGGCAGCTTAGAAAAGTTGCTTGTTCTACTTTGTCGGCTACATCGTGTTCACTGCCATATAGGCAGCTTAGAAATGTGAGTTGCAGAATGCAGAAGTTGAGATTGTGTTCACTGCCATATAGGCAGCTTAGAAATTTACTTGTGACGCCCGATTTATCACAGTTAAGTTCACTGCCATATAGGCAGCTTAGAAATTTGATAATTGCGTTCATACTTTCCCCTGGGCGTTCACTGCCATATAGGCAGCTTAGAAAAAACAGCTTAACGGAAGGAAGTTCTAACATCCGTTCACTGCCATATAGGCAGCTTAGAAAATGTTTTCAGATGAAATTACAACATTGGTAACGTTCACTGCCATATAGGCAGCTTAGAAATCTGAAGCCATCTGAAATAGCCTGAAGCTGACGTTCACTGCCATATAGGCAGCTTAGAAATGACCGCATAACCAATCGCCCTTCAGCATCATGTTCACTGCCATATAGGCAGCTTAGAAAAAGACAAGGCGGTGGAATCAATTGTTTTAAACGTTCACTGCCATATAGGCAGCTTAGAAATGTTTGAGCAATCCTTAATAATTCGGATTCGCGTTCACTGCCATATAGGCAGCTTAGAAACTCTGCTGCATGAGCACCAGTTGCCATAATTAGTTCACTGCCATATAGGCAGCTTAGAAAAGTTGATGCAGCAGGGGTTGAAAGACTTCAAAGTTCACTGCCATATAGGCAGCTTAGAAAATACTTGGCCAAAACTCTTACTGTGAAAAATCGTTCACTGCCATATAGGCAGCTTAGAAATTGTACCTGTTGCCAATTCTTCATATTCAAGCGTTCACTGCCATATAGGCAGCTTAGAAAGATGACCTTGAGGAATATCGCATGGCAAAAACGTTCACTGCCATATAGGCAGCTTAGAAAAACTACACTAGACATTCCTGTCCATTTTAGTAGTTCACTGCCATATAGGCAGCTTAGAAAGCCGTATCGTTACTTATTTTGTACGCGTCCACGTTCACTGCCATATAGGCAGCTTAGAAATAGTAAAGAATCTTTGGCAGTTAATACCATCTGTTCACTGCCATATAGGCAGCTTAGAAAGCAGGATACCCGCCAGTTATTCATATTCATGAGTTCACTGCCATATAGGCAGCTTAGAAACAGTACGCAACTTCACGGCCTTGTGCGTCGAAGTTCACTGCCATATAGGCAGCTTAGAAAATAACGTACCATTGGGTCGGCTTGAAGAAATCGTTCACTGCCATATAGGCAGCTTAGAAAACTTATCCAACATTGCAGATGTTAGTCGATCAGTTCACTGCCATATAGGCAGCTTAGAAAAAAAGGTTGGTGATGGCAAAGGCGGTCAAGAAGTTCACTGCCATATAGGCAGCTTAGAAATTTTGATTTGGTACTGAATCGAGTGGTATCTCGTTCACTGCCATATAGGCAGCTTAGAAAACTAGGCGCACCGTCCTTAATTTCTTGTTCTGGTTCACTGCCATATAGGCAGCTTAGAAACACGCTTGTAAATCAGGATCAGACATCACTTTGTTCACTGCCATATAGGCAGCTTAGAAATACACCCCCATTTTTCGATATGGCAGCATTAAGTTCACTGCCATATAGGCAGCTTAGAAATTTTAAATACCGTGTTGGTAGAAAAGTTAAGGGTTCACTGCCATATAGGCAGCTTAGAAATTTTGCAATTGGTGTCAATAAAGGGGGCAAAGGTTCACTGCCATATAGGCAGCTTAGAAATACTAAAAAAACTGGACTGCGCGCCCTCGCCAGTTCACTGCCATATAGGCAGCTTAGAAAATACATTTTGAATGACGTTCAAGCTGTCGACTGTTCACTGCCATATAGGCAGCTTAGAAACGATAAAGTCTCTTGTGGATAAACACGAATTTGTTCACTGCCATATAGGCAGCTTAGAAATAAAAGACAGCCCACTTTAAAACCAGTGTCTTGTTCACTGCCATATAGGCAGCTTAGAAAGGTACATCTATTAGTGTTTACGACCCCAACACGTTCACTGCCATATAGGCAGCTTAGAAAGAATCCTGTCGTCCCTGCCTGCGTCTCGAATGGTTCACTGCCATATAGGCAGCTTAGAAATACGGATAATTGACGGCCTGTACCTGTTGAAGGTTCACTGCCATATAGGCAGCTTAGAAAAATCCCAACACCAATTAAAAAACCCCAATCCCGTTCACTGCCATATAGGCAGCTTAGAAATCAAAGTAAGTTTCGTATTGTTGTTCTACATTGTTCACTGCCATATAGGCAGCTTAGAAAAGTTTCAAAAACGAAAAGATGAGCGTGAACAAGTTCACTGCCATATAGGCAGCTTAGAAAATGATTAAAATTATATCTGCTAAGAAATTTAAGTTCACTGCCATATAGGCAGCTTAGAAAGATTGAAATTTGTTACGATGTTTTAACATCAAGTTCACTGCCATATAGGCAGCTTAGAAAAAGATACTTTTAGCTCTTTTTGCCATGCGTTTGTTCACTGCCATATAGGCAGCTTAGAAAATTTAAAGACTTTGATCACAACAACAAGTGACGTTCACTGCCATATAGGCAGCTTAGAAAAAACAAATGATATAGGTTTTGTAAAATCTTTTGTTCACTGCCATATAGGCAGCTTAGAAATTTCGGCTTGAAGGGTAATACTCTTTTCTTTTGTTCACTGCCATATAGGCAGCTTAGAAAGAAATATTGTTCAGTTGCAAGGTCGCCAGTTCGTTCACTGCCATATAGGCAGCTTAGAAAACACTTTCAAGTGCCGCGATAGTCTTTATATTGTTCACTGCCATATAGGCAGCTTAGAAACCACGGTTGCATCCAGACGTTACGCCTTGGGGGTTCACTGCCATATAGGCAGCTTAGAAAATTTAGATCAATCCTAAAATTAAAAAGCTACCGTTCACTGCCATATAGGCAGCTTAGAAATCAATAGCTGAATAGTCAGAGCAAATAAAATCGTTCACTGCCATATAGGCAGCTTAGAAATCTGGGGCAATCGCTTCAAAAAATGATCTGAGGTTCACTGCCATATAGGCAGCTTAGAAAATTTAAATTTAACCGTTAGTGACGGGGCTGTCGTTCACTGCCATATAGGCAGCTTAGAAACAAAACCCATTTGCGCACGAATAATTGTTCGTGTTCACTGCCATATAGGCAGCTTAGAAACGATCCTTTCGACGTCCAAGCTCGCGATTAAAGTTCACTGCCATATAGGCAGCTTAGAAATAAAAGCATTGGCGCTCTAGTACAAGCCTTAAGTTCACTGCCATATAGGCAGCTTAGAAATGTTGATTTCTGTGAAACATCTTTAACGATACGTTCACTGCCATATAGGCAGCTTAGAAATTTTGTAGAAAGAATCCGTTGCAAATAAATAAGTTCACTGCCATATAGGCAGCTTAGAAATTTTGCGTTTTGGCTTTTAATGGGGTCTACAGGTTCACTGCCATATAGGCAGCTTAGAAAGTATGCTTCACAGGTAAAAAGTTTGAAAAAAGGTTCACTGCCATATAGGCAGCTTAGAAAGCCGAAGTCCGCAGGGAAAAAATAGACGCGCTGTTCACTGCCATATAGGCAGCTTAGAAATGATAAATAACTATAAGACTGATTTCGTATAAGTTCACTGCCATATAGGCAGCTTAGAAATTAAGCTTGCAACAGTTGGCGTAACAGATGCGGTTCACTGCCATATAGGCAGCTTAGAAATCGAACCGTGGGGACATGGTAGGGAGCATCGGGTTCACTGCCATATAGGCAGCTTAGAAAGCCTTTAATTAAGTTGGTGAAGTGCTCTGCTGGTTCACTGCCATATAGGCAGCTTAGAAAATTTGCAAGATGCAGATCTGCCTTTGCCTTTCGTTCACTGCCATATAGGCAGCTTAGAAATCTAAAATCTCTTGCGCCTGATTTTGTAGCTCGTTCACTGCCATATAGGCAGCTTAGAAATTTTCAATCTCGTCATTTATGACAATCGATGTGTTCACTGCCATATAGGCAGCTTAGAAACATGAATGTGGCCAATCACTGGGGAATGAAATGTTCACTGCCATATAGGCAGCTTAGAAAACAACGCTGAACATTGCCATAATGCATTTTTCGTTCACTGCCATATAGGCAGCTTAGAAAATTACCAGTTGCAGTCACATTAAATTTTAATAGTTCACTGCCATATAGGCAGCTTAGAAAAAGATAGGCCATACTGATAAAGATATGTATTTGTTCACTGCCATATAGGCAGCTTAGAAAAGTTCGAACCCTAACGGGATTCTCTAATTCTAGTTCACTGCCATATAGGCAGCTTAGAAAACCTGTTAAAGTCCCTTGTAAATCGAAACTACGTTCACTGCCATATAGGCAGCTTAGAAAAAGTATAAAGCGGGATAATTTTTATCTATCCAGTTCACTGCCATATAGGCAGCTTAGAAAAAGTATAAAGCGGGATAATTTTTATCTATCCAGTTCACTGCCATATAGGCAGCTTAGAAACACAATGTCTTCAACGACCTGGTGAACAGCCTCGTTCACTGCCATATAGGCAGCTTAGAAAGAAACCTAGAATCGTACCTTCGCTTAGACCGTGTTCACTGCCAGATAGGCAGCTTAGAACGATTAACCTAAAAAAACCGCCCTATAAGACGGTTTTTAATTTAAAAATAATAAAATACTCTTTAAAAAGAAAAATCCAATTAACCTACTTTTTGTATTCCTTGCATTTTAGCAATTTCCTGTTGTTTCAGTAAATTTCGCTGAATTTTTCCACTGGAGGTTTTAGGTAAACCTTCTACAAATTCAATTTCTTTGGGATAAGCATGTTTAGATAAGCGCGAACGTACATAATTTTGCAATTTATGACTTAATGCATCCGAAGCGGAAAATTGTGGTTTTAACACAACAAATGCTTTTACAACTTCAGTCCGTTCTGGATCAGGCTTACCAATCACAGCAGATTCAAGGACCTCAGTACATTCAAGCAATGTACTTTCTACATCAAAAGGACCTACACGATAGCCCGACGTTGTAATGACATCATCAGCACGACCAATAAAATCGACACCACCTAATTCATTCAGTCTAACGGTATCACCAGTTAAATAATAATGCCCCACAAAGGATTTACGATTATTTCCATCATAGCCTTTAAACCAAACCAGTGGCGATTGTGAAAAATCAATTGCTAGTGTACCTACGCCACCTTTTTCCACTTCTTCATTATTCTGATTTAAAACACAAAATCGATGTCCCGGATTTGCAAATCCTGCTGAACCAATTTTAATTTCATGTGCTAATGCATGATGATTACCAATCACCATGCCTAATTCAGTTTGTCCGTATTGATCATAAATATTCACATTTAAGTCATGGTTAAACCAATGAATCACTTCAGGAGTTAATGGCTCTCCTGCGCTACTTACTGCACGTAAATGCTCTTTAATAGATGGATCAAATTTTTCTTTAAAGCCAAAGAACATACGAAATGCTGTAGGCGAGCCTGTTAAATTACTCACTTTATATTTTTTTATAATCTGTACAGCATTATCTACACTAAAAGCACGTTCATCCATAATAATACTATGACCTAAACTTAACGGCCCTGTAATACCGTAATACAGTCCATATGCCCAGCCTGGATCGGCTAAATTCCAGAAAGAATCCTCGGCACGTAAATCCACGGCATACGTCATATAACCTTTAAATGCCAACACAGCCTTTAATGGAACAGGTACAGATTTGGCTAAACCCGTGGTTCCCGAGGTAAACATCATTAAGAAATCATCTGCAAATGTTTGCATAACGGGTTCAAATGCTGAAGATTGCTTAGTCAGTTCTGTCCAAAAGTCGTCGTCTTGTAGGCTTAATGTACTCTGTTGATGCACTGTTAAAATATGCAGTACATCAACACTATTAAGTTTTGGGCGTTGCTCTTCATTGGTTACAATCAATTGAGCTTTAGCAATATTTATACGATGTTCTATCGCTTTGGATTCAAATGCAGTAAACAAAGGCTGATATATTGCCCCCATTCGCCAAGTTGCTAAAATCGTGATCAGCAATTCAGGTGTACGTGGTAATAAACCCGCAATACAATCACCGGCTTTTAAGCCCAGTGAAGTAAAATAATGGGCTAATTTTCCTGATGCATCGGCTAGTTGCTCAAATGTCCATTCTGCCGATTCACCATGTTTGCCTTCCCAAATTAAAGCTATTTTATTTGAACCGAGATGGCGCTCACAACATTCAATATAGGCGTTGATTGCCTGAGGAGTACCCACCAATTGCTCGGCAAAAAATTGATCAAAATTAAACTCTTGATGTGCTTGTTCTAGCGTCTTCATAATAACAACCTCTTATCCATTTTTATAAAAATGTAATTACTTTGGGCATCCACTTATGTAATTACTTTCTGTCCATTTTCATTGTTGTTTTCATTTTCAAATGCCCCAATAAATCCAGCATTTTGACCACTTCTATTTCACTCATGACTTAGATAAACATGATTGGCGAAATCCTACAATTTCCGAATCCATCAAAAAACATGCAGGATTTGAACACCCACTAAAGTCTTAAACTTAGCCTATTTATAGCTTAGTCACTTCACGCGCAATAACTAAACGCTGAATGTCCGATGCACCTTCATAAATTTGGCTCACGCGTACATCACGGTAAATACGCTCTACTGGAAAATCAGAGACATAACCATAACCACCATGAATTTGAATGGCATCTGAACACACACGCTCAGCCATGGTAGAAGCAAATAATTTTGCCATTGAAGCCTCTTTTAAACATGGCAATCCTGCATCTTTTAAAGTGGCTGCATGGAAAATCAATTGACGTGCCGCTTCAATCTGGGTTGCCATATCGGCTAAACGAAATGCCACCGCCTGATGCTGAACAATTTCCACCCCAAAAGCTTTACGTTGATTGGCATATTCCACAGCTGCATCTAATGCAGCACGTGCCATCCCAACAGATTGAGCGGCGATACCAATGCGCCCAGATTCCAAGTTAGATAAAGCAATTTTGTAGCCTTCACCTTCTTGACCCAATAAGTTTTCGGCAGGAATTCGGCAATGATCAAAAATGATGGTTGCCGTATCTGAACAGTGTTGTCCCATTTTTTCTTCAAGACGAGAAACAATATAACCTTCTGTTTCTGTCGGAACCAAGAAACATGAAATGCCTTTTTTCCCTGCGGCTTTGTCCGTCACCGCAAATACAATTGCGACTTGAGCATGCTTTCCTGTAGTAATAAATTGTTTAGTTCCATTTAACACCCAAAAGTCACCATCACGCTCTGCTTTACATTCAAGTGCACCTGCATCTGATCCAGCCTGAGGTTCTGTTAAACAAAAACAGCCTAACCATTCACCTGTTGCTAATTTAGTTAAATATTTTTGTTTTTGATCTTCTGTACCATAACGCTGAGTAATTCCACATGGCAGTGAGTTTTGAACACTGACAATAGTGGAAATAGCACCATCACCTGCGGCAATTTCTTCTAATGCCACCACAAGGGAGACATAATCCAATCCCGCACCGCCCCATTGTTCAGACACAGTCATGCCTAAAGCACCCAATTCACCCAGTTCTTTTAGTTCTTGTGCGGGAAATTTTGCAGTTTTATCTCGCTGTGCAGCAGTTGGTTTGAGTTTAGCTTGCGAATAATTCCGCATCATGTCCTGAACCATTTTTTGTTCTTCATTTAAAAGCATTGAGCGTCCCTTTTCTTTAAATTTGGAAATTTCAGAGAAAATCTATAAATATTTAACAAATATGTACTATCGCGCAGGGCGACATGGATGTCGCCCGCTGGACTGAGATATACGGATGTATCTTCAGTCTAGCAAAGGATTTTTGTTCCTTTTGATCCTTCAAAAGGAAGGCAATACCTGCACAACCACAATTAAATGAAGATCAAAATTTGAGGTTATGCGCAAGGTAGTGCTTCCATGTTGTTTTGATATTTACTGATTTATCTAGGTGCCATACGAATCGCACCATCTAAGCGAATCACTTCACCATTTAAATAAGCATTTTCAAAAATATGTCCCACCAAATGCGCAAACTCTTCTGGTTTTGCTAAACGTGGTGGAAATGGCACCATTTGCCCCAAAGCATCCTGCACATTTTGCGGCATTCCTTTCAACATGGGTGTTTCCATAATCCCCGGTGCAATCGTCATCACACGAATAGCTTCACGTGCCAGCTCTCGTGCTAAAGGCAAAGTCATGGCAACCACGGCACCTTTAGAAGCAGCATAAGCAGACTGCCCAATTTGTCCATCAAATGCTGCCACTGAAGCAGTATTTACAATCACACCACGCTCTTCTTCACCTGCTTTCAACTCATATTTAGCAATCAAATTTGCAGCAAAACGAATCATATTGAATGTTCCACTGACATTAATATTCAGCACTTTTTGAAACATAGCAAAATCATGCATGCCATCTCGACCCAACACTTTGGCAGATGGTGCAATCCCAGCACAATTCACCAAACCATTCAATTGACCATATTGCTGTTCAATATTTTCAAAGAATATTTTTACAGCATGTTCATCGGTCACATCCAATTTCACAAAAACAGAGTGCTCGCCTAAACGCTGTTGCATTTCCATACCCAGTTCATCATTCATATCCACCATGATGACTTTAGCTCCCAGCCCAACCAAATACGTGGCAGTTGCAGCACCCAGACCAGACGCACCACCTGTTACCACAAATACATTTCCTTGAATTTTCATTTTATTTTCCTATTAATTCTTTGAATGAATACTCGACTTAAGATGCAGAGTAAATGCAGTCAAGCTTGAGTACAATTTCCAAATATTGCATCATCTATGATGGATTTGGACAATTCAACCTATCGTACAAATGAACTGAACATGGACATCAGCACATGAATGAACAAGATTTAAACTACAGCAAAGGTACAATCTCGATCAATCTTGTGCATGAGGCACTACTTTCTGCGCAGTATCAAGGCTTAAACACGCAAAGCATCTTACTCAAATCAGGTATTCCTCTTGAGTTAATGCAGTCCAGCAAAGCTCGTGTTTCAGTTTCACAGTATGCACAACTCTGGATTGAACTTGCAGATACCATGAACGATGAATTTTTTGGTATGGACAGCCATCCTATGCGCCGTGGTAGCTTTAAACTGCTATCACAATCCGTTATGTATACTAAAACGTTAAAACATGCAGTTCAGCATATCTTGCAATTTTTAAATCTAGTCTTAGACGATTTTATCAGTCAATTATTCGTACAAGAAAACTATGCTTATATTGTGATCTATGAACAAAAACAGAGCAAAAGAATGTTCAGCTACGCCACTTATTTAATGCTCATTCATGGTTTGATGTGTTGGTTAAGCGGACAAAGAGTTTTACTCAATCAGATTCAACTTAAATGTGATTCACCTCTAGATGATCAAGACTATAAAGTTAGATTTTGTGAAAATATTCAATATAATAGTAATGAAAATTACATTCAGTTTGACGCTAATTATTTAAATATTCAGATCAAGCAAGACCAACAATCATGGTATCAATTTATTCAACAAACGCCACAAAACCTATTGGTTCGCTTTAAAAACCCGCATGCCATTAGCACGCAAATACGTAAACATTTAATGCAGATTCCACCAGCGGAATGGTTAGAACTGAATGAAATTGCGCATCGTTTAAATATGTCTGATGCAACCATCCAACGGCGCTTAAAAAGTGAAGGCGTGAGTTATCAACAACTCAAAAATGATATCCGACGTGACACAGCGATTGAATTTTTGACTAAAACAAACAAAACACTACAAGATATTAGTGATGAATTAAGCTTTCATGACCCAAGTGCATTCCATCGTGCCTTTAAGAAATGGACAGGTGTCAGTCCGGGTGCTTATCGTCAAAATAAAGAACCGTAATCTTTTTCTATTGATATGAACTAAAATTAAGGTCTATTGCTATTTTTTGTGCAAACAAATAGCAAATAATAAAATTCAAGCGCCAAAATGACACTATAAAAGTTCTCTTGCTCTAACTTGTAGCTTTATCTAGTTGCCATTATGAAATGTCAACAGCCCTCTAAATTTAAATCAGTTTTTTGACCTTCATTCGTCGGAATGTAATGTTGCTGTCGTACATTGTCACTGACTTGAAAAAATTTCGTGCCATAGTGATCTCTTCATATTGTTTACATAATATTCAACAAAAACATCATGGAAGGAACTCATGAGCACCCCATTAAATAAAAACTTAATGACAAATATCGCTTGGCTATCATTGTTATTATGCAGTCAGCAAGCGATTGCCGACACATACATTTATGTGACCAATACGACCCCTGAAACGGTATCCGTCAATATTAATCATCACGGTACACGCACTTTAGTTCAAGGTAGCGAATGGGCACAAGAAGCCACCCAAATTGCCCCTTACGAGACCAAACGTTTGCTGCGTTATAATCGTTATACTGGTGTCAAGTCGGGTCAAACCTATAATTTTGATACCGTGATTACTGGCGGCGGTTCAAGTGTCACGCTAAAACAATCTATGACCGGAACTTGGTCTGGCAGTAATATTACCCACTCTGCTTCTGGCAGCGATTTTTCTGCACCGTGGTTCAACGATCGTAATATTCAGCGTTTTAATACCAACTATGCCGGTAAAGCAGCCCAGACTGCATTTAAAGCCGAGTTAACGGGTGGCTATGATGATTTCCATTACACCATTCATCAAAATACGGTGCCAGAGCCTGTGGTAAGCAGTGCCAATGAATTTAAAGTTTTAACCTATAATATTTATGCGCTTCCTTTGGTTGCGAGTAAAATTGATGAGCGTTTAAATCAACTGCCGCAAAACCTAAAAGGTTACGATGCAATTTTATTTCAAGAAACTTTTGCTTCTGGCCGTACCGCAATGTTGGCCAAATTAGCACAGGAATATCCTTACCAAACTTATATTCCAGTGGGTTCAGGCTTTAATATTTATGACAGCGGCATACTGGTTGCGAGTCGCTATCCAATTGTGAAGACGGATCACTTTATTTATCCAAGCTGTACAGGCATAGATTGTTTTGCCGATAAAGGTGTGGTCTATGCTGAAATTCTGAAAAATGGGAAGGCTTACCATGTCACTTCTACTCATACTGCATCATTTGATACCGATGCGGCACGAGACTTACGTCAACAACAATTTAAGCAAATCCGCGCTTTAGTCGATAAGCAAAATATTCCATCATTTGATGCAGTGCTGATGGGAGGTGACTTTAACGTCAACAAACTACTGTGGCCACAAGATTATGCCCAGATGTTGAGTAACCTTAATGGCACCGATCCAGTTAGCACGGGATACACAGAATCAACTTTTGATCCACGTGTGAATAAGCTATCGGGTGCTGGCTTAACGGGTGGTTCTACAGTTGAATATCTAGACTATGTTGTGTCGTCTAATAATCATCGTCAGCCCATGCAAGCACGTAATGATGTACGCATTATCCGCTCAACTGCCGATCCATTATTTATGACTTGGGATTTATCTGACCACTTCCCTGTCATGGGTCAATTCCAATATAACCCATAAGGAATATCAATGAAGCGCTTTGGGCTTATTGCTTTGGTGCTGAGTTTATTGGTGATTGGTGTGGTTATATGGTTGGGTCTTGGCCCATCATATGCCACATCAGATCAAACTCAGACGTCATCACCCTCCCTCACAAAAACTAGTCAGCCAAGCAGTTTGCAAGACAAGCTTGCCGCTGCAAACAATGACGAATCAAAAATGCAGCAACAGCAGCAACAAGAATCGATGAAGCAAATGATTCAACTCTTTCAAAAAAATCCGGGCAATGTCACACAATTATTGACCCAGTTACAGCAAAACTGCCCTGATGCAAACTGTCAGGCACTATTAAAACAGGTATTAGCCGAATATCCTGATCAACAATTTGCCCAGACCTTAGAGCAATTGCTTGAACGCCTACCGCTTTATGAAAAAGAAATGCAAGCCAAGATAATGTCAACGCAAATGACGCCACAGCAGCGTTATCAGGAAATTTGGCATTTACGTGAGCAGATTTTAGGTCAGAAAGAAGCACAACTCGGTTTTGCTGAAGAAAAAGAATTTTCCAGCTATCAGTTTGCCTATGGCGAACTACTGAATCGAGCACCGCAGATGACGCAACAGCAACGTCTAAGTGAACTTGCACAACTGCAACAACAATATAAAAACCCAAGCAAAAATATTGATGGTCAAAGTGGCAGTTATGATAAAGCCCTTAAATTGGCTTTAATTGGTGTCACCGACCCTGCACAACAACAAAAGATTACCCAACAGTTGCTTAACAGTTACTTCTCACCTAAAGAAGCTGCACAATTGGCTGCGCGTGAACAACAAGTCGTTCAGCAACAGCAACAAGTAGCGAGTTATCAATCGGAGCTTGCAACTTTAAACCAAGAAATGAACCAGCAAAAACAAAACTTGCCTGAAAGTACTTGGCAGCAGCAATATCAATTACGGCTGGAACAACTCAGGCAAAAACACTTTAATTAGTGGCTTAAGCATTCACCATTTCAAGCCAAAAAAGTACAGCTAAAGCAAAGTTATGGAAATAATGTTGCTTTAGCTTGTCATTATGACTTGAATTTCTTTGATATTTTTTAGTTTCAATCGGCTATCGCCAAATAAAAAAACGCTGCCAGAAAATAAAAACAAGTACAATAATTTCAAATATTTATAATTATTTTCGATAATTTTTTAATCCAAATTTCACGATATTTTGAAATCTATGCTTCATTTATATAAGTGCTAATCCCTTTGATTAGCATGATGTGGTATCAAAAATTTTCTTATTCAATAATTTTAGGTTTTTCATCAGCTTAAAAAATCAATGTTTCATTTATCGGAATGTGTTTGCAAAAAGCTCCAAAATAGATTATTTTTCACTCAATTTTAAAGCATTCTTTAATGCTTACTTTCGGCTGTACTCCCCCTGTTTAATCACCTGATTTCTTTTAAAGGTTATGACATGCTTAAAATGATTGATGTTCTCGATCAACGTATCGTGCAAAACTTTACCCAAGCTTTGCAGTCTCCTACTCCACAATTTGAAGAGCAACTGAATCAAAGTATTCTAAATGCATCAGACCTTGACTTAAATCATGCTGTAACCACATTTTTTAATGAAGTCGATGCCATTGAAGTAGTACAAGCGCTTGATATTAGCGCTGACCGTATTCAAGCCCTTCAGTTAGGTGAATCTTTTAAAGATGAACAATATTTAGCTGATCTGAAGAAAATTGTGACGCTTTGCCTTGCACTCGAAACAGATGCTTTAGAGCAAGTTGAAGTATCCGATTGCCTACAAGATTATCCAATGTGATACTGTAAATGGCTTTTAAAAGCGACTCTTTTGAGTCGCTTTTTTATGGATAAATTATTATTTAATCATTTCTTTTGATCGCAATTTATAGTCAACACTGATGTTCTTATTGCACGTTGTGCTATTTATAATTATCACTTTATTTAAACTGATGCACATTACAATCGCTCAATCTTTGTCTTATCTGAAAATAATTACAATTATTTAAACTATATAATGTAATTACAAAAGAATTGCATTTAAAGAAAATAAGACTACTCTTTTTTAATCAAGGATCGAAAGATAACACTTAAACTTTTAATAAATAGGCAAAAAAAAAGCGCTTAATACGCTTTTTTTAAATCTTTTGCTTTTTCTGCTATTTTGAACAACCGATCGTTACGCGATTATTACCGCTATAATCTTTAATGGTCTGAACATCTTTATAACCATATTTTTTAAACAGTTGATACACTACACCTGCTTGGTCATAACCATGCTCAAGTGCAATCCAGCCGTTGGCGGTTAACCACTTTTTACCGTTTTGAATAATAAATTCAATATCAGCCAAACCATTATTGCCTGCCACTAAAGCACGTCGAGGCTCTGCCGCTAAACCTTTAATGTGTTTATCCTGAGGATCAATATAGGGTGGATTAGATACAATCACATCAAAGAATTGATTTTTTTCTAACGCTTTAAACCAACTACCACATGAAAATTTCACATGATTCAAATCATGCTTTTCAGCATTAAATTTCGCAACCTCTAAAGTCGGCGCATAAATATCCGTTGCAGTTACTTCCCATTCAGGGCGCTCACTGGCAAGCGACAAAGCAATTGCACCTGTCCCCGTTCCCAAATCTACAATACGTGCATCATCAGGCAAATCTAAATGTAAAACCGTTTCCACCAGAACTTCTGTATCTGGTCGTGGTACTAAAGTATCTTTGGTTACTTTTAAATCCAAAGTCCAAAATGGTTGCGAACCCGTCACATAAGCTAAAGGCTCACCAGCTTCAATTCGAGCCAAAGCAGCGACATAGACTTGCTCTTGCTCTGCGGTTAATTCTTGTGCTTTTTTCATGACCAAATCAAAAGAATCGATTTTAGTAATGTGTTCAAGTAACCATGCATTTTCTTGGCGTTCGTAACTTTCTACTTCACCACGTAAGGCTAATGCCTGTGCAATATTCATTAACCACCATTCCGCTGTGCAAGCATTGCCAATTGGTCTGCTTGATATTCACGATGTAAACTATCCAATAATTCTGTTAAATCACCTTCCATCACTGCATCTAACTTATATAAAGTTAAGTTAATACGGTGATCGGTCATACGACCTTGCGGATAGTTATAAGTACGAATACGTTCTGAGCGGTCGCCTGAACCGACCAAATCACGGCGCATTTCAGAAGTTGCCGCATCGGCAGCCGCACGTTTAGCATTTTCTAAACGAGAAATCAATAAAGCCATCGCTTTGGCTTTATTTTTATGTTGTGAACGCTCATCCTGACATTCCACCACCGTACCCGTTGGTAAATGGGTAATACGAACTGCAGAGTCAGTTTTGTTAATATGCTGACCACCCGCGCCTGAAGCACGGTAAGTATCAATACGTAACTCTGATGAATTGATTTCTACTGAAGTATCGACATCGACTTCAGGTAAAATTGCCACAGTGCATGCAGAAGTATGAACGCGCCCTTGTGATTCAGTCGCAGGCACACGCTGTACACGATGTGCACCACTTTCAAATTTCAAACGACCGTAAACACCATCGCCATTAATCAGGCAAATGACTTCTTTATAGCCGCCATGCTCACCTTCATTTTCAGACAGCACTTCAAGACGCCAACCTTGTGTTTCGGCATATTTACTATACATGCGATATAAATCACCAGAGAAGATCGCTGCTTCATCCCCCCCAGTTCCCGCACGAATTTCCAAATAAGCAGAATTGGCATCATTTGGATCTTTCGGAATCATTAAGATGTTTAAATCAGCTTCAAGCTGAGCAATAATGGCTTTATTGTCCTTAATCTCTTCTTGCGCCATTTCCTTGAAATCTGGATCAGACAACATAGCTTCGGCAGTTTCAATATCTTTTTCTGCTTGGGTGTACTTTTTCCAAACTTCGGTAATTTCTGTTAAGTCATTATGCTCACGCGAAAGCTGACGAAAGCGTTTGTTGTCAGAAATGACTTCTATATCCGCAAGCAATGCGTTTAATTCTTCATGACGGTCAGAAAGCTGATCTAATCGTAAACGTAACGATTCTTTCATTGTGTAAAATATCTCAAGACAATGGCTATCTCTATGCCTTATATGACATAGATCAGCTCAAAAAAATTGAGTCTAGTGTAACGATTCTCAGGTTTAAATGACATAGATATCGTTGCAACAAAACTTCTTATAAAAAGAATTTTAAGCAATACTTCTAATAAGAACGATCTGGTTTGATTAAGATTTCAGCGACATAACACATCTTTAAGTAGGTTTCCTCCACATTGTTAATGAAACTTTACAAAGCAGACACTAAACGCCACAACTTTGGTTCGTCATCTCCATATTTCACGAAATATTTTTGTTACATTTACCGCCATCGAAAGCAATTACAATGGTCCACTTTTTTGGACATGGAGTTAACTATGAAACTTAATGCATTATTATTAAGCGCGACATTGGCTGCAACATCAATAATGGCAGTTAACGCCCATGCAGATAATTCAACACGTATAGCAGCAACGTCTGCTTTAGGTAGTGTCGCAGGTACTGCTATTGGTAAAAGCATGGGCGGCAACACTGGCGCGATGATTGGTTCGGCAATTGGTGGCGCTGGTGGGGCTGCAGTTTCTGCTGACCGACGTAATCGTACTGGCGCTGCTATCGGCGGTGGTTTAGGTGGTGTGGGTGGCTATACTGTCGGTAAAAGCGTAGGTGGCACAACTGGTGGTTATGTGGGTTCTGCATTAGGTGCGGCAGGTGGTTCAGTGCTGGGTAAAAAAGTATCAGAGGACCGTCGTGCAGACCAACGCTCTTATAAAAAATACTCTAAAAAACACCGTCGTAACCATCGCTAAATTATCACCCACCAACTGAATAATAAAAAGCACCTTTGGGTGCTTTTTTGCATGAGAAAAATCTGCCATAAATCATGGATAAATTGAGTAGACAAACAATACAAACGATTAACACATTGTTCATCTTCATTTCCAAATTTCTGACTACATTAACCTCAAGATATAACGATAGCTTCAAAAAGGAGTTTGCCATGAAATTTAATTCAATAATTCTTGCCGCGGTAGTTGCAACATCAGCAATAACAGCAACCACAACCTATGCCGATAGTTCTACACGTGTAGCAGCGACTTCTGCTTTAGGTAGCGTGGTCGGTACTGCACTTGGTAAACAAATGGGTGGCAACACTGGAGCTATGATTGGTTCGGCAATTGGTGGGGCTGGTGGTGCTGCAGTATCAAGCGATCGTCGTAACCGTACGGGTGCTGCTATCGGCGGTGGTTTAGGTGGTGTGGGTGGTTACACTGTAGGTAAAAATGTTGCAGGTACAACTGGCGGCTATATTGGTTCGGCGCTAGGTGCTGCGGGTGGTTCTGTACTGGGTAAAAAAGTCAGCGAAGACCGTCGCTATGATGAAGATCGTGATGACCGCTACCGTTATAACAACAATGGCTATCGCAACAGCAAATACCGCTATAATGACCGTAATTACAGACACGATAATGGTCGCCATGTTGGACATTATAAAAACCGTCGTTAATACGAAAGATTAAATTTAAAGCACCTTCGATGATCTGCCCCCGAAAGCTGGACGGTTTGATTAAGCCGCTTTTAAGGATTGAGTTCTGTACTCTACAGAACTCAATCCTTTTAATTTAACCTTGATTCTTTCATGGTTGTAAAGACATAAAAATCTAATCAATCAAATGAGGCAGTGCTGATTTTAAAGAATCGAATATTAAACATTTTTGATTTATGCAAGTTATCTAGTATACCCAAACAACAATATATCGAAAAAAAACGATATACAAGTTCAATGAGTCGTCGTATGCTCTACTTAGATTCTATATTTGAGAAAACAGATGCGCTCATTAAAAGACACCCCATTTTCAATTCTTGAACTTGCCCCCGTTCGTGATGATAAAAGTATTCAGTTTTCACTTCATCATGCTTTGGCACTTGCACAAAAAGCGGAAGTATTAGGCTATAAACGCCTATGGCTTGCAGAACATCATAATATGGATGGTATTGCCAGCTCTGCGACAGCCGTTTTATTGGGTTATATCTTAGCGAATACTCAAACTTTAAAAGTGGGTTCGGGCGGTATTATGTTGCCTAACCATGCACCACTGGTTGTTGCAGAACAATTTGGCACCTTAGCAACGCTCTATCCTGATCGTGTTGAACTGGGTCTCGGGCGAGCACCTGGAACAGACCAAGTGACCATGCGCGCCTTACGTCGTGGTCGCCAAGAAACTGAAGATCAATTTCCACAAGATGTTTTAGAAATACTGCAATATTTTAAAGAACCTGTTCCACAGCAACGTATTACTGCTACACCGGGACAAAACACCCATGTTCCAGTTTGGTTATTAGGCTCAAGTTTATTTAGCGCGCAATTGGCTGCAAAATTAGGGCTTCCCTATTCTTTTGCTTCACACTTTGCACCACGCATGTTGGGACAAGCAATCCAACTGTATAGAGAAAATTTTGAACCTTCTGAATATTTAGACAAACCTTATGTTTCTATGGGCATTCCAACTGTGGTCGCGCAAACAGATGCAGAAGCTGAATATTTAGCCACCAGCGCATATCAACGTGTACTTGGCTTAATGCGTGGACAAAGTTTAAAACTTAAAGCCCCTGTTGCAACGATGGATGGACTGTGGTCACCCGCAGAAAAAATGTCTGTCGATAATTTCTATGCAATGGCTCAAATTGGTTCACCAGACACAGTCAAAGCTGGTTTAGAGATCTTGCTAGGAAAATACGATATCGATGAGTTTATTTTCACTTGTGATGTTTATGACACAGATAAGCGAATTGAAAATTTTGAATTATTAATGAATATCAAAAACGCTTAATCACTTTAATATTGCCAAAATAGCACCTATTTAAGGTGCTATTTTTTATTTCAAATTAAGCTCGAAGGTGTTCATGTAACCGCTATTTATTTTGGGCTATGTTGGGCTTCCAACATAATCTGCGTCGCATTGCTGAGTATTGGTCTATGGAATGCTTCACTTGAATTGAGTGAAAAAGGCTTTTATATCATGGCTTTTTTACTGAGCTTATTTGGCGCAGTTGCCGTACAAAAAAACATTCGAGATTTAGACTATCTTAGAATGCATACACAACCACCAAGTGTGCCTCATTATTCACGAACACCCTTTGAAAATATAGAACATGGTGATGAAAAAAATTAAGCTGTGCTGAAACACGTTATTTTCTTTGCCCCATATAATGGCCAAACTTTTTAGCATATTAAAACTAAGGCTTGCTCTCTCAGAACAAGCCTTATTTTTATGATCAAATGATCCAACTTCACACGTAATATCATCAATCTTAAGTAAAAATTATCCCACATTTTCATCCGCACTATAGTAACAATGACTGACCAGATTCCAGAAAAATCTTTACCAAAAGTTCTATCTTGGATATACCAATAAATTGCAGAACCAACTGCAACGAAGTAAAACAAGAAAGGATATGAAAATGGTTAACAAAAAAAAGAATCCATCGGATGGTTTCTTTCAAAACGCACCCGAGTTTTTCCAAAACTTTAAGGGGAAAATTGTTGCAACTGAAGAAATCAAACAATTTGATTTTTCAAATTTAAATGTTGCCATTATTGGTGCAAACCAAATGACCGTGACGCATCTCGCGCAGATTTGTAATCATGCTAAATTGATTAAAGTATTTCAAATCACACCACATTTTGTATTGCCGCATACAGAAAAAGGAATACACAAACTGCTTTCACATCCTTTAATGATTAAGAATCGTCGTTTATTTAACAATCGAATTAAATCGTTATTGGCTATTCGTTATCTCGAGTCACAAGTTCAGGATAATTGGTTAAAACGACAGTTAATGCCAAACTCTGCTTCTGAAAATAAGCTCTTTCTAAAATCAGATACTTATTATTCAGCTTTACAACATGAAAATTGCAAACTCATTACTTGGCCCGTGGTTAAAATCACAGATCAGGCGATACAAAGTATGGATGGTATTGAACATAAAGTGGATATCATTATTCGTACTTACTAAAACTTTAAAGATAAAAAATAGGTCAACTCATATTGACCTATTTTTTATCATATAAACTTATTTCACTGTACCGACATATTGATAATTGTTGTTATTTTTTTGATAACGTAAGTATTTACCCGTTGGCTTGGTATTTTGATCTAACAATTTAATATCAATAAACTTTAAATCCTTTGAAGTACGAATATAATCCCCTTTACGATCAGCATCATACTGACAATTATAATCTACACGAATTGTGTCTAATTTTTTGCTTTTAGTTTGGAAAATTTGCACTGGATTCAACTGGTTTTTCTGTTGCTTATAAGCCTTTATTTGATAAGCACCAACACAGCTATCGCCCTTATAGTAACTTTGAATTAAATAAACGGGCTGTCCAGACATCGTGACTTGATCAACACTTCGAATAAAACCAGCTTCAATGGCTTGAAGTTTCTTTTTAGGTGCATTTTTAAACTGCGCATAAGAAGAATACGTGCCCATTGTGCCACCACCGCCAACATCAAAAGTATAGGTTTTAAACAATTGATTGGGCGCGTAGTGAATATTTAAACCCAAGCCATTGGTAAGCTTGGGAAACCGATAAGTATAACTATCTGCATTTTTTTCAATCAACTTCACTACATCACTTTCAAATTGTTGATTGACTGTATAAAAATCTTGTCCAGTATATTTTTTATAAATCTGTTGCTCCAAAGCACTTACAGTTGCGGTGTTAGCATAACTGTGGTTTAAAAAACCAACAGACAAAACAATAAAACCGGCTATTTTTGATATTTTTTTCATATAATATATCCATTATCGTTATTACTTATGACATGAAATAAGAGCCTACACAAAAACTCTTATACCTATAGAATAATGTAATGACAATTAACCAATACGACGCTTCAAACCGGTCATTTGCAAAACGCGTGTTGAAATTTCCTCAATCGACATTTCAGAGACATTCAAATACTTAACCCCTTCAGAAATGTAAATTCCTTCAACAGCACGAAGCTCCATCTGACACTGACTAAAACTTGCATAACGGCTGTTTGCCTTACGTTCAGAACGAATCGCTACAAGCCTTTCTGCATCAATCATAAGGCCAAACAACTTCTGTTTATGCGCTTTTAATACCGCAGGCAAACGATTGTCATCCAAGTCTTCTTCGGTTAATGGATAGTTTGCAACACGAATACCAAATTGTAATGACAAATAAATTGAAGTTGGTGTTTTGCCTGAACGCGATACACCAATCAGAATTAAATCAGCTTTATCATAATGACGTGTACGCGCACCATCATCATTGTCTAGAGCAAAATGAACCGCATCAATACGGGCTTTATACGACTCTGAATCGGTCACTGCATGGGTTTGCCCGACTAAAGTTGTAGGCGGAGTACCTAAAACCTCAGACAACTTACTAATAAGCCCTTCAAAAACATCAAGATTCACTGCATTTGCAGTGTTAATAATGTCACGTACATACTGGTCTACAAGAGTATCAAATACCAAGGGTTGCTGCCCATCACGATCAGCGCATTGATTAATTTCTGCAACCACATTCATAGCTGCTTCTTCAGAGCTAATATAAGGAATAATATGAATGTCAAAATTAACATGAGGAAACTGCGCTAACAGTGAGTGTCCAAGGGTTTCAGCAGTAATTGCTGTACCATCAGATACAAAAAATACACTGCGCTTAATTTGTTTACCTTCTGACATTAAAATTCTCCTTAAATATTTGTCTAAGTGCTATAAAATCTTTATAGTAAACTGATCTTATATAACTTTCGCTTAGTAAAATCAAAATGCTAAGTAGATTTGTTATAATTTCATGCAAGATAGTGATTAATACTGCAAAAGTGGAGTAACAACATTGGAAGCGCGCGTAATTGGTCTAGAAAAATTAGGGAAACACGACGTTGAACTTGTAGGTGGGAAAAACTCATCTTTAGGTGAAATGATCAGCCATTTATCCAATGCTGGTGTATCAGTGCCAGGTGGCTTCGCAACAACTGCTGATGCTTATCGTGAATTTCTCGAGCAAAGTGGCCTAAACGCTAAAATTCAAGCAGAGCTATCAACTTTAAATGTTGATGACGTCAATGCTCTTGCAGAAACTGGCGCAAAAATTCGCCAATGGATTATCGATACTCCGCTTACAGCTGAATTTGAAAAAGAAGTTCGCAGTGCATTCGTAGAACTTTCTAACGGCAACCCTGAAATCGCGGTTGCCGTTCGTTCATCTGCAACTGCAGAAGACTTACCAGACGCTTCTTTTGCTGGTCAGCAAGAAACTTTCTTAAACATTCGTGGCATCGATAATGTATTGATCGCAATTAAAGAAGTTTTTGCTTCACTTTATAATGACCGTGCAATTGCATATCGCGTACATCAAAACTTTAAACATGAAGTTGTAGCCCTATCTGCTGGTATTCAACGCATGGTGCGTTCTGAAACGGGTGCTGCTGGTGTAATGTTTACATTGGATACAGAATCTGGTTTCCGTGATGTTGTATTTATTACTGCATCTTATGGTTTGGGTGAAATGGTTGTTCAGGGCGCAGTAAACCCTGACGAATTTTACCTATCTAAGCCATTATTAAATGCAGGTAGACATTCAATCCTACGTCGTAATCTTGGTTCTAAACACCAAAAAATGATTTATGGCGAAGAAGGCTCTACGGGTAAATCAGTTGTTGTTGTTGATGTTGAAAAACAAGATCGTCAACAATTCGCACTTAATGATCATGAACTTCAAGAACTTGCTAAACAAGCGTTGATCATTGAAAACCATTACGGTTCACCAATGGACATCGAATGGGCGAAAGATGGCGACGATGATCAAATTTATATCGTTCAAGCACGTCCAGAAACAGTAAAAAGCCGTGAAAATGTCGGCACAATGGAACGCTACCTGCTTAAACAAAAAGGTACTGTCGTTTGTGAAGGTCGTTCAATTGGTCAGCGTATCGGTTCTGGTAAAGTCCGTATTGTCACTTCAATTAAAGAAATGGACAAAGTACAACCAGGTGACGTTCTTGTCTCCGACATGACTGACCCAGATTGGGAACCTGTCATGAAACGTGCTGCTGCGATTGTAACTAATCGTGGTGGTCGTACCTGTCATGCTGCAATTATTGCACGTGAACTTGGTGTTCCAGCAATCGTTGGTTGTGGTAACGCAACTGAAGTTCTAGTTGACGGTCAAGAAGTCACTGTTTCTTGTGCTGAAGGCGATACAGGCTTCATCTACGAAGGTGCTTTAGATTTCGAAATTCAACGTAACTCTATTGCATCTATGCCTGCACTACCGTTCAAAATTATGATGAACGTGGGTAACCCTGACCGTGCATTTGACTTCGCTCAAATTCCAAACGAAGGTATTGGTCTTGCTCGTTTAGAATTCATCATCAACCGTATGATTGGTGTGCATCCGAAAGCGTTATTAAATATTGAAAGCCTGCCACGTGAAACACGTGCTGCGGTCATGGCACGTACAGCTGGTTACTCTTCTCCAATCGAATTCTATGTCGAAAAATTGGTTGAAGGTATTTCAACACTTGCTGCTGCTTTCGCTGACAAGCCTGTGATTGTTCGTATGTCTGACTTCAAGTCAAACGAATATGCGAACCTAATTGGCGGTAAGTTGTACGAGCCAGAAGAAGAAAATCCAATGCTTGGTTTCCGTGGCGCGAGTCGTTACGTTTCTGACAATTTCCGTGACTGCTTCGAACTTGAATGCCGTGCATTGAAAAAAGCACGTGACGAAATGGGCCTAACCAACATTCAAATCATGATTCCTTTCGTACGTACAGTTGCCGAAGCGAAACGTGTTATCGAACTATTAGGTCTTAATGGTCTTAAACGCGGTGAAAACGGCCTAAAAGTAATCATGATGTGCGAATTACCAACCAATGCATTGTTAGCTGAACAATTCCTTGAACATTTCGATGGTTTCTCTATCGGTTCAAATGACTTAACTCAGTTAACATTAGGTCTAGACCGTGACTCAGGTATCGTATCTCACTTGTTCGATGAGCGTGATCCTGCAGTTAAAGCATTACTATCTATGGCAATTCATGCATGCCGTAAAGCAGGCAAATATGTAGGTATTTGTGGTCAAGGTCCTTCTGACCATCCTGATCTTGCTCAATGGCTGATGGAACAAGGAATTGAATCTGTTTCATTGAATCCAGACTCAGTTTTAGACACTTGGTTCTTCTTAGCAGAAGAAAAGACTAAACAAGTTTAATAAAACGTGTTAAAAAAAGACCCACTAGTGGGTCTTTTTTTTATCCATCTTTTAAGATTTAGTTTTGAGAATTCAATTTTATGCAAATTTACTTGGCACGTGATAATCAACAAGCGGGTCCATACACCTTAGAGCAACTCAATCAAATGCTCGCGAGTCAACAAGTCATGCTCACAGACTTAGCTTGGCACCAAGGTATGACAGAATGGAAAGCTTTAGGTGAATTAACCAAGGGTAAACTTGTATATGAACCTGTAGATTATACTGCCCCAACACCTTTCCCCGAACAGACGCCTTTACAAAATTCAAGTATGGCTAAAGTGCAACCTGGAAAAAAACCAGCTCAAAACAGTGAACTCGCTTCCATTACCACCCGTGTTTTAGCAAAAATTATCGATTTATTACTTTGGTTACCCGCAGCAGCGATTCCTTCGTTCTTTCTAAAACCAGATCAATTTAATCAATTGTCTGATATTCAACAAAAAATGCAATCCGCTGACACTTCAACTCAAGCAGTACAATTACAACAGGAATTACTTACCCTTATTCCAATGGAAGCATGGCAAGCAATGTTTGCATACATCATCATCATGCTTGGTATTCAAGCCTTTATGTTGGCGAAATCTGGGCAAAGTATTGGTAAAAAACTCACCAAAATTAAAATTGTCGATGCCGAAAATGGTGAAAAAGTCAGTCTAATGCGCGTATTCACTTTACGTAGCTTTATCTTTATTATTTTAAATCTGCTATTTATGCCCTTTATCACAATTATTGACCATGTCTTTGCATTAAGCGAAAAACGTCAAACGCTACACGACAAATTAGCCAAAACTAAAGTGGTTAAACAATAAACGTCAAAAAACGGGGATGATTTTATCTCCCTGTTTTTCCCCAGAATATTGATACTAAAATAATAATTTCTATCTTAAAAGTTTAATTCCGAGTAAAAAAATCAGTTTTTATAACAGGTATTTAAAGCCACTTTACATATAGCTTAGTTCAACAATATGAGGCATAATGCCCTACAACGTAGCGGTGTCTCATGATTGGGAAGGATCTTCTATGCTTAGAATTTCTAAGTAAAAATAGACCTTCCCAATCATGCGACACTTTAATCGCTATCCCATATTAAATTATGGAATGGGACTCTTCACCGAGGTTGTAAAATGAGACAAACGATTTTAGCTGTATTGTCTTTATCTGCGATGGCTGCACTCTTAACTGGGTGTGGCGGTGATATGGTACTTCTAAACTCAAAAGGTCCAGTAGCACAAGGTCAATCAGATCTTATGATGACTGCGATCTATTTAATGCTTCTAGTGGTGATTCCATCAGCACTTATGGCAGTTTGGTTTGGCTGGAAATATCGCGCGTCGAATAAAGATGCAGACTATAAACCTACTTGGGCACACTCTACCGCTATTGAAATTATAGTTTGGGGTGTTCCAGTCATTATTATTGGTATTCTAGCGTGGTTAACTTGGTGGGGTTCCCACAAGTATGACCCATACCGTCCGCTCGAATCAGATAAAGCTCCTTTAAATGTTCAAGTTATTGCTGAACAATTCAAATGGGTCTTTATTTACCCAGAACAAGACATTGCGACTGTTAACGAATTCCGCTTCCCAGAACAAACTCCGGTAAGTTTACGTATAACATCTAACTTCACAATGAACTCGTTCTTTATTCCTGCATTGTCTGGTCAAATCTATGCAATGGCAGGTATGCAAACTCATTTGAACATGTTGGCAGACACGACTGGCGTATTCCGCGGTTTCTCTTCTAACTATTCAGGTTATGGCTTCTCACAAATGCGCTTTAAAGCTCATTCTGTAACAGAAGCACAGTTTGCCAATTGGGTAGCAGCAGTTAAAGCAGGTAATGGTACTTCAGTTAATCCTGAAGCAGTTCAAAAAGGTATTTTAGACCAAACTGAATTTGCAACCTTACGTGATGGTAACCGTGGTAAGCACCAAATCGAAGCATTAGTAGCAAAAGCGACGACTCCAGAAGAAAAGGCTGCTGCTGAAGCAATGAAGCCTTATCCAACTAAGCCACACCCAGTGACTTACTATTCTTCAGTTGAGCCTAAATTGTTCGAATCCGTGATTAACAGATACATGAGCAACTACCATGGTGCTGATCACTCAGCAACTGTAGGTCATGAAGCTGCGGCTTCTGAAGCTCATGCGAATGTTGAGCATGCGACTGCTTCTGTAGAGGAATAAGACATGAGCTTTTTAGGTAAGTTAGGACCAGATGCAATTCCATACGATCCAATCGTATTGGCAACTGTTGCAATGATGGTCCTAGGTGGCCTTGCTGTTTTTGCAGGGATCACCTACTTTAAAAAATGGAACTACTTGTGGACTGAATGGTTCACATCTGTAGACCATAAAAAGATTGGTATCATGTATATCTTGGTATCTGTAGTCATGTTACTTCGTGGCTTTGCAGATGCGATCATGATGCGTCTTCAACAATTCCTCGCACGAGGCGGTGGTGAAGGTTATTTACACCCTGAACATTACGATCAGATCTTTACTGCCCATGGCGTAATTATGATCTTCTTCGTAGCGATGGGTCTTGTTGTTGGCCTAATGAACATCTCTGTACCTTTACAGATTGGTGCTCGTGACGTTGCCTTCCCATTATTAAACTCTTTAAGCTTCTGGTTATTTTCCGGCGCTGCGGGTCTCATGATGGCTTCTCTTGCACTTGGTGAATTCGCTGCAACTGGTTGGATGGCTTATCCTCCACTGTCAGGCATTGAATATTCTCCGGGCGTAGGTGTGGACTACTACATTTGGGCACTTCAAGTTTCAGGCTTAGGTACGCTTTTAACGGGTGTTAACTTCTTTGTTACCATCATTAAAATGCGTGCACCTGGCATGACACTTATGGATATGCCGATCTTTACCTGGACTTCACTTTGTACGTCTGTATTGATCATCGCATCTTTCCCTGTGTTAACTGCAACACTTGCAATGTTAACCCTTGACCGTTACTTCGACTTTCACTTCTTTACAAATGACTTGGGTGGTAGCCCAATGTTGTATGTAAACTTGATTTGGACTTGGGGTCACCCAGAAGTGTACATCTTAGTATTACCAGCATTTGGTATTTACTCTGAAGTTGTATCCACTTTCTCTCGCAAAGCATTATTTGGTTATAAATCAATGGTGTATGCGACTATCGCGATCACAGTACTTGCGTTCGTGGTATGGGTTCACCACTTCTTTACAATGGGTTCAGGTGCCAACGTTAACGCATTCTTTGGTATCATGACCATGGTCATTGCGATTCCTACTGGTGTGAAAATCTTCTCTTGGTTATTCACCATGTATAAGGGTCGTATTACCTTTACCACGCCAATGCTATGGACACTTGGTTTCCTTGTGACTTTTGGTATCGGTGGTTTAACCGGTGTATTAATGGCAGTTCCACCAGCGGACTTCTTAGTACATAACTCATTGTTCCTCATCGCTCACTTCCATAACGTAATTATTGGTGGTGTAGTGTTTGGTATGTTCGCAGGTATCATTTTCTACTGGCCAAAAATGTTTGGTTGGAAACTCAATGAAGCTTGGGGTAAAGCATCTTTCTGGTTCTGGTTCTTTGGTTTCTATTTTGCATTCATGCCACTTTATATCCTTGGTTTCATGGGTATGACGCGTCGTCTGAATACATATGACAATCCAGAATGGGATCCATACATCGCTATCGCTCTCTTTGGTGCTATCCTTATCGCGATTGGTATTGCATGCTTCTTAATGCAAATCATTGTTGGTTTCTTACAACGCAATGACAATCTCGATTTAACTGGCGATCCATGGGATGCTCGCACATTAGAATGGGCTACTTCTTCACCTGCTCCGTTCTATAACTTTGCTCATGTACCACAAGCTGACGGTATCGATCGCTTCTGGACTGACAAAGAAAACGGTGTTGCATACGCGCGTCCTACGTCGTATGAAGATGTACACATGCCAACTAATCGTGCCGCTGGCTTCGTTATTGCAATGTTCATTACTGCTATGGGCTTTGCTTTAATCTGGCATATCTGGTGGTTAGCTGCTGTTGGATTCATTGGTGCTATCGTTTCGTTTATCGTAAGTTCATTCACTAAAGAAGTGGATTACTATGTGCCTGCTGCTGAAGTAGAACGCATTGAAAACGAACGCTATGCGATTCTTGAAAAACACTTGAAGAAGGACTAAGACAATGGCTGAAGTACTTCATCACGACAACCATGGACACGATGATCATCATCACGATGATACCGACATCACCGTCTTTGGTTTCTGGACTTACTTGATGAGTGACTTGATCCTATTCGGGACACTCTTCATTGCGTTCGCTGTATTAAGCAGTCACATTCCAATGGGTACTCCAAGTGCAAAAGAGCTTTTTGGTGATTCTTTAGGTTTCGTTTTAACGGAAACTTTCGCTCTCCTCATCTCTTCTGTAACATTCGGTTTTGCCGTACTTGCTGCATACAAAAAAAATGTAAATCAAGTTTTAACTTGGTTAATCATTACATGGTTATTTGGTGCTGCCTTTATTGGTATGGAACTTTATGAGTTCAATCACTTAGTTCATGCTGGTCATGGTCCAAGCACAAGTGCCTTCTTATCTGCGTTCTTTACGCTAGTAGGTACGCACGGTATTCACGTAACTTCGGGTTTGGTATGGATGATCATTTTGATGATTCAAATCAAGAAGAATGGTTTAACTCTTCCAAACACTCGTCGTCTTGCTTGCCTAAGCTTGTTCTGGCACTTCCTTGACATCGTTTGGATCTGTGTATTCAGCGTTGTTTATTTGATGGGAGTTCTCTAATGAGTCACGATCACAACTCTGCTGGTGCATCGCATGGTAACGTGAAGCAATATACTGTCGGTTTCATTTTGTCAGTTGTTCTTACGCTCATTCCTTTTGGAATGGTCATGAGCGGTGGCTTTGGACGTGGTATTTTGGTTACTGTAATTGCTATTACTGCAGTTGCTCAGGTACTGGTTCAGTTAGTGTTCTTCTTACACATGAACTCATCATCTGAACAGCGCTGGAACGTAATTGCATTTATTTATACAATTCTAACTATTGCGGTACTTTTAGTTGGTTCTGTATGGATCATGAACTACCTTCACTACAACATGATGATCTAAACTGATTGTCATGCTGAAAAAGTATATATTCCTGACTAAACCAGGAATTCTCTTTGGTAACTTCGTTACCACTTTGGGTGGCTATTTTTTAGCCGCCCAAGGTTCTGTAGATTTCCTTTTATTGCTTATTACCCTCCTTGGTACAACTTTAGTTGTTGCCTCTGGTTGTGTGGTCAATAACGTTATTGACCAAGACATCGACCACAAAATGCAGCGCACACAAAACCGTGCTCTAGTTCAAAAAACCATCTCTCCTCCTATTGCTCTAGCTTATGCTTTTGTATTGGGTGTGATTGGTTTTAGCATTTTATGGTTCTGGGTAAATGCGTACGCTTTTTTATTTGCAGTGATTGGTTTTGTGGTCTATGTGGTCTTTTATAGCCTCTGGACAAAACGCACAACAATTCACCAAACTGTTATTGGAAGTATTTCTGGTGCAAGCCCACCAGTGATTGGATATACCGCCGTTAGTAATGAATTTGACTTAGCTGCCCTACTGATTTTTATTGGTTATGCACTTTGGCAAATGCCACATTCGTGGGCAATTGCAGTATATCGTTTTGATGACTACAAAAATGCAGGTGTTCCGATTCTTCCTGTAGCACGTTCTATTTTACGTACTAAAATTGAATCACTGATTTATGTTGTTTTATTTACCATTGTAATGAATGCTTTATTTGTGTTCGGTTATACCAATTGGTTATACCTTATTGTCTTAAATGCGCTTTGCATTTATTGGTTTTATATTGGTGTACTTGGTTTTAAAACTGAAAATGACCAACTATGGGCAAAACGTTTTTTCCTATTTTCAGTCATTCTCATTACGATTGTAAGTTTGTGCTTTAGCTTTACCTCTACAGCACCCACAACACAAATCGTGTTTTTTTAAAAAAGATAGAGTTTTACTCTATCTTTTTTTATTCTCTTATTTTTGTTTTATTTGACTGAGTTATTGCAATTGTTAACATCGTGTTAGTAATAAATTATTTAATATGATATTTAAACTACATCTATTCTAAAAATTTTTAGTTGTATTATTTTCCTTATGTAATAACCAAATTAAATCCTAACAAATCAAATAGTTATCATTGTTTTATTGGATGAATTCATAGTGAACAACTCTTATCAACTTCTCTTAGACCATACTTACAAATCAAATCCAAATTGCAAAAGCCATGTTGTTTTTTTATTGCGTTCCAAAGCACGTATATAAATCTAGTATTTCAGAAAGCTGCTCTTGTAATTTAAGCCTAAAACCACTAAAATCACGCTTCGCATTTTTATGCGGCACAACTTTTAGTTGTGACTCCTTGCCCCTGAATTTTATTTAGCGGCTGTATAAACCGTAAGGAGCTGACAATGCGTCACTACGAAATCGTACTATTGGTACATCCAGACCAAAGCGATCAAGTTGTGGGTATGGTAGAACGTTACCTAACTCACATCAAAGAAGCTGAAGGTCAAATTCACCGTTTAGAAGATTGGGGCCGCCGTCAATTGGCTTACCCAATTAACAAAATTCATAAAGCTCACTACATTTTAATGAATGTTGAATGTGGTCAAACTACGCTTAATGAATTAGAAGAATTGTTCCGTTATAACGATGCAATCCTTCGTAATGTTATTATTCGTCGTGAACACGCAATCACTGAAGAGTCATTGCTTGCTAAAAGTGCTGAAGAAAAACGTGCGCGTAAAGCACAACGTGAAGAAGCACAACAATCTCAAGATTCTGCTGAAGCATAAGGAGAACATAAATGGCACGTTTTTACCGTCGTCGCAAGTTCTGCCGCTTTACAGCTGAGAAAGTTGCTTACATCGACTACAAAGATATCGATACTTTAAAACAGTACATCACTGAAAACGGCAAAATTGTTCCAAGCCGTATTACAGGTACTAAAGCTCGTTACCAACGTCAATTAGCGCTTGCTATTAAACAAGCTCGCTACTTGTCTTTGATCCCTTACACTGACAATCATAAGTGAGGTTGAGCTGTGGATATTATCTTACTACAACGCATTAAAAACCTTGGTAAATTAGGCGATAAAGTTTCAGTTAAAGCTGGTTACGGCCGCAACTACCTTATCCCTCAAGGTCAAGCAGTAGCAGCGACTGAGTCGAATACTGCTGCTTTTGAAGCTCGTCGTGCAGAACTTGAGAAAGCTGAAGCTGATGTTTTAGCTGCTGCTCAAGCACGTGCTGACCAATTAGACGAAGTTAACATCGTAATCACTGCTAAAGCTGGTGACGAAGGTAAACTATTCGGTTCTATCGGTACTCGTGACATCGCTGACGCGTTGACAAATGCTGGTCTTGAAGTTGACCGTGCAGAAGTTCGTTTACCGAACGGTGCACTTCGTCACACTGGCGAATTCAACATCGCAATTCAATTGCACCATGATGTTGTTGCTGAAGTTCTCGTTACTATCGTATCTGAGTAATTTTCTGCAAGAAAAAGAGCATGCTTTTGCATGCTCTTTTTTTATCTCTGAAAATAGTCAAAATAGCTTATATGGCTTTGACAACAAGCAGTTAGCACAACTTATTTTGACTGTTTTTAGATGAATGAAATTTTCGATTCGCATTTTTTTTAAGAGCGCGTATCATTTGTTTATACGAAAACATTTGAAATCTCATTCTTCGTTGAAATTTTCCAAATTACTCATTTATTGCATCTAAAATCAGGGTTTTATATGTCACAGGCGAATGCCAATGCTGCGCTTAACTCATCTAAAGTAGATAATAAAACGAATGAGCCTAGCCAATTAAAAGAGTTTCGTACGCCACCGCATAACTTAGCGATTGAGCAAGCTGTACTTGCTGCGCTAATGACTGTGGCCGAATCTTTTGAGCAAGTTGGTGACGTACTCAGTGAAAATGATTTTTATGCGACACGGCATAAATATATTTTTCGTGCGATTGAAAAATTAACCCAAGAGAACTCACCTTATGATGCCGTTTTAGTCAATGACTGGCTCATCAAACAAAACCTACTAGATGCTGTAGGTGGTGAAGAATATTTGATGCAACTGATGGCAGATTCCCCTTCTAGTTTTTATAACTTAGAAACCTATGCCAATAAAATTAAAGAATTTTCAACCTTGCGCAGCATGATTAAAGTCAGCTCTGAAATTTTACAAAATGCCTATGACACCAAAGGTCGTAGTGTGAGTGAAATTTTAGATCTCGCCGAAACTAATATTTTCTCGATTGCTGAACAACATAATAATAATGCGAAAGCTCAAGGGCCAAAACCCATCAATGCTGTCGTTGCCGATGTTTTTGACAAGCTAAATGAACTTTCACAAATGGAAGGCAGCATTACAGGTTTAACTTCAGGTTTTATGGAACTTGATAATAAAACATCTGGCATGCAGTCAGGTGATTTGATTATTGTTGCTGCGCGTCCATCTATGGGTAAAACCACGTTCGCGATGAACTTAGTGGAAAGTGTTTTATTTAACTGTAACTTACCTGCTCTAGTTTTTTCCATGGAGATGCCTGCGGATTCAATCGCTATGCGTTTAATTTCAGCTTACGGTAAGGTTCATCAAGGACACTTACGTTCTGGTAAATTAGATGGTGATGAATGGTCTAAAGTGACTGGCACCATTTTGCAATTACAGGAAAAAAACCTATATATTGATGATTCTTCAGCATTACCACCAACAGAGTTACGGGCGCGGGCGCGTCGTATTGCCAAAATGCATGGTGGTAAAATTGGCTGTATTATGGTCGATTACTTACAATTGATGAAAGTCCCTGGCATGGGTGATAACCGTGTCGGTGAGATCTCAGAAATTTCACGAAGCTTAAAAGCACTAGCCAAAGAAATGATGTGTCCTGTGATTGCACTTTCACAGCTTAACCGCGCACTGGAAAACCGACCAAATAAACGTCCCGTGATGTCCGATCTTCGTGAATCAGGTGCGATCGAGCAGGATGCCGATTTAATTATGTTTATTTACCGTGATGAAGTTTATAACAAAGAGTCCAAAGAGGCTGGTACAGCGGAAATTATTATCGGTAAACAACGTAACGGTCCAATTGGTACTGTTCGTCTGGCTTTTGAGGGGCAATACACGCGTTTTAGTAATTTGTCACCTGAGTTTTATTCTCAATATAATGATGACGAGTAGTCTTTGCATTCTACAAAAATAAAAAATGGACATTTATCTGTCCATTTTTTATAACCCTTTTAAATTAAGTATAGATAAAAACATCTAAAGCTTAGATTGTAAAAGTTCTTTTAATTGCTCAATATTTGCTGCCCATTCGGTATATTCACCTAAATCTTGCCAAAGTTCATCTAACTCTGAGTCTTTTGTAGTCAATAAATCCAACGCCTGAAGTGCTCTTGGAATAAGAAGGTTATTCGGTTTAATCATCAGTTTTGTTAACATTGACATTTGTTGTTCAAAAAATATCGTGTCCGTAAAACCCCCTTGCCAAAGCAAATTTACGACTCATTAGACTAAAATGAAATGCTGAAAAATTGTCGCCCCCCAAAATTATATGTAAAGTCTTAGTTTGATCTAAATTAACTTTTAATAAAATTGTTTAAATTTATGTCCATTTCCAACTGATAAGACTACAATAATTCAATATTTTCATGATAAATATTTTATCAATCCCACTGAAATTCTTCATTTAAATCTCTCAAAAATTCGTTCAACGTCTGGGTATTACCCTCTCGTAATGTAATATTTGTAATCCCAAGGAGTAACTAGGGTGCGCCAAGCAACAATTTATATTGACAGAGCAGCACTGCAATATAATTTAAACCGTGTTAAACAACTTGCACCAACCGCTCAAATTGTAAGTATGGTTAAAGCCAATGCTTACGGACATGGGGTCAAAGACTGTTTAGCAGCCTTAAGTGAAACGGATGCTTTTGGTGTCGCCTGCCTTGAAGAAGCACTCGATATTCGAGAGCTCGGCTATCAACAACCCATTACGCTCATTGAGGGTGTTTTCTCTGAAGATGAAATGCAGGTTGTGGTTGACAATAATATTGAGTGTATCGTACATCATCATCAACAATTAGATTGGCTGCGGGAACATAAAGATGCTTACATTGCTAAAAACTTAAAAGTTTGGGTCAAACTCAATAGTGGTATGAACCGCTTAGGTTTTAAAGTACCTGAAATTATTGAAGTTATTAATGCACTTAAAGCAGAAGGTTTTACCTGTGTTCTTGCAATGCACTTTGCTAATGCAGATGCTGAAAACCACCCTTTAAATGAACAACAAAAAAATCAATTTTTACATGTTAAAGAAGCTTGTGCCCCAATTATGGCTTCGTGCTGTAACTCAGCCGCAATTTTCAAATGGCCTGAATTGAATTTTGATTTTGTTCGCCCCGGTATTATGCTGTATGGTGCCTCTCCATTTTCCAATAAAACGGCTAATGATTTAGATCTTCAACCCGTCATGACGTTCACCGCAGCAATTATTGCATTGAATACCATTCAAGCAGGTGAATCTGTAGGTTATGGTTCGCACTTTGTTGCAACAGAAGAAATGCAGCTTGCCATTGTTTCAATTGGCTATGGCGATGGCTATCCACGTGTATTTCAAAAACAAAACTATGTTTCCATTCAAGGTCAAACTATACCAGTCGTTGGTCGTGTCGCTATGGATATGATTGCAATTGATGTCACTGGGTTAAATGTACCCTTAGGTACAGAAGTTGAACTTTGGGGTAAAGACTGCTTGGTCGATGATGTTGCATGCGCCAATGGCACCATTGGCTATGAACTCTTGTGCCGCTTAAGTGCTCGCCCAATTAGAAAGTAAAAGTTGAAGTTAAAAAAACCCAAGTTTAACTTGGGTTTTTTATTAAGCTCAGTCGCTAAGCATTCATTGCAGTACAATACACAAAAAGTTTAAACAAGCATCTAAGTTCAATTTTTACCGTATATAGCAAAATATTATTCTAAATAATCGTTGGCTGGGATTGGCAATTTTTGTAAACCACGGCGTAAAGTATCTGACCATTGCTTACTCAGATGCCTAAAATATGGATCGTCTTCATAGATACGTTTGCCATTTGGAATATGCAATGAGTCTTTTTTATAAACAATGGTATCTAATGGCATTCCAACTGAGACATTAGAACGTAAAGTAGAATCAAAAGAAATTAAACAACACCGTACTGCCTCATCTAAAGGCATTTCATAAACCAAAGCTCGATCTAATATGGGTTTGCCATATTTACTTTCTCCAATTTGAAAATACGGTGTATCTTCAGTTGCATTAATAAAATTCCCCTGAGAATAAATATTATAAAGTTGCATATCTGCACCTTTAATTTGCCCACCAAGCAGTAGATTACCAGAATAACTACTATGCTCGTCAGTATCTTCCGTGATATCTAAAATCACTTTTCTCAATGTTTGACCAACCAATTCCGCAACTTCAAACATCGTATTAACACTATATAAATTAGGCTCTTGCTTGAGTTCTAACTGAATGTTTAGATGACTAATGACGGCTTGAGTTGTTGCTAAATTACCAGATGCTTGTATGCTGATAAATCGCTCGCCTTCTACACCAAAAATATAGAGTTTACGAAATACAGAAATATGGTCTACTCCTGCATTCGTACGCGTATCACTCACAAAAATCAATCCATCTTTCAAACGTAGCGCACAACAATAAGTCATGAATAGCTCCTATGACCTTCAAATTTTCAACAAGCGAGCACTTGAACAATAGAATTCATAGACTCAATACCACCGCGCTCTCTTATACCTCGAACAGGTGCAACATCCCAATAATCACGACCTATTGCCACATAAATATGTGAATTTAGAGAAAATAATTGATTGCTTGTATCAAAACAATACCACGTATTTTCAAAAAAAACTTCTGCCCAAGCATGACTTGCAAGGTGAGATGTATTGGGTACAAATAAATACCCTGAGACATAACGTGCGGGTAAACCCAAATACTTACACATAGCAATAAAGACATGACTATGATCTTGACATACACCCTTTCGGTGTTGGAAGGCATCAATAGCAGATGTTTGCACTGAGGTCTGATCGGGTACGTAAGGAATATGCTGTAACACTGCTGCAGATAAAGTAATTAAATGTTCTCGTGTTAAATATGGCACGTGATGCTTTGCGAAATCTTTCATTTCAGCATTACACAAAGTACTTGCTGTAGGTTGCAAAAATAAATTCGGATTAATTGGTGTATCAATCCCAAATTGGGTATAAGGATCCATCTCGATGATACCCTGCGCCATAATCGTCATTTGCTGATAAGGCTGTCGCTGCGAGCTGGTAATCCAAATATTATTAAACGCATCCGCTTTAATTTTTTTCTGACCCGGCACACTCACATCCCAACAATGAACCTGCTGATGGGCATTGCTCATCGGGGTCATTTTAATATATTGAATGCTGTTACATGCCTGATCGCTATAAGTATAGTGAGTTTGGTGGTTAATCATCAACTTCATACATCCACCTCAAATAAATTTTGAATATGATCACTAAATTGATAAAAACTCATACTATCTGGGGCTAATTTGAGTTGCTGCCATGCATGCTCCAGTCCATCCCAGCCAATCTGACGCAAAAAACAGACTATTTGATCAATATTTTCAAGTGTGTTCATCTGATTTTGTTTCAAACGAATTTGTCGATCTAACTGTTCTATATTTTGTCCTAAACTAAAAAATAAAAAAACATCTTCAGGTTCTGCTTCTACAACCTCATGACATTCTCCAGCAACATCACAGATATACGCTGCATTTTCATTGGCATTTTTAATGAGCTGATGCAGTTCAGCATAAGCTTTTGCGGAAAGTATCCCACGTAAATCTTGTACATTATCTTTTGCACATTGGAATTGTTGGCAAAAAGATGACGGTTGCTCTGAATCAAGTAATAACGTATTTAGTGAGCTAGCATCAAAAGCGGGCAAGCAAAAAGCATGTGCATATTCCAATGCATCTTGGTTATCATGAAATGGAAATTGACTACATAAATATTGAATTCGGGTTAAATATCGACCCAACCAAAAAATATGCTGAGCATTGCTATTTAATAAAATCATAATTTCATCCCCATAGTTAAGTGTTTACGAACGAAAATTTATGAATGAAGATTATCAACCACCCATGTGTCTTTAACGCCACCACCCTGTGAAGAGTTCACGACTAAAGAACCCGCTTGCATTGCCACACGTGTTAAGCCCCCCGGAACGATTTCAGTACGATAGGGTGAACTTAAAACGAATGGACGTAAATCAATATGACGCTCTGCCACACCATAATCTGTCAGCGTTGGACAAACCGATAACTCCAAAGTCGGCTGCGCAATATACAAATGCGGTGCAGCAATAATTTTGTCTCGAAATAGTTCAATTTGATTTTTCGAGGATTGTGGGCCAATCAACATGCCATATCCGCCCGAACCTTGAGCTTCCTTCACCACCAACTCAGCTAAGTTAGATAAGACATAATCTAAATCTTGAGCTTCACGGCATTGATAGGTTGGTACATTCTTTAAAATTGCGTCCTCGCCCAAATAGAAATGAATCATTTTATCCACATAAGGATAGATTGATTTATCATCAGCCACGCCAGTACCAGGTGCATTTGCAATCACGACATTGTGATTTAAATAGGCTGACATTAAGCCAGCGACACCTAAAGAGCTATCGGGCTGAAAGCATAAAGGGTCTAAATATGCGTCATCCACTCGACGATAAATTACATCAACCTGCTGTCTTCCACGAATGGTTTTGACATAAACCTTATCGTTCTCTACAAAAAGATCACGTGATGTCACTAAAGGCACATCCATTTCTCTTGCCAAAAAGGAATGTTCATAATATGCACTGTTATAACGTCCGGGCGTAAGGACAACCATAAAAGGTTGATCTCTATACGCATTTTCAGCTAAAATTTCTTTGAGTAATTGCGGATATTGCTCAATGCCTAAAATATTATTTTGCTGACATAATTCAGGCATGAGTTTTTGACTTATTTTGCGACTTTCCAGCATATAAGATACGCCTGATGGCGTTCTTAAATTATCTTCTAAAACATAGAACTCACCATGTCGGTCACGAATAATATCAATGCCGCTAATTTGACTATAAATTTTACCTTTCAAGTCGTGTGCATACATATGTGGTTGATAGGCTTCATGCGTCAATACTTGTAATTCAGGTACAATATTGGCTTTTAAAATATCTTGTTGATGGTAAATATCGTGTAAAAATAAATTGAGCGCGCGAACCCGTTGCGCACAGCCAAGTGCAACTTTATTCCACTGCTTTTTCTCAATCACGCGTGGGATTAAATCATACGGAATGGTTCGCTCAATCCCTTCAGACTCACCATATACGGTAAAAGTAATACCCTCATATAAAAAGTGATCTTTAGCGGTTTGATTTAATAATTTTAATTCTTCAATACTATGTTGTGATAACCACTGCTCTATTTTGTTACAGGTTTCACCTGACATGCTGTGATCATCAAGCAATTCATTGAAAAAATGCGATTTAAATTTCTGAAATATGCCATTGTCTTTTGATGATGTTGTAAATTGAGTTACTTCCGACGTATTCACATTTAACCCAGCATCACTAGGAAACTGTTCTAGCGTCGAAATCGAATTTGTATATTGATTTTCTTTAAGCATACAAACCTCATCATTATTATCTATTGTTAGTAAAATGAAGCAATAAGCATGCCGTCATCCACAAATAATTTTGTTTATTTATTCATCAAAAGCATATAGATTCAAGGATAATTTTGAATGTACATGTATCAAAATGTAGATAGCCCCATTGGGAAAAGCTTGAAAAAATATTCAGTTTTTTTATTGTGTTCAGCACTCAATGGATATATAAACAAGCTACTCGATTTTTAATTTTAGTTATGTCTTCACAAGAAAAAGAAACCTCCAACAGCCTGTACCGACAATGGCAAATTTTATCTCGTCTTTCTACTGGAAAGTGGATGGGTACCCGAGAATTACAAGAAATTTTGCAACGTGAAGGTATTGATATCAGCTTGCGTACCATTCAGCGCGATTTAAATCAAATCTCGCTCCGCTTCCCTATTGAAAGTAATAAAACTGTTCCTCAAGGTTGGCGTTGGCGTTCAGATGCACCGATTCAAAGTTTACCGCATATGACCAGCTCTCAAGCGGTAACGTTCATGATGGTCGAAGACCATTTAAAACACTTACTGCCACCAAGTCTAATTGAAGAGATGAATCCATGGTTTGATTTGGCACGTCGCAGCTTATCTACCCAAAACAATGTACGACAATGGATTAATCGCGTTCGCATTGTTCCAGCAAATCAACCTCTTATTCCGCCTTTGGTCGACAAATTAGCCCAACAAGCCATCTATGAAGGCTTACTACAAGACAAACAATTAGAATGTGTTTATCAAGGACGTAGTCATTTAGGCGAAGAAAAAATCTATACTTTAAATCCTTTAGCACTGGTACAAAAAGGTGCGATTATTTATTTAATTTGTACCCGACATGATAAAACCGATATTCAGACCTTTGCCTTGCACCGTTTTAAATCAGCGATTGTTTTGAACTCACGCGCAATGCATCCGATTCACTTTGATATTGATGCTTATATTGACTCTGGTGCATTAGGTTTTAGAGTAGATTATAACAAGACAACCGAAAATATTGCTTTAAAATTAACCATGTCTGAAGAAGATGCACATTATTTTGATGAAAGCCAACTGAGCAAAGACCAAACCATACAAAAATTGGAAAATGGTTTAGCGCAAGTTACGGCTACAGTGCCCTTCACTTCACAACTAGTTTGGTGGTTAAGAAGTTTTGGCAATAAAATTCAACATATTGAGCCAATTGACCTTTCTAATGCAGTACGTCAAATTACAGATTAACCAAGTTATTGAAATAAAAAAAGTCCCAATTGTTGGGACTCTAGAAGCATTATGGTTGTATGTTTAATTTATTATCGTTGCGTTGTGCTAAGGAAACAGCAAACTTTATTTTTTCACCCCGATATAAAGCTTGATGATTGCTGATTTTATTGGTGCAGTAGAATATGTTGAGCTTTAGCAAGCTAAGTCTCCACTGTTATACCGAATTGATTTCATTGTCATATTAACGACCTCTTGTGACTAAAGTAAAACCAATGTAATGCATCATGGAAATTTTGAGAAATCATAAGATCTGCAACTTAAAGCTGAATTTTTATTAAGCATTTATTGTGAATTTCTATTACGTTCTATTGATATTTAAAATCCGATAAGGGATATCCTATTTAAATTTCACCCCAAATTAATGCTTTAAATTTATTTAAATGCCCTTTTTCCATCCATAAACATAAATCAGTATTGTCATTCAGTTTTCTAGCTATTCAGCATGTGGTGGTTGGCTTTACAAATCAAAACTTGTACATCATTTATAAACTAGGCACATTTAACTTATTCATAATTCTATGGAAAAAAATTAATGCCCGGCCCAGTTCAATCTGTCAGACATAAACTTTTAAATACTTTTTTCTCTCGTAATTCAGTTTGGTTTACTTTCATTTTTATTACGTTAACTATTACTTGGTTTCGCTTCAATTATGCTCCGCAGTACATTTATTATTTTATTTCAGATACGCTACTTAATTCTTTATGGCTGATTTCAGGCGTACTGAGTTTAGTCGGCTTATATGATGTCTTACAAAATAAGCATTCTATTTTAAAAAATTATCCAATTATGGGGCATTTTCGTTTTATTTTTGAATATTTTCGTCCAGAAATTCGTCAATACTTTATTGAAGCAGATCAAGATGCTCTGCCATTTTCACGTATGCAACGTAGCTTAGTCTATCAACGTGCAAAAAATGAAAATGCAGATAAACCCTTTGGTTCAATTATTGATGTTTATCAACAAGACTATCGCTTTATTACCCATTCAATTACACCCTGCAAACCTGCGAATCCTGAAAGTTTCCGTATTCAAATTGGGAATCATCAATGTAAGCAACCTTATAGTGCTTCTATTATGAATATTTCTGCCATGAGTTTTGGTAGTTTAAGTGCCAATGCGATTCGTGCATTAAATTTAGGTGCGTATATGGGAGGGTTCTACCATGACACAGGTGAAGGCAGTATCAGTCCATATCACCTAGAAGATGGTGGTGATATTGTTTGGGAGCTTGGAAGTGGTTATTTCGGTTGTCGCACGCTGGATGGGCACTTCGATCCAGAAAAATTTACCCAACAAGCACTACTACCACAAATCAAAATGATTGAGATTAAATTATCACAAGGTGCAAAACCTGGACATGGCGGTATCTTACCTAAAGATAAAATCTCAGAAGAAATTTCTCAAATTCGGGGCGTTAGCCGTGAGCATGATTGTGTCTCTCCTTCACAACACTCAGCATTTAGCACACCAATTGAAATGATGCATTTCATTCAGCAGCTACGTGAATTATCGGGTGGAAAACCGGTTGGTTTTAAACTGTGTATTGGTCAACCTTGGCAATTTATGAGCATTGTTAAAGCGATACTCAAAACCCAAATTGTCCCTGATTTTATAGTGGTGGATGGCTCTGAAGGTGGAACAGGTGCGGCTCCTATTGAATTGATTGATCACATGGGTACACCTTTACGCGAAGGTTTACTCTTTGTGCACAATACTTTAGTCGGTGCAGGTTTACGCAACCAAATTAAAGTCGGTGCAAGTGGTAAAATTATTAGTGCTTTTGATATTGCAAGTACTATGGCAATAGGCGCAGATTGGATTAATTCCGCACGTGGCTTTATGTTTGCAGTAGGCTGTATACAAGCTCAAAGTTGCCACACCAACCAATGCCCTGTGGGTATTGCCACTCAAGATAAAGACCGTCAAAAAGCCCTACATGTGCCAACCAAAGCAGAACGGGTTTTAAATTTTCATAAAAACACCATGCATGCATTATCTGAAATGATTGCCTCAGCAGGTTTAAAGCATCCCTCAAATATTAAGGCGCATCATTTGGCACAACGCATTAATGACCGTGAAATTAAAAACTATGCACAATTACACTTCTGGTTAAAAGAAGGTGAATTACTCAGTTGTGAAAACAAAGATGAGGAAAACTTTTATTTTCGGATGTGGAATTTAGCACATGCAGAACAGTTTTAAATTAAAAGAACTGCCTTCTGCTAAGTACAGAAATCAGTCCTTAAAAGTTATTTAAACAACCGTCCAATTTTCGGAGGTCAGATCAATCTGACCTTTTTTATATAAAGACTACAATAAAAATTTTAATAATAACCATCTGAACTTTGTGCATGTAAAAAAGCAGGAATTAAGCCAGTCAATGCTGCACGAATATCGGCACGTTCATTAATCAATTGATGAGAGCCTTCTTCCAACATTAATAAAGTTTGAAGTCGAAACTTACGACGAATAAATTCGATATTGTAGCGCCAGTCTACTGTTTCATCTAACGCACCTTGAGCCAGCCACACAGGAATACGGCACGCTGGACGCTCTTCCATCTCTTGCATCCATTTAGACATCGCTAAAATCCAATCCATACCCATCATACGCGGCTGTAAAGGATCTTTTAAACGTACAAAGCGTAGAAACTCAGGATTATGGTTATTACGTCTAAAATGACGTGGTACTTGACGTTTAATGCGTCGAATTATGCCTAAGCCAACCGAATTATGCCACCAAGCAGATTTCGCAGGTCGAATCAGCGGAGAAAGTAATAAAACACGTTCTACATAGGGGTTTTCACGGCGCTGTGCAAAATCTAATAAATGATGCAGCCAAATTGCCCCACCTGTGCTTTGTCCAATACCTAACCACGGTTTGGGTAATTGACTGGCATTTTTCACATATTGGTAGACTGCATGTAAAACATGTTGGTAATGATCAAAGTTTTTAATATTTGCAGGTGAACCATCACTCAAGCCATGACCGGGTAAATCATAAGTGATCACACTAAAACCCTGTTCAAGCAATTCACGAATAATTGGCTGATAAATACCACTATGTTCTAAATAGCCATGCAGTAAGAATACCGTTCCACGTATTTGATCAAAAGGCAGGTTTTCTAAATTCGGTTGAAACACTTGTACATGCAATTTAAATAACGGCATTTGCACATAGCCTTGCCACTGCTCACACTTTAATAAATTTAAACCATACAACTTACGATAAGCTTGAATTTCAACCGAAGGTTGATAAGGTCTATTTAGATTTAATGCTTCAAGTAAGTGTGGTGTAGTTTCTCGACTCGGAACAGGTAAATCTAACTGTTTTAAAATCGTTGGATTTAAAAATGGGATATCCGACATTTAAGGCACCTCCCGACAGTCACTTGAACCAAACCAAACATCACGAATCGTGGCTAACATTTCATAATTCGCACGACGACTATGATCATAATTTTGTTTACTTGGACGCCATCTGGTCAGATGTGTTGGCATCGGTGCTTCAACAGGCACTGTCTCAATACCATTTAATGCAAATAAACGGCGTGTACGCGGCATATGATAACGATCTGTGATTAAGATCACTCTCGGTGCTCCACCCTTTTTTTGTAATAATAACGAGCTAAAACGCGAGTTTTCACAAGTATTCATGCTTCGATCTTCCAATAATTTTGCATCCACATCATATTTTTTTAACCATCGCTGCATATAAGGTGCTTCTACACCACTTAAAACAATCGGTAATTGATATTCTTTTTCTATCGCCAAAGTCTTTTCTAAGCGTAACCGTGTGTAATCATTAACGATAATATCTTTACCATTTTTATCTAAAGTGAGTCCACCACCTAACACCACAATGGCATACGGTTTAGAACTTTGTGGTTGAGGTTGTTCATTTTGTTCGTGAATCAATGCAATATCTTGATTGATGATTTCATCTACAGGTTCTTGAGAGACATCTTCCTGTTCAATTTTATGCGTACGAAGAAATTCTACATATTTCTCCATCAAAGCTTTATTTTCAGTACTGTTTAAATTCAATAAATCTTTAACGGCTTGCGCTGGATCTTCCTGTGCTACTGACGCCTCATCTTCCTGCTCTGCTGAATTTTGATCTTCTTCTTTTACCAATAACGGAATACGTGGCTTTTCCTCTTGCTCATTTTCCTGTTGTTGTGCTTCCTCAATCATCTGTTGCAAGGCTTTATAACGCGCTTGAATTACCGTCAAATTTTGAGAATTATGGCTTTGTATTGCTTCTTCCATCAACTTTAAATACGCTTGGCGTGCAATCCATAGTTTAGAACCTGGCTCTAAACTTTCATGTTCACTCAAAGCCGCCTTTTGCTGACTTTTTGCAGCCACTTCATTGACTTCAACAGGAACAAAACTATTCAGGGCTTTCACCACCCACCCTGAATAAAATGGCGAATAAATCAAAACCATAAAACAGCCGAACAGCACAAATAACACAGAAGCTATTTGTACTAGTCGAACCATCCAATGTGCTTTCGCCATAGTCTCTTATTCCAAATGTGAACGAATTAAACCTGATTCATCAAACAATACAGGCTCAGGCTCTAATAAAATGTTAAATTTTTGATAAACATCGTGTTGTACGGCATGATAAGTTGCTTGTACATCTGCCAATGTTGCCTTGTCATAATTGACCAAAACCAAGGCTTGTTTATGAAACATACCCACCATACCCAGCTGTTTACCTTTCCAACCAGACTGATCAATCAACCATCCTGCCGCTATTTTAACGCCACCTGCCGCTTGAGGATAATGGGGCAAATTTGAAAATGTTAGCGCTAAATGGTCATAAAGCTGTGCTGTAATAATCGGATTTTTAAAAAAACTTCCTACATTCGGATATTCTTTTGGATCGGGTAACTTGCTTTGACGGATTTCAATCACTTGTTTTTGCAGATTTTCAGCAGTTTGTTCATCACCCACCGCTTGCTTCAAATCACCATAATTCAACATTAAATGCGCATGTTTCAGCAATTTAAAAATCACATGCGTAATCACAAAACGATTTGGATCATCTTTGAAAATACTATGTCGATAGGAAAAATCACAATCTTTTGCAAAGATGGTGCTAAATTTTTCCAATTGGCGGTCGTAAACTTGAACGGATTCAATAAATTCACCGACTTCAACACCATAAGCACCAATATTTTGCACTGGAGATGCACCGACCAAACCGGGAATTAAAGCCAGATTTTGCAAACCACATAAATGTTGCGCAGTCGTCCACAATACAAAGTCATGCCATATTTGTCCTGCACCCACTCGAATGGTTTTACTGTGCTCATCTTCAGCAAGATATTCAATGCTTTGAATATCCATATGAATCACAAGTGCATGAATATGTTCAGGCAACAACATATTGCTACCGCCTGATAGAATTAAAACATTAAGTTTATGCTGTTTAGCGTAATTTAAGCCATCCACCAATTCTTGTGTAGATTGAACTTTAACGTAATGTGAAGTGGTCGCATTAAGACTTAAGGTATTAAAAGGCTTGAGCTGAATTTGGGTTTGAATATTCACTGTGCTTAAACCTTTATTTCGTATTGATTTCTTTTTTAAAAATAGTCACCCAAGCTAAACTGCTTGATTCACACTGATCTAATACACGTTCAAATCCATCTTCGCCACCATAATAGGGATCTGGCAAGGATTGTTTGAGATAAGTTTGATCATATTCGCTCATCAATGCAATTTTTGCCCGAATTTGACTGGCACTATATTCTGTCTGAACTTGCTTTAAAAGTGCTTGAATATTCAATAAATTTTCATGATCCATCGCTAAGATTAGATCAAAATCAATAAAATCTTGAGTCTTTAATTGGCGCGCACGTAATGCAGATAAGTCATAGCCACGTTTTAAAGCATGTTGTTGACTACGCCCATTGGGTGCTTTGTTTGGATGATAATTACTGGTTCCAGCAGAATCAATCACAATATTCAGTTGTTGTTTATCACAAAAATGTCTAAGCACAACTTCTGCCGTTGGAGAGCGGCAAATATTTCCTAAACATACACATAACACCTTATATGGCGTTTGGGATGACATAAACAACCTCGATAACAGCTTTATTTTCAGGTGTCTTATGTTAAGTTATTTACAGGATGAATCCTAGGGTCTGTTGACATTTCAAAGTGGTTGCGACAACGCGTTTTTTTGAAATATCAATAGACCCTATAGAACGCTAAAACAATAATCTTGAATTTGATATAAAAAAGGAAGCAATAGATGAGCCATTTTCAATTCCAGACAGTCTCGAATATTATTTCAGGGCTCGGCTCGATCTATGAACTCAAGCAATTGCTGCAACAGCAACCCTATAAAAAGCTGTTGTTAATCACTGATGCAGGAATGATTCAACAGCAATTACATTTACCCATTATTGAAATTCTAGAAAACATTCAGTTTGATTATGTGATTTATTCTAGCGTTCAGGCAGACCCACCCGAATATATAGTCTTAGATGCTGTTCAATTCGCAAAAAGTGAAAACGTAGATATTATCTTAGGTTTTGGCGGAGGAAGCTCGTTAGATGTAGCCAAAGTCATTGCCATACTTGCACACCCACAACAACAGCAAACTTTGTCAGACTTATATGGTGTCAATAATGCCAAACAACCTCGACTACCATTATTTTTAGTTCCCACTACAGCAGGTACAGGATCTGAAGTCACGCCCATTTCTATTGTAACCACGGGTGAAACCACTAAAACAGGAATTGTCTCTCCTGTTTTATTTGCTGATGTGGCAATCTTAGATGCCACATTTACTCAAAACTTGCCTGCTCATATTACCGCAGCAACAGGAATTGATGCGATGGTACATGCCATTGAAGCGTATACCTCTAAAATCAAAAAAAATCCTTATTCAGATATGTTAGCAAAACAAGCATTAAAGTTACTGAACAATAATTTAAGTCTAGTCTTGGCAGATGGTCAAAATTTAGCAGCACGTCAAAATATGTTGGTCGGTTCAATGCTTGCAGGTCAAGCCTTTGCTAATGCTCCAGTCGCTGCAGTGCATGCACTGGCATATCCATTAGGGGGACATTTCCATATTTCGCATGGTCATAGCAATGCTTTGGTCTTAGCTGAAGTTTTAAAGTTTAATGCACCGAATGCAAAACAATACTATGCTGAGCTGATGTGCTGGTTAGACCCGAAAAGTACCGGCTGTATTGATGGTTTATGTGACTTATTTATTGACCATATGCAAAATTACTTAAATAAAAGTGGTTTGATCTTAAAGTTAAAAGATTTGAATGTTGCTGAAAATATGCTTGAACAACTCGCCAGTGATGCCATGTTGCAAACTCGGCTTTTACAAAACAATCCACGAGAACTTACCCATCAAGATGCCTTACAGATTTATCAAGCAATTTACTCATAATCTATAACCTTCAGCTGAAGGTCATTTACCGAACGATAAATGACCTTGCTTTTTCGCCTCTTGCATTCCTTTATTTTTAACAGTACAACTGAATATCAACGGCCAGTTAAAATACAATTACAATGAAGCAAACACCCAAACAACGCGCTGATTTTTCATACTTTCTACCGATACAAACAAGGTGGTCAGATAATGATATCTACGGTCATGTCAACAATGTCACTTATTACAGTTACTTTGACACTGCCGCCAATGCTTTGCTGATTGAAAAGGCAAACTTTGATATTCGACATTCACCCATTATTGGATTGGTGGTGGATTCTGCTTGTAGCTTTTTTCAAGAGCTTTCTTATCCCGAAATTATTGAGGTCGGTGTGGTTATTTCCAGACTGGGGAATTCATCGGTACAATATGATTTAGCTATTTTTAAACAATTTCATGATGTTGCCTCTGCACAAGGTCATTTTATCCATGTATTTGTGGATCGACAAACACGAAAAAGCACCTCGATTCCAATTGAAATGCGAGATGCTTTATTTCAATATAGTCTAAACAAATGAACTTATTTCAGTTGAATATTCTGTAGTTCACCATCAAAGTTTTGCACAATATCCTTCACCGCAGATTCTGCATGCAGTAACTCTGAAGCCCGCGCATAAGCTTTTTCCTTACGCTCATTTTGCATACTATAGGGTGTTGTGGCTTCAACTTCTGCATATTTCACCTGAAAATGAGTATTGGGCCATTCATTTTTTAAGGCTTGCTCTAAAGTATGTTGTAACTGATTTAGCAACTGCTCATATTTTGGTGGAATCTGAAATAACGACTCACCATCAATTTGACCCGTCATCACACCTTGTTGTGCCAACTCCTGCACAGCAGGCGTTAATGCACTATTTCTAAACCAGTATTCCCACTTCTCTATCGTCCACTCACCTTCAAGCTGTTGCGGTGTGAGCCTTAAAATATCTTGTGGCATCAGGTTTGAATTTTGATTCGATACAACTTCAACGGCTGCCTTATGCTGTTGAATGTTTGATTGTTCTAATGCAGGAACAGGCTCATCAATCAGCTCAGCTTTAGAGTTTATACTGGGTTGTACAGATTCAATTGGCATCTGTTCTTGGCTAAGGAATAAATCATCTTCAACCACAGCAGAATCATTTTCTATAAGCTGTTCTGTGATTGTTGTTTCCACATCAAGATTTAAAGGGGCAATCTCATCAAACAGGAAATCATCACTATTCGGTTCATCATCCGCCACAATATTGACATCATCATTCGACTCATCTAAATCGAACAAAGCATCTTCAGAAGCTGGATCAAAGATAATCTGATCTGAATTTTCGGTTAAAGTTACATCTGTAACATTTGTTTCTATAACATCCAGTATAGGTTCATCCAAGAAATCATCTGAAGATGGCTCTATATTCTGCTGAGTCACTGCTACTGGAGTTTCTAAAAGACTTTCTTCTGCTGAATATTCATCAATAACGTGTTGTTGTACATTGTGTACAACTGCTTGAACATTAACCTGTGGGGCTTGTTGCTGAACCTGTTGTGTTGCAGAAACTAAAATTTCATTCGCTTGTAATGGACGGAACGCCAATAAGCGCAGCACACACATTTCAAAACCTTGTTCTTGTGTGACAGCCAATTGTAAATCTGCACGACCTTTACATGACACTTGATAATACAACTGTAAATCTTGTGCCGAAATCATCTGCGATAACTGCATGATTTTTTTATTAATTTCAGCACTATATTTTAAGCTTAAATCGGGTAAATATTGCAACAATGCCAACTCATGCAAGGTCGAAATCAACTGATCTAAAACCAGTGAAACATCTAAAGCCTGATGTCTAAATTGCATGAGCAATTCGCTGACACGCTGTTTTTGGTTTTGATGAATCGCTGCAATCAAATCATAAATAATCGTGTGGTCAATCAAACCCAACATGTCTTTGACATCTTGATGCTGAATTGCACCCTGACCATAAGCAATGGCTTGATCGGTTAAAGACAAGGCATCACGGAGTGATCCCTGTGCAGATTCAGCGATTTGCCAAATCGCATCTTGTTCGGCTTGAATCTGTTCTTTTTGTAGAACATCCGTTAAATGTACTGTAATTTCATCTACAGCCAGTGGGCGCAAAGTAAATTGTAGACAACGCGAAATCACCGTAATTGGGAGCTTTTGTGGATCGGTCGTTGCAAAAAGGAATTTAACGTGCTCTGGCGGCTCTTCCAATGTTTTCAATAACGCATTAAAAGAATGCGTCGAAAGCATATGCACTTCATCGATTAAGTAAACCTTAAAACGACCTTGCGTTGGCGCATAAGGAACGTTATCAAGCAGTTCACGAGTATCTTCAACTTTGGTTCGTGATGCAGCATCAATTTCAATTAAATCGATAAATCGACCTTCATTGACCGCTTTACAGGTTGGACATACTTCACATGGCGTTGATGTCACACCCGTTTCACAGTTCAAGCACTTCGCTAAAATACGTGCAATGGTGGTTTTACCTACCCCACGTGTGCCAGTAAATAAATACGCATGGTGTAAACGACCACGTTCTAAGGCACTGGTTAGTGCTCGTGACACATGGTTTTGCCCAACCAATTCATTAAAATTACGTGGACGATATTTACGCGCAAGTACCTGATACATGTATGCTCCTTTTTACAGGTCTAAGCATACTGTTTTTTTGCCTAAGAGTGAATGAACAATCTGCAAAAGCTTTGCATCAACCACAAGATAAGTGGATCTATTTTTTAGATTTTTACAATCACTTAAAAAATGAACTAAACTTTCTTTTCTAAAAGAAAATCATCTTCTGAATGATATATACGCCCCGTCTGATCTTCTAAAATTTCAAGTAGTTGCTGCTCTAAATCAACATAAATTAAATTTCGAGTCTTTACTTGTATTAATTCAAGTTTACTCTGATCGCTATTATTAAACCGAAACCGTCCTGTATAAATTTCTAGCTTGTCATTTCCACTTAAACTCTCACGTTTTAAAGTATAAGTTTGGTCTTGATTGAGCACTAAATCTACAGCCATACCAGAACACTCCTCACAACGCGAAATACAACTCATACACGGCGTGGTTCCATGATACTCACCAACCCACTTGGCAACCATGATTTTATGCTGCAAAACAGAATCAGTTTGGGTCTTATTTCCACGATCAGGTTGCTTAGAATCCTGACAACCCAATAAAACAGACGATGCAAGTAAGGGAATAAGAAGCGGATTTTTCATCAAAAAAACTTAAGCTAACAATTTTAATGCAAGGAAAATATCATACTTTTCACAAAATACATCACTGCAAAGTGTACCATCCCATTACACAGCAATCTTGAAAACCTAGAACCAGCCCTTTCGTCCTTTTAATATCGCATCTGCACAGCGTAACGTTTCTTGACTTAAAGCCCAAAGACGATAGTCACCCGCAATTGAAGTTGTTGGAAAATTATGCGTATAAGCAAAACTTAAATGTCGTTCAGCATCACACCAAGCAGCAGAACCATTAAAACCAATATGCCCAAAACCGTTTGATGGTTTACCCAACGTTAATACACGGTGATAACCCAAACGCCAATGCATTGCTAAAGGCATAATGCGGTCACGTTTTTTATATTGTATTGCACTTAGCGCTTTAAATATTTCAGGTCGAATCAACTGTTGATCCCCCACTTTTCCCTCATTAGCGAGCATGGCATAAATTTTAGCTAAACTATTAGCAGTAAAAACACCATTAGCAGCAGGGATGACCGCTTTTAAACCTTCATCACTCAAAAAACTAAAATTTTTCATGCCCTTTGGAATCATCGCATCTTGAAAGTCTTTTGGGTTTTGTCCTGACCATTCAATCAATTTATCTAAGGGCGAGGCTTTTTTGGGTTTCGGTTTTACTGGCGATGATTGATTTTGTGCTGTTTTTAATTTAGGTAAGGGTCGAGCAACACGCGCTAATTCAACGTCTGCAACCCCAAAGTATGCCCCATCTAATTGTAGAGGTTGCACAAGATACTGTTGCATCAAATCTGATAAAGATTTTCCAGTGGCTTTTTCAAGTACACCACCCACTTGCCAACCGAAAGTTAGTGGTTGATAGGCTGCATCTATAGCGGCCTCAAAGCGTGGTTTAGCTTGCGCTAATACACCAAGCATATGATTCCAGTCCGTCATTTCAGATGCATCAGCAATCAGATTACGAATATCATATAATCCACTTTGATGGCTAAGCATATGCCTTAACGTGATTTGCTCTTTACCATTCTGCGCAAACTCAGGCCAATATTGCGCAACAGGTGTATCGTAAGCTAAAAAACCTTCACTAACTAAAATATGCGCCAGCGTGGAAAGTACACCTTTCCCCGTGGAATAACACATAGATAAAGTATCGGACTGCCAGTTTTCAGTTGCAGATTTTTTCCCTGTGTAAATATCAACAACTTTTTTGCCTTGAAAATACACCACCAAAGCTGCCCCACCTTGTTCAGCTCGCGCATCCTGCATACGGCTAAATTGTTTGGCTAGGTCTATAAATCGCTCATCCACCTGACCTTGATAATGTTCTGTATTGGCAAAGAGATATTCTTTAATGTTATTCATTTTAAGTTCTTTCCTTAGCACTTATTTTTATTCAAATTTAGCGCATAAAAAAGCCTAAATCAAAAAGACTTAGGCTCCTTAGTTTTAAAGTGCTTTAACACTTCCTGCCACATGTGGCTTTTGATTTTTACTATTTCTAATTAAAAATTCTGTATTTTTACCTGCTTGAGCGGTTAAAAACTCAACTGTTGAAGGTAGATACATTGGCAACTTAAACCAAACATCGGCTTCATAGCGATCTGGCAAAGTTAAACTGGCCAATGCTTTGGCTTTACTCCACATCCCATGCGCAATCGCTTGTTTAAAACCAAAAGCTTTGGCTGTAATGGCATGAATGTGAATTAAATTAAAATCACCTGAGGTTAGTGCATAACGACGACCAATATTTTCAGACACATTCCATTCTGCATTTAACTCATAAGCAGGTGTTTTTGTTTCGACTGCTTTAGTTGCAACTGTCCCATCGGTTTTTTGACGCGCAAGATAAGTCGTTGTACCTTCCATTACCACTTCACCACCCACTTTAGCCGTGGTGATAAAGTCGAACTGCACACCTTTATCATGTGGCTGTAACGCACCAAACTGACAAGACAAACTCAGTTGCTCATTTACACCGACTTTACGTGTTTGCTTAATTTGATTCCGAATATGCACCAAACCTAAAATAGCAAAAGGAAATGCTTCAGTGGTCATCATGTGCATTTGCAAACTTTGTGATAACACCGCCAAATAAATCGCTGGAATATAACCATTATTTTTAAAGCCACATACTACGTTGTAGGCTTTTAAGTGTTTTTGATCGACCTTAAATGAATCCACCACATATTCAACTTGCGGCAGCACTTTTTCACCTTTCGGTTTTTTAAAAATTAAACCTTGAATCACTTTTGGATAAGCTAAATAAGGCTTTGGAAGTTGACTAAAATGGCGAGTATTCATACTGAACCTTTGAGAAGTTTTTATTTCAATATTTTTTGAAAGCACCTTCTCCCTCAGGGAGAAGGTTGGGATGAGGGGAAAATTCCATCCCATTTATATTACAAATAATTTTACCTCTCCCTAACCCTCTCCTTTAAGGAGAGGGAAAATTCAAGGATTTTAAATTAAGCACCCAACAAACTTTGACCGCATACGCGAACAACGTTACCGTTTAAGCCTGTAGAAGCAGAAGATGTAAATAGCGCAATAGTTTCAGCCACATCAACAGCTAAACCACCTTGACTCATCGAATTCATACGACGACCGGCTTCACGAATTGCGAAAGGAATAGCAGCTGTCATTTGCGTTTCAATAAAACCAGGAGCAACGGCGTTAATGGTTACACCATTTTTCAAAATTGGCGCTGTGAATTTAACCACACCAACAACACCTGCTTTTGATGCTGCATAATTGGTTTGACCTAAGTTACCCGCAATCCCTGAAATTGAAGATACACAAACAATGCGACCATTGCTATTTAGACCATCATTTTCGAGTAAATAATCATTTACACGTTCAATTGCAGACAAGTTAATGTTAATTACCAAGTCCCAAAGCTCAGGCTTCATATTTGCCAAAGTTTTGTCACGAGTAATCCCTGCATTATGCACGATGATATCTAAACCACCTTGTGCAGCCGCTGCAGCTTTAATTTTTTCGCCTGCATCCGCAGCAGTAATATCAATGGCTAAAGTTGAACCACCAATCTCGCTTGCTACACGGTCAAGATCTGCCTGTTGTTGTGGCACATCTAAACAGATCACATGCGCACCATCACGTGCCAAGACATGCGCAATTGCTTCACCAATACCACGGCTCGCACCTGTAACTACTGCTGTTTTACCTGCAAGCGGTTTAGCCCAATCTACATCAACAACATTCGCTTTAGACACACGAATCACTTGACCAGATACATAAGCTGAACGTGGTGACAAAGCAAAACGAATCGTAGATTCAAGATTTGCTTCTGCTCCTGCATCTACATAGATCAGGTTTGCAGCAATACCTTTTTTGAATTCTTTACCCACTGATTTTACAAAACCTTCAAGCGCACGTTGTGCAATGGCTTGTTTTACTGTTTTTGCAGTTTCAGGCGTAATACCCACCACAATCACACGGCCAGATGCTTGGATTTGACGCGCAATTGGATTGAAAAAATTATACAGCTCATTTAACTGTTCAGAATTTTGAATACCTGAAGCATCAAAAATGACTGCTTTAAACTTCGACTCTTTATCACCTGCATTAAATGCACTTAGGTTTAAACCTGTTTTAGCCGCTGTTTGTTGCAATTCAGCATTGTTACCTGCATAGCTATTGGCATGAATATTTGCCAAAACTTGTGCAATCGCACCAGCTAATGTACTTGCAGGTGCAGCACCCAATAAAACAGCCCCTTTTACCACAGGAGTAGCCGACTCAAAACGCTCTAAAAAAGTAGGTGCTGGTAAACCTAAATTTTTAATGACAAATTTACCAATAGGAGATTTTGCAAATGTTTGGTATTGGTCAGTCATGGTTATTATCTCTCATACGAATTAATTTTTGATGAATTTAAAGATATCCTTTTAACTTCAATATGATGTCAGATACTCTTATTTCAATAGATCCATCAGTTTCCATAGAATCATACTTGAGTTAAACCGTGGATGTCTTGACCTGAATGCTTTGTGCAATGTCATTTTAGTCAATTCAGGGTATTCTGTATTGTGTTAATGTAAGCGCCAAGAATACTGTAAGCATGCTTGGAAAAGCCTTATGAGCAAGACAACTCAAGAAAATCCAGCAGTCGAAAATTCTGCTGCGGAAATAGTGTCAAATACATCAAAAAGAACTTCACGCACAGCTAAAAGTTCAGACACTGCAACACCATCAGCAACGAATACGACCAAAACGTCTCGTACTCGTTCTGCATCACCTCGTAGTCAAAGTACCGCTTCAACTACAAAAAAATCTGAATCTACAACTCAAACGTCTGTTCAACAGGATAAAACCATGAGTCAAAACACAGTTCGCCGCGTTGCTATTATTGGTGGTAACCGTATCCCATTCGCTCGTTCAAACGGTGCTTATTTCACTGCATCAAACTCAGATATGTTTACAGCTGCGTTAAATGGTCTTGTTGAGCGTTTTAATCTACAAGATCAACGTTTAGGCGAAGTCGTTGCTGGTGCTGTATTAAAACACAGTCGTGACTTTAACATGACTCGCGAATGTGTGCTGAATACTAAATTGGCTCCAGAAACACCTGCTTACGATATTCAACAAGCCTGTGGTACTGGCTTACAAGCTGCATTCCTTGTGGCGAATAAAATTGCACTGGGTCAAATTGAAGTAGGTGTTGCTGGTGGTGTAGATACCACTTCTGATGCACCTATCGCTTTTGGTGATGGTTTACGTAAAGCTTTACTTGAATTGAACATCGCAAAAACAGCGAAAGACCGTTTAAAAGCATTAACTAAAATTAACCTGAAAGATTTAATGGATGCACCTAAAAACGGTGAGCCACGTACAGGTCTTTCTATGGGTGACCATCAAGCGATTACTGCACTTGAATGGGGTATTGCACGTGAAGCGCAAGATGAACTTGCGGCATCTTCACACCAGAAAATGGCAGCGGCGTATGAAGACGGTTTCTTCGATGACCTAATTACGCCATTCTTAGGTTTAGAACGTGACAATAACTTACGTGCAGATTCATCTGTAGAAAAGTTAGCGAAATTAAAGCCTGCTTTTGGTAAAGGCGATGCGCGTACCATGACTGCGGGTAACTCGACTCCATTAACTGACGGTGCATCTTGTGTACTTTTAGCTTCAGAAGAATGGGCTAAAGCCAATGGTCACGAAGTATTAGCTTACTTAACCTTTACTGAAACTGCTGCGGTAGATTTTGTCGGTAAAAAAGAAGGCTTATTGATGGCACCTGCTTATGCAGTTCCGCGTATGCTTGAACGTGCAGGTATTACCTTACAAGATTTCGACTATTACGAAATTCATGAAGCATTTGCATCTCAAGTGCTTTCTACTTTAAAAGCATGGGAAGATCCAACATTCTGTAAAGAGCGTTTAGGTTTAGATGCGCCACTCGGTTCAATCGACCGATCTAAACTCAATGTTAAAGGTTCATCACTTGCGGCAGGTCATCCATTTGCAGCAACTGGCGGACGTATTATTGCCACTGCGGCAAAACTGATTAACCAAAAAGGTTCAGGTCGCATCTTAGTGTCGATCTGTGCTGCTGGTGGTCAAGGTGTAACAGCAATTATTGAGAAATAAAGAGCTGCTTTTACTTTCTGAACAAAAGACCCTCGGAAGTTCAACTTCCGAGGGTCTTTTAATTTCTATAACTTATAAACTAAAAACGATAACCTACACCTAAGTAAGTAATAATAGGATCAATATCTATTTTAGTCGTAGCATGAATAAGTTCAGCGCCAGTGGTTTGATTCACAACATTAATCGTCGCTTTATTACTCAATTTTGCATAAGAAACTGAAGCAACCCCATACCAGTTTTCATTTAAGTCATAGGTAAAACCTGCGGTAACAACTGGTGCAATCGCATCATCGGCATCTACTTTCACACGCATCTCACCACTCGATATTTTTCCATCCAATGCCGCACCGGCTTTATTATCCAATACATTTTGAATCATATGACCAGCAACTATTAAATCTGATTCAATCTGCCCATTTAATTTAATGTCATTGAAATAAGCATACATTAAACCTGCACCAACATAAGGTCTGAATTTATTAACACCAGATTTACCAAACTGATACTGTGCTTCTAATACAGGTGTCCATGCACGTGCTGTTGCAGCCTTAGACTGAGCACCTAAATTGGTAATTGGAATATCCTTTAATAAACTAAGCATATCACCAGTGATCGGTTTAACTGCATCCCCAGGAACAGCAAATCCAGATAATGGTGCTGTAATTTCCCCTACACCCTTTATATCTACTTTGGGAGGAAATCCTCCAATTAACTGTAGTGAAACATTATCATTAATATAATAATTGAGCGTCAAGCCTAGTGTATCAACATCCTCTGCTTCCAAGCCAGTTCCATTCTGTGTCCATTGATCAAGACCATCAATTGTTGCAACACCAGTAATCTCACTTGAAACAATATTATTTGCATCCGCAAAACCTAACATTTGTCCTATTGATGGCACAGGCTTTCCAGTGTCAGGATCAATAATATACTCTCCCGTGTCAGAATCTCTTGGATTATCAAAGATCATATTCAGAACCTCCTTAGCATTTTCCCCAGTCGTTAATTTTGCATCTGGATTAATTGCATTAAGAAATGACCCTGCTGAAATCGCGCCAACTGTAGATTTTGTTCCCTTTGCTACAGCAGTATTAATATTAAATGGATTGGCTTTTCCTTGCGGCATCACATGTAACCAACCGGCAGAAACCGAGAACCGTTTAAAACCACCCTCTGTAGCAGTAAAACCTGATTGCGTAGCACCCAATAAAGCTATAGATACAACCAAAGTACCTAATTTCATCGCCTAACTCCTTGTACGATATATTTTTTATTTAGTTTTATAAAAACACTCAATTGTTTTTATGTTTAGAAGTTATGTAATTAATAGATCTTTTTATATACTACTTTTGTATCTATATTTTACCTTTTGTTAAAATTAAAGGTCTTTAATATCAATAAAGGCCTTACATTATCAGTTAAGGCCTTATTTGTTTTTTAGTGGATTTTTAATTGTATTTTGGCTTGTAACCTAATTGCTCTTCTAGAGCGTCATAACACCATTGGAAAATAAAGGTATAAACCAAAATACACATAGTTAAACTAAAATCTAATACAATCGCTTGCCAAATAGACATTTGCAAAGCGTAAGCTACCATCGGAATCGTGGCGATCATTAAGCCACCCTCAAAACCAATCGCATGTAAAATACGAATTTTCACCGTTCTTTTCAGTTGGTGCTTGGCTTCAAATTTTTCAAAATAATGATTAAACACCATGTTCCAGATCACCGATGTCACAGCCATCGCAATACCCAAAAGCCCTGTCACTTCTAACGGCATTTTAAAAATCATACTTAATGCAATTGCGATGATGACCAACAGGATGATCTCATAGCTAAGAGCATGAATAATCCGTCTCTTGGAAATCAACATTTTTAAATACTCTTTAATTTAACTTGATGTTCGCTATTTTATGTTTGTATTATTGATTAATCGAGTCAGATTCTTTCAAAATAATTGATAGGTTAAAATAGACAGATGAATATCAACCAAGAACAACTAACCATTTTTAAAACTGTCATTGAAACAGGGTCTTTTTCTGCTGCTGCCAGACAACTAGGAAAAGTTCCTTCAGCGGTCAGTATGTCCATCGCCAATTTAGAAATTGACCTGAATTTAACCCTATTTCAGCGTGTTGGACGTGAACCTATTCCAACACCGCAAGCCATGATTTTGTATGAAAAAACCGAACAATTACTCATCGAAATTAACCAATGGAAACAACATGCTTTTGCCTTAAGCGAAGGATTAGAATCATCTTTAAATATTGTGGTGGTATCAGAACTGCTGCATATTCAGTGGACTGACTACATTTCACTGATCGAAAAGCAATTTCCAGAGCTGCAAATCAATGTTTTTTCAGCACCACAAGAAGACGCACAAAAAATGCTACTCAATCAGTCTGCTCAACTGGCATTGATGTTTGAACGCGAACAATTGGAAAGTAGCGAACAGTTTGTCGAACTTAAGCGTGAAGCTTTAGTCCCTGTCGCGGCAATTCACGCCCCTCTAGCTACATTTGAACAAGTCAGCTATGAGCAAATATTACAAAGTCGTCAAATTATCGTTGCCAGTCGTGACCGTACCCTTAAACCTGAATTACTCTTTTCAAAGAAATATTGGCGTACTGATAACAATCACTCTGCCTGCGCGATGATTATGCAAGGCTTAGGTTGGGGGGTTTTACCTTTAGAAATGCTAAATCAGAATCCGCATATTAAACAGCAGCTTAAAATTCTCAACTTTTTAGATTTCAGCCCTAAATTTGAATATTATGTCGATTTAGTCTGGAGTCGTGAAAGTCAACTGGGCTCAGCTGCTCGTTTTTTGATTAATCACATTCGAAATTCAAGAAAAAATACAAAATAGGCATGCGTTATACCGCTTTTTACTTCTGATAAAAGGAGATTGTGATATAACAAATATACGGGAAATAACTTTAAGAACTAGACACCAATGACTCAATCAGCCTTAAACCAATTAAAAAACTTAACCACCATTGTTGCCGATAGTAGCGACCTTTCAGCTATTGAAAAATTCCGTCCATTGGATGCAACAACCAATCCTTCACTCATTACTGCTGCTGCAAGTCAACCTGAAAATAAAGAGCTGATTGAGGCTGCATTTGAGCAAGCCAAATCTGAAGGTTATCGTGATGATTTGTTGGTTGAGCGTACAATTGATATTCTGACGGTCAAGTTTGGTGTTGAAATTTTAAAACTGATTAAAGGCCGTGTGTCGACTGAAGTTGATGCTGCACTTTCTTATAATACTGAAGCCACGATTAGCAAAGCTAAAGAACTCCTTGCCTTGTACCAGACCTATGGGATTGAACAAAATCGTATTTTAATTAAAATTGCTTCTACTTGGGAAGGTATTCAAGCTGCTAAAATATTAGAAGCCGAAGGCATACATTGTAATCTAACCTTGCTTTTTGGTTTACATCAAGCTCAAGCCTGTGCTGAAGCCAATATTACACTTATTTCACCTTTTGTTGGTCGTATTCTAGATTGGTACAAAAAAGCAGAAAATGTAGATCACTATCCGATTGATAAAGATCCGGGTGTATTATCTGTGAAGCAAATTTACCATTTTTATAAGCAACACTGTATTAAAACGGAAATTATGGGTGCAAGCTTTCGCAGTATAGACCAAGTTTTAGGATTAGCTGGCTGTGACCTACTCACTGTTGCTCCAAACCTGCTCGCAGAACTTGCACAAGATCACCGCGAAGTAGTGTCTCAACTTTCAGCCAATCATGCACAAGCGCATTGTCAACGTATGGTTACACCATTAAGCAAAGAAACGTTTAAAGCACAACTTGAACATGACTTAATGTCTTTTCAACTTTTACAAAGTGGCATTGATGGCTTTATTAAAGCCCGTGAACAACTCAGTATACTACTGCGCCAATCTTTTGGTTTAGATGCTGAAATCCAACCTTAAAAATGTGATTTTTACAGTTAAATAAAGCCGATTTTGCTATCATACAACATCGGCTTTTTATACTTTGGAGCATCGTGTGTTTGGCATTACTGATGTGACTACCTACATTATTGGTACCATTTTAATTGTCATTTTACCTGGCCCAAATTCTCTCTATGTGATGTCCATCGCATCTCGCTTTGGAATTAAAGCCGGTTATCAAGGTGCTTGGGGCGTTTTTACTGGTGATTTAATTCTCATTCTTTGCACAGTACTCGGTGCGGCATCCCTACTGCATGCTTTCCCTTGGTTATTTATTTTACTTAAAGCTGTTGGCTCACTTTATCTCTCCTATTTAGGCATTAAATTGCTGATTGCCAGTATAAATACATGGCAAAACCGGCCACAAAAAATAACTGCCAGCACAGAAACTGCGACCATTGAACACGTTCATCCTTATCGCACTGCCTTAACCATTAGCCTTTTAAATCCAAAGGCGATTTTGTTTTATCTCTCCTTCTTTGTACAGTTTGTCGATCCTGCTTATCCATATCCAGCAATCAGCTTTGCTGTTTTGTCGGTCATACTACAAATCATTAGTATGAGCTATTTAACTATTTTGATTTTTTCAGGTATTAAACTGGCATCATTTTTTAATTATCGTTATAAAGTGGCTGCAACATGTGTGGCTGCTGTCGGTATTTTATTTTGTACATTTGGTCTTAAGCTGGCAACTTCAACCTTATAGTTTTACTACCCTAGTTATCTAAATTTCAGTATAAAAAAAGATGAAATATCTTTAAATATTCATGTTATTTTTAAACAGAAAACCTTTTAATCATAATGAAAAGGCGTATGATTAAACGACATTTATATTCCATTCGGTCAAAATAAGATAAGCAAGGGATCATGCAAAAACTTCTTCAAGACTTCTCTATACCCGCAGTATTTGCCGGTTTTATTACGTTCCTGATTGGTATTAGTGTATCTGCTGTTTTGGTCATTCAAGCCGCACAATTATTAGGCGCAACTCCAGAACAAATTACCTCTTGGTTTTGGGCCTTAGGTTTAGGTATTGGACTTTCTGGTTTTATTTTATCGTGGAAGTTTAAATACCCTGTTGCGACTTCTTGGTCAACCGCGGGTCTAGCGCTCATTCTTGCAACTGGCAGTGGTTATAACTTATATGAAGCGATTGGTGCATTTTTCATTTGTGGCTTATTAACCGCAATTTTAGGTTTTTTAGGTATTTTTCAGAGAGTTTTATCCTATATTCCACAAAGCTTAACCAGTGCCATGCTTGCTGGTGTATTACTAAAGTTTGGGATTGCACTTTTTGCAAGCATGCAAAATGATTGGGGCTTCATCCTTTCACTTTTAGCTGTATATATTCTATCAAAACGACTGTCTCCACGTTATTGTATTGTGATTACCGTGATTGCAGGGCTTGTACTTTGCCCAATGTTTATGGAGTTTCATATTCCAGCTTTACAATGGAGTCTCGCCAAGCCAGTATGGATTACACCTGAATTTACATGGTCAGCCATTTTTGGCTTAGCATTACCTTTATTTGTGATTAATATGGCATCACAATATTTACCTGGGATTGCCATGATCAAAAGTTATGGCTACCAACCCCATATCAATCATCTCATCGGGTGGACTGGGGTTGCACAAACCTTACTCTCTCCTTTTGGCTGCTATACCGTTAATATTGCTGCAATTAGTGCCGCAGTCAGTTTGGATGATCAAGTTCATCCTGACCCTAAAAAACGCTATATCGCAGGTATGAGCTGTGGCTTTTTCTATATTGTCATGGGTATTTTTGCTGCGACTTTAACCAGCTTATTAATGTCATTTCCGCATATTTTTATTGTGGCTTTAGCAGGAATTGCCTTATTTGGCACCATTAGTCACAACATTGCGATTGCCTTTCATGACGTGAATGAACGAGAGGCCGCTTTAATGACCTTCTTATTTAGTGCATCTGGCATACAATTCTTTGGGATTGGTTCTGCATTTTGGGGACTATTATTCGGTTTTGCCGTGTCTTTTATTTTCAAATTCAAAAGCAAATCCAAAATTAAAACATGATCTCTTTGAGTTAGAAAAAGCATCCTTTATTGGGTGCTTTTTATTAGGCTTATATCATAAATCATTTTGGTAAATATAAGTTCTTCATTAGAAAATATTGGATTCATGAGTGTGGCATGGATGCCACACTTTTCCCATCACGACAAGGACGTCGTGTATGGGAAATAAAAGGTTTTTGTCTACTTTTGACCTTTCAAAAGTAGAGATAATGCCTACGCAAAGGCATAAAAATTCAATCAATTAAATGAGGCAATGCTGATTTTAAAGAATCAAATACTAGACATTTATTTATGCACATTATCTATTAAATAATAATTAAAGCACCGCTATGGATAACTACGGCGAATCAATTCCTGTTTCATTTCTAGCGTCTCATCAGGATTTTCAACTTCGGTAAATGCTGTCAACCAAACACCATCAGCTGCAAAACGTAAAACTTTTAACTCTAAATCAGCATCTGTTGCATGATGTCGTTCTAAACGTGTATTTAACCACTGAATCCAAAGCTCATTGAATGTTCGGTCTGTAAGCATGATCATGGATATTGCTGACCAAGAGTGTTCCATGCCCACGATATTTTTCTGTAATGTAACTTCTATATAAGCACGGGTAAAACAGCCATATTCACAATCATCAGCTTGAATGAGTTGATCAATAATACTATCCAAATGCTCTAAAAGTGTAATGACCATCGCTTCAAGTAGTCTTTGCTTACTTGGAAAATGATGAAAAACGCCACCTTTAGAAACGCCAACTAAATCGGCGACCGCTTGAATTGAAACCCCTGTCACGCCTTTCTCGGCAGATAATTGAATCGCATGCGCTAAAATTTTTTGCCGAATCAGTTCAGGTTCCTTTTTACGCTGATACATATTTTCCATACTTATACTAGTGCCCAGTAGAATTTGAAAATAAATTAATCACGACCACGCCTGATACAATCAAGCCAATACCAAGCATAGCTGGTAAATCAAGACTTTGACGGAAAACAAAATAGCCAATAATTGCAGTTAAAATAATGCCAACCCCTGCCCATATGGCATAAGCAATCCCTAAGGGAATGACTTTAATCACTTGCGATAATAAATAAAAAGCAATACTGAATAAAACGATTACTGCCACAGATGGACCGAGCTTAGTAAAACCTTCTGACTTCACCAAAAATGTTGACCCTGTCACCTCAGAAACAATTGCCAATGCAAGCAATCCATACGCCATCATTATAGGGCTCATAATCTTACCTTTAAAACAAACATACCATTCGGTTGGTATCTTAAATAAAAACTCATATTTTGCAAGTGATGAAATGTAATTATTCCTTAGATGACGGACTATAATAACTTATAAAATCAATGGTTTTCTTAAAGGTTTCTTGACTAGCAGCTTTACTCATCATGAATTGATATTCATGCACTAAAGATTCTTTAGAGTCTGGATAAAATACTTCAGTCACGGGTATTTTCTGGCTGACCAATGCTTGGACAAAAGGCTCAGATTGAGTTTTGGTCAAAAAGTCTTTATTTCCACCACTGATAAAAACTGGCGGATAATTTGCTGTTAAGTATTGAATTGGGGAAATCGTTTTTAAAAATGCTACATCGTCTTTTTTATTACCTGTGTAAGATTGAACTAAGCTAAACACGCCCCATTCAATGAGTTTAAGTTTATCTGGTGCAGTATTAACAAAAGCATTCATATCATAAATACCACAATGTAAAATCAAGCCTTTAATTTGCGCACGTTGAATTAACGGTGTAAATTTTGACTGCTGCGCAAAAGTAGGGTTACTGATAAGTGCCGCATAATGACTGACTAAATTCGCACCTGCGGAATCGCCCGCCAAATAAATTTGATTGGCATTAATATGATATTGCTGCGCATGTTCAGTAATAAACTTTAATGCCTGATTAATCTGTAATAGCTGATTCGGATATATTGCTTCAGGGGCAAATTGATATTGCACTGAAACGACGTTATAGCCTTGATCTGCCAAGAGCTTAAAATAGCCACCTGCATGTTCTTTAGAACCTGAAACCCATCCACCACCATGAATCCAAACTACGGTTGGACGAGCCTCGAGTTGCGTCACATTTTTTGGTTGATAAACATCTAAGGTCAACTTGGGTTCTTGCATATACGTAATATTTTTCTGCACTAGAATTTCTTCTGGCGCATATTTATCAATCATCTTTTTTTGAACATTGGTAGAAGCATTAAATATGCTGGCAATCACCTTAGTACTCATTTGTATATTCTGACAACCACTACTTTGTATTGTTGCAATGGCACACAAAGTTAAAGCTAAATATTTTAAATACATGGCATTATCCCAACTGTTATTTGTCCTGTTATTTTTCGCAGAGAATATTATTTTCTTGCATTTTAAGCTTTGTCCAAACATTTAGAAACACTTACAGTAAAGTTGAGTTTTTAACTCAGATTTAAATGTAAAATAGAACACAACTATATGTATGATATTCATACAATTCAATGGATTTTAAAACATTTTCAGAGACTAAATTGATCATTTTAGAACAATGTGCTATCTATAAATAATAGCAATACAATAAACTCAAAAGGAACATTTTTATGTCTTATCAAAATATTTTAGTCCCTGTTGACGGTTCCGAGATTTCTTTGTCCGCAGTTAAAAAAGCTGCTCAGATTGCTCAGGCTTTTGGCAGTCAATTAACCCTCATTAGTTTAGTCACTGAAGATCCGTTTACAGATGTAGACTTCTACCCATCCCCAATTATGAAAGAATATTTCATACAAGCTTATGGCAATGCCGAAAAAGCGTTACAACAGGCTCAAGCTATTGCCAGCGAAAATGGTGTAACGACTAATACTCAAATTATTAAAGGCAGTGTCTCTGAAGAAGGCATTATTGATACCGCAGAAAAATTAAAAATTGATCTAATTGTCATGGGCTCACATGGTCGAAAAGGTTTTCAAAAGTTTTTACTGGGTAGCTTTGCACAAGATGTTTTAAGTGGGACAAAAATTCCTGTATTGGTGGTTAAAGAATAGAATAAAGATTAAATAATGAACCCTTCAATTAATGTTGGGTTCTTTAGCCGCTTTCAAGACTCCTTTGATTTATTATAATGACTGACGATCACAATTAAAAAAGCTTTCCCATTCAACTATACCCATAAGGATAATTTCATGACTTATAAACATATTTTAGTTCCAGTAGATGAATCCCCTATTTCTTATGCAGCTGTTGAACAAGCTTTAGCCTTAGCTAAAACACTAGATTGCCAAGTTACCGTTACAAGTGTGATTGCTGTAGACCCATTTGTGGGCGTAGATTTTTATAAAATTGCACCTGCAATAACCGATTACTTTATGCAGGCTGAAAAAAATGCGCAGTTGCGTTTGGCTGATATCAAACAATCATTCCTTCGTGACGGTATAGATGTAGATAGCAAAGTCATTCGTGGTGTATCACCTGCCGAAGGTATTATGCATGTTGCTGATGAAGTTGGTGCTGATTTAATTATGATGGGTTCACATGGTCGCACTGGGTTTAAAAAATTAATGTTAGGTAGTGTGGCACAAGCCGTATTAACCCAATCACCTATTCCTGTGCTCATTATTAAAGTTTAATAAACAAACCATTTAAATTGATCTCCCCCCAAAATTGGAGGGTTGATTAAGAAAATTTTAAGCGCAGATTTCCGTACGCTACAGAAATCTGCGCTCAATCACCACGATCTAAACGGTATTTGATTATTTTAATAAAATGCAATTAATCCTAGCCCAAATAATGGATACAGCTTCACTCTAAAGGGCTTTATTGCCCAAACATGGAGAAGTTGAGTTTTCCTCAAACTATCCAAATTTAAGATACAGCTTAGAATTATATGGTTGAATAAGCCTTTAATCGCAGGTTGTGCCAAAGCCTTATTAATTCCTAAAAGCGCTACCCCCTTATAAGTTTGGGGAATAGCGCATATTAGTGAATAAATCTTAAATATTTAAATAAAACTAAATACTTAACATACTATTTAACGTTTCTGCCACATTTTTCGATTTCACTTGTGGTTTAAGCGCTTCAAGTGCTTGTTTAACTTCACGGCGTTGTGGTTCAGCCAATGTATACCAGCGTGTTAAAGCTTGCAGTAAACGAGATCCCATAATTGGATTTTTCTCATCTAAATATTTTGCTAAATCGACAAAATGCTGCACACCAAAACCCCATGTATTAACAGGATTAGCATTTAAACCACCACTGACTGAACGAATACGATTTGGCGTACCCAAATCATAGTCTGGGTGCGAAGTTAAATACTGAATACTTTCCACAGTAGCTTTGGGGTGCGCTGCCTGTACCATAAACCATTGATCAAGCGATAATGCTTCATCTTTAAAACGATTATAGAAATCAGCTAAAGTATCTTTCGCTTGTGGTGCATCATTCCAAACCAAGACTTTGAGTGCACCTAAGCGCTCCGACATATTCCCCGTGTTTAAATATTGCGCATGTGCCAAATCAAAAGCTTCGCTATCCCCTTGACGTGCCAGCAGACTCAGCATGATATTTTTCAGTGCTCGCACACCCATGGCTTGTGAAAACTCTTTTTGTAGATCTGGGTCTAAAGCCAAATAAGTCTCTTTACAGAATTCACCCAACGCAACTGCCAAAGTATCTAACAGCGCATTACGTTTTTCTTGAATTGCTGCTGGTTGATAGTCAACATCAATACGACTGCCCAAATAGCCTTCAGAAGGGACATCAAATAAACGTGAAGCTAACAATGGATCTTTTTCAACAAGTTCTGGAATCGTATTTTTAATCGCTTGAATATAAATTGCAGCGTCATGACCATTTAACAAAATACGTTCAAGTAAAGTTTGCGTCGCTTGCCATTGGTTAAAACCATTGGTTTCATATTGCACTAAAAATGCAAGTTCTTCATCGGAATAGTTAAATTCGAGATTCACGGGTGCAGAGAAATTACGCAGCAAAGACACTACAGGTTTTGCTGTGACCCCAGTAAACTCAATGGTTGCCGTATCTTGATCAAATAAATACACACCATCTTTCACGCCATTTTCAAATAATGCCTCAGAATTCAGTGTGTATTGCTCACCCGTTTCTGCATTAAACAACGCCAATGCCACTGGAATTGGCACTGCTTTTAAATTTGGATATTTCGCATGTGCTTTTAAGCTTTGTTTAAAGCTTAAAGTATAAGTTTGCGCGGCTGCATCGTACTCACCTTTGGCTTCCAATTTTGGTGTGCCTGGTTGGTTGTACCAAATCAGGAAAGCAGATAAATCCACACCTGAACCCGCAGTGAGTGCAGTAACCCAATCTTCAACTGTGACCGCTTGACCATCATGGCGTTTGAAATATTCGTCCGTGCCTTGACGGAACTTTTCTTTGCCCAATAACGTCGACATCATGCGGTTAATTTCCGCACCTTTTTCATACACGGTTGCGGTATAGAAGTTATTAATTTCGACAAAATGGTCTGGACGTGGTGGATGTGACAATGGACCTGAATCTTCAGGGAATTGATGTGCTTTTAATACAGCCACATCATCAATCCGTTGTACCGCAGCCGATTGTAAATCTTCCGAGAAAGACTGATCACGGAAAACCGTTAGACCTTCTTTTAAGCACAACTGAAACCAATCACGACAAGTAATACGGTTACCTGTCCAGTTGTGGAAGTATTCATGTGCAATCACCGATTGCACCCGCATAATTGCCGCATCCGTGGTAAATTCTTCATCGGCAAGGACACATGAGGTATTAAAGATATTTAAGCCTTTATTTTCCATTGCACCCATATTAAATGCACTGGTGGCTACAATCATATAGTTGTCTAAATCATATGGACGACCATAGTGTTCTTCATCCCATTGCATAGAATGTTTCAGTGCTTCCATGGCAATGCGACATTTTGGAATATCTTTTTCTACGGCGTAAATTTCTAAAGCAACATCACGACCTTCTGAAGTGGTATAGCGATCTTTGAGTACTGCCAAATCACCAACGACACAAGCGAATAAATAGGCAGGTTTTTGGGTTGGATCTTCCCAAATGGTATAGTGACGACCTTCGCCTGTTTCACCTGCTTCCATCAAGTTCCCATTGGCTAAAAGTACTGGGAATTTTTTATCCGCTTCTACACGTGTGGTAAAGATAGAAAGCACATCTGGACGATCAGGATAGAAAGTAATTTTGCGGAAACCTTCAGGTTCATTTTGAGTAACAAATAAATCGCTACCTGCTTGGTATAAGCCTTCAAGTTGTGTATTGCTTTCTGGATGAATAATTACTTCTGTTTTCAGAATAACTTCATCTGGTGCATTGGCAATAACCAACTGCTCTGCATCTAATGAATAATCGTTGGCGGTGAGTGGCGTACCATTCAAAGTAATCGATTTTAATTCTAGATCACGCCCAAGCAGCACTAAATCCCCCGCTGTCTGACGCTTCATGACCAATGTTGCGTTAACATTGGTATGGTCTGTATATACTTGAATATCCAAGTTGATTGAATTAACCGCAAAAGATGGTTTTTCATAGTCTTTTAAGTAAACAGTTTGGTCTGCTTCAACCACTGGGTTTGCTGCGATATTCATATAATGTCCTAATCCTGTAGTTTTAAGCCAAGACTTTGTTTTTTGTGAGCTGCTTCGATCATACGACAACTTTCACAATCTGTCTGTGCTATTGATTTGAGTTATATATGGGCACATTGTTGTTCATTTTCAATTCATCACCTCAACATCAGTGCAATTATTATTTCAGTTGCTTACTTAACGTGCATAGCTCGAAAAAATGTCGCTGATGCGTCATGACTGAAACAATATTCAACATAAAAATAACACCCCACGCGATTTAAGATCCGTTGTTACCGTGCGTCTAAACTCATTCAACTCAAATTGACACTTATTTTCAAGATGACTACATTTTGAGCATATTTCTTGCTTGTAATCATGTGTGCAAAGCGCACTATAAAATTAAGTTATAACGAAAAGAGGTGTTTCCATGTATCTAAAAGAACATATTGTCCGTGTGGAAAATATCAAAACCATGCAGACACTTAATGCAGTAGGAATTGATCATAAAGTCATTGCAATGTTTATGAGTTGCGAAGGTATTCCTATGCAAGCGCCCGATATCAGTGCAATTTTGAATAATTACCATACATTAGGCAGTAAAAGACTGCCATCCAAAAAAGTGAAAGCCTTAATTGATGCAAAGCAATTAGGAGAAGAAGATGAGTCATTGCCTTGCCCTGCTTCTTATTAGTTAACGGATTCAAAAACACAGATTTCACCATACTTCGGATGTAGAAATGAAAAGATTTGTTTTTCATTTCTACATTAATGTTTTTAAAACACTTAGGCCATTTAGATGAATAATATTGAACAGCATTTCTCGATACTGATTTATTGTTCATACAGCACGAATCCAGCACGTCATCACAAAAGACCTGTGTATAATCGATATTATAATTAACCAGACTTGTGATTGACTCTTTCCATGCTTCTTCAGATTCTGCAAAAACAGTTAGATGAAAGTACATCATGCCCTTTATGTCAGGCATCTATGTTCTGGATTGAAGCAGAACAATACGAACAAGCCATTAATTTTCATGAATGTAGTCACTGCCATCATCGTGTTTTTCAAGACCCACGACATAACTGTCATTGTGACAAATGCTTAGCCAATCGAAAAAGAATGCTCACAGAAACACGACTGCAAGAGCAACGTAAAATTAAATCCAAAGATAAAGATCAGATTGAATATAGTCTGGATCAAATCAGTTTTCTGAATAAATTATTTTTACTGAGTATTTTGGATAATCAAGTTCAAGAACATACGACACATCATGAATATATTGATTGGGAAAATATTAAATACCATTCCATTACACCCAATTATTTATTTCAAAATTATTTGGTCAAGCAATTGGTTAAAGAACAAATCTTAATTGCTAAAGATTTTGCTGCTGAAGCACATCATTATTATGTCAATGTACGTTTAGATGGCTATTCTGAACCCAGCCTATTTAGTGTCACCCAACAACTGCGAAATTGGTTTTATGAAAAGTTAACCATGGGTGTGCCATTTAAAAATGCAGATGAAGTTAAAAATGTCCTCTACTTAGTGCTCTATCAAGAAATTATTCAGTTTGCTCAATTTTATTGCCGAACTTGGGGCGTACAAATTGCAGGAAATAATGCTTTTCAAACCTTTTGTTATCGCTTGATGGATTCCTTGGCTGTCGGGCAGATTTATTATTTGGTGCAAACAGCATTGGAATATTTAAACCAACAAAAAGCGCTCAAAGCACGGAATGAAAACTTTATTAATACCAACTTATTAAAGAAAACCTTACAACAATATCGTGAACGTGCTGTGGCAGAAAAATGGGAAACATCTACCCTTCCACGACCACATAATATTCCTTTTAGTAAAATGAGCGAAATCCTGTTTTTTCGCTTTCTAGGCTACGATGAAAATATCTTTTTTCAACCGATTCGACATTCATGGAAAAAAATTGAACCACGTTTAAGTTTTTATTCACAAAAACGTTGTATGTATTGTGGTTCAAATGAACTTAATGTGGATTACGATGCGGAAAATTATGTGACCTTATTCTGTCGCACCTGTAAGCATCAAGACCATTATTTCACCCAATAGATGGTGATGAATATGTCTAGTTTTTCTAATCATGCCCTGTATAACTTAAGGAACAATCCCATGGATCAAACTTCAACACTAATCGAGCATATTGTTGAAGCATGGACACAGCTGCAAACTCAGCAGCCGCTCGTGCAATGTATTACCAATAGTGTTGCAGCCAATTATGCAGCCAATGTTTTACTCGCTGCTGGTGCTTCTCCCGCCATGATTGATAATCCATTTGAAGCTGAAAGCTTTACCACTATTTCTGCAGCACTGAGCATTAATTTGGGTACACCGACCAGTGAACAAATGCAGGCTATGCTGATTTCTGCACAAACGGCGCAACGTACTCATACGCCTTGGGTACTCGACCCTGTCGGTTATGGGACTATTTTAAAATGGCGCTCAGATATGGTGGATGAGTTACTGCAATATAATCCCACTGTTATTCGTGGTAATGCTTCGGAAATCAGCACCCTTTCTGGCAACCAAGTGCAATCCAAAGGCGTTGATAGTACTTTAGATAGTGCCGATGTCTATAACCAATCCAAAGTACTATTAGAACATGCCGAATGTATTGCTATTTCAGGTGAATCTGATTTTATTTTAACCAAAGAATTTGATGCAATCATTCAAGTCAATGGTGGAAGTGATTTACAACCTAAAGTTACTGCAACAGGTTGCGCACTGGGTGCTTTAATTGCGGCTTATTGCGCTGTAGCAACACCGACTATCGCGACTCTAGCTGCACACACTCATTTTGCAATTGCAGGAAAATTAGCCTTTGAACAGACAAAAATGCTAGGGCATTTTAATGTGGCATTTATAGATTATATTCACAGCTTGAATTCTGATTTAATTCAACAATATGCGGATATTAAAATCCTCAAAATCTAACCATTACTTTGATCTAAACATATATACCGATTGAAAGATCAATTAAAAACCCAACAGCACGCGGCCATTGGGTTCTTTTAATCAATTCAAAAATTTATGACTGAGAAAATGTCAAATACCATTACAGGTATGCTGTATATTCTTCTAGCGATATGTAATTAAAACAGATTTAATTCGGTTTTCATCTAATTCAGTCACCTCAAAGTGAACCCCGTGATACTCCAATTGAGTACCCAACACGACTTCACCATGGGCTTTATCTAAAATTAAACCCGCAACACTAATATAACCAGCATCTTCGTCAACCAAATCAATCATACCCAACTCTAATTCAAGCTGATACACATCCAACATTCCAGATGCTTTCCAAGTATGGTTATCAATTTTGACTAAATCAAGTTGTTCATCTGCATCAGGAAACTCCCCTGCAATCGCTTCAAAAACATCCAGCGGAGAAATTAAACCTTGTACATTACCAAATTCATCACTGACCAAAACCAATGAACCTTTTGATGCACGCAAGGTATTAATTGCATCTATCACTTTCATTTTTTCAAAAATATAAATCGGGCGATGATGCTTAATCAGTGCTTTGAGTTGTTCCTCATCATCCAGAACATCAAGTAACTCTTTTGCACGCACAACACTCAAAACTTTATCTAGACTGCCGCGGCAAACTGGAAATATGCTATGCGGTACGGATAAAACCTGTTCACGAATCCGCTCAGGTGCATCTTCAATATTCACCCAAGAAATTTGACTGCGCGGTGTCATAATAGAAGCCACTGATCTTTCAGCAAGGGTTAATACCCCACCAATCATATAGCGTTCTTCATCCGCAAATGCTTCTTGCGCTTCAAAATGTTGAGCACTATTTGCAACTGTTTCCATTTTTCCACCCATCAATTTTAAGATGGAATCTGCGGTACGATGACGCAATGGAATCTTTGATTCATGTTTTGTAGTGTTACGCTGAGTAAACTGATTGAAAGCTTCAATCAAAATCGCAACACCAATACCTGAATAAATATAGCCTTTTGGAATATGGAAACCACAACCTTCGGCAATCAAACTAATACCAATTAAGAGTAAGAAGCTTAGACACAGAATAATAACGGTCGGATGACGATTTACAAAATCGGTTAATGGTTTAGAAGCAAGTAACATCAATGCCATAGCTACAACCATTGCAGCCATCATCACATAGATATTGTCAACCATACCAATTGCAGTAATCACAGAATCTAAAGAAAATACGGCGTCCAATACTACAATCTGTGCTACAACTGCTGTAAAGCTTGCATACACAACATTCGTTGTAACTTTAACCTCAGACTTGCCTTCCATTCTTTCGTGTAATTCACTTACTGCTTTATAAAGCAAGAACAAACCACCAAATAAGAGAATCAGATCTCGACCTGAGAAAGTCCAGTCAAAGACGGTAATGAGTGGTTTAGTCAAGGTGACTAACCAAGAGATGGCAAACAATAAGCCCAAGCGCATGATTAATGCGAGCGAAAGACCAATAACACGTGCTTTATCACGTTGTTCAGGAGGAAGTTTTTCAGCCAAAATGGCAATAAAGACTAGGTTATCAATACCTAAAACAATTTCTAAAACAATAAGGGTAAGTAATCCAACCCAAATTCCCGGATCTAATAAAAACTCCATTAGTTTATATCTCCGATTTTATGAATTTGGTAAAAACTAAATGTAGACCTGCACGGCGACGGATCCATATATGTAACCTGTTCAACAATAGATAAATTTATTATGCACAATCTATAAAGTTTGTAATTAGATTTTTGTACTTTTAACCACTAAATATTAAACTTGTACAAATTTTCTACCCTTTTTCATAATTCACACTATCTATTCATCTAATTTTTTATTTAAAAAAATAGACTGCATGGTCATATTTAAAGAAAAATAATGAAAAACAGAGATTAATCTAAGTCATTGTTTATTAAAAAGTTATTTTATAGTTGTATTAACTTATTCAACCTATAACACAAATGTCAGAAACTTTTTGTTAAAAAGATCAATTCCCAAGTCTATTTTTTTCACTAGGATGAAACATAGCAAAGATTGTGTCATGAAATAATCTATCGTTAAACTTAAGTAAGTTTCTAATCCAATCAAAAAAATTTACAGGTTTATTTGCCATGACGAATGAAAAGCATTGACCTTCAAAAAAACATCGAAAACTATTGCGAATACTAGCTATGAAGGTGCATATCTTAATCTGGAGTCATCATTTGATCAGCAGCAAGTGAAGATCGTGGTCATGCATAATAACCAAAAGTTTGAAATGCTCGTCCCTGTCGTTTTACAATACGACACTATTTTCAGATCTCTATCAAAACTCTGAAGTTCAAGAAAGAAGTGCTGAAGTTTGCCCAAAGTATTGTAGTATTTCATCAAGATAAAGACAGCTATACCATGTCCCTTATCAACGATCACACTTAATTTTTAATTCTTTGTAATAAGGAAACTTACTTTAATATAAGTTTCCTTATTACATTATAAAAAACTTAATATATAGATTGATTCATTCTAAAAAAATTTAGTATATTCTGCGCAGCAAATTAACTTTATAATAAAATGCGTGCGTTAACGAATTACAATTACAAAATCTTACAGGGAAGCCCATCCATGACTAAAAAATACAGTAAATTTTTACCTTCATCGGAAGATTTTAGCTTAGACAGTTTTCCATATTACTGGGTTACTCAAGTACATGCTCAATATGTACAGAACGTAGACCATGTCTTGAAAAAATATGGTTTAGATAATTCACGACGTCGTATCTTGCTTTCCTTAAAGTTAAAACCGCATGCCAGTGTTTCAGATTTATCTGAAATGGTTGTATCCAAGATGTCCACAACGACAAAAATTGTTTATCGCTTAAAAGACGAAGGCTTAGCCGAAACATATTCATGTGAAGACGATGCTCGAATTACCCGTGTTGTTTTAACGGATAAAGGGCAACAAATGACCCAGAAGATTAACGATCTGACCAATATTGTTTTGGAACAATCTTTTGAAGGTTTAACACCCTTGCAAATTGAAAAGATGATGGAAAGCCTTAAACAGATTTTCAAAAATCTAGCACATTAAACGAAACATCATTCAATCGAAAGAATTCAGTTAAGGATGAGTTCTTTTAATTTTCACTTGGGCCGATGTAAATATTCAAATCCCACTTCTGGGAATATTTACATGAATCATTGAATATATAGAGATTTATAACTTAACCAGCGTTATCTAAACACTCATAAAGAAAAACAATTAGTGGGCGCACATGAGCAGAATCATGAATTTTTTTCATTAGGCATGATCAATTTCCCCATCGTGATCATGCTCACTGATCGGAAAACTTCACTTATATTTTAAAAAATTCATATAAGGTAGCACTGTAAAATGCTCGACCATCTTTTTTAGGTATGGCTTCTTATTCTTAACACACAGCAATAAATAAAGCCTCCGAAGAGGCTTTATTACAACTTTTATCAATTTACGCGGCAGAACGCTCTGTAATTGGTACAACTTTACGCAGTTCAGGCCCCGTATAATCCGCACTTGGACGAATAATACGATTATCGGCACGTTGCTCCATCACATGTGCCGCCCAACCTGTGACACGGCTCATCACGAAGATTGGCGTGAACAGCTTCGTTGCAATATCCATGAAGTGATACGCTGAAGCATGAAAGAAGTCGGCATTACAGAATAATTTTTTCTCACGCCACATCACTTCTTCACAACGTACTGACACTGGATAAAGTACCGTATCACCTACATCTTTCGCCAAGCGTTCTGCCCAGATTTTGATGATGCCATTACGTGGGTCATTGTCTTTATAGATCGCATGACCAAAGCCCATGATCTTTTCTTTACGTTCCAGTTTACCGAGCATTTCACGTTCGGCTTCGTCGGCAGACGTCCAGTTTTCAATCATTTCCATTGCAGCTTCGTTTGCACCACCATGTAATGGTCCACGCAGTGAACCAATGGCACCGGTAATACATGAATGCATATCCGACAATGTGGATGCACAAACACGCGCAGTAAATGTAGATGCGTTAAATTCATGCTCTGCATAAAGAATCAGTGATACATTCATCACTTGTTCATGCAATTCATTTGGTTTTTCACCACGAAGTAAATGCAGGAATTGCGCACCGATTGAATCATCATCGGTATTTTCTTCAATGCGCACACCGTCATGGCTAAATCTGTACCAATAACAAATAATGGCCGGCAAAGTTGCCAAAATACGATCTGCAACATCTTGCTGTTCAGTAAATGATTTTTCTGTTTCCAAATTACCCAGCATCGAAACACCAGTACGCATTACATCCATTGGATGCGAGTCCGCAGGAATACGCTCTAATACTTCTTTTAAGGCTTGTGGTAATTGGCGCAGCGATTTTAATTTCGCTTTATAGCTTGCAAGCTGCTCAGCAGTGGGCAATTCACCAAAGAAAATAAGATACGCAACTTCTTCAAATTGGCAATTTTCAGCCAAATCTTGCACATCATATCCACGATAGGTTAAGCCTGCACCACTTTTGCCTACAGTTGACAATGCTGTTTTACCTGCCACTTGTCCACGCAATCCTGCGCCTGTGAGTACTTTTCCTTCAGCCATTTTTTTATTCTCCATGTTGAATTTTTTATTTAAACAATTTATCTAAGGTGTTTTCAAAGGCGTGATAATCAAGGAATTGGTACAGTTCTTTACGCGGTTGCATGTTATCCAATACATTGACTTGTGTACCCGTTTCACGAATAGAGCGCATCACTTCGAGCGCCGCTTTTTGCATTGCACGCGTTGCTGACAGTGGATACAGCACCATTGCAATACCCTGTTCAGCCAGTTCTTCCGTGGTGTAATACGGGGTATCACCAAATTCAGTAATATTGGCCAATACAGGTACACCGACTGCATCACAGACGGTTTTGTACATCGTAATGTCCGTCATGGCTTCAGCAAAGATCGCATCAGCACCTGCTTCAACACAGGCACAAGCGCGATCAATTACTGCCTGCAAACCTTCTTTTTGTAAGGCATCGGTACGTGCCATGACCACAAAATTTGAATCTGTTTTTGCATCCACAGCTGCTTTAATACGATCAACCATTTCTTGTTGTGTCACAATTTCTTTATTTGGACGATGACCACAACGTTTTTGTGCAACCTGATCTTCAATATGAACCGCAGCAGCACCTGCAGCAATCATTTGTTTTACAGTACGTGCAATATTAAAAGCACCGCCCCATCCTGTATCAATATCGACCAAGAGCGGTGTATCAACACGTTCAGTAATACGACGAACATCTTCAAGAACATTGTCTAAACTGGTCATTCCCAAATCAGGTAAGCCATAAGAATAGTTGGCAACACCTGCACCCGATAGATAAATGGCTTTATAACCCACTTCTTTTGCCATCATGGCCGCATAGGCATTCACTGTGCCAATAATTTGTAATGGTTTTTCTACTTCCAGTGCTTGTCTGAATCTTAAGCCTGCAGACTTTTGTTCTGTCATTTCCCTTTCCTTAATTATTTAATGTTAAAAATATTAATCGTGATTAACCTTCTAACAAAACTGAACCATACTCTTCACGTAAAACTTTTTTAAGTATCTTTCCAGTACCACCTACAGGAATGGAATCCACAAAAATAACCTTATCTGGAATTTGCCATTTCGCAATTTTATCGGTGTAGTAATCCAAAATATCTTCTGCTGTAATTTGACTTTCAGCTGATTTTTTTGCAATTAATATCGGTCGTTCATCCCATCTTGGATGTACAGCAGCAATTACAGCAACCATATCAATTGCCGGATGTGCACTCGCAATATTTTCCAACTCAACTGAGGAAATCCATTCGCCACCTGATTTAATTAAATCTTTAGAACGATCACAAATATTCATATAGCCATCTTGATCTAAGGTCGCAATATCACCTGTATCAAACCAACCATCTAAAGTAAGAGCGGATTTATTTTCCCCAAAATATGAATCTACAATCCAGTGTCCCTTTATTTGTAAATTTCCTGAGGTTTGACCATCCCGTTGAATTTCCGTCACCCCATTTTCTTCATCACTCACACGTAGTTGCACCCCAAATGGTGGACGACCTTGTGAAAAACGAACATTAAACTGTTCTGTTTCAGCTAATTCCAAATGTTTGGCTTTAAGCTGATTAACTGAACCGACTGGGCTTGTTTCCGTCATCCCCCAAGCATGAATCGTTTCACATTGGTATACATCTTTAAATGTCTTCACCATTGATGGTGGACAAGCTGCCCCACCCACCACATTGCGCGTCAAACTTACAAGTTTGCTACCCGACTGATGCGCTGCGTTTAATAGTCCTTGCCAAATCGTTGGTACACCTAATGCATTGGTCACTTTATATTGATCAATTAAATGAACCAAACTCGCCCCATCCAACATTGGGCCAGGCAGTACCATACTGCATCCAACCATAGCCGCGGCATAAGGCGTTCCCCAAGCATTAACATGAAACATGGGTACAACAGGTAATATTCTATCTTTTGCCGATAAATTTAATGAATCAGGTAAACAACTTGCATAACTATGCAATATCGTCGAACGATGGCTATATAAAACACCTTTAGGATTCCCTGTCGTACCCGATGTATAACAAAGTGAGCTTGCCGTTGTTTCTTCTAATTTTGGCCATTCATAATGCTCAGACTGAGCCTCAATAAGCACATCATAAAACTGTACTTCAGGGAGTGCTTTCTTAATGTTTTCATCATAAGCATCAAGACAAATAAAATGCTCTACATTTGGAAGAGAAGCCTGAATTGAAATGACTAAATTTAAAAATGTTTTATCGAAAATAATAACTTTATCATTTGCATCATTAATAATATAAGTCAATTGTTCAGGAAAAAGACGAGGATTAATAGTGTGACAAATCAAGCCACTTCCAGATATTCCATACCAAGTTTCTAAATGACGATGATTATTCCATGCAATAGTTGCAACTCGATCACTTGCAGACAAACCGAGTGATTGTAAGACATTCGCAAAACGTTTTGAATTTTTAGCAATCTGTGCCCAGTTGCTTTGCGTCATAGAGCCATCAGTATTTTTTGAAATAATAGCTGTATCTGCGTGATAAATTTCAGCATGTTCGATTAAGCTACTAATCAAAAGTGGTTGAAACATCATATTTCCATGCATTGAAAAATATCCTTATTTCCGATGTTTGTAAGTCTATTGTTTTAATATCAGTAAATGATTACTTCTATAATTGGTCTTTAAATTACAATAATTTTCTCTTTTAATTTTGTCATTTCGTCTCAAATATTTGTCATTTCGGCACAAAGATCCACAAAAGACTTAACGATTTAAGAAAATACAATGTACTTTTTCAAAAAATACTCATTTCAAATTTTATTCATTTAATCTTGTTTATTGCATTCATTCAGATAGGAAGACTCGTTCGTCTCCAACGAGCAGGTGTGATGTTGTACCAACGTTTAAATGCTCGGGTAAAATTTGCTTGATCATCATAACCAAGCTGATTCGCGACTTCGATGATCATTAATTGTTTATTTTTTAGCAGTTTAACTGCAATTTCCTTCCGGGTTTTTTCTAATAATGATTCAAAAGTTGTGTCGTATTGATTTAAATAACGGTACAACGTAAAACGATGGATAGAAAAATATTCGGCAACCCGCTCAATATTACAAAGCCGATGTGGTAATAATTCTTCAATTATTTTACATACTTGTGTGATGATGTCCACGCGATTATTCGTTCGTAATTCGGATAAATGCTGACGTAAAAAATGGTCTAATTGATGATCATGCCCTGTCCGCTTTTGATCTAATTGCTCCTGAGGAAATAAAATTTCATGTTGAGTTTGGCCAAACCATACTGGACAACCGAAAAATTTTTCATAGAGATGTGCAGACTTCGGTTTTGGGTATGAAATACGGACTAACGTGGGTCGCCAAGACTTACCTAAAACCAATTCTATAATAGAAACCATCGCAACTAAATAAGCAGTTTGATATTGTTCTTTTCCAGAAATTTCACCCTCAATCTGCATACATATACGTGCATACCCCTGATCTTCCTGTAGATCCAGCTTTTGCCCTCGGTACCACATACTCCCATAATAAAACAGACTTGCCATTGCATCGCGCATCGTCGCGGCATTTAGCACTAAAAAGCGTAATGGCCCAATATTCGAAAGTTGTGCATTTTTTCCAATGAGTAATCCTAAATGATCACAACACGTTAATTCTTCTACAGCTTTAAAAATACCACCTTGGGTCTGCAACGATACAGGGGTCAAATTATTTTTTAAATCTTCCAGTTTTATTGCAAATTGATCAAATACACTTTGGGCATCAAATCCTTGTTCTTCTAGAAAGTTCGCAATTAAAGCGAGGATGCCAATAGGATTAGATTTTTCTTGTATTTTTGAATCGATATATTGCATTTAAACCTCTAGATTTATTAAAAAAACGGTGGTAGCCCATTCACCTCTTTCAATAATTTAAAACCAGTAAATCACGGTCACTGCTTGACCATGATTTACTTTGATTGGATGTAAAAATAATATTTAAAAACAAGAAATAATATTCAGATTAAAAGTTGACTTTTAAGGCCAATGAAGCAAAGTCTCGGTCATCTATAGTGCTAAATTCGTTCGAACCAAAAAAGTTATAGTAGGCGATTTCAGTGGTATATTTTTTCTGATAAGTCGCCGATACCGCCGCACCTATGCTCATTTGTCCTTCTTGAAAATTTTGGCTAAAACCATGTACATCATGACGGAAGCTAAGACTAGGTGTAATAACTGTTGATGGCAAAATATCTTGATAACTTAATGCGCCACGTAGTCGATAACCCAATGACCATTCACTAAAAAAACCTTCTTTATTACAAAAACGTTCATTCATGCTGTCAATGACGTCATTTGGAAGATGTGCAGTACCATATGGCGTACATTTAAACTCACCTGTTTCAGGATTATACGCACCTGTAGAGAGTTCACTGCGACCAAAAACACCCACTCGACCAATACGATGATTGCCTATATCAGCAATGTGATTTGCTGCAAACTCAGCAGACCAAGTCAATGCATTTGCCCCTAGAACATTAGAAATACTATCGCTTGCACCTATTGAAAATTGGGTTACAGGCAAACGTACATATCCATTGATATATTTGCCTAACTCAGGAGCAACACCAGGAGGTGTAAATGGCGTTTCACTAGACAGAACTTGAGCATAAACAATATCTGTACCATTTAATTGCAATGGTTGATCTGGCTTATGCGTTAATTCACTGAAAACAGTTGTCATTCCTACTTTCCCAGTCAAACTTAAGCCATACATCTTAATATCTTCAGGATAGATAGAAAAAAAACTCGCTGTTTTAAAGTTTTGTGGCCCCGCTGCAGTCACGGTAAAGCCATCAAAATTTGCATTTCGACTATGGTAATTCGCATAGTACATACCGAGTTCAGCATTATTTAAACTGGGTAAAATTTGCTTTAAGGCAATACCATATTGTCCACTATCTTTGGCATATCTACTTTCTGTACGTGGAATAAAAGTTTGAGCATCTAAAGCGCTTTCTGACAGCTTATCTCCGGGCGTAACCGTTAGAACAATTGGTCCACAATTCTCTGGAACGAAATCAGAGATTGCAAAAAAAGTCCCACAGCCATCAACGACAGTTGGTCTGAACTTGAACTGATAGAAGCCTTCAACCTTAAGATTTTGATTAATCCCTGCTGTAAAAGAGAACATTTCAACAGGAATAATTCTTTCTTTTGCCTCACCACCAGGTCGATTCATTGCGGCAAAATCCAATGCACTGACCGAATTTAAACCATTCTGGAAAAACTGTGATTTCCCCCAGCTTAAAGCGTGTTTACCTAATTTAAAATTGAAAGACTGACCATTATCAAATGTAAAGTTCTTCCAAATATATGCATCCCAAAGATCTATTCCCTTGAATTTTGCCAGCCTTGGCCATGCTGAATCATCAAATGGCTTTAAATCGCCATGTCCTGTTTCGTACGCATGGTCATACCAGTATTTCGTACTGATCACAGCACCCTGCTGTTTACCATTCAAACGAAACTCGGTTAAGCCTTTGATAATTTGGGATATTGCATCATGTTTACTAAAGTTTGCACGACCATCATCACCATTGACATCCACGCTAAGTCCCTCTTTACCAATGCTGAGCGCATCTGGTTTATAAAGCATTGAAGCTGAAGGATCCTGTGTGCTCCAACTGCCACCTAAACTTAGGCTCGTGTTAGTTTCAAACTTCCAATCGTCATTGATATCAAAACTAGCAGCTGTCGCTTTTGAAATAAATAGGATTAAGCCCAAAGAGAAACCAACCCTTTGAATGAATAAAATATGACTTCTTTTCTCATTTAAATATAAAAACTTATTCACCATATCATCTCCATATAGATATGATTTATTTTGATTAACTTGCTGCATCCAATATTTACAGAATGAGCAAAAGCGTAAATTATTGTTTTATAAAATCCATTTACAGCTGATCTCGCTAACGAATGAGCAAAAGCTGTGAAACAAACTAAGAAATTGTAAAATTAAGGCTTAAACTGATGTCATGCTTGACATGACAAGCTTTTAAAAAACTAAAAAATCATTCACGAACTATGCAGACATGACACAGTCATCAATCATGTCAAGCTGTTGAATAAACTGTTCAGCCTGTGGCCAAGGGCCAAAACCAGCAGCAGGATTAACATGACCAACAGCGCCTAAGTTAACCAATTGACTGCCCCATGTTTTCGCCATATCTGCAACAGCAGCAAAACTGGCTAAAGGGTCATTGGTACTGGCAGCAAGAATGCTTGGAAAAGGCAGTACTTGACTTGGTAAGGGACTCCATCCCTCGAGTCGAAGTGTGTCAGAACTTGGATAATTTTCTGGCCAACTTTGTTTCAAATCAGGAGGCGCTACAAGCAATGCGCCTTTAATGGCATGATGCTGATGCTTGGCTGCCCAATGTACGGCCATCAATACACCAGCACTGTGCGCAACCAAAAGCACAGGCCCATCTATGTTTTCCAGTTCTGCCTGAATTGCCTCAACGCGTTTTGCACAATTCAGCTTGTCCGTTTGCACAGGGGGTACAGAACGTACCTTAATCAAACGTGCTTCCAATATCGTTTGCCAATGTTCAGCAACGTGATCACGTAAGCCAGGGATGATTAGAACTGTAGCCTTGGTCAGTATTTTTTCCATCTCTACACCTTTGAACTTAATGCTCGCTGAGGATAATAAGTGATATAAATTTCATCTCCACAATACGATGTAGATTTTTCAAATAATGCTCTTTAAGTGACATGCTCTTTTCATTTGATGACAAATCGTTTAAAACTATCTCCTATGCAGAAAAGCTTTTTAAACACTTAAAAAAAGCTAAAAACGAACGAACAAAAATACATTATTACTTTACGATGAAAGTAGGTGCTTTCGAGACTGAGCATTTTGGTTATAAATAAAGACTGACTAGGAATAGGTTAGTTTAAAAATAGGGAGATAAAAAATGGTTCCTCTTGCGCATACTGCCGTTCTGAAAAATTATGTGGACGTGACGCAACAATTAGACGTCAATCCTTACCATTTATTGTCAAATGTCGGAATTTGCCCAACTCAGTTAAATAATACGAAACAACGTATTTCTGTAGACAAGGCAGTTGCCTTACTGGAACAGTCAGCTCAAATCAGTGGTTGTGAGGTATTCGGTTTGCGCATGGCAGAACAGAGACAACTATCTGATTTTGGTGAAATTAGTCTACTACTGAGTTATCAACATACCTTACGTGATGCTTTACAGACAATTGTCCGCTACCGTAATTTACTCAATGATTCACTTGAAATTTATATTGAGGAGGTTGGCAATACCGTCATCATTCGAGAGGAAGTGGTGACAACTGCATCCGTATACAGCCGTCAGGCAACTGAACTTGCACTTGGAATTATGCACCGTTTCTGCGCTGCGCTGTTGTCTCAGAAATGGCGGCCTTTAAGTATACATTTCACCCACAGTGCACCACATGACCTCTCTACACATCGACGCATCTTTGGATGCTCGTTGGAGTTCGGCAGCGAATTCAACGGTATCGTCTGTACAGCGATAGAACTTGATACAGCAAATCCACAAGCCAATACAGCGATGGCCGATCATGCACAACGTTATCTAGATACCTTACAAAATGACAATGAGCCTTCTATTATTTTTGATATCCGTAAAAGCATCTATCTACTTTTACCTATGGGCCGCGCTACTATTGATCAAGTTGCACAAATGCATGGTATTAACGTGCGAACACTACAGCGTCGTTTAGAAGCATCTCAAACCAGTTTTAGTGATTTAATCAATGATGTACGTCGAAACCTCGTGTTCCGTTACCTGAAAAACATCAATTACTCACTAGGGCAAGTTTCTGACATTTTGGGGTACTCAACACCAAGTTCCTTTACTCGTTGGTTTATCAGTCAGTTTGGAATGGCACCTATGAATTGGCGTAATCTCAATAAAACCATGCTCGATTAATGCGCTATATAATAAAGATCATCATGTTTCATGAAATAGATAAAAAATCCAGATAGACATTTTCTTAATACTGATCTGGACTTATCATTTTAAGCTGATAAAAAATCAATATTGCATGAATTAAAATACTGAATAAAAAAGGGACTTGCATCTGTACGAATGACAGAACAGTCCCTATTGAGAAGATATTAGTACTAAAACCACCAGTGCATCAGCGTCAAGACCAATATCACCAGAAAAACACTTTCACCGACCATCAGAAGAATCGGCTTGATCCCCACAGAGGCAAGCTCTTTCAGTTGAGTTTTCATGCCCAAAGCGCTGATCGCAATAACCAAGCACCAACGTGATAACTCATTCAGTCCGCCCTGCACAACAACGGGCACCCATCCTGTACTGTTGATACAAGCGAGAACTAAAAAGCCCACTGCAAACCAAGGCAGTAATGGTGGACGCTGCCCCGTTGAATCTGCACCTTGCATACGTGTAATCATCGCTGCGCAGACAATCACTGGAAGTAGCATCGCAACCCGCATTAACTTCACGACTGTTGCAGTATCACCTGTTTCTGTCGACATGCTATAACCCGCACCCACCACCTGCGCCACATCATGAATCGTGGCACCCAAAAACACGCCAGCAGCCTGCGGTGATAACTCAAGCCAATTCGCGATCATTGGATACACAATCATGGCTAAGGTAGAAAGCGCGGAGACACCAATCACAGTAAATAAAGTGGCTTTTTCTTTTTGTGGATGATTAGGCAATGCTGCCGATAATGCCAATGCTGCTGAAGCACCACAAATTGCGGTAGCACCACCAGTCAACATGCCAAAGAGCTTCTGAAAACCAAGCACTTTAGCGGCTATGACTGAAACCGATATCGTCACCACGACAAGTGTTATCACTAAAGCAACAGGTTGCCAACCCAAAGCCGTAATTTGCCCCAAAGTAATACGCATACCTAACAAAGCAATGCCTACACGTAATACTGTACGCGCGGTGAACTCAATACCCGCCTTACACTTACTGTCTGTAGCTAAGAAATTCAGTCCCATTCCTAGCAGCAGTGCAAATAACATCACTGGAGCACCATAGTGCTCCGATAAAAAACAGGCCGCGGCAGCAACAACCACACTGACAATAAAACCTGGCATCAACTCACGTGATCGCTGGTTTAAATCCACTAGCATAGAGCTATTCATGCTACTCCCCAGAATCCATAATAATAAATACTTGGTCGCCAATCACCTCTACAGGATACGAAGCAACTTTAAGCTGAGTAGAATTCAATAAGTAACCGCTAGCTAAATCAAAACGCAAACCATGCGCACAACACTGGATCACCTGTCCTTCCAGTTTCCCACCAAATAACGAAGCACCCTGATGTGGGCAGCTGTCATCAATCGCGTAGAATTGAGCAGCAATATTAAACAATGCAAGTGATTTGTCTCCAATCATAAGGAATACTCGCGCACCTGGAGCTGGTACTTTTTCTAGCGGTACTTGAAAACGAGCTGTCATGTCACCAATCCTTGTGTTGCAATTTCTTCAAGCATCGCCTTATAAAGTACATCTGCTGGATGTGCACCAGCTAATGCTGAGCGACCCTCAAAAATAAAGTAAGGCACGCCATTACCGCCTGTGTCAGCAGAGATGAAAGGTTCATCCAAACGAGTGCCTAGAGTGTCAGCTGAAAAGCCACAAAGCTCTGCAATTTTCAGTAGAACCGCTGTATCGCCAATGTCTTCAGAATGATGGAAATACGCTGAAAATAGCCGTTCTAGCAGCATGTCGCATTGTTCTGGATTCCCAATTTTTAAAGCATTTCCCAACAAATGGTGTGCTTGAGCAGTATTGGGCATACGTTTAATGCGATCAAAATCAATATCAACGCCTACGACATTCGCTGCCTGACGAACTTGAGCCTGTCGCATACGAACTGAGGTAACACTGCCTAATCTTTTTAAATAAAACGCCTGAAAAGGCACCCCTTCAACGGGGATGTGAGGTAATAATTGCACCCCACGCCAGTGTAAGATCACATCAATATCAGGATCAGTTCGATGCAGCTGCTTTATGGCAGTCTGTAACTGACGTTTCCCGATCAAACACCAAGGGCAAATAAAGTCAAAAAATACATCTATATGCAATTGGCGACTCATAATTTATCATCCATGCTAAGTTCATTGGACTGCACTGCTGACTGAGCATTTGATCGTGCAAGATCTTTGAGATAATGGCATTTGGCATAAAAGAACACAGCTGCTGCGGCTATACTGACCAATGGCATTAATTGAAATGCACTCTGTAGACCAATCACATCAGATACTTTTCCAACAACCAACGGTCCAAGTGCCAGTCCCAGCAAGTTATTGGCTAAGGTTAAAGTTGCAAATGCTGAACTATGCACTGAGTTATGGGTTAGATTGGCAACCATCGCCATAGATGGGCCATTAGTACCGATTACAATGAATACCCCAAGGCAAATCACTGCTAATTGGGCAGGACCAGCTGACATGGCAAATGCTATCGATAACAGCAGACAGCTCCCTAAACAGTAAGTAATCGCCAAACTTACTTTACGCTCTGGACGATTACGCCCTAAACGATCGCAGAGCATGCCGCATAAAATAGTACCCACTGCACCGCTCAATACAATAATCGCTGCCATGATTCCTGCGGAATCGGTGCTCATCGCATAATATCGATTTAGATAGCTGGGCATCCAAACAATCACCGAGCCACCAACAAACAATTGCAATCCACTGCCAATGTAAGTTGCAATGACTGAAGGACTGGAATATAAGGTTTTCAGCGGATTTTTAATTTTTATTAGTTTCTGTCCAACTGCATCTGTGAGAGCTGATGGGGTAATTCTTTTTTCTTTCACAATAATCGGATACAAAGAAGCCAAGATCAAACCAAATACAGCCATACCAGCAAATGCCCAACGCCAACCAAAATGCTCAGCCAGCACACCGCCTAAGGCCATACCTAAAAATGAGCCACACATACCACCAGCCATAAAAGCACTTGCCAGCGTTGCGCGCATTTCTCGTGGAAATACAGCCATTACAACAGCAATACCCACACTGCCATACGCGGCTTCCCCCACACCCACCATAAAGCGAGCAATAAACATCTGCTGATAATTTTCTGCGAGTGCACAGCCTAAGGTTGCTACACTCCACAACACTGCCATTAAGGTTAAGCTTTTGACTCGACCAAAACGGTCTGCCAACAATGACAAGGGTAAGGTCAACAAACCTACCATTAATGCCACAATGCCACTCAATAAGCCCAACTGACTATCACTAAGTGCCCATTCACTTTTGAGTAAAGGAAAAACCGCATTTAACACTTGTCGCGACATGTAATCTGAAATGAGCAAACCAAATGTTAAGGCAAAAACTAGCCATGCATAGCGGCGGGGAATACTGATAGAAGTATCCATACTGCTCGTATGTACTGTATGTTGATGAATACCCATACGACCTCCTTGTATGTTTTTATAATTTCTATATCTAGCTAGTGCAGGATCACGTTACTACTCGTATGAGCTGTATACTTATGGGCATCCACGGCCCCTTGTATTTTTATAATTTCAATCTTGCTAGCTCAGGATCACGTTTCCACCTAGAAACGTGATCATTACTCTTACACGACTTATGCTGAATACTTAAGTTTAGATTCCTTTGTACTCACGCCATCAGTACGTAGAGGAATTCCCCTTTGTCCAGGTTGACGATTCGGTGACATACCATTTGCAATTAATGTTTCTTCAATACTATCGTACTGCACCCCAATACGATAAATTTCACGCGCTTCTTGACCTGACGCAATTTCACGCCCTAACTCATGTGCAACACGTACGGTTTGCTCAATTTGCTGTACTGATGTAAAGCGCTTACCATGCTGATCAATAATGGTGTCTTCAGTCCCTACACGTGGATGCATCCCCATAGCCAGAGCCATGGTATTAAAAGGCAATACGTTCTTGAACAACGACTCAGCAGTCAAGCTACAGCCATCTGGTGCACGATGGATAAAGTTGAAGAAGTTAAACGGATTTGGACCATCGAAACCACCCGCAATCCCAATCCAAGTCAGGTTCAATGGGCCAGTATAAATACCCTTACGAACTAGACGCTCAAGGGTTTCTAAAGCATGAATACCTGTTAGTTGAAAATGCGGCTGAATGCCAGAAGCCTGTAAGCGACGCAGATGTTCTTCAACCCAACCCGGTCCTGCTGGTACAGTCATTTCACGATAGGCAGCGAAGGTTGCTGGCTCACCCAACGTCGTTCCAGCAATATATTCTGGTGGAATTACCTCGGTGATATTCATTTGTGTCGTATTGATTGCTATAGTGACTTGATCTGGTTTTGGGGTCAGATCAGCCAGCATATGTCGAGCTTCATCACTTAACCACAGTGCAGCTTCACCTTCGCTTTCCGGTGCAAAGGAAATCGAACCGCCCACTTGAATAATCATATCAGGCACTGCTTCACGCACACCAGCAATCAGTTCGTTAAACTTTGACAGTCGTTTAGAACCTTTACCATCCAACTCCCGTACATGCAAATGCAATACCGTCGCACCAGCTTCGTAGCAATCCACAGCTTTTTGTATTTGCTCTTCCATCGTTACAGGAATGTCTTCTGGAAAATCTTCTGGCATCCACTCAGGCCCATAAGGCGCAACAGTAATTACCACTTTTTCCATATTTTCTGGGTGCAAGGAATCATCAAAGAATTGCATACGCATCTCCTATTATATTTTAAAAATTATCAATCAGATAGAGTTATTCAAACCATAAGGTTAGTAGGTTCGATCACCAATAATGGCTGCTCGTTCCATTTTTCGATGGCAAGCAGGATAATCCATCACGGCATAATGTTGCGTGCTGCGATTATCCCAAATTGCAATGCTGTTAGGTTTCCAACGCCAACGTACTTGATATTCCGGAATAGATGCTTGGGATATTAAGTAGCGCAATAGATCCGCTGCACCAGGGTTTGCATCTTGTCCGAATCTCACGCGTTCAGGTGTATGATAATTACTGATATGCGTCGTATAACTGTTGACGAACAGTACTTTTTCACCTGTTTCAGGATGAGTACGTACCACAGGGTGCTCAGCATCAGGATATTGAGCTTTAAGTGCCAAACGTTTTTCGATGGGCATTGCCGCACCAAAACTGGCTTCTATACTGTGACGTGCGCGTAAACCATCGATTTTTCTCTTTACATCTTCGGGCAAGTTTTCATAAGCTTGCACCATATTTGTCCACATTGTGTCTCCACCGACTGGTGGACATTCAACACAACGTAACACAGCTCCCATCGGCGGTGCCTCACGCCAAGTAGCATCAGTATGCCATGCATTTTCATACCGTTCTCGCGGTTGATCAGGTCTTTTATAGATCTGTACCAATCCTGGGTTTTCTGGGTTACTTCCAAGTACAGGATGGTCTTCTAGCGCCCCAAAGCGTTTTGCAAATGCAACATGCTCAGCCCCAGTCAACGGTTGATCTCGTAAGAACAAAACACGATGTTTAAGCAATTGCGTGCGAATTTCGGCAAACAGACCATCATCATGAATCGCATCTGCCAGACTAATACCGCGCAGCTCTGCGCCAATATGACAAGTTAGTTGTTCAATTTGCATAAGAATTCCTTTCCAATTACAAACTTAAATGACAAAAATTGATGAGCCTATAGTTTTACGTGCTTCTAAGTCTTGATGCGCTTGTACTGCATCTTTCAGCTCATAGCGCTGATTAATTTCAATTTTGATTCGACCATGGCTAACATGATCAAATAACTCATTTGCTAGTTCCCTTTTCTCAGCAGGGTCAGCGATGTAATCAGCCAAAGCTGGACGTGTGATATACAGTGAGCCTTTCATTGCCAGTAATACAGGATCAAAGGCAGGGATTGGGCCAGAAGCTGTGCCCACACAGACCAACAAGCCACGGCGTTTTAGGGAATCGAGCGAGCCCATAAAGGTATCTTTACCCACGCTATCAAAGACCACGTTGACACCCACACCATTGGTTAATTCACGTACACGCTGAGCGACATCTTCATGGCTATAATTGATGACATGATCACAACCATGCGCTCGTGCTACGGCAGCTTTTTCTTCTGAAGATGTTGTACCTATCACTGTAAGACCCAGTAATTTAGCCCACTGTGAAACAATCAAACCGACCCCGCCAGCAGCGGCATGCAATAAAATGCTGTCGCCCGGTTTAAAGTCATAAATACGGCGCATCAAATAAGCTGCTGTTAGCCCGCGCATGGTCATTGCTGCGGCAGTTTCACATGAAATTTCTTCAGGCAATTTAATCAATGCATCTGCTGAAATCAGCCGTTTGGTACTGTAAGCGCCTAAAGTATTTAAAAATCCAGTGTAAGTGACCCGATCACCCACAACAAATTGGGTAACTCCCTCACCCACAGCTTCTACAACACCTGATGCTTCCACACCCATACCATTCGGCATTGGGATTTTGTAAGTACCATTACGGAAATAAGTATCAGCATAATTCAAACCGACAGCGACCTGACGCAGGCGTACTTCCCCCAAACCAGGGTTACCCACTTCTACATCTTCATAGCGCATTACTTCAGGTGTTCCTGTTCCATAGAACCGTATAGCTTTAGTCAACGTCATTTTCCAATCCATATTTTGGTTATTATTCAGTGCCTGAAAAAGCAATAACTCAAACTACAATATATGGATACACACCACTTTACATATGACGACATCCACTTATCCTTTTACGACAATGGCATTTGAGAATTGATGATAGAACATTCAGAAACTCAGCTTTTAAAATTATTTTTTCTTCTAAATTAATAAATTAAACAGGCTTTGTTGCACAAATATTTAATAATCAAAGCTTGCCTATATGACTCAAATCCAAGACCCAACTTGGGTATGAAGTCTACCTAATTCAGTGAATCTATTTAAAACGGCTATTGTACTCAGTATTTGTGGGTATATTTTCCAAATTTTTACCCACTGAAAGCAAAAACAGGGGCACATTGCATTGGATAGCTTCGGACAAATAAGGCAATAAAAAAGCCCTTAAACATTGAGTTTAAAGGCTTTTTTACATTCAGTCGAACTGCTCTGAATTGAATTTTGGTGGAGGTGGCGGGAGTTGAACCCGCGTCCGCCAGCATTACGCTCGAGAATACTACATGCTTAGATATCGTCTATTGTTTTAACTCTTTGTGACCCGACGAACAGGATACAAATCGCGATCCTCTTAATTTAGTACAAAACCCCGAGGCTTGGTTTTATACGGCCTTGTGTGCGTGCGCTTCAGTCGGACTCTCTAACCACAAGTATTCAGAGAGACGGACAAGCTGCCCTTAGGCAGCTAGAGCGTATGATTCGTCGTTTGCGACTAAAAAATGCAAATTTGATTTACGAGAGAAAATGCGCTCTCGGCATGCATCTATGAGTTTCATCACCAGCGTCGAAGCCAGAAACACCCCCAAACTACAGCGCAATCATAGCATAAATGTCAAAAATTACGATATATTTTCTAAACATTTACATAACTAGATGCGTTTAGTTACATAATTGAGCTAATATTTTACTTTTCAAGTCTAATCATAGAAAAATTTATGAGTTATTTACTTGCACTCGATCAGGGGACGACATCTAGTCGTGCAATTATTTTCAATGAACATGGAAAAGTTCAAGCAACGGCTCAACGTGAAACCTACATTAAAACACCGCATTCGGGTTGGGTTGAACAAGACGCTCAAGAAATCTGGACAACACAAATCGCAGTGGTACAACAGGCTCTGGCATCGGCTCGCATTTTGGCCAAAGACATTAAAGCGATTGGACTGACCAACCAGCGGGAAACCACCATCGTTTGGGATAAACGAAACAGTAAGCCCCTATCCCCTGCAATTATTTGGCAAGACCGCCGTGCAACGGAGTGGTGTAACCAGCTCACACTACAAAATTTGCAGGATAAAATTCACCGTAAAACAGGTTTACGCATCGACCCCTATTTCAGTGCAGGAAAATTGGTTTGGTTACTGGAAAATGTAGCAGATTTACGGGATCTTGCTGAACAAGGGCATGTCGCTTTTGGTACGGTTGATAGTTGGTTAATGTGGAATCTTACTCAAGGTGCTGAACACGTCATTGAAGCCAGTAATGCTTCACGAACCATGCTAATGAATCTACAGACTCAACAGTGGGATGAAGAGTTACTTGAACTATTTAATATCCCCCATTCTGTTTTACCTAAAATTATTTCATCCGATACCTATGTAGCAGATACTGCAACAGGTTTACTGGGTGCCAATATTCCGATTACGGGTATTTTAGGGGATCAACAATCTGCTTTATTTGGTCAATCTTGCTTTGAAATTGGCACAGCGAAAAATACCTATGGCACGGGTTGTTTTATGCTGTTTAACACAGGGCATGAAGTTCAATTTAGTGAGAATAAATTACTCAGCACACTGGCTTGGAAATGCCAAAATCAAACCACCTATGCCCTTGAAGGCAGTGTGTTTATGGCAGGTGCCATTGTGCAATGGTTACGTGATGGTTTAGGCATTATTCAGCATAGTAATGAAGTCGAAAAGCTGGCTTGCCAAGTCAAAGACACCGATGGAGTGGTCTTGGTTCCGGCCTTTACAGGACTGGGAGCCCCCCACTGGGATAGCGATGCACGTGCCTTGCTTTGTGGGATGTCGCGTGGCACCAATAAAGCCCATATTGCACGAGCAGCCTTGGAATCCATTGCTTTCCAAGTTTCCGATGTTTTAACTGCAATGCAATCTGATATTGCGCACCCCTTGAAAGAATTGCGTGTCGATGGTGGTGCCAGTCAAAATGATATGTTGATGCAATTCCAAGCCGACATTCTGAATGTTCCCGTACTTCGCCCAAAAATGTTGGAGTCTACGGCATGGGGTGCTGCGGCTATGGCAGGTTTAAAATCTGGAATTTTTTCCAATATGTCTGAAATTTCAGAATCGTGGCAACTAGATCGTGCCTTTGAACCCAATATGGGTATTGAGCAACGCCAATTTCATTTAAACCAATGGAAAACGGCTTTAAAACGGTCAAAATCGGACATTTAATTAAAACTGTCTCTGCATTTTAGATGTAGAGACAGTTTTATAAACAACGCGATTAATGCATAGGTTGACCACTAACACCAGCTTTAGGTTTAGGGCACAGCCAAATGATTAATCCAGCAAAAACAAAAACCATCGATAAGATTAAAAACACATGGTTTGCTGACAAAGTTAAGGCTTCTTTATCCACCAAACTGGAAATATAACCCAAAGCACCATCTGAGCTCATTCCACTTTGCATCAAAGTGCTTTGTGTACTTTCAGGATGTAAATTGCTCACCATTTCACTGCGTGCAACTTTGGCTTGATCATCCCACATGGTCACTGCAATGGATGCGCCAATTGCCCCCGCCATGGTTCTTAAAAAATTCATTAGTCCTGCGGCAGATGCCATTTCATGGGGTTTGACTGAAGCCAACGCCATATTCGACAATGGAATAAAGAAAAATGGTACGGCAAAACCCTGTAAAATTTGCGGCAATGCCAATGCCATAAAATCAGCATCAGTAGTCCAGAATGATCGCATCAGGGTCACAACACCCAATAACATCAGACCAAAACAGGCCAAAGCACGTTGATCATATTTGGTGGCCATTTTCGCCACAATCGGTGACATCATTAAGCTACCAAAGCCCATGGTTGCAGTGAGGTAACCTGCCCATGTTGCGGTATAGCCCAAGTTAATTTGCACCCACTGTGGTATTAGTACAATACTGGCAAAGAATGCACCAAAGGCAAAGGCAAGCGACAAAACTGAAATGGTAAAACCACGGTAGCGAAAGATTTGAATATTCACCACGGGATGCTGTTCGGTCAGTTCCCAAATAATAAAAACAATCAGCCCGACCACGGTAATGATGGCTAAAGCACAAATAAAAGCACTATTAAACCAATCATTTTCATGCCCTAGATCCAGCATCAACTGCAATGCACCAATCCAGATAATCAGCAAAAACAATCCAATACTATCAATTCTAATTTTTGAAATAACTGTTTCAGCAGGTTTTAATAAGCGTAATGCTGCAACAGCACAAAAAATTCCGACCGGAATATTGATAAAGAAAATCCAGTGCCAAGATAAATTATCACTAATTGAACCGCCTAAAATAGGGCCCAGAATAGGTCCAACAACCGTAGTCATCGCCCACATACCCATGGCTTGGGATTGTTTTTCTGGAGGGAAAATACGCATCAACAAGGTTTGGCTGAGCGGCATAATTGGCCCACCAAATAACCCCTGTCCAATACGGCACATGACCAGCATTTCTAAACTGGTCGATAATCCGCATAAAACCGAAAAAATAGTAAAGCCAATCAAACTAATGATAAACAGCCTGACTGCACCAAAACGTCCTGCCAACCATCCAGTTAATGGAACACAAATTGCTTCGGCAACGGCATAGGAGGTAATCACCCATGTGCCTTGTGAACTTGAAACGGCTAAACTGCCAGTAATATGTGGCACTGAAACATTGGCAATGGTCATATCCAATACGACCATAAAGTTAGCCAATGCCAGCACAAAAGCAGCAAGGATGAGGCGTCCCCCTTTGAGGTCGCCAAATGGTACGTAGTTATTATTCATAAGCCACTACTTCGAAGCGAGGTTAATTTTCGCTTCCATAGATAAGCCTACACGTAAAGGATGCTCGGCTAATTCTTTAGGATCAAGCGCAATTCGTACAGGTAAACGCTGCACCACTTTAATCCAGTTACCTGTGGCATTTTGTGCAGGAATTAAAGCAAATGCTGAACCTGTTCCACCTGAAAATCCAACAACCGTGCCATGAAACTCAACCTCATCACCATATAAGTCAGAGGTCAGTACGGCTTTCTGCCCTGCTTTAACTTTGGCCAATTGGCTCTCCTTAAAGTTAGCATCGACATACAGTTTGGAAATAGGCACCAACATCATTAACACTGTACCCGGTGCGATACGTTGTCCAACTTGAATATTGCGACGTGCAATCACCCCATCAAACGGCGCTTTAATTTCGGTACGTTCTAAATCAAGGATGGCTTGTTTCAAACGTGCTTGTGCAATCAATACATCTGGCGTCGAGGTTTCATTACTGCCACGGATCAAGGCTTCATTGGCAGCCAAAGTACTTTGTGCCGCTTTTTGACTGGATTGTGCTTGTGCTAAACCTGCTTTCGCTAAATCAAAACCTGCTTGTGCATTACTTACAGCACTTTGCGCAGTACTCAATTCTTCTTTGGAAATTGCCCCAGATGCACTGAGTTGACTACGGCGAGCCAAGTCATTTTGCGCTTTATTCAGCTCTGCTTGTGCTTTAGCCGCCTGTGCTTCTGCACTATGAATCCCGTCATCACTAACAAAAACTTGAGAATTTAAAGCACTGCTATTGGCTTGCGTTTGTTTGTATTGACGTTGTGCTTTCATCAATTCGGCCTGTGCCTGTGCCAGTGCAATTTCAGCATCACGCACATTTACACGCACCAATACATCACCTTTTTTGACTTGTTGGGTGTCACTGACCATCACATCCAAAACCTGCCCACTGACCATAGAGGTAATTGATGCGGTTTCTGCACCGACATAAGCATTTTCGGTACTGACGGAGTGATTAAAAAACAAAGTCCATACCGCATATGCAACAGCAGCAATAATGAGTATCAATGCGACAATGCTTAAAGCTTTCTTTCGTTTTACTTTTAGAGCAGCATCCGAAATTTGTTCATCTGGTTCTGGCAAGGTGTTTTGAGCATCTGTCATGATTATTCCTACATCCAACAGACTTGGTCACCACATATCATAGATGTTGTTTTGATCGAGATAAAACGAACAGCTATAAAAACCATCCATGTGATGCGATGGTGTCGATGAGAAAGTCATTTTTTATTTAATATTGATGGCGCATTTTAATAACAAAAAATCATGATGCGAGAATAAAAATGTAACTCACCAGTCTTTAAAATGATTTTGGCATTGAATTGTCATTCAATGCCAAATAAATCTTTCAGTTTTTTTAATTCTAACCTTACAAACTTAATAAGCATAAGATGCGATTGCTGTTGCAATGGCTTTATCTTCATCATTGACCAAGGTCATACGCATGGTGCAACCCTTGCGGCCTAAACGTAAGGTTTCAGCACGCGCAATAAAATATTTGCCACGACCTGGTGCCAAATAATCAACTCGCATATCCACTGTCGCCAAACGCGTTACCTTTTTAATGGTATCAGGCAGCTCATCGGCTTCCGCTTTTTTATATAATTCGCCCATTGCCGCGATACCGCCAATACTATCTAAAATAGTCGCAGCAACCCCGCCATGCAAAATTTGAAAGGCTACATTACCAATCATAAAAGGCTGCATTTCAATGTAGGCTTCAATTTGCCCATCCACCACACGCATCAACATATCGTTGTGTTTAAAATAAGGAGAGCTATTAAATGCATGACACAACTGTTTGAGGACAACATCTATATCCACTTTCGAACCCAAATGAATACTCCCTGTCCACTTTTTATCTGAATCATTCATAATCTGCTCGAATACCTTAATTTGAGAAATAGCAATTAACTTATGCCCTAAAAGCGAATTCTAGGGCTACAATAGCGCTAGTTTAATACTGATCAATGAGATTGTTATGACTTATACGTTCAATCGTCCTGCATTTCCTGCCACTCGCATGCGTCGAATTCGTAAAAATGATAAATTGCGTTCTATGGTACGTGAAACCCAATTGACGACCGATCATCTCATCTACCCAGTATTCGTACTTCCGGGGCAAAATCAAACCCAAGATATTCCTAGTATGCCCAATGTTCAGCGTCTATCTGCTGATCTGCTGTTAAAAAAATCAGAACGCTTACTGGAACTCGGGGTTTCTAAACTGGCTTTATTCCCAGTCACGCCACAAGAAGATAAAAGCCTAACCGCTGAAGCGGCTTGGCATGAAAATGGTTTAGTGCAAAACACCATTCGTTTACTGAAAAAAGAATTACCCGAAATGGTACTCATCACTGACGGTGCTCTTGATCCTTACACCACGCATGGTCAAGACGGTATTATTGATGACACAGGTTATGTGCTGAATGATGAAACGATTGAATGTTTAATTAAACAAGCCTTAAGTCATGCTGAAGCAGGTGCAGATGTTCTTGCACCAAGTGACATGATGGATGGTCGTATTGGTGCGATTCGTACCGCGCTTGAAGCTAACGGTCATATCTATACCAATATTATGGCTTACTCCGCTAAATATGCTTCGAGCTTCTACGGTCCTTTCCGTGATGCCGTTGGTTCATCGAGCAACCTTAAAGGTGGCAATAAATATAATTACCAAATGGACATCGGCAACCGCGCTGAAGCCTTACATGAAATTGCACTGGATATTCAAGAAGGTGCAGATATGGTGATTGTAAAGCCAGGTATGCCTTATCTGGATATCGTGCGTGAAGTGAAAGACAACTTTGGTATTCCAACCTTCGTCTATCAAGTCAGTGGTGAATACGCGATGCTAGCAGGTGCGATTCAAAATGGTTGGTTATCAGATGACGTGATTATTGAATCGCTGATGAGTTGCCGCCGCGCAGGTGCAGATGGGATCTGGACCTATTTTGCAGAACAAGCTGCACTTAAACTTAAAGACATGAACTAAGGATCAGTGGCGTAAGCTATGAAAATCGCCATTATTGGAGCAGGCATTAGCGGTCTAATGTCTGCTTTAGAGCTTGTAGAACAAGGATGTTCTGTTGTTATTTTTGATCAACAACAGGCCGGTCAAGCCGCTTCATGGGCCGGTGGTGGAATTCTCTCCCCGATGTATCCTTGGCGATATCATCCTGCTGTAAATCAACTGGCACAACACGGAAAATCACTTTATTTAGAATGGAATGAGAAATTAAAGCCTATTTCAGGTATTGATTTTGAAATTCATGAAACAGGTTTACTGATTTTTGATGAAGCTGATTTCGAATCAGGTTTAAATTACGCCCATCAATTTCAAGAACCGATGCAGCAATGTTATTATTTACAACAAGAACAAATCGAGCAAATTAATCCTTTTATTCATCCTCAATTTCAGCAAGCGATTTATTTTCCACAGATTGCCAATATTCGAAATCCACGCTTACTGCAATCGATTACCACCTATTTAAAACAACATCCTCAAGTTGAATTTATTGAACATTGTCCAATTGAACAGTTCAATATTGCGAATGGCAAAGTTCAATCCGTTGATAGTCAAAATAGTCAAACTTATTTCGCAGACCAGTTTGTCATTACCACTGGTGCTTGGTCTAAACTCTGGTCTGAACAACTCGATTTAGATATTCCTGTGCAGCCTGTACAAGGGCAAATGGTGCTGTTTAAAACCCCTGAAAACTGGTTGCCCACCATGTGCATGAATAACGTGATGTATTTAATTCCACGCGTAGATGGGCATGTGGTGTGCGGTTCGAGTATGGCAAATTGTGGTTTCGACACCACGCCCACTGCTGCGACCCAACAGATGATTTTAGAGGCGTGTTTCGAGATGGTGCCTGAACTGGCAGCGTTTCCAATGGTTAAACAATGGGCAGGCTTAAGACCGAGTTCGCCAACGGGTGTGCCTTATATTGGAAAAATGCCAGAGCTTGATAACGTATGGGCAAACTTTGGGCATTTCCGTAATGGCTTATGTATGGGTCCTGCATCTGCACGCCTGTTAAGACAGCTGATACTGAAACAACCGACCTTACTCGACCCAACCGCTTATTGTGCGACCAGACTCACAGCCAACATTTTAACTGCTTAACGAGGCCCTAAAATATCTGCCAAAGCCAGCTTTAAGCTGGGATATTTAAACTCAAAGCCTACATCTTGCAATTCTTTGGGTTGCACATATTGACCATTTAAAACCAATTGTGATTGCTCACCGAGCATCCATTGCAAAACAAAAGCCGGTAAAGAGAAGAAAGGTTTACGTTTCAGTTGCTGTGCGGCAATGTAAGCAAATTGCGCTTGGGTCATTTTTTCTGGACAGACCACATTAAAAACCTGAGCCGTAGTTTCTTTGGTCATTAAAAACTCAATGGCGCGTAGCACATCTTGAATATGTACCCAAACCACAGGTTGCCGACCATGTCCAATACGCCCAACCAAATTCAGCTTAATTGGCAATAACATTTGCGGAAGAATACCGCCCTTCTTTGCAAAAACAATCCCAAAGCGCACAATTTTAGTATTCTGTAATTTAAAACTTAACGCAGCATGTTCCCACAGTTGACACAGCTCCGACATAAAAATAGATTGTGGTTCGGACTGTTCTGTACAGACTTCTGTCCATTGTTCGGTCGGGTCAATGCCGTAATAGCCCACGGCAGAGCCTGAAATAATACGCTTAGGGAAAATCTGTCTTTTTTCTAAGTAGCGATAAAGTTGATCTGTAATTTCAACGCGACTCTGAATTAATTGCTGCTTTCGTTTTACTGTCCAACGTGCCTTGCCAATGTTTTCACCCGCAAGATTAATCACATAATCAATGCGATCTGTTTTCAGTTCATCTAACTGTTGAATCCAAATCAGATTCGGATGATGAGACAGCTTATTTTTCTGTCGAGTAAGCCCAACCACCGCATAATCACGTGCCAATAAATAAGTGATTAGATGTGAACCGATAAAACCACTTGCACCTGTGATCAATACACATGCTTTTTGCATTTCATGATCTCTCTTTTTCTTTTATCTATAGATCAAGAGCGTTGAAAACTCAAGCGTGGATAATGATCAACCAAACATTTTCTTTGCCATACGTTGTGCTTGTGTCCCATAAAACCAATAGGTTAAGAGATATAACGGTATCGCAATCAGTAGAATCATCACTACCACGACACTCATAAATTGTGGATTTTTTAGATATAATAGGAAATTTTGCCAAATATCGGGATCACCTTTGGAAAAAATTAAAATTCCGACTAACAAAAAGGCAAGGTTATAACCCCAGAAAATTAGACTAAATCCTAAGGTTATTTTTTTCCGTTCTTGATTGCTTGGTGCACGTTGTTGTTGTTTTAAAAACTTATAAAGGACTAAAATCATTGCGCTTAAATACGGAATCACGGTCAAAATACCGCCCATACCTGTAGGCAATAAAGCCGCTAAAACACCGCAGATACAAGTAAAAATAAAACAGAATAAAAAAAACCATAAAAAATATCGAGTTAGTGACACTATGCACCTACGTAACAATGTTTAGATCACCATTATAAAAAAAAATGAGTTTTTTTTCATTTTATTGTCAACCAATCTGTAAACCACTACGTTATATAAGGTAAGAAGTTCATAAACCCGTTAATTTGTACCGGCATCCACAAAGTTTTCGGTGAACTTTTCCTAAAGCAATAAACTGAGTAAGTTTCAAGTTTTAGTATGGAACAGCAGCCCGAGCTAAAATTTGCAACAGATTTTTTGACCGACGATTTCACATCACTCGAATCGTCGGTCTTTTATTTTCTACCGCTTACTTTTTAATTTTCGCATTCATTCGAAACGCTAAAACAATGCCTGATATATTGCTTCTCTCTATAAATAATGCAATATGCGAATGAAGCAAAAAACTACTTCATACCAAAAATGAGCTTTAAACCCAGCAAGGTCATAACCCCACCTGCAATTCGGTCAAATATTTTCTTAAACTTCAAATAAACCTGACGAGGTTTTTCTGCGGACAATGCCACTGCCACTAATGAATACCAGCCTGCATCAATAAAGAAACATAACATTGGTAACACCACGTAAAAATAAGCGGGAATTTCTTTCGGTAAAAATGCAGTAAAAACACTAGCCAAAATAATGGCAATTTTCGGGTTACTCAACTGCGTAATTAAACCTAAGCGATATGCCTGCGCATAACTCATGGGCTTTACATCACCTTCTGTGGTTTGCATCGGTTCTTTGGCATGTTTAATAATTTTATACGCCAGCCAAAGCAAATATAAACCACCACAAATTTTCAAAGCCAAATAAGCGGATGGCACTGCCAGTAAAACAGCTTGCAAACCCATGACTGCTAAAAAGCCGAATAATGCTGCACCTGTACCAGTACCTAAAGCCGTAAATAATCCATGTTTACGTGAAATCGCAATTGAATTTTTTGCTACATAAATAAACGTTGGCCCAGGGCTAATTGCACCCAACATGAGCGCCAAAGTAATTGAGCCTAATATCAATAACGATTCCAATGCTTTTAACCTTAAATAATGAGGAAAAATGTGTTTACCAATTCTACGTGTTTTATATGCTTATTACCCTAATAATTTTATATTCCAAATGAATTGAACAATTAAATTTTATCTGGATACAAAATACAATTGCTCGATTCACTCATCCAGTGCAAAATAAATTTCATCTTGCAAATATAGCGCTAAAAAGTATAAAAATTATGAAACTTGCAGAAGCTCTTCTTCTTCGAAGTGATTTACAAACCAAACTGGCATCATTACAACAGCGCATTAATAATACTGTTTTGGTGCAAGAAGGTGATCAACCTAGTGAAGATCCAAATGTTTTATTATCCAATGCATTTGCCGTCAATATGGAATTACATGATCTGATTAAACGGATTCATAGCACCAATGCTCAAGCAAAAACCATCAATGGAAAATCTTTGCTTGATGTTTTAAATGCACGTGATAGATTCATTAGCCAACATCGTATTATCCAACAAGCGATAGATAGTTCACGCCGTGACAATGCACGTTATAGTTCGAGTGAAATTCGCTGGATTAAAGTAATATCGGTGAGTGAGTTACAAAAGCAAGCTGATGATATCAGCGCTAAACTACGCCAAAATAATTTAGAGATTCAAGCCTCGAATTGGCAAATTGATCTCATTTAACCGCTTTGTAAATAGCGATTGATCAATCGCTATTTACACCACAGTTCGGGCATATTGGGCGAGTACAAGACCTTTTTATACAGTTTGTAAGGTTTTAAATAAGACAAACTGTTTGCAAGAAGTAAAACGTCTACTTCAAATTTTCACAAATCTGACGTAGCACACTGCATCTGTTACTTCTTACACATCACCCTGCACTACCATGTACTGACAATATGCCCACCTAATTTTCTGTACCGCCTCACTGTTGAACGGCAGGTTTAATTTCGCGAGCATTTAGCTGTGTAAGACGATAATCATGATCATGAACAGGCATACCACCAATAATCATGGTACGCACCTCAGTTTTTGGCTTGTTGTAATCATTTTTTGCATCACAAGCTGTTACTAAAACCAACAAGCAAATAGATAAACCAATGGATAGCTTTTTCATCACATATCCTCTTTTTCATAGTTGTTATACGGTTTAGCTTAGCACTAATGCACGTTTTGTGATCTTTTTTTTCTAATTGAAATTCAATTATTTAAAATATTCTTACAAATAAAGATGATTTAAAATATTTACAACTGTATTCGCCCCATAAAAGGGACATTGAATTCGCTAATTTTAGCGCTATAAATTCCCGAAGGAACTTCAGTTTTAAACCACTAATAGAAAGGTCTGTTGATCTTTATTGTACAAAAAATAGCGAGTCAGTAAAATTTAATCGCCAAACCCAATTTACGACTATGCCTCGTACAATACTGACGAATCAACACTGGTCAAAGCTGAAAGCCTTACGGAACAATGCTTCTCATCCATAATTTTGATCTTTATCTCAAACACAATTTAAAATTAATTATTGAAGCTATCCTGTATAGAATTCAAACCAGTTGTCCTTGGCGTGATTTACCTGAATATTTTGATAAACCAAATTCAATATTTAAAAAATTTAGTCGATGGTCAAAAGTTATTAAAAATATTTAAATGATTATCACTGAATGCTAATTTGATTTGGAACAGGTGTTTATTTGATGCTAAACACCTGAAAGCACGCCAACATGCTACAGAAATAAAGACCAAGATATTTGTCGTAGCATGGATAGGAACAGCTCTGAAATTCATTTAACTGTTGATTCAAATGCTCATTCAATTGAATTTTTTGTTCGTGATGGAAGGACTCATGTTGTCAAAGTTGCACCTAATTTAGTTAATGCATTAAATTTAGAGTCAGCAGAAGTGCTTTGTACTGCTAAAGGTTATGACTCAGCAATACTCAGAGAGCAAATGAGAAAAAAAAATACTAAAGCGAATATTCCAAAGAAATCTAATACGAAATCAAGTAATGATTTACATAGATTGGTACTTATATAAAATCAGATACTTAGTTAAAAATACATTTGCCAGACTTAAGCATTTTAGAGAAATTCAACGCGTTATGACAAGCTAAAGCAAAACCATGAAAACTCCATGGCTTTAGCTTGTCTCTTTATTTAGTTACCATTATGAAATATCAACAGTCTCTAATCTGTTAAATCTTTAATCGTCGTACTTGAACCATTAATTTTTACCGACTCAATGCCCTTTTCACGCGATTGCTCACTTGAATAAAATTGACTGGTTCCAATAATTTGATGATTAACCGCTTTTAAATTGAAATAGGGTTTGCCATTTGTTGCATCCTTGCGTTCAAAATGACTGTCATCCGCACTATTTTTCTGTACTGATTCAATCCCATTTCGAGCAGAGGCTCTCGCCTTATATAATTCACTGGTCAAAATGACTTCACCATTTCCTGCTTTTAAAACAAAGCGATATTGTCCGTCACTGCTTTGACTCAATTCATACCATCCTGACATCGTGAATACCCTCTTGTTATTTTAAAGTTTATAAACAGCATTGTATTGATTGAAAATCAATCTATTTATCTTCAATATAAATGACTTTTAGCTTTTTAAAAAGTATGTTTTGTTACGAATTGATAATGGGATTTTTTCTTAAAACATGACTTCAACAAACAAAATTATTCAATGATCAAATAATAAAAGCGAATGAAATTTTCAGATTTCATTCGCTACTAAACCCGATTTGTTTCATACAAATTAGACAATTTTTTTGCTATATGTTTCTTTCTGCATTTCTAAAATTTCTACACAAATTTGCAAGCTCATTTGATTTTGTTTAGGCAAATGCTGCTCAAGTACGCTTAATAACAATTGGGAAATTTCCTGTTGTAATTCCACACTTCGCCCTGTCAATAACGAAACTTTGGCGTGTACATAAGCTTGTGACTCATCCCCTAAACCAACCACATAATCTTGCTGACAAATAGCACGACTTTTCACATCATTGGCTGAATGCACATAAGCACCATCTAGCAATGCTTGGTTTAAAGCAAGAAGAAGTGGCTGCGGTGCTAAGTTTTCAACGTTGGCTGAATATTCCAAATGAATATGTGGCATAACAAAAATCCTTTAAGCTCATGGCTTCGTTATACCATGCTGTGTGCTGAATCCGCAGGTCAATGTCTCAATATTTAACCAATTGTCAGTATTGATAGAAAAATAGGCATCTCAACAACTATCTCCTTTTTATAAAATTTGATGCGAATCAAACCAATGAATGCCCCAAAAATATAATGAGTACAATAAATAAATTACGACCCCATAAAAAAAGCCCTCGCATTTTGGCTCGGGCTTTTTTGACTTCAAACTGTATTCATTAAGCTTTTTTTACAAATTCAGATTTGAGTTTCATTGGACCAAAACCATCCACTTTACAATCAATATCGTGACCATCAGTCGCATCTGGCAATAAGCGAATATTTTTCGCTTTTGTACCCACCTTCACCACTGAAGATGAACCTTTAATTTTCAAATCCTTAATGACTGTTACCGTATCACCATCACTGAGGATATTGCCATTTGAATCTTTAATTGTTGTTACCTCTTCAGCCTTGCTCTCACCCTCTTTCCATTCATGAGAACACTCTGGACAAATCAGCAAATCACCATCTTCATAGGCATATTCTGAGTTACATTTGGGGCAATTTGGCACAGACATAAAAACCTCAAAAACTCTACTATAGCATTTTATCCCTAATCCACTTGCCAAAACCCTATTTATTTTATGGAATAAAAAGGGCTTCAATAGCCTTATCCTTGTTCTAAAATCTGTTTGAGCACAATCACATGGTTATGCTGTTCATCTTTAGCGGCAGTAATTAAAGTCACTTTTTCGTGTTGAGCGATCTTCCTAATATGCTGAAGCATCTCTGATTGTTTAAGCAGTTCTGCTTTATAGCGCTGTTGAAATTCGCCCCAATGATGCTCAATATCTTGATGATACCATTTTCGCAATTCAGTCGATGGCGTAATCTCTTTTGCCCATAGATCAATTTTGGCATCTTCCTTTTTAATGCCTCTAGGCCAAAGTCGATCGACTAAAATTCGTTTGCCATCCATTTCAGAAGCGGCTGTATAAATACGTTTCATATAGATATTCATATTATCTATCCTTTAAACATATTAACTCTCCATCGAAATTCCAACTAAGGTCTCATCACGATCTAGCTCTACACACAAAACATATTGAGTTACTTCTTCTGGAAGTGTGAAATCAATCCGATAATTTTCATCCTCCTCAAGCATCCAATCAACATGTGGACTCAGTTCCAGCATGTTTAAAACCTGTAAAGGTTGAGGTGTTGTAGTACCTAAGTTTTTCAGCCAATAATCGGGCTCAAGTTCCTCTAAATGATGTTCAGCATATAAATGGACTTCATTTCCATCAGTATCACTCTGATAGGCAGATAGCATCGCCGCTCGAGCTTTCTGCTCTAATCTTTGAATTAGCTCAGTATTATTCATCCGTTATTTCTCTGTTTTTTATTAGTTTTACGCTTATATGTCATACGAGTAAATACATATTAATGAAATTCACTAAAAATATAATGAGCTTTTATTGATCTGGAATTTCAGGATTAACCAACAAAGCCAACAATTGCAATGACTCTTGCCAGCCCAAATAACAGGCTTCAACTAGAATGACATCGGGAATACCCGATTGCGTAATATTGACCTCCGTCCCGACAGAAACGGCTTTGAGTTGAATGATCACTTCAATTTGCCCTGATAAATTTGGATCATCAAACTGGTCGGTATAGCGTAATAACTGATTTGGAACCAGCTCATGATAAGTTCCACTAAAACCATGGCTTGAACCTGTAGAAAAATTACAAAAGGACATTTTATAGGTTCCGCCAACTTTAGCATCCAGATGATGAACTTTGGCGGTAAAGCCATAGGGTGCCATCCATTTCACTAAGGCATCAGGGTCAATAAATGCTTTAAATACCCGTTCTGGTGGCGCACTGAATACACGATGCAACTTCACGGTATTAGTCATGATTTCATCCTTTATTTTTGTTTTATAAGGGAGTTATTTTACGCTGTGTAACTTTAACTTTTGTATCGTTTTGGCTTTTTTATGGTTTTAGTTGTATTCATGATATATAAAAAAGCATGCCTTATTGAGCATGCTTTTTAAAATAATAAATTATTAATTTATATTTATTCTTCTTCAACATCTTCATCATCGTAAACGTAAGCCATGCAACCCCAACCGTCATATTCACCGCCATGTTGTTCTGCAATTTTGCCAAACCATTCTTCTAAATCCACGATGTCTGAATATTCAGGTTCCATATACACATAAATCGTAATGACCCATTCTGCCGTGTCAGACTCTTCATCTTCAAACATGCTGATTTTTTGTTCTTCTTTAAGCAAATAAAGTGCACATTTTTCAGCTTGTTCTTCAGTTTGGAATGCAATAGAAAACTCTATTTCATGCGCTTCTGTTAGGTCATCACCATCTTCAGCCATTTGCCAAAGTACATTACCATTGTCGTCATCTGGAAATTGTTCAAAATTACGTGTCATGGGGAGTTTCCTTATCTTCATTATGTACAGCTATAGCATTGTACTTAGATTAGCTCAAGTTTGTTTCAATTTGCAGATGCTATTTATAATGAGTAGACAAAAGGTTACATGCTTAAAACCAACGTTCCTAACTGAGTCACTTGCCTAAAAATTAATTAAAAAGGCATATTTCCTTTAATTTCAATATGTTCTCCACTCAACGGCTGCTTAAATGCCAAGATGCTTAGCAAACATTAAAATACCCGAGGTTGCCATATCTAGGCGATGGGTAATTTTGGCATGCGGGTATTTTTCAACAGCACGTAAATAGGCACTGTCATGATGCTCAGGTAAACGCCCGGGTACAGACAATAAACCCGCAGGCTTGTCGATCACCAGCAAATCATCATCTTCATAGACGATGCAAAGTGGTTGTTGCGGAGGCATATAAACAAAGTGGTTTGAAGGCATAGTGTACGGCGTAATCGAAAAAATTTAGAGGAAAAATAATAAGGAAAAATTCAGCTGTCAATCACTGGATAAGGTCGTATCAGCTTAATCTGCCAGATAATAATCCACCGTTGACACGACTCGTACTTTCTTTAAGTACGGCGTATTACTGTCCCGATCTTCAATACTAAACAAGCCCTGATTTGCCGATTTAATTTTACCTAAACCGCTTTTAGAATCGGCAGCAAATTTTTCTGCAACGCTGCGTGCATTTTGCGTTGCTTGCTCAATCATGGCAGGTTTAATGTCATTCAATTTGGTAAATAAATATTCGGTTCGTTGTCCAGAGTCATCGCCACCAAAGGCAATGCCTTTTTTACCCAATACCACTAAACGACTTTGTGCCCCACGTACCGCATCTATTTTATGAGTATATACGGTAATGGTTTGATGGGCGGTATAACGTAGCGCAACATTTGCATCGCCGCCATATTGTTGGGCATATTTATCGGTGGTGCCGGGGGCAGCAGTGGTAATTTCCTCTGCCGTAAAACCTTCACTTTTTAAAAATGCCTGAATTTGTTGAGTATGGGTTTCCATCGTGTCGTATAACTGGGTCAGATCTTGATTGGCTGAACTAAAACGAATGGGCCACACTGCCACGTCGGCTTTCACTTCACGTTCCGATAAACCTTTGACTGAAACAATCCGTTCATATTGTTTAATTTTCAGTGCGCTATTGGCTAAAATCCAGCCCGCGATAATCATACCCAAGCAAATTAAACCACCTAAAATAAGTGCGGGTTTGAGTTGATTCATTAGACTAAACTCCTTTTACCAATTATTTTTATCCAGTTTTTGTGGTTGTATTATCGCTAGCACAGTAGAACAAAACACGTTGAAATTATTTTTAATAGAGACTCAGGATATATAACGATTCCCTGCATAGCAGCAGATTGCCTTTAAAGTAACAGATTTGATATATGGATATGAATTGTTCATTTGTATCTACATTTTTTAATTTAAAATTTATTCTATATTTATGATTTTTAATTATTTTTACATTCTTATTCTGTTTTATTCGATAAATAATTTTTTAGGGTGTTGGGGAAAACATTATGTTTTACTTCAACAATTATAGCTTTGTAAGCGATAACTTTTAGCCTATAAACTTGTGATCTATAGCGTCCTAAGCCGAATCGAGACCTTTTGGGCGAGTACCACACTGACTTTATAAGTAACTGGTAGCATCTACTCTTTTCGATCCCCGTCACACCCTTGAGATACAATTTAACAAGATCGCTTCGGAATTATTTCCCTAAGAAAAACCAATTTTCATATTTTTTAGTAAAATTTCTCATATAAAATTAAAATAATAGTATTTTTTACCATTTTGAATAAGATATTGATTTTTTATTTCGCAAAAACACCAAATAAGAGAATTAAATCGTCTATTTAAAACATCCTGTCATCCATTTAAAATTTTGAAAAACCTAATTCGTCAAAATCTTTAATTTTGGATAAATAGATCGGTGCTAAATTAACTTTACTCCATGTTTCTTTAAATTTTGGGTCGTCATCGAAGTCTTCATTTAAATTTTTACGAATAACTTTTTTAGCCGTTAAAAAATTGATACTGGTTTCGCTTTGAACATATGGTCCATGATTACTGGAATCATCATAACCAATTAAGCGTAGGTCATTGTCTTGTGCTCTAAAACTATAGTTCCAATAGCCATAGCGCCCATGACCATAATGAACGTTGAGTAAGCCTTTTTCGATGGAGATCCATAACTCCGGCGCAAAATACACGCCACCCTCTTCATTTTCTGAGGAGAAACAACTGAGGTTGCTTAGGACTTGTTTGTATTTATCTTTATCGGCAAGCAAGACAATGATGCCACGGCGGTTTCGATCCAGTTTTCCACGATATTCATGATCGACCCATTCTTTAGGATTTGTTCCTTTCACAATTAAGAGCAAATCTTTTACGCCATCTTTATTTAAGTCACCTTCAACCGCTTCAAACAACACATATTTGGCAGGAATATAAGTCTTATATTTGATTTGGTCTTTTTGCAGTTTGACTTGTTCGAATGTGGGTTTTGTTTCTTGTGCAAAAGTAATTTGAGGAATAAAAAATGTGGCTGATAAGGTTAGAAATGTGCTTAGGAGTAGTTTAGGTTTCATCGTTTTTATTAAAATTTTCATAAGTGTGAACATCGATTATTAAGGAGAAAAAAATTGTATTTTTCTCATAAACAGTACATCAAGCATATACGTAGTGATGGTTTTAAAAATTCATTGGTTATTGATATAAAATTAAAATAACCACTTCATCAGTATTCCATACTTACAGCACAGCACTATTCATATTTTCTTGTTTCTTCCGTCTTACCCAACGCACTGCTAAAACAATCAATAGCAACACAAGCGCAACGACCAACACGGGTACCATCAACGACAAAACCGACAGTAAAAATGCCCCTATCCACTCACCTGTAGAAACCACAGGGTTTGCAATACCACCCGTTGTTGCTGTTGATAAACCACGAACTGCAACTGTACTCATTTGCACTGCACCTGCCGTACCACCACCGACAATAATCGCTGCCGCCCAACTGGCAAACTGTGACATTTCCCCACTACTAACCGCCATTGTTGCAAGCGTCCCTGCAATCATCGCCGCAGGAGTTGCAACTGTATCTAATAAATTATCCACCCACGGTACATAATAAGCTGCTATTTCACAAACCGTTGCCACCGCTAAAGCAATACACACAGAAGGCATTGCCAGCCAATCAAAGCCCTTCATCGGTTCAAACCATCCCATCAGGGATGCCACGCTCATCACCAACAAAGGGACAAAGACACGAAAACCACAGGCAGCGCTTAAACCGATACCTATACATAAACCTAATATTGTTTCCATTGTGTTCTCCAAACTTATTTATTGTGATTGGCTGTTATTGTTTTATCTCATTTGATTATAAATTAACAAAAAGCCCTATCAAGTGATAGGGCTTTTATATAAAACAGGATTGGCTGTTTTATGAATGTCGCTAGGCACTTTTATTTTTTAAATTCAGTGCCATGGCATTTGGTACACGGGGGTAAACGGTCTGTACCAATTTCTAAGTAAGTGCGACGTCCGCACTGAATACAAAAATAGAAGCCTGTTCCGGGTTTTTCGCCAGCAGTAACCATTTTTGTTCTCCATATGTTTTTAGAAATGGTGAACCTAGTATAACTTTTTTGTGATGGTTGTCTATTGTCCATTTCGACAGTTGATGATGTCATTTATGCAAGAAATGATTTCAAAACTTTTTATTTTCCCCTATTTGCTTTCCTCGATTTTTTTTGAATTTTGGACTTCGGCTTTCTATTTACTTTTTTTCTAAACTCTTCGGCTTCGTGCTCAAAGAAATCTTCTCTAATTAAACGTTGTAAATTCATAGGAATTTTCTTTAACTCATATTTTTCGCCTGCTAATGTTTTAAAATAAATCTCATCAAAAATATCTGCCTCCTCTAATGCGAGTGGGATGTAATCGGCTTTCGCTGAAATAAATCCTTGCAAACCACCCTCATACTTTAAATATGCACCAACATATTCTAACTCATCCATACTCACTACTTTATTATGTAGTTGATTTTTTTGTGATAAAAATCCATAAAAGTCAGAATAATTTAATTTTAAGTGTTCCCATGCATGAACAATACTGTCAAGATTTGCAATATCTATTACCCAAGGATAGGTTTCATCAACTTGTTTATCTAATAAATAATTTAAATTACAACCAAGAGCACCAAAATCATCCCTTGTTACACAAATAGTATGAATAACTTTAATTTCTTTCAAAGGGATCTCTGTTAAAAGCTTTCCTTTTTTGGTATATAAAGTTAATTTTTTATCTTCTAACACTCTCTTTTTTAAACTATTTGCTTGATCAAATGCCTTCTGTAATCCTGTACTACTTTTAAAGTGACCTCTAATTTTAATAAAAGCCTTTTCAGTATCGCGCATTGGTTCTTTGGGTGGCGATGCTTTTGCCTCTACAATCAATAAAACGCCATTATCATAAATTACTAAATCATGTTCATTTCTAGAATTATTATTTTCAAATGCACTTTCATAAAACAATGCATCAGAACTACAAATTTTCTTGAATAGTTCGCCTGTTTTTATTTCTAATTTTTTATCACGAGCCTTTACTATTTTTTGAGCATTTGGAACATTTTTATATAAAAACCCCTCTAAAAAGTTAATGATTGAAATAAAAAAAGAATTATTCAACACATAATAAATTTTATTTTCTTCATAAAATAAAGATTTAAACGAAACAGGATTTTTATCAGTAAGATATATAATTTCTTCAACACCACCTCTTTTCAAGCCAAACACAGACAATATATTATTATATTTTTCTGCTCCTATTTTTTCTAAAACTTTAGACGACTCAATTGAAAATAAGTTAAGAGTATTTTCAAAAAGTCTCTGTCCTCTTTTTCTTAATTCTTCATCATTTCTAATGCTATTAATTTCAGTATTATAATTTTCGATATTCTCATCTAACTTTGATAAAAAATTTTCTCTACTTTTATCCAAGTAATTATAATCTTCTTGTAAATCATCCATTGCTCTTTGAATTTCATCTTCTAAAGCACTTGCAAAATCAATTAAATCTTTTACAGTAAAGCCATAAGTATCATGTACTAGGGGAGAATATCCATCAAACCAAAATAAAACCCACTCTCTAATTTGATGAGAGCTTAATGTCTTACTTGTAAAAAAATAATGAATAAAAGCAGACATTACTACTAGCTTTGTTTTTTTATCATTCTCATTATTCTTATCTACATCAAAATAGTTAAGAGTATAAAAATTGAATATTTTATTTAGTAATTTACTAATTTTTTGATCTAAATCTTGACTAAACTCAATAGGACTTTCTGGTTCTTCTTGTGATACAGCTAAACCTAATAAATAAGTCCCTTGCTGAAAAGGTGAGCTTAATACCTTAGATCTTCCATGATTAAACTCATGCTGTCGCATACTTACAAAATTTACCAAAGACTCTAAACTAATCGTAGCAATTAATTGTTTTAGTTCTTCAATCGTTTTTAATAATTCAACATGTAATTCTGATTTCATCATATTCTCAGTAAAAAACCCCACTTAACAGTAGGGTCTTTTTTAAACAATATCAATTACTTTAGCTTAAAGTATCAAGCCACATTCCCTTCTAAAAAGTCCTGTGCAAAGCGCTGCAATACACCACCCGCTTCATACACATGCACTTCCTCTTCCGTGTCTAAACGACAGGTCACGGCAACTTCAACCACTTCATTTTTACCATCTTCCGTCGCACGCTCAATCACCAAAGTCAGGTCAGAACGTGGCGCAATATTCCCAATCACGCTATAAAGCTCCGTACCATCTAACTTTAAGGTTTTACGGTCAATGCCTGCTTTAAACTCAAGTGGTAACACGCCCATACCAACCAAATTGGTGCGATGAATACGCTCAAAACCTTCAGCAACAATCGCTTCTACACCTGCAAGACGCACACCCTTGGCAGCCCAGTCACGGCTTGAACCCTGACCATAGTCTTTACCCGCAATAATAATCAGCGGTTGCTTACGGTTCATGTAAACTTCAATTGCTTCCCACATACGCATCACTTCGCCTTCAGGCTCTACACGCGCTTTCGAACCTTGCTTAACCGTGCCGTCAGTACGAGTAACCATTTCATTAAACAATTTCGGATTGGCAAATGTGGCACGTTGTGTGGTCAAGTGATCGCCACGGTGCGTTGCATAAGAGTTAAAGTCTTCCTCAGGCACACCCATTTTCGCCAAATATTCACCCGAAGCACTGTCTAATACAATCGCATTCGATGGCGACAAATGATCGGTGGTGATGTTGTCACCCAAAATTGCCAACGGACGCATATTGGCTAAAGTCCGTGGTGCAGCCAAAGCCCCTTCCCAATACGGCGGACGGCGAATATAAGTACTTTTCGGACGCCAATCATATAACGGACTAGCTGCTTTTTCATGTACACCCAAATCAAACATTGGAATATAAATTTTACGGAACTGTTCGGGCTTCACTGCAACTTTCACCAAAGCATCAATTTCTTCATCTGACGGCCAAATGTCTTTGAGGTAAATTGGGTTACCATCTTTATCATTACCCAAAACATCTTTTTCGATGTCAAAACGAATGGTTCCTGCAATGGCATAGGCAACCACTAATGGCGGTGAAGCCAAAAATGCTTGTTTTGCATAAGGATGGATACGACCATCAAAGTTACGGTTACCCGAAAGTACCGCAGTGGCATACAAATCACGGTCAATAATTTCTTGCTGAATTTTTGGATCTAACGCACCCGACATGCCGTTACAGGTGGTACATGCATAAGCGACAATCCCAAAACCAAGTTTTTCTAAATCGTGTAATACCCCTGCTTCCTCAAGGTATAAAGCCGCAGCTTTAGAACCCGGTGCAAAAGAGGATTTCACCCACGGTTTACGCTCTAAGCCCAATTCATTGGCTTTACGTGCAAGCAAGCCTGCGGCAACAGTATTTCGTGGGTTAGACGTATTGGTACATGAGGTAATGGCTGCAATAATCACCGCACCATCGGGCATTAAACCGTCGGTACGATGCTCAACCACACCGGCAATGCCTTTGGCTTTTAAATCGCTGGTAGATACACGTGCATGCGGGTTTGATGGCCCTGCAATGTTCCGCGTTACAGTTGATAAATCGAAACGCAGCACACGCGGATATTGCGCTTGCTTCATATCCTCTGCCCAAAGACCAATTTCTTTAGCATAAGTTTCTACAAGTTTGATTTGATCTGCTTCACGGCCTGTAAGCGTTAAATAATCAATGGTGTTCTGGTCAATGTAGAACATTGCCGCAGTCGCGCCATATTCAGGGGTCATGTTGGAAATCGTGGCACGATCGCCTACCGACATGCTGTCTGCACCTTCACCAAAGAACTCTAAATATGCACCGACCACACGTTCTTTACGCAAAAACTCAGTTAATGCCAACACGATATCCGTTGCAGTAATGCCTGCCTTACGCTGACCTACCAGTTCCACACCAATAATGTCAGGAAGACGCATCCACGATGCACGACCTAACATCACATTCTCAGCTTCTAAACCACCCACACCAATAGAGATGACACCTAAAGCATCGGTATGCGGCGTATGTGAATCTGTGCCTACACAAGTATCTGGATAAGCCACGCCACCACGGTTTTGAATCACTGGCGACATTTTTTCCAAGTTAATTTGGTGCATGATGCCGTTGCCCGCAGGAATTACATCGACATTTTCAAAGGCTGTTTTTGTCCATTCGATAAAATGGAAACGGTCTTCATTACGACGGTCTTCAATGGCACGGTTTTTTTCAAAAGCGTCAGGATCAGAACCGCCAAATTCCACAGCTAAAGAATGGTCTACGATGAGCTGTGTTGGAACAACAGGATTCACTTTAGATGGATCACCCCCTTGTTCTGCAATCGCATCACGCAAGCCTGCAAGGTCTACAAGAGCCGTTTGCCCAAGGATGTCATGACAGACCACACGTGCAGGATACCAAGGGAAATCGTGGTCTTGTTTACGATTAATCAGTTCTTTTAACGATTGTTCTAATATTGCAGGGTCGCAACGGCGCACGAGCTGTTCAGCAAGTACTTTTGAAGTATAGGGAAGTTTTGCATATGCGCCTGACTGAATATCTTCTACGGCTTGGCGTACATCAAAATATTCGAGCTGGGTGTTTTGCAGTGTTTTGCGATAGTTGTTGTTCATAGCTTACCTGCCTTTTGAATCATTTTTTTACTACGTTTTTTGTTGATGATTTACACTCTGTTTGCAGGCATAGTACACTGTCAAAAAGCCATTTCCCAAATCTTATATATTTCATAATCTTAGATACAAAAACAGGGGTTTTTGAAACACTTGGTTACATATATTTTAAAATATTTACGGTAAAAGTGCATTTTTTTGCAAAATAGCGGAAAATGAGTTTAATTCTTTAGTATTAGATCTATTTTTTAGAGAGTAATAAATGAGCCATTTAGCTTTCTCCTCATTCACTTTAAATGGTGTGGATGCACAAAAATTCCTTCAAGGCCAAGTCACTCTAAACGTTACAGCTTTAGCAGAAAATCTTACTCGATATACGGCTATCTGTAGTTTAAAAGGTCGGATTCAGTTTGGTTTGTGGCTAAAAAAAATCAATCCTGAAAGTTTTGAAATTGTCACAACACAAGATCAAAGTGAAGAATTTGCCAAACATATTAAAAAATTTGGTGCATTTTCTAAAATGAAGTTGGAACAAGCTGCACCAGTCTTCCCTACTTTAAATAGCGATAGCACAGATTTTGGCACGGCTGAAACGGATATCAATGCATGGCAACTACAAGCAATTGAAGTAGGTCAGGCATGGATTTCGGCAACGACTGCGGAACTGTTCCAGCCACAAGAATTACGCCTACATCAACGTGAAGGCGTGCATTATGACAAGGGTTGTTATATTGGTCAGGAAATTATTGCACGTCTTTGGTTTAAGGCAAAACCGAAAAGTTGGTTGCACCTTGTTCAAGGCACAGGTGATGTTCCTGCCCCTGCAACTCAATTGAATAATAATGTCCAAATCGTCAATAGTATTGCCATTGATGGTGGTTACAAAGCACTTGTGGTAGCAAAACCTACTGCACTTGAAGAACTAAGTTTACAGGTTCTAGCTTTACCTGAAAGTTTGAATGGCGATGTAGCACGTCCGCAGTAAGTAAAATAAATACCAAATAAAAAGCCTCCCAAACGGAGGCTTTTTTCATTGCGTTAAAATCCTAAAAATCGTGAAACAACTTATTCATATCTTTAATTACATAATCTTTAAAATGAAAAGCCCGTGCATGTTTTGCATCAATTTTTGCAGTATGACCGTCTTTCTCAAAAATATAGACCCGATCTTCTTTACTCACCAAAAACTCAGCGCCCAATTTCATTAATAACGCATCAATCTTATCTTCATCAGCAATAGATTCATCCTGACTCACTTTTAAATAGTTACGCTTAATGCCTTTAATGAACATGGATGTACTCGCTATAAAATTCAACCGAGATTTAAACAAACATTGGCTAAAAAGCAAAGTTCATTCTGATACTCATTTTATATAAGCAAGTCAAACTTTCATTTTTGACTTTAGCTTTTTAAGTAATAGTAAATATTTTTAAGATTGATTTAACACTAATAATGCAAATAGCTACGAAATTTTATTGCAATACACAATTCATATATTTACATTCACATAATTAAACTTATGATGTTGTACTTGAGTCTTCCCTATACCACTAAACGCATAAATGGAATTATGTGCATGTTTATAAAAGGTTTTTAACACTATGAAAAAAATCATACTTGCCAGTATCATCGCATTATCTTCAAATTTTGCTCTAGCAGAAACAGCAAAAACGTCTGTCGATCCTGCCTTTGCCAAAATTGAAACCATGGTCAAAGCCAAAGATCTGAAGGGCGCATATCAAGAATTAGATAAATTAGCAAAAACTGGCAATCCGCAGGCAATCTATAATTTAGGTTACCTCACACAAACAGGTCAAGGCATAGCCAAAGATGAAAAAAAGGCGATTAAGCTATACGAAGAGTCTGCCAATAAAGGCTACCCTGTTGCCAACTATGTACTAGGCAAAAATTATATGGCGGGTACCTTAGGTCTTAAACAAGACCTGAATAAAGCCAAACAATATTTAGAAAAAGCGTCAAAACAAGGTTTTGACGATGCCACTGTCGATTTAGCCGTTTTACTTTTTTCTGAAGGTACCCCTGCATCAGAAAAATTGGCATTGCAAAAATTAGATCCTTTAATTAAAAAGGATAACTATCAGGCGATCCATGCTAAAGCGTTATATGATATTAGTTTAGGTTTTAAAAATAAAAATGAAGCATCGATTAAGCAAGGCTTAAAAGGCATTCAAGACTTAGCACAGAAAGGCTATATTCCAGCACTCATGGCTGTTGGCAATATGTTTACCAATGGTAAAATCGTTCCGCAAAACCTTGTAGAAGCGAAAAAGATTTTCTCTGCACTAGCAAAAGAAAATGTGCCTCAGGCAAAAGAGTCTTTAGCAGTAGTGGATAAAATGATTGCTGATGAAGCAAAAAACCCACAAAAAGCCGGAAAGAAAAGCTAAAAGCTTTTAAATCAATAAAGCCCCTAAAAATTAGGGGCTTTTTACTGTCAGCCTGATTTACCACCAAAGTGCAATCAAACTACTGATCACGATAAAACCGAATATGGTACTTAACATTAAAGCCGTTAAGGCTTTATCGCTCAGTCCATAATTTTTCCCAAAAATACCAAACACAATTGGCATGGGTAATGCAGCAAGCAACGTTCCGGCATAAAGCATTTCTTGGCTAACATTGGGTAAAACACTCAATAAAGCAAAAATAGTCAGTGGCATCAGCACAATTTTAAAACCGACCAAAATTACACTTTGCATATTCAGTGCTTTTAAACTCATCCCCACCAGACTCCCACCAATCACAAACAATGCAATCGGAGAAGCGGTTTTACCTAACATTTCTAAAGCTTGAACCACGTAGAATGGAAGTTGAATATTCAAAACGACGCAAAGTATTCCTAATACAATAGACAAAATGACTGGATTTTTAATGACATTGCATAAGGTTTGTTTAAGTAACTGAGATGTCGCTTGATGTTGCTGCATACCCACTTCAGCAATGACTAAAGTTAATGCCACAATGAGTAAATTTTCGATAATCAAGGTCAAAGACAGATAAATTGCCGCATGCTGCCCAATCAGCATCGTCAGTATCGCAGTCCCAATAAAACCTGTATTGGACATGGATGCACCCATCGCCAACACCCCAGATTCGGTCAAATGACATTGAAAATATTTGCGATACAAGAAAAAAGCCAAAGCAAAAATAATCAGCGAACCGCCACCATAAGCAATAAAATAACTGGGATTCCAAATTTCATCGAAACGCTTACTGGCTAAAGCTTGCAGTAAAAATGCAGGCAATGAAATTTTAAAAACAAACTGACTTAAACCTTGGATATGCTCAGCTAAAATGAATTCAAATTTTACGCAGATAAATCCCAATAGCAGCAGCAGGCATATTGGTAAAATAACAGTTAAAACCACCATGACTCCTTATCTTTTAAAAGACCTAGATCAACTTCATCTCGGCCATTTTCTGCAAGCATATTTTAGTGTTGAAAGGGTTTAAAGAGTGATTTCACACCATGCGGTTGACAGCGTAAATACTGTGGTGCAATTTCAATTTTCGCACCTAATGTTGCAGCAGCATGCCAAGGCCAACGTGGCTCATAAAGCAGCGCACGTGCCAAACCAATCGCATCGGCTTGTCCCGTTGTGAGAATACTTTCTGCTTGCTGAGCTTCAGTAATTAACCCCACCGCAATCACTGGAATATGCAGCGCTTTTTTAACTGCTTCAGCAAATGACACTTGATAATTAGCGCCAATTTTAATGTCTTGCTGTGCATGCAATCCCCCACTCGAAACATGAATATAAGCTGCGCCTAAACTTTCCAATTGTTTCGACAATTCAACGGTTTCTGCTAACGACCAACCACCATCAAGCCAATCTTGGGCAGAAAGACGTACACCAATAGGGAAGTTTTCAGGAACAGCAGCTTTCATACTTTGAAAGGTTTCTATTACCATTCGAATACGGTTTTCAAAGCAACCACCATATTCATCACTGCGCTTATTCGCTAAAGGCGACATAAACTGGTGTAATAAATAACCATGCGCTGCGTGTAACTCAATTAAATCAAAACCCGCGTCAACCGCACGAATAGCCGCATCGCTAAAGTCTTGAATAATTTTTTGGATGCCATTTTTTGACACTTCCTGTGGCGCATGATCGTGATCATTAAATGGAATATGACTGGCGGAAATGGTCTGCCAACCATGCTCTTGATCGGGGCTAAATTGACCTTTCCCATCCCAAGGTTTATCCGTAGATGCCTTTCTGCCTGCATGCGCTAACTGGATGGCAAATGGCATAGGTGAAAGTGTCTTTACTTTTGTCAGTAATGTTTTAATTTGATCGCGCTGTGTATCATTCCATAGTCCTAAATCGGCATAACTAATACGCCCTTCAGGCTGCACAGCCGTTGCCTCAATCACACACAAACCTGCTCCAGACAATGCATAATTTGCCCATTGCTGTTCATGCCAATAAGTCACTTCGCCCTGCTCTGTTGCAGAGTATTGACACATTGGGGCAATCACGATTCTATTCTTTAATTCTAGCTGACCAAACTGAATCGGTTCAAATAATAAAGACACGTTTATGCTCCTTAAAATGCTTTAGTTACGCTTAAACCCGCGCTCCAGTTCAAACCATCCGCTGGTTCAAAGAATCGACTATTACCATCATTCACAATCACTGAACCGACATAGTCTTCATCAAACACGTTATCTACACGTGCAAATGTACGTACTTTCCAATCCACATTTTTCCAGACATAGCCTACATTTGCCGAGGTCACGGTATAGCTTGGTGCTGTATCAGTATTGGTGTCATTGACATAAATTTTATCCATGTAACGAACATCTAACCCTGCATTAAAGCCTGTTTCAGGCTGCCAACCCAAAGCGACATAGGCCTGATTCTTTGCCACACCGGGAATATAATTTCCATCTGCAACACGGGCTGCAATTACGTTACCGTTAACATCAGTAATTTGAGGAACCTCTGCATCAAATGTTGCATCTAAATAGCTATAACTGGCTTGTGCCGTCAAATCACGCCATAAATTTTTATTCCATGACAGCTCAAGCCCCTCTCGTAGTGTTTGATCGGCATTTCGAAAAGTATTACGACCATTATTGGCTTCACCTGACACGATGTCGTCTTGCGTTTTAGATTGGAAAATTGCCGCGGTAAAATTACCGAAACTATTTTGTGTTTTTAAACCCAATTCATAGTTGTCACTGGTCGATGGTTTTAAACCAAAGTTAATACCAGAAGTTCCTGTTGTTGGATAAGCCATTTCAGTAAATGTCGGTGTTTCAAACCCTTTGGCATAACTCACATAACTACTGAGTTGAGGAGTTATTTCCCAAGTGAATGCAGCTGAAGGTAATAGCTTGTCATAATCAGTCTTACCACTATCATCACCATTTGTCCCTTGAATATAGTGATCTTTAGATTGGTAATGCACATTGCTATAACGCAAACCTGTGTCTAAGCGCAAAGTGGGTAAAAACTGCCAAGATGCTTGTAGGTATGGATCTAAATTCCATAAGGTATTATTTTCATCACGGCGTAAATTTCCTTTTACCCCATAATGTCCATTACTATCAAAGTTTTCATAACCTTGACGGTCTTCATCCATAGCATCAAAAGCAAATCCTGCGGTAAATCGTGTATTTGGTAGTAAATCTTTACCCGTCCAACGCAGATCAGTCCCGTAATAATCACGGCTAAAATCAATCACACCGCCTGCATGGCGCGGATTAGCTTGAGCTGTGTTTGGTATGGATTGGTATTGAGTGACTTCGCGATGTCCCACATAAGCCATTGCATATACTTCATTATGATCATCAAGTGGTTTTAACCAATTAACGCCCGTTTGGGTTTGATTGATCTCTTTACGAACATCGAACTGTTTTAAAAATGGTACTTGTTGTTTTGGATTGGCCTTCCATTGATCTCGGGTTAAACCTTGTGGATCATCGGCATTAATATCAACATGGTTCATGACCCAGTTCACTTTAGAACCATCATCTAAATCCCAAGTCAGTTTGGCATTACTCAGTACTTTTTTTGCTGAACTATGATCACGATAACCATCGGTATCAAAATAAGAAGAACTGACCACGTAACTTGGCTCATTTGCTTTATCTGCTCCACCTTGTAAGACAATATCTGCACGACCTTTGTTATGACTCCCCCCAGCATAGCCTAACTCGATTGAATCACGCCCTTGACCTTGCTTAGTAGTAGTTAAAATAGTACCGCCAGAAGAATTACCATACAGCGATGAAAATGGCCCACCCAAGACTTCAATGTGATCTAGACTGCTTAAATCAATATTTGAGGTTTGCCCCTGACCATCAGGCATGGTGGCAGGAATGCCATCGACATATAAACGAATCCCACGCACCCCAAAGGTTGAACGCGCGCCAAAACCACGCATAGACAGTTGCAAGTCCTGTGCATAGTTTTCACGGTTATTTAGCTGTAGACCCGGTACCCCTTTCAAGGTTTCAGATAAATTAATCCCAAGATTATTTTCATTATTTTTTTGTTCAATACGATAGACCGATGCTGGTGTTGCTAACCAGTCGGTATCGGTACGTGTGGCTTCTATTTTTAAGGTCGGAAGTAAAACAGGTTCCGTAGAACCTGCTTCTGCATAAAGATTTTGACAAATACATGCCGTCAAGCAAAGTAAAGTCATATTAATAGACTTTATCTGTGATTTACTTTGCATTGAGAAGCCTCTATTTTAAATTAAAAAATGATTTTAGAGCTTAAACCAACTATCAACGCATTATCAACTTTCCGTGGCTGCAGAATTGATCACATACTGTAACAAAGTATCTAATATAAATACTTTCAATGGATAATATGAGTAGTTCCGCTCGATATTAGACTTCTTTCATAAGTCACTTTTCGATCAACTCAAGTAGTTCGTAAAGCCAACCTTAGAAAATAAACTTTAGGAAATATTGGATTCATTAGTGTGGCATGGATGCACACGTTTCACATCCTTGCGCTGCGTTTTAAAGCAGTGCCTTAAAACTGGTTCAGGATGTCGTGTATGGGAAACAAAAGGTTTTTCTTGCGGACTCAAATATATTTTAAGCTCCTCATTTTGGCCTTTCAAAAGTAGAGAGAATGCCTACACAAAGGTATAAAAACTGAACCAATCAAATGAGGCAGTGCTAATTTTAAGGAATCGAATATTGAACATTTTTTGATTTATGCAAGTTATCTATTATATTGTTTAGCTTATTTTCAATGTATTCTTGAACTCGATCATTTACAGCATGTGCACAACTCACCTTATGCTTCAATTAAAACTTGTATTCTCGGCCGTTCATCCCGATATTAGCCATAATCCATTTTAATTTGCTAAAAATGCCTGAATTACCTGAAGTCGAAACCACAAAAACCAGTTTATTGCCTTTAATTGAGCAAAAAGTCATTTCTGTTGAAGTCCGACAATCCAGTTTACGCTGGCCTATTCCTGAAGATATTCAAAAGCTAACTGGGCAAAAATTACTTAAGCTTACGCGACGCTCTAAATATATTTTGGCGGAATTTGAGTACGACAGCATGTTATGGCATTTGGGCATGTCGGGGAGTTTTCGTCTTTGCGAGTCCCATACGGAATTGCGTAAACATGATCATTTGATCATTCAGTTTGAAGATATACAGCTTCGCTATCACGATCCGCGTCGTTTTGGCTGCATTCTCTGGCTAGACCAAAACTCTCAAACTAAGTTAATTGATACTTTAGGCCCGGAACCTTTAAGTGAAGCATTTAATGCTCACTACTTAGCCGAAAAATTTAAAAAGAAAAATGTCGCTGCTAAAGTTGCCATTATGGATAACCACATGGTGGTTGGGGTCGGCAATATCTATGCCACGGAAAGTTTATTCAATTTAGGCATTCACCCTGCTCAACCTGCATCCAGTTTAAGCATGCAGCAAATTGAAAAATTAGTGGTCGAAATCAAACGAATCTTAAAACAAGCCATAGATTTGGGCGGTTCAACCCTGCGCGATTATAGTAATGCCATGGGCGAAAATGGTTATTTCCAACAAACCCTATTGGCCTATGGTCGTGCGGGTGAAATGTGTGTGAACTGTGAAACCACTTTAGAAAATTTAAAACTCGGACAGCGTGCCAGTGTATTTTGTCCGCAATGTCAGCCTTTAAAAAACGTTAAAATGCTCACCAAGACACCAGCTAAAGGGAATAAAGCATGAAATCTGCCATCGTCCGTCACATTTTAGTCAAAGATAAAGAACTGGCTGAACAGTTAAAAAAGAAAATAAAAGCCGGTGCAGACTTTGCCCAAGTTGCCAAACAACATTCCACCTGCCCTTCAGGCAAAAAAGGCGGTGAACTGGGTGATATTAAAAAAGGACAACTGGTCGGCCCAATTGATAAAGCCGTATTTACCTTAGCGGAACGCGAATTGCACGGCCCCATTAAGAGTCAATTTGGTTGGCATTTGTTGGAAATTAAATTTCGCATGGATTAATCACCCTAAATGCCCCTTTTAAAGAGGTAATGCTGATCAGTTAAGGGATTTCATAATTAACCCCTTAGCTTTTTAGTTATTCACTATAGAGTCTTTTTTAAATCAATCACTTGTTGCTAGATTACTCCTTGCGAAACAGTGTTTCTCCTTAGCCAAAATGAGGAGTAATACTCCGCAAGAAAAACATTTATCACCCGCAAAATTCGTAAAACACTTTTTGTTGATCAATTAATCGTAGAAACTTTACTTTTTCAAAGTAGTCTTGTCTTGCGCTGTAAAATAAAGCCGTGCTTTATTTATTGCTTAAGTTGCGGATGACGTTTCCGCGTATCAAATAACATCATGAATTTAAAAAAACACCAATCAGTTTCTTAATTGACTGGCATTACCTTTTAAAGAGGGACTTCTCCTCCCTGAGCAAGTTTTAAAACACTGCTTTAAAACAAAGTGCAAGAAAGGAAGGTTGGGAGCGATTCAATAAAAAACGGCACCTAAAGTGCCGTTTTTTTCATCATTCTACAATTTAAGCTTGTGGACGACGTTTCAACTCATCACGAATTTCACGTAACAATTCAATATCTTCAGGCGTTGCGGCAGGTGCTGGCTCTGCTTGTTTACGCATCCGATTCATCACTTTCACCAAAAGAAAAACCACCCAAGCCAGAATCAGGAAATTTAGGAAGATCGTTAAAAAGTTACCATAAGTTAAAACATTGATCCCTGCCTTTTGCAAAGCATCTAATGATTGTAGATTATTCGGATTATCGCCTAACACAAAGAATTTTTGCGTAAAATCGACGCCCCCACCCGTAATAACAGAAATTAAAGGCATAAGAATATCTTTAACCAATGAATCAATGATTTTACCGAAAGCGCCACCAATGATGACACCGATCGCTAAATCCATCATATTGCCTTTGATGGCAAATTCTTTGAATTCTTGAACAATCTTCATATTTTTCTCCAGTTTCTCTTTGATACTATTCTTTATTAGAATATTTATTGAACTGTTTCTTATGCTTAAACATTAAGAACAGATTCAGAATTCCTTGTAATTTACTTGGAATTATTCGTAATGAATATATTTAGTTGCTCATTTCAAACAAAAAAATGCTATCAACGAATTGATAGCACCTTTTTATGACCAAACGCAGTCATGGACAATAATTAAAAATTATTTACCACGGTTACGTTTACGTTCGTTTTCAGTCAACCAACGTTTACGGATACGAATAGATTTAGGTGTTACTTCAACTAATTCGTCATCTTCAACAAACTCAAGTGCTTGTTCAAGCGTGAAACGAATTGCTGGAGTTAACGTTAATGCCTCATCTGTACCAGATGCACGCATGTTGGTTAACTGCTTCGCTTTAGTTGGGTTAACAGTCATGTCGTCAGAACGTGAGTTCATACCCACGATCATACCTTCATAAACTTCTAACTGTGGTTCAGCAAATAGACGTCCACGGTCTTGTAATGTAAACAATGCAAACGCTAAGCAAGTACCGTTAACCATTGAAACAAGTACACCGTTTTGACGCTTCGCTACAGTACCCGCTTTCGCTTTACCATAATGAGAGAAGCTTGAAGTCATAATACCAGTACCAGAAGTAATGGTTAAGAATTCAGAACGGAAACCGATTAAGCCACGTGAAGGAACAGTTGCTTCAATACGGATACGGCCTTTGCCGTCAAGTTCCATATTGGTCATTTCGCCTTTACGGAAGCCCATTTGCTCCATGATTGAACCTTGATGTTGTTCTTCAACGTCAAAAGTTACATTTTCATACGGCTCTTGGATTTCACCATCAATTTCTTTCATGATTACTTCAGGACGAGAAACACCCATCTCGAAGCCTTCACGACGCATGTTCTCAATAAGAACAGACAGATGAAGCTCACCACGACCAGATACTTTGAAACGGTCTGGAGAATCAGTATCTTCAACACGTAAAGCTACGTTGTGAATCAATTCGCGGTCAAGACGTTCACGAATATTACGTGAAGTTACGAATTTACCTTCACGACCAGCAAACGGTGAGTTGTTTACTTGGAATGTCATCGAAACTGTAGGTTCATCTACAGACAATGGTGGTAAAGCTTCAACATTTTTCGGATCACAAATCGTGTCAGAAATATGAAGTGCATCAAGACCAGTAATACATACGATATCACCAGCATTTGCTTCTTCGATATCAACACGGTCAAGACCATGGTAACCCATGATTTTTAAGATACGGCCGTTACGTGTTTTGCCATCTTTATCAATCACAGTTACTTGGGTATTGGTTTTCACAGAACCACGTTGAATACGACCAATACCGATTACACCTACGAAACTATTATAGTCAAGAGATGAAATTTGCATTTGGAACGGACCATCAACATCCACCTTTGGTGGTTCAACGATGTCAACGATGGTTTCAAACAATGGCGTCATATCTTCAGCCATTGCTTCAACATCACGACCAGCAATACCGTTAATTGCAGAAGCATATACTACTGGGAAGTCTAGCTGTTCGTCAGTCGCACCAAGGTTGTCAAATAAATCAAATACTTGATCCATTACCCAATCCGGACGTGCGCCTGGACGGTCAACTTTATTTAATACAACGATTGGCTTAAGACCACTCGCAAATGCTTTAGATGTCACAAAACGAGTTTGTGGCATTGGGCCGTCTTGTGCATCAACAAGAAGAAGTACGCAGTCAACCATAGACATTACACGTTCAACTTCACCACCGAAGTCAGCATGTCCCGGGGTGTCGACGATGTTAATGCGGTATTCAATATCTGTACGTTTATCTAACCATTTAATTGCAGTGTTTTTTGCAAGGATGGTAATACCACGTTCAGACTCAAGCGCGTTAGAATCCATAACACGTTCAATCTCGCCCGCGCGGTCACCGAGCGCACCCGATTGTTGCAAAAGCTTGTCTACAAGAGTGGTTTTACCATGGTCAACGTGCGCAATAATCGCAATGTTGCGGAGAGTTTTAATATCTGACATGTAAATTCGATACGCTTTAAATTTGAGGGCAAATTATACAGAAAAATACAGACTTTTAGTAGTGACAGTTTATCGACAGTTACAAGTTTTTTTGAAAAAACGCTCTTTTTTTGGTTTGTAAAGTCCTGTAACTCGATTAGAATAGCCTCAAATTGCTGCTGTACCGTTCTCACATGTCTGATTTAAACAACTCTCCCGAGCAACAACATCATCTAGATTTGGTCTATGGATTGAACGATCGTCCAAAACCATTCATCGCTTTTTTAGCTGCACTGCAACATTTATTGGCCATTATTGTCCCGATTGTCACCCCTGGCTTACTGATCTGTTTGGCTTTAGGTGTCTCAAAACAAGACACCAATATGATTTTGTCCATGTCTTTGGTGATCTCTGGAATTGCAACTTTTTTACAATGTAAAAAAGTGGGACCTTTTGGGGCTGGCTTACTGATTGTTCAAGGAACTAGCTTTAACTTTATTGGTCCTATTATTGGTATTGGTTCTGCAATGGTTGCAGCAGGTACACCTGTTGAAGCTGTCATGGCCTCAATTTTTGGTGTGGTGATTGCAGGTTCATTTATTGAAATGGGTGTATCTCGTATCCTTCCTTGGGTGAAAAGATTAATTACCCCATTGGTGACTGGTATTGTTGTACTACTGATTGGTTTGACCTTAATTAAAGAAGGTCTCATCAGTATGGGTGGAGGTTATCAAGCCATGGGCGATAAAACATTTGCCAATGCCGACAACCTCATCATGTCATGTACGGTACTGGCGATTATTGTGATTTTAAATCGTGTTCGTATCGTCTGGGTCAAAAGCTCTGCTATTTTAATTGCTTTAGTGATTGGTTATATTGTTGCTGGTTTTATGGGACATCTTAATTTTTCAGGTTTAGAAGACACTCCCCTTATTCAAATTCCAACACCTATGCATTTTGGTTTAAATTTCTCTTGGAGCTTATTTATTCCAATGGCATTCATCTATTTAGTCACATCTTTAGAAGCCATTGGTGATGTCACCGCAACTTCAAAAATATCGAATCAACCTGTAGATGGCCCAGTATGGATGGAACGTATTAAAGGTGGCGTACTGGTCAATGGTGCAAATTCTTTTCTTGCTGGTATTTTTAACACCTTCCCAAGTTCTGTTTTTGCACAAAATAACGGTGTGATTCAACTAACGGGTGTGGCCAGTCGTTATGTTGGTATCTGGATTGCAATATTACTGGTTATTCTGGGTTTATTTCCTGCTGTTGCAGGCGTGATTCAGGCCGTACCACAAGCGGTACTTGGTGGTGCAGTCATGGTGATGTTCGGTGCGGTTGCAGCTTCAGGCATTAATATTTTGTCTGGTATTCAACTTGACCGTCGTGCCTTACTTATTATTGCCATTTCCCTAGGACTTGGTTTAGGTGTTGCACAAGTACCTCAAATTCTTGAACATCTGCCTGAATTATTTCGTAATATTTTCAGTTCTGGTGTTGCGACAGGCGGTATTGCAGCATTGTTATTAAACATTATTCTTCCTGAATCGAAGAAATAATTTCATTTCAGCATCAACTCTGCCCAGCATTGTCTGGGCAGAGTTTTTCAATGGCGAGATAAAAAAATGGATCCTAGAAGTGAAGTTGTCATTCGACAGCACGAATATCTATCTGGACGTGTACTACTCATTAATGCACCTACGGATGACTTACTTTCCAATTTAGAGAAAGACATCACCCCATGTTTCTGGACATGGGATTATAATGAATTACAATATTTTCAGACCCAACAAGCCAATGTACATTTTGGTGTTGATCTTCCTGAAGACAGTTTTGATCAAACCATTATTTTTGTCCCTAAGTCAAAAGAATTACTCAATTACATCCTGCATAATGTGGTCAGCCGTTTAAATATCGGTGCTTCAATTTTCCTTGTCGGCGAAAAAAAATCTGGCGTTGAACGTGCTGCCAAACAATTATTACCTTTTGGTAAAGCCTGTAAATTAGATAGCGCACGTCACTGTCAAATGTGGCAAATGACCGTTGAAAAAACAGTGACCGCAAAAAAACTGGAAGACTGGGCACAACAATATACCGTTACCACACCGAATGGCGACTTGAATATCTGTGCCTTACCGGGTGTCTTTAGTCAAAATCGTTTAGATATTGGTACTGCGGTTCTCTTACCTTATTTATCACAAGTCACTGCGGGTAAAATTGCCGACTTTGGTTGTGGTTCGGGTGTCATCAGTGCTTATTTAGCCAAACTTAATCCTAAAAATCGAATTTTTGCGATGGATGTTGACGCTTTTGCTTTGGCTTCCACTCGCATGACCTTTGAAAAAAATAATCTCCCACTAGAACAACTTGAAATTAAAGCAGTGACAGGTATTGAAGATGCTCCACTATTCTTACATGCCATTGTCAGCAATCCTCCCTTCCATCAAGGTATCCACACTGATTACAACGCCAGTGAAAGCTTATGTAAAACTTCACGACGTCATTTAAAATCGGGCGGTGAATTATGGATTGTCGCCAACCGTTTTCTAAATTACCCATTATTAATTGAGCAAAATTTTGGTCAATGTACAACTAAAGCAGATCAACAAGGCTTTAAAGTGCTGTTCGCCAACACTCAAAAAAAATCTAAGGAACAATGATGAGTGCAACTGATCAACCGATGCACCTACAGCGGAAGCTTGGTGCTCGCCATCTAAATATGATTGCGATTGGTGGCTCCATCGGCACAGGTTTATTCCTCGCTTCTGGTGCAACCATTGCCAATGCAGGTCCTGGTGGCGCATTACTCGCTTATGCTCTTATTGGTTTAATGATTTATTTCTTAATGACAAGTTTAGGCGAACTTGCCACGCACAACCCCACTTCAGGTGCATTTTTTACCTATGGTACTAAATATGTAGAAGGTGGTTTTGGTTTCGCCTTGGGTTGGAACTATTGGTACAACTGGGCAATTACGGTTGCTTTTGAGCTGGTTGCGGTTCAGTTCATTATGAAATTCTGGTTTCCCGATATTCCCGGTTTCTACTGGAGTGCCATTTTTCTTGCGATTATTTTTGCGATTAATTCACTAACCGTGAAAGGTTTTGGTGAAAGTGAGTTTTTATTCTCACTGGTCAAAGTCATTGCGATTATTGTCTTTATTATTATTGGCATTGCCATGATTGCAAAAATCATCCTGACACCCAATATGGTCACTTTCTCCAACTGGACCAAAGGCGATGCACCTTTTGTCGGTGGACTACAAGCCATGATTGGTGTTGCCATGATTGCAGGATTCTCCTTCCAAGGAACAGAGATGGTCGGGGTTGCCGCGGGAGAATCTAAAGATCCTAAAAAAACTATTCCTGTTGCCATTAAGCAAATTTTCTGGCGTATCTTATTATTTTATGTGGTGTGTATTTTCATTATTGGCACACTCGTCGCATATGATGATCCGAGTTTATTACAAGCTGCTGCAGGTGACAATATTGCCCTTTCACCATTTACATTACTGTATGAAAAAGCAGGATTTGCTTTTGCTGCAAGTTTAATGAATGCGGTGATCTTAACGGCCATTTTATCTGCGGGTAACTCTGGGATGTATTCATCTACACGCATGTTATTTGACATGGCACGTGAAGGCCGCGCACCCAAATGGTTTGCAAAACTGGATACTCGTGGTGTACCGATGAATGCACTTTATGCAACGACTGCAGTTGCGGCACTCTGTTTTTTAACCACCTTCATTGGTGAGCAACAAGTGTTCAATTGGTTGCTTAATATGTCGGGGATGTGTGGCTTTATTGTCTGGTTAGGAATTGCGATTTCACACTATCGTTTCCGTAAAGGCTATTTAGCACAAGGTTATAAACTGGAAGATTTAGCCTATACGGCAAAGTTCTTCCCATTTGCACCATGGTTTGCTTTTATCCTCTGCTCGATCATTATTCTAGGTCAAAACTATGAAGCACTGATTGGTGGAAAAGTGGATTGGTTAGGCTTAGCTTCAACGTATATTAGTATTCCGCTATTTCTTGTCATCTGGTTAGGTTATAAGTGGAAATATAAAACCAAGCTTATTCCATACAAAGAAATGGATGTCCAACCCGTAAATATAGAAGATAATTAACCTTCTACTAAAAAGAAAAAGCAGCCTTAAGGCTGCTTTTTCTTTTTCAAAAATAATAAATATCTGATCAACATGACCTTTTGATACATCTATTCATTACAAGATACTCTGAACAAAATAAATTCCATTTCTAGCCTTAACATAATTTCAATCAGACAAAATTTTAATTTTCAAATTAAAAGACTTTCTATATCCATTCTATTTAGTTAAATAATTGAATACTTTAGTTAGCACCAGAATAAATCTTCTCACTCCAATAAGGAATAAATCAAAATATGAGCTGTCCACCTAAGATAAAGAGATTGAGCGTATTGTTGTTCTGGTTCAGATTGTAGTAAGACTTTGATCACTCTTACTCAAGCTAAATTTATTGAATCCCAAAGGCTGAGAGTTACATAGAGCTGAAAAATCAAATGACTTAATAATTAAAAAATTGAATTAAGCATCTAACCGCTACACCTTTTAATTATTCTAAAAATATATTTTTGTTTTCATAAAAAAAGCAGCCTGACGGCTGCTTTTTAGATCAGTTCAATAATAAATTATTGAGCTTGTTGAGCAACTACAGTACGGCTACCAGAAATAGTCGCGAATACACGACGGTTCATAGCACGACCTTCTTTAGTTTTGTTGTCAGCAATCGGTTGATCCCAAGCAAAACCTTGAGTAGACAAACGAGATGGGTTTACATTGTATTCATTTACAAGTGAAGATTTAACAGAGTTAGCACGAGCCAAAGATAAACGTTCGTTTAATGCACGTGGACCAGTGTTATCTGTGTGACCTTCGATGCGAGCAGTAGCGTTTGGATATTCAACTAACTTTTCAGCAACTTTAGCAATTTCTGGTTTGTATTGATCTTTGATGTTTGATTTATTCGTATCAAAGAACACACGAAGTTCCATGTTAAGATCTTCAGTCAACTCTTGTGGAACTGGTTGAACTGGAACAACAGGTTCAACTGGAGCCACTTCAACTACAGGTGCAGCTGGTTTCAAGTGACCACCAAGAACAACATTTAGACCAGCTAAAGCTGTGTAGTTCCAGAAATCTTCATCGATATTGTAAGTAGCACGAGCTTCAGTACGTAAAGATAAAGCATCGTTTAAGCGCCAGAAAGCACCTAGACCTGCGTTACCTAAAGTACCTTCTTCTGTAGTACCACGATCTTCACGACCAACAACGCTATCAAGATCATATTTATAATGACCAGCACCTAACAATACATAAGGTTTGATTTTGCTATCATAATTTTTAGTGATCAAATCAGAAGTAGCATAGAAGTTACCATTGATTTGAGTTTGTTTATATTCACCCTGATTGAGGTCTGAATCACCTTTAACCTGGTTATATTCAGTTTCGAAACCTAACCATGGAGTTAATTCAATACCAATCGCTGCACCAACGAATAAATCGTCTTGAATTTCTTGACCACCATTCATTAAGTTACCACGGCTATCATTGTGTTCAGTGTCTTGGAAAGTATAACCAACCATTAATGGGGTAATAGTTACGCCAGCATTAGCAGCAGCTAAAGGTGCAGCAACTAGCATAGCTAGTGCAATACGACTCATTTTCATGGATTTATCCTCCAGAGATAACAATTGTTGTTCAAGTTCAAGCCTAAAATTTGGCTATCCTGAAATAGGCTTTCTAATACCCAGTTTTATTTTTAAGCTACTCACTATGAATCATACAAACACTTTATTTTTTTCCAAGTGCTTGATAAATTTAATCAAGTAAATTATTGACAAAATTACTTACAATTTCCGTTGTAATTAGGTAATTTTTTACTCAATTTCTTATTGCGAATAGCTTATTGTCACTTGCGCATTATTTTAACAGTTTTCTTAAAAGTTGAGTAATAAATATTACTTACAGAAAAAACGATCAAAAACAAAACACTAATAACATAAACCATTAACAACATAAACCATTAAAAAAATATACCAAAAGGTTAATTCAATGTTTTTTAAACAAAAAAATGCTTTTACGCTCATTGAGCTCATCATTACGATCGCTATTTTAGCAATTATCACAACTCTCGCCCTACCTCATTTTCATGAAATAATGGCAAAACAAGAAACAATAAAAACAACCAACAAACTGATTTCAAGTATTCAATTGGCAAAATCGCATGCCACACTTCAACATACCAATGTTGTCATTTGTCCTAGCCAAGATAAATTAAATTGTCAAATAAACCATTGGAATTCAGGTTTTATTGTTTTTCTCGATTCCAATAAAAGTAGACAAGTAGATGTCAGTGAAAAAATTATCCTGACCGAATCAACCAACTTGAAATATGGCAATTTAAACTGGAGAGGAACTTTAAGCATTCCAAGTTTAACTTTTCAAGCAGCAAATGGGCTTCCTATTGGTTCGAATGGTAGTTTTTATTATTGTTCCACCTATCAGCAACCACTGCATAAAATAATACTCAGTAATATGGGACATATCCGTATTGAAAACCCTTCAACTTGCTAAGAACCCATGAGTCTACAACTAGCGAGCTATCAGACTTTATTCCTGAGTATTTTTCAATATACTGCTTAAGTTTGAAAAATAATCGACTTAAAAGTAAATATCGGAGTAAAGAAAATGACAGACATCGTAATTGTAAATGGTGCACGTACAGCAATGGGCGGTTTTCAAGGCAGTTTAGCTGGTGTAACAGCACCCGAACTGGGCGCAGTATCCATTAAAGCAGCGATTGCTCGTTCAGGATTACAACCAACTGATATCGAAGAAGTTATTATGGGTTGTGTACTCCCCGCTGGATTAAAGCAAGGTCCTGCACGTCAAGCAATGCGCCAAGCTGGCCTTCCTGACTCAACAGGCGCAGTAACCATTAATAAACTTTGTGGTTCTGGCATGAAAGCTGTGATGCAAGCCGCAGATATGATCAAAGCGGGTTCTGCTAAAATTGTGGTTGCAGGCGGCATGGAATCTATGACCAATGCACCTTACGTGTTGCCAAAAGCACGTGGTGGTTATCGTATGGGTCACGGTGAAATTAAAGACCATATGTTCCTTGATGGCTTAGAAGACGCTGAAACAGGTCGTTTAATGGGTTCTTTTGCTCAAGATATGGCCAATACCCGTGGCTATACACGCCAACAAATGGATGATTTTGCCATTCGTTCACTCAAACGTGCTCAAACAGCCATTACCGAAGGTTATTTTGCAGATGAAATCGCTCCTGTTACGGTTTCAACACGTAAAGGTGATATTGTCATTGATAAAGACGAACAACCGTTTAACGCCAATATAGAAAAAATTCCAACACTCCGTCCTGCTTTTGCCAAAGATGGAACAATTACCGCTGCAAATGCCAGCTCTATTTCTGATGGTGCCTCTGCATTAGTACTAACTTCAGCAGAAAATGCATCAGCAAAAGGTTTAAATCCGCTTGCAAAAATTGTTGCTTATGCATCAAATTCTCAACACCCTTCAGAATTTACCATTGCACCAGTGGGTGCGATTCAAAAAACTTTGGATAAAGCGGGCTGGACAGCTTCCGATGTTGATCTGTGGGAAATTAACGAAGCTTTCGCTATGGTCACCATGTGCCCAATTGATGATTTCAAATTAGATGCTGAAAAAGTGAATATTAATGGCGGTGCTTGCGCACTTGGGCACCCAGTAGGTTCTACTGGTTCACGTATCATTTTGACTTTGATTCATGCATTAAAACGTACTGGCGGTAAAAAAGGTATTGCTGCTTTATGTATCGGTGGTGGTGAAGCTACTGCTGTAGCGATCGAGTTACTATAATTTCACCTCTTTCTAACTCTCTCCCATAGGGAGAGAGAACTTTATCCTTCATTATTGAGGGATTTTTTTACACTTACACTTTTTCATCATTGTTTCTGCCTAAGCCTGTTAAATTAGAAAACTCAAAACAACAATACGGACACATCGAGATGCAACTCAATCATTACCTCAATTTCCAGGGTGAAACTGAGGCTGCTTTTAACTTTTATAAATCGGTTTTTGGTGGTGAGTTTTCGAATCTTACCCGTTATGGTGAATTACCTGCTGAAGAAGGTGTCACTTTATCAGAAGCCGATAAAAATCTTATTCTGCATGTATCCCTACCGATCAATAAATTTACCGAATTGATGGCATCCGACACCAATGATCAATTCTGTGCACAAACCAATAGCATATTTACTCAAGGCAATAATCACTATATTTCAATTAATTTAGATGCCAGTGAGCAAGCCGAAGCAAAACGCTTGTTTGATACTTTATCTGTCAATGGTCAAATTGAAATGCCTTTAGAAAAGACCTTTTGGGGAGCGCTATATGGTGCTTTCACCGATCAGTTTGGAGTGAAATGGATGGTCAATTGCCAGCTAGAAGAAATGTAATATTTTCTTTAACCACAAAAAAGCCGACATTCAGCCGGCTTTTTTATTGATGACTTAATGGAGATTAAGCACCTGTTTGATAGCTTGCCTGTGCAACTGCGGTGGAAGCCTGATAAGGCTGTTTAAAATCATGTAAACCTGCTGCTGCTTCATGAATATCTTTACCTTCTTTCACCACAAAAGTATCGAAGCCCGAACGTTTTAAATAGTTCAACACATCTTTAAAGATATCACCTGTCGCACGAAGCTCACCTTGATAGCCTTGACGACGCAGCAATGCTGCAAATGAATAACCACGACCATCGTTAAAGCCTGCAAACTCAATAAAGATTGCATCTAATTGATCCAGTGGAAATTGGTTTACTTCAGGAGAAGCATCCACGGTAATGTATAGCGCTTTTTTACCAGATACATTTGCGATTTGCTCTAACTGTTCAACCGTTAAAACCACATCACCTTGTGGCAATACGCCATCTTCGCCAATCACTTGATAAGTATTGTCTGCAATCGTGCCATCTTTAGAGAGCACTTGTAATGCGGTATTAAGCATATGCACGCTCCTTAAAGGGTTGAATGCCAACACGGCGATAAGTTTCTACAAATTCTTCACCCTCAGTACGAAGGTCAAGATAGGTATTTAAAATTTCTTCAATCACGTCAGGCACGCGGTCTGCTGCAAATGATGGTCCTAGAATGTCACCAATTGAAGCATCATGATCTGCATTACCACCCAACGTAATTTGGTAGAATTCGGCGCCTTTTTTGTCGACCCCTAAAATACCAATATTACCTACATGGTGATGACCGCAAGCATTCATACAACCTGAGATATTGAGATCCAATTTACCTAAGTTATAAATCGTATCTAGGTCATCAAAACGGCGTGAAATCGCTTCTGAAATTGGAATTGATTTCGCATTTGCCAATGAACAGAAATCACCGCCCGGACAGCAAATAATATCAGTGATAAAACCAATATGCGCACGTGCCAAGTTATTTGCTTCAAGCGTTTGCCATACTGCAAATAAATCTTTTTGCGGTACATCAACCAATGAAATATTTTGTTCATGGGTGGTACGAAGTTCACCGAAAGTAAATTGATCTGCTAAATCAGCAATCAAGTTCATTTCTTCCGTGCTCATATCACCCGGTGCGATACCTGTACGTTTCAATGAAATCGTAACGATACGATAACCTTTTACTTTATGTGCATTGGTGTTGATATTAAACCATTGCTTGAATTTTGGATGAGCTGCAAACAATTCAGTAAAGTCTTCATCTGCATAATCTTGATAATCAAATGGGGGGAATTCTTCATCTAATTTTTTCAAAATTTCAGGCTGAATTTTTAAAGTCTGAATGGTATACGCAAATTCAGCTTCAACTTTTTCCGCAAATACCGCAGGCGTTAAAGCTTTAACTAAAATTTTGATACGTGCTTTATATTTATTATCACGGCGACCATGTAAGTTATAGACTCGTAAAACTGCTTCTAAATACGCAATTAAATCTTCACGTGGCAAGAAGTCACGAATAAAACTGCCAATGACTGGGGTACGACCTAAACCGCCACCCACTTTAATTTTATAGCCAATTTCGCCTGCTTCATTCTTCACGATATATATACCAATATCATGGAATGAAACTGCGGCGCGGTCTGTTTCCGCCAATGCTGATACAGCAATTTTGAACTTACGTGGCAAAAATGCAAATTCTGGATGAAATGTTGACCATTGACGAATCAATTCACAGGTTGGACGTGGGTCGGCAATCTCACCCTCAACCACGCCTGCATATTGGTCAGTCGTGGTATTACGAATACAGTTACCCGAAGTTTGAATGGCATGCATTTGAACCGTTGCAAGTTCTGCCAACATGTCAGGCACATTTTCTAGTGCAGGCCAGTTAAACTGAATATTTTGACGTGTTGATACATGCGCGTAACCACGGTCATATTCTTTGGCCAAATCTGCAATTTTACGCAGTTGGTTTGAATTCATTAATCCATAAGGTACAGCAATACGTAACATTGGCGCATAGCGTTGAACGTATAAACCATTTTGTAGACGTAGCGGACGGTATTCATCTTCCGTCAATTTACCCGCTAAATAACGTTCCGTTTGGTCACGGAATTGTGCAACACGTTCATTGACCAGTTGCTGATCAAAATCAGTATATAAATACATGGCGTACAGCTAGTAGTTTCTATTATAACGATGCACAGCATAACGAGATTTAACCTATCAACAAAATGCGTTTTTTACATATTTAATAGCGGTTTTACTGATAAGGGTATCAAGAGTTCACTGATATAGCGAAATACAGCAGAATCCTGCTGCTTTTATCCGATTTGATGTTATTTTCACTTGTTTATCACTATTTTTCATATACAACCTAAATATGCAAATCTAAGCAAAAAAACTGATCTCTATTTTAAGTAAGCGAATTAGATATTTAAAAATGATTCAATTTAAACCATAAAAAAGCCTGACGAATCAGGCTTTTTAATCAATTAATTTACAACAAATTATTTTTGATCTGGTAACGCATAGGCAACCAGTGCATCACCCATCTTGGTGCCAAAGGAACCATGACCACCTGCCATAATCACCACGTATTGTTTACCGTTGCTTTCATAAGTCATTGGTGTTGCTTGTCCACCTGCGGGTAAACGCCCTTTCCAAAGCTCATCACCATTAGTGACATTAATTGCACGAATGTAATCATCCTGAGTTCCACCCACAAACATTACGTTGCCGGCAGTTGAAATTGAACCACCCAGCATTGGTACACCCATTTTAAATGGTGGTAAAGGAATACCCGGCATACTGTCACGAATCGTACCAATACGACGTTTCCAAGCCACTTCATGCGTATTTAAATCTACACCCGCCACATAACCCCATGCAGGCTGTTTACATGGCAAGCCGAATGGAGACAAGAACGCGCTAATTTCAACACCGTAAGGCACGCCATACATCGGCTGAACACCCGCTTCAGTACCTGCACCCTTGGCCGTTTTTGGACGGTTCGGATCTGCTGGAATCAGTTTAGACACAAATGGCAAGCCAATCGGATTCATCACGGCAATTTGACGGTCTGGGTTGACTGACATGCCGCCCCATTCAAACACACCCAAGTTACCAGGGAATACCAAAGTTCCATTTTCTGAAGGTGGAGTATAAATACCGTCATAGTTCAATTTATGGAAAGACACACGACAGATCAATTGATCAAACATGGTGGCACCCCACATTTGTTTGTCCGTCAATCTTTCTTTTGGTGCAAGATCAAAATCAGAGAATGGTTGCGTTGGAGAATAGCGCTCACCTTTAGTTTGAGGACCACGTTTCACTGTTTGTGGCACCGGTTTCTCAGTAATCGGTACAATCGCTTCGCCAGTACGGCGATCTAAAACAAAGACATTCCCTGTTTTCGTTAATACATAAATTGCAGGGACGGTTTGACCCGATTGATTTTTAATATCAGTCAATGTCGGTTGAGATGGTACATCCATATCCCACAAATCGTGATGCGTGGTTTGGAAGTCCCAAACCAATTTACCCGTAGATGCATTGATCGCCAACATCGAGTTTGCATAACGCTCATGTAATTCAGTACGGTTGCCGCCCCAAATATCAGGCGTACCAACACCCGTTGGAACATACACGATGTCCAACTTAGCGTCATAAGCTAAAGGTGCCCATGCGTTTGGAGAGTTTTGAACATATTTTTGACCAGGACCTGGAATTTTATTTGGATCTTCCGCTCCCGTATCAAACACCCAAAGCAATGCTCCAGTATTAACGTCATAACCACGAATAACACCAGATGGCTCTTCAGTAGAATAGTTATCTGTGGTTGAACCCGCAATAATAATAGTTGTACCCGTAATCACTGGAGGTGACGTTGGGATATAACCGCCCGGATAAGGGAATGGCATGTCTTTTTGTAAATCAACTTCGCCATTTTTACCAAAATCTGTACATGCTTTACCCGTGTCAGCATTGATCGCAACTAGACGACCATCATTAACAGGTAAAATAATTTTTTTAGGACATTCTGCTGAAGTAGTTTTCTTCGCAGCTAAACTGGTTTCAAAGCCTACTGTATTACTCGCATCAAAATACGAAACACCACGACAGGTTAAATGCTGAAATGTCTTATCCGCTTTTAACTTCGGATCAAATGTCCATTTCGCCGTACCTGTTGCAGGATCAAGCGCAACCAATTTTTGGTGCGTTGTACAGATGTACATATTGTCGCCAACTTTAATTGGCGTCACCTGATTGGTTGTTTCACCTGAGTCATTTTCAGTTTTAAAATCGCCTGTGTTGTATGTCCAAGCAACCTTCAATTCTTTCACGTTCTCTGAATTAATTTGATTTAATGGAGAATAACGTAGACCTGACTGAGTACGACCATAGGCTGGCCAGTCCGCATCAGCAATACCGGGTATCGGCTGTGCAGTAGTAGGCTGCTTGGTCGTTAATTCACCTCGAATTTCTTGAGGATCATTAAAAATAGAATAGATCATCACTGCAATAGTGATTGCCAATGTACCTGTCAGAGCAATTTTTGCGCCTTTCGTATTGTTAAAACCACGAGTGACCGCTGGAATTAATAATAACAGACCAAATACACCCAAAATATCTAAACGAGGTGCTAACGCAAAGAAGTCAGAACCCACTTCCCATAAGCCCCACACCACTGTACCCAATACAAATACAGCATAAACAATGAGTGCCGAGCTTTTTAATTTTTGCAATAAAATTGCAGTCGCGATGAAGAATAAACCTGCAATGATGTAGTACCAAGACCCACCAAGCACTGCAAGATAAATTCCTCCAATCAGCAGGACTAAACCGATAATTATAGCAACAATTGCCAAAATCGTTTTTAATCCTGAACCTGAAGATGGAGTATTCATATGAACCACCTATTTCTAAAATTCTTAATTTTAAAGCCCATATTTGCTTAACAAATATGAGCACCTATTTTTGTAGTTTTTAGATATTAAATACCTGACCTAGCCAAGCATACGTTGTATCGTTACGTATCAATGCGTTCCGTGTTCTAGATCAAGTATTTATCATCTAGAAACTAGAACACCGTTTGGAACTTAATGCCGCCAACCCAAGCATTTTCTCCATTTTTGTATGCACCAACATGATGAACATATTGCACATTTGGACGAATGGTTAACCAATTTGTAGCATGCATGCCGTAATAAATTTCGGCATTGTATTCTTCATTTTGTAGACCACGAGTGTCTACTATATTGTTGACATCATCATTGATGCTGATTCGAGCTACACCGATAGCAATCTCATCTTGCGGACGAGAGTTCATTAAACCCTTATAAACTAAACCCACATTTTGCATATCACTGACAGTATTTGTGTCGCTATCATGTAAAGTTAAGTTTATAAAACCCGTAAGACCACGTGATGCATCCCCTTGATGAGCTGTTAATTGTTGTTTCGCAACTAACCATCCACCTTGTTTGTGCGAAGTGGCCTCTTGGGTAATTTCTTGAGCATCCGCAGTACTATAGTAATAACCTACGCGGTATTCACCTGAAAGTTGTTCGTTACCGACTTTCGGTTGCCAAACGACTTCGGCAGGAATAATTGCACCATGTGAACCATCAGTACTTAAATTAAAGCCTTTGCCTCGTTCTAAGTTTTCTGGATTATATTCATACACACCGACTTGAGCATAAAGATCAGGGCGAACATTATATTTGACACGAGCTGCCCATTGGCTAACGGGCCAGTTATACCATTGGTCGCCAACCCAGTTCCCCACTTGAGAACCACAAAGTGCCAAATTTTGGAAATCGCAGTCAAAACTATTAAAATCTTCACCTTCACCAAAACGACCGACTTTGATATCAAGTTTCTGATCCAGAAATTGTTTTTTAATCCAAAAATCAGTCAAACGCCACGTTTGTCCACGTCCCCATACTTCTTGAGCGGAACTTAAATGTCCTGCAAGTGCATCCGAAGTTTGTGAAAGGGAGTGACCATTCCGTTCGGTAATCGTAATTTGTGCTTCAGTATCCTGCCAACCTAGAATTTTTTCCAAATCCAGATGTGCACCAAGCGCAAATTGATCCGCATATTCTGTACCATCACTGGAATGCTGTTTGGCATCTAAAACTGTTGCTATTTCACCTGTATAACCAAAGCTAAAATCATAGCCTTGTTGTTGCAGTGCTGTACGCTGCCCATTCCAGTCACCCAGCATCCACTGGCTTTCTGGAGAAAATGCATTATTCGCGTAAACACTTTGAATGCCACAACTTAAAGTTAAAAGGCTAACTCCAAAATAGATACGACCTCTATATTTATTCATAATTAGTGACCTTATTAACAATTTGTAACCTATGTATAGGTTACGCCCATTATTTGTAAATAGCACATATTTTTGTTATTTTATTGTTTTAATATGGCTACTTTTTATCAAATTGTGATATTTAAAAAGAATCCTCACCCAACGTTTTACCAATGTGTCTATAGCTCATTTTTGAGCGTGAAAACTTAATTGGACATGCCAATTGAGGCTCTGTCTGTGCACTTCCTTCAGAAAGCGGAATATCGACTACCCATTGCCGTTGTTTTGCCAAAGGCGATGTTAATGCTTCATCTAATTGCAAAACAGGTTCTACACATACATCTAGTCCTGCAAAAATAGATGACCATTCTGTAAAGGTCTTGGTTTTAATTTTTTCTTGCAGTACTTGCTTCACCAATTTTCGATCTGTTTCATCAAAAGAAGCGCCTTTTTCTAAAAGAACCGGCAATTCTAAAACAGTGGCTAAGCCTGACATAAACTGTGGTTCAAGACTGCCTACCGATAAATATCGACCATCTTGCGTTTGGTAATAATCATAAAAAGTTCCACCATTCAAATGACTCTTTTCAGCATATTGGGGAGTTTTCCCAGCCAGCGTCGCAGCAGCAGCCATATTATTTAAAGTTACTGCACAATCCGTCATAGAAATATCAACATACTGCCCTTGCCCACTGCGTTGACGCTCAATCACAGCAGATAAAATCCCAATCACAGCATGTAAAGAACCACCTGCAACATCGGCAATTTGAACACCCATCGGTGGTGGACCACTGTCTTGTCGACCACTATGTCCTGCAATCCCAGAAAGTGCGAGATAATTGATGTCATGACCCGCCTTATCTTTGTAAAGTCCTGTTTGCCCATACCCCGTAATGGAACAATAAATCAATCGTGGGTTAATTTTTGCCAGTGTCTGATAGTCCAGACCTAATCGCTTCATCACATCAGGTCTAAACTGCTCAACCACAATATCAAAGTCAGCAATTTTACTCTTAATCAGTTCTATGTTTTGAGTATCTTTTAAATCTAAGGCTATAGATTGTTTATTACGATTCAAATAACTATGTGAAGTCGCTTGCCCATTGGCATACGGCGGGAGTAGACGAATCAGATCTGGACGTGAAGGTGATTCGACATGAATCACTTCTGCACCTAAATCTGCCAAATACAATGTGGCAAATGGTCCAGGTAAAAGTGTAGAAAAATCGAGGACTTTTAATCCTTTTAAAGCTGCATTCATGTTATTTTTACTCATTCTATGTTGATTTTTTACCCATATTAGAAATATAAAAGTAACAAAACAATGTCATGTTCAGCCATTTACCTTGATCATTTCGGCAATTTAAGATGTAAACAAGGCAAAATATTTATTGTAAATTGCCACTCAAACAATTTTTAGCGTCATTTAGGTCAACTAAAGTGAATATAAAAGAGACTGAAGGATTTAACATGAGTCGCGATACGATTAGTATCCACTTCGTCAATGCGGCTCTCACAGGCGTCAAACGTCTAGGCATGGACGTTGAAACCTTATTGTCCCATGTCGGCATAGAGGCTGAGTTATTACGTCAGCCTAAAGCACGTATCTCCCCAGAACAGTACACCCGATTTATTAAAATGTTGTGGATGGTGACCCAAGACGAACATATCGGCTTTGATATTCAGCCACGTCGTTTGGGCACTTTTGCCATTATGTGCCAGTTGATTATTCACGCGAAAACTTTAGGTGAGGCTTTGGAGCTTTCATCACAGTTTTATAAGCTCTTTGGTGATGAATGGTCGGTAACCCTTGAACGCGACAAACATGAAGCACGTCTGGTTCCGCTTATTCCAAAGAGCCTAGATCCAGATCACTTCATTACTGAAAGCATGCTGATGATTTGGCATGGTTTAGCCTCTTGGTTGATTGAACGCCGTCTTCCACTAGAACGTGTCCATTTTGGTTACCCTCGTCCTGCGCATGCAGATGAATACGATGCACTGTTCTTTGCACCTGTAATACAATTTGATTCACAGCGTACCGAAATTACCTTTGCCGCAGACTATCTAGATTTACCTCTGCGTCAAACAGAAGAAAATCTTGAAGAATTCCTAAAAGCAGCACCTGCTCAGCTTTTGGTTAAATTTAAAAACACCAACTCTTTAACTTCACGTATTCGTGACGTATTAAAAAGCCAAATTGGTGAAGAAATGCCAACCTTGAATGATGTCGCTTCGATGCTCTATCTTTCACCGCAAACTTTGCGTCGTCGTTTGGCTGCGGAAGGTAAAAGTTATCAAGGCGTAAAAGATGCCTTACGCCGTGATGCTGCAATCCATCTGTTATTGAATCCAAACTTAACACTAGAAGATGTAGCACAACAAGTTGGCTTTAGTGAAACCAGTACCTTCCACCGTGCATTTAAGAAATGGACAGGTGTAACACCGGGACTGTACCGTCAATTACACGGCTATCATTAATCTTTTAAATTCATCATAGTTTCTCCGCCCAGATCATGTATCTGGGCTTTTTTATGTCCCTTCTATTAACGGAAACAGCAACAGACTAATTCCATCTGGATAAATTGGATCATTCAAAATATCCAGCTGCGTTTGGCTATACCAAGCAGCGGTATAACATGCGCCATTCGATTCCACACCGCATAGCTCTGACATGTTGTAAACAGCTTGGCTGACAAAATCAGCACTATAAACAAAAACAATTTCATGGCCTTGCTGCCCATCAAAAGTGAAAATATTTTCAAAAATTTGATGCAACTGTACATTGCAGATCTGCTGTTGAATTTCTTCCATCACTTCGCGCTGAATAGCCTCTACAGCACGTTCACCAAATTCTACTCCACCACCAATAGGCATTAAATAATGTTCATTCTTTTTTGGATCAAAAGCTTGTGCCAAGAGCACTCGATCATCATGCCTAAACAGGCAGACTGCTTTTGCCCGAATATTTCTCATTTGATCAACTCCGCATTATGATGGTGCTTGCTGCAATTTAAGCCCTCTTCAATCTATTGCAAAATAAATTCGGCTAAAGTGCTACATTAAACCGTTTCAGACTTGGCAAGAAACTTCAAATGATCTGATTCGTTCTGGTCATTGCACTTCAAAAAATTATCATTACACTCAAAATCATAACAATTTTAAATTTATTATAAAGGAACAACTATGAGCGAGGCCTACATCATTGATGCCATTCGCACACCACGCGGAAAAGGGAAAAAAGACGGTTCACTGTATGAAGTGAAACCCATCACCCTACTCACCACATTGCTCAATGAACTGAAAGATCGTCACCAACTGGATACCTCTAAAGTCGATGACATTGTGTTGGGCTGTGTCACCCCAATTGGTGATCAAGGTTCTGATATTGCCAAAACGGCTGCCATTGCGGCAGGTTGGGACAATGATGTTGCTGGCGTACAAATTAACCGTTTCTGTGCCTCAGGACTCGAGGCAGTTAATATGGCTGCACAAAAAGTCCGTTCAGGATGGGAAGATATTGTGGTTGCCGGTGGAGTTGAGTCGATGTCTCGCGTGCCGATGGGTTCAGACGGCGGCCCTTGGGCACTGGATCCTGAAACCAACATGGCAGCAAACTTTGTTCCCCAAGGAATTGGTGCAGATTTAATTGCAACAATTGATGGTTATACGCGTTCTGATGTCGATAATTTTGCCGAGAACTCACAAAAGAAAGCCGCTGCTGCACAAGCCAAAGGTTATTTTAATCAATCGATTATCCCTGTAAAAGATAAAGCAGGCGTCATTATTTTAGCTAAAGATGAATTTATTAAACCCAATACCACTGCGGAAGGTTTAGCAAAACTCAATCCTAGCTTTGCCATGATGGGACAAATGGGTTTCGATGCCATCGCCCTACAAAAATATCCTGAAGTTCAAAATATTAACCATGTGCATCATGCAGGGAATTCATCAGGCATTGTCGATGGCGCTGCACTTGTTTTGTTGGCTTCTGAAAAAGCAGTTAAGGAGCAAGGGCTAAAACCGCGTGCCAAAGTTTTGGCAACGGCATTGGTCGGTAGTGACCCGACTATCATGTTGACAGGCCCTGCACCTGCTGCACGTAAAGCTTTAGCCAAAGCAGGCTTAACGATTAATGATATTGACCTGTTTGAAGTCAATGAAGCTTTTGCTGCGGTGGTGATGCGTTTTATCACAGAACTTAAGGTTGATCCTGCCAAAGTCAATGTTAATGGTGGTGCAATTGCAATGGGACATCCACTGGGTGCAACAGGCGCAATGATTTTAGGCACATTGCTAGATGAGTTGGAACGTCAAGGCAAAAAGCGTGGCCTTGCAACATTGTGTGTTGGTGGTGGTATGGGTATCGCAACGATTATTGAGTTGGTATAAGGAGAACTATCATGAGCGCAATTCAATATGAAAAAAATGCTGATAATATCGTCATTTTAACTTTAGATTCTCCAAACCAATCTGCCAACACCATGAACGCTGATTTCCGCGCAGCACTGGAAGATACCGTTTCCAAGCTACAAGCCGATGCAGAAATTTCAGGCATTATTTTCCGTTCAGCGAAAAAAACTTTTTTTGCCGGTGGTGACCTCGATGAACTGATTCAAGCAGAGCCAGAGCATGCCACAGCATTCTTTAACATGATTGAAGAGATGAAAGCCAAACTGCGTTATATCGAAACGCGTGGAATTCCTGTGGTCGCAGCCTTAAATGGTACGGCTCTGGGTGGCGGTTGGGAACTGGCTTTAGGCTGCCATCATCGTATTGCCTTAAATGATGCTAAAGCCAAGTTTGGCTTACCCGAAGTCACGCTAGGTTTACTACCAGGCGGTGGCGGTATCGTGCGTATGGTGCGCCTACTTGGTCTGCAAAATGCTTTTCCTTTCCTGATAGAAGGCAAACAATTTACGGTTGATAAAGCCAAGTCCTTAGGCTTAATCCACGATACGGCTGAGTCTGAAGAAGAACTCTTCGAAAAAGCATTGGCTTGGGTCAAAGCCAATCCAATATCGCAACAACCTTTTGATGTAAAAGGCTATAAAATCCCAGGTGGTGATCCCAAAACACCTGCTGTTGCTCAAGTGCTTGCGATTGCTCCCGCCATGCTACGCGATAAAACCAAAGGGTGTTACCCTGCGCCTGAAGCCATCATGGCCGCAGCCGTTGAAGGTGCTCAAGTTGATGTCGATACTGCACTGACCATTGAGTCTCGTTACTTTACTTACCTTGCCACAAGTCAAATTTCCAAAAATATGATTGGAACATTCTGGCACGGATTAAATGCAATTAAGTCTGGTGCAAGCCGTCCTAAAGATATCGCGAAATGGCAAGCAACAAAAGTCGGTGTACTTGGTGCAGGTATGATGGGTGCAGGTATTGCCTATACAACGGCAAGTAAAGGCATTCAAGTTGTACTCAAGGATGTTACGCTGGAAAATGCAGAAAAAGGCAAAGCCTATAGCCAAAAACTGCTAGATAAAAAAGTATCACAAGGTCGGATGACTGCCGAAAAACGTGAGCAAGTTTTAGCGTTTATTACGGCAACAGCATCTGCTGAGGAGTTACAAGGCTGTGATTTAATTATTGAAGCAGTTTTTGAAAATCCAAAACTAAAAGCCAAAGTCACCCAAGAAGCTGAAAGCTATTTGATCGATGATGGTGTTATGGCTTCCAATACCTCGACCCTGCCGATTACAGAACTTGCCAAAGCCTCTAAAGACGATAGCCATTTTATTGGTCTACATTTCTTTAGCCCTGTCGACAAAATGCAACTGGTTGAAATTATTAAAGGTAAAAACACCTCAGCTGAAACATTAGCCAAAGCGTATGACTATGTACAGCAAATTGGCAAAATACCGATTGTGGTCAATGACAGTCGTGGTTTCTTTACCAGTCGCGTATTTGGTACCTTTGTTCAAGAAGGCTTACGTTTACTCGCGGAAGGGGTTCATCCTGCTAAAATTGAAATGGCAGCCCTTAAAGCAGGCATGCCTATAGGACCACTTGCTATTCAAGATGAGGTGTCTCTGACCTTATCTGAACATATAGCAAATGAGACCCGTAAAGCCCTGCAAGCTGAAGGCAAAGACCTACCTCGCTCAGGTGCAGATGATGTGATTGAAACCATGATTCATCAATTTCAACGTAAAGGTAAAGCTGCGGGTGCGGGTTTCTATGAATATCCTGAAAATGCCAAAAAACATTTATGGGATGGCTTAAGCCACTGGAAAAAAGACACGGATATTTCAGAACAGGAAATGATTGATCGCTTCCTGTTTGTACAGTCTTTAGATACTTTGCGATGTTTTGAAGAAGGTGTTTTAGAATCCGTGGTCGATGCCAATGTCGGTTCTATTTTTGGTATTGGTTTTGCGCCTTGGACAGGTGGTGCATTGCAGTTTCTCAATCAATATGGTTTAGAAAAAGCCTTAATCCGTGCCAATACACTGCAAGCGAAATACGGTGAGCGTTTTAAAGCACCACAACTACTGATAGATAAAGCACATACTGGCGAAAAAATTGCATAATATCTGCTGATAAATACACAATATGATCGCTCTTTTTTCCATTCAAGATTAGGGCGATCATATCTCAATCATTTTTTCTCATTCAAAACACATCTCCACCTTTGATGTTCTTATGTTCAAAGTAGATATAAATTTGGTCATATTTAAAATAAAAATCAGGATTTTAATATTGACTTTAATCTCTTACTTAAATAAAAGGGTTCAGTCATTTATTCATCGGCTTTCAAACAATAATGTGTTATAAAGTTACATAATTCTGATTTATTTTTATCCATTTTGGTATTTTCTCATGACTGATAACACTTCTCCTGAAAAATCGCCTTGGGGTTGGAAAGCCCTCATTATCGCTTTTATTTTAAGTGCTTTTTTCCTCGGCTTTTTCTATCTTGCTATAAGCAACGAACCTGATTACATGCCAAGTCAGAAGCGTGCTGAGAGCAATCAGACCGCTTTTAAAAATGCACCAGTCATGTCTCAAGAAGCACTGACTGAAGCTGAAAAACAAAAAAATCTAAGTGAGGCAAGTGCGTCAGCAACCACAGAAGCTCCTCATATGCCGGCAGACGAGCATGCTGGGATGGCAGAAAATAAAACAGCAACAGAATCTGAACAGGGTCATTAATTTTTAGATTCATCAAATAAAAGCCACGAAAAGTGGCTTTTATTTTTTCAAAATCAATCATTCCATCAAGCAAATAAAAGCCTCATATCTACATGTGGAATGCCACAATCCAAATATTCATCGCCCTGAACTTTAAAACCCAAACTTTCATAAAATGCGATGGCATGAACCTGTGCCGACAACTTTAAAAATTCACGTTGTTCATGTTTCGCCTGCTGAATAATTTCAAGCATCAACACACGACCAACGCCCTTGCCACGATATTCCTTAAGTACAGCCACACGCCCGACACTGTTATTTTTCAAAAGTCGTGCCGTAGCAATCGGCTGATGCTGATCTAAAACCACAAAATGTAAAGAAATGGCATCTTCTGCATCCCATTCATCTTCAGGTGCAATTTGTTGTTCTTGAATAAACACCGTCTCACGAATGTATTTGGCATCTTGCTGTAAATCAGTCCACAGACCTGAATATATCTTAAACTCTGACATTACAATTTTTTATCCTAGAACTAAAAGCAACTTGAACACTATTTTTAACAACTTAAATTAACACTTTTCGCCAATATTTTGCTGATCCCACTGATGATTCAGTAACAATTCAAGTGAATGTTTTTGAATACCATACATTTGTTTTAACGCCACAATTTGCGCTAAAACTGCCTGATCAGGTGCTTCAAAATCTTGACGTTTGGTCGCCAAAATCATTTTATTTTTACTGGTATGTTCCAAAGCCACAAACTCAAAAACTTTGGTTTCATAGCCATAGGCTTTTAACAATAAGGCACGAATGGTATCGGTCAGCATTTCCGCTTGTTGTCCAGCATGAATCCCAAATTGCAACATCGGCTTCAACACAGCTGGACTTTGCATTTGTGGACGTAATTCTTTATGGCAACACGGCGCGCACATAATCATTTGGGCATTTAAACGAATTCCTGTATGAATGGCAAAATCCGTGGCCACGTCACAGGCATGTAGTGCAATCATCACATCTAAGTGTTCAGGTTGATAGGTTCGGACATCACCTTGGAAAAAATCCAGTTGCGTAAATTGCGATTCTTGCACCACCTTTTGACAAAATTCGACCATTTTAGGGTTCAGCTCGACCCCAGTGACAAATGGCGTTTGACCTTGTTTGGCTAAATAGTCATATAAAGCAAAGGTCAGATAACCTTTACCCGAACCAAAATCAACCACACGTAAAGTATGCTCTTGCGGCGTAATTTGAGCTAAAGCACCTGAAAAAATTTCCACAAATTTATTAATCTGTTTCCACTTACGCGCCATGCTTGGAATAATTTGTGCTTTGTTGTCGGTAATCCCTAACGGTTGTAAAAAATAACTGTCTTGATCAACATAACGATGCTTGGCACGATCATGCCCCTGTTGGTGTTCTAAAGTCTGAGACTTTGCTACAGCTTGATTTTTAGTGACCGTTAACATGGCTTTTTTCTTATTCTTTTTCAGTTGTAGCTCCTCGGTACTGGTAAAAAGATTGGCTTGCTTACAGTGTGCCAATAAATTTTGAATGAGTTGCTGCGCTTCTGCCAAAGGATAGTTTTTCGTGACATCCTGAGTCTTATAACGATACAGGCCACTTAAAACAGGCTGATCTTGTAATAAAATAACGCGTAACGTGATTTTCTCTAAATGTTCTAATTCACCTTTATATTGGCTCAGAATTATTCGATCAAAACTTTGTGTTTCAATAGCTTGCTGAAAGGCATCTAAGAATTGTTGTTCCTGAATAAAAGAAGAAGCCAATTGCGACATGAAGATAACTCGAATAAATTAAGCTGTGAGTGTAAAACTTCTTACTTTAAAGGTAAAATCTCATTACTATACAAATGTATTTTTAATTATAGAAATCAACCATGACGTCTTTCAATATTCAATCTTACGATCCACGTGAAGAGCAAATTAATGCAATGAGTCATGCACTTGGCGCAATACTCGCAGTTATTGCGAGTATCTTGCTGTTGATTAAAGGCAATTATTTACCACTAGGACAATTTCTGGGCTTATCTGTCTATGCGTTCAGTATGATCCTACTTTTTTCAAGTTCCGCCCTTTATCACTTTGCCACTGACGACACCAAACGTTATTGGTACAAAAAACTGGATCACACCGCTATTTATTATTTGATTGCTGGAACCTATACCCCTTTTTTATCTATCGCGCTTCCAACAACAAAGGCACATTACTTATTAATTGCGCTTTGGGTTATTGCTGTTATTGGTACACTATTCAAGTTAGTTTTCATCCATCGTTTTCAGAAAATTTCGCTCTTCGCTTATCTGCTGATGGGCTGGCTTGCCGTACTGGTCATGGATGATATGCAACGCTTTTTAAGTGAACAAGCTTTAACCTACCTCATCATTGGCGGGCTTGCTTATACCATTGGTGCATTGTTTTATGCCTTAAAAAGAGTAAGATACACCCATGCTATCTGGCATGTTTTTGTATTGATTGGTGCTGGATCACATTTCTTAGCCATCTATCTTTACGTGATATAACCCTCTATTTCTACATTTTTTAGCAACCCTAAATTCGTAGACATAAGTCGGTATTTCGTATTTTTTTAAGAAATTACGCTTTTTTTAAAAAGATTACCCTTTTAAAACTAATTTTTTATTTTTAATAAGCGTAAGGTCATCCATGACATCATCAAATTCTATTATTGCGACTCCAGAAGCCGCTACAAATTCTAAAACACGTGTACTTACCGCAAGCCTTGTTGGTACAACAATCGAGTTTTTCGATTTTTATATTTATGCCACAGCTGCCGTTATTATCTTCCCTCATCTGTTCTTTCCTGCAAGTACAGACCCGACCACAGCAACCATCCAATCGTTAGCCACATTTGCAATTGCCTTTATTGCTCGCCCTATTGGTGCAGCACTATTTGGACATTTAGGTGACCGTATTGGACGTAAAGCCACACTGGTTGCAGCATTGCTGACCATGGGTATCTCAACGGTATGTATCGGTTTACTACCCACCTATGCGCAAATTGGTATTGCTGCGCCACTGCTACTGGCACTTTGTCGTTTAGGGCAAGGACTTGGTTTAGGCGGTGAATGGAGTGGTGCGGTATTACTTGCAACCGAAAATGCACCTGAAGGTAAACGTGCTTGGTATGGCATGTTCCCGCAACTCGGGGCACCTATCGGCTTTATTTTAGCAACAGGTTCCTTTTTAACCCTAGGTGCATTGATGTCTGAAGCAGACTTCATGCAATGGGGCTGGCGTATTCCATTCATTGCCAGTTCACTGCTGGTAATTGTTGGTCTTTGGATTCGTCTAAAACTGCACGAAACACCTGCATTCCAGAAAGTCTTGGATAAGCAAAAAGAAGTCAATATTCCATTTAAAGAAGTCATGACCAAACATTGGCGCATGCTTATTTTGGGTACAATCGCTGCTATTTGTACCTTTGTCGTGTTCTATTTAACCACAGTCTTCGCACTCAACTGGGGAACTACACAACTTGGTTATACCCGTGCCGAATTCTTAAAACTTCAATTGATTGCGACGTTTTGCTTTGCTGCATTCATTCCTCTTTCTGCGATATTCGCTGAAAAGTTTGGACGTAGAGCGACATCCGTTGGTGTGTGTATTGCCTGTGCGTTATTCGGTTTAGTGTTCTCAAGTATGCTTGAATCTGGCAGCACAGTTATGGTCTTTCTGTTCCTATGCTTAGGTTTATCCTTGATGGGCATGACCTATGGTCCAATCGGAACAGTACTGTCTGAAATCTTCCCGACTTCAGTTCGTTATACCGGTTCTGCATTAACCTTTAACCTTGCAGGTATTTTTGGAGCATCTTTTGCACCATTGATTGCAACCAAACTTGCCACTACTTATGGTTTACAAGCAGTCGGTTATTATTTAACAGCTGCATCCATCTTGTCACTTCTTGCTTTCTTAGCCATTCGTGAAACAAAAAATGATGACGTAAATAACCAAGTTTAATGTCGCCACACCCTAAAAAAACCAGCGTCATTACGCTGGTTTTTTTATATAATTTTTATGGCTGTTTATATAGTTTTCTCAGATTTGTTCATCACTTAACATTTCTTGATAGATCTCTTCAAAAACCATGCGATCGCCACCTGCATTGTAATAACTTGGAACAATATAAGTCACCAGTTGGCGATAGCGTTCTGTGCCATATAAATGCTCAAGCAATGCTTCCACATTATTTTCATCAAAGCCAAATGCCGCGACCAGTTGCTCAAATTTTTGATAAAATGCACGCGCAAATTCTGGCGTATTCACCTCATCCTTTCCTACTTGCTGAAAATCCTTTTCTAACGTGATTAAACCCACTTCGAGCTGTGCCGATTGCGTTTCTGTTAAAGCGAAAAACTGACCCACTTCTTGCGAAAAAGACATTGTCTCCTCCTATGGTTCTTAATTTAATCTTTATCATATCGCAATTTCTCAACACGAAAATTTATATTTCAGCGTTAAATCAGCTCAATAATATCAATAGTTGGGGGGACGCGAAAACGAAATGGTACACCGACCATGCCTGTTCCCACCGTCACAAATACATTGGCATTTTCGTGTTGATACAGCCCCTTCTTGTGTCCAAGAATAGAGACTTTCTTCATAATATAGTTGGTGAGCCACGGCAGCTCCACTTGCCCACCATGCGTATGCCCTGACAGCATCAATGGACGTGTTGGCAATTTTGGCACCATATCTACCGTATCAGGATTATGTGATAAAAGTATCCATGGCTTATCTTGCGGTAAGTCTGGCATATAACGCATATCGGTTTTTCCTGCCCATAAATCACCGACCCCAAGCAAACGAAATTCATTAAACTCCACCATCTGACCTTCAATATCAATCACATTATTGACCTTCAAAGCATGTTTTAATAAATTTTGAATCGGTGGTCCGGGATATTGCTCATCATGATTGCCATTAACCGAATAAACCGGTGCTTTAATATCTTTTAAAATCGCCAGTTCATCTGCAAGTGTATTTTCTGGTTCATAAGTCCAATCCCCAGCAACCACAACCAAATCTGGGTTCTGCTGATTAATTTTCGCTACAATAATATTGAGTTGACGTTCATGTCCTGAAAATAAACCAATATGTAAATCGGCAATCAGTGCAATTTTAATCGGCTGCTGCATTTTTTGATCGGGATTCAACTGATATTGCATGGTTTTCACCCCGACATGATGGGGTTCAATAAAGCGTGCATAAATCAGCAAACAACTGAGTAAGAAAATAAAAATGGCTTCATGAATAGAGTAATAACCACTCCACCCTGCATACAAGCTGAAGAAAAATAAAGGAAAAAGTAAATAAGATAAATAAAATGCCAATAAATGAACAAAGGCTTTAAATGGATGAATGGTTTCAGTACGCGTTTGACTTAGCCATGCCTGTGCAACACACCAAACTCCGATCACGACAAAACTGATATAAAAATAAAAAACGACTGAGTGTGTATCCCACATAGTAACTTCTCTAATGATAACGATGATATGACATCATTCATCTCTTTTGATATTTATCTTTTCACAGCTGGCACTTATACTCAAACCAATTTTTGGTATTGTTTATAAAATATGGCGCGATCTCCCCAGCAAATAGCACAATTAAACAGCGGCAAATGGTCTAGTTTTTCTACCTATAAAACTGCCGTATTGTTGAGTTGTAGCCTAATTTTAGGGGTTCCTGCATGTTCCACCCTCCCTAAACAAATACCACAACCGATGGAATATGCCTTCGATACAGAAACAGAGCAAACATCACTGGCTAAAATCGTTGAGCCATTAAGAGAAAAAAATCCTAACCTTACGGGTTATCATGTTTTACATGATCCGCTTGAAGCTTTAGCAGCACGTATCCACTTGATTGATAAAGCAGAAAAAACTTTAGATCTGCAATATTATATTTGGGATAACGACAGAATTGGTTCACTTGCACTCTATTCTATTATTAAAGCGGCTGATCGTGGTGTAAAAGTCCGTTTATTGATGGATGATAACAATGCCCAAAAAATGGAAGGTATTTATCTTGCACTCGATCAACATCAGAATATCGATGTCAAACTCTATAACCCCTACCGATTTAGACATTACCGCGCCATGGATATGGTGCTCGACTTAAAACGCATCAACCGCCGTATGCATAACAAAAGCTTTATTGCAGACAATCAAATTTCCCTGATTGGTGGTCGCAATATGAGTAATCAATATTATAACGTCAGTGACAATTATCAATTTTCTGATGTCGATGTCATGCTGGTGGGCTCTGCATCTGATGAAATTATTCATTCTTTTGATGAGTATTGGAATGATGATTACGCCTTTCCAGTGAAACAAATTGTTAATCCAAGACACTATGCATTGCGTTTTGAAAGTTTAAAGCAACAACTCAATTATTATTATCAAGAAATTACCGTACAAAATTATCTTGATTTAGCCACCCGATCACATGATGTTGAAAAGTGGCTCAATAATAGTATTCAATTTGATTGGGTCAAAGCCGAAGTTGTGCATGATTCACCAAGTAAAATCAAATCTAAAGCCAAGAAAGAACAATATTTAAATTTTCAACTGATTAATCATTTAGATCAACCAGAAGAAAGTGTTGATATCGTTTCAGCTTATTTCGTTCCTGAAAAAAAAGGCGAAAAAATGCTCAGCGATCTAGCACAAAGCAATATTCAAGTCCGTGTACTGACCAATTCTTTTAAAGCCAATGATGTCGCTGTAGTCCATGCTTTTTATGCGAAATATCGCAAAAATTTATTAAAAAATAATGTAGAACTATATGAGTTTCTGTCTGCACCTGAAGCTGAAAACTTAAATGCAAATACAGATGAAATTGCGGAAAAAACCAAAGTGAGCTTAAAAGGTTTAAGCCGCTCTAGCCTACATGCCAAACTCATGGTGCTTGATCAAAAAAAAGTCTTTATTGGTTCTTTCAATTTTGACCCTCGTTCTGCTTATTTAAATACTGAAATTGGCGTTCTACTCAATAGCCCAAACTTAGCCAAAGCAATTCATCAGACGATGGATGAAAATTTATCTAAATACGCCTATAAACTGGTTTTAGATGCCAATCAAAATATCAACTGGAAAATTAAAAAGCATAATGGCGACATTAAAACCTATCTCAAAGAACCGAAAATGAAATGGTGGCAAAAAGCTGGGATGAAAGTCATTTCATGGTTACCGATCGAAGGCTTTATGTAAGCCTCCTTTATTAGGAGGCACTCTTTTTCTTGGCTATTTTAAGCTGTGGTTCGAAGAACTTTTTGCTGTAACTGCGCTAAACCTTCAACCATTTTGGTTTGGACTTCTTGAGTTAAAGTCTCGACACTATGTCCTTCAACTGAAATTGCTGGCAATGTCATTAAATGGGCAGTCACTTTAGGCATTTCCAAAACATTTTTGACATGATCAATAAAACGTAAGTTATCGACAAACGGTGCAACCATATCCAGTTGCCCATGTTGATTCACATAACAAATTAAGCAAATTTGTATCGGGCGATTGGCTTCAATTGCAGCACCTAAAATACGACCATAGATTTTTTTTATTTTTGAACCATCAGAAGTCGTGGCTTCAGGAAAAAACAGCACTGGAATATCTTGTTTTAAGAACGTGGCAATTTGTTCACGAATTTTAACTGAATCACCAGAACCTCGTTTAATAAACAGCGTTCCGCCACCTTTAGCCAATTTTCCAAATAATGGCCACTTTTCAATTTCAGCTTTTGCTAAAAAGAAAACTCGAGCGCCTGAACCTAAAACAGCGACATCTAACCAAGAAATATGATTACTCACCCATAAAGCAGGTTGTCTTGGAATCTGACCATGAATTTGAACTTCAATATTAAACACTTTGCTTAATTGTCGGCAAAAATGTTGCACATAGCGTGTATTATTTGGGTTGTTCGGATCTTTATATAAACGATGACGAAAAACCAAATAAAACCCTTGTGTAATCGCGCCCAAACCAGCCAATAATTTTTTACTATATAAGAAAAATTTAGACATGCTATTTAACGACGAACTTTCAGTTACAGAGGATTGAGTCATAGATTGATCACTAATTAGCAAATACAGCTTTTAATCGTTTATTTTCTGCCATTCTATACTGTTCATTTTCATCTTGCATTGATCATAAAAACCACCCGATACTTTTTGTTGGATAATTAAAATCACTGAAAGCTCTTTTTCCATCTAAAACATAAATTACACGAATCGCGATATAGCGGAAATAAACAACTTTTAAGCTTTAAAATTTTCAAATTTGTCAGTCAGTTAAAAACTGAAGGCGGGTCGCACGAGAAAATCATTGCTCTATTTTCGTTAACTCAACGTTTTGTTACGATGCATACTGAAGTTTTCGCTATTTTTCACTATCAGGGTTAATTTTCCACTAAAATAAAGTTTTCATGTAGTTGAGATCGCATTTAGTGGAATATATTGAGCGACATCAAGATAGCAACCGCGCCATATTAGTCAGTGTATCAGTACAACTGTTAGATGACCTTGATGTTGAAGAATTTCGCTTATTGGCGCAGTCTGCTGGTGCTGAAATTCTAGAACACATTACCGCTCAACGCATTAAACCAGATCCTAAACTGTTTATCGGCTCAGGAAAGGCTGAAGAAATCGCTGAATTAGTAAAAGCTTTAGAAGCAGATTTGGTGATTTTTGATCATGCCCTCAGCCCCTCTCAAGAACGTAATTTAGAAAGAGTTATGCAATGTCGTGTCATCGACCGTACTCGCCTGATTTTAGATATCTTTGCACAACGTGCACGTACCCATGAAGGTAAACTGCAAGTTGAATTGGCACAATTAGACTATCTGTCTTCTCGACTGGTTGGTAGTGGCATTAGTTTAGACAGTCAAAAAGGCGGTATTGGTTTACGTGGCCCCGGTGAAACACAACTGGAAACAGACCGTCGCTTACTGCGTTTACGTATTGGACAGCTGAAAGATAAACTAGAAAAAGTTCGCCAGACCCGTATCCAAGGTCGTGCTGCACGGCAAAAAGCCGCGATTCCAACAATCTCTCTCGTCGGCTATACCAATGCTGGTAAATCGACATTATTCAATATATTGGCCCGTTCCGACGTTTATGCTGCAGATCAATTGTTTGCAACGCTTGACCCCACTTTGCGTCGTTTAAATTGGGATGGTATTGGTGCTTTAGTCCTTGCAGATACCGTAGGTTTTGTCCGTAACCTCGCACATGCTTTGGTGGAATCCTTTAAAGCCACGCTTGAGGAAACTTTAGAGGCGACTTTACTGCTACATGTTATTGATTCTAGTAGTCCCGATATGATGGAGCAAATTGAAGCAGTTGAGAAAGTTTTAAAAGAAATCGGGGTAAACGTTCCTGTACTGCGTGTCTATAACAAAATAGATATCAGCGGCGAAGATGCCAAAATTGTCTATGCCAAACCACATGTACCCGATCGTGTCTATGCCTCGGCACATTCTAAACAAGGCTTAAACCTATTACGCCAAGCCGTTCAAGAATGCCTGATGGGACAACTGCAAAGCTTCGAGTTGGTGTTAAAACCAGAATATGGCAAATTGCGCACTCAATTGTATGCCTTAAATGTCATTCAAACTGAACATTATGATGATGCAGGCAACCTGCATTTACACATCATTATTGCCCCACAAAAGTTGGAACAATTAATTAAACAAGCCCATCTACCAATTGATGAAATTCTAGGTCATAAAGCCATACAGTTTAAAAGACCGCTTGAGGAATTTGAAATTAAACGATAAATCGGTTAAAACGTGATAAGTATAATTTTAAAGTTTGGTAAAAATGGATTGGATAAAAAGAATCGACTGGCCAGCATGGATCGGTACACTTGCATTAATCATCTGCTTTCGTGAGGGGGCAGTCTGGTTAATGACACAATTTAATCACCCTGAATTAGGGAATCTAGTTGGTTTAATTGGCTTATTAATGGCATTACTTGTTTGGAGAAATGTACATAAATTACCAGCACGTTTAGTCGATACCAACAATAAAATTATGAAAGAAAGTGCTTTTGCCTTCTTACCCATTAGTGCGGGTTCACTGATTATGTTGGTACAAATGGGCAAAGAGATTCCTGTTTTTCTCATCGTCATGGTAATCAGTACCCTTATTCCATTATGGATTTATGCAAAAATGGCCAAACGTTGGTTATAGGGAAATCATATGTTCGCAGTCCTCTCTGGTTTGATCATCACGCTCATGGCGTATCTGATTGCTAAACCTATCAATAAAAGACTCCCACAAGTTCCAATCATTGTGATTGGTATGTTCTTCATTATTGGGCTGTTATTTGTATTTGGTATTCCTTATGAATCTTATATGACCCAAGTCAATCCACTTTTTAATCATTTGCTTGGTTATGTCACTGTTGCCTTAGCCATTCCATTGGCAGCAATGCGTTATGACGACTTACCACTCAAAGCAATTGTCGGTATTTTGGTCTTTGCCAGTATTAGTGCAGTGGCATTACCCATGGGGCTTGCCTATTTATTACATATGTCAGATGCAAGCATTATGGCATTTGCAACACGTGCGGTGACCACGCCAATTGCAATTAATATTGCGACGTTACTCCACGCCCCACTCAGCTTAGTGATTCTGATTGTGATTTTATCTGGCGTAATTGGTGCTGCATTTTCCCCATTTATCTTGCGTCATATTCATGATGAAAGAGCATCTGGCTTGGCATTAGGCTTAGCTGCACATGCCATTGGTACCGCCCAAGCATGGCAAAGAGGTAGCGTAGCAGGACGTTATGCTGCTTTTGGCATGGCAGTGAATGCCGTATTTACAGCCATATGGCTGCCAACTTTTATACTTTATTTACAAAAAATGTGACTGAAAAATCATAAATTAATGATTGTTTAGTATAAAAAATAATCTTAAACTAAAAATGAGTCACAAAATTATCAAAAAGGAATTTGTTAATGAAAAGTATTAAATTTTTAACAGCATTGGTTTTTTCTTCACTCAGCAGTCTGACATTGGCAAATGACATTACAGGGACATGGAAAAACATTGATGATAAAACAGGTTCATCAAAAGCGATTCTTGAGATTCGCCAAGAATCAAATGGTACATATACGGCAAAAGTTGTAAAAATAACACCACGTCCAGGCTATACACCCAAAGAAACCTGTATCAAATGTCCAGCACCGTATACCAATAAACCTATTCTGGGGATGGATGTGTTAACTGGGTTAAAATACGTTGAGGGACTAAATTTTAGTGGCGGTAAAATTATCGACCCACTTTCTGGCAATATTTACAGCATGAAAGCAAAATTGAGTGCCAATGGTAAACGTCTAAATTTACGTGGTTATGTCGGTATTTCGGCTTTGGGACGTAGTCAGACGTGGATCAAAAATGATTAATGTCCTATTCTGAAAAAAAGCCACACTATGTGGCTTTTTTATTCACAGTTATTTCAATAATTCACATTATTGTTATTTTTTTATTATGCAATATATTGACTAATTCCTAGACACTCATAATATGTTGCTACTGGATAAAAAAATTACTCTCCATAAGCAAAGGAATTGATATGAAAAAGAATATTTTGATTGTTACTTTTGCCAGTTTATTTTTCAGTGGGAATGTATTGGCACAAGATCTGGCAGGGATATGGCAACAAATTGATGATAAAACGGGTTCACCGAAAGCGATCATTGAGATTCGTAAAAATTCAAATAATACCTTTACAGGAAAAATTATTAAAATAACCCCTCGCCCAGGCTATACCCCTCGGGAAAAATGTGTCAATTGTCCTGCTCCTTATACTAATCAGCCGATTTTAGGTTTAGAAGTATTTAAAAATTTAAAAAATGAAGGAGAAAACCTGTACGCGGGCGGTAAAATTCTTGATCCACTTTCTGGTAAGATTTACAATCTGAAAGGAAAACAATCAACTAACGGTAAACGCCTACTTTTAAGGGGCTATATCGGTATTTCTGCTATTGGTCGCACACAAACCTGGATTCGCCAAGAATAGGTTTTTTGCGCCAATTGAAATTTAAAGTGGCAATGGAATCGCATAGGAATATTTATGAAACTAAATTTAAAATTGGGACTTCTGCTGCTTGGTGCGGCAATAAGTGGATCTGCATTGGCGCAGGATTTAAGTGGTACTTGGCAACAAATTGATGATAAATCAGGCTCTCCAAAAGCAATTATTGAAATTAGTAAAGAAAGCAACGGCACATTTACAGGTAAGATTGTTAAAATCACACCTCGTCCTGGTTATACACCAAAAGAAATATGTAATAAATGCCCAGCACCATACACCAATAAACCAATTTTAGGCATGGAGCTTCTCAAGGGCTTGAAGCACGTTCAAGGCACAGGCAACTATGAACATGGCCGCGTGATTGATCCGCTGGCTGGCAAAATCTATGATGCAAAAATGAAATTGAATGCCTCAGGAAAACGCTTAACCCTTAGAGCCTATATGGGTGTTTCAGCATTAGGACGCAATCAAACTTGGATTCGTATAAACTAAGCTGTATCGTAAAAAAAAAGCCGCACAATTGCGGCTTTTTTTATTTCAGGACGAGACAACAAGCCACAATGTCACTTAGATCAGCGTTTAAAATAAAGCAAAAAATTACAGCATTGGATTATCGACTTTTAAAAATGCTTTATCTTCTAAGCGATAAGCAATCAGTTGATTGCCCCATACACAGCCACCATCAACATTCTGAATCTGAGCATTAATAGTTTTACCCTGTAATGCCGCCCAATGACCAAAAATAATTTGATGCGTTTTGGCAGCTTCTGACTCAAATTCAAACCAAGGCTGAAAACCAGCAGGCATTGGATCATCAAGTGAATCTTTAAAACTGAACTCCATTTTCCCTTCCGCATTGGTTAAACGCATACGGGTTAAATAGTTGGTAATACAACGTAGCCGTGCATTACCTCTTAGATCATCTGACCACAAATCAGGTTGTTTGCCGTACATTTCAGCTAAGAAAGTATCAACCATGTCAAAATTTTCATGGCTAATAATGGCTTCAACTTCTTTAGCGAAAGTAGATGTTTGCTCTGCCGACCAAATACATGGAATACCGGCATGCGTCAAAATCGTGTGCTCATTTGGAAAAAGACATAATGGCTGTTTACGTAGCCAATCAATCAGATCATCACTGTCAATTGCATCAATCACATCACGCGTATTGTCTTTATCTTTTAGCTCTTTTAAACCACGTGCACAGGCTAAAAGGGTTAAGTCATGATTGCCCAATACCGTTGCAGCTACACCACGATCAACCAGTTTTTTCACAAAACGTAGTACACCTATTGAGTTTTCACCCCGAGCAACCAAATCACCTGCAAACCAAATAAAATCCTGATCGGGATCAAACTTAATTTCTTTTAGTAATGCTTTCAAGGCTTCAAAACAACCCTGAATATCACCTATCACATAGTTGTATCTAATATCGGAGCGAGCCACTTTTAAGCCACCATTTGATCTGACAAAGCAACAAATTGAGCCATAGTTAAAGTTTCTGGGCGCGCCATCGGGTCAATACCTACGTTCTCGAAAGCTTCTTCTACGATCATTCCCTTCAAACTATTACGCAAGGTTTTACGACGTTGTGTAAAAACATGCGAAACCAAACGGGCCAAAGCTTTTTCATTTTTAGCCACAATCGGTTTTACCGCGTATGGCTCTAAACGGAACACAGCAGAAGTAACTTTCGGTGGTGGATTAAAAGACCCAGGTGGTACCTCAAATAAAAATGTCGGTTTACAGTAATACTGAATCATCACTGATAAACGACCATATTCTTTGGTATTTGGGGAAGCCGTAATACGATCAACGACTTCTTTTTGCAACATGAAATGCATGTCTTTAACTTTGTCACCAAATTGCAAAAGATGAAAAAGTAGCGGCGTTGAAATGTTATAAGGCAAGTTCCCGACTACACGTAATGGGCGGTCTTCTTGAAACAACTCGGTATAGTCATATTTCAAAGCATCAGCTTCAATAATCGTTAAACGCTCAGGATATGGCACACGACCCGGCAAACCAGCTGCCAAATCACGATCTAGCTCAATCACAGTTAAAGCATCACATTCACCAATCAAAGGTGAAGTTAATGCTGCAAGACCGGGACCAATTTCAACAATATTTTCGCCTGCACGTGGGTTGACCGATCGCACAATTTTAGCAATCACACGTTGATCATGTAAAAAGTTTTGACCAAATCGTTTTCGAGCCTGATGCCCTTCTTCTTTTGGGTTTAGGGCATTAATCTGATACATAAAAACAGTTCCAACGTGAAGGTTATTCACCAAAAAATCAGTGACGGGCTAAATCAAGGGCTAAATCGACAGCAACGTGCAAACTTGAACTTTTTGCCAGTCCAGTACCTGCAAGGGAGAGCGCTGTGCCATGATCTACAGAAGTACGAATAAACGGTAAGCCTAAAGTAATATTAATGGCTTCACCAAATCCTTGAGATTTTAACACAGGTAAGCCTTGATCGTGATACATCGCCAAAACGGCATCTGCATCTTTTAAATTCTCAGGCGTAAATAAAGTGTCGGCAGGTAAGCTTAAGCTCATATCAATGCCTTGTGCACGATAGCGTTCAAGCACTGGATTAATCACCTCAATTTCTTCACGACCTAAATAACCATCTTCACCTGCATGAGGATTTAAGCCACAGACCAAAATATGCGGCTGATCAATCTTAAATTTGGTTTTTAAATCATAAATTAAAATATCAATCACTTGATGCAGACGCTCTGCAGTAATGGCATCTGGCACATCACGTAATGCAAGGTGCGTAGTCGCCAATGCAACCCGTAAAGTCTTGGTTGCCAGCATCATCACCACACGTTCAACACCCGCAAACTCTTGGTAATATTCAGTATGCCCGCTGAAATGAATGCCTGCATCATTCATAATTGATTTTTGTACCGGTGCAGTTGCAACGCCTACACTTTTGCCCTGCATGGCATAATCAGCTGAACGACGTAATTGCTCGAGTACATAAGCTGAATTTTGAGAATTTAATTGTCCTAGAACAACCTCTGTATTTAATGCAACATGCTCCACATAAAGTTGCCCCAGTGCAGATGTATCAGGTTGTCCTTGATACTCAATCAATTCGATATGCTGACTTAAAGTTTCAGCCCGCTGCTTCAGCATATGAATATCTGCCAAAACTACAATTGGACGCTCATCAACCCGATCTGCCAAACTTAGGCAAATATCAGGACCGATACCAGAAGGTTCACCGCTGGTGACATATAGAGGAAGCATGGCTGACCTATGCAGACTTAATTTCAGTGCCGTTATTTTACTGAGTTTTTCAAATAATTACCGTTGATTTTTATGTTTTTAGCTAAGCCAGTGGTAGAACAATACCATCAGATAAATAAGCAATAAATAATGCAATATAGATAATAATAGCCACAATAGAGGCGGCACTGCATGCGATAAGAAGCCAATAATTAACTAAAGAAAAAGATCGATACAAAAGGTAGGCAAGGCTTAAAATACTAAGCAAAAAAATGCTGTAAACAATCGGTACTAATAAAAATAATTGCACAATGAGGTAAAGTAAAATAGGCAATAAAGCCAATCCACACTGCAGCATTAGGTTGAATTATAATAAAATACAAATGGATATATAAAACTGGTAGAAGATGTACAAATAAAATTAATCCAATAAGTTGAACTTTAGCACTCTGAGCTGTCGTTTTTATTTTTGCTTTCAGCATTTTTATTTCAAATCAAATCATTGATATTCATCAAAATAAACAAATAGCGCAATATCTTAAAAGCTACTAGTCAAATATTGAGCAGTAGCTTATAATACAGCGCTTGAAATTCTATATTTTCATTGTGATTCACCTGTCTTTCAGGTAGAATTCGGTCTCCTTTTGTTTGGACAGATTCCATAGTCCAAACCAACTATAATAGGTAGTGGTTTAATGAAAACTCTCAGCGCTAAGCCTGCTGAAGTTCAACATGACTGGTATGTTGTTGATGCTTCTGGCAAAACTTTAGGTCGCCTTGCGACTGAAATCGCTCGTCGTTTACGCGGTAAGCATAAAACTTCTTATACTCCGCACGTTGACACTGGCGATTACATCGTTGTTATCAATGCTGAAGAAATTACTGTAACAGGTAAAAAAGCTCAGGATAAGAAATACTATCGCCATACTGGTTTCCCTGGTGGTATCCGTGAGACTAACTTCGAGAAGTTAATTGCTCACAAACCTGAAACAGTTTTAGAAAAAGCTGTAAAAGGTATGTTACCAAAAGGTCCTCTTGGTTATGCAATGATCAAAAAAATGAAAGTGTACGCTGGTTCTGAGCATCCTCATACTGCTCAACAGCCACAAGTTTTGGACATCTAAGGGATAACAGCACATGGCTACTAATTATGGTACAGGTCGCCGTAAGACCGCAACTGCACGTGTTTTCTTGTCACCTGGTACAGGCAAACTCGTAATCAATAACCGTTCAATCGAACAGTATTTCGGTCGCGAAACTGCTCGTATGGTTGTTCGTCAACCTTTAGAACTTCTTGAAGTTACTGAAAAATTTGACCTTTTCATCACTGTTGCTGGTGGTGGTATTGGTGGTCAAGCTGGCGCAATCCGTCACGGTATTACTCGTGCTTTGATCGCTCTAGACGAAACTTTAAAACCTGCTCTTCGTCAAGCTGGTTTCGTTACTCGTGATGCTCGTGAAGTTGAACGTAAGAAACTTGGTTTACGTAAAGCTCGTAAACGTCCTCAGTTCTCTAAACGTTAATTCGTTTACCGAATCGGACAAAAAGCCTTGGTTTATCCAAGGCTTTTTTATGTCTTAATTTTTCATCAATGCGCTAAAACAATTTATATTTTAAATTTTAATATTTACCGCAAAACACTCACGCCCCCAAAAGTGCCTTAATCATTTATCAATGATAACAGCATAAATTATTGCATCATAACAACTGATTAAAATTTCTCTTACTTGTTCTCGTGATTTTCATGCTGAATTTTAGTATCCTGTTCTATTCACTTTGCTTTGTTTGGGATTATGTCCGTCGAAACCGCACCTCTTCAAGGAATTACACTGTATAGCCATGCAGATGACTTTCGTTCACATTGGATTCGTTATGTCCTTGCCGAGAAGCAAATTAAATATCATCTTATTATGGTGGATGAAGACGACGAAGACCTCGCTAGCTTAAATCCATACAATCAATTACCGATGCTGATTGAAAATGAACTTAAACTCTTTAATACAGGAATTATTTCTGAATATCTAGATGATCGTTACCGTCAAAATAAACTCTACGCCGATGCGCCAATGCCACGTTCAGAACAACGCCAATATATTTGGCGCTTCGAGCAAGACTGGCTAAAACTCGCAGATATTATGTTGCGTCATCCCGATAGTTTAAATGAAAAAGAAAAAGCCAAAGCACAAAAGCAACTACGCGATATACTGATTTCCTTAACCCCGCTATTTCAGCATTTCCCTTACTTCATGTCGGAAAATTTTACCATTCTAGATTGCATGTTAGCCCCCATCTTTTTACGGTTAAATTCAATGGGGATTGAACTCCCGAAACAACATTGCCGACCGATTTTATTATATTGCCAACGTATATTTAGCCGTCCTGCTTTTACCAAGTCAATGACCATGCAGGAAAAAAATAAATATCGTGATGTTTTAGTTAATTAATAGAGTATTTTTCAATGTCTGAACCCGAATTAAACCTCACTCCTACACGCCCATATCTTGCTCGTGCAATTTATGAATGGATTTGTGACAATAATCTCACGCCTCATTTATTGGTCGATGCTACCCAACCGAATACCATGGTTCCAGAACAATTTATTCAAGATGGACAAATCGTTCTGAATCTAGCACCTCATGCCGTACACAAATTAAATATAAGCAATAACACAATCACGTTCTCTGCTCGCTTTGGTGGCGTTTCACGTGAGATTTACATCCCATTCAATGCCGTAATGGGTATTTATGCACGTGAAAATGGTCAAGGTTTATTCTTTGATCCAAATGAATATGAAGATATCCAAATCCCTGAAGATACTTTAAAATCAACCACACAGGCAGAAGAAACTAAACAACCTAAGAAAAAACCGAGCCTACGGTTATTAGACTAAAATAATATGGAGTAAGTTGATGGCTTTTGATTTAGTACAATATTTTGCTGAGCAGATTTATACTCAGAAGCCTCAGCTTCTCGAACCATACACCAAAGAAGAACGAAAAGAGTACTTATTAGAAATTAATGCGCTGGTATTAGGTAAGCTGATTACACTCTGGCGTACTGATGACAAAAAAGTTTATCAAGAAATAGCTTCACCTAATGAACTCTTTATTCAAGAGGTGGCACGTCACCTAACCACTTCTTCAAAAAATCAATCCATATTACCTAAAAATGAATTAGAGCAAACTGTCACTGAGATATTAAAATTACAATTAGTAGAGCTTAAACAACTCAATGATATTGGCAATCTCAAAGTTCACGGATTACATGAATTACTTCTAGGTCAAATTGAACATCTTTCAGGTCAAGCCACTGACTGGGTTTGGCTAACAAATGGTCTATCAGAACTAAAAGGCTCTAAACCGATCATGCAAGAAGAGATATCATTAGACTCAACAATGAAGGAGTTTAATCAAATGGTCAGTCAACCACAAATTCATGCAAATAAAGATCTACACAATAGCTCAGAAACTTTAGCAGTGCCTGTTCCAATGTGGTCAAAAATTTTTGAACCTATAGTCGCGCTCATTATTCTTTGGGTTTTATATTGTGCAGCAACTCAAATCTTTATTTAATCACCCAAAAAGATAACCTAAGCTTAGGTTATCTTTTTCATGACTTAACATTTAAAATTACTCTCTTTAAAACCCCAGCATGTATCAATATGTAAACTTACGTTAAATCATGTAATTTTATAATTTTTCTGTTATTTTTTACATTTAATTACATTATCAAATAATTCCAAACACCACAACAAAAACACAACGACTGCGTGGTTATTTTGAGAATATGTGAATTAACTCACACTTACCTCAACTAAAATGATCAACTTTTCAACTTCACTCTCGATATCATTTGGTTAGAAAATTAATTACATTGATAAAATCAAACGCACTTCTATAATTAAATTAACTTGTTAACCAATAATTCAAGCAAGCTAAGAACATATCAAATAATTCCTTATAACAATTCAGAGAGAGAAAATAAATATGGCTAAAATATCACTTGATTCATTAACAAATATCGATGGTTTCCATGCAGCTGCATTAGTTGATAGTGAAAGTGGCTTGGCACTTGCAACACAAGGTGGAGGTGACATTGATCTGGAGTTAGCTGCTGCCGGCAATACAGAAGTTGTTCGTTCTAAACGACGTGTGGCAAAAGCATTAAATCTGAATGATTCAATTGAAGACATCTTAATTACTCTAGGTAAGCAATACCATATCATTCGTCCTCTTGAAAAAAATGAAAATGTTTTTCTTTATCTTGTACTTGACCGCTCTAAAGCAAATTTAGCCATGGCACGCCATGAATTAAAAGGCTATGAACAAGGACTAAGTTTTTCTTAAATTGGATAAAAAGCCCTGTATATTAAAATATATAGGGTTTTTTAATTATTAAATCCCCCTAAACCTAATAAAACAGGGTGATCTTATGAATAAGCATAATCTCAATATTGCCATTGCTGGATTAAGTATCAACCATTCTGAAGAGTTAAAAATTCAGCTACGTAACTTAATCCCACAAAATTATATGATCGAGTGGGTTACAACTACAGATCCAAATATTGATTGCCTATTTATTGATGAAAACTTCTATAAAACGGAAAATATACAGAAGATATCAAAACCATCCACTCACCCAGTACAGCTCAAAAACAACCTACTATTCTTACCTATAACTGAACAACAAAATGTATCTGAATGGATCAATCCCGATCTGATTAATGTTACTCATAAAGAAACTCTATTTGAAGAACCACTCATTGCGAACGAATCTTTTGATAAAAAATTTTTTCTTAATTTAAATAATACCCAACATAAATCAAAATTACATCTACAAGATGACGTGGGAACACTAGCAGTCATAGATCCTGCACAAAATATAGTTTGGCTGAATACCCAAAGAATAACTAAGACTACAAACTATAGTTTTCATTATAACTTAGCGAATACAACAGATCTAACCAAAGTCTCACGCAAAGATAAATTGATATTACAGGATTGGCTATGGAATCTATTCTGGAACTCACCTGAAATTATTCACAATTTAGCTCCTGAAGATGGCCATTATAAAATTCATACATGGCCAAAACCATCTGATCAATCCAATCGGAAAATTATTTTTCAATTATCCGCCTGTTTTATACAAGGGGGGAAAATTTCAAAAATAGCTGAACAACTTAACTTATCTCAAAATACAGTACAGCACTTTATCGCAACCAACATCGCAGCAAATAATATTGAAAAAATAAATATCTGGGACAAGCATTACACCCCGCCACCACAAGAAGTTAAACAAGAAGAACAAAATACGATACAAAGCTTTTTCGGTAAATTACGCAGAAAATTTGGCTTTTAAGGAGTGATTTATGATTCTACAACAATATAAAATAGTTTTTGCAGGCTCAATGGGAGCAGGTAAAACAGAGGCCATTCGCTCACTCTCAGATGTACCCGTTTTACTTACTGAAGCTTTTAATACCGATCAGCAAAGCCACAATAAAATGGAAACTACAGTTGGTATAGATTATGGTGAAGTAACCCTTGAGGATGGCATTAAAATCGGTTTATATGGTACTCCAGGACAAAGTCGTTTTGATTTTATTTGGTCGGTGATCTGTAAAGGCGCTATTGGTGCCATTATTTTAATCGACCATACGGTTGAAAATCCGATTGAAGAACTCGAAAACTACCTCGATACCTTTCAAAATTATACTGACAATATTGCAATTGGTATTACACATACAGATGTAGAAAACACAAAATCAACTTTAATTTATAAAGATTGGCTCATTAGTCAGGATCTATATTCACCTCTATTTTTTATCGATGCTCGAAAAAAAGAAGATGTACTCCTTTTACTTGAAGCATTGATCACATCTATAGAAATTAATCATCAAATAACTGCATAAAGGAGTCATTATGTTTGCGCTTAAAAATAATAGAGCAGCATCACCAGAGCTAATTCAATTTGCTAAATCTCAAATTCAAGAGATTATACATAGTGTTAGAGGTGTTAACTTTATTATGCTATGTTCAACAGATGGTTTTGAACTCGCGACTATTCATAAAAAAGACAATTATAATAATGGGAAGTTAGCTGCTGTCAGCAGCTCAATTCTCGCTATGGTTTCCGCCTTCATGCAGGAAATCCACTTAAATGGCTGCCAATCAATCACTTTAGATGCTGAAAATGGCAAGGCCATATTAACATCTGTTCCTTCTGTAAATCATCCTATGATTATTATTGCATTAGCAGAGAAAGACATCCTTTTAGGACAATTACTATATATGCTTAAAAATGCCAGTAATTCAATACAACAAGAAACTTCATAATATCGAGTCTTCGCCTCTGCTCAAATAGGCTTAGAATTAATAATCATATTATCAGGGATAAAAAAACACCCCCAACGCTTGTTGGGGGTGTTTTAGGAATAATGAGCTGGCGATGACTTACTCTCACATGGGTAACCCCACACTACCATCAGCGCGAAGAGGTTTCACTTCTGAGTTCGGGAAGGGATCAGGTGGTTCACTCTTGCTATTGTCGCCAGCACAACTGTTTATGGATACTTGCTTGGGTCTTATTTATTCACTTTTCAGTGTATGCCTTCGCTTTTTCCAAATGAGTTATTAACAGATTATGCTA
>NZ_NEGC01000005.1 GCF_002135335.1 Acinetobacter sp. ANC 4470
AAAAATCCACACAAGTTGTTCTTCATAATCTCTTAATGATCTTCTTACTGATTCGTCATCAGCAAGCTAGGTCGGCAATACTACTCTCTTTCCAGAGAAAGTCAACTGGTTTTGTTAAATATTTTTCCGACAAATCCAAGTTTAAATCTAATCCTAAAATCTCATTCGAAATCTTAACAACCCAATCAACTTATTGATTTACCAGAGGTTTTATTTAACATCACCGCCGATGGATACGCATTATAGGCGAAAAAAATCCCCACGCAACCCCTTTTTCAAATTAAATGAACTAGCCGTTCGTTTTTCAAACCATAAAATAAATAAGCATATGATTTTATTAAATAATTTATTTCAATATTGTTTTTAAAAACTATTTTTGCTCTAAATAAGCCAAGATCATATTCGACAATTCATCTCTAAGCTGTTGTTCTGAAATAAGAAAATCATTATTACTCACATAACGCATCATGGTAAACAAGGTACTATTAATGATCACAAATGATTTATGTTTAAGCATTTCAAAATCCCAATGCCGATAAAAACGATTAAATACATACATTCCCACTTCAAAAAAGTGCTTTTCTAGAACCTGTGCTGCTTCTGAATTGTTATATCCATGCCAATGTTTTAAGACTTCGATAAAAAAACCACTTTCCGCTCGCATCACATCAAACCCGAATTGGATACTTAAGGGAATAATCTCCTGAATGCTTAATTGCGCTTGTGTAATTACCATCTGTTTTAACGCTAAGCCTAAGTTTTCACTTTTACGACGCAATAATTCCTGAATAATCTCTTCTTTATTTTCAAAATATTGATATAGCGAGCCAACACTGACACCTGCCTTCTCTGCAATCTTAGGTGTCGTTATGTGCATTAAGCCCTGCTCTACAATACAAATTTGGGCGGCTTGTAAGATATGATCAACAATCAGTTTTGCCCGTTGTTGTTGTGGTTTTTTTCTCATGCTTTGACTCACATAGAAATGCGAATTGAATACGAATAAACATTCATATTAGAGTTTGATTAAACAATAATCAGGACTCACCTGCAATGTCAACGATCTCGATTCTCAAACGATTAGCGCCATTTGAAACAATGTTCAGTCGTAACTGGAAAACTCAAATGCTGAGTTTGCTCACAGGACAACATTTACAACCGACTTATGCAGAATATTTATCTTTGAATCAAGCTTTGCAAAAGGGCGATACAGCCATGGATCAAGTCATCGTTTGGATGATGCAAAACCCTAAATTACACCGACAATATTTTGAAACGGCATTATTTAAAGGATTGGATCAATTAGCTGAACCCATTCCCGAACTCATCGCGTTTTTTAATACGGTGCAAACGCTGCCAGATTGGGTCGATCAAGGTAAAATTGAGCAGGCACTCAACTTTACTCATCGCTTAGGCATCAACAATGGTTTTATTCTGCGTGATTTATCATTAATGACCGGTTATTTATATCCCGGATTTAATCAACCGCTTGTGCTGACAGGTGCACTGAAAAAACAGGCTGGCACACGCTTAGCTGAAACCACGAAATGGTGGATCGACATCACCGAAGCTCATGGCTTACAACGCTTTAATGCTGGTTTCACCTCAACTATCTATGTACGTTTTATTCATGCCTTAGTTCGTCATCAACTGAAAAAATCGGAACGTTGGGATGCGGAAACATGGGGCACGCCCATCAATCAGTTTGATCTGGCCATGACCAATATTGCGTTTAGTGGTGTAGTTTTGATTGGTATTCGTGCACTGGGAATTTTTCCCAACCAAGATGAAGTCGATAGCTTTTTGCATTTTTGGAAATATATCGGCTGGCTGATGGGCGTAGATGAAAAATGGCTGGTCCATAAAGAGTCTGATGGATGGAAACTACTGTATTGGATGCAATATGCCCATCCGCAATCGGATCACTCCAGTTTTGAATTAGGCTCAAGTCTATCTAAAGAGCCTTTTGAACGTCAGTATCGTTATTTAAAACCTTTACAACAAAAATGGGCATATCGTCAGCATTTAGAAGTGACACAATTTTTTATTGGTCGTAAAAAAATGCAAAAACTGGGTTTAAAGCATCGTCCAGCAGCGTGGTTTGCTTATTACTTAATAGCCCGAAATGTGGTTCTATATACCAGTGCTAAATATTCACCTAAATTAAGTCAACGCCTACAACATAGTGGTCGCAATATTCAAAAACTAGGTTTGGCTTTATATCAAAGCAAAGCCAAACAATTGGCGAGCATGCATCAATAGCTCTATTTTTGCTTATACTTTTCTATCATTTGAAAGCAAAAAACCGAGTATTTTAACTCGGTTTTTTGCACATCAAGACCTTAGAACTTCATACTGATTCGTGCCCAATAATTACGACCGGTATTATTGAATTGTTCATTACTGGCAAAACCAAAACCTGAACTTCCCGCTTTGTTTAAGTGTTCGGTGTAGGTTTTATCTAAAACATTATCCACACCAACAGCTACATCAACATCTTTGATTAGATTATAAGAAGCATTTAACGCCAGTGTACTAAACGCTTTGCTCTCATTCATGTCATAGCCCACGATATTACCTTGGTTTAAGCTAATACGATCTTGTTTCGCAACCACACGCCACAACATCCCGAAGGTATATTTGTCTTGAACATAGCGCAGATTAAAGCGTCCTTCTAACGGCGAAATTTGCGGTAATGCTTTGTTGTCTATGGTGTTTTTACCCCATGCATACATGGCACTCACATCCGCCTGAATGGCATCACTAAACTGATAGCCGAATCCTGCTTCCGCTCCCGCAATGGTGGCATCGACATTTTTCGCCCCTGCACTAAAGCTTGAGCCATGGTCATGCCCACCTGAGGTCGGATGATTATGATAACTCATTAAAATATAGTCATTAATCAAACCTGCATAAGCTGAAACCCATGAGTTAAAAGCACCATGTTGATGTTGATAACCCAAATCCAACTGCAAGGTTTTTTCAGTATCCAAATCATTAAAAGTGGGTTTTGACATGCCTGAATTACCATGCGCAGTACTAAATAACTCCCAATAATCAGGCACACGTTCAACATAACCTAAACCAATATAGCTTTTGGCATCATGTTCAGGATGTTGACTTTCCAGACGAATAAAGCCACTAGGTAAAGTTTCTGAACGATCATTACTGAGCTTAAGCGCATCAATTTTGACTTGATCAACCCGTGCACCTGTCACCAGTTTTGAGTTTTCACTCAATTGATAACCCAGTTCAGCAAATGCACCATAGGATTGGAATTTCATATTGGTGGTCAATGGCATATCCATCATCAAGGATTTCATACTTCCTGCATGATGATTCTGCTGAGAGTCGATACCCGTCATTAAATTCAGTTTGTTCCACTCACTGGTCATAGCGAAACGGGTATTCAAAGTACGGCGGGTGACTTGCATCTCTGATGGATTAGATACCATTTGATGCGTCATCATGTCGTGTGTCATCGGCGGCGTTCTTAATCTAAAGTTATCCATGACATGATCGTTATAACTATAGTTCACCTGCGCTTCGACTTTCTGAATCACATCGGTCAGGTTTTTCTTTTCAAAACGCAGTCCCAAACTTTCACGAGCAAATCGTGAACCATCCATATCACGACCTGCATACAAAGCCTCTCCATCCGATTTTCCACCCGTCAGCTCCAGCCATGTATTTTCATCTGGTGTCCAACCCAGTGCGACATCTGCATTCCAACGTTCCCAAGCAGAAGGCACTTTATTACCATCACCATCTTGATAACTGTTCGATTCAGAACGATTGGCATTTAAACGAATATATTTCTTTTCATCCCCAAGCGTTGTTTCCACATTGTGATCCAAGCGCCCAAAAGAACCCATCAATACACTGGCTTGACCTTGATAAGGTTTTGCAGCAGTGAGTTCTGGTTTTTTTCGTTCAAAAATAACTGTGGCTGCTGAACCGGTATTGGCGTATTGCACGGTTTGCGGGCCTTTAACCACAGAAATTTGATCATAACTTTCAGGCTGAATATAAGACGTCGGTGCATCCATACGTGCTGGACATGCGCCTAGACTTTCAGAACCATCGGTTAAAATTTTAATCCGTGAACCAAACATGCCACGAAACGTGACATCTCCATTGGTTCCACCATTTTTAATCGAGCTAAAGCCCGGAATACTTTGTAAATAATCTGCGCCATCGGTAGCAGGAATCGGTTGAATCGGCTGTTTAGGATCGGCCCGAATAATCAGTCCATTGGTATCATTTGCAGTCTGAGCTGTCACGACGATAGGTGCTAAACGTTGTGTCACATTAGTTTGTTCTACAGCAAAGACTGTTCCCGAATAACAAGCAACACAAATTGCAGCCGACAAAGGCTGTAAAAAGAATTTTGGCTGAGCCATTTTCATCTCTCTTAAATCATAAATATGAGCTGCGAATAAAGCAGCACAAGGTCTAGAGTCTTAAAGACCCTAAAAATTAAGTTTTGATTTAAGCAAAGCGTGGTGGGGCTCGCCCTTGAGGGAGTAAATAGAGGCGCTGCAGAACAAAATAAACATGTAAAAATGCTTTTTGAAAGGCAACTAAACGAATTTGTATCCGAACTAATACTTCTTTGACATTTAATTCAGGCGGCAAAACCAAATTGCCATAAACCGTACAGTACTGGCATTGATGATTAGCATCGTGATGATGTCCTGCATCTTGGCTATGCAACTGACTATCCTGATCAACAGGGTTATGAGCATGATTGGAAGATATATGATGGGACTGATGAGAAGTAGTAGGTTGAAGTAATAATGCACGCGTGATGGTTTCACAGACCGGAGCAATCTGATACTGCTTCGGTAGCAAAGGCTGTAAAAAAACAGCAATCTGTAAAAACACTGCTATACAAGATAGCAACAACCCACTACGTAACAGCAAAAAGTGAATCCTGCAATTTTTCGCGCCACAAGTATAACAAAGCCCAATCAAAATTGGGCTTTGTTTGACATATTTTTTCTTAAAGCAGCGGCTTAGCGCTTTACTGCGACTTGCTCTTTTTCGCGCTGGCGAACCACTTTTTCCACTTTTTCACGTGCACGCTGACGCTTTAATGGCGATAAATAATCGACAAATAATTTACCATTTAAGTGATCCATTTCATGTTGAATACAAACAGCGAGAAGTTCGTCTGCTTCTATCTCAAATGATTGACCTTCAAGGTTAATTGCCTCAATTTTTACGCGTGACGGGCGCTCAACTTTATCGTATATTTGAGGCACAGATAGACAGCCTTCTTCATAAGGCTGAGTTTCTTCAGTTAATGGCGTAACCTTCGGGTTAATAAACACCATGGGTTGATCTTTATGTTCAGATAAATCCATGACAATCAGCTGAATATGATGATCAACTTGTGTCGCAGCCAAACCAATACCCGGGGCTTCATACATGGTTTCAAACATATCTGCTGCAAGCTGACGAACTTCATCAGTGACTTCTTCGATTGGTTTAGCAATGGTACGAAGACGGGGATCCGGGAAACTTAAAACAGGTAATAAGGCCATACGGTGTCCTCACTTATGCCATTGATCAAAAAACAAAATGAAGGAATGCTTCATCAAAAAAATGTGTGTAATATCGTTATTATAACGCAACTACATACATAATTTTAGGAATTATGATAATGAAAAAGGTTTTTAATGGCATGCCAATTTTTAGTGCCTTGGGGTTTAAAAAACAATTATTAGCACTTGCCGTTTGTGTAAGTGTTGGGGTTGGAGTCGTTAATGTTGCTGAAGCGGCGCCGTCTCGCAATATCAATCCACCTGCGTTAAAAGTAGGTGCACCACAAGTTTATGTGGTGAAAAAAGGCGATACTTTGTGGGATATTTCAAAAAGATTTTTGAAAAACCCAGTACGTTGGCCTGAAATTTGGGCAAGCAATAAACACGTAAAAAATCCGCACTGGATTTTCCCTGGTGACCGTTTATTGATGTGTACCTATAATGGTCGCCCGATCATCGGTAAAGATGAAGGTGATGGTTGTGAAGGTATTATCCGTCGCTATACAGGTGGCTCTAAGCTACAACCGCAAGTTCGCATGGAATCTTTAAATAGTGCTATTCCAGTGATCCCATTGGAATACATTCAACACTGGTTAGAACGTAGCAGTATTGTTGCGCCTGAATCAATTCAGTCTACGCCATACATTTTAGGTACTGCTGACCAACGTGTACTCGCGGCAAAAGGTCAAACTGTCTATGCTCGCGGAAATGGGTTAGAAGTAGGTCAACGCTATGCGGTTTACCGTGAAGCCGAACCATATATGTTTCCCGATGCACATGGCAAAAAATACAATGCTGGTCTTGAGCTTATTCAGGTTGCAGCAGGAATAGCTGTTCGTGGGGAAAATGACATTACCACCCTTGAATTGACTGACACGTATAATTCTGAAGTACGTCGTGGTGATCGAGTTCTCCCTGAATATGATCCAATGTTACCGACATTGTTCTATCCAACCAATGCCGAAGATGTCGTCGCTGGTGGCCAAGTCGTTCGCGTGATGGGCTCAATTGGTACTGCTGCAAAACACAGTGTAGTGACGCTTGATCGTGGTAGCTTACAAGGCGTTCAAGTCGGTCATGTGTTCAGCATCAACCAAAAAGGTGAAGTGGTTACAGATCCAAAAACCAAAGAACGTGTTCAATTACCAGGACAACGTATTGGTAATGTTATGGTATTCAAAAGCTTCGATAATTTAAGCTATGCTTACGTCCTAGATAGTGAATTACCAATTAAGATCGGCGCTGGTATCCAACCACCGCAGATGGATGACTAACTAATTTAAGGTCATTCTATGTTGAACCATTTGTCAGCAACGCAAATTGAAACTATTACGTTATGGTATTTGGTTCAACATTCGCTATCGAGTTTTTACAAACTAGAACAACATTTTGGCAGCATTCGCCAAGCAATTGACCCTCAAAATTTTCCTCAATGGTCGGCACTGGCATTACATAAAAATCACTTACAACGCCTGAGCGAATTTCAAACCGCAACAGGGCAACAAAAATTCCAAATCCTATTACAGGATATTCAAAAAAATAGTGATTTTATTCTTACACTGGATCATCCAGACTATCCGACCCAACTGCTTCCTTATTCAGATAAACCACCTATTTTATTTGGTCAAGGTGATGCTAAAGCCTTATCACAAGCTCAAATTGCCATTGTTGGCAGCCGAAAACCCAGCAGCCATGGACGACAAGTCGCTTATGACTTTGCTTATTATTTAAGTGAAAAAGGCTTTTATATTAGCAGTGGCTTAGCGCAAGGGATTGATGAAGCTGCACATCAGGGGGCTTTACGGCAGCATAAAACCATCGCGGTGATGGGCACAGGTTTAGAGCAGACTTATCCCACACAGCATCAACAACTACGACAACAAATTCTTGCCCATTCAGGCACCGTCATTACTGAATTTTTACCCGGAACCCTGCCTTTACAACACCATTTCCCACGACGTAATCGAATTGTCAGTGCTTTAAGTTTAGGCGTGATTGTCGCTGAAGCTGCATTGAAAAGTGGTTCATTAATTACCGCAAAACTTGCAGCAGAACAAGGTAAATTGGTTTTTGCCATTCCAGGGCATATTTATAGTGAACACCATCAAGGTAGCCACCAACTGATTCGTGAAGGTGCTATTTTAGTTGATCATCCTGAGCAAGTGCTTGAAGACTTAGCACTACCAACACAATGGCAAAATCAACAACAGATTGAACAATCAAAAAGTGCTCCTAAAACTGAAGTACAAATCGAATTACCTACGCACTTAGCACCACTGTATAAGCAACTGGATTGGGTTGGACAAAATATAGATGAGTTGATTGCCAAACTCCGATTAGATGTTGGCACATTGACTAGCCAACTGATGGAATTAGAGCTACTTGGCTTATGTATACAGCAGGCAGGTTTGTATCTACGTTGTCGTCTAAGCAAATAAGGTTCACAATATTCCTCTAACGAATTTGACGGGATAAAATCTAATGATTACCACCTCTGTTGCCGAAGCTGCTCAATGTTTAAAACAAGGACATGTTTTAGCATATCCTACGGAGGCAGTGTGGGGCTTAGGCTGTGATCCTTTTAATGAGCTCGCTTTTTTAGAAATTTTGCGCTTGAAACAACGTCCGATTGAAAAAGGCGTTATTTTATTGGCCAGCCACCTTTCCCAAGTTGAACATTTAGTGCAGTCTCTTTCAGAAAAAATGCGCCAAAAAGTCATCGATTCTTGGAGCCACCAATCACCGACCGAAAGAGCAACCACTTGGTTGTTGCCCGCAGATGATCAGATTCCAACATGGATTAAAGGCAGCCATCCTAAAGTAGCTGTACGCGTCACCACCCATCCTTTATGCGTGGCACTATGTAATGCATTTCATGGTTTTATTGTATCGACCAGTGCCAATCCTGCCAGTGAAAAACCAGCCCTTTCACTACAACAAGCCAATCAATATTTTTCAAATCAAATCGATTACTTGAATGGTGACTTAGGGCTTAGCCAAGAAGCAAGCCGAATTATCGATGCCGAAACAGGTCACATTATTCGTGCTTAAATATGATGGCTAAATTGAGACAAAAAAAAGCTCAACCACATATACATGGTTGAGCATAAAAAAGGATGTGCATAAACACATCCAGAGGGTCTTTAAATCTGGGTGTAAAAATTAAGTCACTATGAATAAAAACTTAAATATTTACGACAGCAGTATTATCTAATAAATTATTTTAATATACAAATATATTATTCTCTTTATAAGAAATTCAAATATGATGATCGATTCATCAAATTTTATTAATAATTTAAATTATCTCACTATTTTTAATAACCTTTTATGTAAACAACCACTTTAAAATGATTATTCACGGTCTAATTCAATTAAATGGAATGAAAAAATAAATTTGTTTGCTTGTTTTTTGATCTTTAAGTTTCACTTATATACTTTTTTTTGTGCCAATAAAATACCCAATAAAATCACAATACCCCCAATAGTATGATATTTGGTCCATGCCTCACCCAACCACATATTGGCAATAATTGCGGTAAAAACTGGCATCAAGTTCATAAAAATACTGGTTCGATTGGGGCCAATCATTTGCACTGCCAACATCCAAACCAATGGTGCAACTAAGGAAGGGAAAACACCAGCATACAGTACACTACCCGCATTCTGCTGATCAACTGCATCCAATCCTATCCATAAAACAAAAGGCAAATGGTACAGTAATGCAAAAATAATCTGTACATACAGACTAATCATCAACGGTATTTGCAACTGCCACTTTTTCAAAAATACGCCATAAAAAGCATAGAAAAACACTGCAAGCACCATCATGACATCGCCCAGATGCCCACTAGATTGAACTAAATTGACCAAGTTTCCTTGTGTCATCACATAGAGTAAGCCAACAAAAGATAATAGACTTCCCACCACAGCAAAACGGTTGGGAATATCCTTCAGCATCAACATTGAAACAAAAATGGTAAATATCGGAATAAAAGCATTAATAATACCCATATTGGTCGCAGTGGTGTAATGCGCTGCGGTATAGCCCAAGCCTTGATACAGCACCATCCCAAAAGCAGCAAGTACCGCAAGCTGTTTCCAATGTTGCAACACCAACTGACGTTCACGCCAAACTTTAGCCAACATAAACGGTGTTAAAACCAGAAAAGCCACCAACCAACGATAGAAACTAATACTGACGGGAGAAATATAGTCCACCACATAACGTGTCACGGTAATATTCAATGACCAAATTAAAACAGCCAGCAGCGGTAAAGCCAGCGCCCACCAGACTGTTTTGTTTTGCTGTGTCATGTCCTCTCCTGATGTATCCATATTCTCAGTATTCATTTTCACTGAAGTCTGAAATAATTAGAATATCGAATTTCAGACATTAATATCGGGCTACAGACACAGTGATATTTTTGTTTTGTCATTCAATCAAATTTCTACGTACTAAAAAACTGACATACAGCTGGATAAAAAAAGTAAAAATGAGGACATGGATATGCAGATGACGATTGAACAATATATAGAAGTGAATGATTTTTTTTATCAAAAAGATGAAATTGTGGCACCGCATAGTTCGCTGTGGGGCGATTTTAATTTTAGTCTGAATGGTATTTTAGAATATGAAATTGAACAACAAATTTATCTATCCCCACCAAATTATGGTTTATGGCTCCCACCTCAAACAGCGCATACCTCCATCGCTTTAGATGAACAAATCACCCACTATGTCTGCATTCGCATCCATCCATCACTCTGTGGAGATTTTGCATCTTGCACCAGAACTTTAAGTATTCGCCCCTTTCTTCGTCATCTGGTGCATGAAATTTTGGAACAAAAACAAAAAGACAGCACAACAACGGGTTATCGGCATTTGTTACAGGTATTAGTCGATCAACTGAAAGCTGCCCCAGCCTATGAACATTATTTACCTCAGAGTAACCATGTGTCACTCAAGCCACTCTTACAACAATTATCCAATCCCGCACTCTTTCATAAAAGCTTGCAGCAACTGCTCAACCATTCCTCGATGAGTGAACGGCATTTGCTGCGTTTAAGCCAACAGGAATTACAGTTAAGCTTATCTGAATGGCGCAATCGCGCTAAAATTTTATATGCGATTACACAAATTCGCCAAGGTAAAACCGTGAAAAAACTCGCCTACGAACTGGGGTATCAGCATAGTTCCAGTTTTATTGAGTTCTTTAAACGCTATACCGAACAAACGCCCGCCCAATTACGTGATGTCTAATTTTTTATCAGCTTCAATCACGACTTTTGCAACTTACAGCTGAGCAACAAGAATATTCTTATCGACACCAACATCCATATGCAATTTTAACCGCAGTACTCGATTGAGTAGGTGCAATATTTTTAAATCTAAAAAAACAGCATGAGGTTTAATGATGAAATTAATTCTATGCGGATGGGTATTAAAAACAATTTAAAAACAGGCGAGCAAAAAAGCCAGAGATTGCCCAAACAAAACCAATACTGCTCATAGTCTCGAGCTGATCATGAAAGATAGCGCTATTAAGCTGTTTTCTTATTCTTTTTATCACACAAATATTTATGCACAAATCGCAATAAATACTTGTCGATATACACAATAACCGTTACAACAAAGCAGTAATGATCTCAAGTATTTAAGGACAAGCGAATGGGCAATTCTGTTTATGACATCCCAGTCAAAACGATTCAAGGCAATGAAACCACACTGAACCAATATCAAGGTAAAGTGCTGCTTATTGTAAATACCGCATCGAAGTGTGGTCTAACACCACAATATGAAGGCTTAGAAAAACTATACCAAGAAAAGAAAGAACAAGGACTTGAAATTTTAGGTTTCCCTGCCAATAATTTCTTAGCCCAAGAACCAGGTTCTGATGAAGAAATTCAAGAATTTTGCTCATTGAATTATCAAGTTGCTTTTCCACTGTTTGCTAAAATTTCAGTGGCTGGCGAAGACAAACATCCGCTGTATCAAACTTTGATTCAAGCGATTCCAGAACGTATGGGTGAAGGTCCTTGGTGGAAAGACTTAGTGGATTACGGTTTAACCCCAAACCCAAAACCAGAAGTGCTTTGGAACTTTGAAAAATTTCTGATCAATAAAAATGGTGAAGTGGTGGCACGTTTCGCACCCGATATTACCGCAGATGATGCACGTATCGTGGATGCGATTAATGCGGAATTAATCAAGTAATTGTATAACCGTAATGTAAGCATCTATACACATTGTACATGCTTACATTTTTATTTAAAAAACAAATAATTAGACACATAAAATACAAACTTTTAACGCTTCATCTTTCTTTCATTATTTTAATCATTTAACAACATTTCATTCACGATCTATCAATAACTTAGCGATACAATCAATTCATAAACCAACCGCCATGAACAAAAGGTGAAGTATGAATACGCTCGTAAAAGCAATCGTTTTATCATTAACGACGACTTTAGTTGCTGCACCTGCAATAGCTGCACCACAAGATCATAATCCGCAACAACATAGCCAACATCCAAATAACCACAATACACAGCAACCAACTAAACCCATTGTTAAAAACTCGCACAACGATGTGAAAAAATCGGCAAATCCATCACATAATTGGAAGGTCGGTCAAAAATTACCAAGTCAATATCATGGTCAAAGTTATCAAGTTGATCATAATCAACACAAAAAATTAAGTAAGCCGGGCAAAAACCAACAATGGATTAAAGTGAATGGCAATTACGTTTTAATAAATGTACTAAACCATAATATTCTCAAAATTGTCGCAAATTAAAGAATTTAGGTTTAATCAACAGAGTGCTTTGACACTCTTTTTTTAGTGCGATTAAGTAAATTTGTTATTGCTTTGCAACAATCCGTTTTTTCCACATATTTCGGTCTTATATTCACTCTAATCTAGAAAAAATATGAATTCGGTTATGAAAAAATTCATCCAAAATGCAGTTTTACCTTTTATGCTGTTTAGCACAGGCATGTTATTGAGTGCTTGTGAACAGGTCTCTGAACCTCAGTCTGGTGATATCCAAACAGGTCAATCAAGTGAAAAGGCAATGAACTCATCTGCTCAAACACCTCAAGCGGATTTAAAAAGCGGCAACATGTTTTATATGGTTCGTGATGTTGCAGATATGCAATTGAAAGCGGGTGATTATGTTGCACAACTTAAGCAAACTCAAAATGAGTTGCAAACTGCAATCAATGACAAAGATCAACAGCAACTACAAGCAACTGCCAAAACCCTGCAACAACAACTGACTGGATTTAATCAAGCGTTGACCAGCTTGAACTTAAAAAGCCAAGAAATTGATTCAATTCGTCAAAATATTCTGCAAGCCAATCAACAAGTATTGGCGACTCCATTTTTAAATGGCGACATAAATTTAAATCAGATCGATTTCAAGAAAATTGAACAACAAATGGGCAGCATACAAACGGAAATGATCAAATTGGCAGGCATGTTGATTCCACAAGAGCAGAATGAACAAGATCAAGAAAGTTAATTTCAAATATTTAGACCAATTCATTCCCTCTGAATTGGTCGAGCACCATAAACCTTTACAATTTCCTCAAACAGACCGTGAACAGACTGAATCACTTTAACTTACAGCAGCTCTGACATGCTTTAATCATTGATCCCACCTAAATCTATAGCAAATACCATGTAACTCATCATTTTACAGGTGTTCAAGCTTCTGGTAAGTCTACATTTTATAAGCAGTCTTTTTATAATACACATTTTCGGATTAATTTGGATATGCTGAAAACCCAACATCGGGAAAATATGATTTTTGAAGCCTGCTTAGCCAGTAAAACTAAAATGCTGATTGATAACACCAACCCGTGAAGATCGTGCACATTCTATACAGCGTACTAAACCTCTTGGCTTTGAAAGAATTTATGATTATTTTAACGCCAGTTTAAACAGTATTTTAAAGACAAAATCGTTTTCGAGTAACTAAAACCAATCTTTCTGAGGTGGCTGTACCTGTAACCTATAAAAATTAGAAGTACCTAGTTTAGATGAAGGCTTTGACGAAATGTTTAAGGTCAAAATTATGGGTAATGGTGAATGTTCTATTCAACCTTTTTTTCCACATAAATCATGGTTTAACTTTTTGACTGTCCTGCCAAGCTTTAAAGACCACCTGCATAACATGACGTTCATAAGGTTTGGCTAAACGGGATTCCATCTCGGTAAAATCCCCCCGATAGGCTAAAGCAACCATAGACTTTGCCAATGTTTGAATACTTTCACGGCCACGATGCTCATAAGCCAAAATTTCATCCTGATTGAGCACTAAATCCCAACAAGACACCACGGAACTCATGTCCACAGCGACACTTAAATAATAATGATCAAAGTCTTGGTAAAGTTCCCAAAAATGCGGTTCGTGTTCGATGATATTCATTGATAATCTTTATTAAATTTTCTAAAAGCTTAACTCAATACAAGTCTTAAACAAATTCAACTTTAGATATAATTTTTTACTTTTCCTTGAATAGGCCTGTATTTCAAAAAGATTTTGTTATATAAAAATTTTAGTCTTTACAATAAAAAAAAGCCACCCTCTCGGGTGGCTTCTTCAATCTCAAACCGTCTCTTATTGAGCGCGGTTTTTAATTTTGCGGATGGTTTCCAACTGTGCAGCAGTTTCTGCAAGAGCAGCCAATGCAGCAGCAGAGTCCAAATCGCTTTTTTGATTTGCAAGCAATGTTTCAGCGTTTTTACGCGCTTCAAGAATTGCTACTTCATCTAGGCTGTCAGCACGAACTGCAGTATCTGCAAGAACAGTAACAACATGCGGTTGAACTTCTAGAACACCACCAGATACATAGATTAACTCTTCTGTACCGTTTTCTAACAGAACGCGAATCGCGCCCGGCTTAAGCAAAGTTACCAGTGGAGCATGACCAGGCATAATACCCAACTCACCACCAGCACCTTTCGCAATTAGCATAGTTACAGTGCCAGAGTACAAAGACTCTTTTACACTTACAACATCACATTGCATAGTCGCCATGAGAATCTCCTAAATTAGAGTCGCTAATTAAAGTTTCTCTGCTTTAGCAATAACTTCGTCAATACCACCAACCATATAGAACGCTTGTTCTGGAATGTGGTCGTATTCACCAGCTAGAAGACCTTTAAAGCCACGAATCGTTTCTTTAAGAGATACTAATTTACCAGGAGCACCGGTAAATACTTCAGCTACGTGGAACGGTTGAGAGAAGAAACGTTGGATTTTACGCGCACGGTAAACAACCAATTTATCTTCTTCAGCCAATTCGTCCATACCCAAAATTGCGATGATGTCTTTAAGCTCTTTATAACGTTGCAAAATGTTCTGTACAGAACGTGCAATTTCATAATGCTCAACACCAACAACTAAAGGATCTAGCTGACGTGAAGTTGAATCTAGTGGATCGATCGCTGGGTAAATACCAGAAGACGCGATATCACGGCTCAATACAACAGTTGCATCTAAGTGAGCAAACGTTGTAGCAGGCGATGGATCTGTTAAGTCATCGGCAGGTACATAAACCGCTTGGATCGAAGTGATCGAACCAGATTTAGTTGATGTAATACGCTCTTGAAGAAGACCCATTTCCTCTGCAAGTGTAGGCTGATAACCTACTGCAGATGGCATACGACCTAGAAGTGCAGACACTTCGGTACCAGCCAATGTGTAACGGTAAATGTTGTCAACGAACAACAATACGTCACGGCCTTTACCGTTTTCGTCTTTCTCATCACGGAAATATTCAGCCATAGTAAGACCAGTCAACGCTACGCGTAAACGGTTACCCGGTGGCTCATTCATCTGACCGTAGACCATTGCTACTTTGTCTAGAACGTTAGAATCTTTCATTTCGTGATAGAAGTCATTACCTTCACGAGTACGCTCACCAACACCAGCAAACACAGATAAACCTGAGTGAGCTTTCGCGATGTTGTTGATCAATTCCATCATGTTTACAGTTTTACCAACACCGGCACCACCGAACAGACCAACTTTACCACCTTTAGCAAACGGGCAAAGTAAATCGATTACTTTAATACCAGTTTCTAAAAGGTCAGTAGAAGCAGCTTGTTCTGCATATGAAGGTGGTTGACGGTGAATCGGCAAACGCACTTCAGTTGCAACTGGACCAGCTTCGTCGATAGGGCGTCCTAAAACGTCCATGATACGACCAAGACATGCTGTACCAACAGGTACAGAAATTGGTGCTTCAGTATTCGTAACGGTTAAACCGCGCTTAAGACCTTCAGTAGATCCCATTGCGATTGTACGAACTACGCCATCACCAAGCTGTTGCTGAACTTCTAAAGTAGTTTCAGTACCAACAACTTGCAGAGCGTCATAGATCTTAGGAACGCTATTACGTTCAAACTCGACGTCGATAACCGCGCCGATGATCTGAATGATACGACCGCTATTCATTGCTGTCTCCTCAATTCAAAATAATGTTAAACGGCAGCGGCACCACCAACGATCTCAGAAATTTCCTGAGTAATCGCGGCTTGACGCAGCTTGTTATAAATAAGTTGTAGGCTCTTAATGATATCACCCGCATTATCAGTCGCTGCTTTCATAGCGACCATACGTGCAGATTGCTCACATGCGATATTTTCAATCACACCTTGATACACCACAGACTCGATATAGCGAACCAATAAGCCATTTAAAAGCTCTTCAGCTTCAGGCTCATATAAGTAATCCCAACCGTATGAACGGTTCAGATTATCGCTTTCTTCAGCCGCAGCTAAAGGAACGAGTTGCTCAATCTTTTGATTTTGAGTCATGGCATTCACAAAGCCATTCGATACAAGATAAATACGATCTAACTCGCCTTTATCAAATGCATCCAACATCACCTGTACAGAGCCAGATAACTGTTCAAGACTTGGAGCGTCGCCTACATTCGTAGTCGCACCAAGCACTTGACCGCCGTAGTTTTTAAAAAACGAAACCGCTTTTTGACCAATTAAAGCAAATTGAACTTCAATTGACTGCTCTTGTTGTTGCTGTACGTGTTTAACAACTTTTTTGAACAAGTTAATGTTCAAGCCACCTGCCAAACCACGATCTGAAGAAACAATAATATAGCCAACGCGCTTTACAGGACGTTCAACCATATAACGGTGTTTGTATTCAGGGTTCGCTTGTACCAAATGAGCAATTACACGGTGCATATTTTCGGCATACGGACGGCCTTGAGCCATGCGCTCTTGCGCACGACGCATTTTAGAAGCAGCCACCATTTGCATCGCGCGAGTAATCTTTTGCGTGCTCTTGATACTGGCTACTTTGGCGCGAATTTCTTTTAAATTTGCCATACGCTTAACCTAGTATTCGAAGGCTTTTTCAAGCCTCCGAAGGTTGATCCGTGAACCAAACTTAACTAGCTTTTAGCAACTGCTAAAATTAGTAAGTTTGAGTCGCTTTAAAGCTTTCAATACCTGCTTTAATTGCAGCTTCGATGTCTTTGTTGTAATCACCAGACTCATCGATTTTTTGCATCAACGCAGCATTTTCTGAACGGAAGTAAGAAATTAATGCAGCATCAAAGTCTACAATTTTCTTCACTTCAACGTCAGTCATATAACCTTCGTTAGATGCATAAATTGAAACAGCTTGGTCAGCAATTGAATATGGAGCATATTGTTTCTGCTTCATTAATTCAGTTACACGTTGACCATGTTCAAGTTGCTTACGTGTTGCTTCATCAAGATCAGAAGCAAACTGAGCAAATGCTGCCAATTCACGGTATTGCGCCAAAGCAGTACGGATACCACCAGACAATTTTTTGATAATCTTCGTTTGCGCAGAACCACCAACACGAGATACAGAGATACCCGCGTTCACAGCAGGACGAATACCTGCGTTGAATAATGATGTTTCTAAGAAGATCTGACCATCAGTAATCGAAATTACGTTAGTCGGTACGAATGCAGATACGTCACCCGCTTGAGTTTCAATAATCGGTAATGCAGTTAATGAACCAGTTTGGCCTTTAACTTCACCGTTAGTGAATTTCTCAACGTAGTCAGCAGATACACGCGAAGCACGTTCAAGTAGACGTGAATGTAGATAGAACACGTCTCCTGGATACGCTTCACGACCTGGTGGACGACGTAAAAGCAATGAAATTTGACGATACGCAACAGCTTGTTTAGACAAGTCATCATAAATGATTAACGCATCTTCACCGCGGTCACGGTAGTATTCGCCCATTGTACAGCCAGAATATGGAGCCAAATACAGCATTGCTGCTGGATCAGCTGCACCAGCAGCTACAACAGTGGTATACGCCATAGCACCAGTTTCTTCTAGCTTGCGTACCACGTTAGCGATAGTCGATTGTTTTTGACCAATAGCTACGTATACACATTTAATGCCAGAATGTTTCTGAGCGATGATCGCATCGATCGCCATTGCTGTTTTACCAGTTTGACGGTCACCAATGATCAACTCACGTTGACCACGGCCTACAGGGATCATTGTATCTACTGATTTATAACCAGTTTGTACAGGTTGATCCACTGATTGACGCCAAATTACACCTGGTGCTACTTTTTCAACAGCATCAGTGAGTTTTGCATCAATAGGGCCTTTACCATCAATTGGGTTACCCAAAGCATCTACTACACGGCCTAAAAGTTCTGGACCAACCGGAACTTCTAATACACGACCTGTGCAACGCGCTTTTTGACCTTCTTGAAGGCTTAAGTAGTTACCTAAAACAACGACGCCCACTGAATCCTGTTCTAGGTTCAGTGCCATACCGTATAAGCCGCCGTCGAATTCGATCATCTCACCGTACATTGCATCAGCAAGACCGTGAATGCGCACAATACCGTCGGAAACCATAACAATGGTCCCTTCGTTTTTAGCAGTCGCGCTGGTGTCCAGATCGCCGATACGCTGTTTAATGAGCGCACTGATCTCGGATGGATTCAGTTGTTGCATTGCGCTATACCTCAATCTTTTATTAGTTCAGTCTTCTTCAAGCAGTTATGCAAGAAGACGAGTCCGCATTTTTTCAAGCTTGTTAAGCGCAGAATCATCTATCACTTGGTCGCCTGCACGAATAACAACACCCGCGATTAACGCTGGGTTGACTTCAACAGAAACATTTACTGCAGCGTTAAGTTTTTTCTCTAACGCATGAGTCAATAATTGTTCCTGTACAGAAGTCATCGGGAATGCTGATTCAATCACAACATCCACAGTATTGTTATTCTGTGATTTGAGTAGTTCGTATTCTGCTTCAATTTCAGGCAACAACGCTAAACGAGCGTTATCCGCAAGAAGTGTCAAAAAGTTTGACACTGCTTGTGTTTGGTTATCACCTAAAACTTTTGCAAAAATACTCACCTGCTCAGCAGGAGTAAGCTCAGGGCGATTCAAATAAGCGGAAAATGCTTCGTCTTGCACCGCAGCACTGAGCACTTGTAACGCATTCGACCAATTGTCAGTTGCACTTTGCTCAGAAGCGAAAGCAAATGCTGCTTTGGCGTACGGGCGTGCCAACGTCAAGAGTTCAGCCATATTTCGCCTCGCTTAAAGTTTAGCAGCCAGCTGAGTTAGCATGGCATTGTGAGCTTCTGCGTCAACTTGCTGGTTTAGAATTTTTTCTGCGCCAGTAATTGCTAAAGTAGCAACTTGTTGACGTAATTCTTCGCGAGCAGCATTGATTTCAGTATCAACAGTTTCTTTCGCCTGTTGACGAATACGCTCACCTTCAGCAGATGCTTGGGTACGCGCTTCTTCGATCAATTGTGCACCGCGACGGTTCGCTTGTTCGATCAATTGAGCCGCTTGTGCTTTTGCTGCATCGAGCTCTTGCTTCACTTGTGCTTGCGCATCTGCAAGGTCAGCTTTTGCTTTTTCAGCAGCATTTAGGCCATCAGCAATACGACGCTGACGTTCACTAATCGCATTGATTAGTGGTGGCCATACAAACTTCATACAAAATGCGACAAAAATCGCAAATGAAATCGCTTGACCAATCAATGTGAGGTTAATATTCATTGCTATTCCTCAATAGTTTAATTTAGGAATTAAGCTGATTAACCTACAAATGGATTAGCAAAGATGAAGAACAAGCCAATACCAACACCGATCATAGGCACAGCATCAAGTAGACCTGCGATTAAGAACATACGAGTTTGAAGTTGTGGAGCCAATTCTGGTTGACGAGCAACAGCTTCAAGGAAGCGGCCACCTAAAAGACCAAAACCAATTGCAGTACCTAAAGCACCAAAAGCGATTAGGATTGCAGCAGCAATAGCAACTAAACCTGGAATAATAGTTGGTTCCATGAAAAATTCCTCAGAGGTTAGGTTTTCACCTAATTAAGTTTAAAAAACTGTACCTAACCATCTCGTGATAGTTAGGCAATACCATTAATGTTTTTCGCTTGCCATGCTCAAGTATACGATAGTCAGCATCATGAAAATGAATGCTTGTAGCGTAATAACAAGAATGTGGAAAATCGCCCAAGGCACAGACAACGCCCATTGGATCCAGAACGGTAATAATGCGATTAAGATGAAGATTAACTCACCTGCATACATGTTACCGAAAAGTCGCAGAGCCAATGAAACTGGACGTGCAAGGAAAGTTACTAATTCCAAAATAAGGTTTACTGGAATAAGTAACGCTTTTGCAACTGGGTTACTTGGGTTAAATGGGTTCAGTGCCAATTCACCGACGAAACCGCCGATTCCTTTCTCGCGAATACTATAGAACAAGATCAGAACAAAAACTGACAAAGACATACCAAGGGTAATGTTTGGATCAGTAGATGGAACGATTTTGAAGTAAACGTGGTGAGGATCCATACCAAATACATTTGCACCAATCAGTTGAGCTGTATACGGGATAAAGTCAACAGGGATTAAGTCCATTGCGTTCATGAGGAAAATCCACACGAAAATGGTCAGTGCAAGTGGTGCAATTAAGCGTGATTTGCCATGGAATGTGTCGCGAACACTTGAGTCAACAAACTCGATAATCATTTCAATTGCAGACTGGAACTTGGTCGGAACACCAGAGTTAGCAGCTTTCGCTACACACCAGAACAACAAACAGAAAATCACACCAAGCGTAATTGACCAACCCATTGAATCCAAATGAATAGCAGTGAACCCCATCTGTTGAGCTTCATCAGCAGTCTCAGCCAACTTCCATGAACCATCCGGCATCTTGCCATAGGTCAAATTGGTCAAGTGATGCTTGATATACTCGGTCGAAGTAAGGGCATGTTCTTCAGCAGCCATAAATCACACCTGGTCAATGTCAAATACTAAATAGAGTGAACGAACATCGCGTGCTGCTTGATATCTCGTTCATCTCCTAAAAAACTTTTCAATTTTTTGTTGCGTCTATAATCGTTTTTGTTGCCGTGACACCCAAAATGGAGCGACCCACGACATAGCTTGAACAAGAATAAAACTACAAAACAATGCCGCCGCTGACAACGGTTTGACAGTGTTTAAAATTAAAATGAAACCAACGATCACAATTGCAAACTTACCCATTAGCCCCCGATACATGTTCAAAAGAACTTGTTTTGAGGCTCGTGCACCTGCGGCTCGAAACGATTGCCAAGAAAAATAACAACTTGCAAGCCAACAAACCAACGCACCAAGTGCGGCGCTTAGAGCTGCAGTTGAGTCTTTCAAGACCCACGCTATCAAGGCTGAAACAGGGATCATGCCCGCTTGTAAGATGACTAAAGCTTTCGCTAATCGTCGGTCAATCATGCGACTAGTTCGGCTCATTATTTATTCACTCACAGCATTCATGCTTGACAAGTTTAGCTGATGATCGTTTTAATCGCAGGCATTATAGAGTTACACCCCTAAACATGCAATCTTTTCCCAACCTTAGTCGTGTTTTTTTCGATGCCCAGCCTGCTTTTGATCTAATCACTTTCTGTTTATTTTTTGCCTTATTTTCGTGCATTTTGCACACAGCTATAGGCTTTCGAAGCCAATGCTTTCCATGCCAGCACAAAATCACCTGCCCCACTCATGCTTTCATCGACAGCCTGAAAGGTAATAGGCGTCAGCTTCTGATACTGATTCTTACTGGTATGCCCCTCTGCCAATAGACACATATTTCGATTTGGGCGACTATCATTTAAGTATTTAATTTGCGCGAGGGTCGGTGCAACATGTGGATCATCGGTCAACGCTCCAGCAAACTTTAAATTTAAAACGCGCTCTAAATATTGATAAGCATCATGATATGACCAGTAAGTCTTCAAAGATGAGTTGCTATTATAGTGTTGTGCAGTTATCAACATTTCTTGGGCAAAACGTTTCGCATTCGCCCAATAAGCCTCTTTGAGTTCAGGGACTTGTTGTGAGCGTAGTGCCGCAATAAAAAAACCAATCCGTACCGCATTATTTGGATCAAGCCAAACATGGGTATCTACGGTATTGTTTAAAGCAACACCACGAGTATTACGCTGCGGTAGCGTTTGAACAATGTCTGAATCTAAAATAGAAATCGCTTTAGGATTATCCGACAATAACTTATCTAGCGGTGCTTCATGGGCTTTACCCAACCAAATCACCAAAGAAGCACCTTGAATTGCTTTACGATGGGCAGGCGTTAAAGTGACATCGTGTCCAGTTTGATCTGCTAATAACAGTACAGGCTTTTCAATCCCTTGCGTAATTTCTTGCGCAATCAGATAAATCGGATGCGTCGAAACCACTAAACTATTTGACCAGCCTAGGCTACTGAATAAAGCAAGTGCACAAAATGCAAAAAAACGGGACATGAAGAAGATCACCAAATACTCATTAGGTGTTATAATATAACAAATGGGCAGAAATACATACGTCTAATCGAAACAGCTGGCGCTTCATGTTAATATTTCATGTCATTTTGTTTTTATCAATTTCGCTCTTGAGGTTTTGCTATGAGCTCATGTTCGCACGAACATCACAATGCATTACATGGCGTACATGACCATCATAATGTCGAAATACGTCTTGCTGAAGCAGAAAACCTCTGTGCAATTGTTGGTGCACGTTTAACACCTTTACGTAAAGAAGTCCTCGAACTGATTTTAAATGCGACAGGTCCAATGGGTGCATACGACTTGTTGGCAAAAATAAAAAGTGAATCTGACCGCCCTGCTGCCCCACCCACGGTATACCGTACTTTAGATTTTTTATTAGAAAAGGGTTTAATCCACCGTTTAACCTCGATTAATGCGTATATTCCTTGTTGCCATCCGCGTGAAGGACATCAGGCTGCATTTTTAATTTGTACAGATTGCAAAAATGTTAAAGAAGCATCTGCTCAAAACTTACTTAAACAATTAGATGAGCTTTCTGCATCTGATCAATTTACTGCACATCACAGTATTATTGAAATTTCTGGGATATGTCAGCAGTGTCGCAACAAATAGTCACGGCCCAGCCACTGATTGCCTTAGACAAAATCAGTGTGCGGATTGATGAAATCGATATTTTAAAAAATGTTGATTTTACGCTACATGAGCAAGAAATTGTCACGCTGATTGGTCCCAATGGCGCAGGGAAATCGACCTTAATTAAAGTACTGTTAGGCATTGTGAAAGCCAACTCTGGTAAAATTCATAGCCATCAGAAACTAAAGTTTTCTTATGTACCGCAAAAGTTTAATCCATCGCATAGCTTGCCACTACGTGTACAAGATTTATTGGCTTTAGAAAAATGTGATGCGACGAAAAAAGCAGAAATTATTCGCGATACTGGCATCACTAAATTACAAAATTCTAAAGTGCAACAACTCTCTGGTGGCGAGCGACAACGGGTGTTATTGGCACGGGCTTTATTGCGTCAACCCCACATTTTAGTGCTTGATGAACCGATGCAAGGTTTGGATATTCAATCTGAAGCCGAATTGTATGATTATGTGCGCAGCCTGCCACAAAAATATGGTTGTGCTGTACTTATGGTTTCGCATGATTTGCAATGGGTGATGCAAGGGACACATCGTGTGGTCTGTTTAAACAAACATATTTGTTGTAGCGGCTTACCTGAAAACGTGCAACAACACCCAGAATATCAAGCTATCTTTGGCACCAATCGGGTGTTTTATCAACATCATCATGACCATTGCGCACATGGTGATAGTGCCATTCCATGTCAACATGATTCACGACCACATATTCACCCCGAACCGGAAGCCTAAGCCATGATGGAATGGTTACAACTATTGTTACCTGCATGGACAATGGGAACTTTATTGGTGTTTCTCACTGCACCATTAGGCTGTTTAATGTTATGGCGACGCATGTCTTTTTTTGCAGACACCATGGCACACGGAACTTTACTCGGTGTGGCGATTGCAGGTGCTTTAAGTTTACCGCTTTGGCTGGGTGTGACTTTTTTAGCCTTTTTATTGGTGGCTATTTTATGGGTACTCCATGACCCTCGCCTCCCCAACGATGCTTTGCTTGCACTCTGTTCAGCTACCCTACTCTGCTCAGGTTTATTGTTTATTCAACATATTCCCAGTTTAAGACCTGAATTACTCAGCTATTTATTTGGCGATTTGCTACAAATTTCATGGTCAGATTTACCCATGTTTGTCTTAGTAATTATTGCTGCTTTAGCCGTGCTCTATAAAAGCTGGCAAGCGCAAATTCAAATTGCCATTGACCCTGATATTGCTGTGAGCGAAGGAGTGAATGCGAAATGGCAACGTCTGGTATTTATGTTGCTGTTGGCATTATTTACCGTATTGGCTTTACGTGCCGTCGGTTCATTATTGATGGGTGCACTTCTGGTTATTCCTGCTTTAACAGCACGTTTACTGGCACACTCCCCAAAACAGATGGTGGTTTGGGCTTTTGTGATGGCACAAATTGGTGTGACAGTTGGCTTATGGTCGAGTGCTGGTTTAAATATTTCCACGGGTTTAAGTATCGTGCTAACGATGGCTATTTTATTTACTGCAATTTTTATTTTTCAGAAAATGAAAAAAATTGCTTAAATGATCTCTTTTTAGGTTCCACTTCCTTTTCCAAAAGAAAAGGAATCCTCCTATCAAAATGATTGGGTGGAGCATATTTTAGAAAATTCGATTTATTGATGTAGCATACTTAACAATAAAGCCGCACAACTGAACAGCACCGCAAAAGTACGATTCATATATTTTTGTTGTCTTGGTGATTTCAATAATCTCAAAACCTTTGCAGCTAAACCAGTATATCCAGCCATGACGATCAGATCGATGGTAATCATCGTCATAGCCATAATCAGATACTGAATCCACAGTGGTTTGGACAAATCTAAAAACTGCGGTAACACGGCCAGTAAAAAGACAATCGCTTTGGGATTACTCAGATTGACCCAGAAACCAGACAAAATTAATTTGAAAATAGACTTCCTGAATTGTTCATTTTTAATTTCAATCGACTGCAGAGGTGCTTTCCATTGGAGATAAGCCAAATAGAGTAAATAGCCAACACCAAACCATTTTACCAATAAAAAAGCCCAAGGTGTGGTAGTAAATAACACCCCGACCCCAGCCGAGACAATCCCTATTTGTACCAATAAGGCCAATTGCAAACCCAAAGCATTCCAATAACCACGTCGAAATCCATAATTTAAACCACTCGACATGGACGCAATTGCACCAGCACCAGGGGAAATGCTAATCACCCAACATGCCAACATATAAGCCAGCCAAATTTGGTAAGACATATTTCAACAGAGTAAAAAAAGATCTCAGAATTATATGATGTTTCATCTTTTAAATGCGTAATTATTGATCCACTAAAAATAAAAATTTGGACTATTCACTCCATTGATGATCAGGCACAATAAAGCTAATCACATATTTTATAAAAATTTTAGGAGCCATAAATGACCGCCCAATCTGTAATTTTACCCTTACCTTCAGATCATGCTCGATTTATTGTTCTGCGTTTAAAAGACTTAAGCACTAAAGAATTAAAAGAAAAACTTGAAAATTTATTTAGCACACGAGATCGTTTAATTACACAATTTCCTCATGCCGAAATTAAAACTGGAGTCGCTTTTGGTCCAGAGCTGTGGGCACAACTTTATAAGCAAGCGCCTAAAGGTTTTAAACAATTAGCACCCATTCAGGGTTCTTTTGAAATGCCTGTAAAACCTGCCGATGTACTCATCCACATTGCAGCGCAGCGTACTGATATTTGTTTTGCATTGAGCCAAGCTTTTTTTGAAGGTATTACGGACAAAGTTGAGGTACTGGATGAACGTGTCTGCTTCCGCAATTTTGATGGTCGTGACTTGACGGGTTTTATTGATGGTACTGAAAACCCTCAATTCCCAGATGACCGTGCTGAGGTTGCTTTACTGGGTAACGATGCTGGAATCTTTGTAGATGGTTCTTTTGTTTTTGCACAACGCTATGCACATAACTTAGAAAAATGGAAACAACTCAAAGTTGATACACAAGAACAAGTGATTGGTCGTACTAAATTAGAGTCCATTGAACTTGATGATGACGTTAAACCTGAAAATTCGCATGTTGCCCGTACAGTGGTTGAAGATGATGAAGGCGAAGAGATGGAAATTTTACGTCACTCACTGCCTTATGGTGATGGTAAAGGTGATCAGGGTTTATTTTTTATTGCTTACACCCAAGATTTAAGCATTATTGATGCAATGTTATTTCGTATGTTTGGGACAAGCGGTGATGGTATTCACGATCGACTGCTTCATTTTGTCACCCCAATGGATGGGGCTTATTACTTCGCGCCAAGTGAAGAGTTATTGGAGGAAGTTTTGGAAGGGTGAAATGAATAACCCAAATCCTGCTTAAATCAATGTTTCATGAACTTGAATCGTTGACTTAAGCAGGATTCAGTTTAGTTACAATTTTTAATTAAAATAGATTTAGGGATTTTTTGCTTAAAAAGTTTGAACTTTTTAGCGATACTCTTATTTTTATTTCCAATAAAATATTTTTTGCTGACTAGCTCCATATCATTGTCATTTGAAACAGTATTGTCATCAGCAATGAGATCTTTTAAATCATCATCAGTGACTAATAAACCATTCTTATATCTATAAGTTAGATGAGATGTCTTTATCAAATCATTTGCTTTAAATTGGAAATTGTAACTTTCCTGACCAGACTCATTATAAAGATTAAGTATAAGAGAACAATTATTTCCACTCTTTTGCAGTTCAATTGCACCTCCTTCTGCACTTATTTGCTCATTAGTTAAGTCCAGCTCAAATATTTTATTTTTTTGAGTATTCTGATTTGCAGAACTACCACATGCGACTAAAAATATGAATAGAAAGATATAAGTTTTATTAAAAATTTTATTCAACATCATATTTTACCTTTAAAGGGTTTCCACCTGCACTTTCAGTTAACACCCTTAATTGAGACATCGTTTTGCCAGTTTTGAGTTGGAAGTGCGGATTATCAACTATTGATTTCCAATCTCCTCCCCATTCAAGTCCAATACTTTTACCTACAGACGAAATTTTTCTAAGAATCTCAATATTTTTCTTATCTGACTTTGCATCCATATGCAACTTGCCATCATTCCACAATGGAAAAACATCAACAGCTAAAGCAAAGTTATGATTACTTTGCCCTCCTTTTGCATTTGTTACAATACTCCCAGATGTAGTCCTACCTTTTGCATATAAAGCATCTTGTTGTGCATATGTACGATAGTCCTGAACTATAACGAGCTGTACCTGATGCTTTATGTATACATCATTAATAAACCGTCTTATCAACCCTCTTACTTGAGGATGTAATCTAGCTATTGATTTTTCATTTCTTTGGGAAACTTTTAAAAGTACTGTAGTGCTAGATTCTACCTTTGCTACTGGTGCTTCTTCTTTATTTTTAGATGCATCTTGCTTAATCATTAGTTGGCTTGTTGGCTTATTTTCTTCCTTTTTCTTCTCTACTTGAGACTCTGGCTCTATACGCGTAACTTTACGGTCATAAACTGTTAATTTTTGATTTTCAATAAGCTTACCACTACCTAAATTATTAAGTTTTTTAATTTCATCTACAGTATTGTCTGTAAGTTTGGCAATTAAAGGTAAATTATCTTTTTGCTGCACAACAATAACCTTTATTTTTTCTTGCTGGCTAGGCTTTTTTACTTTAGGTTTATTTTCAGACTGTGAAGTAGATATTTCATTCTTTTTAATAGGAATTTTTAGCACTTGTCCTGGATGAATATCTGTCTCACTTTTTAAATTATTGATTGTGACGAGTACTATTGTAGTTGTATCGTTATCATTGGCTATTCGGGATAAATAATCACCTTCAGCAACAATATACGTTGATCTTAAATATGTGCCTGTCACTACATCTTTAGCAGATAAATTTACCCCCTTCAGTAACACTTTAGGACTACGTACAATGAATGTGGTCTTATCTCCTATGAGCTGTATTTTTACCTTAGATTTATATTCTGCCGATACAAGACTTCTTATTTTTACATCAATAATTGTACCTATTGGACGTTTAATCCAGACAGACTCCCCGTTATCAAGAGTGATATGATCAGATATAAGTAATGAACCAACCCACAGTTGATGAGCTAAGGCATTAATCGGCTGATCAAGAGCATCTAAAAATTTAATATTTGCTAAGCAGTCCATAATTATATCTCCCTCTCATTCTTAAGATCCGCATGTGCCCCACAACTACAGCTATATTCGAGATCATCATCCTCACTGTCATCATCTATTGAAACCATCCATTCATCATCCGTTCCAATCAAAATGTCATGATGTTCATTAGTCATTGTATTCATGCGCTGAGTTCGGCCATGCTCATCTAAAACCCCTGAAATATAAGTATTATTTTGATTATTAATTAATTTATATCCCACATTCGAGAAATCAGTTTCATAGAATAAGTCATAAAAATCCCATTTATTGGTAAATACTTTTATTTTATTTATACTTGACAAGGAAACTATTTCTGCTTTTACTTTCTGCCCACCCACAAAACTATGCTGCCCTGCTTTACTCTCAAACTTTCCACCCGTCGTAGTAAAAATACCCTGAGCATTAATTTTGATTTGAGAACCCCCAGCAGTAAGAACAATTTCTTTAGGACTAACAATTTCAATCTTTTCTTCAGTTGAAATCAGTTTTATTACCTTACGTGCAATGGCTTCAATGGCATCATCCTGAGCTTGAATTTCGACCTTACCTTTCGCAGCAAAGGCTCGGAGTCCTTTCTGCGCTGCAAATAAACTGATTTTATCTTGAGCATGTGCCACAATATTTTTCTGCGCACTTAAATTCATTGAGCCTTGTGCACTCGTCGCAATATCTTGAGAGGCTTGTAGAATAATGTCTTCAGGTGTAGTTAAAGCGATACCATTCGGTGAAGCCAATAACATCAGTGCTTGTCTAAACAATTTACCTTGTTGTTGCTTTTTTTCATCAGTACTGCTTTGTAAACCTTGGGTGTAGCCTTCCATAAAGCCTTGTAATGAACTGAATGCTTTATTTGGTGTTATGTCTAATTTGTTGCCCTTACTGAACGTGCCACAAGTACTCATGATATCAAAATCTTTCATATCAACATTCGCTAGCACTTTGCTCACTTCTTGTAAACTTCCCAAAGGGTTCGATTCAAGATTGTCTTTAATACTCGCGAGCTTGCCTTTGATTAGGTCAGATCCATGTTCTTCGACATTTTCAATAAATTCTTTTAAGTTTTCGACCGCTTCTTTTGCATCGGTAAAAAAATTATTAAATTCATCAACAATGCCTTTGCCATGTTCGGCAAACTGCCCCATATCCTGAATAAAGCCACCACAATCTTTTAAAGCGTTCAGTGGATCACGACTCACACTCTGTTTAAATAAATTCAACGTGGTATTCAAAGCTTGACTGGTACTTTTGAGTTCCAAAGATTGAATCAGTTTCGGTAAGCGCCCAATGACATTGAGTGCATCGGTTTGCTGTTTAACCGCAATTTCACTGAGCATTTTCATGCTTTCGTGACCTTGGGTCAGCAAAGACTGTGCTTGTGCTGCTTCTAAATGATCTGCAATGGCTTGTTCTTGAGCATAGGTGCTGATTAACATCCCTTTGCCTGCTCGAACAGCACCATACTGATCTGTTCTGAGTTCAAAGCCTTCTCCTCGACCAACACTGGTCTCAGCAGTTTTAGGATGACTCAAATGACCCAAATTAAGCTGACTCGCGCCATGACTACTCTGCAATTGAGTACTGATTTGTCCCGTCGTATCATCAAAACGCAGCTGGTTAAACCCCGAACCACCAACTTCTTGTGAACGAATGCCACTGAGTTTTTTGGTATCGGGTAACTGTCCTTTGATATCAAACATGGTCTGGTGTCGCTCAGCTTCATGGATACGCCCCAACACAAAGGGTCGGTCAACATCTCCTTCAAAGAAATCAATCACCACAATTTCACCAATACGTGGATGAAATCTCGCCCCATAACCTTCACCTGCCCAAGGAGTCAACACATCGACCCATGCTGAATCGGCATCATTGTCATTGCTTCCCGCGCCACCATCATGTGCATGGTCATCGGCACGCGTAAACATAAAGCGTACTTTAATCCGCCCCCAAGCATCGACATAAATCGTTTCACCTTCAGGTCCAACCACTTTGGCACGTTGTGGATAGGCTGCTGGGCGATGCTGTAAAGGATGATATTCTGGAACAACGGCAATTGTACGGCGCACAAGATACAGCTCATTAGCCTGCCGTTCATCGCCCTGATACTGCCAATGGCTCAAACTTAATAGGCTATCGAATTGCTGTAAAATATCTTTGGGCAAATTGTTTTGGTTGTAAAAAATTTTGCCTAAAATCAGAAACTCTTTATCTGAACCTGAATGTGAATCAATTTCAGGATGATCAATCAATTCAAACCAATAACCCACTTGTGCATCACGTACACTGCTTTTGGCAGTGAAATATTTAGATTGTAAGTTCTGATATTGCGACAGTTTTTGATTGAGCTTGTCTAATTGCTGACTGCCTGAAGCCGTGCTTTGATCTGCCCCCGTTAAATCTGCTGTCCACGCGGGGCTGATGCTCCAAGCCTGTTCCAAACTTAAGCTTTCATTGTCTTGTACATCACTATGTTGATGATGACTCAGCTGACTATGGCTTTGATCTTGAGATAGGCGATTGGCTTGCCAACGCTGCGTCTGTATAGACGTTGATTGTAAATAACGTTGTGCAGTAAAGCTGGTGATACTATCTAAACGTTCTGTGGCATGACTGCGATGAAAACGAATGGATCTTCGGCTTAAGGCACTATATTGTTGATGATCATCGATTAAACGTAATTTTTGCGCTTGAATCGTGCTTGAAGAATGCATAGCCAGCGCTTCAGCTTCATCAACCAACCAATTGATGCCTTCACTGCGCCAAAGTCGTGTTAAAAACTCATAATCGGTTTCATTGGCTTGCATCACAAAAGGCCGCACATCATATTCTTGACTTAAGCCCTGCGCATTTAAACTTAAACTTGCTGCAAATAATGAGCTCTTACTTTGCCATTCTTTAAATAAGATTTCACTAATCTCACGCACAGTTTTGTTCATAAACACGCGACTATTACGGCGTTTATGCCAAAGTGCCGTGGCATCTTCAAGGGTCAATTTATATAAGGCCAATGCACCATCGCTTTGCCCTTGGCTAGCCCCCGTAATGATGCCTGTTATTCGGTAGAGTTCACCCAAATCTGTAACTTGATCGACTGCCACTTGCGTGCCAATAAATTGTTTCAGTGGAATATATGTATTACTCGACAAGCAAATCAGTTCAGCTTTAAGCCCCTGATTGATACGATGGCACCCTTCAATTCTTTGAATCAAGACTTGAGGATTGAGTAATTCATTGGAAAAATGAATATGTAGGGCTCGCTTGTGCAAACTTAAGCCCATAGCTTCAATAACAGCATAGATCGTTTTTAGCATAATATTTTATTGTTGTAAGGGTATTATTTTAATTAGTGGCTGCATTCTAGGAAATGTTGTTTTTTTAGTCTAGTTAATTTTTGATTAATTTTAGCAAAAACAGAAATTCGGTTAAATTTATGCATCGATTTTAAAATTAAGGCATTAAATTTACAGGCTTATTTTGCTACTACAAAGTTACTGTTACACTCAAAAATGATCAAAACACCTTAAAAGAGCTCGGGCCATGATTGACGTCCATTCCAAACTACCTGCACAAGGGGTCACGATTTTCAGCGTAATGACTGCCATGGCACAACGCTTGAATGCTTTAAACCTATCCCAAGGTTTTCCAGATTTTGCTGCCCCGCCTGCACTACTTCAAGCCCTTAGCCAAGCAACTTTGGACGGATTTAATCAATATGCTTCAGGCGATGGGCTGATTGCACTGCGTGAACAATTGGCACAACAGTTTTTAAAGCGCGATCAACTCACCCTTGATCCCTTAACTGAAATTACCATTACATCTGGGGCAACTATTGCCATTTTTGCGACCATTCAAGCACTCATCTCTACAGATGATGAAGTGATTATTTTTGACCCCAGCTATGACAGTTATGCACCGAGTGTGCAATTGGTTGGCGGAAAAGCCATCCATATTGCTCTAACGCCAACAGATTTTTCGGTGGATTGGAATCAAGTCAAAGATGCGATCAATGACAAGACCCGAATGATCATTGTCAATACCCCACACAATCCAACAGGTGCGATTTGGTCAAAACAAGACTGGTTAAATTTAATTGAATTGATGGGTGATAAAAATATTGTACTGCTGTCCGATGAAGTCTATGAACATCTCATTTACGATGGTCAAAAACACTATTCAGCACTGTCCTTTGCTGAATTGCGTGATCGCAGTATTGTGGTGGGTTCATTCGGTAAAACCTTCCATGTCACGGGTTGGAAAACAGGTTATTGCATTGCTGCCCCTGAGCTGATGAAAATATTTCGACAGGTTTATCAATTTGCCAGTTTTTGCGCTGTCACTCCTGTGCAAATGGCATTGGCAACCTTTATGCAGCAGCATCCTGAACATATTGAAGCATTAGCAGGCTTCTATCAGCAAAAACGCGATCTATTTAATTCAGGTCTAAAAAATTCACGCTTTCAATTTACCCCTTCACAAGGCACCTATTTTCAGAATTTAAATTACAGTGCGATTCGTCCCGATTTAAACGATGTTGAGATGTGTACCTTTCTGGCCGAACAGCATGGCATTGTCGCCATTCCTATTTCAGTTTTTTATCAACAAGTACCCGAAAATTTACGTTTAATCCGTTTTTGTTTTGCGAAAAAAGATGAAACGCTAGAACGAGCCTCTGCCATTTTGTCAGCAGTTTGATCAGATTATTGCTTAATAAAATTTCGCCTTAGTTACCTAAAAGCTAAGGCTTTTTTAGGCCAACTCAGGTAGTGTAAGTTTAAATCTGAAAAATGATAAAAATATATTTACAGGACGTTCAATGCCTAAAAACCAGCCGATGGTTAATCAACAAAATTTATGGAAAACATTTTTTATTTTTCTCATGCCATTAATTGCGACCAATATTCTGCAAAACTTGTCAGGGACAATTAATACCATTTTTGTTGGACAAATGATGGGTGTCAATGCCATCGCTGCCGTGGCGGTATTTTTCCCCATTTTATTTCTTCTCATGGCTTTTGTGATTGGGTTATCAGCGGGTGCAACGGTATTGGTCGGGCAAGCTTGGGGGGCACAAAATATTGAAAAAGTCCGCTGTGTCGTTGGCTCAACGCTGTTTATGACCTTAATTGGCGGCAGTATTATTGCTTTTTTAGGCGTTATTTTTGCTAAACATATTCTGCTTGCTTTAGGTACGGATCCAGATGTTATGCACCTGTCACTCCCCTATGTACAGTGGATGCTAGCAGGAAGCCCACTGCTGTTTCTCTATATTATTTATACCTCTATTTTACGCGGCGTCGGTGACAGCACCACACCACTGATTGTTTCAGGGATGACCATTTTAATTGGCTTACTGATTACTCCTGTGCTGATCGCGGGTTATTTTGGTTTTCCGAAAATGGGCATTATTGCACCAGCGATTGCCACAATTGTCGGCTACTTTGCCGTACTGATCTTTTTAGTGGTCTACCTGAATAAAAAAGATCATCCGCTTAAACCTAATCGTCTGCTGTTGACTCATATTCGCCACCAACCTGAACTGAGTAAAATTATTCTGCGTTTGGGGATTCCAACTGGTATCCAAATGATGACCACGTCAGTTGCCGGTTTGGTGATTGTTGGTTTAGTCAATCAGTATGGTTCACATGCAACAGCAGCCTATGGTGCAGTCAATCAGGTGTTGAATTATATTCAATTCCCAGCCCTGTCTATTTCCATTGCTGCTTCAATTTTTGCAGCGCAAGCCATTGGTGCAGGGAAATCTGATTTACTCGCGAAAGTGACGCGTACGGCACTGAGTATGAATATTCTCATTACAGGTACTTTGGTCACTTTAGCTTATCTGTTCTCCAAATATCTAATGGCATTGTTCATTACCGACCCTGACGTCGTGGCGCTGGGTCAACAGTTATTATTTATCGTGTTGTGGTCGATTTTATTCTTTGGTGCCAGTTCGATTTTTGCCTCAATCATGCGTGCCAGCGGGACGGTCACTGTACCAATGATCATTAACATCTTCGCTATTATTGCCATTGAAGTACCATGTGCCTATTTATTTAGTCAATGGTGGGGACTGCAAGGTATTTGGTATGCCTATGCTTTGGCATTTGTCTGCTTATGTATTTTGCAAGGTCTGTATTATCACTTTTTCTGGAAAAGAAAAACCATTCAGGTTTTGATTTAAATCTATATTTTTAAATAAAACCCACATTTTATAACATTGGTTTTGCGCTCAGATATCGCTATTTTTTTGCTGAAAATTAAGCTCTAAGTGAGAAAAAATAACGACCTTTAGGCAATAAGAGCAAATGAAAAGGACTGCTCCTGTAGAACACAAGAGGCAGTCCTTTAAAACGACTAAACTGGCTATGAAAATTTAAAAACACAGTTCAAATAGCCATCTTTTAACCGAGCTTTTTATTTAAAATGCTTACTCAATGTGGTCGCCATCGCGGTTACTTTTTGATAACCCGTCGGTAAAACACGTTGAATTAAATCTAAAGTTTTTGCATCGTTACCAATCAATAAACGACGCTTATCTTTTTGCACAGCTTCCAAAATTTGACGCGCTGCTTCTTCAGGTGGACAACGCAATAATTTATTGAAAGTCTTGGCCGATTTTTCAGGATTCATCCCCAGTGTTTTTAAGCTGTCATTCATTTTTGCTGCATTGGCAATATTGGTACGAATTCCCCCTGGATGTACGCATAGCGCACTCACGCCACAGTTTTCAATATCCAATTCTTGACGTAATGATTCAGTAAAACCACGCACCGCAAACTTGGTCGCATTATATGCAGACTGAGTCGGTTGAGCAGTTAAACCAAAAAGACTCGAAATATTAATCACATGCCCTTCACCCGATTTCTTGATCAGCGGTAAAAACTCTTTGGTGCCATAGACCACACCCCAAAAGTTAATATTCACAATCCACTCCAGTTCTTCATAAGAAGCACCTTCGACCGTTGAACCCAGTGCGACCCCAGCATTGTTAAAAATCATGTGGACTGAACCATGATTATGTACCGTATCAGCAGCCCAAGCTTTCATTGCATCACGGTCAGCAACATCTAACTTTGTAGTCGTGACACGAACATTGTTTTTTTCTACCAATTCAACAGTTTGTGCTAAACCTTTTTCATTGACATCACTCAATGACAAATGACAACCTTGTTTTGCTAAAAGAACAGCCAATTGCTGCCCAATACCCGAACCTGCGCCCGTAATTGCGGCAACTTTATTTTTAAAATTTTTCATGACTCATCCTTATTCAATACTTTCTGCATCATTAACCCAAACAGATCGATTATTTTTTTGCTGCAATGATGTGCAGTTCATTCATCCAATATAATTTTGACAATACTCATTGTCAATATAATATTGGATCAATAACAGAATAAAGACCATTCAACTCTTTCCGACATAGGTCTACGAACAAATTATTGTTAACATAGCGCAAACCTTAATTGCATTTGGCACATGACCTTTATGACTGAGCAACACGAAAATCTCGAAGAAAAACAAAAGAAAGCGCCAAAAACCAAAGAACGTCAATTTAAGGGCTTATCTTTAACTGAACGTAAACAAGCACGTCGTGAAAAACTGATTGAAGCTGGCATTGAAGCCTATGGTACACATGGTTTTTTTGCAGTCACCGTCAAAGATATTTGCACTGAAGCCAAACTAACTGAACGCTATTTCTATGAATCTTTTAAGAAAAGTGATGAACTTTTTCAGACTATTTTTTTAACTTTAATTGATCAATTACAGAATAATGTCATGCAAGCCATCATGCAGGCATCCACCGATCCACGAAAAATGATTGAAGCAGGCTTAACTGCATTACTCATCACATTAAGAGATAATCCAAGGATGGCACGGATTATTTATATCGATGCGATGTTGGTTCAAGAGCTACATAATCAAGCCACCATTCATGAAACTATGTCACGTTTTGACCGTATGATTCAAGCTTTTGTCATGCTGATGATGCCGCATATTGATCGCTCAGAACGTGAAATTTCTTTAGTTGCCACAGGTCTCAATGGTTATGTAACTCAAATTGCGATTCGTTGGGTCGTCAGCGGTTTTAAACAGCCAATGGAAGATGTTTTATCGTCTTGTAGCATTGTTTTCTTATCGCTACTGAATACTTTTTCAGAAAAAGAAAAAATATTGAAAAAAGAAAATTCTTGATAATACAGTGCTTACAAAATATTAAGACTTTGAATTTATTGTATTTATATGACTGATTTATTTTAAAATCTTAATTTTATCAGATAAAAATTGTCACATTTATTTGCTAAAATGGATGGAGTGCCCTTTTCTGCAATGATACTGTCATAATTAATCTTTGTAATAAGCCTGTCATAAATAAAAAACGGTTCACCGTTAACATCAAATAGGATATTGCGTTGTGAAAGATGACTACATTTTAATCGTCGATGACGAACTTCCCATTCGAGAGATGATTCACACCTCTTTAGACATGGCAGGCTTTCAATGCTTACAAGCAGAAGATGCGAAACAAGCGCACCAAATGATCGTGGATCAACGTCCTGTACTTATTTTACTCGATTGGATGCTCCCCGGTGGGATCAGTGGCGTTGACTTGTGCCGTCGTTTAAAACGTGACGAGACACTGACAGAAATTCCAGTGATTATGCTGACCGCACGCGGTGAAGAAGACCATAAAGTTCAAGGTCTCGATGCCGGTGCAGATGACTATATGACCAAACCTTTTTCTACCCGAGAATTGGTGTCACGCATTAAAGCGGTGTTACGTCGTGCCAATGCCCTAAGTGGTGAAAAAACCATTGATGCCAATGGTTTAATACTTGATCCAGTAAGCCAGCGTGTGAGTTTTGGTCAGAACATTTTAGAGATGGGCCCGACCGAATATCGTTTATTGGCCTTCTTTATGACCCACCCAGAACGTGCTTATACGCGTGCTCAATTGCTGGATCAAGTTTGGGGTGGTAATGTATATATTGAAGACCGTACTATTGACGTGCATATTCGCCGTTTACGTAAAGTGCTTGAACCGTATGCCGTAGATCGCTTTGTACAAACTGTTCGTGGCACAGGTTATCGTTTTTCTACCCGCGCGGATATCGCTTTAGGTTAGTCGTTTTTTAGGTAAATCATGTTTTATGTATGAACCATACCCTGTCCCAGAATTAACACGAGAACATCAAAAATTTCGCTACAGTAGTTTATGGACTTTTGCGAAACAAGATTTACGTCTACTCGCCTTTCTACTGCTGATTGCCAGTTTAATTGGCATCGGGATTGGGTATTTTTGGATTTTAATTTTTACCGCTTTTGCAATCTTTTTTGCCTTGCAACTACGTTCACTGTATTTGGTCAATGAATGGATTTCCAATCGCCCTTATGATGTGCCACCGAATTTAGATGGCATTTGGGGTGCATTGCTGTTTAATGTTTATCGTGCCCAGCGCCAAGAACGTATTGTACAAGCAGAAATGGTCGGCTTAATTGATCGCGCGCAATCCTCACTGGTGGCATTAGCAGAAGCCGTAGTGTTAATTGATGAATCACACCAGATTGAATGGTGGAATCCAGCAGCGGAAAAATTGCTCGGTATTCAGCCTTTAGACCGTGGGCGTAATATTTTAACTATTCTGCGTCAGCCTAGTTTTATTGAATATTTTAATCATATTGACCAAGCACCTGATGGCTTGAAAATGAAATCTTCAGCCTTTGAAGATCATTATGTGCAAGTCAAGATGACCCGTTTTGGTGGGGAAAGTCGCTTATTGGTGGCCTATGACGTGACGCGTATGCATAACCTAGAACAAATGCGTAAAGACTTTGTCGATAATATTTCCCATGAATTACGCACGCCGCTGACTGTACTCAGTGGCTATATTGAAACCTTTACCGATCAAGAAGATTTAAACCCGCGTTGGAAACGTGCCTTTGACCAAATGCAGGCACAGACCAAACGCATGAATGCCTTGGTCAATGACCTACTTCTGCTGTCCCGTTTAGAAAGCAACAAACAGATTGCCAAAAATCAAATTATTGAAATGCCCAGTTTAATGAATCAATTGTTTGATGATGCACAAGCCTATAACGTTGATTATGGGCATACACTGAACCTCGAAATTGATAGTCATTGCGATCTGATTGGTTCCGATATGGAGCTTGCCAGTGCATTTAGCAATCTTATTACCAATGCCATTAAATACACTCCCAAAGGGGGCACCATTACCATGGGTTGGCACGATGATGGTGTACAAGGTTATTTCACCGTTGAAGATACGGGTATTGGCATCGATCCCAAACATTTACCCCGTTTAACCGAACGTTTCTATCGTGTCGATAGCGCACGTAGCCGTCAAACTGGGGGAACAGGTTTAGGTCTAGCGATTGTTAAACATGTGCTCATGCAACACGGCGCGCACTTAGAAATTGAATCGAAAGAAAATCAAGGTTCAACCTTTAAAGTGGTGTTCCCGAAAGAACGTCTCTACCATATGAACTAACGATATAAATACTTTATATCCTGATGCCAGTCAATTAAGGGGTTTTACAATTAACACTTAGCTTTTTAGTTATTCACGACGGAGTCTTATCGTTTTAAATCAAATTTTTGGAGCTCGTTTGTTCTTTTGTTTCGCCAAAAGAACCAAAAACATTTGTCATCCGCAAAACTCGTCAAATACCTTTTATTAATCAATTTATCGCAGAAACCTTACCTTTTTCAATCTTGCGGTGTATACACCTCATGCCTCGAACAGTTGCGGATGACGTTTCCGCGTATCGAATAACATCATGAATTTAAAAAAATCCAATCCATTTCTTAACTGACCGACATTATTTATAGCAACTGTTGTTGAACTCGCTATCCATCATTTAAGCCAAAGTTTGTTCTTTAGCGCGTGCACGTTGAAAAGCTGGACGCTCCGCAAGACGTTTTACATAAGCACTAATGTGTGGATAAGAACCTGTCGTTCTAGATTGTATCGCTTCTAATGGAAAGCACATTTGAATATCAGCAAAAGAAAATGTGCCCGCAAAATATTCATGCTTGGATAAATAATCTTCCAAATATTCAATATGATCTTTTAAACGAGGGCGAATAAACCCAGCCTTGACACCTGCTGTGATTTTCTGTGCTATGGGTTTAATCAGCCATGGTACATGTTTGGGTACATTATTCATCACCAATTGCATGACCAATAATGGCATTAATGAACCTTCAGCATAATGCAGCCAATAACGATACTGTTGCTGCTCAGCTTTACCCTGTGGTTTAAACTGTTGTTGCGTGTCATAGCTTTCTTGCAAATACTGTAAAATCACCGCAGATTCAGCAATGGTTTGATCATCATCAGTTAATACAGGGGACTTAGCCAAAGGATGAACCAATTTTAATTCAGGTGGTGCTGCAAATGTTGCTAAGCGTTGATAAAACTGTACTTGATAATCAAGTTCCAATTCTTCTAAAGCCCACAAAATTCGAAAGGAACGCGACTGGTCTAAGTGGTGTAATGTAATCATTTTTTGACCTCTATTTTTATGCTTTGACTATACGCATGGCTCTAAAAGAATGACACCCTGATTTAACAAAATGTCATAACTATCGGGTCATTAAACAATTACCGTCTTCATCTCTACGCTACGTAACAAGGTCTTGGTCACAGGCGTTTTACTGCTGATCTCTAAAATTTTCTGCTTGAGTTCCTCCGATAGCGACTGTGCAAAAGATAAACGTCGTTCAATCCATTCTTTGCCTTCTTTATTGGCATTAAAATCAACTTCCACGGAAAATCCACCCAATTCAATCCCTTTATGGTTGGCGTACATTTGTAGCGTGATCATGGTGCAAGAAATCAGACCTGAACAAAGCAAATCATAAGGTTCAGGCCCTTGATCTTGCCCACCAAAAGATTCAGGTTTATCGGTGATAAATTGGTGTGTACCACTTCTCACCTCGCCCGACCAAGGCGCAACAAGCGTTCGTACTTCTGCATTTGCAATAATTGCCATCATCATAAATCCTCAATTTTTTTATCGCGATGCACGCATTTTATCTGGGAATGTCGGTGCTTCTAACCTTGGACCTTGGTAATCAGCAATATTGCCAAAGCGTTGATCTTGATTAATCCATTGATCTCGTGCAAGGCTCAATTCTTCCTGTGTACGTCCGACAAAATTCCACCACAGTAATATCGGTGACTCAAAAGGTTCGCCGCCCAACAATAAAATACGACTGCCCGCATGCAATTGGATTTCAATTTCAGTCAGACCTGATTCTAATACCACCATATTGTCTTCAGTCAATTCATGACCATTCACCACAGCCGTCCCATGCAAAGTCATAAAACCATGTTCAAATTTTGAGTTGAGTTTGAAGTCGAATGGTGGTCGATTCTTTTGCCGTTAAATCAACAGCGAGTAATTCGGTATGCACCGCTACTGGAGATTGGGTTTTTAAAAATTCTCCGACCAAAAGAGTAAATTCCACCTGATCTTTTTCGACAACTGGCAGTTCTGGATAATGGTCAAAACGCGGTGCCATATTGATTTTATCATCTGGCAATGCAATCCAAAGCTGAGCAGCATGCATATGGGTTTCTGTTTCTGGCGCAACTTCAGTATGTGAAATACCATAACCTGCTGTCATCAAATTAACCTGATTCGGACGAATCAACTGTTTTGTACCTAGGCTATCCGTATGCATCATAGTGCCTTCAATCATCCACGTGAAGGTTTGCAAACCCATATGTGGATGTGGCCCCACATCTAAGCCATCACCTTGAGGGAAAGTGACTGGGCCAGCATGATCTAGAAAACACCATGCGCCAATTAGGCGTTTATGACGACTAGGTAATGCACGTTTAATGATGGTTCCCTGCCCAATTTCCGCACTACGCAAAGGAATTTCTTGAATAAATTGATTCACGTATTTTTCACAATCGTCTGAGTTAGAAAGCTCTGTATAGTTGCTATTGGTCATATTCCTATCCTAAGTCTTACGGACTAAACCGTGCTTTTTATGTCCTAATCTATTCTTATCATCATATAGGCTCTTATCGACTCAACCTATAACTTACTTAATACGCTGAATACTATGTATAGGACAATATCATTTTTGAAATTTTTCTTAATGAGCAACGCTTTGCTCACTTATTCAATTTAAAATTATTCTCTTATTCATATGAATTCTATACATATATAAAAAATTGTCACAATTACAACGACCACTCATTGTTTATTTCATATACAAGATTTGTTCTTCAGCATATGATTCTTTACTTACAACCCCATGCAGGGCTAACTTAAATGTTTAGGAGAGATCAAAAAAGCTCTCGTGAAAAAAGTGATAAAAATAGTCATTATTTTAAGACACTTAGAGAGAAAAAATTCAATTATGAAACTGCTTATATTTTACCAGAGCAGCTATGTAGTGCTGAAAATCGAAAAATGATAGAACAAGCATTAGATGCTCCAATCACTCGTATTCCAATACAATTTCAACAATATTACTTAAACTATCAAAATAAACACCAACGACAATTTCTAAAATATGTGAATTACATTGGTCAACTTATATTTTTAAGCTATTTTTTTGTAGATTGGTTTTTATTACCTGAAATCGCCGTAATTTCTGCTATATCACGACTCGGTCTTGTATTGAGCGCATTATTCATCAATTGGTTCTTCTTCCGTTACTGTAAGAATATTAATATCTTAGACAGTTTACTGCCGATTTATGTCGCGATAGCTGCAATCATCTGGTTAGGACTGTTGCATTTATCACAAAGCCCGCTCGTTCATATATATCTCTATGCTTCTGTTATTTTTATTTTATTGGGGAATTTATGTATACAGGTTTCCTTTAGATATTCCATATTTACATCTTTACTCATTAGTGCGGTCATTTTTGGAGGGGTATTTAACTTAGTCAGTTTTCAAGAAGCCATTTTATTTTCATTAATCTATACCCCTGTTTTATTGCTCAGTATGTATATCAGTTGGAATAACACTTTAAATTCAAAGCGGAATTTTTTACGGGTTTTATTAAATGATTGGAATTATTACGCTTTATGTCAACTCGCTCATACAGATGAATTAACACAACTTAATAATCGTAGACAATTTATGCAGGTGGCTGAAAAAACCATTCAAAAATGGCCTAAATATAATTTAGCCTGTTTAATCATGTTTGATATCGATTTTTTCAAAAAAATTAATGATACCTACGGACATGATGTAGGAGATGAGGTTCTTCGCATACTTGCCGAGATTTCTCGTCAAGAAATGCGCTACACCGATGTGCTCGCTCGTTTTGGAGGTGAAGAATTTATTGCATTATTGCCCAATACCACACTAAATGATGCAATTATTATTGCAGATCGCTTGTGTAAAAAAATTGAAAGTCATCAAATTTGTGTTCAAGATAAATTCTTTTTTAACTTTACCGTGTCAATTGGTATAGCTCAACTGCAACCACAGCAAAACGATTTAAATTTACTGATTAAAAATGCAGATATTGCACTCTATGAAGCCAAGAAAAATGGACGTAATCAAGTTGCTATTTATGCATGTAAATAGTTAAAATATTGAATAAAAATTAAACAAATCTGTATATTAGTTTCTTTAGACTTTGTCTGAGGGAAATTAATGAAAATCAAACGAATAGCAGAAATACAAAACTTCTCAATTTTTAAAAACTTCAATTGGGACTCAAACTTAACCTATCAAAACAAACAAGGACAAAATGAAGTTTACGACTTTAAGGATATCAACATTTTCTATGGGCGAAACTACTCAGGGAAAACTAGTCTTTCTAAAATTATCAGAGCTTTAGAAACAAAAGCACTTTCTCCTAAATACGAAAATCCTGATTTCAAAATTACTCTTACAGATAGTTTGACAATTACATCGGCAAATTTAGCTACATTTACCCATCCAATTCATGTTTATAACTCGGACTTTGTAAAAGAAAATTTGAAATTTATACATGATGATACTCAAAATATCGAATCTTTTTCGGTAACGTTAGGTGGTGATAATCAACAGGTATTAGATCATATTCAAACACTAAAAAATGAATTAGGTATAGATCAAGAAAATGCTGAAACTAGTATTTATTTATCTATTAAAAATAAAACGACGGAACTACAAACAGCTCAAAACAACCACACTTCCAGAACTACAACACTTAATGATTTACTTACTGATAAAGCAACAAGAAGACAAGATTCAATAAAAAATCAACATCAAATATTTGGTGATATACGCTACGATAAAAGAAAGCTTACAGAAACAGATATCCCTTTAGTACTTCAGCCTACTTATCAGCCTTTAACTGAAGCTCAGAAACAAGAATATGAATCTCTCATTATTCAACGTGATTTACCTGAACCACCAATCCCTCCTATTTATGATTTAAAATTTTTAGACCTTATTAAATCAACTGATTTAACATTAAAAACAATTGTAGGAGGATCAGAAAAAATTGTAGAGTTAGTCAGTAATAGTCATTTAAATACTTGGGTTCAAACAGGTTTATCTTTACATCATGATCGTAATACATGCGCCTTTTGTAATAATTCAATTTCTAAAAAGCGGAATGAAGAACTTAGACAACACTTCGATGAAGAAACTCAAAAGCTTCAAACACGTATTACAACTGGTCTAAAACATCTAGAAAATCAATTAAAATCTTCTAGCTTAAGCATCAATTTTGATTTCAATCATTACTATGAAAATTTTCATTCTGAACTCTCACAACTGAGCGAAAAATTAAAAAATGCTTTAGATAAGCAAAAGGCTTCCATTAAACAACTAATGGCTCTTTTAGAGGACAAAAAAGGAAAACTTTTTACTGAGTTACAAGCTGAATATCCATTAGATTACTCCACTGAAATCCTTTCAATCCGAGATAAAATAATAAACATTCGAACTGCTTGTATCCAATTAACAAATAACCTCGGTATAAAACAAACTAATGCAAAAAAAGAACTACGCTTAAATTATATTCATCATTTTTTACAAGATATTAATTACAGTAACTTAAAGACAGAAATTGAAACCCTACACTTAGCAATTGCACCACCAACTCATGAACTAACAGCACTTAATACGAGAAAAAGTGAAATTCTTGCAGAAATACAAACTGAAGAAAATAAATTAAAGACCGAAGGAGAAGCATGTATTCGTATCAATAATATTTTACAACATGACTTTGGCCATCAACATCTAAGTCTTGAACCTATTGACGGCCTCTTATCACCACAAATACAGTTTGAAATCCAAAGAGGCCTAGATGGGGATAAAGTAAAGGCTTATAACTTAAGTGAAGGTGAACAAAGTCTGATAGCTTTTTGCTATTTTTTAGCGAAAATTCAAGATTCTCTCGATCAAGATAAGAAGCCTATTATATGGATAGATGATCCTATCTGTAGTTTGGACAGCAATCATATTTTCTTCATTTATACCTTAATCAATGAAAAAATCTGCTTACAAGGAAATTTTTTACAGCTATTTATCTCTACTCACAATTTAGACTTCCTCAAATATTTAAAAAGATTAAATACCAAAGTTAAGCGAAATAATCTAAATATTACTTTAGAAGCTTGTAAGTACCTAATATCAAGGACAGAAAATAATTCCCACATATCAAAAATGCCAAAATATATGAGTGAATATGCGACAGAATTTAATTACCTGTTCAATCAAATTCATACTTGTGCTACTACAAATCTAATTAGTGATCACAATTTTAGTAGTTTTTACAATTTCAGTAATAATGCTAGAAAATTTATAGAAATATATTCCTTTTATAAATTTCCTACTTATATGAAATATGATGATGACCGCCTGAAAGAGTTTTGGAATGATGATATTTATAGATTATTTATAGGAAGAATAAATAATGAATATTCACATTGTTCAGGAGTACTAGAGAGGGGTATGAGTATGATGGATGAACCTGAAATGCAACGTGCAGCCCAAGCGATTATAGAAAAAGTTCAAAAAGATACTGATCAATATAATTCTCTGTTGGAAAGTATCGGTATCACCGCCCCATAAATAAACTCAATAAAAAAGAGCGCCTAAGCGCTCTTTTTTTAAAGATAATTTTCTATAGCGAAAATTATTCCCACTCAATCGTAGCAGGTGGCTTAGAAGACACGTCATAAACCACACGTGACACATCTTTAATTTCATTCATGATACGTGTTGAAATCTTATCAACCAAATCATAAGGAAGATGTGCAAAACGTGCTGTCATAAAGTCAACTGTTTCAACTGCACGAAGTGCAATCACCCATGCATAACGACGACCATCACCCACCACACCTACAGATTTCACAGGTTGGAACACGGCAAATGCTTGCGCAGTCTTGTCATACCAACCACTGGCATGAAGCTCTTGCATAAAAATATCATCAGCAAGACGAAGAATATCAGCATATTCTTTTTTCACTTCACCCAAAATACGCACGCCCAAACCTGGACCTGGGAATGGATGACGATACAACATCTCAAACGGCAAACCTAAAGTAGTGCCTAAACGACGTACTTCATCTTTAAACAAGTCACGAATTGGCTCAACCAATTCAAAAGCTAAATCTTCTGGTAAACCACCCACGTTATGGTGTGATTTAATCACATGTGCTTTACCATTTTTAGTCGCAGCAGATTCGATCACATCAGGGTAAATCGTCCCTTGTGCAAGGAAGTTTACGCCATCAAGCTTACGTGCTTCTTCAGCGAATACGCCAATGAATTCACGACCAATGATTTTACGTTTTTTCTCAGGATCAACTTCGCCTTTAAGCGCAGTTAAGAAACGCTCTTCAGCATCGGCACGAATCACACGAATACCCATGTTTTTCGCAAACATGTCCATCACTTGCTCGCCTTCGTTCAAACGAAGTAAACCGTTGTCTACAAAGACGCAAGTGAGCTGATCGCCAATCGCACGGTGTAAAAGTGCTGCAACTACAGATGAATCTACGCCACCTGAAAGACCTAAAAGAACTTTTTGATCGCCAATTTGTTGACGTAATTGTTCAACACGTAGGTCAATAATATTTTCAGAATTCCAAAGATTACGACATCCACAAATGCTATGAACGAAGTTAGAAATTAACTCAGCACCTTTTGCAGTATGGGTTACTTCTGGATGGAACTGCACACCATAAAAACGACGTTTTTCATCGCTTACTGCTGCGAATGGACAGCTTGGCGTGCTTGCAGTAACGGAAAATCCTTCAGGAATCGCAGAAACCTTATCGCCATGGCTCATCCAAACATTGAGTTTGTTGTCGCCACTCTCAGGGTCAGCATCGTTTAAATCACCAAGAAGCTGGTCGCGAACCAAAACATCTACAGCTGCATAACCAAACTCATGAACTGTACCCGGCTCTACTTTACCGCCAAGTTGCTCTGACATGGTTTGTAAACCATAGCAAATACCTAATACAGGCACACCTAAGTTGAACACAACTTCTGGCGCACGTGGACTACCTTCTTCATGCACACTTTCAGGACCACCAGACAAGATGATACCGTTCGGATTAAACGCACGAATGTCTTCTTCAGACATGTCATAGGCATACATTTCAGAATAAACACCAGCTTCACGTACACGACGTGCAATAAGCTGACTATATTGAGAACCGAAATCCAAAATCAGGATACGATCTTCAGTAATTTGGGTATTGGTAGTCATGGGTAAACAACTATGCAGGCAAACGAATATAAGCGCGACATTCTATCATTTTTATCTGATAGACGCACACCATTCATACAAGGCTCACTATCAATTGATTGCATTATATTTCAGCGCTAAAAAAGCACCCATTTTCGAGTGCTCTATACCAATCAATCCATAACTTTTTCTATTTTAACCACTTCAATATCGGTTGGTTTATACCGATGTTTATCCACTTCACCAATGACCTTAATTTTGTCACCCACCTGAATAGCTGCCGACTTCCAAATATCATCATCTATTTCAAGTAAAATTAAACCTGTGCCATCATTAAACTCATAATGTTCTTGTTTTAAATGCTTAAGCAATGTGCCCGTTAAAGTGACAGCTGTTTCATCTTTTAAGTTTTTAACATCTGCTACTTTTACCTGATTACTTGCGGCTTCTTGAATAATGATATGATCATCCTTACCGGCCCAAGTGGTTACTGTTGTACAGATGGAACTGGTGAATAAAATAACCATCAAAATTTTATGCATATTTATTTTCCTATTCTAAAGCACACCAAAATCTCATCTAAACAAAATTCCAGTCATCTGTACGCTGACTTTTTGTAACTTCGAAGCCATTGAATCAAAATAAAAATCACCCTTTATAACTTCAGAATCAGTCTATTATTTCTCAATATGATGATCTAGGCTAAATTTACCCGCACCATGCAACATCAAGAACAATAGACCGCCCGTCATTGCCATATTTTTCATAAAATTAATCGCATCTTCTGCACCAGCATGAAAAAGAAAAGCGGTCAGTAAACTAAATACCGCCAAACCCAATGCAGCAAAGCGTGCTTGAAAACCAAATAACAAAGCCAGACCACCTCCAAACTCAATCAAAATGGTTAAAGGCAACATGGCACTGGGCACCCCCTTCGATTCCATGTAGCCAACAGTGGCACTATAAGCCGTAATTTTCCCCCAGCCTGCAACAATAAAAATATATGCCATCAGTACACGTGCAATTAGACTGATCAACGCGTCAGTTTGTGGACCTTGAAGTAATTTTTTGAGCACAACATTCGGATTTAACATGAGGTGACCTATTCGATATTTTTTTAATGATGAATTCATACTAGACTATTTTTTTGCTGAATAAAGCAGCTATTTGTAGAGACATCGTTGCAAATACAGAATAATTAAACGGAATTTATTTACTTTTTTATACTGACTTTCATACCTTAGACTGCTAGGATTTCAGCACATTTTCGCTGTCTGTGACCCCATGGAACTGATTGATTTTATATTACATGTTGATGACCATTTACTCGAATTTATCACCAATTATGGCATCTGGATTTATGCCATTCTTTTCTTAATTATTTTTGTAGAAACGGGTTTGGTCGTAATGCCTTTTCTACCGGGTGATAGCTTATTGTTTGCCGCAGGGGCATTAGCTGCTTCAACAGGTGTGATGGATCCCTTTGTTTTGGTGATTTTGCTGTTTACTGCTGCCGTACTTGGCGACACGCTGAATTATCATGTTGGTAAATTTATCGGGCCACGTGTATTTGAAATGGAATCACGCTTTATTAATAAAAAACATTTACATTACACCCAGAATTTTTTTGAAAAACATGGTGGTAAAACCATTATTTTTGCGCGTTTTGTTCCCTTTGCTCGTACTTTCGCTCCATTCGTAGCTGGTGCTGGTCATATGAACTACAAATTCTTTCTCAGTTTTAATGTGATTGGTGCAATCTGCTGGGTCGGTTCATTTATTACGCTAGGCTATTTATTTGGCAATATGCCGATTGTAAAAGACAATTTCACCCATCTTATTTTTGGCATTATTATTATTAGTGTGCTTCCTGGCATTATTGGTTTTATTCGCCAAAAGCTAAAAAAGACCTCTTAAATAAGTAATTCTGATCAGCTAAGGGATTTCATAATTAACTCCTTTGCTTTTTAGTTATTCACGACGGAGTCTTATTATTTTATTTTAGATAACATAATGAATTTAAAAAATAAAATTCCAATCGTTTTCTTAACTAACTGGTATTACCTTAAATAAAGGTGTTACCAAAGGTCTAAGCGTTAAAAGAAACGAATTACTATAGGTAACATACAAAGCAACAACAACATGGCCGATCCTTTATATAAAAGACCGGCTTTTATTTGCTTTAATTGACCTGCCAAAATGGCACGGCCAAAAGACATCCAAAACATCACTGTTGGCAACAGAACCAAACTAAAGACAGCAAAGACCAAAATAAAATTACTCGGATTATGCCAAGTTTCAGGCGGCAATACGCCCGCAGCAAATAATAAAGCTTTAGGATTTTTTAGGGTGGAAAAGAACAATTGACGAGGCTGAATAGATTGATAGCGTTGACTATGCTGTTCTAAATGTGATGATTTCCATAAATGAAAAGCCTGCCAAACAACATAAATGGCACTGAGCAAATGCAACAAATCGATTAAATGTGGCCACGTTGGACTACATAAATGGATAAATAACGCCCACAAATTAATGGCATAAAAATAACCGAAGAACTCTGCTGGAATAAAAAGGCTGGTTTTTGCCATCCCTTTTTGATATGCCGAGCTTGCAAATAATGCGTTGGTCGGACCAGGAATCATCAGAATCGCAATCACTGCCAACACAAAAAGCCAACTCTCAATCATAAATACCTAACATCGCCATTAAACAGTGGCACACCTTATATGAAAGTCATAAAAAGTGACAAGTATTTCAACCCAAAAATATGACTTCAATCGTTGGAATATACCCTTCCAAATAATTAGTTATTTGATATATATAACATTTTCTTGAAACATTTTGCTAAGATTTTATCACTCTGCTGTTTATGAAATAGTAACAACAAAGTGATCATTTCCATCATTATTGCGCTTTATTGCGCTTTATTGCGAATAATCAGGGGACAATTTTTGAATCTTGCCGCTTGAACGATGGCTTCTTGTTCGCCTAAAAGACGTGCTAATTCAGTTTTTTTCGTATTAGATGACTGCCCCATGTTGACTGAAACACTTGGACCAATGCCCCAGCCACCCCGACTGCCCCAACCACCACCCAATCCAACACCGACACCTACGCCAGTACGCTTTGCTGGTTGCACACCGTTATCGACATATTGCTGAATACGGTTATATTCGCTTTGTAATTGTTGACAGTTTAAAGCCTGATACTGCGTGGGTGATATATAAGTCGGTTTTACTGTGGTCGCACATGCAGCTAATAAAACGCTACTCGCCATGAATAGGCTGACATAAAATTTTTTCATAGGAAATCTCAAATCTTATTTTGCTCAATTTCATTGAACAATGATTGATAGGCTTGCGTCAATTTATGATCAGTAGCCAAATGAATTAAAGGCTGATTTTTATAATGAGATTCCTTCATCAAAATTGACGGCGGCAACATACTGGCTAAAACAGGTAAACCTTCATCTTTAAGTTGTTGTACCACTTCGCGTGGTAATTTTGCTTGTGCTTGAAATTGATTCACCACAATGCCTTCAATTTCCAAGCGATCATTATGATCATCTTGCGTTTCGATGACATTTTCAATCAAGGTTTGTAAAGCACGCTTTGAAAAAACATCACAATCAAAAGGAATCAATACGCGATCCGCAGCAATTAAAGCTGATAATGTAAAGAAATTAAATGCGGGCGGCGTATCAATATAAACGCGCTCATACTCTCCATCCAACTGTTGTAAAGCATCGCGTAATTTATAAATTTTATGCTTCGATTCCAAAGCATAGGCCAGCGCACCCAAGGTTGGACTTGCGGGAATTACATCTAAATCTTTAAAAGGAGATTGGTGCACATAACTTTGTAAACCTTTGGCACGATTTTTTAAAATGGAACCAATCGCGTTGCTCAAAAGTCCTTTACTTTGAGTTGTACCTAGCATTTCTTCAAAATAGTTTTCAATATTCGGCTCTAAAGCAGGTTTATCAGCCGAATACGTTGCATCATCACCCAATAAATACTGACTAGAATTGGCTTGTGGATCAAGATCAATTAACAAGGTCTTAAAACCTTGATATGCACTAATTGCTGCCAAATTCACGGCAATACTGGATTTACCCACCCCACCTTTTTGATTAAAAACCACACGTGTCCGCATTATTACCCTCTATATTTTATATTTATGTATTGTTTACAGTTTAACCTAGGCAGATTTCTGCACAAACAATAATGTCTAACAATTAACCGAAATTAGGTTTCACGATCACTAAACCAATAATCGCAATAAGTGCCACTACGGCAATGGCTAAGCCGGCACGACGTTGTACCAATAAAATACTGTCATCTTTTTTATAGGCTTTGATTAAAGAGGAAAATAAAACCAAAAAGAGCACAATCTTGGCATAAAACCATGATTGCACCTCAAAGTTTTTAATGACTAAAGAAGTAAGACCCGTCAAAACAATTAAAGTCATTGAAAGATGTTGTAATGCCACAAAAAGTTTACGTGCTACAGGATTCGGTTGATTACCCTGAACGCCCACAAATAAAGTAAAAGCCCGTGCAATCACTACACCAATCAGCAAGGTCACACTGATCATATGCACAATTTTAACCGTCAGCTGCATGTCCATTTTTCAACACTCCTTATTGAGATTTGGGTGCATGGGCACATTCAGGGCTAGCAGTCGCTTGCCCTTGCCATTCCGAAGCAACAAAAGCATGAATAGCCAAAGCATGAATACGACTCGGACTGAGTAAGTCACCTACGGCAGCATAAATTTTTTGATGGCGCTGTACCAAACGTAATCCTTCAAAAGCATCACTGACCACAACCACTTTAAAATGTGACTCTTTACCAGGGAAATAACCACCATGACCGGATGATTCATTTACCACTTCTAAATGGATTGGTGACAAACTTTGTAATCGTTGAATTAATTGCTGTTCTAAATTCAAAATAATACTCCCAAAAGGCTCAAGCTCTCGCTTCAGTATAACGTGTTCTGATTCAATCTTTTGTTTGTCACTCTAGAAATCATTCATCATTTTCCAGCCAAAATTTTCTTTACTGCTATCAGCCTTGCTGATAAAACAACCCATTCCAGGGAATGGTGGTTTTATTTTATGCAATTGATACAAGTTTTTTCACAAAATGATTGACCACATTTTCACATAATGTATTATACACGGCATGCGGGAATAGCTCAGTTGGTAGAGCATAACCTTGCCAAGGTTGGGGTCGAGAGTTCGAGTCTCTTTTCCCGCTCCAAATTTTTTAGTGTAAGTTTTTATTAAAAACTGCTCAATAAGCGGGAATAGCTCAGTTGGTAGAGCATAACCTTGCCAAGGTTGGGGTCGAGAGTTCGAGTCTCTTTTCCCGCTCCAAATTCAAAAAAGCCCTCATCGAAAGATGGGGGCTTTTTTATACATTAATCCTTTAAAATCCAACCAACCATCATCATTTTGCATAAACTAGTCATTATTTATGTATTTCAGATGCTTAAAGATTCGTCACAATCTTGTCTTTTTAGAATAAAAGCCTCTTTTCAAGCATTCGACGACTGTGTATAACAATGGGCAGTTTAGGGAAAATTGATAAGCATAGGCAAAGGACGTCAAAACACGTTAGACTATGCAACAATCAATGCAAGCAAAATGTCGTTTGAGACAAAAAGAAGGTGAAGATTGATGCCGCTCAATACCGTTGAAGAGCTCGTAGCAGATATCCGTGCAGGAAAAATGGTCATCCTGATGGATGATGAAGATCGTGAAAATGAAGGTGATTTAGTTATTGCTGCGACACATGTGCGTCCAGAAGACATCAACTTTATGATCACCCATGCACGTGGTTTAGTTTGCTTAACGCTTAGCCGCGACCGTTGTCAGCAACTTAATCTTCCGCTTATGGTCGATGCCAATGGCGCGCAGCATGGTACAAATTTCACGCTTTCTATTGAAGCAGCGGAAGGCATTTCAACGGGTATTTCACCTGCTGAACGTGCGCACACCATTCGAACGGCTGTCGCAGCGCATGCTAAGCCTACTGACATTGTGCAACCCGGTCATATTTTCCCATTGATGGCGCAACCCGGTGGCGTATTGCACCGCGCAGGTCATACCGAAGCAGGTTGTGACTTATCACGTCTTGCAGGACTCGAACCAGCGTCTGTGATTTGTGAAATCATTAATGAAGATGGCACCATGGCACGTCGTCCAGACCTTGAAGTTTTCGCAGAAAAACATGGTTTGAAAATGGGCACCATTGCTGATTTAATTCATTACCGCATGACCAATGAACAAACAGTTGAACGTATTGATCAACAAACCCTAGACACTGAATACGGTACTTTTGATTTGTATCGCTACCGTGAATTGGGTAATCCAGATATTCACTTGGCTTTAGTTAAAGGCCAGCCTAAAGAAGGCGTGACCACAGTTCGTGTGCATGGCTTTAGTCCAGTTCGTGATTTATTGAAACTCAATAAACAAGATGGCGAACCCGCATGGAACTTAGACCGTGCACTGAAAGAAATTGCCAACAGCGATCGTGGTGTCTTGGTGTGGATTGGTCAACGCCATTTACAAGATTTAGGTCCAGCTTTAGAAAGCTTAACTGCACCAAAACCGACAAAATCAAATGCAGCACTTTCTCAGCAATATCAAACGATTGGTGTCGGTGCACAAATTTTACGTGATTTAGGCGTGGAAAAAATGAAGTTGCTAAGTTCACCTTTACGTTTCAACGCACTATCAGGCTTTAACTTAGAAGTGGTGGAATATATCACCGCAAATCAAACAACTTAAGAAATAATCGAGGTTGCTATGGCAGTTCGCCGTATTGAAGGTATGTTACATCTCGCGAGCGAAGGCCGTTACGCGATTTTAGTGGGTCGTTTTAATAGCTTTGTTGTAGAACATCTATTAGAAGGTGCAATTGATACATTGAAACGTCATGGTGTATCAGAGGATAATATTACTGTTGTTCACGCGCCTGGCGCATGGGAACTTCCTGTGGTTGCAAAAAAACTTGCCGCTTCAGATCGTTTTGATGCGATCATTGCACTTGGTGCTGTGATTCGTGGCAGCACACCTCACTTTGATTTTGTTGCTGGTGAATGTGCCAAAGGTTTAGGCGTTGTTGGTCTAGATACTGGCTTACCAGTGATTAACGGTGTACTCACTACGGATAGTATTGAACAAGCGATTGAACGCTCTGGTACAAAAGCAGGTAATAAAGGTGGCGAAGCTGCCCTTACTGCAATTGAAATGGTTAACTTGTTAAAGGCTATTTAAAGCATGTCGCAAACACTTCAAGCTACTTATGCAGCGAAACGTAAAGCACGTCGCTTTGCTGTACAAGGAATTTATGAATGGCAGATGAGCCACAATCCAGTCCATGAAATTGAAGCACGCACGCGTGTGGAAAATGCCATGCACAAAGTGGATCTTGGCTATTATCATGAATTGTTGACTCAAGTGGTTGCCAATCATGAAGCATTGGATGCGCTCCTAATCCCTGTGCTTGACCGTGAACTGAATGCCCTAGATGGCGTTGAACTCGCGGCACTTCGTCTAGGCGCATATGAACTCAAAGATCATCTTGAAATTCCATATCGCGTTGTTTTAGATGAATCGATTGAGCTTGCTAAACACTTTGGTGGTGCTGACAGCCATAAATACATCAATGGTGTATTAGACCGTTTAGCAACCAGCTTACGTGCAGCAGAAAAGCAACAAGCCGACTAATTTTTTCAGTAGATTTGTTGTATGGCTGAGTTTTCCATCATTGACACTTATTTCAATCGACAGACTGTTACACCTAACGATGGCAACTCTGTCGACTTAGGTGTCGGTGATGACTCAGCCTTGCTCACTCCCCCACCCAACCAACAATTGGTCATCTGTGCCGATACTTTGATTGCGGGTCGACATTTCCCTTTAGATACCTCTCCGCATGCCATTGGCTGGAAATCTGTTGCCGTTAATTTATCAGATATTGCTGCAATGGGTGCCAAACCACACAGCATTTTGCTGGCGTTGAGCTTACCCCAAATTGATCATGACTGGCTCAAAGGCTTTAGTCAGGGTTTATATGATTGTTGCGATCAATTTGGGGTCAGTTTAATTGGTGGTGATACCACGCAAAGCCCACATCTCACCCTTTCAGTCACAGCCCTCGGCTGGATTGAAACTGGAAAAGCGGTAACGCGTTCGGGTGCTCAAGCGGGTGACTATATTTGCGTGAGTGGACACGTTGGTGATGCCGCTTTTGCTTTACAGCACCTAGGTCATGCACTACAGAAACGTTTGGATTATCCGACACCACGTTGTCAGCTCGGACAACAGCTTAAAGGCTTAGCCTCAAGCATGATTGATGTATCGGATGGTTTAGCCCAAGATTTAGGTCATATTTTAAAAGCATCCGATGTCGGTGCTCAAATTCAATTGGATAAACTACCAATAAGCGAAGTACTCCGTATTTTAGCCCAAGAAAAACAATGGCAATATGCCTTAGCGGGTGGCGATGATTATGAATTATGTTTTACCATCAGTCCGCAAAATTACGATAAACTAGTGCAACAACAATTAGATATCAATATTACGATTATTGGACAAATTACTAAGCAGAAAGGCTTAATTTTTGAACTGGATGGTGCACACTATCCACTGCAATTTCATGGATACCAACACTTTGCATAAACCCGCAATCAATTTTAAAAACATGTCTTGGTTAAACCGCTGCATTGTGTTTTGTGGGGTTGGATTTGGCTCTGGACTGCTTCCAAAAGCACCAGGCACCTTTGGTTCTGCTTTCGCATTGTTATTTATTCCGATTTGGCTGACATTGGGATTTTTCAATGCCACATTGGCTATGATTCTCATGTCTATTATTGGCATCTATATTTGCGGACAAACCGCAAAAGTCATGGGTGTTCATGATGATGGTCGTATTGTTTGGGATGAGTTTGCTGGACAATCGATTACCTTTTTACCGCTGATTTATTTAGGCATGATGAACTGGTATTGGGTCTTGATTGGATTTGCTTTATTTCGTTTATTTGATGTATGGAAACCTTGGCCTATCAGCGTGATTGATCGTCAAGTGGATGGTGGTTTTGGCATTATGTTGGATGATATTATCGCCGGCATTTGGGCCGCACTCTGCATCTTCATTTATTTATATTTTGTGATTGGCTTAAGCTAAAATTTGTAGGATTGCATATGTCTACTAGCGTTATTATTCTTGCTGCAGGTAAAGGAACACGTATGCGTTCAACTTTACCGAAAGTATTACAACCTCTTGCAGGACGTCCTTTATTGGGACATGTGATTGAAACTGCAAAAAAACTCAATGCCGCAAATATTATTACCATCTATGGTCATGGTGGAAATCTAGTTCAACAAGCATTCGCCCAAGAAAATGTAGAATGGGTTGAACAGGCCGAACAACTCGGCACAGGTCATGCCGTGAAAGTGACTTTGCCCGTGTTACCCAAGGATGGCGTATCGCTGATTCTCTCGGGTGACGTGCCTTGTATCACTGAGGCGACCTTAAGAAAATTACTGCAAGCATCGCTAGAAACTGGGATTGGCATTGTCACCCTTACGGTTGATGACGCCACAGGCTATGGTCGTATTGTGCGTAAAAATGGTGCAATTCAAGCCATTGTTGAGCATAAAGATGCCAACGATGAACAACGAAAAATTAAAGAGTTTAATACCGGTATTTACTGCGTCAACAATGCCAAATTGCATGAATGGTTACCCAAGCTTTCCAATGAAAATGCGCAAGGTGAATATTACCTGACGGACATTATTGCCATGGCGATTGCTGATGGTTTAAGCGTCGCTTCGGTTGAACCTGAATTGGCTTTTGAAGTTGAAGGGGTCAATGACCGCGTACAACTGGCAACGCTGGAACGTGAATTCCAAAACAACCAAGCCAAAAAACTGATGCAGCAAGGGGTACACTTAATGGACCCCGCACGTTTTGATTTACGTGGCAATTTAAGCGTAGGGCTAGATGTTCGTATTGACATCAATGTGATCATTGAAGGTGATTGTGAATTTGGTGATCAAGTCGAAATTGGTGCAGGTTGCGTGATCAACAACACTAAAATTGCAGCAGGCACAAAAGTTCAACCGTATAGCATATTTGATAATGCAATTGTCGGTGCAGATGCCCAAATTGGCCCTTTTGCCCGTTTACGCCCCGGTGCTAAACTTGCCAATGAAGTGCATATTGGTAACTTCGTTGAAGTGAAAAACTCCAGTATCGGTCTAGGCTCTAAAGCCAATCACTTCACTTATTTAGGCGATGCTGAAGTGGGTGCAGGTTCAAATATTGGTGCAGGTACCATCACGTGTAACTACGACGGTGCGAATAAATTTAAAACCATTATTGGCGACTCCGCTTTTATCGGTTCAAATAGCTCGTTAGTTGCTCCAGTCAATATTGGCAATGGTGCAACGGTTGGTGCAGGATCGGTGATTACTCATGATGTTGCAGAAAATAGTTTAGCTTTCGAGCGTTCAAAACAAGTGACCAAAGAAAACTATCAACGCCCCGAAAAAGTGAAAAAATAAGAGGATTTAAATATGTGCGGAATTGTTGGTGGCGTTGCTGAACGTAATATTATCAATATTTTAATTGAAGGTCTAAAACGCCTTGAATACCGTGGCTATGATTCAGCAGGTGTTGCGCTGATTAATCAAGGTCAAGTTTTACGCGAACGTCGTGTCGGTAAAGTGGTTAATTTAGAACAAGCAGTACATGAAGCAGATTTAATCGGTTCATTGGGAATTGCTCATACCCGCTGGGCAACCCATGGCAAACCGACCGAAAACAATGCCCATCCGCATCTTTCCGGTACAGTTGCGGTGGTACATAACGGTATTATTGAAAATTATCAAGAACTCAAAGATGATCTTGAAGCTCTCGGTTATGTTTTCACTTCACAAACAGATACCGAAGTTGTGGCGCATTTAATCAATGATGCCTTAAAATACACCTCTAGTCTTTTAACCGCAGTGCAACAAGTTGTTCCACAATTAAGAGGTGCTTATGCACTCGGAATCGTGCATACAGAGCATCCAGATGAACTAATCACGGTTCGTGAAGGTTCGCCGCTGGTGATTGGTGTCGGTATTGGTGAGAACTTTATTAGCTCTGACCAATTGGCTTTACTGCCAATCACCAATCGTTTTATTTACCTTGAAGAAGGTGATATCGCACGCCTAACCCGCAGCAGTATTGAAGTATTTGTTGACGGTCAATTGGTTCAGCGTCCTGTGAAAGAGCTAGATGCAACCGTGAGCACGGCATCTAAAGGCGAATATAAACATTACATGCTCAAAGAAATTTATGAGCAGCCAGAAGCCATTCAACAAACCATTTCCCAAGCACTCAATGACAATGCATTACGTGACGATTTCTTAAAAGAAGCAGTTGCCGATTTTGAAAGCATTCAACAAATACAAATCATTGCCTGTGGTACTAGCTACCATGCTGGTATGATTGCAAAATATTGGTTTGAGCAACTGATTAATCTGCCTTGTCAGGTGGAAATTGCCAGTGAATTCCGCTATCGCACACCAGTTATTGTCAATCACACACTATATGTCTGTATTTCTCAGTCTGGTGAAACAGCCGATACTTTAGCCGCGCTGCGTGATACTCAGAAACGTGCATTGGCAAAAAACTTAGACATTGTCACCATGACTATTTGTAATGTGGCAACCTCTTCAATGGTACGTGAAACCAAGCATAGTCTACTCACTTTAGCTGGACCTGAAATTGGGGTGGCTTCAACCAAAGCATTTACCACTCAACTTGCTGCACTGATGTTGTTGGTTTTAAAAATTGGTCAAGTGAAGCAAAGTATTGCTGTGGAAGAAATGACGAAAATCATTACTGATCTATGGCATACACCAAAAGTTATTTTAGACACCTTACAGCAAAATAAAGATATTTTACGTTTATCTGAATTGTTTGTCGAAAAACAACACTGCCTATTCCTTGGTCGTGGCACAGAATTCCCGATTGCGCTTGAAGGTGCATTAAAGCTGAAAGAGATTTCTTATATTCATGCAGAAGGCTATGCAGCAGGCGAACTGAAACATGGCCCGCTTGCATTGGTCGACAATGATATGCCTGTGGTGATTCTTGCACCGCAAGACGACATGCTGGATAAGCTGAAATCGAATATGGAAGAAGTCCAAGCCCGAGGTGGAGAGCTGTTTGTCTTTGCCGATGAAAATAGCGGTATTAAAGAAAAAGATCGTCAACACGTGGTTCATGTTCCAAGTATCAGCCCCATTCTTGCGCCCATTGTTTACAGTATCCCTGTTCAATTGCTGTCTTATCATGTCGCTGTACTGCGTGGTACCGATGTTGACCAGCCACGTAATCTGGCAAAATCAGTCACTGTAGAATAACTTCGAATAAAAAGGTCGGTTTAAACTGACCTTTTTATTATGCATTAATGAGAAAAGTCATGACCCAACTCACTTGTTTTAAAGCCTACGATATTCGTGGCAAACTTGGTACAGAACTAAATGAAGACATTGCCTATAAGGTCGGTCGAGCTTATGGTCAAATTTATCAACCTAAAACAATTGTTGTCGGTGCGGATATTCGTCTAAGCAGTGAAGTATTAAAACAAGCCACCATCCGTGGTTTAAATGATGCAGGCGTTGATGTCCTCGATTTAGGCATGACAGGCACAGAAGAAGTCTATTTCGGTGCATTCCATCTCGATGTTCAAGGTGGTATCGAAATTACTGCAAGTCATAATCCAATGGACTATAACGGGATGAAATTGGTCCGTGAAAATGCCCGCCCGATTGGTGCCGATTCAGGTTTAAAAGAAATTCAAGCACTTGCTGAATCTGGCAAATTTATAGACGTTGAAAACAAAGGTACTGTGCAAAATTATAATATTGTGCCTGAGTTTATTGAACATTTAATGACCTATATTGAGCCTGAAAAAATCAGTCCTTTAAAGCTGGTGGTGAACGCAGGTCATGGTGCGGCAGGTCATGCAATTGATGCGATTGAAGAAAAATTTAAGCAACTCAATATCCCTGTTGAATTTATCAAAATCAATCATCAGCCAGATGGTACTTTTCCAAATGGTATCCCTAATCCTATCTTAGTGGAAAATCGTGCCAGTACTTCTCAGGCAGTGATCACTCATCAAGCTGATATGGGCATTGCTTGGGATGGTGACTTTGACCGCTGTTTCCTTTTTGATGAAAAAGGTCAATTTATTGAAGGCTACTATATTGTCGGCCTACTGGCTCAAGCCTTCTTGCTGAAGCAGTCAGGCGAAAAAATCGTGCATGATCCACGCTTGGTTTGGAATACTCTAGCCATCGTCGATGAACTGCAAGGGATTGCCGTGCAGTCGCAATCTGGGCATTCATTCATTAAAGAGATGATGCGTGAACACAATGCCGTATATGGCGGTGAAATGAGTGCACACCATTATTTCCGTGATTTTTCTTATTGTGATAGCGGCATGATTCCATGGCTATTGGCCATTGTCGTGTTATCAGAAACCAAACAGTCTCTTTCTGCGCTAGTAGAAAATATGATTGCCAAATTCCCGTGTAGTGGCGAAATCAATTTTAAAGTTGCTAATACTGACCAAACCATTCAAAAGATTTTTGATCATTATGCCGATCAAAAACCAGAAACAGATCAAACGGATGGGGTAAGTTTAGACTTTGGAACATGGCGTTTTAATGTCCGTGCTTCTAATACCGAACCATTACTGCGTTTAAATATTGAAAGTCGTTTAGATCACAATCCTAAACCGATGCAAGACTATGTCGCTGAACTCACCGCATTAATTCAGGGCTAACCCTAGCGTTGAAATTAAAAATGGGAGCAAATTTGCTCCCATTTTTAATGGATATGGTTTAATTTTTATAACCCGCTGGGTTTTGTTTTTGCCAATTCCAACTGTCTGCCAACATATCTTCTAGAGCATATTGTGGCTGCCAACCCAATTCTGCTACAGCACGTGCATTATCGGCAAATGACGTTGCCACATCACCTTCACGACGCGCTACAAACTCAAAAGCAACGGCTATACCATTGACCTGTTCAAAGGTATTTTTGACTTGTAAAACTGATGAACCGTTGCCTGTGCCAATATTCCAAACACGACAACCTTGAGCCTTTAAACGATTATTCAAAGCACATAAATGTGCATTGGCTAAATCGACCACATGAATATAATCACGTACACCAGTCCCATCAACCGTATCGTAATCATTACCAAAGATCGATAATTTCTCACGTCGTCCCACTGCAACTTGAGTCACATAAGGCATCAGATTATTAGGAATACCTTGTGGGTCTTCGCCAATGCAACCACTTTTGTGTGCACCAACAGGGTTAAAATAACGCAGTAATGCAATTGACCAGCGTTCATCCGCGATAGAAAGCTTTTGTAAGAGCTGTTCTACAATCAGTTTAGTGTAGCCATAATTATTGGTTGGTGTGCCTGTTGGCATCTCTTCACTCAATGGTGAAACATTGGCTTCATCATAAACCGTCGCAGAAGAACTAAAGACTAAAGTAAAGACACTAGCTCGCTCCATGGCCTTAACCAATTGAATAGAACCTGCAATATTGTGATCAAAATATGTGAGTGGAATTTTCTGACTCTCTCCAACAGCTTTTAATCCAGCAAAATGAATGACCGCATCTATTTGATGTTGCTGAAAAACTTGGCCTAAAACTTGCCCATCTCGAATATCGCCTTCAACAAAGGTTAAGGTTTTTCCTGTAAGCTTTTGTACACGCTTTAAAGACTCTTCAGAACTATTAGAAAGATTATCAAGAACAATAACCTCATGCCCAGAATTTAACAGTTCAACACAAGTATGTGATCCTATATAACCTGCGCCACCTGTTACTAAAATTTTAGCCATTTGTTTTTCCTAATAAAATTCGGATTAAACCTTGGGTCGAGGTATCTAGACTTGCTATATCTTGAAGCTCACCATTTAAAATCGGTAGCAGTTGGTTGGCAATTTCTTTGCCTTTTTCCACGCCCCATTGATCAAATGGATTAATATTCCACAGCACGGACTGCACAAATACCTTATGTTCATACATCGCAATCAACATGCCTAGACTATAAGGATTTAACTCTTGCAGTAGAATGGTGCTGCTGGGTTGATTACCGACGTATTGTTTATACATAGGTAAAGCTGCTAATTCAGCTTGATCTAATGCCTGATTACCAAAAGCCAATAAACGCGACTGTGCCAAGCAGTTAGATAAAGCTAAATGATGTTGCTCTACTAATGCTTCTGCATTTTCCGCATAGGTAAACTGATTAGTATTATAACGGTGTACAGGTGCAATAAAGTCACAACTTACCGCATGTGTCCCTTGATGTAACAATTGATAGAACGCATGTTGCGCATTGGGACCAACTTCGCCCCAAACAATGGGGCAAGTATCAAATTGTACTTTTTCACCATTACGTTGAATCGACTTACCATTCGATTCCATTTCGAGTTGCTGTAAATATGGTGCAAAATATTTTAATCTGCCATCGTATGGCAAAACTGCATGGGTTTGAATATCTAAAAAATTATTGTTCCAAACACCCAGTAAAGCCATCAGTACAGGAATGTTCTGCTCAAATGGCGCTGTTTGGAAATGTTGATCGATTGCATGTGCGCCTGCTAAGAAATGCTTAAAACCTTCTACACCTACAGTTAAAGCAATCGGCAAACCAATACATGACCATAGTGAATAACGACCACCGACCCAATCCCAAAGCAAGAACTGATTTTCAGGAGCAATTCCCCACGCGGTCATTTTCTCAGGTTTAGTCGAAACACCAATAAAATGATGTTTTAAAATTTTAGAGTCTTGACCAAATGATTTTTCTAACCACAACCTCGCTGTCTGAGCATTCGATAGCGTATCAATAGTGCCAAATGACTTTGATGAGATAATAAACAGAGTCGTTTCAGGACGAAGCTGATGTAACAAATCTGAAAGTTGACTACCATCAATCGTAGAAACAAAATGTACATTAAGTGGTTTTGCCGTGGCTTGCTTAAAGTCAGATAAAGCACGCACCACCATCAGGGGCCCGAGATCTGACCCACCGACTCCAATATTGACAATATCCTGAATCACTTCACCTGTAGCACCACGATATTGCCCAGCATGAATTTTTTCAACCAAGGCATACATGCGTTGTAATTGATCATGTACCTGATTTGAAAGTTTTGGGTGCATATCATCCTGTTCAGGAAGACGTAGAGCCCAATGCATTGCTGCACGCTGTTCGGTATAATTGATTTTTTGTTCTGAAAAAAGTTGTTTAATCCAACTACCCAAATCTTGTGTTTCAGCCCACTGAATTAAAGTATTCAATACATTCTGGTCAATACGATGTTTACTATAATCTAAAACAATCTGCTCGAACTGCACTGAGAACTTTTGAAAACGCTGATCATCTTGAGCAAACAATTCATTTAAATGGGCGTGCTCATACTGTTTTTTTAAATCATTGAGTTTCATTAAAATAGAGGCATTATTTTTAGCTGGGAAATGCTGTATAGGATTTGTCATTAACGCCCAACCCCCATATAAGAAAAACCTTGATTTTTAATATATTCAGGATCATAAATATTACGACCATCCAAAATCAGTGGATACTTCATTATTTTGAGTAAATCAGAATAATTCGGGCTCCAATATTGTTTCCATGCCGTTAATAGGCAAAGGGCATCTGCATCTTGAGTCGCTTCATATTGGTCTGTGCAATAGATTAAATCTGAACGACGCCCATATACTTTTTCTATTTCAGATAAAGCTTGCGGATCATGCAATTGTACTTTAACACCTTGTGCCCACAAAGCTTCCAGCATCGCATGAATAGGAGACTGTTGAATACTTGCTGTATTTTCCTTAAACGAAGCACCCCAAATAGCGACCGTTTTATCCTTTAAATCGCCATGGTAATAATTCCAAAGTTTACGGAATAAAATCTCTTTTTGCTGCTCATTTATATTCCACACTTGAGAAAGTAACTGACTTTTCGTACCTGTATCTGACACAGTACTGGAAAGGGTCAAAATATCATGTGAGAAATTTTCTCCACCAAAGCCAGCTCCTGGGCTTAAATAAGATGAGCCTATACGACTATCTGCCGCCATGCCCTGACGGACATGTTCAATATCAATCCCCAACTTTTCCGCAACCAATGCCAAATCATTGATATAACTGATACGCGTTGCCAACATGCCAGAAATACTAAGTTTGGTAAATTCAGCATCTAAAATCGGCATAAACAAATATTGCTGTTCACGTGGAAATAATGGGCGCAGTAACTCTCTAATTTTGATTTGGCTTGAATGTGAAGCACAGCCGACTACCAACTGTTTGGTTTGAGTCAAACTTTGCAGTGCATTACCTTCTTGAATAATATCTGGTAAATAGATCCAATCATCTTCTGGCAAGATTTTTTCGAATTTTTTAGTACCATGCAAACCTAAAGTTGAAGCATTGATCATCAATTTCGGATGAAGAATCGGACGCTGTTTCAGTTCTTTTAAAATCTCAATGACTTGATTTTCTTCAGTTGGATTAAAACTAAAGAAATAAGCATCGATATCTAAATCAACATCTTTGAATTTACAATATTTTAAAAAACTATTATTCTGCTGTTTATCAATCAGTTGTTTTACAGCTTCATCTTGTATGTATGCTTGCTCAAGCATTGGCTTTTTAAGTAATTCACACCAAAAAACTTGATGCCCACATTCAGCCAATAATGCAGCCATCACACCTGAATATAATGTTTTCCCAAATATTGCAACCTTCATATATTCACCAATTTATAACGCAAGTTCTTTAATCAGCGCTTTAAAATCTTCACCCAATTGTGGATGATCTACCCCATAATGCAATACGGCTTTTAAATAACCAATTTTACTACCGCAATCAAAAGTCTGACCTTTCACATGATAGGCCTCAACATTATCTGTTTGTTGTAATATTGCAATCGCGTCAGTTAGTTGAATCTCATTACCTGCACCTTTTGGTATTTGTTCAAGCAATTGCATTATTTTGGCAGGCAAAATATAGCGACCAACCACCGAAAGATTAGAGGGTGCTGTACCCGTTGGTGGTTTTTCAACAATCCCCTGCATGACAATACTCTGACCTTCTGTAGGAGATTGTTCAACATCCACAATACCGTATTGATCAACCAAATGATCTGGCACCGCTTCAACCATAATTTGTGAGGCTTGTGATGCATTAAACCGTTGAATCATTAAACTAAGATCATTTTCAATGTCTGAGTCCTTAACCAACACATCAGGTAAAAGTACGGCAAAAGGCTCATTACCAATAATATCTTTGGCACAAAGCACTGCATGCCCTAAACCGAGGGGTTGTGGTTGGCGCACACTAACTACACTAACGTGAGCAGGTAAAATTTCAGTAATTTCTTTAAGTAAATCATATTTTTTTTTATTTTCTAAAGTTGTTTCAAGCTCAAAATTGCGGTCAAAATAATTTTCAATCGATGCTTTTGATGAGTGTGTCACAAGAATAATTTGTTCAATACCGGCAGCCACGGCTTCACGGACAACGTACTCAATGGCTGGACGATCAACTACAGTCACCATTTCTTTGGGAATCGATTTACTTGCTGGTAAAAAACGTGTACCGAGCCCAGCAACAGGGAGAATTGCTTTTTTGATCATGACAAACCATATAAATAGAAGAAAATATTACAATGAAGTTGATTTAGATTCGGACTCAGCCCCTTTCGATGTCTTTGAGTTACAAAAACGTGCTGCTCCTACTGCTTGATCAGGTGCATTAATCCCTTCTTTTGCTAACATTACTTTAATAGTTTTAAGCATAATTTTAAAATCTAGAAATATTGATTGATTTTCAACGTATTCTATATCCAACCCAAATTTTTCTTCCCAAGACAAATTATTACGTCCGCTCACTTGAGCCAGCCCAGTCATGCCTGGCTTGACTTCATGTCGGCGCATTTGATCTGCAGTATAGTGTTCCAAAAAGTCTTTCATTTGCGGACGTGGACCAACAATGCTCATATCGCCTTTTAACACATTAATTAACTGAGGCATTTCATCTAAAGTTGTTGAACGTAATTTATGCCCAAATGGTGTAATCCTTTGATCATCTGGCAGAAAGTTCCCCTCTTTATCCATAGCATCTTTCATGGAGCGGAACTTAATCATTTTAAACAATTTTCCATCTTTGCCCGGCCGTTCTTGGTTGAAAAAAATTGGTGAACCTAGATTTTTTTTAACTTTATAGCCAACTAATATGAAAATTGGGAAAAGTAGAATTACAGCAATAGATGCAATAATAACATCAACAAATCTTTTCATTTATATCTTCTAAACCTATGATTTAAAATATTTTTATTTAAAAATAAGATTAACCTAATTGTCTGTACGGCCTAATTTACCACGCAATGAGCACTAATTTATTTCAATATCTAATAAAGTAACATATTTCCTCTTTGATCCTCAATGTTCGGTATTAAGAAATAAAATCCATTAAGTTAAAACTACTATCAATAAAACTAAATTTACTGTCTACGAGTATTATCTATTTAAATACGTTAAATCACATCATAATTTAAACGTACAACCTAACTAATTACCCCAAATCGCGGATAAGAATTGACTTGAAAAAGATGACTGAAAGCTATTAGGGAGTTACCACAGCCATATATGGCTCATACAGCTTTATTCTGCACAATTGAGATTTTTTCAAAAGTTCGAAGCAACCTATTGGGAATGTCTAAAACAAAGTAACAACGTTTGAGAATACGATCTTCTCAATTGAAAGTTTCTAAAATGATGTTTATCGTTATTTGGTAGGAATTTACGTATCTTTATGATGTCATCAAAATAAACCAACGATTCAAATAATGAAATCATTGGCTCAAGCAGGATTCGGGTTAATTAATATTCCAATAATTAATTTCATTACCAAGAAAGATATCTTCTACCCAACCATCAATGGAACACTTTTCATATAAATCTTTAGGTATAGATTCATATTCATTACTAAAAAAATCTTTATCCAACTCAATATTATTACGATCTATTAAAAAAATATTATGCGGGTTAAAAAAAGGATAATCCTTGATATTTATATTCGTAGTTATAAGTTTTTTTCCTGCACCTATTGTTTCAAAAGTTCTCAAGGTCAGTCCTGACTGGTCAGGGTGACTGATATCAAGTACAACATTACTCTGGTCATAATATTCAATAATATTTTCAATGGTTAAACTTTTAAAGCTTAGTTTTTTGAAATCAAAATTTTTAAAACTAGGATCAAAATACTTTTTATACAAATAAACGAACTTTCCTTGCATATAATAGTAATTAAATGGAGTGAGACTGTTTTCCATACACCAATCTGCAATTTGATTGCTAATAATATAACGATCTGAATGGGCAGTTCCCAAAAATAAGAGATCAATGGACTGATTAGTTGCACTCTTATAAATTTGACGATAATTATCGGTAAAATAGAGTGGTCTGAAACCAATATTATATTTTTCAGCATCTTTTTTATCAAAAGTAAATTTTTTATGAAAATATTTTAAAATTGATAAACCATGACTATGATTTCCAAAACTATCCCACGTATAAAATATACGCTGACATTTTGGTTGTAATTTTATAAATTTTTCCAAAAAAAACCTAGGGATAACCTCTCCACGATTAACAAAAAAGAAATCAAACTCTTCATTTTTTATTAATTTTAAAATATTTTTATAATATTTATGAATTCTTTTTTGCAATAAATTTCTATTAATACGAATCAGACCTTTCGTAAAATTATTATTCGCAGGCCTTTCATCAAAATAAGTAACATGAGCACCATGTTTTTCCAACTGTTTAACGATATCCTTTTCCAAATTAAACGTTTGTACGCAAAAAAATAGAATTTTTTTCCCGTTTAGGTGCTCTAAGTTATTCATATTATTTATATAACCCTTTAGCCTTCATTTCATCAATAGATTTTTGATATTTATCTTCCTGAACTTCCTGAGTATTAACCCATTCAGCAAAGTTTTTCAGCCCTACCTCAAACGTAATTTTAGGAGTAAAGCCCAATAATTTATTAATCTTCGTTAGGTCAGCGAAATTGTGGCGAATATCACCCAAACGGTAATTACCAGAAACATTTATAGCGACATTGACACCATAGTTTTTAACTAACTCATTTGCCACTGTCAGCACATCTACTGCTACACCCGTTCCTACATTGAATACCTGATTATTGGCTTCATTCTTTTCCAGACCCAAAATTGTTGCGTCTACCACATCATCAATATAGACAAAATCACGGCTTTCCTTACCATCCTCAAAAATATTAATATTATTTCCATTTTTAATTTGAGTAGAAAAAATAGATAAGATTCCAGTATACGGGTTTTTTAATGACTGCCCTGGACCATAAACGTTCTGGTATCTAAAAGCTACACCTGCAATTCCTACAGTAGGACATACGGTTAATACCATCTGTTCTTGGTTTTGTTTAGTAATTCCATAAACTGAAGATGGATGAATTTTAGATTCTTCATCTGTACCGACCAATGTCAAAGCAGATGAACCAGAATATTTCACTTCGAAATCATTTTCATCCATAAATTCAGCAGTTCGCTGAGTTGGATAGACCGCACCCAACTCTTTACTCATATACTTACCTTCACCGTAAATTGACCGTGATGAAGCAACAACTACTTTTTTAACATTATAAGCGCCATTGACCAATAAATTGAGCATTAATGCAGTGCCATTAATATTCACATCAACATATTTTTCAACCTCATACATTGACTGCCCTGTCCCTGTCTCAGCAGCATAATGTACTATGGCATCTTGCTCTTCAAGTGCAGCTTCCCAATCAGCCCTATTTGTAACTGAACCGTGTATAAATCTAACTTTATCTTTAATACTTAAAAATAATGGTGACGTTTCCGTAGGATTATCTCCATGAATTTGAGGAGATAAATTATCCAACACTGTAACTTGATAACCTTTTTTAATCAGTTTCAAAGCCAAATTAGAACCAATAAAACCAGCACCACCAGTAATTAGTACATTTTTAATTAACATATTTTTTCCCATCTTTGGCTCTCAAAGTTATAGCATTTAATAGGTTTTGCTGGAGAACCCACAGCAATCACATAAGGAGGTAAACTTTTTGATACAACAGAATTTGCTCCAACAATTGTTCCCTTTCCAATTGTTACACCAGGCAAAACGGATACAAACTCACCTAACCAAACATTGTCTTCAATAACCACTGATTTTGAAAATAATGGGCGTTGATCAGGAGGAGTATCTGGGTGACTATCGTGCTCATTACCAGCATAACTACCATGTGCGCAATCAGATATATAAATTTTGCTAGCTAGTAATACATTATTACCTATGTTGACACTTTTAATTGCAGTAATATGTACATAGTCATTCATTTGGAAATTTTTTCCAATAAATAACGTTTTATTATTCTCTTGAGGATAGGCCTCTATTCTACAACCAACACCAGTTGTAAAACCTTCATCAATTTTTATAAACTTTTTCCCACGGATATCTATGGGAAAGCGAATAATTCTAGCTTTAGAAAATGTGAGATACGTTCTAATCTTACAATAAATAAGATAAAGCAATTGTGACAGGCTATATTTTTTCATTTTCGCATACCGACAATTAACAATCTTCTAATATATTTTAAAAGAGAGAACATACATAAAAAAGAAAATTCAAAGATATTTATAATTTTCATTCTTAAAGCTAAAGTAATATTTTTCAACTCACCTTTTTCCATTTCCCACAAATTGGCTGAAAGACCTGAATGACCAAAACTCGGCTTTCCTCCACCTGTTACGACTAGACTCTCATTTAATAAATAACAATTACTTTTATCGCAGACTCTTATCCAATAATTGCCTTCCTCAGCATATTTTTGACCTTCATCAAAAAAACCAACTTCAGAAACTACACTATTCCTCATCATAACAGTTGGTGGTGAGAGGAAATTTTTTAATAAAAGCAATCTAGAACTAATCTTTGTCACATTAGTAAATTTGTGACCTAAGAAAGTCTCAAAATATTCATTATTTCGATTAGTCGCTAAAACATCTATATCTGGATTTTTTTCAAATACTAAAAGTTGTTTTTCAATTTTATCAGATAACCACTCATCATCACTATCGAGAAAGGCTACGAAATCTCCATCAGCTAGTTTCAGTCCAACATTTCTTGCTTTTGATACCCCACCATTAACTTGATCTACTAGCTTAATATTTAAGTTTGGATTTTTAAGAAGGTAATCACCCACCACTTCATAAGAATCATCTTTAGAACCATCATTTACTACTATAATTTGATAGCCACCTTTATAAGATTGATTCTTAATAGAGTCTAAAGCCTTAACGATCGTCTTTGTCGAGTTGTACATTGGTATAACCACAGATATTAATGGTTTTTTCATATACTTACCTACTTGAATAAAACATTTTTGTAAGGTATTAAATTATTTTCTGTTCTTGTCTCGGCCATATCAACTTTAAGAGCACCTAAAAATTGTATTGAATAGAAAGCAACTAATAATAGTAAAGCTAAAACACGAATCTTTTTATCAAATACGAATAATAGCTGAGCCACTAATACTATTTCGAATATTTTAAAATAATATGCAATACGAGACAGTGCAATTACAGAAGAAAATACATTTAGATAAACTACATTCATAACAACCAGCGCAACAATATAAATATTATATTTACTCTTATCAATAATTTTTGGAGAAAAATAAACATATACTAGTGCTAAAGAATTTAAAATTAAAATTTTCAGTAGACTTACAGATTCACCAGTCTGATAGAATTCATAACGCGCACCTTTCGCAAAATAATATACCAGATTTCCAATATCAAATTTTAAAAATAATAATGAAAATAAAATTAAAAAATAATAGAAGCTATATTTAACCTTTGAAGAATATTGCCATACAACAAGGTGAGTAAAAAAAACAATAACTATAGAATAATGAATAGAAAAAGCCAAAATCATTAAAAACAAATAATTAAAGAATTTTTTATCTACTAAAAATGAAAAAGCATAAAAAGCAATTGCAATTGCTAATTCCTGCCTAATAATATTTAAAGAATTTAAAAATAAACCAGGTATTAGTATAAACAATGCTAATGCTATACTAGAATGTTTAGTATATTTTCTAATTCCAAGATATAAGAATATGTACGTTGCTAAAGCAGTAAAAAAAAATAAGCTTTGATAATCATCAAAAAGATATCTTAATATTTTTATAAAGAAAACATAACCAAACTCAATACCACTATGAAAAGTATCATATTCATAAAAATTGCGATACATTGCCCAATCATAGCCAGTTTCAAATCGGAACCCAACAAAAAACACCAACAGCATTAGAGCAAATATTTGAAAAAGCTGAACATTCGTTTTTATAGATGAATTTAATATGAGCAAAGCTATAATAATAGCAACAAAAAGGATATAAATTGTCACTTTAAATACTCTAATTTTTGAACTGTCAAACAAAGCATTTGAATCATCTTTATAGTACCTAGATATTTATAGAAACATAAACATTAATCGATCAATTAAATATAAATTAACTATTTAATATCTGGTAAAAATGACCATTTCCAGTTTTTCTTTCATTTTCAACTTTTGACTCTAGCTTATGTAAAGCCTCCCCAACCGTATTAGCATCAAGGCGTTCAATGTTTAGAAATTTATTGATACCAAAGTAAATACTATAGACTTTTGCCCAATATCGCCATTTTGCTCTAACAATTTTTTTTGAATGTGCATTCATCTGAACTTTTATTGCTTGGATTTCTTCAAGCTCATACTGCAATTGTAAAAATAATTCAAACTCTTCAGCAAACTCGGGAAATTCTGACAAATATTCAGCATAAATTATTGAAAAACTAATTTTAGAAATTAAATCAGCATGACCTACTTTCTTTAAAGCCTTCATTGCTGAATCTGGCCATACAGTTTGCGCAACGATACGTTTTGGAAGTTTATTTGACCATTGTGTTAATGTTTCTTTAGCGAACCAAGGCTGATGCTCAAAAACAGTATGATTATTCTTTTTTCCACTATTACCAGCATAACTTGCACCGGAAGCCCCTGAAATTATAAGGGGAAAGTTTAAATAATAATGTTTCTTTGCAAAAAAAACCAATCCAACAGCTGAAGACATATCAGCTATAGCACCAGGGAAATAGGTTCCTGTTTTTTCCTTCAATAAATTTAAAGTTTTTCTAGAAACGATACCATGATAAAGTCTAGTTATTCCATTTAGAGTCAAACAACCATTTTCCAGTAAAGAATTCAATCCTGAAACAGCATCCTGACTGTATAAATCTCCATTATGAGAATGATAGATCAGCATCCCAGCTAAAGATTTTCTTTTCCCATAATTCTTGTTCCTAAATTCTGGCCAGCAATATGAACCCTGTTTGCAATTCAATGAATCGACATCATTTTCCTTCATCCATTTCACTACATCTAAAGATTGTTTAATGATTCCATCATCATCACCCAAGAAACAAACATATTCACCTATAGAATTATCAATTGCATCCTCAGCATTCTGACAAACTGTAACAGGATTAATATTGTGAAAATATTTTAGCCGCGGATCATTGCTATAGTTGAGTAAAAAATTTTTAATTGGAGTATTATTTTCGGAGTTATCTTGAACTACGACTTCATAATCAGCGCTATTCCAGTCTAAAAGTTTCTCAACTAAATTAATTAAAGTTGAATATCTATTTTTTGTAGGTATAACTATACTTAAAAGAGGCCTCATTTATTATCACTCCTTATAAGATTTTGCTTCATAGAAAAATTAAATAACTTATTTGACGGATTACACCTATTATAAATCATTAGGTTAATAATAATACTGATAAAACCAATAATTACTGACTCAACAATAAATGCATAATGAAATTTCGTAAACATAGATAGCATCATTACAACAATTCCTACTGCCATAGTGATTAGCACAGGTAAAAAAACATCAAAGGACAACCACTTAACAGTATGCCCTACTAAAAACCTATTAGTAACGTACAGCCCCATAATAAAAAAGCTAATCAAATTAATAAATAACCAAGGAATAGCCGCCCCTAACATACCATAGTTTTTAATACAAAAAATCATTAGTGGAATAGCTATTAGCAAGCAAACACATCCTAAATATAAATTAATTTTTGTAAAACCATTGGCTAAAGCAAGATAAAAAGGAGTCAACTGCATGCATAAAAACAATCCGCCTAAAACCAAAAGTTTAACTACGTAATTAGTAGCTTGTGCAATTTCAGGCTTACCAGTCCATAATGTTACCAATTGAATAGAATAAAATGCAATGCAAAATGCAACGGGAGCAACTACTGCACTAATTAGAAAAGAATATTTATGATAACTTTTGCTTACTTCATTAATATTGGATTGTGAAACATAGCCAGTAAATAATGGAAAAACAGATATGATTATTGGACTCGCTATGACAGTTGGAACTTGTGCAAGTATACTTGCTATTGAATAATAGCCAAACTCTGTAAGACCTAGGTATTTACTAGTTACTAACTTATCAATTTGCATATTTATAGCAGAAATAAATGCGATTCCCATCATACCCAATGCATATTTATAATTATCTTTTAATAACTGAGATGAAAAAAATAATTTTTCTTTTAGCAATAAATTATATAGCCTATTTCTGAATATTAAAACCAATACAACATTACATATTATTTGCCACCAGAAATATACTTCCAATTTCGGAAAAAAATAGAGTGGTAATAAAACCATGCCAGAACGAAATACCCCCCAAATAATTTTTATCTTGTTTGATAGAACTTGATATTGCAATCCCTGCAAACCACCATCATATAAAGTTGAAAACAACTGAAAAGCTACGCCAACACCCATTAACCGAATATAATAAGCCACTTCATATGTTGAGTAATGACTTGAATGCAAAAAAAATTGTGAAATTTGGTCAGCTGAAAGTAAAACCACCACAATAATTGTTGCACAAACTACTACATATAAGCGCTCAAAAGTATATACAAGATTAGATTTTTCAATTAAAGAAATATCTCTTGCCAATTCACGTGTTAAAGTAGCCGTTAACCCACCATCAGCAAACACTAATAAGCCTAATATTACAGTATAGAAACTTATAATTGCGTAAGACTCTATACCCAATAAATCAAGATAAAATCTTATAAAAATAAATATGGATATAAAACCCCATAATTTACCTATATAATTTGCAATGATATTTTTAGTTACCTTGTTCACTTTATTAAAAACCTTCATTCATTTTCATTGCAATTGATTTCATAAAACTAGCAAACCAAATATCTTAAACTGATTTATTATTAATGACGAATACTTGAACTATTATCTAAATTTCAATAAAATTTGAATTAACTTTAAAGCTAATTATTTTACTTATCCTTTAAAATAGAATTCCATCATAATCTACAATTAGTTTTTCACTCATATTAATATTAAAAACCATCACTTTACTATTTTCACATTTAATCCGATATTCATTCCGCTTCAATTCTTTCCAATTTAAAGAACTATAATATTTCAACAAAGGCTCTTTACAAAATAACAATCCGATTTGATTTAAATCAGAAATAGTTTTATTTGCCTCTTTCATCAACTCGAAACCATATCCCTTACCTTTCTCTATTGCACATACATTGCCTATTCCTAAACCTTTTTTAGAAATATCATTTACAACCAAATCGATATCAATTAAATTCAAATAAGCAACACTTTTATTATCTAAAAGTAACAGCATATGAAAATCTGAATTTTTAATATTGTCTTTTATCCATTGCAGCTGCTTATCTAAACTAAAATCCCATTGCTTAGATTTTAAATCGACAATTTCTTTAATATCTTGACCTGTTGCATCTTGATGTTTTATCAATCTGATCTGAAACATTTTAATTACTCACCCCCATGACCAAACCATTTGATTCATTTAAACTTTCTCATTCATTAGAGTGAATCCACCACCCACATGGCAAAGCTAAAAACTTATTCATAAATTCATTCACTCCATTTAAGTTTTCAAAATTATTAAAAATGGAGTAAATATTATTATTGATATGAACGCCAGTTGCATACCAATTTTGATTACGAAAGTCTTGTAATGCTTGTGCTTTATTCTCACATAAAATACCAAAAACCCAATAATTCGGCTGAGTATTTGGTGTTAAATTTAGTGGTTTTATTGATGAAATTTCTTGAACTTGATCATTCCAATATACAGCGTTTTTTCTTTGCTTCTCTAACAAATTGGGTAAATCATCCATTTGCTTTAAACCAATATATGAATTAATTTCGCTAAGAGTTGCACCATAACCTTCTAAAACGATATCGCAATTTGGATTAATTTCGCCTGTAGATGTTCTAAAGTTCTTCCGATCTATACCATAATCACGCATCAGAATCGCTTTCTCGTATAAGTCTTTAGATCCAAAACTTATCGCTGCGCCATCAACAGTATTTGGCAGTCTAACCGTTTGAAAAGAAAATACCGTTAAATCAGCACCTAAATTTCCTGCTTTTTGAGTATTATACTCTGAGCCAAATGCTTCAATACAATCATCAACAACCCAAAGACCATGGTCTCTAGCTAATTGATTGATTGCTGCTATGTCACCTAAATAACCGCAAAAATGATTATGAAATATTGCTTTTGTTTTTGCAGTGATTCTTTTCTTAACATCCTCAACACATAGCGAACCAGTATTTGGATCAACATCTGCCCAAATTACTTTTAATCCCTTAATGACAAAAGGCTGATTCGATGCCAAACAACTTACAGGAGAAGCGATTACCTCATCGCCTGGATTTAGATTTAATATTGATAGTGCTAACAGCATAGCTTGATTATAAGAATTTACCGAAAGTAAGTACGGAGTCCCTATAAATTTAGCTAACTCTGATTCAAATAATTTTCCATATTTTCCATATGCTAATTGACCTGAATAAAGAATATTTTCTAATTCAGGTAAAATATCATTAGGCATATAAGGTTTAAAGATCGGAATCATTACCAGCCTTTCCTAATCAATCCAATCATCTTATCGCAATCATCTTTGGTTACCCACCATCCACACGGGATGTGTACCATCTTTTCATAAAATTCATCTAAATTAACCAATGTCGTTGGATGATCATTCAAATATTCATGTAAATCATTCCGCTTATGAAGTTCAGATGCAGCAATACCATTTGCTTCCATCATTTTGATAAAACCAGCTCTATTATCCACTTTTAATGTGTATAACCAATAAGATGGCTCTGAGTTATCATAGTACTTAATTAACTCTACACCTTGTATATCCTTTAAATTTTGATCAAGATATTTACCATTTTCTATATATTTATCAACAATTTTATTGATTCCTTCCAACTGTAGAAGGCCTACGCAAGCATTCACATTGTTCATGTGATACTTATAGCCCTGCTCAGTTATATTATTATCTAATCTGGTTTTCTTTTTATCTAGTCCAAACCATCTGATAACTTTCCCTTGCTCATAAAGTGCCTTATCTTGAATTTGCAAAGCCCCACCATCTATTGTTGTTAGATGTTTTATTGCTTGAAAAGAAAATACTGTAAATGGAAAGTGATTTCCTGTTTTTTTACCATCAAATTTAGCACCAAGTGCGTGTGCGGCATCTTCAATTACAGGAATATTATACTTTTCAGAAATTTCCTTAATTTTTTTTACATCGACAGGAATACCCGCATAATCTACAACTATGATTGCTTTCGTTTTAGAGTTAATTGCTTTTTCAATCGATTCAGGAGATATATTCCCAGTATTATAATCGATATCTGCCCAACGAACTTTCGCCCCAACCATTTTAATCGCTACATTGGTAGGCTCTGCTGTTAATGCCGTACTGATCACTTCATCACCTTGCCCAACCCCAGCTAATATCAGTGCGATATGTAATGCTGCAGTGCCTGAATTTAATGACAGGGTATTTCCACTTCCGATATATTCTTCAAATTTTCTTTCAAAACTTTCAACAACATCACCTTGAGCAATATAGCCGCTATACAAAACTTGTTCTAAGCGAGGCATCAAAAGCTCTCTATCAGGTAAAGAGGTTTTTATAAGTGGCAACATTTTTTTATCCTTGATGTGATTTTAATTCATCTTGAACATAATCCAAAGTGAGCAATAATTCTTTTAACTCTTCAACGCTCAATCTATGTGTATTATGTGAATTATATTCTTCATCAAGAAAAGCAGGCGCATTTTCTTGTACGTATTTACTATAATTTAGGTCTCTAAAATCAGCAGGGATCCTGTAAAACCCCCCTAAATCATTGGCTTTCGCCATTTCCTCTTTAGAGCAAAGAGTTTCAAACAGCTTCTCACCGTGACGCTCGCCAATAATTTTAATCTCATTATCTGCATTAAAGAGCTCTTTAAGTGCCTGACCTAAAACTTCAATTGTTGCTCCTGGTGATTTTTGTACCAAAATATCGCCTGGATTACCCTGACTGAAAGCAAACATGACTAGCTCTACAGAATCTTGCAGTGACATCATAAAACGAGTCATATTGGGATTCGTAATGGTTAAAGGTAAACCCTCTTTAATTTGTTTAATGAATAATGGAATGATAGAGCCACGTGAGCACATTACATTACCATAACGCGTTGCAGTATAGACCGCCTCTATATTTTTTACTCGGGTATCTCTTGCTTTTGATACCGCTAATTTTTCCATTAAAGCTTTTGACATACCCATAGTATTAATTGGATAGACAGCTTTGTCTGTACTCAAAACGACTACACGTTGTACATTGTTGCGAGCGGCAGCTTCAAGCACATTTTCTGCACCTAAAATATTCGTTTGAACCGCTTGCATTGGGTAAAATTCACATGATGGAACTTGTTTTAAAGCAGCCGCATGAAAAACAAAATCTACCCCCATCATCGCTTGATTTATATCATTAAAATTCCGAACATCTCCAAGAATAAAATCAAGTTTTTCATTTTTATACTCAATTCTCATATCTTCTTGCTTTTTTTCATCACGGCTAAAGATTCTTATTTCTTTAAGTTGTGAATCTAAAAAACCTTTAATCATAGCGTTACCAAATGAACCTGTACCGCCCGTAATCAAAAGCGTTTTACCTTTAAACATATCAGATAGTTCTTGAACTTGTTTGGTTTCCATTTTGTCCTCAATTTTTTGTTTCATTATCTATGTAAAATATTGAAATCTATTTTGATCAGTGATTTCAATCATAGGTATGTTATAACTATTTAGATGACAGTAATATTTTTCGTACTGCTTCATCAAACACAATTTATTGATCAAAAATTTCCAAAACTTTAAATATTGGAAAATTGATTTGCCTCTTGATCTTTTTCACTCACTAATATTTCCGTTAAGCCATTCACTTGCCAATCTATAGCTAAGTCTTCATCATTCCAGATAATTGCGCGTTCGCTTGCTTTATTATAGTAATTTGTTGCTTTATACAAAAATTGAGTATTATCTTCCAACGCAACAAATCCATGAGCAAAACCTTCTGGAATCCAAAATTGTTTATGATTATCGCCTGAAAGTTCGACTCCAACCCACTGCCCATATGTTTCTGAATCTTCTCGAATATCAACAGCGACATCCCAAGCACGACCCTGTACGACACGTACAAGTTTACCTTGTGCATGTGGGGTCAACTGATAATGTAAACCTCTGAGTACACCTTTTTGCGAGAACGAATGATTATCTTGAACAAAATTTGGAACCTCAAGACCACGTTCGATTAAAACTTGCTCAAAGTTCTTCTGGTTAAAGCTCTCCATAAACCAACCGCGATCATCACCAAAGACACGTGGTTCAAGAATCAGTAAGCCTTTAATTTTTGTTTCAATAATATTCATTCGTATCGCTCAATTTTATCTAATCTTTTATATAAATATATTTATGCTTGGTGCTCTTGGTGCAACTTCAATAAATACTGACCATAGCCTGTTTTTTTGAAGAACTCACCACGTGCTTTCAGTTGGTCTGCATTAATCCATTTATTATTAAATGAAATTTCTTCCAGACTCGCGACCTTTAAACCTTGACGGTGTTCAATGGTTTGCACAAATTGGCTTGCTTCAAGTAATGAGTCATGTGTGCCTGTATCTAGCCATGCAAAACCACGACCAAGCACCTCAACATTCAACTCATTTTGCTGTAAATAAATATTATTCACATCGGTAATTTCCAACTCACCACGGTGTGATGGCTTAATACTTTTAGCGATTTCAACGACTTTATTGTCATAAAAATACAGACCTGTCACCGCATAATTTGACTTCGGATGTTCAGGCTTTTCCTCAATACTCAAAGCCTTACCTTCAGCATCAAAATCTACTACACCGAAACGCTCAGGATCATTCACATAATAACCAAAGACCGTAGCACCTTCAGGTTGAGATGTAGCACGTTTCAGTTGGTTACTAAAATGTTGACCGTAGAAAATATTATCCCCCAAAATGAGGCATACATTGTCGTCACCAATAAACTCTTCACCTAAAATAAAGGCTTGAGCAAGTCCATCTGGTGAAGGTTGTACTTTGTAAGAAAGTTTAATCCCTAACTCCTCACCCGTACCTAATAGTTTTTCAAAATTTGGCAGATCTTCTGGTGTAGAAATAATCAAAATTTCATTAATCCCTGCCAGCATAAGAACTGACAACGGGTAGTAAATCATAGGCTTATCATAAATTGGGAGGAGCTGTTTTGATGTTCCCATCGTGATCGGATATAAACGTGTACCTGACCCACCCGCAAGAATAATGCCTTTTCGTTTTATTTGACTCATGGAAGAAGTTCCTCTAATACTTGTGCTACACCTTGTTGCCAATGTGGAAGGTGTAATTTAAAATTTTGTTGTAACTTATCTGTATTTAAACGTGAATTTAAAGGGCGCTTTGCTGGTGTTGGATACGCCTGTGTTTCTATTGGATGTACTTGTTTTAAAGTCAGTTGCTGACCATGTTCACGCGCCTGAGCAAAAACAAACTGAGCATAGTCATACCATGTCGTTTCGCCTGTAGGTGCTAAATGATAATGACCATGTAGCAATTCTTTTTGTTCAGCAGATTGTAAAGTGTAATAACGAATAGCTTGAGCCGTTACATCTGCAATGAGCGCAGCACCTGTTGGAACCCCAACTTGATCTTGAATGATATTTAATTCATCTTTCATCTGACCCAGTTTAAGCATGGTCTTAATAAAATTATGACCCCGCGTAGCATAGACCCAACATGTACGGAAGTTTAAAAACGATACACCGTTTTGCTCTAAGGCAATTTCACCGTCTCGTTTTGTTTTACCGTATAAATTGACAGGCATGGTTTTGTCATCTTCTTTCCACGCCAACACATCTGTGCCATTAAACACATAGTCGGTCGAATAATGAATCAATAATGCATGATGCTTTTGGCACTCTTCAGCCAAATGTTTTACAGCTAAACAGTTGATTAGATGTGCTTGCTCTAGATCGGACTCGGCTTTGTCGACTGCCGTATACGCAGTTGCATTAATAACAACATCAGGACGAATTTGCTCAAACGCATTTGAAATTGCAATAAAATTTGCAACATCGCCACACCACCCTTCTGGGCTCACTTGGCGATCTAAAGCAATCACCTCTCCAAGTGGTTGAAGTGCACGTTGCAACTCCCACCCAACTTGACCATTTTTTCCTAGCAACAGTATTTTCATAGTATTACGCAACTTAATTTATTTCTTCTGTAGCCTGATACTGTTGATTGATCCAGTTCTGATATTCACCACTTTGAATATGTTGAACCCATTCTTGATTATTTAAATACCACTTTACGGTTTTTCTTAAACCTGTCTCAAAACTTTCTTCAGGCACCCAACCTAAATCTTTTTGAATTTTGCTCGCATCAATAGCATAACGTAAATCATGACCAGGACGATCCGTCACATAAGTAATCAAATCTTCATAATGGGCAACACCATTTAATTTGTTTGGTGCTAACTCTTCTAAAAGCACACAGATTGCTTTTACCACATCTATATTTTTCTGTTCATTATGACCACCAATATTATAGGTTTCACCTACCTTAGCTTCAGTCACTACTTTATATAAAGCACGTGCATGGTCTTCGACAAATAACCAATCACGGATTTGATGCCCATTGCCGTATACAGGTAATGCTTTACCATTGAGGGCATTCAAAATGATCAGTGGAATCAATTTTTCTGGGAAATGATAAGGTCCATAATTATTCGAGCAATTCGTTAAAACAACAGGTAAACCGTAAGTTCTATGCCATGCACGAACCAAATGATCTGAACTGGCCTTACTTGCCGAATAAGGTGAACTTGGAGCATAAGATGTTGTTTCTAAAAATAAATCTTCTGTACCTTCTAAATCACCATAAACTTCATCGGTTGAAATATGATGGAAACGAAATGCTTGTTTTTTATTTTCATTCAAGCCATTCCAATAATGACGAGTCGCTTCTAATAACTGATACGTCCCAATGATATTGGTTTCAACAAATGTTGCTGGGCCTGTAATTGAACGATCGACATGTGATTCTGCCGCCAAATGCATTACCGCATCTGGTTTAAAACTTTCAAACAATTGATCTAATGCAGCACGATCACAAATATCTGTTTGGGAAAATTGATAACGATCATTATTTTCAACCAATGCTAATGATTCTAAATTTCCAGCATAAGTTAACTTATCAATGTTAAGTACTTGATGAGTTGTATTTTTTATAATATGACGAACAACAGCTGACCCAATAAAACCTGCACCGCCTGTTACAACAAACTTCATATTTTCCCTGCTCTTAATTTAAATTTTTGACAGCAACAAACTTTAAAATTTATATAACATATTAAGAATATGCTATATATTTATATAAAATAGTATCTTAGTTTTATATAAAACATATTAACACATTGTATAAAAAAAATTATTTACTATATATAGCTATATAGCAGCATCCAATCTTAAGCTTTTTCATTCAATATGATTAAACATCACTTGAATTTATTGCAGCATATCCTTCAACATAAGTATTTAATATATTAGTAATAATCCTCTGATTATCTCCCAATTTAGATTCTCGTACCAATTCAATAAAAACGCTCGAAATTTCAGAAAAACTATAAGAAGTCTCAAAAGATTTTAAAATTCGTTCATGCTCAGTTTTTTCAACATTTTCCTGATCAATTAACAATTCCTCATACAGCTTTTCACCCGGACGTAAACCCGTATATTTTATCTCAATATCACCATTATTTTTACTTTGCTCATAATGGCTAAACCCACTCAAGGTAATCATCTGTTTAGCTAAATCGACAATCTTAACGGGTTCCCCCATATCCAATAAAAATACGTCGCCACCTATACCCATTGCACCTGCTTGAATCACCAATTGCGCTGCCTCTGGAATCGTCATGAAGTAACGTGTCACGTCAGGATGCGTGACTGTAACAGGCCCACCTTTAGCAATCTGCTTTTTAAACAAAGGGACAACAGAACCAGAAGAACCTAGCACATTACCAAAACGCACAATACTAATTTGAGTTTTGGGATGAGTGGATGCCAAGCCTTGGCAATACAACTCAGCCATACGTTTAGATGCGCCCATGACATTGGTGGGACGCACAGCTTTATCTGTTGAAATCAAAACAAAGGTTTCAACCCCTTGATTCACTGCTGCATCCACACTACGCGCAGTACCAATGGAGGTATTATAAATCCCTTCAAATGGATTCGCTTCGATCAAAGGCACATGTTTATACGCAGCAGCGTGATAAACCGTTTGCACATGATATTGCTGCAAAATACGTTCCAATTTATCTTGATTGGTCACCGAACCTAAAATGGGAACAATATCAATATTCTGACCTTGCAATTCACGGTCTATGGAATACAGTCCAAATTCGGATATTTCATATAGCACCAACATTTTGGGCTGATTTTTTATAATTTGACGACAGAGCTCAGAACCAATAGAACCTCCCGCCCCTGTTACCATCACCACTTTATTTTCAATATTTTTACGCAATAATTCAGGTTTAGGCGGTACTGAATCTCGTCCCAATAAATCAATAATATCAACTTCTTTAATATCGGAAACGCTCACTCGACCACCCACTAATTGTGTGACGCCTGGCAGCTCCATAATTTTGACTTTGGAACCATCAAAAGACTGTAAAATTTCACTCTTTCGTGAACGTGTCACAGAGGGCATTGCCAATAGAATTTCGTCGACATGATATTTAGATAATAATGATAACGCGCGTTTCGGCGCAAAAACTCTTAAACCACCCAATACCCGTCCATGCAATGATTTTTTGTCATCAATAAAACATATCGGTAAATAATCATCTGAACGATTCAATGCTGCAGCCATTTGCTGACCCGCTAAACCTGCACCATAAATTGCGACCCGTTTTCTATTCTGCTTTTTATATAAAGTCCGAACCGTTAAAAGGCGGATTAATGCACGACTCCACCACATCCATGAAAACAATAAGAAACCATACATGAGTGGAATACTCATCGGGATAAAAGCCAAATCTAGCTTTTTAATGGCATATAAACCCACAATTTGGAGAAATGTCGCGATGGAGATCCGCAGTAAATAATCTTCATTAAATGAACGAACAATCGCACTATAAATGCCAAGCAAGGCAAAGATTAAAACACCAAACATTCCGACATAGAGATACCAAAAATCAAGCCCTTGCATTACAGGCACATTGGGCTTTGCCAAACGTATGGCATACACCAGCCACATGATTAAAGGTAAGACACAGACATCCATCGCCACGAAAACAACTTGTTTTTGACGACGTGGCAAAGATGCTAAATATCGAATAATGTCTTTCACTAAAAGCTCTAAATTGGATAAACGTCAGAACACGCAATGGCGCAGATTATACGCCAATTTCACTTTAAATTTTTGCGATTACAGTGTGAATAGCCGCAATGGTTCTTTGCATGCTCTGTTCCGATAAGGTTGGATGCACCAAGAACATCAAACTGCTTTCACCGAGTTTTTTGGCATTTTCCAAACGCTTTTCAGGTCGCCAAGGCGTATGATCAAATGCGTGTTCTAAATACACTTCTGAACATGAACCACTGAAACACGGTATATTCAAGGCATTGATTTCTCGAATAATACGATCACGCGACCAAGTTTCAGGCAATTTTCCAATATTCACTTGGACATAACATTTATAACATGCATGCACATAATCATTTGACGGACGATGTACGGTAAAATAAGGACTATTTTCAAAAGCGTTTAAAATAATATTGGTATTATCCGTCCGTTTTTTTGTCCATTCAGACATGTGTCTAAGCTGAATACGCCCAATCACAGCCTGCATTTCCATCATGCGCCAATTGGTCCCAAAGGAATCATGTAACCAACGGAATCCGGGCGGGTGTTGTTTGTTATAGATACTGTCAAAATTTTTACCATGGTCTTTATAAGACCACATTTTTTTCCACAAAGACTCATCGTTGGTCGTGACCATACCACCTTCACCACCAGTGGTCATAATTTTATCCTGACAAAATGACCATGCCGCAATATGTCCAATAGAACCTGCAAGTTTTCCTTTATATTGTGCACCATGTGCTTGGGCGCAGTCCTCAATCACAAAGAGACCTTTTTCATTAGCCAACTGCATGATTGGATCCATATCACACATCCACCCAGCCAAATGCACACAAATAATGGCTTTAGTCTTTGGTGTGATCACAGCGTCAATCGTACGACGTGAAATATTTTGTGAGTCGAGTTCCACATCTGCAAAGATTGGGTTTGCCCCCGCAGTCACAATTGCACTTGCCGAAGCCAAAAAAGTCCGTGAAGTGACAATCACATCGTCACCTACTGCAATACCAAGCGCCTTCAATGCTAAATCAAGTGCCACAGTCCCATTCGCCACAGCAACCGCATATTCCGTGCCTGCAAATTGTGCGAATTCTTTTTCAAATTCGCGGCATTCTTGACCTGTCCAATAATTCACTTTATTCGACAATAGAACTTTTGAAACAGCATCTGCCTCGCTTTGCGTGAAACTTGGCCACGGCTCAAATGCACTGTTTAACATTGAATTTTCCTAGCGTTAATATTTATTTTTGCTCAACAATATGAGCAGGATTCCCGACTACAGTGACTCCAGCCGGCACATTTTTGGTGACCACAGCGCCCATACCAACAATTGCGCCACGTCCAATCACCAAAGGCTGATCTGGTGTGCCCTGTTTAATCATGGCACCAGCGCCAATATATGCATGGTCTTCAATATGAATATTGCCGTTACATTTTACGCCTGGTGCAAAAGTAACAAAATCACCAATTACACAATCATGCTCCACATAACTGTATAAATTAGCATGGAAACATTTTCCAATTTTAATATTGGAAGTCACTGTGACAAATGGGCTGAGCGCAGCGCCTGCTGCAATCTGCGCTTCATCCATAATTACGCTATTATCTGCCTGAACTGACCATAGCGAAATACCATCCAATTCCAGCTGATGAGCCAGCTTTTCACGAATATGACTGTTGGCAATCGCAATCAGTACCGCTTTTTCAGCAGCTGGCTCCGCTTTAAATATGCTGTAATTTATCGCACGGTGGCCATTCACAAAACTTTGCTGCGTTAAAGCATCATCAATAAACACGATTTCCGAGGTGTCGTGTTCACGCGCTAATTGTTGGCGCGCCACAGGCATTAAACTGCGACCACAACCAGAAGCGCCATAAATGGCATAGAGCTTAGTCATTTTGATGTTTCGATGTACCAGTAAATTTAGTCATAGTCACTTCACCTTCGGCACTAATATCATTTTTAGCCAACACTTTTTTCACTGTTTTTAGCATAATTTTAAAGTCGAGCCAAAGGGATTGATTTTCGATATACCAAGTATCCAGTTTAAATTTTTCTTCCCATGAAATGGCATTTCGACCATTTACTTGTGCATGTCCCGTAATGCCTGGGCGTACATCATGACGCTTAGCTTGTTCTTGATTATATAAAGGCAAATATTCCATGAGCAGTGGGCGTGGCCCAACAATACTCATATCACCTTTAATCACATTCCACAGTTCTGGCATTTCATCCAAACTCGAAGCCCGCAGCATTTTACCGAAAGCAGTCAAACGATCACTGTCTGGAAGAGAATTGCCTTGTGCATCCATAGCATCTTTCATACTACGAAACTTAATCATTTCAAAAGGCTTACCATTTAAACCCGGACGCACCTGACGAAATAGCACAGGTGAACCTAGGTTCTTTTTCACCTTATAAGCTACTATGGCATATAAAGGCGAAAGCAGCACCAAAGCAGCGGTTGCAATCATGATATCTAAGGCGCGTTTCAACATCACAACATCCCCATTTCAGTCATCATGTGTTTATTCACTTGATGCACATCATATTTATTTAAAGCCATTTCACGTGAACGCTGCCCCATATAGACGATCAGTTTCGGATCTGCAATAAAGTATTGCATTGCTTCTACCAACTCATCCACCGATTTAACTGCAACCAAATAACCATTATTGCCATTCACTACTGTTTCACGACAACCCGGTGCATCTGTGGTAATCACTGCACGGCCCATTGCCATTGCCTCTAGCACCGTACGCGGTGTACCCTCGCGGTATGAAGGCAACACATAGACCGAACTCGCTGCAATCGCAGGACGAACGTCGCTTAGCTTACCCCAATAATTTAGGGTTTTATCTGCTATCCAGCGATCTAATTCCTGCGGAGAAATCGCAGAGGGATTATCATCAATCCAACCAACCAAATGAAATTCGACATCAAGATGCTGCGCTTTAATGATTTCAGCTGCCTTTGCATATTCACGTACGCCTTTGTCACCCAACAAACGGGCAATCAAAAGGAAGGATGCTTTGACTTCACCTTTTTGGTTCAGCGGTAATGGCATAACCTCAAAATCCTGCACATTCACACCTGAACCATTCACTACGACTGCTGGTTTTTGCGGATCTAGCAATTGCATCGTTTGGAACAGTTTTAAATCATCTGGATTTTGAAAGAAAACCTTTCCAGCATGTTTCAATGCCTGCGCATAGAGACCATGCACCATTTTTTGGAAAAAACTGCGTTTGCCGCATTCAATATTTTGAAAAGCATAGCCAAGTCCAGTAATCAATGCAAAGCGATGCGGCACTTTGGCCAGCCACGCCGCTAATGTGCCGTAAATTACGGGCTTAATGGTATAAGACAATACGTAATCTGGCTGTATGCTGCAAATCAACTGATACATGGATTTTAATGTTTTTAGGTCAGAAATAGGATTAGTACCCGTGCGCTGCATTGGAATTTCATGCACCTGATAGCCAAGCGCCTGCAATTGTTTCAGCTCTTCTGGAAATTCCTGTATATCAGGCGCAAAAATATGAATATCAAAACCTTGAGCACGCACCGCTTCCAGCAGTTTGCCACGAAAGTTCAAAGCAGATGGCAGAAAACTGCTGATCATTAAAAACTTCATGCCTGCTGTCTCCACGTTGCCGCATACTGCTGACTGACATTTCCAATACTAAAATTTTGTTCCACTCGCTGGCGGGTTAATTGTTTCAATTCTAGCTTTTCAGTTACCGATAAATTGACATAATTAAGAATGGCGGTTGCTAGTGCATCAGCATCCCGTGGTGGAACAATCGAACCAAATTCCTGCACAATGTATCGGGCATCGCCAACATCAGTGCTAATGCAAGGTAGCCCAGAAGCCATGGCTTCAACCAGCACATTCGGAAAACCTTCAGTAATAGATGTCATCAAAAAAGCATCGATAGACTGATAAAAAGCAGGCATATCTGAGATTTGACCCAACAATTGGACTTTATTTGTACTCAGTTGATATTGCTCAAATAGCGCTTTCACTTCGGGATTTTCTACGCTCGCACCCCGTCCTGCAATCTTGAAAATAATTGGCTCATCTTTCAGTTTGGCCATCGCCTCAAATAAATAAGGATAGCCTTTGGCCGCGTGATAACGCCCAGCAAAACCAATGACTGTTGGACTATTAAGCTCAAAATTCGGTTGAAATTTATCAAGAAAAACACCATTGGCAATCACATGTGAATTCGCGTTGTTTAAGCCAAAGTTCTGGTGCTGCTCTAAAGATGAATAAGCACAATAAATAATGCCTGTCGGCTGTGATGCCAAAATTTTACTGAGCACCAAAGCAATTTTGGTACTGATTGATTCATCTTTTGGCGAAGCCAATGAATGGTGAATGCCCCAAAATATATTCGGCTTATTGTGTAGACCCATCACACTCAGGCTGGTCAGAACATTGGCATGATACATCCAGCCCTGAATAACATCAGGCTGAAGAGCTTTAATAATTTTTCGAAGTTTTAAAATACTCTGTATGGTATTAACACCATTCCAGTGCAGTGCATAATACGCTTCACAGCATTGTAATGCGGATTGATATGTGTCATTGATATCAATGAGTGCAACCACATAATGTTTGTAATCTGGCTGAGTCTGGATTAATCGTGAAAGCATCATTTCTGCACCGCCTACCGCTGCAAAACTGGTAATAATATGCAAAACTTTCTTCACGGTACAATCTCATTGGGACAATGTAATCACCAGCATATTATAAAACAAAATCTACGCTACCAACGGTATTGGAGTGTAATTAATCCAGTAATTGCTGATATGCCTGAAAGGCCCGTTTCTGCTGGAATTTTTCCAATAACGGCTGAACGTTGATTTGAGATTGTGTGGGCTGTTGTAAAATATTAGTCATCGCCTGCACCATTTGTTGCACATCATTGACTGGCACCAGTATTCCATAAGCGCCATCTTGCAAGATTTCCCGAGGTCCGTGTGGACAATCCGTACTTATCACTGATGCCCCACATGCTATCGCCTCGATCAGCACCGTAGGTAAACCCTCACTATCTGAACTCAACACAAATACATCAGCACGTACCATCCATGGATAAGGGTTCTCACTAAATCCCATCAAACAGATATCTTCAGCATACACACTGGCTTGTACCAGCTGCTCTAGTTCATTACGTTTTTCCCCTTCACCCAGAATAACCAGACGACAAGGCATGGTCTTGCGTACCTGTAGAAAAGCCTGAATCAACAGAGGGAAGTTTTTTACTTCTACTAGACGACCTACACCCAATACAATTGGAATATTCTGCTCACCCCATGGATGCTGTAAGGGCTGTACTTTTAACTGCTCAATACTTGTAAAATTAATTGGATTATAGATGGTCATAATATTTTGACGTGGTAAAGCAATTTGCTGAGCCAAGTCATCTGCAACCCCATCAGAAACAGCAATCACATGTTGAGCAAAAGGATATAACCATTGCATCAGTTTCGGCACCAAACGCGCCCGACCTTTTAAATTTTGGCTGGTCGCACCCAAAGTCCCATGCTCGGTAACAATCAGCTTGGGTTTATGTGAAGGCATCAATAAAGTAGCCAAAATTGCAAAAATATTAATATAGTTCAAGGCAGAAATTACGGTATGCGGTTGTTCCTTGCGGAGGTAACGATAGAAATGCCAACTGGAAAATGCTGCCCGATGTGCTTTTAAATCAATAATCTGGATACGAGGATCAATATCTTGAATAAACTTACCTTGAGCATTCACAAAAACAAAATCTACAATATAGCCAGCTTCAGCAAACTGATTGGCCAATGAGATCATAACGCGCTCGGCACCTCCACCCTGCGCCCAACGCATAAAAAATGCCAGTTTTTGCCCTTTCATTTAGTGTCCCAGCTTCAACCAGATTTTTATTTTTTTCCTGAAGACTTCAAGAAAACACAGTGCACACAGCAGGACTAGCCCACCAAAAACCATCAACTGGACAAGATGCATAAGTTTATTCACCAGCAAAGGTTGTAACCAAGCAGTTGCATGATATAAAAGATAAGAAAAAACAAAGCTACCTAGCAGAATATTGAATACCGACCAAGTCCAATATAAAGGCTGTTCTAGAAACTTCCGGTTAATCAAAATGGTCCAACTAAAGAACCATAATACATGCAATCCCATCCAGACATAAGCCGCACCGATTCCACCATAATGCTGCACTGCATAATACATAGCTGGCAACATCAGACTGACAAGAATGACATTCCCCCAAAAGTGATATTTAATCTGGCCGAAAGCATATTGAATATAATAAGTAAAAGTATTCAGTATCAGAAAAGTATTGCCAATCATATATAGCCGCAATATATCTGCAACATGTGGACTTAACTGTGGATTTCCTGACCACAATGTAATGATACTTTCAGCATTCCAGAATACGGTCATTGTAATCGCACTGACCAGCACAGTTACGAATTGAGCTATCTGCAGATAGGTCTGGTTTAGCTTATTAAGCTGCTGTTCAGCATACAGTGCTGTAAGGCGGGGTAAAATCACATTACTGACTGGAGTCGACACCATATAAATGACGCTCGCCAACAAAACAGCAATCGAGAAATAGCTATATTCTATTAAAGGTAGAATACCGGACAGTAGCATTTTATCTGATTGCGATACGAATACCCATAACATGCTACTCGCTCCAGAAAACAGCATGAACTTGAGCACTGTTTCTAAATAACCCGCTTCAATGACTTGGTGTTTATCCGATATTATTTCCGTGATCTTAAGCAGACGCAGATGTGCAAATAATAATACGGTAAATTCCAGTATTGCGATCAGCAATTGATATTGAAAGAACACCAGAATACTGTACTCAGTAAAATACATTACTGGTAATACGACAACAAAACGTAGCGTGTTAATAATGATATTAAAGCTGCTAATCCAGACAATTTTTTCGAAACCTTGTAGTACACCGCGATAAATTCCGCCCAGACAACGCAGTCCAATGCTGACAAACATGATTTGCAAACAGCTAATTACATCATCGAGTACTAAAGTAGAAATTTTGAGCCAAGAAAAAGCAATTTGTTGTGACATCAGCAATAGTAAGCTGACAGCAGTAATAGATAGGCCTAAAAAAATCCAATGGATAGTACGATAAAGTTTTTGATAGGAATATGTGTTTAGCTGCCCACTTTTATAACGCACTGTTTCACGAACCAAAGTCTGACTTAAACCAACATCCAGCAAATAAAACCAAGACTGCATTAGCGTAAAAAAAGCAATCAAGCCATAAGCTTCGCCGCCCAAATAAGCCAAGTACATCGGCATTACCAGAATACCAATAAGACCACTATAAATTTGGCTAAGGTAATTAACAGCTAGATTGAGCTTGAGCGCCACAAAATATTTATCCTAAATGCTTGTGGGCAATATACCAAGGCATGACCAACTGAATTCCTTCAACAATTTTGAATTTCGCGTCATAACCCAAATTTTGCTGAATTTTGACAATACTGGCTTGTGAATGACGCACATCACCCGCCCGAAAATCACGGTAAATCGCAGCTTTGTCATAGTTCACGGTATTGTCTGCAAGTGCGGCCTGAATGGTACGAAATAGATCATTTAATGTGGTTCGATCACCGACTGCCACATTGTAAACTTGATTTTTGGCATTTTCATTCGTCGTAGTCGCTGCCAAAATATTGGCTTGCACAGTGTTATCGATAAAACAAAAATCACGACTGGTTTCACCATCACCATTGATAAAAATATCTTCGTTGGCAATCATGGCTGCGGTCCACTTAGGAATGACCGCCGCATAAGCACCGTTTGGATCTTGGCGCTGACCAAAAACGTTAAAATAACGTAAACCGATTGTCTTAAAACCATAACTGCGAGCAAACACATCGGCATATAGCTCGTTCACATATTTGGTTACTGCATACGGTGAAAGTGGTTTGCCAATATTTTCTTCGACTTTAGGCAAGGCAGGATGATCACCATACGTGGAACTACTGGCTGCATAAGTAAAGCTTGATACGCTGGCATCACGCGCAGCCATCAACATATTTAAAAAACCGCTAATATTGGTGTCATTAGTCGTGATGGGATCTGCAATTGAACGCGGCACAGAGCCAAGCGCTGCCTCATGCAATACATAGTCCACGCCAGTACACACCTTTTGACAATCTTCAAGTTTACGAATATCACCTTCATTGAAGCTAAATTTCGACCATTGTTCAGGTGTTACAGCTTGCTGCACGGCATCTAAGTTATACTGATGACCTGTAGCAAAGTTATCTAAACCAACCACTGTTTGATTTAACTTTAATAAAGTTTCTAAAAGGTTAGACCCAATAAAGCCAGCAACACCTGTCACCAACCATGTTTTCGGTTCAGTTTTTAAATTGGCACATACCTGTTGATATTGATTCATAAGGGCATATCCTATTATAAACGAAGATCAGATTCAGATTGAGTAAGCACATATTTCAGGTCATACAAGACGTGATTGGCTTTACCGAGTGCACGAATTTGATCTACACCCATCGCTTTAAATTGCTCATGTGCAACAGCCAAGATTACGGCATCATAAATGCCTTCACTTGGTGTATCGACTAAGGTAATTCCATATTCATGGTGAGCTTCTGTTGCATCTACCCATGGATCACAGACATCTACATCAATATGATATTCTTCAAGTTCTTTGACAATATCAATAATACGAGTATTCCGAATATCAGGACAGTTTTCTTTAAAACTCAATCCAAGCACTAAAACTTTAGCACCTTCAACTTGAATCTTTTTCTTCACCATGCCTTTCACAAGCTGAGTCACCACATAGACCCCCATACCATCATTCAAACGACGACCTGCTAGAATAATTTCGGGATGATAGCCTATCGATTGTGCTTTATGAGTAAGGTAGTAAGGATCCACACCAATACAGTGACCCCCGACTAGACCTGGACGAAACGGCAAGAAATTCCACTTCGTCCCTGCCGCTTGAAGTACCGCTTCAGTATCAATCCCCATTTTATTGAAGATCACTGCTAACTCATTGATTAAGGCAATGTTTACATCACGTTGCGTATTTTCAATCACTTTTGCAGCTTCAGCGACTTTAATGCTTGGTGCTTTGTGTGTACCCGCTTCAATAATTAAATTGTAGACCTGATCCACAAAATCAGCAACTTCAGGGGTTGAACCTGATGTGATTTTTAAAATATTGGTTACACGATGTAGTTTATCACCTGGATTAATACGTTCGGGGCTATACCCTACATAAAAATCCTGATTAAACGTTAAATCCGATATTTGCTCTAAAACAGGAATACACACTTCTTCTGTTGCGCCAGGATAAACTGTCGATTCATATACTACAACATCCCCCTTTTTAAGCACTTGAGCAATACTTTGCGATGCTTTCACCAAAGGCGTTAAATCTGGCTGTTTAAAGTCATCAATAGGAGTAGGTACCGTCACAATAAAAAAGTTACAGTCTTTTAATTCTTCTAAGTTTGCCGAATAACTCAAATGACAGGCTTCTACCAATTCATCAGGAGAAACCTCCAAAGTATGATCTTGACCATTTTTTAATTCATCAATACGTTTTTGATGAATATCGAAACCAACCACAGGTACTTGTTTGCCAAATTCCACTGCTAATGGAAGTCCAACATACCCTAGTCCAATAATTGCAATTCTTAGTTCAGAGAGCTGTAACATTCCAAAGCCTTATCTTGTTTATTTGTGTGTTAATAAAAATGAGCTAAATTTAGCCGAAGCCAATATTACCAGAAAAGATTTTTTTTTAATGACCCAAATCTTGAAAAAAATTATTTTGATGAAAAAGTGCCCCCCTTCTTACCATTTAAATAAATAAACAAGTCCACTCATGAGCCCCCTCTGACAAGACTCAAAGGCAAATAAAGTAAGAAATTGATATCTATTAACTTTAAGAAAGAATTTTTTCATTTTCATTATTAAATATTAACGATTGATTTAAAAAAATTGCATCTTTACGGTTTAATTTATGAATTATTTTATCAAAATAAGCATACATTAAATTACATTCAAAAATCACACAAATAATAGCTATAGCTACCCTGCCTCGGTATAATATAAAAAGCAACGATTTGCTGTTATTCTTTACCTATTACAAGGTAAAATATCGATTATTTTTAAAATCAAATTATTTTTATAAACAGGATTTCGAGTGAAATATTACCCATATTTTCTACTTTGTGCGCTGAGTGTAGGAACAACAGGATGTGCCATTACATCAGGGCTACAAACTTATGATTTACCAAGTGAGGGGATATATCAAACTGAACTCGGAACATCGGTCAATGTTGTCAAACTGACTCAAGAATCACTCCCTGCTGTACAACCTGCACAAATTAATATCCGACAAGACTATGCACATTTGTTTAATACCTCTCATAAAAATTATAAATTGAGTGCTGGTGATATTCTTTCTATTTATCTTTGGGCCTATCCCGATATAACGCCTCCAACCAGTGCTGTTAGTAGTGAACAGTCTATCCTAGCCAATGGCTATCAAATTGATCAAAACGGATATATTCAGTTCCCTATGATTGGTCGCTATAAAGCGGCAGGAAAATCACTTTCACAAATCAATAAAGAGTTACGCAGTCATCTTTCGCGTTATTTAAAAACACCCGATGTGATTGCACGAGTCCTTTCTTATCAAGGACAACGATTTTCGGTACAAGGTAACGTTATGAAGGGTGGTCAATTCTTCTTAAGTGACCAACCAACCAGTATTTATACTGCCTTAGGTCTTGCTGGTGGTGTGAATACAGACAAGGGCGATAATACGTCTATTACCTTGGTGCGCCAAGGCAAAACCTATAATCTAAATAATATTGAATTAGAAAAATCTGGTTATTCTTTACACAACCTACTCATTCAGCCGAATGACACCCTGTATATCAACTCTAAAGAAAATCAAAAAATTTATGTCATGGGTGAGTCAGGTCAGAATAAACCAGTCCAGTTACGTGACCAAAGCATGAGCCTGAGTGATGTGTTGGGTGAAAGTTTAGGTTTAAACCCTCTCTCTGCAAGCCGCAGTAAAATTTATGTCGTGCGTAGCAATCCAAATGACAATGGTACAGAAGTGTATCATTTAGATTTAACCAGTATTGGCGACTTTGGCTTAGCCAATCAGTTTAAAATGCGCAGTAACGATATTGTTTATGTAGATGCTTCTGGATTAGCACGCTGGCAACGTGTTGTAAATCAAATGATTCCATTCTCTAGCGTGCTTTATCAGTTGGATAACTTGGGACAATAATGCAAATTCAAAATATTCTGGTAGTGTGCGTAGGAAATATCTGTCGCAGTCCAATGGCTGAATACTTTTTAAAACAAGAGTATCCAAAACTGCATATTGAATCTGCTGGTATTTCTGGTTTAATCGGCCATGCTGCAGATCAAAAAGCTGTACTTTGTATGCAACGTTTAGGCATCGATATGCAGCCCCATATTGCAAAAAAACTGAATAATGATTTGATAAAAAAGGCTGATTTAATATTGGTTATGAGTCAAAATCAGCAAAAGCATATAGAACAGACTTGGCCTTTTGCGAAAGGAAAAACGTTCCGATTAGGGCACTGGCAAAGCAAAAATGTACCTGACCCTTTTCAACATGACCAAACTGTATTCGATGAAACTTGTCAGTTAATACAAGCTTGTGTGACTGATTGGAAACAACATATTTAACTTTTTGATAGCAAAATTATGAGCCAAAATACCAATACTGAAGATACAATTGATTTAAAAGAACTATTTTTTTCACTCATTGCACAATGGAAACTCATTGCACTCTGTATAATTTTAAGTTTAGTCTGTGCATTACTTTATTTAAGAACCACGCCAAATACTTACGCTGTCGATGCCTTAGTACAAGTCGAAGAAAGCAAAGGAACCTCTGCAGCATTACTGGGTGAACTGTCGAGCATGATTGAGCAGAAACAACCTGCTCAAGCCGAAATCGAAATTCTTAACTCCCGTTTAGTACTTGGTTCTGTGATTAAAACATTAAATCTAGATATCAAAATTTCTAGTACTGAAAATGGTTTTTTTGATCGTTTATTCAATCCACATAATTATCAAACGACTTATAGTCCCCAATTTATCTCTTTTACAGATGACTCAAAATCTTTTGAAGTACGTAAATTTGAAGTTCCAACGTATTATTTAGATAAGAATCTACTGCTGAACTTTAATGGCAATAAATTCACATTAACTGATGAAAAAACCAAGCAAATCATTTTTAGTGCAGCAACCAACCAGGAAAGCCAGCATACATCGGAATATGGTACTTGGAACATTGCTCTCTATACGCAAGATCAACTTCAAGATACCTATAATATTGAAAAAATGTCCTTGCCTGCTGCAGTGAAATCAATCACAGATAATTACTCTGTGGTGGAAAAAGGTAAATTGTCTGGTGTTTTAGGATTAAGTTATCAAGGTGAAGATAAAGAGCATATTACGAAGGTTCTTAACTCTATTCTAGTCGCCTATAGCCAGCAAAATATTGAACGCCGCTCGGCTGAAACAGCGCAAACACTGAATTTTTTAGATGAACAATTACCAGAACTCAAACAACAGTTAGATGTTGCAGAGCGTGAATTTAATAAATTCCGCCAACAATACAATACAGTGGATGTAACCCAAGAATCTGAATTGTATTTGAAGCAAAGTATTACGCTGGAAACATCTAAGGTGGAACTGGAGCAAAAGCTTGCAGAAGTTGCGGCAAAATATACTGGTGAACATCCAGTAATGCAGCAAATGAATGCTCAACTGGGTGCTATCAATAAAAAAATTGGCGAGTTAAATAGTACGCTTAAACAACTTCCAGACTTACAACGTCGCTATTTACAACTGTACCGCGAAGTCGAAGTAAAAACGCAGCTTTATACTACTTTACTGAATTCGTACCAACAATTACGTATTGCCAAAGCAGGTGAAATTGGTAATGTACGCATTGTCGATACAGCGGTACTGCCAATTGAACCGATCAAACCCAAAAAACTAATTGTATTAATTGCAGCCATGTTCTTGGGTGGTTTCCTTGGAACCTTATTGGCTTTATTACGTAATATGATGCGTTCAGGGATTAAAGATTCAAATCAGATTGAAAATGAGTTAGGTTTACCGGTATATGCCACTGTTCCTCGCTCACCTGCTCAGGAAAGCCGCATTCAATTATTGAAAAAGAAAAAACAGATTCCTATTTTAGCCATTAAAAATAGTGAAGATATTGCTATTGAAAGCTTGCGTAGTATGCGTACAGCCATTCACTTTGCACTCAGTAATGCCAAGAACAATATCATTATGATTTCAGGACCTGCTCCAGAAGTCGGTAAATCTTTTATTTCAACTAACTTAGCGACTATTTTGGCGCAAAGTAATAAGCGTGTACTGATTATTGATGCCGATTTACGTCGTGGTTATTTACATAAATATTTTAACCAAGACTATCAACCCGGTTTAGCTGAATATTTAAATGGTCAATCCGAATTAAGCCAAGTCATTAAGTCAACTGAAGTCTCAGGTTTAGACAGTATGTCTCGTGGTAAAAGCCCAGCAAACCCATCTGAATTATTAAGTACTGCTAAATTTGCAGAGGTGCTGGAACAATTATCAGCTCAATATGATCATATTTTGGTTGATACACCACCTATACTTGCAGTGACTGATGGGATTATCATTTCCCAATATGCTGGCGTGAATCTCGTGATTGCACGTTATGCGAAGACACAAATGAAAGAGCTTGAAATTACACTCAATCGTTTTGAGCAAGCAGGTGTTAAAGTTAATGGCTTTATTCTGAATGATATTCAACGCGACATTGGTGGATACGGCTATAACTATGCTTATGCTTATGCAGCTGCGAAAGACAATGATTAATAAATTGTAATTAAAAAAAGTCAGAGATCTTCTCTGACTTTTTTAATTTGATTTACGGCAAAAAGGATTTGATCTATAAATAATATTTAAAACAAAAGTTTATCATTGATTATCTAAATCAATAAAAATTTGCTATTTTAATGTATTAAAAATGTTTTTATTATTCAGCCAATTATAGAATAATGAGGTTAATCAGAATATATTGGATTTCTATACAATACCAGTCGCTCGAAACGTGTTGGATAGAAAAGTCTGCTAAAATTACTGCAACTTTTTTTATATAAAATGAATTTGGGAAAACCTATGAGTAAAGCCTTACCCATCGCTGTCGCTGTTCTTTTAGGCGGTGCTGCACTTGTACCTGTTTACTATGCAACTCAAAATCCTGCTACTGTGACATCAAAAGCTTCAAAAAATGCTTCTGCTGTTGAAAAAATTAGTTATGCACTGGGCTATGAAGTTGCACATCAAACACCTCCTGAATTAGATATTAATAGCTTTGTTACAGGCGTACGCGAAGGCCATGCCCGAAATAAACCGGCTTATAATGAAGAAGAATTGCAAAAAGCATATGAGCAGTTCCAAAAAGAAATGCAGCAAAAGCAAGTTCAACAAGAACAACAAGTCCAAACTGCGAGTGATTCTTTCTTAACTGAAAATGCAAAAAAACCGGGTGTAAAAACAACGGCTTCTGGATTACAGTACAAAATCATCACCGAAGGTACAGGCAAACAACCTGCTGCGACCTCTATGGTGACCGTACATTACAAAGGTCAACTGGTTGACGGCAAAGTATTTGATAGCTCAATTGAGCGTGGTGAACCGATTGAGTTCCCATTGAATCAAGTCATTCCGGGCTGGACAGAAGGTCTGCAATTGATGAAAGAGGGTGGCAAAGCCACACTTTATATCCCTTCGCAATTAGGCTATGGTGAACAAGGTGTTCCCGGCATGATTCCTGCAAACAGCACCCTTATTTTTGATGTTGAACTGATCAAAGTAAAATAAAAATTGAAGGAGAGCTTTTGCTCTCCTGATTTATCTTGAGATAAGCGTATGAAAACACCGATTACATTACTTTGTTTATGCATGTTTACTACAACAAGTTTTGCAAAAACTGTGACCAACAGTAGCAGTTTGAATGAACAAGTCGGCTACAGTTTTGGTTACTTAATGGGGCGCAGCAATGCCGAATCGGTCAAAGATTTGGACTTAGATGCATTTATACTGGGTTTGAAAACAGCAGCTCAAGGCGGTAAATCTGCACTTACTGATGAAGAAATGGCACGTGTCCTGACCCAACATAAAAAACAAAGTGATGCAAAACAACTCATTGAGTTAAAAAAGAAAGCAGATACCAATGCAAAAATTGGAGCTGAATTTTTAGCAGCCAATGCAAAAAAACAAGGCGTTCAAACCACTAAATCTGGTTTGCAATACCAAATACTCCAACAAGGTACAGGTAAATTACCTAAGGCCAATTCTCTTGTTAAAGTGAATTACGAAGGTCGTTTAATTGATGGTACTGTTTTTGATAGTTCAATTGCACGAAATCAAGCAGCTGAATTTCAAGTAAGCCAAGTCATTCAAGGTTGGACTGAAGGCCTACAACTGATGAAAGAAGGCGCTAAATATCGCTTCTTCATTCCAGCACAACTTGGCTATGGTCAAATTGGCTCGGGTGATGTAATAGAACCGAATAGTATTTTAATTTTTGATGTAGAACTGATTGAAATTTTAGCCAAACCGAGTAAATAATCAATTAAGCACATATATAAGAATAGCGAATAGAGCAATGATCATACTGATTTCGACTCGCTATTTTTTATACTCTAATCTACTCCACGGTAACTCTTGCTTGCAATATCAACAGCATTCGTTCATTGAAGTGTATAAATCATCTGCTTTTTCTGCTTAATATAATAAAAATATATTTAATATTTATGAATCACTTAAACTTCAAAAACCGCTCATTAAAAGCCTATTTCAATTTATTTAGAATAGTGTACAGTCAAAATAGAGCAATCTTGTACAATCAGCAAATACGTTAATTGCTATGCTTTAATCAGTATATTTTTCACTCAACATAAAATACAAGGATAAAATAAATGGCGCTCACCATCAAAACTCGCGAAATTCAGTACACTGCTCAAGATGGAACAACTTTAATTGGATATTTTGCAGCACCTGAATCAGAAAAACCTGTCGCGGGGGTGATTGTAGCGCCTGAATGGTGGGGGCGAAATGAGTATACCGAACAGCGTGCGCGTGAACTTGCTGAACACGGCTATGCAGCCCTTGCCATTGACATGTATGGTGATAAAAAAGTCACCACCACTGTCCCTCAAGCCAGTGAATGGATGATGCAAACCTTTAATGACCCTGAAACGATTGTGACTCGTGCGTCTGCGGGTTTAGCAACATTAGCTGTGCAAGAAGAAGTAAATGCAGATAAACTGGCAGCGGTAGGCTTCTGTTATGGTGGCAAAGTGGTGCTTGATCTGGCCCGTTCTGGTGCACCTTTACAAGCAGTAATCACTTTCCACGGCACATTAACTCCGAAAGCACCAGCTCAACTGGGAGCAGTCAAAGCTGAGATTTTAGTCCTTCACGGCGAACTCGACAGCATGGTCAGCTTAGATGATGTTGCTCGCTTTAAAGAAGAAATGTACGCAGCTCAGGTTGAGCATGAAGTCATTATCTTTGAAGATGCAAAGCATGGTTTTAGTAACCCACTTGCAGATGAACGTGCTAAAGCCAATGGTGTTGATTTAGGCTATAACGTCGATGCAGAACAAAAAGGTTTATCTGCCATGTACGCTTTATTAAAAGACCGACTTGGTGAATAACAACGAGGTTAATATGGTTGTGCTATATTGACCAATCCAATGACATGAATATTTTAAAAACTATATTTTTGAAGAGGATACAACAATGACTGAAAACAACTGCCCATATTGCAACTTTGATGAATATGACATCATTGATAAAAATGACTTTGGTGTAATTTTACCTGAGCCAAATGCATTATCTAAAGGTCATTGTGTGATTGTCCCGCTACGCCATGCGAGCTCTTTTTTTGATATCACCGACAAAGAACGTAAAAGCTTAATGTCTTTACTTGAGCTTGCGCGTAATGAACTTCAGTTGCGTCATCAGCCCTCAGGCTTCCATGTTGGATTTAATGATGGAACTGTATTTGGTGAAGCATCTGAACACTTACACCTACATATTATTCCGCGCTATGAAGGCCAAAGCTTAAAGCTAGACGAGCGCTGGGGTATGATCAGCGAATAAAACATTCGACTCAAAGCCCATTAAAAAATGATGCTTCGGCATCATTTTTTATGTCTTTATTTTTATCGCCGTCCTAAGCCACAGTCCCACCCCATTTTCGCTATACTATTCATCTATTCCAAATATGCGGTTCGTATGTCACAGTTTTCTTTTGCCGAAACCCTGCTTGCTTGGTTCGATGTTCATGGTCGTCATGACTTGCCATGGCAAGTGGTCGATAACCCCTATCAGGTTTGGGTATCTGAAATTATGTTACAGCAAACCCAAGTTAAAACAGTGCTGCAATATTTTGAACGCTTTATCTCCCGATTCCCAACCGTTGAAGATTTAGGGCAAGCTAGCTGGGATGATGTTGCGCCTTATTGGGCAGGTCTAGGCTACTACGCACGAGCACGCAATTTGCATAAAGCTGCGGGCATCGTTAGCCAACAAGGACATTTCCCAAGTACATTAGAACAATGGATTGAGCTGCCGGGGATTGGCCCTTCAACGGGTGGCGCATTGATGTCACTGGGTTTACGTCAATATGGCGTGATTATGGATGGCAATGTGAAACGGGTTTTAGCACGTTGTTTTGCCATTGAAGATGATCTGTCTAAACCTATTCATGAACGTGCCATGTGGCAATTGGCTGAAACATTGTGCCCAACCGAACGTAATCATGATTATACCCAAGCGATTATGGACTTAGGTGCAACAGTCTGCACACCGAAAAAACCACTGTGTTTATATTGCCCAATGCAACAACACTGCAAAGCGCATCAGCAAGGTTTGGAAACAGAGTTGCCCTTTAAAAAACCGAAAAAAGCCGTACCCATCAAATCAGCACAGGTTTTAGTGATTCAATCGAATCAACAATGGTTATGGCAACAACGTCCAAATAGTGGCTTATGGGGTGGTTTATGGTGTTTACCTGTTATTGAAAATCCCACTGAATTTGAAATACAGTGCCAAGTTTTAGGACTGAAAAAAGTCATTCAACGGACTGAAATCAGCCATAGCTTTACCCATTTCACTTGGCAACTTGAAGCCATTTGTTTTGAGGTCGATGTGGATCAACAGGAACATCTTGCGATTGAACTAAATGGCACATGGCTCGCGACACAAATTGCAACAGAAATCGGAATTCCAACGGCAATGAAAAAATTGATCTCTGCCCTTAGTTTATGACATAGTCAGGCACTGTGATTCAAAGAATTTTCACGCCTATTAGAATGAAAAAAGGATGAACAGTGCTGCGTTTTATTGCTACATTATTATTGAGTTTTAGCATCCTCTGGATGGCAGCATGTACTTCAACGCCTAAAAAGCCTGCCACTAACCCACTCCCGCTGAATCAAGTGCAAAAGCTGAAAAATATGCAGCTAAAATCTTCGCTGCCTATCCCAGTGCATAATATAAAAGCCAAACAGTTACGTGATACTTGGGCTGCCGCGCGTAGTCATGGACGCAAGCATGAAGGCATTGACATCATGGCTCCACGTGGAACAAAAGTGTTAAGTGCCACAGAAGGCATCATTGCTGACTTACGCAATAACAATTTGGGTGGTAAAGTGGTTTGGATTATGGGGCCTGCTGCAACTTGGCATTATTATGCCCACCTTGATGAGCATAAACGCGGCTTAAATGTCGGAGATTATGTCAAAAAAGGTGATCTGATTGGTTATGTCGGCAATACCGGCAATGCACGTCATACGGCACCGCATTTACATTATGGTATTTACCTTGACGGTAAAGGTCGTGGTGTGGTCAACCCTTATCCTTATTTACGTTAATTTTTTAGGAACTATTCATGTCAGAAGCGCTGATCAATCGTTTGGTCGAATTTGCTGAATCAGGCAATCAACAAAAAATAGTTTTGGCTGGACAAAGCCACCAAGGCTGGGTGATGGAAATCACTGAGGAAGCGCTTTTGATTAGCACGGGTTTTGCAGAAAAAACGGGACAAGACATGTGGATTCAATTCACAGATTTGCCACAAGCTGAACTGTTTTATTGGGATAATCAACAAGATCAGTGGGCAGAATTTAAACTTTAATCACTTCAGGAGCACCAAAAATGTCAATTCAACGTTGTGGTTGGTGTTCCAACGACCCACTGTATATGGCCTATCATGATCATGAGTGGGGCAAAGCCAGCCATGATGAAGCACACTTATTTGAAATGTTGTGCTTAGAAGGACAACAAGCAGGGCTATCTTGGATTACAGTACTGAAAAAGCGTGACAGCTATCGGCAGCATTTTTTTCAGTACAACATTGCAGAAATTGCCCAATTTAGTGATCTCAAATTAGAACAAATGCTACAAGATGCTGGTTTAATTCGACATATCGGTAAACTTAAAGCCATCCGTGACAATGCCATTGCTTGGCAACATTTAAAACAACAAAACATTGATGTTGTGGATTGGCTATGGGGGTTTGTCGAACATCAAAGCCTAGATAATGATGTTGCTGATTATCGTCAAGCACCCGCCCAAACTGACCTGAGCCTGGCACTGTCCAAAGCATTAAAAAAGAACGGTTTTAAATTTATTGGACCGACCACCTGTTATGCCTTTATGCAGGCAGTCGGTATGGTCAATGATCATGAAAATCACTGTGCTTTTAAATCAAATTAATACTTCAATATGATAATAAGAGGGTTCCACCATGCATGACAACATCATCCATGCCTATGCCGCTATGCAAGCGGGCGCAGCACTTGAACCTTATCAATTTGATGCTGGAGGACTCCTTCCCCACCAAGTTGAAGTCAAAGTTGAATACTGCGGTTTATGCCATTCCGATGTTTCTGTGATTAATAACGAATGGAATTCTTCTGTTTATCCTGTTGTTGCAGGTCATGAAATTATTGGCATCATCACACAGTTGGGTTCAGAAGCCAAAGGACTAAAAGTGGGGCAACGTGTTGGCATTGGCTGGACAGCAGAAAGTTGTCAATATTGTGATCCCTGTATTTCAGGACAACAAGTCCTTTGCACAGGTGGTTCAACTGCAACGATTGTCGGGCATGCTGGTGGTTTTGCCAACAAAGTTCGTGCTGGTTGGCAATGGATTATTCCCTTACCCGAAGATTTAGATCCAGAAAGTGCGGGGCCGCTGCTCTGTGGTGGAATTACTGTTTTTGATCCACTGTTAAAACATCAGATTCAAGCCACTCACCATGTAGGCGTGATTGGGATTGGTGGTTTAGGGCATATAGCGATTAAATTACTCAAAGCTTGGGGCTGTGAAATTACTGCATTTACTTCAAGTTTAGATAAAACTGACGAGCTTAAAGCCATGGGCGCAGACCATGTGGTCAATAGCCGCGATATAGATGCCATCAAAGCGCAACGTGGAAAGTTTGATTTACTGCTCAGTACCGTCAACGTCACACTCAACTGGCCTGCCTTTATCAGTACACTGGCACCTAATGGCAGTATTCACATGTTAGGCTTAGTCCTTGAACCACTAAAAATTCATGCGGGTAGTTTAATTGGCGGTTCGAAATCCATTACAGGCTCACCAACGGGTTCGCCTGCTGCGTTACGTCAATTATTAAAATTTGCGGCACGTAAAAATTTTGCACCACAAATTGAAGTCTTTCCAATGTCACAATTAAATGTCGCACTGCAACATTTACATTCTGGCAAAGCCCGTTACCGAATCGTATTAAAAGCTGATTTTTAAAATAAAATGATATCCAAATCAACAAAATACTTTGTTGGTTTGGATTTGGAAAAATACCCTATGTTTAGGTAAGACTCATCAACTGACAACGCTATCACTCAAAATCAGTTAAGCCGCACAACACTTTCTTCTGGGAAATTTAAGCAACCTGTGCCGACGTTAATTGTTCTCTACTCCAATCCGCCAAGAGCACAATCGCATCACGAATTTCATCTGACAATTCATGCCCCGCATTTAAGCGAATACAATTCTTATAGCGTCCATCTTCACCAAAGACCTCACCAGGTACAATGTTAATCCCCTGCTGTTGCGCAAAATGATACATCTCTAAACCATCAATCTGGGCAGGCAATTGAATCCAGAGTGCATAACCACCACTCGGTTGATTTAACCGAATTTCAACCTGATGAAAAGCGGTCATCACGAATTGTCGATACTGTTCAACCTGCGCCATAAGAATCGGTTTTAGCGACGTTAAATGCTCGCGATAAGCACGACTATAAATTAAATCGGCTAAACCCAATTGCAAAGGCGTATTCACCGAAACATTCAGCATCATGATTTTTGCTCTGAGATGCTGTAAACGTGAATGAATACAGAACCAACCGACACGATACGCCGGCGACAATGATTTGGACACTGAACCACAAAAAATCACATAGCCTTGTCGATCCCAATATTGAATCGGCAGTGGTCGTTTTAAACTAAAACTACATTCGGCATAGATATCATCTTCAATCACATAACATTGATACTGCGCTGCCAACTGTGCAATTTTTTCTTTTTGTGCATTGCTTAAACAAAAACCCAAAGGGTTTTGATAATTAACCGTCAGCAAACACACCTTTGCACCAGAGCTTTGCATAGCCTGTTCTAAACGTGCTAAATCAAAACCATGAGTATCCGCTGGAATTTCTACAATTTTACGCTTTAAAGTCGCCAATAATTGCAACTGACCATTAAAGTTAGGCGTGGGTACAATAATACTATCGCCTATTTCAGTCAGACTCTGAATCATCACCGATAGTGCAGGCATACAACCATTACTGATATAAATATCATCTTTGCCAATGTAGAAACCATCTTCTGCCCAATGTTCAGATAAGGCTTCTCGAAGGCGAATATGTCCCTGCTTATCGCTATATAAAAAATCTTCAGGCTTGCTATGCTTTAAAGCACGCTGAATTGAACGGCGTAAAGCTTCGGTTGGCACTAAATGAGGGGAAATTTGAATAGCCCCCAACTGAATCAATTTATTATTGATCGAGGCTTCTTGAATTTTAATTTGTAATTCTAAATTAGACACATCCCTCGGCTGAGATTGAAAATCTGGATGGGTCGGGCACTGAGTGTGCTGTACCTCCGATTTTTCCGCACTGACAAAATAGCCTGACTTATTTTTCACAAAGATCAGCCCTTGCGCTTCTAATAATTCATAGCATTTTTTGACCGTATTGATACTGACATTTTGCTGTTCGGCACATTGCCGTAGCGAAATAAGTCGTTGCTCTGCTTCTAATTCACCTTGCTTAATTTTATCGGCAATTTGTTCAGCCAAAACTTGATATTGAAATGCCATACATCTGTACTCATTTTTTAGAATTTTGTGTATCTGTATCTATCAACATAACAGATTTATGCTGCATTCACAGTCCATCATCATAAAAAGGAGTCATGCATGAAAATAATTAAACTCAGTATAGTCATCTTGAGTATCAGTTTTTTATTAATGGCGTGCCAACCTCAAGCAAGAAATACATTGGCACAAAAACAGAACTTTGTGTGTAAGTCTTTAATAGAAGGATTTTTAAAAACACAGCTATTGGGACAATACCAATTGCTGCATATTCAACCCACACTACACCAAACATCAGCACAACGTTTGTATAAATATCAGATCAGTTCAGATCAGCAGATGCGGATCAATATGCCACAGCAGCAGGATTTAAACTTTCAATGCAATCAAACCTCTGCACAACATTTTGAATTAAAGCTACTGAATCATGAACAGCAGGAAATACAAAGCTTGCTCACTTTAGATTTGCTACCACAGCAAACTATTGATGATTTGACAGCTTTTGCACTAAAAACTGAATAAATAAACGGACACGCTTTGGCAAATGTTCTTGTTGATAGTAAACAGCATGGATGCTCTGTTCATAGTGCTCAATTTGATCTTCAAATAAAGCAACCAGTCGTTTTTGTTCCAGATCTTGCTGCACTAAAAAAGCAGACAAACAGGTTATGCCTAAACCATCCAATGCCATTTGACGTACGGTTTCCCCATTGGATGCTTTAATTTTTGGATGAACTGTCAGCTGTTCTCCATTCACAAGAATGGGCCAAGTATTTAAATGATTCACTTTGCTAAAGCCAATTTGGGCATGATTCAAAATATCGCTAGGCATTTTGGGATAGCCGTGATTTTCTAAATATTCAGGGCTTGCGACAATATACAAACGGCTTTTACATAATAATTTGGCATGTAAACTTGAATCATTCAGCTGCCCAAAGCGGATTGCAACATCCGTTTTATGTTCCAACAAGTCAATAATTTGATCATTACTATTCAATTCGATTTCAATATTGGGGTAAAGCTGTGTAAATTCACGCATCAATGGCACGATCACATGCAAGACAAATGGTGTCGCTGAATCAACTCGAATGAGCCCAGAAGTATCGGTATCTGATTTTAATAATGCATCTTCTGCTTCAGTTAAATCATTTAAAATTTTGCGTGCTCTATCTAAAAATAATTGTCCTTCTTGAGTGAGTTTCAGTTTACGCGTGGTGCGTTCGAGTAAGGTCACATGCAACTTATTCTCAAGACGTTGTAAAGCACGGCTTACCCCTGATGTGGTTTGTGCTAAACGCTCTGCTGCCATCACAATCGAGCCGCTATCCACAATCGTGACAAAAGCATGTAATTCTTCAATGGTTGACTTCATCTTCAGTCCATTTATTGATTTTTAATCAATAATATTTTGCAAATTAGTGCATTTTTTAGCAACAATAAAATCACCAAAATAGCACGATCTTAAAAACTTAAATATTGAGTAAAACATGATTGTTCCCCAATTTGGTCTTGGTACATTTCGCTTGTCTGGACCAACCCTAATTAATTCAGTCCAAACAGCACTTGAGGTCGGTTATCGTGCTGTAGATACAGCGCAAATTTATGGCAATGAAACTGAAGTGGGTCAGGCAATCGTTGAAAGCCAAGTCAATCGTCAAGATTTATTTATCACCACTAAAATCTGGACAGAAAATTATGCCCCAGAAAAACTCATTCCCACTCTAAAAGACAGTTTACACAAGCTACGTACTGATACGGTCAATCTGACCTTAATTCATTGGCCTGCACCTAAAATGGGGGTATCTATACCAGAGGTGATGCAAGCCCTTTTGGAAGCAAAAAAACAAGGATTGACCGAACACATAGGCATTTCTAACTTTAATATTGAACTCACTAAGCAAGCGATCGAGAGCATTGGTCTAGAGCATATTGCGACCAATCAAATTGAACTCAGCCCTTATTTACAAAATCAGCGTCTCGTCAATTTTTTACAGTCACAGCATATTGATGTCACTTCTTATATGACTTTAGCTTATGGCAAAGTGCTGAATGATCCAATACTGCAAGATATTGCTGCACAGCATCAAGCCTCGAGTGCACAAATTGCTTTAGCATGGGCATTACAAAAAGGCTTTGCCGTGATTCCATCTTCAACCAAACGTGAGCATTTAATCGCGAATTTGCGCGCGCAAGAGATTGAATTAACAGCAGAGCAAATGATGGCTATTGCAACACTAGATCGAAATGCACGTGAAGTCGATCCTGAACAACTTGTACCGCTATGGGATTAAGACTCACTGATGAAAATTAATTTCCCGTTACTAGCACTTGCAATCGGTGCCTTTGCCATTGGCACCACCGAATTTTCACCGATGGGTTTTTTGCCTGAAATTACTCAAGGCTTCGACATTTCCATTCCACGCGCTGGCATGCTGATTAGTGCCTATGCTTTGGGGGTGATGTTGGGTGCACCCCTCATGACCTTGTGGCTGAGTCGCTACCCAAAACGTCAATCCTTAATTTTATTGATGGCTATTTTTACCATTGGTAATATTTTGGCCATGCTTGCACCCAGTTATTTGGGACTAATGGGTGCACGAATCATTACTAGTTTAAACCACGGTGCATTTTTTGGCATTGGTTCAGTGGTGGCTGCCAGTATTGTTCCTAAAGATAAACAAGCCAGTGCTGTCGCCATGATGTTTATGGGACTCACCATTGCCAATATTGGCGGTGTTCCCCTCGCCACTTGGATTGGACAAAATATCGGTTGGCGTATGTCCTTTATGGGGATCTCTCTACTGGGATTAATCACCATGTTTGCACTCTGGAAAGCCTTACCTGAAAGTACAGCCAGTCATCAACCCAATGTAAAACAAGAGTTAAAAGTTTTAACCCGTTTGCCCGTTGTGCTGGCATTAATGACCACGGTGATGAGTGCAGGTGCAATGTTCACGTTATACACTTATATTGCACCAAGCTTAAAAGCCTTTAGCCATGCTTCACCTGAACTGATTACCTTTATGTTAGTTCTCATCGGGGTTGGCTTTTCTATCGGTAATCATTTAGGCGGGAAATGTGCCGATCTGTCCTTAGATAAAACCTTGATTGGCTTTTTATTACTGCTTATTGTGATGATGTTATTGTTCCCTATTTTAGCAAGTACCACACTAGGGGCGGCACTGGCATTAATTATTTGGGGAGCAGCAGCTTTTGCCGTGGTTCCAGCCTTACAAATGCGTGTCATGTCAGTCGCCCATGATGCACCAGGCTTGGCTTCTTCGGTAAATATTGGTGCCTTTAACTTAGGTAATGCTTTAGGTGCCATAGCGGGCGCAAGTGTATTGAATATGGGGCTGAGCTATACAGCGGTCTCATTTGTCGGCGCAGGATTAAGCATGCTTGCATTAATTTTGGTACTGATACAAATGAAACTTGTAGCCAACAAAACTTTGAACTATCAACAATGCTGATGCATTATTGTGAGAAAAAAGTCCGCATGCTGCGGACTTTTTTAATTTTTAACCTTAACGCAAAGCTTCGGGCAAAGCAGGAATGCTGCTCCGTTTAGCCAATTCCATCTTCATCTTCTGTAGCATCTGATACGGTTGTTGTTGTACAAACATATTCACAAAGGTTAAAGGAATCGAGCCTTCAGGATTCGCATAGCCATAAGTCGAGACTTTAACTTTATTATTGGCTAATTTTTGAAAGCTCCAATCCCCTTCATAATGGGTCAAACGGACATAATCTGGATTTTTGGCATAGCCTTTATCGATGGCTTTATTTTTAATGCTAATCACGCCTTGGGCATCTTTGACCATTTTGCCTTGTACCACTAAATCACGGTCTTTCAATGGAAAAGGAAAGTCGAGCACCATATACAACAAAAATTCGCCTTTTTTATCATCACGCGAAAGGACTTTGACGCTGCCCATATACGGCACCCATTGTACCGCATGATCAACATCTAAAATCAGCGCAACGGCTTTCTCTAAAGGCGTATCGTAAGTAGTTTCAGCTTTGTATAAAAAGACTGGGTTTTGACTATTTTGATAGGTCCAAACTTTAATGTTATTTTTATTCATACTGAGCTTGGCATTATCAAGCGGTTTAGCTTGTGCTGTAGCGAATATTGCTACAGCACAAGCCATCAAGATCACTTTTTTCATTCCGTTGAACTGCTTATTTTAGTTTTGTTATCTTGTTATAAATGATTTTGCTGAATTTTTATACTTGAATATCATTAAAACCAAGTACATCTTTCATATCATATTTACGCGCTTCACGACCCACCACCCATGCAGCAGCACGTATAGCACCCGCAGCAAAGTTCATCCGATTGGTCGCTTTATGGGTAATTTCAACACGTTCACCATCTGCAATAAACATTACTGTGTGCTCGCCAACAATGTCGCCACCACGAATGGTTTGGAAACCAATACTTTTGCGCTCACGCGGACCAGTATGACCTTCACGGCAATACACGGCATCTTCTTTAAGATCACGCCCCAAGGCACCCGCAATCGCTTCGCCCATCATCAGTGCAGTACCTGATGGTGCATCAACTTTATGACGGTGATGTGCTTCAATCACTTCAATATCAACCGTGTCGCCAAAGACTTTAGACGCAAGCTCTAACAGTTTAATCGATACATTTACACCGACTGAATAATTTGCTGCATACACTACAGGGGTTTGCATTGCGCTTTCATTCAGGAAGGCTTTTTGTTCATCGTCCATACCCGTGGTGCCGATCACAATTGCAACACCCGCTTCACGGCACAATTTTAAATGCTGTTGAGTCGCTACGGGTGCAGTAAAATCAACCACCACATCGCAGTCTTTTAAGACATCTTGTAGATGCCCCACCACCTTGACACCCACAGCACCAATACCTGCAAGCTCGCCTGCATCTGCACCAATCAAGCTACTTTCAGGGCGTTCAACTGCGGCTGCAAGCTGGTAACCTGCCTCATGGACTGCCTGAATAAGGATGCGTCCCATACGACCGCCTGCACCCAATACACCAATGCGTGGAGCTGCTGACATAACATATTCCTAATCTTGCTTCTAAATTGTCCTTACTATAGCAAAACTCTGTACGGAGACTAAGTTACAAGGCAAAATATTTCACCAAAAATAGATCAGCTCAGCCTACTTATTTTGAAATTAATACCCAATTAAATACAGCAAGAGCGACATAAACCAAACAGATGAGGTATGCAAATTTCAGCCTGAAAAATAAATGCTTTTAGCTACTTATTTTCATCTGATTGTAAACATCGCGACGCAGACTACGCATCACGAATGATAAAAAGATGAATTATAAGGAGATCAGGATGCATTCGAAAAAAATCGCGTTAACTATTTTTATAGCAACCCTCGTCAGCACGGCTTGGGCAGAACCGGCAATCCAAACGGGAGATACTTTAGAAAGCCTGTCACAAGTCAAAATCAGTATTCAGACCCGTAGCACTAGACCATATCAAGCTGACAATAATCAGGCAACGACCAAGCAAGAATCGACTGCTGAAGCAGCAGCGCAAATGGTGGATGTCAATGCGATTGATCAGCCCATGATTGAATAACTAAATTGAATAACTAATTTAGCCAAGTTAAGTGCGCATAAAAAAGGGGGAATATTGAATATTCCCCCTTTTTACTCTACATCTTGATAATTTGAATTAATCAAATAAGCCAAAGAATGATTTTTTCTTCGGTGATGACTTGCTGTTGTCATCATCCATGGTTTCTTGCAATTCTTTTAACAACTCACGTTGGCGGGCGGTTAAATTCACTGGTGTTTCAACCACGATACGGCAGAGTAAGTCACCTTGCATACTGGTACGTACAGGTTTAACCCCTTTACCACGTAAGCGGAACATTTTGCCAGTTTGAGTTCCTTCAGGAATTTTCAAACTAACACGACCTTCCAGTGTTGGAATTTCAATTTCTTTACCCAACGCAGCATCAGCAATACTGACTGGCACATCCATATATAGGTCTGCGCCATCACGTTGGAAAATTTCATGCTCACGTACTACAACTTCGACGTACAAATCACCTGACTGACCGTCACGAATGGCTTCGCCTTTGCCCGTTAAACGGACGCGGTCGCCATTGTCTACGCCTGCAGGAATCGTTACTTCAAGAGTTTGTTGACGATCAGACACACCAGAACCATGACATTTAGTACATGGATTCTTAATCATGGTGCCTTGACCACGACAGCTGCTACAGGTTTGCTGCACAGAGAAGAAACCCTGTTGCATACGCACTTGGCCCGCACCATGACAGGTCGGACAAGTTTGAACATCTTTAGGATTTTTTGAACCTTTACCATCACAAGCATCACACGGTGCTGGTGCGGTAAAAGTAACGGTTTTTTTCACGCCCTTAACCGCTTCTTCAAGGGTCAGCTCCATTACATAGCGAAGGTCTGATCCACGACGAGCGCGTTGTTGACCACGCCCACCACCGCCACCAAAAGCGCCACCAAAGATATCACCAAATTGGCTAAAGATATCTTCTGCGCTGAAACCACCACCAAAGCCGCCACCGCCGCCCATACCACCTTCAAAGGCACTGTGCCCCATACGGTCATACATACTGCGTTTTTCGCCATCCGATAAAATTTCATAAGCTTCAGCAGCTTCTTTAAATTTATCTTCAGCTTCAGGATTGTCTGGGTTACGATCTGGATGATATTTCATCGCCAACTTACGGTAGGCTTTCTTAATTTCATCATCACTAGCGGTTTTAGCGACACCCAAAACCTCATAATAATCACGTTTAGCCATGTCTGGCGATGCTCCTCACGGAATTTTGATAATACTTAACTGTGGACTGAAATTGGGGGTCAATCCAAATTTTACAAGGGGGACAGTGTAAAAAAGTTGAGTTTGATTAGAAAACGGCTTTATTTTTGAAAAAGCGAGACAGACCTTTCAGCCACGCATTAAGCAAAAACAAAAAGGCGATAAATGAGAAGACCACACCAGCAACGGTACAACCTGTTACCCAAAGTGCGCTATCCCAATAAAAGAAAATGAGTGGAATAAACCAAAGTGCAGCAAAAAGAACCAAAATAGAATAAATCACAATATTACGCATAATCCAAAGTGCTTGGGCTTGTAACCAAACTTCGGCATTATCTACTTGTGTGATTTTACGCGCATACCAGTATGCAAATACACCACTAATCACAGTAAATAAAGCAAAAAACATGAAGACATAAGAAATCGCAATAGAGCGGCGAAGTCGGCTTAAGTTATCTCGCTTCATGTGTGTTTCAACCCCATCTACTCGCATGTTTAGTTTTTTAATATGCAGTAAATTGCTTTATAGAAATGTATAAGAATATAAGGTGCTACTATATTGAAGTTTTCAATATTTCGCACCTTATTATTATCAAAAACTATGTACTCTGAGTATTTTTTTTCACTTTAAAGCATTGTGCATATAATGCAGGTAAAAAGAACAGCGTCAACAGGGTGGCGACAATCAATCCCCCCATAATCGCAACGGCCATTGGACCAAAGAAAATACTGCGCGATAACGGAATCATAGCCAAGACTGCAGCCAATGCAGTCAGCACAATTGGGCGACAACGACGTGCTGTCGCATCAATAATTGCCGACCAAGGATCATGTCCTGCTTGAATATCTTGTTCAATCTGATCAATCAGAATTAAAGAATTGCGCATAATCATACCCGACAGCGCAATCGTTCCCAGCATCGCGACAAAACCAAAAGGTTTATTGAACAATAACAAGAACAACACCACTCCAATTAAGCCTAAAGGTGCAGTTAATAAAACGATCGTGGCGCGTGACATACTTTTCAGCTGAATCATCAATAAGGTCATCACCACAGCCAAGAAAAATGGCATACCGGCATTGACCGAGTTTTGTCCACGTGCTGACTCTTCAACTGTTCCGCCCACTTCAATCAAATAACCACTAGGTAGCTCGGCACGCAATTGATCCATTTTTTCTGCCAGCTCGCCCACCACTGTCGCAGGTTGTAATTTGCTGCGAATATCTGCACGTACCGTAATGGTCGGTAAGCGGTTACGATGCCAAATCAAACCATCTTCAAAGCTATATTCAATTTTAGCAATTTGCGCCAACGGTACAGATCCACCACTTGCAGTCGGTACGGCCAAACTGGATAATGATCCAACATCGACCCGTTCGGCTTGGTCACCACGCAAACGAATTTCAATCAATTCACGCTTCTCACGGTATTGATTAATGGTGGCACCACTAATTGAACTATTCAGGAAATTTGCCAGATCCAGACTGGATACCCCCATTTGACGGGCACGATCTTGATCAATATTTAAATGAATGATTTTGCTTGGCTCTCCCCAATCCAAATGCACATTCTTGGTATTCGGATTATCTCCCACCACTGCTGCCACTTTGTGTGCCCATTGACGGACTAAATTCTGATCTTCACCTGAAACACGGTATTGCAATGGATAACCCACCGGTGGGCCATTTTCTAACAACGATACTCGCGTCCGAACATCAGGCAGTAATTTACGAATTTCTTGATCTAATGATTGGCGAATTTCATTACGATCATCTAAGGATGAAGCCAACACCACAAATTGAGCAAAACTGGCCTGTGGCAATTGTTGATCGAGTGGTAAATAGAAACGGGTTGAACCTGTACCGACATACGCCACATAGTTATCAATGCCCTGTTTGGTCGACAAGAATTTTTCGACCTTTTTCACCGCATTTTCGGTTGAAGTTAAAGATGCACCTTCTTCTAGCTTTAAATCGACCAAAATTTCTGCACGGTTCGATGGTGGGAAGAACTGCTGCGGCACCATTTTAAACATCAATACCGACAACACAAAAATACCGACGGTGGTCGCAATGACTGTTTTACGATAGGTAATACAGGTATTCACCCAGCCTCTAAACTTTTGATAGAACTTGGTTTGATAAGGATCATGATGTTCGCCCACATGATGCAGCACAGGTTTGGGTTCAGGTTGCTTGCGTAAACGTGCCCACAAACGCTGATACCACGGCGCTTTTTGCGACAGATTGGTAAAATCTGGCAGCAGTTTATCGCCTAAATACGGCACAAAAAGGACTGCGGCAAACCATGACATAATCAGGGCAATGGTCACCACTTGGAAAATAGAACGCGTGTATTCACCGGTACTCGATGCTGCGGTGGCAATGGGCAAGAATCCTGCTGCGGTAATTAAAGTCCCTGTCAGCATCGGGAAAGCCGTGGTTTTCCACGTAAATCCTGCTGCCTCTAACCGGCTATAACCCTGCTCCATCTTAATCGCCATCATTTCAATAGCGATAATGGCATCATCGACCAATAAACCGAGTGCCAAAATAAGTGCACCCAATGAAATTTTATGTAGACCAACATCAAATAGATGCATGCCTGCAAAGGTCATGGCAAGCACCAGTGGAATTGAAAATGCCACCACCAAACCCGTACGGAAACCCAGTGAGAAAAAGCTGACCAGTAATACAATAATCACCGCTTCAGCCAATACCTTCATGAACTCATTGACACTGCGTTTTACCGCCACAGGCTGATCGGAAACTTTTTTCAGCTCCATACCTAAGGGCAAAGCTTTTTGTAATTGGGCAAATTCCGTTTCTAAGTTTTTACCGAGGGCAAGAATATCTCCACCTTTACGCATGGAGACGGCAATGCCAATACCATTTTCACCCATAAAACGCATACGTGGCTGAGCAGGTTCACTAAAGCCACGATAGACCTCGGCAACATCACCCAATTGAATGGTTTTACCCGCCACCAAAAGCGGCATTTGTTTCAGTTCATCAACACTTTGTAACTGACCACTGACCCGTATTTGAATACGATCTGTGCCCGTTTCAAAGAACCCTGCGTTGGCCACCGTATTTTGTTGTTGTAATGCTTGTTGAATCGCTGTCACTGGAATACCCAGTTGCGCGGCTTTAGTATTGGAGAGTTCAACCCAAACTTTTTGGTCTTGTAAGCCGACTAAATTGACCTTACCGACATCTTTAACCCGTTGCAGTTGTAGCTGTAAGCGGTCGGCATATTCTTTTAATATACCGTAGTCAAAATCTTTGCCGGTCAAAACATAAATATTACCGAAAGTATCGCCAAACTCATCATTAAAGAAAGGCCCTTGTACACCACTGGGGAGTTGTTGTTTGATATCGCCGACTTTTTTACGGACTTGATACCACACATCTGGAATTTGACTCGAGCGCAATGAATCTTTCGCAACAAAGGTCACCATCGATTCACCGGGACGCGAATATGCCATGATCCGTTCATAATTGCCCGTGCTCATGAGTTCTTTTTCAATACGGTCAGTGACCTGTAAGGAAACTTCTTTGGCTGTTGCACCCGGCCAATAGGTTTGAATCACCATCACCTTAAAAGTAAAAGGTGGGTCTTCACTTTGTGCAAGTTTGGAATAAGATACGATTCCAACAATCGCCAATAGCAACATAAAATAAAGAATTAAACCTTTATTTTTCAGTGCCCATTCGGACAAGTTATAGTTCATGGCTGCCTTGTGTTCTGGCTTCATGATGGCGCTCCTGCCTGAATTTTCACAGCACGGTTTTCACGATCAATCGGCTGAATTTTTTGTTTTTCACGCAATAAATGTACGCCACCAATCACCACATAATCAGTGGCATTTAAACCAGACAATATCGGCACGCTATCACGCCCATAAGCGCCTAAACTTACCGGCACTTTATGAATGGTATGGTCTTTTTTCACCACCCAAACATAGGCTTGTTGGTCATTGGCAGAAACACTCGATAACGGTACGCTCAAGACATTGTGTTGCTGCTTGTTAAAAAATACGCGCGCACTTTGCCCCAGTTGAATCGCAGTATTACCTTCACGCAAAGCCACCTTGACACTAAAGGTACGCGATTGATCTGCTGCAGGTGAAATTTCACGTACATAGGCTGCAAATTTATCTTTAGGTTTAGACCATAAAGTGACCCATGCCGTTTGACCGACTTTAATTTCTGAAATGGCTTGTTCAGGCACGCCAATGACCACGTCACGATCCCCTGCAATCGCCATTTGATAAGCGGCTTGCCCTGCAGCAACCACCTGTCCAACTTCAATATTTCGTGCGGTAATCACGCCATTTTTATTCGCCAACAATTGGTTATAACCAGTTTGATTACGACTGACTTCATAATTGGATTGCGCTTGTTTTAAGGCTGACATCGCCGATTTATATTGGTTTTCTGCTGCATCATATTGCGAATGACTAACCGCATTCATAGGCAACAATTGCTTAAAACGTTTCAGTTCATCTTCTGCATTTTTTGCCGCAGATTGAGCACTTTCCAATTGAGCATTCGCCGCATTGAGTTGTAGTTGCGCATCCTTAACATCCAATTTTGCCAACACTTGCCCAACCTTGACTTGATCACCCACATCGACATAACGTTCAATAATTTGTCCCCCAACTCGAAATGCTAAAGCGGTCTGCTGGCGTGCTTGTACATCTCCCGCATAGCTTTTTTGTTCGTTCTGGGTACTATTGGGTTGAGTCACCATGACAAATGGGATGGATTCTGTTTCGGCTACATCCTTGCTGCATCCCCATAAGGTCACACTGCAAACGATGATCATGCTGGCAACAACGGTCTTACTTATGCTCATGAAGTTCGCTCTTATTTAAAAATGATTTTTAAGGCAAAATAAGGAGTATCTTAAATTGATTATTTTTTAATTAATATACTGCGTGGTACATTAATTATAACTTGAGGGTCAAATCAATGACCTGTCTTGATTTTTTTGGAAAAAATTGTGCAAACAAATGTGGGTCGCCCGAAAGACTTAGAAAAACGTCAGCAAATTTTAACTGCGGCAAAATGCGTATTTTTAAAATGTGGTTATCATGGCTCGAGCATGAACCAAATTGCGCAAGAAGCAGGTGTCACCAAACTGACCATCTATAATCACTTTCAAGATAAAGCCAATTTATTTATCTGCGCGATTGAAAAAACCTGTGAAGAATCCATCAGTGCACGTCCATTAAAATTATATGCAGACAGTGATTTTAAAAAAGAATTTATCTATATCTGTGCATTAGCACTGCATGTTATTAATTTACCCGAAGCCATTAAATTAGAACTGTTATTACTGGAACTGGCGGCTGAACAAAATCCACTGGCACAGAAGTTTTACAATGCTTCGCATCTGCGGATGAATGCAGTCTGGGAAGACTTTTTTCAGCAAGCCATTACACTGGGGTTTATTCGTACTGAAACATTAAAAACCCTGACTTTACTGATCTTATCGTTATTACTGGGTATGCGTCATCATGAAGTACTGCTCGGTATTCGTACTGTTCCCAACGCGGCAGAAAAACAGCAAATTATTTTAGCCAGTATTGATCTATTTCTGATGAAATATAGTACGACACGATAATATTAAGATTCTAAATAACGCATCAAAGCAGGTTCAGGCATACTCATAGCAGTAGAGCGCGAATTAATTCAGCAAAACGTTACATACTTTTGTATGCCCCTACTTGGAATGTAGATATTTCACGCTATAGTCGAAATAACAAGAATCGGAGAGTGAAAAATGATTCAACAAATTGATGCTCCACTGCGTGAGGATGTACGCTTACTCGGCAATCTTTTAGGGGAAACCTTAAAGGAACATGCAGGACAAGATTTGTTTAATCAGGTCGAGCAAATTCGTGCGCTGTCTAAAGGTGCTCGGGATGGTCAAGTTGAAGCAGAAAAACAACTGGAACAACTGTTCTTTAATTTAGAAGATGATGAAATTCTTCCTCTCACCCGTGCATTTACGCATTTTCTGAATTTTGCCAATATTGCCGAACAGTACAATGTGGTTCGCAGTCGTCGTAAAAGTGAATTTGATGAACATACACCATCACCCAATCCACTCGATCATCTATTCCAAAAATTCAAAGACCATAACATTTCCTCAGATACGCTCTTTCAGCAAATTTGTGAGCTGAACATTGAATTGGTGCTCACCGCGCATCCCACTGAAATCAGTCGTCGCACCCTAATTCAAAAATATGATGGCATTAATGAGTGTCTCTTTAAAGCAGATCAACAAAAACTCACACCGCGCGAACGTAAAGCTGTACTGGATGAATTAAAACAACTAATTTGTTCTGCATGGCAAACTGATGAGATTCGTCAACATCGCCCTACTCCTGTCGATGAAGCAAAATGGGGCTTCACCACCATAGAGCAAACCCTGTGGAATGCTGTACCCAAGTTTATTCGTGAACTAGATGAAATGGTGCAAGACCATTGTGGTCAGCGTTTACCTCTCACTATTGCTCCAGTACGGTTTGCCTCTTGGATGGGTGGCGACCGTGATGGCAATCCGAATGTGACCCATAACATCACCCAAGAAGTGCTTTGGCTGTCACGTTGGAAAGCAGCGGATTTATACTTACGTGACATTGAAGCTTTACGTTGGGAACTGTCGATTCAGAACTGTAGCGATGAACTCATACAGGCACTGGGACACAAACATCCTGAACCGTACCGTGAATATCTGCGTGATACCCGTGAGCGTTTAAAAGCCACACATTACTGGCTGGCGCAAAGATTACAAGGTCAAGATGCCGATGACAGTCGTGTCATCAAAAGCAAAAATGAATTATTACAGCCTTTATTACTGTGCTACCGTTCACTGATTGCCTGTAACTTGCCTGAAATTGCCAATGGCAAACTGCTCGACTTTATTCATCGGGTCAATTGCTTTGGCATTGAATTGCTGAAACTGGATATTCGTCAGGAATCGGGTCGCCATCGCCAAGCCATTTCAGCCATTACTGAATATTTAGGTTTAGGCAATTTTGAAACATGGACTGAACAAGCACGGCAAAATTTCCTATTGCAAGAATTACAAAGCAAACGTCCATTACTACCTAAGCATTTAAATGAACCGAAACAAAGCCTGATTGAACATCCCGATGTGCAAGAAGTCTTTGCCACCATGCGAACTTTGGCAGAACAACCTGAAGAAAGTTTAGGTGCCTATATTATTTCCATGGCGGAATACCCAAGTGATGTTTTGGCGGTGTTACTGCTGCAAAAAGAAGCCGGTATTAAACATCCGCTACGCGTCGTGCCTTTGTTTGAAACCCTGAAAGATTTAGATGGTGCAGCCGACACCATAAACACCTTGTTCAATATGCATTGGTACAAACAGCATATTCAAGGCAAACATGAAGTGATGATTGGTTACTCAGACTCCGCCAAAGATGCAGGCTTTATGTCTGCCAATTGGGCGCAATATCGTGCACAAGAAGAATTGACTGCTGTAGCGCAAAAACATGCGGTGCAACTAACGCTATTCCATGGTCGCGGAGGTTCAATCAGTCGGGGTGGCGCACCTACACAACAAGCATTATTTTCCCAACCACCAGGGTCTATTTCAGGTGCCATTCGGGTCACAGAACAAGGTGAAATGATTCGCTTTAAATTTGGACTTGAAGGCATTGCGCTGCAAAATTTAGAGATTTATACCGCAGCGACTTTGGAAGCAACTTTACTACCGCCACCTGTGCCTAAAGATGAATGGCGCGACTTGATGCATCGCATGACCGATTTATCAGTACAGGTGTATCGTGAAACCGTACGTGAAAATCCACATTTTGTGAAATATTTACGCACCGTCACGCCCGAACTTGAATTACAAATGTTACCGCTAGGTTCACGTCCTGCCAAACGTAAAGTCAGCGGCGGGATTGAATCCTTACGTGCCATTCCTTGGGTTTTTGCTTGGACACAAATTCGCTTAATGCTTCCGGCTTGGCTCGGGACAGGTGCAGCGATTAATCAAGTGATTGACCAAGGGCAAAAACCTTTGCTTGATGAGATGTTGCAACAATGGCCCTATTTCCAAACCCTGATTGATATGTTGGAAATGGTGCTCTCTAAAGCCGATGGTCATGTTGCCTTATATTACGAATCACATTTAACTGATGATGAAGATTTAAAAATATTGGGTGAACAACTACGTCAACGTTTAAAAGATGCAGTACAAACCTTGTTGGCATTAAAAGGTGAATCACAACTGCTCAGCAGCAATGATGTACTCGATCAATCCATGAAAGTGCGTAAACCCTATTTATTGCCGCTACATTTATTACAAGCTGAACTGATGAAACGTCGTCGTCGCTATTTGGCAGAATGTCAGGCAGAACATACCCCTGTCGACCACGCGCTGATGGTGAGCATTGCTGGAATTGCAGCAGGATTACGTAATACGGGTTAACGGTTCAAAGTTCTGACTCAAAAAGCACATCTTTAGATGTGCTTTTTATATTTCAGCGCCAATTGGCAAAATAAATCATCTTTTTTGATAAGCCTTATAAAAAAAATATTCATTATTCCAACAACCGTCAGCCAAATTAATTGCATGATTTCACTTTAATTTTAAATAAAAAAATATTTACCAATTGGTAAAAAAACTAAAAAAGTCAGTATATTAATTTTAATAAAAATAGAGTGGCATAGATTAAATCTTACAAAAACAAGAGTATGATGTGCTCAATTTGTTTTTAGAGTGCTCATTTTATGTCCAATTGGTTTCCCAACTGGCGCCCATATGAAGGCAATATCGATGCCCGTCCTGTAGGTACAAATGAATACCTCCCTCCTGCACAAAGTGTTGTATTAGGTATACAACATGCCTTTGCCATGTTTGGTGCAACAGTCCTTGCGCCTTTCTTGATGGGTTTTGACCCAAATCTGGCCATTTTAATGTCAGGGATTTGTACTATCCTGTTTTTCTTGATTACAGGTGGTCGTGTACCCAGCTATTTAGGTTCCAGCTTTGCATTTATTGGTGTGGTGATTGCAGCAACAGGTTATGCGGCTTCAGGCACAGGTGCACCAAATGCCAATATTGCTTTAGCTGCTGGCGGTATCATGGCGTGTGGCGTGTTATATGCCATTTTTGGTTTTATTGTCATGGCAACAGGCACCAACTGGATTGAAAAACTCATGCCTCCAGTGGTTACTGGCGCAGTGGTCATGATTATTGGCTTAAACCTTGCACCCGTAACGGTTAAAGGTGTGATGGGCAATAACTTTAATATGTGGATGTCACTAGTCACCGTACTGTGCATGGGATCTATTGCCGTATTCACTAAAGGTTTATTACAACGCTTGTTATTATTGGTTGGGCTATTGCTGGCTTACCTCATCTATTACATTGTTGCGAATGTCATGGGTTACGGTAGCGCGATTAATTTCACCCCAATTCAACAAGCATCATGGTTTGGTATTCCAACCTTCCATTCACCTGTATTTAACTTTAATGCCATGCTCATTATTGCGCCAATTGCATTAATTTTAGTGGCTGAAAATTTAGGTCATATTAAAGCTGTGAGTGCAATGACGGGCGAAAATCTCGATCCACAGATTGGTAAAGCCTTCGTAGCCGATGGTATTGCAACCACTTTATCTGGTGGTGTTGGTGCCCCAGGTATGACCACTTATGGTGAAAATATTGGTGTGATGGCTGTGACTCGTGTGTATTCCACCATTGTCTTTGTTATTGCCGGTATCTTCGCAATTTTCTTGGGTCTTTCACCAAAATTTGGTGCGATTATTCATACCATTCCAACTGCAATTTTAACCGGTGCTTCGATTGTGGTATTTGGTTTAATTACCATTGCCGGTGCGAAAATCTGGATTGAAAATAAAGTCGATTTTTCGAAAAACAAAAACTTAATGGTGGCTGCGGTAACCATTATTTTAGGCACAGGTGATTTTGCCCTTCAATTTGGTAACTTCAACCTAGGTGGTATTGGTACAGCGACTTTTGCAGCACTGATTCTGAACTGGTTCTTTAGCTTAGCCGATAAATCATAAATATAAATACCCATTTTTAGGCAGCCGATAGGCTGCTTTTTTTATGTTTTACCTTAAGCAAATTTTAGTATGATAAGATCAATTTCACGGCAATAACACCCACCTATGCGCCTCGATTTTTTTGACCTACAACTGTTCTTAAATATTGTCGACACAGGCAGTTTAACCAAAGGTGCTGAACGCTCTGCTATTTCTTTACAAGCCGCCAGTGAACGGATTAAAAAACTAGAACAGCAATTTGCAGTCAGTTTATTTACTCGGCATGCTTCTGGAGTCAAACTCACCATTGCGGGTCAAACATTTACCGAACAAGCGCAGTTACTTATCCAGCAGAGCAACCAGTTACAACAGGTTATGGCCGCTTATACGCAAGGTATAAATTCGCAAATAACGCTGTGGTGTAATTCCTCGGCCCAAAGTGAATATCTTCCTTTCCTACTGCCACAATATTTGGTCGAAAACACCAATATACAGATTGATTTAAAAGAAGCTGAAACCACTGACATTATTCAAGCCTTGGACAAAGGTACAGCGCAATTAGGCCTAATTTCGAGTTTTTTTAATTCAAATCATTTACAAACGTTGCCCTTTTCAGATGATCCCTTAGTTCTTATTTGCCCATTAGATCATGAACTAAAGGACAAAACTCAGTTGCAACTGGCAAAGGTGATCCATTATCCCTTTGTTGGTTTAATGCAATATCATTCCTTACAACAATCCATTGAAACCCAAGCCAAATTATTAGGTTGCGCAATTCAGTATCGTTTACGCTTACCCAATTTTTCCGCAATCGCACAAGTGGTTGCCAATGGTGTTGGTATTGCCATCGTACCCAAACGTGCAGCAAAACGTTTAAATTCTGCTTACCCATTGCACCAAATTGAATTAACGGGAGAATGGGCGAACCGTAAACTGTTATTGGCAGCGAAGAATTTTGATGAACTCCCTATTTCCTATCAACATTTCAGTCAATTTTTACTTTCAAAAACATCTAAATCATGCATTTAATTTCAGCAAATTATTGTGGTTAAAACCCAGTTTTAAATAATTCCAAACTGATGCAATACCATATAGCCACCAAAAATCACCAAACCACAAAAAAATACTTTGCGAAATTTTTGTTCAGGAATGCGATAACGAATTTTTGTCCCTAGCCACATTCCAACGAGTGCAGGCAATAATGCAATCAATGACATTTTATAATCGATTGGAATATCTTCAATGGGGTTTTGCTGTAGAAACACAGCTAAGCAAATGGTTGAAACAGTAAAAGCCAAACCTAAAGATTGCACCAGATCATCACGCTTTAAATGTAAGGATTGCAAAAAAGGTACAACAGGAATCACCACCACACCGGTTGCTACTGTCAGCGCTCCACCTAGATAGCCGATAACAGGAGATAGCCATTTTTCATAGGGCGCCAAATTTGGCATGTTTTTAGCAAATAGACCGTACAAACCATATAGTGCAAGCATTCCACCTAACAAAGCTTCACTTTGAAATTCACCATGACCTAAAGTTGGAAAAATACTCCAAATTGAACCTAATATAATACCCAGTAATAAAGGCCAAAAACGGCGAACTAATCGTAGAACATGCCCCTCGGCAAAGAGCTGCCAAATGTTGGTGACCATTGAAGGAATAATCAGTAAAGTTGCAGCTTGAAAAGGACTCATAAAAAGCGTGAGTAGCCCCATAGAAACTGCGGGCAAACCTAAACCAATGGTTCCTTTAATCATGCCTGCAAGCGCAAATACCCCTATCACAAACCACACTATGAAAATACCTCTCAAACGTTGCAGTCATGCTAGAGGAAGATGTGAAATTAAAAAATCATTGTTTTTGGAAGGCAGCCTCAATATTTTCTTGAGGCTGCCTTCGTTATTTCTGTATTTTGATGGTCAAAAAAATTTACGCTCTTTTTACGTTACTGTTGAGATCAATATTTCTATAATTTTTTATCTCTACAGCAGTGTTAAAAATATGAATATGCCCATTGATAATCAAGCTTCAAGTTCAATAAATACGCTTTATTTGGAATCTAAAGATGCTGATCAATTCTTATTAGAAGTTGATCAATACTTAAATAAATATCCCGCGACCGAGCATATTGATATTTGCTTGCATGATTTAAATGGTCATCTCCGCGGTAAAAGAATTGATATCAAGAGCCTTAAAAATCTCTCTAAAGGTTGTTATTTTCCGTTATCTGTTTACGCCATGAGTTTAGAAGGCAAAGTGATTGAAGAAAGTGGTCTTGGGAAATATATTGGGGAACCTGACCATCTTTGCTTACCCATTTTAGGTTCTTTACGCCCTTGCGCAAACCAGTCAGAAAAACATGCACAAATATATTTAACCATGAAATCTGAAAATGGCTCAGACTGCGAATTTGAACCAAGAAATATCTTAAAAAGAATACTCTTAACCTTAAATCAAATGAATTATTTTCCCGTTATGGCAGGAGAAGTCGAATTTTATTTATATGCAAAACCCAGCAATCCCGAGCAAAAAATGGGGCAAACGCAATGTTTTGATGTCGATGCTCCCAACAATTATCAAACCGTATTAGAAAACATCGAAATAGAAGCTAAAAAACAAAATATCGATATCACTGCAATTGTCGCAGAGAGTTCATCTGGTCAATTCGAAATTAATATTCAACACAGTGCAGATATCTTAAAACTCTGTGATGATATTATGGCGATTAAACGAATTGTCAAACATATTGCCAACCTAAATGATTTAAATGCCAGCTTTATGGCAAAACCCAATATGTTGAGTGCTGGCAGCGGCTTGCACTTTCACATGAGTCTTTTAAATCAATTTCAACAAAATATCTGTGCAACGGATGATCTTAAAAAACCCAATCAACGCATGGGGCAAATTATTGCAGGTCTAATTCAATTAATGCCTGCATCTATGGCCATTTTAGCGCCCAATATTAATTCTTTCCGCCGCTTTCAATTTGCGCATCATGTGCCTTTAGAAGCCAATTGGGGCGTGAATAATCGCAATGTTGCCATTCGATTGCCCTGTGCAGACCAAGAAAATTGTCGTTTAGAATATCGGGTTGCGGGTGCCGATGCGAATCCCTATTTATGTATTGGTGTGATCTTAATTGGTGTATTACATGGCTTAACCCATGATGCACTTAAATTACCCAAAGCAACCCATGAAATGAAACCACATGATGCAAGAATATTATTGCCCAATCACCAACTCGAGGCGTTAAAACTCTTTGAAAAAAATGCCGTTCTTAAACAATATTTAGGTGCCGATTTTATGCAATTATGGACGGCTTGCAAAAGATATGAATACCAATTAGTCACCAATAAAATTACCGACTTAGAATTACAATGGGGACTATAAAAACGCGATTTAAATGATCCATTTAAGGGCGAATTTCTTTCAATTCTCTTTGAATAAAACGTTGGATCATTTCTCGATATAAGTGTTCAACCAAATCTGGATCTGTTCCCAATGCAATGGCTTGGGTACGGACCTTGTTAATCACTTGCTCGACGCGTTCTGGTGATTGCACATCCTGCACACTGTTCTTAAAACGGGCTGCTTGATCCACATAAAATTGACGCGTTGCAATGATTTCAATCAGTGCTGTATCAATGGCATCAATCTTTTCACGTGCTTGCTCTAAAGACTCACATTTTTCTTTTTTCATCGTTGCTATCATCATTTTCACTTTTATATTTATCTTCTAAGACATTACTAAAAATACTTTCAATCATCCAGACCCGATACAAACTATTGAAGACATAGCTTTGACCATCAATACGAAGTTCAAGTACTGGAAAATCAGGTTGTGATTTCATCTCACAGAGTATGTCATTTTCTTTCAGTTTGGCAGTAATATCTTCATGGGTTAATTCATTGATGTCTAAATCACGCTTGAGCTGCTCAAAATGGGCTTTAAACGACATGTCCTGCCCTTTGGTCCATACCGCTTGTAAAATGCGATACATCGCCTCAACCCGTTGCTCCTCAGGAACACTATAAAACAGCCGTGCCATGTCACATATTGACTGCTGTGTAGGACGGCAAAATGGGGTAAAGGTCACTTCTGTACGCTTTGAAAGACGTGTCGCCAAACTCCAATCAAACAAGTCACGTCCATGATAAGAAAGCGGATAGACATTCAGTTGAATATTATAATAATTTGCCAGTTCTTCTTTAATATAAGCCAACAATAACCATGAAATTGGATCTTCAAGTGCAATATATAAATCCAATTCAGGATCTAAGGCTTGAATTTCATTGAGTTCCTCAGCATCACTAATCAGATGCTCACGCCAATCAATATGATTAATCAGGAAGATGGGATTGCCCGTTAATTGTTTTTGCTGTTTTAAACGGCGCACCAATCGCAATAGATCATCGACCGCATGATATTTACGATCACTCAATTCAAAATAACTGGTAAGTACTGCATCATCGTTAAAAATACGTTCTGGAAAATCTTGCGCTGAATGATGTCGACTGGCCATCGCATATAAAGTACGTAATTTCCCATACTGTTTTTGCCACAGCATGTGAAATACATCTTCGAGTAAATACAGGAAATCTTGTCCACGTAATGGCGTGTTGCGAAGGATGGTTTCTGCTTGTTTTATCGCTTCAGCTGGCGGTTGTTCGGGGGTCTCATGAAAACTAAAACGGTGCTGTTTAGATAAAATTTGTGCATCGTTTAAGCAGTAGTTTTGCCACTCTACCTGTGACATATGGTTGGGAGGCTCTGCCGTTCGGCTAGAAATAATCACTTTTAAAGGTTTGAGTTCATCACTCAAAATTTCCTCAAGCTCAGGTAACTGCTGTACAGCCAAATAGCTATACACATCATCTAAACGTAAGTGAATACTTAAACCGTGTTCCGTAGATAATACCACTTGGCGCGTCGGCTTTTGGTAAAACCAGCGCGATCGAAGTGGATCAAACCAACGGCGTAACAGTGACATGAGATAAACCTCGAAAAAAACCCTTGTAGTGCTACAAGGGTTTATAACAATTTGTTAGGGAATGATCAATTATACATCTAAATTGAGATCTGTGACTGCCCCTTTTTCCGCCCCTGTGGTCAATTTAGCAAACTTGGCTAAAGCACCATAGGTGTAATTAGGTTTTGGTTTCACCCAAACTGCTTTACGCGCTACCATTTCTGCATCAGAAATATGTAAAGTCATTTCACGGGTTTCAGCATTAATCGAAATTCTGTCACCATTTTTAACCAATCCAATTGGCCCGCCTTCATAGGCTTCAGGCGTGATATGACCAACCACAAAACCGTGACTGCCGCCAGAGAAACGACCATCGGTTAAAAGCGCAACCGATTTACCTAAACCTTTACCAATAATAGCCGAAGTCGGTTTAAGCATTTCCGGCATCCCCGGCCCGCCTTTAGGACCTTCACCACGAATCACCACCACTTCGCCTTCTTGTACTTCACCATCCAAAATTCCACGCATGGCACCAATTTCACCTTCAAATACCCGTGCTGGACCTTCGAAATATAAACCTTCTTTACCGGTAATTTTGGCCACGGCACCTGTAGGTGATAAATTTCCTTTTAAAATCACAAGATGCGAGTCTTTTTTAATCGGGGCATCAAAGGGTAAAATAATCTGCTGACCTGCTGGATAATCTTCTACATCGGCCAAATTTTCCGCCAAGGTTTTGCCCGTCACTGTTAAACATGATCCATCTAACATCCCTGCATCTAACATACGCTTCATTAATGGTTGAATACCACCAATGGCAATCAGTTCCGACATCAGATATTTACCCGATGGACGCACATCTGCCACCACTGGAATATCTTTTCCAATCCGTACAAAATCATCCAGTGACAGCTCAACGCCTGCGGTATGTGCCATCGCAAGCATATGCAGCACACCATTGGTCGACCCCCCCAGTGCAATCAACACTTTAATCGAGTTCTCAAATGCCGCTTTGGTCATAATATCGCGTGGTTTAATGTCTAAACGCAGTAAGTTCATCACCGCTTCGCCCGCGCGAATACAGTCAATTTTTTTCTCGTCTGAAACAGCTTCTTGCGCAGATGAACCCGGTAAGCTCATACCAAGTGCTTCAATAGCCGATGCCATCGAATTCGCGGTATACATTCCGCCACAAGAACCCGGCCCCGGCAATGCCACTTCTTCAATTTGTTTGACTTGAATGGCACTAATTTCACCTTTGGCATGCTGTCCGACCGCTTCAAACACAGAGATCATGTCGGTATGACCTGCACCTGGTTTAATGGTTCCGCCATAAATAAACAAACCCGGACGGTTTAAACGTGCCAAGCCCATAATGCAGCCCGGCATGTTTTTGTCACAACCACCAATAGCAATCACTCCATCATAGGCCTGACAACCCACCACGGCTTCAATCGAGTCGGCAATAATTTCACGAGAAACCAACGAGTATTTCATCCCTTCAGTCCCGTTCGAGATCCCGTCAGAAATGGTAATGGTATTAAAGATAATGCCCTTACCGCCTGCTGCATTCACGCCCTTTTCAGTTTCACGTGCTAAACCATCAATGTGCATATTACAGGGCGTCACATTGGCCCAAGTCGAGGCAATACCAATAAATGCACGCTCAAAATCTGCATCTTTAAAACCTGTAGCACGCATCATGGAACGTGCTGGGGCATTTTCTATGCCTTCATAAACAGGGGCTGAATGTTCGCGGATATTGTCTTTACTCATGAAGCGCTCCGTGGCTTAGACTCATTCTGATTTAAATGAAGTCATGGCGAATTATTATTCTTTTGATTGTATAGAAAGCAGCTGGTATGTAAACGTCTAACGCTGCTTAAGCAAATTTATCTTTTAAAGCTGTTCCACTGAGATTTAATCACATGACCAAGCGACATGAATGTCGCTATGGCACTGTGTGACATCCTTGTCACACAGTGCCATAAAAGATTTTTGTTACTTTTGATCTCTCAAAAGTAAGTAATTATCTACGAATTACCATTTTAAAATCTCAAAGCAAAATGTGATCGTGACATTTTCTGGTAACATTAAAAAAGCACCCCATTTGGAGTGCTTTCTTACTTAATCTGTAAAACTATAAATTAAATTTCACGTACCGCACCTTTCGAAGCACTGGTGGTATGTTTAGCATAGGCTCTTAAGGCTTTAGACACTTTACGTGGACGCTCTTCAGCAGGCTGCCAACCTTTGGCATCTTGTATTTCACGACGCGCTGCCATCGTGGCTTCATCCACAGCAAGGTGAATGGTACGGTTTGGAATATCAATTTCAATACGGTCGCCATCTTCCACCAAACCAATTGCACCACCTTCAGCCGCTTCGGGTGAAACGTGACCAATGGAAAGACCTGATGAACCGCCAGAGAAACGACCATCGGTGAGTAAAGCACAATCCTTACCCAAACCTTTCGATTTTAAGTAACTGGTTGGATACAACATTTCTTGCATACCCGGGCCACCACGTGGACCTTCGTAACGAATCACCACCACATCACCGGCTTGAATACCTCCGCCCAAAATGCTTTCTACCGCAGCATCTTGGCTTTCAAAAACACGTGCTGTACCGTTAAATTTCAAGATGGAATCATCAACACCTGCAGTTTTGACAATACAACCATCCAGTGCGATGTTGCCGTAAAGCACCGCCAAACCACCGTCTTGTGAGAAGGCATTGGCTGCGTTACGAATCACACCTGTTTCACGGTTACCATCTAAAGTTTGATAATAACGGTTTTGTGAGAATGCAGTTTGCGTTGGCACACCACCCGGTGCTGAACGGAAAAACTCATATACATCTGCATCTTCAGTACGGATGATGTCCCATTTGTCCAAGGCATCTTTTAAAGTTTTTTCATGTACCGTTGGCACTGACGTATCCAACAATCCAGCACGGTCTAACTCACCCAAAATCGACATAATGCCGCCAGCACGATGTACATCTTCCATATGTACGTCTTGTTTTGCTGGTGCTACTTTACACAGCACAGGAACTTTACGCGAAAGGCGATCAATATCGGTCATGGTAAAATCGACTTCAGCTTCATGTGCTGCCGCCAATAAATGCAGTACCGTATTGGTTGATCCGCCCATAGACACATCAAGAGTCATGGCATTTTCAAAAGCCGCTTTGGTGGCAATTGAGCGCGGTAAAATACTGTAGTCATCTTGTTCATAATGACGTTTTGCCAGTTCTACAATCAACTGACCTGCGCGTTCGAATAATTTTTGACGGTTGGCATGGGTTGCTAAAGTTGAACCATTGCCCGGTAAAGACAAACCTAAAGCTTCGGTCAAACAGTTCATTGAGTTTGCTGTAAACATCCCTGAACATGAACCACAGGTTGGACATGCAGAGCGTTCATATTCAGCCACTTCTTCATCGCTAAAGCTGTCATCTGCTGCCACAATCATGGCATCAACCAAATCGATGGCTTTTTCATTGCCACGGATTTTCACTTTACCCGCTTCCATCGGCCCACCAGAGACAAAGACCACTGGAATATTAAGACGCATTGCTGTCATCAGCATGCCCGGGGTAATTTTGTCACAATTAGAAATACACACCATTGCATCTGCACAATGGGCATTGACCATGTATTCAACCGAGTCAGCAATCAAATCACGTGAAGGCAATGAATACAGCATGCCATCATGCCCCATCGCAATACCATCATCCACCGCAATCGTGTTGAATTCTTTGGCTACACCACCTGAAGCTTCAATTTGTCTTGCAACCAATTGACCTAAATCTTTCAGATGTACATGACCCGGAACAAATTGGGTAAAGGAATTGACCACCGCAATAATCGGTTTGCCAAAATCTTCATCTTTCATGCCTGTCGCGCGCCATAAGCCACGTGCGCCAGCCATATTTCTTCCGTGTGTCGATGTTTTTGAACGATAGTCAGGCATTGTGTATTTCCAACAAAGTTTGTGCTCGAAATGAATTCTATGATTCACTCTGGCTGAATGATACTGATATATAATGCTAAAGCAGTCGAAATATAGACCCATCATACTATAGCCAGTTGTTTAACCTAGCCCCATAGCGATGATCTTTTATGCGATAAATCTAGTGATATTTCGACAATTTATATCAAAAAAATTGTTACTAGAAACTAATATAACGCTATCGCAGCGATTTAAATACAAAACTTTCATGAATAATATTTAAATTTTATATAAATTAAATTTATCAATAACAATTAAATCAATAAAGATAATTGCACAATTCGTACTGATTCATTTCAGGTTTTTAATGTTCAAGGACGCGTTTTACAGCTATTTTTGATTCTGATCAAGATATGCATTTTCAGTTTGCTATAATAAGAAAACATCTTACGAATTGAGCCAAATAAAGTTGAAAATCATCTTTGCGGGTACTCCTGAATTTGCAGCGGTCGCTTTAGACGCACTCCTCAAAACAGAGCATGAAATTGTCGCTATTTATACCCAACCTGACCGCAAAGCAGGTCGTGGGCAAAAATTAACGGCATCGGCAGTTAAACAATTGGCAATCGAGCATAATTTGCCAATTTATCAACCTTTACATTTCAAAGCATCAACAGAAGAAGGCTTAGCAGCACAACAAGAACTGGCTACTTTAAATGCTGATGTAATGGTGGTTGCGGCTTATGGCCTTATTCTGCCACAAGCTGTTTTAGACACACCTAAATACGGTTGCCTCAATATTCATGGTTCGCTTTTACCGCGCTGGCGTGGTGCTGCGCCCATTCAACGCGCAATTGCAACAGGTGATGCAGAAACAGGTGTGACCATTATGCAAATGGCAGCCGGTTTAGACACGGGCGATATGATGTATAAAACCATCTGCCCCATTGAGGCAACGGACACTTCTGCGAGTTTGCATGACAAGTTAGCCATTCAAGGCACAGCGGCAATTGTGGCGGTTTTAGAATCTACAGAAAAATTACAACACTATTTAGCAACCCGTGAAGTGCAGGATGAAGCACTCACCGTCTATGCACATAAATTATCCAAAGCTGAAGCGCAAATTGATTGGTCTTTAGACGCAGTACAAATTGATCGTAATATCCGTGCTTTTAATCCTTGGCCTGTGGCATTTATTGTACTAGATGAGCAAAACAATCTACGGGTATGGAATTCGGCCTTATCGCATGAAACGACAGAAAATACTCAAGTCGGTGAAATTATTGCCATTGATAAACACGGTGTACATGTTGCTTGTGCAAATCATACCGTCATCACGCTAACTGCTTTACAATGGCCAGGTGGTAAACCGCTTAATGCCGTACAAATTTTACAAACCCAAAAACTAAATATTGGACAAATTTTATAATGAGACAATCTCCCCATGCCTCTGGTAAGACTTTAAACTTACGTGCTCAGGTTGTTAAAACGTTATTGGCTGTCCAAAATGGTCAATCACTGGCATCGGTTCTTCAGCAACACATGTCTATTGTGTCTGACAAAGACCGTGCCTTGTACCATGAATTAGTTCTTGGCTGTTTACGCCAATGGCACGCGCTCAAACAAGTGACTTTACCGCTGTTGTCTAAACCACTGGAAAACCAAGTCATTGAAACCTGCTTATACGTTGGTTTATATCAATTGCTTTGTACCCGCGTTGCAGCCCATGCCGCTATTTCTGAAACAGTAGAAGCAGCAAAACAATTGGGTATGGAAAGCTTAAGTGGTGTGGTAAATGCCATTTTACGCCGTGCAACACGTGAAACAGAACAATTTTACGATGTACTTGAACAAGCCCATGGCTTACCAAGTTGGTTGTTTAAACGCTTAAAGAAAGATTGGGGCGATGACTTCGAAGCTTTAAGCTACGAGCTTAAACAAGTTGCACCCTTAACCTTGCGCGTCAACACCTTACAAGTCAGCCGTGACGAATATCTTGAAATTTTAGAAGATGAAGGCATTGAAGCACACGCTTGTGAACTGTCAAATGTCGGTATTGTGCTAGATGAAAGTATTCATGTCCCAAGCCTCCCTGGTTTTGAAGCGGGTGGTTTTTCAGTACAAGATGAACATGCTCAATTATGCGCAACATTGTTGCCAGACTTGAATGGCAAATTCGTGATTGATGCCTGTGCAGCACCCGGTGGTAAAACAGCGCATATTTTAGAGAAATATCAGCCGAAAAAACTGATCGCACTCGACCAAGATGAAAAACGTTTAAAACGCGTTGCTGAAAACTTAGAACGTCTAGTTCTCGATGGCAAACATGTTGAGATTATCACTGCCGATGCTGTGAAATGGACATCGCCTGAACTTGCCGATTGTATCGTACTGGATGCACCATGTTCAGCGATTGGTGTAATCCGTCGCCATCCAGATATTCGTTTACTGCGCCAGTCTGGTGATATTGCCAAAACAGTGCAGTTACAAAAGCAAATTCTTGAAAATATGTGGCAACAACTCAAAGTTGGCGGTACCTTGCTGTACGTCACCTGCTCTATTTTAAAAGTGGAAAATGAACAGCAAATGGTCGACTTCTTTGCCCAACATACCGATGCGAAAGAAATTAAAATTGATGCTGATTGGGGTATTGAGCAGATTCATGGTCGTCAATTGTTACCACAAACAGGGCGTGGCGATGGCTTCTTCTATTGCCGTATCCAGAAAACTGCATAACTATTGAAGATATGAACATAAAAAGGTGGCTTAAAGCCACCTTTTTATTTATGCAAATTCTAAACAACGTACACCACTCAAAACATATTCAAAGGTCTTATTTTAAAATAAGCACAGCTTTAATTAATTCCAACCATTGAACTAATTTTAGCATCACAGTCTAAATAAATTTCCTACCCTGCCCTATACATGACAAATAAGATCAAGACTTAATGCGGCAAAATGGTGTGCATTTCTATGCTCCATTTTAGAAACAAGAAAGTCATTACCATAAAGATAATGACTTTCATTTTTACACTTGATCAGTATGGACTGAATTTTTTACTTAGAGCGTATGTTGATCTTTGACATCTTCAAGAACATCATCAAGTTCTTCAGGATTTTTCATCAAATGAAGAATGGACAAAGCTAAACCGCCCCACAAAAACACCATCGAGATAATCATCATTACGATTGCTGAAGTATTCATCTTTGCTCTCCTAGCGGTCTTTGACACGAGTCAAAATAAAGGCAATGACTGCACAGAAAATTACGCAGCCCCATCCAAATAACCACTGCAGACTTAAACTATAATCTCCATAGCCTTTTAACAGCAAGTTATAAATGGTCAGACCTAAAGTGACTAACAAAATCAAAGAGGTGATCACCGTTAGAGTGAAATCCCAGCCTTTGCCTAATTGCACGGTTGAAATGGCATTGACATGATTTCTGATCTCTGCCAGTGCTGAACGCTTAAACCACGCCACACAAATAATCGAAAGCAATGCTCCACCAATGATGCCAATGTTATTGATGAAATGGTCAATGATATCGACCAATTTAATCGAATTCACACTTGAAAAGAGCCCGATTGAAACCAACGCACTACCACCACCGATAATCGAAACGGCTTTTTTACGGCTCCATTTTAGCTTATCCATCATGGCTGAAATTGGAACTTCCAAAATACTCACCATTGATGAAATACCAGCGACAAAGAGCGAGGTAAAGAATAAGATCCCGAATAAATCAGCGCCTGCACCTAAGCTAGAAATAATTTTAGGAAAGGCAATAAATGCTAGACCAATACCGCCGCTCACCACATCTTGCACATTGCTATTTGCAGCATGTGCCATAAAACCAAGCGCAGCAAAAATCCCAATACCCGCTAAAATTTCAGTTGAAGCATTGGCAAAACCAACAATTAAACCTGAACCAGTTAAATTGGTCTTTGGTTTTAAATAAGACGCGTAGGTCACCATGATCCCGAAACCCACTGAAAGCGAGAAGAAGGTATGACCATAGGCTGCCAACCAAACTTTATAGTCCATCATCGCAGACCAGTTCGGAGTAAAGAAGGCATTTAAACCTTGCGCTGCACCTGGTAATCGAAGTGCTTGGATCACTAAAAGTATGAATAAAACAAATAATAAAGGCATGAAAATTTTATTGGAAAGCTCAACGCCTTTTTTCACACCACCATATAAAATGATTAAAGTTAACGCCCAAATACCAGCCAATGGCCAGAAAATATGGCTCACAAAACGCGGGTCAAAACCTGTCGCTTCTGAAGTCTGTAAATACGTTTTAAAGAAAAATGCTTCTGGGTCACTGCCCCACATTTGACCAATAGAGAAGTAAATATAACTCCCTGCCCAAGTCAAAACGCTGGCATAGTACAAACCAATGATGATACAAACACAAACTTGCCACCATCCCAGTGTTTCGCCGCCTTTAAAAATGGCACGATACGCTTTCGGAGGAGAACGATTACTTTTATGTCCGACTGCATAATCTAGAAATAAAAGCGGTAAACCTGCAGTAATTAACGCGATCAAATAAGGAATTAAGAACGCCCCACCGCCATTTTCATAAGCGACATATGGAAAGCGCCAAATATTACCTAAACCAACTGCGGATCCGATCGCTGCAATAATAAAGCCCGATCGTGACGTCCAGTTTTCACGAGTATCTGTCATAGAACACCTAAACTTCGGCACCTTTAAATGCTGCTTGTTGTCTGGTTATATCGCAAGCAAAAAAAGTACCATTCAAAAATTAATTTTTTTATGTCTGAAGTTAGTTCTACGCCTTTTGAGCATTCTGTTCTAAATTGCAAACAGGCAGTCATTACAAAATCTTGCTTAAAGTCTTTTGCTTCTTTTTGCCTTTCAATGCTTGAACAATACCCATTTTTTGGGCTTTTTTCTGTATTTTTTACGGAAATTATTTGATTTTATAATCTATATATTACTAGTTGATCAAAAAAATAGCTTTTTTTCAAGTCACGACTGGTATATTGCACTTTTTATTATCCAAACTTAAATTTTTACAGCAACATTCGACATAACATCATCGCCATAAACAAACGGCATGTTAGTAATCTCATACCACCTCTTTTACAAATAACAGCGATGCAATTTACTTTCATTCACTATATGATTCGTCAGTTCAGCATTCACTGATGCTCTTTAAATCACCAAATTATTTTACAAGAAATAATAGACACCATATTTAGGATTTCCATGCAAACACTCAATTTTTTTTGTTTTGTACTCGGACTAAGTGCATTTAACGCAGCACAAGCCGATATTATTGCAGCCAAAGGCGGTATTGATTACTGGCACTATAATGCTGATTTAAATCATCCAGCATCTGTAGGACCACAAACAGAGCTTGAAGATGATCACGGCATGTCATTTTTCATTGCAGTGGAACATCCAGTGCCATTTTTACCCAACCTAAAAATTAAACATAGCAATTTACAGGCTGAAAGTGATCAGAGTTTTGCAGGAGTAAAAAACCATCAGGTCGATCTCGATTATTCAGACTTTATTCTGTATTACGAAATACTGGATAATATTGTATCTGCAGATGTTGGCTTCGGTGCCAAGCGTGTGGAAGGTGATATTCGCCAAAACTATACTCAAACACAAGAAGTCAGTGGTACTGTGCCGATGATCTATGCGCAAGCTGGTGTTAAACTACCATTTACTGGACTCAGTGTCAGTGCTGAAGCCAGTTTTGCTGCATTAGATGATGATAAAATTACCGATGCACAAGCTGAACTCAAATATAACTTCGTCGATACAATACTGGTCGATGTCGGGGCTAAAGTAGGTTATCGCATTTTAGATATTCAGCTCGAAGAGGGTTCCAACCAAGAAGCTAAATTAAAATTTAAAGGTCCTTACTTGGGTATAGATGTACATTTTTAGCCTTATTGTAAGTCTGGGCTTACATGAAATACAGAAAATAACCGCTATTCAAGTACAGTAATTTTCCCTATATTTAAGTTATACAGAAACAGGGTGTTTCTAAAAAACAAAAAGTACAAAACAGCAGGATGCTGAGGTAGAACAAAAGTAATACCTTTAAACGAATACGAAAAAGCCTCGGCATAATGTCGAGGCTTTTTTCATACACATGATGAATATTATCCAAAAATAAAAAAGAGTTTCACCTATCAACAAGTAGTGAATAACTATCCCTCCTTTAGACAAATTCTGTCTATTCTTTTTGCATAGAAGAAACATTATGAGTGGACAATGCTATACCCAGAATCTCTAAAGATGAAATCTTTAAATGGATTGCTCAACCACACCGCTTTGCAAGCGCCTGCCAGAGCAAAGTATCAATTTATTCTTGAATACAGCCATCAATTTAAGATCTTAGATGAAGTGCAACAAAGATTAATTTAGGTGGGAAGTGAGATGAGATAGCATTTTGCTTTCAGACCGACCAAAGTCAAAGTTGCACAATGAACTACGCTCATCTCACTCAAGAAGAAAGATATCAAATTTATACTTTATTACGTGAAGGTTTTTCCACACGTCATCTTGTGCTCAGATTGAAACGCGCGCCCTCTACAATTTGAGAGAAATCAAACGCAATCGAAACAGAAATGGTTACTTCGCCAAGCATGTGCATAAGCTGGCTAAAAGACGTCAAATCTCGAATCATAAAATCATTGATTCTGCTTTATGGAAACAGGTTAAAAGTTATCTTGCTCTGCAATGGAGTCCTGAACAGATTGCCTCACATATCGCTGTCAGCATGCATTCAATCTACCGCTATATCCAACAAGATAAAATGAGAGGTGGTCATCTATATCAGCATTTACGTTTTAGGAATCAACGCAAGAGAAAGTATGGACATCCAGAAACCCGCGGGAAATTGAGTAATCGAAGAAGTATTCATGAAAGACCTCAGATTATTGATCAGCGGTCACGTTTTGGCGATCTAGAAATAGATACAATTGTTGACAAGAATCATCAGCAATCTTTAGTTTCGATTGTGGACAGAAAAACTGGTTATCTATGGCTAAAAAAGTGCCGTACCCGTAAGAGTCAGGATATTCGTGAAGCAACTGTTGATTTGCTCCACTCGTTCAAAGAAGAATTACAAACGATTACCGCAGATAATGGTAAAGAGTTTAGCCTGCATGAACAAATCGCTGATGAGCTGGGAATTGACTTCTACTTTGCTGATCCCTACAGCGCATGGCAGAGAGGGACGCATGAAAATACCAATGGGTTGATACGACAATATATTAGAAAAGGGAATCATTTAAATGATTATTCAGACGACTATATTGCTGAGATCACTCACCGATTGAATCATCACCCAAGAAAAAGACTCGGATTTAAAAGTCCGAGTTAGATAGTATTGCAAGAGAAGAGTGTTGTACTTCAAATACTAATCTAAGCTTAGTAATCATTTATCAGGGATAAAAAAACACCCCCAACGCTTGTTGGGGGTGTTTTAGGAATAATGAGCTGGCGATGACTTACTCTCACATGGGTAACCCCACACTACCATCAGCGCGAAGAGGTTTCACTTCTGAGTTCGGGAAGGGATCAGGTGGTTCACTCTTGCTATTGTCGCCAGCACAACTGTTTATGGATACTTGCTTGGGTCTTATTTATTCACTTTTCAGTGTATGCCTTCGCTTTTTCCAAATGAGTTATTAACAGATTATGCTAAATTTGAGTTGACATTGTAACTAGCTTTTACACTAAATCAAGTATTTTGTATCGAATTAGATGAGCAATACAACTGTTTGGGTGTTGTATAGTCAAGCCTCACGAGCAATTAGTATTGGTCAGCTTCATGCATCACTGCACTTCCACATCCAACCTATCAACGTCGTAGTCTTCAACGGCTCTTTAGAGGACATAAAGTCCTTGGGAAATCTTATCTTGAGGTAGGCTTCCCGCTTAGATGCTTTCAGCGGTTATCCCTTCCGAACATAGCTACCCGGCGATGCAACTGGCGTTACAACCGGTACACCAGAGGTTCGTCCACTCTGGTCCTCTCGTACTAGGAGCAGATCCTCTCAAATTTCCAACGCCCACGGTAGATAGGGACCGAACTGTCTCACGACGTTCTAAACCCAGCTCGCGTACCTCTTTAAATGGCGAACAGCCATACCCTTGGGACCTGCTTCAGCCCCAGGATGAGATGAGCCGACATCGAGGTGCCAAACACCGCCGTCGATATGAACTCTTGGGCGGTATCAGCCTGTTATCCCCAGAGTACCTTTTATCCGTTGAGCGATGGCCCTTCCATACAGAACCACCGGATCACTAAGACCTACTTTCGTACCTGCTCGACTTGTGGGTCTCGCAGTTAAGCGCGCTTTTGCCTTTATACTCTACGCGTGATTTCCGACCACGCTGAGCGCACCTTCGTACTCCTCCGTTACTCTTTAGGAGGAGACCGCCCCAGTCAAACTACCCACCAGACATGGTCCTCGCTCCAGATAATGGAGCAGAGTTAGAACCTCAATATTACCAGGGTGGTATTTCAAGATTGGCTCCACTCGAACTAGCGTCCGAGTTTCAAAGCCTCCCACCTATCCTACACAAGTAAGATCAAAGTTCAATGTCAAGCTGCAGTAAAGGTTCACGGGGTCTTTCCGTCTAGCCGCGGGTACACCGCATCTTCACGGCGAATTCGATTTCACTGAGTCTCTGCTGGAGACAGCGCCCCCATCATTATGCCATTCGTGCAGGTCGGAACTTACCCGACAAGGAATTTCGCTACCTTAGGACCGTTATAGTTACGGCCGCCGTTTACTGGGGCTTCGATCAAGAGCTTCGCTTACGCTAACCCCATCAATTAACCTTCCAGCACCGGGCAGGCATCACACCCTATACGTCCACTTTCGTGTTTGCAGAGTGCTATGTTTTTAATAAACAGTTGCAGGGGCCTGGTTTCTGTGGCTGCCAACCGCTCAGGGAGTAAATCCCATCACCGTCGGCAGCGTACCTTCTCCCGAAGTTACGGTACCATTTTGCCTAGTTCCTTCAGCAGAGTTCTCTCAAGCGCTTTGGTCTACTCGACCTGACCACCTGTGTCGGTTTCGGGTACGATTCCTGTGTAACTGAAGCTTAGAGACTTTTCCTGGAAGCATGGTATCAGCCACTTCACTGTACAAGTACAGCTTGCTATCAGTTCTCAGCATAGAGTACCCCGGATTTGCCTAAGATACATGCCTACAACCTTTCACCTGGACAACCAACGCCAGGCTGACTTAACCTTCTCCGTCCTCTCATCGCATTACACAGAAGTATTGGAATATTAACCAATTTCCCATCGACTACGCCTCTCGGCCTCGCCTTAGGGGTCGACTCACCCAGCCCCGATTAACGTTGGACTGGAACCCTTGGTCTTTCAGCGTGCGAGTTTTTCACTCGCATTGTCGTTACTCACGTCAGCATTCGCACTTCTGATACCTCCAGCAGACTTCTCAATCCACCTTCATCGGCTTACAGAACGCTCCCCTACCACTTGCAATAAATTGCAAATCCGCAGCTTCGGCATATAGTTTTAGCCCCGTTACATCTTCCGCGCAGGCCGACTCGACTAGTGAGCTATTACGCTTTCTTTAAAGGGTGGCTGCTTCTAAGCCAACCTCCTAGCTGTCTATGCCTTCCCACATCGTTTCCCACTTAACTATAATTTTGGGGCCTTAGCTGGCGGTCTGGATTGTTTTCCTCTTGACTACGGACGTTAGCACCCGCAGTCTGTCTCCCGGATAGTACTCATTGGTATTCGGAGTTTGCATCGGTTTGGTAAGTCGGGATGACCCCCTAGCCGAAACAGTGCTCTACCCCCAATGGTATTCGTCCGAGGCGCTACCTAAATAGCTTTCGGGGAGAACCAGCTATCACCGAGTTTGATTAGCCTTTCACCCCTATCCACAAGTCATCCCCTGGCTTTTCAACGACAGTGGGTTCGGTCCTCCAGTTAGTGTTACCCAACCTTCAACCTGCTCATGGATAGATCACCCGGTTTCGGGTCTATACCCAGCAACTAATGCGCCCTATTAAGACTCGATTTCTCTACGGCTCCCCTATTCGGTTAACCTTGCTACTGAATATAAGTCGCTGACCCATTATACAAAAGGTACGCAGTCACCGGACGCAATGCCGGCTCCCACTGCTTGTATGCATGCGGTTTCAGGATCTATTTCACTCCCCTCACAGGGGTTCTTTTCGCCTTTCCCTCACGGTACTGGTTCACTATCGGTCAGTCAGGAGTATTTAGCCTTGGAGGATGGTCCCCCCATATTCAGACAAGGTTTCACGTGCCTCGCCCTACTCGACATCATTATCTAAGCCCTTTCGTGTACAGGACTATCACCCACTACGGTTGCACTTCCCAGAGCATTCCACTAGAACTTAGATAACTTAATGGGCTTTTCCCCGTTCGCTCGCCGCTACTAAGGGAATCTCAATTGATTTCTTTTCCTAAGGGTACTGAGATGTTTCACTTCCCCTCGTTCGCTTCGCATGACTATGTATTCATCATGCGATACCTACCTTATGGTAAGTGGGTTTCCCCATTCAGAAATCTCCGGATCACAGGATATTTGCCGCCTCCCCGGAGCTTTTCGCAGGCTATTACGTCTTTCATCGCCTCTGACTGCCAAGGCATCCACCACATGCACTTAATTACTTGACTATACAACCCCAAACAGTCGTTTCAACACTACAAGTTAATGTTGATGACCTTGCCTAAAGTTTTGTAGATTTAACTACAGTACAGCTTCAATCTAGTTCGTTTTCCAAAACGCTTGATTCAGTTAATCGCTAGTGCTCAGTTCTTTATTTCATTCAACAGTAACAAGTTACTGCTAAAATCAATTCAGTTCTGAGTTTAAACAATTTATTTCAACTCAAATTTATAATCTGTTAATGATTAACTACGTCTTCGTCAGATCGCAGGTAACTGTGATAAATCACAGAATTTAATAAACACAATACCAATCAAATCTTTGATTCGCATATTTACTAAATTCTGTAATCAACTTGCTTAATATATGGTGGAGACTAACGGAGTCGAACCGTTGACCTCCTGCGTGCAAAGCAGGCGCTCTACCAACTAAGCTAAGTCCCCAGCTTATCATTAGATTCGATATATCTTCTTCTCTGTCTCTCTAAATAGATCACTCTATCTAGTGTTCGTTAGATTGGTGGGTCTGACAAGATTTGAACTTGTGACCCCACGCTTATCAAGCGTGTGCTCTAACCAACTGAGCTACAGACCCTCAGATACATCTTCATGAAGAACAACTTGTTGTGGATTCTTACCGATCGTCAATCTTTCGTTAAGGAGGTGATCCAGCCGCAGGTTCCCCTACGGCTACCTTGTTACGACTTCACCCCAGTCGTCGGCCACACCGTGGTAAGCGTCCTCCTTGCGGTTAGACTACCTACTTCTGGTGCAACAAACTCCCATGGTGTGACGGGCGGTGTGTACAAGGCCCGGGAACGTATTCACCGCGGCATTCTGATCCGCGATTACTAGCGATTCCGACTTCATGGAGTCGAGTTGCAGACTCCAATCCGGACTACGATCGGCTTTTTGAGATTAGCATCCTATCGCTAGGTAGCAACCCTTTGTACCGACCATTGTAGCACGTGTGTAGCCCTGGTCGTAAGGGCCATGATGACTTGACGTCGTCCCCGCCTTCCTCCAGTTTGTCACTGGCAGTATCCTTAAAGTTCCCGGCTTAACCCGCTGGCAAATAAGGAAAAGGGTTGCGCTCGTTGCGGGACTTAACCCAACATCTCACGACACGAGCTGACGACAGCCATGCAGCACCTGTATGTAAGCTCCCGAAGGCACCAATCCATCTCTGGAAAGTTCTTACTATGTCAAGACCAGGTAAGGTTCTTCGCGTTGCATCGAATTAAACCACATGCTCCACCGCTTGTGCGGGCCCCCGTCAATTCATTTGAGTTTTAGTCTTGCGACCGTACTCCCCAGGCGGTCTACTTATCGCGTTAGCTGCGCCACTAAAGTCTCAAAGACCCCAACGGCTAGTAGACATCGTTTACGGCATGGACTACCAGGGTATCTAATCCTGTTTGCTCCCCATGCTTTCGTACCTCAGTGTCAGTATTAGGCCAGATGGCTGCCTTCGCCATCGGTATTCCTCCAGATCTCTACGCATTTCACCGCTACACCTGGAATTCTACCATCCTCTCCCATACTCTAGTCTCCCAGTATCGAATGCAATTCCTAAGTTAAGCTCAGGGATTTCACATCCGACTTAAAAGACCACCTACGCACGCTTTACGCCCAGTAAATCCGATTAACGCTCGCACCCTCTGTATTACCGCGGCTGCTGGCACAGAGTTAGCCGGTGCTTATTCTGCGAGTAACGTCCACTCTCCTAGAGTATTAATCTAGGGAGCCTCCTCCTCGCTTAAAGTGCTTTACAACCAAAAGGCCTTCTTCACACACGCGGCATGGCTGGATCAGGGTTCCCCCCATTGTCCAATATTCCCCACTGCTGCCTCCCGTAGGAGTCTGGGCCGTGTCTCAGTCCCAGTGTGACGGATCATCCTCTCAGACCCGTTACAGATCGTCGCCTTGGTAGGCCTTTACCCCACCAACTAGCTAATCTGACTTAGGCTCATCTATTAGCGCAAGGTCCGAAGATCCCCTGCTTTCCCCCGTAGGGCGTATGCGGTATTAGCATTCCTTTCGAAATGTTGTCCCCCACTAATAGGCAGATTCCTAAGTATTACTCACCCGTCCGCCGCTAAGTTAAGTAGCAAGCTACTTTTCCCCGCTCGACTTGCATGTGTTAAGCCTGCCGCCAGCGTTCAATCTGAGCCATGATCAAACTCTTCAGTTTAATATTGCTTAGTGCCTTAAAGGGCACCAATCTTGGCTCATCAATTTTCTGACAAATATTTCTCAAATAAACTTCGAGTAATTTCTACCATCAATCAATGAAAATAATTTCGATCAATCAATCAGTAAAAATCCACACAAGTTGTTCTTCATAATCTCTTAATGATCTTCTTACTGATTCGTCATCAGCAAGCTAGGTCGGCAATACTACTCTCTTTCCAGAGAAAGTCAACTGGTTTTGTTAAATATTTTTCCGACAAATCCAAGTTTAAATCTAATCCTAAAATCTCATTCGAAATCTTAACAACCCAATCAACTTATTGATTTACCAGAGGTTTTATTTAACATCACCGCCGATGGATACGCATTATAGGCGAAAAAAATCCCCACGCAACCCCTTTTTCAAAACTTTCTTATCGTCTGCTTGTTTATTCTACAAAAAGGCTTTTTTTGATTACTTGATGTCCGTTTTTATCACTATTCTTATACTCTTTTTTTAGTTAAACTCATCCTTCCTACATTCCCCACCCTAAAACACCCTCAAAATGCCATCACTAAAACAAAAAATTATCCTACTTTTACTGGCGCTATCATACACAACCTCAAACTATGCTGCTCCTCATCAAAATAACAGTATTGTTGCAACAACTTTTTCAATTTTAAGTTATTCAAGATTAAGTAATCTATCTAATATCTGCATCATTAGTAATGAAGCACTTGCCACTCAATTTAAAATCCACAACCAACAAAACAACCTGCATCATCAAATTTACTCAATCAACACCACTGAGTTGGCAAGCACCTCTTGCCAAGCAATCATATTTTCCTCACTTACAGCCCAAGAAGAGCAACATCTTCTCAATACAGCTGTTCGCTACCCAGCACTATCTATTAGTGCAAATAATCTGAATTGCGAAATAGGAAGTGCTTTTTGCCTTTATAAAAAAAATAAGCATCTAAGCTTTAAAATTAATTTAGAAAGTTTAAGTCAATCCAAAGTTCACATCGATCCGCGCGTTTTACTTTTAGCAAAGCCAAGTGAGCAGTAATAATGAAAAATATTAATAACATTACTTCACTACAGCAGCTATTTAAACGATCACAACTTGCCATTTTTATACTCACTTTTGCTATTTGCACCATGATCTTTGCGGTAATTTCCACTTACACAATGGAAACTTACGCCAATCGCAACTTACATGTTTTATCAGAAGCTCTTGGCGAACGAATTCAGCCAGCTGTAGTCTTTAAAGATCAAACCACAATCACACAGATCCTTGCAGAATATTCAAAAAAACATCCTATTCGTTCAATTCAGGTTTTAGACAATCAAAACCACCCACTTGCACAGGTCAAATACAACGAAAGCTCAACCCCCTCAAGTCAGGTAATTTTAGATCATCTATTTTTCAACCAACCAGCAATTATTAATATTCAACACAATCAAGAGAATTATGGCAAATTAATTGTTTATGGTAATTCATCTGCTTTAGTTAGCTTTTTCTATAAACTACTACTCGGTTTAATACTTGGCTTTCTCATGATGCTTGCTGTTCTTTTTTGGTCTGTGAGCAACCTATATCAACATCTAATGAGGTCATTACAACCAATTGTCGAAACAGCACAAATGATTAGTGAAGAAAAAAACTATCAATTACGCTTATCTGATTCAGATATACAAGAATTTCAAGAGCTTAATATCGCCTTCAACGAGCTGTTAGAAAAAATCCACACATCGAGCCAACAACTACAAACCGAAAATATCAAACTCAGCCATCAAGCACATCACGACGAACTCACCGAACTCCCCAATCGACATTATTTCTACCAAACTTTATTTAGTTTATTCGACTCTAAACACAGAGAACATATTGCTTTATTTTTTATTGATAACAATAACTTTAAAGATATTAATGACCAATACGGCCATTTAGCGGGTGATGCTGTACTGCAAGAAATGGCAAAACGATTAAAATCAAACTTACGTCAACATGATTTTATTACTCGTCTGGGCGGAGATGAATTCGCGATTATTGTCCACAATATTCAACAGCCACAGCAATTAGCCAGTATTTGCGAACACCTATTAAGTTGCAGCAAAGCACCTCTTATTTTCGAAAAAGCTGAAATTTATTTCAGTTTCAGTATTGGTATTGCTTTTGCAAAACACGCCACATCCCCAGAAGAATTGATTACTCAAGCCGACAGTGCAATGTATCGCGCAAAAACGTTGCCGCACCACTGGTTTATCTCCCCCAATCTAAATAACACAGAGGCTCAAGCAGATGCATGTCAAAATAATTAAGACAACTTTAACCATTTTATTCTGTGCTTTTTTAACAGCATGTATGAATCTCGGTCATCTCAATTACAAACAAGTGCACATGTTAAAAAAAGAAGGATTCTCATTAACCAATGAAGGCTGGACACTCGCGCTACCCGAAAAACTATTGTTTGGTTTTGACAGCACAGAAATTCAAGAGTCACACAAAACATCTCTCCACCGCCTATCCTCGCAACTGCAAAAGTATGATTTAGATAAATTAAAAATCATTGGGCATACCGATGATATTGGAAATGAAAATTACAACCAAACACTCTCAGAAAAACGTGCGCAGAATGTTGCCAATGTTTTTATTCAAGCTGGTTATAAACAACAAAATATTCAAACTTTTGGACGTGGCTCAAGCCAACCATTAGTACAGAATACCTCCAATGAAAATCGGGCAATCAACCGTCGTGTTAACGTCGTTATTATTCCTTAATCGACTTTTAATACAAAAACTCTCTCCACCAAGAAGAGGGTTTTTTATTTTCTTATATTTAATTTCACAAATTTCAGGCATAAAAAAACCGCACTTAAGCGGATTATTTATATCATCTTCTAGAAGATGGTCGGAGCAGTAGGATTCGAACCTACGACCCCCTGGTCCCAAACCAGGTGCGCTACCAAGCTGCGCCATGCTCCGAATTGGGGTGAATGATGGGGCTCGAACCCACGACAACCGGAATCACAATCCGGGGCTCTACCAACTGAGCTACATCCACCGTTACAACATTTTAGATTCTAAAATATCAAGCTACCATAAATGGTGCGCCTGACAGGATTCGAACCTGTGACCATCCGCTTAGAAGGCGGATGCTCTATCCTACTGAGCTACAGGCGCATGACCTATGATATTAAAATATCATTAAACCTTCGCCTTGAAGAATTGGTCGGAGCAGTAGGATTCGAACCTACGACCCCCTGGTCCCAAACCAGGTGCGCTACCAAGCTGCGCCATGCTCCGATTCATCTTAGCTTTATACTACACTTCGTGCGGTACGGTGTGCATTCTAGGCGTGACGCTTAGTAACGTCAACACCTATATTCAAAAAAACTTAAAAAACCACATCAAGTGTATATTTATCAAGCATCTTAGATATTTTATATACAAATATTAGCGTTTTAAATTGGCACTGAAGTTTAACATGCGATCTAGAGGTAATTTAGCCCGTTCCGCGAGTGCTGGATCAACGTGTATTTCTTGATCGGCTTTTTGTAAAACAGCTAAAATTCCATCCAATTCATTCATTGCCATCCAAGGACAATGTGCGCAAGAGCGACACGTTGCTCCCTCACCAGCTGTTGGTGCTTCAATTAGAATTTTATTGGGAACCGCTTGTTGCATTTTATAGAAGATGCCACGATCCGTTGCTACAATTAAATACTTATTCGGTAAAGTCTGTGCAGCTTTAATCAGCTGAGAGGTACTTCCCACAGCATCAGCAATATCCACCACCGATTCTGGTGACTCAGGATGCACCAATACCGCTGCATCTGGATACAATGCTTTCATATTGGCAATGCCACGTGCACGAAACTCTTCATGCACAATACAAGCACCATCCCAAAGCAACATCTCTGCACCCGTTTTCTTTTGGATATAACGCCCCAGATGCTGGTCTGGTGCCCAAATAATCTTTTCACCCAAACTATCTAGATGTTCAATAATTTCCACCGCACAGCTTGAAGTGACCACCCAATCAGCACGCGCTTTAACCGCAGCAGAAGTATTGGCATAAACCACAACAGTGTAATCAGGATGCGCATCACAAAATGCGGTGAACTCATCTACAGGACAGCCCAAATCTAAAGAACAAGTGGCTTCTAAAGTTGGCATGAGCACCGTTTTTTCTGGAGAGAGAATTTTTGAGGTCTCGCCCATAAATTTCACACCAGCCACCACCAAGGTTGAAGCCTCATGATCACGACCAAAACGTGCCATTTCTAATGAATCTGAAACACAGCCACCAGACAGTTCAGCCAGCTCTTGAACTTCAGGATCGCAATAGTAGTGTGCGACAAGGACAGCATCGCGTTTTTTGAGTTCTGCAAGAATTTGCGCAAATTTTTGCTGTTTGACCTCATCACTCAAATGAATATTTTTAGGCTCGCCTAAACGATCTAAATGCGCCTGCACAATAGATTTAGCCTCATTGGCAATTAAATTGGTCGCATCATTCATAAAAACGTCTTCTCTATCCTTAGTGCCTGTTTACTAACAAGCAATACACTCAATCCACTGATCAAAATGGCATCATGCTTTTTTGATCAATCATTAAAAACTTTTTATTACAAAAAAGCCTCACAACGGAGGCCTTTCATTCAACAAAACTTAAGAACGGTAATCTGCATTGATCTTGACATAGTCATAAGAAAGATCGCAAGTATAGACCGTATCTTTTGCTTGCCCTCGCCCTAAATCGACACGAATGGTCATTTCAGCTTGAGACATTACACGTGCGCCAGCTTCTTCCGTATAGTCCGCTGCTGCACCACCATCTTTACAGATTTGTACATCATCTAACCAAACTTGGATTTTTTCAACGTCTAAATTTTTAACACCCGCATAACCAATCGCAGCAAGGATACGCCCCCAGTTTGGATCGGATGCAAAAATGGCAGTTTTCACTAAAGGTGAATGCGCAATACTATAAGCAATATCGCAACATTCTTGCGTATCTGCTCCGCCTTCAACAGTAATCGTAATAAATTTAGTTGCCCCTTCACCATCACGAATAATGAGTTGTGCGAGGCGTGTCATCACGCGGGTGAGAACTTCGAGAACCTTTGCATAACGTGCATCATCCACTGATGTAATTTCTGTGCCACCGGCTTGACCTGTAGCAACCAAAATACATGAGTCATTGGTTGAGGTATCACCATCGACCGTAATACGGTTAAATGAAACATCCACAGTGGTTGTTAAAAGCTGTTGTACCAATTCACGACTGATAGGGGCATCGGTCGCAACATAGCTCAACATGGTCGCCATATTTGGGCGAATCATGCCTGCGCCTTTAGAAATACCCGTCATGGTATAAGTGATACCATCTAGCTCAAATTGTTCAGATGCACCTTTAGGTAAAGTATCTGTAGTCATAATGCCGGACGCAGCATCTAACCAAGCATCATCTTTAAGGGTATTGAGCGCAGGCTGTAAACCTGTCAATAAGCGCTCTAAAGGAAGTTGCTCCCCTATCACGCCTGTTGAAAAAGGCAAAATTTCTGTTTTAGATACACCTGCCAGTTCAGCCAATTTCGCACAGGTTGCTTCAGCATTCGCCATGCCAATTTTGCCTGTACCCGCATTGGCATTACCGGTATTAATCACTAAATAACGTGGATTACCCAGCTGAAGATGCGCTTTACATACATGGACTGGCGCGGCACAAAATGCATTTTGGGTAAATACACCCGCAACATTTGAACCATCTGCAAATTCAAAAATGACAAGGTCACGTCGGTTCTGATAGCGTACATAAGCTTCAGCAGAACCAATTTTTACACCTTTAACCACATGCATTTGTGGCATTGTTACGTCGCCCACCGCCATTTTCAAACTTCCCAATAAGTGCGTGATAAAATGACAGCTTAGTAGAAATTGATTAAAAAATCGAGCAGAACACTTTGTTTGATTTATTTTTTATTCAATGGTGCTTTCAAAGCATAAAAACCAGTCCGAAGACTGGTCTAAAAAATAAACTACGCTTAGTTTGACGCTAATTGTGCAGATTCTGACAATAATGCTTGTTTCGCTTTCTCTTGACTTGCAGTGGATAATGCAGGATTGGAAGCCACAATACGATTTACATTTGCTGCATTAGCAGCAGTTACTGCTGCAGTCTTTAAGATAACTGGACGTTGATTCGGATTCGCAAAAGTATAACGAATTCCTGTACGAGGGCTCATCACCGTAATGTTGTCATCTTTAACTACGGCTTGAGCAGTTGTTGCTCCACGAGCAGCTTGTACTTTATCTACAGTGGTTGTTTGAGCCGTATTTGCAAAAGTTAAAGCAGGTAGAGCTAAAGCTGCAATCATCAATGTTTGTAATGCTTTTTTCATTGTCTTTCCGCTTTTCAGAGTTAGATATGCAACTAAATACCATTTAATTTCACTCTCTGCAAACATATTCACATATTGAAAAACTAAATTGCGCATTCAAATTGAATAAAAAAGCCACTTTATCTATTGTCTCTTAATACAGCAGAACAATCGTTAAAGTGGCTGATTAATCGAGGTAAAATTAAATTTTACCGTGACATTGCTTGTATTTTAAACCCGAACCACATGGACAAACCGCATTACGATTTGACGGTGGAATGATATTTTGTTCATCAACAGCGTTGAATTGAAAATTACTGTCTTCTGACAATGTGATATCACCTGTCAAACCATCTACTTCTGCATGAGAAAGATTCAATTTCATTGCTTCAGCTTGTGCTTGTTTCTGTGCTTCCATTTCAGCGAGTTCTTCGGCTGTAGGCACATGCACACGTGAAAGATCTGTAATCACATCAGATTTAATCACAGCCAACATGTTCACAAACAAGTTAAATGCTTCTTTTTTATACTCTTGTTCAGGATTCTTTTGTGCATAACCACGCAAATGAATACCTTGACGCAAGTAATCCATAGCTGCCAAATGTTCTTTCCAGTGACGATCCAACGCACTCAGCATAAAGTGACGTTCGAGCATGGCTGCAGATTCAGCACCCATTTGTTCACGACGATTACGATAGCGTGTCACGATTTCATCTGAAATACGTGCAACCAAAGCTTCTTCATCTAAACGACGGTCTTCTTCTAACCATTGATTAACAGGTAAATCAATGCCGAGGTCATCACGTAGTGCACGTTCTAGACCCGCAATATCCCATTGATCATGAATTGATTCAGGTGGAATATAATTTTCAATCACACCTTTGATCACTTCTTGATGCATTTCTTCAATGTAATCTTGCAAGGTGCTTTCAGCGAGTACGTCATCACGTTGCGAATAAATAATTTTACGTTGTTCGTTATTGACGTCATCGTATTTTAATAAGTTCTTACGAATATCAAAGTTACGTGCTTCTACTTTACGTTGCGCATTTTCAATTGAACGTGACACCATTTTATGTTCAATGGCTTCATCTTCTTGCAAGCCCATGGCACGCATCATGCTTACAACGCGATCACCCGCGAAGATACGCATCAAGTCATCTTCTAATGACAAATAGAAACGTGACACACCTGGATCACCTTGACGACCTGCACGACCACGTAACTGGTTATCAATACGACGTGATTCGTGACGCTCCGAACCAATAATATGTAAACCCCCTGAACTTAACACCATATCATGGTGTTGTTCCCATTCAGCTTTTAAGCGTGCTTCATCTTCAGCCGTATAATTTTCAATTTTGGCAAGTTTCGCTTTCCAGTTACCACCGAGCAAAATATCGGTACCACGACCCGCCATATTGGTTGCAATGGTCACCGCATTTGGTGAACCTGCTTGCGCAATAATGTCGGCTTCACGCTCATGCTGTTTTGCATTTAACACTTCGTGCGTAATACCAGCTTCTTTTAATTTATCAGACAAAATTTCCGAGGCTTCAATGGTCGCTGTACCAATCAAAATTGGTGCAACACCTGCTTCATGAATATTTTGAATTTCTTGAATGATGGCATCGTATTTACCATTACGATTTAAATAAATTAAATCATTCATGTCATTACGAACCATTGGTCGGTGTGTAGGAATAAGGACTACATCCAAACCATAAATTTCTTTCATTTCCGCAGCTTCAGTATCAGCTGTACCGGTCATACCCGAAAGCTTTTTATAAAGACGGAAATAGTTCTGGAATGTCGTGGTTGCCAATGTTTGGTTTTCAGGTTGAATTTCCAAACCTTCTTTTGCCTCAACCGCTTGGTGCAAACCTTCTGACCAACGACGACCCGGCATGGTACGACCGGTGTTCTCATCAACAATAATTACTTCGCCATCGTTAATGATGTATTGAACATTACGTTGATACAAATAATGCGCACGAATCGCGGCAGTCACATGATGAACCAAATTTAAGTTTGCTGCCGAATAGAGGCTTTCTCCTTCCGCCAACAAGCCCATACCAATCAGTTCATCTTCCACTGTTTCAAAACCAATTTCAGTCATTTCAACTGAACGTTGCTTTTCATCAATCCAGAAGTGTCCACCATCGGCAACTTTTTCTTCTTTCTGTGCACGAAGTTTAGGTGGAATACTATTAATTGCCGCATACAATTGTGAAGAGTCATCACTTTGACCCGAGATGATCAATGGTGTACGTGCTTCATCAATTAAGATCGAATCGACCTCATCGATAATGGCATAGCTTAGACCACGCTGTTTTTTCTCAGCCAGTGAAAACACCATGTTGTCACGAAGGTAATCAAAACCGAATTCGTTATTGGTACCGTAGGTAATATCCGCACGATAGGCTTCAGCTTTTTCGGTCGGATTCTGCATCGAGTAAATAATACCAATGCTTAAACCTAAGAATTCAAATAACGGGCGGTTTAACTCGGCATCACGTTGTGCCAAATAGTCATTCACCGTGATGACATGTACACCCTGACCACTAATCGCATTCAGATAACAGGCCAAAGTTCCCATGAGGGTTTTACCTTCACCGGTACGCATTTCTGCAACTTTACCTTCATGCAGCGTAACACCACCAATCAACTGTACATCGTAGTGACGCATCCCCATGATTCGCTTTGCCGCTTCACGACAAACAGCAAATGCTTCTGGCAATAATTTATCCAGACTTTCGCCTTTGTTATACCGTTGTTTGAATTCTTCAGTTTTAGCAGATAAGTCTGCATCGCTTAGTGCAGATATCGTCGGCTCGAGCGCATTAATCTTATCTACGATTTTACGCATGCGTTTGAGTTCGCGCTCATTTTTGGTACCGAAGATGCCTCCGATCAGACTTGCCAACATGAATAGACTCTCTAAATCTTGCTTGTCAAATGAATAAATTTTTTCTCAGTCGTTATTATGGTGCTAGAAATTTGAAGTACAAGGGCTTTAGACAAAACCAATAAAAAAATTCTGCACACTTGTTCTAGCACGTGACAGCCAAGGGAAATCAATGTAACAAATTTTAAACAACCAATATAGTCATAGAATTCGTCATTTATACAGTTTTTACAAATCAAGTCAGGCAGCTATATTCCATATACGCATAAAGAAATACAAAAATGCTATTTTCCTTGGCAAAAAAAATGCGCCATATTCGATCTCAGCAAAGTCCATAACAAATAATTTGAGGCGATAAAAATGACATTACGTTTAGGCGATACTGCACCGAATTTTGAGCAAGACTCAAGTGAAGGTTTGATTAATTTTTATGATTATTTGGGTGATCGTTGGGGAATTTTATTTTCCCATCCCGCTGATTACACCCCTGTATGTACCACTGAACTTGGGTTTACCGCAAAACTAAAAGATGAATTTAGCAAACGCGGGGTGAAAGCCATTGCCCTGTCTGTCGATGATGTTGAATCGCATCAAGGCTGGATTAACGACATTAATGAAACCCAAAATACCACGGTGAATTTTCCCATTCTTGCTGATAAAGACCGTAAAGTTTCTACGCTTTATGACTTCATTCATCCAAATGCCAGTGAAACACTTACCGTGCGTTCTTTAGTGATTATTGACCCAAATAAAAAAGTTCGTTTAATCATTACCTATCCTGCATCGACAGGACGTAATTTCCATGAAGTTTTGCGCGTTGTAGACTCGCTACAACTGACAGATCAGCATAAAGTTGCTACGCCTGCCAATTGGCAACAGGGTGATGATGTAGTCATTATCCCTTCTCTTAAGGATGAAGACGAAATTAAACAGCGCTTCCCTAAAGGCTATACAGCGGTTAAGCCATACTTGCGTTTAACCCCACAACCTGAGTGAGGATAAGTGGAGCACTGCTCCACACGAACACAAGACGAGAAGCTATGCTTCGAGTAAAAACTAAAGTACAAAATAAACGGAGTACGGAGTATAGAAATAAAGCCAGCATCACTCGCTAGAAATATAGGATTAATATGACGAGCCAAATCCTGATTGCTCTACACAACCTGTCTTATGACTAATACTGATCAGTTAAGGGGTTTTACAATTAACTCCTTAGCTTTTTAGTTATTCACGACGGAGTCTTATCGTTTTAAATCAAATTTCTGGAGCTCATTTATTCTTTTGTTTAGCCCAAAGAACCAAAAACATTTGTCACCCGCAAAACTCGTCAAATACCTTTTATTGACCCATTAATCGCAGAAACCCTACGTTTTCAAAGTAATCTTGCCTTGAGCAATAAATAAAGCTGTGCTTTATTTATTGCTCAAGTTGCGGATGACGTTTCCGTGAATTACATAACATCATGAATTTAAAATAAATAAGCCAATCAATTTCTGAACTAACTGGCATTATGTCTTATGACGGGCTTTTCATTTCACTAAAGAGTTGAATTACAAAATCAAGTTGGTATTTATTTTGCAGTCCGTTTATAAATACGCTGACTTAATTTTAAGAATAAATATTGTGATTTATAAGATTCATCATTTACATTGCGGCACCATGTGCCCTGTTTGTGGCCCTCTATTTGGGCAAAAAGGTTTACATGCCAAATTGATTTGTCATTGTCTACTGCTTGAAACAGATCAAGGATTGGTATTGGTGGATACTGGTTTAGGTATACAAGATTATCTACACCCCCAAGTCCGTTTAGGTAATTTTGCTTCACGACTCGGGCGTATAGAACATAATTTAGAACTAACCGCCATTACCCAAATTCAACGCTTAGGTTTTAGCCCTCAAGATGTTAAGCATATTTTAGTTTCGCATCTCGATTTTGATCATGCTGGTGGAATTTCAGACTTTCCGCATGCCACGGTACATGTGCTATCGACTGAATATAATGCGACACAAAGTTTTTTCTCACTCAAAAATAAAGCGCGTTATAAAACCCAACAATTTAAACAACATCGCTACTGGAATTTCATCGAACCAAAGCAAGGCGAAGCATGGTTTAACCTGCACCAAGTCCAAGGATTTCGCTTATTTCAAGATGAAATTTTAATGATTCCATTATTGGGTCATAGCAAAGGTCATTGTGGAATTGCCATTAAGCAGCAAGATGGTTGGCTGTTCTTCTGTGGCGATGCCTATTATTCACATCTACAACTTGACCCCAAGAACAAACTTAGGACTTTAAATAAATTGGAACGCCTTTTTGCTGAAAATAATCCAATGCGTTTAGATAACTTATATAAAATTCAACAACTCGCACAAAGCCAAAAAAATATCGAAATCATTTGTGCGCATGATCCTATTGAATTGGAACGATATCGACCATGATTAAAAGAACCCTATTCGTCATTTTTATCAGTAGCTCAAGTTTGCTCGGATGTGTCACTACACCAACCATTTCAGCAGAACATCGCCCATCAAATTGGGGCAAAGTCATTCATCAAGCAAATAATTTTTATCAAATCAGTGAGCAGTTATTTCGTAGTGAACAACCGAATGCAGAACTGATTCCACAATTAAAAACACAGCATATTGATGCTGTAATTAATTTAAGATCGAGAAATGCTGATCTAGCCGTACTGCCATCAACAGATTTTAAATTGATTCATATTCCAATTGATACGTGGGCAATGAACCGTGAAGATTTATTACAAGTGATGCAGCACATTCAACAAGCACAAACCCGTAATCAAAAAGTATTGATTCATTGCTATCATGGCTCTGACCGCACGGGTGCAAGTATTGCCATGTATCGCATTATTTTTGAAAACTGGCAAACTGAAGATGCACTGAATGAAATGAAACATGGGGGTTATGGCTTTCATCCTGTTTGGATAAATATCGAAAAAATATTTAGCCCTGAAAATATAAAATGGATTCGACAGCAACTGTCAAACCCATCTTAATTTTTTGCTTCAACTCGATTTAGCGTTTATCAAGTGGCATCCAGTCAATCACCCATGCTGATTTCATACCTAGGCTTGTATCACTGGTAATTTTCTTACGTGCTGAATCTGCAACATCTCGATTTTTAGCAGGCCCGACCATAATTCGAATACCTTTCGAGGTTGGGCTCTTGGTGACCTTATAGCCTTTGGCACGTAACTTAGATGCAACTGCATCTGCATTGGCTTCATTTGCTGCCAATGCCACTTGCACCATCCATTGTTTATCACCATTTTCCAATAAATCACGCGCTTTTTCAGCCTCGGCTTTTTTCTTTAAATCTGCCTCATGCTTGGTTTGTGCTTGTTTCTTTTCAGCCTCTTTCTGTTCTGCTTCTTTTCTTGCAGCTTCTTTTCTTGCAGCTTCCTGCTTCTCAGCTGCTTTACGTTTTTCCTCAGCCAGTTGCTGCGCCTTATCCTCCGCTGCTTTTTTCTCAGCAGCTTTCTTTTCAGCTAACTTTTTTTCTGCTTCAACATTACGTTTATCTGCAGCTATTTTTTTATCAGCATCAGTTTGTTGTTGCACTTTTTGCTGTTGTAACTTTTTTTCAGCGCTCAGTTTCTCTTCAGCCAAACGCTTTTGTTTTACTTTTTCATCTTCAATCAGTTCAGGGGGAATATTGTCCGAACTTTGCTGTGCACCTGTACGATGTGCATTCAAAGCCGCATATTCTTCTGCTGCCTTACGTGCTGCTTCTGCTTCTGCTTGTTGCTGCATTACTAAAAACTCTGCTGCACGCGCTTCTTGTTCCGCAACTGATTTTTCACGAGCCCGACGTTGTTCTTCTAGTAAACGTTTTTCAGTTTCAACATCAACTGTTAAAGGTTGAAGCTGAATCATTTCTCCTGCTGTAGCAGGTTTTTGCTGCTCGACTTGGGAAGCACGCTCTGGGGTTTTAAATTCATTTTGATATATTTCGTCTTTACCCTTCAGAAGCAATGCTGCCAATAGAACACCACCACCTAATAAAACAACGCCACCCATCCAACGTTGTGTGCTATTCATTGACATTCTTCCAAATACTCCCATACCGCTTCTAAGGTATGAAATGAACCACATACCAAGATCAGCTGATTATTTTTTGTTTCATTCAGCGCTGATTTAAAAGCCAATTGAACACTTTCAAAGTGTTGTACTGTTTCGCCCCGTAACGCGTCATCAAGCTGTGCTCTTTCCGCTGCTCGTGGAACGGTTAATGCTGCAATTTTCCATGTTAAAACAGTATCTTTCAACAATTCTACGACGGAATTGATGTCTTTATCTGCCAACATTGAAAAAACACTGATCACTTCTGTGTACTGTTTATTGTATTCTAAGAATTTTCGCAACTGCTTTAACAAAAATTTAACACCATGCGGATTATGCCCAGCATCAAAAATAACCGTTTGACCTTGAATTTGACAGATTTCAAAACGACCTTGCAGTTTTGCCTGTTGTATGCCTTGTGCAATAGCTGCTTGGCTAACTGTTAAACCACTCACTAAAATAGCGGCAACTGCGGTGGAAATATTTTCCAGTGCCAAAGAACCAAGTGGAAGTTTTAAAGTCGTGCCTGATGATGCAAACATCCAAGCTTGACCATCTTCGGTATATTGATAAAAATAATCACGCTCTGCCACATAAAGTTGAGCCTGACATTCGTCGACTTTATTTTGAATCGCCTGTGGCAGTGGTTGTAAACCACCAAAAATTACGGGGATATTCGGGCGAATAATGCCTGCTTTTTCAAAGGCAATTTTTTCAATCGTGTCGCCTAACCAATCAATATGATCTAAACCAATATTGGTAATCACAGCCACATCTGGGTCTACAACATTGACCACATCTAGGCGACCGCCTAAACCAACTTCTAAAACCCAAACATCACATTGTTTATTTTTAAAAATCACAAAAGCAGCCAGCGTGGTTGCTTCAAAAAACGATAAGCTTAAATCACACTCGCGACGTGCTTGATCCACTTGTACAAACGCATTGACCAAAGTCTGGTCATCCACTTCAATCCCCGACAACTTCACTCGTTCATTAAAACGGTAAATATGTGGTGATTGATATAAACCGACTTGATAGCCTTGCGCATTTAAAATGGCAGCTAAAGTCGTGGTGGTTGAACCTTTACCATTGGTTCCTGCTACGGTCAGTACTTTTGCCTGTGGTTGTGTCACCCCGAGCTTTTCAGCCACTGGAATGACGCGTTCCAGACCTAAATCAATGCCCGTAACGTGAACATGGCTCCAATAATTGAGCCATGTAGTTAAAGAGTCTGTTGCAAGTGGTGCTGTGTTCAAGGCAAATTCATCAGTTTCGCGACAATACGATAGACTGTATCACGTAATGCGTGACGATGAACAATTTGATCGATTACACCATGATCAAGCAAATATTCAGCACGTTGGAATGGTTCTTCCAATGTTTCACGGACGGTTTGCTCAATCACACGTTTACCCGCAAAACCAATCATGGCTTTAGGTTCAGCAATATGCACATCACCTAACATGGCAAGTGAAGCAGTTACACCACCATACACTGGATGGGTCAATACCACTAAATACGGTAAACCTGCATCTTTCATGCGTTGAATCACTGCTGAAGTCCGTGCCATTTGCATGAGTGACAACATCCCTTCTTGCATACGTGCGCCACCAGATGCAGCGAAGCAGATTAACGGTTGTTTGTCTTTAATGGCACGTTCAGCCGCTTGCACAAAACGGTCACCTACAACCGTACCCATTGAACCACCCATAAAGTCGAATTCAAATGCACATGCAACCAAAGGAATACCTTTCAACAAACCTTGCATTACCACCAATGCTTCAGTTTCACCCGTTTTCTTTTGTGCTTCGGTCATACGGTCTGGATATGGCTTAGTGTCCACAAACTTGAGTGGATCTTTGGCAACAAATTCTTGACCCAATTCATTTTGAACGTGGTCGAAGAACCACGTTAAACGATCTCGCGCTTTCATACGCAAATGTTCGTCACATTGCGGACAAACATAAGCATTAAATGATATGGCTGTACGTGTAACCAGTGCGTGACATTCAGGACATTCAATCGTTGGTTCTGTAAACGTTGCTTTGAGTACAGTTTGCTCATCAGGTGTGTGAATACCCGGAACATGACGTTCCGTCCACGGCGTCGCTGGGCTCAGAATTTTGCCTGATTTCACTTCTTGATTCATACTAACTCATCGAGCGCTGCTCGAAGCTCCTTGACTTTATTAACCGTTTCGACAACGGCTTGTTCTGGCGCTAAGTTCGCAAATTGTTTGACAAAAGCACTACCAACAATCACAGCATCAGCCGCTACACCCATCGCTTTCGCAGAGGCAGCATCACTAATACCAAAACCCACACCAACAGGAATATCAGTCACAGCTTTAATTTTTTGGATACGAGTTGCAGCTTCAGAAACATCTAGCGTTGCTGCACCCGTTACCCCTTTCAAGGACACGTAGTAAATAAAGCCACTGGCTTGATTCGCCACATATTGAATACGTTCATCTGTAGATGTTGGCGCAAGTAAGAAAATTTGATCCATGTTGAATTTTTTCAACACTTCATCTAAATCTTTTGCTTCTTCAGGCGGTAAATCCACCAGAAGTAAACCATCTACACCGCATTCATCGGCATAAGACACAAATTTTTCATAACCGATCACTTCAACGGGATTTAAATAACCCATTAAAACGACAGGTGTTTCTGTGTCTTTTTGACGGAACTCTTTCACCATATTCAAAGCATCTAAGGTATTGGTCCCGCCTGCCAATGCACGTTCTGCTGCAAGGGCAATCACTGGGCCATCTGCCATAGGGTCTGAAAATGGAAGACCAAGTTCAATCACATCTACACCTGCCTCAACCATCTGATGTAACAATGGAACTGTTACTTCTGGGTGAGGGTCACCAGCCATCACATACGAAACCAGCGCCTTACGCTGTTGAGATTTAAGCTGTCCAAAACGAGTGGCTAAACGTGACATAAGGGTATGCTTTCCTTGAATTATTTAAAAACTGAGGAGTTGGCTTTGTAGAAATACAAGACAACGCATTGTAACGTTATTTTTTACTCATTGAATAGAGTCTGAAAATTTCACGCTACATTAGACTAACAATCTCATTTTTTCAGAACAATCCGAGAACACCATTTACTGATATTTACGATTTTTTCTCAATGATCAAAGATGCCTAATTTTGCTATTAAAAAAATAGCCAACATGAAGATAAACTTATTTTTATTGGTAAAAATTTGATAAAAATAAATAAGTTATATTTTAAATTTAATGTTTCATGAAATAGCAAAACCTGCTCTTCACTACACACGATTTTCCTTTTTCTTATTTTCTATGACCTGCGAAGTGACAAAAGAATACGGTATAGCCCCTAAATGTGCTGCTTTATATAGTTCAAGTTACTCTTTCAACTGTTGCTTTCGTTGTAATAAAGTTTGACCACTATAAGCTTTATAAGCACGTGCCAAAGCAGACTGGTCCGAATAACCCAAATATATTGCAATTTCAGTCAAACTGAAATTTTGCAGTAATAATTGCTCACAGCGCTTCATTCGCTCTATTTCAATAATTTTTTTAAAAGATAAATTTTTGTCATTAAGTTGACGTTGTAATGTTCGTGAAGATATATGTAACTCTTCGGCAATTTGGTCAATTTTCGGCACACTATTTTGCAAGCGCAAATATTCAGCCACCCTCATATGTAAATGCTGATCTAAAGTTTCATAACTTAACCTAGAAGCAATCGCTTCTTCAGCTTGTTTGGTGAGTAAATGAATCAGTGAGGGATCGGATTGGTGCGGCTGCAAGTTTAAACTTTCCAAATTCAATACCAGTTGATAATCAGCTTGTTTAAATAACACCTCACAGCCATAAAATTTCTGATAAGGATACACACTCATTTGCGCTGCATGGGCAAAATGGATAGCTCTTAAAATAGGCTGACCCAAACCAAAAATTTGTCGTGCTAATTGTACAATACAGGCAAAAGTCATTTCATGAATCAAGGCATATTTTTCATGAATATTGGGCCATGCCAAATGAATCGCGCCTCCTTGTTGATACACGTGTACCCGCGTTGCCGCAGAACCATCAATGACCAACCGGCTAAAACGCATCATATAGTGAATGACCTCTGCGACGTTATTACTTCTAGATGCCATATAACCTAAAACACCAAAATGCTCAGGTCGTATATGCCGTGCCATATCAAAAATAAGTTGTGGGCAATCTAGATGCTGCTGCGTACGATGGATCACATCTAAAAAAAACGTATAAGATGACTGTGTATCGATAGGCATGCTTAACACGTGACGTAATTGTGCTTGCTCCTGTTGAAGAAAGTCGAGGTTCAATCCATCTAAACCACGTTCTGCCAAATACATTTGCCAGAGTTGAAAATAGCCATTCGGTATCTGTATTTCTTGCATGGCTTTGCTCTATATTTTCAGATTATTTGGACATGGGAACTTTTTATTCTGTCGTCAAATGTATAAAAAATGGCAATTACTGTCAAAACAAAATTCAAAAAGCCCGACATACTGCAATTATCCAAGGCGATTTAAGTAAAACAAAATGAATGCCATTGTCCAATATCAAGCAACTCCCGTAGTTCGTAGCCATCTTGATTTCAAACTGAATGAAGTCCCTCGTTTTTGGTTTGGGGGAGATCCCTTTATTACCCGTATGTTTGATGCATTAAGCCTAACTTTTCCAGATGGCGAACGCTACTTTATTCAATCGGTTCGTCTGTTCCGCGATCAAATTACCAATCCAGATTTAAAGCAACGCGTCGCGGACTTTATTCGCCAAGAAGCGCAACATGGTATCGCCCATGATCAAATGAATCAGGTCATGAAAGAGCAAGGTATGCCTGTTGACCAGTTTATTCAGCGTTTAACTAAAATTTTTAAATTCGAACTAGAAACGCGTTCACCTCAATACAATATTGCCATGACCGCTGCGGCAGAACACTTGACTGCTCTTATGGCAGAAACCTTTTACAATAAAAAAGAGACCCTACGTGAAGCTCATCCTTATGTTCGAGCACTCTTTGCTTGGCATGCGATTGAGGAAATGGAACATCGTGATGTCGCTTTTGATGTTATGAAACAGGTTGGAAATGTGTCTGAATTGACACGTAAATTTACACTTGTATGGACCACAGTACTCATGCTTGGTTTTACCATTTACCGTACCAATGTGATGTTAAGACATGATGGGTTTACACCATTACAACGTCTACAAATGAATATTCGAGGCTTGCCTTGGTTTTTGGGTAGAAATGGCATCTTTATAAGAATGGGCCAGCAATACCGTGATTGGTTTAGCAAAGACTTCCATCCTAGTCAACATCCTGTGATTGCTCAATATGATGTCTGGGTAAAAACCTTAGAAGAAACAGGTGATCCGATTACAGCAGGAGAAGCTTTTTGGCAGGCGGCTAAAGACTAGAAATAATTTATTCATTAAACTTCTTTTAATAAATTGTTTTAATCAATACAAATAGTTCGTAAATTCCAAAAAATGAACTTTAGGAAATATTGGATTCATGAGTGTGGCATGGATGCCACACGTTTCCCATCACGACAAGGATGTCGTGTATGGGGAACAAAAGGTTTTTGGCTACTTTTGACCTTTCAAAAGTAGAGATAATGCCTACGCAAAGGCATAAAAATTGAATCAATCAAATGAGGCAGTGTTGGTTTTAAAGAATCGAATATTGAAAATTTTTTGATTTATGTAAGTTGTCTATTATTGACCAAGTCCAAATTAATTTGGACTTGGTCTTATTATTTATGCTACAGCGTTATTACCATTTGGCGTAATGTTGCTCTAACAAACCATACTCATTTAACAAAACAATTTCTTGCTCATCTTGCTGAATCGTACCGCTAATTTTAGCTTGCCATTGGCTAAATTGACTTCCCACTAATCTTAAATTAAGATTTTCATAGCGTCGCCATCCAGTCTTTATATCCAAATTCAATTTTTCATCGAGTGAGCGAATGGTCCAGTGCCCCTCTTCTTGATGTTGAAATAAAACATCGCTTAATGGATACAAAACCCCATTCACCCACAAACAGTTTTCATTACCAAAACTTTCATTCACCCCAGAAGCTAAATTCAAACCAATACGGTTATTTTGTGAATCCCAGAAATTACACGACAACCAAAACCAAGCCGTTTCTGGGCGCAGAAAACCACAAGTGTCATCCAAAGAAGCAAAAGTTTTTTCATTAAACTGTATCGCTTCCCCCTGCTTATTCATAAAAAAGCCTTCGCAAGCTAAAGTTGTGAGCTTTTGCGTATAAGTCCAGCCATTAATTCCTGTTGGACTACACATACTCAGTGCATCTGTCCCTGCACAGAAAATTCGCGCAGTGAGTTTAATTTCACCGTATTTAGTCACCTGAATATAGCGCACCCCATTGGCATGCTGAATATCAATTTGAAAAGGTGACTTAGAAAAAGAACTTTGATTATAAAGTGGCTGTTCATCAACGACTGTATGACGAGATAAAAAGTTGATTGCATTCCATTCTAAAACTTCATCGGTCATATGGTTATAGATATACACAAAGCCATGCCCTGCCCAAGCAATATCAGCAATGGCTAAACCAATGGTGTAGTGTTCATGTTGAATAGAACAAAATTTGAATTTTTTATATTTTAGCCGCTTACGCCAACCTGTGAGCACTTCGCCATAAGGCGTTTTATATTGATATTTATTTAAATCGATAATTGTTGGAAGAGCACTGAAACGTCCATAATTCGGTTGTCCATTTGATTGAATCAAATCCATTTATCAAATTCCATCTAGCTAAGAGATCATAAATTCCATAATCTTATTATGCCTATAAAAATAGATGAAAACAGTGTAATTAATCGTTATTCATCCAAAATTTACAAAAACTCCATCTCATTCTTTTAAGTTGGTTTACACATAAATAACATTTATTAATCATAAAGATATGCACACTAATCATTGAGCATTAAATATGTGTTTTCCCACTGATTCCCTGAAAACTCACCCTCGATTAATTGTACATAACGACCATGTACCTGATCAATGGTAATACAATCATCTACATCTAATATACGGTCTGTATGTTGTTTTTGCCAATGCTGTGCAAAGTGGGCTTTGCCCTGTTGTTTGGCCACCATTGTATTTTGTGCAACCACTAAAACATAGCGATGCAATTCACCAAACTCACGTGCATCGTAACCACCTAAGTTAATCAAATAGAGTTTTTGATCGGCTTGCTTCGGCGCAGCATCAGTAAATTGAATTTGATAATTTTTGCCTTCAAATGTCACACCATAAATCTGTGCCCAAGCATCGATATGTAAACCTTTTTGTTCGCCAAACCATGCATTTTTCAGTTGTGGATACACGCCTTCAAGCGAATCACCAACGGCTAAAACCACATCATGCACTTCTGTATTAGCACGGGCATGACGACCGCCGAGCATGACGATAAATAGGCTGGGCATTAGATTCCCTCTATTCAATAATTTCTCTTACATCGCAAAATAATTAATCATTTACGAGACAGAAAACATACTTTTCCAACAAAAACATTAATCTAAATGATACACGCCAAACCCATCAGCAACTGTTCGAGTCAGACTAAAATTAAATAAATCATGTTTTTGCGAAGTATAAATCACATGATGATATTCGACGAGTTTTGCTGATGAATCGTATTTTGGTTACTTTTTTAAAAGTAACATTACGAACTCCTACAATCAGATGAATAAACGGTAAGACTCCGTCATGATAAAAATAATGATAGATTAAAAGTATGGGAGACGCGGAGGCGACATGGATGTCGCCGTTTTACTGTGCTGCAAGGATGCAGCATCAGTAAAACAAATGGTTTTGCTTACTTTTGCCAAAACAAAAGTAAGCTATTTCCTACGCAAACCAATCACAATTCATCACTTAAAATGAGGAAGTGCATTTATCAATTTTCCCTCTTTTAAATGACCTAAGCCATTTTCATTAAAGTAAATAAAAGAATCGTGCTGAGCTTTCACCCAACACGATTCTTTAAATCCTCCTCTCCAAGCCTTCCCCAAATAGGGAGGCTTCAAAGAAGTAATTACATCTCAACCATTTCCACGCCATCAATACGCGCAACTGTCATTAAATCTTTATCACCACGACCTGAAACCGTCGCAATAATAATTTGATCCTTCGACATGGTTGGCGCAAGTTTAGTCACATATGCCATTGCATGTGAACTTTCAAGCGCAGGAATAATCCCTTCAATTTGCGTCAAATCACGGAAGCCTTGTAATGCTTCTTGGTCATTAATCGGCACATATTCAACACGGTGCATGTCTTTTAAGAAACTGTGTTCAGGACCGACACCCGGATAATCTAGACCAGCAGAAATCGAATGCGTTTCAACAATCTGACCTTGATCATCTGACATTAAATAAGTACGGTTACCGTGTAATACACCCACGTGACCTGCGTTCAATGGCGCAGAATGTTTACCTGTTTCAATGCCATAACCTGCCGCTTCAACACCATACATTTTCACATCTGAATCATTCAAGAATGGATAGAACAAGCCCATTGCATTTGAACCACCACCTACACATGCAACCAATGCATCAGGTAGACGACCCGCTTGTTCTTGAATTTGACGACGTGCTTCACGGCCAATAATCGATTGAAAATCACGTACCAATTGTGGATATGGATGTGGCCCTGCAACTGTACCAATCACATAATAAGTTGAGTCTACATTGGTGACCCAGTCACGCATCGCTTCGTTCATGGCATCTTTGAGTGTTTTAGAGCCACTTTCTACTGGAACAACTGTTGCACCAAGCAAACGCATACGATAGACATTCATCGCTTGACGTTTTACGTCTTCTGCGCCCATAAACACAACACATTCAAGACCTAAACGTGCGGCAATCGTTGCGGTTGCTACACCATGCTGACCTGCGCCAGTTTCCGCAATAATTCGTTTTTTACCGGAAAGTTTGGCAAGAAGTGCCTGACCAATGGTGTTATTTATTTTGTGTGAACCTGTATGATTCAGGTCTTCACGTTTTAAGTAAATTTGTGCACCACCTAATTCTTTTGACCATCGTTCAGCATGATAAAGTGGACTAGGACGACCGACATAGTAGGCTAAGTCACGGTCGAATTCAGCCAAAAACTGGGCATCATTTTTCATGCGGAAATAGAGTTTTTCTAAATCTTCTAAAGCCGCCATCAGCGTTTCTGACACAAAACGCCCACCATGAATACCGAAATGCCCACGCTCATCGGGGAATTGGGTATAGTCAACGACCTGACTGTTCTGACTAACACTTTGCTGATCCACGTTGGACTCCTTGCATAAATCGTTCAATGAGTTGTTGGTCTTTGATACCTTTTGCGGACTCTACGCCTCCGCTGACATCGACTGCGTAAGCCCCAGTCGTCTTGATAGCGTCTTCAATATTTTCAGGCTTTAAGCCGCCTGCCAAAATTAAAGGAATATTCAGTTTTGGGAACTGTGCCCAATCGAATTGGTGCCCTGTTCCGCCTTTAAGCTCAGGATGCCAAGCATCCAACAATACTGCGCTCGCACCGACGTGTTGATAGCTTTTTATCACTTCTACAATATCTAAATCAGGTTTAACCTGAATGGCTTTATACCAGCGACGACCTATTTGTTGCGCAATCACCTGACATTGTTCAGGTGTTTCATCACCATGAAATTGAATCATGTCTAATGGTACTTGTTGCAAGACCTGTGCAATTTCGTCACCTGTTGCATTGACAAATAAGCCAACCGTTTGCACATAAGCAGGTACGTATTTTACAAGCTCTTTTGCTTGTTCAATTGTGACACTGCGTGGGCTCGGTGGATAGAAGACAAATCCAATGGCATCTGCACCTGCCTGTACAACAGATTGAATATCTTGAATTCGTGTAATTCCGCAAATTTTGGCGCGCGTTCGCATACAGTCTTGGCTCTGGTTTTAGCTCTATTTAAGCCCAATTTATAAGCTGTATATAAATCTTGGGCGAATCATTGTAATGCAATTTTAAAAGCTTGAGTAAAGTTCATCCCGAATATTATTTACATACATTGTGTAATTCACATACAAACTTTATACTTCGCGCAAAATGCAACAAGTCTAAGCATTCGCTTTAGGGAAGTTGGTAAAAATCCAACACTGCCCCCGCAACGGTAAAAATGAAAAGCATATCAATGTAATCTTTTTAAGATTGACACCACTGCACTAAAAGTGTGGGAAGGTGGATATGCAAATATCAACGATTTGATATTACATTTAAGTCCGGAAACCTGCTTGTTGCTCCTTTAACTCAATCATTCACGGGGGGTGAATGTATGGAGCGTAAAACATGTCTACTCTTTTTCAACCTACTGCGCTTGTAGGCGCTATTGCTATTGCAATGGGTTTCTCCGTATCTGCACAAGCAAATACAAATTCCTCTGTTAATACATCTTTAGAAACTTTGGTGGTTACTGCCTCTCGTTCTGAAGAAAAAATTGAAAATATTCCAGCACGAATTAATATTATTGAGCCTAAAATTCTGGAGCAATCTCCAATTGCATCTTTACCACAACTGCTACAAACAGATGCCTCTATTAATATGGTGCAAAGCGGTGGTTATGGACAAATAGCATCCATCTTCTTACGTGGTACGAACTCTAACCACACCTTACTTTTAAGAGATGGTGTTCGTCTCAATTCAAATACCTCTGGTACTGCATCTTTGCCTTTTATTGATACCACTGATATTAAACAGATTGAGGTACTAAAGGGCCCTGCTTCTGTTTTATATGGTACAGATGCAATTGGTGGTGTAGTACAACTTATTTCAAAAACACCTGAAAAAACATCTGCATTTGTTACAGGTGAAATTGGTGAAAATAACACTTATAAATCTGTTATTGGTGCTGATTTAGCCGAAAATGGTTTCTATGCCCAAATTCGTGGTCAACGTTTAGAAACTGATGGTACCGCTGTAACTGATGCAAAAAATAATAAAAAAGCGAGCTTTGATCAAAAAGGCTATAGTGCAAAAGTAGGTGTTGAAAAAGAAAGCTTCGCAGCATCTGTTGATTACAGTGAAAATGAAGGCTATAGCGATTACGATAACTATGGCAACTTAGTTTCTCAAGATTTCAACAATGAGATAATCAACTTAAAAGGTCGTTTAAATATTTTAGACAACATTGCAGTACATGCTCGTCTTTCTCAATATAAAGATAATATCGACCAAAACAAATCATCAGATTATGTTCACAGCACCACTCAAGAAGCAGAGCTTTATACAAAATGGAAATTTACACCTACACAAAATATTTTAGTAGGTTCAACATTCAAAGATATCAAAGGTGATGTTTATTCTAAGAATCTTTGGGGCGGACAAGATGTTAAATACAATGATTCTGTAGATACGATTGGCTATTTTGCTCAGCATCAATATCAAAACAACGGCTTAGAAACACAAGTTGGTGTTCGCGTTGAAGATAATGAGAAGTTTGGTACGCATACTGTAGGTCAAGGGGCTATTCGCTATCAGATTTTACCGCTTACTAGTATATATGCCAATGTAGGTTCAGCATTCCGTGCACCAACCACCAATGATCTATATGCAATATCTTGGGGTGCAAACCCTGATCTAAAACCAGAAGAAAGCTTCTCTTATGAAGTTGGTGTGGATCAAAAATTAAACTACAATATCAATTTAGGCTTATCTGTTTATCATAATCAAGTGGATAACCTGATTAGTTCTAAAGCAGGAAAACTAGAAAATATCAAGAAAGCCACTTTTACAGGCGGTGAAGCATCATTCAAATGGCAGCAAGATGAGCTGTTTTTAAGTACCACTTATGCTTATGTTCAAGCCAAAGATGATGAAACCAAGAAAGATTTAACTCGTCGCCCACGTCAAAGCCTAACACTTACAACGGGTTGGGATGATGGTGAGTATGGTGTATCAGCTTCTGTTATCGCAAAATCGAATTCAAAAGATTTTGCAGATTACCCATCTACAACACCAACCACCAATCCTGGCTATGTCACCACAAATGTAAATATGTACTGGCAACCAACTCCAATGATCAAATTATTCACAAATATTGAGAACATTGGCGATGTAAATTATAAAACAGCTTACAACGGCAACGGTGTTTACTATGTCAACGGCGGTCGCCTTGCTTCTGCTGGGGTAACTTTCCGTTATTAATTTAACCTAAAGCCTCAAAAATACATTTAAAACAGCGCAGTTTATGGATAATGCTCTGACCGACATTATCCTTTTTTATGACTTTAAAAATTCTAGGAAACACTATGGGCCACCGTTTAAGTAAAATTTACACCCGTACAGGCGATTCAGGCACAACAGGACTTGGCGATGGTTCACGTGTCGCAAAAGATGATTTGCGTATTGTTGCTTTAGGTGATGTTGATGAACTGAACTCATGTATTGGTATTTTACGTTCACAAATTACTGTCAGTTCAATTGAAGACAAAGCAGCTTGGGACAAATCTTTAAGCCTGATTCAACACTGGTTATTTGACCTTGGTGGCGAAGTCTGCATTCCAAACTACAATATGGTCTTACCTGTTGCTGTTGAATTTTTAGAAAATGAAATTGACCGTATGAATGAAGACTTACCCATGCTCAAAGACTTCATTTTACCTGCGGGCACTTTGGCGTGTAGCTATGCACATCAAGCCCGTTCAGTATGCCGCCGTGCAGAACGTAGCCTGATGACCGTACATAGCCGCGACCAAAATATTCAAGCCACTTCACTACAATTACTCAATCGTTTATCCGATTGGTTATTTGTTGCTTCACGTACTTTGCAACGTGCTGAAGGTGGTAGCGAAGTATTGTGGCAAAAAAATATTAATGAGACCATTTGAAATACTATTCATTAAATAACAGTATATTAAATAACCGCAGATCATCCCTCAAACATGTTCCGCGTAAATGCCATTCACAATTGTTCAAAGCATGAGGCGCATTGCACCGCAAGATTAAAATCTGAATGTTTCTGCGATAAATTAACACTCGTAAGAATATTCGACGAGTTTTGTGAATGGCGAAGTTTTACTTGCACTACTTGTAGCTCATTTAACGCTTTAAACTCTCCGACTCCGTCGTAATAATAAAAACGCTGCAATGGAAAAATCAGATATGAAAATTATTGGTCATCGTGGTGCGCGTGGTGAGGCCCCTGAAAATACGTTAGGAGGCTTTCAATACATTCATGATTTAGGCATTCGAGCCGTCGAATTTGACGTTCGCCAACTTAAAGATAGCGAACTGGTAATCATGCACGATGACAATTTTATTCGTACTACAGGTATTAATCAAAATTTGTATGACTGTTCCAGCTCTAAATTACAGCCCTATAATCAAGCATCTATTTGGCCAGATTGGAACAAATTTGAAGTCACGCCCACGCTGCAACAATGCTTAAAAATCATGCACGACTTTGAACACCTTGAAGTTGAGGTCAAAGCCGTCACAACAATGCAACAAGCTGAAAAACTAGTTTCGGAACTACAAAAGCAATTAAGTGGCTTTGAACACACTGCGGTGATCACCAGCTTTGACCTTAAAATCCATCAAGCCTTACAACAGCAACAATCCATCTTCAAACGAGGCTTACTGGTTGAAGATGACATTAAAGAATTGGCTATTGAACAGGCTTTAAGCTTAGGTTGTGGTCAAATTGGCTGGATGAATCAACTTGCAACAGATGACATTATTCAAGCCACACAAAAAGCCCAACTCAACATTAGTGTGTGGACAGTCAATGATATTGAACGTGCAAAGTATCTTCAAAGTTTAGGTATTGATGGCTTAATTACCGACTTTCCAAAAATGATGCTAGAACACTTATCCATATGACATCAACCAGATCGAGTGATGTCATTTTGGGAAATGAATGCGCTTTATTTTATGCTGATAAATGCTGATGAAACGATCTCTTTCAATATACTCAACATTAAAAACAAATGAGATAATCCTAAACAGAACAAGCTCTTATTCTATGCTTTGAGTATCATTTTTTAAGTCCTATCGTCGATCTCTAAATAAGCCGTCTTAATCTTCGATAAAATCAATCAAATCTACTTATTATTCTGTTACTGTTTAGTACAATACAACTGTAGAATAATGCTAGTGCATATTTATTAGCTCATGCTAATATGAGAAAGTTTTAATCCATATAAATTGTATTGAATTAACAAATTCATTTATACCTTACCTTTACAAGGTTCTAGGAGTGCTGTTGGAGATGAATGCTCCCCTACCCAAAGCCCCAATTAACTGGATTGCAGTGTTTGCATTGGTCTTGCTACCAATTGTGGCTGTAATCGCTATCCCTTTATATGCTTATCATCATGATTTTAGTTTAGGCGCATGGATCAGCTTATTTGTACTACTTGGTTTAAGTAGTTTGGGGATTACTGCGGGTTATCACCGTTTATGGGCACATCGTGCCTATGAAGCGACCTTACCATTAAAAATCATTTTAATGCTTATGGGTACTTTTGCCGTGCAAAATAGTATTTTGTTCTGGGCGTCAGGTCATCGTACGCATCACCGTCATGTTGATGATATCGAACAAGATCCATATTCAATTAATAATGGCTTTTGGTATGCGCACATTGGATGGATGCTTCGTAACTATCCAGCAGCAGAATCAAATTATAAAAATGCACCCGATTTGTTAAATGACAAAGTAGTAATGTTCCAAGACAAATATTACATTCTTCTTGTAGTTGCCGTACATGCCGTGATTCTTACCACGGTTGGTTGGGCGGTTGGCGATATGTGGGGCGTATTATTGTTGGGTGGTTTGCTTCGCCTGATCTTAAGCCATCACGTTACCTTCTTCATTAACTCACTCTGCCACATGTGGGGCAAACGTCCTTATACCGACGAAAACACTGCACGTGACAACTTCTGGTTAGCCATTGCAACTTGGGGTGAGGGTTACCACAACTACCACCACATTTTCCAATATGACTACCGTAATGGTGTTAAATGGTGGCAATACGACCCAACGAAATGGCTAATTTGGTCATGTTCAAAATTAGGTTTAGCCAAAAATTTACGCCGTATTCCAAGCTTTAATATTAAAAAAGCAGAATTGGCAATGCGCTTTAAATATGCTGAACAAGATTTGGCTGTGTATGGGCACAATCTCAATGAAGATATGGCGACTGCCAAACTCCGTATTGCACAGGAATATGAAGCATTTACCCAAACATTAAATGACTGGGCAAAGCTGAAAGAACAAGAAATTCAAGCCAAGAAAGCATCTGTCGCTGAAAAAATTCAACAAATGGATCACAAACTTAAAGTGGATTTCCAATTGGTTGAGCAGCGTCTTGCACACCACCGCAATACGTTAAAAATCCTCATGCGCAGTGTTAAAAAGAATCCTATTTCTGGATAAGATACTGTTACGATAAGGCCCCTTCTTGGGGCTTTTCTTTTATCTAAGCCATTTAAAATCATATAAAGAAGGAAAAAAATGAATTTAAATAACATTCCATTTGGATTCACCAATTGGACAGAAATTAAAACTGAATGACATGCAAGTGAACATGGTCATGCCCTATGGCATACGCAGCAGTTTGACAATATTCGGGTACGTATTGTGGAATATTCAGCAGGTTATTTAGCCTTGCACTGTAAATAAAGCAGCGCTTTATTTTTGTTCATGGTTCTTAAAAGAACATATCTTATTCTGTCTTGAAGGTGAATTACACACTGAACTTGAGGATGGTCGTAGCTTTACATTGACCTCTGGTATGAGTTATCAAGTTGCAGATCATGCCGAAGCTCACCGCTCCTCCACGGCTACAGGTACAAAACTCTTTATTGTGGATTAATCCTGTTTTAATCGTACATCTATATCAAGTATAGTGAATCCAACCCCACTCAGTATTTTCCACTATGCAATTCAATCCCCGCTATCCTTTGCTCAATCCCAAGCTTTTTCATCAGCAAATGCCAGTTCCGCTAAAAGGGGCAAAAGCAGGACATTTTAACCAAGCACTTGCCGATCAATTGCAATGGTCGGATGCAGACCAAGCGGCTTGGGTTGAAATCTGTAGTGGGCAGAAAACCTTTGCTGAATTTGAACCGCTTGCAATGGTCTATGCAGGACATCAATTTGGACAATGGGCAGGACAATTGGGTGATGGACGTGGCTTACTGATTGCCCAAATTTTAGATAAAAACAATCAAACCATTGACCTACATTTAAAGGGTGCAGGCTCGACCCCTTACTCACGTATGGGTGATGGTCGTGCGGTATTACGTTCTGTTATTCGTGAATATTTAGCAGGTCATGCACTGAATGCTTTAGGTATACCCTCGAGTAATGCGGTGGGTTTTACCTCTTCAACGCAAGGTGTACAACGGGAAAAATTAGAACTTGGCGCGATGATGCTTCGTACTTCAGATTGCCATATTCGTCTGGGTCATTTTGAATGGATTAATCAATATCGGCCTGAGCTATTAGTAGACTTTGTACAGAAATGTATTGAATGGCATTATCCTGAATGCCTTGATGCGGAACAGCCTATTTTAGCATTTGCCACCAAAGTCATTCAGCGTACAGCCGTGATGATTGCAAAATGGCAACTGGTCGGCTTCGCCCACGGCGTGATGAATACCGATAATTTAAATATCACAGGTTCCACACTAGACTTCGGTCCTTACGGTTTTATGGAGCGCTTCCGTCCAAATTGGATTAACAACCATTCAGACTACAATGCGCGTTATACCTATCAGCAACAACCAAGTATCGGGCACTGGAATTTATGGACATGGCTCAACAACCTGATTCAGCTTGCCCCTGCGGAAAATAAAGAACAATTTAAAGAAGATTTGGCCCAATGTTTAGCGCATTTTGAAACAACATTTTTAGAACACTACACGCTTGGGCTATGCCAGAAAATGGGGCTACCAAGTGTCCATAAAGACAGTTTTGATTGCAGTATGGCTTTTCTTCGCATTCTGCAAGCAGAACAACTCGATTATACAGACAGCTTTATCCGTCTACAAAACAAGAGTTACTCTGCCCTACGTGATGATTGCTTAGATACCCGTCAGTTCGATACTTTTCTGAGCCAATATCAAAGCATTCGAGCAGACCAAGCAACCGATGCGCTAGATGCTGAAATGTTTAAAGTGAATCCACAATATACTTTACGCAATCACATGCTACAAAAAGCCATTGAACTGGCGGAACGCAATGATTTCTCTGAAGTCGATCGCTTATTTAAGTTATTCAATACACCGTATACTAAACAAGAACATTTAGAACAGGCTTCGGACTTAGCACCACTACCGAGTGATGTACCTGAAGTAATGGTCAGTTGTTCATCTTAAATAAAATATAAAATTGTGGATAAATTAAACTTTATCCACAAATCCTTTTCATTATTGAACTTTATGTTCAGATTATATGTTTGAACCAACAATGAATAAAAAATACATTTTCGTACTGGGTTTTATTACTCTGCTCATCATGACTTGTGGTGGTCTTTATTGGAAATATCAAAAATTTATTCCAACCCTGCCCAATCAAGTTGAATTTTCTCATCAAGTTGAACTTCCTAATCAAGTTCAATTTCCCAAGACATTGTCGGATATCGAAATCACTGATATCCGTAAGCAAACGCCTATTAGCAGTATTCATGTTTATAAAGCCGCTCGAGTGGTCAAATTATTACATCAAGATCAAGTCATTAGAAACTATCCGATGCGACTTGGTTTCGACCCTATAGGGCACAAAATTCAAGAAGGTGATGGTAAAACACCAGAAGGTCGTTATGTAATCGACTGGCGCAATGGGCAAAGTGCTTTTTATAAGTCTTTGCACATTTCCTACCCAAACCAGCAAGATAAAGCAACAGCGGCTCGCTTAGGCGTCTCTGCTGGTGGCGATGTGATGATTCACGGCTCCGCCACAAGTAAACAGATGGAGAAACTTCCTAAACTGATGGATTATATGCCCCAACAAGATTGGACTTGGGGTTGTATTGCCGTCCGTAATGTCGATATGGATGAAATTTGGAAACTGGTTGATAACGGCACGATTATCGAAATTTATCCTTAACTGCGTTTGAGTATTCAAGGTATATACAAAATGATCATAAATATTCATCAAGTTGCAGCAAACATCGCTTCTCAACTCTCTGAAACGAGCTGTAGCCAGCCTTTTGGTCCAGATTGTGATGTCTACAAGGTTTTTGATAAAGTTTTTTTAATGATCTTTAAACTACAAGGAAAGCGTGTCATTAACCTTAAAGTAGAACCTCAGCGTGGAGAAATGCTTCGAGATTTTTATCCCTTTATTCACGCAGGTTATCATATGAATAAACAACACTGGATTAGCGTATATCAAGATGATGCACTGGATTAGCGTATATCAAGATGATGCACTGGATACTCAACTCATAACAGACTTAGTTATCGGCTCTTATGAAATGGTGGTCAATAAACTCAATAAAATTCAAAAACAACGCTTAAATCTACTGAAAAGTATCCAATAAAAAAGCGAATAGTTCACAGCTATTCGCTTTGCCATTATTGAGTCATACAAGCAAAATCAATCTTCAGGATATTCAAAACGATAACCCACGCCATACACTGCTTGAATCCATTCATGACGGTTACCCGTTTCAGCTGCATCCGAAATTTTACGGCGTAGGTTTTTAATATGGCTATCAATCACCCGATCTGCCACGTCAAAACTATCAGGGTTAATATGATCTAATAACTGTGCACGTGAATACACTTGCCCGACATGTTCTAAAAACAACTCAAGTAAACGGAATTCAGTTGGTGTTAAATTCAAAGTTTTTTGTTGATACCAAATACGTTGTTGCGCTTTATCCATACGGAATAAGCTATTTTGCTCAGGTTCAGCTTGACGGTCTAAACGACGTAACACCGCTTGTACACGAGCCACTAACTCTTTCGGGCTAAATGGTTTGCAAAGGTAATCATCCGCGCCCATATTTAGACCCAATACACGGTCAATTTCTTCAGTGCGTGCAGTGACCATAATAATCGGTAAGTCTGACTGTTCACGCACCTTACGGCAGATGGTCAAACCATCCATACGCGGCACCATTAAGTCTAAAATCATTAAGCTAGGTTTACGCTGCATAAAGCTATTATAGGCCTCTTGACCATCATGAAACATACTGACTTCAAAGCCTGCTGCTTCTAAATAATCTCGCACCAATTGTGCAAGTTCAACTTCATCTTCAACCAGCATGACATGTTTCATGAATCTTATTCCTTATGAGTTTAACTGTTTTGGGAAAGTCAGTTTGCAACGCAAACCACCCAAGGGTGAATGTTCAAAACTCAATTTCCCACCCAATGCCTGCGCAATTTTACCAGATAATGCCAACCCTAAACCTGTACCACCTGTACTGCGGGTACGTGAGTCATCAACACGATAGAAACGCTCACCTAAACGTGCCAGTTGTTCATCCGTTAAGCCAAATGGACTATCATCGACAATCACGCTCCAATGCGTTGCAGACTGTTCAGTATGCACACGTACCTCACCGCCTGCTTCAGTATAACGAATGCTGTTGCCGAGTAAGTTGACCATAATTTGTTTAAAGCGATCTATATCTAATTGTAAATTCGCACCTTCACCTTGCACTGAAATTGATAGATTGGCTTGGGCAAATTTAGGCTTAAAGTTTTCAATTTCCTGCAATAGTACATTCCACGGGTTCACTTCGGACATATAACATGTCAGTTGCTGCGCTTCGGCTTGGGCTAAGTCAGCCAAATCTTGGGTCAGTTTTTTCAAACTGGTGACTTGACGCAACATCGCTTCAAAATGCTCTGGGGTTGGTTTACGAATACCATCCTGCATCGCTTCAATTTGAGCTTGTAATACTGCCAATGGTGTTTTTAACTCATGTGAAGTATCGGCTACCCACTGACGACGTGAACGTTCATGCTGATCTAAAATGACCGCCAATTGATTAATTTCAGTGGATAAATCACCCAATTCATCATTCCGATTAATTTTTACCTGATGCTGATAATGTCCTTTGGTCAATTCACGTGTCGCATTTAACAAGCGTTGAATTGGCTTTTTAAAATAGGTTGCCAACAATAAAGCCGCAATCAAACTGGTAAAAATAGTTAAACCATAAACCAGCAGTAAATAGCGCTTTTGATTACTAAAAAAGTTAATACTCAAAGCATCATCTTGGTCTAGCACAGGCTTTAAACCCAAATAACCAATGACTTTATTATTAACCATGATTGGACGATAAGACACGGGAATATCCGAAGGTTCACCGACCACAAACTGTCGGTCCGCATCATATAAGGACAATCGAGAACTTAAGCCCAAACGGTCAGGCATGGAAATAAACTGCTTTTTCTTACTTTGATTATGTGTTGAATTTGTTTGCGTCCCGTCAGTTTTTTGATTCGGACGAAAGCTATTTTGATTAGAACTTAATGGAAATTTAAGCCCTTCAAAAGGTTGATATTCTGAAGGCAAATTCAACTCGATCATCTTCAGTTCTTCTTCATTTAATATCGACTTATGCTGTCCAGCCTTATCTAAATCAGGCGAGACATTCATTAAAGAATTGTCCTGAAAATAACGTTGTTGCAAGGCAATATCGTACTGACGGCGTAACCACCAACGTGACAACTTGTCATAATCATCGGGGGCTGCCTTACCTTCAATTTGCAAAATTTGTGCTTGAATGGCATTGCCCCAGTCATGATAGACCGTATAAACCCCTGCCAAATTACCGATAATATGATCGAGCTTCTGCATTTCAACATCTGCCACATAGCGAGCAAAGTTTTTTTGCATGGTCCAATGCAAGACACCAAGGCTCACCGTCGTAATCACTAAAGTTGTGAGTAACACGGTTAAAAATAGGCGTAGGGCAATTGGAACACGACGAATTTTCAAATGCAAAATCTCAAAATTTCTTTTCAATTTATTATTGTAACCAACACCATGCTAAAAAACTCTCCATTGTTTCTACATCATTATTATTTATTCTTTAACTGATCAAAATTACATTATTTTTCATTGGAGATAAAAACAATGAATTCCATGACAAAACTTGCTTTAGTGAGCGCCAGTGTTCTGAGCATAGGGGCTTTAACAGCTTGCCAATCGAACAATACAATTAAAGATAACGACCATGCTCGTATGATGAAAGACCATCATCCTCAGCATGAACGCAAAATGACAGCAGAACAACGTGAACAATTCCAACAAGCACGTCATGAACGTAAACAAGTAGTTGAACAAATTAAAAATGCATGTGATAGCAAAGCAGCGGGTACAGCAGTACAAATTAAAGCGGGTGAAAAGACCCTTGATGGTACTTGCACCATGACATTTAAACCAGATCGCAAAGCAATGAAACAAATGCATGATCGTCAACATCAACAAGGTACGCGTGAACATCGTCCAATGCGCGGTGAAATGCGTAATACTATGCATATGCAGCGTAACGAACCATTAACAGATGCTCGACGTGCTGAGTTAACCAAGCAATTTAATCAACGCTTAGCTGAACGCCAAGCAACGCAACAAGCCATTGCTAAAGCCTGTCAGGGTCAAACACACGGCAAAGTGATTCAACTAAAAGTTGCTGCGCAAACCATTGATGGTCAATGTAAAGTTCGCTTCCAACCTAAAGCCTCTATTGCGTCGTCCCCAGCTCCAGTGAAATCAGCCACATAAATATCTCCCCACGTTTAAAAGGTGCATTTATGCACCTTTTTTATTGGACATAAAAATTTACGTATTTGACTATTTATGACATCAAATAAAGCATAAAAGCATTTACACTCAACATACTTAGCAATTTCAAGCTAAAAATCTTTGACTTTACAGTCACCAAGAAAAAGCATGGAAAAGCTTGTACCAAGCAAGAAGATGTTGCACGATTACCCCATAGAAATACGTGTCTAAAGAAGGCACGTTCCAATGTTTATTAGGATTATAAGCTGGTTAAACCAGTATTGAGGAAACCGATATGCCACAATACAAAGCGCCTTTACGTGATATGCAATTCGTTTTACATGAATTATTAAATGCCGAAGAACACTATGCAAAACTTCCAGCATATCAAGACACCGTAAACCGTGAGTTGGTTGATCAATATTTAGAAGCTGCTGCTGACTTCTGTGAAAACGAACTTTCTCCTCTTAACCAAGTCGGCGACCGTGAAGGTTGTACTTGGAATGATGGCGTTGTTACAACTCCAACAGGCTTTAAAGAAGCGTATCAAAAATACATCGAACTCGGCTTCCCATCTCTTTCTGTACCAGAAGAACATGGCGGTCAAGGTCTACCTGGTTCATTAGGCGTAACAATTTCAGAAATGGTCGGTACTTCGAACTGGTCATGGGGTATGTACCCAGGTCTTTCTCACGGCGCAGTACGTACCGTTGAGCATCATGGTTCTGACGAACAAAAAGCGCTTTATTTACCTAAACTTGTGACAGGTGAATGGACAGGAACCATGTGTTTAACAGAATCTCATGCAGGTTCTGACTTAGGTCTTATCCGTTCTAAAGCTGAACCAAATGCAGACGGTAGCTTTGCAATCTCTGGCGAGAAAATCTTTATCTCTGCTGGTGAACACGACATGGCTGAGAACATTATTCATATTGTTCTTGCTCGTCTACCGGGTGCACCTAAAGGCACTAAAGGTATTTCGTTATTCATCGTACCTAAATTCAACGTCAATGCTGACGGTTCAATGGCTGACCGCAATGCCGTTCGTTGTGGTTCAATCGAACACAAAATGGGTATTCATGGTAACTCGACGTGTGTCATCAACTTTGATAACGCAAAAGGTTTCTTGATTGGTCCTGAAAACCGCGGTCTAAACTGCATGTTCACATTCATGAACACTGCACGTATTGGTACTGCTGTACAAGGTCTTGCAGCGTCTGAAGGTTCTTTCCAAGGTGCGCTTGCATATGCGAAAGATCGTTTAGCAATGCGTTCACTTTCAGGTGTTAAAGCGCCAGAAAAAGAAGCAGATCCGATCATTGTTCACCCTGCTGTACGTAATATGCTTTTAACGCAAAAATCATTTGCTGAAGGCGGTCGTGCATTGGTTTACCTATTATCTCAATATGCAGATACAGTTGAACAAGGCGCAACAGAAGAAGAACGTAAATTTGCTGACAACATATTGTCACTGCTTACTCCGATTGCAAAAGCATTCTTAACTGAAACTGGTTCAGAATCTGCGAAACACGGTGTGCAAGTGTTCGGTGGTCATGGCTTTATTTCTGAACATGGCATGGAACAAATCGTACGTGATACACGTATTGCTTGCTTGTACGAAGGTACAACTGAAATTCAAGCACTTGATTTATTAGGTCGTAAAGTTTTGGGTACTCAAGGTGCAATGTTGAAAGACTTCACTAAGATCATCCATAAATTCTGCGACGCAAACAAAGACAACGCTGCAATGAGCGAATTTGTTGAACCACTTGCTGCTCTAAATAAAGAGTGGGGTGATTTAACTATGCAAATTGGTATGCGTGCGATGCAAAACCCAGATGAAGTGGGTGCTGCTGCGGTAGACTTCCTGTACTTCTCTGGATACGTAACCCTCGCTTACCTATGGGCACGTATGGCACTTGTTGCACAAGAAACCCTTGCTGCTGGTACAACTGACGTTGACTTCTATAACGCGAAAGTGACTACTGCTCGTTTCTACTTCAAGAAAATCCTGCCGCGCGTTCGCTCACACGTTGACGTGATTGCTGGTGGCTTAGAGCCATTGATGTCTTTAGATGCTGAACATTTCGCTTTCTAATCCGACATTATAAAAAACTGTACTCATGAGTACAAAAAAGAAAAAGGACGGTCATAGCTTTGACGGTCCTTTTTCTTTATAAATACACATAAATGTTAACCCTTAGTCGCCTAATCGAAATATCTTGCTTAGACTGACTAATACCAAAATTTAAACAAAAACAGGTGTCCGAATCATGCCAATCTACAATGCGCCACTTGCAGATATGAAATTCATCCTTAACGATGTATTCAATGCAGAGCAATTCTGGCAAGCCAATGAAAATCTTGCACATATCGATGCTGCGACGGCAGAAGCTATTCTTGAAGAAATGGCTAAATTTGCGCAAAATGTGACTTTGCCGATCAACCGTACCGGTGATGAAGAAGGCGCAACATTTAGCAATGGCAATGTGACTACTCCTGCTGGCTTTAAAGAAGCATTCAAACAATATGCTGAAGGTGGTTGGATTGGTTTAGGCGCTGACGAAGAATGGGGCGGTCAGGCGATGCCAAAAATGCTGACTGTGCTTTCTGATGAAATGTTATTCGCGACCAACCCATCATTTATGCTTTACCCTCTCCTTTCTGTTGGTGCGGGTATGGCGTTAAACAGCTATGCATCTCAAGAACAAAAAGAAACCTATTTACCTAAAATCTACTCTGGCGAATGGTCAGGCACGATGTGCTTAACCGAACCACATGCAGGGACAGATTTGGGTATTATTAAAACCAAAGCTGAACCAAATGCAGATGGTACCTATAACATCACTGGGACTAAAATCTTTATTACCGGTGGCGACCACGACCTAGCTGAAAACATCATTCACCTGGTTCTGGCTAAAACCCCCGATGCACCTGCGGGTTCACGTGGCATTTCATTATTCATCGTGCCTAAATTCATGGTTAATGAAGATGGTTCTATTGGTGAACGTAATACAGCAGGTCCAGGTTCAATCGAACACAAAATGGGCATCAAAGCCTCTGCAACATGTGTCATGAACTTTGATGCTGCCAAAGGTTATTTGGTGGGCAAAGAAAACGAAGGTTTAGCAGCGATGTTCGTGATGATGAACTACGAACGTTTATCTATGGGTATTCAAGGTCTAGGTGCTTCTGAATATGCTTACCAAAATGCAGCACAATACGCGACTGACCGTTTACAAGGTCGTAGTGCATCTGGCGTTCAATCGCCTGCGAAACCTGCAGACAGTATTTTAGTTCATGGTGATGTTCGTCGTATGTTGCTCAATGCACGTGCCAATAATGAAGCATCTCGTGCATTTGCAGTTTACGTAGGTCAACAACTCGATATCACTAAATTCTCAACAGATCCTGAAGCAATTAAAGCGGCAAATAACCGTGTGGCATTGCTTACCCCAATTGCAAAAGCATTTTTAACCGATACAGCGTTTAATGCGGTGATTGATTCGCAAATGGTCTTTGGCGGTCATGGTTATATCCGTGAATGGGGTATGGAGCAATGCGTACGTGATTTACGTATTGCACAAATTTACGAAGGCACCAATGGTGTTCAATCTCAAGATTTAATTGGTCGTAAAACCATTAAATGCAATGGTTTATTCATTGCAGAATATATCTCTGAGATTCGTGACTTTGCCAACGGTTTAGACGCTGAGTTAAACTTCATTAAAGATGCAACATTAGATGCTGCAACTGAAATTGAAGCAGTGACTCAATATGTGATTGAAGCTGCAAGTGAAAATATAGAATTCCCGAACTCTGTGGCTGTTGATTACCTGCATGCAGTTGGTCTTTTAAGCTTCTCGTATATGTTTGCAAAAATTGCCAATGCAGCGAAAGCAAAAGATGGCGAGTTCTATCAAAATAAATTGGCTTTGGCTGCTTATTTTGCACAACGTATTTTGCCTGAAATCGACTTGCGTATTACCAAAGTAAAAGCAGGTTCAGAAGTGATTATGAACTTTAGCGAAGACTACTTTACTACTCAGGCTTAATTTTCCGAACTAAGCTTTAAAAACGCCTGCATTGTCAGGCGTTTTTTTTGGATGATCTTTTTTATTTTGGATAAAATTTTCGAATCGCCTCAGACATTTCAGGATGATCATTTTCTAAAGCATGTGCGACATTTTCAGCATCTACTTTTGAACGATTCTGACTGACTTTAAATTTTCCTATAATCGAAGAAATTTCGATTTCGATTGCTACAATTTTCTCAAGTTGTTCTTCAATAAAATCATTCGGCGCATCCCCCATTTTCCAAGGAATATCCTGTGATGATTCATGAGTACGCGTTAAACGTGCCAATATGCCACGTAAATATTTCTGATCCTCTATTTTTTGGATGCTTCCTATGACATGTACCACACGATAATTCCAAGTCGGAACAACGCGATGATGTTCATGTTTACCCTCATACCAATTCGGAGAAATATAAGCCTGCTCTGCCTGAAAAATCACATACACGGATAAGGGTTGATTTAAAATTTCAAATAATGGGTTTTCTTTTGCAATATGCCCTTTAAGTACACCCAACTCGCCTTGAGTTGAATCTAACTCTAGTGGAATATGATTCGCCTCGATTTTTCCATCATGAGTTACAATGACACTCGCCAATGAATGTTTTTCAATTAAATCGAAAAGTTCAAGAAGATTTTCCTGTTGAAAATGCGTGGGCAAATACATTTTTTATGCTCAAAAAGTAAATAAACTGTGAAAAAACCACTCTAATTTAAACATAAAATGGAATCAATAACTTTTGATTTATCTTTCATGTGCATGAAATTTGCATAGTATTTAATGAATCTCAGTTTGTATAACCTAAGGAGGAAAAAATGTCTGAACGAAATCCCAAAGTTGAAAAAATTGAAACCCTCCTCGATAAATTAGGCAATTTAGCCGTTGAAACCTTTCACTATGTTGCGCTGTTTATTATTGGCTGTATGGTGGCTTGGTCTGCTGTACATACCGTGATTGATATTTTAACTGTTAAACAATACGCAACCATTGATGATATTTTATTGTTATTTATCTATTTAGAATTAGGTGCAATGGTGGGGATTTATTTTAAAACAAACCATATGCCAGTGCGCTTTCTTATTTATGTTGCAATTACAGCACTAACTCGCCTACTCATTTCCGATATTCAGCATGACCACAAAGCTGATTTAGATCTAATCATTATCACTGGTTCTATTCTTATTTTGGCTTTTTCAATTTGGATTGTACGTTTTGCATCTTGGAATTACCCCTCTGTAATTCGCGACAAACACAGTGAAAAGCCGCTACCTGAGGGTAAAACACCTCGTCCGCAAGATGATGAATTGGCTTAAAGCATATACTTTTTCAATCCCCCTTTGGGTAAAGGGGGATTGAATATTAAGGAGGCATTTTTTTATTCAAAAATAGCCGCTAAACACAAATCTTTTTTAATTATCGATTCGGCACCAATATATAGCGCCCATGTTCATAAATCCAATACATCCCCGTAGGTGGTGCAGGCAAACCTAAACGACGCCAATCTGTAATTAAAATCGAGTTTGAACTCTCTATCTGTGCCATATTCGGATCACCATTTACCCAGCTATAACTTTGCGAGTTCTGCGTAATGGTCGTTGGGGCAACATATTGAATACTCACCCCATTGTGTATTGGTGGGTAGCCACCATGTGGCGGACGTGATGGATAAGATGGTGTTGGACGACTCGGATAATGAGGTCGATGTTGTGGGTAACTATTTTGCGGATAATGAGGTCGATGTTGATACTTACTGGTATCGACACCTTGATAATTTGACCAACGGTTTTCCGCTTGAGTTGTTGCTGAAGCCCCAAGAAGCACCATGCCACCCAAAGCACAAAGAATTGCTACTTTCATAAAAGACTCCAAATATCATTAATTAAACTAATTCTAATCTCTAGTTTAAGATAAATAATGGATAAAAAACCATCTAATGCAACGTTTTGTAAACTAAATATTTGAATCATTTCACACGTTCATGCAGCTAAGCTACGATGATGTTTATGCTAAGATATTCTTTTTTGTTACTGGATCAAGCAGAGTGTCTGATTTAAGTTTTGACCGCCTCCATCAATTCTTTTGTAAAGTGCCGAGTATACAAGAAGCATTGATTGATGCTTATGGTTCAGATGGTCAACATGCATGGTGGTTTAAATTTCAAATTAATCTAGAACACCCTCTGGCATGGCAAACCGTGCAAGAATTGGGGCATGTGCTGAATTACATTTCAAAGAATGAACGTTTACCAACGCAGTTCCTACCTGTTTCACCACCCCCTTATATGAATGGTGAAGCAAAAGACTTTTTAGCTTGGGTGATTCAGTGTAATCATCCAGACTTTTCACCCGATGTAGTTTGCGATTGGTTAGAAGCACGCTTACCACAACCCGTTGAAGATGAAAGTCAGTGGAAAATTAAAACTGACTTATCTGAACTCGATAAAATAAAAGATGCCGATTTGGATAAGTTAGTTCCACCGAATCGGTAATAAAAAAAGCGCTTAATGCGCTTTTTTTATTGGCAACGCGCCTTCATCCCAGCCATTTCATCCCAGCCATCTTCCAAAGGCGGAAAGAGTTCCCTCTCCTTTCAGGAGAAGGCTGGGATGAGGGTGATTTAAAACGTCGATACCCCACTCCATTCCATAAAGCGGTAAATCGCGTATTTAAGTTTCGACTCATCCGCATACGTGCTGTAATCAACACTCATATTTTTCCCCTCTAAGTTCGACCAAGCGGTATTAAAGTATTGATTGGCATCGATAAAGACCTGCGCTTGGGATGCCCCAACGACACGTAAATCAGTTTCCAAATTATAATTTTTGATGTTCCGTGCAGTGAAATTCGCTGAACCTAAAATCAGCTCGGAATGTTGTGCATTATGTTTCACAATCATTTTGCTATGGCACTGTTCACCTTGTGTCTTACACCAACGCACTGGCACACCCGCATCATTTAATTCAGATGCCACTTGTCTGTTAGGAATACCATTTTTTTGACGGCCAAAAGCATCTTTATTCGGGTCAAGTAACACGCGAAGTTTCACACCACGCTGATGTGCGCTAATCAGGGCTTTTACAATATCTCGTTCAGATAAATAGAACATGGCTAAATCAATTTGCTGTTGCGGCTTAGCCATTTCAATCAATCTGAGTGTTGCATCATAAATGGCTTTTTCAGTCAGCACCTGAACTTGAGGCAAAGACTGCTCTGCCTCAAACTCGCCCACAATCACCATCGGAATGTCACCTTTTGACATTCTACCCACAGCCTGTTCAGTCTTTAATACATCAATTGCGGTATTGCCCGAAACCACTAATGCCACATTGGAATGCCGTGAACTACCATCGTGCGGGTTAGCAGAAGTCACTAAAGTTTTCCAACCTTGAGCGGTATCCACCACCAACGTTTTACGATGATTGGCTTTAAAGTTAAATAGGTTGAAATAACTACGCAAGGTAATTTTTTCTTGACCAAATGGATTAGGCAACCAGCCCTTTTCAAGATTATTGCCTGCATCTTGACAGCAGATATACCAAAAGCCTGACCAAAGTGGGTTGGGTGCGCGTAACGGTCTTAAATCCGTTTCAATTACATCAATACCTGCTGCACGTAACTGACGGTAATGCTCTGGCGCAACACCACCATAAACTGAATTAATTGGGTCGGTAATTACCTTAATTTCAATATTCGGTTGTACTCGGCGTTTTAAAATTAAAGCATCGGTGAGTTGCTGAGTAAGTGTACGGTGTACTACACTAGACTCTCCAACCTCTTTATTGAATAAGAACATATCCAGCACAATGGTGCTTTGTGCATCATCAATCATTTTTAACATTTCATCAAAAATATGATGCTCTTGTTGTTGTTTGCCCTGCGCATCAATATAAGTTTGATCCGCAATAAACGTCACCTCAGCATGGCGCAACTTACCCGTAAAATCCAAGCCCTCTGGTAAAGGTTTATAGGTATGATAAATTGCGGACGAGAGATAGCCCAAAGCCAACAAGCTGACCATTACGCTGACATAACGACGGCGTGACCAATTCAATTTTTGATGAATTCGTTGAAAAATACGCATAACAAAAAACCTAGTCCAATCGTATCAGACTAGGTTTTATTGTTTTATTTTTCAAGAGGATTTCTGTGAAACCTGATTGAGAAATTTAATCCAATAACAGAAATTTAATCCAATAACAACATTACTTAGAAACCAAACTCTAAACCAACTGTAAAGTTACGTCCCACTTGCGGAATATTCGATAGGAAGGAGGCATGCGAATACACTTGATTATCTAACAGGTTGTTGGCTTTAAAATACACACGATAATCATTGTTTTTCGCGTATTGTCCTGCATAAAACACACCGACATTGACCATATTATAGCCATTGGTTTCATGCTCATAACTGGCAATTTCATCCTGATTAAACACATGATAATACTCGGCCAGACCCGACCAATGGTCATCAAAACTGGCATTGATTTTCGTACCGACCCGACCTGCAGGAACGCGTGGTGCATTTTCACTATCAATTTTGCCACGGACATAATCACCGAACACACTCAGTTTGTACACATCGGTTAAAGCATACGATGCTTGCGCTTCTGCGCCATAAAATTTGGCTTTATCTTGGCTGTATTCAACCAGACGGAAATCTTTAAAATTATCTAGCGTTTGTGCATAAATGTAGTTATCGAACCAGTTGTGATAAACATGCACATGATAATCCAGCTTATCTTGCGCATAATGCAAACCAAGCTCTAGATTATTGGATTTTTCGGCACTTAAATTTTCATTACCACGTTCATAAGTATTGGTCGCAAAATGCTTTCCATCTGCATAAAGCTCTTGTGCTAAAGGTAAACGCTCTTGATGCGAACCAACCAAAGACAATTTATAACTCGGTGCAAATGCCCAATTCACAGCACCTGAATAAGAAAAACCATAATCGTCAAAATCTTTTTGATTAGAATCAATTTCAATTTTTTGCTGATCTAAACGTGCAGCCAATTCAACATGCACATCATCAAATTGTTTATGTTCTAAAGCAAAGAGACTCCATTTTTGTGTTTTACTTGGATTCAATAAAGACTCTTCACCCGTAATATCCAGTTTTTGCTGATTGTATTGCGTACCAATTACCCCTTCCCAATTGGCAATTGGCTGATGTACCAATTCTAAACGTGCATCATAACCCTGACTTTTAAAGGTGGTTGCAACCGTATTTTCTTCCAGTTCATCATGTTTATAGTCGGTATAACTGGCATGGGCACGTAATTTTTCAAAGCCTGCAAATGGATCATTCAATTCAGTACGGAAATCATAGCGTTCCGATTTAAGATCGACCCAAGGGCCAGCGGCATGCTCGTGTTCATCATGGGTTGAATGGTCATGTTCATCTGTATGTCCATGGCCATCATCACTATCACAATGCAAATGATTGTCGTGTGGATGACATGATTCATATTCATGACTATGCCCAGGCAGACCATATTGATCTTGGCGATTACTATAGGAAATTCCTGTAAATCCACGGTCATGAATCCAAGACAGTCCTACATTTACGGTTTCACCTTTGGCAAAGGTATTATCGACCCGACGTTCTTTTTCACCCTCATGAACATAATCAGGTGCAATATAACTGTTTGCATCGCGCTTCGAACCCTCTACACGTAGTGCAACTTGACTCCCTAAAGCAACGGTTGCACCTGCACTGGCTAATTTCTCATCACTGCCTGAGTTATAGCGCAATCCCACCTGACCGTCATAACCTTTTTCTGGCATTTGGGTGGGAATTTTATTGTCCGTCACATTGACCAATCCACCCACTGTGCCTGCGCTATACAACAAGGTCGATGGGCCACGAATAATTTCCACTTGCTTGGCTAAAATCGGATCTACAGTCACCGCATGGTCAGGAGATAATGTAGAAACATCGGCTGTTTCTGAGGCATGTTGTAATACTTTAACGCGCGGCCCATCTTGCCCACGAATCACAGGTCGGCTAGAACCTGAACCATATTGGTTGGAATACACTCCCAGTTCATCTGCAAGTGCATCACCAATAGTTGCTCCACGTTCAGCCAAAGCCTGATGTTCTATAACATGATCTGCCACTGCAAAATCTGCAGCCGACTGAACCAAAGGGTGTGCTTGTAATTGGATGGTTTCTAATTGTTGATTTTTCGGATGATCTTCAGCAAAAACGACAGGCGTAATGACAGCAAAGATAGACAAGGTAATTAAATTCTTATGAAAGGACATGTGCAGGCTCAAAGCGACAAAATCTGAATAATGTTATAATATAACATTTCATTTTTTTTGCAATAAAAAACATTTCTTTTAACTAGCTTCGGCTAGACTGTGTTTCCGCCATTAAATCATGATTGAATTTTAAAGACTTTTAGATGCCTTTTACCTTATCACATGCTGTACTTGCACCGCCCATTTCTAAGTTAACAGGTCATGCACTGCCTGTTGCTGCACTTGCTATTGGTTGTATGGTGCCCGATTTAATTCGTTTGTTCATCAATGATCAAGCTGATAAAACGCATCTCTGGACATCAATTGTTCATCCTGACTTATGGATTGGCTTGGGCTTTTGTCTACTTTGGTATCTGCTCTACCGCCCTGTGATTTACCGTTTAAGCGGTATTCAGCACCCATTAAACCTTGAGAATTTCAAATCAACTGTTAAATTTTTAATTGCAGTCATTACAGCCGTACTTGTCGGCACAGCAACGCATATAATTTGGGATGGTTTAACCCATGTTGATTTCAGAACCTTTGCGTTTCAAGACTTTCTAAGTCAAAGCCTCACTTTGTTTAATCATCAATATCCTATGCATCGCATCTTACAAATTGGCAGTTCTATTGTGGTTTTGCCTATTTTGCTTTGGATGTGCATTCAATATTACCGACAACATCAGCAACATCACCCAATTAGTTCAAAAATTAAATGCTTTGCTGCCGTACTCTTACTGACTTCTTTCGTCGTTGGTTGCTTTTCTACTTGGGATTATGCGCGTTATTTTTCCACAGAAATCTGGCATGCAGATCTGTACTTTTTTATTGGTAAATCCATCAATGAGTTTACTCAAGGGGCTTTATCCGTATTTACCTTAGGTAGTCTGTTGTTCTTGTTTTTTGATCGCAATCATCGACTTGGTTGATGCACTAAAGTGAAATGATTCAGCAATTTTCAGTGATTTGACATTGTTTTTAGCTCTACTTCTTGTGACACCCTGCCCAAAGAGGCATAATTCAACATTCAAAGGCGGTACGCTGTTTACGTATACGCTTGCCTTAACCCATATAGTTGGATTTTTTACGCTATGATGCGAACTCATTACTGCGGTACTTTAACCGAATCTCAAATTGACCAAACCGTTACATTATGCGGTTGGGTACATCGTCGTCGTGACCACGGTGGTGTCATCTTCCTAGACATGCGTGACCGTGATGGTCTTGTGCAAGTGGTTATTGATCCAGATACTCCTGAAGCGTTTTCAACTGCTGATAAAGTGCGTTCTGAATTCGTACTCAAAATCACAGGTCGTGTACGTCGTCGTTATGAAGGCACAGAAAATGCCAATATGGTGAGTGGTCAAATCGAAGTTCTAGCTAAGGACATCGAAGTTCTTGCTGCTTCTGAAACACCACCATTCCCATTGAATGATGAAAATACCAATATTTCTGAAGAAGTACGTTTGAAATATCGCTTCCTCGATATTCGTCGTCCTGAAATGCTTGATCGTTTACGTTTTCGTTCTAAGCTCACTAACCTTATTCGTAATTATTTCGAAGAAAACGGTTTTTTAGACGTTGAAACACCAATTTTGACGCGTGCAACACCTGAAGGCGCACGTGACTATTTAGTGCCAAGTCGTGTATCTAACGGTAGCTTCTATGCCCTTCCACAATCACCACAGTTGTTTAAACAATTGTTGATGGTCGGTGGTATTGACCGTTATTACCAAATCGCGAAATGTTTCCGTGACGAAGACTTACGCGCTGACCGTCAGCCAGAATTCACCCAGATCGACGTTGAAACATCGTTCATGAGTGACGATGACATCATGGATTTGATGGAAGTTTTAACCATTAAGATGTTCAAAGAACTTCTGAATGTTGACTTCGGAAAATTCCAACGTATGACTTATGCAGATGCAATGCGTGATTATGCATCTGACAAACCAGATATGCGTATTCCTTTGAAATTGGTTGACGTTGCAGACATGATGCAAGACGTTGAGTTCAAAGTATTCGCAGGTCCAGCTAAAGACCCTAAAGGTCGTATTGTTGCACTTCGTGTACCGGGTGCAGGTTCATTACCACGTAGCCAAATTGATGAATATACTAAATTTGTCGGTATCTACGGTGCTAAAGGTTTGGCTTATATTAAAGTCAACGAACTTGAAAAAGGCATTGAAGGTCTTCAGTCTCCAATCGTTAAATTCATCGAGCCAATCGTGCTTGATTTGTTAAAACGTGTTGGTGCTGAAAATGGCGACATCGTATTCTTCGGTGCGGACAAAGCCAAAGTTGTGAATGATGCGATGGGTGCGTTACGTATCAAAGTCGGTCATGACATGAAATTAGCAACTTGCGAATGGGCTCCACTTTGGGTGGTTGACTTCCCAATGTTTGAAGAAACTGATGATGGCAAATGGACTTCTGTACATCACCCATTCACGCTACCAAAATCAAGCGTTGAAGAAGTGAAGAACAATCCAGGTGCTGCGCTTTCAGTTGCTTATGACATGGTATTGAACGGTACTGAAGTTGGGGGCGGTTCTTTACGTATTTTTAATTTAGAAATGCAACAAGCGATCTTTGCCGCATTGGGTATTTCTGAAGAAGAAGCAGAAGAAAAATTCAGCTTCCTACTCAATGCATTACGTTACGGTGCGCCTCCACACGGTGGTTTGGCATTCGGTCTTGACCGTCTAGTGATGCTCATGACAGGTGCTTCTTCGATTCGCGAAGTGATTGCATTCCCGAAAACCAAGACTGCGGAATGTCCTTTAACTCAAGCACCTGCGCCAGTTGAAGCGAATCAGTTACGTGATTTGGGTATTCGCCTACGCGAAAAACCCAAAGCTGAGGTTAAAGCAGAAGCTTAATCCTTTAAATTCAGTGCTAAAAGACCCTGCCCATGCAGGGTTTTTTATTGCATTGAGATCAGGTCTTGAGAATGGCATAATAGCGACCTATTTTTCCATTGTTGTGAGCAACTTTATGGCTATGCGTCCTGCTGTCCGCCGTCGTGCACTTGTAATCATTATATTTGCTATAGCTCAATGGTTGTTTATGCGTTACATTTTAGCCAATGGTTTGTTTAATATTGATACTAATCAACGTATTCTTTATTTTTGTGTCAGTAGCTTAGGTGGTGCCTTACTCATTTTTGTGAGTTTAATTTATATGGTCTTAAAAGGTAATACCGACAAAGCTGAATAACTTTTCTCTCTATCACCACTAGGTTGACCTCATCTTATTGCCTAGTGGTCGTACTTTATTTTGTTCTCAAGACTTTTGACCCCATTTTCTATACTTTAGAAATGGCGCAGCCGCATTCATGCGCTAAAATCTTTCCAGAATTATTCTTTTATAATGATATTGGCCATAAATAAGTTGCGCTGTTATGTATTTTTTATTCAAAATAATTGCTTTACTCCCGCTTCCTCTCTTGCAGTTAGTCGCCTCTTGGATTGCTATTTTACTCAATAGCCATGATTCATCCATGAAACGAATTACCCGCATTAATCTGCAATTGGCCTACCCAGATTTAAGCCCAGAACAGCAACAACTACTCATCAAAAATAGCTTAAAAAGCCAATGCATGAGCTATGTTGAGTCAATTAAATGTTGGGGTATGCCACCCGAATATAATCGAGCTTTGTTAAAAAATACCTATGGTGAACAGTATTTTACGGAAGCCTTAGCCAATAAAAAAGGGGTGATTGTGGTGATTGCACATTTTGGTTGTTGGGAGCTTTTAACTACATGGCTAAATTTATATAGCTCACCAATGATTATGTACAAGCCCCATAAAAACAAAGGCATTAATCGTTTTATGCTAGAAGCACGCCAACGACTGAGTACAACGCTGGTTCCAACCGATGAAAATGGTGTGCGTGCTATTTTTAAACACCTTAAACAAGGTGGCTTGACTGTGATATTACCCGACCATCTACCCAAAGAATCCGGAGGGATTTATTCCAATTTTTTTGGTCAAAAAACGTTATCTACAACATTGGTGTCAAAGTTAGCCAGTAAAACTCAATGTAATGTAATTGGAGTTAGTTGTATTCGTGATGGAATTTCTGGTTTTAATGTTCATTGTTCACAACTTTCCGATGATATTTTATCCAAAGATTTACAAACTTCCGTGGATAGTCTCAATCAAAATTTAGAAGATATGATTAATGTCGCTCCTGAACAATATATATGGTCTTACAAACGTTTTCGTAAGATTGAAGGGCAAAATAATATCTACCGCCTACAGCGAAATTGAATTCAGATATATTAATATCTGCTTTGAAATCCAAATTTATTTAATAGAATATTCATTACTTTTTCAGATAATTATTTTTCTTCAATTGAGATGAATTATAAAAAATGGCATAATCTTCTGGATTTTTTATACAGGATATTCTCTCATGTATACACACCCTAAATCGCCATATAATTGTTTAAAAGTCAGTTCATCATACAACTAGCTCACCAAAAATAAAGCTTCTCCGATTTATTTTCCTATAATTCTATAATTTGGATGACATAATGATTCCCAAAATTATTCACTACTGCTGGTTTGGGACTAAAGAGCTTCCTGAAGAATGTCAAAAACTAATTAACGATTGGAAAATTTATTGCCCAGATTGGGAAATAAGATTATGGAATGAGCAGAGTTTTAACTTATCTGCCCATCCATTTACACGATCTGCCTATGAACACAAAAAATATGCTTTTGTTTCAGACTATGTTAGAGCATGGGTGCTTTATGAGTATGGCGGTGTATATCTAGATACTGACGTAGAACTGAAAGCACCTCTAGAGCCTTTTTTACAATGTCAGGCTTTTTCTGGATTTGAATCCACGGGGTATCCTTTTACAGCTGTATGGGGTGCAATACCAAAGCACTCATTGACTAAAAACGTTTTAGCTTATTATGCCGACCGCCATTATGAAATGAATCAAGAAACAAATACTGTTTCTGTATCCAGATTAATTATTAACGATTTTGGCATCATTCCCCAAGATGATTCATATCAAAAAGGTTTTGATGGACAATATACCATCGACATTTATCCCTCTACTCATTTTTGCTTAGATCTTCCAGTAAATTATGCCACTCATCATTTTTTTGGTTCGTGGGTAGAAAATCAAAATCAAACTGCTAAAAACTATCTAAATAGTCAATATCAAATCAAGCAGTTAAATCTTCATACTGATTGTATCAACAGCAAAAGTTACCTGCGAGCATTAGCTAAAGTGCTGACCCTTAAATCTATATGGTACCTAATACGTCAATTTGTAAAAAATAAATAGGAGTTCTGTAATATCACCAAATGAATGTTAAATAATAGGTAAAAAAGGTCATTAATCTACATCTAAAGATGTAATAAATAGTGCTCTATTAAAGTAATATATTTAGTATTTCAAATGTTTAGAAGAGATTAAAATAGAGTTTAACCCGACTAATCATATACTTGCAATATTCAAAAGCATAGTGCCATGATTACAATACCTTCATTAGACTTCCATAAGTCGTTTTTTAATCAATATAAGCAATTTGTAAAGCCAAAATTAAAAAACAAATTTAGGAAGTATTGGATTCATGAGAGTGGTATGGATACCACACGTTTCCTATCACCCTTGCACTGCATTTAAAGCAGTGCGTTAAAACTTGCTCAGAATATCCTGTATGGGAAACAAAAGGTTTTTCTTACGGACTCAAAATATATTTTGAAGTCCTCATTTTAACCTTTCAAAAGTATAGCTAATGCCTAGGCAAAGCTATAAAAATTAAATCAATAAAATAAAGTGGTACTGATTTTAAAGAATCGCATATTGAAATTTTTTTGATTTATGCAAGTTATTATTTATTGTTTTTTTGAATAAAAAACAAAATAACAATTCCAATTACAAGTTAAACTTATACATTCTCCCTCTTAATTATTGACAATAAATCGCTCATAATTCTTATCGTCTTATTGAATTCATATAATATCCGAATAAAATATTGGTAAAATCCTGATTATTGACTACCCACCCTTTTATACATTTTAGAGTCAACACATATATCATGAGTAAAAAACGTCTTTTATTTATTCTAGACCATGCATATGGCGGTGGTGCTGAAAGTATTACTATAAATTTAGCTGAGTCTTTAAGTCATGAGTATCACGTTGGTTTAATTATTCTAGATAGAACTAAATTAAGCATAAATATCCCTGATAGTATTACTCAAATTATTATTCAAAATAATAGTAAATTTATTAATTCAAATTTTTGGCGAATAAAAAACCATTCTGCTGAATATAAACATGAAATTCAAAATGCTGTTGATAAATTTAATGCAAATGTTTTAATTATAGGGTTTTGGAATAGTTTACATTTAGCATCTTTTTTAAAGCACCCTCAACTTTATTACTGGATTCATGGGGATATTTTTTACCAACACAAAGCTAAATCTTTTAAATATATATTACGAAATTTTTTCCGTAAAATTAGACAACCTTATTTTTTTAAATCCCTTATGAATGGTCAGAATATTATTGTTGTTAATAAAGATTTAAATAAAAAAATAGCAAAAATTTGTTCAGAATCAAAGATCAAAACTTTATATAATGGCATTCAATCTCGATCAATAAATCAAGAAAAAAATATCATTTGGGATGCAATCTATGTAGGGCGTTTATCTTCAGAAAAACAAGTTGATCATGCTATTAAAGCATTTTCTCAAAGTAATTTGACTGGGAAGATGGCTATCGTTGGTGATGGATATTTAAAAGATACTTTAATACAGCTCTCTCACGATTTAAACATACAAGATCGAGTCTGTTTTTTAGGATGGCTTGCCCCAGATCAAGTAGCACAGCATATTCATTCTAGCCGCTTATTGATTTTGAGCTCCCAGACTGAGGGATACCCCCTAGTAGTCTCAGAAGCCATTTTACTTGACACCCCTGTTGTTGCTTATAAATGCTGTGAAGGTATTTGTCATCAGCTATCAAACCAACTAGCAAGTGGATTAGTTCCACCTCAAAATATCAAGGTTCTGGCACAAACGATCAACCATGTATCTGAATCTGCTTATACAATTACTGAAATAGATAAGAGAAATCTATCTTTAGATACAATGAAAGATAGATTTAAAGAATTAACGGGCATTTAAAATCACGTACAGGATTCGGGTTAAGTAGAGTAATTTTCTAGAAGAATATCTTTGATTCTCAAACTAGCTTTACCATCTCCATAGGGATTACTTGACTGAGACATTTTTTGATAAAAATCACGATCTACTAATAATTTTTCTACCCAAAACTTTATAGATGACTCTGTTGTTCCGACCAATTTAACCGTTCCAGCATCAACAGCTTCCTGTCTTTCTGTTGTATCACGCATGACCAAAACAGGAATACCAAGGCTAGGAGCCTCTTCTTGAATACCACCTGAATCGGTTAATATTAAGTCACTATTTTTCATTAAATTTACAAATTCAAAATAAGATTGTGGTGGTAATAAACTAATATTATTTATATCTTTTAATAGATTAAAAACGGTGTCCTTAACATTTGGATTCATATGAACCGGATAAATGAATTCAATTTGTGGATTTTTTAATGCTAAATCTTTTATAGCCTGACATATATTAATAAAACCTTGACCAAAGTTCTCGCGTCGATGCCCAGTGATTAGAATTTTTTTTGTATGATTCTTAAAGATAAATTCGCTCATATCATAATTTTTAGGTAAAGGTAATTTTTGCTCTGAGGCACTTAACAACGCATCAATCACGGTATTTCCTGTAATAAAAATACTTTCTGATTTTATTTTTTCTTGTTCCAAACACAGAGCTGCTAACGCTGTTGGAGCAAAATGTAGACTCGCAATTTTAGAAATTAATTGCCGGTTGCCTTCCTCAGGCCAAGGTGATTTTAAATTATAGGTGCGTAGACCAGCTTCGACATGACCAATGTCGATTTGATTATAAAAAGCCGATTGAGCAACAACAAATGCCGATAGAGTATCACCATGGACCAACACAATATGAGGCCTATATTGATCATAAACCTCATCCATTGAATTCAAAATATTCGCAGATAGCTTATTCAAGCTTTGATTTTTTTGCATTAAATTCAAGTCAAAATCAGTATGTATATTAAAAGCGTCCAATACCTGATCCAACATTTCACGATGCTGTGCCGTAACTAAAACCTTAACTTCAAATCTCGAATCCTGTTTCAAACACTGGATGAGGGGTGCCATTTTTATGGCTTCTGGGCGTGTTCCAAAGGATATTAAAACTTTTATCATATTATTCATTAAAAACTTCGAAGATTAAAATTAAGGCATATATAATTTATTATACAAATTATATAAATGAATATTTTTTAATTTATTAAAAGGATTTCAAAACCAATTTCAAAATCCTTTTAATAAATGAATACCAGATTTTTTCTATTAAATTAACTTTAACTTTATGATGGGGAAAAAAATTCTGGCGTTCTGCATCTATATAACTATGACTGCCTCCCCCTTCAATAGGCGGATGCTCAAACAAATAAGTCGCATATAAATGTGGAATTGGTTTTAAATATGCGAGTTCTTCCCAATGGTCACAACCACGCGGGGATTGATGATAATCCACTAAAATTTGTGCCATTTGGCGGTCAACCATATAAGCATAAGTTGAAGATAGATTTTTATAAAAGAAAGGGTGGATGTCTAAAATGGGTTGATCAAATAACTTATTGACTAAAAATCGACCTTTCACCTTGCGACTATAAGGAAGTTGAATCCCTCCCAAACTCAATAAAAAACCTGAAGCGAGCTGTAAATCTTTAACATTATTTTCCAATTCATTTAGATCATAAAACTGGTTTTGAATTGCATCATCTTCAAAAAAAATTGCATATTCCTCACTGCCCTTCAAAAAATCTTGATATGCAGCTAAGTGAGATAAGGTGCACCCTAACTCCCCAGGGGTTAAAGCCTTCTTTTTCCCGAGTACAGCAAGCTGAAAATAGTCTTTAGTCGGTACATCTACACCTTTTACACCTTTCACCACAAAATCACTTTTAAAATTTTTAAAAGTATCCTGAGCAAAAAATTGCTGTAAGCGTCGGCTTGGTTCTTTTTCAATGCTAATCAGATACTTTTTCAAGAGAAAACCACACCTTTTTTCAGATCTATATATTTTATCAGGAACACTCTTCGCATTTTAGAGGCATCATAGATTTTTTTACCAAAATCTCCTATGATGTTTCGCTTGCAACACTAAATAGTGACGATGTATTCATGACCAAACTTGCGTATTCTTCAGACATTTATCATATTAAAATTGAAGAATTGCTTGCGCTTTCAGATGCTTATTTTAAGTCACCATTTGAAAACCTATACAGTGATGACGTTGTTTTATTTATTGGTCAAGAAAAGAAAAAACTCCCCGATACTTTAGCCTGTGGACGAGATGTCTTAGTTCAGGCATTGAATAATGGACTCACCCATTATCCAACACGCATCTTATTTGAACAAAGAGCACCACAATTACAATTCTTCGCATTATTAAAACCTTTACGCAAAAAATACCAAGATTTTTCAATGCTTAGCTATGAAATTCAATTGTCAGATATTATTGAGAATAAATTAGAACGTAATATCAAGTCTGAAGAAACAGCATACAATTATAGTGACCGCAATAAATGGGGTGTGCCGAAAGATCAAAGACAAGCGCGTTTTCATGAAATTGATGAATCTTTTAAAAAGGATGGCTATGACAAACGCTATCCTATGGCAATTATGCTATGTCGTGGTTTAGGTGTAAAAGATAAGCTTCATCAGGGACATCATCGGATGTTTTTTTGCCGAAAATATAATATTCAATACGTACAAATACAGTTTTTAGCATGTAACAGCTTTACGGGTCAGCTTAAACAATTCTTTTTATGGTTAAATAAGACCATTAAATATAAACAAGTGAATTAATATGATGGCTTCACTTAGCATTTCAGTTGTGCTTACTCATTTCAATAAAGGCCCTTTATTGCAACGTACAATAGAGTCATTGAATCCTGATTTGCCTGAATTAAGTGAAATCATTGTTGTAGATGACTGCTCTACAGATCCTCAATGGCCAGAATTTTCAAAACACTTAGAAGAATTATATTTTCCAAAACTAAAAATTATTCGTAATCAAGATAATCAAGGACCTGCACGTCGACTCAATCAGGGTGGAAATAATGCGCAAGGTGATTACATTTTCTTTATGGATGCAGATGATGTGTTGGTTCCCAACCGTTTAAAAGATATTGCTAATCAACTACAAGTAAGCAATTGTGATTTATTTTATGGTAATAAAGTCAAAACACATAATCTTGATGTCATTCAGCAGCATCCAAACATGGATACTAGCATTAGTGAAGATCCATTAAGTTTTATTATTCAGCACAACATTATGGAAATGTGTGTGATGAGTACTAAGTCAGTGTGGCAAAAATCGGGAGGATGTAATCCTTCGCTCTTCATTCAAGATGAATCACTTTCTTTACAATTAGGGCGTGTAGCTCAAAAACTGCTTTTTACAGAAACCCCTACTGTTTTTGTTATTCTCGATGAAGAAGAAACTAAACAAAAAAGGGGGAACAATCGTCTTTCTCAAAATTTAAATCAGCAGCATCATGACACATTTATTACTATTTATGATTTTCTAAATTCAAATCAGCTCACTCAATCTCAACAACACAAGTTAAAACAAAAAGCACTTTCAACCTATTGGAAAAGCTTAAAATTTAGAAATAAAAAAACATTTATTGAGTTTATTTATTATATCTTAGGTAAATCTTATCCTGAAAAATTATGGGTTAAGCGTCAAGCTCAATTAAAATCTTATTTTGAGCAGTTAGACCATGTGCGTAAACCCAATTAAGTTACTTTATTCAGCTCAAGTTCAATGGTTATTTCTAAAATGAATCAGCTTTTAGTGTCGATCATCACGCCTTGTTTCAATAATCACGATACAATTATTGAAACAATTGAATGTGTACAAAAACAAAGTTATTCCAAGATTGAACATATTATTGTTGATGATGGATCAAATACGCCTATCGCAAAAACTATTCAGCAGTTCATTGACGCTCAACAAGTCAAATATTTTAGACAGTCAAACCAAGGCGTAGCGGCTGCACGAAATTATGCGGCTCAACAAGCAACTGGAGAAATTTTAGTTTTTTTAGATGCAGATGATTTACTTGCTCCAAATTACATAGAAAAGGTTGTCCAAGCATTTCAGCAGCATCCACAGAGTTCTATGGTTGCTTGTTATGTTACAGAGTTTGGCCGTTCGACAAGTAAAACGAAAATTAAACCTTTTGATCTAAAAGATTTCTATTTCCATAACAGCTTATTCCCTTCTATTATTTCTGTTAAAAAGCAATATTTCGACCAAATCAATGGCTACAATCCAGCACTAAAAGTCTGCGAAGATTGGGATTTATATTTACGGATTGCTGAAATTAATGCCCATATACATATTATTCCTGAATATTTATTTTTCTATCGCAAACATAATAATAGCTCAAGCCTGACAGATTTAATGAGCAAAGATAAATTGACAGTTCATCAAGCTTATTTCAATCTTTATCAAGCACATAAAGATTATTATGACATGCAATTACTGTCTCCGCTTAATGTCGCATATTTGCATATAAAGTCGCAAAAACGCATCAATAAAATTCTCAAAATAACAAATACTTTAAGTATGGTCGGTTTGCTATGCTCATTAATTTCATTGCTGATTAATTATAGTTCGTGGATAGGACTGCTATTTAATATACCGATTTTTATTGTTTTTATTATTCTTTTTATCATAAGTAAAAATACTATAAGAAAAATGAAAAGTTTTCAGTTGGATCAAATTCCAACACTAAATCAAATTCAATAACAGACTTAAATCCTAAAGAAAGCAGACTAAATAATGAGTCTGCTTTTTATTTCAATCATTTTAAGCTCGTTTTCCCAATTTCAAGCGTAATTTAACCGTAAACATCGAATCTTTACCGCTAATTTTAATGCGCTGTAATTGCATAAAATCAGGATCCAAGCCATCGATTCCTTCTTCTGTAGTTACGGCATTGCTATAGCCAGCTTGTTTTGCCAAAACAACATCACGCTGTGAATAAATACCAAATGGATAAGCAAAACTTGTCACCGATTTAGCCGTTAAATTTTCTAATTGTTGTTTCGATTGAGTTAATTCTGCCAAGCACTCGATATCATCTAATTTATTTAAATTAGCATGAGTCATGGTATGTGAACCAATTTCAACCCATTGACTATTTGCTAAAAATTGGACTTGCTCATCATTCAGTTTTGCTTCACGTGCCAATTCACCACTATTATGATGTGCCTTTTTATAAGTAGACCAATCGCGATCATGACGATCGACCACCACATAAATTGTGGCTTTGACTTGGTATTTTTCCAAAATTGGATAGGCATTTTCTAAATTATCCAAATAACCATCATCAAAAGTAATGGCTACAGTTTTTTCAGGATGTTTACCCCAATTTTTCTGTAATTCTTGCATCGTTACAAAATGAAAACCTTCAGCTTTCATCCATGCCACTTGCTTTTCAAATTCCTCAGGCTTTACCCGTAATTTATTAAACTTAGCGCCATCAATATGTTCACGTACCATATGGTACATCAGCACACGAGGTCGCTTCCAATCTATAGCAGGCTTCCACCATGCATATTTATAACTAAATACGGTGACTAATATGAGCAATAGAATGAATAAATAAATCACAGTTAAACCTAATTATTGGGTTAAAAGATATGTTGCCACACGCTCTGCTTCTTTAAAAGCATGAGGTTCAACTAACATTTCAATAGATGTATGGTCAGACACTAAATTAGATTGAATAATTTGATCTATCGATTGAGTAATTCTATCAGATTTCAAACGGTCAATTTTCATCACCCCAACTTTACAGCCCGCTGTTAATGCCTCAAAAATCATCGAAACACTATCTTCAGTGACCCAAACTGCTTCTGCTTTTTGCATTTCCTCAAAAATCCAACCTTGCGGTGTTTGTTCAACTGGAAATATGTGTAGATGAGATGCAAATAATTTTTCATGCAAATGAGCTAAGAACTCTTGGGGTGTACGCCGTGAAGTGGTCAAAATAATGTTTGCTTGAGGATGGTTCTTCACTATTTCATCAATGGAAGCCAAAACCTTTTCTTCATTCCATTGATGGCGTTTCGATGCCCCACCTAATGCAATTAAAATTCTATTTTTTTGATGGCGTTGTTCATTCACAATTGGATTCAACGCACCTTTTGTAGTGATAACATGAGCAGATGCTTCAACGTCATCATGTTCTGGAATCACGGCATAATTAAACCAAGTAAATGGAAAATTTGGCTTCATCATAATTACGGTTTTGGCTTGCGGATACACTTTTCCCAGCAATAAAACACGTGCTTGGGTATGACTTCCTACACCAAAAATATAATCGGGTGGCTGAGAAACAGCCGAAGTGCTATGTTTGAATGTGGCGCATAACAAGCTAAAAATGGGCAATTGATCAATGAGAATCTCTTCAAAATTCACCGCTTCTATACGCTGTCTTTGCATTGCCTGATACAAACCGATTGCTTGTGAACGATGCCCTGCCTTTCCATCACTAACATAGACAATATGCATAAAAATGTCCTTCGAAGAGAATCAACCTAAATCTAGAAAACACATAACCAATAAAAAAGGCGAAAACCAAGTTTTCGCCTTTTCATCTTAACTGATCAGCTTATTTTACGTAAGTTAACCAGTGTGCATATTTAGGGTCTTTACCCTGAACTGCATCAAAGTATGCTTTCTGGATTTGCGTTGTAATTGGACCACGCGAACCACAACCAATTTCACGGTCATCATATTCACGAATTGGCGTTACTTCCGCAGCAGTACCGGTAAAGAATGCTTCATCACCAATATAGAACTCATCACGAGTAATACGACGTTCAATCACTTCATAACCCAAGTCTTTAGCAATGGTGATAATCGTTTGACGCGTAATACCGTCTAAAGCACCACCCGAAATTTCCGGTGTATGCAGCACTCCATCTTTCACTAAGAATACGTTTTCGCCTGAACCTTGGCATACATAACCTTGTGGGTCCATGAGCATTGCTTCATCGTAGCCAGAGTGTGCCACTTCCTGATGTGCAAGAATAGACAAGGTATAGTTACCCGATGCTTTTGCTTTACACATGGTCACGTTTGGATGGTGATGTGTGAAAGATGACGTTTTAACACGAATACCTTTCGCCATTGCTTCATCGCCAAGGTAAGCACCCCAGCTCCATGCAGCAACAGTGGCATGAATTGTATTGTCTGTTGCAGCGATCCCTAATTTTTCAGAACCAATAAAGATAATTGGACGTAAATAGCAAGAAACCAATTTATTTTCACGCACAACATCAATCTGAGCTTGTTCTAAAGTCGCTTGATTATATGGAACTTTCATTTGATAAATTTTTGCAGAATTCAGCAAACGTTTAGTGTGATCTTGCAAACGGAAAATCGCAGTTCCATTCGGAGTTTCATAGGCACGGACACCTTCAAAAACCCCCATACTGTAATGTAATGTATGAGTTAAAACGTGAATTTTCGCTTCACGCCAATCAACCATTTGTCCATCTTGCCAAATAAAACCATCACGATCAGCCAAATTCATGACACAAACTCCAAATTTTTATACAATTATTCACGTTCCAAAGCGAAGGTCGCTGTTGGATCAATTAATCTCTGCCATAGCTTGCAAACCACCTCTCGGGTATCGAACCAGTCCGCAGCATTCACTTGCATCGATTGATTGGCAAGGGCTAAACGGTGGCTCTCAGCGCGTTCACTTAAATAGGCTTGAATCAATGCTGTCGCGTCGTTACTGGATAAGCAACCGGCGTTTGCGGCATCCTCAAGGATTCTTACATTGTCGGAATAATGGGCGAGATCAGAATTCGCCCCACTCCATGCGAGTACCGCATACTGTGCCATAAATTCAATATCAACGATACCACCTGCATCCTGTTTTAAATGAAAAATCCCATCTTTTTGCTGTTCTTTTGACGAGCCCAAATGGTCTTTCATTTTCTGACGCATTTTGAGCACTTCTTCACGAACGTGGGCTTCGTCACGAGGCTGAGTCAAAATACGACAACGCAATGCTTCAAATTTAGCGCGTAAACTTTGCTCGCCTGCAATTGAACGGGCACGAACCAAAGCCTGATGCTCCCATAACCATGCACTCTTCAATTGATATTGTTCAAAGGCTTTTAAACTGGTGACCAACAGTCCCGCTTCACCTGATGGGCGTAGACGGGTATCAATTTCATACACACGTCCATCTAAAGTCTGCGTGGTCATGAGCGACATAAATTTCTGTGCCACACGTATCGCAAATTCAAAGCCACTGATTTTTTTCGAACCATCCGTGTCGCTCTGTTCATCCATATAATGAATAAACACCAAATCCAAATCTGAACCATAACCCAGCTCAATGCCACCGACTTTGCCATAACCTGCGACAGCAAATGCCATATGGTCAATTGCGCAACGCTGACCATCCGCATCAATAGGATAACCATGTTTTTTCGCTGTAATCTGATAGGCCAAATTTAACGTTGCATTGACCGAAACTTCAGCAATATCGGTTAAAGCATCTGACACTTTCATCAAAGGACTTTCTGCCAAGACATCACTTGCTGCGACAGCCAAAACATTAGATTTTTTAAAGAGTCGCAGTACACGGAGTTGGTCTTCAACCTGATCAATTTCAATACGCAGTAATTGCTGGCGTAATGAATCTTCTAGATCTTTGCGTTTTGGCAACTCAAAGTCCATCGACAAAAACTCATCAAGTAACACTGGGTAATGGGTCAATTCTTCACAAATCCACGGACTGACTGTCGCCATTTTCACCAGTCGCTGTAGTGCCCCTTTACTTTCAATCAACATCACTAAATACACAGTACGGCGCATCACCGACTCAACCAAAGGCATAAGGCGTAAAAGAGCAACTTGTGGTTTATCTGACTGTAAAATTGCTTCAATGAGATGTGGCCAAAAGGTTTTTAAGCGTTGTACCGCTTTTGCTGGTAATTTTTTTAAGGCATGCCCATACCAAAACTCATGCACCAAATTTTTTGCACCATCATCCAGTACAGCCTCCAGTTGTTTTTCCAACTGGCTAAAGCTTTCAATTAAAGGATCGGGCTCTTTTTCTTTAATTAGATGTTCAAACTGATAAATAACTTTGCCCCGTTTCGTATTTAACGTTTCAAGGAATGCCTCCCAATTGCTAAAAGCTAAAGTATCCACAATACGTTGACGCAATTCAGGCTCAGTAGGTAAAGATTGGGTTTGTTGATCATTCAATGCTTGAATCGCATGCTCCACACGGCGCAAGAAAAGATAAGCATCTTCTAATTCAGTCACCGCTTGCGTATCCAAAAGCCCGACTTCACCCAAATGATGCAGACTGACTAAACATTGGCGATCTTGTAATTCCAGTTTAGAGCCGCCATAAATCAGCTGAAAAACCTGAACAATGAATTCAACTTCACGAATACCACCTGCACCAAGCTTGATGTCATCCTCAATATTACGACGCAACACTTCACGCTCGATCATGGCTTTCATTTCGCGCATGGCTTCAAAAGCGCTGTAATCGACATATTTTCTAAACACGAAGGGTCGGGTCATATCCAGCAACTCACCGCCTTCTTTTCCACCTGTAACAATGCGCGCCTTAATCCATGCATAGCGCTCCCACTCACGTCCGTGCTGGCTTAAATATTTTTCTAAAGCGACATGGCTAATCGCAAGAGCCGAGCCATCACCCCACGGACGTAAACGCATATCGACACGAAAGACAAAACCATCTGCACTAATATGATCCAGCAAATAAATTAATTTTTGTCCCCAGAGAATACAGAATTGCTGTACATCAATGCATTTTCGGCCATTACTTTCACCCTGTTCATCAAAGGCAAAAATAAGATCGATATCACTAGACAGATTCAGTTCTTGCGCACCAAGTTTCCCCATCGCCACAACAATTAAATCCTGCACTTTGCCATTATAACCAACAGGCTCACCATGCTTAGCCACCAGCGGAATTCTGGCAAAATCTTTTGCTGCGCAAATTGCTGCATCGGCAAAATCGGACAGCTCACGTGTTAAGGTCACCACATCGGTCAATTGGTTCGCATCTTGCCAAATCCAACGAAACATGAGACGTGCGCGAAGAATACGAATTTCCCGCATCCATGTCGCTTCATCGCTGAGGTGATCTAAAGAGCTTTGCACAAAGTTTTGAATTTGTTGTGTCGTTAAAGGCTTTAGAAATTGGTCAACTGCATAATCTTGTTCTAAAAATACGCTGTGATTGCCCAATACAAGTTCTGCATATTGGCTCGCACGTAATGTCTTCTGCAATTGTTCCGCATTCATTTCTAAACCTTCAGCCTCATTTTTTTCTAGTTATATCAGCTGAAAAGAAATAGGGGAAAAGAAATTTAAGCTTCTGTTGTTTTTTATTCAGCAATCGCCTGCTTAATGCCATCTAACGGTAAAGCTTGATGCGTATTCACCGCAATCGGCAAAGAAACTTTAAATATCGTTCCCTCGCCTTCTTTGGACTGTACCGAAATTTCACCGTGGTTTAAGTCAACAAAGCGTTGACATAACACCAAACCTAAACCCATACCTTTCTCACCCGCAGTCCCCTTAAAACTGACCGTTAAGCGTGGTTGGAACAATTCATCAATTTGGCTTTGCGTCATGCCGAGCCCACTATCTTGAACATAAATATCAATACTCTGTTCTGATTTTTCAGCGTACATGGTGACTTTACCCGTACCATCCACATAGGTGAATTTTAGCGCATTAGAAACCAGATTCTGTAAAACCGAGGTCACCATATTAATATCGGCATAGACTTTTAAATCATCGGGTACTTGATCAATCAGTTGGATATTTTTCTTAATCGCCAAAGTATTCAAGACATCAAAAACAATTTTTGAAGATTGTTTTAAACTGAAATTGATGGGATGGTAAATAAAGCGCCCACCTTCTGCCATTGCCCAATTCAATAAACTCTCTAAAAAATTGTAAGTCGATTGTGAGGTATCTAATAAATAATCAGCAATACTCTGAATGTTTGAATCATCAAGCGTGGCTCGTTCTTGAGCCAAAACTTCTGAGAAGCCAATTAAGCCGTGAAATGGCGCACGTAAATCATGTGCTATAATTTGAAAAAACTTGGTTTTACTCGAGTTTAAGGCACATTGTTGTTCATATAATTCTTTTAGTTCGGCATAATCTGAATGTAATTCAATAATCTTAATCAAACTCATGGCAAGTTCATGCACAAGTTCTAAATTTTTCTCATTAAATTCATCACACTGCTCATCAAATAAAATAACGTGCCCGATAGATTCTGTTTTATTTATTTTTAAATCAAAAGCCACAATTCGATTATGTACAACGCCCAAATCATGCACATGTTGAGAAAAAGCAGCATAATTTTTATGCTTGGCGCTTAGAATCATATCGCCTTCAAAAAATACAGCTAAATTAGTTTCTTTTTCTGAGTGAAATGCTTTAAATCCTTTGGCTGAAGCATACCAAATGTATGGCTCATTATGAAAACCAAGAATGCCACAATCTGTTTGTAAAATGCCACGGGCAAATTTCAAAAAACCTTCGACACGATTATCTGGAGTAAAAACACCAAGCAATAATGATATTTTACATGCACTGAGCTGCTCTGTTGCTGAGCCTATTTCAAGTAACTGCATTTTCATCTCTGCCTCGTAAATTTTACCCTCTATAGTTAAAAAACAACTATTTCTTATTTACTCTATTAACAAACTTTAACATAGAACACAATGCAAAAAAGACATAAATAGTCCCAAAGTGACAATTTTAGACAGGCCGTATTTTCATTGTTGCTGACCTGACGTTAAGCCTCAGAATTTAATCAATTTTTAACCATAAAAAAACCCCAAGCTTTTCGTACAGCTTGGGGTTTTTTTGAATCTGGTCCCGAGGGTCGGACTCGAACCGACACATCATCTCTGATAGTGGATTTTGAATCCACCGCGTCTACCAATTTCACCACCTCGGGAAAGGGGCTTACAAGCATATGAGCTTGTGGTCGCTATATTACTATTAAACTTTAAATTGTCAATTATCTAACCCAGCCAACTGATCACTTTTACAGCAAAAGTAAAAACTTTGTCTTAAAAAACATCAAATACCATCTAGTCAACCCTTTTCAGGACTATAATGCAGACGTTTTTTTTATTGTTATACATTGAAGATGCAACTTTCCGACTTTAACTTTGATCTCCCTGACGAGCTAATTGCTCGCTACCCTTTAGATACCCGCAGTGCTTCGCGCCTTTTGCATTTAGATCAGCAAGGGCAATATCACGACTGCCATTTTACGGATATTTTTGATTTACTCGATGCCGGTGACTTACTGATTTTAAATGACACTAAAGTGATGAAAGCACGGCTGAAAGGAAAACGTGCAACGGGTGGTGCTGTTGAAGTTTTAGTGGAACGGATGCAGGATAAGTTTATTGCGCATTGCCACATTAAAGCCAGTAATTCGCCTAAGGCAGGTGCTGAACTTTTTATCGGTGATGATGAAATAAAAGTCACAGTGCAAGGTCGTCATGAAAACTTATTTATTGTCGAGTTTTCACAACCTATTTTAGATGTGCTCGATCAATACGGTGCTTTACCCATTCCTCCGTATTTTAATCGTGAAGCCGAAGCTATTGATACCGAACGTTATCAAACGGTATTTAATGACCCAACTAAACTGGCAAGCGTCGCCGCTCCTACAGCGAGTCTGCACTTTGACCAAGACTTATTGGAAAAGTTAGCAGCCAAAGGCATTCAAAAAGCCTTTGTGACGCTGCATGTTGGCGCAGGGACCTTCTTACCAGTACGCACGACAGACATCCATAATCATATTATGCATAGCGAATGGTGTGATGTTCCTGAACAGACCGTTGAATTGATTCGTCAAACCAAAGCACGTGGTAATAAAGTGATTACTGTGGGCACAACTGCAACACGTGCCATTGAAAGTGCCGCGCAAGCCCATGGCGGAACATTAGCTGCATGGACAGGTGATACACAAATTTTTATCTATCCAGGTTATGAGTTTAAGGTGGTCGATCGCTTAATCACTAACTTCCATCTACCTGAATCTACGCTATTAATGCTCGTTTCAGCATTATCAAATCGTGATAATATTTTGCATGCCTATCATCATGCTGTCGAAGCAAAATACCGCTTTTTTAGTTATGGTGATGCCATGCTGATTGATAAAATTACACCTTCATCTTGACTCATAAAAGAAGAACACCATGCCGCTCGATAGCGTTCAACATTCGATTCATATTCGACGTAAAAAAAATGAACGTGTTTTTCAAAATATCGCGCGGCTACAGGATCTTGGACGTAAAGCGCAAAGCCATCAGGACATTTTAGACGGTCTGCATCCATGGAATGCACCAATTGTGCTTAAATTTGAAAATGTCTTACCTGTGCTTTTAGCAGTGGTAGGTTTATTTTTTATGTTGCTGATTTTTATTGCCCCCACTAATATTTGGATGCAATTGGGGCTGATCAGTGGGCTACTTATGATTTTTTGGGCCTATATCAGTTATGAAGATCAACAACCCATTGATGATGTGATCGAATTCTTAGAACAACAAAGCATTAATAAAAAATACCAGTTAGCTTTGCATCAACAACCACAACATATCTCTGTTCCATTACAACCTGTTTTATTTATTGCCCATTTAAAACGACTATTCCCCGTGTTTAATCAAGGTACGATTTCTAATGACCTACCCTACTATGCCAGTACCGTCTGGGAAGATGAAGAGGGTCAACAACATCAAGTGATGGTTTTTCAATATCACTATATCAATGAAATTCGTGTCCGTGATAAAGACGGTGATGATGTCAAAGTCAAAGAAATTCATAAAGACTTATGGGGTGTTTTTGTTTTTGATGTAGAAACACAAGGGCTTGCCATCACAACAGCAAACAAAGACTTTGATTATCCTTATCGTTTTCCTTGGCATACCAGCGATATACAAACCAATCAAAAGCTAAACATTTTTGGCAGCGATGAAATGCAAACCGCAAAGCTCCTGTCACCTGCATTTGTACTGAGATTGGCAGACTTTTTTGCCCAGCGTCAGGGAGACTTAATGTTCCATCCTAGCAGTCATACCTTATGCTTTTTAGGACCAGCAAATTTATTTAAAATTTCAACACAAGCAAAAAACATTCAAGATATTTCTGCATTACGTGGACACTTACGTACTTTTAAATTACCTTATCTAGAAAGCTTACAGCGTGATTTAACACATTTTTTAAAATAGAAATCATTCATAATTTGGGGACTTATCCATGGGGTTATTGATTTTTTTACTCTTGATCATCGCTGCGGTTGTCGCATGTGTCATGATTCGAAATAATATCGTTCGCCATCACAATGCGTCTATTCGAGCTTGGTCAGATGTTGCCACTTATGAACGTCAAAAAATTAAAATTTTAGATGCTCTACAACCATTGGTGGAACAATATTCAAACTTTGAAAAAGGGACTTTAGAAAAAGTCACCGAACTGCGTCAAAATATTTTAAATTTAAATGTGAACAATACTGATGTTTCGCAATTACAACGCATTGAAAGCTTAAATAAAGAACTGATGCATAGTTTAAATGTCGTAGTTGAAAACTATCCTGAACTTAAAGCCAATGAAATTTATCTTAAAATGATGAATGAAATTGAAGAACAAAATGAAAATGTCGGTGCTGCCATTACCATCTTTAACCGTAATGTAGAATTATTTAACAACCACATTCAAATTTTCCCGAATAACATTGTCAATACCATGACTCTTGGTAAAAAAGCCGTTCGTCCCTTTCGAGACCAAGCAGCCACTCAAAATTTTGACTACCGACCGAATTTTTAACCTATACAGACGTTTTGCATCCTTTGCCATGAAAGATGCAAGACGCTCTATTTAAAAATATTTTTATTGCTCTTTAATATTCACCCGCATTAAGAAATCAAAGCCAGCGACACATTAAAAAAACAATCCCCCAGTTAAATACCTCATTTATGCCAAGCACTTACCAACTTGGTTGCTGTGGACTTTATTTTGCCAACGACCTTTAATCGAGAAAGTATTGAGTTAAAACTCGACAACACTGGTGTTTATCTGCGTAATCTAGGAAAATAGCCGACTTTTAGCGGCGAACTGTTTTTTCGCTCTTGCACTGCACGCAGTGCTTTGCTCTTTGTTCAGGATATTGTATGAAGTTTGAAAAATTAGGTCAGTCGGGTCGTGCCCGTCGTGGTCGTTTAACGCTTGAGCACGGGGTCATTGAAACACCCGTGTTTATGCCTGTCGGTACTTACGGTACTGTTAAAGGTATGTTGCCACGTGATATTGAGGATATTAAAGCTCAAATTATTTTAGGTAACACCTTTCATCTTTACTTACGTCCAGGCTTAGATGTGATTCGTGAACATGGTGGTTTACACGAGTTCATGAAATGGAATAAACCGATTTTGACTGATTCAGGCGGCTTCCAAGTGTTCAGCTTGGGCGCAATGCGTAAAATCAAAGAAGATGGTGTGACCTTCCGTTCACCGATTGATGGTTCAAAAGTCTTTTTATCACCTGAAATTTCAATGGATATTCAACATACCTTGAATTCAGATATCGTGATGATTTTTGATGAATGCACACCATACCCTGCTACACATGAAGAAGCACAAAAATCATTACAGCTGTCGCTACGTTGGGCAAAACGCTGCAAAACCCAGCACCATGATGTACTAAAAAATCGCAATGCGCTGTTTGGTATTATTCAAGGTGGCATGTACGAAGACCTACGCAACGAATCACTCAATGGCTTAAAAGAAATTGACTTTGATGGCTTTGCCATTGGTGGTCTTTCGGTGGGCGAACCGAAAGAAGAAATGATCAAAGTTCTGGATTATCTTCCTGCACTCATGCCTGAAGACAAACCACGCTACTTGATGGGTGTCGGTAAACCAGAAGACATCGTTGAAGCGATTCGTCGCGGTGTCGATATGTTTGACTGTGTGATGCCAACACGTAATGCACGTAACGGTCATTATTTTGTGACCGATGGTTTAGTGCGTATTCGGAATGCCAAATATCGTCATGACCAAAGTCCACTAGATTCAGAATGCGATTGTTATACCTGTCAAAATTTCACCCGTGCTTATTTATTCCACTTGGAAAAATGCGGTGAAATGCTCGGTTCTATGCTGGGTACCATTCATAACCTACGTTATTACCAAAGATTTACACAAGACATTCGTGATGCGTTGGATAATGGTACTTTTGATGCCTATGTCCAAGATTTTTACGCGCGTCGTGGTCTAGAAGTTCCACCTTGTCCTGAAGATTAGTCTTTCAGCATTTGCGCTGAAGAAAAAGACAAGGTAAATTGCAGAACAAGTTAATTTATTATCATATTGTTGATATACAGTTTTTTATTTTAGGAAAATGAAATGAGCCTTTTTATTTCTACTGCTCACGCAGCGGGTGAAGCTGCAAGCCAACCAAGTTTGGTCACTAACCTTTTGATGATTGCGGTATTTGTCGCAATTTTCTATTTCCTCATTTGGCGTCCTCAAGCAAAACGCGCTAAAGAACACCGCACTTTAGTTGAAAGCCTTGGTGTGGGTAGTGAAATTGTTTTTGCTGGCGGTCTGATGGGCAAAATCCTGAAAATTGAAGGTGATTTTGTCGTGGTTGAATTAAGCCGTGGTGTAGAAATAAAAGTTCAACGCGCAAGTGTGATTTCAGTTCTTCCTGAAGGCACATTAAATAATCTCTAATCAAAAATAGTCGTGCCCTAGCACGACTTTTTCATTTTAAGAAGAAAATAAATGCGTTACCCAGCATGGAAATATCTGCTGATCATTGTTGTTCTGGTGATTAGTACATTATATGCCCTGCCTAGTTTGTATCCAGATGAACCTGCTGTTCAAATTTCGGGTGCCAAAGCTGGTACTCAAATTGATCAAAGCATCGTACAAAAAGCAGAGCAATTATTAGAAAGTGAAAAAATTCCAAGCCATGACAACAGCTTTAGTAATAATGCTGCCCTTTTACGTCTCGGTTCTTCTGAAGCGCAATTAAAAGCCAAAGAAGTATTACATCGTGGTCTTGGTGAAAATTACGTTGTTGCTTTAAACCTTGCGCCAACCACGCCAGAATGGCTCCAAAAAATTGGTGCAAAACCAATGAAATTGGGTCTAGATTTACGTGGTGGTGTTCACTTCCTACTAGAAGTGGATATGGATAAAGCCATCAGTCAGCGTATGGAAACATCCGCAACGGACTTACGTCGTCAACTTCGTGATAACAAACTGAAATTCAATAGTCTTGCTTTGAATAACAATACTATTACGATGCAGTTTGCCAATAACAGTGACCGTGATGCGGTGATGGATTTCTTACGTCGTAATGGCAATGAGTTCACTCAACAAGCCATTGCATCAGAGATGGGTTCAACTTTACGTTTGAACTATACCGATGTACGTAAGCAAGAAATTCAGTCTTATGCGGTGAATCAAAACTTAACCACGTTACGTAATCGTATTAATGAGTTAGGTGTAGCAGAAGCATTGGTGCAAACCCAAGGTAGCAACCGTATTGTGGTTGAATTACCAGGTGTTCAAGATACCGCTGAAGCAAAACGTGTTTTAGGTCGGACTGCAAATCTTGAATTCCGTTTAGTCTCTGATTTGAATGACCAGTACATTGACCCTTATACAGGTAAGTCAAATGGTCAAGCATTGCCACCAGGCACTGAACTATTTGCTTATGAATCGCTTGATAGCGGTCGCCAATTACTGTTAAACCGTAACCGTATTTTAACGGGTGAACGTGTACAAAACGCATCGAGTGGCTTTAGCCAAGATACTGGTGGTGCTGAAGTAAATATTACTTTAGACAGTGCTGGTGGTAAGTTGATGGCAGATGCCACACGTAGTGCGGTGGGTAAACGCATGGCGGTATTGTTCATCGAGAACAAACAAAGAATTAGCTATGTCCCCGATCCAGCTACCGGTGCACAAACTGAAGTCCGTACGCCTTATACAGAATCTGTGGTGATTAATGCAGCCACTATTCAAGCTGTATTGGGTTCACAATTCCGTATTACTGGTCTAGATTCACCACAAGAAGCTGCGGAACTTGCATTAATGCTTCGTGCTGGGGCACTTGCTGCACCGATGTACTTCGTTGAAGAGCGTGTAGTTGGGCCAAGCCTTGGTCAGGAAAATATTGATAAAGGCGTACTCTCTACTCAAATCGGCTTCTTACTGGTTGCACTTTGGATGGTCGCATTTTTCCGATTATTCGGTTTAATTGCGAACTTTGCCCTTGTGGTTAACCTTGCCATGATTCTAACTATAATGTCGTGGCTTGGTGCTTCCCTCACTCTGCCAGGTATTGCAGGTATCGTGATTGGTATTGGTATGGCAGTCGATGCCAACGTCCTGATCTGTGAGCGAATACGAGAAGAAATGAAATGGGGAGCATCGCCCAAACAGGCGATTGTTGCCGGTTATGAGCGAGCCTATAACACCATTTTCGACTCAAACTTAACCACATTCCTCGTTGCGTTCATTCTATTTGCCATTGGTACGGGGCCGATCAAAGGTTTTGCCGTAACACTAATGATTGGTATTGTTTGCTCAATGTTTACTGCAATTACAGTAACACGTGCAATTGTACAGCTCATTTATGGCAAAAAACGTAACTTGAAAAAGTTGAGCATATAAGGAGATCGATGATGACTGACATGACTCAACCTGATTCAAAAAAATACGGTCGCCCAGATGATGAACGGGTTATTCCGTTTATGAAAATTGCGCTGCCAGCTGCAATTATTTCCATCATTCTGACCATTGGCGGTATTTTCTTTATTGCTACCAAAGGTCTGAACTTGGGGCTGGATTTTACTGGTGGTGTTTCTGCCGAGTTAAATTATGCACAGCCTGCTAACCAAACCGAAGTGGTTAAAGCGTTAGACCAAGCAGGCTTTCATGATGCTGTGGTACAAACACTCGGTAGTAATAAAGACCTGATTGTACGTATGCCCGTTCAAGACATTGAAGTTGAAGATCTAACGAACGCGATTACCAAAGCTGCCCAATTACCGAACAATCCTGCTGAAGTACATAAAGTGGATTCTGTCGGTGGTCAGGTCGGTAATGAGTTATATCTCCGCTCAGCGGGTGCTGTTGCACTTGCACTCATTCTGATGCTGATTTACGTTACTATCCGTTTTGAGTTCAAACTCGCGATGGGTGCTGTACTTTCCCTATTCCACGATATCATTGTCACCGTCGGTATTTTTGCAATGATGCAATGGCCGTTTGACTTAACCGTTCTTGCAGCTGTTCTCGCATTAATCGGCTTTTCGTTAAACGATAATATTGTGGTATCGGATCGTATTCGTGAAAATTTCCGTAAAATTCGCGGGGCGACTCCTTTGGAAATCGTCAATATTGCATTGACTGAAACCTTACGCCGTACCATCCATACCTCGATGACACTGTTACTTGTTGTACTTGCCATGTTGTTTATGGGTGGTGATGGTCTGAAATGGTTCTCTGTGACCATGTGTATTGGTATTTTTGTCGGAACATATTCTTCAATTTATATTGGTACTGCATTCGCTTTATGGCGTGGTCTGAACCGTCAAGATTTCATTGTTCAGGTTAAACCTGAATTTGATGAAGAAGAAGAAATTCCTCGATAATTTCTTTGCTTTGAGCTAAAAAGCCCATCACGTGATGGGCTTTTTTATTACATAAATGATTGCATATCAATGCTCATTCAACTTTATAGCTTATTAATGAATCAAAGGCTTAGAACTTAACCAGATCGCCTTTTAAAGCCACACCTGCCACAGCCGTGCCTTTAAAGCACTGATAGGTAATCGTACTTTTACTTTCATTCGCTTTGAAGTAACTGACAATATTGGTGACCGCATTTGCACCTTGCACTTTTGCCGTATTTTGCAACTGAATCAGTGCTGAACGTAAAACGTGATCACACGCAGTTTCTGCCGACTTAGCAAAACCATTGGTTTTTTTATTGGTCACCGCATCTTTTTGCAAAACTTGACCGCCAGAATTGGTGCCTGCTAAATAAAATTTGACCGAACCATCCAAAGTCCCATCGGCAACGGCACGCTCAACAGCACTTTTAAAATCCAAATTATGTGCAGTATCCGCAGCCTGTGCAGAAACCAACCCACCCAAAGACAATACGGCAGTCAGTACTATTTTTTTCATGAACATGAGTTTACCCTCTCGTTATTGTTAAACCCGTTTAAAAATCAGGGAGGTATTAATTCCTCCAAAAGCAAAATTATTGCTCATAATCATATTGGCATTCATCTTTCTAGATTGCTTGACGATGTAATCTAAATCGCCGCATAAAGCATCTATTTCTTCTAAATTTAAGGTGGCAATAAACTGGCTACGCAGCATCATTTCAATGCTCAGCCAAGCTTCGATCGCACCACAAGCCCCTAAAGTATGTCCAAAATAACTTTTGAGTGAGCTAATCGGTTTCTTGCCCAAAACGCTTGCCGTTGCCTGACTTTCGGCAATATCCCCTTGATCGGTGGATGTGCCATGTGCATTGACATAATCCACTTGATCCGCTGTAATTTGGGCATCAGACAATGCCAATTCCATACAGCGCCCCATCATTTCCGAATCTGGGCGGGTGACATGCTGACCATCACTATTGCTGCCATAACCAATGACTTCTGCATAAATCTTGGCACCCCGTGCTTTGGCATGTTCATATTCTTCTAGAATCAAACAACCCGCCCCTTCGCCAATCACTAAACCATCACGTTTCGCATCGAATGGACGTGGTGTCTTTTCTGGGTGATCATTTTGACTGCTAGTTGCCAACAAAACATCAAACACAGCTGAACCTGCTGCACTCAGCTCTTCTGCACCACCTGCCAACATCACAGTTTGCTTGCCATATTTAATTGCTTCATAGGCCTGACCAAGCGCCATTGAACCTGAAGTACAGGCACTAGACGTCGGCAAAGTTAAACCTTTTAAGCCAAAATACACGGTCATATTCACAGCGCTGGTATGTGACATCATACGAATATAGGTGGTGGCATTAAGTTTGTTCATATTGTTATCGTGCAACATGCTGCCAAACTCACGAATGGCATCGACACTTCCTGCTGATGAGCCGAATGCCACACCTGTTTGCCCACTGCTCAATATCGGATCATTTAACAGTGCCGCATCTTCTAATGCTTTTTCAGCACAGACCGTCGACATTAAAGCCACACGTCCCATACCACGCGTCACTTTACGATTAAAATGTTTGGGAACAGTATAAGACGCTACAGGTCCTGCCAATTTACTGCGTAAATCGGTGAACCGCTCCCATTCTGGCATGTAGCGAATACCGCTATTGCCCTGTTCAAACTGAGCAAAAATTTGATCCGCAGTTTCACCTAACGAAGTAATCCCTGCCATGCCTGTGACGACAACACGTTTCATCAAATCAAACCTCCATTGACCGAAATCACCTGACGGGTGATGTAACTGGCATCATCACTGCATAAAAATTTCACCACTTTAGCAACTTCATCTACATGACCCATCCGTTGCATGGGAATCATTTTCAATGCATGTTCTTTAACTTCTTCGCTGACCATTTCAGTTTCGATTAAACCGGGTGCGACACAATTCACGGTAATTTTTCGCTTCGCCAACTCGAGTGCTAAAGCTTTGGTCGCGCCAATTAAACCGGCTTTTGCCGCACTGTAATTAACCTGACCACGATTCCCCATCAAACCAGATACAGAAGATAAGGTGACAATGCGCCCACCTTTTTTCAAACGAATCATTGGCATCACCAACGGTTTTAACACATTGTAAAAACCATCCAGTGAAGTCGAAATCACCTCATCCCAATCACTATCGGTTAAGGCTGGAAATGCTGCATCACGGGTCAGTCCTGCATTAAGTACCACCCCATAAAATGCACCATGTTCTGCAACATCTTGCTCAAGCAATTGCATGACTTTTTCACGATCATTCACATCAAACATTAAGACATGACTTTCCTGTCCTAAAGCCTGAATCTGTTGTGCCACTTGCTCTGCTTCTTGTTGTCTTGAACGAGCATGTACGGTGACATCAAAACCTGACTGCGCCAATTGCAAGGCAATGGCTTGACCAATGCCACGGCTTGAGCCGGTGACTAAAATTCTTCTATTCACACTATATTCCTAATATTTTCTTTCACTTCTGCGGGTTCAAATACACTCAACATGGCACAAATACGATGTTCTCGGTACTCAATTTCACAGTTAAACTGTCCCAAACCCTCATGCAAATAGCTTTGTTCTGCTTTAATACGCACGGTTTCACCCAAGGCAAAATAAGGCACTGGCAACTGCATTTTACGCGTGCCCAATAAAAACCCAATTTTTGGCGGCAGACCTAACACTTGCCCTTTATGCCCTGCATAAGCACTAATGGTCTGCGCCATCAGTTCAATACTGCTCCACGTTGGTAAACCCTGTGCATCACAAAACATTAAATCGGGTTGAATCAATAATTCCGCAATCGCAAAATTTTTATTCGCTTCAATTAAATGATCAACAAAAACCATCGGTTTTTCATGTGGAATAAACTGTACGGCATCCATCATTTCAGCTGCGTTCCAAAAATCAAACTGATATTACTTCCACCAAAAGCGAAAGAATTACTCATCACATAGTCTATTGGCTGTAGCAGTTGTGCATTCAGCACATAGTTCTGTTCATCCAATTCTGTATCAATACGACCCAATTGATGCAGGGGCAGCCACGACTGATCAGCTAAAACTTGCTGACAAATCACCGCTTCAATTGCCCCAGCAGCGCCTAAACAATGCCCTGTTTTATGTTTGGTACTGCTGAGCGGTACAGCATGATGCTGAAATACCGTCTGAACGGCTTTAATTTCCATGGCATCATTTTGCGGTGTCGCTGTGCCATGCATATTTAAGTACCCAATATCCTGTGTGGTCAGACCCGCCATATCTAAGGCTTTTTGCATGGCCTCAGCCGCGCCTTTTCCTTCGGGATGCGGTGCTGAAATATGCCATGCATCCATCGACTCACCTGCTGCCATTAACATCACGGATGCTGCTTCTTTAGACAATAAAAATAAACCCGCAGCCTCACCAATATTAATGCCATCGCGTTGTGCCCCACAGGGCTGACAAAGAGCATGAGACAAACTTTCTAAGCTACTAAAACCATTCAGGGTTAGCTGACATAACGTATCCACCCCACCAACCAAAACGGCATCGGCTAAATTTGCATTAATCAATCGCTGTCCTGCTGCCATTGCTTTGGCACTGGAAGAACAGGCGGTAGAAATGGTATATGTAGGCCCTTCCCAGCCCAAATACTGTTGTAGAGCTTTAGCTAAGCTACCCATTTCCTGTTTACCATGCATGACTTCAATCTCGTGCTGATTAACAAAATATGGCTTGATGACTTTTTCATTATCGGCAATCCCAGAGGTCGATGTGCCCAAAATAATCGCTAAACGTTTCGACTCAAATTGCGCAGTATAGTCGCGTATTTCAGCTTCAATTGAACTTAAAGCTGTTAAAGCAAAACGTAAATTGCGTGAATCGACAGCTTGTAAAAAGTCAGGAATGCTTTCAATTAAAGGCTGTTGATAAGCACCAACCCAAACCTGTTTTTCGGGAATAAATCCTGATCTTAAACTCAAGCTATTTTGCGCTGTCGTCAACGCCTGTTTCATCTGTTCAGGCGTATGACCTAAGGCAGATAAACCCACACTAAACTGAATGCCTACCGCAGGATGTTGTGTACTGATTTGCTCACTCATCATCCTCCTCCTTTATTCAGTTGTTTCTAAAGTATCATTCATGGCACTAATCACCATTTGATAAGGCACTTGCAGATTATCTAATTCAATCACAGCATCCTGATGCAGGATATTTAAGACATGCTTTTGATTAATAAAAATAGACTGTGTCTGAGCCACATTTTTAATCTGAACATTTTGCGGCTGTAATTGGGCAAAATTTGGATAAGTGGCATATAAAATATCGCGCACCACAAACTCAAAGGGCAATAATTTCATTGGCTCAATTCGCTGTTCAATATGTACTTTTCGACCATCAAAACTGAGCTTAAATAACTGCTGCCCGGTTAGAGATAAAGCCAGCATGTCCAGTTTTTGCCCTTGTTGCTGCTGATACAACAAAAAGCTAAAACTATGCTTATTCCATTGTACTTCGAGCTGATCCTGACGCTGATAATCTTGTGCAGTCCATGTTGTAGTCGCCAAACCCTGTGCTTTGGGCAGCAGAGATTGGCAACCGCTACAGCACAGTAGCGCAGCAAGTAACAACCCCGCCCATTGCCATTTCGGTTGCATATTAAGCACCATGAGTTATGGCTTCACTGTGCTGCGGCTCACGGCAATATTCAGCCAAGGTACTTAAACGTTTTTTGGCATTTTTATGGATGGGGTTGGTGGTATCCCATGCGTAACCCGCCAACAAGGATGACACCATACGGCGAATTTTTTCATCTTGCTGAGTCGAAAACACCACATCTTGGAATTCACCTGAATACCATGATTCAACATAAGCACGGAAAACTTGAATCCCTTCTCGAAGCGGTTTTTCATATTGTTCCATCCAGTCCACCGTTTGCCCATTCAGCACTTGATCAACCAGAGGAATCGCTAAGCTTGAAGATTTTAAAGCAATGGTCACCCCTGAGGAAAATACAGGATCTAAGAATTCACCGGCATTGCCCAATAATGCATAATTACGATCTGCCAAATGTTTAACATTGGCAGAATAGCCGACCAAAGTCCGTACAGGGGTATCAAATTTAGCGTTGCGCAGTACATGCGATAAACTTTCATCATCGGCTAGAATACGTTTTAACAACGCATCTAAATCCATCTCTTGCTGTGCATTAAAACCATATTGTTCAAAAAAATCTTGTTCTGCCACCACACCAAAAGAACAACGACCATCGGCAAAAGGAATCAGCCAATACCAAGCACGGTGATCTTTGGCGTGTACCGTAATCAGGATTTTTTCCCGATCAAATTCAGCATCATCCCAAATTCCATCTTCAATATGAGTGAACACGGCACGACGGACTGGAAAATCGGACGGACTTTCTAAATCTAAAAACTTCGGCAAGATACGACCAAAACCACTGGCATCGAGTAAAAACTTGGCTTGAATCTGGTAAACCTGTTCTTGCTCATCTTTCACGGTCAAAATCGGCTGATTAGAGTCCACATCGACATCAATCACCTCATGACCAAAGCGAATTTCTGCGCCATATTGTTCAGCTTGCTGCGCCAGCAAATGGTCAAAATGGGCACGGCGAACTTGCCAAGTTGTGCCCGGACCATCGCTAAATTTTTCAGTAAAATTATAAAAACTGCGCTGCTTTCCTCTTAAAAAAGCTGCGCCATTTTTAAATTGAAATCCAAACTCATCCACATGTTGACGGACAGTATCAAGCAGACCTGCTTCTTCTAAAAAAACCATGGATTGCGGTAACAGAGACTCACCAATCGAAAAGCGTGGAAAATATTGTTTTTCAATTATCGTGACCTGATGGCCTTTTTGACGCAGCAATGCTGCTGCAGAACTCCCCGATGGCCCTGCACCAATAATCAATACATCTGTCTGTTGCATGGTGCTCATTGCACTGTACCTTAATCTCTCAGCTTCTTTGGCTGATATTGTTGAAGTACAACATGTTTGGCATCTGACGATGTAAACAATGTTGCATAAATAAATGAAAAAATAACCCCAAGCAGTACAGTCAAACCAAAGCAATGAATAGCATAGGTTTGGCTAAATGATAATAACCCGAAACCCAATAAGGTCGACATCATACAGAGGAATAATGCCATGCCCACCACTTGCGGATGATCATGTCCATGTCGATAAAAAATCGCATAGTCCACGCCAATACCAATAATCAGGAAGGTTCCCATAATGCTGAATAAATTAATTTCAACCCCAAACCATGCCTGAACGGCAAAGGTGGAGATTAAAGCTAAAGTGACCGGTAAGACCAAGGGCAAAATAGACTTCATGCCATAGATGATGCCTAAACCAAGCATTAAAGTCAGTAAAGCAAAAACCAATAACCATTGTGCCTGAATGCGATGTTGTTGAAAGAGTTCAGACAGTTGGTTTACTGGACGTAACAGCTGAACCTGTGTGCTATTCAACTGTTCTAAAGCTGTAACATGATGCACATTTTGTAACAGTACCAAACGTTCGGTTGGGCTGATTTGTAAAAATGCCAATGGATGCTCTGCCATTTCACTTGGACGTAATAAGGGCTGCAGGAGCAATTGCTTTTGCCACGCTAAAACATCTGCAGGGTTAAGCTGTAATGCCGCGGCATATGCCTGTAAAACATGTGTCGGAATGCTTTGTAAGAGCTGAATATGATGCTGTTGCTGTTGAATCGGCGGTAACCATTGTCCTAAAGCCTGAAAAGCATCCAAAGCTCCTTCACTTTGTAGTCGTTGTAGTTTTTGAATCAGTTGCTGTTCATTGTATTCCAGCTCTGCCGCAGTCTTGCCATGTACCACAAAGTATTCACTGCTTTGTTGCTGCATAAAGCGCTCACGAACGTACTTATCTTCTTGCTTTAAAGTCTGATCCATACTTTGTAAATTGCGGATATCATCATTGCTCTGCAACAACATCAAACTGCTGCCTGCCACCACTACAATGGCAGCAATTAAGCCATAACGTAGTGCTTTTCTTGCCTGTACAAAAGTACGTGCTTGACCAATAAAACTTAATCTGCGAATTGCAGGTTCTGCATTTAAGGCAGGTAAACGGGGAAGCAATAAAACACTAGTGATCCATGCCGCAGCCAGCCCCACCATAGAAAAGACCGCGATTTGTTTAAAACCAGGGAATGGTGTGAAACTTAAGAAAATATAGGCAACTAAAGTGGTCATTAAGCCCATAAACAAGCTAGGTAATAAAGGTTTTAACACTGCAAAACCATTGATCTGCCGATGCTGCGATTGCATTGCCATAAAGTAAAAAGAGAAGTCGACACAAACCCCAACTAGACTTGCACCAAACACCAAGGTCATGAGATGAATTTCCCCAAAAACCCAATGGGTGATGGCAAAGGCCACCAAACAGCCTGTGCCCACAGCCACCATTTCAGTCAACATTGGACGAATTGAGCGAAAACCAAACCAGACCAAAAGTAAAATCCCAAAACTTGAACCTAAACCAATCGTTGAAATTTCTTTTTCAGCCGAAGTAGTGCCAAATTGAGCAAATAATAAAGTACCCGTCCAATGCGGTTTCACCTGCATCTGGCGTAATTGCGTATCTAACTGCTGAATCCACGCTGAAGTTTGTTTTTGATATTCAATATTATAAGGACTGTTTTTTAGCTCTAAAACCAGTAACCGTGAAATCCCCTGCTCATCTCGAATTGTGGCAAAACCATCTTCTAAAACAAGATCAGGATGACTTTGTAAACCGGCTAAGCCCATGGCATAACGCGGAAATAACAACAATGGATCTTGTTGTAATAACGCTGCGGTGACCGGCATGCCCGGACTCATAATTTGCAATAAACTTTGTTCTGTTAGCGCAGCATAATCGTGTTGTTCCAGTATTTTTTGATCGTCTAATGTCAATAAACCCGCACGATGTTGATAGAGCACCTGTGTAAATTTGTCACTGTCTAACTGAGCATGCAAAGGTTGCCACAAATCACTTTTGGCCACCTGCTGTTGCAATACCGTGGTTGCTTGGGCTAGGGCAGCATCATCTTGAGCATCCAACACCACAAACACTTTGTCATTCAGTTGTTGACTGACGTATTGCTGTGCCCTTTCAAGCCGTGGATCTTGGCTGGCTTCAGGCAATAAGGCAAAGATATTGGTTTGAATATGAATCTCTTTTTTGAGCCATGCTGTGCCTAGCGCAATCGCAATCACGCTTAAAATAATCAGCCACAGAGCTGTAAATTTATTTTGCCAATTGGAAAAGTGCATTTTCCTCAGCCGTTAAAGTTTGGGGTTGAGTCATTTGTTGACTAAAACGAATGGTTGTCGTGTTATTGGCTTGTTCACTCAATACAATGCGATCAACATAACGCTGCCCTTGTGCATCCACGCGAACAAAGAATTTTTTAAATAAGCTGCTTTTCGGGGTTAACGCCACATTCCATTGCGCAGGACTATAACTGGCTGAAACAATATTGAAATTTTTAGCCAATGCGGTTTCATTGCCTGACATCAGTTGTAAAAACATCGTCGCTACAGAACCATAGGGTGATTTATCAATTTCAATTTGACTGTAGGTACGTTGCGTTTTTTGTACCAATTTATATGGAGTCACAATCAAATCTGCTGTCACTGGACTTTGAATATTCCAGATTACGCCTTGTGATTTGGAAAATAATACCGTGCCTTTCGAGACAAAAGTTTTGTTCAGTGACGCTAGTTTTTTTTGCTGTTCAAACTGAGCACGTACAATCGGGGTCGCAGCAAGCTGAGTAAAAATTTGTTTGAGCTGTGGATTTTGCGCATGTACAGGTCGTGACAACACTGACATCAAACACAACACAGCCGCCAAAAACAGCCAGACTGGACGGGATAAATTGATTGCTTTCATTGACTTTACTCCGCCTTAAATGCTGACCAAGCGTGCAATTGTTCTAACAACACTTGCGGCGATTGAAAACACATTTCACGACTTTCAATACCAACCGCCACTTGGCTGGTGTAGCCTTTGGTGAGCTTCCTACCACTTTCTGCATCAAAAATTTGATATTCAATTTTCAAGCGGTTTTCCCATTCTTTTAAAATGGCACACACACGAATTTTTTGTTCAAACTCAATCCCCTGCACATAGCGGACATGACTTTCAATCACCGGCCATGCATAACCAGATTCCAGCATTTGCTTATAGTTATAGTGAAATTGATCGAGCAATTTACAACGCGCAATTTCAAAATATTTTAAATAATGTCCATGCCACACGACATTCATGGTATCGACATCATGAAATGGCACTTCAATGATTACATCGGCATGCATCGTCAGTTTCCTACCCTATTGAGTGAACAAGTTCAGAATTCAATAATTCTAAATTTTCGAAATGATCGACCAATTGTTGCAATTCATGTTGCAATGGTCGATCTTCCACCACGTAATCAAACGTCTGTAAGACCCACGTCTGAAATGCGGCCAATACTTCAGCCAACGAACCGTCTAAAGCTTTTAACTGAATGGCTTGTACACTGGCACAGCACAGCGCCGCAATCACTTGTTCAGTCAGCACAATCACGCGACTGGCATCCCGTGCGGCAATGGTGCCCATACTGACTTTATCTTGGTTATGACATTCGGTTGAACGTGAGAAAATAGAGGCCGAAAGCGTTTGTTTTAATGCTTCTGCCGTCCATGCTGACACTGCAATTTGTACAGCTTTAAAACCATGATTCAACGGCAAGCGTTCTGCGGTTGCACCAGTTAAATTGCGCGGCAAACCATTATTCATTTTATAGTCCACCAACTGCGCCAATTGACGGTCCATCAGATCGGCAATATTGGCAATCATGATTTTTAGACTATCCATGGCTTGGGCAATGTGTCCGCCATAAAAATGACCACCATGTAATACACGCAAATTAACAGGATCAATCAATGGGTTGTCATTACTTGAGTTGAGTTCATTTTCAATAAATTGACGTAACCACGTTTTAGAATCTTCAAATACGCCAATAATATGCGGCGCGCAGCGTAAAGAATAACGATCTTGCAGACGTGAACTTTGATGCTCAGTTTGCACCTCACTGTTCAGCCAAGTTCTGAGTTGTGCTGCAATATTTTGCTGACCCAGATGGGGCTTTTGAGCAAACAGCACTTCATCAAAATGACTTGGGTTGCCTTCCAAAGCCAAAACATTGAGTGCCGTAATACAGGTACTGGCCAAAGCAATTTGTTCCGCCTTTTTATAGTTTAAACAGGCAATAGCTGTCATTACTGCGGTGCCATTCATCAGTGCCAAGCCTTCTTTCGGACGTAACACTAACGCCTGCATGCCTTTTTCAGCATACACCGCACTAACAGGCACAATTTGACCTTGATCATAAACATCACGTTCACCGACCAAAGCCCCTGCAATATAGGACAATGGGGTTAAATCACCACTGGCCCCCACTGAACCTTCCGATGGGATCACAGGAATGACATTTTCATTTAGCATCCACGTGAGGCGTTCTAACAATGCATGTGATACACCTGAATAACCCCGTGCCAGAGAACACAAACGCGTCACCAATACCGCACGCGCCGTGATTAAATCCAAATTTTGACCTAAGCCACAGCCATGAAAACGTAATAAATGCAAAGGCAGTTCATTGACTTGATGCGCAGGGATTCCCACCAAACAAGAGTCGCCATAGCCTGTGGTCACGCCATAAATTACGCCTTCATCTTGTAACAGTTGATCTAAAAAATCTGCACCGCGTTGAATCAGATCACGCCATTCAGTGGATACTGGTAAAGCCACAGATTTTTCCTGACGCGCTACAGCCACCACATCTTCAATTGAGAGCGGTGTTTCCCCAACAACTAATACTTGCATTATTTTTTGTTCCAAAAATTATAAAAATTAAACCATTGATACGGCGCACGCATACAGTGCTGTTCAAGCAAAATGACATATTGACGCATGGTACTTTGCAGTGCCTGCATCCGAGTTTTTCGAGGGAAATGAAGCTGCTCAGCAATCGCATGGATATGCACTTCAAAGCAATTGCCAATGCGATAACAAAAGACCGCCAATACAGGCACTTTCAATAGACTGGCTAAAATCCATGCGCCTTGTGGCCAATTCGCCTCTGCGCCTAAAAATGCAATCGGCTGCACACGATCAGATTCAATAGGTACACGATCTGCTGCCACAATCACCCATTCGCCTTGGTCGAGTTTTTCTTGCAAAATCAAAGCTGTTTCAATACCCAGCTCATCCACTGAAACTAAATTGACATCTGCATGCGCATTGAGTTTTTTTAAAAATTGATTAAATTTAGTGGCATGTTTTTGATAAACCAAAACATTAATTTTTTGTGTATGTTCTGATTTAATCGCTCTTAACAATTCAATATTGCCAAAATGCGACACCACAATGACCGCACCTTTTTGATAATGTGCGCGAAAATGTTCATGTCCATATAAAGCCAATTGCTGCTCAGGTATTTTGCCCAGCCAACCTTCAATTTTATCTAAAATACATTCGCCAAATTGCATTAAATGCTGATAGCTATGACTCAGACTCGGCTCTGTGGTAAAGGGTGATTGTTGCCCTGCAAAATGATGTAACTTGCTTAAATACAACAATGATGCCTGACGTGCCGTGACTGAAAAGATCCAGTACCACAAAATAATAAAATACAACACCACACGGCAGAGCCAACGACCCCCTAAACGATAAAATGCCAACATTAACGTCAGTGACCACATGCCACCGCGTTCTTTGATGTCATTCCATTGGGTTTGCTTGAGCTGCTCAGTCACGCCATTAACCTTTCACTTTCTGTGACACTAATTTAGGCAACCGTAGCAACATCCCACCCAATAAACGCACATGTGCCTGACTCATGCCAAGGTTATCGCGCCATACATTGAAATGAGAAATCCCATCTTCAGGATAAATCACTTGGGTCGGCACATTAATAAAAGCAACATTCGCCCACTTGAGTCGCACTAAAATTTCACTATCAAAACCCATGCGCGGCTGAAATTTTGCCGAATTTAGAATTTGAATGGTCTGGGCCAGTGGATAGACTCGAAATCCACACATACTGTCTTTAATATCGAAGGATAGACTGTTAATCCAGACCCAAATATGCGTGGCATAACGACCATATAAGCGTTTTTTCGGCACGCTCTCATCAAAAATTGGCTGACCAATCACCATCGCTTCTGGATGCTGCTGAGAAATGTCTAAAAATTTGGCTACATCCTGCCAGTCATGCTGACCATCAGAATCAAGTTGTAAGGCATGACTAAACCCTAAAGCATAGGCATGACGTAAACCGCTCATGACCGCCTGCCCTTTACCTTGATTGTGCGAATGCTCAACCAACTCAACACGGTTATTGTGGGCTTTCATGTCATGTAAAAGTGCGCTACATACTGCATCACAACCATCATTAACTAAAATAATCGGTAACTGAAACGGCTTCAAATGTGCAACCAAAGCCTCAATATAATGCGGATGGTTATAAACAGGAATCACAAAACAATGCTGCATATACATTCTCTTTTAAACCTGCTCAGTTTGTGTTTTAAACAACAAACGCCCCGATGCCAAGGTCTGATCTGCATGGATCAATTCAAAACTCACTTTGTGCAATTTTCGTGACAGTTTGAGTTGCAATACCATATATGGTCGAATCAGATCTTGAAATTTCAATTGTTCAAAACCATTACACCATTCCAGATCGGCCCAAGTTTGACGGGAAAAATGCTGAACAAAACCAATCTGCCCCACACCAGGGAAAATCGGATAATCAGGGAAATGCCCTTTAAAACACTCCAATTCAGCAGAAAATTCAAGCTGATAAATAGCCTGATCTGACTCATTCTGTTGTGCCAATACAATAGGCAACAACATTGGTTGAAATAAGGATTTCATGTACTGTTTATTCAGCTTAGATTGTGCATTTTGTGGTAATTGGGTCAAAAACCGCCACTGCCTTGGAATGGCAATGCCCTCTAGTTTTAATTGTAATTGTGCTTTAATTGCCGCCACAAATTGCGCTTTGCTGCTACTTTGCTGCTGTTGTCTGGCAGGTTCAGACAATACCGCAACACAGGCTAAAATCTGCCGATGTTCACGCTCTAAAATTAAAACATGACACTGTGCAATCTCATCAAGTTCTATTATTTTGTGTTCAATCGCATCTAAACTTAAGCGTTTTTCTTCCAGTTTCACAATCCGATCTAAACGCCCCAATAAACGAAATGGACTTTTGGCATTGGTTGCGTCAAGCATTTCAATTTTATCACCGGTTAAAATCCAGTTTTCACTAAAAGCATGATTGGCTTGTACTGCCAATTCTTGTTGATCGCTCACTTGAATGTCTACATTGGCAAAGGGTATCCATAACGCATCATCTTGTTGTCGATGTGCGATTCCACCCGTTTCCGAACTGCCAAACACTTCGTGAATCGGGCGGTTTAAATAAGGGCGCACACCCGAATCCAATTTACCGCCCGATGAATATACGCTTAAACAGTGCTGTAGTCGCACATCTGGAGTCCAGCGTTTTAATAACGCAGGACTGGAAATAACATAATTTTCAATGCTTAAAGGTGCTAATTTTTGTTGAATATCGGCAACATCTTCAGGGAAAGCCAATTGAGTTTGATAAAAACAGCGCCCACTGGCTAAAGGCCACAACAGCTTGAACAATAAACCATAAATATGTTGATGGCTGACAGTCGCGATAGCAATGGTCTGTTCAAGTAACTGAAAACTGGCATCTAAGCCTTGCACTTCATTCAAGAGCTGACGCAAAGTCCGCGGGATTTTTTTCGGTCGCCCAGTAGAACCTGAAGTATAGAAATAGAGCTGGGCCTGATTTAAAAAGGCATCATCTAGATTCAGTTCAACCTGCGGATCTGTTGTAGCCAATATAGGCTGACGCTGTAAGAACAGAATATTTTGCTCAGCCAATTCTTTTTCTAAATCACTGACTCGATTGGGTGGCAATAGCACCTGTTTTTGCGCTAAAAGTGCCGCAAACAACAGCACTAAAAACTCATAACTATCGGGTTCCCATAACGCCCAACTGCTCTGTGATAATAACTGGATTGCATGACTTTGTTGTATCACCTCTTGCCAAAAACCCTGAAAATGGATTGGGCTTAAATCAGCCTGAATACACAGTGGTTTCAGTGAATGAATATGATTCTGAAAATGACACAACATAACAATCCGTTTTATTCCTGAAGTTGATTTAAGCGTTGCTGACGCTTACGCAATATAAATTCGCCCAGCAATAACAGCCCCATCAACACATAGGAAATAAAACCGTTATACAGCACCCACACCTGCATTGAAGCAAACAAGACCGTTGCTAAAGAAATCAGGGCATTCATCACAAAGAAAACACACCAGACTATAGTGACTTTACGCGTCCAAATCACCCCTGCTTCGGGTAAATTCGGTTCAGCCAAACGGGCAAAACGCTCAATCATAGAGGGTGGTTTTATTAAAGTCACTGCAAAAATAGCGAGTGAACCCAGACTCATCAATACCGGATAGAGTTTCAGCCATGCTTGATCTTTTAGAATCAAACTCAGGCTGCCACATAAAATGGCAAATCCAGTTAAGAGCCAGAGTAAAGCATTGCCCTTACTGAATAGGCGCAACATTCCGAGGACAATCAACAAACTACTGACCCAGATATATTGACCCTGCGCTAAGCTATAACCCACTAAAAAGGGATAGAGAATCAAACCGATGACCACTATCCCTTGGAAGACCCATTTCATGCAGCAGACATATTCTGAATCACAGTCACAACATCTTGCACTGTACGTACATTTTTAAAATCTTCAGGATTCACTTGCTTACCCGTCAATTCTTTAATTTTGACTACAAGATCAATGGCATCAATGCTATCGACATCCAAATCTGTGGCTAAATTTGCATCGAGCTGCACATCTTCTGGATTAATCTCAAACAGATCTTCCATCCATGCTCTTAATTTTTCGAGTACTTGTTCCTGAGTTAACATCACAACCTCTTATGCCGTTTTCTGTGCTTCAACTAAAGCTACAAGGCTTTGAATTGATTTAAAATATTGTTTGGTTTCTGCCGATTCAGCATTCAAATGAATGTTGTAACGCTTTTTCAAAGCCAAACCAAGTTCCAAAGCATCAATTGAATCTAGACCTAAGCCCTCACCAAACAACGGTGCTTCAGTCTCAATATCATCTATGCTGATGTCTTCTAGGGCCAAAACATCAATAATCATTTGCTTTAATTCATCAGCAAGATTGCTCATTTTTAGATAACTCTTGGTTAAAAAATTGGTGTAATTGATGATTTAAATGACGCACATTTTTCGGACTGACCGTGGCATCTTCTAAAATATCATCGACTTGAATGGCATCCAGTACTTTCACATGAATATGAAATGGCTGTGAAGGAATGTGATACCACTTTTCATTTTTAGTTAAAGTTGAAGGCGTACAGGTCAATAACACTGGACGAATCGGCACATGGGCACGAATGGCAATATTCGCCGCGCCACGTTGAAATTCATTCAACAACTCACCTTTTGCAGTTCGTGTGCCTTCAGGAAAAATCAACAAAGATGCCGCTTGATCTAACTTTAGTTTGTCCACACAGTCCTGAATAAATTGTTCAGAACCTGCATTTAAAATATAACCTGCATTTTGCACTGGCCCTTTGGTAAATGGATTGGCCCATAATGCTTGCTTGACCACACAATTCGCCTGTTCCATTAGACCAATCAATATCACCACATCCACCAGTGTTGGGTGATTAGCAATGACCAGTTCTTGTCTACTTTGCTGTAATTTTTCTAGACCTTCAATGTCATAGGTCATAATTCCAAGCTTTACCATCATTTCAGTAAAACTTTTGAAACTATAGCGAATCACATTTTGTGTACGCTGCTGACGTAAGCTTTTATTTTTTGTCGATAAATTTACTAATGGTACAACTAAACCACCAATGGCAACACCACCGATACCAAAACTGGCAAAACTAAATCCTGTCGCACCGACACGCCATAGATAATTGGCTTTTTGTTTAATGTGATTCAGCTTTAACATTTTTGCCACGCTTGCATATGAGAATCATCTGGATTCTGCTGAGATTGCTGCCAGAAATCATAAAATTTTTGTGCATCCACATATTGATGTCGATGATGTGCCAAAGCATGCAGATCAAATTGTAGATTGGGAGTATCAAGGCTGATTAGCGCAGACATGGCAAAACCACAAAAAGGCTGGAACTCCTGATAAATCGCAGGTAGTGCTTCATCGTAATACACCACCAAAACCCGTGAATTGAGTTGTTTTGTTGTTTTTAACCACGCATAGGCTTCAATCAGTGCTTCACTCCACGACGCTGCCAAACTGGTCGAAGGTGTAGAATCCTGACATAAAATTGAATACAGCCCCGCAATAGCATTGTGGACAGAAGTCGAAAATTGGGTGGGTGATGGCGTTTGATCTTGCAGTACATCTGCTAAAATTTTCAGCGTTTTATGCTCATCACCATATTGCGAAGCCCAGACAATATAGTCCACTGATTCAGCATTCAGCGAGCCAATGGCACTATTGATTGCTAATTTGGCAATACTAGACAATCGTCTGCGCTGCATTGCAGGGATTTTTTCTAAGGCAGGGACGGTTTCATCGGCACGACTGATATACAGTTGAGATATATTTATTTGAATCATTGCCGAAATTTTCCGTACCCTAAGAATATTTTTAGCTCAAGGCTATTTTATTCGCGGGATTATAGCACCTGTCATAAAAATTACACAAAAATATCCTTTACACGATCAATAAAATACATATATGAATTTGATTTAAATCAGTATTTATAAAACAACCTAGAGACTATTTTTGCTGAAAAAAAACCAGCAACCGAAGTTGCTGGTTCTAACGTTAAAATTGAACGATGCGCTTAATTGCCTTGTACCAAACGGCGTGCACTAATAATCCCCGGTTGCTGCTCCAAACGTGCCAACAAACGTGATAATTGTGCTAAACCTTTCACCTCAATTAATAATTTCATATTGGCAATCCCATCTGATTCTGAAATAGTATTGACCTGACGAATATTAATTTGATCAGAAAAAATCACTTGGGTTAAGTCTTTCAACAAACCCCGGCGATCATAAGCTTCCACCACAATTTGCACGCTCTGCCCACGTGTTGGCTGCATTTCCCAATCCGCTTCTACCGCACGTTCAGGTTCTTGAGTAATCATACGGATATAATCAGGACAGACCACTTTATGAATGCTTACCCCACGATTAAGCGTGATATACCCACCAATAGATTCACCATGAACAGGTTGACAGCATTGAGCAATATGTAGTTCTACATTATCCAAACCATCAATCAGAATCCCATGCGCAGAAAGTGTATGACTGGCACGTGGATTTAAAGTTGGTTTCAGCACCAGTTCAGGTTCATCCTGCCCTAAATGCATATGGCGATTCACTTGATTAATCAAAGAGTGCAAACTAATGTCGCCGTTGACTAAACCAATCAAAATATCTTCACCCAATTTGACATTAAAATGATTACAATAATCACTTAAATCAATACTTTTGGGATGAATTGCCAAACGTAAAAGTTCTTTATTCAGAATCTCACGACCAACTTCCAGGTTTTTACTGCGATCTTGCTGTCTAAACCAATGACGCAATTTATCACGCGCGCGCGAAGTCTTAATATAACCCAGTGAATTCACCAACCAATCACGATTTGGATCGCGATCTTTTTTGGTTAAAATTTCAACTTGCTCACCGGTTTTTAGCGTGTAGGTTAATGGCACATAACGCTGGTTGACACGTGCGGCATAACATTTATTGCCCACTTCGGTATGCACATGATAAGCAAAGTCTAAAACCGTTGAACCGCGGGGTAATTCTTTAATATCACCATCACGGCTAAACACATAAATCTTCTCAAACCCTTCAAAATCTTGAAGTTGTTCAAAATTCTCATTGTCTTCACCCGATTTATGCGCATTGGCATCATTACGTTCTTGGTAATGTTCCAAGACTGCGCGTAACGAATGTAAGCGATGATTAAAGGAATGATCGGTGTTTTTGCCACCTTCCTTATAATTGAAATGCGAACAGACCCCAAGTTCAGCTTCTTGATGCATGGCCTTGGTACGAATTTGCACTTCAAGCGATTTATTTTCTGCAATCACGGCAGTGTGTAACGAACGATAACCATTGGCTTTCGGATTGGTAATATAGTCATCAAACTGATGCGGAATATGTCGCCAAATTTGATGCACAATACCCAGTGAGTGATAGCACTCAGGTACGGATTTAACCAAGACACGTACAGCACGAATGTCATATAACTGATCAAAACTTAGATCTTTACTTTTCATTTTTCGATAAATCGAATAAATGTGTTTAACCCGTCCAGTGATCTCCGCTTCTATATTGTAAACAGCCAGTTCTTTTTTCAGTTTATCAATGACAAATTGAATATATTGTTCACGCTCTAAACGTTTTTCATTCAGTAAAGAGGCAATTTCTTTATAGCGTTCTGGTGCCAAATAACGAAATGCTAAATCTTCAAGCTCCCACTTGAGCTGAGCAATGCCGAGGCGATGTGCCAGTGGTGAATAAATGGTGAGAATTTCTCGCGCAACACGCTCTTGACGCTCTTTAGAGGCTTGAGTCAATTCTCGCAAAGCATAGGTACGCTCGGCAAGTTTGATCAAGACCACACGCACATCTTCAGTCACCGAAATCAGCATTTTATAAATGCCGCTTAAATGTTCGCGTTGGTTATTATTAAAGTGATCTTCTAAACGCTTATTCTTTTCAATGAGCTCTGAAAGTTTACCCATCGCCAATGTCCCTTGGACTAGACTATGGACTTGCTCTCCAAAATGTTCACGAACTTCCTCAAGCGTCATCACGCCTTCACGAACACTCCGATACAACATCGCTGCAGATAAGGTGTCTTCATCGACATGTAAATGCGCCAAAATATCGGCCATTTCAATACCGGTATAAAAGGTATTTGAACGATGATTAACCGTGGTTTGCAGCTCTTTATGTAAAGTTAAATGGGCAACTTCTTCGAGTTGTTTAAGCGCTGCGCCATCTAATATGCCACGAACGCGATTCAACCATTCAGCCAAATCATGTCGAGCTTGTTCGGCATGTTCTACAGTCGCTTCCTCTGACAACTCATTGAGTCGCCCAGGAAGTTGCTCACGTACTGTGACCATACCCGTCTCCTACCTCTTTACTTATCATATTCTAAATCGTTTATTTCATTGTATTTTTCGAATAAGGCAATAGATTCAACATGTCCCGTATGGGTAAACATATCCATTACCCCAGCCTTTTTTAATCGATAGCCATATTGTGCCAACACACCAGCATCACGTGCCAAGGTTGCAGGATTACATGACACATAAACGATTTTTTTTGCACCAAAATTAGGTACATAATGCATTATCTCCTCTGCACCAGCGCGCGGAGGATCAATCAATAATGCATCAAACCCTTGATTTGCCCAAGAATGATGCGAAAAATCTTTTGTTAAATCTTGTGAATAAAAGTGCGCGTGAACTATACCGTTGATTTCAGCATTTTCCGCAGCACGTCGTACCATTTCTTCACTCCCTTCAACACCCACCACTTGTCCTGTTTCCCCCACACAACGCGCAAGCGGTAAAGTGAAATTTCCTAGACCACAAAATAAGTCTAGAACACGCTCGCCTTGCTGCAATTGAAGCAAATCACATGCCAGCTTCACCATCTGTGGATTAATCGTAGAATTAACTTGGGTAAAATCCAGTGGACTAAAACCAAACTTGAGGTCAAATTCATCCAAAGCATAATGCAAACGCATTGCAGCAGTTGGATCATCCACACGATGCAAACTCTCTGCACCCTCAGGTTGTAAATACAATTGCCACTGTTTGTTTAACGCAAATTGTTTTAATTGGTTGACATCCTGTGGTGATAATTTTTCAGTATGACGAACCAGCAATGCAATTTCATCATCACCCATCGCCAATTCTATATGACCAATGGCTGCTTTGGCTTTTAGACTTTGGAGTAACTGCTTCAATGCAGTGATAGATCCAAATTCACGATCCAGCACCATACAACGATCAATCGAAATCAATTTATTGCTTTGATTTTCGCGAAATCCCACCACTAATTTGTCTTTATGTGGAAGATAGCGCACCCCAATACGGGCTTTACGGCGGTAATCTTCACGGGTTGAACGTAAAGCAGGCAACCATTGCTCAGGTTGGATTCCAGCAAAATGTTCTAAATGTGATTTTAAAACATCTTGTTTCAGACGGATTTGTTCATCTAACCGAATATGCTGCATATTACAGCCACCACACACAGTAAAATGCGGACATTTCGGCTCAATACGTGTTGCAGCGGGTTCACTTAATAATGCAGTGCTATCCGCTTCTTCCAAGCGTTTGACCACATTGGTAATTTGCGCGGTAACGGTCTCACCCGGCAAAGCATAACGAATAAATACTTTTTTGCCTTGCTTCTCACTCGGATGATCAGGGTGTGATCCATAGTGTGCTATCCCCCGTCCTTCATGTGAAAGTGACTCAACCTGAAAAGTATAAATCGGCTGTTGAGCTGGACGGGGCTTGGTTCTATGTTTCATGAATACCTAGACTGTGGGAGAGAGAAAGTCAATCGATGTAAATTCAGTACGCTGTGAAGTTTCACACCATACTGCTAAAAAATCACGATGTTGAGGTTGAGTCGATAAAAATTGAATGGTGCGCTGAATGACATCACGATAATCATCAATTAAAAGCTGACCTTTCAATAACGACCAACGCAAATAAATTAACCATGTATTCAGTACATCACCTTCGCAATATGCGGTCAGTTTTTGCCATTCTTGCTGACGTACATATTCGGGTACATGATAAGCACCATCACCACGTTTACCGGGATAACCCAATAAATGTGCGACATCATCGAGTTTTTGAAAATGCCGACCATGAAACATGGCCATCACATCCATTAAATCGACATGACGATGGTGATAACGGTTCTGATAGTTATTATAGCGCTTTTGCTGATCAATTTCGCCTTGATCAAATAAACTTGGTGCAGCTAAGCCATGATACATGGCACGAAAGAGAATCACGGGCAAATCAAATTGTGAACCATTCCAACTGACTAGGGTCGGATTGCGCTTATCAAAAATAGAGAGGAATTTGGTTAAAATTTCAGCTTCACTGTGCTGTTCTCGACTAAACGAGAACATTTTCATACCACCCTGTTCATCTAACCATAAGCCAGAAATACACACGATCTCATGCAAAGCTAAGCGTTGAAAATCCATGCCTGATTCTTGACGACGCAATTTAATTAATGCCTGTTCCAAATCTGCTTCTGGCAAATCTAAACCATACAAATGCGCTCCCGATTTTAAATCGGTCAAGGTTTCTATATCGAAAATTAAAACAGGTAAGCGCATGTGAAACTCACAAAATTGTAGATTTATTCAGGGTCTTGAACTGAAAATAAACCGGTAGAAAGGTAACGATCACCACGATCGCAAATAATACAAACAATAACCGCTTCAGGGTTTTCTTGCGCCAATTGAATCGAGGCCCAAACAGCACCACCCGATGAAGTCCCAGCGCTAATCCCTTCTTTTTGTGCCAGTTTACGCATGGTTTTTTCCGCTTCAATTTGTGGAATATCCATAATGCGGTCAACACGACTGCGATCAAAAATCGTGGGTAAATATGCTTCAGGCCAACGACGGATACCCGCAATGCTTGAACCATCAGACGGCTGTAAGCCAACTATTTGAATTTCTGGATTCATTTCTTTTAAATATTTAGAAACACCCATAATGGTGCCCGTTGTCCCCATTGAACTGACAAAATGAGTGACTTTCCCACCCGTTTGCTGCCAAATTTCAGGACCAGTGGTTAGATAGTGCGCTGCAACATTATCTGGATTACCAAATTGATTTAGGACTAAACCTTTGCCTTCTTTTTCCATGAGCAAGGCAAGATCACGTGCACCTTCCATGCCTTGCGCTTTAGTCACTTCTATGAGTTCAGCACCGTAAGCACGCATCGCATCTTTACGTTCTTGACTCATATTGTCGGGCATGATCAAGGTCATTTTGTAGCCACGCATTGCTGCGACCATGGCTAAAGCAATCCCTGTATTTCCGCTTGTCGCCTCAATTAACGTATCGCCTGGCTTGATTTGACCACGTTTTTCAGCTTGCATAATCATGTTATATGCAGGACGGTCTTTTACCGAACCTGCCGGATTATTACCTTCAAGTTTTACCAGTACTGTTGCTTGAGTGTGACTTGCTAGACGCTGTAAACGCACCAGAGGAGTTTTTCCTACATAGTGGTCTAACAAAAATTCGTCTGCTTGAAAATCAGGGGTGGTATTACTCATTATTTGCACCTAGATCGAGGTGCGCCTATTGTATGAAAAAATGCTACTCGCTGCACCCATTTAACAGGCTTTTTATTGAAAGTGATTAAAGCGCAGTCAGTTTCAAATAAAGCATGCTAAACTGCCATGCATAGGAAATAAACTGCTTTAACCATGTCAAATATCAATAAAAAGTTATTTAAGCGTCTACACTTAAATCATGCTTATGGACAACTCATTGCACTGATTTTTGTGCCTATTACGGTTTTGGCATGTGTCGGTGCGCTATTGGTTTTATCTGAAACGTCAAATGCGTCGCGTGCGCAGCAAAAACAAATGGCCATTGCCATTATGACCCGCTATCAGCTTACGTCCGAAGCCGCAATCGACTTACTCAATCGTTATCCTTGGCAATATGATCAAGCGCGTAATGCCATGCAAAGCATGTTAAATGAAAAACATTTAATTCGTGCTGCCATTATTGATGAAAAAGGTAGAAACCGTTTAAGCATTGGTTTTCAAGATCAAGATCCTTGGCCTGAAATTCACTCCAAAGCCTCTTTTGTTGGACCTATTGCTTATAATAAAAATAATATTTACGCACTCAATATTAATGAAAATACGCCATCACCTGCAAAATTGGTGATTGAGCTCGACAACCAGCCACTAGAAATTGCACGTTATCGCGTCATGATTGTACTGATTGCGACTGGTCTACTGACTCTATTGTTGCTGTTATTGTGTTTGAATTTTTATTCACGTCGCTGGATTGCACCGATGTACGAAATTCGTATGCAATTACAACGTTTAAATGCCAACACACTAGACCAACACATGGTCATAAACAGTACTGGTGAGTTACGTTTGCTCCAGCGTGATATTGCCAATGTGGTCAAGCGCTTGCATTTTAGTTTCTTAGAACTGAAAGAACATACCGAACAGACTGAAGATGATTTACGTCGCACTTTAGACACCTTAGAAGTCCAAAATATTACCTATCGTCAAGCACGTGACCAAGCCATTTCGGCGAACCAGTCGAAATCGGTGTTTTTAGCCAATATCAGTCATGAATTACGTACCCCGTTAAATAGTATTGATGGCTTTATTCATTTATTGCTGCGCCAAGGTAACTTAAGCAATGAACAAAATTTATATTTACAGACCATTCGCAAATCATCTGCCCATTTACTCGCACTGATTAATGATGTGCTTGATTTCTCAAAAATTGATGCGGGTAAATTAGAGCTAGAAACTGCACCATTTGACTTAGAAGAAGCCATTTTTGATGTGATGGATATGCTCTCGCCATTGGCTGCGCAAAAACATATCGACATGGCATTTTATTATGCCGACAATGTACCAACTCAAGTGGTTGGCGATGCACTACGTTTCAAACAAATTCTGACCAACTTAATTTCCAATGCGATTAAATTCACTCCAGATGGTGAAATTATTGTTCGTACTCGTATGGAACACGATGATATTGGGCAATGTTTATTGCACTTTAGCGTACAAGACAGCGGGATTGGTTTAAGTGGTACAGACCGTAAAAAATTATTTGAATCCTTCTCACAAGGCGATGCTTCAGTCACCCGCCAATTTGGCGGTACAGGTCTAGGTTTAGCCATTTCCAAACAGCTGGTGCATTTAATGCAAGGTCAAATTGGCTTTGAAGATAACCAAGAACGTGCACCGACTGAAAAAGGCTCCACCTTTTGGTTTACCGCTAGATTTACCGTAGATGATGAAATTGAAATTGTGCACCCACATTTCAATAAAATGCAGGTGGTATCGTATTTAGCCCATCCCGCAACGGCAAATATTTTACGGCATTATCTAGAAAACTATGGTGTACATCATGTGGAAACCAGCTCGATTCTAGATTTGTTTAGTCAACTGAAGCAGTTCTCGGAAAGTGATGAAAACACATGGTTGATTGTTGATCATAGTGGTGATGGCGAAGCGTTATTAAAAGAAATTCGGAATCGCTATGCTGGCAACATTGCTGTCTATGGTTATCAAATGGCGCTCGATCCCAACATGTTAAGCGAGTATCGTGCGCGACCACTGTATCAACCACTCAGCCGCAGTGCATTAATTCAACTGCTCAGCAATCAACCTATTTTTGATCAAGATGTACATGAAGAATTTAATGGACAAGGCTTACATGTTCTTGCGGTAGATGATCATTTACCGAATTTAATTGTTTTAGAAGCACTATTGGGTGAACTCAACGTCAAAACCAGTAAAGCGTTAAGTGGTCAAGAAGCACTAGAAATAATTCAGGATCGTATTGAAAAAGATCTACCTGCATTTGATGTGGTCTTTATGGATATTCAAATGCCTGTGATGTCTGGTATTGATACCACACGTGCAATTCGCTCGCTAGAATCGACGTTAGAAAACCATAAACGCCTGCCGATTATTGCTTTAACAGCACATGCACTGGCAGATGAAAAACAAAAATTATTACAAGTCGGTATGGATGATTACGTTACCAAACCGATTCAAATGGAACAAATTATTCAAATTTTGACCCATTGGACTTCAGAAAGCTTTAAAAAAGCCAAAACTGCCGATAAAGCCATCCTAATTGAAGCAATTGATCCACAAATTTTAGATTGGCAACAAAGTTTGCAACTGGCTGCCAATAAAGAAGATCTGGCGATTGATTTACTGAAAATGTTGGTCGATAGTTTCCCAATTGAAGTCAATGAAATACAACAGCTAATTGAACTGGAAGATTTTCCGCAACTCGAACATGTCTTGCATCGTTTATCTGGTGCTACACGCTATGTCGGTGTGCCGAGCCTACAAGAGGTTACGGGTGGATTCGAACAGTTCATTTCCTCTTTACGCAAAGAACGGCGTAAAGCAGATGAAAGTTTTATTCAAGAAACGCTAAAACGTTTTGATGAATTACAGTCCGTGATCCAACTGGTCGAACAGGCATCGCAGCAAATTTTAAATAAAACAAATCTCTAGGGTCTGATGCAAATCGCGGCAGTAGCGTCTAGATTTAGATGTGACTCTACTGTCATGTATCATGGCATGTATCAAAGAAATGACCGTGTTATGCTCAAAACAATCTAAAAAATATAGGTCTATCTCATGGCGTTACTTCGCATAGAAAAAAACAATGGCATCGCAACAGTATCTTTAAACCGTCCAGAAAAACGCAATGCCATGAGCTTTGCGTTGCTACGCGAATTGGTCAATGCAGCCAATCAAATTAAAAAAGACCGTTCGATTCGCTGCGTGATTTTAACTGGTGAAGCCCATGTCTTTAGTGCGGGGATTGACCTTGCCGATTTAAATGCGCCAAAAAATACCGCTTATGCAGCATGGGAACTGATTAAACCGGGACAAAGCCTGTTTCAAAAAGCGTTTCTGATTTGGCAAGAACTGCCTGTTCCTGTGATTGCGGCACTTGAAGGATATTGCCTCGGTGCAGGCATGCAATTGGCACTGGCTGCGGATATTCGCATTGCCCATCCTGCTACCAAAATGTCGATTATGGAAAGTCGTTGGGGCTTGGTTCCAGACATGGGACTCACCCGTTCCATTAAAGGCATTATCAGTGTCGACCTTGCGAAAGAACTCACCTTAACAGGTCGTATTTTCGATGCCACTTATGCCAAAGAAATTGGTTTGGTGACGCATTTAGATGAATCGCCAATGAACAAAGCCCAAGCCATTGCAGAAGAAATGTTACAACGCTCTCCTGATGCACTGACCGCAGCCAAACGTGTGCTTGATGCCATGCAACATGAGCCAAAAAAATCTTTACGCCTCGAAAAAATCTGGCAACTGAAATTACTTTTAGGTAAAAACAGTAAATTAGCGCGTAAAAAAGACAAGAACCCCGAAGTTCAATTTTTACCGCGCCAATATAAGTAAAATATTGAAATCACAGCATTGTGCAGAGAAAAACACATGAGTTTTGATCGTAATACAAAAATTGCATTTTTAGGCATGGGACTCATGGGTAGCCGAATGGCGACTCGACTCATTCAAGCTGGTTTTACCGTGGCGGTGTGGAATCGAACGGCATCGGCATGTGACGTTCTGATTGATATGGGTGCAACGGCATTAGAGTTGCAAGATATTGGGCAATATCCTGTTATCTTGACCTGTCTAGCTGATGATGCAGCGGTGCAATCTGTTTATGATCAAATTCAAGCGCAGTTATCTGCTCAGCAAGTGATTGTGGATTTCTCTAGTTTATCGGTCGATCAAACCAAAGCCTTGGCAGGTCAAGCGCAGTTGCATCAAGTGCAGTGGATTGACTCCCCTGTCTCGGGTGGAACGGCGGGTGCTGAACAAGGCACACTGGTGATTTTTGCCGGTGGTGATCTACAAACCATTCAGGATTTATCGCTGATTTATAACGTACTTTCCCAGCGCGTAACCCGAATGGGCGAAACAGGCACTGGGCAAGCCACCAAAATCTGCAATCAACTGATTGTGGCTGCAAACAGTACGCTCATTGCAGAAGCGGTTGCTTTAGCCGCTCAAGCAGGCGTCGATACCACTTTGCTGGCTCCTGCGTTAGCAGGCGGATTTGCCGACTCAAAACCGTTCCAAATTTTAACCCCACGTATGGCGACCCATACTTTTGAACCTGTGCAATGGAAAGTGAAAACCCTGTCCAAAGACTTAAATAATGCGGTTCGGCTTGCCGAGCAATTCCATTTAAATATTCCAGTTGCAAAACAAGCACTATCACAATTGCAAAGCCATCAAAATAAAGGCTATGCTGAAGCTGATCTTGCGACAGTGATTCAACTGGTTGAATCTTAAAGATCTCACTTTTAACCTGCAAGGAGTAAAGGCATGATTAAGTTGGCTATCAATCTATCGATGATTTTTACCGAAGTGCCCTTAATTGAGCGCTTTGCTCTAGCTCAAGCACAGGGGTTTAAGCATGTTGAAATTCAGTTCCCGTATGAACTCAGCATTGAGCAAATTCAAAGTCAGCTCACCCTGCATGACCTCACTCTTTGCCTGATTAATGTACCTGCGGGTGACTTAATGCAAGGCGGCAATGGTTTAGCTGGTGTACCGGGGATGGAACTGGAGTTTCACCGTGGTTTAGAACAAGCCATTCAATATGCCACTGCGCTCAACGTACCCAATATCAATATATTAGCGGGTAAACAACCGCTCGATTCAGACCTACTACCTTGTTTAAATACTTTGGCAAGCAATCTTAAGCTTGCCTGTCATCGGTTGGCAGACCTTCATATTCAACCTGTTTTTGAAATGATTAATAGCACTGATATGCCACGCTTTTTAGTGCAAAACATTGCTCAAGCGCAAGAAATGTTAGAAGCCGTGCAACACCCTGCCCTTAAAATGCAATATGACTGTTACCATATGGCCATGATGGGTGAAGATGTACTGGACGCATTAAAAGAAAATATTCACGATATTGGGCATATTCAGTTTGCAGACTGTCCCGGACGTCATGAACCCGATACAGCACAAATTCATTTTGCAGAAATTTTTCAATGGCTCAATCAAAGTGCCTACGCCGGCTATATTGCGGCAGAATATAGACCACAGGCACACTCCAACCATTCCTTTGCATGGAAAGATAAATATTTTGCAAAACATCCGCAAAGTTAAATTCTGAACAGAATTGAAATTGGGCGCTAAAACCGCTATATTATACGATGAGTTATTGTCCGGAAATAAGACCCTTTATGAATTTAGAACCATCGCCCAGCGCTTCTAATTCTCTCGATCTCGCAATGAATGCTCAAGCTAAAGATGTACAAGCTTGCTTGAAAGTTGTACATGAAGCCCTATTAGATGTAAAAGCAAAAGATATTCTTGAAATTGATGTTAGCGCTATTAGTAATGTGGCAGATGCCATGGTGATTGCTAGCGGCACATCAACGCGTCACATTAAAGCCCTTGCAAATAATGTTGCTGACGAAGCACGTAAAGCAGGTTTTCGCCCTCTTGGTATGGAAGGTGAACGTGATGCAGAATGGATTTTAATCGACCTTGGCTTTGTGGTTGTCCATGTTATGCTTCCAGCGGCACGTAAATTTTACGACCTTGAAAGCTTATGGCGCGCCACTCCTGAATCGATTGCTTAAAGCAAAAAAAAAGCGACCTTAAGGTCGCTTTTTTCATCTTAGGACTTTTGTTTTTAGCATGCAGCGCTAACCAATAGCTCAATCACCGCAGCAGTAATATGATCCATTCCAGCTATAATAATTGATGTAAATCAACATCGGGATATTGGGTTTTAATCTCCATTTTCACCCGTGCATAGAGCTGATCTGCCTTGACTGGCCCATAAAATTCACAATAACATTCATAGAGGATGGTAATGACTTGGGCATAAAGCGGCAGTGCTAAAAAATCAATAAAAGCAGCATCATTAAGTTTTACCGATGTCACAATGGCTAAGCCCATTTCTTGTAACTGTTTTTTAACTTCATCATTAAAGTCATTCAAATCCGTTGCGACAACAGTTAACATCACCGCATCAATCAAGGCCAAGAAAGCATCTTTCATATCTATTGAAATCAACACTTCTGGTTCTGGCTTCGGTTTGATTTCTAATGGTTTGATTTCTAATAAAACCTGCTTCTCAACAGCCGCCATTTCAGATAGAACTTGTCTCAGCATTTCTTTACGATAAAAACGTAATTCATCAGTATTACAAATTTCACTTAAAAAGCGATTGAGCACAAAAGAAGGCTGATCTCCATATTCTTGTTCCCAATAATTCAATACGCGCTCCAATACCGTGCCATTCATATAGGGACTGAGACCACGTTCAATTGCTTGTTTCTTTTGCATTACACTGAGTAATTCATTCGGCATTGTTCAACTCCTTAGTGACGTTTGGTCATATCTTCCGTTTCAAAGGTCACATCACGCTGAAATTCAGGATAAGAAAGCTCAGCATGTTCGGTATAATCCAACCCACGCTGTTCATGCTGTTTGCTGACACGCAAGCCACCTAAAAGTTTGTCGAGCACTTTAAAAACCACGAATGCAATGCCGAAACCCCACACAAATGCAGCCATTACCCCTAACACCTGAATCGAAATAATATGTGAATTAAACAGATCTGCTTCAAAAAATAAGCCTGCTGCCACCGTTCCCCATGCCCCACAAAAACCATGTACCGTGACTGCATCTACCACATCATCCAGTTTTAATTTTTCCATGACACTTGGCATGACACTCACAATCAAACCCGCGGTTAAGCCGGTAATCACAGCAAATAATGGTGACATGGTTGCGCAGCCTGCGGTAATACCGACCAAGCCGCCTAGCGAGGCATTAATAGTCGTCTTCATGAGAATGGCTTTGCCACGAATTAAGGCATACAGCATATAAGCCACTGCGCCAGAACATGCGGCCAAATGTGTATTTAGCGCAATTCGACCAATGCTGACATTCGCATTCATCGTCGATGCCGCGTTAAAACCAAACCATGCGAACCAAAGGATAAAGCCGCCTAAAGCAACCAAAGGTAAATTGTGCCCTGCTAAATAATGACTTTGCCCATTACGTCCGAAACGCCCTAAACGAGGCCCCAAGACAATAATTCCCGCCAGTGCCACCCAACCGCCAATAGAATGCACCACGGTTGAACCGGCAAAGTCGATAAAGCCCAAAGCTTTTAACCAGCCTTCGCCATCAAAAATACTTCCCCATGCCCAACTGCCAAAGATGGGATAAATCAGACCACTCACCACCGCGGCACTGACCACATAAGCCACAAAGTGAATGCGTTCAGCCATAGCACCACTGGCAATGGTGGTTGCTGTTGCCGCAAACATCATTTGGAAGAACAATAAATTCCAATACCAGTCATCCATCACATTCGGTGCAAAATGACTTGTCCCGATCCAACCTGAAGCGTTAACCCCAAACATTAAACCAAACCCCAATAGCCAAAAAATCAGTCCGCCCAGACATGTATCCATATAATTTTTCATCAAGACGTTAACGGTATTCTTACTGCGGACGGAACCGCTTTCGACCAAGGCAAAACCAGCCTGCATCAAGAAGACCAGAATCCCGCCCATGACCACCCATACGCTATCGAGTGACAAACGTATTTCTTGAATATTTTCAGCGGTTGTCGTGACATTATTTGCAAAGGTTGGAAAAGATATTGCCATTAGAAGCAGACATAAATACTTTATTTTTTTCATAAACTTTCCCCTAAAATATTCTTAAAAGCAAAATTAATGCCACAAACCAAAGCGATGCTTTATGTTTGATTTCATTTTTGGAGAAGATTTTTGTTAGGGAAATTTATTCAAAACAAGTCAGGTAAAACAAATTATTTAAAAAAATAATGATTAAAAACAGATAAGATAGCGCTACTTTATGTTGCACTTTATTCAGCACATAACAGTATTGCGCCAAATGGAATAAGAGAAATCAGCAATTATGATTGATTTTAGCTCGACCTTTCATATGAACGAGGATCTCAAAATTTGATTATTTTTATCATCAAGTCCAACCAAAAGCATTAAAGTTAAAGCTATTTCACCAATATAGCGTCAAGCCAAAACATACCCACAATAAAAAACCACCCGAAGGTGGTTTTTTTAAGACTTAAAGCTTAATGGCCAGAACCATTAATTGCTTTGGTCATATCTTCCACAACTTTTTTAGCATCACCAAAAATCATCATGGTTTTATCATTATAGAACAAGTCATTGTCTAGACCTGCATAACCTGTCGCCATTGAGCGTTTGATCACCATAATGGTTCGAGCCCGATGTGCTTCAAGAATTGGCATGCCATAAATAGGTGATGTTGGATCGTCTTTTGCCGCAGGATTCACTACGTCATTCGCACCAATCACCAGTACCACATCTGTTGATGGGAAGTCAGAGTTGATTTCATCCATCTCTAAGATGTCTTCATAAGCAACATCTGCTTCAGCCAGCAATACATTCATGTGACCTGGCATACGACCTGCCACAGGGTGAATGGCAAAACGAACTGTTACACCTTGTTCTTTCAAGATATGCGCAAGTTCTTTCACTGCATTTTGTGCACGACCTTGTGCCATACCATAACCCGGTACAATCACAACGCTATCTGCATTCGACATTAAGAAGCCAGCATCATCGGCAGAACCTGAACGATGGTTACGCTGTACTTTATCGCCTGCTGCCGCTGTCGGTGCAACTGTGCCACCCATTGCGCCACCAAACAATACATTGATGATAGAACGGTTCATGGCTTTACACATGATGTAAGACAGAATTGCACCCGATGAACCCACCAGTGAACCCGCAACAATCAACATGTTATTTTCTAAAGTAAAACCAATACCCGCTGCTGCCCATCCAGAGAATGAGTTCAATAGTGATACCACAACTGGCATATCACCACCACCGACAGGTGCAATCCAAACCCAACCCAAGACCAATGCCAGAGCAGTCATTGCCCAGAATGCTTGCATATTACCTGTTGAGAAGAACATGAAACCACATGCTAACATGGCAAGGAAAATGCTGGCTTGTAGAGGTTTAACCCATGCACCTGAAATGGTTTTCGCCCATTTTTTTGCAGCCAACTTACCATACGCAAATACAGACGCAGTAAAGGTAATCGCACCGACAAAACAACCGACAAACAATTCAAATAAATGGATTTTGCTCATATGTACATGTTCAACGCCTGCTGCTGTTAAAGCGGCTTCGTTGTCAACAAACAATGCTGTGAGTTGGTTATTATGTAAAATTGCAGCAATTGCAATCAGTACCGCAGCCAAACCCACCAATGAGTGCATCAATGCCACTGTTTCAGGCATTTGTGTCATTGGAACAGTACGCGCACGTGCAATACCAACAATCCCACCTAAAACCATTGCGCCGACAATCATCCAAACCACAGGATGATTCGCCACAAAGAACGTGGTGATTACAGCAATCGCCATCGCGATCATACCGTAACGGTTACCTTGAATCGCTGTTTTAGGACCTGACAAACCACGAAGCGTTAAGATAAAAAGAACGGCGCCTACCAAGTAGAACCAATCCGCATAGTCTCGAATAAATTCCATTTATGAACCCTCTTTTTTCTTTTGCTTAGGCTTAAACATTTCCAACATACGCGCAGTTACTGCGAAGCCACCGAAAATATTGATACTTGCCAAAAACACAGCTACCGCACCCAAAATGCTTACCACGTTAATGCTTTGGAAAGCCACGTTTGCATCAAGCCCAATACCTGGCATACCCACTGTCTGAATCATTGCACCAACGACAATAATGGAAGACAAGGCATTGGTTACAGCCATTAACGGTGTGTGTAAAGCAGGTGTTACCCCCCAAACCACGTAGTAACCTACGAAGATGGCAAGGACGAAAATTGTAATCGTTTCAACCATGATCTATCTCCTTAACCACGCTTTAACAGCACTTGGCCGCCATGAGTGACGAGTAGGGCTTTTTGAATTTCTTCTTCCTGATTTAAAACAAAGTTCTTATCAGCATCAAAAAGTGTTTCAAGAAAATTAAAGACATTACGTGCATACAGTGCCGAAGCTTCTGTTGCAACTGTTGCCGGAATATTTGGAATACCTAAAATAGTTACGCCATTATCGGTAACCACATTTTCACCGCATTTTGAGCCTTCAACGTTACCACCTGATTCAACCGCCATATCAAGGATGATGGAACCTGGTTTCATTTTGGCAACCGTTTCAGCACGAATTAAACGTGGCGCATCACGGCCCGGTAAAAGTGCCGTGGTAATCACGATGTCTGCATTAGAAACAGCTTTATCGACAATTGCAGCTTGGTCTTTGATGTATTGCTCACCTGGCATCCAGCCATAACCATTTTTAGCAGCATCGGCAGCTTTTTGCTTTTCTTCTTCAGACATCGGCACGTCTAACCATTTACCGCCTAAAGACTCCACTTGATCACGAGCTGTTGGACGTAAATCCGTAGCTTCAACCACTGCGCCTAAACGCTTTGCCGTTGCAATCGCCTGTAAGCCTGCAACACCCACACCCATAATCACCACGCGAGCAGGTTTTACAGTGCCTGCAGCGGTCATGAGCATTGGGAACATGCGCTGGTATGCTGCCGCAGCCAACAGCACAGATTTATAACCGGCTAAGTTGGCTTGAGAAGACAATACGTCCATATTTTGTGCGCGAGAAAGCGTACGAGGTAAGAGCTCTAATGCAAATGCAGATACCTGCTGTGATGCAAATTGCTCAAGTTCATTATTACGGTATGGATCAAACATCGCAATTACAGCAGTATTTGCTGCAAGCTTCTGAATTTCATCACCTTTAGGGGCGCGAACTTTCAAAACAATTTGACTGCCTGTATAGGCATCATCTGTAATTTTGGCACCGACTTGTTCATATGCACTGTCAATATAAGCGGCTTTCACGCCTGCTCGACGTTCAATAACGACTGTATGACCAGCACTGATCAACTTCTTTACTGTTTCTGGCGTTGCTGCCACACGATTTTCACCGAGAACAGTTTCGGTTGGGATTCCGATCTGCATGAGCCTTCCTCAAGCTAGTTTTTCTTAAGTAAACATCGCTATTCGCAATGTTTCCCCCTTGATGCATTTTTGTTGATTTTTTGGATTCTAATTGAACTGTTTTAAATTACCACCCAATATTTATTTAATAAATACCCATATATTGAACTGGTGATTCATAAAAATAATCACAGCATAGCGCATTTATTTTTTAGGCTTTCATTAGAATTACTTTTATCAGCTTAATTGCCATTGCAATACTTTCTCAATTTTTATATTTAAGCGCTTGTTATTATTTTTTTAGATTGATTTAAAAATGAACATTGATCATTCTGACAATGAGCACTTTTATTACCAAGCAAGTTCTTACATAAAGAGGTTCTTGTTAAGCACTAAAATGGCACATTTAACTTCTAGTTTTCATTAGATTGACTTAAGTGACACAATAAAGAAAATAATTTGGCGAGAAATCCAGCTGTTTTTAAAGCTCATTTAAAAAAATGAACGACAAAGTCAACATTCAGCTATTTCTATTTTTTCTATTTCAATTGTTATCTTTAATAGCCGCACCTATTCAGCATAAGTCTAAATTAGATCAAAAAATAATTACATTTTTTTCGATTGCCATTTCGATAGATGATGATTTAATCCCTATTTCATCCATTTGAGTATTTTTTGCACTATTTTAGAGCGAAATTTAAATGCTTTCATCAATATTCCAATTATTTCTAATCAAAGCCATCATCTTTTGAAGTTTTGTGCTTTTTATTATTTCGATTCATCGCATATTTTAAATAAAATCGTCATTCAACTCATTTCAGCAGACCTCTACCCTCGACTAAAGGAAAATAAAATCAGAAAATGCGATGACTCATTCCAAACTGGAATCGCAACCATCATCTTTTTGTATTTTATATCCTCTGGTAAAAACTTTATCATTCACATTTAAATACTGCATTACAGAGCGCAGCAACACTTCGCCAAGTAGGTAAAATGAAAGGTTTTTTGACAGCTACACAATTAGGGTCTTTATGCGCGATTGGTGCTGCTTTTTTATTTAGTACCAAGGCCATTATTATTAAACAGGCCTATTCGCTATCACCACTGGTCGATGGCACGGTCCTTATGGCGCTCAGAATGATCAGTGCGCTCCCCTTTTTTTTGCTGCTTTGTTGGTTTAATCGTCATCACAATAAAAATATTGCGCCTAAAGACTGGATGATGCTGATTTTGGCAGGGCTCATTGGCTATTACTTGTCCAGTTGGTTAGACTTCGCGGGCTTAATGTATATCAGCGCATCGCTAGAGCGTATTATTTTATTTTTATATCCCACCCTCACTGTGCTTGCTTCTAGCATCATTTATAAACAGAAACTGAGCCTAAAAAGTGGTATTGCAATTGCACTGAGTTATGGTGGTACGGTCATTGTAATGTTGCAGGAACAAAGTACGGTGCCACATGAAGGCAACTTTTGGTTGGGTGTTAGTTTGGTCTTTGCCAGTGCGATCAGCTTTGCCAGCTATCTGTTATTAACACCACGTCTGATTCAGAAGTTCGGCTCATGGAATTACACTGGTTTAGCTTTAAGCATCGCTTGTTTCGGTACACTCACCCACTATTTTATTGCCATACCCAGTCCAATGACTTTACTCACTCAATTGCCCCTCGGTGTGATTGGTTATGGCATCGCATTAGGTTTATTCGTCACAGTCCTGCCCACGATTTTAATTGCCCAGAGCATTTCACGCTTAGGTGCAGCACAGTCGGCGATGATTGGCTCGATTGGCCCCGTGTTAACCATTATTCTTGCAGTGGCTTTATTAGGTGAACACATGAATGCCATACAATGGTTTGGTTGCTTGCTCAATATTGTTGGGGTCATGATGATTACCCTATCGAAAAAGAAACTGGCGCACTAATCGTCTGCTAGATACTGCTGCTGAATGGTTAAATGCGGTTGCTTTTCTTCAAGTTGCAATAAGATCTGCTGAAAATGAGCTCCCGCAGATTGATCTGCCATTTGATCGTTCGGATTACGCAATGGACATTGTTGTAAAGACAAACAGCCGCAGCCAATACACCAATCTAACTGTTGCCGTAACTGCAATAAACTAACAATCTGCACATCTAAACTAGCTTGCCATTTTTGCGACATTTTTTGCCAATCCGCCTTGCTGGCCACCTTATTTTTTGGCAATACCGAAAAGGCCTCTTTGACTTGCTGCAAACGCATACCGACTTGCTGTGCAACTTTAATAATGGCTACACGGCGTAGTATGGCACGTTGATAACGACGTTGCCTGCCTTCGGTACGAATGCTCCAAATCAGTTCTTTTTCTTCATAAAAACGAATCGAAGGTACACTTACACCGCTGCGCTGTGCCAGCTCACCTATCGTTATCCACTGATGTGCATCTTTTTCAGTCACAAGGCTTGACCTCAAGTTAACTTTAGCTTTGATACTAGCAAAATTGACAGCTTATTTCTGGACAATCGCGTATGAATTCAAGTACTGAACAGCCATCCAAAACTTTTGTACTCCTTAACCCAAAGACACTTTATAACCCACAATCTTTTGCGTATAGTCACATTACCGAAGTGATACAGTTTCAACGTATCCTTCACATTTCAGGACAAGGTGGTGAAAACCAACGAGGACTTTTATCTTCAGATTTTGCTGTACAAGTCAGGCAAGCCTTTCAAAATATTGAACTGGCTTTAAGCCATGTACATGCAACACTGCAAGATACTGCTGTTTTAAGAATTTTAGTGGTTGATCACAATCCCCAGAAACATCAGTTTTTAATTCAGGAAATGCAAAAACTTTGGAAAGATCAGCCTTTCCCTGCGTGTACGCTAATTCCTGTCCCGTGTCTTGCACTAGTCGGTATGCTCATTGAAATTGAAGCAACCGCTTATTGTCAGTAAAACAAAAGCAAGGGACTTTTATGAATACCTCTCTCGACATTAGCCAAGATAAATCTTTGCTATGGCTGATGGCTATCGCCTGCGGTTTATGTGCAGGAGCAAATTATTATTGCCAGCCCTTAGTCCACTCTATACAACAATATTTTGATGTCCCTCAATCTCAAGTGGCTCTAACCGTCACCTTTGCACAAGTGTCTTATGCCTTAGGTCTACTGTTTATTGTTCCTGTGGGCGACATTGTCAATAAAACCAAATTTATTCCACTATTGATATTTTTGGCTGCGATTGGACTATTCATCTGTGCTTTTGCTGTCAATTTGCCCATGCTTTGGTTTGGAACCGTGATTGTAGGATTATTTTCAGTTGCAGCACAGGTCTTGATTCCTTTAGCAGCCATGGCAGTCAAACCTGAAAAAACTGGGGAAGTTCTAGGTTTCTTAATGAGTGGACTTTTAGTCGGCTTACTTTTGTCCACCAGTCTTGCAGGTTTATTGTCCAATCTATTCAACTGGAAACTTATCTATATTGTCAGCGCAGTATTGATGCTGATTTTGGCTTTTTTACTCAAAGCTAAACTCCCCTCTATTCCAGTATTTAAAATGAGTTATGCCAACATTTTTAAATCAATGGCTGTGCTTTTAAAGGAAGAACCTCGTTTAGGCTTACGTGCTTTAATCGGTGGTTTTGCTTTTGCAGCAATGAGTATTTTATTTTCAACCATCGCAGTTTTACTCACATCCTCCCCTTTTAACCTATCGGATGTCTTGGTCGGTGTTGTGACTCTCATTGGTGTTTTTGGTGCATTGGCTACAGCAAAAATTGGCAAAATTGCAGATCAAGGACATACCAAATCACTGACATGGATTGGTCTTTTTGTTCTCACCATCAGTTGGCTATTTTTCTATTTTGGTGGGCAATTTTTATTCAGCTATATCATTGGCTATGGTGTGATCAGTTTGGGTTTAACCATCGTACATACCAGTAATCAAAATATTATTTTCCGCTTACGTCCAGATGCAAAATCCCGAATTAACGCTATCTATATGACCACCTACTTTATTGGTGGGGCTTGTGGTTCTGCACTTGGCGTTTATTCATGGCATCATGGCGGATGGAGCATGACTTGTCTTGCAGGACTGTGTTTAGTGTTGGGCTCTGCATTTTTCGCATTACTAGATCTGCTTTATCACGGCAAAGCACGCACAATTTAACAAAATTAAGCCTCTTTTTTAGAGGCTTTTTTTAAGTTTAATTTTGGTTTTAGTTATGAGACTTGCACCATAGGATAAAAAGGTTGAGCCAAATCAAAACTCTCTGGGTTTCCTAAAAACACATAGATAAAAATCGGTAACAATGCAACCAAAATAGTACAGGCATCTTGCAATTATTTACGATTGACAGCGCTCTTGTAAGTCATACCACCAAGGATCATTTGGTGATGCAAGGTACGAAGTCGATTAACAATCATCCATAAAATATGGGCTGAATCTTTAGCCTGTAAAGCACAATGTGCCTGTTTTTTTCCTGATCAAAAGTAGCTTTCCAAGAAATTTGACTTATTTTCTGATTTTGATAATCCCAGAATCCTTGGTACACATATGGATTTGCTAATAATCAAATGATTCAACTTTTTCCAAAGCAGATTATCAATTTTATGTTCCTGATCTTTTTGCCAGATTAAAAACAAAAACTGTCTTAACGATTATTTGTTCGGCATCCCTGCAACATCTTGTGCATAAAGTGCCTTAAAAGACCCCCAAAGACTGATAAACTGTAGATCAAGATCCTGATCTAATTCGGTTGATTTTTTTAACCAACTTAAGCCACGATGGATTCTTAAATTAAATGTATCTGAATGTTGTGCTTTTTTACTTTTAAAAATTTTTCCCAAAAGCATCTTTTACATTTCTTCATACTTTTTATTACTTATTAACATACTGAATATTCAATGATTTCACAATATACCCATAAATATTTTATGGATATATTTATCATCTCGGTTCATTACTCAAAATTGCTGCTTTTTAGTACAATACTATTGCTTTTTAAAGAAAGCACGTATAATTCGCGCTTCGGTTTTTCATCGTTTTAGGTTTCTGCTCATGTCCGCTTTCCAGTCCTTACAGCCTCGCATTTCTGTCGCGCCGATGATGGATTGGACCACACGTGACTATCGTTTTTTTGCCCGTTTGTTTAATCCCAATATTATTATGTATACCGAAATGGTGACCACTGGCGCAATTTTATTTGGTGGTGCAGAACGTCATTTAGACTACAACCATGAAGAACACCCTATTGTGCTACAACTGGGTGGCTCAAATCCTAAAGATTTAGCAACTTGTAGCAAAATGGCACAAGACTGGGGCTATGATGAAATTAACCTCAATGTTGGTTGCCCAAGTGACCGCGTACAAAACAATAAAATTGGCGCCTGTTTAATGGCTGAACCTGACTTGGTTGCCGAATGTATTGCCGAAATGCGCAATGCCGTCGATATTCCTATCACGGTAAAACATCGCATTGGCATTGATGACCTACAATCTTATGAAGAGATGTTACATTTTGTCGATACCGTAGCTAAAACAGGTTGTGACAACTTTGTGGTACATGCGCGTATTGCGTTGTTGCAAGGTTTATCGCCAAAAGAAAACCGCGATGTTCCACCACTGCGTTATGAAGATGTCTATCGCTTAAAACAGGATCGTCCAAATTTAATTATTGAAATTAACGGCGGCGTTAAAACTTTTGCTGAAACACAAGAACATTTAAAACATGTCGATGGTGTGATGATTGGTCGCGAGGCTTATCACAACCCGTATTTATTGGCTGAACTTGGCCAATTGTGGGCACTAGAAGCCCCAAATCGTTTTGATATTATGACGCAAATGATGCCGTATATTGCCAAGCGTATGGAACAAGGTGCACCGCTTTCAATTGTTACCCGTCATATTTTAGGTTTATTCCAAAACTTACCTGGTGCACGAAAATGGCGTCAGGCTTTAAGTGGTGGTAATGCCAAAAGCTTAAAAGATGTGGAAATCGCCTTGATTAATATTCAAGAAGCCATGCAACGTACTGAAGATTATTTGAAAGAAAATCAAATACCAGAAAATAGTTAAATACGTTTAAAAATAAAACACCCATTTGGGTTATGCCAGTCAATTGCTGAATTGACTGGCATAACCCAAATGGGTGTCTTTAATAGACTAGTATGCAGTAGTTAAATCCTAATTTACTTTGATTTTTCATAGTTCAGAATGCTGAACTGTGAGTGTGCATAAAATCAGTGATGATTATAAACAGCATGTCCCTGATCTCTAACCGCAGCAATTTTTTTACCTTCCACTTTAGCCTGATCCAGTTTACCCGCCTGAACCAAAGTACTGGTTTTATCAATCTGCACCACTAATTGATCATATAAAGAATCTGAGTTCGGTGCCTTTGCATCTTTGGTTTTTAATTTCAATTTTTTTGCGTCTAAAGCAGCAGTTTTCATGTTGCCCAGCGCTTTCAGTGCATCTTTCTGATTATCTGCTGTATTAAACGCTTTAAAGTTTTTTGCAAGTGTCTCCATATGATGTTCAAGGTTACCTGCAAAACTTAGGCTGCTGAACGACAAAGCAGTGGAAAATATAACGGTGGCTAAAGTTTTTTTGATCATGCTAATGTCCTTGTGAAAATCCATTTTAAAAACTGTGGCTATTGCTGCTGTTTAATTGTTCTGAAATTTGTATTTTAACTGTTAAACATAGTGTAAATCTTATAAAAAATGCAACGGATTCGTTGCATTTTCATCAATAAAATCTGTTTTCTAAACAGGCTCTATTTCATGATGTAAAGCATCGTGAATCGCTTCCACCAGTTGCTGTGCAATCTCTTGTTTCGAGGCTTTTTCCAAATCACGCTTCTGAATCTGATACTGCTCTGCAAAAAATACCGTCATGGCATTTTCATCAGAAGCAAAACCGATATCTGCGCGCGATACATCATTGCAGGCAATCATATCTAGCTTTTTTGCCACCAGTTTACCAGCAGCATATTCTTCAACATTGCGGGTTTCAGCCGCAAAACCGACCATGAACGGACGTTTTTGTTGCCCCGCAATAGTCGCGACGATATCGGGATTTTTGATGAGTGAAACATTCAATTCATCACCGGCTTTTTTAATTTTATGCTCAGCAATTTCTGCCACGCGATAATCTGCCACGGCTGCGGTTGCAATAAAAATATCGCAACCTTCATCCAGCATCTGCATACTCAGATCCAGCATTTGTACCGCAGATGAAACATTGATACGGTGTACACCATTGGGTGTATCTAAACTGACAGGGCCTGCAATCAGCGTGACTTTCGCACCCGCAGCATAACAAGCGGCTGCCAAGGCAAAACCCATTTTCCCAGTACTATGATTGGAAATATAACGCACTGGGTCAATCGCTTCACGGGTTGGACCCGCAGTAATCACTACATGCTTACCCGCCAACAGACCAAATTTTTCCGCAATCGCGCGCTGTGCTCGATGGAAATACTGGGTGACTTGCAGTGCTAAATCTTCCGGTTCCGGCATCCGTCCTAAACCGACATCACCACAAGCTTGTGAACCTGCATCTGGCATAATCACATGCACGCCATCTTCAACCAAGGTATTTAAATTACGCTGTGTCGCTTTGGCTGCCCACATTTGCTGATTCATGGCGGGTGCAACCCAAACTGGTGACTTCGTTGCAAGATACAACGTGCTTAATAAGTCATCCGCTAAACCCGCGGCAAATTTGGCTAAAGTATCGCAACTTGCAGGGGCAACCAGTAATAAATCCGCCCAACGTGCCAATTCAATATGCCCCATGCCCGCCTCGGCTTCTGGATTGAGTAATTCAGTATGGACTGGATTTCCCGACAAGGCCTGGAAGGTTAACGGCGTAATAAAAGCTTGTGCACCCTGTGTCATCACCACGCGGACATTAAAGCCTGCGTCTTTTAAACGCCGCACTAAAATGGCACTTTTATATGCCGCGATACCACCCGTTACAGCCAATACAATATTTTTATTTGGAATTACACTCAAATCGAAGCTCACAAACAAGCTACCTTTCTGTTGCAGTGGGGCTCACAATATCATTAAATAAGGGCAGACCCAAGTAAGCACTTAAGTCTAATTACAATCACTAAAAATAAAAAAGTCTAAAATAATGAATTTATCGATTAAACATTGGCCTGAACAAGAACGTCCACGTGAACGTCTCATTCAACAAGGGGCAAGCAGCCTATCAGATGCAGAACTGCTTGCGATCTTTTTACGTTCGGGTTCCAAGCAACATTCAGCGGTGGAACTTGCACGAATCATGCTGCAACATTATGGTAGCTTAAATCCTATTTTTGATGCTGGACTTGAGGATTTAAGCCAGTTTCATGGTATTGGTGCAACTAAATATGCACAACTGATGGCAGTCAAAGAACTTGGACGGCGTTATATTGCGCAGCATTTAAAACAAGAAAAAATTGAATTGAGTAATTCTAAAACTTTATTGGATTTTTTGAAATTTGAATTGCTCGGTGAAAACCAAGAAGTATTTGCAGTACTATGCCTAGATACACATTTAAGAAAAATAAACTTTAAAAAAATGTTTTATGGTTCACTACATTCATGTGAAATTTCGATTAATCAATTACTTCGCTATGCCATAAGTCAGCATGCCAGTAGCATCGTCATCGCACATAATCATCCCTTTGGTCTGGCACAGCCCTCAAAAGCAGATATTGAATTAACCCAACGTATTGTCCATGCCAGTCACTTATTAGAAATCAACTTAATTGATCATTGTATAGTTTCTCCTGAAGGGACTTTTTCATTTGCTGAACATCAACTGCTGCAAGCTAAATAACAGAGAACAAATATTGACAAAAGGCTGACAAACACAGAAGATCATTAAAAATTTTGATGATACTCATAACATGATTGTGCGTGACCAACCTAGTATATTTAGGCTGTTATTTTCTTGGCGTGGAACCATTCTTCCCAAGGTTTTACCGCCTTTAGGTGTGGTCATGCTCATTTCCGCTGTGATTGGTGGATTATCCTATATTGGTTATTTTCACTTTCCAGAATTTCCTTTAGTGGGCTTTACCCTCATTGGTGTAGTTTTATCTATTTTTCTGGGCTTTAAAAACACTGCCTGTTATGACCGATGGTGGGAAGCACGTAAACTTTGGGGCATGCTAATTGCTACTGCACGCCATTTTGACCGTGACTGCCGCATACTGACTCAAGGACGGCGTGAACGTATCGTTCAACATGTGATTGTATTTGCAAACGTATTACGTGATCGTTTACGACATCAAACTGCAAATCCACTGGCATTGGTTGAAACCAGTGGCATGAGCCAGCAAGCATTAACCCAGCTCTATCAACAAGCCAATGCACCGCAGTACACCTTAAGTTTGATTCACTGGGAATTGATGCAAGCGCTGAAAGACGGTGAAATTTCCGATATTATTTATATGCAAATGAACCAGCATGTCGCTGAACTCAGTCTGGTTCAAACAGGGTGCGACCGGATTGCAACTACCCCGTTGCCTTTTGCTTATTCGGTGTTACTCAATCGTACCGTATATTTTTTCTGTTTTATGCTGCCCTTTAGTTTAGGCTCAACTCTGGGTTTAGCCACGCCTTTACTGGTCGGTATTCTGGCTTATACTTTTTTAGGTTTAGATGCTTTAAGTTCAGAAATTGAAGAACCTTTTGGTACACAAAGTAATGACTTACCACTCGATGCGATGGTACGAACCATTGAAATTGAATTACTGGGGACTTTAGGCAAACCGACGCCTCCGCCGATTCAGGCACAGGATCATAATCTTTTATAAAAATCCCTCCTTGTGCAGCGGTGCTGCTCACCCTTTGTTAAAGGGAGGAAAAAATCCATTAGTGCCCAATAGTTTAATTTAAGCAAGCTTTGGATACACGGGTGTGGCGGGATGCCACACGTTACCCATCACAACAGGGACGTTGTGTGTGGGTGACAAAGGCTTTTGCTTACTTTTAGCCTCTCAAAAGTAAGACTTCGCCTATACAAATGTCTTTCGACTTTATTGAAAAATTACGGCAGTGAAAGCTTCTAACGTAAAATACGATGATTTCAAACCTTCTTATTAGAAAAAATCACTATTTATCAACGGTAAACCACATATGGCACAAAAGGGTGGATTAAAAATTAACGAAAACTCTCCCAAATCCCCACTTGCCCTTCTTTAAGCCGAGGAATATTGCCCAATCGAATCCACGGCATATGATCGCCATGAAAATCACTCCCCACAGAAACTTTTAGTCCATATTCAGCAACCATACGATCCACCATTTGACGGGTCGAAGCAGGCTCAATTGCAGGCGGCAACTCGACGGCATCGCCACCAAACCCCGCAAAAATTTCAATTAAATAACGAATATTGGTCGCTGATAGATCATATTTAGTCGGATGCGCCAATACGGCATAGCCTTCACTGGCATGAATCACCTGAATGGTTTCCGCTAAACCTAGCCCATCAAATTTCACATAGGCTTTCTTACCTTCCTTAATATATTTATCAAAAGCCTGTTGAGGGCGGCTGACAAAACCTTTTTCGACTAAGGTTTTAGCAATATGTGTTCGGGTGATACGGTCTGCAATCCCATCCACTTTGGCAATCACATCGGCATAAATATCCTGACCAATCAGCGGAATCAGTAGGTCACAGATCTGTTTGGCGCGAATGGCTCGAATCTGTTTTTGTTGTTCCAGTAAAACCAACAAAGGTTCTGGATTTTGCATATTTAAGGCAACAATATGCACACCGTAACTTTTTTGCGTTGCGGGACGTGACCATTGACTGGAAATTTCCACCCCTGAAATAATTTTCAATGGTAAATTTTGTGCAACTTCCTCCGCGAGCTTTAAGCCATCCATGGTATCGTGGTCAGTCAGCGCAAGGGTATGAATACCTTTTTCAATGGCTGCATGCACAAGTTGCTCTGGAGACAAAGTTCCATCAGAAATATTACTGTGTGTATGTAAATCTACGCCTTGCATCACTTATACTATGTCATTTATTTGATCAGATTTAGATACTCTAACATGAAAGCACTTTTAGACTTTGTGCCACTCATTATTTTCTTTTATTTATATAAAACCGTTGACCCTAAAGATACTGAGCATCCCCTGCTTCAATTGATTGGTTCCGCAGGCGGTATAGATAATAATAATATTTTGGTTGCAACCTCTGGCCTCATTATTTCTATGCTTGTGGTGTATGGTGCCTTGTTTGTTATACAAAAATTCCGTTTAGATAAACAACAATGGATTGTGTTGTTTATGACCGTGGTTTTTGGTGGCATCACCTTAATACTCAGCGATGATTTTTATATTCGCTTGAAAGCCGCACTGTTAAATATTGTCTTCGCGGCTGCATTCTTACTTTCACCTTATTTTATGAAAGATAAGAAACCGCTGATTCAGCGTTTATTTAGCCCCATTTTCAATTTAACCGAAAAAGGCTGGAAAAATTTAAACTTTGCTTGGGCTGCCATGTTCGCACTCATGTCTTGCTTACATATTTTCTTCGCTTTTTTATTTGCTGGCGGAAAATATTGGGGAGAATTCACTGCATTTGGTGACATGATTGTGATGTTTTCCTTTATCATTATTCAGTTTATTGTCTTGCGCAAACATTTTAAGTCGCCTGAAGAATAATTTAGGTCTACTGATCGAGAAAAGAATATGCCTTTATTCGTCGTAAGCTGTACTGATCACGAAGGTACAGTTGAAAAACGCCTCGCTACACGCCCACAACATATTGCACGTCTACAGAAATTAAATGACGAAGGTCATTTAATTGTGGCCGGTGCTATGCCAAAAGATCCAAGCAATCCACAAGCTGGATTTTATGGTAGTACCATTATTGTTGACTTTGAAACGCGTGAAGCACTGGACGCGTGGTTGCAAGAAGAGCCTTTCTTAATAGAAGGCGTGTACAGTCATATTGATGTGAAACCTTTTAATAAAGCTTTCCCTCAAGGATAAAATCATGCGTGTTGTTGTCCCAAGCTTATTGGGTTTAGCTTTAATTTGTTCTACTGCATGGGCCGTTGAATCTGCTCCTGCTCCGACACCTGTTGTAACTCCTGCTGCTCAAGCCACGACTACAACACCATCGTCACAGACATTACCTGCCAATAAACCGGGTATTATTCCTGCGGTTGCCACAGTAAATCCCAATGGTCTACCACAAGAAGTAAAGCCTTTAACGGCAGAACAACTTGCAAAAAATAAAGCATTGCAGGATGCCAACGTTAAAGCTTTAGTTAAAGATCAAGCAACGCGTTTGCAACAACTGGAAAAAGCCAATTTAGATGCCTTATCGCAAAACCAAGAGCTACAACTGAAAAATGATAGCTTGGCTGTGCAAGTACAAGTTTTACAAAGTGAACGTAGCGCACAAATGTTTTTATACGGTGCTGCAACCATCGCGGTAGGTGTCTTACTGGGTTTCTTAATTGCAAGTTATGTGTATACCAAACGTCGTCGTCAGTGGTAAATCCTCTCTTTCTATTTTTGTTTTAAAGGTTGCTTAGCTCTTGTCGAGTGCAATTCAAACCGCTGATCTTGATTGGCAATCTATTGATGGTATGGATGTACCCGTTTCCAAACAATTTGGGAACGTGTATTTTTCTAGCGCTCATGCCTTACTCGAAGCACGACATGTCTTTCTCAACGGCAATGACTTAAGCACACGTTTAACCAAACTGGCTGATTTCGAATACTTCTGCATCGGCGAAACTGGTTTTGGTGCAGGGCTAAATACTTTAGCTTTATGGCAAATGTGGCGGCAACTGCGCCCGAATAATCACAGCCATCTGCATCTGATTAGCGTGGAAAAATACCCACTGACAAAAGCTGATTTTATTCGTGCTGCAAATGTCTGGCCAGAGCTGCAACCGTTAGCACAACAATTGCTTCAGCAATATCCTTTGCCCATCGCGGGCTGTCATAGACTTGATTTCCCAGAAGAACGCTTTTCAATTGACTTCTGGCTGGGTGATGCCAATGAGGTTCTCCCTGTCATTGCCAAAACCAAAGCAGCCGATGCATGGTTTCTCAATAGTTTTTCATTTTCATGCCATTCCGATATCTGGCAGAAAAATGTTTTAAGTCAAATCATCAGACTGTCGGATGAAGGAACAACTTTTACCTCTTTGAGTGTTACCAACATTTTAAGAGAGAGTTTGAGTGAGCATGGCATTTCGATTTCTTGCCCAATTGGTTTTAACAATAAAGAGTCGATGCTGAAAGCGATTTGGAATTTTCCAAAATCGGAAAATCAAGACCTGATCACGGCAACAACTCAAGCACAACCCCAATTCAATGCAGCAGACTCCTTTCAACAACGTGAAATTGCGATCATTGGCGCAGGAATAGCTGGTTTAACTTGTGCCTATGCCTTTGCTAGGCGTAGTCATCAAGTTACGATTTACGATCAATCAGCGCCTCTTGCGGGCGCATCGGGTAATCCACTGGCATTGCTCAATCCCCGATTAGGACAAATTGAGCAAAGTGCGCGACATTTAGTCACTTTGGCATGGCAATATGCCATGCCACATTATCAAAAATTTAAAGCTTTTCGCCCCATTCACGTCAATCAACTGGCACTCAAAGCTGACGATGATTTACTTGAACTCGCAGCACAATATCCACAAGGTATATTTGCTTCAGAAAGAGAAAATATCAGCGATCTTGGGACAGCATATCCAAGCCTAAAACTATTACAAGCAGGGGCGATTTCACCGCATCAATTACGTGATCAAATTTTAGCGCACCCTAAAATCCAATTTAAACAAGCAGAAATCAGCAAATTAAAAAAACAATCAAATCAAACATCAAAAATTCAAGTCATTGACATCCATCAACAGTGTTTAGGTGAATTTGATCATGTAATAATTTGCGCGGCAATGAATAGTCAAAAACTTTCGCCACAACTGCCGCAGCTTAAAGCCAATCGTGGACAAGTCAGTTGGGTAAATAATGCCAATCATCCGTTAAAACCTAATCAAGCCTATAGTTACGGCGGCTATTGCATGCAATTAGATGCGCAGCATCTTATTTTAGGCGCTTCTTTTTATCCAGATCGAGAGGATGATGAGGTTCTAGCCGAAGATCATGCACATAACTATGCACTGATTCACAGTGTCTTTCCCAATTATGCGCAATCCTTAGCAGCAATCGAAACTTGGCAAGGTCGTGCATCGGTACGCACGCAAAGTCCTGATTATTTTCCGCTGCTTGGGAAAATTCAGCCAGATGCCGAAATTTATACCCTTACCGCTTTAGGCTCTAAAGGTTTCTTATTTGCACCACTGTGTAGTGAAGTCCTAGCGGCTCAAGTTTTAGCGGAAGCCTGCCCACTGACTTCATATTGGGTAAATAAACTCAGTCCACAACGTTTCATTAAAAAAGTAAAACCGAAAAAACCTTACTACCAAAAACCAACTTAAATGTCTTTTAAAATAAGCAAAAAAAATCCCACTTTCAAAAAAAGAGGGAGCTAATTTTTTAACCATTAAAAAAGCGCCTTACGGCGCTTTTTCTTAAGCGCCCTGTTCTAAAGGGAAGCCTGCATCACGTGCAGCACGAGTGCCACCCATCAATACAACATACTCACGTGAGCTATCTAAGCTATCTAACTTTTCAGCAGCACGTGGCGCTTTACTACCACCACCACATACAATGTAAATGGGCTGATCCGACTCCACTTGAGTTAAGCTTATGGTATCCAAGTCATCAATGGGCTGATTTACAGCACCTTTAACATGACCTTCAGCAAAAGCTTTTGTATCACGAACATCCCAGATAATTGCATTTTCTGGGAACTCAAATGTTGTAATTTCTTGTTTACGGATCATTGTGCACTCCTTTGATGTAAACAACACTTGGCAAATGAAGAAAACATCCCTAGCATCTCAGATATTCTTTCCATTTGTAAAGGGCTAAACCATGCCATCTTTTGATATTGTTTCTGAATTAGAAATTTTTGAGGTAAATCATGCGGTTCAAAACACGCAAAAAGAAATTGCGACTCGTTTTGACTTCCGTGGTCAAGACGTTTCTATTGAATTGAGTGAAAAAAATAAAGAAGTCAAAATCAGCGCCGAAAGTGATTTCCAATGTGAGCAAGTTTATAGCATGCTGGAAAATCATTTCTTTAAGCGTAAAGTCGACATTCAAGCGCTTGATCCGCAAAAAATGACCGCTTCAGGTAAAAATGTAATTCAAGTGATTAAACTTAAAGATGGTCTTGACTCAGATACCGCAAAAAAAATTAATAAAGCCATTAAAGAAAGTGGTGTGAAGGTGCAATCATCTATCCAAGGTGACAAAATTCGTGTGACAGATAAAAAACGCGATACTTTGCAACAAACCATGGCGTTCTTAAAAGAACAGCAGTTTGGTGTGCCTTTACAGTTTAATAATTTCAAAGATTAATGCATTGATGCAATAAAAATTCGAGGAACTTCATGACAGCGACCAATCGTTTATCAAAACTGGTGAAAGCAACTGCTAAATTACCCAAAGGAATCCGCAGTACGCTGTGGAGCAAAGCGTTTGGTCGTATCGTACCAATGGTGGGAAGCGCAAATATTCGCTACCTCGAAGTGAGCCACGCAAAAGTGGTGGTGAAAATTGAAAACCATCGTGCGATGCAAAACCACATTGGGCAAGTCCATGCCTGTGCTATGGCACTGATTGCGGAAACAGCAACCGGATTTGTGACTGGAATGAATGTTCCCGATTCCTGTATTGTGTTAATCAAAAGTTTAAAAGTCGATTTTAAACGCCCATCTAAAGGCGCAATGACCGCAGTCGCAACATTAACGGCTGAACAGCAAAAGTTAATGCAAAGTTCTGAAAAAGGTGAAACTCTCGTTTCGGTGATCGTAACGGATGAAACCAATCAAGAACCGATTCAATGTGAAATGCTGTGGGCTTGGGTAGCTAAATCACAGTTAAAAAAATGATTGGTTCAAAATCATGTTAGCTGATGCTCAAAATTAATCGACAAAAAAGCCCAATCATGATTGGGCTTTTTATATCGATTCATTACTTCAGCTAAATTACTTCGCTAACTGTGATGACAAATATTTTTGTTTTACATCCTCTGGAATTTGGCGCTTACCACCTTTCACATCGACTGCAACAAAAGTAAATACTCCTTCCGTCACACGAACCGGTTCTCGTGAGCTGTCATGACTATCCCACACTTCAATTTGCATTTGAATAGATGTATTGCCCACTTTTAAAATTTTGGTATAGCAACTAATCACATCACCGACTTTAACAGGAACCAAAAAAGTCATTTGATTAATCGAAATTGTTGCACAACGCCCCTTACTAAAACGCTCTGCATGAATTGCACCAGCCAAATCCATTTGTGAAACAATCCACCCACCAAATACATCACCACTCCAGTTGGTATCTGCTGGCATCGCAATGGTTTGAAGGGAAAGTGTTCCTTCAGGTTTTACATGAGTATCTGACACATTAGCTTCCTGTTTTGGCATTTAAATGTTGATCTAGCCACTGTTGTAGCTCTGAAGATCGTAACGCACCACTTATTCTAGCAACTTCATTGGTTTTGTTCATTAAAACTAAAGTTGGAATACTACGTACATTAAAAGCACTACTCAATCGAGGGGATTCTTCGGTGTTAATTTTGGCAAAGATCACTTTGGGGTTCTGTGCGGCAACTTGTGCAAAATGCGGTGCCATCATCTTACAAGGTCCACACCACTCTGCCCATAAATCAATAAATACAGGCAAGTCACTATTGGCGATAAAATGACTAAAATTTTGCTCATTTAACTCAATCGGTGCCAACGGAATAAGGGCTTGATGACATTGACCACAGCTTGGGTTTACTTCCAGTTTATCTTCAGGCACTCGGTTTTTTGCACCACACGAAGGACAGACAATAATCATTTAGTTCACTCCAATATGTTGATGTAAAAATTCTAACTGGGTTGATATCGCTTTTTCAAACCATTGTCCATGATAGATATCAAAATGATGCATATCCCACTCATGATATTGCACAAAAGGGGCAATATTGGTTGCCGTTTCACGACTGGACTCAATTGGCATCAGACTATCTAGTTTCGACGCAATAAAGAGCACAGGAACACTAATGTTACTGGCATCCTGAATCGGGCGATAACGAATTAAATTGAAAAAAACCCGTGCAGGAATCGCACCGCTCCAAAAATAATCTGGATTCACAATCGATAAATATCCATCATAACTATCAGCTGTTGGCATAAAACATAAGCCACTTTTATCCACCACAGGCAAGGTTTTTGGAGACATGCCAACTTTCGCCCCCATATAGTCCTGACTGGATATTTTTAATGCTTTCGGGAGTTGCTGTAAAGGATAAAGCTTGGCACTTTCTGTTCCATCAACAAAAGGCACTTGAACCATGACCGCTTGAACATTTTTCAATTCAGCAGCTAAATTCAAAACATAACCCCCACTTAATGCAGTTCCCCAAAGTACGATGCGTCGGGTATCAATCGATTTTCGTTCTAAAATATGTGCAATCATGGTTCGCCAATCTTCTAATTGCGATGTCAGCGATACCAACTCTCGTGGACGACCGGTACTTCCACCCCAATAACGATAATCAAACAGTACCACTGCATAACCGGCCTGAGCAAAACGCTTAGCATATTGAACCAATTTAAATTGGCGTAATGCAGCCAAACCATGCGCCATAATAATTACAGCGGGCTTATTTTCAGTTTTTGGACGGTAAAAATCTGCAGCAATAACTTCTTGCCCGCTTTTTACATATAGCGGTTCAACTGTATAGGAATGCATAAGCGCTCCAGTGCGTTATTTTATGGTTGTAATCGCTTATAAAATTTTCAACAGCTTAAACTCAAGTTTAAGCTTAATGCTATCATAAAGCATCAATCTATTTAATGAATTATGGAGTGACAAAATGAGCGAGAATGTCGGCTTTGCAGGTCAAATTAGCCCAGAACACGTAGCACAAGTTGTTGAGAAAGGTTTTAAATCGATTATCAACAATCGTCCAGATATGGAAGGCGGTCCAGAACAACCGACCAGTGCTCAAATTGAAGAGTCTGCACGCAATGCTGGTTTAGATTATGTCTTTCAGCCCGTGGTTGCTGGTCAAATTACCGAAGTTGATGTGCGTACATTTGCCAATCATTTTAATGAACTTCCTAAACCCGTTTTGATGTTCTGCCGTACAGGTAACCGTTCAAATAATTTATATCAGCTTGCCAAACAAATGGATTTATTAGATGACTAAACGCGTTTTATCAACGCTTTTATATTGCTTGTGCTTGACCTGTTCAACTGATTTATTTGCTCAAAATGATAGTTTAAGTAAAACTCTAAATGCACAAGTCAGTGTTGCGGGTCAAATGACAACAGATAAATTCCAACAACTGATCAAAACTGGTTTTAAATCAGTAATCGTCAATCGTCCTGATCAGGAACAAGGTAATACTGTTTCAGTGGCTCAGTTACGCCAAATTGCTGAACAATCACAAGTCAGTGTAATTTACCAACCTGTGGTAAGCGGTAAAATTTCTCAAACAGACGTGATTGAATTTGCAAAATATTATAATGAGCTACCAAAACCAATCCTGATGGTCTGCCGCAGTGGTTCTCGCTCGAGCATATTATTTAATCAGGCTAAATCTCAAGGCTTGCTCAATGAATAAAATTTTAATTGTCTTTTTATGTCTATTCACAATCAGCGGCTGTAGTTCTATGAATGTTAGACCTACTGTTGGTGTGAGCATGGGAACTTCAATTTAAAACATCTAATGCAATAAAAAAACAGCGCCGAAGCGCTGTTTTTTTATTGCATAATTTTTACTAGGTTTGAAAAATCATATATTTTTTTTACAAACCTTATTTGATATCAAGCCATGATGTAACAGTCTTACCAGCAGGTACACTCGAAATAATTTTAATATCATCCCCTTGAGCACATCCCTTAAGCCGAACTGTATAATCAACAACCCCATTTCCAATATTTTGGAATGAAGCTGGAGTAAATAAACTCATTGCATTAGGAACAGTTAAATTCCCGCTTCGAATTTCAGCTTCACAAGATAAGTTCTGATAAACAACCTCAGGAGACCCTGTAACTGTTGCAGAAAGAGATAATTCACCAGTTCCTAATGCATCAATGCTTACCGAATATTCAGTACCATCAATTTTCACTTTTACAACCGTATTAGGTTCAGCACCTGAAATTTTTAATAATTTCTTAGATGCATCTTTAGAATCAGGTGTGATAGTTGCTGTCGGTTTAAAATCTGTATTGTCTTTTACTGCTACAGAAATAGTAGTACCTGAAGGCATTGGCACGGTTTTTTGATTATTTCCAAAGACTTGGAAACTAAAATTACCATTACCCTTTGAAATTTGACCATTACCCTCAAAACCGCTATTCCAAACAAATGTTGGAGTATCATGTGCAAATGAAAACAATAATTGTTGACGAAGGACACTACTCAAATCACTATTACACGTATTTGGGACATTTGGTTGTTGAATAGCTGAAGCTGCACACTGTAAAGTTCCTACCGCTTTCTTATAAATAAACTCACCTAAGGTATAAAGCTTATTTTCATCATCATCACGGAAGAAATCACCAATATTACTGGTTAGTGCATCCTTACCTTCTGTATATAAATTATCACCATCTATATCATTATAATCCTTATCACCTTCAACATATGCCAACACCGTTACTCGGTTATTCAAAGGTCGAGGACTTTGTGTTGTTAATGAAACAGAACATACACCTTTAACATCTGTCGCACAATTAGGATCAACTTTACCGCCTTCACTTACAAAGCTAATTACAGTACCTTGTGGAACTGGATTGCCTGTACGATCAACTAATCTTGCAATAATAGTAGCAACATCACCGTCAATATCTGTTCTTAATGATTGTTTAGAAACAGAAAGACTCACACCATTTTGAGTCACACGGCCTGTCGAAACTTTAACATCTTTAGATATAGCAGTAACGTTAGGTGCTGAGACAAGAGTTGCTTTAATTTCAACTGGTCCAGGTAAATTTCCAGGATATAAGTTGACACGAACTTTACCATTGGAATCACTTTTTATGATTTGTGGTAAACGGTTATTTAAAGATACAAAACTTAAATCAGGTGGTACATTTTCAATTGAAAGTTGAACTTCTTTATCTTTTGCAGGTACACCATTGGCATAAAGCGTAAATTCAATCTGTCCTGAAGCAGCTGATCCACTGCTTTTAATTCCCAAATCAATAGCCGAAGTTGTTGTATATACTAAAGAATCTGCCTTAATAGCTGCAATGTTTACAGTAACAGGTACAGCTGATGCACCATTAGTAGCTGCCGTAATCACAGCTTGCCCCTCACAAAGTTCACCATTTGCTGCTATTGCTTTATAAGAAGTAATAACATTACCTTGATTAGACGATATAACAATAGCTGGTTCAAATATACCGCAACTGGCAGAGAAATTTACAGCAACATTATTTTGATTAGCTCCACTCTGGTTCTTTGTTTTTAACGTAATATTAGTAGAACCACCAGATTCAAGTGCTGTATTTGCAACACTTAAATTTTCTAATGTAATATTGAGTGATTGCAATGAAAATGATACTTCTTTTGCCGCAACAGTCTTACCATCATAATCTGCATTAGCTGAAATTTTATAAGCACCATTTGTATTATTATTTTCTGGGGTAACAGAAATACTAGCTTCACCATCAGCATTGGTTAAAACAGCGCCATTAGAACTGCCAAAAATGACACCACCTGTAGCTGTAAAAGTCACTAATGCACCACTGATGCCATGACCAGATTGATCAGTAACTTTTACTTTCGCTGTTACACCTTCCGATGTAATTATTTGAGTAACATTTCCATTTAAATCATTTAGTTGAATAGTACTAATATTAACGGATTTTACTTCTTCGCCAGTGCTAGGATTCGTAGAAGAAGAATTTTCAGAACTAGAACCTTGGTTATAATAACCGTCACTGCCACCACCACAACTCGCCAACAAAACAGCTAAAGAAACTGCTGATAATTTTAAACCTAATTGTTTTTTGTCCATGGAAATCCCCAAAACCCTTATTAACTCTTCGAATGCGTTATAAATTAATTATTGCTGGGTATGTAATCATAGTTAGTGCTTTATGTAAATATATGCATAATAAATGTTTCATTGTACTAACCTACAAATCGATAAAGAGAGAGTTATTTCACAATATATGACATCATTATTATTCGTACTGAGACAAGATATAAAGAAGTCTAAAAAACACTCAAAATATTCTTACTATTAATAAAGGCTCATGATATACCACTTGTGTCTACGTAGGCTGTATATCGAGTAAAGTACTTATATCTGCTACAATAAAATGTATGAAATTCAACATGCCTAGAAGTTAGATTAAAATTCACATCTAAAATAAATACATCTCAAGTAATGCAACAAGTAAGAACACCATGAGATCCCTTTACTTTAACCATCATCCATTCAGCTCGACCGCCTATTTTTGTCTCTTTTCTAGCAGTTAAAATATCTATAAGCTCTTTTAGAGCCTTTTATTTTGACTTATTTTTTAGCCCCATAAAAAAACACCCCCAACGCTTGTTGGGGGTGTTTTAGGAATAATGAGCTGGCGATGACTTACTCTCACATGGGTAACCCCACACTACCATCAGCGCGAAGAGGTTTCACTTCTGAGTTCGGGAAGGGATCAGGTGGTTCACTCTTGCTATTGTCGCCAGCACAACTGTTTATGGATACTTGCTTGGGTCTTATTTATTCACTTTTCAGTGTATGCCTTCGCTTTTTCCAAATGAGTTATTAACAGATTATGCTAAATTTGAGTTGACATTGTA
>NZ_NEGC01000006.1 GCF_002135335.1 Acinetobacter sp. ANC 4470
AGTGACTGCACTTAAATACAAAGATCGTGCAACGGATGTCGAACATAGCATTGAGCTTGCTGGAATCTTTGTACAAATTGGTTTGTTACCGAATACGGATTTCTTAAAAGCATCCAATGTTGAACTTTCCAACCGTGGTGAGATTGTGATTAATGATCGTAATGAAACCAATGTGAAAGGTGTATTTGCAGCAGGTGACTGTACCACAGTGCCATATAAACAAATCATCATTGCTACTGGTGAAGGCGCGAAAGCATCACTCTCAGCTTTTGATTACATCATCCGTTCGGGGATGTAATCGAATAAATTAAACCACTTCTATTGAATGATGATACAGAGGCTTCTATCTATTTGTAGATATAAGCCTCTTTTTTCAATCAGATTTTTTATCAAAGATTACATTTTATTAACAATTTTTTGATCTTTATTTAGGCTGTTTTCGATTATATTCGCACATATCCCATTTATGTGGATAAAACAATTAAAAGGAAATATGACAATGAATAAATTACTTGTTGCTTTAGGTCTTGCTGCTACCGTTGCTTTAGTTGGCTGTAATAAAGAAAAAGCGCCTGAAACGGGTGCAACAACTGGTGAACATCTTGAGAATGCTGCGACTCAGGCAAGTGAAGATATTAAAAATGCAACTGAAAATGCGGCTAATGCAACTGCTACTGCTGTAGATAATGCAGCGGATGCCACTGCTCAAGCAGCAGACAATGCTGCGGTACATGCCGAAAATGCAGCGCATGATGCTAAAGAGGCAGCTAAAGATGCCACAGCGGCAACAGCAGGTGCAGTTGAGCAAGGTGCTGCCGACGTAAAACAGAAAGCTCAGTAATCATCCGTTTTGAAAAAAGCTCCTAATTTGGAGCTTTTTTTATTTTGATCAACCTTGCTTTTTACGTTTCATTCCTTATATGTTTAAAGTGTTAAAACCCTCTAAGGGCATGTTTATATGTCATATTCCCAGCATAGTGAAAAACATTTTATCCACCGAACAGGATGGCTTCGTGCCGCAGTACTCGGTGCTAATGATGGGATCATTTCTGTCACCAGTCTAATAATAGGGATGGCTGCAAGTGGAGCATCAAGCCATACTTTACTCATTACCTGTATTGCAGGTCTTATCTCGGGTGCAAGTTCAATGGCAGCGGGTGAATATATTTCAGTAAAATCTCAAGTGGATATTGAACAAGCAGATTTAAAATTTGAAGCAAATGAACTAGAAAAGAACCCACATTTAGAACTCAAAGAATTAACACAGATCTATATTCTACGAGGTCTTTCCCCTGACCTTGCACAAGAAGTTGCCATTCAGTTAACAGCTAAAAATGCTTTAGATGCTCATGCACGTGATGAAATTGGTATTCATGAAAACACTTCAGCCAATCCATTACAGGCAGCGGGATCTTCTGCTTTGGCCTTTTCGCTAGGCGCTTTGTTTCCTATGGTTTCTATTTTGATTAGTCCAGATCAATATGTTCCAACAGTCGTCATGATTGTCGGGGTTTTATCCTTAGCTGGACTAGGTGCTTTATCTAGTTATTTTGCAGGTACATCTATGCTTAAAGGAAGTTTAAGAGTCACTGTTTGGGGAGTTATTGCGATGATTTTTTCTGCATGGATTGGTTCAATGTTTAACATCTAGCCCATGTAAATTTATTTATTTTTACTCATATAAAGAACCCTTGTTCTCACTTACACATACCCTATAGCTCATCTTTTCCTTTATCGGTAGCAACAGTAAAATATCAAAGGAAAAGCTTATCCGATCTTCTTCCCAAGTAAACACCCACAACCTAAAAACAAACAGGCTGTTTAGCAGACATTTTCAGTGATAGAACGCCCCTTAAAATAAGGAACTTTTTTGACTTATCACCTTAAATCTAATTTAAAGCTTCTTTTAAATTACAGCCAAAGCCCATAATTTCTTGTGCCTGACGGTACGATGTATAACGATTTAAAATAAAATCATAAAATTGATCTGCATTTGCAAAACTTTTTGCTAAATCTTCATTCTGTGCATAAGGTAATTGAAGTTGTCCTATCAAACTCAGATTTTGATATCCCAAATGATACATTTCAGTAAAATAACCATTCATCATTGCACAATAGGCTGTTTTAACAGGCTTTAAAGACGTTCGACTGACTGCATGTAAGTTCAAAGTCTTAAGCTGATGACTATCAAATACAGACTGATCTGAAAAGGCAATATTATGCATCTGCTTAAAAGTCTGATAATTGGCAGTTAACTGTTGGTTTAAAACATCAAAGCGCTGTTGCAAGCTTGCAACATCCTGAACTTGATACTTTTTAGGATCAATCTGTGTCGAATTTTGCTTAGATGATGAACAAGCTGAAAGCACTAAAGTTGAAATCAAAGTCGCTAAAATTAACGGCTTCAGCATAAATCGTCCAATAATCACTAAATACAGCGCAGTATTATGCCTGAAATATCCAGCTAAATTGATTTTTCATTTCATCGAATAGGTTGATTAAACTTATACAATTCCATATGAAATGTTATTTCAAGTTTCTTTATTCAAGAAAATCAAAAAACAATCAGTTTATTTCGTAAAGAAATAACGAATATTATTTGCTTAATTTTTAGGGCTTGGGCAAAGTACTTTGTACTCGTAGGAGCTAAATATGACTTTATTAGAACAACTTGATATTAAACATCCTATTTTCCTTGCCCCAATGGCTGGTGTTTCTACACCTCAATTGGCGGCAGAAGTCTCTAATCAAGGTGGTTTAGGTTCACTTGGCTTGGGTGCAAGTTCTGTTGCTGCAGCACGCCAACAGATTGTAGAGACTCAAGCGCTGACTCAACAACCCTTTCAAGTCAATTTCTTTTGCCACCAAAGCTCAGCTCTAGACCATAATGTTGCAAAGCAGTGGATTGAATATTTAACACCTCAATTTGAAAAATATAATGCAGTTCCCCCAACCGAATTAAAGTGTATCTATCCTAGTTTTTTAGATCATGATGATTATTTAAATTTAGTTTTAGAAACTAAACCTAAAGCGGTCAGTTTCCACTTCGGCATTCCATACCCACATCAAATTCAAGCATTAAAACAAGCTGGCATTGTGACCATGGTTTCAGCAACGAATCTAGCTGAAGCGCTTGAAATTGAAGCTGCTGGTATTGATATTATTATCGCTCAAGGTATTGAAGCTGGCGGGCATCGAGGCATTTTTAATCAAACCTTTGACAGTGCAGTACAAACCTCTGACTTAGTTCAATTACTAAAACAGTATTGCCGCTTACCTGTTATTGCGGCTGGTGGCATTATGAATGGACATCAAGCTCAGCGACTCATACAGTTAGGTGCAGAAGCGGTTCAACTGGGGACTGCTTTTGTACAATGTAAAAGTTCAAGTGCCAATGCTGCTTATCGAAAAGCGCTATTTAATACCCCTATTACTCAAATTACCGCAAGTATTTCAGGTCGTCCTGCACGAGGTTTAATTAATCATTGGCATACCCAAATTGATCGACCTGAACGACCTGATGTCGCTACCTATCCTTATTGCTATGACTTGGGTAAACAACTTAATACTGCGGCGTCTGCACAAGGGGATTATGGTTTTGCTGCATTTTGGGCAGGAACCAATGTCGCTCAAATTCGTGAGATAGAAGCTGCTGATTTAGTCAATCAACTGGTTCTGGAAATGAGTGAGACTTAAAACATAAGTTATAAAAAGCCTCTCAATTGAGTAATGCCAGTCAGTTAAGAAATTGACTGGCTTTTTTATTTTAAATTCATAATGTTATTCGATACGCGGAAACATCATCCGCAACTGTTCGAGGCAAAACTACTTTGAAAAAGTAAGGTTTCTGCGATGAATTAATCAATAAAAGGGATTTGACGAGTTTTGCGGATGACAAATGCTTTTGGTTCTTTTGACATATGAGAAACATTGTTTCGCAAGGAACAAATGAGCTCCAAGCATTTGATTTAAGACAATAAAAATCCGTTGTGAGTAACCAAAAAGCTAAGGAGTTAATTGTAAAACCCCTTAACTGATCAGCATTATCTCAATTGAGAGGGTTTTATTCGATACGCTTTATTTTGTTTCAAGTAAATTGATCTGTTCAACTTGAACATCACTCATGATTTCGCCTTGCGCCAAAAGATCATCAAAATAAGCTTCAACTACTTTGTACTGATCTGCGGTACTTTCGACTTTATACATATTTTGACGAAATTCATTACTTGAACGTAAACCTTTGGTATACCAAGCAATATGTTTACGTGAAATACGGCAACCCGAGTATTCACCGTAGAACTCATAGAGTTCAGATAAGTGCCCTAAAAGTACATCTTTAACTTCTTGAATATTTGGTGCAGCTAAATGTTGACCTGTTGCTAAATAGTGAGAAATTTCACGAAAAATCCACGGACGACCCTGTGCAGCCCGCCCAATCATAATGGCATCAGCGCCTGTGTAATCGAGCACATATTTTGCTTTTTCAGGACTGTCGATATCACCATTGGCAATCACAGGAATACTCAACATTTGTTTGACTTCTTTGATCAAACGATAACGTGCCGTATTTAAATACATGTCCTCACGAGTACGACCATGTAATGCCAATGCAGCTATACCTGCTTCTTCTGCACGTTTTGCAACACGCATAATGTTTTCATGGCCATTTAAATAACCCAATCGAGTTTTTAAGGTCACTGGAACATCAACCGCAGCAACAACTGTATCTAAAATACGGGCAACTAGATCTTCATCTTTTAACAAGGCTGAACCAGCCAATTTACTACATACTTTTTTAGCAGGACAGCCCATGTTGATATCAACAATTTGCGCGCCATTTGCCACTTGGAAACGTGCTGCCTCAGCAAGCTCAAACGGATCTGAACCTGCAATCTGTGCCGATATCGGAGCAAGCTCACCATCAAAATTAGCACGATATAAACTTTTTTTACTCATGCGTAAGGTCTGGTCTGATGTCATCATTTCACTGACTGCATGCCCAGCACCAAAATATTTACACAACGTCCGAAATGGACGGTCTGTAACCCCTGCCATCGGAGCGACAATCAAATTGTTTGACAGTTGATACGGACCAATATACATATAAATTCATCACTTTTTCGACCAACATAGTATACTGCATCTGCTGTATTGGCTCATCCTCTTGGAATATGTTTTCACCCCTATGAAGAAAAATATTTTTATCCCATCTCAACTTAAATCTTTGAGTGTACTTGTTTTATCACTTAGCTTAGCTGCATGTGGAGATAGTTCTTGGTGGTCAAAAAATAATGAACCAACCCTAGAATCAGACCAAATCACCCCTCTTATTCCACCACGTGTGAACAATCGTAGTTCGTGGGCTAAAGATATTTTTAGTATCACCGATCAGCTTGGCATCCCTCAAACCAAAAAAAATATTTGTAGTATTGTAGCCGTCGTAGATCAAGAATCTAACTTTGTAGCTGATCCACAAGTTCCCGGTTTAGGTGAAAAAGCAGTTAAAGAAGTTCAAGACCGTTTAGATGAAAAATTTAAAGATAAATTAGGCGATGGCTTAGGTGGAACAGTTGCCGGTTATTTTCAAGAAGTTTTAAAAAATCAACCGAGCCCTGAAGATAACTATTTAAGTCAAATGCGTCGGGTAAAAACTGAACGTGAACTGGATGAATTATATCGCGAAATTTTTGCTTATATGTCCAAGCATTATCATGTCAGTGCATTAACAGGTGCAGCAAAATTAGTTGGGCAAGACATTGGTGAAAAGTTAAATCCAATTACCACATTAGGTTCAATGCAAGTTCATATTGGGTACGCTAAAGAACATAAACGCCAAGGTGGCAATATTGCCGAACTACGGACTGACTTATATAGTCAATATGGCGGTTTATATTATGGTATTCATCGTTTAATGATGTACTCAGCAGAGTATGATAAAGCGATTTATCGTTTTGCAGACTATAACTCTGGTATGTATTCAAGTCGTAATGCAGCATTCCAAAGTATGCTCAATGATCTCACAGTCGCTGAATTAGACTTAGATGGAGACCTCTTGCTTTACAACAAAGAGGGTTCAATTCGCTCTGTCAGCAGTCAATCTGAACGTGAACTCATCAGTGTTTTCACAGCCAATAACATCTTGGTCACACCACGACAAATCCGTACTGACTTAAAAAAAGAAAAAGAGAAAAATTTTGAAAATACAGCGACCTATCGTGCTATAAGCAAGCTCTATCAAGAGAAAACGGGTAAAGAACCGTTTTATGCTATCATGCCTGAAGTTGTCATTTCTGGCCCTAAACTTAGCCGTGACTATAATACCAACTGGTTTGCAACACGCGTAAATGGAAGATATCAATCATGTATGCAACGAGCAAAAAGAATAAAAATTTAGCGCTCTTCGATTTTGATGGAACCCTGTGTGCAAAGGATAGTTTCACTGGGTTTATATTTTATGCGCTATCTAAACGGCATATCGTTAAACAAGGCATTAAGATCCTACCGTGGATCCAAGCTTATTATTTAAATGTCTACCCTGCATATGCCATGCGTTCTAAATTGTTTCGTGCAATGTTTACCCATGCGGATGCTCCAGAGTTACAACAACTTGCTCTAGAATATGCGACAAGCTTAATGTCTCAACTAAACCCATCCTTACTTAAACAACTTAAGCAGCATCAAGCTTTAGGTCATGATGTTGTGCTGGTTTCAGCATCGGTAGATATCTATCTCGAACCTATCTGTCGCTTATTAAATATTGATTTAATTTGTACCCAGACTGAACAAGTAAATAATCTATATACGGGACAATATACAACAGCAGATTGTAGTTCAGAACAAAAAAGACAACGTATTTTAGACAATTACCCTTTAGAGGATTACACAGTGGTTTATGCCTATGGCAATAGCCATGAAGATAAAGAAATGCTTGCTCTTGCAGATCATGCTTATATGATCGGTGTCAATAAAACGCTTCCGCTTTTACCGAACCGTATTCAAATTGCAATTTAACCTCAAAATATTCAATAGATTTCACTCTTTAATCTAAACAATGAATCAAACTATAAAAATTAAACAGAAATTCAAATTAAACTAATGTTTTATTGATAAAAAATATCATTCAATTAAAAAAATGCTGTGATATTATTCACACAAATAACAGATTTAGCGCATAACAAATAATAATTAAAGGTAAATGTATGATGAATTTATTTAATCCTCCAAAGCGCGTAAAAGATCTATCTATTCATTTTGGTGAAAATCCATTTGTATTGCTATCCTTGTTTTTCCGTCAGGCTAAAAATCAAAATTGGAATCAACAAGACATTACACACGTATTGGATAAAGCAAAAAAAGGCAATTACGCACATCTGGTTAAAACACTTCAGGCACATATTCACCATTAAGAAACCACTTCATTTAAAGTGGTTTCTTAGTTCAATATTTTATTTATTTCTTAAATGGAAATGCAAATTTTACAATCCGTTTAAGTACACTACCATACTGTTTCAATAGGCTGGCATTATTGTAGTTCAATCCATATTTTTCACATACAGCCTGTACCTTCGGAGCCATTTTACGATAGCGACGCGCTGGAATATCAGGATATAAATGATGTTCAATTTGATGACTTAAATGCCCCGTCAAAATATGAAATGCTTCTGAGCCCGTTAAGTTCGATGAACCACGAATCTGACGCATATACCAATGACCGCGACTTTCATTTTCCAGTACTGTTTTTGGGAACACTTCAACGTCTTTGGTAAAGTGACCACAAAAAATAATGCTAAATGTCCAAATATTACGCATACCATTCGCAACTAAGTTACCCGCTAAAACAGGCAAAGCCGCTGGACCTGCAATTAAGGGAAAAAACACATAATCTTTAAACAATTGCTTGGTTATTTTAGTCTGTAAGGGTTTCCACTCTTCTTTCAGTTCCTGTTTCGTTTTACGACCAAACCACACTTTACCAATTTCAAGGTTTTGAATTGCAACCCCCCATTGGAATAGCAAACAAAATGGAATGGCATAAATAGGTTGTAAAAGAAAGCCAGGTTTCCAACGCTGTTCAGGGAAAAGACGTAATAATCCATAACCAATGTCGTCATCCATACCTTTAATGTTGGTATAGGTATGATGTTTATAGTTATGGGTTTGACGCCAATTATCCGCTGTACCCACAATATCCCACTCATAAGTTGGACCATGAAATTTTGGATCATTCATCCAGTCATATTGACCATGCATAACATTATGACCCAACTCCATGTTTTCCATGATTTTAGAAAAACCAAGTAAAGCCGTACCTAAAAGCCATGCTGGCGGAAACCAACCTGCAAATAAACAGGCACGACCCGCGATTGATGAATAACGTACGGTTGAATAAACACGGCGAATATATTGAGCATCTTTTTCACCAATATCGTCCAAAACTTCTTGTTTAATTTCATCCAGCTCACGTGCTAAAGCATCTAATTGAGATTGAGTAAGCTCGCCATTTTTAGGATTTTTAAAATATTGCATTTTAACGGGCATATTCATAATATTTGACTCACTTATAAATCAATTACAAGATCAGACTGAGCTGAATTGATACATATTTTCAATACATTACCAGGTTCTGCATTTTGACTGCCATTCACCATATTTTTGGTTGAACCTTCAACTTTATTGCAGACACATTTATTACAAATACCCATACGACAACCATGGGTGGGTTTGATATTTTGCTGTTCTAAACTGGTTAAAATGGACTGACCTTTTGGAATGGCAATGACTTTTTTAGATTTCAACAAAGTCACATTTACAAAGCCAATATCAGAACTCTCTAACGGTGTCATACTAAAAGCTTCACTTTTAAAACTTTGAGCATGTACAAATAGTTGTTCGGCTTGAGTCACAAATCCAGATGGACCACAAGCATAGACCACGCTATTTTCGATATTTGAAATTAGTGCGGTATGCGTTACATTTAAACGCTCACCTGCACAATTTTCCTGAGTATAAAAAACTTGAAATGTGAAATTAGGATAATGTCTAGCAAGCTTCTCAAAATGTGCTTTAAAAGCAACATCGGTATATTCTCTGACCCAATACAATAATTTTATCGGTGCTTGAGCCATTCGATTGGTCTTTGATAATGCTTTGAGTAAACTGAACATTGGCGTAATACCACTACCCGCAGCCAGCAATACCATCGCTTGAGCCTGTACAGGTAACAGCATATCGCCATAAGGCTGACCGAATTCAAGCACATCGCCTACTTTCGATTGGTCAACTAACCAAGAACTGACTTTACCCTGATCGACTTTTTTAACAGTTAATAAAACATGTTGTGCATCTAATTGCATCAAACTGTAGCTACGTTCATAGCGAGTACCATTGACACTCACAAAGATTGGATGATGCTGCCCAGCTTGCCCTACATCGAAATGACGATTGAACTGAATGGTTAAACTCACTATATTTTGAGCAGAATTTTCTTTTTGCACAATTTTTCCCAATGCTTGATTGAGAGACCAAAGCGAGTTAAGTTTTTGCAACCAAAAATTAGCTGCATGCTGATCAATAACACTTTCAGCAAGTGAACCAAAGGGAGATTTCGTTTTTTCTAAAACATGCATAGTCAAATACCACGCGATTGAATTTGTATTATTATACACGTGTATATATATTTGTATATATACTCGTATTGTTTCTATTCGTTTCCCATGTGACCAAGCAACAGCTATAATGCCTGAGTGTCTCTAATCTCTTGAAAAATATGAACCAGTCTTCAATTAAAAAAAATGTTACTGCAATAATTGATGCACAAAATTTTACGCATGAGCCAGTTGTTGTCCGCACAGTCGGTCGAAAAGCAACCATTACTAAAGAAGAACTGTTTCAAGCTGCACTCAATTTAATTGGTCCGCAAAAAAGTATTTCATCCCTAAGCCTGCGTGAAGTTGCCCGAGAGGCTGGCATTGCGCCAAACAGTTTTTATCGACATTTCAAAGATATAGATGAACTTGCAATTGAATTGATTGATCGTTCAGGCAATGTATTACGCCAAATTTTACTTGAAGCTCGCTTAAAAGCCTCTAAACAAAACAGTATTATTCGCAGTTCTGTTGAAGTTTTTATTGAACAATTGGATGCAGATGAAGGCAATTTAAGCTTATTACTTCGCGAAGCCTATACGGGTTCAACCTCATATAAATTAGCCGTTGAACGCCAGTTAAATTATTTTCAACAAGAACTTAAAGATGATTTGATTCTGCTAGAACGCTTAAACAACAGTAAACTCTGCCACCCTGACTTGGTGGCAAAAGCAATTACTCAATTGGTGTTTAATATGGGCGCTAAACTCATCGATATCCCAATCAATGAGCGTAAAGAAATGGCAGAGCAAACCATGATCATGATTCGTATGATTTTAGAAGGTGCACGTCATTTGGATGAGGCCAAAATAAACTAATGACTTTATGCTTCAGGAGTTGTCATTTATTGAGTATCTTCCCTACTCCCTCAGCATAATTTTTCATTACTGTTTTTGCTGAGCAATGATCTGTTTAACCAATTCTGCGGTCTTTTCAGGCTGTTCGAGTGGAAACATATGCCCGCCTTGCATCAAACTATAATTAATCTGATAAGTCTTTTGTATGCCTTGTGGAAAACCTTGCTTGTAAAATGGACTCTTGTTTGCACTGATTAAATGTACAGGTACAACAGGTGCTTTTCTTGGCGTACGCCACCACCATGCCGGCACGGTTCGAAAAATTTCAGCTTCAATGACTTTGGGTACAGCTAAAGTTAAACCCCCACGCTCAGTATCTTCTTGTAAGCCATGGTTTAGAAAATCTTGAAAACAGGTTTCATCAAAATGTCGAAATAATTGATTATGCCGCATTGAGGTATATGCATGCGCATGATCTTTCCAATGATCTGTGCGTTTCAAGGTAATTCCTGCTGGTGTAAATTGATCAATGGCTTTTAGTTTTAATTTTTGTGCAACCTCAAACATGGCAGATTTAGAACCAATCACAAAAGGCGGATCCATAATCACCAATTGTGAAAATAGATCAGGACGTTTATAAGCGCTCATTAATGTTAATAATGAACCAAAGGAATGCCCAAGACCAACCACCTTTCTGCCCTGAAATAGTTGTTCAACATCATCAATAATTTGATTGACCAAATAACGCCAATCATGAGTAATCAGGTATTGTGGATTCATTCCAATCATGGGGATAGACTTTAAATCAAATTCATCCTGAAAATAAGTAAAGAATTTTTGATAACTTTGCGCAGGAATTCCATTGGCATGAGTAAAATGAATTTCTGTTTTCATAAATAATTCATCAGCCATTCAGCTGTGCTCTTTTTTAATAAAGTGATTCACCTAATTACTAGCTTACGTAAAAGTATGCGCAGATTAAATCAATAAATCATAAATAGGCTGACTTCAAAGTCAATTTTTCTCTCAATACATTATGCTTATAAAATGATTATTTTTGTGAAATAACCAAAGCTTGATTGGCTAGAAAAGTTGCACCACAGGTAGTTTTATCTCCAGCAAGTACAATTCCTCGCCTTCTTACCAGTGTTGACTGATCTGCGGCAATGGCAGACACCACAACTTGGCATTTAGGACAATAATGTTTCATGCCATGCAAATGTACTGCAACACCATTGATAATAAATGTGTTCTCACATTCAAATACAATGCCGCCATGCGTCGTTGAAGACCCCATGGTCACTAAAGATTTAGCCATAATTTTTCTTATATGTTTTAAAATTTATGTACTATTTTAACATAAGCTGAATTCTAAACTCTAGATACGCCTATGTTTGATGCAAAATATAAGACTATAAAAAAAGCACCCGAAGGTGCTTTTTCTTGCATTCAAACCTTAAGGTTTAACCACCACAAGCACTTGAATTGCTTCAGGTGTGACAGACAAGCCATCAAGCAAACTAATACCTTCTTTTTGTAATTTCTGTAAACGTGCAATTTCATCTTCACGAATACTTGGATTAAATTGCTTAAGGTAAGTTAAACGGTCAATTTCATATTGCCATTTATTGCCATACACTTCTTTGGCTTGTTGTTTAAAGCTTGGCAACGCGGCTTTGGCGATATCTAAAGCTTGTACATAACGCTGTTCAATCACATCACGACGCGCTTTCACCACTTGACGGCAGCTATTACTGTCCAAGTGATGTAAATAAGGCTTCAAAATATCGGGTGCAATCTTATTCGATAAATCCTGACCTTTTTCACTCAACAGAACACGAATAAGTTGTTGCGGTAAGCTTGAAGGTAAGTTCAAGGCTTTCGGTGCAACCACATCAACCTTAAACCACACTTCTAACAACACAGAACCTTGCGGTAATGCGGCAGATTTCAACACAGAAACGTTGGTACTACCAAAACCTTGTGTATTGATCATTTCCATCACGCTTTCCGTGAATGGATGCTCTAGGGTTAGATACTCTGCATCTTCACGAGTTTGTGCTTGGTCACGGTAGAAAGTGGCTGTCATGCCTTCTTCATCGAGCGTTAAACCTTGAACCTGCATTTGGTCGGTTGGTTTAATGATCACAGTACCATTACTTTGTTCATCAAAGTCAATATTGGTCGATGCCATGAAGCGCTTCATAAACATTGGCAACGTGGTGTTGTCATCATAATCTTCGAGCGCTTTCACAATTTCTTGTGCCACAATCGGACGGCAAGAGTTGTATTCCAGCAAACGGTCACGACCTTCTTGCAATTCAATTTCTAAAGCTTCGCGCTGAACACAGACTTCCTCTAGTAAATCTTCAAACTGTTGACCCAAATCAGTCAATAAACAATCTTTTAATTTAAGAATAAAGTTTTCTTGCAGCGTTTGCGCAGTCGGTGAAATATTGCTGAAAATATTTAAACCTTCGTTGTACCAACGGAACATACGCTCTTGCGCTGTACCGACTAAATATGGTACATGAATTTGAATACGGTTTTCTTGACCAATACGGTCTAAACGGCCAATACGTTGTTCTAAAATGTCTGGATTTGCAGGTAAGTCAAACAAAATCAGGTCAGAAGCAAACTGGAAGTTACGTCCTTCAGAACCAATTTCAGAACACAGTAAAATTTGTGCACCGTAAGAATCTTCAGCGAAATAAGCAGCAGCTTGGTCACGCTCAAGTAAGCTCATGCCTTCATGGAACATGGCTGTACGAATACCGGCATGTAAGCGCAGTACATTTTCTAAAGCTTCAACCACAGGTCCAGTACGAGCAATAAGCAATACTTTTTTGTGTTTCAGCCCAGTGCGGAGCATTTCCATCAACCACATAACACGTGGATCATGTTCCATCCAAGCACCATCAAGCTGTGCTTCTTCAGGCCACATTTGTTCACGTAGCTTACCATCTTTAGACCAGTGTGCTGGTGTAGGTAACGCAGCAGGTTGACAGTCACGACCAGGGAAACCCTGAATTGCTTCACGCGTATTACGGAATAAAATACGACCTGTACCATGACGGTCTAATAATTCGTGAATAGCACGGAAGCGTTGTTCTGGTTCATCCTGAATACTATGACCAAGCAAGCCTTCAATAGCAGATAAATGACCTTGTTCTAAAGGCATATCTGACATCAACACTTCTGCAATTTTTGCAGTGTGATGATATTGTGCTTCTTCATCCAAGAAACGCTCAAGTGAGCTAAAACGCTGTGGATCAAGTAAACGTAACCGTGCAAAATGGCTTTCTACACCTAATTGTTCAGGTGTTGCTGTGAGCAATAAAACACCCGGGGTTTTTTCAGCAAGTTCTTCAACAAGGTCGTAACGGTCATTACCACCTTCTTCTTCACTCCACATCAAATGATGTGCTTCATCGACCACAAGCAGGTCAAAACCAGCTTCTAGTGCCTGTTCACGTAAGTCATCGTGATCGACCATTAAATCTACACTGGCAATAATGCATTGCTCAGTCAAAAATGGATTTAAATCAGGATCATGTTCTTTAATCGATGCTGTACGGGTTAAATCAAACAAAGAGAACTGTAGATTAAAACGACGGCGCATTTCAATCATCCACTGATATTGCAGTGAATCTGGCACTAAAATCAGGATACGTTCTGAGCGACCTGTTTTAAGCTGCTGATGAATAATCAAGCCCGCTTCAATGGTTTTACCTAAACCTACTTCATCGGCAAGTAAAACACGGGGTGCAAAACGCTGCCCGACTTCATGGGCAATATAAAGTTGATGTGGAATTAGACCGACACGCGCACCGACCATGCCACGTAATGGACTTGCTTTCATATTGGCTTGCATAAGCAAAGCTTCAATACGAAGGTCATACCACTCTTTATAATCAATTTGACTGGCAAGCAAACGATCAAGTGGTTTAGACAGCTGAATATGAGCGCCCACACGGGTTTCATTTAATGATTTACGTTCTTCAGTACCATCTTCTAAAGTACGAATCACGTTATAACGAACCACACCATGACGATCTTCAAAAGACTCAACCAGCCACTTGGTGCCTTCTTGATCTTGTAATTCATCTTTAATGTTAAAAACAATACGCGATAAAGGTGCATTATTACGTGCGTACACACGCGTCTCATCACTTTTCGGGAATAAGATGCTAACCGATCGTTCATCTACATCAATAAGAACCCCTAAACCAAGCTCTGTTTCTGTATCTGATAACCAACGCTGACCAATAGCAAACTGATGCAATTTTTCCACCTTTATCTAAAAATGAGGACACTAATTTTAAGCTCAAATCCTGATTAGTATTTGAGCAAAAAAATAGGTCTTTAAGCAATATATTTTGACATAAAGCCCACTAAAAAGTGAGCAAATTTGATGACGATTAAAAAGTTTTCATCTTAAAAAGGAACAGGGTAATAAAACTCCACAAGTTCCTCTGTTTGAGGATGGTAAAAACCCAAGTGTTCAGCATGTAAGCACAGACGAGGAATCAACTGTTGCTGTTCCAGTGTCGCGTATAAAGTGTCACCCACGATAGGATGACCCAGATACTGCATATGTACACGAAGTTGATGTGAACGACCAGTAATTGGAGTCAGTTTGACACGCGTGACCGCCTGCCCTTGAATTTCAAAATTTTCAATAACTTGCCAATGCGTTAAGGCAGGCTTGTTATGATTCAGATCGGCAATATGTAATGGCGGATGTTCAGGGTCGTAAATCACGGGCACATCAACAGTACCTTCACCAACCAAATGACCAGCAACGACGGCTTGATATGTTTTTGATGTTTGACGTTCTTGGAACTGACGGGAAATGGTTTTTTGTCCCCATTTGGTCAAACCAAAAACCAAGATACCCGAGGTATCACGATCTAAACGGTGAATCAATAAGGTTTTAGGTTCTATTTTTAATAATCGGTTGATCACGCAATCTTGTAAATCTTCAGTTTTGCCGGGAACGGTGAGTACACCCGCAGGCTTATGGATCACCATAAAATCTTCATCACGATGTATCAGGTGTTCGGTTAGAAAATTACTCAATGTTCAATTCCAAGCTGATCGCGAAAACAAGGCAGCAATAATAGAAAGCTTGGCACAGAATTACAATGCTCAATGCTAGAATTGACGACGGTTTTTCCGATTTTGACTCAAAATTATTTCAATTGGCTGAAAAATAAAAACTCCCTGCTCAATTCAATTGTAAAAATCTGAATACCTCCTCATAAGAGAAACAATCAAGAAATCTTTACAATTGATATCTACACCCTCATCGTGTCCATGCTCAATATATCCATTACTCAGGCATATTCGCCAAAAAAGCCTGAATAGTATGTTGTGCAATTTCTGCATCTTGAAATGATTTCACTCCAGACACACCAACAGCTCCAACCAAGTGCCCTTCATACAAAATTGGTTCTCCGCCTTCCAACATTCCAGAAAAACTATCCATAGTCAAAAAACCCATCTGACCATTTTTAATAATATCTTCAAACAATTTTGATGGACGACGGCTTATCGCTGAACATTTGGCTTTTTCTAAACACAAGTTTGCTGTCATTGGCGATGCACCATCCATACGCTTCATGGCTAATAAAGTGCCTGTTTCGTCAACAATCGCAATACTGACATTAAATGCATGTGCGATTGCATATTGATGGGCTTGATTTAATAACAACTCTGCATCAACCAATGTTAAATAATGTTTAGTTTTCACACCTATCTCCTTATAAATAATATGAAAACAAAAAAGCCCTTAGCTTTTAAAAACTACAGGCTCATTTTAACGAACTTAACTTTATTTTCACTTCATTTCAGCAAAAGTTTCACGTGCTGCTTGAAGAGTAAATTCAATATCTTCATCAGAATGTGCACTTGAGATAAAACCTGCTTCAAATGCTGATGGTGCAAGATTTACCCCACGTTTCAACATACCATGGAAGAATTTACGGAACGCATTAACATCACATTTCAACATGGAATCAAAACTAGTGATGTCTGTCTGATCAGTAAAATACAAACCAAACATTCCACCCACTTGTTGAGTCTTAAATGGTATGCCTGCTTCATCCGCAGCAACTTGTAAACCAGCCAGTAGTTTTGCTAATTGCGCTGTTAAGTTTTCATAGAAACCTTCGGCACGTAAATGTTTAAACATTTCAATACCAGCACGCATCGCCAATGGATTACCTGACAATGTCCCCGCTTGATAAACTTTACCCAGTGGTGCAATGCATTCCATGACTGCACGTTTACCACCGAATGCACCGACAGGTAAGCCTGCACCAATAATTTTACCTAAAGTCGTCAGGTCAGGTGTTACGCCATAATGTGCCTGAGCACCACCTAGACCAACACGGAAACCCGTCATCACTTCATCAATAATAAACACAGAACCATGCTCATCACAGACATCACGAATCGCTTGTAAGAAGCCATCAATCGGTTTCACCAAATTCATGTTGCCTGCTACAGGTTCAACAATCACCCCCGCAATTTCATGACCAAATTTAGCAAAACATTCTTTAAGTGTCGCAATGTCATTGTATGGAAGTGTGAGCGTATGCTTAGCAAAATCAGCAGGAACACCAGCAGAAGTCGCTTCACCTTCACCACTGGTTAACATACCTGAACCCGCTTTGACCAAAAGTGAGTCTGAGTGACCGTGGTAACAACCTTCAAATTTTACAATCTTGTCACGACCGGTATAACCACGTGCGAGGCGAATGGCAGTCATGGTTGCTTCAGTCCCTGAATTGGTCATACGCACCAATTCAATCGACGGCATAATTTCACAAATAATATCTGCTAAAGTGGTTTCATGAACCGTTGGCGCACCAAAACTTAAACCGTCCACAGCAGCATCTTGAACTGCTTTAATGATCGCAGGATGTGCATGCCCTAAAATCATCGGTCCCCATGAACCGACGTAATCGACATAACGCTTACCATCAACATCGTATAAATACGCGCCTTTGGCTTTTTCGATAAATACAGGCGTACCACCCACCCCATTAAAAGCACGTACCGGTGAATTTACACCACCTGGGATATGTTTACTGGCTTGTTTAAACAATTGTTCTTGCTTTGGAGATAAGCTCATCAATCTACTCAACTTAAATTAAAACGATCAAAATCAAAAAAATTATGCAGTTTCTGCAAAAAGATGTGCCCAAGCTGCGACACGTGCAGGAATATCTTCAACTGATTGTCCCAATATATCACTAATGACTGCACATAAGTCTGCACCTGCCGCGATGACAGCATCAGAGTTTTCAACCGTCAATCCACCAATGGCACATATCGGTAAGTCAAACGCTTCAGAGGCTTGTTTTAAAGTTGCTAAGCCAATATGACCTGCTTCAGGTTTTGTTTCTGTGGCGTAAATTGCCCCAAATGCCACATATGTTGCACCGTCGGCAATGGCTTTTTGAGCCAGTTCAATTGAGTTTAAGCAAGTCCGACCAATAATCGCACCTTTCGGCAATCGTGCTGCAGCATCGACAATTTCACCATCCGACTGCCCCAAATGCACACCTAAACCAAATTGTTCTGCAAGCGCAAGATCATCATTAATCACAAATGGCACTGTATATTTTTCACATATTTTTTTAATTTGTTGTACTTCATTTGCTTGATCGACTTGCGCTACTTTTTTACGACGATATTGCAAAATAGCAACTTGATATGTTGCCAATGCGACTTCCAATTTTTCAAGGAGAATGTTTAAAGGATCATCATTGGTAATAAGATATAAACCGCGCATAAAAAAACTGCCAAAATTAAAACTGCCCTATTATATGCATAAGATTAACCAGATTCAGTGCATTTCAGGCAAATACCCATTGATTGCTAACGATATACTGATTAAAAACTTAGAGAGTTGTAATTAATCTCACATTTTCTATCATTCAGCGAAAAATACCTATTTTCAGGGATAGATCAAATACAAATCAAACGATTTAATACAACTACAGAACAACTATAAACAAAAAATAGTAACTTAAAACAACGGATTGACTTTCTAATTCTTTCTTGTAAAACGCGCTTGGGGTAGCGAATAAAGAATTAGAGAGTCAACTATTTTAGCTAGAACCTATTTCAATTCAATCTATTAACCCAATAAAAATATATTTTCCAACGATCAAACGCTGTAAATTTCCTATATAAACTCATCCATAAAAAAAGCCCAGAGAAAGGTCGCTCTAGGCTTGGAAAGCTTTAAAATTACATTTTTGTTTAATCTAAAAGATCAACAACTCAATATATAACCATTAATAGAATATTCATTCTATTTTTGCAAGCCCTAACCGGTTTAAATTTTTGATCAAAGTACTATTTGTATTTTCATATCATTATTATGCATGGCTAGATAATGATTTCACTCTCTCATTAGCTTGAAATTTTATCCAATGAGCGATCTTTTAAACTTAAATTTCCTCGTAACACATCGGAAAACATACGCCAATCCGAAATAAAACTATAGATCGGTTGTTTAAAACTAGCAGGTTTATTTTTCTCAAAAACGAAATGTCCTACCCATGCACAAGCATAGCCCGACAATAGACCATAAATAAAATATTTTGGCTTTCTTTGACGAATCGCTTTACTCAAAAAATATACACCAACACTACTTCCAAATACGTGTAAACGGCGACTCATGATATTTCGATGTTCGGTTAAATAAAATCGATAAAATTCATGATAATTTTGAATAGGCAGCTGAAATTCTGGTTGTGGATTAAATTCAAACTTGGGTTCTACCGGTGCATTCATTTTTATCATCCTGATTATTTTTCTTTACGTTAGCGTATTTCTTATACAAACAAAAGTATTACTAGTGATAACTTTTTGTTCATTTCAAATGCAATGACTAAAGAATCGCTTCGTCAAGTCTTACATGAAAAATCATTTTCGCTACAATTGAAAGCTTAAAATAAAGAATACAATTCAAGCGCTATTAAGAATCATTTTTCATAACGCATTTGTACCGTAAAGATGACGCTTTTTATATCTAACATAGCGTCAAAAAATTAGGATGAAAGATCATGGTCGAAGTTGAATTAAAATTTCAAATTCCGGAAGCACGACGTAATGCTTTACTCAAAGCATTAGATCCTAAAAAATCAGAAACCATTCAACTGAAAGCAAAATATTATGACACTGAAGATCGCTTGCTATCACAACATGGCGTTGCCTTAAGACAACGACTAGAAGGTACGCGTTGGATTCAAACCTTAAAGGCTGCTGGCAAAAGCCATTTACACCGCTTTGAGCACAATTATGACCTTGGTGAACTTGAACAAGCACCAGAGCTTGATTTAACTCTTTATAATAACGATGCTGAAGCACAGCAAATCCTCAGCCATGCATTAGGTAACTCACAAGCGCAACTTAAATTACAATTTGAGACGGACATTCAGCGCACTTTTCGCGTGCTTCAATTTGAAGAAACTGACATTGAGGTCAGTTTAGATATCGGTGAAGTACGCACTAATACTGAGCAGCGTGAAGTACATGAAGTTGAATTTGAGCTTAAAGTAGGTTCAATCCAATCACTCCTAGCCTTTAGTTTTGAATGGGTGAAAAAATACCAACTTTGGCTCGATGTTCGCAGTAAAGCTGAAATAGGCAATCTTTTAGCAACCCATCAGAAAGTCAGTCCAGCACAATCAGCAAAAGAATTTACTTTAAGTAAAAAAGACCCTGCCAATAAAAACTTACGACTGCTGATTGCACAACAATTACAACATTTACTGCCGAATATTGCGGCTATTTCAGCTATCGTGTCGGAAAAAGAACATGTGCAACAAGCCCAAATTGCCTTAGACCATTTGAATTTAACGTTATCTTTGTTTAAAGATTGGAATGAAGCTGTTTCAGATAAATGGGCTATGCAACTTGGTGCATTTAAACAGCAGTTTGATCATTTACAGCATTTGGAACATATGCAAACAACATTGGGAGCTTTCTTACAGAACCCCAACACCGCATCCAATCTCACTAAAGACATTTTGTATGCCAAAGAAAAATTGTCCAATTTAGTTCGCTCAACGCGAAACGTACATCATTATTTGGAACTTTTGATGTTCAGTTTAGAGCACGATGAAAAGCATCAAGCCCATGATTTAAAATGGTTTGCTCAAAATACATTGCAAAATCAATATAAGCAATTACAAGACAGTTTAGCCAGTGCCGATATTGCTGACTTTGAAAGTCTAGATAAATTATCCACTAAAATTCATGAGTTAAAATTTAGCTTCCCTATTTTAACCTCGATTTATGATGTTAAAAATTTGCAAAAATACAGCAAAGCGTTAAATGATGCTCAACTCGCCGCCAGTGAATATCAAATTTTGGCTTCTTCCGCAGCTTATATTCAACAAACTGAACTTGAAGCCAGTGACTGGTTTGTTTTGGGTTGGCTCACCGCGAAACAAGAGGTTTATGCGCAGCATTTACTTGAAGCTACCGAACAATTTCTCGTCAGTCGAAAATTCATTAAGTAAGCGATCAAAATCGTAAAATTAAAGCGTATTACCCCCTATTCGAATAATCCTCGATATTTGGGGCTATACGCTTGATCCACTTTTCAGCATAACACTACTACTATTTTCTTCAGTCTGACTTACAATCAAGATAGAACAACGTCGATGATAAAATGTCAGGAGTTTTGACATGCTAGAAATAGAATTAAAATTTCAGATTCCTTCGCAACATCAAAAAAAACTATACCAACTGTTTTTGGCTAAAAATGCGCAGCCACGCTCGCTATATGCACAATACTACGACACGCCCGAACGACATTTAGCCCAACAGCATATTTCACTGCGACAACGCCTTGAAGGCACACACTGGATACAAACCTTAAAAGCGTCGAGTGATCATCATTTAGAACGCTTTGAATTAGAAATTGATTTAGGAGCACTAAAACATCCAGTTTTAAATCTTGAAATTTATCAATCTCATCCACAGGCAAAAAAAGTGCTAGAGCATGCTTTAAGCAAACAAGCGAAAAACTTAAACATGCAATTTGAAACAGATGTAAATCGCCTTGTTTATATTGTGCATTATAATCATGCAGAAATTGAAGTCAGTTTGGATCGGGGTGAGATTCGTCACGATAAGCAAAAATTAGCCATTTATGAGCTTGAATTTGAACTTAAAAAAGGTGCTATATCAGACTTCATTCAATTTATCCAACCTTGGGTGAAACAATATGATTTATGGTTAGATGTAAGAAGTAAAGCACAGCGTGGTGATTTTCTAATCCAAAACTTAAAAACCACAACGGTGCAATTCGCAGCTCCACTTCAACTTAATTGGCAAGATTCTACCGATGCCGCATTAAAACAGATGGTAAATAATGCCTTACAACATCTATTACCGAATGCCACAGCCATTGCTTCTGAACACTATACCCATGAGCATGTGCACCAGACGCGCGTCGCAATTCGCCGCTTAAGAAGTGCTTTACGCATTTTTGGCGATTGGTCAAATGATGTTGATCCAAACTGGCAACAACAACTTGCGACGCTGTTTCGTCAACTGGGTTCAACGAGAGACCGTGATGCCTTAAATGAAGGACTCATCCCACAGTTACAACAAGCAGGTGCGCCGTTCACTCAGCTTCCACCTCTCACAGAAGAAAATAGTATTGCTATTGATGCGTCTTTACGTGCTTTAGATACTGTTCAGTTAATGTTAGCGTTACTGCAATTTGTTCATCAACCTGCTAAAAAGCAAAAAAAGACAGTCTTAAAAAAAGATATCGCAAAAAAACTCCAGAAATTGCATCAGAAAATTTGCAAAGATGCTAATCAATTTCTAGAGCTAGATATTCCGTCACGGCATCGTACCCGTAAACGAACCAAACGCTTACGTTACTGTGTCGAATTTATTGCTTCGCTCTATCCAAACAAAGCCGTTAAAAAATATCTCAAGGACTTAAAACCGCTACAAGAAAGCTTGGGACAATATAACGATTTAATTGTGGCTGAAACGATGTTTCAAAGTATTGTTAAACAAAAGCAAAAAGTGTGGTTTGTACTGGGTTGGATTGCCAATGAAAAAAAATACATCCTGCAACAAGCAGAGCAGCATTTAGCAATATTTTCCAAAACGGACACTTTTTGGTGATAAAGGAAAATTGAATATCACCATAATTTAGCGATATTTACCAAAAATTTTCCACGTATTATTATCAGCCAATGGGTCACTATAGCTATCATTACGCTGTTTACGTGGCTTATCTCGTGCATCGACCAATTCAAAATGAGGCTCTGTACTGAGTACAATTCCATTCACATAAAAACGAGTCCGTGTATATTCACTTTGCCCATGCTGAAACACATAGGTACGCAAGTCAATAAACTCACGGTGTGCAACTAATGCAGCGCTATCATCACTTTCTAACCAAGTGTGCATAGCCTGAATCTGTTCAGCTTCATATTGTCCACATTTATCTATCAAACTGGCAACACCACGAAAAGTCTTCGATTCTTTTGCACGGGTTTTATTAATCCGAATCCGATCTACATGGAAATAAAATAAAGGCAAGTTCAAATGACTGGGTAAATGAATCGCATCCACCAGCTCATCTTGCATAAAAGGTTGAAATAAATCCTGTGCCCTTTCAATGAGTCCTGTCCATGGTCGATAATATTCTTCGACTTCTGCCTTAGAACCATAATAAATAGGCAAGCCTTCAACATTGGCTAAATTTGCAGGTGGCCAAATATTTTGACGCAATAAGGCAATGTCACTTTTTAAACTTTGTACCGCAATGGCATCTTGCATTGAATCATCCATTTTTATACTTAGGCTATTTTTAGATTAAGCCAAAGGTTTAGTTTCTGCAAGCCTTTGCCTATAATATGGCATTAGATCGTTTTTGCAGGAAAAGTTCATGGTTCAAAAGATTGAAGCAACAGATGTAACCGAAGAAGAGGCATTAAATGCTGCTTTTTTTGAACGTGCTGATGAATTTATTAAACAAGCCAATGACTTTTGCCGTATTGAAAAAGGTTCGCAAGTCAAACCACCTGCAATACGTGGGCAAGTCAGTGCTGCAATGTTATTTGGTACGGCACGTTTTAATACGTGGGTCGCAGCCAATAACTTTAAAGATGGCAATGAAATGCGTGATGCCAAAGATCAAGTCATGTCTTACGTCATGCAACAGTTTCAAATGATGCTTGAAGATAACTATGATGAATATTGCGAACAGTTTGAAAACTATCTTCGCTTCCGTCATAACGAAGAATTTCATGCCAATAAGCATGACCATGATCATAAACATTGATCCTATGATTAAAAAGCCCGTCAGGGCTTTTTTTAGGTCTGTATTTTTTGGATAAAAGGTCATTCAAAGCGACCACACTTTACAGTATGTTAAATAGTAGAGACATGCTGAATTGGGGATAGAGATGCAACAACTGGATTTTGCAATAATTGACGCGCATATTCACCAATGGGATCCTTATAACACACCCCATTCAGCCGCTTTGGCGGTTAAGTTATTGGGTAAATATCCGTACTTACTGGATAAACTTGTCCGTTTGGTTAAATCGGATGACCTCATTGAAACGGTCGGGTTAACCCATCATATTACCGCACCTTACTTACCTGAAAATTATCTACAGGATATTGGGCATTACCCAGTCGAACAAGTCGTGCATGTTGAAGCCAGTTGGCATAAAAACAAAGGCAAAGGTGTTGTTGGCGAAACAAAATTCATTGAGTCTCTACCCTTTAACCCAGAAACAGTAAAATTGGGTGGCATTGTTGCAACAGCAGACCCACGAGACCGTAATTTTAAAAAGATATTACAATTACACCGCAAAGCCTCCCCACGCTTTAAAGGCATTCGTAAAATGGCCGCGGTGCATGAAGATAAAGACATCCATGCTTGGGCAGATGAACCACACTTATATCGTAATAAAAAATTTCTAAAAGGTTTCGAAGCCTTAGCACACTACAACTTAACATTTGATGCTTGGGTCTATTCAACCCAATTGAATGATGTGATTGCTTTAGCCAAACAATTTCCTGAAACATCCATTGTGCTTGACCATTTTGGTACGCCTACGGGACTTTTTGGTCAAGTCGGTACACTTACAGGACTGACCAAAATTGCTCGTAAAAATATTTTATTTCGTTGGCAGGAAGATATGGCTGAGCTTGCCTTATGTCCAAATGTCTATACCAAAATGTCAGGTTTATTTATGCCTGTATTAGGTCATCAATTTCATAAGCAAGGTCGCGTAGCCAGCAAACAAGAAGTTTATGATTTGGCTATGCCACTCATCACGCATGTGCTAAAAAGCTTTGGTACATATCGGGTCATGTTTGCGTCTAATTTTCCGATGGATCGGGTGAGTACATCCTTGGTGAATATTATTGATGCGTTTAGTGATGCCGTCATCGCCTATGATCCCAATGCGTTGCAACAAGTCTTTCATCACAATGCCAAACAGTTCTATCATTTATAAAAAAACCTCCCTTTGATAAAGAGAGGCTTAGAAGGATAAAGACCACACACTTTTAAAGTTTGATGGTCTTAACACAAAGGAAAGATGTAATTACTTTTGTGCTTTGCCATATTGGTCAGCCATGACTTCAACGAATTGATCTAGCTTCATATATTTTTTAATAACAGAATCTACATCAGCTTTAGTCAATTTTGCCAACGCTTGATCACGTTTTTCACGGAACAATAGATCTCGATGATGTTCGAGTTGTGGCATTAACATACGATGAATATTGCGTTCATCTTCTAAGGCGGTGACCCGTTTTTTAAGGATATTCGCTTTGGCAGCTTCCAACTCTTGCTCGGTTACGCCTTTGCTAAGCAAATCATTCAAAACTTTATGCACACCCTGTGAAACTTGCGCCGATTTGCCTGCTGTGTAATTGGCTTCAATGGTTAAAGCCCCTGAATCTATCCAACCATCTAAGTCTAAAGCACTGCCAAAACTATAAACCAAGGCATTTTTTTCACGTAATTCTTGTGCAAGGCGCGAAGAAAGTTGTGAGTCGCCCAAAATATAACCAAACACCATTAAGGCGGGCGTATCAGGATGATCCGCACCGACAGGGAAAGTCAAAATAGATTGATAATTACCAAATTCACGTTGTTCAGATAAAGTATGCACCTTCTGTGCAGGATAAGCTTGATAATCGGAACTAAGTCGTTGATATGGCAATTGTGCTTTCCAACCTCCAAATTCCTTTTGCAATATCCTGAGCATCACTTTGGCTTGGTAATCGCCAGTAATTGCAATTTGTGCATGATTACTGACAAAGAAGCTTTGATACAACTTCCTCACTTGCTCAACCGTCGCAGCTTTAATCTGTTGCTTAGAAAATTCAAGTTCAAAATGGTAACGCAAATCCCCAGGTTGATAGGTCTCTAACAAGCGTGTCATAGTCAGTGCAGCAACTGTTTCTGGCTCGGTATAGGGACGATCTAACACCGATAAACTTTGCGATTTAATCAAATCAAATTGTGATTGTTCAAATGTCGGATTTTTCAAAACTTCCAACATAAATTTGAAGTAATCCTCAAACTTTTCTTTTTTCGCAACAATTTGAATGGTAATACTATTGCCTGATGCATTTGCAGTCGCACCACCACCCGCTTCAATCGATTTATCGGCAATATCTTGCAAGCTATATTGATCTGAACCACGTAATAATAAATACGCCATCAAATCTAAAACTTCACCTTGATTGAACAATGATTTTTCAGTACCAAAATCAATCGAAATCGTGGCGTAGGTTTTATCATCACGTGTCGATGTCGGATATAAAGCGTACTGAATACCATTCTTCAATGTGCCACGTTGAATTTTCTTTTCCGTATTGACCAAGTACTGCTTAGAGGTTTTTACATATTCTGCAACTTCTTGTTGATAGACACGACTATCTTTCAAAGGTTCTGCTTGAATATCGGTTGGCGCTAAAGTTTTAGCGGGTTCAGATACTTGCTTTTGCTTTAAGGCTTTTTTCTGATCTTCCGGTGTTGGTTGAATATCACCAGAAATACGATGTTGTGGGACTAAAAACTGGGTTAAGGTTTGATTCACATCGGTCAGTTTAAGTTTTTTGATATTTTCCAAATCGGTAAAATACTGTGACCAATCGCCCTGATAAGACACATAATAATCACTCAAACGCCCACCCAATGCTGCGGCATTACTTAATACACTGTCTGACTGATTTTGAATCAGGTTTTTTACCCGATTAAGTTCAGTTTCATTGAAGGGTTGATTTTTTTCTATCCCCGAAATTAGCGCAGATTCAACTTTTTTAGCATCATGATTAGGTGCATAAATTGCACCCATAAAAACTAAATTAAAGTCTTGATCTAACCATGTGGTTGATTGAACTGCTGTACTTAAACCCGTTTCCACCATACTTTGGTAAAGGTGTCCACTCGGCTGCATGCTATATAAATAAGGTACTAAAACCAGTTCAGGTTTGATCTTTTCATTTTTACCATTCAAATAAATATTGAATTTCGCTAGATCACTGCCCTTTTGCACCAGAAAATTGCGCTGTTTGATTTTAGATGAATCAAGTACTGGAATTTTCGTCTGTGCTGGAACTTGTCGTGCTGCAATTGGACTAAAGTTTTGATCGATCTGTTTTAAAACTTCAGCTTTATCAAATTTACCTGAAACCACCATCACTGCATTGTTCGGTGCATACCATGTACGATAGAACTTATTCAACTCATCCATTTTAATCGATTGTAATTCGTTTAAATCACCAATCGGTAAACGTCCTAAATATTGATTGCCATAAGCTGACTTCCACATTTGATCCATCATCACAGAAAAAGGTTGATCCATACGAACTTCACGTTCACGTTTCACAATCGCAATCTCTGAAGGGACAAACTTTTCTTGCAGAACCAATTTATCCATCCGTTCAGCTTCAAGATGAATCACTTCATTAATCACATTCTGTTCTGGACGAATCACATTGGTATATTTGGTCGAATAATAGTCCGTACTGGCATTGGTCATTAAAGTGTATTGATCAAGACGGCGTTGAAATTCTTCACCTTGAATATTCTGTGTCCCTTTAAACGCTAAGTGTTCCAATAAATGAGCCAAACCACCTTTACCCTGCGGATCATTCAATGAACCGGTCAAATAAACCGTATTCATGAACACTTTATTTTCTTTATCATTTTGTGCAAGGATCACAAGAAAACCATTCTCTAATTTATATTCCTCAATCTTCTGTTGAGATTTAACCAAAATCGGTTGTGACCAAGCGGTGGCACCCAAGCCGACTAATAATAAGGAGATGGTAAGTTGCTTAAACCGCATTAACATAATTATTCCAATTTATTCAGTAATATGAATTTTTATACCCCTGCCATCTTAGGAAATGATTTTTAGTTTTAATAGTGGTGTTTTGAAAAAATAGCCGTTTATTTCAACGGCTTTGTCGTCAATATTTTAAAGATACAATTCTGCCTGCATATACAATTTTGCATAACCTGAAATTTCAATACGCTCATTTTCAAGCACGACACAATGCAACTCGCCTCCGCGCTGTGAAGCTTGATACGCTAAGATTTCATTCTTAGCTAGTTTTTCAGCCCAAAGTGGTGCAATTGCGGTGTGAATTGAACCTGTGACTGGATCTTCATTAATACCATTTGCTGGGGCAAAATAACGAGAAATGCAATCATATTTTCCAGCTTGCGCAGTTAAAGCCAAATCAACGGATGTTCCTTGCGCGGTAATGGCTGTTCGAATTTTTCCCAACTGTTTTAATAATTCTAAATTTGGGGTTTCATCCAAAACATCTTGTGGATTTTCATATTCCACAATATAAGCTTGACTATTCAAATACACATTTTTAAATGGCTTGCTTAAAGCTTGATCGAGTATTTCAGGATAGTCTGTGACTTTCTCTGCACGGCGAATTGGAAAATTCATTTTAATTTTGCCATCTTCTTCTTGGCTGACCACAAAAATGCCCAAATTTTTCACATGAAATTGAATCATTTTGGCCGAGGTAAAATCTTTAAATAACACAAAACTACTGGCCAAAGTCGCATGTCCACAAAAATCGACTTCTGTTGTTGGGGTAAACCAACGAATTTCATAATTTTCTGTATCAATGACTTTTACAAATGCCGTTTCAGACAAATTATTTTCCAAAGCCAAATTTTGCATCAATGCTTCATCTAACCATTGTTCGGTCACAATCACCGCTGCTGGATTGCCTTTAAATAACGCATTAGTAAAAGCATCGACCTGATACATTTTCATATTCATTTAACTCACTTTATTTTCTCATCATTTTACGCAACTCATCACCTCAAAATAGTGACAGATTTTAAAAAATAATTGATACAGATCCTTTTTTAATAAAAAAAGCCAATCACAATGTATCGGCTTTGCATAAATCCATTATATGGATAAGCTTATAAAAATTAATGATTTAAATTTCTTTTAAATCAGCTGAATCTTGTTCAAATATTGCTTTGTTTGTTTGACCTAACAACTGACTCGTGACCATACCTGCCGTCATAGATCCATCCACATTCAATGCCGTACGCCCCATATCAATTAACGGTTCAATTGAAATCAGCAATGCCACCAATGTGACGGGTAAACCAAGCATAGGCAACACAATCAGTGCCGCAAATGTTGCACCACCACCGACACCCGCAACGCCAACGGAACTTAAAGTCACCACACAAACTAAGGTAATCATCCAGATAGGATCAAAAGGATTAATCCCCACTGTTGGAGCAACCATCACCGCCAACATGGCAGGATATAAGCCTGCACAACCATTTTGCCCAATCGTTGTCCCAAAAGATGCGGAGAAACTCGCTATCGACTCTGGTACACCTAGGCGTCTGGTTTGAGCTTCAATATTTAAAGGAATACTTGCAGCACTTGAACGACTGGTAAATGCAAAGCTCAGCACTGGCCAAACCTTTTTAAAGAACTGAATCGGATTCACACCTGTAATCAATAGAATCACAGCATGTACCGTAAACATAATGGCTAAGCCAACATAGGATGCAACTAAGAAACCGCCTAAATTGAGAATATCTGCCATTTTAGAACTAACCACGACTTTTGCCATCAGTGCAAAAACACCATAAGGTGTCAAGGTCATAATTAAACGCACCAACTTCATGACCCAAGCTTGTAGGACCTGTATCGCAGCCAGCACTTTTTGACCTTTTTCAGGATCGGTTTTAATTAGGTTTAAACCTGCCATCCCTAAAAGCACTGCAAAAATAACCACACTAATAATTGAGGTCGGATGAGCACCTGTCAGCTCAGCAAATGGATTACTCGGAATAAAGGATAAAAATAAATCAGGTATATTTAAACCCGATACTTTATCTGCATAGTCCGTTTGAATCGTATTGAGTCGCTCTGTTTCAGCAGTCCCTTGAACCAAGCCAATCGCACTTAATCCAAATAGATGTGTCACCAAAATACCTACTGAAGCCGCAATTGCCGTGGTAAACAAGAGCGTTCCAATGGTGAAGAAACTAATTTTCCCCAATGATCCTGCATCATGTAATCGAATGACTGCCCCCAAAATAGAGACGAAAACCAAAGGCATAACGACCATTTGTAAAAGTTTTACATAACCATTACCAATCAAATTAAACCATTGAACAGTGTCCTTCAATACAGCAGAGTTTTCACCATAAATCAGGTGTAAAACCAAACCAAAAGCGACACCTAAACACAAAGCCACTAAAACTTTTTTCGCCAAGCTCCAGTCTGTTTTTCGTGTTCGGGTTAATAAAAGCAATAAGACAAAAAATGCGATAACATTCAATATCAAGGGTATATTCATATTTCTTCCCTTAGGATAATCTGCCTCTATTATAAAGCAAAACTTAATGCTGCTTTTAACACCTTAATGTTCTTCGTACATTTATTCTTCTCAATGAATTAAAAATTCAGCTTTTATGATGACATCTATTGCCTATACAGAGAATCAAACCAATTATGCTGCATCATGTATAACAATTAAAGCCATACGACTTTATACAGTTTGCATCGGATTATGAATGGACATCTTCAGTAGCCGAACTGAAATTTCACAGCTTTTATCCAGCTCTAAGCACGCTACTCAAACTGAGAAATTGGCTTAAATATTATGTTTTTGCACTCTACGACTAGAAAAAAATCGACTTTAGCGATAGCTTATTCATATCTATCTTACGGGTCTCGTTTCTCATGACTTTTCAAATTCATATGATTGATGTCAAAAATCAACTGCAAAACTATATTTGGTTATTAGAACATCGACCAAGTAAGGAAGTTATTGTAGTTGACCCAACCGAGGCGCATTTAGTAGAAGCTTACTGTGCTGAAAATGAATTAAAATTGACTCAAATTTGGCTCACGCATTGGCATAAAGACCATACTGCTGGCGTACCTGAGCTTTTACTTAATCGTAATATTCCAGTTTATGGCCCACGTGAAGAATTAAGTAAGGTTCCTTTCATTACTCATCCACTACAAGATCAAGCGCAAATTACATTCCATGATTTAGATATTGAAATCATTGCCGTACCCGGGCATACACTCGGTCATATTGTCTATTTTATTGAGGCTTTAGAGCTGGTTTTTTGCGGTGACACACTTTTCGCTATGGGATGTGGTCGTGTCTTTGAAGGCACATATGAGCAAATGTATCATTCGCTCAATCGTTTGGCTGCGCTACCTGCGCGCACAAAAGTTTACTGCACTCATGAATATACCCTTTCAAATGCAAAATTTGCACTACAAGTAGAACCAGACAATTTGGCTATTCAGCAGCGCTTTGATGAGGTTGAAGCTAAGCGTATGCTTGGTCAATGCACACTCCCCAGTACGATTGAATTAGAACTAGAAACCAATCCATTTTTAAGAGTCGAAAGTGTTGAAGAGTTCCAATGCATAAGACAGCAAAAAGATAACTTTTAATATTTGGTTTATAAAATTAGATGATAAGCACCTAGCTCAATTTGAATCAGCAATCTTGATGTCACAGCATGACAGCAATAAGAATTAAATCTTGTTGCTGTATCTTTTTGAATTTGATTCAATACATTTTGTTCAATGATTTCTGTGATCATCTCATCACCTAACAAAGGTATAAGCATTAAGCCAGCGATATCCTGTTCAAAACTTCATTTAAGATAGTTTAAGTTGCATCTAAGCCATGCACACAGCGACTCTATCAGGATAGTTTTTAGTACTTCTGCTGCAATTTAAAACAATGCTCAACTAAAGTCTGATAAAAACTTACTGAGTAGCGCTTTTAAAATTGTGTATAAATATTTCAAATTTTTAATAATACCTATATTCACAAATAAAATATTATAAATCAATAAAATACAACCAAACAAGCCAACTAAAAACACATTTTACATTCAAACTTCTCTGCACATTTTAGCGACTATTTGCTCTATTTTTGTACAAAAAACCAACCAAATAATATTTTTATAAAAAACAGTACAAATCTCCCCTTTAAAAAAAACCACTTCATCCCTATTAATTATGAAGTGCATACAGGGTATTTAATATATACAAGGAGTTCTCTCGTGAAGAAAGTTGTTAAAGCAAAAAATTTAATTGCATTTCGTATTTGGTTAGAAAAATTAGGCTATTCGGTAAAATCATTAACCGACAATCGCGGATTTACGTTTAGCTTTAAAAAAGAATATGGTCTTGTAACGTGTGACTTAGCGGGTAATTCACTTGCAATGCAACTGGGTGAAGAATTTGAGGACCACTTAAAAGCTTAAGGACTATTTCACTTTTAGATCGAGACAAAAAGAATAACGTATTGCAATATATTGAAAGCCCTGTTTAGGGCTTTTTATTCAACTTTTCATTATATACAGACAATAAAAAAGCAAGGTTATTTACCTTGCTTCCATATGATGGTGGGGACGGAGAGACTCGAACTCTCACACCTTGCGGCGCTGGAACCTAAATCCAGTGCGTCTACCAATTTCGCCACGTCCCCATCAGGGTACCAACTTATTTGTTGGATTTTAAAAAACTTGGCAGAGGATCAAGGACTCGAACCTTGACGAACGGTTTTGGAGACCGTCATGCTACCATTACACCAATCCTCTATAGCCTTATTATCAAACAAGTTTGATAATAATTGGTGGGGACGGAGAGACTCGAACTCTCACACCTTGCGGCGCTGGAACCTAAATCCAGTGCGTCTACCAATTTCGCCACGTCCCCAATGGCTGTGTATATTATAGAGATCGATTCCTCATGACAAGACCTTTTTATGAAAAATCCATTTGTTTGTTTAAATAAAAAACAAAAATAGTTTTTCTGTATTTTTCTTAAACAATTTCAGTCATTAAGCACTGTTTTATACTGTAAATATTGGCAAATCTATATTCTTTTTGTTTAGCCAACATTCCGCTCAAAAGCTTTTTAAAGAGTAAAAAATGTTTTGGAAGTTCAACCGTTAACCTTTGGCAGTGTAAATAAGCCCACTCTTGATAATTTTTTGCAGTCAGGCGCTGCCCTGTAAGCCATTCATAAATAATGATGCCGAGTGCATAAATATCTGTTTGAACGGTTTTTGCTTCACCATGAAACAGCTCAGGCGCCATATAACGTGGCGTTGCGGTTAAACTTTGCAATGCGATCTGTGAATTAATTTTTTGTACCTGTTCAAAATCAATCAAGCATACCCGCTGTTGCTCATGAACAAAATGCTCTCTTTTTAAATCAGCATGAATCCAACCCAATTGATGTAATTGATCAACAGCATCTAGTAACTGTAATAGTATTTTTTGGATCTCTTTAATTGACAGCCCCGAACAATCACGAAGCAACAAATCTGCATGTCTCACAATTAAGGCAGCTCTCCCCGACACTTGTTGCTCAGCCAAAATGTTAACGTCAGGCATAATTTGAAAGGGTAATAAAAAATCTGCAAAGCTTTGTTGTTCTATACATTGTTGATAAAAAGCCAATTCATTTAAAAATCCAGCTTCATAATATTGATTCACATTAGGTGTTTGTATTTTCAACCAATAATGTTGCTGCTCATATTCAAATGTATATAAGGCACGCCCAAAAGTTAAACTTTTAGGCTTGGTCTTTAAAATTAGATTCGAGCGATGAATATCTTCAACATTAAACTGCAATAAATTCTGCGGCTTTTTGCTCTGGATATTGTTGATAATTTAAAAGCTCCAAACAATGCTGAATGGTTTTACCTATGCGGGCATGCGTTTCAATGGATGACATTTTAGGCCATGTCGCCTGCTCACCCTCACGCTGTAATAATTTAAATAAATATGGCCGTGGGTTTTGCAACATATAAGTATAGTGTCGCGAACTATAATTACCCACAATATTCAAATCACCATAATAGCCTTGATCCACCACGCCATAGCCATGATCGAGCAAGCGTCGTATTGGTGGAATTCTTCCAACTCGACCACGCGCAAAGTCCATAATTCCTTTGGTAATGACCTTCCCCTGACGGCGAATAATCCGTTCTGGCCAACTTAACATATCTTTGCGATAGCGCTCTGCATCACTTTGCATAAACGGCACAATATGTGGATTCACCTGACTGGCAATGGTGTAATTTAAATTATACAAGCGTGCCATTTTCTCTTGAGGAAAATCACTGCGTACACTGCCATCTACCCAACGCGTGGATGCCATATATGGCGTTAATTCGCCATCGTAGCGTTTACTGGTGAGTCTAACTGGCGGAAATAATATCGGGACTGCACAGGAAGCTAAAACCGCACTCCAGACCAACAAATCTGGTGATGTATAGGCATTCATAATTCGCGCTTCTTGTGAAGCATCATAAGGTGCTACAGCCACATTGATATGCAAGCCAGAAATTTTAAATGCTTCCTCAAAGGTAATATCACCTAAATTTTCCACAAGGAATTTCTTTAGGTATTTCACATCGGCAAGACCACCATTACCTTTTAAAAGTTCACTAAATTTACGAAAATGAAAAGCTTCACTAAAAAAATTTTCACCATTTAGACGGGCAGAAACTTCTGAAGGTTTTGAAGTCCCTAGCATTGCCGTCATAATAGCCCCTGCACTTGAGCCCGATAATACCTTGGGCATTAAATCTTGCTCAAGCAAAGCCTTACATACGCCAGTATGGAACAAACCTAAGGTTGCTCCTCCTGAGAACATCAAGGCAGGTTGCCCATATGCTTTTTTACAATGCTGAAAAAAATCAATTTTTTCTGACGTTGACAAACACTGACAAGCACTTGAAGCAATATAAGCCAGACTTTCACTGACTTCTTCCACATAATCTTCAATAATTTTTTTAGTTCCCATATATGTCGCAGTAAACAACATGGGATGAGCAATATTCGCGATATCATAGGTTAAACCTTCACGTAATATATACATGAGATCACGGGTACGTTTTTGGCAACGATAGCGTTTTAATAAACTTAAGCGATGAGCAATAATTTCAGCATCAAAATAAGGTGAACAATTATCAAGCTTCCACTCTTGAGCGCCAGATTCTTCATCTATTTTTAGCGCAATACTTTTCCATTCTTCATATGATTCAACTGTTCCAAGCTGGCTTTTTAATTTTTTGATTCGATACGCTTGATGTGGATTAATATCTTGGGTGAAATCTTTAAATAACATACCTATCCCTCAAACACTTTCATTTTTATTCACTATCCATGATAGGGCATCAAGCATTACATTGACAGAAAACTCAATGGATTATCATGACAATAAGTGCCTATTCCATTGGCAAATCACAACTAATTGATATACAGTTCTTAAGCAAAACTATCTTTTTATCTTTCAAACGTACAAGCTGAACAATCATGGCAACAATTGATTTACCTGACCATATACTACAAGCTCTTTCTGCTGTACTCCAACAACTACAGCAGAATTTACCAGAACTGAAACAAGACACTGACTTTTCAGCATCTGCTTATAAATGGCAAGACAAACAATTGAAAGCCATTCAACAACCGAAGAAAATTTATTTAGATGATTTAAAAGGTATTGAAAAGCAAAAAGAAAAAGTAATCCAAAATACGTTACAATTTTTAAACGGCTTTCCTGCCAATGATGTTCTACTTACAGGCTCACGTGGTACAGGAAAATCATCGATTGTTCGTGCTTTACTGACCCAATATGAGTCTGAAGGTTTACGTTTAATTGAAATAGAACGTGATGATTTGTCTGATTTACCTGAAATTCAAAAACTGATTGCAGATCGTCCTGAAAAATTTATTGTCTATTGTGATGACTTGGCTTTTAACGCAGAAGATGAAAATTATCGCAGTTTAAAAAGTGTGCTAGATGGCTCCTTACAGTCAGGCTCAAGCAATTTCATCATTTATGCAACCAGTAACCGTCGTCATTTATTACCTGAATTTATGCACGAAAATACGCCTGTTACGCGTGTCGATGTTCCGCAATATACAGAGCTACATCCTCAAGAAGCAATTGAAGAAAAAATTTCATTGTCAGACCGTTTTGGTTTGTGGCTATCCTTTTATCCTATGGATCAAAATTTATATTTAGAGATTGTAGAAAGCTATCTCGCAAAAAATAATATTGCGTTAACCGAGGATATTCGCGCTGAAGCTTTAAGATGGAGTCAAGGTCGCGGTCAGCGCTCTGGACGTGCTGCGTATCAGTTTTCTAAACATTGGATTGGCTCGCAACGATTAGTAGCCTTTTAATTTCGCATGATTTCTGAAATAATGATCTAAAATCAAATATACAATCATTTTTAGATTGTTGTTTCAGTGTTCCTATTTGCAAAAATTCTAGATTTTTTATTGTTTAATTTTTTCTCTCTCAAAACATTGAATCCTTTTATTTGAGCGATATAAACCGCTATATATATTGCAATTTTGACATATCACAATGCTTTAAACTTTAGCTAACCTCTTTATGAATAGTGTTCATTATTCAGAGCAATCACACATTTTAAGGAATACCCCATGACCGATAATGAACAAGTTTCATTAACGCCTAAGTCTGATGCCAAACCATTTTCACGCAGCTTTGACTTTTCACTCGACTTTGAAAAAATTAATTTTAGAAAGCGTCCAACTTTATATCGCATTGGTCGTGGTGAAGAAGGTGTTTTATTGGTTGAACCATATAAATCTGAAATTTTACCCTTTTGGCAATTTGAAGATGAAGCACAAGCCACTGAAAGTAGTACAAAAATCTTTGCATTATTCTTAGATTATTTAGAGAAAAATGATTTTGTTGGCGCAGACATGGCAAGAAAGTTTTTGCTAATGGGTTATACGCGTGCGCGTCGTTATGCAAATCATAAAAAAGGCACGTTTAAAACCAGCCGAAAACAGAAAGGTGCGACACCCAAAGTTAAAGTATTACTCAATGATGCTGTTACAACTGAAAAACATCCACGTAACCATGCGGATGAAGTCAAAGCGACTGTGGCGAAAATTTTTAAAGATAAAAGTGATCAAGCAAAATTAAATCCAAAATATATTGAGCTTAAAGAACAATTCAATGCGTTGATCCGTCAAGACTAATTAAAGCATTCACTAAGCTCATTATTTAAAAAGAGTAATTTCTTATTTAGAAATTACTCTTTTTTATTGGACTGCTGTCATAAGTCATTTTTTGATCGACACAAATAGTTCGTAAAGCCAAAATTAAGAATAAATTTTAGCAGGCGTTGGATTCATGGGTGTGGCATGAATCCAACGCGTTTCCCATCCTTACACTACATTTTAAAGCAGTACTTAAAACTAGCTAGGGATGTCGTGTATGGGAAACTAAAGGTTTTTCTTGCGAACTCAAAATATATTTTGAGGCCCTCATTTTGACCTTTCAAAAGTAAAGATAACGCCTATATAAAGACATAAAAACTGAATCAATAAAATGAGGCAGTTCGGATTTAAAAAGTCGAATATTGAACATTTTTGATTTTAGATAGATAAAGATAAAAAAAGAGGCTTTCGCCTCTTTTCAAAATCCAAGATTTATCCCTGCTCAGGATTACTCAATTCCGTCATCGGCCAGCGCGGTGTCGTTGTTACCGACAAACCATCACATTGCCCTGCTTTTAAACGCTGATAACCTGCAAAGGCAATCATTGCCCCATTGTCGGTACATAATGCAGGCTCTGCATAGTAAACCGTCGCTTTAATTTTCGCTAAATCGGCTTCTAAACGTTCACGTAAACGCGAGTTGGCACTTACACCACCCGCAATCACCAAGCGTTTTAAACCCGTTTGCTTCAAAGCTTTAACCGATTTTTTAACCAAGGTATCAACCAAAGCTTCTTGAAAAGAAGCAGCAATATCTGCTTCGCGGTTTTGACCGGCAACTTTTTTCAATTGAATTGAAACCGCAGTTTTTAAACCACTAAATGAAAAATCCAGTCCTTGATGCAACATCGGACGTGGAAAAGCAAAAGCTGTCGCACTGCCTTGTAAGGCTAATTTAGAAATATTTGGTCCGCCTGGATATGCTAAGCCCATCATTTTTGCAACTTTGTCAAAAGCTTCGCCCGCAGCATCATCAATCGACTCACCAAGGAGTTCATATTGACCAATACCATGTGCTGCCATAAGCTGGGTATGCCCGCCAGAGACCAATAAAGCGACAAATGGAAATTCTGGTGGTGTTGCAGATAATAAAGGCGCCAACATATGACCTTCCATATGATGTACACCAATTGCGGGTTTATTTAATGCAAATGCTAAGGTACGACCAAATAATGCACCGGTCATTAATGCGCCCATTAAACCAGGACCACGAGTATAAGCAATCGCGTCAATGTCTGATTTTTGAATTTTACTTTCTTCAAGCAATTGATTAATCAAAGGAATAAGCTTGCGCACATGGTCACGTGAAGCCAACTCTGGCACAACCCCTCCATATTCTGCATGCAGTTTAATCTGGCTATATAGCACCTGTGCTCTTAAACCAACTTCACTGTCATAAAGTGCTAAACCTGTTTCATCACATGAAGTTTCTAAGCCAAGAACGATCATTAAACTGCCTTTTACCCATATCTAAATATTGCTAACGCTATTATAGACTTGTGATATGAGATGTAAATGAGTAAAATACTGTCCTTCACTTGTGATCTAGACAATCCAGTCTAGATCTTATCCATAACTTAATGAGGATTCTTCATGCCACAAGTTAAATTGAAAGAAGGCGAACCAGTAGACGTAGCTATCCGTCGTTTCAAACGTTCATGCGAAAAAGCGGGCGTTTTAGCTGATGTTCGTAAACGCGAATTCTATGAAAAACCAACTCAAGAACGTAAACGCAAAAAAGCTGCTGCAGTTAAACGCTACCAAAAGAAATTGGCGCGTGAATCTATACGTACTACTCGCCTTTACTAAAATTAATTTGTGATTGACTGCCTGGACTAAATAAATGACGACTTTAAAAAACCAAATAACTGAAGTTTTGAAAGCAACTATGCGTGCTAAAGAAATGTCTAAGTTAACGGTAATTCGTGGTCTACAGGCGGCAATTAAGCAAATTGAAATCGATGAACGTGTAGAGCTTGATGATAATCGGGTTCTTACGGTCATTGAAAAGCAAATCAAACAACGTAAAGAATCGATTAAAGCCTTTGAAGGTGCTAATCGACAAGACTTAGCTAGTAAAGAACAAGCCGAAATTGAGATTATTTCTCAATTTCTACCAGCAGCTATGACTGAGGAAGAACTTGATTCAATCATTGCACAGACTATTACTGCGCAAGAAGCTACTAGCATGAAAGATATGGGTAAGGTGATGAATTCTCTACGTCCGATCATAGCCGGACGTGCCGATCCTGCACAAGTTTCTGCAAAAATTAAAGCAAAACTTGCATAATCCCGCGCTTATCAAATTTATTCTTTAACGTTGAACTGCCTTTTCTGCAAAGACAGTTCAAAAGTTGTTATTTTCTATTTCAGATCACACTGAATATTATATTTTTTCAAAATTAACATCTCTTTCGATGACATTACCTGATCAATTACATCTTGCTTAGTCATTTGTCTAAATTGACGATCCAAAGATGCTCTATTTTGATCTGCTGCTTGATATAACTGCTCAATATAATTCCCAACAATTCCACAGAATTGTAGCTGTTGCTGCGGTGTGAAATTGCTCTGTCGAGCATCTAAACCACCAAAAAAACTCCTCGTTTCCTGCTTATATTGATTAGAAATTTTTTCCACCGTTTCTACATATTGCTCTACGCTTGCAAAGACACCACCAGATACAGAACACCCCAGCATAAATAAGCAAAATAATATTTTTTTCATAAATCAATCAATACGGTTAATCGTTAAAATAGAAACTCAAACTAAGATTATCATATACCTAGCAATTTTAGCGGTAGATTTCATTCATCTATATGCAAAAAAGAAGGCTTGTATTCTAAGTAAGCCTGCTCCACTGGTGCTGGCAACTGACCCTTCGTTACCGTTCCCAAGCGCAAACGTATAATATCAGGCAAATCTAGCCGATAAGAATAAATAGGACTACCACAATTTTGGCAAAACACGCGTGCCTTATTAGGACTATGAAAATATTCTTTTAGAAATTTAATACCACTGCTAATCTCGAATTTAGATTTATGCAATGGAGCATTCCAGCCAAATAGCGAACCTTGAGCACGTTGACAGTGCTTACAATAACAGATGATTGTTTTTTCAATATCTGCATGATAACGGTACGTCACTAGCCCACATAAGCATTGTCCTTCTATCATATCCAACCTCCTTATTTTTATTATCAGAACTGTAAAATAATGAGCTTGAATTAGATTTTTAACTGTCGCTCTTTTTGCATTTCATTAATTCGCATTTTTAATTTTGCAGACAATACTTCATTATTTTTAACCAAGCGCTGTGCATGCAATAATGACTTAATTGCATTTTCTTCCCAACCCGACCAATACTCAACTTCTGCACGATAACGTAATACATTCACTGTTCTAAAAGGTGACTGTTGATCAATATTTGCAGCTTGCTGCATCAAACGCCAAGCAGCAATGTCTCGCGGGTTCTTATTGTTAAAACGCTGAATTAAGCTTAAAGCCTGCCCAGATTCCTTTTGACGAATTAACACCTCAGCCAGTTTAAACGCTAAAGCCCTATTCTCAGGCATAATTCGTGCGGTTGATTGAATCGCTTTATATGCTTCATCTACTTTATTCTGCCCTAAATAAATATCCGTTTGAATAAGAATCATCAAATTATTTAAACGCTGATGCATCTTTGCCTGATCTAAAGCTTGCTGAGCTAAAACATAGTCGCCCTGTTTTAAATAAAATGTAGATAAGGCCAACTGCCCTGCAAAATTTTTACGACTTGCCAAAATCTGTAATTGTTGTTCCGTTGCCTGATTAGAGATCACCATACTGTACCATTTCAGTATTTCAAAATCTTCATCATGCAAATTCAATTTCACTTGAGGCAATTGATTTGCCCGTAAGCGTGCTTCACTCATACGCTCCGTACTCAGTGGGTGCGTTAACCAAAAATCAGGTAAGAAAGATACTTTACTCGTCGCACGATGCATCACCTCGAAAAAGTCAGCCATACTTTGTGGGTTATAACCCGCCGAATACATATATTGCATACCAATACGATCGGCTTCACGCTCTTGGTTACGACTATAATTCAGTTGCTTATCCATTAATGCAGCTTGTGTTCCCAACATCACGGCTGTACCAACATCACCATCCGCTTGCGAAGCAACCAAAGCCCCCACTAAAAGCCCAGCTAAAGTCAATAAACCTTGCCCCTTAAATGCTTCCTGTGATCGACTGTAATGACGTTGTGACACATGTGCCACCTCGTGTGCCATTACACCAGCCACTTCATCCATATTTCGAGCAGAGGTAATTAAGCCTGCATTAAGGGCAAATAACCCACCAGGAACAGCAAAAGCATTAATTTGAGCATCGTTAATGATCACCAAGCCGATGGGCTGCCCCAGCTGCGTTTGACTTAAAATATGTGAAAACACATTGAATAACTGGTCTTCCAACCAAGGGTTTTGCATCACTGGCATTTGTTTTTGCACTTCGCGAAAGACTTTTTCCCCAATCATTTTTTCTTTTTGCTGGTCAATTAAACCGATCCCACTGCCAATTTCAGGAACACTAAACTGTGGCATGGAATTTACATTAGCACTGTGAGTTGCCCCCATTGCTGAAATCAAAACTGTACTACAAGCCAATAAAAACCGTTTCAATGTATATTCTCAAACTGCTTTTTTTCAATTTATCAGACTATAGCATTGAAAATTGGAGGCATTTGCAATGAAGTGTTATCAAATTTTAAGAAAATAAAGGATTCACGATATAAGGCGGGATTCGCCCTTCAAGTGCATCCACCACATTACGATAGGCCAACTCAGCCATTTCTTTACGCGTCTCTGCGGTGGCAGAACCGACATGAGGTAAAGTCACCACATTATCTAAATTAAAAAGCTCTGATTCTTGTAAAGGCTCTTTCAAATAGACATCAAGTCCCGCAGCAAAAATTTTACCTGCCTTTAAAGTATCAATAAGCGCCTGTTGATCCACCACAGAACCACGAGCAATATTGACAAAAACAGCATGTGGTTGCATTTTATCAAACTCAGATTGACCGATTAATGCTTTAGATTCTGCATTTAAATCAACAGCCACAACCACAAAATCAGACTGTTGCAATAACTCATTCAAACCGCAATATTTTGCATTTAAGGGCTGTGCTAATTCTAATTTTTCACGACGATTATGGTAAAGAATATTCATATTAAAACCATAAAAACCACGACGTGCGACAGCAACACCAATATTACCTAGACCAATAATACCTAATGTTTTACCAAAAATATCTCGTCCAAATTGGGCTTCACCTACAGTACGTTTCCAACACCCTTGTTTGGTCCATTGATCTAAATGCGGCACTTTTCGAGCAGCACTCATCAGTAATGTAAATGCTAAATCAGCCGTGGTTTCGGTCAACACATCTGGTGTATTGGCTAACCAAATTTTTTTCTGATTCAGATAATCCAAATCATAATTGTCATAACCAACACTGACACTGGAAATAATTTTAAGCTGTTGTGCCATCGCCAAATTACTTTCATTCAGTAAACGCCCCGCACCAATCATAGCATCCGCATCTTTAACTTGTTCGCGTATTTGCTCATTCACATCACCCTGTTTCGGGTTAATCACCACCACACGATACTGAGCTTGTAAGCGTTGAAGTACAACTTCATCTAACTGGCTAAAAACAACAACTTTTTTATTCATGTTCCATCCGTGCTTTGATTACTTTTTTTGCATAAATTGCCATAGCCGTTTTTTCAATAATGGCTGATCTAGCATTTCTTGCAAGCCAGCCAAATTTATACTTTTAGCGTCAGTCAAATAAGGGAATTGTCCGATTAAAATAATATTTTTATCTGTACTAATCGCATCTAAAAAGCCTTGCACATAACTGCCTACACCATGACTATCTTGAAAATTCATCAAAGGAAATGGCCACTGTAACTCATAATATTCAGCCTGAAGTGCCTGCTGAATATTATTCCAAAGCTGCTGTTGTTCAGCTATCATTTCCGTGGCATCAACGACAATGATACAATCAGGCAAACCCAAAGCTTGTAATTGAAAAGGCGCTATCGGTAGGGTCGAACGTTCTTCAATAGCCAAAGGTGTAACTTCAGCTGGCACTTCTTTGAGCACCGAAGTTGGTATGATTAAAGGCTCTGTCCGCCCAAGTACTTTAACCTGCTCAACCAGAGGCTCGATTGGTATTTTAGGCTGAGATTTCGCAATGACAATTTCGGTCAAATATTCAGGTGTAGCCTGATCTCGCCAAATCGATGAAGATGGCATATTCTGACATACAGCATCCCTAGGAATCCAAATATCAATTCCTAATGTTGCCAGTGTGTCACGCTGATGCCCTATCATCTTTTTTCATCACCAATTTAATGCTTGGTATTCTAACGATAATATCTATATTTTGCTGTGCTTTTATTGAATCATTTATAATTTTATCTCACTCTACTTATACAATCATCAAACTATTCTTCTTCTGCATTTGTTCAACAATCTCACTGGTTCCGAAGCCAAAACGCCAATACAGTAATTGTAATACGTCTAATTCGTCTTGGGTAATAATACGATCATTCCACAAACAGAGCTCCGCAATCCCCAAGATACTTAAACGATCACGCAATAACAAACCAGCGATATCATTCAAAGTTTCAGCCAAATCAATTGGCTCATCTGAAATTTCTGTATACATTTCCAATTCTTTCGCATTAAGCACACGCTTTAGAATTTTTTCACGCACATCGAGTTGATTGAGGCTATTAATCTGCTGCACATGCAATAAGGCATCAATCAAACGAACAATATCGGGCTTTACCTCTCCCAAAGACGTTGGCATATGCAATGGTAGAAGATTCAATTCAAATTTTACATATTCAAGTAGCAATTCATCCAATAGCCCAATTTCACCATCTTCTTGAATAATTCGAGCCAATTTCGTTAAAAATTGCCGCGCAATTGTGGCTGGCATACTACCAATATTTTTACACGCATCATAAAAAATAGAAATATGCACACGCCCATCTAAATTCAGCAAAGAATCAACAATTGCACGACTCACCTCTGCTTCTGCTGGAATAAATTCACGATATTGACGAATCATTAAAATCGCCACCATGACTTCGCGCGAACCCGTTGCAGTCTGTAAAGCTCTTAATATCAACTCTGGACGCTGCATATTATTTCTTATTTCTGGATTTAAAGGCTTAATGGCATCCTTAATAGCAAAACTGATCGGTGATAAACGCAATAGTGGCAATGGTTGTGGCGAACTCCATGGCAGATATATTTCACTATTCATTTCCTCTAAGGATCGAAATAAACTGAATAATGGCTGATTACGTAGTTTCTTTAAATTTTCCAGTTGTAAATCTTGCACTAAACCTGGATTCAGCTCATAAATACGCTGTTCAATCGCTGGATGAATATTCATCCAATTTTGTGGGCTTAGAGAGTTTGCAAAACACATATGTGAAATAGATTCAGCATATTCGCTATGAATTTGCGAGCCTGAATGATGCACATAAATTCTTAATAGCGTCTGAACATTGGCATCATTTTGAATAAGACGCTTGGTTTTTTGATCATTCTTAAAGGTTCGACCACCCAAAGATATGTATTTGATAAAACGGGTAATCAAAATCCCAAGACTACCAATCAACCAAATAACACCACCCATTGCAACAAAGAAAGTCGCAAATTCATGTGTGTGGGCTTGACCATGTTTAGTAAAACCCAGTTTGGCAATTTTACTGCCCCACTGGCTAAAAGTCGTTAAACTGCTGTAGAGAATTTTTAATCGTGTATTTTCTGCGGTTTCACCCGATAAAATTTTATTAAATTCATGGCTTAATAACCCATAAAGTTCTAATTCATCTAAATTTTGTAAAGCGCCCCAAGTCAAAATAATGACAATATCTCGCGGATAAAATCCAGCAGTCAGTGCATTTACACCAACTTCATCAGGCAGCACATAAATAGTCGGTGTCTCAATTAAAAAGGTATTTGCCAATTGCTCCGTTATTCTTAAAGCAACACTTTCTTCAGGAATACTTTCAATTAAACTGAGCCGACGAGCACCCAACTGTTTTGCAAGCGAATGCCCACCTGAACGAAATACATAAAACTCGTAAAGCACAGAAATGGTCATTACGCTAAGCAACAACACAATTAAATAAGGACTTAAAGCATGCCAAAAGATGGACTGAGTTGAATCAAGATAAAATACCAACAAGCCCAAAATCGTATTTAAAATAAATAGCGTTAGCAGTACCGCAAGGATACAAATACTTGCAGACCAAACCATATTTTTATTTTTAATGAAAGAATAACCCACGCTCTTCAGTGTAAAGATCCTTTATTACATTATCTTTATTGAACCATCATAGATGAAAAAAGCGGGAATTTCCCGCTTTTCATAGAATTAAAGAAAAATTTTATTCCTCTTTAATTCCAGTCAGGTCAACTGATGCGGCATCGATATTGACATCAATATAGCCACCTACAACTTTTTTAGCAGAATCATTGCGCTTACGCTCAAGCTCATCTAAATAAGCCTCATCGATTCCACCCGCAACATAGACACCATCAAATACAGAGCAATCAAATTCCTGTAATGCTGGCACTTTACTGGTACGTACTGCACCTTTTAAATCTTCCAAATCTTGGAAAATCAAACGGTCAGCACCAATAATTTCGCGAATTTCTTCAACGCTACGACCAGATGCAATCAACTCATCTTTCGCAGGCATATCAATACCATATACGTTTGGATATTTCACCATAGGCGCAGCTGAAGCAAAGAATACTTTTTTCGCACCAGCATCACGTGCCATTTGAATAATTTCATTACAAGTCGTACCACGAACAATCGAGTCATCTACCAGCAATACATTTTTGCCTTTAAACTCAAGTTCAACTGGGTTTAATTTTTGACGGACTGATTTTTCACGCTGCTTCTGACCCGGCATAATGAAGGTACGCCCGATATAACGGTTCTTCATAAAGCCTTCACGGAACTTCACACCAAGAATATTGGCAAGCTCTAGCGCTGAAGTACGCGATGTATCTGGAATTGGAATCACAACATCAATATCGTGTTCCTCACCCCATTCACGTGAAATTTTATAGGCAAGTTTTTCACCCATTTTTAAACGTGCTTTGTACACCGAAATACCGTCAATTATCGCATCTGGACGCGCAAAATAAACGTATTCAAAAATACACGGACGATATTCTGGATTTATCGCACATTGCTGGGTAAACATTTCACCTTCTGATGAAATAAAGATTGCTTCACCCGGCTCAATATCACGTTCAACTTTAAAACCCAAAGCCGTAATTGCAACAGATTCAGAGGCAATAATGTATTCCATGCCCTGTTCAGTTTCGCGTGAACCATAAATCAATGGACGAATACCATTTGGGTCACGAAAGCCAACCAAGCCATGTCCAGTGATCATTGCCACAACACCATAAGCACCTTTACAGCGATCATGGACACGTGAAACCGCTTCAAAAATATCTTCTGGCGTTGGATTTAGCTTGCCATTTTTTTGCATTTCATGTGCAAATACATTTAACAATACTTCTGAGTCTGAGTCCGTATTCATATGACGAAGATCTGTTTTAAACAAATCATCGTGAATTTCTTCGGCATTGGTCAAGTTACCATTGTGTGCCAAAGTAATCCCATAAGGTGAGTTCACATAAAATGGCTGTGCCTCTGCACTGCTTGATGAACCTGCTGTTGGATAACGCACATGACCAATACCATAATTACCTAGCAATGCACGCATATGACGCGTATGAAAGACATCTCGCACCATACCGTTGTCTTTACGTAAGAACAACCGCCCTTCATGACAAGTTACTATTCCGGCTGCATCCTGACCACGATGCTGTAACATCGTTAATGCATCAAACAACATTTGGTTAACAGGTGACTTACCAGCTATACCAACTACTCCACACATAGCAACCTCGCAAAAAAGCTAGGATTAATAAAAAGGATTATTTGTTGATTCATCTGTACGCGCTGCATGCTTCTGCGTTTTATCAGATGATAAGCCTGAAGATTTTACTGCATCTTCAGACTGGATATGATCAAGCGCGTCATGTGCCGCTTCTTTTGAAATTTTGGTTGCCCATGGTGCATAAGGCATAAGGAGTTGTACAAGTTTAGATTGTTTCCAATGTGGAGAACTTTCCACCCAAGGACCAATCCCCTGCATAGTAATCAGTACAACCAATAAACCTTTTAAAGAACCAAAAGCACCACCAGCCAAACGGTTTAATGGTCCTAGTTTCAGGCTCTTTAATATTTTGTTCAGTAATGCAGTCATAATCCAAGTTAAAACCACAATCACCAATACAATAAATGCAAATGCTGCTATTTTTTGTACCACTGGATCTTGACTCAATGAGACCATCGAAGGTGCTAGGATGACTGCATATTTTGCACCAATAATAAGTGCAAAAATCCATCCTACCAAGTTCGCAAAGGCTGTAACCAATCCTTGTCGCAAACCGTTTAGCCCTCCAATGAGCAAAATAATGAGTACAAAGATATCCAGTGCATTCATGATGGTTTTAGAGCATCAACACAATCTTTAATCAATGCTGGACCTGTATATATGAGACCACTATAAATTTGTACAAGGTTTGCACCTGCATTTTGTTTAGCCAAAGCTTGTTCGCCCGACAAAATACCACCAACACCAATCAATGGAATTTGACCATCTAAAGCTTTTGCAAATGCTGCCAAACATGCAGTACTTTTCTCAAACACTGGCGCGCCAGATAAGCCACCTGCCTCGTCCGCATATTTAAGATTTTCCACGCCTTCACGTGACAAAGTCGTATTGGTCACAATCAAACCATCAATTTTAAATTGCAGCAGTTGCTTTGCAATAAATTCGATATCTTCAGAGGTTAAATCTGGGGCAACCTTAAGAACAAGTGGTACGTAATGTTGATGCTCTTCTGCCAATTCAAGCTGACGCTTTCTTAGCGTCTCTAACAATTCTGTCAGTGCATCACCACTTTGCAAGCTACGCAAATTTTTGGTATTTGGTGATGAAATATTCACTGTTATATAAGAGGCGTAGTTATAAACTTTTTCAAGACAAATAAGATAATCATCGACTGCATTTTCAACTGGGGTATCGGCATTTTTACCAATATTAATTCCCAAAATTCCTTTGAATTTCGCAGCTTTGACATTTTCAACCAGTTTATCCACCCCATCATTATTAAACCCCATACGGTTAATAATAGCTTTGGCTTCAACTAAACGGAATAAACGAGGATGCGGATTACCCGCTTGTGGACGTGGTGTAATGGTTCCAATTTCAATAAAACCAAAGCCTAGTCCAGCTAAGGCATCAATATAAGCGCCATTTTTGTCTAAACCTGCCGCCAAACCAACTGGATTCGGAAATTGAATTCCCATACAAGTAACTGGTTTAGAGGCTATGCTTTGACGCATCATGCCCATACGATGAGCTGATTTCAATAACGATAGTGTTAGCTCATGTGCACGCTCTGGTGCTAAAGAAAACAACAAAGGGCGAGCAAGAGAATATAACATATCTGTAAAAGTCTACTGCTTTTTAAGTCGCCATATTATAGGCATAGCCTATAGAAAACACCATGCTTAACGAGTCTTTATTTTCACCCATTATTGCACTGTCGCTGTTAATTTAATCTGCCCCGCCTCTGAAATTAACTCTAGTTTTTCAAGACTTAGTCCCATTTGTGCCAATTGTGTTAAAAAATTGGCTAAGATTGCGTAATTTGCATGTGTGGCTACAATCTGAATTTGCTCACCTGCCTGTTGTGATGCAACCGATAGCCCTTGCTGCTGAGCAACACGCTGAACCTTATCTGATGCGCTTAATTGAAAATCATCGGCAGGCTTCATGGTCACTGCATTACTTTGCATCCAAACCATCATGTCTTTTAAATCATCGACACGGTTTTGCTGTTTTTCTGCGGCTGCATGCATATACCAAAGTGCAGAACCCACCGCTGCAATTACCACCACAATGGTGGTAAAAACCACCATATAGCGTTCACGCACAGACAGGCGTTCGAGATAATCGTTGATTTTTTCCATTGATTGTTCAATGGAGTTATGTATTTTTTCTGCTGTTTTCATTATTGTATTTTCACCAATCCAATGACACCTGTGCCATTCGGCTGAATATTCCCTAATTCAACCTTAAAGCCTTGTTGGTTGAGCTGTTGAGTCAAACCTTGCAATGTGGCAGTAGAATTGGCTTTCAATTCCATATTTAAAATAGAGGTCTCATAGTTGACACGATTAGCAACAATTTGATTTTGCATGAGGACTGGACCAACACGGCTTAATAACTGTAAGGATTGCGTATTTGCACCTTTGTTTAAGCGCACATGACTTTCAAACTGACTTTTTAAGTTTTGCTCAGTCACACGGCTACTTTGCCCAAACCAGTTTTTATATTGATCAATGGCTTGCAGCGCAGTCTGATCTGCAACTTTTTTATACTTATACCAACGTGTCGCATCATAGCCAAACTGAACCACCAGTGCAGCAATCAATACAGCCGCACATGCCTTCCAATAGCCCGATATACCTACCGCATTTTTTGCTTTAGGCAGAATATTAAAGGGATGACTCTTGGTTTTTTTTAATATCGGCACTTCATAATGAAAAGCTTCAATCTGATCAGAGGTAACCACAGCTTCAAGGCTCTGCATTTGCTCAGCTGTAAAATTACTAATCTTATAATGCTGCCCTTGAGCCTGATAATCTAAAAATAAAGCCAAATCATCAATTGAATTTCCCATAAATTCATTTTCACGTGCCAGCAAACGCCCTGATACATTGGCAATGACTGTTTGTCCTACGTCAGGGATCGGCAAAATCAAAAAGTCTGGCAATAAGGAAGTAACCTTAACCGGAATTAAGGTCAAAGCATGTTGTAGCGTCTCAACCGTCGTATTTGCAACACCCAAAATAATAAGCTGATCTGGATTTTGAAAATGATGCAATACTTTCATTGAATCAATCGACAAAACCACAAATTCTTCAAGTAAATACTTAACCCCATCCACACCTATTTTTTTATATTGTGGCTTGGCAAAAGTTTGTTGCAACATTTGCACATCACGGCTTGGAAAAAACGCGACCGCTTCTTCGCCATGATAGGCTTGAGTCTCTTGAATTAAATGCTCAAGACTAGAGGCTTGATACCAGCGCTCTCCAGTTGACCATTGCCAAACCCCATTGGCTTCAGGCATCCATAAATACAACATTAATATTTTTCTGCCGTTTTAATTAATATTTTACGTGTTTGGAATAAAACTTTTTAACTGTGTAGATAACCCCGTTGCAATGACTGCTTGCTCATAAATACGCGCTTCAGCCAAAGCATAGGGATGAAAAGGCTCCGCGGTCAATAATGATGAAATATGCGCCACCACATTCATATGACAAACCACAACAATAGACTCATAAGGCAATTGAGACAACCATTCAACCGCCAATTTTGCATCATCTTCAGGCTTAATTTTATCGCACAGCATTACAGGCACATGATTAAAATACTGTTGCAGATGTGCCAAGGTTTCTTGTGCACGCAATAAAGGACTGACCACAAATACATCGGGCTGAACCACATCCTTTAAATACTCTGCAACTTGCTGTGCTTGTCTGCGCCCTCGCTCAGTTAATGGACGTTTATCATCATTCCCATTGACCGCTGGAGAGGCTTCACCATGACGGACTAAAGTGAGTTGCATTAAAATTTCCTTATTTTCAATATGCAGCGATTATACCTAAGCTTTATGACAGCGCGAATTTATTCAATTATATTGAAAATTACACTTCATTATGCGGTAAAACAAATTCTACATCGCTACGATGCCCATTTTTCATTAATGACAGCGCAATAGTTAAAGGTGGCGCACCTTCAAAAATCACATTATACAAAGCACTGGTAATGGGCATGTAAACATCTAATTCTTCCGAACGGCTTCGCACCTGCACAATGGTATTAATGCCCTCTGCCGTTTGACCCAATTCAGTGGTTGCTTGTTCCAATGTTTTACCCGAACCCAGCGCAAAACCTACTTGATAGTTACGACTTAAAGGACTGCTACAGGTCGCAAATAAGTCACCGACACCTGATAAACCTAGGAATGTCAGCGGATTGGCACCCAATTTAACCGCAAAACGACTCATTTCAGCCAGTGCTCGAGTTAAAATCATACTTTTAGTGTTTTCACCGACTTTATAAGCAGCTGCCATGCCCATTGCAACAGCATAGATATTCTTTAAAGCACCGCCAAGTTCCACACCATGCACATCATCACTTGCAAACACACGGAATAATGCACTGTGTAAAGCTTGTTGCACTGCATAACGAACCAGTTCCGACTGACTTGCAATCACAGTTCCTGCTGGCTGTCCCGCCATAATTTCTTTGGCTAAATTTGGTCCCGAAAGCACACCATACGGCACTTCAGGTAATTCTTCACGAATGATGTCACTCATAAAGCTGAAAGTTTTAGCCTCAATCCCTTTGGTTAAAGATATAACGGCCTGAGAAGTAATGAATGGTTTAATTTGTTTAAGTACATTACGAAAAGAATGACTTGGAATCGCCACTAAAATAATATCGCGATTACAAATTGCCGTTTCTAAATCTGTCACCGCTTTCAAACTAGACTCTAACGTAAAATCGGCTAAATAGCGTGTATTCACATGAGTTTGGTTAATTTCTGCCGCTGCCGCTTCATCCCGAATCCAGATCATGGTGTCGCAACCATTTCGAGCTGCAGTATTGGCCATTGCAGTACCGAAACTACCACCACCCAAAACCGTTACACGTAACGCAGTTTTTTGATCGACTGAAACAGGCTCAACAAGATCTGAAAATTTTAACTCTGACATTATTTTTATATCTCAACTCATTATTCAATAAAGTTATTTATTCCAATAACTAACATAATCTTGTGTATCTATTTCTGCACGTGCTGGAATAGCTTTGACTGCTGTTCCAATATAAATAATGCCAGAAATTAAATCATCTTTAGCAAGACCTAAAAATTGCTTAAATAAATCCGACTCAACCACAGCACCACTACGCCAAATTGTTGAAAAACCTTGAACTTGCAGCGACAATAAAAAGTTTTGTACCGCCGCACCCGTACTTAAGGTTTGTTCAAAATCAGGAACTTTTGGATGCGGCTGAAACTGAGTCAACGCCAAAACCAAAAGTGGTGCACGAAATGGATGATTTTTAACACGCTCTAACTGCGTCTGATCGGCCTCACCCAAATCTGCCAAAGCTTTAGATAACAACTCACCAAAAGCGCCTCGCTGATCACTAGAGATAACTATGAAACGAGTCGGCTTTAGACGATGATGATCTGGCGCTGTGAATGCCGCTTGAAAAGCTTGCTCTAACTGCTCTGCATTCGGTGCAGGTTCGACCAAATGACCAATCGACTGACGTTGATGAATATTATGATGAACCGTATCTACCACTGAATCCGTCATTGGTTTCTATATCTATGTACTAAAATATTTCAATAAGATTAGCATACTCTGATTCAGATTCTCTAGAGTGATGCGTCAATGTGCTGCACTCAATTCCAATCTTGCCGATCAATCAGTCACAGAGTGACCATATAAAACTGCATATTTCATACAAGTCTTTCAAAAACCATCTAAAAAGTTATGCTCAAATAGCTGTTATTCTTTTGAAAACAAATAAAGGGGAAAAAGATGAATAAACTTTTCGCGCTATGCTCTACAGTTACCACCACTCTTGTATTAACAGCCTGCGCATCAAACCCAACCACATCATTAGCAATTCAAAAAGAAAATAATCAATATGAAGTCACCGGTGTAGGGAAAAGTAATTTAATTGCCAAAAACAATGCGATTGCTGCCGCAAATAAGACCTGTGGTAAAAAAGCTACAACTGTCATTATTGATGAAAAAACTGAATATAACGGTGCGTTAAAAGGTATTGTCGATGAACAAACAGGACAAATGATTCAAGCAGCAGCAAGCGTGATTGGTACTTTAGCGGGGAAAAATGGCAATCTTGCTCGAGATGAGGATTATCAAACTACGCTCACCTTTAACTGTCGAGCAAACTAAATAATTTGGTGATCATTTAATCACAGCAATAAATTTATGATATTTAACTTATTTCAAAAAAACCGCTCTAAATAAGCGGTTTTTTTACAGTTTATGTGATTTGGTTTTTAAATTAACAATAACCATCTAAACGTGTTAAAGGTAATTTTTGACCAATGGCTTTCTCAATTTCTGGAAGATAGAACGCATCATCTTCAGATAAGAAACTAATACTCACACCACTTGAACCCGCACGACCTGTACGACCGATACGGTGTACATAATCATCAGACTGTTCTGGCAAAGTAAAGTTAATTACATGTGAAACGCCGTCTACATGAATACCACGACCCGCAACATCTGTTGCAATCATAATATTATGCTGACCATTTTTAAATTGATCTAACATTTTCAAACGTTTGTCTTGGGCAATTTCGCCAGACAACATTACTACCTTATAACCATCTCTTTTCAAATGATCATAAAGTTTACGCACTTGATCACGACGATTAGCGAAAATCATCACTTTTTCAATCGGCTCATCGCGCAAAATTTCTTGCAATAATTTGTACTTGTCTGTTTTTGCAACCATATAAACGCGCTGTTCAACATCCGCATTAGTTTTCTTTTCTGGCTCAATTTCCACAGTCACTGGTTCACATAACCATTGTTGTGCCAAATTTAAAACATCATAACTAAAGGTTGCCGAAAACATCAGCGTTTGACGCTGTTCTTTACGTGGTGAATAACGAACAATTCGTTTTACCGACGGGATGAAACCCATATCCAATAAACGGTCTGCTTCATCAATGACTAAAAATTCAATTTGGTCCAACCAAACTTCTTTTTGCTCAACGAAATCAATTAAACGGCCTGGTGTTGCCACAATAATATCGACAAATTGCTTATTAAGTTGTGCTTTTTGCTTATCAAAATCTACACCACCCAACAAAGTGACTAAATGTAAATCTGTAAATTTGGTTAAATCTTTAGCATCACTTTCAATTTGCAAAGCCAACTCACGCGTTGGTGCAAGAATGAGTGCACGTGCCTCACCGCGAAAACGCTGTTCTTTAATCGGATTATTAAGTAAATCATTAATTACACTGACGAGAAAAGCAGCTGTTTTACCTGTACCCGTCTGCGCACGACCAATCGCATCATGTCCAGCCAAAGTGAATTTTAAAACCTTTTCCTGAATGGGCGTCATTTCTTTAAAACCTAAAGCATCAATAGCTTGTTTAAGTTTTGGATGTAAATTTAAGGTTTCAAAACCAGATGACATAAAAATGTGCTCTAACTTAATAATCAGGAAAAATAGAAGCCTATTATAAACAAAAACGCCCCAAATTACATTGGGGCGTTCTCATGAATAATCAGGCGATTAGTCTAAAGGTTGTACTTCTTCAGCTTGGAAGCCTTTTTGACCTTTAACTACGCTGAATTCAACGCGTTGACCGTCACGAAGTGAACGGTGACCATCACCTTGGATAGCGCGGAAATGAACGAATACGTCGTCGCCGCCGTTACGTTGAATAAAGCCGAAGCCTTTAGTGTCGTTGAACCATTTAACTACGCCTTGTTCACGAGCTGTCATAAGTTAATCCTCATTGTATTTATAGAAGGACCACCCGGTGTTGCAAACAGCAGAGTAAACAAGGTTTAAAAATAATTATTATTTCTAAGCTTGTAATCATTCTGTATTACTATTAACAAAATCCCGGTTACATCCATTACTGTGTTCAATTTTAAGACAAATTTAAGTGTTGTCATTATTTTGAATACGCAAAGAGCTTAACACGGGTTTCTAACAATTCATACTGTTTTTTTGATTAATCTGCGTTATTAATTTAGCTATTTTTTTACTCATTATTTCCTGCTTTTATAAAAGTATCTTTATGTTGTGATTCAATAATTTTATTTTTGTTTGCAGGTAAATTTGCTAACATTTCAGAAATGTTTTACCGGATATAAATAAGATGAATGATCTAGCGAATCCAGCGATGATTATAGATGCAATGGGGAAACCCTGCCCCATGCCATTATTGATGCTTAAACGGGCACTTAAGCATCAATCAGATCATCTATTTTTGCTAAAATCTTCAGATCCACATAGTCAACAAGATGTCATACGCTACTGTCAGATGCATCAACTTAAATGCGGCATGACAAAAATTTCTGATTCTGAGTACCACTACTTAATTGAATCTTAATTATTTTCAATTAAACTATAGCTTTTCAAATTTGTATAAAAAATTACATTTTTCTACCCAATTTTCATTAATTCAAGTAAATATTGGATTAAAATAAAATTTAAATGGTTATGTCATCCAGCTCTAAAGGAGAACACATGAGTGACAGCAGCAATCAATTGATGCCCCTGTCATTATCGGCGCCAGGGGTAAATCTCGGTGCTTATATCAGTACTGTCAATCAGATTCCTATTTTAACGGCTGAACAAGAAAAAGCGTTAGCTGAACGATATTATTACGAGCAAGATTTAGACGCGGCAAAAATGCTGGTGATGTCTCACTTACGTTTTGTCGTTCATATTGCGCGTAGTTATGCAGGCTATGGCTTGCCTCAGGGCGACTTAATTCAAGAAGGTAACCTAGGCTTAATGAAAGCAGTTAAACGCTTTGACCCTAATATGGGTGTCCGTTTAGTCTCTTTTGCCGTGCATTGGATTAAAGCTGAAATTCATGAATATGTGATTCGTAACTGGCGTATTGTTAAAATTGCAACGACCAAAGCTCAGCGCAAACTTTTCTTCAATTTGCGCAGCTTAAAAAAATCAACCAAAAAGCTTACCCTTGAAGAAGCAAAATCTATTGCCAATGAGCTGAATGTAACACCAGAACAAGTCTTGGAAATGGAAGGTCGGCTCACTGCCTATGATGCTGCATTTGAAGCACAAGGTGATGATGACGATGAAGGTTCAACACATGTTGCGCCAGCATTGTATTTAGAAGATAACCGCTACGATCCTGCGCGTCTTGCCGAAGAGGAAGATTACGAAGAACAAAGTAGCTCTGCCCTTCATAGTGCAATGGATCAACTTGATGATCGTTCGCGCAATATTTTACAGCGTCGTTGGTTAGATGATGAAAAATCGACCTTACATGAATTGGCCGCTGAATATAATGTCTCTGCTGAACGCATTCGTCAGTTAGAAAAAAATGCAATGGAAAAAATTAAAGTCGCAATGTCTTCTAATTAAGCGTTTGGGCTGATTTTATTCCATTATTAAAGAAAGGGCTGCGTGCCCTTTTTTTATATTGAGCGATGAGCATTGTTGCTTTTCGCCTTTCGTGTAAAGCCGAAAATATGTTAAGATTAGGCGCAAATTTACTCATATGACAATTGCTTATGTGGATTGCAATTTCAGCCCTTAACTTAGCACTTGCTGTCATGCTTGGCGCATTTGGTGCTCATGGCCTAAAAGCACACGCTAATGAAGCTCAGCTTGCATGGTGGCACACAGCAACGGATTATTTTTTCTATCATGCGCTTGGGCTTTTGGCACTTGCCATTTTAACCAAAGTTACTCCTCAGCTTCCTATTAAAGCCAGCTTCTTCCTCATTCAGATTGGTATTATATTTTTCTGTGGTTCTTTATATGTCATGGCGTTAGGCTTACCTCGTATTTTAGGTGCCATTACACCAATTGGTGGTGCATTCATGATTGCAGGTTGGCTTTTACTTGCTTGGAATGCATTTAAATACGCAAAATAGAGTAAAAAATAGGGAAATCAGTATGCATATTTATTTAAATGGCGAATCAAAAAATACGTCATGTACCAATTTATTAGAATTGGTTCAAGAATTAGCATTGGAAGGCAAACGCTTTGCTGTAGAACAGAATGAAATGATCATCTCTAAAAGTAAATTGGCACAAACGCTGATTTGTGCTGAAGATCATATCGAAATTATTCATGCCGTCGGTGGCGGCTAATTCGGAGCTCCCATGGAAGATACCCCACTTATAATTGGTTCGCGTACATTTAATTCGCGCTTATTGGTCGGTACAGGAAAATATAAAGATTTGACTGAAACTGGTCTAGCGATTCAAGCCAGTGGCGCAGAGATTGTCACTGTTGCAATTCGCCGAGTGAACATTGGACAGCATCCTGATCAACCGAATTTACTTTCTGTTGTCCCTCCTGAAAAATATACCATTCTGCCGAATACAGCAGGTTGTTTTGATGCTAATAGTGCCGTGCGTACCTGCATGCTCGCACGTGAGTTATTAGATGGTCATAATCTGGTTAAACTTGAGGTATTAGGTGATGAAAAAACCTTATACCCGAATATCACAGAAACCTTAAAAGCAGCGCGTACGTTGATTGATGATGGTTTCGAGATTATGGTCTATACCTCTGACGACCCGATTGTGGCACAAGAACTTGAAAGTATGGGTTGTGTAGCCATTATGCCTTTAGGGAGCTTAATTGGTTCTGGGTTAGGCATTTTAAATCCACACACCATTTCAATCATCAAAGAAAATGCCAAAGTCCCTGTACTGGTTGATGCAGGTGTAGGTACAGCCAGTGATGCAGCGATTGCGATGGAACTGGGTTGTGACGGCGTACTGATGAACACTGCTATTGCCGCAGCACAAAATCCAATTTTAATGGCATCTGCGATGAAAAAAGCAGTTGAAGCAGGTCGTGAAGCTTATCTAGCAGGTCGTATGCCTCGTAAACGTATGGCAAATGCCAGTTCGCCAGAAACAGGCTATTTCTTTAAATAATGACCTGATCTGTTCTAAGCAATAAAAAGGATTCTTCGGAGTCCTTTTTATTAATTTCAATATTTGGATTCGCTCGATCAACACATTTAAATAAACTCAGCAATCTTTACATTTTACCATCTATAACCATATAAAAATAAGAGGAATTTAACCCCATGCTAAAACGCATCAAACCTTTACTCATACTCAACACCCTATTTTTCATAACACTAACAAGCAATGCTTGGGCAAAAGCAGAGACAGAAACTACCCTCAAAGTAAGTTATCAGTCCTTTATTCCAAAAAACTGGAAAATTTTGGAAAAAGTACGAGGCGATTTAAACCAAGATGATCAAGCGGATATTGCTCTGATTATTGAAGACACCAATCCAGACAATTTCGTTGCAAATGCAGGCTTAGGCAGTGATGTACTGAATGTAAACGAACGGAAACTTTTGGTTTTATTTAAACAGCCAAGTGGCTATCAGCTCATTGCGAGTAATCATTCACTGCCGACTGAAGGTGATGCAGAATCCCCTTGTCTTGCTGACCCGCTCGGTGAATCTGAAGTTTTGAGCATACAAAAAGGTGTGCTCAAAATTCATCTGCACTATTGGCTAAGCTGCGGTTCGTTGTATGTGACCAATCATATTTATGCCTTTCGATACCAAGAGCACGCATTTAAGCTGATTGGCTATGATATGAATAATTTCCATCGTGCATCAGGCGACATCACGGCGCGAAGTCTTAACTTTATGACAGACAAAGTGAAAACCACAACAGGTGAAAATGAGTTTGCTGAAAGCACTCAACCTGTCAAAGCTCAATGGTCGACATTAAAACATCGCTATGCATTGAAACTCGAACAGGTTCAATTTAATGAGCCACATGAGTTTGAATAAATGAGTCATTTAAGACCACTTCAAACCGACATATGAAACTTAGAGTGCTTCTAAAATACGAATTTGAACACTAGCAACTGCACCTTCGGTTGCTTTGGCATGTTGTTGCATATTGACACTGTGCATATGCGTCTCTAAGTGCGGCATGCTCTCCCACTTCTCATACATCATGATTGAAAATGGCACTTTGGTCTGCAATGCACTATCAATTGCAGAGTGATCAATATGCACATCATAGAGATGGCAACCCGGCTCTTGTAATACCTGTTCACGGATGTTGTGAAATGAATCAAGTACCGTTTTGAAATCTTGTTCAGTATGACAAATAATTTCAGCAATCACAGTTAACATGGTCACGTCTCCCAATTAAGCAAAAACTTGCGTTAAATGTTCACGGTACTGCGCCATATAGGCTTCAACTTCAGGTGCTTTAATCACATCATTGACAATAAAAGTTTCTAAGCTCCGCATACCCAGAAACTGATTTGCCTTATGAAAGGGTAAATAAACTCCATCTACGCCAACGCCATGAAAAAATTGATCTTCTTCATTAAATGCTTCCATAGGTGCGTTCCATGTGAGAGATAACATATATTTTTTATCGTGAATGAGACCACCAGAACCATATTTTTTTGATGCATCTGTACGTGATCTGCCATCACTTGCATATAAAGTTCCATGCCCTTCTGTAAAGATATCATCGATATATTTTTTCACCGTCCAAGGTGCGCCCATCCACCAACCAGGCATTTGATAAATCACCACATCTGCCCATACATATTTTTGTATTTCTGCCTGAATCTCATAGTCACTATCTGCACGTGAAATTTGAACGGTATGACCAAGTTCGCAAAGTACCTTATTTGCTAACTCCGTCAAAGTGTCATTTAACTCTCCATTAGAATGTGCAAATTGTTTAGCGCCATTGATAATCAGGATATTACTCATTACTTAACCTTGAAGGATTCATTTTCAGCAGCCAATATACTTGAGATTTTTATTGATAAAAATTCATCAAATTGCAAAATATTATTGATAAAAAATCAATAATAAGGAAAATTTATTTTTAAAATTATTCTTGGTTAATCTAAAATTCCACCTCAATAAGCGGAAATAGTTTTGCAAGATACAGTACACATCACAATCCAATTCAATAGACATAAAAAAAGCACCCGCAGGCACTTTTAAATGGAATCTAGTTCACTCAAGCAATCAAACCTTCATCACGCATTGCAATTTGTACTGATTGGCGTTGAGCCACTTTATTACGTAATGCAATAATATTTGTATAAGGCGTTAAATCGTGTTTGATGCCATTTGACCAATTTGTCAGTACAAATAAATAGGCATCTGCTGGGCCAAAATTATCATCCACCAAATAATCGTTATCAGATTCACCCATTGTTTTATCAATATACGTTAATAAACGATCAATTTCCGCATATGCTTTTTCTTTCGCTTCAGTAGATAACGGCGCTCCAAAGAATACGGCGTAAGCATCGTGTAATTCAGAATTTAAATAACCAAGCCATTCAAGTACTTTGGCACGCCCTAAACCAGATGGCGGAATTAAATCTTGCTTTGGATCATGCTGAGCTAGGAAAGGTAAAATTGCCACATTTTCAGTTAGAATTAAGCCTGGATTAATTTCTAAAGCAGGAACATAGCCCTTAGCGTTAATGGCGTAATAATCAGCACCTTTTTCTGTTTTATGTGTTTTTAAATCTACCCGCTCTAAATCAAAATCGACATTAATTTCATTTAAAATAATATGAGCAGCCAAAGAGCATGCACCCGGAGAATAATAAAGCTTCATATCTAATCCTTGTTATTTAACTATTAACTGTTTTAAATCTCTTATAACAAACTTTCAAGTGATCGAACCTGTAAATTGCAAAAAAGCATAAATGAATAAAAAATATTTACCTTTTGAATATTGTCCAAAATCAAGCTTTTTTCAAGTCAATCTAATGTGCTTTTTTTTATAAAGATGTTTTAACATACCCAACTTTAAAGTTTGATGAAAATTAACATTGTGATTAGCCTGAAAAAAGAAGAATGGTTTTCCAATATCCGTACCGATGTTTTAGCAGGCTTAGTGGTTGGCTTAGCGCTGATTCCTGAATCAATCGCTTTTTCAGCCATAGCTGGGGTTGATCCACAAGTCGGTTTGTATGCCTCATTTTGTATAGCTGTCACCATTGCATTTTTTGGTGGACGATCTGCCATGATTTCTGCTGCCACTGGTGCTATGGCTTTACTGATGATCACCCTTGTGAAAGATCATGGTCTGCAATATTTATTAGCAGCTACAGTGCTTACAGGAATTATTCAGGTCATTGCAGGTTACTTTAAAGTCGCAAAGTTGATGCGCTTTATTTCTCAATCCGTAGTTTATGGCTTTGTGAATGCCCTCGCGATTTTGATTTTTGCAGCTCAACTTCCTGAGCTAAATAAAATGGATAGCTTAGGCTATTTATTTGTTGGGCTAGGTTTAGCTGTCGTTTATTTATTTCCTTATATTCCCAAAATTGGTAAATTAATTCCCTCACCGCTGATTTGTATTATTGTTTTAAGTCTCGTTGCACTTTTTTTAGGTGCAGATATGCGTACAGTCAGTGATTTAGGTCACTTCCCAGACACCTTACCTATTTTCCTGATTCCTGACATTCCACTGAACTTTGAAACGCTAAGTATTATTTTCCCTTATTCTATGACTTTAGCCACGGTTGGTTTACTGGAAACCATGATGACCACGACCATTGTGAATGAAGTTACAGGAACTGAAGGTGATCGTCACCAAGAATGTCGTGGTCAGGGTTATGCCAATATTGTCAGCGGTTTTATGGGCGGTATGGCAGGTTGTGCCATGATTGGTCAATCGATTATTAATGTCTCGTCAGGTGCACGTACTCGGTTATCCACCTTAACTGCTGGGGTATTTTTACTCTGTCTGGTGGTTTTTCTTAAAGATTGGTTGGCATACATCCCAATGGCTGCTTTGGTGGCTATTATGATTATGGTGGCATTTACCACATTTAACTGGAATTCAGTGCGCAATTTTAGTAAGCATCCCAAACAAAGTAATCTTGTTATGCTTACTGTGGTGATTGTGGTTTTAGCAACACATAACCTTGCGCTTGGCGTATTACTTGGTGTGTTACTTTCAGCACTATTTTTAATCAACAAATTAGAGCGTGAAGTCAAAGTTCAATCTGAGCTGATCAACAATACTCGTCACTACAGCATTTCAGGGCAAATTTTCTTTAGCAGTTCTGATAAATTTTTCCAGTTTTTTGACTTTAAAGAAAATATTTCTAAAGTTGAAATTGATTTAACCCATGCACATATCTGGGATATTACTTCAGTCAATATGCTTAATAATGTGGTGCAAAAATTTAAAGAGCACAATATTGAAGTTAATATTATTGGCTTAAATGAAGCCAGTAGCACATTGGTAGATCGTTATAGTTCTAATTAATTTTAAATGTTCTTCAAAGCGCCTAATTAGGCGCTTTTTTATTTATTCACTATTTATTTATCAATTAAATTGAATTGAACCCAGTAAAAAATTTGACTTACACCCCTTAAGACTTAAAATACCGCATTCAATTTTTTACATTTGCCAAAGTTATGTCGAACGATCAATTAGACCAGCAAGTCGTAGAGCTGGATAACCTGAATGAACATCGTGAAATTGTTACTTTTATGCGTCGTTCATCTCCGCTGAATACCTCTCAACGTACTGCGCTTGAACAATATGGTCACTTAATTTTGGAATACCCTGTTGGCGATTTACGTCAACATTTTGAACACCCAGAACGCCCTTTAACTGTTGAAATTGGCTTTGGTATGGGACGTTCTTTGGTACTTATGGCAAAAGCTAATCCTGAACGTAACTATGTCGGTATTGAAGTTCATATCCCTGGTATCGCGCAATGTGTATACGAAGCAAGCGTGGCAGAATTAACCAACTTACGTTTACTGGATGCAGATGCGATTCAAGTACTTCGTGAAATGCCAGACAATAGCATTAATGCAGTACAGCTTTATTTTCCAGATCCTTGGCAAAAGAAACGTCATTTCAAACGTCGTTTTGTTTCTCATGATCGTATGCCATTGGTTGAACAAAAACTGGAAATGGGCGGTACATTCCACTCTGCCACAGATTGGGAACCGTATGCTGAATGGATGCTAGACGTTTTAGACAATCGTCCAAATCTTGAAAATATGGCAGGTCAAGGCAATAGCTACCCTCGCCCTGACTGGCGTCCACAAACCAAATTTGAACGTCGTGGTTTAGAGGAAGGTCATAAAATTAATGATTTTCTATTTAAGAAAATAAAGTAAATTTAAAATATAAATTAAAAATGGCTCATTCAGATATGAGCCATTTTTAATTTAAGGTCTTAAATTTTCAATGCCATAAAACCTTGATAAGATAAAATTTGGGTAAAACGCTGTACAGAAGCAAAACCAGCCAAGCTAAGCTGTGCAAATGTTTCTTGTTCCAATAGCGGATAAAAGTCATCTGCTAAACGACTTAACATTGCTGCCGATTGCACTGTATTCAAACCATTTCCTTCACAGACATTTTTTAGTGTTTCACGCTCTTTATCGGTATTCATTTCAGTCAAATCAAATCCAATAAATACCCCCTGCTGCTTTAAACGCGAATAAATTGCTTTTAAGAAATCGGGTTTATGAGCATAGGGAACAAAATGTGTAACAAGAATGGAAAGTGCTGCATCATAAATTGGATCTGTTTTTAACTGATCAACATCCGCTAATGCAAACTCAACCCGATGCAGTGCATCTAACGGCTGAATATATTGTTTGGCTTTATCCAACATGGTAGCTGATAAATCAGTCGCAGTAAAAGTCCAACTCGGAAACAATTGCAGTAAATAACCCAGTTCGTAACCTGTGCCACATCCCACAATCAGCACATGAGCATGTTCACTGACATAGGTTTTTAGCAATGCTTGAATCTGTTGATGCACCACTTCGTAGCCTGGGATGAGCTTACGAATGTGTACATCATAGCCATCGACCACATATTGACTGTTAAAATCCTTTGCCATTACTTTGTGATCCCTTTTCTATCAATTATTTCAATATATTCTTCTGAGTTAAAATTAAGATTTTGATTGATGTGATTGTAAAATTTGCTGACTCATTAAGGTATAAATACTTTTTAAATCATCACGCTGTCTATCATGTAACATCTGTTCGTGCATCTTTAGAATATTTTGATCGCCACGCATGGCTGGCCCTGTTTGCATTAATTTTGGATCATTATGTAAGGCTTTATTGGCGGTTTCTAAAATCAGCGGATACAGTAATGAAAAATCTACTTGCTGCGCATCCACAATTTGTTTCGCCATGTCGTAACAATAATTGGTAAAATTACAGGCAAATACAGCAGCCAAATGTAAGCTTAAACGTTGAGCTGAAGTATATGAATAAACACGTGTACTTAACTGATTGGCTAGTTCCTCTAATAACGCCAAATCATCTTCAAACTTTGCTTCTACAAAAATAGGCGTATCTAACCATGGAATGTCCCGATCCAAACTAAAAGTTTGCAACGGATAAAATACACCTGCTCGTACATGGATACATGCCAAGACCTCAATATCTGTACTGCCTGAAGTATGCACAATCAGAATATTAGGTAATTGTTGATGAATATTTGCAATAACCGAAGCAATCGCTTGATCACTTACCGCAATAATCACTAAATCAATTTCTGGATTAAGTTCTTCAATATTTATTGTTGCAGTTGCATTCACTTGCGCTGCTAAAGTTTGTGCAGTTGCTAAAGTTCGACTATAAATTTGAACGATTCTATGATGTTGGTTTAATACATGAGCAAGATGATGCGCAACTCGCCCTGCACCAATAAAACTAATTCGCATATGCTTTCACACTTTACTATTCACCACAGCATGCCAATAAAAAAAGAACGAATCAATTCGTCCTTTTAATTAATAGCATGTGTATCGGTCAGTTTTAATTAAAAACGTTATTTAAATAGACAATACGTTCTGTGGTTTTTTGATTAAAACATTTGGTGTATTGATGTATTGCATAACCCAAAAGTTATCAATTTAGCGATAGTTCTAATAAAAATCTCTGCTTTTACACAGAAATTTTTATTAGATTCATAGATGATTACTGTTTTTTAATTCCATTTTCATTCACTTCACGTACCACACCTGTTTCAGTATTTAATACGTCAAATTCAATACGGCGATTTTTGAACTGACCATCAGGTGTTGAATTATCCGCGACTGGCTGTTCTTGACCATAACCGACCGCTTGTAACTGTGCAGGATCAACACCCTGTTTCACTAAATAATCTACAACAGATTGTGCACGTTTTTGTGATAAGGCCTTATTCGTTGCAGCATTACCTACAGCATCAGTAAAACCTTTAACTGTTAATTTTACATGTGATGCACGTTTCATCAACCCAGCAGCCTGATCCAAAATTGTTTTATTTGCGTCAGGAATATTGGCACTTGCTGTGTCAAAATTAATAATTTGCATATTGAGTGCTGTTGCAACATCTAAGGCACGAATATTGTCTGGATTAATTCCTGCCAAAGCTTTTTCTGCATTGCTATTGCCAGAAGAGATCGCTGCACTTGTATCTACTGGCGTAGTCATAGCTGCTTGTGCCACCACAGTCATATTTTTAACAAGAGGCTGGATTTTAGCCACTAGTTGCTGTGCATCAGCAGGATTCGCTGTTTGAATTGAAAGTTGATTGCCTATCCATGTTAATGAAGCATTAGGTACTCCTTTTACTAATTTTAGTACACTTGGAATGGCATCCTGATCAATAAATTCCGTATGGTAATTAGCATTGGTTTCTACTCCGCACCCCGTATTATGATTAAAAATTTGTTTAATATTTTTTTGTAATATATCTATATAACTCGCATTACCAGAATACAGCTGGCAAGTGGTTAAATCTCCTGTTGAACCTGTACTAAGTTGCAATTTAGCTGGTTCACTGGCGGCTTGTGTAGAAACAGGAGTAGATACTGGTTCTTTTTTAGTAGAGCAAGCTTTAAACATTAGTGCAAGTAAAGCCGCCAATATAATAAAAGCAATTAATGGTAAAAGGAAACCTGATTTTTTTTTCTCTTCAACCGCTCTGTAGGGTTCAATTTTGGGTGTTTGATGTAGAGAATGTCCAGATGCTGCTGCTGTACTTATTCCTAAAGCACTCAGTAATGCCCCCGCCCAATGAGGTAAGACACTCGATATAGCTGGCCAATGTGTTTCTATAAGATGTGTAATGGCGCTTGGTTCAGCAGAACCCGCTTGCGTTTCTAATACTCCAAGCGTTGGAGCAATGGAACGGTTTAAAGTAGATTCAATCGTTTCGGTGGGTACTACTCCTGAAATTTGTTCTAAAAATTCATATTTTAAAGCAGGGCTGTTTGTAAAAATGTCTGATAATCTTGGATTTAATTGACTTTGTAAATTCGCAATAAGATCAGGTTTAGATTTTAAAATAGACAATAAAATTGGAAAAAAACTACTTAATGCCTGACTTTTTTCACTGAGATGTTCTGTTTCACCTTCAAGGACAACCGCAGATACCTTCTGCTTGAGTAAATCAATTAAATTAATATTCATTCATTATTCCTCTTATTCTCGTTTTATCATATGCGCTTTTTAGTTTATCTGTTCGTTTTTTAAACAATGTAAATAATTGTATTATTTGGAATACAATTGTTTTTCAACAACAAAAAAAAGCCAGCCGAAGCTGACTTTTATAATTTTTGGAAAAAAATAAACTCAATTAAGCAGCAAAAGTTTTAATCACTTTACCTACAACTTTTTTGTTAATGAGCGGTGTATTTTTCCCTTGTGAAAGGATCGATTCTTTAGAAACTGTCCATTCAAGCTGCGGATCAATTAAAACCCAACCTGATTCTTCAACCCAGCGATCGACCATATCGGCAACTTTTGCGGGTGCAAGGGTAACTTTTTCTACCCATTCTAAAGGCTCAAATAAACCTTCATTAATTAGCTGAATACCAAAAGCAACATAGGTATCAAAAGCAGTCATACCCGGCTCTGTTTCAGCAAATGGTGCTAATTTTGCCGAACTACTGAGTGGTTCATGATGAGTACAAATCGCATCGATTACCCCCTCTTTCACACCTTGACGTAATAACTGCTTATCTTTTTCCGCACGTAATGGTGGGCGTACATGAGCCAAAGAATTGAAACCATCGGTTAAACTTTCGGTTAAATGCAGTTGGTGCATTGCAACATCAGCAGTGACTGGTAGGCCTTTGGCTTTGGCAATTTTAATTAATTCGACCGATGCACCACATGACAACAAACCAAAATGAGCACGAACTTTAGTAACCTCAATCATCAATAGGTACTTTGCAATCGCCACTGTTTCAGCCAAGGCTGGAATCATGGGTAAACCTTGACGTGACGCAACAAAGCCCTCATGCACACAACCATCTTTGGCAATTTGGTGTTCTTCTGCATAGAACACCACCGTCATACCTAAACCAGCTGCGTATTCAAGCGTTCGAATCACGACATCATCATCCGCAAAGGGAGCATTGGCATTAGACACGGCGGTACAACCACCTTTTTTCAAGCCAGCCATATTTGCAGGTTGTTTACCATTTAACCCCTGCGTCTGTGCACCAATGACTTGTAAATAAATCCCACCATCTAACATGGCTTTTTCCACTAAGCCATGAATCAACGCACCATTATCTTGTACGATTGGTTTTGAATCTGGTGGGGTAAAGATATGTAAAATACCATTTTTACGTGCTGCATTACCTTCAGACTTTAACGTACCGTGCTGTTGCTGACCCGGTTCACGCATACGCGCACACAAATCCACCATAGTTGGCATTAACCACTTGCCTTGTCCATCAATGCTTTCGCTCACATTATCTGTTGCCGTAATGCGTTTACCATGTTCTAAATAAACTGTTTCTACACTATCCGTTTGCTTGATTGGATCGAGGACACGGACATTTTCAATTTTTACAATACTCATGACTTTTCCTTATCCCACAATCGCTTCAATTAAACCTTTTTCCTGCAACTGACCTTGCATAGACAGCGCAAGTACCGCCATACGTACAGCAATACCATTGGTCACCTGCTGTAAAATAACCGCTTGTGGCCCATCCGCAATACTGGAATCAATTTCTACACCACGGTTCATTGGCCCTGGATGCATCACGATGCAATCCGGTTTCGCCATTGCCAGACGTTCTTTATTCAAGCCATACATTTTATAAAATTCAGCTTGCGAAGCGAGTGCAGGTGAATCAATACGTTCATTTTGAATACGTAACGTAATAATCACATCGCAATCTTTAATGCCATCTTCCATTTTATTAAATAGACGGACATCCTCACCATATTCATCAAAACCATATGGAAGCAAAGTATTTGGTGCAATCACGCGAATGTCTTTACAACCCAAAGTTTGCAATGCCACCACATCTGAACGCGCTACACGTGAATGTTTAATGTCGCCAATAATGGCAACACTTAAAGCTTCGAATGGCTTTTTCGTTTCACGGCGAATCGTCAACATATCCAACATGGCTTGAGTTGGATGCGCATGACGACCATCCCCCGCATTAATAATGGCAACATGTGGCGAGACCGTTTGTGCAATAAAATGTGCCGCACCTGAAGACGAATGACGAACCACGAAAATATCCGCCGCCATCGCCTCTAAATTCCACAGCGTATCGCGTAAAGTTTCACCCTTAGATGTACTTGAGCGAGCAATATCAATATTCAAAACGTTTGCCGACAAACGCTTTGCTGCTGCTTCAAAAGTTGTACGTGTACGTGTTGAATTTTCAAAAAATAGGTTCATGACTGTACGACCTTCCAAAAGAGGAGTCGTAATCAATTGATTTTGTTCATTGAAAAAAGCATTAGCGGTATCTAGAATTTTTGTCAGGGTTTCTTTGGAAAGACCTTCAATGGTCAAGAAATGCTTAAGATTACCCTGTTGATTGAGTTGAATCTGGCTCGGAGTATGCAATGCTGCCAAGTGCATGAGAGATTCCCTTGCGGTTAAGTTGAACTATTATACAGATATTATTCTTCATAATCCGAGACCAATGCGCACGATCAAGAAATTTTTAGTCAATTTAAATTTTTGATCTCACTTCTATTATTAAGCAAAATGCTTTCAACATCGCTCAAATGAACTTTCTATTAAGTACCAATCACATCAAAACATTAAAAATTTTAAACTGTGTATTTGAGCTCTCCTTTGAATCATTTTGCTCTAGCTATGCAGAGAAATTACGATTGTTCAAGCAATCACGGCTTCTCATCTAAAAAACAGGCTCTAAATTAATGCGATGATTTAGAGCCTGTTTCATTAGCGCAATGCACCAATATAATGATGTGAAACTTGTGCTTTATAAATTTCGTCTTCTGTAACTTCAACTTCATTTTGAACAATTTTAGCTATTTCTTCCTGAATGACCGCAAAACTAGGCTCACGTTCAGCAATAATTAAAGCATTTAAACGTGCTGCATGTCGGCCTAACTCAGCATCATTTTCAGCCTGTGCCAGCTCCACAACATATTGTGCATAATCCTTATTCTGTACCAGATACATGACATCAATGATCCGCCCAGCCACACGTCTCAATCGAGCATAAATGAGTGTTGCAACTGAAAATGCATCGCCATTTTCCTTAAAACCTTTGTAAACCAAATCTGTCATGAATGCCCCCATCAAATCAATTTTAAACAACGATTTCAGCCAAAATACCAGACTGATCACCAATCAATATATTGTTTAGCAAAATGCATACCAAATATGAGCTCTTAATAGATAAAAAGTCGACATTTTTGCCTCAGACTCAGGCTTTACCATAATTTAAAAACTTTTAAGCCCTAAAATACGTTAAAATATTAGATTGCTTAGCTGCTTTTGGAAATTTGCATGAATTCGAAACTACGTCTTTCTACATACTGGGTTACCTGTGCAGATGGACTTGAAACCTTACTCCAAGAAGAATTGGAAGGTTTAGGTGTTCAAAATATTGAACGCTTTCCAGGACGTTTAGTTTTCCAAGGCACGCTAGAAAATGCATATCGTATTTGTATCTGGTCGCGTTTAGCGTCTCGTGTACTCACACCTATTCATACCCATGAATTGGACTTCACGCATGATGCACGTGATGTGGCAGAAGAGCTGTATGAAGGTGCAATGAACTTTGACTGGTCACTCATTTTTGCACCACAAAGTACATTTGCCATTCGTTTACACGTAGAACGCGACATTAAAGTCAATAGTCAATTCGCGACCTTACGTGTAAAAGACGGTGTGGTCGATTCCTTTATGGAAGCTGTGGGCAAACGCCCAAGTGTTGATATTAAACAGCCAGAAATCACCTTGTACGTGCTTGCGGGTAAAACTGAGCACACTTACTGCCTAGATTTATCAGGTGATTCTTTACATAAACGTGGCTATCGTCACTTTATGACCGATGCACCAATTAAAGAAAACCTTGCAGCAGCAATTTTACAAAAAGCCAAATTACTCCAATGTAATCCAGACATTATTTTAGACCCAATGTGTGGTTCAGGCACATTCATCATTGAAGCACTGATGATGTTGACTGATCGTGCACCCGGTTTAGTACGTCGCTTTGGCTTCAATGGTTGGAATGGTCATAACCATGATTTATGGATGTCGATTAAAGCTGAAGCAACAGAACGTCACCAAGCTGCATTAGAAAAACCTCTACCTCAGTTCTATGCTTATGATGCTGACTGGGAAGCGGTAAAAGCGACCAAGCAAAATATTATTGCCGCAGGTTTTGAGTCATTACTTGATCACATCAAAATTGAAGAACGCACCCTGTCTGACTGGCCTGATTTTGCGGCAATAGGTAAAAAAGCATTTATCGTGACTAACCCTCCTTATGGCGAGCGTTTAGGCGAAAAAGCTTCAAATCGTGCTTTGTACCTAGGTCTATCTGCCCTATTGCAAAAACACTTCCCAAATCAAACAGCAGCCGTGATTGCCTCTCAAATTGAGCAAGCTGACGTTTTAGCCTTTAATGATCCGCAAACCTTACGTTTAATGAATGGTAAATTGCCAATTTACATTCGCTCAGGTCAAATTAAACCCGCTACGGCAACTCAACCTTTCCTTGCTGTTTGGCAGCCACAACAATTTGAAAAAATTGAAGGTGCTGAAGACTTTACCAATCGTTTGCAAAAAAATATACAAGCATTGAAAAAGTGGGCAGTCAAAGAAAATATCTATTGCTTACGTTTATATGATGCCGATCTACCTGACTTTAATGTTGCAGTGGATTTATACGGTGATCGTTTACACGTCCAAGAATATGCACCACCAAAAATCATTGATCCTGAAAAAGCAAAAAAACGTTTTAATTTAGCGCTTGCTTCTATTCGTGCAGTAACAGGTTTAGGTCGCGATGCGATCTTCATTAAAACCCGCGCGCGTCAGGAAGGTAAAACACAGTATGAAAAACAAAGTACTGCATCTAAGCGTTTTATTGTGCAAGAAGGCAAAGCAAAATTCTTAATCAACTTAACGGATTATTTAGATACAGGCTTATTCCTTGATCATCGTCAAATGCGTTTACGTATTGCGGCTGAAGCAAAAGGCAAGCATTTCTTAAACCTGTATAGCTACACCTCTACTGCCAGTGTTCATGCTGCTTTAGGTGGTGCTGCAAGTACCACAAGTGTCGATTTATCGAATACTTATTTGAATTGGTCTAAAGAAAACTTTGTACTCAATGGCTTAACTGTTGATCATGCCGATCAACAACATCAGTTTTTCTCGAGTGACTGTTTTGAATGGTTAAAAGAAGGTCATGAACAATATGACTTGATCTTCATTGACCCACCAACTTTCTCTAACTCGAAAAAGTTCCACGGTACTTTTGACGTGCAACGTGACCATCTGTCATTACTCAAACGCGCAATGAATCGTTTAACGACTGAAGGTACTTTATACTTTTCAAACAACTATCGTGGTTTTGAAATGGATGATGAAATTTTGGCATTCTTTGATGTTGAAGAAATTACCAGTGAAACCATTGGTACTGACTTCAAACGAAATACCAAAATTCACCGTGCATGGAAAATTACACATCCAAAAAGCTAATGCACTGGAGATGAAATATGACCTAGCATTTCATCTCTGCTGAGATTTACTTTGGAAAGTTTTCAGTCATAAAAATGGGACGTATATCGTCCCATTTTTAATGCGCTACATCATCACACAACATTATTCAGTCAGGAACGTTTTCTGCCCATATTTGTATTCAACTGACATTTTCAAAATATCGCCATCACGTTTTAACTGCCCAGATTGCTGCATAGTAGACAACATATTTTCGATATTTTGATCAGACATTGCAGCCCCTCCCTTTTGCATATAATTATTCATTACACTCGACATCATATTTTTATCAAACTGAACATCTGCTTTGTATTCCATTAAACTTGGCATTATTTTTACCATACCCATCATGGTAGATTGATGACTCGGCATAATACGTCCCGTCATACTCGCCTGAGCAACCCCTTCCCCTATAGCAAACTGATTATCTTTTGATTCAAAACGGAAACCTTCATTGATCACAGCCAATAAAGCAGGTTCTATATCTTTCACCAGTGATTCTTTGGCCAAACAACTGTTTTCACTTTTCGCCAAGATATCAAAAAAATTCTGTAATTTTTGTCGATTCAAATCAATCACATTAAAATTCAACTGTACTTTCTGCATTGCTGGCACAAAAGGCATTTTCATTTCATCTAGCCGCAGCAACATTTCAGTGTTTAGAACCCGATCCGTCAACTCGCTTTGAGTTTCTATACTAAAATTCTTAAGTTCAGCATTAGTTGGTTTATTTACATCTCGATCTGACATTTTCAGCAAATCCATCTGAATTTTGGTTTTCCCCGCCTCTAGATACTCACCATTTAGTCCTTGGTTGGTTTCTAGCTTTAACCCAGCCATTTGGAAATGCGAGTTTGTATCTGTTACGGTCAAATTTGGAATTTCAAGTTGTAAATCCAGTATCTTCAACTGTTGGTCTATAGGTTTTGCACGAAATTTTAATTTTATCGGATCTAATCTAGACTGTATTTGGGCTTCATTACGTGTAATTACTGGCGTAGTCAACGTTGCATTCATGTTTCCTAACCAATTGACTGTCGTTTGTACTTTAAGAGGTTCCTTCAACAATGACTGAAGTGCCCCCGGCGCTTGAGTAATTTTAATATCTGAATGAATCGCGTATCCATTCCAACTGCGTTTAATATTATCCTGACCACTCAATTGGATCACTTCTTTCGGTTTACATGGATCAAGTATTAATTCGGCGGTCCAGTTAGCACTACCTTTTAAAGACCCCATGTGAAATTGTTGATATTCTAAACTTAAATTATTTGATTGCTTGCTGCCCTGCTGATAATAAGTTTTCAAACTTTTATCCGCATAAAGATTACCTGCTACTGCGACCACAGTAAGCGTAAGTACGCTCCCAATACCCCACTTTAATTTAGTCATTTTTTCTATCTCAAGTTGCTTATTTGTTATTAAAATTAATTATAAAGAGAACCCTCAAATAAAGATAATCATTTTGCAAATAAAGCACTTAAGTGATATTTTCATCACAAAAATGTGAAAACTTACGTCACATTTTGACTTTAAAATGTCATTTCTAACATTTCTATTCCTCAATAAAAAACCTAGCCGAAGCTAGGTTTTTTATTTTGCGATTGAAAATCGGGTTAAATTTTTAACTCAATTTCATTTTCTCAAACTCAAGATGACCATTTTCACCTTTAATCAAAATAGTATCGCCTGGAAGAAACTCACCACTCAATATTTTTTGTGCCAATGAGTTTTCAACTCGTTGTTGAATTGCACGTTTCAGTGGTCGAGCACCATAGATCGGGTCAAAACCAGCATCTATTAATTGATCAAAAGCACTATCATCTATAGAAAGACTCATGTCTTTTTCGCTTAAACGTGCACGTAAACGATCCAACTGAATATCTGCAATACCTCGAATTTGCTCTTTTTTCAATGAATGGAAAACAACCAATTCATCAATACGGTTAATGAATTCTGGACGGAAATGTTGCGATACTGCATTCATCACCACCGTACGAACTTCTTCCTCCGTAGCACCACCACCTAACTCACGCACATCTTGTGAACCTAGGTTCGAGGTCAACACGATGACTGTATTTTTAAAATCAACGACACGCCCCTGAGAGTCCGTTAAACGGCCATCATCAAGCACCTGTAATAAGATGTTAAATACGTCAGGATGTGCTTTTTCCACTTCATCAAATAGCACTACACTATAGGGTTTACGTCGCACAGCTTCGGTTAAAATACCACCTTCTTCATATCCGACATAGCCAGGAGGTGCACCGACCAAGCGGCTCACAGAATGTTTTTCCATGAATTCACTCATATCGATACGAACCATAGCATCGTCACTATCAAACAAAAAGTTAGCCAAAGCTTTGGTCAATTCAGTTTTACCGACACCTGTTGGTCCAAGGAATAAAAATGAACCACTAGGTCGATTCGGGTCAGATAAGCCTGCACGTGAACGACGAACTGCATTCGATACAGCAACAACCGCTTCATCTTGTCCAACCACACGGTTATGTAAAAAATCTTCCATATGCAAAAGTTTCTCACGTTCACCTTGCAACATTTTTGTGACAGGAATACCCGTTGCAGCGCTGACCACTTCTGCAATTTCATTCTCGGTCACTTTGGTACGAATCAATTTCGGCTCTTCACTACTTTCTTCAGCCACTTCTTCCGCTGCAAGGCGTTTTTGCAATTCAGGAATCACACCATATTGCAAACGGCTTGCTTCAGCCAAATCACCTTCACGCTGTGCTTTTTCAAAAGCAGTTCTGGCTTTATCTAACTCAACTTGAGCTTGATTCGTCCCTTCGACTAAGGTTTTTTCAGCACGCCACACTTCTTCTAAATTGTTATATTCTCGTTGAACTTCTTCAATTTGCTTTTCCAAATATTCAACTTCAACTTTACTGACTGAATCTGCATCTTGTTTCACCGCTTCCAATTGCATTTTCAACTGAATCAGACGTCGATCTAAACGGTCTAATGGCTCAGGTTTCGAGTCAATTTCCATTTTAATCCGTGATGCAGCTTCATCAATCAAATCAATGGCTTTATCTGGTAATTGGCGGTCTGTAATATAACGATGCGACATTTTAGCAGCAGCAATAATCGCCGAATCGAGAATCTGCACACCATGATGTGTTGCATATTTCTCTTTTAAACCACGTAAAATTGCGATGGTGTCTTCAACACTTGGTTCATCGACCAAGACTTTTTGGAAACGACGTTCCAGTGCTGCATCTTTTTCAATATATTGGCGATATTCATCTAAAGTGGTTGCACCGACACAGCGAAGCTCACCACGCGCCAATGCGGGTTTTAACATATTACCTGCATCCATCGCGCCATCGCCCTTACCAGCACCAACAAGCGTATGTAACTCATCAATAAATAAGATGATCTCACCATCATATTTAGCGAGGTCTTTTAGAAGCGCTTTTAAGCGCTCTTCAAACTCACCACGATATTTCGCACCTGCCAGTAACGAACCTAAATCTAAAGATAAAACACGTTTACCTTTCAAGCCCTCAGGCACCTCACCATTAACTATACGTTGTGCCAAGCCTTCTACAATCGCAGTTTTACCAACCCCTGGTTCACCAATAAGCACAGGGTTATTTTTAGTACGACGTGACAAAACTTGAATCGTGCGACGAATTTCTTCGTCTCGCCCAATGACAGGATCAAGTTTGCCAGACATGGCACGCTCAGTTAAATCAATCGTATATTTATTCAAAGAATCTCGTTGATCTTCGTGGTTATTTGCCATAACTTTGTCACCACCTCGTATATTTTCAATTGCTTTACGCAGCTTATCTATCGTTACACCAACACTATGCAGCAGTGTTTTCGTTGCACCTGTTTCAGCGAGCGCCAAAATCACCCAATCTGTAGATAAAAATTCATCCCCTGCTTTTTGTGCAAAACTATCTGCTAGATTCAATGCACGTACAGCTTCTGGATTTAAATTGATATCACCCGTTGGGTTCGCAATCGTTGCTGCATCCTTTAATGCCTGCTGTAACTTTGTTTGAAGGTCGCGTAAATTTGCACCTGCCTGTTGCAGCAAACTGATGTTCGCTGGTTCTTCCAACAAGGCGGATAAAATGTGAATACCTTCAATAGCAGTGTGATCTTTACCCATAGCTAAAGATTGGGCATCTGATAAGGCTTGCTGTAAGCGATTGGTAAATTTTTCAAAACGCATTCTTATTTTCCTCACAACAGATTTTGTACTTGGATAATAGATGGGAATGGTTTGATATTTTTCAACAATTTTATTAAAAAATATTTTTAATTTTCAATAATTAAAGTAATTAAGACAAAAAATAAAACTCAGTTATAATATGGGTCTATATCGCAGGTTTTTCAAGTTCAATTTAATATCTTATGTATCAAATTCTATTCAAAATATATTATCTGACTACGTTTTTAGCCACTGCATAAAACACCATGCATTTGTGCTTGATGGTTTAAAAATTTTATACATCAGATTTATTTGAGCAATGATAATTTTAGTGCAGTTTCAGACAAGAAATTTGATGCATAACAAGTAAATGAGGCTGCTTAACTTTGTTTTTTAAGTTCTGAATTTGGATTGAACTAGGACAATTTTATCAATTTATTGTAAATTTTTAATTTAAAAAAGGTACAACTTATATAATTCTTAGATTTATAAAATGGCAACTCACCTATGAATTGCCATCAATTTTTCATTACTTATTCAGCTTCAATAATTTCAAAATCATGAGTAATTTCAACACCACCATCTGATAACATTTTACTTGCTGAACAGTATTTTTCAGCAGAAAGTTCAACCGCTTTAGCCACCTGTTTTTCTTTTACCGCCTTACCCGTTACGACAAAATGTAAATGGATTTTGGTAAAGACAGCAGGAATACTATCCGCACGATCCGCTTTCAACTGACATACAACCCCTGTCACATCTTGGCGTGATTTCTTTAAGATAGTCACAATATCAAAGGAAGCACACCCACCAAGTCCCATTAATATAAGCTCCATAGGACGTGGACCACGGTTTTCACCACCATATGCCTCAGCCCCATCCATGACAACTTGGTGACCACTCTCTGATTTGGCTTCAAAAGCAACATTCTCTAGCCAATGAACACTTGTTTGCATTGCAACTACCCGAAAAAAGCTATAAATTTACGACGTACCTGTACACTAACATAAATTGAGTTGATACGGAATTTCATCTCTTCTATGTGACAAGTTCAATTTAGGTCTTGTGCGATCTATTTCTTATCCATATTCGGAACCGTTAGGCATGACTGCAAACTTTTCACAACTTAGCACTGATGCGCTTTCTCCTGGTCAGTTACCAGAGTCAGTAAAAGCATTATTAAAACGTGCATATATTAACCGCTATCCAAAACGTACTGCGATTATCGATGCAGGCACTGAATCCAAATCTCTTTATTTGATTTTAAAAGGTTCGGTATCCATTATTTTACGCGAAGATGATGAACGTGAAATTGTAGTTGCGTATTTGAATGCCGGTGACTTTTTTGGGGAAATGGGTTTATTTGAAGCAAATCCACAACGTACTGCAGAAGTTCGTACACGCGACGTATGTGAAATTGCTGAAATTACCTATGAAAATTTTCATGAATTAAGCAAACAATATCCAGACCTTAGCTACGCTGTATTTGCTCAATTGGTGCGCCGTTTAAAAAACACCACACGTAAAGTCACTGACCTTGCATTTATCGATGTATCGGGTCGTATTGCACGTTGTTTGATTGATCTTTCTTCACAACCTGAAGCCATGATTCTCCCAAATGGTCGCCAGATCCGCATTACCCGTCAAGAAATTGGCCGTATTGTGGGTTGTTCGCGTGAAATGGTTGGACGTGTTTTAAAAACACTTGAAGAACAAGGCATGATCGAAACAGATGGTAAAGCCATTCTTATTTTTGATGTTGTACCTGAGGAAGCTAATACTTCTTTAGATAAGGATGATGACGAAGAATAAGTTTTTTTGTTCTGCTACATTCAATAAAAAAGCAAATCTTATGGTTTGCTTTTTTTATGCTTTAATTTTTTATTCTTTTGTAAATATTATGACAAATTTAAAACTATTCATGATTTAACGCTTATCGCTAAATCAGTTAGCCTGATCCCCGATTTCAAATTTCATGCTAAAAATTAAAGGATAAACCTTGATGCAACTTAAACCTTTAGCCAATACAGGCATTTTAGTTCCTGAAATCTGTTTGGGAACCATGACTTTTGGTGAGCAAAATACACAAGCAGAAGCCTTCCAACAACTTGAGTATGCTTTAGATCAAGGTCTCTTTTTTTGGGATACCGCTGAAATGTATCCCGTGCCACCAAAACCCGAAACCCAAGGGGCAACTGAAACAATATTGGGCAATTGGATTGCACAACGCGGTAATCGAGATCAACTATTTATTGCCTCAAAAATAGCAGGTCCCTCACAAGGGGGTAGCCACATCCGTGATGGGCAAACGCGCTTTACAGCAGCAGAAATTGCTTCTGCTATTGATGGCTCGCTACAACGCCTGCAAAGCGATTATATCGACCTCTATCAACTGCATTGGCCACAACGACCAACCAACTTCTTTGGTAAACTCGGTTATGGCAATAGTGAAGCACAGCAAAATAACGAAATTACAGCTTTAGAAGAAACCCTAGTTGCTTTAAGTGATGAAATTAAAAAAGGGCGTATCCGTTATATTGGACTGTCCAATGAAACTCCATGGGGAACCATGAAACTTTTAAACTTGGCAGAAAAGTTAGGTTTACAAAAGTTTGTCAGTGTACAAAATCCTTATAGCCTATTAAACCGTAGCTATGAAATTGGCATGTCAGAAATTGCCCATTATGAAAATGTAGGATTACTAGCCTACTCTCCTTTGGCTTTTGGCTATTTGACGGGTAAATTCCGTCATGGCGCGCGTCCTGCCAATGCACGAGTCACACTATTCTCTCGTTTTAGCCGCTATAGCAACTCAGAAAGTGAATGGGCAACTGAACAATATGCTCAACTTGCAGAGCAACATGACTTAACACTCACACAACTTGCACTGGCATTTATCAAGCAACAGTTCTTTGTGACTAGTACTATTATCGATGCAACAAATTTAGAGCAACTAAAAGAAAATATCCAAGCTTTTAACATTGATTTATCGGCAGAAATTTTGCAAGGCATTGAGGAGATCCATCGTCAACAGCCCAATCCTGCGCCATAAGCATAAATCTCCTTCTCCCTGTGGGATGAGGAATATATTCCGTAAGGGGATGAGGATATAAAAATTAAAAAAGGATGCTTATCGCATCCTTTTTTGAACCTAACAACTTATCTTAACGCTTGTTATAAAGCGCTTGAGCAGCAGGTATATTTTTACGCATTACCTCAATACGTTGGCTATTTGAAGGATGAGTAGACAAGAAGGATGAACCACCTGCACCATCCAATTTATTCATTTTTTCCCAAAGGCTAATTGCTGCCTGTGGGTTATAACCTGCACGTGCCATAAGCATCAATCCACCTTGGTCAGCACGGCTTTCAAGACTACGCGAATAAGGTAAACCTACGCCCACTTGCGCGCCTAACTGAGCAGCAGCAGCCCCCAATTGACCAACATTACTACCCGCAGCACTTAAACCAATGTTTAGCGCTAAATCAGTTAGGGCTTGCGCGCCAATTTTATTTTTAGAATGTTCCTCTAAAGCATGCACCATCTCATGCCCCATAACTGCCGCAATTTCTGCATCGGTAAGGTTTAGCTTATTGACAATACCGGTATAGAACACGACTTTACCACCTGGTGCTACATACGCATTTACCTGATCAGATTTTAAAACTGCCAATTGCCAATTAAACTTCTGACCCGTTTGGTTAATTTGATCTGCATACGGTTTTAAACGCAAAAATACAGTATTAATACGTTTATACGTTGTTGATGAAGTGTCTAAGGTTTTATTTGTGCTTGCTTCTTGCACTGTTTTATTAAAGCCTTGTGCCGCAGTCACATTTAATGTAGATGAATCCGCCCCTGCCATTTCTGCTACCGTCGTACAACCTGACAAAGTGATCACACTTGCTGCACACAAACTTAAAATAAACTTGCTATTCATTATAATAATCTCCGCCTTAAAATAGATATCCGTTTTAACGCGATTATATGGAATTATGGATCAGCTTTAAATTATTATTCAATCCATATTCATATCATTTATGTAACCGTACTTATTTAAGAAATTGAAAACTAAGCCAATAAATCAGACACAAAGCATTCAAAACCAAATACACTTGGCAAAGTGGTTTGATTTTTTGCTCAAGCTGATCATTTTTTCTTTTAAAAAATAAAAATGCGTTTTGAATTAAAATTAGTGGTACTAAAATACAAGCAATAATAACGCTTAAACCAATAAATACCCCATAAATAATATTAGGATCTTGAGTCTGTACTTGAATAATCAGCATCGCAATGGTCGGCGCTCCACCCATTGCAAAAAGTAAGGAATAAAAAATCGTTCCTGAAATATTTTTATGCATCCGTACAACCTGCTATTCATCTTATGTTTTGTATTTTAGCAACTGCTAATGATTTAAACAGTATTCTCTGATGCAACTTTAGTCTTGCAGAGATTTATGCAAATATATATCCACTTATCACCTTGTTAAAAATAGTGAATATAAAAAAGCCTTACATATTGCAAGGCTTTTTTACCATCGTCCTATTTGCTTAAATTAAGCAGTAAAAGGATGACGTAATACGATGGTTTCTTCGCGATCTGGACCCGTTGAAACGATGTCGATTGGACATTCAATTAACTGCTCAATGCGTTTTACATAAGCAATTGCATTTGCTGGCAATTGTTCCATGCTTTTCGCACCGAAAGTCGATTCAGACCAGCCAGGCAAGGTTTCGTAGATTGGTTTTAACGCTTCAAATGCCAGTGCATCAGAAGAACCAACACAACCAGAATCCGCAGCTTCATAACCGATACAGATTTTTATTTCTTCTAAACCATCAAGCACGTCAAGTTTAGTTAAGCAAATACCAGAAAGTGAGTTTACATCTACAGAGCGACGTAAAATTTCTGCATCAAACCAACCACAACGGCGTTGACGACCAGTAGACGCACCAAATTCAGAACCTTTAGTTCCGAGGTGTTTACCAATTGCATCACCTACGTCATTTGCAGCATCATAAACCAACTCTGTTGGGAATGGACCTGCGCCTACACGTGTTGTGTATGCTTTCGTGATACCAAGCACATAGTCAAGGTGTAATGGACCTAAACCTGAACCTGAGCTTACGCCACCAGCAGTTGTGTTTGAAGATGTTACATACGGATATGTACCATGGTCGACATCAAGAAGTGAGCCTTGAGCGCCCTCAAACATGATATTTTCACCGTTTTTACGGTAGTTATGCAATTCAGTTGTTACATCCACAACAAGTGGAGCTACAACTTCACGCCATTGGTCGCAAAGCGCAAGTACATCTTCAAGATTAACTGCTTCTACACCGTAGAATTGAGTTAATTGGAAGTTATGATATTCAAGTAGCTCTTCAAGTTGAGCTTTAAGATGTTCACCACCACGTACTAAGTCAGCAACACGAATTGCACGGCGTGCAACTTTATCTTCATACGCTGGACCAATACCACGACCAGTCGTACCAATTTTCGCATTACCACGTTTTTTCTCACGTGCTTGGTCAAGTGCAATATGGTTCGGAAGAATTAAAGGACAGTTTGGAGAGATACGTAAACGTTCTTTAACAGGCACGCCTTCTTTTTCAAGAATAGCCATTTCTTCAATTAGTGCAGCAGGTGAAAGCACAACACCATTACCAATTAAGCAAAGTACGTTTTCACGTAAAATACCAGATGGAATGAGGTGTAATACAGTTTTCTTACCACCAACCACGAGTGTATGACCAGCGTTATGTCCGCCTTGGTAACGAACTACCGCAGCCGCTTGATCTGTGAGCAGGTCGACAATCTTACCTTTACCTTCGTCGCCCCATTGGGTACCAAGTACCACAACATTTTTGCCCATAATAGCCTCATTGCATCATGCTGTTAAAATTGAAAACTTGAATTAGTCACTTGAAACTAATTCACGTCATTAAATCTTTTCGACTTTCCACTCACCTACCACATTCACCAATTGATGAGTTGCATGTGGTACTGAGTTTAAACTGTCATTTCCAAGTAACTGAATTACACCAAAGCCTTGTGTACGTGCATTCGAAATTGCTTCAAGCAAATCGGGCGCTGTACCCTTCGGTGCAACAACTACATTTAAATCTGTAAATTGACCTGCGCTTAAAGCATATAAGTCACAACTAAAACCTGTTGCAGGACGGGCACGACCAAAATGCTGACCAATGCCGTCATAACGACCACCTTGTGCTAGTGGAGCAGCGCGGTTTGGTGCATACACTGCATACATTAAACCAGTGTGATAATGATATGAACGCAACTCTACAACATCAATACCAATGTGCAGATTTGGCCAACGTGATTGAATTTCGATTTGCGTCGTTTTCAATACATCAAATGCGTGCTTAAAGGCTTCATCCGCTAATATTTCAGCACTTAAATGTGTCTGTAACGCATCTAAATCACTTGAATAACGACCAAGCGTATAAAAATCTGAACCAAATTTTAATTCTTGAGTAAATTCTGCAAGCTCAGGCAGTGCTTTACGCTGATACAAATCCGAAAGATGACTTTCAACAGCCTTAGTCAAACCCGCATGTTTAACTAAACTACGGAATAATCCAACGTGCCCTAAATCTAAATGAATACCTGCTGCCAAGCCTGCTTTTTCAAGCAAGCTCAACATGACATCAACCATTTCTACATCAGCATCTATGCTGTCTGAACCAAATAGTTCTGCACCCAATTGTAATGGTGAACGTGTGGTATTAAACCCTTGTGGTTTAGTATGTAAAACCGTTCCTGCATAGCAGTAACGAGCCACACCTTCTACTGGATGTACATGCGCATCAATACGAGCCACTTGTGGTGTCATATCGGCACGCACACCAAGTAAACGACCAGAAAGCTGATCGATCACTTTAAAAGTAGCTAAGTCTAAATCTTGATTCGATTCTGAAAGAGAAGATAGAGATTCGATGTATTCAATAAATGGCGTGTACACCAATTGATAACCTCGAGATGCGAGGAAATCTAGTGCATCACGACGCAAAGTTTCAATCACTTGCGCCTGTTCTGGTAATACATCAGCTACACCATCAGGTAATAACCATGTCTCTGAAATGGGCATGTTGTAAACCTAAATTCTGTCAGCGCGGAACGAATCCGCATAAAAAAATCGGGAGCACACCCGATTTCTCCTAGTCTAGCACGATAGTTTTAGCTGTGCACCTGACTTTTTCAGAAAAAATGGCGAATACTTATTGTTTAATCAACATGAAATTATTCAAATTTATGAAACAATCAATCACTAGAAAATTCAACATCTAGGCAAAAACACAATCATACAAAAAGCAAGTTATCCGTCTAAAGGTAAGGCTGTTGTTTGCTTAATTTTTTGTAAAGGAATCTCAGTTTTGACATTTTGGATTCCTGCAATTTTATTTAAATGATGAATTTGAAACTGACGATAAGCAGCTAGGTCAGCAACTACAATCCTTAAAAAGAAATCACAATCTCCTGCCATAAGCTGACACTCAACTACCTCAGGCATATCATGCACAGCATCTACAAACTGGTTTACAGTTTCTGCATCTTGTCCTTTCAACCAAATTCGTGCAAAAACAGTTAACGCAAGATTGACTTTTGTCGGATCAACCAAAGCCACGTATTTTTCAATAATGCCATCATCTTCTAACTGTTTAACGCGCCGTAAACATGGCGATGCCGACAAACCAACAATTTGAGCCAATTCATTATTTTGTAGCTTACCGTTGTGCTGCAAGGCTTTTAGTATGCGCTTATCAATATGATCCATCACCAACCACCAGAGCACTAAATTTCAATTAAATATAATTTAACGCTATTTAATACTATTTAAAACCAAAATCAAGCTAATTTAAGTGAAAAATACCCCATAAATTATCATAAAATATTTTTCTAAATTTAATTCATCCTGTCAGGCCAAACCTTATGTTTACGTTAAAAAATATCACTCAAGATCTAACGTACTCACAGGACTTCACTGAATTTAAACGTGGCGTAAAAATATCAATCCCGATGCTGTTAGGGATTATTCCCTTTGCTTTAGTGCTAGGCGCACAAGCCACGCAAAAAGGCTTTTCTTTTATTGAAGTGCCTTTATTTACAGGGTTAAATTTTGCAGGTGGTTCAGAATTTGCCATTTTAGAATTGTGGACCAATCCACCCAATATTTTAATGCTGATGTTCATTACTTTTTTAGTCAATAGTCGCCATTTACTTATGGGTGCAAGCCTAGTGCCCTACCTCAGACATTTACCCAATAAACAGGTTTTCCCCGCTTTATTTTTTATGTGTGATGAAAGTTGGGCTGTTGCCTTGGCGGATGCACAAAAAAGACAAGCTCAGACTGGCATCAATCATGCCTTTAATCTGTCTTTTTACGCAGGTCTTTGTTTTGCTCTTTACCTTATGTGGGTTGGATTCACTGCATTAGGCAGCGCAATTGGACCCATTTTAGGCGATGCCTCACGTTTTGGCTTTGACATGGCATTTCCCGCAGTATTCTTAGTATTATTACGCGGTATGTGGAAAGGTTTACACGCAGCGCGACCATGGTTGGTCAGTTTAGTCACGGCTGCACTGGCATATTTATATTTACCCCAAGGCTGGCATGTCCCGATTGGAGCGATCACTGGTATTGCTTCTGCTTATTGGTTGTTAGGAGATAAAGCGTGATTCATTCAGCGACCCTCATTGCCATTTTATGCATTGCAATCACCACCTATTTAACACGTGTTTTAGGTTATGTCTTACTTAAAAATAAAACCCTCACACCTCGCCAGAAACAAATCTTAGAAGTGGTTCCCGGCTGTGTACTTATATCAGTGATTGCGCCTTATTTTGTCAAAGACAACCCTGCCGACTTACTGGCGATTGTGATTACACTGCTTGCCGCTTCACGCTTTTCTTTATTACCCACAGTGTTGATTAGCATGGGATCAGCAGCAGTTTTAAGATTTCTGCTTATTTAAGGTGATTTAAATCGTAAAAATTGCAATTAGAGTGATGATCTATCAGACGAATTAACTGCCTTTGCCAACACCCCAACCAGTTCAGCATTTTGTAACTCAACCTGACTTAATCTAGCCGTGGTTTTATCTAACATTTCTTGCTGAAGATGCATTTTTTTGGCCAAATCCTGCATAATTTCCAAGGTCTTTTTTAAGTTTTCTTCTAAGTGAATGACTTTTTCTTCAAGTTTTTGATTAAGTTCAGTTTCACTCAATACATCAGTTTGATTCTTTATTTGTACCCAAATCAAAAAAATCACGGCTATAGCTAAAAGCAGAATAAAACCCCATATAAATATCAACATAGTATTCATTTCTCTTATTTAGTTGTTATTCACTATCATAACCAAATTAATGATCTAAAATTTAAAAAATTCGTTTAAGTTCAGCAACTATTTTGATTTACTCAGAATGCCTAACTAACAAATGAGATACCCCACAAATTTATAAAAAAATGCTTCCCAAACAACCTCGATCAATTGTATTTTTACCCACCAACAACACTATATAAATTGTCAGTTATGACAATTAAAAAATAATCATTACTTACCAAGAATTCATACTGCCAATATCTCGGGGTCTACACTTACCATGGAACTTCACAGCAACTTATACTTTAAGCATCCTAACCCAGAAATCATGAATAAATTAGATCGCCTCTTTCAAGAACATCAGGGCAATACTGAAATATTCAAACAAATTGCACTCACCATCAATCCAACCGAAGGTGAAGAACTTGCTCAAGACATCATTGATCAAGTGGATCAGGTTGAATATGATTTAGGGCCAGAATCACTGTACCGTTTTGAAGGGTTTTCGGTTGCCCACTTTGTGCATGGTTCATCGGGCGATGAATTTATGGAAGCCATTTTAAACTTTTTAAAAAGTTTAGTTCCTGACATTCATACACAAGCTTGGGGTTGTGGTGATGATGACCCTTGGGAATTTTGGTTTAAATTTGAAGGCAATGAACTTATTCGTGAAGATGATGAGCCCCTCAATGACCCCGAGGAAGATCAACACATCAAATCTTCAATATATGCATGGTGGCACAAAGGCATGCCAGAAGAGATCAAGGAAGGTTTCTTAAATGATCCAAATTACATCAGTGAAGAAGAATAATCTCGCTTCGACAAAGACAGGTTGAACATTGACCTGTCTTTATTCTTATATAGTTGCTATGTAAAGGATTCACATAAATCAAGTAAGCGATTAGCATAACCCCATTCGTTGTCATACCACGCAAAAACTTTAGCCTGATGTCCAACCACCATGGTTTGATTCAAATCCACCACCAAAGAATAGGGCGAATGATTAAAGTCTGACGAAACCAGTGGCTCATCTGTCACATCCATAATTTCAGCATAATCATGACGTGCAGCCTTAACCAACACTTCATTAAGTTTATGCGCTGTGATATGCGATTGCGAAATAAAAGTTAAGTCGATGGCTGCCACATTAATGGTCGGTACACGAATGGAATAACCATCCATACGATCTGCCATTTTTGGCATCACCTGTTTTAGAGCACCCAAGGCTGACGATGTCGTAGGAATAATATTTTGCCCCGAAGCACGCGCACGACGTAAATCACGATGAGCATGATCTAGTACGGATTGATCTGCTGTGACGGCATGAATTTCGGTCATTAAAGCGGTATCAATGCCAAAAGCATCATCAATGATTTTGACTAGAGGAACCAATGCTTGTGTGGTACACGATACACTAGAAATAATTTGATCGGTGCTTTTCACTTCATGATGGTTGACACCATAGACAATCGCGGCATCCACACTATCAAAGGGAGCCGCACCAATAATGACCCGCTTCGCCCCTGCTGTAATATGTTTTGTGGCAGCTTCACGAGAGCGAAATAAACCCGTACATTCAAGTACAACATCAATATTTAAATCATTCCAAGGCAATAATTCTGGATTTTCTTGGCAAAAGACTTTTACTTTTAACTGCGCCAAACCCGCTGAAATATGCAAAAAAATCTGTTCATTTTCCCATAACACTTCAACTTTACCTTGAAAGCGCCCATGGGTTGTATCGTATTTAAATAAATGAATTAAAGTCTCTACATCTGCAATATCATTAATCGCCACAATGTCAAAATGAAAATCTTTAGGATTTTCAAACCAAGCACGTAATACATTGCGACCAATTCGCCCGAAACCATTAATGGCTACTCGTTGCATTAGATATCCTTAACTCTTGGGTAGATGTAAACACTTGTATATGTTAATGGATTTCGACTGAATATCGATACCATTTCTTCACATCTGCTGATGAATATTATGCGTCAATAACACTGACTTTACTTTTTCGCATCATTTTCCCACAAATCAGTATCAGAGAAAGTAAGCTAAAAATATTGACCAAGCTGCGCATTAAATTTTGACGATAACGGCTCTAGATCAATTAACCCTTAGATTTACATCAAAAAGCTCAGGACAACGATTCTATAGAATTGTCATTAATTCACCTTAAAGTGATTGGTGCATACAGCTTTTTCCGTTATAATTTGGCGTTTTAAAATTTTAAACCCAGTGTACTGAGGCAGCTATTCTTAAAAATGGATCTGCTCGGTTATGCTACTCGCCAATACGAAATATATGGAGTGACTTGGTTGTGAGTACTCGTTTTATGACATCAGCTGAAATTCGTGAAGCATTTTTGCGTTACTTTGAATCGCAAGGGCATACACGTGTCGCGTCGAGTTCACTAGTACCCGCCAACGACCCGACTTTACTGTTCACCAATGCAGGGATGAACCAGTTTAAAGACTGCTTCCTTGGTTTGGAAAAACGTGATTATGTTCGTGCAACATCTTCACAAAAATGTGTACGTGCCGGTGGTAAACACAACGACTTAGACAACGTCGGTTATACAGCACGTCACCATACCTTCTTCGAAATGTTAGGCAACTTTTCTTTTGGCGATTACTTTAAACGTGATGCGATCAAATTTGCATGGGAATTCCTTACCGGTGACGAATGGTTAGCATTACCTAAAGATAAATTATACGCTACCGTTTACCACACCGATGACGAAGCATTTGACATCTGGAACAAAGAAATTGGTTTAGATGCCAGCCGTATTATCCGTATTGGTGATAACAAAGGCGGTCAATACGCATCAGACAACTTCTGGGCGATGGGTGATACAGGTCCTTGTGGCCCTTGTTCTGAAATTTTCTTTGATCATGGCGATCACATCTGGGGTGGCTTACCGGGCACACCTGAAGAAGATGGCGACCGTTTCATTGAAATCTGGAACAACGTATTCATGCAGTTCAATCGTACTGCTGATGGCGTATTACATGCATTACCTGCTCCTTCTGTAGATACAGGTATGGGCTTAGAACGTATTTCTGCGGTTTTACAGCATGTAAACTCAAATTATGAAATCGATCTGTTCCAAAACTTGCTTAAATTTGCTGCGCAAATTATTGAGCTTGATACTACTGCAATTGACGCTGAAGCTGTGGCAAACAACAAACCTGTTGACTACCCTGCGTCTTTAAAAGTGGTTGCTGACCATGCGCGTTCATGTTGCTTCCTGATTGCTGATGGCGTAAATCCATCCAATGAAGGTCGTGGCTATGTGCTACGTCGTATTATTCGTCGTGCAGTACGTCATGGCAATAAACTCGGTGCGACAGGTTCATTCTTCTATAAAATGCTTCAACCACTTGTTGATGTGATGGGTGTTGCTTATCCAGAACTAGCAGCAAACCAAGCCCGTATTGAAGCTTTATTATTAAAAGAAGAAGAACAATTCGCTAAAACACTTGAGCAAGGTTTGAAATTGCTTGAAGGCGAACTTGCAAACCTAAAAGGCTCAGTCATTCCAGGTGCAGTTGTATTTAAACTTTACGATACTTATGGCTTCCCTGCTGACTTAACAGCTGATATTGCACGTGAACGTGATTTAACGATTGACGAAGCTGGCTTTGAAGTTGAAATGACTGCACAACGTCAACGCGCACGTGATGCGGGTAAATTTGCAATCGACTACAACAGCATTGTGAATGTTGAAGGCGAAACTCAATTTGACGGTTATGATGCAACCCAAGGTCAAGGTCAAATTATCGCGATCTATAAAGATGGCGAGCAAGTTGATGAAGTGAATGAAGGCGACGAAGCACTGATCGTACTAAACCAAACGCCTTTCTATGCAGAAAGCGGTGGTCAAATCGGTGATACTGGCCTGTTCAAAAACGAGACAGGTATTTTTGAAGTTCAAGATACCAAAAAATCTGGTGGTGCTTTTGTCCATCAAGGTATTGTGACTGTAGGTAGCTTAAAAGCAACTCAGTCTGTTGAAGCAATTGTAAAAGCCGATATTCGTGCTGCAACTGCACGTAACCACTCTGCAACTCACCTTTTACATTCAGCCCTTCGTCAAGTACTTGGTGCTCATGTACAGCAAAAAGGTTCATTGGTTGCCAGCGATATCTTACGTTTCGACTTTGCCAACGACCAACCCGTGACATTTGAACAACTACAACAGGTTGAACGTATTGTAAACCGTGAAGTAATTGCCAACACAGCCGTTTCTACTGAACTTTTAGACATTGAATCTGCCCAAGAAAAAGGCGCAATGATGTTGTTCGGTGAAAAATATGGTGACGAAGTACGTGTACTTTCTATGGGTTCAATGATTGAAGACAAAAACTTCTCAATCGAACTCTGTGGCGGTATTCATGTCAAACGTACTGGTGATATCGGTCTGTTTAAAATTACTTCTGAAAGTGGTGTTGCGGCAGGTATACGTCGTATCGAAGCGATTACTGGTACAAAAGCAATTGAAGCGGCTCAAAAAGTAGATGCAGACATTTTGCATATCAATAGCTTATTGAAAGCGCAAAAAGATCAAACTGTTGAAAAAGTTGAAGCAGTTGTTGAAACAGCACATCAATTGCAAAAGCAAATTGAACAACTCAACCAAAAATTAGCGAACTTCCAAGCAACAGAACTTTTAAGCCAAGTTCAAACTATTGCTGGTCGTTCGACTTTAATCACCACAGTGCAAGGTATGGATGCGAAATCACTACGTAACTTGCATGATGGGGTTAAATCTAAATTAGACAATGCAGTGATTGTACTTGCTGGCGTTGAAGGCGATAAAGTTAGCCTTCTTGCTTCGGTAGCAAAAGACTTCACTGCAAACATTAAAGCAGGTGACATTATCAAACACTTAGCCACTGAACTTGGTGGTAAAGGTGGTGGTAAACCTGACTTGGCACAAGGTGGCGCGCCACTTAACGAGAAGTTTGCACCAGTGATGGCCGGTTTAACGGCTTGGCTTGAAGCAAAATAAGACTTCACTTTTTGTGTAACTGATCCTGAAAAGGTAATTCAGGATCATGGCTTTTATGGAACAACTATGGCATTAATCGTTCAAAAATATGGCGGTACCTCAATGGGTACTCCCGAGCGCATTTTAAATGTTGCTCGTCGTGTAAAGCGTTGGCATGACCACGGTCACAAGGTTGTAGTGGTTGTCTCAGCCATGAGTGGCGAAACCAATCGCCTACTTGCTTTAGCGAAAGCCATTACCGAAACCCCTGATCCACGTGAACTCGACCAAATGGTCTCTACAGGGGAACAGGTAACGATTTCCATGTTAGCGATGGCACTCAACTCCATTGGGGTTGAAGCTAAGTCTCTAACAGGCCGCCAAGTTGGCATTAAAACAGACAGTGCATTCACCAAGGCTCGTATTGGAGCTATCGATACTGATGTTTTAACTGATAATTTAAATGCAGGACGTGTACTTGTTGTAGCTGGTTTCCAAGGTTTTGATGATCTTGGTAACACCACTACTCTGGGTCGTGGTGGTTCAGATACTTCTGGTGTTGCCATTGCTGCTGCACTTAAAGCAGATGAATGCCAAATCTATACAGACGTAGACGGTGTCTATACTACTGATCCACGTGTTGCACCTAAAGCGAAAAAGATAGATCGTATTTCTTTTGAAGAAATGCTTGAAATGGCATCTTTGGGTTCTAAAGTTCTTCAAATTCGTTCAGTTGAATTTGCAGGGAAGTATCAAGTGCCTTTGCGTGTATTATCAAGCTTTGATAATGACAATGATGGCGCATTTGACGAAGACTTTAAACAAAACGTCGGCACTCTTATTACTACTGAATTGGAAGACAACATGGAACAGCCAATTATCTCTGGTATCGCATTTAACCGTGACGAAGCAAAATTAACGATTCTAGGTGTACCTGATGAACCAGGTATTGCATCTAAAATTTTATGCCCGATTGGTGATGCCAACATTGAAGTGGATATGATTATCCAAAATGTTGAAGAAGATGGTACAACTGACTTCACCTTCACAGTAAACCGTGGTGAATTAAACAAAGCCAAAGCTATTCTTGAAAATACTGCACAAAAAATTGGTGCACGTGAAGTTGCAACCCGTTCAGACATCGTTAAAGTGTCAATCGTGGGTGTAGGCATGCGTTCACATGCTGGTGTTGCAAGCAAAATGTTCACTGCCCTAGCTGAAGAAGGCATCAATATTTTGATGATTTCGACTTCTGAAATTAAGATTTCAGTGATCATTGAAGAAAACTATTTAGAACTTGCAGTTCGTACACTACACACTGCTTTCGGTTTAGACCGTGAACATGGTGAATCAAGCGTACGCGCATAATTCATATCCAATAAAAGTGTCATTGTTAGACAGTTTTTTAAAAACAATACAAAAAAGCAGAGCCACTATAGTTTTTCTTACAGTGGCTCTGTTATATTAACCCTGAGGTTTTAAGAAAATTTTAACAAAACTGCATCTTAGGTAATGTTCCTTACATTGCTTTGTTAAAGTTTTCTTTTGATATTTAAGGTTGTGTTTTTTTCATTTTAGATCAATTGCAGGTTTAGCATTTTGCAAGGAGATAAACATGCTGATTCTGACTAGACGTGTCGGAGAAACATTAATGATTGGGGACCAAGTCAGTGTAACTGTACTTGGGGTTAAAGGAAATCAAGTTCGTATTGGTGTAAATGCTCCAAAAGAAGTATCAGTTCACCGTGAAGAGATTTACCAACGTATTCAACATGAACGCGCTATGCACGAACATCTTCAACATCTCGATCAAGATTATCAACCTTCGTTTGAAGAAGATAATTTCACACAGAATACCCAGAATAACTTTAATCGTTAAACATTAAATGTTTTTCTCCTAAAGCGGCTTTTCTAAGCCGCTTTAAATTTATCTAAAGCTTAGTTTTGTTCAAGCAAAGCTAATGCTTTTTTTACAGGTGCGTAACTACGACGGTGTTGATCAATCACACCATGTTCTGCAATCGCTTCAAAATGTGCTTTGGTTGGATAACCTTTGTGTTTAGCAAATCCAAACTGTGGATATTGCACATCAAGCTCAACCATATCGCGATCTCGCGTTACTTTCGCCAAAATACTGGCAGCTGAAATTTCCGCATGCAAGGCATCCCCGCCAACGATCGCATCACAGCTCATCATCAAGCCTTGTGGAACTTTATTTCCGTCCACTAATACATGCTCAGGTGAAATATTTAAAGCTTCCACAGCACGACGCATAGCCAATAATGATGCTTGAAGAATATTAATTTCATCAATTTCTGCATGACTTGCTTCAGCAATTGCCCAAGCCAATGCTTTTTCTTGTATTTCTACAAATAATTTTTCACGTTTTTTTTCAGAGAGTTTTTTAGAATCATTCAAACCTTCAATTGGGTTATTCGGATCTAAAATAACTGCAGCAGCAACAACAGAACCAACGAGTGGGCCACGCCCCGCTTCATCTACACCAGCAATTTTCATCACTTCATCTACCTAGAAAAAAAGAGGCTGAACACGTCAGCCTCATTATGAGAGTCTGTTGATATTTCACAGATGCTTGCGACATAAGCCGTATACGGTGCAAGATGTTTAGACGCTACAAAGGGCATGTTTCGCGAAATTTAGTATTCTAAATGAGTAAAACATAACGCAGTAGCGGCAAAAATGTCCCTGTCCTCGTACTTCGCCTTGCGCTACGACCAAAGCAGCGCTTTAGTCTTGCTCAGGGTTATCACTAAAATGTCCCCAAACTTCGTTATGAAATTTAACAAGGGGGTCGCCATTGTCTGCATTTCATGCCTTGTTTGCATTATTTTAGCGAATAACGCAATACATGGCTGAAATATCAACAGACCCTTCTTTATTGACAATTATTGCACTGCTTCAGCGACGCATGCATTAATGGTTTTAGTAACAGCATTTACAACAATCGTGTTACGTGCTGCTGGATCAATGGCTGCTGCTGCCAAATCTACAGCTGTTACGCTTTGTGGCGCTTTTTCACTTACACAGCCACAAATTTCAGACTGAATATTTTGTTTTTGAGTTGCTGTCATCAATTTCGCTGCAGTTTGCCATGCAGCAGTATTATTTAACTCTGTTGTACATTTTGCATTAATGGCAATTTTAAGTGCAGTATTGCCAAGTTGCTGAGTTGTAGATTGCATGCCTGTTGTTGTGTTAGTTGAAACACAAGCAGTTAAAGCCAAAGCGAGAGGTGCAAGTACAGCAATTAATTTTTTCACAGGAAATATCCTTGGTTATAAAATAGATTGCGCGTATTTTGCCGAATCTTGGATACAGAAGAAATGTATATTTCATTGCAATTTCACATGACGACATCATGTGGTTAAAAACCATACCGCTTTCAGCGTTGCAAGAATTATACGCTTTGTTCTATATTCAAGGTTTTTAAATGACTGTAATTTGATTAGCATAACTAAACTAAAAATCACATGTTGGTACAACATGCAAAGTACTTCACAACACTATACCCGCACAGCACAAATACTCCATTGGCTGATGGCCATCATTTTCATTGCAGCATGGTTGATTGGTTTTTATAGTGGAAATTTCTTAAGTTATGATGTTGATGGTAGCTTTAAAGGTCAAGTGATTAGCTTACATAAAAACATCGCAACAACCATTATATTCCTCGTGTTAATTCGACTGTTTTGGCGCTATACCCATCCTGCTCCGCAGCTCCCAGATACTATGTCACCCACGATGAAAGTCTTAGCACATCTTGGACATTTAGCCTTATATTTAATGTTGCTGGCATTACCCATTACAGGTTGTTTGTTTAGCTGGAGTGCTGGACACCCCGCACCTGTTTTATATTTATTTGAAATACCCCGTCTGGTTCAAGACGATCCTGACATTTTAGCGATCGTGAAGCCAGTCCATATTTATTTATCTTGGTTTGCTGGCTTTCTAGTCATTGGTCATATCACCGCAGCGTTAAAACATCATTTTATCGACAAAGATAATATTTTACGTAGTATGACTCGACAAGATAAATAAGACATTAAAGTCCAACATAAAAAAAGCCACATCAGCTATACACCAATGTGGCTTTTTTACAGCTCAAACTTAGTTCAGTGCTTCTTGAGCACACCCTTTAACACTATTTAATACCGCTTGTTTAATCAGACTATTTTTCGCAGATTCACTGACTGATGCCAAAGCCAAGTCTTTGGCTGAAATGTTGTTGAGTGCATGATCACTCACACAAGCACAGATTTGTTTTTGTAAACCCGTTTGGCGTTCTGCACTCATAAAAAATGCAGCCGATTGCCAAATTTTTGAATCATTTAATTCACTTTTACAACCTTGCTCTAATACAGGCTTCAACATTTTCTGTGTTAAAGAATGATTCTGATTAGTTGCAAAAACCGACATCGAACCAATCACCAAACCAGCAACCAATATCCAACAAAGACTCTTTTTCACCATAGAACCTAATTTTTAACCTTAATACTTTAACGGATCAACCTATTAATCCGTTAAATGAACCAGTGTATTTAAGATCTGATCAATCACACCAAAGCATCAATTTGCTGTGTCCACTTTTGTTTTTCAGCTTCAGAAATAAAAGAGGCTTCAAACGAATTTTTAGCCAAGTGTTTGAGTTCGTCATTAGACAAGTCTAAAGCTTCAGCAATGGCAATGAAATTATCATTCATGTATCCACCAAAATAAGATGGATCATCTGAATTCACCGTGACATGCACACCTTTTTGCAATAAACGACGGATATTGTGCTGCGCCATATCATCAACCACGCAGAGCTTTAAATTGCTTAAAGGACACACCGTTAAAGGCATTTTTTCGCGAATTAAACGCTGCATCAATTCAGGGTCTTCTTCTGAACGCACACCATGGTCAATACGGTTTACTTTTAGTAAATCCAAGGCTTGCCAAACATATTCAGCTGGACCTTCTTCACCCGCATGTGCCACTACCAAGAAACCTACTTCACGGGCTTTAGCAAAAACACGTTCAAACTTAGCAGGTGGATGCCCCACTTCACTCGAATCCAAACCTACCGCAATAATTTGATCTTTAAATGGTAGCGCTTGCTCTAAAGTATTAAATGCTGCTTCTTCACTTAAATGACGTAAGAAACACATGATTAAGTGTGAGCTAATGCCAAATTTAGCTTTTGCGTCATCACAAGCACGTTGTAAACCATTTAATACGGTTGCAAATGCCACACCACGATCGGTATGCGTTTGTGGATCAAAGAACATTTCAGTGTGCGTCACATGATCAGCATGACATTTTTCAAAATATGCCCATGCTAAATCATAAAAATCTTGTTCGAGTACTAAAACATTCGCACCCGCATAATAAATATCGAGAAAAGACTGTAGGTTATGAAAATTATAAGCCTGTTTTACTTCTTCAACCGATTTGTAAGGAATATCAATTTGATTGCGCTGAGCTATTTCAAACATTAACTCGGGTTCAAATGTCCCTTCAATATGTACATGTAATTCTGCTTTTGGCAAAGCACGGATGAGCTCAAGTCTATTCATACCCTAATCCTTAAAAATAAAAAAAGGTGCAAACTTAAGTTTACACCCTGAGACATGTTGAACATTCATAAATAAAAGTTCAACACGCTGTACTGTGAATTTGGAAAATTAACCACCAAATAATACAAATTTTAATGCCCAAAGTGCGGCAATGATCCACACCATATAAGGTACAGTTTTCGCTTTACCAGTGAATAATTTGATTAGTGCATAGCTAATGAAACCCATCGCAATACCATCTGCAATTGAATATGTGAATGGCATAAATACGATGGTTAAAAAGGCAGGAACGGCTTCAGTGATATCATCCCATTCGATATGAACAATACCTTGAATCATTAATACACCTACAAACAACAATGCAGGCGCTGTAGCAAAACTTGGCACCGATTGCGCAAGTGGCGCTAAAAAGAGGCACAATAAGAACAAAATGCCCACAACTACAGCCGTTAAACCTGTACGACCACCCGCAGCAACACCCGCAGATGATTCAATATAAGGTGTAGTTGAAGATGTACCCAAAGCCGCACCAGCAACAATTGCAGTTGAGTCTGCAAAAAGTGCTTTTTTCAAACGAGGCAATTTACCATCTTTCAATAAACCAGCACGATGCGATACACCAACCAATGTTCCCGTTGAGTCAAACAAATCGACCAAGAAGAAAACAAAGATTACACCCACTAAACTTGCAGTGAATAAACCTTTAAAATCCATTTGCATAAATGTTGGCGCAATGGATGGCACTTGACCTATAAAACCTTGGAATTGGTTATAGCCCAATACGGTTGAAATAGCCGTAACTGCCAAAATACTAATAATAATTGCACCACGCACCTTAAATTGATGCATGACTACAACCATTAAGAAACCCAGCAATGCAAGAATAACCGAAGGTTGTTTTAAATCACCCAAACCCACTAAAGTCGCAGGGTTAGCAACAATAATACCGGCATTTTTTAGTGCAACCAAAGCAAGAAAAAGACCAATACCACCACCAATTGCCAGTTTTAATGACATTGGGATAGCATTAACAATTGCCTCTCGAATTTTAAACATGCTAATGACAATAAATACCAAACCTGATACAAACACAGCTGCAAGTGCTGTTTGCCAAGGCACGCCCATACCCATACATACAGAATAAGTAAAGTAAGCATTTAGCCCCATACCAGGTGCTAATGCAATTGGATAATTTGCAATAAGCCCCATTACCAAACAACCAATTGCGGCTGCAAGACAAGTTGCTACAAACACAGCCCCATGATCCATCCCCGTTTCGGATAAAATCATTGGATTAACAATAATGATGTAACACATTGTTAGGAAAGTAGTTACACCAGCAAGAACTTCGGTGCGAAAATTGGTTTTGTTTTCGCTCAACTTAAATAAGCGTTCAAGCATATTCTCTGAAGATGGACTAGGAGTCGTCATGACTTCACCCCTGTAAGTAAACTTTATGCTATCAGCACGCTATAAAATTAATGATCCGCATAACACAAATCATCATTAATTTTATAGATGTCTAAGCAATGGATATGCCAATATTTCCATTCAAAAATAAGTATATTGAACAATTCCTCATTACAGCCCAAATAGCCAAATGACAAAAATTGTAAACAAAAAAGCCGCATAACTTTTATGCAGCTCACTTAATTCAAAAAAATCAAATACTTGTTTAATAAACAATATGATTCAAATATGGTCATGGCAAATTATAACACAATGATTTTTTATTGTTTCTAAAATTTATTTTTAACTAAAATTCAATAAGATATTAATTTAATCGGCTAAGGTCATAATCTCATATTATTTCTTTGACTGAACAATAAACCGAGCTAAAGGCTCTGTGGTTACGTCTTCAATTTCAGCATTTTGGATAATAAGATTAGGATTAGAATCTATTACATTTAGTGACTGATGAGCATCATAAATCAACTGATTAACTTCATTCTTTTTTTTACGTTCAGCATCCTGATAAACATAATATCCTAATAGCACTACGATAAGAATAAAGATGGGAATGAGTAATTTTTTCATAACAAAATTTTATTATTTTAAAAACTTTTAATTATATTAATAAATAATAGCACAAAAAAAATGATACACAACATATTTTTTAAAATATTTTAACGCTTATTAAAGCTAACAATATAATTATATTATCATTATCAAACTAAGTGGTTATTTAGCAAATCCCCCTTAGTCATCTCTACACACTCAAAACATGATTCTTGGCTGAAATCATTTTCAAGCAATTCATAAACTTTATACCCCACACGAAGAGAAAATCCTGAGCAATGTCAGGATTTTTCTGTCTTTAAAAGACCAACTTAAAGCACTTTTTCATCACGCTTAAAGACCAACTCACCCCGAAGTGAACTATCAGCATCAAAATAATAACCATCGGTATTGAATGATTTTAAGTCCTCAACTTTATTTAATTGATTTTCAATAATATATCGAGCCATCAAGCCGCGTGCTTTTTTAGCATAAAAACTAATGACTTTATATTTACCATTTTTTTGATCTAAAAACACAGGCTTAATGATTTCAGCTTTAAGTTTACGTTCAATGACGGATTTATAGTATTCATCTGAAGCAATATTGACCAATAATTCTGAATTGGCTTGATCCAAATCATCATTTATTAAATTGGTAATTTTATCTCCCCAGAATTCATATAAGTTATGACCACGTGAATTGTGTAATTTTGTGCCCATTTCTAAGCGATACGGCATCATCAAATCCAAAGGTCGTAATACACCATATAATCCAGATAACATCCTTAAATGTTGTTGCGCATATTCAAGTTTTTGATCATTTAGATTGTAAGCATCTAAACCTGTATAAACATCACCTTTAAATGCAAATAAAGCCTGGCGTGCATTCGAAAAATTAAACTCTAATTGCCAATCATTGAAACGGTCTACATTCAAGTTGGCAATTTTTTCGCTCACGCTCATTAAATTAACAATATCCGTAGCAGACAGTTTACGACTTAGGTCTATAAGTTGTTGTGAATGTTCCAGCAATCTTGGTAAAGTATGTGCATCGGTAGGAAGTGCAGATTCATAATCTAAAGTCTTAGCAGGAGAAATTAAGGCGAGCATGGACAACCTGATCAAAAAATAATTAAACAAACTATAACAGTAGACTTATTTTATTTCCAATTTGTGTTTTTACTGAACATTATCGGTAAAATACCCCATTCTCCTGTTATTAGTCATTTGTAATATGTCCGAGCAAATTTTCATTCAAGGTCCTGCAGGTCAAATTGAACTTTTTGTTGATTATCCACAAGGTGAAGTGAAAGGATTCGCGGTTGTATGCCACCCTCATCCATTGCAAGGTGGTACCCCACAACATAAAGTTCCAACGCTTCTTGCTCAAATGTTTCTTGAGCGCGGTTGTATTGTATACCGTCCTAGCTTCCGTGGTTCAGGTCAAAGCATTGGTGTGCATGATGAAGGCTTTGGTGAAACGGATGATACTCTAGAAGTAATTAAACAGATGCGTTCCAAACATATTAGCCTGCCTTTTTATGCTGGCGGCTTTAGTTTTGGAGCACATGTGATGGCTAAAAGTTATCATGCACTACCTGACGAAATAAAACCTAAGCAATTGATTTTATGTGGCTTACCAACTGCCACTGTTGCGGGTTTGCGTCATTATGTTACCCCCGAAATTAAGGGTGATATTTTATTTATTCATGGTGAAGGTGATGAAGTCACTTTATTGTCAGACTTAATTACTTGGGCAAAACCCCAACGTCACCTATTGACTATCTTGCCTAATGCAAACCATTTCTTTACTGGCTATTTAAAACAATTGCGTATTGCGATTTCTCGTTTTCTAATTTCACCTTCTTAAATTAACACTTGAAGTACAACACCTAGCTACTTGGCTAATACCTGACTCGGACTCTTAAATCCGAGTCTTTTTTTGAGCGATAGTTCAATCTATGTGCGATCCTTACAATCTATGATCAGGGTCATGTTAAAAATCGCTGCCTTTGGCAAGGTACTATCACACTAAGCCATGAGTCTTTTCATTGCTTAGTCTTTGCCATACGCTGTATGAGTTGCACGAAATAACAAATGCTATAGATCCCCCCTTTCCAAAATGAATCATTTTGCACTTCATTTGAGAATCTAAGAACTATATAATCAAATACTTAGCCAAGTATGGCTTTAGATGTTCGGAAACATTTTTAATAGTTAGAGGGATATTATGAAAACTATTTTTGGGATAATTTGCATCGCTTTGTTCAGCTCCTCAGCCATTGCACAAAATATTGTAGGCACATGGCGTTATATGGACGATAAAACAGGTGAAGCGAAGGGATTAGTCAAAATTGAGCAACAAGCCAATGGCACATACGCAGGTACAGCACTAAAAGCAACGCCACGTGCTGGCTATATACCGAAAGAGTTTTGTACGAATTGCCCTGCACCCTATACCAACAAGCCAATCATCGGTATGCAGGTTATTTCTGGATTACAAACTAAAGATCAAATTAATTACACAGATGGGAAAATTATTGATCCTGTTTCAGGAAAAGTTTACCGTCTTAAAGGCAGAATCAGCACAAATGGCAAAAAATTATTTCTTCGCGGATATATGGGGGTATCAGCTGTAGGTCGCAACCAGACTTGGCTACGTGTGGAATAAAATACAGGGCTTGAGCTACGAACACAGCATTGCTTTGTTCACAGCTCAAGCCCTTTCTGCAAGGTCAATAGCCCCTTATCATTCCAAATTCAGAAATAGTAAATTTCGGTGTCAGCAATATCTGCTCTTCCAAACTTCAAACTTACCCTTTTTGGCTAAAGATAGCCCTTCCATTCAAACTTACTAAAAGCTTCATCTTCTTTTAATGTATTTTCAACCGCTTGCGCCAATTGATTCAACAGGCTCTGCTCTGTAATGCGATCTAACCAGTCCTGATCTTCATCTGGATGCGACGTAATTTCACAGATCAAATGACCATCCCGATCATGGCTTTGACAGGTAATGGATAGCGGCAAGGAATGATTATCGACACTGACTGCTATATGATCACCACTTTGTGACAAGGTCTGAAAACCATATTCACCCAATTCTTTAGCCAAAAGATCTGCAACATATTGCTGAGTCACATGACAATCATTTGTCTGCGACGAAGCATGATTATGTTTTTCACAATTTGCTGTAAATTGTAATTTTCTCATCTGTGCATCCCAAGGCATTCTTGTTATATGGTTTTAGAATAAGCAATAAAAACAAAACAGCCAAGCAAAAGCTTGGCTGTTGTCTAACAAATCTACAAAATCAGACTAATTATTCACTGACTTGAATAGCCAATCCAGCTTGATTGGCAAGTTCAGTGAAGGTAGGAAAACTGGTTGCCACAGTTTCAGTACCAATAATTTTAATTTCGCCTGAAGTACGCAGACCCGCCATACTAAAACTCATCGCAATACGGTGATCATGATGCGATTCAATTTCGCCACCAGTGAAGATTGTAGACCAATCGTCTGATTGCCCTTTACCTTCAATGATGATGCCATCATCCGTTGGAGTACAGTCAATACCCATGGTTTTTAAACCATCGGCCATAACTTGAATACGATCAGACTCTTTTACGCGAAGTTCAGCAGCACCGGTTAAAATCGTTTGACCTTCAGCACATGCTGCAGCAATAAAGAGCGCTGGAAATTCATCAATTGCCAATGGCACTTGATCTTCAGGCATATGAATGCCTTTAAGCGTACGACTACCACGAATACGAATGTCTGCAATGGGTTCACCACCTGCAATACGTTCGTTTTCAACGGTCAAGTCCGCACCCATTTGTTTTAAAATTTCAATCACACCCGTACGCGTTGGGTTAATCCCAACCGCTTCGAGTGTTACATCCGAACCTTCAGTAATGGCTGCCCCCACCATAAAGAATGCCGCAGATGAAATATCTGATGGCACCTGAATTTCAGTCGCAATGAGCTTACCGCCACCTTGTAATGAAATGCGGTTACCTTCAGTTTTTACTTCATAACCGAATGCACGCAACATACGTTCTGTATGATCACGCGTTGGTTCAGGTTCTGTTACTGAAGTTTCACCACTCGCCCAAAGACCCGCCAATAAAATACCTGATTTGACTTGCGCAGATGCCATAGGCAAATCGTAATGAATCCCTTGAAGGTTTTGATTCCCTGTAATAGATACTGGTGGCGTACCACGTTCACCTGTGGTTTGAATCTGAGCACCCATTTCACGTAAAGGTTTGGCAATACGTTCCATTGGACGCTTAGACAGTGATGCATCACCTGTCATTACAGAATCAAACTTTTGCGCAGACAACATACCTGAAAGTAGACGCATTGATGTACCCGAATTGCCCATATACAAGGCACTTGCAGGTGCTTTCAAACCATTAATACCGACACCATGAATGGTGACTTCACCATTTTTTGGCCCTTCAATACTCACGCCCATATCACGGAAAGCTTGCAAAGTTGCCAGTGCATCTTCTCCTTCCAAGAAACCTGTAACATGGGTCGTGCCTTCTGCAATCGCACCAAACATGATGGAGCGGTGTGACACAGATTTGTCACCAGGCACAGTAAATTTACCTTGGAAATTCTGAGAACCTGGCAAAATGGTAAATTGTTGTGTCACTTTATTTTTCTCCATCAAGGGTTTTTTGGCGAGCATGTGATTGAAGTGTTGTCGTGCAGCCTGCGCATGCCCCAACACCCCCATTAATGCTTGTGAGTTTTCATCTTCAATCAGTTTACGTAATATTGCGAGTTGCTTTTCAAAACCATCAACTGCATTTAAAATTGCTTTTTTATTGGCAAAGAAGATGTCATGCCACATTTGCGGATCACTTGCAGCTATGCGTGAGAAGTCACGAAAACCACCTGCCGCATAACGAAATATATCCAAGTTATCTTCACGATTAGCAAGCTGCTCAACCAAGTTAAATGCCATGAGATGTGGAAGATGACTGGTATGTGCTAACACTTCATCGTGTTTATCGACATCCATACAAATCACTTCAGCTTTAGCGGCTTGCCACAGTTGAATCAGTTTTTCCACCGCCCAGTCTGCACTGGTCGGTAAAGGTGTCAAAATCACTTTATGATTGGCAAACAAATCAACCTTACCGGCATGTACGCCTGTGTGTTCAGCCCCTGCAATCGGATGTCCCGGGACAAAGCCTTCTGGCAAGTTTTCACCATATACAGCCTTTGCAGCATCAACAACATTACCTTTGGTACTACCGACATCGGTAATGATGGTCGCAGCAGAAAGATAAGGCTTGATCATTTCCAGCACTTTTTCTGTCGCACGAACAGGTAAGGCTAAAACAACAAGATCGGCACCTTGAACGGCATCAATAGGATTGCTATAACCAGCTTCAATTAAACCGAGCGCTTTCGCATCATCCAAAGTTTTCTGCGAACGTGTTGATGCCACGATTTGATCTGCTAATTTCTCAGCAATGATCACACGTGCCAAACTTGAACCAATCAGTCCAAGCCCAATAAATGCAACTTTTTTAAATAATTTTTGTGACATGACGAAAACCAATCACCTGACTACAACACAGCAATAGGATATGAACCTAATACTCGAACTTCTTTCACCAACGGACGAATTTCCTCAATTGCCGCTTTGACGTTATCCTGCTCCACATGACCTTCTAAATCGATAAAGAACACATAAGCCCATTTTTCAGGTAAAGCAGGACGCGTTTCAATACTGGTTAAACTAATATGATGTTTTGCAAAAGGTGCAAGAATTTCAAGCAATGCACCTGCACGGTCATGTGCTGAAATCAGTAATGAAGTTTTATCATTGCCGCTTTGCGGTACTTTTTCACGACCAATCACCAAGAAACGTGTGGTATTTTCTGGGTTATCTTCAATATTGCCATGTAAAATTTCAAGGTCATAAATATTCGCAGCAACATCAGATGCAATGGCTGCCGAATGCCATTCAGTACGAATACGACGTGCCGCTTCAGCATTTGAACTTAAAGCCACACGCTCTACACCAGGATAATGTGCATCTAACCATTTGCGACATTGCGCCAAAGTTTGTTGATGTGCATAAATTTGTTTAATGCTGTCTTTACGGGTATTTGCAGAGACTAAAAATTGGTGATGAATACGCAATTCAACTTCACCAATTACATTTAAATGCGATGATTTAAAACAATCTAAAGTATGGTTTACCACCCCTTCAGAAGAGTTTTCCACCGGCACTAAACCATAATGTGCACTACCCGCTTCCACTTCACGGAACACTTCATCAATGGTTGGCAGTGGTCGAACTATAGCGTCCTGACCAAAGTGCTTCAGCACAGCTGAATGCGTATAAGTTCCGACTGGACCTAAAAATGCAATACTTTGTGGTGCTTCAAGTGCCAGACAAGCCGACATGATTTCGCGGAATAGACGCGCCATAGTCACATCAGATAATGGCCCCTCATTACGCTCCATAACATTACGTAAAACTTGCGCTTCACGTTCAGGACGGTAAAACATTGGATTCTCTTCAGAAGCAAACTTTGCTTTTGCTACTGCTTCAGCTAGTTTCGCTCGACGGTTGATAAGCTGTTGAATCTGCTGATCAACTGAGTCAATATCCTCACGAATCTGAGTAAGGTCAAGAGAAGTCTTTCCGTTTTGATCGTCGTTGATCATTGTTATGTCGCCCTTCAAAACATTATGTAAACAGTATAACAATAGTTAGCTTTCAAATGTTACGCAATAAGACTTTGATTGATTCAGCCTTAAAAACATACAGTTGATTTAATCAACAATTTTATTGTCTATGATTTTGCAATAAATTCTTAAAATTAATAACCTTTTGCCACTTTGCCATTAATTACACTACAGCTGTAAATTTTTAATTCAGCATGATCAATATCGACTTTATGTCATTTTGTTTAATATATTTATCTTGATTTGCAAATAACATCATATTTTACAACACTTAATATCGATATTTCCCCATCCTTATTTTTTGCTCTTTATTTGGATCATTGGCAGATTTAATCATTGCTAAAAACAAGCATTTACTTGATGTTTGAACACAAATGTCTGGACTGACATAAAAAACCAAAACGAAGTTAGAATATGTATATTAAGGATAATCAATGAGTCATTACGCACAGCGCCCATGGGAAAAAAATCTGCCACTTTCATTACATGGCTATCAACTTAAACCTGATCAAATTAAAGCAAACTTAGCAGAATTACTAACTGATACCACGGCTCAATTTTCACAATCGCCTGCATTTAGCGTGGTATTGCCTACAGGCTTAAGTAAAACCTTAACCTTTCAAGAAGTTGATGATTTATCAACCATATTTGCCAATTACTTACAACATCATCTCAAACTTAAAAAAGGTGATGTTGTAGGTTTACAAATGCCAAATTCTTTGCAATATCCAATTGCTGTATTTGCTTGTTGGAAAGTTGGATTAATCATTACCAATATTAATCCACTGTATACACCACGTGAACTTGAGTACCAATTGGGCGACAGTACGGCAAAAGCATTAATTGTTTCAGACTTATTTTTAGCGACTTTTGAACGTGTAATTCAAAACAACCTTCAATTTAAATCACTGGCACTCGTAACTGCCAGTTTAAGTGAGTTTTTTGATGAGCCTTATCACGGTATGATTGCACAAAAAATGCAGGCAGATGCCGAGGCACAAGGTCGCTCACTCAAACCAAGCATCGACTATGTGACCTTTACAGATGCTTTAGAAATTGGCAAAACTTTAGAACAATACACCTCTATTCAACATGATATTGCCCTATATCAATATACAGGTGGAACAACGGGTCGTAGTAAAGGTGCCGTGATCAGTCATCAAAATAACGGGCGATTATTTACGTGCCCATGAATCTGAATTTAACAACAACGACTGTATTTTAACGGCTATTCCGCTGTACCATATTTTTGCCTTTAGCGTAAATTTCCTCATGTTCTTTGAAGGTGGCTCTCATAATCTACTGATTCCTTCTCCACGACCAGTGAGCAATTTAAAACCTGCTTTTGAAAAATTCAAAGTCACTTGGTTAACTGGGGTCGATACACTGTATGCAGGCTTATTGGCGGAAAGTTGGTTTACTGAAAACCCACCAAAACTCACCTGTACCATTTCTGGCGGTACTGCATTGCGCCCAACAACGGCAGAAAATTGGAAAGCTAAAATCGGCACGATTATTGAAGGTTTTGGTATGACAGAAACCAGTTGTGCTGCACTACTTCACCCACCAATTGATGAGATTCGTCAGGGTTCTGTTGGTTTTCCATTACCCGGTTCTGACATTAAAATTATCAATGACCAAGGTCACGAAGTTCCATTAGATGAAGCTGGTGAACTCTGTGTAAAAGGACCTCAAATTGTCTTAGGCTATTTAAATCGCCCAACAGAAACGGCCGAAACTTTTATCGATGGTTGGTTACATACAGGTGATATTGCTAAAGTGGATGAAGATGGCTTTTGTTATATTTTAGATCGCAAAAAAGACATGGTCATTGTTTCAGGTTTTAATGTTTACCCCAATGAAATTGAAGCGATTCTAGCTGAACATCCAGATATCATTGAAGCCGCTGTCATTGGTGTACCCGATGATCAAACTGGAGAGTCGGTTAAAGCATTTATTGCCTCTAGTAATAGCAGTCTTTCTATCAGTGACATCTTAAAACATTGCAAAGACAACCTAACTGCGTACAAAGTCCCAAAATCGATTGAAATATTGAATGAGTTACCAAAATCAACTGTCGGAAAAATTTTACGTGCTGAACTTCGCCAAATGAAAAGTTAAAAATATTCTGATTATTTTCAATTCATTACAATATCGGATTCAGCCCCAGAGCCTTATCTTTGGGGCTTTTTCTTTTACAAGAGTCATTTACCAAAATCCATCACAAAAATTTAATGATTCCTCTATATTCATCTAATAAAGCAATTCGGAGAATAATAATGTCAAAAAGAATCGCCGTTTTAGTGACCCATGACTTTGAAGATATTGAATACTCGGAACCAGTACAAGCCTTTCGAGCTGCACGTCATAGTATTTTAAATATTGAAAATAGAGCAGGTAACATTGTCTATGGTAAAAAGCGCAAATCTGCGGTCACCATCGATCACAGTATAGACAGTGTTTCTGTGCATGATTTTGATGCCCTACTTATTCCCGGAGGACATTCTCCAAATCAATTGTGTCTTGATCATCGTTTTGTCGATTTTGTCCGTAATTTTGCCAATGCCCAAAAACCGATTATGAGTATTTGTCACGGTCCCCAACTTCTAATTGCTGCCAAAGTAGTCAAAGGTCGGTTAATGACGACCATTAAAACCATCGCAACAGATCTGATTAATGCTGGTGCTGTATATTATGATGTTGGTGTAGTAAATGATAATAATCTGTATATTTCTTCTCGTTCTCCTGACGATTTACCAGCCTTTATTAAAGAAAGTTTAATCGTATTGAGTCAGTAAAAAAGAGCCTTTCGGCTCTTTTTGTTTAAACATAAACAACCAGCTATTAGCGCCCTAAAATACTACGTGCCACTATTTCTTTCATAATTTCATTGGTGCCACCGTAAATACGTTGAATACGCGCATCGACAAAGAAACGTGAAATTGGATATTCACTCATATAGCCATAACCACCAAAAAGCTGTAACAAGTTATCGGCAATTTTCATTTGCATATCAGTACTAAAGCTTTTTAATGCTGCGGCAGTTTCAACATCTAATTTACCTTGCATATACAATTCGACATTTTGATTATAAAAAGCTGCTGTCGCTTGTTCATCTATTTTTGCTTGAGCCAAAACAAATCGTGTATTTTGAAATTGACTAATCGGTTGACCAAATGCTTGGCGCTCTTTTACATAAGCAACTGTGACATCAATTGAACCACGAATAGCACCAATAGCTGTAGAGGCAATAGCAGTACGTTCCCGTGGTAATTCTTGCATTAAATAAGCAAAACCTTGCCCTGCCTGACCCAATAGTTGATCTTTAGGCACTTTAATATTATCGAAGAACAATTCTGAAGTGTCTTGTGAATGTAACCCTATTTTATTCAGATTAGTTCCCTTTTTAAAACCTTCTAAATGAGTATCCAACAACATTAAAGACACGCCTTTTGCTCGTGCTTGAGGATCGGTTTTCACCGCCAACACCACCAAGTCGGCATGCTGACCATTTGAAATAAAGGTTTTTGAACCATTTAAAAGATAGTGATCGCCCTGTAAAATCGCATTCGTTCGCATGGCTTGTAAGTCTGAACCAGCACCCGGTTCAGTCATGCCAATTGCACCGACGACGTCACCAGCAACCATCTTTGGCAACCAATATTGTTTTTGTTGTTCTGTGCCAATATGCAAAATATACGGTGCTGCAATTTCAGAATGACATGAAATACCCGTTGATAATGCGCTAAACCCTGCACGAGCTGACTCTTCCACCAACATGAGTGAATAATCAATCGGAACGCCATAGCCACCATATTCTTCAGGTACATCAACACATAAGAAACCATTTACCCCCAATAAGCTCCAAACAGAACGCGGCATAATGCCTTCATGTTCCCATTGCTCATAATGAGGTGCAATATGCTCACTCATAAAGCGTTTAAAATTATCGCGAAACAGTTCTAGATCAGCATCATAAGCCAGCATATATCATCCTTATTTTCAGTTTTAGTTTTCAACTCCCTGCCATGCTAGTGATTTTATCGCCGGCTGTCATGTCCCATTCCTGTCATTTTTATGACTTTTATGGTCAATAAAAAAGGAAGCCGAAGCTTCCTTTTTTCACTCATGCTGATTATGCATGGGTTTGGTTGTTTTCTTCTGACATTAAGCGGTCCACTTCTTCTGGATTGGCTAAAGCATAATCTAATTGCTTTTCATCCAATTGTCCGACCCATTTCGCCACAACAATCGTTGCCAATGAGTTACCCACAAGATTGGTTAACGCACGTGCTTCTGACATGAAACGGTCAATACCCAAAATCAATGCCAAGCCTGCCACTGGAATATGCCCTACCGCCGATAGCGTTGCCGCCATGACAATAAAACCTGAACCTGTTACACCAGCAGCACCTTTAGAGGAGATTAACAACACCACCAAAAGGGTAATTTGATGCTCAATATCCAAAGGTGTATTGGTCGCCTGCGCAATAAAAATGGCAGCCATCGTAAGATAAATAGATGTACCATCTAGGTTAAATGAATAACCTGTAGGAATAACCAAACCAACAACTGATTTTTCACAACCCGCAATTTCAAGCTTCTTCAACATCCGCGGAAGCACTGATTCCGAAGATGAAGTGCCCAAGACAATAAGAAGTTCTTCACGAATCATCCGAATCATTTTCAAAATATTAAAACCACAAACCCGAGCGATTGTGCCTAATACAATAAAAATAAACAGTAAACATGTGATGTAGAAGCAGATAATCAATTGCGCTAATTGCGCAAGACTACCAATACCATATTTACCAATGGTAAATGCCATCGCACCAAATGCGCCGATTGGTGCCAACTTCATTATCATATTTACGATATTAAAGAAAACATGGGAAATTTGATCGATAAATTTTAATACAGGTTTACCAGCATCACCCAGTTTATGCAGCGCAAAACCGAACAGAAGAGCGAACAGTAAGACTTGAAGAATTTCACCTTCAGCAAATGCACCTACAACGGTATTCGGAATGATATTCATAAAGAAATCAAGCGTTGATTGTGATTGACCTGATTCTACATATTTAGAAATACCAGATATATCCAAAGATGCAGGATCAATATTCATGCCCACACCCGGTTTTGCAATATTAATTACAAGTAAACCGACAAGTAAGGCAATCGTAGATACGATTTCAAAATAAAGTAAAGCAATACCACCTGTTTTACCCACAGACTTCATGCTTTCCATGCCAGCGATACCACTAACCACAGTACAGAAAATTACAGGTGCAATAATCATTTTGATTAGGCGAATAAATCCATCACCCAACGGTTTTAATTGCTCGCCTAAACCAGGCACATGTTTTTCAACACCATTGACTAGCTGTGTACCACTTGGGAAAAAGTGACCTATTAACACGCCCGCAATAATGGCAATAATCACTTGAAAATAAAGTGATTTATATAAAGGTTTTTTAGCCATAATCATAACTTCTTCATATATTTCCGCACGCAGAAATATCAATTTTCTCTTGCCTATTCTTACGAATATACAACCCTAAATCTTTTTACAAGGTGCAAAAAGACAATGAGTTCTTGTGAAAAACTCGACTTAAGATGAAAACAAAAAAAGATTCACAAATGAAATAGTCTATTTCACAAATAATATGTAAGAGAAATATATTAAGTGCAAAAAATTAGACTAAGGAGATCATGAAAATTTAAATAAATTCTATAAGAGGAAAGTGTACTTGAATTTAGATCAAAAAATTGTTAATGCGCATCCTTTTCGATTGTTTTTCACACAAAATCCATTCAGACATTAGTCTAATATAGATATTATTTTTTTCTTCATTTTATTTTTATGTCATAGTGTGGACATTCATTTTCATACGAAATACTCTGGTACGCACGCATGAACAATAAAAGAAACCTCTACAAAGATTTTGAACATCCCTTTGCACAATTTGTTCGTATTGTCGGTAAAGGGAAAAATGGTGCGCGATCGCTCAGTTTTGATGAAGCTTACCAAGCTTTTAGTATGATCTTGAAAGGTGAAGTTTTAGATGTTCAGCTCGGTGCTTTCTTAATGCTACTACGTGTTAAAGAAGAATCTGTAGATGAGCTGACAGGATTTGTACAAGCAACACGTGATCAACTTAATTTTAAACATTTAGATGTGGATTTAGATTGGTCATCTTATGCAGGTAAGCGAAAACACTATCCTTGGTTTTTATTGGCTGCACTCACTCTTGCCCAAAATAGCTATAAGGTGGTCATGCATGGTGCATCTGGGCATACCATTAACCGTCTATATACCGAACAGGTATTAGAATATCTCGGTTATGCTATTTGCCAAAATGACACCGATGTGGAACAACAATTACAACAAACCAATTTTGCCTATATTCCTCTAGAAGTTATTTCACCAATCTTGAGTGATTTAATTGCACTACGCAATGTCATGGGCTTGCGTTCTCCAATTCATACTTTAGCTCGCCTAATTAATCCATTTAATGCAAAAGCAACCATGCAAGCGATTTTCCACCCAGCTTATCGTAGTTCGCACCAGCAAACGGCTTTTAAATTAGGTTATAAAAATAGTGCTGTCATTAAAGGTGAAGGTGGCGAATTTGAACGCAACCCTGATGCTAAAACTTTAATTTGTGGCATTAAAGATGGTGAGATGTACGAACACGAATTACCAAAATTGACCACAAACCGTAGTCCCATTGAGGAAGAGCTGGATTTAGCAGTGTTTAAAGCAGTTTGGGAAGGCAAGCAACGTCATGAATATGCTGAAATTGCAGTTCCCGAAACCATAGGCATTGCGTTATATACCATGGGAGTTTGTGACTCTTATGATGAAGCAATGTCAAAAGCCAAAGAACTTTGGCAAAGCCGAAAAGTTGTTTAATAGGCTAAAAGATCAGGCTCTGCGGAGTCTTACCTGTTATTAGCAAATATCTGGAGCTCGTTGTGTTACTTTTAAAAAAGTAACCAAAAAATTTTCCATTCGCAAAACTCGGCAAATACCACCAAGTGTCATCTCTCTCGCAAAAACAGGACGATATTAATATCGTCCTGCCTCGAACAGTTGCGAATGGCTTTTACGTGTAGCCATAATTACAACTTCAATTTAAGGTTAAGCGACTAAAACAACTTATCATTAAACAAAACGAATTGGTTGAAATTCAGGTTCAGGAACATGTGAATCACATTCATCCCCTTCCTCTTTATGAGCTTTATCAATATAACCACTACGTTCTTTTTCAGGTAAATTTTGAGCTTCCCACGCAATAACAGCTTGCATGCAAATTTGACGCTGTTCTGTGGTTAAAGCAATACCATTTGGCCATTTACCAATTTCTACTGCTGTTTTTAAACGCGAAACAATTTCAGGATCGAGTATAGCCAGCATTTGTTCAATATTCATCAGTTAATCCTGCTGTTGTAAAGAGTCAAAATCTTGATTCCAACCAAGTTTGGTACGACATGCCATATAAAAGTCATATCCTGGTGGGTGAAGTAAATTCAATTTAAATGGATGTTTACGAATATGTAAACTATCACCAACACTCAGCGAAACACTATGTTGACCATCGGCACTGACCATGGGTAACACACGATTTTCGCGAATCATAATCTTAATTTCACTATGCCCACCGACCACAATAGGACGTGAAGACAACGTATGCGGATGCATAGGCACTAAAGAAATGGCATCCATACTTGGATGAACAATCGGCCCACCACCAGATAAAGCATATGCTGTAGAACCCGTTGGTGTAGAAACAATTAAACCATCACTATGCTGGCGATAAACATATTGACCGTCAATATTCAATTCGAAATCAATCATATGAACCGACCGACCTGAATGTAAAACCACATCATTCAAGGCAATCGCATCATAAATATTTTCACCTTTAGAACGGATTTCCATTTCCAATAAAAAACGGCGGTCTAACTGAAATTCACCTTTAAGTACTTGATCAAGTTTAAAAATAACCTCAGTCGGCTTAATATCGGTTAAAAAGCCCAAACGACCCCGGTTTATGCCAATGACTGGCGTATTATGTTTTACCAAAGCACGTGCAGCATGGAGTAAAGAACCATCACCACCGACCACAATCACCAAATCAACCACTTCGCCCAGTAAACTACGGCTCACTGTTTGCGTATTACGACCATAAGGAACCAATGCTGCTGTTTCTGAATCAAAAACAGGATGAAGCCCTAAACGTAAAATATGGTCATGAATGAGACTTAAAGTTTCAACGACGGAGGATTTATCCGGACGCCCTATTAATCCAATGTTCCGAAAATTTTTATGTGAAATTTGCACCTAAGTCATCGCTCCGCTACGATTCCTGCATATCATAGCATTAACGCTATTCATTTTAAAAAACTTTAAACTTTGAACGCACAGGCTATATAAATTTATCAATCTAAAATAAACCATTTTCTTAGCGCATAGCTATACCTAAAGCTAACTTTATATAAGCTATAACAATATTAGATTTTCATGATACACATCACGTTTATCAATCAACTCTTAGCTATGTCATCATTCGTAATACCTCACTTTGGGCAAAAGCAATTACAACCAATCCAATATATTAAAAGACAAGCTAATTTGTAAAATAACATCTTTTATAAAATCAATAACTCATTACCTATAAACTTACTTTTTCAGCATTATATTTTGTCGTCATTCACAGATTAATTATTGCAAAAAACTGAAAAGCTTCGCATCATTAGCATAATTTATTTGGATCTTATAATCATTAATGAAGTCTGAACGCGGTATCGGTTTACTGGCCCTTATTTTCTCAATATTAGTCATTGGTGTTTTTTTAGTTTTTAGCATCTACTTAATACGAATGGACAATATTGTACGAGATAAATTTGAAGGACAACGCTGGGATATTCCTGCAAAAGTTTTTGCGCGTCCTTTAGAGGTTTATACCAATGCGTCCATAAATCAAACAGACTTCACCCAAGAATTAAAATTACTGGGTTATAAAAGTTCAGATAGTTATACCAAATCAGGAAGTTATGTTACGTCAGGTGATGAACTTTATGTGCATACCCGAGGTTTTGACTTTGGTGACAGTGTTGAACCAGAACAAGTTTTAAAAGTCACTTTTGCCAACAATCAAATTGGTGAGGTCAGTGCAACCAAACCCTCTTCTACTGGGATTGCACGTTTAGAGCCTTTATTGATTGGGGGAATTTACCCTCAACATAATGAAGATCGTGTTCTCATTAAGCTTAAAAATGTACCTAAACCATTAATTGAAGCCCTCATCGCCACTGAAGATCGTAATTTCTATCATCATCATGGTATTTCAGTTCGTGGTACGGCACGTGCTTTGGTCAGTAATGTAACTGGAGGTAAGCGTCAAGGTGGTTCGACGCTGACTCAGCAGTTGGTTAAAAACTTCTATTTAAGCCCAGAAAAAACTTTAAAACGTAAGGTCAATGAAGCCTTAATGGCGCTGTTAATTGAACTGCATTACGATAAAGATGAAATTTTAGAAGCCTATTTAAATGAAGTAAATTTGGGACAAAATGGTAATTATTCGATTAATGGTTACGGTCTCGCTTCACAATTTTACTTTGGTTTACCTTTAAGTGAATTAAGTATTGCTCAACAAGCGTATTTAGTCGGTTTAGTGCAAGGTCCGACGCTGTTTAACCCATGGAGAAACCCTGAAGCTGCCAAAAAGCGTCGTGATATTGTACTCAATAATATGTTGGTCATGGGCTATCTAACTCAACAACAACTTGAGCAAGAAGTTGCACGACCATTAAACGTTATTGCAAAACCAACTTTAGGTCCTGCACGTTTTCCAGATTTTCTTGATATTGTGCGTCGTCAATTACGTACTGAATATCAAGAAGGTGATTTAACCAATCAGGGATTGAAAATTTTCACCACGCTTGATCCGATTGCACAAACTCAGGTTCAAGAAGCCTTTAAAGCCTCTGTTTTACGTTTAGCCAGTGCTAATCCTAAGAATCTAAAAGATTTGCAAGGGGCTGTTTTAATCTCTCACCCTGAAAATGGTGAGTTAGTTGCAGCCGTCGGTTCTACTCAAGACTTTACTGGTTTTAACCGTGCTTTAGATGCCAAGCGTCAAGTCGGTTCTTTACTTAAACCAGTCATTTATTTAAGTGCTATTGAATCTGGACGTTACAATTGGGCAAGTCCAATTGAAGACAGCACTATTAGCATCTTAAGTGCAGGAAAAACATGGACACCTAAAAATTATAGTGGTGGTGGACATGGTGTGGTTCCTATGGCAGAAGCTTTGGCAAACTCATACAACCTTTCAGCGGTGCGTTTAGGACAAGAGTTTGGACTTTCAACATTTAGTAATCATCTGAAAAAATTTGGTGTGACGTCAGAAATTCCAAATTATCCATCTATTTTCTTAGGTGCTGTTGATATGTCACCTATGGAAGTGATGAGTGTTTATAGCAATTTTGCAACGGGCGGCTTCAAATATCCAATCAAATCAATTCGTTCAGTGGTCGATTCTAATGGTCGTTTGTTAGAACGTTACGGTCTTACAGTTCAAAACACAATCGATCCTTCTGCTGCGTATATTTTAAATTACGGTTTACAACAAGTCATGAGCGCTGGTACTGGGCGTTCGGCATATAACACGCTTCCTACAGACTTAAAATTAGCAGGAAAATCTGGAACTACGAATGATACGCGCGACTCATGGTTTGCAGGTTATTCTGGCAACTATTTAAGTGTAGTTTGGCTCGGTTTAGACGACAACAAAGTGACTGGTTTAACCGGTTCTTCAGGTGCACTTCCTGTTTGGACCAATGTCATGAAACAATTGCGCCAAAAACCAGTGAACTTACGCCAAACAGAAAATGTGCAATGGCAATGGATTGATCGTGCGACTGGACACTTATCTGCACAAGGCTGTGAAGGTGCAATGTATATTCCACTGCTACGTAATAATGTGCCTCGTCAGGCAACAGGTTGCGGTTTACCCCATTATCAAGTTGAGCCAGTTTACAATCCTGATACCGAAAACAATCAAGCACCCGCAGATCAAAACGATAGTATTGAAAACTATATTCGTGAAAGCGAAACTGAAATGCAGCGCGACCTTCCGAGTAATGAGAAAGTCATTTCAAGTGGTAGCTATGATAATTAGTGGTGAAAATTAAGAATGAATGTACGATTCAGCAGATATAAACAAATAGCAATCAGTTTAGGTTTAATAGGGTTGGTCGGCTGTCAAAGCCTACCTACCCCTCAGCAGCCAGAAGCAGAGAAAAAAACCTCTACTGAAAAAAAGGACATTAAAACATCGGATGGCGTTGTCATTACGCCTTATGATCGTGAAGAAATTCAACGTAAAAAAATGCAAGTGGTGATTCCTGAACAAAGAAGCAAACAGCGATTTGAAGATGGTCGTCAGCTACCTGCATTTCAAAAATTAATGCACAAAACTCAGCTAGCGTATAAACAAGGGAAATGGAATGAAGCAGAAGCTGCTGCACTGCAAGCACAGCGTTTAGCCCCACAGTCTGCCGAGACTTTTTTGTATTTAGCTTTGGTTGCGCATAAGAAAAACAAGCCTGAAAATGCTAAAGCTCTAGCGCAACGTGGGCTAAGTTATGCACAAAGCAATGCCATGAAGAAACAACTTTGGCTGGTGATTTTAAAAGCTGCACAACAGCAAAAAGATCAAAAAATGATTCAACAAGCACAAAAAGCCCTGAAAACCTTATAAAATTTAGAATGTATTGAAATCTAAAAGATATTGCTCAATACATCCTCTTAGACCGTTTTTTATAAGAATCGAATGCCTGCAATACCGTATGCACCCTGTTCTTGAGCCAGACCAAGATCACTCGCTTGCATGCCACCGAGTGCAAAAACAGGAATATCGACTTGTGAAGCTAAAGTTTTAAATTGCTCCCACCCAAGTGCAGGCGTTTCTGGATGTGTTACTGTCGCAAGGACTGGACTCAACACAATTGCATCACAACCAATGTGCTGTGCTTGTTGCATCGCTGCCAAATCATGACATGCAGCAATATAGCGTTTTCCAAGTGTTAAATCACCTTGCTTTAAAGACATCAGTTGCGACTGCTTTAAATGAATTGCGGAAACTGTTTGTTGTTGGATCGTATTCAATTTCGTATAAATATCAATATTGATAATGAGCTGAGATAGTTGCTCAACACTCAATTCTGCAAGTTCAACTATCTGCGCTTGAGTTCCCTCAACACGCCAATACATGAGTTGATCTTGATGTAATTGTCTCAAGCCATCTAATTGATCTGAAATCTTAATTTGGTGTGCCCAATGTAATCGTTGGATCATGGCTTGATTGGCTTTCGGAAAATTCAAATGCAATAATTCATCACGACTATACCATGCCCAAGGCTGTTGAATTTCATTCAATAATGCTGTGGGTACAATGGCATGAAATAAATGTAAGTTGACGATCACATCATCATATTCATGACGAATCACATCAAAAGTATGCCAATCCTGTAAACCGACACCGACTTCTTCATAAATTTCACGGCGGCATGCAGCCAAAGGTGTTTCACCCTCCTCTACCTTCCCACCTGGAAATTCATGCTTATTGCCCTGATGCTGCTTTGCTTCACGCCAGCCAACCAGTACTTTGCCCTGATGCAATAAAATCGCAATTGCAACGTGAATCGTAGGTTTGGACATTGCGTACTCCTTTGCGTGAAAATAGACCTAAGTGTAAGCAACTTTAAGTTTTTTATAAATTATTAAATAATTGATTGACAGGTCTATTCGATAATGATTATCATTTAAGTCGTTCCCCCATATACCACGGAGTCGAAGGAATGAACGCACCATTTAGCCTATTTACACGTAATAATGAAGCAGCTCACTCACTACCTATGTTGCACTCGAACAATCTATTTTCCCTAGGCAAAGAAATCCGAATTATGCATGCTGGAGAAGAATATCGTCTACGCCTCACTCGGAACAATCGACTCATTTTAACCAAATAAAAATAATTATAATTTAAGAATAATAAACGTGGAAACAAGCAGTATGTGCACAAACATACTGCTTGTTAGTTATTGAATGGGCAATTGTAGCGTGACCTGTAATCCACCATACCCAGATTTAGCAAAATGAATTTCACCCGCATGTAATTGCATTATTTTTTGACAAATTGAAAGTCCAAGTCCCGAGCCTTGTGTTTTTGTCCCTAAAGCACGATAGAAACGCTCACCTAAACGCTGCAAAATATCTTCAGTTAGCACTTGCCCATCATCAGCAATGGTCATAACCACATTTTGATACCTTTGTTGTACATCAATAAATACATGCCCATCTTGCCCAGCATAGCGAATCGCATTATCAACAAGGTTTCGCATACAGGTAAAGATTAGTTTTTCATTGGCAAGGATAGAAAGATCATCCGCGATATGTGTCGTAATCTGAATATTTTTCTCTAGTGCAAAGGGTTGTAAAGCTTGAATGACATCCGACACAACAACCTGTAAATTGACGTCTATTTTAGGTAATTGATCAACATTGGTTGGATCAAGGCGTGCCAGTAAAAGTAAATTTTCTAAAACTTGCGTACCACGACTGACATCATTTTGAATACTCGCCAAGTCCTGATCTAAATCTGGATATTTACGTTTAAGCACCTGTAAACGCATCTGAATAGCGGATAAAGGCGAACGCAGTTCATGAGAAGCATCCGCAGTAAAGCGCTGTTCTGCGAGCAACGATTGTTTAAGCCGCTGCAATAACTGATTCAACTGCAATACCATCGGTTGTAATTCTTTTAACGCAGGTACTTGCTGCTGAATGGGTGCTAAATCATCGGCATTTTTTTCAGCAATGTTTTTAGATAATTGCTGAATGACTCTAAATTGACGTTGCACCGCAAAATGTAAAATCATCCACTGCATGAACCAAAGCAAAATTAACACCAAGCTATAGCCCATGACATTTTGAGCCAGCTCTTTGAAGCGTTCCCCTACAGGTTGTAACATTGTCACAGACATATTAAGTTCAGCATCTTCAACACTATACATACGCCATAATTGCTGATCTTGCCAAATATAGCGATAACCATTCGATGCCTGCATTTGCAGTTTTGAATTTTGCTGTTCTAGCGGGAATTCTTTTGATTCGGTCAGTATATGTTGCTGATTTTTTAATTGGTATTGGATATCAAACTCATCGCTCAGCTCATCCACCTGTTGTCCTAAATGAGTGGTTATATCCGAAATCAAGAGCATATCGGCAATTTCATCCATGATTTGATCTTGCACTTGCATGGTCTGATACAGTGAAATCAGCACAAACAGCAACAATGCCAACAGCCCTGTCACAATTGAACTAAATAGTGAGGTTTTAATCAGTTTGGTTTGTAAAGAAACTGTTTTCAGCATATTAATCGTGACTCATGCGATAGCCTAAACCACGAATGGTTTTAATATATTGGCTGCCTATTTTTTTACGCAATTGATAAATAAAGACTTCAATCGCATTACTCTCTATTTCATCGCCCCACGCATATAAAGATTCTTCTAATTGTTCACGTGTGACCACATAATCTGGTCTTTGCATCAACTTATGCAAAATTTGAAACTCCTTTGCAGTAAGGTTAATGGGTTGACCATCTTGCTTTAGAGTTTTCGTTTGTGGGTCTAATTGTAAATTGGCAAAATGAAGATATTGCCCCACTTGAGTTTGATGTTGTCGTAATTGCGAACGTACGCGGGCTGAAAGTTCTTCCAAACTAAAAGGTTTGACTAAATAATCATTTGCACCTAAATCTAAACCTTCAACACGATCATGAATACTGTCTTGCGCTGTAATAAAAATCACTGGCGTGGGTTGCTGTTGTGCGCGTAAAGTTTTCAGAATGTCATCGCCATTGATTTTGGGTAGTCCACGATCCAGTAACACACAATCATACTGATGCTGCTCAAGGGCTAAAATGGCATGATCTCCACGCTCAACCCAATCGATATTATAACCATCCATTTCCAGCCATGTTTTGATGCTTTCTGCTTGGGAAGCATCATCTTCTGCCAGTAAGATTCGCATGTATTGTTCTCATATTTAGGCATAATTTAATTTTAAGATAACATGCTTTAAAACTTGTTGGATGCAAAAAACCACATGAATGAATCATGTGGTTTTGGGAGAGATATTTGCTTAAGCCGCTGCTTTTACGTCAGTTGCTTGAATGAACTAGAATTTAATGGCTTCCACATCAATTTCAACACGTTTTGCAGGTTTGTAATCGATGTCGACTTCACCAATTAAGGTAACAGGTGTTTTTGCAGAGATTGGCTTACCTTGCCATAACTCATCATCAATATCGACCGTAATCGTGCCAGTATTATCACGGAATTGATATTTTTCATCACCTACAGCTTTAACCACATAACCTTTAAGCTGTACTTTAGTATCGTCTTTTAAAATCAAAGCCTGTTTAACCGTTGTGGTCACTTGCGGTGCAATTGCAGTTTGATTCACTGCGGTATTTGCCATAGCAAATGTCGTTGCACCCACCAAACCTGCAATTAAAGCTACTTTTGAAATCATATTCATGGTTAAAACCCTCATTTTTGTGTTCACCTTTTCGATAAAGTCATTAAAACAAATAAAGATGAGGTGAATCTTAAGATTTCTTAATTTTCACCAATACTTTAATTTAAAGGCACCACGCGTAAAACTTCTTCTAAAGTGGTCATGCCTGCTAAAACTTTACGTGCACCTGCAATTCGAAGAGGTTCAATACCTTCTTTCTTGGCCTGATGACGCAACTGGTTTAAGTTAGCATTTGCCCCAATCAGTTGCTTGCTCTCTAGGCTTAAAGGCATAAACTCATAAATACCAATACGACCTTTATATCCAGTATGACGACATTCTTCACAACCGACAGCTTGGAATACAAAGTTGGGCATCTCGATCTCATAATCAAAAGTCAAATGCTTCCACTCTTGCTCATTAATAAAGGTTTCTTGTTTACAATGTGGACACAGTTTCCGCACCAGACGCTGTGCCAATACCCCTAGAATGGTCGCTGCAGTTAAAAATGGCTGAATGCCTAAATCATGCAATCGAGTCAGACTTGAAGGTGCGTCATTGGTATGTAAAGTAGATAACACCAAATGACCAGTCAACGCAGCTTGAATCGCCATATTCGCGGTATCATGATCTCGAATCTCACCCACCATAATAATATCGGGGTCTTGACGCATTAAAGCACGTACACCATCGGCAAAACCCAAATCAATCCCTTGATTCACCTGCATTTGGTTAAAACTGGGTTCAAGCATTTCAATTGGATCTTCAATGGTACAGACATTCACTTGTTCTGTTGCCAACTGTTTCAGTGAAGAATACAAAGTTGTGGTTTTCCCTGAACCCGTTGGTCCCGTCACCAAAATAATGCCGTGACTATGCGACGTTAAAGCTTGCCAAGCACTGAGTAAATCGCCTTCAAAGCCCAACTGTTGAAAACTTCTGACCAATACTTCAGGGTCAAAAATACGCATCACCATTTTTTCGCCAAATGCAGTCGGTAAAGTCGATAAACGCAGCTCGGTTTCTTGTCCTTTCGGGGTACGAGTTTTTAATCGGCCATCTTGTGGTTTTCGCTTTTCCGCCACATTCATACGACCTAAAATTTTAATCCGTGAAATCACCGCGGTCAGTGTATTGGCAGGCATTTTATAAATGGTATGCAACACACCATCTATTCGAAAGCGTACTTTTCCTGCATCTTTGCGCGGTTCGAGATGAATATCACTGGCACCTTGTTCAAAGGCAAACTGTAAAACCCAATCCACCAACTTGACAATATGTTGATCATTAGCATCTGGATTTTGGCTATCCCCTAACTGTAAAAGGGCTTCTACCCCTTTGTGATCTCGCTCATAAGCACTGGCTTTTTGCGATGAGTTTACAGCACGGCTGACTTGATAATACTCCACCAAATAACGCTGCAATTGCTCAGGACTTAATAATACACGCTGAATTTTTTTCGGTAAAAGACTATGTTCTAAGTTAGCAACCCATTCTGTTTTATAAGGTTGATCAGTAGCAATTAATACTTGATCTGACTGAATTTCAACTGCCAGAATTCTATTACGTAAAGCAAACTCTTGTGACATGACATTGGTCAGCGCCTGCACATCTGCTTTTAAAGGATCAATAATATAAAAAGGAATATTGGCTTTTTCTGCAATCCACTGACATAAACGGTTTAAAGTCAGGGTTGATTGAGGATGCGATTGATCCGCCAGAGCAAAATTTGCAATCCATTGTAATGGATGCCATTTTAGTTGCTCACGTTGCCGATGTGTCGTTTGTATCAATAGCTTATTGCGCTCGGTAATACGTCCATCTTTTTGTAATTGTTCTAGACACCAAGATGTGTCCATTTCAAAATTAAAATTCATTGTTCTAAGCCCCAAAACAGAACAATACTATATCAAACTATATTTCATCTCGCTTAAATCACTTTTAGAAAAAGAAGCGCTTTAGCATTAAATCAGCTTTCTTGCTCCTTTTATGCCTTTCAAATAAAGGCGATCGCTGTTCTTAACTTAACGACAATTACGCTTTTACTTTCGCTGATTTATAGCCAATAATGTTTCACATACTGTTCAATTAATCAGCAGATTTCTCAACCTTAATGTCTTGGATTAATACTGTGAATAATCTACTTGACCTATCACTGCAAAGTACATCATTTCAAGAGTTACTGATGATTATGGCTGCGGCTTTAGGTTGTGGTTTATTAATAGGTTTAGAGCGCGAGAGAAGTAAGCAACGTGAAAATCAACATAGCTTTGCAGGAGTTCGTTCCTTTGTGATCTGTGCATTACTCGGTGCACTCTGTTTTACCTTTGGCGCTATTTTTGGTCTTATCGGTGCAATCATTATTGGTGGAATTGGTATTTTTTCGCTTAAAAACCAACTTAAAGATCCTGGGGTAACCACTGAACTAGCATTCGTGATGACCTATTTTATCGGCGCACTTTGTCTATGGAATATTACACTGGCTGCAAGTTTATCCGTTGTATTAACCATTATTTTAATGATGAAACATTCGATGCATGGTATTGCAAGCAAATGGATTACCGAAGCTGAATTTAAAGATGGTTTATTTTTACTCGCACTGATTTTAATCGGCTTACCGCTGACTCCAAACACGCCTTTATGGGGCTCAGTCCTCAACCCTTATATTATTTTAAAACTACTTGCGCTCATACTGCTGGTTCAAGCTTTAGCACATATTGCAAAACGCTTACTGTCTTCAAAAAATGCGCTCATTCTTTCAGCTGTAGCATCTGGTTTTGTCTCTAGTACAGCCACCATCGCCAGTTTAGGTATGGAAGTTCGCTCGGGTCGTGCTGAAGCCAACGCCAATGCGGGGGCAGCACTCATGTCCTGCATTTCCACCTTATTGCTGTTGTTAATTATTGTGGCTGGAGTGTCGGTCAGTTGGTTAAAAGTTTTAATTTTGCCATCACTGGCTGCAATCATTATTCTAGCACTCAGTGCCTTATGGCTTTTGCGTCATACCCAACCACTTGAAAAAATAGAATTAATCGATAGCCGAATGTTTAGCTTAAAAGAAGCTGCCATCATTGCAGGCACATTAACCATTATTCAAGCAGGTATTTATGGACTCAATCTTTTGCTTGGGGATGCAGGTTTAATTGCAGGAACGCTGTTAGCTTCGCTATTTGAAATTCACGCGGCGGCGGCAGCAGTAGTCATGCAAGGTGATCCAACAAACTTAACATTACTCTATGCCATGATTTTAGGCTTAGGTTCGCATGCTGTTTCAAAATCGATTAATGCGGCTTTAACGGGTGGTTGGAAATTCGCACGCGTATTCGTTCCAGTTCAAATACTCCATATTCTTGTTTTAATCAGTGTGCTTTGTTGGATTACCCTACGCTAGAGTTGAACAATATCAACAACCGTAATGTTGTCCAATCCGACAGAAAAACTCACATCCAAATGGGCAAAATTCATTTTATAAATTCGCTCTGCATCATGTTGATAAGCAGGTCTTGGATCCAGTGATAAAACTTGTTCCAATTCATGCGCAATTCGATCATCTAAACTCTGAGTTTGAATTAAATTTTGCTTTTGTTGCTCGGCACTTTCTGTCCAAATAACCAGCATTCGTTCAGGCTCATGTTGTGCATAACCACTTTTTGCGTCTGCAACTGCATCTGAATATTGAATATATGGCTTAATATCTAAAATTGGTGTGCCGTTAAGCAAATCACTCCCGGTCACATAAACACGAACGGACTTACCAACTTTTTTTACTTCTTTCAACTGCACCACAGACAAACCCATAGGTGCAGGACGATACATACTACGTGTCGCAAATACCCCGATTTTCTTATTTCCACCTAAACGTGGTGGTCGGACTTGAGGGCGAAATTTATGGCTATCTTGTTGATTTTTATTGTCATGGAACTGCCAAATCAACCATAAATGACTAAATTCATCAATGCCCTCGAACGCCAATAAATCATTATAAGGTTCAAGCATTTCAATATAAGATTCAACTTGAACTAAATTGGGTTGCCTCGGAATACCAAATTTTTCACAATAAGGTGAATTCATATAGCCAATAATAGGCAGTTTAAGTTCAGTAGTCATCACTTTTTCTAATAAGCTCAATTAAATATATTCAGTTTATCGAGAATGTTTTTAGATTAGAATAGTAAGCTGTTCTAATTTGATAATTTATTGAGACCTTTAATGGCTGCTTTCAACGTCGAAAAGATTACTCACGTCCACCACTGGAATGACACCTTATTCTCTTTTAAAACCACACGTGATACTGCGTTACGTTTTAAAAATGGACAATTTGTAATGATTGGTCTTGAAGTAAACGGTAAGCCTTTAATGCGTGCTTATTCTATTGCCAGTGCTAACTACGAAGAAGAATTAGAGTTTTTCTCTATTAAAGTTCCAGATGGTCCTTTAACCTCTATTTTACAAAAAGTAAAAGTGGGCGATGAAATCTTAATTTCTAGAAAACCTACAGGGACTTTAGTGCTTGATGACTTAAATCCAGGTAAAAACTTATATCTGCTTTCTTCAGGTACAGGTCTTGCGCCATTCTTAGCAACCATTCGTGATCCTGAAACCTATGAACGCTTTGAAAAAGTCATTGTTGTTCACGGTACACGTTTCATTTCTGAATTGGCTTACCAAGACTTAATTTTAAATGAACTTCCAAACAATGAGTTTTTCGAAGAATTAGGTATTAAAGATAAACTGGTTTACTACCCAACAGTAACACGTGAAGAATATCCAAACCAAGGACGTGTAACGACTGTAATTGAAACGGGTGAGATCTTCGAAAAAATTGGTCTACCACGTTTCAACCCAGAAACTGACCGTGCAATGCTTTGCGGTAGCCCGTCTTTCCTAGACGACGTTGCTGCACTTCTTGACCAACACGGTCTTAAAGAATCTCCACGTATGGGTGTTCTTGGTGACTACGTAATTGAACGTGCATTCGTTGAAAAATAATACCGTGCAATATTGAAAAACCGAGGAGTTTCCTCGGTTTTTTTTTAATTTCAAAGATTTATTTTTTATCAAAACCGAACAAAAAACAACCATACTGACGATTTTGGTCAAAATTGGTCAAAAAACTGACTAAAAATTGTTGTCTTAAGCAATAAAATTACCTATACTCTCAAACACAAACAGACAGGTCTGTATACTCCTGATTTGTTTTATTTAGCTGAAATTTATAATACATCCAGAGGGCACTTTACAAGTATAAAAACAACATAAGAAGGGAGTTTTCAAACTCCTCATAATATTAATATTTTAGCCTATTTTATTATGAAATAGACTTCAATATTAATATTGAACCAAGAACTTTCAGCGAGGCGTGATATATAACTATAATATTCACGCTTTTTTTATTTTTTAAATTTAGAAACTACAATGGATAAGGCACAGTAAAAATTTAAACTGACATAAGTTCCAATTGAATTAACTGATAAACACGTTTCCAATATTCCTCAATATTGACCGAATCTTTATCAATTTGTGCTTGTATCGTCATCCCGTCCAAAATGCTCGTCAGAAGTATAGCCAACTGAAGTGGCTGTTTTATTTTTAACTGTTCTAAAGCAAAACGAATTCGCTCCAGTAACCACTCTTTATATTCTATAGCGGGCTGCATCGTTGATGGATATATTTTAGAAATTTCCTCAACAGCCTTCTGAAACATGCAACCATTAAAGTCTTCCATGTGAAACCATGCCTGATACCAGAAGAAAATGGCTTTTACATGCGCTAAGTAGTCATTGTCGTCGCATTTAGCAATTGCAGCACCTAAAGATGCTTGTATATTCATATTTCTACGATACAAGCATTCCTCAATCAGTTTCGCTTTAGATGGAAAATATTTATAAAATGTCATTTTAGCGACACCGGATTCACTAATGATCCGATCGATCCCAATTGAGTTATAACTGTAAGAATTAAAAAGATGCAGTGCAGTATTAATTATGTCGTCTTTTTTGGACATGCTACTTACCTACCAACCTTATTTTCATTGTATGCTGAACCAAAATCAAATAGAAAAAATGCATCTTTTTAATGATCTAATGCGAATATGAAATAGTATAACATTTTTTGAATCGTATTAAAAAAAATCATGTTTATCACTTATTACTCTATTCATTCTACAAGAACAAATGTTTGAAATAAAAGTCTTTTATAAAAAATGGTGTAGCGTATTTATATTTTTTTTACTATGATTGAAAGATTCGAAGACTGACCTCCCCTTATGAGTACACTTTCTTTCACTCAATCTAAAAATGCACGGCTTGAAGCTTTAAGTTTTATTAAAAAGTCTATTCCGTCTACCTTATGGAACAAGCATGTCCATGAGGTTCAACAACTTAAACAAACTTGCCTACAACATCCGTTGTTTCAGCATCCAATTTTAACGCGTCTTAACACTCAAACTTTGTCTTTAGAACAGTTAAAATTCATCCATCTCAACTATTTTACTGCCATTGTAAAAACCTTTACTGATGCGCTCAGCATGGTTATTTATCAAGCTTTACAGCTAGAAAATCATGAAAATATTCATGAAGTAGACCGTGTTCATGCTAAAGCCCATGCTCGCTATTTACTATCTCTCAACTTGATTGATGAATTAGGTTTTAATACATATGAGCTAAGTTTGAGTTCACCAGCAAAATCGCATCTGATTTACTTTATCGATTTATTAAGATTACTACAGGTCGATCCTTTAGATCAAAAAGCAGTGGTTACAGAAGCCTATGATCTCAACCAATTCAATCAGCCACACCTACCTTCTTATGACAGTTTATTGTTAATTTTAGCCTGTGCAGAATTGCAGGTGATCAAATACAGTGAAGCACTCAGAATTAATTTAAAAAAATACGACGTGCAATTTACACATGGATATTATGCTTGTCATGGTGTGGTGGATCATTCAAAAAAATTAGCCAATGATGACAATCATGAAGACGATATTTGGGCACTTTTCACCCAAAGCTATATGCATATTCAACGACCTGCTTATGAACAACTCATTGAACAATACCTACAGCTTTGGCAAAATTTTTGGAGCAAAATGGACAATCCAACTGCATAAACATTTGTTTTTAAATATTTTTATTGTTCATAAAGCACTGTATATTTGATTAAAAAGTCTGTCAGTCGCTTGAAATAACTCTGTTTCTAAGAATTATTCGATTTTAAAAACACTTTTGTAAAGCCCACTTATAGTCGTGGCACCCTTTCCCTTGCTTGTCTGAATTAGAAAAACTAAATCTGTTAAAAGAAAATGTGCATAATGTTTCATCTATATTTACGCATCTGTAAACTTTGTTTTATATTTACTCAACAATTATAAATTTTCCAAATTGGTTAAAATGACTTTTCCAAACTTAAATTTTCAAGACTTTTTATACCCGCGCCCCAAGCCGACGGGCCTGGATGTGCAATGTAAGCTGCAACATTTTGCACTGATCACTTATGCAATCGACCCCATCCGTTTTAAAGACATTATTCCTGCACGATTTAAATTGGACACCATTCAATATCAAGGCAAAGAACAGGCTTTGATGTCTGTCGTTCCATTTATAACTGTTGATTTTACTTCTGCTGTGTGCCCTTTTCCTAACTTCACTATGGAACAGACCGATTACCGCGTTTATGTGGTCGATCAGGAAACACAAGAACGCTGTGTATGGTTTATTGGCACGACTTTAGATTCTTGGACCTTGCTTGTGCCGCGCCATTTATGGCAATTACCGTGGCACCCAGCAAGTTTTGAATTTGACTGTCAGCAAGATAATGCTGGATTGTATACACAGTATAAAGTGCAAACTCAATCTGCATGGGCCAGCTCAGCATTGCATTTAACCCAATCTGAAAGTGATGATTGGAACTATTCCGGCTTTCCAAATTTAGAAAGTTATCAGGTCTTTTTAACTCATCCGCTGGCAGGTTTTTATCATCGCCGAGATGGAAAATTAGGTACTTACCGTGTGTGGCATGAACGCTTGCAGCCCAAACCGGCACAACTACTGCATGCCAAATTTGAACTTTTAGCGCGTATGAAGTTAGTGTCGTTTGAAAATCAATTACAGCCTTATAGTGTGCTAATTGAACCTGTTAATGAATTTACGATTTATCTGCCGCCGACCATACTCGGCGAATAAAAAAAACAGAGGTCTAGACCTCTGTTTTTTATTGATCTAATTGTTGTTATTTTTCACAATGAATAGGGAAATCTGATTCCATTGGTGCAGGAGACCAGAAAACTAACTCGCTATCTGTTAATGTTCATACGCTGTTTTTCGCTCAGCCATAACGGTGAAATATCTGTTTCAGATCTTCCCTTAAGATATGTGAGGAACGCCTATTAATTGACTGCGGTGACTCTATTATCTTTTCGCTCATGAAGTGCTTTCACCACCACCTGATACCCACCCGTTAAACCTAAAGCAGCCATAATCACCGCCACAATAATATCCGGCAACATACTTCCTGTTCCAAATACACCAATCGCGGCAAATATTACCGCAGTATTACCAATGGCATCGTTACGGCTGCAAAGCCAAACCGACTGCATATTCGAGTCACCATCACGAAAAGCATATAAAATGATCGCTGACACAACATTTGCAATTAAAGCCAAAATCCCAATTGCACCCATGGTTATCGCTTCAGGCGAAATACCTTGCATATAGGCATAAATCACTTTGCCAATGACCACAAAACCAAAAGTAGCCATTACAATACCTTTCGCTAAAGCAACGGTTGCACGCCAATATAAGCTTGCACTAAGTACAGCCAACGAAATAGCGTAATTCACGGCATCACCAAAGAAATCCAGCGAATCTGCCCATAACGCAGATGAATGTGCATAAGCGCCCCCCATTAGTTCAACAAAGAACATGGTCAAATTAATGAATAGCACAATCCATAAAGCCGTTCTAAATTTGCTATTGGGTTTTAGCGGTGCTGGTTCAGCACTGCAACTACAAGCCATGGCATACCTCTTGTTTAAAGTTTAAACTGTATATGCTATTTAAAACTATGGTCTAACTCCAAGGTCAAGGCATGCAGCAGTATTTAATTGGTGATTTAGCAAAGAAAGCGCAATTAAGCACAGACTCAATTCGTTTTTATGAGAAAAAACTGCTGATTAAAGCAAATTTTCGTGCAGAAAATAACTATAAATATTATGATGAAGAAACATTAAAACGGCTGATTTTTATTAAACGCTGCCGTGCATTGGATATTTCGCTGCACGAAATTGCCGAATTAATCGAATTAACCAAACAGCCAAAGCAAGATTGTTTGGTTATTGACCACTTGATTGAACAGCATATTCAGCAAGTGGAAGAAAAACTGAACGAACTGCAAAAATTTAAAACTCAATTACAGGAACTGCGTCAATCATGCAGTTCAAATACTACCGTAGATCGCTGTAATATATTAAAAAACCTAAAATTGAGCACAGATAAACCTTACTAAAATACTAGGTTGAATCATTTTTTTATATCCTTACAATAAAGACATATTTTTTATATGCCTTTATTTAAGTCATGACTATTTCCCACGTAACTGAACTCCTCTCTCCGGCTGGTTCACTTAAGAATATGCGTTATGCATTTGCTTATGGAGCCGATGCCGTTTATGCAGGACAGCCACGTTATAGCTTACGTGTACGTAATAATGCGTTTGATCATGACAACTTAAAAATTGGTATTGCTGAGGCACATGCTTTAGGCAAAAAATTCTATGTGGTCGCAAATATTCAACCACACAACAGCAAACTTAAAAATTTTATTCAAGACCTTGAGCCTGTTGTTGCCATGCAGCCTGATGCTTTGATTATGTCTGATCCCGGATTAATCATGATGGTGCGTGAACATTTTCCAGACGTTTCGATCCATCTTTCTGTTCAAGCCAATGCGGTGAACTGGGCAACGGTGAAATTTTGGAAAAATATGGGCTTAACCCGTGTCATTTTGTCACGTGAATTATCTTTAGAGGAAATTGAAGAAATTAAACAGAATGTGCCTGATATGGAAATTGAAGTTTTCGTACATGGTGCACTCTATATGGCTTATTCCGGTCGTTGCTTACTTTCAGGCTATATGAATAAACGTGATGCAAATCAAGGTGCTTGCACTAACGCATGTCGCTGGGAATATAAGATTCACGAAGCAGCAGAAGATACCTCTGGGGATGTCATTCCAGTCCAACCACTGGAAACGGCATCTTGCTGCAACAATAAAGATGCCGATGAGCAACACGCCATAGAACAACACCAATTTGGCGAACCGGTTTTATTACAACGTAATGAAGAAGAAATGTTCGCTGCGGAAGAAGATGAACATGGTACGTACTTCATGAACTCTAAAGATTTACGTGCCGTTCAGCATGTCGATCGTTTAGCGAAAATAGGCATTCACTCATTAAAAATTGAAGGTCGTACCAAATCTTACTTCTATTGTGCACGTACTGCACAAATTTACCGTAAAGCACTTGATGATGCACTGTCTGGTCAAGCTTTTGATCCAGCATTAATGAATCAATTAGAAGGTTTGGCCAACCGTGGTTATACCGAAGGTTTCCTACGTCGTCATGTGCATAGCGAATATCAAAACTACGAAACGGGTTCATCACGTTTTAATCATCAACAGTTTGTCGGTGAGGTTTTAGAACGTAATGGCAACTATATTAAAATTGAAGTTAAAAACCGTTTTGACGTGGGTGATTCATTAGAACTCATGACTACTTCTGGCAACATCACTTTTACGCTGACTGAAATTTTAGACAAAAAAGGCCATGCTATTTCTGAAGCCAAAGGCTCTGGTTATATCGTTGATATTCCTGTTCCTGCCAATGTCGATATGAACCATGCCCTGCTCATTCGTAATCTACCGTATTCAATGCAAGATATTACCGCCTCTGCACTGGCATATGTAGCGAGCTAAGAGATAAACGTATGGCTTTATTGATTACCAATCAATGTATTAATTGCGATATGTGCCTGCCTGAATGCCCTAATGAGGCCATTTTGGAGGGCAGTAAAGTGTATGAAATTGATGTAGATCGTTGTACAGAATGTGTCGGTTTTTATGATCATCAGACCTGTTTAGCCGTTTGCCCCATTGACTGTATTACGCCGCATCCTGAGTACTTAGAAACACGAGTGCAATTGCTGGAAAAATTCAAAGGATTGGACTTATTTAAAGCTTAATATTTGCCATTGAGTTGGAACATTAATTGCTTAATTAAATAAAAAAAAGCTTGGGAAAAGTAAAATAATAAGATTGCAAAACAAAAAATGTTTAATGCAACCGTAAATCTAAGGTGCTTGGGGACACTTTAGATTTACACATTGCAAGCATAAAAAAGGAACTTAAGGATTAGCCTCCAAAGTTCCTATAAAACAAGAATATTTGAGAAAAATAATAGTCAAATAACGCGTGATGAAGAGGTTAAGGTGCTTGGGGACACTTTAACCTCTTTTTTATTATTTACATCCCCGAACGGATGATGTAATCAAAAGCTGAGAGTGATGCTTTCGCGCCTTCACCAGTAGCAATGATGATTTGTTTATATGGCACTGTGGTACAGTCACCTGCTGCAAATACACCTTTCACATTGGTTTCATTACGATCATTAATCACAATCTCACCACGGTTGGAAAGTTCAACATTGGATGCTTTTAAGAAATCCGTATTCGGTAACAAACCAATTTGTACAAAGATTCCAGCAAGCTCAATGCTATGTTCGACATCCGTTGCACGATCTTTGTATTTAAGTGCAGTCACTTGTGCACCATCACCGACCACTTCAGTCGAAAGTGCATTCATGATCACGGTGGTATTTGGCAAGCTGTTGAGTTTATCTTGTAAGACTTGGTCTGCACGTAATTTGGTATCAAACTCAACCAAGGTCACATGCTCAACAATCCCAGCAAGATCAATTGCCGCTTCCACACCTGAGTTACCCCCACCAATCACTGCAACACGTTTGCCTTTAAACAATGGGCCATCACAGTGTGGGCAGTACGCCACACCACGGGTTTTGTATTCTTGCTCACCCGGTACATTCATTTCTCTCCAGCGTGCACCTGTCGATAAAATAATGGTTTTTGATTCCAGTTTAGCGCCATTCTCCAATGTCACTTCAACTAAACCATTCACCGTTTCATCAGCACCTTTAATCGCAGCCACTTTTTGTAAGTTCATGATGTCGACATCATAAGCACGCACATGCGCTTCCATTTCAGCGGCAAACTTCGGACCTTGTGTTTTTTGTACTGAAGTGTAGTTTTCAATGTCCATGGTATCCATGACTTGACCACCAAAGCGTTCCGCCACAATACCCGTTTGAATGCCTTTACGTGCCGCATAAATGGCTGCGGTATTTCCCGCAGGACCACCACCAATCACCAGTACATCAAACACACCTTTGGCATTGAGTTTTTGTGCATCTTTACTCGATGAGTGTGTATCTAGTTTTGCCACAATTTCTTCCAAAGTCATACGACCTTGACCAATATGCTCACCATTTTGGAACAACATTGGTACGGCCATGATTTTGCGTTGTTCAACTTCGTCTTGGAAGAACGCCCCATCAATCATGGTTGCAGTGGCATTTGGGTTGTTAATGGCAATCAGGTTTAAAGCTTGYACCACGTCAGGACAGTTATGGCAGCTTAAAGATACGAATACATCAAAATCATCGCTTAAGTTTAAGCCTTTGATTTGTGCTAAAACTTCATCAGATACTTTAGGTGCATAACCCGATACTTGTAACAAAGCCAAGATCAGTGAGGTGAACTCATGACCCATTGGCAAACCAGCAAAGTTAACTCGTGGTTGCTCACCCACTTTGGCAATCCCAAAACTTGGACGACGGCTATTTGTGCCATCAAAACGAGCCGTCACTTGATCGGATAATGCTGCAATTTCAGTGACCAATTCTTTAATTTTGTCTGATTTGTCAGAATCATTGAGCGATGCCACAATTTCAATTGGACTTTCTAAGCGTTCAAGTAGGGTTTTTAATTGTGCTGAAGTATTTTGATCTAACATGGCTAAGGTCTCCAAAGGAGTAAATGTCTATTGAATGTAGTCATCATAAGATAAATCAATAAATAGGTAAAACAGTTTGTTTTTATAATTATAATCGAATAAGTAGATTGATTATTCGTCATTGATGTCAGTAATATTTTAACTTTGGATATCAGGGTTTAATGCGTGTATTCAAACATTTATTAGATATTTTATGGAAACATTAAATTTATGTCATGATCAATAGGTAATTTGATTATGATGAGGGAAACTTTTTCACTGGGCAAAAATCAATGAACCTTAAATCTGGAATTTATCAACATTATAAAGGGAATTTATATCAAGTTTTTCATGTGGCAACACACAGTGAAACAGGTGAAAAGCTGGTGGTCTATCAGTGTTTATATGGTGATTATTCTATGTGGGTGCGTCCATTAGAGATGTTTCAAGAAACGGTTACTTTATCTGATGGTCAAGTGCTACCACGATTTAAATTGATTCAAGAGACGGCTTAAATATAGTTTTTATTATAGATAAGTTAGGCTCAGAACAACCGCTAAAGATTAGGACATCTGATATGAGCATGAGTTTACTATTTCAACAACGGATGCAAGAGTTGTATCAAAGTTTTATCAAATTTGATGCTTTACAAACTGACCGTATTAAGCGTTATCGAAATATTGAACCTGACTCTGCATTATTTTTAGCCATGCAAATTCGGATCCAGCAATCTAAAAAAATTCTAGAGATTGGTACTTCGACAGGTTATTCGACTTTATGGCTAGCCAATGCTGCGAAAGAAACGCAAGGTCATGTGACAACTCTCGAAATTGATCAATCACGTACAACAAAAGCAAAGAAATATGCTCAAGAATTAGCATTGGATGATGTAATTGATTTTTGGGTAGGTGATGCTCAAAACTTTCTTGAAAATAGTGTAATGCAATATGATTTTATTTTGTTAGATGCAGAACGTATTGCTTATGTTGATTATTGGACCTATCTACAAAATATGATGAATCCGAAAGGGGGTGTTTAAATGGTGGATAATGTGATTTCTCATACGGCAGAAGTTAAAAAATTTATTGAGTTAGTAACAAATGATGAACGGTTCATGACGATGATACTATCTATAGGGGCAGGTATATTTATGGTTGCTTATAAACAATCTTCTAATCTTGTCTGTGGTTAGATTGCTTGTATAAAGCATTTATCAATCAGTATAGATTATATTAATTTGAAAATAATATAATTGAAGGTTTCCTGCATTATACAAGTGATCTAATACTTTGAATTATTCATTTTCTGAGTTTACTGAATTGAAAGCCGCGTAAAATGTACATCATATTCTAGGTATTTGTGTACAAAGGCTGTTTTATCACTACAACGCAACAAATTATTATAAATAAATTCAGGGACAGGGTAGTACAGCTCTCCCGAGCCATTATTATAAAAAATTTTTAAATAGCGTGAAGATGCATTGTATTTATAAGAAGTTACCATAAGTATTGTTTCCATAAGCAACTCCTTTTTATTGTTTATTTACAGACTTCTATGCTACCTCTGTTTCATTTAAAGGTAATTAAAAAGACTTAATGGATGTATAGCAAATTTGTAACTAAAAAATAAAATGAAGCAGAGAGGTGCAATATGCAAAAATAATAAATTAAAGCAAGCTCTATTTTAAATTATTGATTTTTTATAATTTCATATAATGTTACTTATATACTTAAATCTGTATATCAAAAAGTTATGCAATGAGATAAAACTGATAAGAATTATACTATTTCTTCTCTCATAATAAAGTTTGATAAAAAAGGTATTGGCATGAAAATGAATGAGCTTTTTAACCTAAAAGATAAAGTCGCTATTGTTACAGGCGGTGCGGATGGTATTGGTAAGGCAACGGCATTACTTTTAGCAGAAGCAGGTGCGCATATTGTTATTGGCGACTTAAATATGGAAAAAGCTCAAAAGGTGGTGGAAGACGTTGAGCAAATAGGCGTACGAGCTTTAGCTGTGCAATGTAATGTTTTAGATGATCTGAGTTTGGTTAATCTTGTTGATTTAACCGTGCAAACTTTTGGTACGGTCAATATTCTAATTAACAACGCAGGCGGTGGAGGTGGAGGACGTGAAAATCCTTTTCAAATTACCATTGATGACATTAAGCGTGATTATGAGCTCAATGTATTTAGTGGCTGGCGCTTAAGTCAGTTATGCGTACCGCATATGAAAAAATCAGGTTATGGTTCAATTGTGATTACTTCTTCAATGTCTAGTAAAAATGCCTCTCCAAATATGAGTGGATATGGAGGATCTAAAGCTGCTGTCAATCATATGGTTGCGAACCTAGCCTTTGATTTTGGTCCAGAGGTTCGAATTAATGCAGTTGGCCCTGGTGCAACGCGAACCGCTGCTTTGGTAAGTGTGCTGACCCCAGAGATTGAAGAGAAAATGTTGCAGCATACACCCATAAAAAGACTGGGAACGGCAGACGATATTGCAGGAGCAATGTTGTATTTTGCCTCGCCAATTTCAGCGTGGGTGAGTGGACAAACTATTTTTGTAAATGGCGGCGGTGTTCAGACTTTAGATTAGATTCTAGTTTGATAAAATTAATAAAAATTTAAGCAACTTAGATTAGCAATAAAAAAACCACGCTAGAAAGCGTGGTTTTTGAATCAGTTCAATCTAATAGAAATTAGATTTTACCCACTAGGTCAATTGAAGGCGCTAAAGTTGCATCGCCTTCTTGCCATTTAGCTGGGCAAACTTCACCTGGGTGAGCGTGAACATATTGAGCTGCTTTAACTTTACGAAGAAGTTCAGAAGCATCACGACCAATACCACCAGCGTTGATTTCAACGATTTGGATTTTACCTTCAGGATCGATTACGAAAGTACCACGATCAGCAAGGCCAACAGATTCAATTAATACTTCAAAGTTTTTAGCAAGCGTCCAAGTTGGATCACCAACCATTACGTATTCAATTTTTTTGATTTCTGCTGAAGAATCGTGCCAAGCTTTATGCGTGAAATGCGTGTCAGTAGAAACTGAAAAGATTTCAACGCCTAATTTTTTGAATTCAGCGTAGTTGTCTGCAAGGTCACCAAGTTCAGTTGGGCAAACAAAAGTGAAGTCAGCTGGATAAAAGAAGAATACAGACCATTTGCCTTTAAGATCAGCTTCAGTCACTTCAATAAATTGACCGTTGTGGAATGCTTGTGCTTTAAATGGTTTAACTTCTGTATTAATTAAGCTCATCATTATCTCCATGATCGAGGTTTGTATTTAATTTCTAAAAGAATAGCGAATTTTTTGTTATTGATGAAACAGTATTTTTACATTATTGAAATCGGAAAAACCGAATTAAATATTGTGAAGTTTACTATTTCATCAAATCTGATCTTTTTATTGATTAAGCCATGTAAAGATGATGGCTTAATGACAAAACATCAGTTTTTCGGCTTGCCTTAGAAGATGAAGGCTGGCTATCTAAAATTCAAGGGTAAGTTTTTAAAAAAGTAGATTTCTTTTTGAAGATCAAATCGTTTTTGCGGTGAATTATGACAGTAAATATAAATTGTTAGATCGTTTTATATGGTTTATGAATGTGATGGTCTACGAATTTCAATAGCCTATTTAAACTTAGATCGTGAGCTGTTCTGATGTTTTTGAATATTCTTTGCATTAAATGCAATGAATAAATATTGCGTTGTCTTTCTCTCGAGAGCGTTACAGCGTAAAATGTGCAGTTCAATTTTTTGTTTTGGGATATGTTATCTGTGTTAAGTCATTTAAATGTAGATCAATGGGTCATGGCGCGTGACCATCATCGTTTAAATCGACTACGCAAAGGTAAAGATGCCAGTGAGGCGCAATATCAGGAACTTTTTGAAAAATCCAATCATAAAGTCCGTGAACGTCTATCACGTCTCCCAAATATTCGACTGAATCAAGATTTACCCGTGACCCAATCTGCGGATCAGCTCATTAAAGCGATTCAACAACACCAAGTGATTATTGTGGCAGGGGAAACGGGGTCGGGGAAAACCACGCAGTTACCACAAATTGCCATGCTGGCTGGACGTGGTTTAACAGGTATGATTGGTCATACCCAACCACGTCGACTGGCTGCACGTAGCGTATCACAGCGTATTGCCGAAGAAGTTGGTGAAAAACTGGGTGAATCGATTGGTTTTAAAATCCGTTTTAATGAACAAGGTTCGCAAGACTCTATCGTCCGTTTAATGACGGATGGTATTTTACTGGCTGAACTGACAAATGATCGCTATTTAACCAAATACGACACCATTATTATTGATGAAGCGCATGAGCGTTCGCTCAATATCGACTTTATCATGGGGTATTTAAAACAACTCCTGCATAAACGTCGTGATTTAAAAGTCATCATTACTTCAGCAACTTTAGATGTGAATCGCTTTAGTCGTTACTTTTTTGATGCCCCTGTTTTTGAAGTAGAAGGACGAAGCTTTCCAGTAGAGCTTCGTTATCGTCCCATTTCAGAAATGACCATTGGTGGTAGTGATGACGATGAATTTGACGACTTTGAAGAAAATTTGCCGCGTGCAGTGGTTCAAGCGGTAGAAGAATGTTTTGCTGATGCTCAAGAAAAAGGACATCCTGAACATGCAGATATTTTAATATTTGCCAGTACAGAACAAGAAATTCGCGAGCTACAAGAAACCTTACAAAAGCATGGTCCACGACATACGGAAATTTTACCGTTATATGCTCGCTTAGCATTGGCTGAACAACAAAGGATTTTTAGTCCGGGTGGTGGTGGACGACGTATTATTATTGCCACCAACGTGGCTGAAACGGCTTTAACTGTGCCGAATATTCGCTATGTTATTGATAGCGGGTTTGCCCGTATTTCACGTTATAGCTATCGTTCACGGGTACAGCGTTTACCGATTGAGGCTGTATCTCAAGCCGCAGCGAATCAGCGTAAAGGGCGTTGTGGTCGTATTGCACCGGGTGTGTGTATTCGACTGTATTCAGAAGATGACTTCCAAAGTCGCCCTGAGTTTACCGAACCAGAGATTAAACGAACCAATCTTGCCTCGGTGATTTTGCAGATGCAAAGTCTCAATTTGGGAGATTTGGAAGCTTTTGACTTTATTGAGCCGCCAGATCATCGCTTGGTCAATGATGGACGGAAGTTGCTGCTTGAACTTGGGGCAATGAATGAGAAGAAGTCTGAATTGACGAAAATCGGTCAAATGATGGCAAAGATGCCAATTGACCCACGTTTGGCACGAATGATTTTAGGCGGTGCACATTTTGGTGTCTTGAATGAAGTGCTGATTATTGTGGCTGCACTTGCTGTGCAAGACCCACGTGAACGCCCGAATGATAAACAAACCCAAGCCGACCAAAAACATGCGTTATTTAAGGAAGGCGATTCAGACTTTTTGTTCTACATTAAGTTATGGGAAACCTTACAGAATAACCGTGAATCGATGAATGAAAATAAGCGTCGTAATTTCGCGCGTCAGCATTTTCTCAGTTGGTTACGTTTGCGTGAATGGAAAAAAACGCATGAACAACTCTCTGAATTGGCTCAGGGTTTAAAGCTTTCATTTAATGATAAAAAAGCCAGTTATGAAAACTTACACCGTGCTTTATTGACAGGGCTACTTTCGTTTATTGCCAATAAGACCGATGAAAAAAATGTCTATATGGCTGTTCGTCAGCAAAAAGCCCGTATTTTCCCTGCATCGACTTTACATAAAGGTGGAGCATCTTGGGTGATGGCATTTGAGATGGTGGAAACCTCACAAGTGTATTTACGGACTTTGGCGAAAATTGAACCTGAATGGATTTTGCTTGCTGCACCTGATTTGTTGAAGCATCACTATTTTGAACCGCATTGGTCGAAAAAAGCAGGTATTGTGAATGCCTATGATCAAATTTCATTGTTTGGATTGATTATTCAGCCAAAGCAGTTAATGAATTATGAAAAGGTTGATCAAGCCGCAGCTCATGAAATTTTCCTGCGAGATGCTTTAACCACAGGCAATTTAGGTATTACACCACCATTTTTAAAACACAATTTGCAGAAACTAGAAGAAGTAGAACGTGTTGAAGACAAATTACGTCGTCGTGATTTGGTGGTGGATGAAGAAACCATTTATCAATTCTATGCTTCCAAAGTACCTGAAGATGTGGCCAGCCGACGTGCTTTTGAAGATTGGCGAGCGACGATAGAACCGCAAAATCCACGTTATTTATTTGTGGATGATGATGCGTTGTGGATGAATGATCGTCCGACCACGCAGCAATTCCCTGATTATCTACACAATGGTTCATTGCGTTTCGCTGCAAGTTATCGCTTTGACCCAAGTCATGATGAAGATGGCGCCAATGTTAAAATTCCTGTACAGGCTTTGCCGCAGGTCGATGAAAATATTTGGTCATGGGGAATTCCCGGCTGGCGACAGGATTTGATTGAAGCATTATTAAAATCTTTGCCGAAAGATAAACGCCGAAATTTAGTGCCTATTCCTGATACAGCGCGTAAGTTGATGAAAGGCATTGATGCCGTTCATTTGCATGAACATATTTTTAGTTATTTGGCATTTCAACTGCGTGGGGAACAAATCACAGCAAAAGACTTTAGTTTTGAGCGTATTGATCAGTATTTGTTGCCATTCATTAAAGTGATTGATGAAAAAGGGCATGTGATTGAACAAGGGCGTGATTTAGTCGAACTGAAAGCACGTTGCCGCACGGAAACACATAGCCCTGTCAAACAGCTTAAAGGCGAATTTAAAGCTTTCCCTGAAAGTTTTACCTTTGAAGCATCGCAGAAAGTGACAGGGGTGATTGTTAAGCAATATCAAGCTTTAGTTCCTGTTAAAGCATTTGCAGAGCTGGATGCAAAAGATGAATCTGGTGTGGTGATTCAAACTTTTAATGATCAAGCAGAAGCGATTCGTCTGCACCGCGAAGGGGTGATTCGTCTAGTTTATATGCAGTTGGGGGATTTGAGTCGTCAACTGAAAAAACAGATTTCTAAACCGCTGGCTTTGGCATATTCCCCATTGGGTGACAAAGCACAGTTAGAACAAATGTTAGTTTATGCCACACTACAGATGTCAATAAATGATCTTCCTGTCAATGCTGAAGAATTTCAAAACTTAATTTTAAATGTAAAAAAATCTTTCCTTACGCAGGGACAAGAGGCATTATCCATATTGAGTGATATTTATATCCAATGGCAGGATATCCGTCGGAAATTGTTGGTTTTAGACGATTCTCTGTTTGGAAAAAATATAGATGATGTTGAAGATCAGCTTGATTTAATGAATCTTTCCAACTGCGTATATGTCAAATCTTCAGACATATGGCAGGAGTTTCCACGTTATTTAAAGGCTTTGGTCTTGCGTTTAGAGCGCTTGCCAAATAACCTACAAAGGGACAATTCTGCCATTGATCAAGTTGATCCATGGATGGAAAAATTATTTAAGTTTAAAAATGATGCTCGCCTAAAAGAACTGTACTTCATGATTGAAGAATTTCGCATTTCTTTGTTCTCACAGCCAATGAAAACAAAGATGCCTATTTCTCCAACCAGATTGCAAAAAGTATGGAATCAATTGGGCATCGGTTAACATAGTGCGATATTAGTAGGAGTTTTACATGGGCATTCGTATTACAGGTACAGGCTTATATCATCCAGAAGAAGCCATTAGCAATGAAGAGTTAGTGACCAGTTTAAATGCTTATGTGGAACTGTTTAATCACGACAATGCTGATAAAATTGCAGCGGGTGAAATAGCCGCACGTCGCGGTTCAAATGCTGAATTTATTGAAAAAGCATCTGGTGTTAAAAGCCGTTATGTTGCTGATAAGTCAGGTGTGTTAGACCCAAAACGTATGTATCCACGTTTACGTGAACGTAGTAATGATGAGCTTTCTATTCAGGCAGAATGGGGCGTGACTGCGGCTAAACAAGCGATGGAAAATGCAGGGGTAACTGCAGAAGATATCGATGTGGTTATTCTGTCATGTTCAAATATTCAACGTGCTTATCCTGCGGTTGCAATTGAAATTCAATCTGCTTTGGGGATTCAAGGTTACGCTTACGACATGAATGTGGCATGTTCTGCTGCAACATTTGGTTTAAAGCAAGCCGCTGATGCCATTAAATGTGGCGCACGCCGTGTATTGCTAGTTAATGTTGAAATCACCTCCGGTCATACCGATTTCCGTTCACGTGACTGTCACTTTATTTTTGGTGATGTTGCGACTGCGTCGATTATTGAAGATACGACCACCAAAACTGGTTTTGAAATTGTAGATACGCATTTGTTTACCCAGTTTTCAAATAATATTCGCAACAACTTCGGTTACTTAAACCGTAGTGAAGATGCAGTGGTAGATGACAAATTGTTCCGTCAGGATGGTCGTAAAGTCTTTAAAGAAGTTTGCCCATTGGTGGCTAAAATTATTACCACTCAACTTGAGAAAAATAGCATTGCACCAAGCAATGTGAAGCGTTTTTGGTTACATCAAGCCAATGCCAGTATGAATGATCTGATTTTAAAATATGTAGTGGGTAAAGATGCTGATCGTGCGCTTGTACCGATTATTCTAGATGAATTTGCTAACACGTCTTCTGCTGGTGTAATCATTGCATTGCATCGTACTGCAGACGAAGTTAATGATGGTGAATATGGTGTACTGTGCTCATTCGGTGCAGGTTATTCTGTTGGGTCGATTCTTGTACAAAAACATGTTGTTGGCTAAGTCATAAAGAATACTACGTGGGTCATCATACCTTTATGTTGTGATTGATTCGCCGATGATTATTGTACTTATACAATAAAAATAAAATGGTTGTGGTCAGTATTGCTGACCATAGCCATTTTTATTTGCCGATCTGACGTAATTATATTTTTCAATTTATATCCAACCCAAATTCAATGCATATTGAACGATTAAAAGATTTTCATGACTAAATTCAACAACAAATGTGTTGAGGATGAGAACATTTTAAAAGGTGAAAATATTTGATTTTTGAAATTGGTATAGCCTTGTTTATGTGAGATCTATATTTTTTATAATTGAATATCAAATAATTAAGTATAAATTCTGGTCAGCTAGGTTTGCTTAAATTCTCTCTTCGGCATACATTATCTTCACGATATATTATTAAATTCACCGTGAGATGTGAGTTCAATGTGAGGCGAGTATGGAACAGGGTTGTTTAGTACCGCAGTACCCATTCATTGCGAAACAGTTATTTAGAGTTTCTAAAAGTCTAAATGAAATTTTTCAGGATCAGCTCAATATTGTCACTGATCTAAATGCTCAAAATATGTTTCGTGTCGATCAAGAACGGCATTGTGTATACATCGCAAATGGTTTGTTTCAACTACAGTTTTCTGCACCTACATCAGTTCAGAGCAGTATTTTATGTTGTGATTTTAATTATGTGGGGCAAAAAGCAGAATTGGTTGAAGAATTTATATTGCATGATCTGTATTTTTTAACTGGTGATTTAAAACCACAACATTCCCTCTTTCTGCGTCAAAAGGCTCAACAGTTTCGGCAAGTTTTACTAGATCAAGTTTATGTATGGATCAATGGTGCTGAGCGGGTCAGTATTTTTTTGAAACAGCTTTCTTTGCTTCAAGCTGAAATGATTGATCATCTGATGATGAAGGCTGATTTTTATCAGTCTACCGTCTTGACTGATTGTGTGATAAATAAAACCCCAGTACCTGAATATATTATTAAAATTGTGCAAGAGATTTGTTCTATTCAAGGTGTTTGTGCGGATGAGGTTCTACCGATACAGCCTTTGATGGAATGTTTGGATGATTTTTGTTTTAGTGCAGCTCAATTTTTACCTCGCCCCATGTATCGTATTTTGGCATTGTCATTTGCAGAGCGCTTTAATTTAAATGAGTTAATCGAACATCAAGATGATATAAATTTGCTCTATCGTCATGCAGAAGAGAAAAGTCATTTATTAGGTTTTGTTCGTTTAATGCGACGTGAACTGTGGCAACGTGATGATTTATTATCAAAGCATAATTTTCTTGACCTGAGCACGACTGTTTGGCAAAAGAAGGTGGCAAAACTGCCATTATTTGATTATCCACGTGCTGTGAACTGGTTGTTTAAGCAATCAACTGAAGTATTGGATTGGCTTAGCGAAAATATTCAACAGAGCAGTGTGAGAGTTGCTGTAACTGCACTTAGTTTTGTTGATAGCAGTCAGATGCATCCACAGATTATTTTGGCGACTTTACAATATTTTCAGCATTCATCTGCACGTATGTTTATTCAGAGTTGCCATTATTTTGCCATGCAAGAAGCATGGTTCGAACATGAAAAGAATTATACAGTCATCCTAAAAGGGCAAAAACAATCTATTGATGATCATCGCATCGCCATAAATCCTTCTATTTTGTACTTGGATGAATGGATGGCATTGATGCGGAATGTCGCGAAAACGGATGCTCAAATGACTAAACATATCTATCTGCGTTTAAGTCGAGTCATGCAAGCGTATATGTTGCATCTGCATAAAATAACGCAATCTTTATCTGATGATCTTATGGACTATATTCACCCAGAAACGCATCAAAATCGTGATTTTTATACGGTATTACAGCGCTATAAAATACAGTTGGATGAGTTTAGGCAAATTTTTTATGTACGTGGTCGCTATACTCGAGTATCGGTCTTTGATGCGTATGTTCGCGATTATTTGGTTGATTATTTTACAGATAACAAAATCGTGCCTAAAAATACCACCTGGATCGGTCTGTTTCATCAAGCCGTGCATTGGCATGATCAAATCCAAACACAAGAAATGATGAACAAGTTAAAGAAAAATTTCGCCTTAGCGGTATGGCAACCCATCACATTAAGCAAAAGAATTCAATTTTCAGATTGGTGTTTTGAAGAGCTGGCAAATTTAGAGCGAATTATTGAAGAATCTAAACGATATCATCATTGTTTAGCTGCCAGTTATGCACAGCATATTGTTGATAGGGAGTATGTGGCTTTTCATATGTCATCTCAGGCGGTTCAACAACACATGACTTTAGGTTGCTATGTTCGAGATGGGAAGCTGGTCTATGATCAGTTGGAATATTCCAATAACCGTAAAGCAGAAGCGCTGGTTGTGGATGTTGCAGTGCAATTTATTGCTTGGTTAAATTCACAATATGGTTGCTTAAGTGACACCTCATGTCGTTAAACTTTTTTCTGGGCTTAACTTTTGTGGAAAAAATCGGTAGGCTATAGCCGTTAATTTATGGTTATAGGTCTTATGAAACAAGAAACTGCACTCAAGCTTTTAAAAGCGGGCGAAAATGTCTTTTTAACAGGTTCGGCTGGTGCAGGGAAAACCTATACACTCAATCAGTACATCAACTATTTGAAAGCACGTAAAGTACCTGTCGCGATTACCGCTTCAACAGGTATTGCTGCAACACACATGAATGGGATGACTATTCATACGTGGGCAGGCATTGGTATCAAGGATTTTTTATCTGATGCCGATCTAAAAAACATGAAAGAGCGTAAGTATTTAAAAGAGCATTTAGAAAATGCCCAAGTGTTGATTATTGACGAAATTTCAATGTTGCATGCCAAGCAACTGAACTTGGTTAATCAAGTTCTAAAATATTTTAAAGAAAGTGATGAAGCCTTTGGTGGGGTTCAAGTCATTGTTGCGGGTGATTTTTTTCAGCTGCCACCTGTTGGTAAGAAAGATGAAAATAATCGTGATAAGTTCTGCTTTATGTCAGATGCTTGGGTTGAAGCGAAATTTCGGGTCTGTTATTTGACCGAACAACATCGTCAGGGCAATGATTATTTAAATGACATCTTAAATGCTATTCGTAGTCAAAGTATTACTACGGAACATCTGCAAGCTTTAGAACAAACCAATCAACAAAATATTGGTGAAACTTTTACTCGTTTATACACCCATAATATGGATGTCGATGCGATTAACTTTAAACATTTAAATGCAATTGAGGCGGATGGTCGCCAATTTGATGCGGTATGTGATGGTAATGATAAGCTAATTGAAACCTTGAAATCTTCAGTTCGAGCGCCTGAAAACTTAACCTTAAAGAAAAATGCCAAAGTGATGTTTGTAAAAAATAACTTTGATATGGGCTATATCAACGGCAGTTTAGGTGAAGTGATTGGTTTTGAAGAAGACGATGATCATGGCATTTTACCAAAGGTAAAGCTTACCGATGGCACTGTACTTGTGGTAGAGCCTGAAACATGGTCGGTGGATAATGATGCAGGGAAAACCATTGCCAGTTTTCAGCAGATTCCACTGCGCTTAGCATGGGCTATAACCATTCATAAATCACAAGGCATGACCTTAGAAGCTGCGGAAATCAACCTGAGTCATACCTTTGAGAAAGGGCAAGGTTATGTCGCAATATCGCGACTCAAAGCCTTAAGTGGCTTAAAACTGCTCGGAATTAATCAACAGGCACTTGAATTAGACAGTTTAGCCATTAAAGCAGATCGCCGCTTTCAGGAATTGTCAGATGAAGCAGAAACTCACTTTGAGTCGATTGATTTAATCCCTCAACATAAAGCGTTTATTCGTCACTGTGGTGGAACGTTGAATGAAACTGAAATTCAGCGCAATGAAAAGAAAATTTCAAAAAGTGCGGGCAAAACCAATTATGCCACTGCAACACTTGATGAAACACGTGAGCTTTTTGAAAAAGGCTATGAAATTCAAGATATCGCTGTTGAACGTGGATTAACCCCTGCAACGATTATTAATCATTTGGCCAAACTGCATAAAGAACAAGGTTTAGATATTGCTGTGGCCCATCCGGGGGATGAAGTGGTTGAGCAAGTACGTAAAATTTATAAGCGCTTAATGAAACGTCAAAGCGCTGAAAACTTTAGTGAAGAAGGGTCAATTAAACTACGTCCTATTGTAGAAGCGACTACCCCACGTATGGGTTATGATCAGGTACGTTTAGCCCTGCTTTTTGTCGAATAGTATTGATGGTGATTGGTTGAAAGTACTTCAATTTAATATGAATATTTAGAAAATTTCATATATAAAGACTTAAGTTGCGCTACACTGAAAAAATCTTATTCAACAGCAACGCACGGATATGGAATTCAACGCGTGGTACAAGCTTCGCAGATTTGTTTATGATAATTTGCATAACGATGACTATGAAAGTACTTTTAGTCGCTACGTAAACGTCTTTCTTATTTTATTGATCATTGCTAATACAATTGCAGTTTTACTTGAGTCGATTAATGATATTTATCTGTCGTACCAACTGTACTTTGATGCTTTTGAATTATTTTCCATCTTTATTTTTACAGCCGAATATTTATTACGATTTTGGGCAATTGCTGAAAAAAACCAGTTTAACAGTGCATGGCAAAATAGATGGTTGTGGGTACGAAGTGGTGGTGCAATCATCGACTTACTTTCCATTTTACCCGCATATATTAACTTCTTTGTGCATATCGATTTACGTTTCCTACGAATTCTCAGATTATTTAGGTTGCTCAAACTGACGCGTTATTTTGTATCGTTACAAATTTTATTGCGTGTGATTGAACGTGAAAAGGGCTCATTTCAAGCGGTTATTTTTATTTTATTGATTATGATTGTTATGGCAGCAGCTGGGGTGTATGTCGTTGAAAATAAAGCACAGCCAGAAGTATTTAGTTCAATTCCTGCTTCTATGTGGTGGGCAGTAGTCACATTAACCACTGTGGGCTATGGTGATGTTACGCCAATTACGCCGTTGGGTAGGTTTCTTGGAGCATTAATTACGATTTTAGGTGTCGGTTTAGCTGCACTTCCAGCAGGTATTTTGGCGAATGGTTTAGCGAGTGAGCTTGAACTGCGTAAGCAAAAGTTGGAATTAAAATTTCGTGAACTTTTACAAGTCGCTGAAATTGATTTTTTTGCTGATGAAGAAAAAATTGAAAATTTACGTAAAGAAGTCGGCCTTACTGTTGAGCAAACGCAGGATATTTTATTACAGCTCATTCGTGAGAGTAAGGAAGAAGAACTAGAGCAAGAAAGGAATAAATATTGTTTCTGCCCGCATTGTGGGCATAAGCTGCCTGATTAAAGTTTTAGCTTCATGGGGCTTTGTTACACAACCCTATCCGTAAGTGCTTATTCACTCATATACATCTCAGATGAATGAACCTGTACCTAAAATATATCGAACAACTAATTGGTCAATCTATAACAAGTCCCTGATCCATCGTGGAAATATCACGATTTGATGCGAATACTCAATGGTATGCAAAATCAAGTGAGAAACAAGGAAGGAATCAAACCTATTCTAGATGTTGCAATCCAATGCTGTTTAATAATTAAATCACTATTTCTGCTTTCTTTACGCATGGTCAGGTTATCATCGACGAAGTTTGGTGGAAACCAAGATGCACTGTATTAAATTATTAGGCGATAAATTGTCAGCAAAGTATTTTTAAGTTAGGTCAATGAAATTCATGCCCGTATAGCCGCACTTAATAAATTCACTGAATTAGGGAGACCTCATACCCAAGTTGTGCCTTAAGCTTCAAGAGGCTCGAGGAAATTCAGCTTTTAAATGTTTGTGCAACAAAGCCACAGTAATACACCAGTGACAGTAAACACAGTTTACGTTGGCATGATATTCTAAGAATTAGTAGTGATCTGTTAATATGTATTCAGTCTAAATACGCCCTTTGGCTTGAATCGCAAAAAAGCGTCCGTAGATTCAACCATTTTTTGCACATTGTTAACATAGAAAACAAAAATGAGAGATTTACTAAATGCTTTTTAGAAAAATATTATGGCTAACTATTCAATCATCGTTGGAGTTATTGCATTTTGGAGTGGAGTAAAAGTTCAGCAAGCTCGGTATGATGATCTTTGTCTTGATCTTGGTGGTGGTCGTAATCCTAACAATTATCTAATCTGTGTTGTAGAAAATGTTAGCGATGCTTTTTGGATTGGACCAATTCGGGTGACACATCATGACGTTGTTGAAGTCGTGCGTGAAGAAGATAAAAGAATTTATATCAAACTTAAACAGAATATTGCGAAAGTGCTATCGAGCTATACAAAGCAGTCGGTGGGGCAACAACTTGAACTTAGGCTTCATGATCACGTGATAAATTCCGTTCAGATTGCAGAACCCTTGCAGACAGGAGAAATCCTTATTGTTTTGACCTCTATTGAAGATGCTAACCAGCTTGAAGCATTGTTAGCATCGCCAGCATTGAAAAAACTTCAAATGATTGATTCTAAAGTGATAAGAACTAAATAGATCAATGATCTATAAAAATAGCCTCTAAGAAAAAGGCTATTTTTATTTTGAAATACGGTACTACAATAAATTATGCCGCTTCAGTCAGCTCCGTACGTACTTTTTTTGCCATTTTTATTAATGCAGAATGCTGTTTCAGCTTTCTAATAATATTCTTCCGTAAATTTAAGTTTAGGTTTTGCACCCACACGTGGGTAGCCAAGAATATGAGGAGTAATCGTCATAATGTTTTTCTAACAGGACATGCTTTTCGTTGAAAATATCATCGAATAAAATCAAACATGAAACGAGCTAATGAATTTAATGCTAAGATGAAATGTATTCATTAGTGTAAATTTCATTGGTTCTTTGTTCATGTTAGAAATTCGTCATTTGAAAACTTTAATTGCATTACGCGAACACGGTTCATTGGTCGCTGCTGCTAATGATTTATGTTTAACGCCTTCGGCCATTTCACATCAATTGAAAGAATTAGACCATTGGTATGGCGTAGAAGTGGTCAATCGTCGTAGTAGACCTGTTACATTTTCTAATGTAGGGCAACGTATACTTAAGCTCGCTGATGATATTTTGCCACAAATTCAAATTACTCAAACAGATATTACCCGAATTGTGCATGGTCAGACGGGACGGATTATTTTTTCATCTGAATGTCATAGTTGCTTTGATTGGCTCATGCCTTTATTGAATCAGTACCGTCATATGTATCCTGATGTGGATCTAGATTTTGCTTCAGGTTTTGAATCAAATCCACATGAACTTCTGCAAAATGCAGAATTTGATATGTTGATTACCGCTGATCCTATCGCCTTAAAAGGTATTGAATATTTTCCGATTTTTGAATATGAATCACGCTTGGTCTTGTCCAATACACATCCTTTGGTTAGAGCGGAACGTATTACAGTGCAAGAGTTGGCAGAAGAAACCTTAATTACCTATCCAGTGGATAAGCACCGTTTAGATATCATGGCTAAATTATTTATTCCAGCCAATATCTTGCCGAAGCATATTCGCACGACCGATTTAACCCAAATGTTGATTCAATTAGTTGCAAGTGGGCGTGGTATCGCTGCTTTGCCTGATTGGGTAGTGAATGAATATGAGCAAAAAGGTTGGGTGACTTCCCGTCGTTTAGATTGTGTTTCATCTACAGGATTACGCCGTACTTTATACGCAGGTTATAGAACGGAAGAGAAAGAAAAAAGTTACTTTGAGGGCTTTTTAAAGCAACTGGCTAAGTTCTCTCAAAAGCGTAATCAGTACTATTCTGCATAAATAGGATTAGTCTTAATTTGGAATATTAGATAACTTACATAAATTAAAAAATGCTCAATATGCGATTCTTTAGAACCAGCACTACCTCATTTGATTGATTCAGTTTTTATGCCTTTGTGTAGGCATTACTCTACTTTTGAAAGGTCAAAATGAGGAGCTTAAAATATATTTTGAGTCCGCAAGAAAAACCTTTTTTCCCATACACGACATCCTGAGCAAGTTTTTAAGCACTGCTTTAAAATTCAGCGCAAGGATGGGAAACGTGTGGCATTCATGCCACACTCACGAATCCAATACCTGCTAAATTTTGGTTTTAAGAACGATTTGCATTGATCGAAAAATGACTTATTAAAGAAGTCTATTGAGATGATCAAAAAACAGATGAGTTAAAGGATAGGCTCATTTGTTTTTCATACTTTAAGATTAAAAAATTTGATTAGTTATTTGATATATAAAAATAAATATAGAAAATTTTATTTTTAGATACTGTGATTTTAAATTTAATATGTAGATCACAGATCTTTTAATCTTGCTGGAATTTTAACGAGCCCAAATAACAGCACATTTTTTTATGAATATCCAATAAAGAGTGTCAGTATGCCAGCAGCGATTAAAGGGCCAACGGGAACACCGCGTAAGACAGCAACGCCAGCAACGGTACCAATGAGCAAGCCTGCAACTACATCAGGCTGATTGGTCATGAGTTTAACGCCACGTCCACCGAGCCATGCCACTAAAAGACCAATTGCGATTGCAAGTAAGGACTTCCAGCTCATAAATGATTTTAAAATAGCTTCACCTGGAATTTTTCCACTGGCGATGGGTGTTAGTACACCAATGGTCAGAATAATGATGCCAATATTTAATCCATGTTGTTGCAAATAAGGAAAAAACTCACTGAGTGGGGTAATTCGAAAAACAATCAGTACTCCAGCAGCAATCGTGATAGCACTATTATGGCTAAAGATACCACAAGCTAATAAAATCAAGAGCACGATGAGATTTAAATCTAAATTGGACATTACTTTTGCTGGGGATAAGGAAAGATCATATCTATTGTATAGGGTTTTAAACTTAGATTTGCTTTAAAGCGCTGGAACAATAAAATTAGTCTTCATTTCAGTATAGAATGCGCCTTTCATGATAGTTAAAAGGTTCGTTTATGTTCTTGGAGAAAATGTTGCAGTCGCAAGGTTTTGGTTCACGCAAACATTGCCAACAGCTCATAAAAAATGGAGCGATTGCCATCCAAGGTGAGGTTATGAGTAATGCAAAACATAAACTGGATCTGAATCATTTAAATTTTTCGGTCTATGGTGAAAGTTTTGAGTATCGTGAAAATATTTATATTGCCTTAAATAAACCACAAGATTATGAATGTTCACATCAGGCAACGCATCATTTCAGTGTATTTGATTTATTTGATGATGTATTGATGAACCGTGGTTTGCAATGTGTCGGTCGTTTAGATCAGGACACCAGCGGCCTTTTATTATTGACAGATGATGGTCAATTTCTACAAGCCTTAACGCATCCGAAAAAACACGTCGCGAAAGTATATCGAATGCAAACGGCCGATCCTGTGACCGAACAACAAATGCAGCAATTGAGACAGGGTGTCGAGTTACGCAATGAATCGGGGAGCTTTGCTGCAACAGATGTGATTAAGATTGCAGAACATGAATTACAGATGACCATCCATCAGGGGGTTTATCATCAAGTTAAGCGAATGTTGGCTGCTGTGGGAAATAAAGTTGAACAGTTGCATCGTCAGCAAATTGGCGCTTTAGAACTTCCAGATTTAGAACAAGGGAAGTGGATTTATCTGACTTCAGAACAAGTTGAGCTTGCCAAAACACGCATGTCTATTTAAGGAAACAATGATAAGTTTGAAACTCATCATCTTTGATGAAGCCCATTTGTTCATAAAGTTGATGTGATTGATAATTATTTTTTTCTGTTTGTAGGCTAATTCGTTGTGCATTTTCATGTCTTGCAAATAAAATTGCAGTATCAATCAGTTGTTTTGCTGAACCCTGACGACGATAAGTTGGGGTTACATAAACATCGTCTAAAATATAATAGGTCGAGCAAGCCACGGAAGAAAAGCCCATATACAGTAAAATAAAACCAGTCAAAGTATCATCTTTTACATGAATAAAAATAACACTTTCTTTATTTTGAAAGCGTTGGTTTAAAAATTGATAGGAAAGGCTTAGATTTGAAGATGCGCCGTAAAATTGTCGGTATTCATCGAATAACACAGCAAGTGGGTGTAAATCTTCTAAAGTTGCACGTCTTACGATCATCTGATACTCCATGTTTTTATTATCTTTGCATGAAGCATACCTAAGTTTTTACGAGATTTTTTTAAATTTTGTTTATAAATGCAACACTGTTAAGTTTTGTCACTTTCACCCAAAATCGCATTTAGCTCTTCAAATAAGTCTAAATGATCGTCATCTAAAATAAATTCTTGATCGGTAGCGGTAGATTGTTCTGTATCACTATTTAAAGTATTTTGCAGCTGCTTTAATTTACGAATTTTATTGAGTTGATCTAGATTTATGCTCTGATTCTCAATTGAAAAAGGAATGGATTTAGTTAAAACGACTTGTTTAAAGAACAGTCGAACGGCTTGTGCAGGCGTAATCCCCAATTGCTTAAATACAGCAAAAGCATACTTTTTTTCTTGGGAGTCAAGTCTTATTTGATAAACTTCAGTTTTTCTCATGATTTTTTGCTTACATCTAATTACTTAACTTTTCAGCATTTATTTTAATCAAATCTAATGTAATTTCAACACTCATACACTCTTTTTATGAAAATATTTTGTAATGACAAGCATATTACAATGTCAGTTCGAAATGTGACGAAAATTCCATTTCTTGTAAAGTAATCGGATCATTAAAGCGAATATGCTTTGCAAGAAGCTGAAGGGGTGCTGAAAAATCATCTTCCCTTTTATGTTGCACTGCTGGGTAGAAGGGATCATTTTTTATTGCAATACCTAAGCTATTTAAATGAACGCGTAATTGGTGCTGTTTTCCCGTAATCGGTTGCAGTCGATATTTGCCCCAAATCGTATTGTGTTCGAGTAAATCAATTTCCGTTTCACTATTTACAATTCCAGCAACGACTTTCATGGTGTAGAAAGGTTCACCTTTTTGCATTCTTAAGCGTGTATAACAAGGAAATGTTAAATCTGCATGAAAAGGTGCGATGGCATGATAGGTTTTTTGAACCTCACGCAGCGCAAACATCTGTTGATAGATTGCTCGTGTGGCGACTTGCTTAGAGAATAAAACCACGCCCGCTGTTTCGCGATCTAGACGGTGAATAGGTGTTAAAAACTCATTGCCCGTTTGTTTTTTTAGACGAACCAAAAGCGTTTCTTGGACGTATTGCCCTGTTGGGCTAATGGTTAAAAAATGTGGTTTATCGATCACTAATAAATGTTCATTTTCAAATAAAATTTCATGCTCAAAGGGAACATGGATTTCATGTGCTAAAAAACGATAGTAAAACACATGACTATTTTCAATATAGGGTGAGTTAAAGTTTAAGATATTACCAAGAGCATCATAAATTAAACGGCTACTAAAGCGTTGTTGCCATTCATTTGCTGCAATATGTGGAAATTGCTGACAGAGATATTGATAGAGACTTTGAGGTGTAGGCAAAATTTGAGGCAAAAACACTTTGCTTGCACTTACGCCATTGAGCATGGGGGGAGTAAATTCAGTCTGGGTCATGTGATGTATCGTGCGTATCAATCAATAAAAAATTACAATGAAATGTAGGAAAAGTTACACATTTAGAAGTGCGAGCATGGGCAATAAAGCGGTGCGATGCTATCATAATTGTTCTTTTGAGTTTTGTCGTGAGTAATATGCAGTATTCATTTAATTTAAACCTAAACAATGAAGACGATACCCAAAATTTAGCACAGGTTTTGGCACAGCATTTTACCACGGGTGTGGTTTATTTAATTGGTGATTTAGGTGCAGGGAAAACGACGCTGACACGCTATTTTTTGCAAAATTTAGGGCATAAAGGCGCGGTTAAAAGTCCAACTTATACTTTGGTTGAACCCTATAATGTTAATGGTAAAGATATTTTTCATTTCGATTTATATCGCGTAAATGATCCTTATGAACTTGAACTAATGGGGATTCGTGATTATTTAGATACGCCTGATGCACTATTTTTATTTGAGTGGCCATCTAAAGGTGGCGATGAAATTCCGCAACCGGATTTGATTATTAATATTGAAAAATCTGAAGATGAGCTGACGCGTACAGCCCATTTGAGTTTTTCATCAGCAGCCCTCAAACAAGCATTAGAGAGTCAATTGAACAATGCGTGATGATTTAAGCGAACGTCGTATTCATACTCTTCATCCTGCGTTAGCCAATCAAATTGCCGCAGGTGAGGTGATTGAGCGTCCTGCATCAGTGGTGAAAGAGTTATTAGAAAACTCGATTGATGCAGGCGCGACAGAACTGATTGTTCGTGTTGAGCAAGGCGGCAGCACCTTAATTGAAATTATTGACAATGGTCGTGGTGTACATCCTGAAGATTTAGCCTTAGCAGTTATGCGGCATGCCACCAGTAAAATTCAAACTGCGGATGATTTACAAGCCATTATGAGCTTGGGGTTTCGTGGTGAGGCATTGGCTTCCATTGCTGCCGTTTCACGTTTAACTTTAACCAGTAGTCAAAATAATGATGGTATTGGTTATCAAGTGGAAGTGAATGGCACTGCTTTTGATTATCAAGAAATTCAAGCTGTAGCGACTCAACAAGGAACACACATTCGTGTGCAAGATCTTTTTTTTAATGTGCCTGCTCGGCGTAAATTTTTAAAAAAGCAGGGCACTGAGTTTGGACATATTGAAGAAATCGTACGTCGTTTGGCACTCACACATTTTAATATTCGCTTTGTGCTCGAACATAACAATAATATTCGTTTGAACTTGCCGATTGCGGATAGTGGTGAATTGCGTTTTCAACGCGTTCAACAATTATTAGGTCGGGCATTTACCGAAAATGCCTATTGGATTGATGCTGATAGCATCAGTATGCGTTTATCTGGATGGTTAGGTCATCCATCCGATGCACGTGGGCAAGCAGATTTACAGTATGTCTATGTTAATGGACGGATTGTGAAAGATAAAACCATTTCACATGCGCTACGTATGGCTTACGATGGTATTTTACATGGACATCAGCATGCTGGATATTTACTTTTCTTAGAAGTTGATCCTGAAAATATTGATGTTAATGTGCATCCAACCAAAAATGAAATCCGTTTTTTAAATCAACGTGAAGTACATGAGTTTGTCCGTCATTATGCCAAAGAGACACTTGCTCAATTTCAAACAGCAAGTATTGATTTAGCCCAAGCCATGAAAGTGCAAGATCACGTTGTACATGCTCAAACTCAACATCCGCGTTATCAGGAGCAATTTCAATTGCATCGGACTGCAGAGTCTCAACAGCCTATGATGTCGGTTGAGTCATCTGCTGAATTATTAACGGATTTTAATGCCAGTAGCCCACAAACTGTGCAATATTCAGCAGCATCTTCGCAAAGCAGTTATGTAGGCTCACAACAGGTAAATAATGCCCTGAAAAGTTATCTATCTCCCTTGCGAGATGGCGTAACAGCAAATTCAGCAGATATAGAACTGAACCAGTTTGAGCAAAACTCAGCAGTAAAGGTGGATGAGCATCCTTTGGGTATTGCAATTGCACAATTGCATGGCATTTATATTCTTGCGCAGAACATTGAAGGTTTAATTGTTGTGGATATGCATGCCGCACATGAGCGCATTGTATTGCAACAAATGAAAGCTGCGTGGGATAAACCTGAATTTTGGACATCACAGCAATTGCTTATTCCTAAAGTGATTAGCATTAGTCGTATGCAAGCCATGCGAGTTGACGATTTAAAAGATCAGCTTGCGCGTTTAGGTCTTGAAATTGATCAATATGGTGATGAACAGGTGATTGTACGCGGTGTGCCCGCTATTTTACATAAAGCCAATTTTGAATCTTTATTACCTGAATTATTAAATGATTTAGATCCAAATGATGAGGCTCAAGGCTTATTACAAAAACGTGATCAAATCTTAGCGGGCATGGCATGTCATGGCGCAGTTCGTGCCCATCGAATCCTTAGCCTTTCAGAAATGAATGCTTTGCTACGTCAAATGGAACAAACCGAATTTGCCAGTCAGTGTAATCATGGACGTCCAACTTGGCGTGCATTTCCACTTTCACAATTAGATAAACTTTTTGCTCGAGGAGAGTAGTTGTACATGTCAAATCAATTGCCGGTCATCAATTTAATGGGACCAACTGCAAGTGGTAAAACCGCTTTGGCATGTGAGCTGTATGAACAAGGTCATTTTGAGCTTATATCCGTCGATTCTGCACTGGTTTATCAGGATATGGACATTGGTACCGCAAAGCCGACGAAAGAAGAGCAGGCGCGTTATCCGCATCATTTGATCGATATTATTACTCCTTTAGAAGTTTATTCAGCAGCACAGTTTGTAGAAGATACTTGTGTGTTGATTGACGACATGCATGCACGTGGAAAAACGCCGATTTTAGTCGGAGGAACGATGCTGTATTTCAAGGCTTTGTTAGAGGGCTTGTCGAGTAATTTACCAAGTGCAGATTATGCAGTCCGCGCTGAAATTGAAGCTCAAGCGGAGCAACAGGGCTGGGATGCCGTTTATGCCGAGTTATGTAGCGTAGATGCATTGGCAGGTGAAAAATTTAAGATCAGCGATAAACAACGAATTATTCGTGCATTAGAAGTGTTTAAACTCACTGGGCAGCCGATTACAAAACTACAAGCTGAACAACCCAAAAATGTACCATATCGTTACACTTTTCATAATCATGCTTTACTGCCAGATCGTGTAGAATTACATAAACGTATTGAAAAACGTCTTAAAACTATGTGGGATATCGGATTTTTGCATGAAGTGGAAATGCTGATTGAAAAATACGATTTAAATGATAATTTACCCTCAATGCGTTCCGTAGGTTATCGTCAAGCTATAGAATTTATACAAAAAAGTGACCAAAGTCGTGGAAAACGACAAGAAATGGAGGATAAATCTTTATTTGCGACACGACAACTTGCAAAACGTCAATATACTTGGTTAAGATCTTTGCAAGAGTCGCATAATTTTAAAACATATTTGACGATAAAGCAGGCTCAAGAAGACTTGCGAAACTGTTACGGATAAAGCAAAATTTAGTAACTATCTTTTTTATAATTTTTAATTGAAAAATAGAGATAGTTTTTGCGCTGATTTTTAAATTTTTTGGAGTTATAACATGTCTAAAGGTCAAACTTTACAAGATCCGTTCTTGAATTCTCTCCGTAAGGAACGTATCCCTGTTTCTATCTTCCTTGTGAATGGTATTAAATTACAAGGTCATATTGAATCTTTTGACCAATATGTAGTTTTATTAAAAAATACTGTAAGCCAAATGGTTTACAAACATGCAATTTCTACTGTTGTTCCTGCACGTAACCCACGTCCTGCTGGTGCTCCTGCTGGTGCTCAAGGCGCTGGTGGTTTTGGTGCTACCCAAAGCACTGGTGGTGGCTTCGGTGGTCAACCTGGCGGCTTCGGCGGTCAACCTGGCGGCTTCGGCGGTCAAGGCGGCTTCGGCGGTCAAGGTAGCTTTGGCGGTCAACAAGGTGGCTTCGGCGGTCAACAAGGCGGCTTCGGCGGTCAACAAGGCGGCTTCGGCGGTCAAGGCGGCTTCGGCGGTCAGCAAGGTGGCTTTGGTGGTCAATCAAATACTGGTTTTGACGGTGAAACTAAATTTGAAGACTCTCCAGAAGACGAAAATAATCGTTAATTGTTGATTCATAAAAAAACCTCTCCTTGTGAGAGGTTTTTTTATGAAAAAATTATATTTGTATATTAAAAAGTGTGTGTTTGTTTAGAAATAAGCTTGTTAAAGCTATTGGAAAGCGCTGTTGAAGTAGTCAGCCATACATAGATTGATTAGTTGAATAAAGAACCAGCTGCTAATTGCAGCTGGTTCTTTATTCAAAATAAATAAGTTGAGATTATTTATTTTGTTTACGATCAAGATTTGGGTCTTTTATCTCTACAAAGGCATTGTTACGAATTTCACGTAACCAGCTATCGAGCTCTGCATCAAATTGACGCTCACCTAAAATTTGACGAGCCATACGTTCTTGGTATTCGTGAGTCATATCTTGTTGGCGAGTATCTGCCACTTGAAGAATGTGCCAACCAAATTGAGTTTGGAATGGTTCACTGGTTTGACCAACAGGCGTACTTTTCATACGCGCGTCAAATTCAGGAACCATAACACCGGGGCTTACCCAACCTAAGCTACCACTATCGCGTGCAGAACCTGGGTCATTGGAGAAGGTGGATGCAAGTACTGCAAAATCTTCACCCGCTTTTAAACGGTTATAAATGCTATCGATCTGCTGTTTTGCATTGTCTGGGCTGACTACTTCTGATGGTTGAATCAAAATATGGCGTGTTTTATATTGAGACACAATCGCTTTTTGTTCTGCACCTTTACGATCTACCAATTTTAAAACATGTATACCATCACGTACAGGAATTAAATCAGTTGTTTGACCCACTTCTAGGGAGGTTACACGAGCTGCGAGTTCGCTCGGGATTTCAGATAGATTACGAAAACCCATATCTGCACTTTCAACTTTTACGCCATTGGCTGTAAATTTTTTATCAATTGCAGCAACATCATTACTATCTTTTAAGGCAGCTTTAACTTGCGCGGCAACCTGTTCAATATTTTTTTCACCGGAAACACGTACATGTAATACATGAACTTGATTGCCTAATGCAGCTTGACCTTGAGGGGTTTTTAAGAAGTTTTCAACATCTTGGTCACTAATTTTAATTCGTGACATCACCATTTGTTGACGTAAACGATTAATGGCTAAATCTTCTGCAATACGATTGCGCAAAGACTCATAAGTGGAAGGTGCAATGGCATCTAGTTTTTGTTGAAAAGCTTCTAAACTTTGAGTTCCAGACTGGTTTGCAACTTTCATGACTGCTTCATTTAAGCTTTTTTCATCCGCTTTGATGTTATAGCGTTTAACTTGTTCAAGTTGTGCTTGGCGAATAATCAGTTGATCAAGTGCTTGTTGTTGCAAATATTGCTCTGGTGGAACTGGTTTTTTTTGCGTTTCAAATTGGTGTTTAATTTCCGCAATATTCTGTTCTAAATCGCTTTTTAGAATGACACTGTTATCTACTACAGCAACAACTTCATTGGTTGGTTGTGCGAAAGTAGTCATTGATGAAGATAAAGCTAAAGCAAGCGCAGTCGCTTTAAAAAAATGTTTTAACTGGATTGTCTTCATTAACGTTGTGTCCAAGATTGATTAATATTATTGAAACCTAGAATACGATTCTCTAGTAGTGATGAAAGTTTGTTATTGAAACCACCTAAGCCTTTGAGGCTAATTTCAGCCATGATGGCACGTTTAGCGTTCACACCATCTTCATTGATATTGTCTAGGTCGTTGTAGTAAGAACGTCCATAGACTGAAATGCCCCAACAACACGACTCGTAATTGACACCGAGTAAATACTCACGTGCCACGTTATTCTCGATATCGTATTGGGCATGACCCATAATGCGCCAGTTATTTGATAATGGCTGAATGAAAGATGCAACGACTTGATCATACTGATTTTGTCGGTTTGGAATATCTTTACGATAGAAGTAACCCACATTATAAAGATTGCCTTTATCGCCAGTGTAATAGAGCTGTAAATCACGTTGAGCATCGTCACCATTCGACATCCAAGCCGAGTTTGCACCAATACTAAAATTTTGTGAAAGTTGGCTGGTTACACTTAAAACAGGACCTGTACGATTTTCAGTATCAAACTCATCTGCCACGTTATCCAAATTTACGCGTCGATCTTCAAAATAATAACTTTGACCGACACTGGCTTTTAAGCGTTCTAAGCCAATTTCATCAAATAGGCTGTAGCTTAGACCAAGTGTTAAGAAATTATTGTCTTCTAAACGGTCGTGTCCATAGAAGCGGCGTGCGCTAAATAATTGATCATAATTAATAGAGGCAGTTGCTGAATCAAAGTTCGGATTGCCTGCTTGGTTTTCATACGGTGCGTAAGCGTAAAATGCGCGTGGAGTAAGGGTTTGTAAGTATTTGCCATCTTTTTCAAAGGTTAAACCCGCATCTAAAGTAAATTGTGGAACAGTCACAGATTGACTTTCATTAGATGAGTTGGTGTTTTGGTTCAGTGCATCAATGGTATTTTGATCGTAAAAAGTATTTACATTGCGAATCGATACTTCTGGAATGACAAATGACCACGGATTGCGGTAGTTATAACGAACGGCAAAATCATTATAGATACGAGTACCACTTGGTTCGAAAGTTGTACTTGTTCCATTGCTGAGATCGCTAATCTCTTTTTTAAAGTAAGCCGTATCGTGATTAAACTCGTATTGTAAACCCAGTGGATTGCCTGTTTTATAATTTAACAGGAATTGTGGTAAACGTGCATAAGGACGGTCTTCATCAGGAACAGTTTTATCCAAAGTTTGGAAGTCTTCAACCTTTAACTGCGCTTTTAAGCCTGGGATACCATTTTTATAGTTGAGTTCCCATGCGCGGCGTAAGTTTAAGTCGGTTTTAGAGTTTGGATTGTTATTTAAATCAGCGAAATAATCTTTATCTGATGCGTAGTTATAATCTAAGTTGGTAGAGAACTGCTCGTTGATTTGCCAGTTATGCAGTAAGTGTACATCTTGACGCTCTTGGTCATCATACTTTTTATCAGAAGCTAAATAACCGCCCCAAAGCATACCTGAGCCGAAATTTTCGGTTAAATAACGGAATTCACCTTCTAGCATTGCTCCACGATCAGCAATATAGCGTGGTGTCACGGTCGCATCGTAATTGGGTGCTAAATTTAAATACACAGGTACAGCAAGTTCTACACCACCATCATTGGTGAAGCCAAAACTTGGGCTTAAAATACCTGTAGTACGGCGGTCATCAATTGGGAAGTTAAAGTAGGGAACGGCTAAAACTGGAACATCTTTAACATAAAGCTTGGTTCCGCGAGTTTCTCCGCGCCCTGTTTCTTGATTCAATGTGATTTTATTGGCTTGGATTTTCCAAGTGGGTGTTTCATCTGGTGGGCATGTGCTGTATGTCGCATTGTTCATGACTACAATATTTTCAGCAGTGCGGGAAATTTTTTCCGCGCGACCATGCGCATCTTGTTGTTCTGAAATATAGAAGCTGTTATTTAAATCGCCTTGCTGTGTTTTTAAGTTGTAATTGATCTGATCACTTTGGGCGAGCAAACCCGCTTGAGCCATTTGAACACGACCTTCAGCATTGGCAAAGGTTTGGGTTTTATCAATGGTAATTTTATCGGCACGAATTTGACGACCATTTTGGTCAATCAGCACATTGCCTTCAAGTACTGAGTCACCCTGTGGGTCGTAATGACCATAATCAGCGGTCACCACTGAAGTCGCTTCAGCAGCACTTGCGACTTTCGTCTCTGGACTAATTGGCGTGATCCAAGCACCTTGACAATAAGCCGAGCTTAAATGCTGTCCTTGCCGTTGCTGCGCTTCGGGTACGGACTTGTCAACGTAGTATTGTTCAAAAAACTGTTGTCCAGGATAAGCTTCTTGAATGCTGTCCTTCATTTTTTGATTGTTAACAGCCGAAGCTGGAAGTGTGGACTCAGCATAGCTTGAAATCGAGCTGCCACATAAAAGGGTCAAGATAGCAGTCGCTAAAGGATTAAATTTGAACTGATGCTTCATTTGTCTCATTAACCAAGTATGCTTAATCGCAATTAATTATTCTCGCATCATAGAGAAAAAGTTGATAAGTGGCTACACTTAGTACTTTAAAAACTCAGCCTGTTTTAGAATTTATCGCAAATGAAAACACAACGTGAACAAATCATACATACATGGATTACATCTGTACTTGATTCAGATCAATTTGAAATTAATTTTTTGCCAGGCGATGCAAGCTTCCGTCGTTATGCACGAATCAAGTTGAATAATAAAACATTTATGCTCATGGATGCACCACCAGAAAAAGAAGATTGTGTACCTTTTGTGACGATTGACCAGTTTTTCGATACACATGGTGTTCGTGTACCGCATATCGTTGCAAAAGATTTACAACAAGGTTTTTTATTACTTGAAGATTTTGGTGATGTTTTACTCTCAACCCTGCTGAACGATGCCACTGTTGACGCCTATTATGCGCAAAGTTTTAAACAGTTAATTGAACTTCAAGCAATTGATGGTGTGAAACAGTTTCCTGAATATTCGTATGAGAAATTGCTCAGTGAAATGCAATTGTTGACGGATTGGATGCTGCCATCACTACACATTGAGCCAACAAAAGAAGAGCAAGCGTTAATTAAACGAACATTTGCAATTTTGGCCAATGCCGCATTAGCGCAGCCTCAAGTGATTGTACATCGTGATTTTCATAGCCGTAATTTGATGAAAATTGAAGGTGAAACGGAACTTGGTGTGATTGATTTCCAAGATGCGGTAATTGGTGCGGATACTTACGACTTAATTTCCATTACCCGTGATGCTTATGTGCAGTGGAATGCAGATCAAGTTTATGCATGGTTTAAAGTTTTCTATGATTTGTTGCCTGAGGCTGCAAAACAAGACCGTGATTTTGAACAGTTTAAGCGTGATGCTGATTTCGTGGCGATTCAACGGCACATTAAAATTTTAGGTATTTTTGTGCGTTTATTTGAACGTGATGGAAAAACAGGTTACCTCAAAGATTTACCGCGTGTGATGTGGTATTTACTTAAAGAAAGCAAGCCATATGCAGAATTACAACCGTTTATGCAATTTATTCACGCTAAAGTAATGCCGAAATTTGAAGCCAAATACGGTATTTACGAGGTTGCTGCATAATGAAAGCCATGATTTTAGCTGCGGGTTTAGGCAACCGCATGCGTCCACTGACGTTATATAAGCCAAAACCATTGCTTGAGGTTGGTGGTAAGCCATTGATTGTATGGCATATCGAAAAACTAAAAGAAATTGGTGTGACTGAAATAGTCATTAATTCTGCATGGTTAGCCGATGTTCTGATAGCTGCTTTGGGCGATGGATCACAGTTTGGTGTACAAATTAGCTGGACACGTGAGGATGAAGGGTTGGAAACTGCGGGTGGCATCATTAATGCCTTACCATTGCTTGGTACAGAACCTTTTATACTGGTGAATGGTGATGTCTGGACAACCTTTGATTTTGCCTCTTTACTTGATGTAGATCTTGCAAATGATCTTGCTCACTTGGTTTTTGTGAGTAATCCTGAGCAGCATCGAAATGGTGATTTTACCCTTGCAGACGGGCGAGCTTATACCTTTGATCAAAATCAACAGGGTGAAAATTTAACCTTCAGCGGAGTTTCCGTCATTCATCCTAAAATGTTTGATGGTCTGGAAAATGGCAAACGACCACTTGCACCTTTGTTAAAAAATGGCATGTTGGAAGGGAAAGTTTCAGCAGAAAAAATGCAAGCAGCTTGGGTTGATGTTGGCACACCTGAACGATTAAGTGACCTAGATCTACAGATTCGTCAAGGGATGTATGCTTAAGTGCATAATCACTAGGCGTTAACTACTGTTCCACGGCTTAGAAATAGGTATACTTCAGTTTAATTTTATTGAGATGTCTTCTTTATGCATCCTTTTTTTCAAGACTTAAAGCAAGGTAGTCAAACGCTTGGCTTAGATTTGAGTGAAGAAGCATTAAATCTATTGCTAAAGTATCAAGATGCACTTGTGCTGTGGAACAAAGCTTATAATTTAACAGCGATTCGTGATCCTAAAGAAATGTTGGTGAAACATTTACTAGATAGCCTTAGTATCTTAAAAGACTTACCTCAAGGTCGTTTGCTCGATATTGGTACAGGTGGCGGTATGCCGGGCATGATCATTGCTTTATGTCAGCCAGAACGGGAATGTGTTTTACTCGATTCAAATGGCAAAAAAATTCGTTTCTTGAAGCAATTTATTGCTGATTTAAAACTAAAAAATGTAATTGCAGTGCAAACACGTGTCGAAAATGAAGACAGTATCAATGACTTGGGACAATTTGATGTCATCACCAGTCGTGCTTTTGCATCCTTAATCGATTTTGTTGCGGCATCGAAACCGTATATGCATGAGCACAGTATCATTGCTTCAATGAAAGGCTTAATTCCTGAAGAAGAAGTTGAAGTCATTAAAAAAGAATTTAGCTGTGACATCGTTGCATTAACGGTTCCACGCTTAGATGAGCAACGTCATCTACTTTTGTTAAAACGTATTTAATTATTTTTGAAGGGTTGGGGTTACCATGGCACAAATTATTGCGATTGCGAACCAAAAAGGTGGTGTAGGCAAAACCACAACCGCAGTAAATTTGGCAGCATCGTTAGCTGTGTTAAAGAAGCGCGTTTTACTGGTGGATATGGATTCACAGGGAAATGCCACGATGGGATCTGGTGTCCAAAAAAATGATCTTTTATATTCAGTAACCGATGTTTTGTTGGGCGAAGTTCCGATTGAAACAGCCATTACCAAAGCTGAAGTGGGTTATAAAGTTTTAGGTGCAAATCGTGATTTAGCCGGTGTAGAGCTTGCGATTGCAGAACAAGAAGGTCGTGAGTTTATTCTGCGTGAAGCATTAAAAGAAGTAGAGCATTCTTTTGATTATATTATTGTGGACTGCGCGCCTAGTTTGAGTTTAATTACAGTCAATGCTTTGGCAGCAGTGCAGGGTGTGCTTATTCCAATGCAATGTGAATATTATGCACTGGAAGGTTTAGCTGATTTAACCCAAACCATTGATCGCATTCAACAAGCACTTAATCCCGACTTGAAAATTATCGGTGTGTTGCGCACCATGTATGATGCGCGAAATGCATTGACACGAGATGTTTCTGAAGAGCTTGAGCAATATTTTGGTAAAAAACTGTATGACACTGTCATTCCGCGTAATGTACGTTTAGCGGAAGCACCTGCACATGGTTTGCCGATTATTTTCTTTGAAAAAAGTTCAAAAGGTGCAGTTGCTTACTTAAACTTAGCAGCTGAAATGGTAAAAAAAAGTAAAGTACAAAAAGGAATTACAGCATGACCATAAAAAAACGAGGGTTGGCTAAAGGTCGTGGTTTGGATGCCTTGCTTGGTTCAATCCAAAAAGAAAAACTACAAATGGAAGCGCAGGCTTTAGATCATGGTCAGTTAAAACAAATTAATGTTCACTTGCTGACTCGTGGTGAATATCAACCGCGACGTTTTATTCATGAGCACGATCTTCAAGAGCTCGCGGCTTCAATTGAAAAACATGGTGTGATGCAACCCATCGTCATCCGTCCAATCGATAATGAAAAATTTCCTTATGAAATTATTGCCGGTGAGCGCCGCTGGCGAGCGGCACAACTTGCGGGTTTAACTGAAATTCCTGCGATTGTGCGTGATCTAACCGATCAAGTTGCGATTGCTTTAGCATTGATTGAAAATATTCAGCGTCAAGATCTGAATCCAATTGATCAAGCGATGGCATTACAGCGCTTTCATGAAGAATTTGGCTTAAGTCATCAAGAAATTGCAGATACAGTTGGCAAAGCGCGGACGACAATCAGCAATTTATTGCGTTTACTGTCTTTGGCAGAATCAGTCAAAGATTTTATGCAGCAAGGTCTGCTTGATATGGGGCATGCCCGTGCAATTTTAACGTTAAAAGCTAAAGATCAGCTTAAAATTGCAGAACATGTGATTGAAAAAAGTTTATCTGTGCGCCAAACAGAGCAATTGGTGCGTGATTTGAATGCACCTAAGCAAGAAAAAGCCAAAGCAGACGTTGCATCAGATATTCAACAATTAACGCAACGTTTAGCAGAACGTTTTAGTGCAGATGTAAAGATTGATCATAATAAGCAAGGTAAAGGGAAATTAGTTATTCAATATCATTCTCTGGATGAATTGGATGGCATTCTAAATATTTGTTTCGCAGAGTAATTTTTTGATTTTATTGGGGAAAACACATGTGGGAATTAGTCAAAGCAGGTGGGTGGTTAATGCTGCCCCTTGTTTTATGTTCGATTTTTACTGTTGCAATTACAATTGAACGTATGATTCGGTTAAAAAAAACGATGATTTTGCCAAAAGCATTGTTGTTGAGCCAGACTCAAAATGCACATACAGTCATGCAGCAACTACAACAAGATAAAGTATTAACAGGCAGTACTTTAGGACGTATTTTTACTGCGGGCTATCAAAGTAAAAATCAAAATGAACAATATGCTCGTGCACAAATGGAAGTAACAGCTTCTCAAGAAATTGGCTATTTGGAAAAAAATATTAATTTCTTAGGCACATTAAGTGCTGTAGCGCCACTTTTAGGTTTGTTGGGTACTGTTTTGGGTATTATTGAATCATTTTTGGTGATTGATTTAGGCACCAATAGTAATCCAACGCTCATGATTCCTGGTATCTCAAAAGCCTTGATTACCACTGCAGCTGGGATGTTTATTGCAATTCCAGCATTATTTGCTTATCGTTATTTTCAGCGTTTAGTGCAAGAATATGTTGCAGAGCTTGAGCAACAATCGACATTATTTCATGCAGCACTTTTCTATCAAAATTCTACAGATGAAGAACAAGATCTTAGAAAAGCAGGTTAAGGTGAAAAATGAAATTCAAACGCACACAAGTTGAAGATATTCACATTAATCTGACACCCATGATTGACTGTTTATTGTTTATCTTGGTTTTTTTATTGTTATCAACCACATTTAACCAATTTAGTCGTATGAATTTAACTTTGCCCGATGCGCAAGGTGTTCCGCCTAAACAATATGAACATAAAATTGAAGTGGTTGTGGATGCTTCAGGGCATTATTCAATTAATGGGCAATCGATTGCGAGTAAAGAAGTTGTCGATTTAAATACGGCAATTAAACAGATTTCTAATGAACGTCGTGATTTAATGTTTGTGATTGCTGCCGATGCTAAAGCCACACATCAAGATGTGATTCGTGTGATGGATGTTGCGGGTCAGCTAGGATTTGTTAATATTAATATTAGTACTAAAGTTCCGTCTAGAGGTTATTAGTGAAGCAAGATTTTAAAGCCTACGTACGTCTTTTAGAGTATCTAAAGCCTTTTTGGGGAGTGGCAATACTCGTTTTTATTGGTTTTGCAATTAGTGCTGCAACAGAAGTATCTATTGCAAAATTATTAGAAAAAATCATTACGGCAATTCAGCATAAAGATCAGGGCTTTACTTCTATATTTCCTTTTTTGGTGATCTTGTTGATGTTTTTCCGTGGGGTCGGTTCCTTTGTCGGGGGCTATTTTACGGCTGTCATCTCGCGCAATTTAGTCTTTAATATTCGCCAAGAGGTTTTTTCAAAATTACTTAGATTACCATCTCAGTATTATTTGGATAATACCAGCGGTCATATCACTGCTAAAATTATGTATAACGTGGAGCAGCTAACAGCAGCTTCATCTGAATCGCTGAAAATCATTGTTCAGCAAGGTCTAATCGCCATTGGATTGTTGGGCTATTTGTTATATAGCAATTGGCGATTGACGCTTATTATTTTGGTTTTTGCTCCGTTGATGGGGTTGCTGATTCGCAAAGCGTCAAAACGTATGCGTAAATTATCGATACAAGTTCAAGATACCATGGGTGATGTGAACCATGTGGTGCAAGAAACGGTTAATGGTAATTTGGTGGTCAAAGGTTTTGGTGGGCAAGAGTATGAACAATCTCGTTTTAAAGACCACTCGCTTAGAAACTTAAAACGTGGTCTAAAAATGGTGGTGGTGCAGCAGCTCAATAGCCCCATTGTACAATTCATTATGTCAATTGCGATGGCTATTATTATTTGGATTGCATTACGACCAGAAATTTTACGTGATACCAGCGCTGGGGAATTTGTTGCCTATATTACCGCAGCAGGGATGTTAAGCAAGCCAATCAAAGCACTGACCGATGTCAATGAAAAAATACAACGTGGTATGGCTGCAGCACATTCAGTTTTTGAATTATTGGATTTACCTGAAGAAAAAAATACAGGTACTTTAACGCCTGTGCTTAAAGGTGACATTCAATTCCAGAATGTGAATCTAATTTACGCTGACGGTCATCAAGCGATTTATAATTTTAACTTAAATGTTAAAGCGGGTGAAACGGTTGCATTGGTTGGGCGCTCAGGTGCAGGAAAAACATCTTTAGTGAATCTACTAATGCGTTTTCAAGATGCGACTTCGGGTCATATATATTTAGATCAGTACGATATTCAAGATATAGATTTGAACACCTTACGAACTCAAATCTCCATGGTTAATCAGCAAGTGGTGTTGTTTAATCGAACGGTACGTGAAAATATTGCTTATGGGCAGCTTGAGAGTGTATCAGAGGCAGATATTATTGCTGCTGCTAAAGCTGCTTATGCGCATGACTTTATTATGGATTTGCCGCAAGGTTACGATACTCCTTTGGGTGCGCAAGGTTTGAACTTGTCAGGTGGGCAACGTCAGCGTATTGCAATTGCACGGGCCATTTTGAAAAATGCGCCAATTTTGATTCTGGATGAAGCAACCAGTGCGTTAGATAATGAATCAGAATACTTTATTCAGCAGGCTTTTGATGCGGCAATGCAAGATCGAACGACTATCGTGATTGCGCATCGCTTATCGACCATTGAAAATGCTGATCGAATTGTGATGATGGATAAAGGGACAATTGTCGAGCAAGGGACGCATGTAGAATTGATCGCCAAACATGGTGCTTATTATCAATTGCATCAGCGTAATTTTGAGGAACATTGATTTATGTCAGTTGCACAATTTATTCAAGATGCTTGGAATCAACAAGCGAAGTGGTTAATTGTGCTAAGACCTTTGGCATGGATCTATCGCGGTGGTTTTTTGTTGAATAAAAAACTGTACCAAGTGGGCATTAAATCAAGTTATCAAGCACCAGTACCCGTGATGGTGATTGGTAATATTACCGTGGGTGGTAGTGGTAAAACACCGTTACTGATTCAGTTGGTTAGTTATCTGCAAAGTCAAAATATTCGTGTTGGTGTGATTAGCCGTGGTTATGGTGGGAAAGGGCCTTTTCCAGCTTATGTGGATCTAGAATCTGTGCCAGAAGCTGTGGGGGATGAACCTTGTTTGATTGTGCAATCAACCAATGTTCCCATGGTGGTGGGTTCAAATCGACAACGCAGTATTGAGTATCTATTATCCAAGCATGACTTGGATTTAATTATTAGTGATGATGGTTTGCAACATTTGGCTTTACAGCGTCAAATTGAGTGGATTGTACTGGATCAGAATCGTGGCTTAGGTAATCAGAAAATATTACCTGAAGGTTATTTAAGAGAACCTGTTAGTCGATTAAGTACAGGAACTGTGATTGAACATGCAGCAAGTCCTACATTAGCTTTAAACATGCATTTAGAAGTGGATACGCCATATTTACTTAATGCCATGGAAGCTAAAATTTTTAATCCAGCCAATAATTTCTATGCTGTCGTTGGGATTGGTTTTCCACAACGTTTTTATCAAACTTTAGATTCTATCGGTATTCATCAATTTCAATGTCATGAATTTCCAGATCATTATGATTATGAAATCGCAGATCTGCAATTTGAAGATAGCAATCCAATTATTACCACTGAAAAAGATGCAGTGAAAATTTTGCCCTTATTAAAGCAAAACCCAGATTTTAAGCGGGAAATTTGGGTCGTTCCTGTTGAAGCGGTACTTTCGCCTGAGTGCTATGAGATTTTACATCAGCAATTACAGCAATTCGGTATTCAAATTTCTTAAGGTTCATCATTTATGAAACATATTGTTATTCCTGCACGTTTTGCAAGTTCACGTTTACCCGGTAAGCCATTATTGGAAATTCATGGTCGTCCAATGATTTTACGTGTGGTTGATCAAGCAAAAAAAGTCGCGGGTTTTGATGATTTATGTGTTGCTACTGATGATGAGCGTATTGCTGAAGCCTGTCGTGCTGAAGGTGTAGATGTTGTGCTGACTCATGCAGATCATCCATCGGGTACAGATCGCTTAAGTGAGGTTGCTCGAATTAAAGGTTGGGCAAGTGAGGACATTGTAGTCAATGTGCAGGGCGATGAACCTCTGCTGCCAGCACAGTTGGTACAGCAAGTTGCGCAATTATTGCAATCACAGCCTGAATCCTCCATGTCAACATTGTGCGAGCCTATTCATAGTCTAGAAGAATTTAAGCGTGACAGTATTGTGAAAGTGGTGATGTCTAAATACAACCAAGCCTTGTATTTTAGTCGTGCGACTATTCCTTATGATCGAGATGGTGCTCAGCAAGAGCTTCAATCCTTGCATCCGCAAGCATATCGCCACTTAGGTTTATATGCTTATCGCGTCAATTTGCTACAAGAATATGTGTCTTGGGACATGGGTGTATTGGAACAGCTTGAAAGCTTGGAGCAATTACGTGTACTTGAAAATGGTCATCGAATTGCGATTGCGGTTGCAGAAGCAAACTTGCCACCAGGTGTTGATACACAAGCCGATTTAGATCGTCTGAATGAAATGGATGTGTCTTGCTTTGAGTAAGATTTTGGCTAAGTTTGGACCTAAATTCAATGCAAAATAATGTGGTTGCTCAAGTTTACCCGTGGCAAAAAACGGTTTGGGATACGCTAACGGGGCGTTTCCCAAAAATTGGACATGGCTTACTTTTTTATGGCAAAAAAGGCTGTGGTAAAGAGGCTTTCGCACAATATTTTTTGGCATGGGTGTTGTGTGCAAATCGAGATGTAAACAATGCGCCCTGTGGTGAATGTAGTAGTTGTCTATGGTTGAAGTCGGATACTCACCCGAATTATGTCTACATCAGCACAGATGAGGAAAATAAAAAGCAAAATGCGAAAATTAAAATTGAAAAAATTCGTGATTTATTACCTTTTGTGCAACAAACCGTAGATGGCTGGCGTGTCATTGTGATTGAACCAGCGGAAGCGCTGAATATTGCTTCTGCAAATGCATTATTAAAAACACTTGAGGAACCAGGTGATCGAATTGTCATTATTTTATTGGCAGATCATTATTTGAAACTTCCTGCGACCATTCGCAGTCGCTTACAGCATTTTGCTTTGGATCGGATGTCTGAAGTGCAAGCAGATGCATATTTAACTGAGTATTTGCCAGATTTAAATCAGAGCCAAAAACAATTGTTGCTTAATTTGTCTAATCAAATGCCACTGCAAGCAATGCAACTGGCAAGTGCTGAATGGCCAAATAAACGACAAGAATTTTTAAATGATTGGCAAAAACTGGTGATGCAAAAAAATATGCCAATGGCAATTGCGACCAAGTGGGGTAAAGCACTCAATTTTAGTGATTTTGCGCAAATGTTTGAATACTTGTTGTCCGATTTAATTTGTGTCAAGCTAAATCAACAAGTCAAAAATCATGATTTGGATTTCACTGTACTAGCAGAACAATATTCATTGGAATTCTTATTTAGCATTTACGCTGACTTGCAACAATCTAAACAATTTATTGAGCAGAACGTACAAAGTAATTTAGTGCTTGATCAATTGTGTATAAAACTAATGAATGTTTAAATTTAAAGGGGAATATGATGCAACCACGTATGGGCGGTATTATTCAAGTGAATATCCCAGATACAGCTACTTTGTATGCCAGTTATATGCCTTATGTTGTGGGTGGTGGATTATTTGTTCCGACCAAACAAGTGGTTCAATTGGGTGACGAAGTTTTTGTACTGGCAACTTTGCCTGAACAATCACAGAAAATTCCTTTAACGGGGAAGGTGATTTGGATTTCACAAAAACAAAATGGAATTAAATTACAAGGATTTGGTATGCAGCTTTCTGGAGAGAAAGGCATTTATTACAAATCAGAAGCCGAAAAACTGCTTGCAGGTATTAAGTCTGAAGGACGAAGTAGTTACACTATGTAGCTGTTTAAACTCTTTAGGATCTTACCGTGTTTGTAGATACTCACTGCCATTTAACCTTGCTTGACCTAACTCCATATGATGGTAATTTAGATCTAGCATTAGCACAGGCGCGTGAAGCGGGCGTATCCAAATTTATGAGTATCTCGGTTGATCTGGATGATCATATTGAGCTTGCTAAAATAGCATCACGTCATGACGATGTTGGATACAGTGTTGGTGTTCATCCTTGTGAAGACCCTGCGACGATGGCACGTGCAACTACAGATTATTTAATCGAGCTTGCGCAACCAGAAAAAGTTTGGGCGATTGGTGAAACAGGCTTGGATTATTTTCACAGTACAGACTTTATTGCAGAACAAAAAGAATGCTTTGCACGTCATATTTATGCCTCTCAGGCGGTGAAAAAGCCTGTAGTTGTGCATACCCGTTCTGCAAAACATGACACGGTTGATATCATTCGTGCTGAAAAGTCGACTCATGGTATTTTGCATTGTTTTACTGAGGATTGGGAAACCGCGAAGGCTGTTCTTGATTGTGGCTATTACGTGTCATTTTCAGGTATTGTTTCGTTTAAAAATGCTCAAGATTTAAGAGATGTGGCGAAGCAAGTGCCGCTTGATCGTGTTCTGATTGAAACGGATAGTCCTTATCTGGCACCGATGCCTTATCGAGGGAAATCTAATGAGCCAAAATACGTTCCCTATGTAGCCAAAGCCTTAAGTGACGTATATGATAAGTCGATTGAGGAAATCGCTTTCATTACTATGCAAAACTTTGAAAACCTCCTTAATTTAAAGTAAATAATTTGAATTGATATAAGCGCATAAGAGAGTTACAGAGTGAAGATGGATCGTCAGGCTCAGTTTCGGGCAAGAGAAGCGTTAATTTTTCAAGTTGCAGAGCAACTATTGTTAGAAAATGGCGAATCAGGAATGACACTTGATGCGTTGGCAGCAGAGCTCGATCTTGCCAAAGGGACGCTGTATAAACATTTTCAAAGTAAAGATGAGCTCTATATGCTTCTTATTATTCGTAATGAGAACATGTTATTAGAAATGATTAAGGATGAGGAAAAAGCTTTTCCAGAGCATTTAGCATTCTTTATGTTGCATCATTTACACCATCCTGAACGTACAGTGTTATTCCATCAAATTGAAGAACGTCTTTCTACGACAGGTGTTGGTATTCACTTATTGTTTAGCGAACTTTATCAAATCAGGAAACAGCGTTTGCGGATTATCTTCAAAATGACTGAACGTTATTTGGAAAATATTCAAAGTACGATGTCTGTGCGTGACTATTTGGCTTCAATTTGGGCTTTAACACATGGTGCGGCAGCAATATTAAACTCTAGCTTTTATCAGCGTTACTTGGGTTCGCGCGATACACTTCGTGTTGCCTATATCGATCAAGCTTTGGCGATGCCCAAGCAAACCAGTTCCACGGAACAATTTGCTTAAAGGTCAGCTATGAAGCACATAAAATCAGCATCAATTCGTGGTTTTACTTTGATAGAATTGATGGTGGTTATTGTGATTATGGCAATCATGGCCTCTTTAATTTTAACCAATATTAATGGAGTGGATCAGCGTAAAGCGATGCAAGCACGGGAAGTGTTTATCATGGATTTACGCAGGATTAATCGGGAAGCCAATGATCAAGCACGCATTTTTGCACTTGATGTTCAAACGGCAACAGATGTATCTCCATTTCGTTATGCTGTGATTGAATATTTAGTTCCATCTATTCAAGCTGCACAAACATCTCAATTTTCTAAAAATAAAAAATGGCAACATTATACCGAATTTAAACCACGTGATTTACCTGAGCTGGTTTCCTTCAATGTGCAATCACTCGATCAGCAATATGAAAATGCCAATAATGATGATTTGCTGAGTGCCAATGCGCCTAAATTACTGTGGTTGGGCAATGGCGAAGCAAAGCCCGTCCGTATTCAGTTTTATTTCGAACAACGCCCGATTGGTGAAGAAATTGAAATTGATCATTTAGGTAAAATCAATGAAAGCTAGATACTTTAAGCATAGCTCTTCATCTTGCGCAGCGGCGAAACAGCATTTTGTTCATCGCAGCTCAGGTTTTACATTATTAGAGGTCATGGTTGCCTTAGCTATTTTTGCTACAGCAGCAATCGCATTGACTAAGGTGGCAATGCAATATACCCAAGCCACATCCAATGCTATTTTACGCACTAAAGCACAATTTGTGGCGTTAAATGAAGTTGCTACGATGGAAATCAATCAAGAATGGTTGCAAGGAACACAGTCAAAACAAACCACGCAGCAAGGTGAAACTTGGCAAATTGATAAATCTGCCCAATCGACTATTAGTCCCAACGTACAACGCATTGAAGTTCAAGTCAGTTTATTTAATGCAGAAACAGGCAAAGTAGAATCAGGAATCACACATTTGGTTTTCTTTAACCATAAGGTTGAACGATGAAAAACCGTCAAAAAAACCATAAAAAAGGCTTTACCTTAGTTGAATTATTGGTTGCGATTGCTATTTTTGCGGTGCTCTCAGCATTGGGTTGGAAGGTTTTTGATTATTTGATTAAAGTTAAAGAGCGTAATACTGAACATGAAATTAATTTAGGGCAGCTCCAAGAAGCTTACCAGCAAATTTTACGTGATACTGTGCAAGCTGTGCCGCTGAGTGCGAATATGAATAGTGAGATTCAACCTGCTTTGGTTTTGCAAAATGGTCGTTTTAGTTTTAGTAAAACAGGGGGGACTGATCCTTTGCAGCAGGGCATTTCACCTGATGAACGTGTGGAATATCAATACCGTGCAGATGAAAAAAAACTGTATCGCTTGAAATATTCTTATTTAAATAGCACTGGGCGTGAACAACCTGAATCGAGTGTTCTGTTAAGCGAAGTAGATCAGTTTGAAGTGATCGTGTTAAATCCAAATGAAGCAACCTCATGGCCAGATGCACAAGCAGATTTAATGGATATCACGCAAAAACAACGTTTACCGAAAGGGATTAAAATTAAATTAACAGTCAAAGATGTTGCATATGAATGGATTTTTAGTTTGTTAAATACAGACTATTTAAACCCGCAGGACAATAATTAAAATCACCATGCAAATAACCCCACGTCATAAGGTCTAAAAAATTGAGCATGAAGCAGCAAGAGGGTATTGCCTTAATAACGATATTGGTGATGGTGGCATTAGCGACTATTCTTGCTGCGACCATTGCAAAACGTCAGGTGAATACTGCTGAGAATACAGCATATTTAATGCGTCAAAATCAATCCTTGTTGTATGCAAAAAGTGCTGAAGCCTTCTTTTCAGAACTGTTAGTGGATGATGCAAACAATGCTGGAGCTGTTGATCATTTACAAGAAAATTGGGCAAAACCGATGCCAGCTTTTCCAGTAGACGATGGTTTTGTCTCTGGAAGTTTGCAAGATGAATCAGGTAAATTTAATTTAAATAGTTTGGTTAATGACGAAGGTGTGGCGAACCCACAGGCAAAACTGTGGTTTGAAAAACTCTTGCTACGTGTGGGATTGCCAGAGAAATTAAGTGAAGCTGTGATTGATTGGCAAGATGTTGATAACGAAATCATTGGTGGAATGGGGGCAGAAAATAGCTATTATCAAGGATTACCACAAGGTTATTTAGCTGCAAACAGTAAATTTCATAGTGTAGAAGAACTTAAATTAGTACGTGGTTTTGAAGATCAAAAATATTTGCAAATCGTAGATTATGTCAGTGCATTGCCTACATCGGACAGTAAGGTCAATGTCAATACAGCACCAGCTATGCTGCTTGCCAGTCTCGATCCTAAGTTGGACATCAAAGCTGTTGAACAAGCTTTACAAAAACGCCAAGCCAATTTGGAACACTTTTCTAATATTAATGATCTTTGGACAATTGAGCCTTTTAAGCAAGTAAATCCTGATGTGCAAAGTCAAGTCAATGAGTTGCTGGGTGTGCAGTCCAACTATTTCAAAGCCAAAATTGAAGTGTTACTAAGTGAACGTAAACGTCAGTTTAGTAGTGATTTAGTGCGTAAAGATAAAACAGTGTATGTTGCGTATCGAAGTATGGCGCCGTTTTAATCGGATGGACGAATCAGTTGTCATATAATTCAGTGAATGATGAGCTTTTATCATCATGCAATTTCCCAATTGCATTGAACTGTAAAATTAATGCGCAGACTTTCACTTTTGCTTTATAATCCAGTTTATTTCACAAATTTTGGATTGCACCACGGCACATGTTAATTCGTAAGTTATTTAAGTTTGAAAATGCTCATATTGTGCGAAATTGCACATCGGATCGCTGTAAGCGTTCAATTCATGGTCATAGTTATAAAGTTGAATTATTGCTTAAAGCTTCGAAGCTAGATCATGGTCAAATGGTGTATGACTTTGGGTTGTTGAAAGGTGTAATTAAAGATATTTTTGACAGTTTCGATCATGCCATTTGCTTTTGGCAACATGACGATGCCGAATATATCGATGCCTGCAAAAAATTTAGTGCGCGTTGGGTGTCTTTACCCGTTTCACCATCGGCAGAACAATTTTCACGTATTTTCTTCTATTTAGCACAGCAAGTATTGGCATCGACCATTACCCAAAATGGCGAAGGTGATGTGGAAGTTTACTCAGTCATTGTGCATGAAACGGATACAGGTTATGCGCAAAGCTTTATAGAAGATATTGAAAACGAGCAAATGGGTGTGTTGAGCCTTGAACAAATGGTGTTCTCTGAACAAGTTCAAGCGGAATGGGCAGACTCAAATATGTATAAAAAACTACAACAAGGGATTAAATTCCAAAACCCAAGTGTTGATCTTCAAGTCAAAATTTAAAGACTGGAGTACATTTTGGTAGGTTTTAAACAAGGATTAGGAAACAGTTATGTCTTTAACTGAACAACAGCAAATTAAATTGGATAAAATTCAATTGGATGCGGGTTGGAAAAGTGGTTTGAGTGAATTTTTACTCAGTCCAAAAATGGATGAGTTAAAAGACTTTCTTGTTCAGGAAAAAAAAGCAGATAAAGTGATTTATCCACCAAGTTCACTAATTTTTAATGCGTTAAATACTACACCTTTGACTAATGTTAAAGTGGTGATTTTGGGGCAGGATCCATATCATGGGCCAGATCAGGCACATGGATTAAGTTTTTCAGTTCAGAAAGGGGTTGCAATACCCCCATCTTTGCGTAATATTTTTCATGAGTTAAATACAGATTTGGGTGTTGTTAAACCAGTCCATGGTGATTTAACGCGTTGGGCTGAACAAGGTGTGTTGTTGCTCAATGCTGTATTGACTGTTGAAGCAGGTCAGCCGACTTCGCATCAAAAACGGGGTTGGGAAGATTTTACCGATCACGTGATTGATGTTTTAAATGAGCAGTGTGAGCATATTGTTTTTATTCTTTGGGGTGCATATGCGCAGCGTAAAGGACAGCGCATTGATCAAAATAAGCATTTAGTATTAAAGGCTGCTCATCCGTCACCATTGGCGGCGAATCGTGGTGGTTTTTTTGGTTGTAAAGTATTTTCAAAATCCAATAATTATCTGAAACAAAATGGCATTGAGCCTATAAATTGGCAGCTGGACGCATGACACTATCTCCTGAATTGAAAAGTTATCATTCCGATCTAATTGTAGAGGAAGCAAATAATGGCTGGCGCATTGTTCGCCTGAATCGCCCGAAATCTCTACATGCTTTAGATGAATCAATTGCAACTGCACTTTTACAAGTGTTTCAAGATTTTCAACATGATGATGCCGTAAAAGCAATCTGGTTGGATTCCACGACACCCAAAGCATTCTGTGCAGGTGGTGATGTTCGTAAACTTCGTCAGTTGGTGATTAACGATGAAGTGGATACTGCCAATAAATTTTTTGAACAAGAATATGCATTAGATTTGTTGCTGCATAATTATGCTAAGCCTGTGCTTGTGTGGGGCGAAGGCTATGTGATGGGTGGTGGGCTAGGGTTGTTTATGGCAGCGCCATTCCGCCTTGTGACCCCATATTCACGTTTAGCGATGCCTGAAATTAATATTGGACTATATCCAGATGTGGGTGCTACACGTTTCTTGGCAGATCGTGGCGCAATCGGTTTGTTTACGGGCTTAACAGGTTCAATTATGACCGCAGCTGGTGCTTATGGCATTGGTTGGGCAACCCATATTTGTGATACGCAGCGTGATAATGTGCTAGAAAAACTAATCAATATTGATTGGGGGCATTATCCTGCAGGTGATTTTCGTGCCATCGATGACACTTTAAATAGTATGCATCGTCCAGTTGGGCCTGGTCCATTACAAAACTCATTAGACGTGATTCAAAGTGTTTGTCGTGGGGTTAACTTTGAGCATGATTACGAATCTATTATTGGTTTGAGTGATGCAAGAAGTGATTGGTTGCGCCAAGCCAGTGAAAACTTGCAAAAAGGTTCACCGACCACAGCTGCTTTAACATGGTTGTTATGGCAATGGGGTAAACAGGTTCACTCTTGGAATGAGGTTTTTGAGCTTGAAACTCAAATTTCGGATTGGAAGATTCGTCATCCAGATTTTGTAGAAGGTGTTCGTGCGCGTTTGGTGGATAAAGATCTTTCTCCAGAATGGAAAAAGGGCGTTGATTTCTCACTAAAAGCAATTTTGTCAGATTGTCCACCTGTAACTAAAAATGAAAGCTGGAACAATCTTTTGAAACATTATGGTGTGATCGGTTAAGAATGACTGATGAAATACAACTGACAGACGAATATTGGATGCAGTTTGCTTACGAGCAAGCTGCCATCGCAGCCTCGAAGGAAGAAATTCCTGTCGGTGCAGTGATTGTCAGTCAAAATCAAATTATTGGCACGGGCTATAATGCGCCCATTTCACTGAGTGATCCAACGGCACACGCTGAGGTTCAAGCATTACGTCAAGCCTGTTTAAGTCTGAATAATTACCGCCTTCCAGAAGACGCTGTACTTTATGTGACTTTAGAGCCTTGTACTATGTGTGTAGGTGCTTTAATTCATGCACGGGTCTCTAAAGTGGTATTTGGTGCAACTGAGCCGAAAGCTGGTTCTTTGGTTAGTGCAAGAAAGTTATTTGAAACAGGTTATTATAATCATCAGTTTGATATTACAACAGGCTGTTTGGGTGAACAATGCGCCAAACAACTGAGTGATTTTTTTAAAATGCGTCGTAAGCAAAAAAGACTGCAAAAGTTACAAGAAAAGTCCTTAAATGATCAGAATAATTCAGTTAGAAGTATGTAAAATAGAATGACAATAATCATTGTCAACTAAAATTTAGGATAATTCATGAATTCTATTCAAATCAAAAAAGAATTTAACGCACCCATCGATCAAGTTTTTAATTTGTTATCAAAACATGCGACTTATAATGTTGCCTTTGCGCCAATTCAAGTGGTGCGCGTGAAAGATTCTGCCGATCCAGAGCGTCCTGATGGGGTGGGTTCGGTACGTCGTATGGGTTTTGGTCCAATCAAACCTTTACAAGAGCAAATTACTTTACTTGAACCGAATCAGCGAATTGAATATCAAATTATTAAAAACCCTTTGGTGAAGCATCATTTAGGGATTATTGAGTTTGAAGCAGTGGATGCAGACAAAACTTTAGTGACCTATACCATTGAGTTGCAGGCGCGTGCACCTTTTGTGAGTAAATTAATCCTTGCACAGCTTAAATCTGCGATTAAACTAGGTTTTTCGAAATTAGCTAAAACTGTATAGCATAAAGTGGAAAATTAATGACAGTTCAAATTATTACTATCGATGGCCCAAGTGGTTCTGGAAAAGGGACACTTGCGGCTAAACTCGCAGCGCACTATCAATTTCATTTATTGGACTCAGGTGCTTTATATCGTCTGTTGGGGCTGTCATTACATCAACAAGATTTATTGGATTCTTTAGATTCATCACTTGAGCAATGCATTAAAATTGCAACAAATTTAGACATAAAATTTGTTACAACTGAAAGCAATAATACCCAAGTCCAGCTTGATGGTGAAGATGTCACTCAAACCATTCGTACTGAGCGAGTGGGTGAATTTGCATCAAAAGTTGCCGCAATTCCTGAACTTAGAGCCGCGCTTTTAGAGCGTCAGCACGCTTTTGCCCAAGAACCAGGCTTAGTTGCAGATGGGCGCGACATGGCAACAGCCATTTTTCCAGAGGCTCAAGCAAAAATTTACCTTACAGCATCGGCTGAATCTCGAGCATCGCGACGTGTAAAGCAGTTGCAGGGTATGGGGCTAGATGTTAAAATAAACGACATTTTAGCTAATATCGAAGCTCGAGACAAAAGAGATATGGAGCGCACAGTCGCTCCACTCAAGCCAGCAACAGATGCTTATATCATTGATAGTTCAGAATTGGGCATTGATGAAGTATTCGAGTTGATGACGAATTTTGTTGATAAGCAATTATTAGTCAATTAAAGAATTTTCAGCCAAAGCATAGCTAGATCAGTTTATTACGGACTATGTGGAAGCTTTATTAAACCGGCCTTGTCTGATCCAAGACCGCTGACTTTATCAGGTATATCATGACCGAATCTTTTGCAGCCCTCTTTGAAGAAAGCGAATTAAACCTCAACGTTGAAAAGGGTGCAGTCATCCAAGGCGTTGTAGTAAGCATCGACTCTGATTGGGTAACAGTTGACACTGGCCTTAAATCAGAAGGTATTGTTGACCGCGCTGAATTCTTAAACGACCAACGTGAACTTGAAGTTCAAGTTGGTGATACTGTTGACGTTGTTGTTGAAGCTCTTGACAACGGTATGGGTCAAACTGTTTTATCACGTGAAAAAGCTAAACGTGCTGAAACTTGGACTAAACTTGAAAAAATCTTTGAAGACGGCGAAATCGTTACTGGTGTTATCTCTGGTAAAGTTAAAGGCGGTTTCACTGTTGACATCGGTCCAGTTCGTGCGTTCTTACCAGGTTCTTTGGTAGACACTCGTCCTATCCGTGATACGACTCACCTTGAAGGTAAAGAGTTAGAATTCAAAGTAATCAAACTTGATGCTAAACGTAACAACGTTGTTGTATCTCGTCGTGCTGTTATGGAAGCTGAATCTTCAGCTGACCGTGAAGCTCTTCTTGCTCAGCTTGAAGAAGGTCAAACAGTTACAGGTACGATTAAAAACCTTACTGATTACGGCGCATTCGTTGACCTTGGCGGTATCGATGGTCTTCTTCACATCACTGACATGGCTTGGAAACGTATCAAGCATCCTTCAGAAGTTGTTGAAGTTGGTCAAGAAGTTACTGTTAAAGTACTTAAATTTGACCGCGAACGTAACCGCGTATCTTTAGGCCTTAAACAATTAGGCGAAGATCCATGGTTAGCGATCATGAATCGTTACCCTAAAGGTTCAATCGTTAAAGCGCGCGTAACTAACCTTACTGATTATGGTTGTTTCGCTGAAATCGCTGAAGGCGTTGAAGGTTTAGTACACGTTTCAGAAATGGATCACACTAACAAAAACATCCACCCATCTAAAGTTGTTCAGATTGGTGACGAAGTTGATGTTATGGTTCTTGAAGTTGATGAAGAACGTCGTCGTATTTCTCTTGGTATCAAACAAACTCGTGCTAACCCATGGGAAGAGTTTGCTAAAGACCACGACAAAGGCGAAAAAGTATCTGGTACTATCAAATCGATCACTGATTTCGGTATCTTCATCGGTTTACCAGGTGGTATCGATGGTCTAGTTCACTTGTCTGATATTTCTTGGAACGAACAAGGCGAAGAAGCTATTCGTCGTTACAAGAAAGGTGACACTGTTGAAGCGGTTATCTTATCTGTAGACGCTGAAGGCAACCGTATCAGCCTTGGCATCAAACAAATGAACAACGATCCGTTCAATGATTTCTTGGCAACTAACGAACGCGGTGCTTTGGTTAAAGGTACTGTAACTGCTGTTGACGCTAAAGGCGCAACTATTAAGTTAGCTGACGAAGTTGAAGCTTCTCTTAAAGCTTCTGAAATCAACCGTGATCGCGTTGAAGATGCAACTAAGTTCTTGGAAGTTGGTCAAGAAGTTGAAGCTAAAATCATCAATGTAGACCGTAAATCTCGCTCTATCAACTTGTCTATCAAAGCGAAAGACGAAGCTGAAGAGAAAGAAGCCGTTGCTAACTTGAAAACAGTAGCAACTGGTCAAGAGAATGGTCCTAAGACTATTGGTGATTTGATTAAAGCTCAAATGAACCACTAATAAGTAGATGTTAAAATGTATTGTTAATGTAAATTAACCAATACTTTTTACACAAATACTGTAAACGGTAGCGTAGTATTAACTTATTACGCTACCGTTTTGTATTTAAACAGGTTATTATCGGATCATCTACAAAGTAGCTTGATAATTAAAGAGGTCGAAAATGACTACGGAAGCACTTAATAAGTCTGACTTAATAGAGCGAATTTCCCTTAAAAATCCACACTTAGCAGAGCCTTTAGTCGAGGAAGCTGTTAAAATTATGATTGATCAAATGATAGCTGCATTATCATCTGATAATCGTATTGAAATTCGTGGTTTTGGTAGTTTTGCTTTGCATCACCGTGATCCACGAGTGGGGCGTAATCCTAAAACAGGTAAGTCTGTTGAAGTGGCTGCAAAAGCAGTTCCACATTTCAAACCTGGTAAAGCGTTGCGTGATGCAGTAAACGAGACTGCTCAGTAATAAAAAATTCCAGAAGGGGGTGTTTATGCGTTACGTATTAGTCGCTTTGTTAATTATACTGTTTGGCTATTCATTGGCTTTGGTCTTGCAAAATAGTACTGAGTTAACGGTAGATCTATTATTTACCCAAGTTCCTGCTATGCGTTTAGGCTTATTGTTGCTATTAACATTAGCTTTGGGTGTAGTGTTGGGTTTATTGTTAGGTGTGCAGGTTTTTCGAGTATTTCAGAATAGTTGGGAAATTAAACGACTTCGTAAAGATATTGAATACCTCCGAAAAGAGCAAATTCAAGCTGCTCAGTTGGCTGCCGCTGAAGCTGCTGCACATACGCGACATGAAAAAACAGTTTTAGATATCAATCCTGAGGATCGCTCGTCTAATCCATTATAAGTCGAATAGTTTAGCTTCTCATTGGTGTGATCTACACTGGAGTTGAGCTAAATTATGTATTTACAAATAAAGATTTATAACACTCCAAAGTATTTATTTGGGGTGTTTTTTTATGGGTATAACTTATCAATATTGTACAAAATTTATAAAAAAGGAAGATACTTATTTTACCAATTGCGCTTAATGCAATTTTTTCAACTATCAGCGTACAGGGATATTCTTTATAATGAGCTTTCTTTTTGTCTGAATGAAGGGTAAATCTCTTGAGTATCATTGTTGCATTAGATGCTAAAAGCCAATATGACGCACTTACAATTGCAGAGCAGTTAGATCCTACATTGTGTCGAGTAAAAGTTGGTAAAGAGTTATTTACCCATGAAGGTCCAAGTGTAGTTAAGGCATTACAGGACAAAGGCTTTGAAGTTTTTCTTGATTTAAAATTTCACGATATTCCAAATACGACAGCACAAGCAGTTGGTGCAGCAGCAGATTTAGGTGTATGGATGGTAAACGTTCATGCATCTGGTGGTCGTAAGATGATGGAAACTTGTGTCCAGCGCTTAAAAGCAGGGAATTACAGCACACAGTTGATTGCTGTGACTGTACTGACGTCAATGGGGCGTGAAGACCTCAAAGACTTAGGGTTGGATATTGAGCCATTTGAACAAGTAAAGCGTCTTGCTAAATTGACTCAAGAGAGTGGTTTGGATGGCGTGGTGTGTTCTGCTCAAGAAGCAAAAATGCTGCGTGAAACATTAGGACCAGATTTTTCTTTGGTGACACCTGGTATTCGCCCTGTAGGTTCAAATGCAGATGATCAAAAGCGTATTGTGACACCGAAGCAAGCGATGATGGATGGTTCGACTCACTTGGTAATTGGTCGTCCAATTACGCAATCGGAAAATATGGGTCAAACATTGAAAGATATTTTAGCCTCGTTATAAAAATCCCTCTCGCCTCTAATGCCAGTTAGTTAAGGGTTTTAGAAATAAAGTCCTTAGCTTTTTAGTTGTTTATGACGGATTATTATATTTTTAAATCAAATGCTTGGGGCTTGTTTGTTGCTTTGGGTAAGCCTAAATGAGAAGTCTCAAAATATATTTTGAGTTCGCAAGAAAGGCATCTTGAAAATAGTTTTAAATAAATTATTTAAAACTATTTTCACCGCAAAACTCGTCAAATACCTTTTATTGATTCATTAATCGCAGAAACCTTACTCTTTTAAAATAATTTTGCCTTGAGCAATAAATAAAGTCGTGCTTTATTTATTGCTCAAGTTGCTGATGACGTTTCCGCGTATCGAATAACATCATGAATTTAAAATAAAAAAGCCAATCAATTTCTTAACTGACAGGCATTACTCCCAACCTCCCTTTTAAAGAGAGGAGAAACTCCGTTATTTTAGCGGATGGAAAGTCCTTCTTTGGAAAAGAGGGGTTTAGGGAGATTTTTAAAGCGCAGCCAATACACTCACCATAATAGGTGCAAGTAGGGAAAGCACAAAACCGCTGACCATCGCATGCGGAATAAATTCATTGCCACAGGCCTGTTTAACCATTGGTAGAGTGACATCCATTGCTGTTGCTGCGGCAGATGAAATCGCTGAGCGCGGATAGCGCCAACCAATGCTATACATCAAAAGAATTGCAATAATTTCTCTAAATAAATCATTCAACAGGGCGGTACTACCCAGTTCGGCATTTTTCAATTCAGTCACGACAATACCGGTCATGGAATAAAAGCCATAACCTTGAGACAGCATAATTAAATCTTTGAGGCTAATATCTTTGATGATTGTTGCTGTAAACAATGCGCCAGCGAGTGATCCGATAATACAGCCAATAGGGACGAGCATGATTTTCCAGTTAAGCCATGAGCGGTCAAGTGGTGAATACGCTAGATCTAAACCAATTAAAAACATGAAAATAAGCAGTAAATTCCATGTGCTGACATGCAATGTATAGTCAAAATGATTAAACAGTTCGGCAAGCCCATAGCCTAATGCGAGTGCAATAAAAGCATAACTGATATTGATGAGTGATTTGATCAGTAGTTCTGCGGAAACTTTGCCTTGAGTTGGTTGGTAGCCAATACTTTTAAACAGAAGGTAACAACAAAGAAAAGCACCGACTGATGTTGCAATCGAGAGTGTGAGTGCATTTGATAAAATTTGTAATGGGCTGCTAATATTATGCAATGTTTGAGAGAATTCAATTGCAATCGTAATAAGCAAAATATAAGTAAAATAGGGCAGCATTTTAAATGCTAAGCTTTCTAGCCAATGCGGGAGTTTGCGTGCAAGAATGAATCCAAAGCATAAACAGATAAGAAGTTGAATAATCAACCAAAGCGATTGCATACAAAAAGTCAGCAGGTGAAAAGACACCTGCTTATTATGACCATTAAGTGATTAAGCTGCACGGCTTCCAGAGGTTTTATTTAGCAAACGGTAATCTGCGGGATTAAGTTTTTTAGTTTTTAACCAATATTTCCATGTATATGTTGGCCAAAGTGCAAAGTTTTTACCGCCATCTTGTTGATACCAACTGACACAGCCAGATTGCCAAACAGTTCCATTGAGCAATGTTTGTACATCTTGATTAAATTGAGCTTGCACTTGGTCTTTCACCACAATTGCATGGCTATGCGTTTGTTTGACCAGTTGAATTATTTGTAAAATATAGTTGACTTGAGATTCAATCATAAAGATGACGGAGTTATGTGCTAGAACAGTATTTGGACCTAATAACTGGAAAAAATTGGGGAAACCTTTAGTGCAAATGCCATAAAAACTTTCTGCACCATCATGCCAAGCATCGTGTAAATTGAGCCCATTTTCGCCAAGACATTGAAATGATTTCAAGTAAATGCGTGGATCGGTAATAAAACCCGTCCCATAAATTAAGCAATCAATAGTACGTTCTTTACCATCTTTGGTAATAATGCTGTTGTTGGTTAATTCTTGAATAGCATCGGTAATCAGTTCAACATTACTACGGTTAAAGGTCGGAAAATATTTATTGGAAATCAAAATGCGCTTACATCCCATAATGTAATTCGGGATCAGTTTATTGGCGGTATTTTTATCTTTGACTTGATACCTAATATAAGCTTCAGCCAATTTTTGCGCATATTTCATCACGGTTGGTTTAACAATAGGCACAACGCGAGATTCATTGGACCAGTATAAGCGTACACGGTGCATTTTGCGTAACCAATCATATTTGGCAAAGAGTTTTTTTTCTATATTTGGATAGCTGCGCTCATCACGTGGAATCACCCAAGCTGGGGTGCGTTGCATCACATACAGTTGTTTAACCTGTTCTGCAATTTCTGGAATGTATTGAATAGCGCTGCCACCCGTACCAATTGATGCGACAGATTTGTTATTGAGGTCATATTGATGATCCCACTGCGATGAATGGAAAACTTTGCCCTGAAATTTTTCAATGCCTTTGATATGTGGAATTTGCGGCACATGTAATGGACCAGATGCAAAAATAACAAATTGTGCGATAAGAGTTCTGTCATTATTTAAAGTTAGTGTCCAGTCACAACTTTGTTCATTGTATTCGGCAGCCATCACTTCACAGTTAAATTGGCAATATTTTTTTAAATCATAAGTACTGATTAAGCTTTGTATATATGCAAAAATTTCAGGTGCTTCGGCATAGCGCTTTGACCAATCGCTTTTAGGCGCAAAAGAAAGTGAATACATATGGGATTGCACATCACATGCAGCACCGGGGTATTGGTTTTCACGCCATGTACCACCGATATCATTGGCTTTCTCTAAAATGACAAAATCTTGAATGTTATTTTGCAATAAACGAATTGCCATGGCTAAGCCACCAAAACCTGCACCAATAATTGCAATTTGAGTTTGCTGTACTGTTTGCTTTATTTGAGTTGTATTGCGCATTATTTATGTGCCTTGGAGTTTTATTTTTTACAGCTTAAATGAATAACAGAACAAGTAACATGATAAGTATGACAAAAAAATTGATAGATTCGGCAATTTGCAAGAACGAAATTTTATAGTAAAAAATGTCATATTCCTTTAATTAGAAAATGCTATGAAACGGTCAATTCTCGGCTTGATGTATTTAATTCAAGGCATGCGTAAAGCTGGGGTCGAGGTTGATCAAAAACTTCAAAGTATTGGTCTACGTGCAGATGCTTTGGATCCAAGTTCAATTATTCATCCTAGCTTGGAGTGGGATGTACTAAGGGTAATTGGGCAGGATGTTGCGCCTGAAACTGGTTTGTTGATTGGGCAACATTATGCACTTGCAGGCTATGGTCCTTTGCTCATGTTATTGGTGACCAGTAAAAATGTGCGTACAGCTTTAGAACGAGGAATCCGCTATCAAGCGCTTACCCATTTAACTGGGTCTTTAAGTTTGAAATATACAGAGCACAAAGTTGCACTGTGTTATGAACCACAAGACTTAACCAGTGATTTGGGGTTACTGCATGCGCAATGTGAAATTTCAGGAACGTATAAATTTATTCAAGATCTTTATAAAATGATGGGATTGAGCATTCCCCAAATCCATATTGAATTGCCATTTGTACAATCAGAAAATCAGCAGTTCTTAGAAATTTATCATGATTACTATGGTTCAGAGTTACGGTTTGGATCGGAGAATGCAGAATTTTGGTTTGATGATGCAGTGCTAAATGTGCAAATTCCATCGGCCGATAAAATGACTTTTATGATCTATGAAAGAAAATGCGTTGCCGAATTGGAGCGCTTAAGTATAGATGAACATATCCCTTCATTGGTACAACGGGTGCAAGATTATTTAGAATTACAGCAAGGGATAATGCCTACAATGGCAGAAACAGCGCAAGCCTTACAAATTCCAGAGCGAACCTTACGTCACCAATTGCAACAACTGCAAAGTAGTTACAAACAAATACGTGAACAGTTAATTAAAGATAAAGCATTAAGGCTTATAGAGTATAAAGAGTATTCAATTGAAATGATTGCCGAATTGTTGGGTTATTCAGAACCAGCAGCTTTTAATCATGCTTTTAAACGGTGGTTTGGATACAGTCCGCGTCAGTACGTTAAATAGCCTAAGTTTATTAATGCCAAAGTGTTATATCTTCCTTCTCAATCTTCGCTATACTTTGCATAGCCTAAAATAGTATTCAATGATATGTCTGATTTAAATTCTAAGCACAGTACAGCCTTTACTCCTTTGTCACCTGCAGAACGTTATGCGCAAGCGATATCTTCTGGTCAGTTCATGCCAGATGATGCACAGGCACAAGCTGTTCATGAGTTAGATCGTGTTTGGCAAGAACTGATTCAACGCTTTAAAGCATCAAAAAAAGCCTTTCGTCGTTTCCGTCGTCAAACATCTCCACAAGGTGTATATATGTGGGGCGGTGTAGGGCGTGGTAAAACATGGTTAATGGATCAGTTTTTTGATTCAATTCCTTTTCGCCGCAAAATGCGTATGCATTTCCATCATTTTATGCAGCACGTTCATCGTGAGTTAAATAAGTTGTCGGGACAGCGTAATCCACTTGAATTGGTGGCTGACCAAATTTATCAACAAGCAGTAGTGATTTGTTTTGATGAATTTTTTGTTTCAAACGTTACCGATGCCATGATTTTAAGTGAATTATTCCAAAAATTATTTGATCGTGGGGTCACTTTGATTGCGACATCAAATATTGCCCCAGATGGTCTGTATAAGAATGGTATTCATCGTGATCGCTTCATTCCAACCATTGAAATGGTGAAAAAGAATTGTGTGGTGTTAAATGTCGATGCGGGCGTGGACTATCGTTTACGTGTACTTAAACAGGCACAATTATTTAAGAACCCGCTCACCCATGACCATAAAAATTGGATCGCACAGCGTTTTAGCGCATTGACACAAACGCAAACCATTTCCCAAGAGTCGATTATTATTAATAATCGTATCGTTCAAACGGTTGGGCATACTGAAGATATTTTATGGTGTGAATTTTCAGAGTTGTGTTTCAAACCGCGTAGCCCAGCAGACTTTATTGAAATTGCTAATATTTACAATACGGTATTGGTGAGTAATGTTCCGCATTTAACAGATCACTTGTCGGAAGGTGCGCGTCGTTTTATTTATTTGGTCGATGAGTTTTATGATCGCGGTGTAAAACTGTTACTCACCTCTGAAGATTCCATTATTGATCTTTATAAAGGTGAAAAATTAGCCTTTGAAATTGAACGCACGCGTTCACGTTTACTTGAAATGCAATCTGATGACTACTTGAATGCAGCACATAAACAAATTCAGAAAATAAAATCGGAAGCCAATTAAACATTAAGCGCCAGAAATGGCGCTTTTTTTATGACTAGAAAATATCTGTTTTGTCCACATTTAAGACTAGTCATTGTTTACTCTTTGCTCTATAACTATAGCAATATTGGTTTTAAGTGCTATTTTTATCTAAGAATCTGCACTTAAGTCTAATGTTGACATTTCAAAAACTTTATACACTGTAAAAAGGTATTTAAGCTTAAGCTGATGATAATGTCGCTTTTGTGATCTGTATTTTATTCAATAATGGACATATTTGTTTTATAAAAAATGATCACTATTTAGGATTGTGATAGTACTATTCAGCTAGATTTAAATCGGTATACTAGAATCTCTTGTTATAAAAAGTAGCAATATCAGGAAAGACAATGACTGCACGTATTCAAAAAGGCAAGTTAGCGATTGCTAAAGAACTTTACGATTTCATCGAAAATGAAGCATTACCAGGTTCTGGTTTAGATAGCGAAACATACTGGAAAAACTTCGAGCAAGTCGTTGTTGATCTTAGTCCTAAGAATAAAGCGCTTCTTGCTAAGCGTGATGATATTCAGGCTAAAATTGATGAATGGCACCGCAACAATAAATTTGAATTAGAAGCTTACAAAGCTTTCCTTATAGAAATTGGCTACTTATTACCAGAAGTAGAAGATTTCCAGATCAGCACAGAAAATGTCGACGAAGAAATCGCATTATTGGCTGGTCCACAACTTGTGGTGCCTGTACGTAATGCACGTTACTGCTTAAATGCAGCAAATGCGCGTTGGGGTTCTTTATATGATGCGCTTTATGGTTTTGATGTCATCTCTGAAGAAGGTGGTGCGGAAAAAGGTAAAGGCTATAACCCAGTACGCGGTGAAAAAGTTGTCGCATTCGCGAAAAACTTCTTAAATGAAAATTTCCCACTTGCAGCAGGTTCACATGCTGATGCAACGCAATATGCTGTAGATCACAATAAACTTATTGTGAGCTTGAAAGATGGTACTAAAACAACGCTAGCACATGAAGCGCAATTTGTAGGTTATAACGGTGAAGCTATTGCACCTACAGAAATCGTATTCAAGAATAATGGCTTGCATGTCATTATTGAAATTGATGCGACTAGCCCGATTGGTAAAACAGATGCGGCAGGCGTCAAAGATTTAGTGCTTGAAGCTGCTGTAACGACTATTCAGGATTTAGAAGACTCAATTGCAGCTGTTGATGCTGAAGAAAAAGTTGAAGGCTACCGTAACTGGTTAGGCCTAATGAAAGGTACTTTAGAAGAATCGATCGAGAAAAATGGTAAAACGGTTACTCGTAGTTTGAATAAAGACCGTACCCATAAAAACTTAATTGGCGGTGAAACCATTATTCATGGTCGTTCATTGATGCTTCTTCGTAATGTGGGTCACTTGATGACAAATCCAGCCATCCTTGTGGATGGCGCGGAAATTTATGAAGGCATCATGGATGCATTGGTTACACCATTATTGTCTTTTGCAGACATTAAAGGTGAAAACGAAATCAAGAACTCGCGTAAAGGTTCTATGTATATCGTTAAGCCAAAAATGCATGGTCCTGAAGAAGTTGCTTTTGCAGTTGAATTGTTTGAACGTTCAGAACAATTACTAGGTTTACCAGCGAAAACGCTTAAAATAGGTATCATGGATGAAGAGCGTCGTACCTCTGTAAACTTGAAAAATTGTATTGCTCAAGCGAAAGATCGTACCATCTTCATTAATACAGGTTTCATGGATCGTACTGGCGATGAAATTCATACATTCATGGAAGCAGGTCCATTCGTTCGTAAAGGCGAAGTGAAAGGACAAATCTGGTTCCCTGCATATGAAAACCGCAACGTCATGGTTGGTTTGAAAGCAGGTTTACGTGGTAAAGCGCAAATTGGTAAAGGTATGTGGCCTAAACCAGATATGTTGCTTGATATGTACAAAACTAAAACTGAACATCCAGACGCTGGTGCAAGTTGTGCATGGGTTCCTTCACCAGCAGGTGCGGTAATTCACGCGATTCATTATCACCAAATTAATGTTGCAAATCGTCAAAAAGAATTATTGGCGACTGAAGCATTGCCTTTAGATGATTTGTTAACTCCACCTTTAGCGAAAGACACAAATTGGTCTGAAGACGAAAAAACCAAAGAACTTGAAAATAACTGTCAAGGTATCTTGGGTTATGTGGTTCGTTGGGTTGATTTGGGTGTAGGTTGTTCTAAAGTTTTAGACATTAACAACGTAGGTTTGATGGAAGATCGCGCAACTTTACGTATTTCATCTCAACACGTTGCCAACTGGTTACGTCATGGTATCGTGACACGTGCGCAAGTTGAAGAAGTGATGAAACGTATGGCTGCTATTGTAGATCAGCAAAATGCAAATGATCCAGAATATACTGCTATGGGTCCAAGTTTTGATGGTATTGCATTCCAAGCTGCGTCTGATTTGATCTTTAAAGGTGGTGTACAACCTTCTGGTTATACAGAACCATTGTTGCACGCTGCACGTTTAAAATTAAAAGGTTATACAGGGGGCTAAGTTTCCACTGTAAATAAATAAAGCCTCTTCGGAGGCTTTATTTTTTAGGGGTCAATAAAACAGGATCTTCTATGCTGTAACCCGTTTCAAAAGGAAGACCTAAATATTTTACAGTAGCGATGATTTTCTGTTGATTGGGGATTTTATACGCTTGAGATATACTCAACCCTTGACGGTAATCGATCGCTTGATGTATTTGGCTTTTTAAATTTTTGTTTGTTAACTGATATGTATACTTATATTTAGGTATAAATTTATTGGGGTCATACCACGACTTTTCTTTCGATGTGGTTTTATTTATGACTTGAACTTTGATTGTTTTTTTAGGAATGATTACAAGTGGTTGAAGTCGTTTTTTAATTTTAATGATTTCTTGATTAAATAAACGGCTGTCTTGATCATAATCAATTTTCTGGGTTTTGGGATTGATGTAGAGTGAATTGACTTGAATGAGCTTTTCAGGATGTTGGTTATTCTTAAATTGATAATAATAGAGTTGTGGTAGACGACCACGGCCATCTTCATAATGTTTAAGTAGGTAAACTTTTTGGTCTTGATGATCATAACCTAATACTTCTATATTTTGCGGCCCACCAACAGTTGCAAAACTGGTGCAGGGCAGAAGTATTAAACTGAAGACAATGGTTTTGAGTTTCAACATGGTTCGATTTCCTCAATAATTTCTATGATTTCTTTTGCAATATATTGGCTTAAAATAGCAAGTTTTTCTGATGGCGTTCCATCAATAAAGTAATGAAAATTATAAGTCTTATTTAAATATAAAATTGAGATAAAAAATGTGCCTTCGGGTTTTATTTCTGTTGCACTGCCACCTGATTTGAGTAATCCAGTACAAGCCACAATAATATCCGCTTGGGTAAATAGGTTTTTTCCATACATAGCCATTGCTTCAGTCACTTCAGCGGATTCGGCTGTATATTTTTCAATGAAAGCTGGTTCAATTTTGAGAATATTGGTTTTTATGGAAGGGTCATAACTCACTAAACCACCGAGTAAGATCTCTGCACCGCTATTTTTATAAATTGAAAATTGGCTTGAAAGATAGCCTGAGCTTGCACTTTCAATAAAGGCAATCTTTAAATGATTGATCTCTAACAAATCACAACATTTTTTTATCATTTATAAGCAACAGGAGTGAAAAGTGTATACATAGTAACGTAAAAGCGATCACTTGATTGTTTTGTAATGATATTGCTAATGTTTAGCATGCGTTGGCTCACAATATGTTTGTAGATAAGTATTTCATTTTTAAACATGCTGAGTAGAATTGATTTCAAAATAAAAAAAATTAACTGAATCTGTTTTAATTTAATATATGTAATTATATAATAATAAAATGGCATGCATAAAAATAGGTTTTGGTTGAGATATGGAAATTATAAAATTTATTAAAAGTTTTAATAGCGTAAATACGTATTTATTGCTATCAATATTTATTTTGGCCGTTATTGTTGTGTATTTTTATTTTATTAATCCTGCTTAATGAGTCGGTGTGGTCTTTAAGTTTTTGATAGTTAGGTAAATTTATATTTTGTCTTATAAATGGCGATGTGCTTTTGGTTGTATTTATTTGTGAATGAACTTGGGTTCATTTAAAAAACTTAATCATGATCCGTTCTTATGAAATATAGATCCAGTATTAAATAAAAACCCAGTGCAATCACTGGGTTTTTGCATTTCAAAAATGAACTTAGTTTTCAAGTGCAGGAGTCGCAGCAGCAATGGCAGCAGCAACAGCATCATCTTCTGACTGAGACGTATTACTCGGCTTTTGCTGAGTGGCTTGAGTCGGTTTGTCCTCTGCTTTCGGCGCTTCAGCTTTTGCAGTAGGCTTGCTTTCGGTCGGTTTTATTTCAGCTGTTTGAGGTTTACTCACTTCACGACGAATTTCAGTCGTTGTATTTGCTGTTTCGTGGCGTTCAACTTCTACATGCGTAGGAGTTTCTACTTGAGTGCTTTCAACTGGAGTTAAAGGCTCTACTTGTACGGGTTCGATCACTTGCTCAGTTTGCTGAGTCGTTGCAGCTTGTTCTGATTCATCTTCTTTCGGTGCATCTTTTTTTACACACGCTGTTAATAATAAGACTGCTGCGATAGCGCCACAAATTAAAAGTTTTTTATTCATAATTGCACAAAATAAAGCATTAATAAGATATCAGCATTATAACAGCAAATATGAATATAGAAATCATCTTCAACCCCTCTAATTTTTTATCGGAAATGCTGATAGAATAACCAATTGTTTATTGTTCTATGAATTGATGCGGATTGACTTTGCTTTATTGGTACAGAGTAAAGTAAAATTGCGCAACATTGTAGGCCGATTTAGGCTCGATTGTACGAGAAACCCAATGACCCATTTTATTTTCGTGACTGGTGGTGTAGTTTCATCACTAGGTAAAGGTATTTCAGCTGCTTCAGTTGCTGCACTTTTAGAAGCCCGTGGTTTAAAAGTAACCATGGTCAAAATGGATCCATACATTAATGTCGATCCAGGGACAATGAGCCCATTCCAGCATGGTGAAGTTTTTGTCACAGAGGATGGTGCTGAAACTGACCTAGATTTGGGTTATTACGAACGTTTCTTACGTCGTGCGAAAATGACCAAATTGAATAACTTTACTTCTGGCCGTGTATACCAAGACGTTTTAAATAAAGAACGTCGTGGTGATTATCTTGGTGGTACAGTTCAAGTTATTCCACATATTACGGATAATATTAAAGAACGTGTTCTTCGTGCAGGTGAAGGTTATGACGTTGCAATTGTAGAAATTGGCGGTACAGTAGGTGACATTGAATCTCTCCCATTCATGGAATCTGTACGTCAATTAATGGTTGAGCTGGGTCATAATCGCACCATGCTTATGCATTTGACTTTACTTCCGTATATCAAATCGGCTGCTGAGCTTAAAACCAAACCAACGCAACACTCTGTAAAAGAGTTATTGTCAATTGGTATTCAGCCAGATATTTTGATTTGCCGTACTGAATATGATGTCGATGCAGACACGATTCGTAAAATTGCATTATTTACCAACGTCCAAGCACGCGCAGTTGTGGTATGTAAAGATGCGCGTTCTATTTATCAAATCCCACGTACGTTCTATGAACAAAATGTGGATGATTTGATTTGTGAACGTTTTGGTTATGACCTTCCTGAAGCTGATTTAACAGATTGGGATAATGTGGTAGATGCTTTACTTAATCCAGAATACACAGTACGTGTTGCAATGGTGGGTAAATATGTTGAACTTCCAGATGCATATAAATCTGTAAACGAAGCACTTCTACATGCGGGTATTAAAAACCGCGTTAAAATTCAAATTGACTATGTCAATGCTGAAGAATTAGAAAGCCAAGATGTAAGCGACGTATTAAAAGATGCTGATGCAATCCTTGTTCCAGGTGGTTTTGGTGAACGTGGTACTGAAGGCAAAATGAAAGCAATTCAGTATGCTCGTGAAAACAAAGTACCATTCTTGGGAATTTGTTTAGGTATGCAACTGGCTGTGATCGAGTATGCACGTAACGTGGCTGGTATCACTGACGCATCGTCTACAGAATTCAATCGTTCAACCAAGTCTCCACTGATTGGTTTAATCACAGAGTGGTTAGATGAACGTGGTGAAGTTCAGCAACGTAGTGTTGAATCGGATCTTGGCGGAACAATGCGTTTAGGTGCTCAAAAATCAGAATTGGTTGAAGGCACTAAAACTCGTGAAGTGTATGGTCGTGCGGAAATTATTGAACGTCATCGCCATCGTTACGAAATGAACAACCGTTTTATTCCAGCGCTTGAAGAAGCCGGAATGAAAATTTCAGGTTATTCACCAGTACAACATTTAGTAGAAACTGTTGAAATTCCTCAACATCCTTGGTTTATTGCTGTACAATTCCACCCAGAATTTACAAGTTCACCACGTGATGGACATCCATTATTTGCTAGCTTTATTGACGCTGCTAAAAAACAGTATCAAAAAACCAAGTAATAACGGTCTGGGAATAAACTAGGGAAGTTTAAATGTCACAATTAAAACCACAAGAAATTGTACGTTTAGGCGATATACAAATGGCAAACCACTTGCCATTTGTATTATTCGGCGGCATGAACGTACTTGAATCTAAAGATCTTGCTTTTGAAATTGCTGAAACTTATGTGGATATCTGTACACGTTTAGATATTCCCTATGTTTTTAAAGCAAGCTTCGATAAAGCCAATCGCTCCAGCTTGAACTCTTTCCGTGGCCCAGGTCTGGAAAAAGGTCTTGAGTGGTTAGCGGACATTAAAAAACACTTCAATGTACCTATCATTACTGATGTACATGAGCCTTACCAAGCTGCGCCTGTGGCTGAAGTTGCTGATATTATTCAGCTTCCTGCTTTTTTGAGTCGTCAGACTGACCTTGTTGAAGCAATGGCAAAAACTGATGCCATCATTAATATCAAAAAAGCACAATTTCTAGCACCGCATGAAATGCGTCATATTTTAAACAAGTGTTTAGAAGCCGGAAATGACAAGCTCATTTTATGTGAACGTGGTTCAGCATTTGGCTATAACAATTTAGTTGTAGACATGCTTGGCTTTGACCACATGAAAGAAATGAATGTCCCTGTGTTTTTTGATGTGACCCATGCGTTGCAAACGCCAGGTGGGCGTGCTGACTCAGCAGGCGGTCGTCGTGCGCAAATCACGACACTTGCACGCGCAGGTATGGCGACAGGTTTGGCAGGTTTGTTCCTAGAGGCGCATCCAGATCCAGAACATGCAAAATGTGACGGCCCATGTGCACTTCGTATGTCACAGCTTGAACCGTTCTTGGCGCAATTAAAAGAATTGGATACCTTGGTTAAAGGATTCAAAAAGTTAGATACTCATTGATGCTCTAATAAGAGCATCTAGTTATTCAATCAACTGAGGAATTGTTCATGAGTCAAATCGTTGACATTCGTGCACGTGAAATTTTGGACTCTCGTGGTAACCCAACCATCGAAGCAGACGTTATCTTAGCATCTGGCGTAGTTGGCCGTGCATGTGCACCATCTGGTGCTTCAACTGGTTCTCGTGAAGCTTTAGAACTTCGTGATGGTGATAAATCACGTTATTTAGGTAAAGGTGTTCGCACTGCAGTAAACAACGTAAATACGTTGATTCTTGATCTTTTAATCGGTACTTCTGTATTTGAGCAAAAAGAAATCGACCAAAAGATGATTGATCTTGATGGTACTGAAAATAAAGAAAAATTAGGTGCAAACGCAACTTTAGCCGTTTCTTTAGCTGCTGCACGTGCTGCAGCCGATGAAAAGAAAATTCCTTTGTTCCAATATATCGCAGACTTACGTGGTCAAACTATTTTGACGATGCCTGTACCGATGATGAACATCATCAATGGTGGTTCACATGCAGATAATAATGTTGATATTCAGGAGTTTATGATTGAGCCGGTAGGTTTTACATCTTTCTCGGAAGCATTACGTGCGGGTGCTGAAATCTTCCATTCTCTAAAATCAGTTTTAAACAAAAAAGGTTTAAATACTGCTGTAGGTGATGAAGGTGGTTTCGCACCGAACTTACGTTCAAATGAAGAAGCGATCACTGTTATTCTTGAAGCTATTGGTCAAACGGGTTACCAAGCAGGTTCTGACATTATGCTTGCGCTTGACTGTGCATCTTCAGAATTCTACAAAAATGGTCAATACATTCTTGCAGGTGAAGGTAATAAAGCATTCACAAGCAATCAGTTCTCTGACTATTTAGCTGGTCTTGTAAACCAATATCCAATTATCTCAATTGAAGATGGTTTGGATGAGTCAGATTGGGAAGGTTGGTCTTACTTGACGTCTATCCTTGGCGACAAAATCCAGTTGGTTGGTGATGACTTGTTCGTTACAAACCCGAAAATCCTTCAACGTGGTATTAATGAGAAAGTAGGTAACTCTATCTTAATCAAATACAACCAAATTGGTACATTGACTGAAACTTTAGATGCGATCTATCTTGCGAAAGCAAATGGCTACTCTACTGTGATTTCACACCGTTCAGGCGAAACAGAAGATTCTACCATTGCGGATCTTGCAGTCGGTACTGCTGCTGGTCAAATCAAGACTGGTTCACTATGCCGTTCTGACCGTGTTGCAAAATATAACCAATTACTTCGTATTGAAGAGTTGACTCATGCAGCATATCGCGGTAAAGCTGAATTCAAAGGTTTGAACTAAGCGACTGAATGCTATTTATGTTAAGTATATTTAACTCTCTTGTGAGTAAAGTATTATTGGGCCTTGCGATCATTTTGATCGCAGGGTTTCAGTACTTGTTCTGGTTTGGTGAAGGTGGTTATCATGACCATCAGAAATTAGCCCAAAAAATTCAACAACAAACAGAAATAAATACGGAATTAAAAGAGCGTAATCGTGTTCTCGCTGCTGAAGTTTATGATTTAAAAAATGGCATTGAAGCGATTGAAGAACATGCACGTTTAGATCTAGGTTTGGTTAAGCCGAATGAAACTTTTGTACAAATGAGCATGATTGGGACGCAGTATAAGCCGATTTATATTGACCCAAATGCGAAAATAGATTTAAGAACCAATGAAGATGGCGAAGAAGAAGTGCCTGTAAATGCACCATAAAATTTGGGCGATTATTCCTGCTGCGGGTTCAGGAAGTCGTTTTTCTAAAACTGAACTTAAACAGTATCAAACGATTCAAGGTCAGACTGTATTGGAACATACGGTGAGTCGCTTGAATCAATTGCCTATATTGGGTTATGTGTTGGCAATAAGTGAAGGCGACTCGGTTGCTAAAACATTAAACTTTGTTCAGTTAGACAAAGCTCATTTTTGTGTGGGGGGGACAGAGCGTGTCCATTCTGTGTTGAACGCATTGACTTATTTAAGTCAAATGGCTTCGCCTGATGATTTTGTTTTTGTACATGATGCTGCCCGCCCGTGCGTTACTCAAGATTGTTTGAATCGTTTAGTTCACACGGCTATTCAAGAGAATTGTAGTGCAATTTTAGCCATTCCAGTGCGCGATACTTTAAAATTTGTTGCACAGCACGATAGTGTTGATACGACCGTGAATCGCGATCATTTATGGCAAGCACAGACTCCACAAATTTCAAAGTTAGGCATATTGAAGTATGCTATTGAGAAAGCATTGCAGGATGGTATTACAATTACGGATGAAGCCAGTGCTTTAGAGCATATAGGTGAACCTGTGAAAGTGGTACAGGGACGATCAGATAATATTAAAATTACTTATGCTGATGATTTAGAACTGGCCAAATTAATTTTAGCTTCACAAAAATAAAATAAAAAATGGCTTCAGATGTATTATCTCTAGGGCTTTAAATTTATACTTTGCCATCTCATCTACACATTCAAATATTTCAAATGATACCATCACCGCAGTATCGTTTTTTACGTCACTCTTTACGTGATGGTAGAAGCATTAAAAATGATTCATCTAAATGGAAAAAATGGCATTTAGACCCTTGGTTATTATGCTTTTTAGTTCTGAATGCCGCATTGGGTTTGATGGTTATTTACAGTGCATCAGCTCAAGATTCACAAATGGTGCTTCGTCAAGCGATTAGTTTTGGCGTTGGTTTTATCGCCATGTTTATTTGCGCGCAAATCCCCCCAAAAGTCTATCAAGCGGTTAGTCCTTATTTTTATATATTTGCCGTTATTATGCTGGTGCTGGTACTTGTCATTGGTGAAACTCGTATGGGGGCAAAAAGGTGGATCAGTCTACCTGGAATTGGCAGTATGCAACCCAGTGAATTTATGAAATTTGCAATGCCTTTGATGATGGCATGGTATTTTTCGCGTCGTCCATTTCCACCCAAATTTTTAGATATTATGATCGCTTTAGTGCTGATGATCATTCCTTTTGTACTTGTAGCATTGCAGCCAGACTTAAATATTGGTCTGATCATTCCGGGCATTTTTGTCTTGTTTTTGAGTGGTATGTCTTGGAAGTTGATTGTAGGTGCACTTTCAGCATTTGCAGTTGCGGCACCTGCACTTTGGATGTTTGTATTGCAGGAATATCAGAAAAAACGAGTTGTGACTTTATTTGACCCTGAATCGGATGCTTTGGGGGCAGGTTGGAATATTATTCAATCCAAAATTGCAATTGGCTCTGGTGGCTTAACAGGTAAGGGGTATCTTGAGGGAACGCAATCCCATTTAGGTTATTTGCCTGAACATCATACCGATTTTATTATGTCGACTTATGCTGAAGAATTTGGTTTTATTGGGGTGTTTCTGTTAATCAGTTTATTTGCTGCCATTATTATTCGTTGTTTAATGATTGGGATGAATAGCTTTCATAACTTTGGGCGTTTATTTGCGGGTGCGATTGGACTGACTTTCTTCTTTTTTGTATTTCTAAGTTCAGGCATGGTGAGTGGTATTCTTCCTGTGACGGGTGATCCATTACCATTGATGAGTTATGGTGGAACCGCTGTGATTTCCATGCTTGCCAGTATGGGAATTGTGATGTCGATTCATAGTCACCGTTAATTAAGCAATAATTGTGTTAAAAAAAGCCCTTAATATTAACTAAGGGCTTTTTGATTTTAAGCGAAGAGCCAAGTGTAGTAGCCCCAAAGCATGAGTGGCCATGCAATGAAAGGGCTAAATAACCATTTCCATAACCAAAACCTTGGAATAAAACCGACACCGTGAATAAAACCACCTGAAATACCAATCATAATAAACATCATGGCACGATGGCTGTATTCGCCATTGGCATCCAGCATTGCAGCAGGGTGGATGAGTAAAATGGCAGCAAGAGGCAATGCCAACAAAAATGAGATGACCATTGCAAATCTATTCGGCTTTTTTTCTGTTGTTGTCATTGCCACTTCAGTCATTTTCTATTCCTCATCTAAATCTTGATTGTGTTCAATGTAAAGAGCACTGAGTACACCAGCAAAACACGCCATCAAGATGCCAAGAATCCAAGCGAAATACCACATAACTATTCTCCTTATTTCTTGTAGACACAACCTTAATAAAGGCTGTGTGAGTTATCTTGAATGTGTTTGTTGGTAATGACACCCCACATCTTATAGTAGCACCAAGTGGTGTAACCGATAATGATTGGAACAAAAATACCAGCGACAACGGTCATGACGGTAAGCGTATTTTTACTAGAAACAGCATCCCACATGGTCAAGCTGACTGTTGGGTTGATACTTGACGGCATAAGGAATGGGAACAGTGCAAAACCAGCCGTTAAAATGGAACCTGTGACCGCTAAAGTAGAGCCGGTAAAGCTGAGTCCCGCTTTGTTTTTAGCTGCAGCAAAGACAATCAGTAATCCACCCAAAATTGCAGCAATTGGAGCAATTATGGTGGTTGGATAAGTTGAATAGTTATTCATCCAGCCGTGGTTACCAGTGGTAAGTACTTCTTTCGCTAATGGGTTGGCTACACCATTGGTATCAAAAGGTTGCACCAAGGTATAACCTTCAATACCGCCAAAGTATAACCATGCACCTGCACCTAAGAAGCAAACCAAGTACACGATGCCCATAATTTGAGTTGCTTTTGCAGAGCGTTGACGTAAAACACCATCGGTACGCAGCATTAGCCATGCACCACCATGTGCACACAGCATAGATAAGCTGACTAAGCCACACACTAAAGCGAATGGATTGAGTAGGGCAAAGAAGCTTCCTGTGTAGGTTGATCGTACAGTTTCATCTAAAGTAAAAGGTACACCCAGGAACATGTTGCCAAATGCGACCCCAAACACTAATGCGGGAACTGCACCGCCAATCGCTAAACCCCAATCCCAAGAGGTACGCCATTGTGTATTTTGAAGTTTAGAGCGGTAGTCGAAACCTACAGGTCTTAAAAACAATGCAAATAAGACCAGTAATAGTGCCCAGTACATGCCCGAAAAGGCGGTGGCATAGACCATTGGCCAAGCAGCAAATAGTGCTCCACCAGCGGTCACGAACCAAACTTGGTTGCCTTCCCAGTGTGGTGCAATTGTATTGATTGCAGCACGACGTTCATCATCTGTTTTGCCTACAAATGGCATGAGTGCCATTGAGCCCATATCAAAACCATCTGTGAGTGCAAAACCAATCAGTAATACACCAACCAAGACCCACCAGATGATTTTGAGAAGTTCATATTCAATCATGATTGAGGCTCCTCAATGTTAGCGTGATTGGCATTATTTTTTGCTGCTAATTTTTCGAAATGATATTTACCCGTATGTAGCGAACTTGGCCCTAAACGCGAGAATTTGATCATCAAATACATCTCAATAATCAGAAGTACCGTATAGAACGCTGCAAGTGCAATGATTGAACCCCAAACATCACCCGTACTTAAGCTCGAAGCGGATAAGTGTGTTGGCAGTATTTCACCAATAGACCAAGGTTGACGACCGCCTTCCGCAACATACCAACCTGTTTGCGCTGCAATCCAAGGTAATGGCAGAGCAAACAAGGCAAATTTAAGTAGCCAAGGTTTATTTTCTGCGTTGCGTTTAGCCACTGCATAGGTTGCAAGGATGAACAGAAGTAGCATCAAGAAGCCTGATGCAACCATGGCACGGAATGAAAAGAACAGTGCTGTTACATTTGGAATAGTATCTTTCGTTGCTGCTTTAATGTGTGCTTCAGATGCATCTACAACATTAGGGGTATATTTTTTAAGAAGTAAGCCATAGCCTAAATCTTTTTGGTTTTTAGTGAAGGATGCCATCAATTCAGGAGAGCGATCACCCGCACGAAGTTTTTCCAACTCGCTGTATGCCACCATACCGTTACGAATACGAACTTCATGTTGAACCATGAGGTCTTTAAGCCCAGTCACTTCTTTATCTAGAGAACGTGTCGCGATGATCCCCATGACGTAAGGAATACGCACAGCATAATCAGTACGCATTTCTTCTTGGTTCGGAATACCAAATAATGTAAATGGTGCAGGTGCAGGGTGAGTGTCCCATTCTGCTTCAATCGCTGCGAGTTTGGTTTTTTGAACGTCACCTAATTCATAACCTGATTCATCACCTAGCAAAATCACGGATAGTGTAGATGCCAAACCAAAGATCGCAGCAATTGCGAATGAACGACGAGCAAAGGGTAAGTCTTGCTTTTTGAGTAAATAATAACTTGAAATAGCCAATACAAAAATTGCACCCGTCACATAACCAGCAGAAACGGTATGTACAAATTTAACTTGGGCAACTGGGTTGAAAATGAGTGCACCGAAGTCCACCAGTTCCATACGCATAGTTTCAAAGTTAAATGTTGAACCGACAGGATTTTGCATCCACGCATTTGCAACTAAAATCCAAAGTGCAGACAGGTTAGAGCCAAGAGCAACCAGCCAAGTCACAGTTAAATGCTGAACTTTAGAAAGTCGATCCCAACCGAAAAAGAATAACCCAATAAAAGTCGACTCTAGGAAGAACGCCATCAGACCTTCAATAGCAAGTGGCGCACCAAAAATATCACCCACATAATGTGAGTAATACGCCCAGTTGGTACCAAACTGGAATTCCATGGTTAAACCCGTGGTGACCCCTAAGGCAAAGTTAATACCAAAAAGTTTTCCCCAAAATTTAGTCATGTCTTTATAAATTTCTTTACCAGAAATCACATACGTGGTTTCCATAATGGCAAGAATAAAAGCCAAACCTAAAGTCAGTGGTACAAATAAAAAATGATACATCGCAGTCATTGCAAATTGGAACCGCGAAAGATCGACCACGCTTTCAGAAATCATCAACGTGTCTCCTTGATTTGGGAAGGGCTGCCAGCAATATGCTTAGCAACTTGATTGTCAAAATTTTTAGGAATGGTCGGAGCATCGAACCAGATATGTTTGATTGTCAGTAAGAGAACGATCTTAATTATTAATATGATCGTGATTTCTCGCACTAATTTTTGATTGAGATTTTTAGGATTTAAGCTCACTTAAATAAGCCTATTTTTAAACATAATATCTATTATTAACAAAACAACAGTAAAAATAAATAGCCTAAACAGTTAAAATAAAAATATATTATTTTATCAATGTAAAACAATTGCTTGTAAAATATGTTAAACAAAAAATAAACTAATATTTTGTGATTTTAAAGTTGAGTAAAATGCTATGTATTATTTTTTGTAAAACCAACTAAAATACTTCAGTATTGTTTTAAAGCCGACTAAAACAGTTGTATATTGTATTTTGAATGCTGAAAAAGAGGGTGTTTATGTTGAGAAAACTGAACTTGTTTTTGCACTTCAAATGCTAATCTAAGCAATAAAAAAGACTGCTATAAAGCAGTCTTTTTTAAACCTAACTTAAGTATCAATCTGAATGATTTTTTATTCTGATTGGCTTAGAAGTTATATTCCATGCCTAAGCCTATCACTGTTTTTTTATCGTCTTTAGTCAACCAGTCACGTTTCTGTTGACCAACTACACCATAGAAACGTGCTTGTTTGTTGATTTGATAGTCTGCACCTACACCATAAAGGTCTTGTTTACGATCTGCACGACCATTAGATTCAGTATTTGTAGAAATATATTCTGCTTTTAATTTTACTGGTGTAGAGGGGATGATATAAGCCGCGGTTACACCATACGCATCTTCTTGTAAACCTTTATAAGAAGTGATGACAGCAGGAGTACCACTTGTGATTGATACTGTATCATCTGTAGGTTGAGCTGTTTGCCATAATGCGCCAAATACTAAGCCATTAACCCCCATTTTAGTGAAATCTACAGAACCTGTTACACGAATAGCATCAGTATAAATATCTTTTAAGCTGTAAGCACTGTATTTAGATGCAACACCGAAGTTGCCTGCAACCGCAGCCGCTAAACCAAGATCTTTGTTGTCATAAGTAAGCGACGTTGAAATTCCATCACCAAAACTATCACGGCTGTCTTCTTGACCATTTGCTGCATTGTTAGCAGCGGAAGACTCTTCACCTTGTTGGAACATGATGTTGAATGCTAAACCAGCTAATAATTTTTTATCAGTTTCAAAACCAATCACATTATTTAAACGATCTTCACCGACTAAAATAGAAGTCATGTCTAGTTCAGTGTGATCGTTGAAGATATCTTGGTTATTGCCTGCAGCTGTTTTAAAATAAGAATCAAATTTACCGAATTTTAATGTTGCAATACCATCAGATTTAAGACCAATAAAACGGTTACGAGCACTTAAATCAGTGTCAGAACCAGAACCATCAGTAGAAATTGCCCATTCCGCTAAATAAACTGCTGATAATTTATCAGTTAGTTTTTCTTCACCTTTTATACCAATACGAGAAGCATTTGAGTTTACTTTTGATACGCTTTCATCTTTAAAACCATTTTTATCGATTTGATCTAAAGAAACATTTAATTTACCGTACAAAGTTGGCGCTGCTTGCACTGCGCTTAAGCTTAAGGTTGTAACTGCTACAGCGAGAAGCAATTTTTTCATTGAGATTTCTCCAAAACACTGTTCTTAATGGCGATAGCCTTGCTTGACTTTTTTAGTTTGCTTAAGTACAAAAAGTTACAGAAGCTAACCAACTTGCTAAGCAGTATCTGTAATGGATGTGACAGTGCGGTGAAGAAAAAATGACAGTTTGGTGACGTGTTTGGTTTTTTTATTTTGATTTAATATTTTTTATTATTATGAGCTTATAAAAAAATGGAGCCTAAACTCCATTCGATTACAGATAATTTAAATTAAAGTGCAGCTTTAATTTTTTCAGCCAAGGCTTTAATTTTTTCTTGATCACCCATGTGTAAAGCATGTTTACCTAATTCATGTACTGACGTTGGAATTAAGTGAAAATGTATATGGGGTACAGTTTGACCTGCTGCTGCACCCGAAAGTTGCATGAGGACAACACCTTTGATATCCAATGCTTTTTCCATAGCTTGCGCAATTTTTTGCACAATTTGAATGGTGTAAGCTGCAGCTTCTGGTGGTAGGTCAAGCAGTGTTACAGCTGGTGTTTTAGGAACAACCAGAGTATGACCTTCAGCTTGTGGCATGATGTCCATAAAAGCGAGGACTTGATCGTCTTCATAAACTTTAATTGCAGGAAGTTCATTACGGATAATTCGTGCAAAAATATTTTGATCATCGTAAATCATGTCTAATCCTTAAAAGTAATTGTCTGCTGTAATTAATTATTTACAGTTCAATTCTTTCTGACGATCTTTGATAGCGTCAAGTCGTTGCTGCTCTTTTTCTGAAAATTTTGGTTTCGTTGTGTAGCAATTTTCATTGCCAAACTTTGCCTTAGCTTCAGGGTCTTTAAAGCAAAAACCTTTAGATGCATAAATGACATCATGATCATTTTTCAATTGTTGACACTCTTGCTCAGCACTTGCTGCAAAGGTGTTTGCCCCAATAAAGGTTGCAAGGCTTGCAAACATTGCAACTGTAAACTTAGTCATGAGAGTTCCCTCAGGTTTAACATTGTGTAAAGCACATCATCACAATATTAGGTTTAGTTATCATTATTCAATGGCGAGTTATTACTCAAGTGTAATTTTACTCCATGATTCATACATTTTTACAGCACTAGAAAAGTCACTGTCTTTTTCTGATAAATCACTAGAAGCTTGAATTAAACTTTGCGTTAAAGCAATGACAGGCGCAGAGAGTTTCGCTTCACGCACCAAGTCTAATGCAATACCTGTGTCTTTGGCTAATAATGGTAAGGCAAAGGTCAGCGGAAAACTACGGTTTAAAATGCGCTGCGGTAAAACTGTTTCAGTCACACCACTTTTTCCGCTTGAAGCATTAATACACGCTAAGGCTTCATTAAGGTTTACACCGTGGGCTTTGAGGGCGGTAAAGCCTTCTGCAACGGAACACAAATTTACGGCCAAAAGCATATTATTCACGGCTTTAACAGAAAATCCTGCGCCTGAGCCTCCAACGTGTTTAATTAGTTTGCCAAAAGCTTGCATTGCAGGTAGGGCTCTTTCAAAAGCAGCCAATTCGCCGCCAACCATGACCGTTAAAGTTGCTGTTTCTGCACCAATGGTTTGACCACTGACAGGTGCATCAAGGAAATCGACATTTTGTAATTTTAATTGTGTTGCTAGGTTTTTGGCAGATTCAGGTACGCCACTGGTGCAATCCACCCATATAGCACCCGATTTAATTTTGACTGTGGCAATCAATTCTTCAACGTCTTTGCTGGTCGGTAAGCAGGAAAAAATAACGTCGGCTTGAACGGCTTGCGCAAGTTCTACTGCTTGGCTGCCATATTCAGTTGCATGTTGTTTGGCTTTTTCAAAATTACGGTTCCATACATATACCGTATCAAAATGTTGAGGTAAATGTGCTGCCATGCGGTAACCCATAGCACCTAAGCCGATAAATGCAACTGACTGAATCATGATATATCCTTTATATTTTGCTCGATCTCTGTTTTAGCCAAGTGGTCATTAGTGGCCAGAACTCATTTGCGCTAGATTGGCTCGACATTAGGCCTAAATGCCCACCGGGGATAAGAGTAAACGTGACATCTTGGCTATTTGTCAATTCAATTAAAGGCTTAACAGCCGCTGCCGATACGATCTGATCGCTACGACCCGCGCCAACCAATAAAGAGCATTGTATATTTTTTAATTTGATATTCTTATTTTGTAATTGTATAACGCCATTTTTCAGTGGGTTTTGTAGCCAGACATTAAAAATCATGTCCTGATTGATGCCACCAGGATAGTCAATCATTTGGTTGAGAAAATTCCCCATAGTGGCATGTTCATACAAGACTTGGGTGTTATCTAAATTGAATAGCAGCTGCTTTTGGCTTTGAATCCAGCCTTTTGGATCAATGATTTTAAATCCAATCGCATTGAGTAAGCCGGATGTATGGATCACACTTTTGGGTACAGTTTCAGAATAAATTTTGTTTTGTAGTGTTTTATTTTTAGCAATAAGTTGATTCACTTTTTGAAAAAGTTTACCTGTACGACCAGAGGCATAACTATCTACAGGGCTGCCGAGTACGATCAAATTTTTAACAAAATTGGGTTGTCGCAAAGCGCTATATAACATGACAAATACACCTGCCATACTCCAGCCATGTAATGAAATTTCTTCGCTTTTTGAGTGCTTGCGAATCTGTTCAATACAATGCGGAATGGCATCATCAATAAAAAACATAAAATTTAAAAAACGATCTTTATAGTTATATTGCCCCCATTCGACTAAATAGACATCAAAACCACTATGTTGGAAATGTTTGACCAATGAGCGATAAGGGTAAAGGTCATAAATAGCCATGTTGATTGCAAGTGGAGCAACAAAGACCAACGGTTCTTTATATTGTTTATTGGGCGATGCGTAATAACGAATACGCGTTTGTTTATATTCGCCAATAATTTCATACGCCGTCGTTTGCGATAAAACCAGCGAGCTTGAATCAAACAAACGTGTTGATAAGTTTTTTAGTTTATTTTTATGTTTCGTAATTTTATTTTTAACGTGAAGCATGGTTGCTCGTACTCGCCTATGAGTGGATTGGTCGAAGTGTAGGCGATATTTATGTATTAAACCTTGACCTTAAATACCATAGACGCTCAAAATGTTGGCAATTATTCGCAACGGCAATTCAGGACTGGGTAATAAAGATGAGCCAACAAGACGACATTGAATACCAATTAGATACTTTAGCCATTCGTACAGGTCATACACGTAGTTTTGAAGGTGAACATGGGGAACCTATTTTCCTGACTTCATCCTTTGTTTATGAAAATGCAGCAGAGGCGGCAGCTAAATTTTCAGGTCAAGAACCAGGTAATATTTATTCACGCTTTACCAATCCTACTGTAGCCATGTTTGAAAAACGTTTAGCTGCTTTGGAAGGGGCTGAGCGTGCTGTCGCGACAAGTACGGGTATGGCCGCGATTATGGCTGTGGCAATGTCGTATTTAAAATTGGGTGATCATGTCATTTGTTCACGCGCCGTTTTTGGTTCAACTGTAGCCTTGTTTGAAAAATACATTACTAAATTTGGTGTAAGCGTTGATTTTGTTGACTTGACAGACCTAAATGCATGGAAAAATGCCATCAAGCCTGAAACTAAGTTATTGTTTGTTGAGTCTCCATCTAATCCACTTTCTGAAATTGCAGATATTCAGGCTTTGGCCGATATTGCCCATGCCAATGGTGCATTACTGGCGATTGATAACAGCTTCTGTACACCAGTATTGCAACAACCGATTAAATTTGGCGCCGATTTAGTGGTTTACTCAGCAACTAAATATTTAGACGGTCAAGGTCGTGCTTTGGGTGGTGCAGTTGTGGGTAATCACCAATTGCTTGAAGATGTATTCGGTTATGTACGTACCACTGGTCCTTCAATGAGTCCATTCAATGCTTGGGTGTTCCTAAAAGGTCTGGAAACTTTACGTTTACGTATGAAAGCACACACTGAAGGTGCACAAAAACTTGCCGAATTTTTAGATGCGCATGCGAATGTTGAAAAAGTTTACTATGCAGGCTTACCTGCACACGTAGGACACGAACTTGCAGCAAAGCAACAAACCGGTTTTGGCGGTATAGTGTCATTTGAAGTCAAAGGTGGTCGTGAAGGGGCTTGGAAAGTCATTGATAACACCCAATTTATTTCAATTACGGGTAATTTAGGTGATGCAAAATCAACAATTACTCACCCAGCGACCACAACTCACGGTAAACTCTCAGCCGATGCCAAAGAAGCAGCAGGTATTCGTGAAGGTTTAATTCGCGTCTCTGTTGGTTTAGAAGATATTGATGATATTATTCGCGATATTAGTCGTGGTTTAGACTTAATCTAATTTATAGATATTGATTTAGAAATTGTTTGTTCGGAGATTTTTATGAACATTAATATGTTAATGCAACAAGCTCAGCGTATGCAAAAAGACGTTGAAGTCAACATGAAAAAGGCAAAAGAAGAACTTGCTCAAACTGAAGTGCATGCGGAAGCAGGCGGTGGTTTGGTTAAAGTCACCATGACTTGCCGTAATGTTGTAAAACGTATCGAAATTAGTCCTGAACTTCTTCAAGATGATGCAGATATGATTGAAGACTTAATCGCGGCTGCAATGAATGATGCTGCACGTCAAGCTGAATTGGTTTCTGAAGAAAGAATGAAAGCTGCTAACTCTGGTATGGGCTTACCGCCAGGTCTTGCTGGTTTATTCTAAGGAATACGTTTAGTGTTTAGTGATCGATTTGATCAACTGGTGCAAGCTTTACGTATATTGCCAAGCGTTGGGCCGAAATCGGCTCAGCGTATGGCATTACACCTGATCATGAAAAATAGAGAAGGCGCAATAGGGTTGGCACATGCTTTAAATGAAGCAACGACCTATATCCATGAATGCAGCATTTGTCATTCGCTGACTGAAAATGATATCTGTGATATCTGTGTTTCGCATGAACGTGATGATCAGATTTTATGTGTGGTTGAATCACCTGCTGACGTGATGGCGATTGAACAAAGCGGTAGTTTTCGTGGTAAATATCACGTATTAGGCGGGCATTTATCACCCCTTGATGGTATTGGTCCTGAAGAGATTGGCATTCCATATCTAGTGCAGCGACTCAGCGAAGGTAAAGTTGCAGAAGTGATTTTAGCAACCAATGCGACAGTAGAGGGTCAGGCAACAGCACATTACTTGGTTGAAGCCACTAAGCATTTAGCTGTGCAAATGACTCGAATTGCTCAAGGGGTTCCTCAAGGGGGAGAGCTTGAATATGTAGATAGTCATACTTTAAGCCAAGCAGTACATAATCGAATGCGGATGAGATAAGTACAATGCTACTTATTTCATTCATTATGAAATAGTGAGAGGTAAGTAAAAGGTATATAAATCACGCTTAAACTTATACAAAAAATATATAAAAATTAATTGCCTTTTCATTTAAATACTAAAAATACAGTGAATAGGTGTTATAGATGTAAAATTTGTTATATCTAAATGTTATATATAGGTTAATATGCTTTTAAAGAGAATCTGATTTTAGACTCGGTAATATGTTTCAGTTCATTCAGCAACAACAAGACTTAGATGATATTTTGCATTTGATGAGTCAAACATCCATTTATGGATTAGACACAGAATTTATCAAAGTCGATACCCTATGGCCTAAATTAGGTGTATTTCAAATTAATGTTGCAGATCAAGTTTTTTTGCTTGATGGGGTAAGTCTAGATTTGGCTGTATTCTGGGAAAAATTATTTCAAGCACAGCAAAATATATTTCATGCCTGTAGTGAAGACATTGATTTAATTTATTATTATGCACAGCAAAAAACCTTAACCAATGTTTTTGATACCCAAGTCGGAATGTCTTTTTTAGGACATGGATTACAAGTCAGCTATCAAAATGCATTAAAACAAATGCTAGATGTTGAGATTGATAAAGATCAGACCAGATCTAATTGGTTGGCACGTCCGCTTAGCCCAGAACAACTCGCTTATGCAGCCAATGATGTGCTGCATTTGATGAATCTGTCCAATAAAATTCAAAATGAATTAACAGATAAAAATTTACTTGATTTTACACTCGAAGATTGCCGTCATTTGACTTATGAAATTGGTCAAGAAACACCGTTAGAAATGCTCTACCATGATATTGGGAATTATCGTCATTCACGCCGTCAACTCATGCAATTACAACAATTGGCTGTGTGGCGTGAGCAGATGGTCAAAGCGTTGAATTATCCACGTAGTTTTATTCTAAAAAGTTCAACTATGATTGATTTGGTTGAAAAAAACCCATGCAATCACTTTCAGTTGTCAGGCATTCGAGATATTCGCCAAAACATTGTGCGAGATCATGGTAAAACCATTTTAGACTTGCTTAAATTTTTGCCAGAACCGACAGAATGGCCACTGCGTATGGCGCGTCCGATTCGTCATTCATCAAAAGATATTGGTGAAAAGGTAGATGCTGTGATCCAATCTGTAGTGAATGAAACCACAATACCTAAAGAAGTGTTGATGCGTAAAAAATGGCTCAATGCTTTGTATCAGCATGTGGTCTTTCATAACGATGAACAAGATTTACCAGCTTATCTTTTGGGTTGGCGCTATGACTTATTAACCAAACCACTGATTGATGTTTTACATGCGGATGAAAATTATCTATCGACTCAAATGAAAGTGATGGAATGATTTTCAAGCAGATTGCTTAAAGAATTATCATTTATACAAAATCAAGACTGATGCGTTAGTAATCACTAATGTATCCGTCTTTTTTTTGTTGTATGCTTAAGCTAAGTTTTATGAGTACTGTTTTAACTATGCATTGTTCAATTTTCAAATCTAGCAAAAAAGCTGAAATGTATATTTACATTGCCCGTCCTGAGCCAACTGAAAACGAAGCTGAAGCAGCTAGCCCGCTTGAAATTTTACCTGAGGCGATGCGTACAGCATTTGGTCGCGCAACTTTTGTTATGGATTTAGAGTTGTCTGAAGAGCGTAAATTAGCACGTGTTAATGTTTTGCATGTGATTGATTCAATTCAAAACAAAGGCTTCTTTATTCAGGTTCCGCCAGAAGGGTTAATCAATCCGAATGCCGTTGCACCAGAAGGTTTGCGTGGTGCTTAAAATCGATTCAGGCGTTGGAGTTGCACGATGAACAGTTTTCTTTCACTACTAGATTCAATTCCTGAAGATAGCATTGCTATCACGGTTTATTTGCTAGGAAGTGTCATTATACTCTGGTCATGGTATGCGATTGCAAAACGCTTACCTAAACCTTTCGGTGGTATAACGTGGATCATTGGATTTGCGATTTTATTAACCCCTACGGTTTCTGAAGGTAATAACGCTTCCATCGCGCCAGCAATTTTTGGTTTGTTATTTGGTGTTTTGACCAAAGAAAATGCTTTGGTCTGGTCAAATGCCTCACTCATTTTATTTGTTGTTGGGCTTGGTTTAGTGGTTGGCTATTTATGGTCTCAATACACAACCAAAAAAGCAAAATTTGTAGTAAACAAAGATAGTTCACCACTTTAAGTAAAAAAATAAGGTTAAATCATGTCTGTTGATACTCAACAATTTGTCGGTACAGATCAGTATATCGCCACCGAAAGTCTAAAACTAGCTGTTAAAGCCGCGCGTACATTACAAAAACCTCTTCTCGTGAAAGGTGAGCCAGGTACGGGTAAAACATTACTTGCAGAGCAAGTAGCGCAGAGTCTGGGTCTGAAACTCATGACTTGGCACATTAAATCGACCACCAAAGCGCAGCAAGGCTTGTACGAATATGATGCGGTTTCGCGTCTGCGTGATAGCCAGTTAGGTGATGATCGTGTTTATGATATTAAAAACTATATTAAACCTGGTAAATTGTGGGATGCCTTTACCAGTGAAGAACGCTGTGTATTACTGATTGATGAAATTGATAAAGCGGATATTGAATTCCCTAATGACCTTTTACACGAACTCGATAAAATGTCGTTCTTTGTGTATGAGACAGGGGAAACCATTACTGCGACGCAACGTCCGATTGTGATTATTACCTCAAATAATGAAAAAGAATTACCCGATGCTTTCTTGCGTCGTTGTTTCTTTCACTATATTGAATTTCCAGATGAAAGCACAATGCGCGAAATTATTGACGTGCATTTTCCTAAAATTTCGGCAACTTTGGTGAACCAAGCTTTACAGGTTTTCTTTAAACTTCGTCAGGTTCCGGGATTAAAGAAACCACCATCGACTTCTGAGTTGATTGATTGGTTAAGCTTGCTGATGGCAGATGATATGCCTGAAAACGTATTGCATAATCATGATAAATCAAAAGCCATTCCACCCTTATATGGTGCATTGATCAAGAATGAGCAAGATGTACAATTACTAGAGCGTCTTGCTTTTATGTCACGACGTTAATAGGTGATCGCCTATGTTCGTACGATTGTTTTATACCTTAAAAAAATACGGTGTGCCTGTATCAACGCGTGAATTGATTGATTTAAATCATGCAGTAAGCGAAGGTTTAGTTTTTGCGGATCAAGAGGAATTCTATCAATTAGCAAAAATAATTCTGGTCAAAGATGAGCGCTTCTTTGACAAGTTTGACCGTGCCATGAAAGATTATTTTGATGGTATCTCAACGTTTGATCTCGATGATTTACTGAATCAAGTCGATAAATTGCCGAAAGATTGGTTCGATCTTGAACTCATTGAAAAACATTTGACGCCTGAACAGCGAGAAGAACTGAAAAAAGCAGGCTCGCTTGAAGAGCTGATGAAGATGTTAGAAGAGCGTCTGCGTGAGCAACACAAAAAACATCAGGGTGGTAATAAGATGATAGGCACGGGTGGTACATCACCATTCGGTGCTTTTGGTGATCATCCTGAAGGTGTGCGGATTGGTGGTCCGGGTCGTAAGCGTTCAGCTGTTAAAGTTTGGGAACAGCGTAAATATCAAAATTTAGATGATGAACAGATTTTAGGTACGCGCCAAATGCAAATGGCATTGCGTCGTTTACGTAAATTTGCGCGTCAGGGTGCTGCTGAAGAACTGGATATCAATGGCACGATTCGCGAAACAGCGAAACAGGGCATTTTGGATGTGCAGCTTGTCCCTGAGCGTCGTAACCGAGTTAAAGTTTTAATGTTGTTTGATGTTGGTGGATCGATGGATTCGCATATCGCTCAATGTGAAAAGCTATTTAGTGCTGCAAAAACTGAATTTAAAACCTTAGAATATTTTTATTTCCATAATTGTTTATATGACTATGTTTGGAAGGACAATATTCGTCGCTCTAGTACGCGTATGAACACTTGGGATTTGTTTAATACCTATGGTCGTGACTACCGTGTAATTGTTGTAGGGGATGCCAGTATGGCGCCATACGAGCTGACATCGGTTGGTGGTTCGGTTGAATATATGAATGATGAAGCAGGCAATGTTTGGTTACAGCGTTTACGTCAGCATTTTGAAAAAACAGCATGGCTGAACCCTGAACAAGACAGTTACTGGCATTACACACATACGATTGGCTTAATTAAGCAAATTTTTGAAGATCATATGTATCCGATGACCTTAAAGGGTGTAGAAGATATGACAAAATATTTAGCTCGTTAAACGTGTCGAAATGATCATATTTTTTTAAATGGGGGTTGACAATGAATCATCAAATTAATGGTATTGCATTACCAAACGAAGAGGGTTTCTTTGGGCAATATGGTGGTCAATTTATTCCACCTCATTTAAAAGAAGCAATGGATGAAATTAATCTTGCTTATGAAGAAATTCGTCATACTGCTGAATTTAAAGATGAATTAGCTGATTTATTTACCCATTATGTGGGTCGTCCAAGTCCGTTATTTCATGCAAAACGTTTGTCTGATCAATTGGGCGGGGCGCAAATCTATCTCAAGCGTGAAGATTTAAACCACACTGGTGCACACAAAATTAATCACTGTTTAGGTGAAGCTTTACTTGCGAAATATATGGGTAAAAGCAAAGTGATTGCAGAAACAGGAGCAGGTCAACATGGCGTTGCTTTAGCAACAGCATGTGCACTTGTCGGTATTCCATGTGAAATTCATATGGGGCAAGTGGATATTGAAAAAGAACATCCAAATGTCGTTAAAATGAAAATTTTGGGTGCAAAACTGATTCCTGTAACACGTGGAACCGCAACATTGAAAGATGCTGTAGATAGTGCATTTGATGAATATTTAAAAGATCCGAAAAATTTTATCTATGCAATTGGTTCAGTGGTTGGCCCACACCCATTTCCAAAAATGGTTCGTGATTTTCAGTCTATTATTGGTGACGAAATTAAAGTTCAAACCAAGGATCGTTTTGGTTCAAACCCAGATTACATTGTTGCATGTGTGGGTGGTGGTTCAAATGCGATAGGGGCATTCACTGCATTTTTGAATGAACCCGATGTGAAGCTTGTAGGGGTTGAGCCTGCTGGTCATGGTTTGGATACCAATATGCATTCAGCAACGTTGACTTTGGGTAAACCTAGTCAACTGCATGGTATGGCTTGTTATGTACTTGAGGATGAGAAGGGAGAGCCTTTACCTGTACATTCAATTGCATCTGGTCTAGATTACCCTGGTGTTGGGCCACAACATAGTTTCCTCAAAGATTTAGGTCGAGTGGAATATTCAACAGCAACCGATCAAGAATGTTTAGATGCATTTATGACATTGTCGCGAGTGGAAGGAATTGTTCCTGCGCTAGAAAGTTCACATGCGGTGGCTTGGGCTATCCGTGAAGCACCTAAAATGGCAAAAGATGTAAAAATCGTGGTTAATTTATCTGGTCGTGGTGATAAAGATTCTGACTATGTGGCTGAAAAGCTAGGCTTGAACTAGTGATAAAATCTTTCTAAATCGCTTTTAAAAAGTGAGATTTAGAAGGATTAAAAAAACCTCTCAATTGAGAGGTTTTTTATTGGCTTTGAAAACTTAACTTGCAATATATTGTTGTAATTGGTCAATTAATTTACGTTGATCGTCCATGACTACTTTGACTAAGTCACCAATTGAAATTAAGCCAATCAGTTTATCATTTTCAACAACGGGTAGATGACGTAAGTGTCGATCTGTCATGAGGTCCAAACAATCTTCAACACTGTTGGATTTGGTGACGGTAAGTACTTTCGCAGTCATAATTTCACTTACAGTAGTCTCTTTAGAGGTGCGTTCCATTAGCATAACTTTTCGTGTGTAATCACGTTCAGAAAGAATACCCACGACTTTATCTTGATCAGTGACCACGAGTGCACCAATGCCTTTATCCGCCATAAGTGAAATTGCTTCAAGTACAGTCGATTCAGGGCTAATCGTAAAGATGGTCTGTTCAATTTTGTTCTGAATAACTTGTGCTACATTGGTCATTTACTAGTCATCCTTTGTTGTTTATTGTTTGATATTAAACTTAGCGTGAAATAAGAAAAATGCAAAGACTTTTCAAGTCAGAAATTTAATTTTACATTTCTCTTTATTTCACTTTAACGATTTTGATACAAAGTTAAGCAGGTTTTAAAGATTCAGAGAAAAAGAAATGACGCATTTGTTGAGTGGTTAATTTGAATTTTTGGCTTGAAGAGTTACACAGTGCAGGGGTAACGCTTAAACGAGTTAATGTTGGGAGTAGATATTCTTGGAAATCATTTGGGGTGATTTTGCGGGGGGTATAATTAGGCCAATGTAGTTGTGCATATTTATGTGCTTGGATACTGTTTAGCCAAAATGGAAAAATGAAATCTTGATGGTCAGACATCATTGCCCAGCCTTGTTCATGATATAAGCCCCAAAGTACGCCACAGTACATCATCGATTTTAAGATGGTGATTTTGAAGAATAAATCTTTAGGGATGAGCTGTAATGAATTAATTTGTTTCATACCAAAACGTCTATTGAGTTCAGACTCTATTGTAAGAAATTTAGATGAAAGTTCAGTGTAAGCTTAGAAAAACAATGTAAATAAATATGTATTTAAAAATAATAGGTATTAAAAAACGCCACCTTGGTGACGTTTTATTAAGCTTGCATAGTGGCTAAATTTTGCCAATATTGCCCTTTGATTGAGTCTCGTTCTACACGGAAACCTTGATAATAAAGTTCTGCTAAGAACAATGCTGATTTACCATGCCCAGCACGAGCGACGTCTTCCAATTGTTGAACTGCATCTGCAAAATTCATTTGCGATTGAATGGTGTTTACTGCATCTGCATACGCATGTTCTAAGTCTTGGCGAGAGAGTTGTTGAATCATATAAAACTCCTTATTGTAATTATGATTGCTAAAAAGACTGTTCAGTTTGTCTTTATACTAATTTAACCTTACTTTATTAAAGTAATATTACAATAAACTTGAATTGTCAAACAATATGTGTGGGTTGTACTGATAAAAACAAGGTTACATGATTAAACAATCTACAAAATGAATTTTTATTAATATACATATATTGGAAATTGTAAATATATAAGGAGAATAACATGACAAAAACATTTGATGGTTTGACTTTTGATTTGCCTCCAACAATCTCTCAAATCGTTGAGCTGGCTCATCAACATCGAAAAAATTTAGATGAAGCTATTTTTCATGAAGAAATCCACTTAGGGGACTATTGTTTAGCACAGCGTAAAAGAGTTTATGATTTTACTCGCCAATTAGACCCACAACAACGTGAAGAATTTTATAAGGTTTATAATGGTGAATTAAAGCGCATAGCAGATGATGATGAACTACATTCCGTAGATTCAGAAAAAGGTCTGAGTGCTTTTGCAATTATGCTGGTGTTAGGGATTATTGCATTAGTCCTTTATTTTGCAGTGATTAGAAATGTTGTTGGCTAGGCTGATGAGGATTGCTCAATTTCTGTTACAAATACATTGAAATTGAGCAAATTTGCTTGTGCTTCTGAATATGGCACCCTAAACTACCTTCAGTTCGAGGTAGGCTATGCATATTGCTATACAAAAAATTGTTCAATTCAAATCTAATATAAAGCTTGAATATGTTTATAACGTGCTCATATTGAGCATTATTACGATTATATTAATGCTTGCTTTAATTGCCCTTCATCGTCCCATTTCACTCACGCAATTTGAAAATGTTGTCAAACTTTCATCTCAGGCCAGTTACCCAGACACTCAGCAAATGGCATTGTCACTGATGCAGCAGCAACAGGTTCCTTACGGGCAATATTTTAAATTGATGCAGGCGCATCATTTGGAAATGACGCAGGCACATCAATTGCCTCCTTTGCAGGTGGAACAATAATTGTTTTAGGGATTTGCTCTATTGATGGTGGTGTAAGTGTGGGCGCTTGGGGGGCGAGGTTTTGCTTGAGTTTGGTTTCCAAAACTTTTTTATCTAATTTATCATTCACCACGATGATTGTGAGTCGTTCAGGGTGTACATGCTTTTGAATCGCATTTTGTACATCTTGCGCAGTCATTTTTTCTAATAAACGTGGATATTCATTTAAATAATCAGCCGTTTGATTGTAAAACCCCATTGAGCCTAACTGAGCATTAATATTGGCATTGCTACTATAATTGTTGGGGAAAGCGCGCAAAATTCCTGCTTTGGTTTCTTCTAATTGTTTTTGATCAATCGGTTGCTTTACAAAATCGACCAAAGCTCGATGAGCCACCTGTATGCTGTCGAGGAGTTGGTCCTGTCTTGTGGAGTAACTAAGACTAAAGGTTCCGGGAACTTGGCTAAATGAAAATGAACTATAAGCACCATAGGTGTAACCACGTTTGACTCGGAGTTCTTTCATTAAAACCGAATTAAAGCCACTTCCTCCAAACATTTGATTCGCAACTTCTAAAGCTAAACGGTCTGAGTCAAATCGTGTGGTACCTAAATGTCCCATAATGACATGGGCTTGGCTGGAGTTAAAAGCCATATGACGGATATCAAAACTAGATTTGTCTATGGGCTGAGGGAGTGGTTTTGCTTTTCCCCCTTGTTTTAGATGACCTGCAATACGTTCAGAAAGTTTGAGTGCTTCTTTGGGGTTTAGTTGACCTGTAATAGCAATGTTCATATTTTGTGCCACTAAGAATTGGTCACTAAATTGTTTAAGTTCAACTGGTGTGATTTTACTAATACTGCGCTGCGTTCCTGTAATAGGTTCAGCATAGGGATGTTTGCCATATAATGCGCGGTAAAATTGAATATTCATCATTCGGCTGGGGTTTTCTTGAACTTGCTTTTGACCCACTTGTGTATTGGTTAACATTAAATGAATGCTGGATTTTTTGAAGGTAGAATGATTTAAAACTTCGAGCATCATGCCCAACGCAGGCTCAAGCTTTTTTGGATCTGATAATACCCGTAGTTTTACAATGAACATATCACGATAAGCTTTCACACTAAATTGAGCACCAACAGCTTCAAAAGCACTGGCAACTTCGTTAGCGGTATATTTCTCTGTTCCTTCGTCAAGCAGTTGTGCAGCCATATTGGCAACACCATATAAGCCGGAAGCGATTTCTTCATCCCGCGCTGCACCTGCGTTGAAGGTCAATTGAATGTCAATGATAGGTAAATCTTGTGATTCGACAAACAATGTCCGAACTTTATAACGATTTTTGAGTTCGTGTACATAAGGAGCACTAAATTGAAGTTGCTTATTGTCGTTTTTCAAGCTTTGTAAAAGGGGAATTGATTTTAAATATGTCGGATCATCATTGCTCATACTATTTAAGTTCATATCAGCAATGACAGATTGAGTGCAAATAATGGAACTGAGTAAGATAAAAGGTCGTAGCTTAAACATAGGAAATTCCATTATTGTGCTTTATTTTTAGGTGAAACAGGAGAAAGATATAAGGTGCTGAGGTTGTCACGGACAAAATAAATATTCGCAACGCGTTGTATATCTTGTGGGGTTACTGTTTCAAAATGTTTAGGCAGTTCATCCATTAAACGGAAACTTAAACCGTTGATTTCTAGATTGCCAATCATTTTGGTTTGACCTGCAATATCATCTTGGCTATAGATTAAATTAGAAACGTAATTGGCAGTTACACGTTCAACTTCTTTAGGTTGAATTAACTCAGTTTTTAATAAATCAATTTCATGCTGAATAGCTTTTTCTGCATCTTGTAAGTTCACGCCATCGGTGGGTAATGCGGAAATACTCAATAAGCTATCTCCTCGATTATAAGGATCGTAAGAAACACTAATTGCGGTCAGAATTTTCTTGTCTCTGACGAGTCGATCTTGTAGCCGTGAAGAAATACCACTATCTAATACATTTTTAATAATAGTGAGTGCATAAGCATCTTGTGGATTTTTTGCTGTGATCAGTGAGCGGACATTCCATGCCATATATAAATTAGGCACTTGTACAGGTAAATTGAGTTCCATATGGCGATAACCGACATGATCAAACTCTAATACATCATTGCGTGGTGGGTTTTTTTTAGCAGAAATATCACCGAAATACTTTTGTACTTGAAGTAAGGTGCTATCTGAATCAACATCACCGACAATAATTAAAATGGCGTTGTTGGGGGTATACCAATCGCGGTACCATTTTTTGACATCTTCAAGCTGAATGTTTTGAAGATTTTTCATGTATCCAATCACGGGTTGTCGATAGTGACTGGTTGGGTAGGCAATCCATTTGAATCGTTCAAAAGCCAGCGATCTTGGATTATCATCGGTGCGCAAACGACGTTCCTCCATCACCACTTTAATTTCAGGCTCAAAATCTTGCTGACGTAACAGCAAATTACTCATGCGGTCAGATTCAAGTTCTAAAGCCATAGGTAAATACGTTTTAGGATAAAGCTGGTAATAGTTCGTGTAATTTGTGAAGGTTGAAGCATTAACACTGCCACCATAAATACGGCTTAAACGGGTGAATTCATCATTTGGAATTTTATTGGTTCCTTTAAACATCATGTGTTCAAGAACATGAGAAACGCCTAATAAGTTACCCGATTCATCACTACTTCCAACGCCATACCAGATTTGAGTCATGACCATGGGTGAGCGATGGTCTTCACGAATAATTACCTTTAAACCATTTTTAAGTGTTGTTTCAAATGTGGTGCGAGCTAATGCGCTACGTATTTCGGCATGCCCTAAACTGCTTTGTATTATGAGTAATGCAAAGCCAGTGGCTAAAAAATGCTTTTTAAAAAAAGAGAGCTTTGGAAAAGGTGATACATAACTTTTGAGCACAATATTTACCAAAGTGATGAATTATATTTAGGATTATTTTTAAGAAATTTTGATTTCAAAGCAAGACTAAGTTGTTCATTTTTGGTGTGCTCGGTGTCTACTGGGGATTGCAGAGGAAATTTATGCTAGAATCCTTGTTTTTTAACGCAATGCTTTTCAAGGATTCGGCATGCAACAGCAATCTAATGGGCAAAATAAATTTTTGATTGATGCTGATATCGGGGATGACGATGTCACTTTACCGAATTTACCTGCGGTAAATGTACCTATTGTTGAAACTGCAAAAGAAGAAGCAACTGTTTCTGCGCCTGTAGCCACAGAAACTGAGCAAGAAGATACTTCTGGCGGTGGCTTTTTTAGCCGAATGAAAGTGGGTTTAACCAAAACGCGCAAAAATCTTGCCGATGGTATGGTTAATATTCTTATCGGTGGTAAAGAAATCGATGATGAATTACTTGAAGAAGTTGAAGAGCAATTATTGGTTGCAGATATTGGTGTAGATGCAACAAAAACCATTATTGCTAATTTAACGGAACGTACAGCACGTGGTGATTTAATCTATTCACATTCATTGTATAAAGCTTTACAAGAAGAATTGGTGGCTTTACTTGCGCCACGTGTAAAAGCATTACACATTGATCCAAATAAAAGTCCATTTGTTATTTTGGTGGTGGGGGTGAATGGTGTGGGGAAAACCACAACCATTGGCAAACTCGCAAAACGCTTACAAGGTGAAGGTAAGAAGGTCATGTTGGCAGCAGGCGATACATTCCGTGCAGCTGCTACAGAGCAACTTCAAATTTGGGGCGAGCGTAATAATATTGCAGTGGTTTCACAAGGTCATGGTGCAGACAGTGCTTCCGTGATTTTTGATGCCTTTGAAAGCGCACGTGCAAAAGGTGTAGATGTTCTTATTGCTGATACAGCGGGACGTTTACATAATAAAAGTCATTTGATGCAAGAGCTCATTAAAGTAAAACGAGTAATGCAAAAAATTGATGCAACAGCACCGCATGAAATTATGTTGGTGGTGGATGCTGGCACAGGTCAAAATGCGATTAATCAAGTCGAAATGTTTGATGAAGCAGTGGGTTTGACTGGGCTAACCATTACTAAACTTGATGGCACTGCTAAAGGTGGTGTGTTGTTTAATATTGCAAGTCGTACTCATGTCCCGATTCGTTTTATTGGTGTGGGTGAGAAAATTGATGATTTACGCCCATTCTCAGCAAAATCATTTGTTGCCGCATTATTCGAAACAGAAAAGTAAAAATGCTTGAAGTTTCACGTAAGCTCCGCTAAATGCGGAGTTTATTGCTTTTAAGCCTATTATTTGATTTAAAAAACAACATATAAAAACAACCTATGCAAAGGAATATCTTGTAATGTATTGGAGTTTAAAGATTTAATATCTGTATTGGGGAATGCTGCTTGTGGCATTATTAGAAGAAATTGGTCATGTTTTAACCTCGAATATCACCAAAGATTTTAAGCTGAAAAAAAGAGCTGCTGAAGAAATACATGAACTCACTTTTGTTGATCATTTGAAAAAACGTCGCAGTATTCATGTGTTGGGGAAAAAGTTCATTTTAGCTTGCAACACTATAATCCAAGTATAGATTCCGCCGTGGCGCAATACTTGAGTATAGAATCCGCGCGCAATTGGTTTTTGGTTCAATTGAGCAAGAGGCGGACGAAAAACTTGATCCTCAAGATGGTGATCATATTCAAAATATTCGTCTAACTTTTGGTTATGAAAAAGCACCTCTATATCGGGTGCTTTTTATGTTTTTAAATAGACAGGAGATGAGAAAATAGTGCATCAGATTGTTCTATAAATAAAACACAATGTCACTTTTTTAAGCATGTATTCATTCTAAAATTAACATAAGATAAAACCATCCTAATAATTCTTATCAAAATTCAAAAGAGGATTGTCCAATGTTATTTTTAGATCAGATGAAGCAACGCCGTACTATCTATGCAATTGGTAATAATGTTGCATTAACACAAGATAAAATAGAAGAAATTATTAAAGATACAGTTCGTTATAGTCCTTCTGCATTTAATTCACAAACTTCACGCATTGTCACTTTATATGGTGAATCACATACAAAATTTTGGAATATCGTACGTGAAACATTGCGTAAAATGGTGCCAGAAGTGGCTTTTGAAAATACCAATGCAAAAATTAATAGTTTTGCCGCAGGTTATGGCACAGTATTATTCTTTGAAGATCAAGACACGGTAAAATCTTTGCAAGAACAATTTGCATTATATGCAGATCATTTTCCAGCATGGTCAGAGCATTCAACAGGCATTGCACAGTTTGCGGTGTGGACAGCATTAGCCGAACATCACATTGGAGCGTCATTACAGCATTACAACCCAGTGATTGATCATGAAGTTGCAGAGGTTTTTAGTATTCCTGAAAATTGGAAATTACGTGCTCAATTGGTGTTTGGCTCCATTGAAGCCGCTGCTGGAGAAAAAACATTTATGGATGATGCAGTACGTTTTAAAAAATTCGATTAAGTTGTTTTTCATTCTAGTCATACGGAGCGCTTAAATTGCGCTCTTTTTTATGGTTTAGAAATAGTAGATTGATAGCTATTAAGATGAAAAGCTTATCTCAATAAATACTTGAGAATACGATGTGTTGAAAATAGCTTTGTCATAAAATTGTCATTTATACATTGCATAGTGCAATTAAATTTTAATGATGAATAAAGAGAAAGTAGAATGGCTTTAAGATTAACTTTTGCTGTGGCTGCATTGCTAGTGAGTGGTACTGTATTTTCAGCGGTAACGATTACAGCACCAGAAGAAATCAAAATCCTTGCGGTGAATGATCAAGAAGTTAATACAGGTCTATTTCGTTCGAAAAATAACCAGTACGAAGTTGATGCAGGTGAAATTAGTCTTAGTGTGCGTTATAGCCAATATTTTGAACATCTCAATGGTGAGCATGACATCGTTAAGTCAGGCGTAATTACCGTGAAGACACCACCGCTAAAAGATGGTGAAAATTACCGCTTAAATCTAGTCAATGCACCCGCAGGTTTTGAAGCGGCAAAAAAATATGCTGAACAACCTATTGTAGCTTTATTTGATAACAACAACCAAATGCTGGTTCAACAAACAGGTGCAAATACAGAATCAAAACCTTGGTTAGCAAAAGGTATTTTTGCAAAAGCTACAGATTTAACTCAGAAGAAACGAATACCCGTTAACCAACCTACACCTGTTTATTTACAAGCTGGAACTTCTGTAGCAACAACTTTGAATTCTAATGTATTAGTTAATTCTACAAATACAGCAGATCAACAACTTATTCAGCTTTGGCAAAAGTCGAGTAAAGCCGAACGCCAAAAATTTATGACTTGGTTGGCTGAGCAAGCAAATTAATTCATTTATCATTGAAAGAAAAAGAGCCAGCGGAAGCTGGTTTTTCTTTTCTGTTGCGATTAATCGATGAAAAAAAGTCGAAAAAAGATTTAAAAGTGGTATTTTAGTTTAAAAAATAAGCGGCTGATTGAGTTTTTATGTTTTTTTGATAAATAGGGGTTGCACAAGACAATAAACTGTATAGAATACGCAGCATCCCGACGAGATAGATGGAAACGAACGAAGCACGAAGTGCTAAGTTGTTGAGTTTATTGAGTTGAGCGACTTAATTACTGACGAAGTATTAAGAAGATCATTAAGAGATTATGAAGAACAACTTGTGTGGATTTTTACTGATTGATTGATCGAAATTATTTTCATTGATTGATGGTAGAAATTACTCGAAGTTTATTTGAGAAATATTTGTCAGAAAATTGATGAGCCAAGATT
>NZ_NEGC01000007.1 GCF_002135335.1 Acinetobacter sp. ANC 4470
CCAGTGATCATGTTTTTAACATAATCGGCGTGACCTGGGCAGTCTACGTGAGCGTAGTGACGAACTGCAGAATCGTATTCTACGTGTGAAGTATTAATGGTAATACCACGTGCTTTTTCTTCTGGTGCAGAGTCAATTGCTGCGTAGTCTTTAGCTTCACCGCCGTAGGTTTTTGCACAAATTGTTGCAATCGCAGCAGTTAAAGTTGTTTTACCATGGTCAACGTGACCAATTGTGCCCACGTTTACGTGTGGCTTATTACGTTCAAACTTAGCCTTAGCCATGAGATCTTCCTTTTTAAACTACTCATGGGGGTTAACCCATGAGCACTTGGTTTTTAACTATGAATTAGTTTGGGCTTATAGTAATCGAAAGATTACTCGTCGTCACCTTTTTTACCGCCAGTTTGGAACTTAGAAATGATGCCTTCAGCCACGTTACGTGGAGTTTCAGCATATTTAGCAAATTCCATAGAGTAGGTCGCACGACCTTGAGACATAGAACGCATAGAAGTTGCGTAACCAAACATCTCAGCCAATGGAACTTCAGCTTTAATTGCTTTAGTACCACCAGGTAAATCTTCCATACCCTGAACCATACCACGACGACGGTTTAAGTCACCCATGATATCGCCCATGTAGTCTTCTGGAGTTTCTACTTCAACTTTCATGATCGGTTCAAGAAGGATAGGATCCGCTTTCATGAAACCATCACGGAAAGCATAAGAACCTGCCATTTTGAACGATAATTCGTCAGAATCGACATCATGGTAAGAACCGTCGAATAATGTCGCTTTGATACCCACAACAGGGTAACCAGCCAATACACCATTCTTCATACGTTCTTGAATACCTTTATCAACTGCGCCGAAGAATTCTTTAGGTACAACACCACCTACAACTTCTTCAACGAATTGGTATTCTTTACCAGCTTCTTCGACATTCATAGGCTCTAAACGAACATATACATGACCAAATTTACCTTTACCACCTGTTTGACGTACGAATTTGCCTTCTTGCTCAACAGTCTTTTTGATTGTTTCGCGGTAAGCAACCATTGGTTTACCAATGTTCGCTTCAACACCAAATTCGCGTTTCATACGATCAACAAGGATGTCAAGGTGAAGCTCACCCATACCAGCAATAATAGTCTGACCAGATTCTTCGTCTGTGCGAACACGGAACGATGGATCTTCTTTAGCCAAACGACCTAAAGCGATAGACATTTTTTCTTGGTCAGCTTTTGTCTTAGGCTCTACAGCTAAAGAAATTACTGGCTCTGGGAATTCCATACGCTCTAGAGTGATGATGTTTTTCTCATCACATAGTGTATCACCAGTAGTTACGTCTTTAAGACCTACACATGCAGCGATATCACCAGCGCGGATTTCTTCAACATCTTGACGATCGTTCGCGTGCATTTGCACGATACGGCCAATACGTTCACGCTTAGATTTAACTGGGTTATATACTGGGTCACCTTGTTTAAGCACACCAGAATAAACACGTACGAAAGTTAAGTTACCTACGAATTTGTCATTCATAATTTTGAATGCAAGTGCAGAGAACGGCGCTTCGTCAGATGCTTCACGAATAGCTTTAGTTTCAGCTTTGTCGTCAAGAATACCTTCGATTGGCTTAACTTCAGTCGGTGATGGTAAGAATTCAATCACAGCATCCAACATACGTTGAACACCTTTGTTTTTGAATGCAGTACCACAAAGCATTGGTTGGATTAGACCAGCCAAAGTCTGTGCACGAATACCAGCAATGATGTCTTCTTTAGAAAGCTCACCTTCTTCTAGGTATTTATCCATCAACTCTTCATTAGCTTCAGCCGCAGCTTCAACCATGTTGGTACGCCATTCTTCAGCAGATGCTTGAAGATCAGCAGGAATATCACCGTATTCGAATTCCATACCTTGAGATTTTTCATCCCAAATGATTGCTTTCATTTCGATCAGGTCAACAACACCCTGGAAATTTTCTTCAGCACCAATTGGAATTACTACAGGTACAGGATGAGCACCTAAACGTGTACGCATTTGTTCAACAACACGGAAGAAGTTTGCACCAGTACGGTCCATCTTGTTCACGAATGCTAAACGAGGCACTTTATATTTATTTGCTTGACGCCATACAGTTTCAGACTGAGGTTGAACACCACCTACAGCACAGTAAACCATGCACGCACCGTCAAGAACACGCATAGAACGCTCAACTTCAATTGTGAAGTCAACGTGTCCCGGGGTGTCAATTACGTTAATACGGTGTTCTGGGAATTGTTTACCCATACCAGACCAGAAACAAGTTGTAGCAGCAGAAGTAATGGTAATACCACGTTCTTGCTCTTGTTCCATCCAGTCCATTGTTGCTGCACCATCATGTACTTCACCAATTTTGTGAGATACACCTGTGTAGAACAAAATACGTTCAGTAGTCGTGGTTTTACCAGCATCAATATGCGCTGAAATACCAATGTTACGGTAACGAGAAATTGGGGTTTGACGAGCCATGATTTCTTGCATTCCTAAATTTGTTGTTTAAAACAGGACGCTTTAAGCTGCATAGCAACTTAAAGCGTTTTGACGACAGTTCAATAAAACTGATCTATCCTCACCCTGATTAAGGTCTTTAAACCTATTAGAAACGGTAGTGAGAGAAGGCTTTGTTGGCTTCAGCCATACGATGCACATCTTCACGTTTCTTAATCGCTGAACCTTTACCTTCAGCTGCATCAAGCAACTCACCAGCAAGACGTAAAGCCATTGTTTTTTCAGAACGCTTAGCAGCAGCTTCTACTAACCAACGCATAGCTAGGGCAGTACGACGGGATGGGCGTACTTCCATAGGCACTTGATAAGTAGCACCACCAACACGGCGTGCTTTTACTTCGACCATAGGACGAACTTTTTCAAGAGTAGTCTCGAAAAATTCAACTGGGTCTACTTTGCTTTTTTCTTGAACGCGATCTAAAGCACCGTAAACGATACTTTCAGCAATAGATTTTTTACCATCTTGCATTACGTGGTTCATGAATTTAGCGATTGTTTGGCTGCCGAACTTAGGATCCGGAAGGATTTCACGGGCAGCGACTACGCGACGTCTTGGCATTTTAATACACCTATAAATATGACACTTCAGGTTTATCCAGCATGAGTACAAAGTGTCATGTACTGTTCGCTGGCCTTACTACACGTCGCTTGAATTTCACAAAATTAAATGCAGAAATCAGACAAGCGAGACGATAAAGGATTGCGGTTCTACGTTCTTAAAAATAATCTTAAAAGATTATTTCTTAGGACGTTTAGTACCGTATTTAGAACGAGACTGGTTACGATCTTTAACACCAGCGCAGTCTAAAGAACCACGAACGGTATGGTAACGTACACCTGGTAAGTCTTTAACACGACCACCACGGATAAGAACAACACTGTGCTCTTGTAGGTTATGGCCTTCACCACCGATATAGCTAGAAACTTCAAAACCTGAAGTTAAGCGAACACGGCAAACTTTACGCATTGCTGAGTTAGGTTTTTTAGGTGTAGTTGTGTAAACACGTGTACAAACACCACGACGTTGTGGACAAGCCTTCAACGCAGGAACTTTTGATTTTTCAACCAAAGTCGTACGACCCTTACGGATCAACTGATTTGTTGTTGCCATTTGGCAAATCTCCCGTTAATAAAAAGCCTCAAAAAAAATACTACTTTTCGAGGGCACGCAATTGTAAGCGAAGATAGAAAAATGGTCAATATTCGAGGTGATGTCAAATATTGACCATTTCCTTGTATTTAGACCGTTTGAAAGCATTTACCAGACTTCATCTCGTGCTTTTATGATTTCTTTTTTGTAACTTTTTTCTTTACAGCAACAGGTTTATCATTTGCTTGAGGTTGAATGAGAGCAGACTGATCAATGCCCTCTTCTACACTATTATCGTCCGCTGCATATTCATCCAAGTCAAATTCTTCTGCAGAGATTGCCGGTTTTTGAGGTTCTACATATTCGTGTTGCTCAAGCATTTGTGCAGCCAATTGCTCTAAACCTTGTTGAACTTTTTGACCTTTTTCAGTTTCATCTACTTTTAGAGCATCTGTTTTTTTCTGAATGGTTACTTTAGAAATGGTCTGATGGTTATCGAGCTTAATTTCCTGATCTAATTTAATTTCACTCGCAGCCATATCCACTTTAGAAAAATGATCTAACAATTTTGGCGTTGCTTGCGCCAATAATTCTAATGATTTTTCGTAGGCTGCAATAGCCGACAATTCTACGCCCTGATGCTGCTGTAAATAACTTCGTGCATGTGAAAATATTTGTTGTGCTTTCTGATTCACATCTTCAACCAATTTCCAACTATATGCAGCACCAATGCCCGCACCTACCACGGGTGTCAATTTACCCAGCAGTGAAACTTTAGGAATGTGACTTAACCAATCCCATTTCATTTCACCATTTTCATTCACCAACCATTTTTTCAGCGATTCAATATCATTACTTGAACCCAGCATTTGTTGGAATTGGGAAATATCATGTGTTTGCAACATATTGGACAAAGCTTTTAGCGCCATCAATACACTTTGTTTCTCTGCAATCATGCCTAAATCAATTTGTTTAAAAACAAACTGCACGATATCTTGTTCTGTCTCTTTATTCAGTTCAAAACCATAAGCGCGTCCGACTTGATAAATCATGCGTAACGACATCACCAAAGATAAAGGAACATCAATCGCTGAGCCTATTACCCCTGTCGCACCTGCTACAGCACCTTGCACCGATGCAATCCATTTATTTTGTTCTGCCAATGCTTGGCTAATTCGCTTGGAACGATCCACGTCTTGAGTCAGTTCTTCTAAATCTCGTGCGCCTGCTTGATCAAGCACAAAATCTACAGAGCTTAAATCCGAGCTAAATTGATTCAGATGATCAAAAAAATAGTCTGATAATTTATCTGAAAATTGTGGGGAAACAAAATTTGCAACACGATTCACTTTACTATATTGACGACCCAATAATTGTTTAGAAACATTGGGCAAATACTCGCGCAGCATTTGTTGAGGATTATCGTATTTTGGCGATTCAAATGGACCCATATGACGAGCACTCCCCTCAAACACCTGACCATTTTTTGAGGGTTGCATCGCCTTCGTCACACTGTCTGAAGCGACATGATTCAGTACACTCATTCCAGTTGCACTGATCTTTTTAGCCACTCCAAAGGCATTTGAGAAGAAACTATGCGAATGTTTATTATTGCTATCAGTCATTCTTTATCCTCATTTTCGATTCTTACAATTATTGATAAATACTAGGTATAGTCTAAGTTTATCTCAATATTAATGTGTGTGTTTTAGTTAATTGCTTTGTGGGAATTTCACAAATACCCAGACAGGAAAATAGGCATAATATTTGCCATAAGAATTCAAAAATCTTTCTGCTATTATGAATGTAATTGAAATACATGAGTAACGCGCTTGTTTTTGCTTGAGGCAAAAGATTTATTTAGCTGCATTTGCTCAAACATTACCATATAAGGGATCTGTAAATGAAACGTGTTGTAATCACTGGCATGGGGATTAACTCATGTATCGGTAATTCTTTAGAAGAAGTAACAAATTCTTTGCAAAATGGTATTTCTGGGACACGTTTTAACCCAACTTATGCTGAACTCAATCTTAAAAGCCACGTGAGTGCAGCAGCAGAACAACAGTTTGACAATATCGACCGTAAATTAAAACGCTTCATGGGTGTTTGTGCGATGTATGCCTATAACGCTGCAGTTGCAGCTGTAGAACATGCCGGTTTACAGGTCGACGATTTAGCTGGCAATCCTCGTTACGGAATCGCGGGTGGTTCTGGTGGTGGTTCAACAGCCTCTGTCATTGAAATGAAAGAACTGTTAGATACTAAAGGTGCACGTAAAGTCGGGCCATTCTTTGTACCGCGTAATATGTCTAACACCATTACTGCAAACGTGGGTGTAGCATTTAAGTTGCAAGGTGTAGCGCATTCGATTACCAGTGCTTGCGCAACTTCTGCTGATGCCATTGGCTATGCTTACAATCTAATTCAAATGGGCAAACAAGATTTAATGCTCGCTGGTGGTGGCGAAGAAGATCACTGGTCACAAAGCTTACTGTTTGATGCAATGGGCGCGCTTTGTTCTAAATACAATGACACACCAGAAAAAGCTTCTCGCCCTTATTCTGCTGACCGTGATGGTTTTGTGATTGCTGGTGGTGGTGGTTTTGTGGTGCTTGAATCACTTGAACATGCTCAAGCTCGTGGTGCAAATATCTTGGCTGAAGTCGTTGGCTATGCTGCCAATAGTGATGGTGCTGATATGGTTGCGCCAAGTGGTGAAGGTGCAACACGTTGTATCCTTATGGCATTAGAAGAAGCAAAACAACATGGTGTAGATACCATTGACTATGTAAATACCCATGGTACGTCTACCCCTGCAGGTGATATTACGGAACTTCAAGCCATGGGTCGTGCCTTTGGTGAAGGTCATGTACCACCACTCAGTTCAACTAAATCTATGACAGGTCATAGCTTAGGTGCTGCGGGTGTACAAGAAGCAATTTATTCTATCCTGATGATGCAAAATGACTTTATTGCACCAAATATCAACGTCACTGAACTTGATGAAGGTACAAAAGGTTATGACATCGTACTTGAAAAACGTGACGCAAAATTGAATACTGTCATGAGTAACAGTTTTGGCTTTGGCGGTGTAAACGCCTGCCTCATTTTCAAGAAATGGGATGCATAATCCCTAAATAGGATTATCGATGGATGCACCTTCCGATGCTTTTTTGTGGGTAAAAGCATTACATATTATTGCTGTGGTCTGCTGGTTCGCTGCTTTGTTCTACTTACCACGTTTATATGTTTACCATGCCATGAGTGATGATGCTGTCAGCCATCAACGTTTCGAAGTCATGGAACGTAAGTTGTACCGCGGTATTATGTGGCCATCTATGATTGCCACACTCATCACGGCGCACTTTTTGGTGGAATGGGGCGACGCAACGCGTCACTATCATGAAGCGTTATGGTTTTACCTCAAAGTTGGCTTGGTTGGACTGTTGGTAATTTACCACTTTGTTTGTGGCTATTACCGTAAAAAATTGATTGGCAATGCGCATTACAAATCACATAAGTTCTGGCGTTTCTTTAATGAAATGCCAACCCTGATTTTATTTGCAGTGATCATTTTAGTGGTGGTTAAACCGCAGTTTTAATCCTGTTTAATCCTGAATATTTTTAAAAGCCTCGAATGATTCGGGGCTTTTTTATTATCTCTCGTTTTATCTTCAAACAGAAAAAATACCCTACTGCTGATTGTTTCCTTACAAAATCACAGGCAAATTTTTATCTACGTTCAGATTTAATCAATGTTGTTCGAATTTTTAAACTCAATGGTGCTGAATAATATTTTTCAATTGCCCAACTCAGAATAAAAGTCGCGATAAAAAAGACGGGGAATAAAATTAATTTTTCGGTTGGCAATGTTTCTTTTGGAAAATAGAAAACTTTCAACAATCCCAAAACAATTAAATGAAACAAATACATTTCATAACTGCGTTGCCCGATCCAAACTAGAACTTTAGACATTTTCGATTGAGCTTCTGCTTGAGGATTTTGTGCAAAACAGAAAATTAATACTGCGGATAACAGTGCAAAAATACTGATTCCCCAAGTGCTCACCTCTTTAATGGCTGCATATAAATAAAGACCAATCATCAGTAACCCAATAAAAAGAATGAGAGACTTGTTAATTTTTCCATTCAATTGAAATTTCTGTGCAATCAACGCGGTTAAACAGCCTATTGCGATCCCATCAAAACTGGAAAAATAATGATACAGATATGCCCCACTTTGCTCACCGAAATGCAATGAACGGAAATATGCTGCATAACAAATCACAGCCAGTAAAAATAAAATAAAACCTTTACCACGCCCCAACATTAAACAAAGCATTGGAAAAACCAAATAAAAAACTTCTTCTACCGATAATGACCACAGCACACCAAGTGCATAATTCACCCAGCCATATTTAATAATCAGGATATTCATCCAAAAGGTAAAAGCTGAGAAAACGGTTAGACCATAAGACACTTCAATATCATTCGGTGCTTGATTCAAAAATGGCTTTAAACCCAAACTCCCGAGCATGGTCACCATTGCTACCAATAAAACCAAACATGGCATTATTCGAGCAATACGGCGAATGTAGAAGTCTTTGAGATTGATTTGAGCAAGTGAAGCACTGCGTTGTAATGTGTGCTGGGTAATTAAAAAACCTGAAATAACAAAGAACATGGTTACGCCATAATTACCATTGCGGGCAATTAAAGTACTCAAGCTTTCTCCAAAAAGATGTACGCCTAAAAATGTATCATGCAGTTTATAAGGAATATTAAAATGGTGGAGTAAAACTAAAAGTATGGAGATTCCACGTAGTACATCAATTTTATAATTTCGCATCCAAACTGTTCTTATTTTCAAAGAGTTCTATTAAATAATAATGATCATATAATTGCATTTTATTTTTGATAAGAATGAAGAAGCATTATTTTATCGTTGCTAAATAAAAAAGGGCTGGTGTCTCAACATCAGCCCTTTTTAAAAGTTCAAATCAAATAGTCTTTAAAGCTTTTTGTTCAGCTTCTTCATTCTTGGTTTATACATGAGTCGGTAGGTCACAACCAAAATAATTAACCACAATGGGCTAATAATTAATGCTTTTAGCGTATCTGGCTCTAAGCTTAAGATCACTAGCGTAAACAATAGGAATGCCAAAACAATATAGGACATCCATATACCACCTGGCATTTTAAATGTTGATTTTGTATGTAGCTCTGGATTTAACTTTCTATAGCGTAAATAACACACCATAATCAAGCTCCAAATACTAATAAACAAAATTACACACAGAGAACTGGCCAAGGTAAATGCTTCTATGGTGTTCGGAACAAAATACTGTAATGCCGCGCCACTCATAATAAAAGCGCAAGAAAAAATAAGGCCTTTCGCAGGAACCGCACGTGCAGAAAGTTCTGCTAATTTAGTTGGTGCTTGCCCTTCTTTGGCTAAACCAAATAACATACGACTGGTTGAAAACACACCGCTATTCATTGAAGATAACACTGAAGATAATACAACCAAGTTCATGATGATGGCTGAAGTTGGAATGCCTGCGTGCAAGAACAATGACACAAATGGGCTTTGATCTGCTGGAATTTCTATCCATGGCGTAACAGACATCACGATGAATAATGCGAGAACATAAAATAAGATAATTCGTGTTGGAATTGCATTGACCGCTTTCGGTAGATTCTTTTCAGGATCTTTTGTTTCAGCAGCCATCGTACCTATCAACTCGACACCAACAAAGGCAAATAGTGCGATTTGGAAACCAGCCAAGAAACCATCCCCACCTTTAGGGAACATCCCGCCATGAGACCAGACATTACTAAAACTCGCGATTGAACCACTTGGTGCTTGATAGTGACTGAACACCATAAACCCACCAATAAAAATCAAACCAATAATGGCTAAAATTTTAATCAGGGCAAACCAAAATTCAATTTCACCAAATAATTTGACTGTAAGTAGATTAATCCCTAAAACAAAGAGCACACAGCCTGCGCTAATCAGTGCCTGTCCCATTGGGGTGAAAGTCATGTCTGGAGGCAACCAAAAGCCTAAATAGTTAATAATAGCGGCTAAATCGGCAATACCGACTAAAATCCAGCCTAACCAATATGACCATCCAATATAGTAACCTGCCCCTGGCCCGATTAAATCATGAGCCATATCAATAAATGATTTATAGTGCAAATTTGATAGTAATATTTCACCTAATGCACGCATCAGGAAAAAGAACATCCCACCAATAATCATATAAATGATCAGAATTGAAGGTCCTGCTAGAGAAATGGTTTTCCCCGAACCCATAAAGAGTCCTGTTCCTATCGCTCCACCAATAGCAATAAGCTGTAAATGGCGGTTCGATAATTTTCGCTGCAGCTCATGGGGCGACGATTGTGCGTCTTCATGTTGGCTTGAAGTGGTCATAAAATATCCTTTTTAACATATCCCTCAACGGGTAAATCATGCTTTTGGCACTTGAGCTTTCTACTCAATTTGATTTACCCGTCCAAGAATGAAACGAAATGGATTACATTTCAGCTTCATTCTGAGTGTTTCATTTGTTTCTCAACAACATCACATTACTTTTGTGCTGCTGTTACTGCGATTTCAATCAGCCAATTTGGATTAACTAAATCGGCTTGAATTGTTGCGCGCGAAGGTGCCACACAACCTTGAAGCCAGTCAATCCAAATTGCATTTACTGTGGAAAAATCTGCTAAGTTTTTTAAATAAATTTGAACAGACAATAAACGTGTCTTATCTGTATTGGCCAATGCCAGTAATTCATCAATGGTCGCTAAGATTTCACGCGTTTGTCCAGCAACATCTGCATCAGTATTTTTTGGCACTTGGCCTGATAAATACACCACCTGATTAAACACGGTTACAGCACTCATTACTTCGTTGCTGTTGATCTTTTGAATATCATTGTTTGACATGCTTATGTCCTTATTTTTGATTGATAAAATTGACACGCGCGGTGACCGCACACATCAGTTCATAGCCGATTGTTCCTGAACTTGCAGCGACTTCATCGATTGGAAGAATCGTTCCATTGGACGATTTCCCCCAAAGCACAACCTCGCTCCCGACATCCGCATCTTTAATATTTGAAATATCTACTGCGAGCATATCCATACTGATACGCCCAATAATTGTGGTTTGAATTGAATTCACCAGTACAGGCGTTCCCGTTGGTGAAATGCGTTGATATCCATCGGCATAACCACAGGCCACAATGCCGATTTTCATCGCTTGCTCTGCAATAAAAGTCGAGCCATAGCCCACGCTGTCCTGATTTTGGATGTGTTGAATGGCAATAATTTCACTGCGCAAGCTCATGCTTGGCTGTAAATTCCAATCTTGAATGGTATGTGCTGGATAATCTGGGGAGCTACCATAAAGCATAATACCACTGCGTACAGTGTCTGAATGTAGGGCTGAATGTCTGAGAATCGCAGCACTATTACACACCGTTCTTTCACCAGGTAAATCGCGAATCGTTTCTTCAAAAATGCTGAATTGATAGTCAATACCAGACTCACCAAAACGATCACTGTCTGCATCCGAAAAATGCATCATATGAGTGATGGTTTGAATTTGAGCAAGTTGATTGAGTCTTTGCCAAGCATGTTGATAATGTTCAGGATTGAAACCTAAACGGTTCATTCCACTATTCATTTTTAAATAAACATCAAAATGAGCAACTTGATGAAATTGCTCAATCCAACTGATTTGATGTTCACTATGAATGGTAAAACTCAAATTTAAATCAAGACAATCCTGTAAATCCTGTGCTGAGAAAATACCTTCCAATAATAAAATTTCGCCTGCCCAGCCTAGCTCACGTAATCGTCTAGCTTCTGCGATATCCAATAATGCAAAACCATCTGCCGTTTTAAATGACGAATAGACATTTTCGATACCATGACCATAAGCATTCGCTTTGACCACAGCAAAGACTTTACTATTTGGCATGTGTTGTTTTGCAATATTCAAATTATGCTGCAATGCCTCACGATGAATGATTGCAGTAATTGGGCGTGGCATTTTATTCTTCCTTGAATAATCAATTTTAAATGATTTTATGCAGCATGTGGATAGCGCTGAATAGACAAGCCATCCGTACTAATATCTGGCTTATGATTCATGACCAGATCACTAATTAACTTGCCTGAACCACATGCCATGGTCCAACCTAACGTGCCATGACCAGTATTTAAGAACAAATTCTTATAAGCTGTTGCACCAATGATTGGTGTGCTATCAGGCGTCATTGGACGCAAACCGGTCCAGAAAGAAGCCTGTGCTAAGTCACCACCTGGAAATAAGTCTTGGGTGACCATTTCTAAGGTTGCACGGCGGTCTGTATTTAGACCATGATTAAATCCACTCAATTCCGCCATACCACCAACACGAATACGTTGATCAAAACGTGTAATCGCAATTTTGTAGGTTTCATCCAGAACAGTCGATTGCGGTGCAAAAGCAGGATCAACAATAGGAATTGTGAGTGAATAGCCTTTCACGGGATACACAGGTAAATTTAAATTGAGTGGTTTAAGGAAGTCACGCGAGTAGCTACCAAATGCCAAGACGTAACGATCCGCAGTCAGGACTTGACCATCAACCACAACACCTTTAATTTCATCGCCTTCAACCACAAGTCTTTCAACATTTTGATTAAATTTGAAATCGACACCTAAATCTTTGGCTAAATTTGCTAAGGCATTGGTAAATAAATAACAGTCACCTGTTTCATCATTTGGCAAATGCAAACCACCGACCAATTTATCTTTGGCATGTTCTAAAGCAGGCTCTACTTTTGCAAGTTCATCTTTAAGCAAAAGTTCATAATCCACACCACACTCTTTAAGTACTTGAATATCACGTTGTACCGCATCAAGCTGAGCTTCATTACGGAATACTTGTAGTGTGCCTTTAGAACGATGTTCGTAACTGATTCCAGTCTCTTTTCGCAGCTCTCTTAAACAATCACGACTATATTCTGCAACACGCGTCATACGCTCTTTATTAATGGCATAACTATTTGGATTGCAGTTTTTAAGCATTTGCGCCATCCAATTCAATTGCCAAATACTGCCATCAATATTAATGGCAAGTGGCGCATGATGTTGGAACATCCATTTTACAGCTTTAAAAGGAATCCCTGGTGCAGCCCAAGGTGTAGAATATCCAGGTGAAATTTGTCCTGCATTACCAAAACTGGTTTCTTCTGCTGGACCAGATTGGCGGTCTAAAACAGTTACGGTTGCTCCCTGCTGCGCTAGGTAATACGCACTTGCAACACCAATAACACCACTACCTAAGACAATTACACGCATCGCTCTTCCTTTACGTATATTTAGTTTATTTAACTAGTATATTTCGCAATAAATAGTTTTTTTCACTGTTTTAAGCACTATAATGTAGTTAAATTAATAAATTTAGGGTGAAATAACTCTAAAAAAAGGAAAAAACTGATGCGTAAATTAGATCGAATTGATCATCAAATTTTAGAGATCTTGCAACGTGATGGGCGGATTGCAATTAGTGAGTTGGCATCTCGGATTAACTTATCCACCACACCCTGTTCTGAACGCGTGAAGCGTTTAGAACGTGATGGCATTATCATGGGCTACTATGCTCGGCTTAACCCTGAACTGGTGAATCGTAATTTATTGGTTTTTCTAGAAATTAAATTATCGGCTAAATCTGGCGATGTATTTGATCAGGTTGCCCGAGACCTAATTGAAATTCCAGAAGTATTGGAATGTCACCTTATTTCAGGTGAATTCGATTATTTGGTCAAAGCACGACTAAAAGAAATGAGTGCATATCGTCGCTTATTGGGTGACTTACTGAAAAAGTTGCCATCATCAGCATCATCACATAGCTATATCGTAATGGAAGAAGTGAAAGAAACACTGTATCTAGATTTGAGATAAAATTTAAGACGATACTTCTGATCGTCTTAAATATAAATTCTAGCAAGACTTTGCGGTAAAGAAAGCTATTTACGCGTCAAAAATCACGAAATAGCTTGATCAGGGTTAATGCCCTAAATGACTTAAGACTTCTGAGAATTGTTGAATTCGGGCTTTGGGTTCTGCCGCATCTAATTCTGTTTTTGAACCATAACCATATTCCACAGCAATGGTTTCAATTCCATGACGACGCGCACCAAAAATATCATGCTCACGGTCACCAATCATCAGACATTCAGTAGAATTTAACTGTTCTTGTTTAAGAATATATTCAATCAAATCGCCTTTATTGGTACGTTCACCATTTAATTCACTGCCATAGGGATATTCAAAATATTGCAATAAATCAAAATGCTCTAAAATTTGTTTAGCATACACTTCAGGTTTTGCCGTGGCTAAAAATAGACGATAGCCTTGTTCTTGCAATGTTTTTAAGGTTTCAGCCACTTGAGGAAAAACGTGGTTTTCATATAAGCCTGTGGTGGCAAATCGTTCGCGATACCCCATTAAAGCCTGTTCAGCCAAAACATCATGCACATCGACATTTAAAATTTTTGCCAAAGATGCTTTTAATGGCGGCCCAATAATCCAATCAATATTGACATCATCAGCAATGGGATGACCAATTTTATTTAAACCATAACGTGCGCTAGTGGTAATCCCCACTTTGGGATCAGTGAGTGTCCCATCTAAATCAATTAAAATATTTTTAATCACAGACTGACCCTTTTAACTTAAATTTTTACAAAATAAATACTATCGAGACTTGGCTCAAATTTGCCTATACTAAGGCAAATTTTGTCAAGAAGGATATCATGGTGCGCCCTACTGTACTTTGCTTTTCTGGTTTAGATCCATCAGGCGGAGCTGGCTTACAGGCTGATATTGAAGCGATTGGTCAAAGTGGTGCACATGCAGCCATTGCTTGTACTGCCATTACCATTCAAAACTCACAACAAGTGTTTGGTTTTGAAGCGACAGCTAAAGAGCTTTTGCTTGCTCAAGCCCATGCTGTAGTTGGTGATTTACCAATTCAGTGTGTGAAGTCTGGCATGCTAGGCACGACTGATAATATTGCGGCTTTGGCTGAGTTTCTACGTGAGCATCCTGATTATCTTTATGTACTCGACCCTGTACTCGTTGCCAATAGTGGTGGTTCACTCGGTGATCAAGAAACGTTAGTCAAAGCATTTATCGAGCTCATTCCACTGGCCACAATACTCACTCCTAATACCGTAGAACTACGTGCATTAACGGGTATTCAAGACATCGAGCAAGCCACAGCGAAACTCTTTGCCATGGGTGCTCAAGCCGTTTTAATCAAAGGCGGACATGAAGACACCACTGACTATATTCGCAATGCTTTATACATCCATGGTCAATTGGTTTCCGAAACTCGATGCCCTCGTCTTGAAGGGGAATATCACGGTTCAGGTTGCTCATTGGCAAGTTTTATTGCAGGTCGTTTAGCGCAGGGCGATGATTTAAAACAAGCGGTGAACCATGCGGAAACATGGTTATTTGGTGTACTTAAAAAAGCTGAAATACCTGTGCCGAATGGACAGAGAATTCCTAAACGCTTTTAATTTTCCAATGGATTCAAACCTGATCATCAATACTTTTTTAGCTTTGAAATCAGGTTTTACCCCATTACAGCTGTAATAGATGTTTCATTGATTCATTGATTCATTGATTCATTGATTCATTGATTCATTGATTCATTGATTCATTGATTCATTGATTCATTGATTCATTGATTCATTGATTCATTGATTCATTGATTCATAAAAAAGTATGTGTTAACACATACTTTGGTGTAAATATTAATTTAGTCTAAGGTCTGTTGATATTTACTGTACAACAAATAGCGAGTCAGTAAAATTCAAACGCCAAACCCAATTTACACTCAAATATATCTGTAGTTCATTCGGTCAATACCGAAACTGACTCATTTAAACAGCTTTAATTTTATTACTCTCTAAAACTATGGGTACAATACTGTTGAACTTATTGATTTAGATTCATCCATGTTCGACAGTATTGCCCAAACCATCGCTTATCAAAAATTAACGCTTGATGTCTCAGTCAGTCTGAGCATTAAACGGCTGGATCAAATTCATCCGCAAATTTCGGGCAATAAATTTTTTAAACTGAAATACAACTTCCTTGAAGCACAAAAACAAGGCTTTGAGAAAGTACTAACCTTTGGTGGAGCTTATTCCAATCATATTGCTGCCACTGCCTATGCAGCACACCTATTTGGTCTAAAAAGTGTTGGAATCATTCGCGGTGAAGAACTGAGTAATAAAGTACTTAATTCAACATTAAGCACGGCGCAACACTTCGGCATGCAACTGCATTTTGTCTCACGTGAACACTATCGACAAAAAGATCAGCCTGAATATTTACCAGAATTGAAACAACAGTTTCCTGAACATTATATTATTCCTGAAGGTGGAACCAATGCGCTTGCAATCCAAGGCTGTCAGGAAATATTAAGCGCAGATGATCGACAAAATTATGATGTAATTTGCTGTGCAGTTGGAACTGGCGGCACTATTTCAGGACTGATTGAAGCAAGTGCAGCGCATCAAAGAATTTTGGGTTTTTCTGCGTTAAAAGGTGATTTTTTATCGCATGAGGTTGCCCAATATACGGTCAAAAAAAACTGGAACATCACGGATGATTATTGTTTTGGCGGTTATGCAAAAGCGCCTGTAGAACTTATGCAATTTATCGAAAAATTTGAACAGGATTTTGCTATTCCTTTGGAACAGGTCTATACCGGAAAAATGTTCTATGGTGTTTTTGATTTAATTCAAAAAAAATACTTCCCCCTAAATACAAGAATTTTGATCATTCATAGCGGTGGTTTGCAAGGCAGAACCTTCAAATAAGATCAAACCTGAAATTGACTGCAAAATTGTCTATAATGCCCTGCTTTTATCTCCCGTGAGTTTTTCATGTCTTCAAATCAATATGATGTCATTGTTTTAGGTGCAGGTGCGTCAGGTTTGATGACCGCCTATATGGCTGCCGAACGTGGTCGTAAAGTTCTGGTACTTGAAAAAGCCAATAAAGTAGGTAAAAAAATTCTCATGTCTGGTGGCGGTAAATGTAACTTCACCAACCTGTATGTCGAACCTGAAAATTTTATTTCACACAATCCGCATTTTGTCATTTCTGCCCTGACACGCTATACCAATTGGGACTTTATTGGTTTGGTCTGCCAACATGGCATTGCATACGAAGAACGCAAGCATGGTCAGCTTTTCACCCTAAATGGTGCCAAAGAAATTTTAGCCATGCTGTTAGCTGAATGCGATAAAACAGGCTTAGTCGAGATTAAAACCAGTTGTGAAGTCAAAGCGGTAACCTCAATCGCCGATCAAGATTTTCAGGTAACAACTACACTCGGTCAGTTTAAAGCTGAATCAGTCGTGGTCGCATCAGGTGGTTTATCTGTTCCGACCTTAGGCGGTTCAGGCATTGGTTATGACATCGCTAAGCAATTTGGGCATCATATTCACCAGACTCGGGCTGGCTTAGTTCCATTTACCTTTTCCGATCAGTTTAAGGAAGTTACCACACGTTTAAGTGGTAATGCTGTCGATGCAACATTATCTAATGACTTAAACAGCTTTACCGAAGCATTGTTATTCACCCATCGTGGTTTAAGTGGGCCAAGTTCTTTGCAACTTTCGAACTATTGGGATGTCGGTCAAAGCTTTAAAATCAACTTCCTGCCTTATCTAGATTTACTCGACTTCTTTAAAGTGAAGAAACAAAGCCAACCAAAAGTTCTGCTGCGTACTTTATTGATTGAACATTTACCGAAAAGTGTCGTTTTAGAATTACAAAGCCTAATTTGGGCTGAATCAGCCGATATGGCTATTGGTAATTTGAGCGATGATAAATTAGAACAAATTGCCAATCGTTTACATGCTTTTGAAGTCAAACCATCTGGAACTGAAGGCTATCGTACTGCGGAAGTGACCTTGGGCGGTGTCGATACTACAGAAGTATCCTCTAAAACAATGGAAAGTAAGAAGCAAAAAGGTTTGTACTTTATCGGTGAAATTTTAGATGTTTCAGGACATTTAGGTGGCTTTAATTTTCAATGGGCATGGGCGTCTGCACATGCCGCATCGCAATATGTTTAATAAATACTGAATTATTCCAAATAATCGGTACGCAATAAATCAACCTGTTTAGTCTGCTGTAAGCGAGCAATGGTGATCTCCATTTTAACCATTGCTTCAGCTATATGAGAAGGTTTATTGGCATCTCGTATCATCGAAAACGACTTTAAAATTTTATTCAATAACATAGTTTTTCCCTTTTATTATTGCCCATCACTCATCCCAATATGATTTATACGTATTTCACCAACATTAATCTAAATGTTTATTTTTTATGAAATAGTCATTTATAAATAGCATAAAATACTTTAAAAAACGATCATTTATTCACTATTCTTTCATCTTGAGTCTCTGCTGATTGATCTACTGAATAATCATATTCTATCTGATCCGTTGGCTGCTTCGGTTTAGCAAATACAAATTTATATGCACTGATAAAGAAGCCTGCTGTAATTCCGGCAATTACAATCGGTGCTATAAATTTATTGGGTTCTTTTTTTGACATCACCATTTCCTCATTGAGCATAAAATCAAAGACCAACCACATAAATGTGATCGATCCCGAGTAAAATTTAAATCTTATTTCGGATCATCTTTAGGATGAAGATCAATATCTGCTTCAGCCTCTCCTGTAGAGCCAAAAGGTTTATTTAAGGGTTTATGTGCTGGATCTACATCTGCTTGTGTAGATGAGACATCTGCTCTTTGGTATTCATCTGCCACCACGCTTGAATCGACCTGTTCTGCCAAAGGAGCAACGTGTTCTTCTTGTTTAGAGGAATCATGTAGCGGATTTGGTTTGCAGGCTTGTTTTTTAGCGTTATCCATTAAATCCGAAAGTAAACGCTCCGCAGGTTGACGACCGCCTAAACCAAATGCTAAAGCAAATGCGACTGCAACTGCACCTAGCGTTAAACCAAATGCCAAATTAACAATGGAATCTGCAATACCCATGGCACGTAAGCCCATAGCCACCACTAAGCCCATAATCAGTATGCGCACTAAATTGGCTAACCAGCGTGAACTATTATATTCACCGCGCCCAATAACTTTCGCCACCATATTGGCAAGCCAAAAACCGACCAATAAAATAACTGCACCCAATAGAATATTGGCACCGAATTGGATAAACATGGAAATCAGTCCACTGACTTGTTCAAAGCCCAGTCGGTTTGCCGCTTCAGAAACTGCAAACAGCATGGTAAAGAAGACAATCAAGTAACCGACCATGCAAGACACTTTAGTGGTACCTAAAAAGCGCTGTACATCTAACTTAGCGGGTATTTCATCGACACCGGTTCCAGAGATCACTTCGACCACCAGATTGGCGACAAAACGTGAAACCACATAAGCCAAAATTAAAATTAGTCCTGCCGCAATAATATGCGGTATTGCATTCATAATTTCATACAACATCGCTGTAGCGGGTTGTGAAATTGCTTCAATGCCTAAGGTTTCAAACGCAATAATCAACGCGGTAATAATGATCATTGCAAAGACAAATGAACCGAGCACTTGCGGCAAATTGGAGTTTTTAAATAGACCAATTTTCTGTGCTTGTTGTTGTAAATTTAAACTACTCACTAAGCCTTCAATAATACCGCGTACAATTTTTGCCAAGATATAACCCACAAAAACAATAACAGCAGCAATAAAAATATTAGGTAAGAATGAAACCATTTCACCCAGCATATTTTGGATTGGGAACAACAATCCGTTTAAGCCCAAAATAGACAAAACAATCGGTAGGAACAACAACAAAATAAGCCAATACACAATATCGCTAATATTTTGGCTAATTGGACTGACGCCAGCATCAGCACTGAGTTTTTCATCTAGCTGTGTTCGATCGAGTAACTTTTGCAAGCCAACTTTGACCAAATTCGCCAAAATCCAACCAATCAACCCAACAACCAAAGCAGCTAAAAGCTGAGGAATAAAGAGCAAAAATTGTTGAAGCATATTACTAAATGGACCACTGACCCCAGTGAGATTCAGGACATTCAATGCACCAATAACAGCAATGATCATCACGAGCCAAAAGACCACACGTGAAACAATACTTTCTACATTTGAACGATGCCCAGTGGCCGTTGAAAGCTTTTGGTTTGTTCCCAGTTTCTCTAAAACCTTCTTTACACCTGCTGTAATAACAAGTGCAATAATCCAACCAATCAATAAAATAGCAACAGCTGCTAGAATGGGATGAAATTGATTCCAATAGTACATGGCATCAAACTCTGTACCTCTAGCGCCTCCAGAAAAATATTCATTCATGTTGTCACGTCCTCTTATTATTACTTATTAAAGTTTTACTGTGCATCAATCATGTAGTTCTCTTGATTGAACTCAACCTAAAATAATACAATTCAAAACACATTAGGTTTTGAATGTTTTTTAATCAACACTAACCATCACAAATACAACAAAATGGTACATTAGATTGCAAAAAGCCCTAGTCTTTGCAGATTAGGGCTTTAATAAAAAGATAAATAAGTTGCCAGTAAGTTAATAGCCTGTTGCTGTACCCTTATCGGTAGCAATGGCTTCATCATCGGACGTACCTGTAGTCGTATTATTCGGTGTTGCCGGTTGAGCAGAAGGATTAGGATGTCCCGGAGGTGCATCACTGGCATCGGGTTTTCTATCTGCAAACATATAGGCAAGTAATGCAATAAAGAAAATACCGATAAGAATTAAAATATATACAGGCACTCTTTTCTTATGCGTTTTTTCTTCTGCACTAATGATATGGGGCGGTTTATTAAAATCATGAGTCATCAGTTTTCCCCTCTATTTTTAATATTCTCTTCCATATTTTTATGCTAACAATAATTATTACTTTGTTTTGTATAAAAGCATAGTGAGATGGTGAATACATGTAATTTTTTAGCATTTAGGAGAGAAGATAAACCCTACTCGCATTTAAAAACCATATTAAAAAATACTTTTAGACTCTGTTCTCAGAAAAATAAATCAAGGAAAGGCTGATTTTTTATAAGGAATAAAGATGAATAATGCTTTTGCTGCTGAAAAAGCTAAAATGAGCTATAATTATGCACCTTGTTTTTCATGCTGCTTAACTTTATGGCGTATCGTCAACAATCTGTAACGCTTGATTTGGACACTGATGTCACTCATCAATGTTGCTTGCATTACACTCGTGATGAACATCTAATTGGTATTATTGAATTTAACAAACCAAGCTATGTACTTAAATGGGGTGACATAGAATATTTACGCCGCCGTACTGAAGAATTTTCAGTGATGCCTTTTCCCGAATGCATTAATGCAATGGTAATTGATATTCGTAATATCGCACCCTTTTTAGACAATGAGGTACCCATTATTCCTTGGCGCTTATTAGAAGAAGAATGTCCAATTCGTTTGGTGGTTCCACAAGATCGTCTTGAACATTATTCAGGACTATTTGAACCAACATGGCTTACAGCCGATGTCGAAACGGCAATTCAAGAAATTCGTGAATATATCGATATGTTCGTGCATTAAAAGTAAATAAAAAATCCCTCATTATTAGAGGGATTTTTTTGGTTAAAATTTTACCAATAATTTTCAACAGAAATATTACCTTCACCACGTCGGTTCATAATTAAACCGCGAGCTTTCAAGGCTTCTTTGGTATCTTCCACCATTTGCGGATTACCACACAGCATCACATGACTGCTTTCTATATTTAACTCTAATCCGACTGCTTTTTCTAATTCACCATTTTCAATCAGCACAGGTAAGCGGTCATGTAGTTGTGCATCGGGATCACGGGTGATAATCGGCACAAATTTAAAGCCGCTATGCCCTTCACCAAAAGTTGCTGCAATTTCCTCAATACGTGTTGCATAAGCCAGTTCGGATGCAGTACGGACACTATAAACCAAATTGATTTTTTTATATTTTGACCACGTGTCAAAGTCTTGCAGCATTGAAATAAAAGGCGCTAAGCCTGTACCTGTCGCCAACAACCATAAATCATGCGGTAAAGGCAATTGATAACGCGCCAGTGTTAAAAATCCATATGGAATTTTTTCTAAGTACAGTTCATCGCCAACCTGTAAGTGTTGCAAATTCGAGGTGAATGCACCATCAGGCACTACAATTGAAAAGAATTCCAAGGTTTCATCGAAAGGTGATGACACCACTGAATAAGCACGAACCACCAATTCGTCTCCCACTTTTAAACCAATACGCGCAAACTGCCCTGCGGTAAATTTAAAATGTGCAGGTCGTGTCATGGTAAAACTGAATAAGGTATTGGTCCAACGATGTACAGATAAGACTTTTTCTAAGCTAAATTTTTCAATTGACATGATTTCAACGTGGCATGAAAGACTGCGCTCATGGTAGCATGCCAACATAATTTATTAATATTTTTTAAATGTTAAGGCTCTATTCATGCGCATGACTTTACGCCAGTTGGCTGTTTTTGTAGCAGTCGCCCAAGAAGGCACAGTAACCAAAGCCAGTGATGCCGTAAGACTCACTCAAAGTGCTGCAAGTATGGCTTTAGCAGACTTAGAAGATGGTTTAGGTGCTCCGCTGTTTGACCGTTTGGGTAAGCGTCTACAACTCAATGACTTAGGACGTTTTCTACTGCCACAAGCGTTAGAAATTTTAGGCCGTTGTGATGCTTTTGAACAAGCAGCTAAAGGCGAGTTACAAAGCATTGACTTAAGATTGGGTGCAACGCTGACCATCAGTGATTACCTAATGCCTGATCTGATGGCTGACTTCTTACAGGTTCAACCACAAGCACATTTACAACTTCAAGTCGGCAATACTCGCCAAATGATTGAAGCGGTGAATCAATTCCAGTTGGATTTAGCACTGATTGAAGGTTCATGCCATTTACCTCAGTTGCAATGTATTCACTGGCGCGATGATGAACTTGCGGTGTGTTGTTCACCCAATCATCCACTGGCACAACTCGGACGTCCACTGACCCCTGCTGACTTTGAATCTGTGGCTATACAGTGGATTTTACGTGAAGAAGGTTCAGGTACGCGTGAAGTTTTTGATAATGCGATTCTGAAAGATTTACCCGATGCCAATATCCGTTTAACCCTTGGTCATAATGAAGCGATTCTAAAAATTGTCGCGGGTGGCATTGGCATGTCCTGTATTTCTAAACTTGCCATTGAACCTTTACTTGAAAAAGGTCAATTGGTTATTTTAGAAACGCCTTTTTGGCAGTTAGCTCGTCCTTTATTTATGTTAGTGCATCGCCAAAAATACCAAGGCCCGGGTTTAAAAGCCTTTATGAAATTCTGTGAAAAATAAAAATTTTTGATTTAAAGAAAGCGCCTAGATGGCGCTTTTTTAGCGTCTAAATTGGCGCTCGCAAGGTTCTCCATCATTATTACCATCCATTTGAGTTCCCGGACAGTTTCTTAAAAAAAATACAGCTTCTTCATAAGAACGCATTTGTGAACAATGAATACGTCCATCACACTTAAATTGTGATGTTGTTACTTGAGCTTGAGTATTTTCTGCACCGTTTATTACTTCAGCTCTCAATGATTGACTAGATGTGTTGTCTAGATGCCTTTGACCTTGTTCTGAAAGTACTCGATCTGGTAAATCTCCCAAAGCTTTACGCTGCTGTTCCACAATCTGCGCCTGTTGTTGCATGAGTTGTTGCGCTTTCAATTGCTGGGCCTGTCTATAATCTTGATATTTGTAATAAACCAACATTGCTAGAACAGCGATAATAATTAACCCAACAATCGTGAAAATACGACCTTTAGGGCTACGTTCATGAAAACGAGGAGAAGCGCTGTTATTACGATAAGAGCTTTGTTGTGGATGAGCTTCCAAATCTGCTGTGTTCTGTTTCAAATCTAAACGAACAATCTGATCAGCTTTTAATTTGCCATTATCTTCAACAATACGAAACTTTAAGTTCTCGCCTATTTTAGGTTCGACACTTTTATTGGGAAAATCCTTGATATGAAAAAATAAATCTTTCGACTCCCCTTGAATGCTAATAAATCCAAAGCCACGCTCTGTGATGTAGCTTTTAATTTTTCCCTCAGTAAACATATTAATCTCTTATTCTTTAAATCTTATGCCGATAATTATAATAAAAAAAGCACCTTACGGCGCTTTTTTTTATTTGGTGTAGAACCAAATTAATCTAGATTAAAATGCAACTCTACTGATCAAAGCAATCAGCGTAAAAATTTGGATAACAAATCAGTTGTGATCGACTCATTGTGTTCAAGGATCTTTTTTTGCTTGGTTTTCGCAGGATTAGGATCTAATCGCTCGACACGGGTTGCTTTGAGTTTATCGCCATTCTCTTCAATGATAAATTTTACTTTTTCATTTCTTTTTGGCTCAACTTCAAGTGCTGCCGGAAAATCTGAAACGTGAAAAAATACATCTTCACCCGCCATTGAAATAAAACCAAATCCCTTTTCAGGATTGTATGTCATTACTTTTCCGTATTGAAATTCTAACTTCATTAGCTTTGCTCTACTTTGTAAACGCTATCATCAGTATATTGAAAAAGAGGCTATAAAGCCTCCTTTCTGATCAAATTCAAAAATTAATCTTTTTGCACTGAACCAAAAATTTTATCACCCGCATCACCCAGACCCGGAACGATATAACCATGTTCATTCAAACCCTCATCAATGGATGCAGTAAAGATGATGACATCTGGATGTGCTGTTTCAACACGTTTAATACCTTCAGGTGCAGCAACCAATACCATCACACGAATATCTTTACAGCCACTTGCTTTTAATACATCAATCGCGGCAACCAGTGATGAACCTGTGGCTAACATTGGATCGATAATCATCGCAAGACGGTTTTGCACATCTGGAACTAATTTTTTATAGTATGTACGTGCTTCTAAGGTTTTTTCGTCACGCTCTAGCCCCAATACAGATACTTTGGCACTTGGAATCAAGTTTAAAAAACCATCTAACATCCCAATACCGGCACGTAGAATTGGCACAACAGTAATTTTTTTACCCACAATACGGTCTACAGTCACTGTACCATTCCAACCATCAATTTCATGGTCACAGACCGGTAAATCTTTGGTGGCTTCATACGTTAGAAGCATGGTGACTTCTTGAGCTAATTCGCGGAAGTTTTTTGTACTAATCTCTGCACGGCGTAGTAAACCAAGTTTATGTCGAATAAGCGGATGTCGGATTTCATGAATAGCCATGGGAGAACACCTAGAAGATGAAATAAAATTTATCCTATTATAAATGTTTTTTATCGTGCTTATAAACCAAAAAGCCCCCTAAGTAAGGAGGCTTTTTAATAAATAATCGTTTTTTTGAATTACTGTTGCTGAGACAGCATGAAATGCAGTGGAGATAAAATCTCTGCTTGAAGCGCTAATTTGATGATTGGATCTGGATAAATACCGATCACCAATACAGCCAATGCAGCAGCAAGTACCATAATACCACCCACTTTCTGACCCCAATGTTTATCAGCATCAATACGTGGTGTTTCTGGTGCGGTCATGTACATCACCACCATTACACGAAGGTAATAGTACAAACCGATACCAGAACCAACAACGATCATTGCAGCAAGGAACCAATGTTGCGTTGTGACAGCAGCCATTACCACCAAGAACTTACCAATGAAGCCCGCAGTCAATGGAATACCTGCAAGAGACAACATCATCACAGTCAACGTTGCGGTAAGTACTGGACGACGCCAGAACAAACCACGGTAATCCGCTAAGCTTTGTGCCTCATCCACATTGTTATATGGACTCGACATTAAGGCTACAGCACCGAAAGCACCGATAGTTGTAAGTACATAAGTAATCACATACACCGTTACATTACCAAGACTTGCATAAGTCATGCTGATTAAACCAATCAACAAATAACCAAAGTGTGCAATTGAAGAGTAACCCAAAATACGTTTTAAGTTGACTTGACGTACTGCAAGGAAGTTACCCACCAAGATTGAAAGCACCGCAAGAATCGTGATGATAGTGACGATGGAATCGACCAAGATTGCACCTGACGTTAATAAATAACGTACAAACAAACCAATGGTTGCTACTTTTGCAACCGTCGCAAGGAATGTTGCAATTGGCGCTGGTGCACCAGCATAAACATCTGGTGTCCATTTATGGAATGGCGCAAGAGATAATTTAAATGCCACAGCACAGATGATTAAGCCTAAACCTAGAATCACCATTGGTTGTTGAATCGCTTGCATTAACGCTTGAACATTGTCATAGAAAGACAAAGAACCCGTATAAGCATAGATATATGCCATGCCCATCAACAACATCGCTGAAGCAGTAGCTGAAAGAACAAGGTATTTAATACCCGCTTCTAAAGATTGTGAACGTTGATGCGTATATGCCAACAAACCGTATACAGGAATCGACATTAACTCAAGGCTAATGAAGAATGATGCATAGTGAGAGCTTGAAACCATTAACATCGCACCCGCAACAGAACACAACATTAAGATGTAAAGTTCTTCACGGTTATCTTTGTAGCTTTCAATATAAGCATGCGACAAAGTACAGCAAGCAAGTGCTGCAACTAAAATCACCAATTGATAAAGCATGCTAAATGGATCAACCATAAACATGCCCATCACGTGCGCTGGTGCAAATGCACCACCAAACATACCAATAAGGACATAAGCCGCAGCAAGGTTTAACCCCACCACAGATGCTGTTGCAATTAAATCGTGGTTACGTTTAATTGAAGTGAGAATCATCACAACGATCGCAGTTAAAGCCACGATCATCACAGGAGCTAATGGCATAAGCTCAGAAAATGACATTGTGAAGTTCATGGCTTATTGGATCTCCACATTTTCGAGTTGAGTGGTTGCTTGTTGTACAACCTCAACTGTCTCTTGAACTGGAATATAGCTATTTGCCAACCACACCATGCTTGAATTTGAAATATCAAGGAAGCTTTGTGGGAAGATACCAAGCCAGAGTAGACCAAAAGCACAAATGAGCAAAATAACAATTTCACGTGCATTTAAGTCTTTCAATGGATTTGTATAATGCTGTTTTTGCTCTTCATTTGGCGTACCAAACAATGCTTTGTGAATTAGGATTAAGCCATAAAGACCTGCTAATACTAAGCTGATTGCAGCCAAAATTGTAAAGATTGGGAATTTACCGAATGAACCCATCAAAATAAGGAATTCACCAATAAAGTTACCTAAGCCTGGAATACCAACAAGCGCAGCGACAAAGAACATGAGGAAGAATGAAAGGTATTGGAATTGACCACGAATACCGCCCATTTGACGTAAGTCACGTGTATGTAAACGTTCATACACTTGACCACACATAATGAACAATGCAGCAGAGGATAAACCATGTGCCAACATCATAATCATTAAGCCTTGGAACGTCAGAATATTACCTGCGTAAAGCGCAAGTAAAACAAAGCCCATGTGCGAAATAGAAGTGTAAGCAAGTAAGCGTTTCATATCGGTTTGCTGGAAAGCACACCAAGCACCGTAGAAAACACCAATTAAACCCAAAATAACCGCGATGTCTGCAAATTGTGCAGAAGCCGCTGGGAAGAACGGGATAACAAAACGTAGTAAACCGTATGCAGCGGTCTTAATCAAAATACCCGCCAAGTCAACAGAACCTGCTGTTGGTGCTTGAGCGTGCGCATCTGGTAACCAGCCATGCAATGGGAACACTGGAAGTTTCACAGCGAAACCAATGAACATACACAGCATCAAGGCATACGCCACTGATGGTAATTGTGCATCAAGCGTATTCGCTACACCTAACAAGTGGTTGTAATCGAATCCAATCATGCCTGTCATCATGTAACCGTAAACCACAAGGCCTAGGATACCGATCAGCATGATTAAACCAGCGACTTGGGTATAGATGAAGAATTTGGTTGCAGCATAAACACGAGATTTACCATCTGCACCTTTATGACCCCAAAGTGCAATCAAGAAATAGATTGGAACCAGCATCATCTCCCAGAAGAAGAAGAACAAGAACAAATCAATCGCTAAGAATACACCGATCACACCACCTAACGACCATAAAAGGTTCAGGTGGAAGAAGCCAACATTCTTTTGAATTTCACCCCATGAACAGCCAACTGCAAGTACACCCAGTAATGCAGTTAAACCAACCATAAGTAATGAAAGACCATCCACCGCTAAGTGAATATTAATGCCGAGGGTTTGAATCCAAGGCAACATGAATTCGGCAGACCAAGTCGGAACTTTAGCGCCTAATTCATACGTAAATGTACCTGTTTGCCAAAGTACAACGGTTAAGCCCAAAGTAATGAGCATACCGAATAATGCAATATAGCGTGGCAAAGACTGGTCAAATTTATCAACCAGCCAGCAAATAAAACCTGCAATGAACGGTACAAGGATCAGCGCGGGTAAAATCCAATTGTTTGTGATTTCCATCTTATTTCCCCACGACCTGAATCACGATCAAGATCATCAGTAATACTACGACACCAAGTGACATACTTGATGCGTATTCACGTAATGAACCTGTTTGACGCGAACTTGTGAAGCTATGACCACTTTTAACAATGGCAGGAAGCACTAACCACAAACTATCAATCGGGTCACGACCTAGAATTTTTGCAATCAGCAAATATGGTTTCACAAATACGATGTTATACAAAGCATCGAAACCAAGTGCATTACGGCAGATATTGACCAGACCAGCGCCAAATGAAGTTTGAGCAAAACCTTTCACTGCATTATAAGCAAATACAAATAAGATCACGCCAACCACAAGACCAACTAGTGCAATACCGACTGCTGTGTATTCAGCGCTGTGCATACCATGAACTAGATGTTCTTCAACCGCAAATGCTGGAATTTTTGCAGCATTTAAAATTGATTCTACTGGTGCTTTTAAGAAGTAAGCTAAACCAGTTGAAAGCACTGCTAAAACAGCCAAAGGAGCCCAATAGGTTGCGCCTTTAATTTCATGATATGGCGTCTTTTCTTGACCAAAGAATACAACCCAAATTAAACGGAATGTATAAATTGAGGTTAAGAATGCACCAGCAACACCTGTCCAGTACAAGCAATCATAAACAGCGATTGACTGACCTTGAACCCATACTGCACCCAAAATCGCATCTTTTGAGAAGAAGCCGATGGTTAAGAATGGAATCGCAGCCAATGCACCGCCACCAATGGCAAAGCAGGCAAACAAGAATTTATTATGTTTGAACAAGCCACCCATTTTGAAGATGTTTTGTTCATGGTGGTAAGCCATGATCACCGCACCAGAAGACAAGAATAATAATGCCTTGAAGAATGCATGTGAAAGCATGTGGAACAAACCTGCTTGGTATGCTTCCGCGCCCACAGCCATAAACATATAACCGAGCTGACTCATGGTTGAGTAAGCCAAAATACGTTTAATATCTGTTTGAACCAATGCAGCAAAACCAGCCACAATTAACGTTACCGCACCCGTGATCGAGATAAACATCATCACTTCAGGGGTCATTTCCAACACAGCGAACATACGGCAGCACAGGTAAATACCCGCAGTTACCATTGTTGCAGCATGGATCAATGCAGAAACAGGTGTAGGACCTGCCATTGCATCGGCAAGCCATGTTTGTAATGGGATTTGAGCAGATTTACCCGCAGCACCCAAGAACAACATTAAAGATGTCCAGATTGCCAGTGAATGATCACCCGCTAATACTTGAGATGCATTGGCAACGATTGTCCCAATATGCAAAGTACCAAATTGTTGGTAAAGCAAGAACAATGCAATCAGCAAGAATACGTCACCGATACGCGTTACGGTAAAGGCTTTGATTGCTGCAAAACCATTTTCAGGTTTTTGGTAGTAGTAACCAATCAACAAATATGAACACAGACCTACGCCTTCCCAACCCAAGAACAATAACGCTAAGTTATCGCCCAATACCAATAGCAACATGCTTGCTACGAATAGGTTGAAATAAGAGAAGAAACGCGCAAAGTCTTCATCAGCGTGCATATACCATGATGCAAAGATGTGGATGAGGAAACCAACCCCCGTCACCATACCCATCATGAGTAATGATAAACCATCTAAATGTAAGCTCATGCCTGGTGCAAAACCACCAACACTGAACCAAGTCCAAAGATATTGAACTTGTGCAACCGAACCATTATTTACAAAGCTTATGCCAGCAATCAGTGCAAATAGCGCAGATAAACCGACTGACCCTACCCCAATAATGGCTGCAATATTTTCAGGAAGTTTATTACGCCCTGCCGCTAAAAGGATAAAACCAATGAGCGGGAATAATACTGTTAAATATAAATAACTCATCCGCGCATCTCACTAGCAGCATCCACATCCAAATGATGAAAGCGATGGTAGAACTGAAGAACGATCGCAAGACCAATACATGCCTCAGCAGCAGCAAGGGTTAAAATCAAGATAAACATAATTTGTCCATCTGGTTGTAACCAAGCACTGCCCGCTAAAACAAACGCAAGTGCAGCTGCGTTCATCATCACTTCAAGGCTCATTAACATAAATAATAGGTTGCGTCGCACCATTACACCGTAAAAACCAAGTGCAAAAAGAATGGTTGCAACGATCAAACCATGTTCTAAAGGGATGTTGCCCATTATTCTTTTTCCTTTTCTGCACTTGGTTCACGTTTGCCTAAATGGAAGCCTGCAACAAGGGCTGCAAGCAATAACATCGCGGCAACTTCTACCAAGAGTACATAGTGAGTAAAGAGCGCTTGACCAACTGCTTTAGGTCCAACAACGTCAGTGCCCATCACAGGACCAGCCGTGGTGTAATCTGAACCCAGCATCCATACCAGCACTAAGCCCATAAGGAAACTCATTAACGCTGGATACGCCCATGCAGATGAAGTGAGCCACTTACGTTCTTGCTCAACAGTATGTTGACCCAGATTCAGCATCATCACCACAAACACGAACAACACCATGATCGCGCCTGCATAAACAATAATTTCAAGCGCAGCAGCGAATGGTGCACCCACGATCATAAACATTCCCGCGACTGCAAGCAGTGACACGATCAAGCTCAGCAATGCATGTACAGGATTCGCATTGGTGACAACACGAACCGTAGAGATAATGGCCACAAGTGCCATCAAATAAAATGGCCACATCATGGTAATAAACTCCGTACGTCAACAGGCGCACTTTCACGTTGTGCTTGACCTTTCTCTTTACCTGTAACAGCCATACCCGCTACACGGTAAAAGTTATAGTCAGGATATTTACCAGGACCTGAAATGAGTAAGTGTTCTTTCTCATAAACTAAATCTTGACGAACGTATTCACCTAACTCGAAATCAGGTGTCATCTGAATTGCAGTCGTTGGACATGCTTCTTCGCACATACCGCAGAAAATACAACGCGAGAAGTTGATACGGAAAAACTCCGGATACCAACGACCATCTTCTTTTTCAGCTTTTTGTAAAGAGATACAACCGACAGGACATGCAACCGCACATAGGTTACATGCAACGCAGCGCTCTTCACCATCTGGATCACGAGTCAATACAATACGACCACGGAAACGCGGCGGAACAATTTGTTCAGCTGGCACTTCTGGATATAAAATGGTGTCACGTTTACGTGTCACGTGGCTAAAAACCATCCACAATGAACGTACAATTGACCCGAATCCAGCTAGAATTTTATACATTTTGTACTCCTTGCTGTCCTAGGCCTGATTCATCAGAATCACAGCACCAGTCACCAACAAGTTGACCAACGCCAATGGCAAACAAATCTTCCAACCAAAGTTCATCACTTGGTCATAACGTGGACGCATTAACGAACCACGAGCCAAGACAAACATCATTACAAAGAATGCTGTTTTAATAATGAACCAGAATACGGGTGGAATAAATGGAATTTCTAAGTTGAATGGTGCGAGCCATCCACCGAAGAATAAAGTAACGATCAGTGCCGAAATAAGAACCACGTTGACATATTCTGCAACGAAGAACATTCCCCATTTCATACCACCGTATTCAACATGATACCCTTCTGCCAATTCTTGTTCAGCTTCGGGTTGGTCAAATGGGTGACGATGCGTTACCGCAACACCTGCTACCACAAAGATGAGGAAACCTAAAAATTGAGGAATCACGAACCACACATCACGTTGTGCTTCTACAATTTCACGCATGTTGAATGAACCCGCAATTGCAACCACACCCATTAGTGAAATACCCAAGAACACTTCATAAGAAATGGTTTGCGCTGCAGAACGTAGACCACCCAATAACGCATATTTGTTATTAGACGCCCAACCACCAAACAGTACCGCATACACTGCAATCCCTGCCATTGCCATAAAGAACAATAAGCCAATGCTCATGTCCGCAACGCCAAGCGTTGGGCTTACAGGAATCACCATGAATGACAGTACCGCAGTTGCCATGGCAACTGCTGGTGCTAAACGGAAAGTGAGTTTGTCCGCAAACTTCGGTGTCCAATCTTCTTTAAACATGATTTTTAGCATGTCAGCAACGATTTGGAACATCCCCCCAGGACCAACACGGTTTGGACCGTAACGGTCTTGCCATAATGCCAGTAAACGACGTTCGACGAATGACATCAACGCAGCGACAAGCACCACCACAAGCAAGATCACAATCGCTTGAATAACCGAATAAGCGATTGGCCAGTTCTCAGCCCAAAGCGGTGTTTGACGTATAATTTCTTGATTCATGAATTACACTCCTACCGCGACTGATACAGGCTCTGCAAGTGAAACCGTTGGTGCAAGACCAATTGGATAACCAATATAACCTGTCGGTAAATATTCAATCACTTGAACTGGAAGGCTAATGGTTGCCTCACCTGCTTTCACAGTAATTTTTTGACCATTTTGTACATTTAAACGTGCAGCATCTTGTTCACCCACTGCAAACATCGCATTTGGAATACGAGATTCCATCGCGGGTGTTTTAATGGTGAATTCACCAGAAGCAAAGATGTGATGCATCGGTACTAAACGGAAGCTGTCTGCATTTGCAACAACAGGGATTGGGGCAACGAAAGTACGTGCAGGACGCTTTTTCAGACGGTCGAATAAACGAATGCCCGAATCACCACCTTTTAAGTGACCACCCACGTTGTCTTGGAATTTATTCCAAGCTTGTGGAGAGTTCCAACCCGCAGACCATGCAAATGGTACTAACGCTGCTGGTGTTTTATCGCCCACATAACCTTCCATAGAGAATGTTAATGCAGAATCGATATCGATTGGTTGTTTTGGCTCATGCACAGATAACGGCGCACGCATTGCAGTACGACCTGAATAACGACGTGGTTCACGCGCGATTTTCAGACCATGAATACGGTAGCCGGCATCTGGTGCGACATCTTGAATGCCTTCCAATGCTGGAACATTCTTGGCAATAGATTCAATCACGTCATCTAACAATGTCCAAGAAATGGCCTTACCTTTAAGACCTGTTTCAAGGGCATGCAACCAACGCCATGATTCTTTAATCGCATATTCTGGTTTGTGGTAGCTCGGATCATAGACTTGATAGAACCGTTGTGCACGGCCTTCTTGGCTGACTACAGTACCATCACCTTCGGCAAAACTTGCCGCAGAAAGTACCACAGAGGCCTTCTTCACCGTTTCAGTTTCAGCATGATCAAGCACGATCACATCTTTGCCTGAAAGCGCAGCGTCAATTTGAGCAGACGGCAGACGACGGTATAAGTCATTTTCAACCACGATGATGGCATCATAATCTTGCGCAAATGCTTGCTCTAAACTTTGACCACCGAAAATCGCTAAGCCCATTGAGTTCACTTCAGGAACAGTCAATGTCAAACCTGCATTTGCACCCAAGTTTTGCGCAACTTGCGCTGCCGCTTCCATGATCGCAGGATCTTGTAAGCTTGTACCCGAAATGATCAGCGGTTTTTTCGCAGCTTTTAATGTATCCGCAATGGTTTGCGCAAATGCTTTGGCATCTTCATCTAAACCAGTAATTGCTTCACCATTTACACCAGCAGCAATTGCAAAACCTAAACGTGCAATGTCGTTTGGAGAAGCAACCACTTCACCCGTTGCAACATCAGCAAGACGCGTTTGTGTTGCAGCCAAAATGTAAATCGGAGATTTTTCATCTTGAGCAATACGTTGTACTGGTTCAGCCAACCACTCTTGCGTACGACGCTCTGCTGCCATTTCTTTGGCTTTGTTTTTCGCAGCTTGGCGAACAGACAATGCCATACGTGGTGCAGTTTGAGTTAAGTCTTCACCTAAGATAAGTACCGCATCATAACTTTCAATTTCACGCATACTTGGGTTATAAACACCCTCGGTTTGCATGATAGATGCAGCCAACTCAACCAAGTTTTGCTCTTTCTGAGAAAGACCTGTAGAGAAGTTCTCGTGTCCCACCAACTCACGCAGCGCAAAGTTTGATTCTAAACTTGCACGTGGCGAGCCAATACCCAATACTTTTTTGTCTTGGATATTTGCAATCACGCTATCCAGTGCTTGATCAACTGAAACAGTTGCCACGTTTGCACCATCACGGAATTGTGGTTGACGCGGACGATCTGCACGGTTCACATAACCTGTGCCAAAGCGACCTTTATCACAAAGGAAGTATTGGTTCACGTCACCATTGAAACGGTTTTCGACACGGCGCAGTTCACCATAACGTTCACCCGGAGAAATATTACAACCTGAAGAACAGCCTTGGCATACGCTTGGCGCATACTGCATGTCCCACTTACGGTTATAACGTTCAGAGTGAGTTTTGTCGGTGAATACACCTGTTGGACAGACTTCAGTCAAGTTACCCGAGAATTCAGATTCTAAAGTGCCTGATTCTGGACGACCGAAGTAAACACGGGATGCACTCGCATATACGCCAAAGTCCGTTCCACCCGCATAGTCATTGTAATAACGAACACAACGGTAACATGCGATACAACGGTTCATTTCATGTGAAATGAATGAGCCTAGCTCTTGGTTGTAATGCGTACGTTTGGTAAAACGATAACGACGACGGTCATGCTGTGTCATCACGGTCATATCTTGTAAATGACAGTGACCACCCTCTTCACATACTGGACAGTCGTGTGGGTGATTGGTCATCAAGAATTCAACAATAGAGGCACGAAAATCTTTCGCTTCTTTGTCTTCAATCGAGATATAGGTATTGTCAGATGCAGGAGTCATACATGACATCACCAAACGTCCACGCGTATCATCAGCGTTTGCATATTGTGTGACAGCACATTGACGGCAAGAACCGACAGAACCTAAGGATGGATGCCAACAAAAATATGGGATGTCGATGCCCAGACTCAAACATGCTTGCAGCAAGTTTTCCGAGCCGTTGACTTCATACGATTTTCCATCGACATGAATTGTAGCCATAGTCGAATTCCTTAAGCTGGTTCTACGTGACTAACTTGAGCAGCAGCATTCACTACTTTTGCTTCAAATTCGCCGCGGAAATATTTGAGTGCACCCATGAGTGGTTCCATTGCACCTGGTGCGTGGGCACAGAAAGTTTTACCAATCCAAAGCTTACGAGTAAGCTCTTGTAAGTGATCGATATCTTCTTTCTTACCTGTACCATCTTCCAATGCTTTCAGTGCTTTAACCGCCCAAGGTAAACCATCACGACATGGGGTACAGAAACCGCATGACTCACGTGCAAAGAATTCTTCTAAGTTACGGGTTGCTGAAACCATACATTGAGTTTCATCCACAACCATCAACAAACAGGTGCCTAAACGTGAACCCGCCTTCATGATGCTTTCTGCATCCATAGGCAAATCAATGTGTTCAGCAGCCAAGAAGTCAGTCGATGCACCGCCTGGTAACCAAGCTTTAAGGGTTAAACCATCGCGCATACCGCCTGCATGGTCTTCAATCACTTCACGCGCAGTGGTACCAAATGGAAGCTCCCATAAACCGGGGAACTTCACTTTACCTGATGCACCGTAAATTTTAGTACCTGGATCTTTCGATTTACCCGCAGATAAACCGACATACCATTCAGGACCACGTAAAATAATGGCTGGTAAGTTATTGAAAGTCTCTACGTTATTGACAATCGTAGGACGTCCCCAAGCACCTGCAACTTGTGGAAACGGTGGTTTAGTCCGTGGATTTGCACGGCGACCTTCAAGCGAGTTAATCAATGCGGTTTCTTCACCACAAATATAACGACCCGCACCAGTATGTACGTGTAAATCAAAGTTCCAACCTGTACCTAAGATGTTTTCACCCAAGTAACCTTTGGCACGAATTTGCTCTAAAGCTTCATTCAAGAAACCAGCAGCTTCGATGTACTCACCACGGATGAAGATATAACCTTGCGTTGCTTCTAAGGTATAAGCAGCAATCAACATACCTTCGATCAATTGATGTGGAAGCTTTTCCATCAACAAACGATCTTTGAAAGTACCTGGTTCCATTTCATCAGCATTACAAATTAGGTAGCGAGGGCCACCGTCATTCGGTGCCATCAATGACCATTTAATCCCTGCTGGGAAACCTGCACCACCACGACCTTTTACCGTCGCAGCTTTAATGACATCAAGCACTTCAGCAGGTTTCAGTTCAATCGCCTTTTTAAAACCTGCATAACCTTCAAGTACTTCGTAATCATCAGCATTACGAACTTCGTCACGCTGACTCAAACGCCAAGTCAATGGATGAGTTTCTGGGTTACCGTCACCATAAATTGGTTTTGGTTCAGTATTCATACATACTTCTCCAATAACTGTTTAACTGAAGTCACTTCAACCAATCCATGAGTGTCTTCATCAATCATTAAGGTTGGACCTTTGTCACAGTTCCCTAAGCAGCAAATTGGCAGTAAAGTAAAACGACCATCCGCAGTCGTTTGACCAAACTGGACTCCAAGTTCGCGCTGGAATGCTTCTGCCAAAGTTTCCGCACCCATCAAGAAGCAAGCAATTGAGTCACAGAGTAAAATCACGTGACGACCAACAGGTTGGCGGTAAATACGGTTATAGAAAGTTGCAACACCTTCTAAATCAGCAACACTGATTGTCAAAAGCTGCGCAACTGCATTCATCTGTGCGTCATCTACCCAGCCATTACGGCGTTGTACGCACTTTAAAGCATCCAGTGATGCTGCACGTGGGTATGGATAGTGACCAATGTGATGTTCAATTTCGTGGATTTCATCCGCAGTCAAAATCCCTTCAACATTCACACGTGGCTTTTTATCAGTCAAAATCATCATAATGCGTTTCCCCTAGCGATCCACGTCAGCCATTACGACGTCAATTGTCGCTAAATAAATGATTAAGTCAGACATTAAGCTGCCATTAATCACAGAAGGCATTTGCTGTAAGTGCGTGAAAGTTGGTGTACGAATACGAGTACGGTAACTCATGGTTGACTTATCTGAAGTCAAGTAGTAGTTCGATGCACCTTTCACCACTTCTGCCATAACAGAAGCCTCACCTGCAGGCATCACAGGACCCCATGACACGCTCAAAAAGTGCGTAATCAAAGTTTCAATATCTTGTAATGTCTTATCTTTTGGCGGTGGAACAGCCAATGGATGATCTGCTTTATATGGACCAGAAGGCATGTTATCCAAGCACTGTTTAACAATCTTTAATGATTCATTAATTTCATGGAAATGCACCATCACACGAGCGTAAGCATCACCTTCGTACTCTAAAGGCACTTCAAAGTCGTAATTTTCATAACCACTATAAGGACGGTATTTACGTACATCGAAGTCAATACCTGTCGCGCGTAGACCTGTACCTGTTACACCCCAAGCCAATGCAGATTTTGCATCGTATTGCGCAACATTACGGGTACGACCAATAAATACTGAGTTGCGTAGCGCAGCTGTGTAGTATTCATTCATACGCCTAGGCATCCATTCGAGAATTTCACGAATGAGATGTTGCCAGTTGTTTGGAAGGTCGTGTGCAGTACCGCCAATACGGAACCATGCTGGATGCATACGGTAGCCTGTAATGGCTTCAATCGCATCATAGATCTTTTGACGATCGGCAAACATATAGAAGACTGGTGTCATACCGCCGGCATCTTGAATCGCAGTACCAATGAACAACAAGTGGTTATTGATACGGAACAATTCAGACATCATGACACGGATACATTGTGCACGGTCAGGAACAGTAATTCCCGCCATTTGCTCCACACCCATCACATAAGGCATGTTTTGCGCACAACCACCCAAGTAGTCGACACGGTCGGTATAAGGAATGAATGAATGCCAAGTTTGACGTTCAGCCATCTTTTCCACACCACGATGGTGATAACCGATATCAGGCACACAATCTTTTACTTCTTCACCATCAAGCTGAAGAATGATACGGAATGCACCATGCGCAGATGGATGGTTCGGACCTAAGTTCAAGAACATGAAATCTTCATCGGCATTACCGCGTGATAGACCCCAGTCTTCTGGAACAAAACGTAAGTGTTCTTGTTCGAAATCTTGCTTCGCTTGGTTCTGCATATACGGCGTATATTCAGTGGCACGTGCAGAGTATTCTTTACGCAGTGGATGACCTTCCCAATAGGTTGGCAACAAAATACGACGGAGCATTGGATGCCCTTCGAAATTGATCCCGAACATATCGTAAGCTTCACGTTCGTACCAGTTGGCATTTGGCCAAATGTTGGTTGCTGTTTGAATATTGAGATCACTCTCACTCAATGCAACTTTAATACGAATATCACTGTTACGCTCTAGCGACAACAAATGATAAAACACGGTGAAGTCTGACGCAGGCAAACCGTCACGATAGGTACGTAAACGTTCATCTACCGCAGACAAGTCGAATAACATCACGTATGGACGTGATACCGTACGCAAGAACATTAAAACATCTTGTACACGCGCGCGCTCAACCCAGACCGTTGGAAAATCTTCAAAAGTCGCTTGCACATAGAAGTTCTCACCAAATTTGGCTTTGAGCTCTTCTACAATTGCAAATGCTGGGCGTGAATCAACTGGAGTTGACTCTGGCATAGCAATGTCAGTTTCAGCCATTGGCTTGGCTTCCTATTTAATACAAATTCAGTCAACTTTAACGACAATTACACCCAGATCGGGTGCATCAATATTTCATCGTTAAAATTATTTAATTTCATCCATAGAGCGTAAGTTTTTCACTGCAATACGTTCAGCATTCTTACGGTCACGTTCTGGCTGCATCTTTGGCTTGTATACTGGCTGAAGATCATCACCAATCACCGCTGAAAGTGGACGGCGCTCAAGTTGAATTTGGTCTTGCAACAACATTAATGCTTGCAATAATGCTTCAGGACGCGGCGGGCAACCTGGGATGTACACATCGACAGGAATGATTTTATCCACACCTTGTACTACTGAATAAATGTCATACATACCACCAGAGTTTGCACAAGCACCCATTGAAATCACCCATTTAGGCTCTAACATTTGCTCATATAAACGCTGAATTACAGGTGCCATTTTTACAAAGCAAGTCCCTGCAACAATCATTAAATCTGCCTGACGCGGCGAAGCACGAATTACTTCGGCACCGAAACGTGACATATCATGCACACCCGTTAAGGTTGTTGCATATTCTACGTAACAGCACGATGTACCAAAGTTAAAAGGCCATACCGAATTTTTACGGCCCCAGTTCACAGCTGTATGTACCACGTCCTCTAAACGAGTCATGAATACATTTTTATTCACTTCATCTTCAAGCGGATCGGCAACGACCTGACGCTCTTGAAGTGGATATTGATCAGCATCCGGATTCGCACGGGTTAATGTGTATTTCATCCCGAGTTACTCCTTAATAGATGATGTAGCCGGTGTTTTTGCTTTCACACGACCAGAAGATTGAGCTGGAATTTGACCTGTAGGGTCGATCACCAACTCTTCGATAGAGTTAAAGCGAGTAATATCTGCAAGATTCATATTTGGTGAACCAATTTTAGGTTTAATCCCTACTGCTTTACGCTTATCAGATGGTGCCCAATTCAGTGCTCCAGTTGATAACTCATAAATCAAGCCAACGAGTAAAACTAAAATAAATACAGCAGCAGTTGCAAAACCAATCCAACCTACCTCACGCACAGATGTCGCCCATGCATATAAGTAAAGTGCTTCTAAGTCGAAAACCACAAAGAAAATTGCAACTAAATAAAACTTAGCAGACAAGCGGATGCGTGCTCCGCCAGCACCTACCACACCTGACTCAAATTGCTCTTGCTTCGCACGGCCCCATGATTTACCCCCAAGGAGTAAAGGAACTGTGAGCATAAAGACGCAAAGAAATGTAACGCCGATCACGAAGGCAATAATTGCCCAATCGTATGGAGTAATGGCACTCATGCGGGGATAACTCCTGGCAGGCCTAATTTATTAACAAAGAATGTATGTATTGGCCTTCAAATACACCAAACACAAAATTAATCCCGCCAATTGTACCTGATTTATGATTTCACTTGCTAGTTTATAAGCCTTAGTCTTTTGGATGATATTTTAGTCATTTTGCATTTTTTTCAAAGCTTAAGCCCTATTATTTCCCAAACAATCGCTTTATCAAATCAAAAAAAGAAAAGTGATTATTTTTTTCAAATCCATTAAATCGACCTTTCTCTTTTTCAGTAAAATTAAATCACCGTATCCCTCATTTATACAATACGCTTTATCACTGAGCGAAAATGACCCAATATTTATACATTGTGCCGAAGAATAGTCCGCACCAATCCAAATCATTTTTATTATATACTTTTTATAACAGCAAAATTCTGATCATTATTTTCAAAAAAACATAGAAATGCTTTTAGTGTGACTTTTTAAACCCCCGAGTTATATAAAAGCCATAACCCAGATTTCCCAATACATATTTTGTGTGTTTTTTTGCAACTCAAATGCATCTACTAATGCCCTCCTCCCCCTATTTATGCTATTCCTATACACAATCCTAGAACAAAGAATAAGGAACAAACACATGAACTTAGAATATACACATCAACCTGATTATTTTTTCTTTGCACAATTATTGGTGCATCATGTGCAAGGCTATATTGAAAAACATCCAGATGCTCAGAATGCCATTTTTGACCTTCGTGATATTTATGAACTTTTCCGCCAAGACTTTGCTTCTACAACCACCAATCTAAATGCTATTCTAAATATTGCAGACGAATATAAAGTAGAAACATTAAATGGCGATCAAAAATTGATTAGTCGTTACTCTATAGACCCTAAAAATAATTCTTTGCTTCTAGACTTTAATACTGATGCCCTAGAAAACCTCAAACAAGGAAAAAAACTTATTGAACCCGACCCAACCAGTCACGAATAATACGATATAAAAAAGCACCGAAATCGGTGCTTTTTGCTTATTCAAGACGCTATACCTAAGGCTCTATATCATTTTTCGTCACATTGATTTTATTTTTAGATCGACTAAACCTTTGTGCAGGCCATGACATGGTAAAACGAGCACCACCCAAAATAGGACTTTGATCGACCTCTATTTTACCGCCAAACCAATAAGCAATTCGACTCACAATAGATAGACCTAAACCATAACCACCCGATGCTCGAGTTCGGCTATCATCTAAACGAGCAAAAGCCTCAAAAATCCGCTGACGCTCTTCTTCTGGTATACCAGCACCATCATCTTCAACCTGAACATAGGCAAATCCAGCATCATCAATACCACCACTCACAATCACTTTATGATCGCAGTAGCGAACTGCATTCCCCACCAAATTTTGCACTACACGATGAAGGTAACGCCTTTCTGCATCAACTACCACATTAATTGAGGGTGCATATAATTCAATTTCTTTTTGTGTCTTAAGCGCTTCAGTTTCAACAACCACTTGATCTAACACTTCAAATAAAACAATTTTTTCAAAGTCTAAAGAAGGTGTGCCCTGCTCTAGTTTTGCATAAGTCATGATCTCATCAATCAAAGTATTGAGTGCTTCAATATCTTTATCAATCATATCAACTTGCTGTAAACGGTAGTCGTAATCATCCTCTTCCGCCAACATTTCCATACCAAAACGAATGCGTGCCACAGGTGTTCTAAGCTCATGCGAAACTGCTCGCATTAATTCACGCTGTGCTTCAATCAACCGCTGAATATGATCCGACATACTATTGTAATTGATCGCTAAACTCGCCATTTCATCCGTACCATCCACAGGTAAACGTAAAGTCATATCACCTGATTTCATCCGATATAAGGCATAGTTCACTTCACGTAAACGACGTTGCATAGGCACCAGCAAACCATACACCCCCAAACTCAACACAAATAAGCTGAGTAAGGTAATACCAGCAGCAAGCTGGAAAGGCATCCAATTAAATAGCGGCACAGGACCTAAAACCAGCACCTCAGAGGGTGAACTTGGCATTGGTGAAACAATAGAAATGGTGGTACCGCGCACAGAGGCATTGTCACGGTATAAAATAATACTGTGATCGAGTCTTAAACGACCCATTTGCTCAGAATCAAGGGGTAAGTTTTGAACTTTTTCAATTTGAATAGGATAAGAGAAGTTCGACTGAATTTTTGCCAGATATTCTTTTTCTTGTCCTGGGTAATACACCAGATAATCTAAAATAAAAATAGGTAACGCCTTCATTTGGCGCTCCCCTATTTTATCTACTTTAATATAAAGCAAATGTTTTGGATCATCTCGCAACCCAATAATAATATAAGCAATCGAATTCTCTGCATCATAACGCACTGCTGCTTTACGATTGTCAATTCTTTTTTGCTCAGCACGCGACAAATCAACTTTACTTGAATCCACATAATAAATAGGCAGTTCAAGTAAAGCTGACGCATCAGAAATCCAATCTCGTTTCTGCTGCTCATTGGGCTGTCTTGAGATTCCCTCACTAATGATATAAGACACACCATCGGTTAAAGATTCACGATATTCTTGTGCACGCTGATAGTTGATAATTTGTACCAGTAGGTAGCCAAATACAGCAACCAATGCCACCAAAACCACTAACCCGGCATAAATACGCAAGAATATACTGTGTTTAAACACGCAGCTGTCCTATAAAATTAAGGGCAAACATTAAAGACCATTGGTCTCTTTAACAAATAAATAACCTTTGCTACGTACTGTTTTAATACGTTTTGGGTTTTCAGGGTCATCACCAATTTTTGGACGAATACGTGAAATACGCACATCAATTGAACGGTCTTGACCATCATATTCAATACCGCGTAGACGCTCAAAAATATCTTCACGAGACAAAATTCGACCCGCATTTGAAGCCAACAACCATAATAAATCATATTCAGCACTGGTAAAGTCAACCAACTCACCACTCAAGGTCACTGAACGACCACCATTATCAATAACAAGGTCATCAAATTCAATGCGTTGTGCCACTTCATCTTCAGGTGTTTTATCTGTACGACGCAGTAAGGCACGAATACGTGCTAAAAGAACACGCGGCTGAACAGGTTTTGCCACATAGTCATCTGCACCCATTTCTAGACCTAAAACTTGGTCCATATCTTCAGTACGTGCAGTCAACATCAAAATAGGCTGATGGTAATGTGGACGAACTTCACGACAAATGGTCAAACCATCAGCACCAGGAAGCATCACGTCAAGCACAACCATATCGGGTTGTTCTGCAATGATACGACGGATTGCACGATTACCATCAGGCTCGACCCCAACTTCCAATCCATTACGGATAAGGTATTCTTGAGTCAAACGTGCGAGACGCTCATCGTCTTCAACGATTAAAATTTTTGGTAACTTTTCTTCTTGGCTCATAAAATGCCCCTTTATATGGATTAAGGTATCCTTAAAAATCCAAAGAATACGCTTCAACATATCCAGCAATATACATAAACATATCCAGCAATATACACACGTTTACATTGTAAACAAGATAGCATTCACCAAACTGATACATCAAAGTAGTTTTTTGTTATATTTTTATTATGTATTGAATTGATTGGGGTTTTTAAAATCTGTTAACACCACAGCCCAATCATCAATATATTTTGTTACAAAATGACTTTTTTCTGTACAATTTCACCTTTTGTTCAGAATATGACTGATTAACCTTATTAATATTGATCTTTTTAAGTTATCCACAATGTTATCTATAAGCACATTTTTTTAGCTTTGCTATGCTATATCCTTGTCTCATAAGACTTATACCCGAAACATAAAAATAGGGATTTTTTTGCAAAGAAATATTGCAAGGCATTAGAAAAATTTTTACTAAAATGTCAATATTGATCTACCCTGAATTTTCCCGTATCTTGTGTTCAATTCGATTTTAAACCACTAGTTCTTGTGTTTAACCCTCAAACACTGAGGCGACCTATCGCCCAGTTCAAATGGTCCATACACACAACAATAGATGACAATGGAGCTATGCCAACATGAGCGTAATCACTTCAATTCCTGGTCAACTTCAGGTGATTAAACGCACCGGTGATGTTGCTGCTTTTGATGCAGAAAAAATTTCTGTTGCGATAGGTAAAGCTTTTTTGGCTGTAGAAGGTCAACAAAGCGCTGATTCAAGCCGTATTCATGATCGTATAGAACAATTGACTGAAATGGTCATGAATACTTTTAACCGTCGTTTACCATCAGGCGGCACGATTCACATTGAAGAAGTTCAGGATCAAGTTGAACTTGCGCTTATGCGTACTGGTGAACAAAAAGTTGCCCGTGCGTATGTCATCTATCGTGAGCAACGTTCTGAAGCACGTAAACAAACGGGTGCACATCATCACCCAACATTACAAGTGACTGCTGCAAATGGTCAGCTTCAACCCCTTGACTTAGGTGCGTTACAAGCACATATAGAAAAAGCGGCTGAAGGTTTAGAAGGTATTGATGTTCAAGCAATCATCGATGAAACCATCAAGAACTTATATAACGGTGTAAAAGAGTCTGACATCTCAACGACGATGATGATGGCAACGCGTACCCGTATTGAACAAGAACCAAACTATACTTATGTGACTGCACGTTTGCTACGTGACAACTTGGTTGCAACAGGTTTAGAGTTTTTAGGTTTATCTAGCGATACTTTAGAAAATGCGGCTTTAGAAACTTTCTTGAAGAAAGGCATCGAGCTTGATCTTTTATCACCTGAACTACTGAACTTTGACCTTGTTAAATTGGCAGCAGCGATTCAACCAGAACGCTCAAACCAATTTACCTATTTAGGCTTACAAACTTTATTTGACCGTTACTTTATCCATTCAGATGGCGTACGTTTTGAACTACCACAATTGTTCTTCATGCGCGTATCCATGGGTTTAACACTGAATGAAGAAAACCGTGAAGACCGTGCGATTGAGTTCTACAACTTATTGTCTAGCTTCGACTACATGGCATCGACACCAACCCTGTTTAACTCAGGTACGCTTCGTCCACAATTGTCGAGCTGCTACTTAACCACCATTGGTGATGACCTGTACAACATTTATGGCGCAATGCGTGATAACGCAATGCTGTCTAAATGGGCAGGCGGTTTGGGCAATGACTGGACACCCGTTCGTGCCTTGAACTCATACATCAAAGGCACAAATGGTAAATCACAAGGTGTTGTACCGTTCCTTAAAGTTGCCAACGATACTGCTGTTGCTGTAAACCAAGGTGGTAAACGTAAAGGTGCTGTGTGTGCTTACCTTGAAACTTGGCATTTGGACATTGAAGAATTCCTAGAGCTACGTAAGAACACAGGTGATGACCGTCGTCGTACACATGACATGAACACAGCAAACTGGGTTCCAGATTTGTTCATGCAACGTGTATTTGAAGATGCTGAATGGACACTATTCACACCTTCTGAAACACCAGATCTTCACGATTTGATGGGCGTAGAATTCGCTGCACGCTATGCTTACTATGAAGGCATTGCTAAAGAAACAAACATGTTGCACAAAGTGATTCGTGCAAAAGATTTGTGGCGTAAAATGCTGTCTATGTTGTTTGAAACAGGTCACCCGTGGATCACATTCAAAGACGTATGTAACTTACGTTCACCACAACAACACGTTGGTGTCGTGCATTCATCTAACTTGTGTACAGAAATTACATTAAACACCAATGAAGATGAAATTGCGGTGTGTAACTTAGGTTCAATCAACCTTGTACAACACGTTAAAGGTGGTGTACTTGACCGCGAAAAACTTGCTCGCACAGTAAAAACTGCTGTTCGCATGCTCGACAACGTAATTGACATCAACTACTACGCTGTTCCTCAAGCACGTACTTCAAACTTGAAACACCGTCCAGTCGGCATGGGCATCATGGGTTTTCAAGATGCTTTATATGAAATGAACTTGGCGTATGGTTCAGATGCTGCGGTTGATTTTGCTGATGAATCAATGGAAGTGATTAGCTACTACGCGATTACAACTTCTAGTGATTTAGCGGTTGAACGTGGTGCTTACGAAACGTTTAAAGGATCACTTTGGGATCAAGGTATCCTACCAATCGACTCTTTAGATTTGGTTGCGAAATCACGCCCAGAACGTATGTTTGAAGTAGACCGCACCACGCGCTTGGATTGGGATACTTTACGTAACAAAGTTCAAAAAGACGGTATGCGTAACTCGAATGTTATGGCGATTGCTCCAACAGCAACCATTTCGAACATTTGTGGCGTTTCACAATCAATCGAACCAACGTTCCAAAATCTTTATGTGAAATCTAACCTTTCTGGCGAATTCACAGTGATTAACCCGTACTTAGTCCATGCGTTAAAAGATCGCGGTCTTTGGGACTCTGTGATGGTGAACGACCTGAAACATTTTGAAGGTTCTGTGCAAAAGATTTCACGTATTCCTGAAGAACTTAAAGCTATCTTCGCGACTGCGTTTGAAGTTGAGCCACGTTGGATTGTGGATGCTGCATCACGTCGTCAAAAATGGATCGATCAAGCACAATCTCTGAACCTTTACATCTCTGGTGCAAACGGTAAGAAATTGGACATGACGTACAAAATGGCATGGTTACGCGGTCTTAAAACCACGTATTACCTTCGTGCATTGGGTGCGACTTCTGCTGAGAAATCAACCATTAATACCGGTGCATTGAACGCAGTTAAATCGAACATAGGTGCTCCTGTAGTGACTAGCGCACCTGTTGCTGAAGTGGCGAAAAAACCTGAAGCAATAGCTGAAGATGACTTTGCTCAAGCAGCACCAGTACCACTTGCATGTTCAATCGACAATCCTGATTGTGAAGCTTGCCAATAATTTGGTGAATTTCTAATAATCCTCCCTAGCCCTCCTTTAAAAAGGATGGCACTTTCGATATTTAAACGAAGGAAAAGTCCCTCTTTCTCAAAGAGGGATTTAGGGAGATTAAAAATACAAACAAAGGAAAAGACCATGCAACATATGACTCATAACTACATGTTAGGACTCGCAGTTCTGGTCTTTGCCTTTATTGTATTTTATGTACCTATGGGCTATGCATTTTTAGCCATTCGGCGGCAACAGCGTAAGCAAAATAAGTAGTGTGGATATCTGCTCTATCGAACAAGTTTAGTGCTTTCATTGGCAAAACTTAATTTTGCTTATTCATAATGAGCGTATAGTAAGACATCCTCGCTTATGAGATGTCAGAAAACAGATATAAGCATCGAAGAGAGAATTAATATGTCTATCCTAAGTTGGGACGATTTCGAAGATGATTCGCAAAAACCGGCTGCACCTGAACGCAAGTCTGCGTCCATCGACCCGCAAAAAGCGGTTAATACGCAGATGGTATCTGATGCACTCAACACATCGTCGGATGTGGCAACTGCACAACCCGCTGCAACCCGTAAAGGTGGAACAAAACATTCAACCGATTCGCTGGCAAGAGCATCTGCTGCCTTAGAAACACTGGATGTTACCCCAGGCTTAGAAGAGCTTGAAATGGGTGCGCAGCGTGTACAAGTTGATGATAAAGCCATGATCAACTGTCGTGCTGACTTAAACCAACTTGTACCCTTCAAATACGAATGGGCTTGGCAGAAATATCTAGACGGTTGTGCAAACCACTGGATGCCGCAAGAAGTCAACATGAACCATGACATCGCGCTTTGGAAGTCTGAAAATGGCTTAACTGAAGATGAACGCACCATTGTTATGCGCTCTCTTGGTTTCTTCTCGACTGCCGATTCATTGGTTGCAAACAACTTGGTATTGGCGATTTACCGCCACATTACTAACCCTGAATGCCGTCAATATATTTTGCGTCAAGCATTTGAAGAAGCAATTCATACACATGCTTACCAATACTGTATCGAATCTTTGGGTATGGATGAAGGCGAAGTCTTCAATATGTACCGTGAAGTACCATCGGTCGCACGTAAAGCAGCTTGGGGCTTAAAATACACCCAATCTTTATGTGACCCAACTTTCCAAACAGGTACACCTGAGAACGACCAAATCTTGCTTCGCAACTTGATCGCATTCTACTGTGTCCTTGAAGGCATTTTCTTCTACTGTGGTTTCAGCCAAATTCTGTCTATGGGTCGTCGTAATAAAATGAATGGTGTTGCTGAGCAATTCCAGTACATCTTACGTGATGAATCTATGCACTTGAACTTTGGTATCGACATGATTAACCAAATCAAGAATGAAAACCCTACACTTTGGACAGCTGAATTCCAAGAAGAAATCATTCAAATGATTCTTGAAGGAACCATGCTAGAAATTGAATATGCACGTGACACTATGCCACGCGGTGTATTGGGTATGAATGCTGCCATGATGGAAGAATACTTAAAGTTCATTGCAAACCGTCGTTTAGCACAACTGGGCTTGCCTGAACAATTTGCTGGTGTGAATAACCCATTCCAGTGGATGTCTGAAATGATGGACTTACGTAAAGAGAAGAATTTCTTTGAAACTCGCGTAACTGACTACCAAACTGGTGGCGCGTTAAGCTGGTAATTTAAAGATTCACGCTGAATGACAGTGGATGTGAGATTTTTGACACATATTTCGAGATTGTTACAAATTCATATTACTAGTTAAATAAAAAAAATAGAGCCTTAAGGCTCTATTTTTTTACTTTTCAAAAAGTTCAAAAAAGGGAATATATTCAACTTCTTCTGGAATTAAAGGCTTATCATCATGCTTTAATACTATTCTCTCAATATCATTAAAACCAATCTCCCAAGCATTTTTTATTACAAGTTCTTTTTTCTTAATTGAAAATTTGTCAAATTCTGGATATGGATAAAATTGATTATTAAAAAATGCTCCGAAACTTAAAAAATATGAGCCATATTTCTTATATTCTTTTTCAAAGTTATTCCAATTTTGATCTGTAGATGGTGTGGTAACCCTCCCCGTCAATAATTAAGCTTAAAAGTAAAAAACATCCCCTATAATTATATTCAGCTAAATGACAAATTTTGTGTAGAATCATATAATTAATATATTGGATTTGTGCTTTTTATTTTGGAAAATGAAAAAATTCCTGCTGGCAATCCAATTTAACTAAAAAGTGTCTACAAAATTGGTGGTTATTCATCTTTATAATAAAAAAGAGACCTATTTCAGGTCTCTTTTTTATATTTTTATATTTGATTTCGGGTCATTTCGCCATTGATCAATCTCAGCAAATTGAGTGGGTTCTCATCACGTAATGCTTCCGGCAATAAACTTTGCGGATAGTTTTGATAACATACAGGACGTAGATAACGTTCAATGGCCAATGTGCCAACAGACGTACCGCGTGCATCCGACGTTGCCGGATAAGGACCCCCATGTACCATTGCATCACACACTTCTACACCCGTTGGATAACCGTTTAATAATAACCTTCCAGCTTTTTCTTCTAATATCGGCACCACTGCTGCAAATTCAGCTAAATCGGCTTCATCTGCAATTAGGGATGCCGTCAATTGGCCATTCATGCTACTGATGGCTTGAATCAACTGGGCCTTGTCTTCAACTTCAATCACAATGGTCGTTGGACCAAAGATCTCTTCTTGTAGCAATTGATCTGCTGCCAGCAGTAACTGTACATCTGCTTTAAAAAGCTGAGGCTGAGCCTGATTTCCTTGTTGCACTTGACCGGCTAAATGCTGAATGCCTTGATGTACAGTTAAATGTTCCAGACCTGATGAGTAACTTTTCAATGTGCCTGCATTTAGCATGGTCTGTGCTGGCTTAGCATTGATGATGTCCGTTAATGTCTCAATCATCTGACTATATTCAGGTGATTTAATCCCAATGATCAAACCTGGGCTTGTACAGAATTGACCACATCCCATCACCACAGAATCTGCCAACTCCTGAGCAATCTGAGTACCACGGCTTTTCAGTGCCGCAGGTAGTATTAACATCGGGTTGATACTGCTCATTTCTGCAAATACGGGAATTGGTTGTGGGCGAGCTGCGGCCATATCGCACAATGCACGACCACCTTTCAATGATCCTGTAAAACCGACAGCTTGAATCAATGGATGTTTCACCAGCGTTGCGCCCACACCGTTACCATAGACCATATTAAATACACCTTTCGGCATATTGGTTTTCTTTACAGCCCGTTCAATGGCTTGAGCCACTAAATCTGCCGTTGCCATATGACCACTGTGGGCTTTCACCACCACAGGACAACCTGCGGCTAAAGCCGAAGCGGTATCACCGCCCGCTGTTGAAAATGCCAATGGGAAGTTGCTTGCACCAAAGACGGCAATTGGACCTACACCAATTTTAATTTGACGTAAATCTACACGAGGCATCGGTTGACGATCAGGCAATGCGGTATCAATACGTGCACCAAGGAAATCACCACGACGTAAGACTTTGGCAAATAAACGCATTTGACCACTGGTTCTGCCTCGTTCACCTTGTAGACGGGCAATCGGTAAGGCCGTTTCCTGAGAAACAATCTCAAGAAAATCTTGTCCCAGTGCATCTAATTCATCGGCTATCGCCTCTAGAAACTGAGCACGTTGTTCAGGTGATGTGTGACGGTAGCGTTTAAAAGCTTGGCTCGCAACTTCACAGGCCTGATTGACTTCTTGTTCAGTGGCCTGATGAAACTCATAAGCCAAAGCTTCACCAGTCGTTGCATTGACGCTGTGTAAAATTTCATGCCCCAATGCACTGCGTTGACCTGCAATAAAGTTTTGTCCAATGCTCATAGCGGGTTCCTTAAAGTGTAATAACTGCGCCAATCGGCAATTCAGCATGGGTATGTGCAAGTTTATTTTTCAGAGGATGACCAAATTCTTTCATTTCAATCTCAAACTCATCACCCACTTGTGCTTGCATTCCATCTGCAAATGACAAAGTTGCTGTACCAAAGTAATGAACATGTACATCCCCCGGTTTTAAAAATTGCTGATATTTAAAATGGTGATATTCCAAATTACTTAGGCTATGACACATATTGTCCTCACCTGATAAAAATTCTTTTTCCCAAATTACTTCACCATCACGACGTAAACGACTAGTACCGACTAAATGTTTTGGAAGCTCACCTGTACGTAGTTCAGGCCCATAACTGCAAGAACGTAATTTAGAATGCGCAAGATATAAGTAATTACGACGTTCCATAATGTGATCAGAATATTCATTGCCTAATGCAAAACCAATTCGATACGGTTTTGAATCTGGACCTATCACATATAAGCCTGCAATTTCAGGCTCCTCTCCACCATCTTCTGCAAAAGGAGGTAAAGGCAAATCTGTACCGGGACGAACCACGATAGAGCCATCCCCTTTATAAAACCATTCAGGTTGTGCACCAACATCACCAACAATGGGTTTGCCTTTTTCCACTCCCCATTGGAACATGCGCATGGTATCTGTCACTGATGCAGCATCATTTAAATTTTGTTGATGCATTTTGTCACGCGTAGATGCTGAACCTAAATGGGTTAAACCTGTACCAGATATAAAGCAGTGAGCAGTATCTGGATGATCCAAAGGCGGAAGAACTTTTAATTCTGCTAGTAAAGATTGATAGTCATAGCTGTCATCGCTATACCCTAGCTGTTGAACTTGTTGTTCCAGACTTAACTGATTCTGAATGGCCATTAATGCTAAATCGCGAACGCTCCTTACGTTATTCACACGTTTAACCATATTCTTTTCCACAACACCAACAGCGCGCTGATTATCTTTAATTTCAAACTGAATTACATTCATTACAAATTCCTTTTACGCTTGTTCACTTACATTTAATTTTTGAGATTTGTTTCTTTCTAATTTTGAATAAACGAAGTAAGTCAAAATTAAACCGAGAACCATAACGATAGAGAGAAAATACAGACCAGCTGCCATGTTGCCTGTATATTCTTTTAATAATCCAATCCCATACGGCCCAAGATAACCACCTAAATTTCCGACTGAATTTATTAATGCAATACCTGCTGCTGCACTTGCACCTGTTAAAAACCGACCTGGTAAAGTCCAAAAAACTGCAGTTGTTGAAAATAAACAAAAAGCAACCGCTGACAATGCAGCCAACTGCAAAACAGGTGAATTTAGCCAAGCACTCAAGAACATGGCACAAGCGCCTAATGCATAAAGAAAAGCTAAATGTCCATAACGGTCATTTAAACGATCAGTACTGCGTGGAATAATCAATAGACCGATAATCCCAAACACATAAGGAATACTGGACAAAAAGCCAACTTGCAGATCAGTTCCGCCACCAAATTGTTTAATAATGGTTGGAAGCCATAAATTTAAACCGTAAATACTTAAGGTGACGGGAAGGTAATAAAGTGCAAGAGTTAAGACACGTTTATCTTTTAAAGCGAGTAAAGGATTGGCATGCCGTGTTTGCTCGTATTCAGATTCATCTTTAACCAATTCATTTTTCAACCAGTTTTTTTGCTGATCTGTTAACCATTTAACTTTATTAATATTATCTGGTAAGTATAAATAGGTGGGTAAGGCAAGAAGAACCGCAGGTAAACCCACCGCAATAAATAACCATTGCCATCCATGCATATTCGCCACGCCATCCATACCAAGTAATGCGCCAGCCAATGGACCTGCAACCATCATCGCAAGGGGCTGAGACAGCACAAACATGCCCATGATTTTTCCACGGTGACGTACTGGATACCATTGGGTAATTAAATATAAAACACCGGGAAAGAAACCTGCTTCAGCCACACCCAACAAGAATCTGAGAGCATAAAAACTTTTAGGACCTTCGATCAGCGCCATAGCCATGGTGATTAAACCCCATGTCAATAAAATTCGAGTGAACCACTTACGCGCACCAAATTTATCTAAAAGTAAGTTACTTGGAATTTCAAACAGAAAATAACCAATAAAAAATAGACCGGCACCTAGTCCATAGGCAGCATCACCAATCCCGACATCTGCACCCATATGTAAATGAGCAAAACCAACTGCTGCACGATCGATATAGGCAACAAGATAAAGTATGACTAATGCAGGGATCAGTTTATAAGTCACTGTCCGTATAACATCCTTTTCGAAATCCATATTCGACTCCACCTTCCATATATTTATTCTTAAGCATCATGCTAAAGGAAAATCTCTATAAAATAAAATATAGTATTACTATTTAAATTTCAAACTCTTTTAAAAAGAATTTTTTTAGTGTATTTTGCTAAATATTATTTAAATAGTAATACTATATAAGGATATAGAGATGTCAGAAAAGAAACCTTTACGGTCAACAGCTTGGTTTGGAACGACAGATAAAAATGGATTTATGTATCGTAGTTGGATGAAAAACCAAGGGATTCCAGATCATGCATTTGATGGTCGCCCGATTATTGGTATCTGTAATACATGGTCAGAACTCACACCATGTAATGCCCATTTTCGTAAAATTGCAGAACATGTAAAAAAAGGAATTTTAGAGGCCGGTGGTTATCCTGTCGAATTCCCTGTTTTTTCAAATGGCGAATCCAACTTACGCCCTACGGCAATGTTAACGCGTAATTTGGCCAGTATGGATGTAGAAGAAGCCATTCGCGGTAATCCTATGGATGGCGTGGTGTTGCTTACAGGTTGTGATAAGACCACCCCTGCGCTGCTGATGGGAGCCGCAAGTTGTGACGTTCCTGCAATTGTAGTAACAGGTGGCCCAATGCTGAATGGTAAGCATAAAGGCAAAGACATTGGTGCTGGAACCATTGTCTGGCAAATGCATGAAGAATTAAAAGCAGGCAAAATTGATTTAAATGAGTTCCTCTCTGCTGAAGCAGGTATGTCTCGTTCAGCAGGTACGTGTAATACAATGGGCACTGCATCCACAATGGCATGTATGGCTGAAGCCTTAGGTACATCATTACCGCATAATGCCGCTATTCCAGCCGTTGACTCACGTCGCTATGTTCTGGCTCATTTATCGGGTATGCGTATTGTGGATATGGTCAAAGAAGATTTGACACTATCAAAAGTATTAACCAAAGAAGCGTTTGAAAATGCCATTAAAGTGAATGCAGCTATTGGTGGTTCAACCAATGCTGTAATTCATTTAAAAGCCATTGCAGGTCGTATTGGTGTAGATTTAGAGTTAGATGATTGGAATCGTGTCGGTCGTGGTATGCCAACGATTGTAGATTTACAACCTTCTGGTCGCTTCTTGATGGAAGAGTTTTATTATAGTGGCGGTTTACCTGCAGTGATCCGCCGTATGGGTGAACATAATTTATTGCCACATCCGAATGCGTTAACAGTCAATGGTGAAAGCATTTGGGATAACTGTCAAAAATCGCCAATTTATAATGACGAAGTCATCCGTCAAATTGATAACCCCCTACGTAAAGATGGTGGAATGTGTATTTTACGCGGTAATCTTGCTCCTAAAGGTGCAGTATTAAAACCATCGGCAGCGTCACCAGAATTGATGAAACATCGTGGTCGCGCTGTAGTATTTGAAAATTTTGATGACTATAAAGCACGTATTGCCGACCCAGATCTGGATGTGGACGAAACCTGCATCCTTGTACTCAAAAATGCGGGGCCAAAAGGTTATCCAGGTATGGCAGAAGTCGGCAATATGGGTTTACCACCGAAGATTCTTGAAAAAGGGATCACTGATATGGTGCGTATTTCAGATGCTCGTATGAGTGGCACAGCTTACGGTACCGTTGTGCTACATGTTGCACCTGAAGCCATGGCAGGTGGTCCATTGGGCGCAGTTCAAAATGGTGACTTTATTGAACTTGATGCTTATGCAGGTAAATTACATTTAGACATCAGCGATGCAGAGTTACAACATCGCCTGGCGAATTTAGAAGAACCACCAAAACCAAACTTCATTGGTGGATATCGTCAGCTTTATGTCAATCATGTCCTTCAAGCAGATGAAGGTTGTGACTTTGACTTTCTTGTGGGCTGTCGCGGTTCTGAAGTTCCACGTCATTCGCACTAAGTTACTCAAAATAGATGATCTTGTTAATTTACAGGGTCATCTATACCATACTAAGGTCAAATATGATTAATTGCAGAATATGAGTAACGCCGACTATAAAAACCCTGTTCCGAGTAAAAGCCAGCATGCCCTCATTGTTCAACAATTGGGTCTAAAAATCGTTTCTGGTGAAATTCCTGAAAATGAAAAATTACCATCTGAAGCTGAATTATGCGAGGAGTTTCAGGTTAGTCGTCCAGTTTTTCGTGAAGCAATACGGGTGCTAAATGCTAAAGGTCTAACTTATTCACGTCCTAAAATTGGAACTGTGGTTCGCCCTAAAGATGAATGGTACTTATTAGACCCCGATGTACTTTTCTGGCTCATTCAATCAACACCTGAAAATGAGTTCTTTAAAACGCTTTCAACTGTTCGACGTGTTTTAGAACCAGAGTTAGCTTATATTGCAGCCAGTACAGCGACTGAAGAAGATATCGTACAAATTAAAAAAGCATACGATGGCATGGAAAAAGCAACCACAATTGAAGACTTTATGCAGCCTGACATAGATTTTCATCTTGCCATTGCCAAAGCAACGCATAATGATCTACTCGCATATATGTCAAAAATGTTGGTCTTGCCTTTACAACAATCAATTCAAGTCACCAGCCTTCGCCCCAATTTACAAGGTCATTCCTTACCCAGACATAAAGCTATTTTAACGGCCATTGAAAATAAAGATCCGTTGTCTGCCAGACACGCTTCTTTAGTGCAATTGGACGATACCAAAATGGCTTACAACTTAATCAAAAAATAAGTTATTCATCCCTTTCACTTTAATTTAAATATGGATTTATGAAAACTTTAAAAATCACTTGTGCTGAAAAAGGTGTGCTAATCAACAAAGCATTTAACTTTGATTTTCCTGTGGAATACAAAGAATATGAACAGCTTAGCCAACAAGATTTTTACACTCAAGTACATGACCAAGATGTCATCATCATCAGTGATTTAAAAATAGATGAACAAATTCTAGCGAATAATCCAAATCTTAAATTATTGGCCTTATGTTCTACGGGCTATGACCATGTCAATCTCGATTTACTTAAATCCAAGAATATTAAAGTTTGTAATATTCGTGGTTATGCGGGCGATGCTGTCGCAGAACATGCATTCATTCTTATGATGAATTTAATCAAAAATTTTGGCGCCCAACTTAATGCTGTGCAAAATGGCGCATGGTCTGAAGGTTCAGTTTCTTTTTACTTAGCATCACCAATACGCGAATTAAAAGGTAAAACTTTAGCAATCGTGGGTAAAGGTGAAATTGGGACAGCATTAGCACTTAAGGCACAAGCCTTTGGTATGAATGTCATTTTTAGTGAACGTAAAAATGCCCAAAATTGTCGTGAAGGTTATGTTGCCTTCGATCAAGCAATCGAACAGGCTGATATTCTTTCATTACATTGTGCCTTGAATGATGAAACCCGTGAAATGATTGATCAAAATGTCCTAAACAAAATGAAAAAAGACAGTATTTTGATTAATGTGGGCCGTGGTGGTTTGGTAAATAATCATGATGTTGTTCATGCTTTAGAAAACAACCAAATTGCTGGATTTGGAGCCGATGTTCTAGATCAAGAACCGCCAACTAAAGACCATATATTACTGAAAACAAATCATCCAAATGTCATGATTACTGCGCATATAGCATGGGCAACGAATGAAGCTCAAGATCGCTTATTTTCTATCTTAGAAGATAATGTAAATAAAAACATTTTAGGTATAGAACAAAATTTAGTATGAGCAACGACTAATCTTCGAGATAGATTTGATTATCCTTAGATGAACACTGTAGATAGCTGATAAATTAAACGCTATAACTTTCAAAATTATCAAACCATACCACTAGTTAAAATATGCCTCTAAAATTTTTCAATTTTAGCAAAATGACATCAGTTGCGTCGTTTTATCCTTAAAATGTCATTGGTTGTGTCCTCAATAATTGTCATTATGTGTCGCAAGAATTTCTAAGCTTTTGAATTTCTGCAATTGCAAATGACAACTTATGTGCCGCGTGACGAGATCCCAAAAAATCCCGCATCATGCGGGATTTTTTATTAAAAGATAAAAAATCTATAAAAAACAATAGAAGTGCAGCAACCCAAGAACGGATAATTAGTTTAAATTTTAAACAATTCTGCTACTATAAAAGTGAATAACAACATTAAATTTATAACTTAATAAGCATAAAATCACAGAGGTTAAAAATGAAAGGCCAGATATTAGATTTTTCAATCCAAACCAATACAGGCATTATCAGCGGTGAGGATCAAAACCGCTACAATTTTATTGGTGCAGAATGGCGTGGACAACGCCCACCTGCTCGGGGTGATCGTGTGGATTTTGATGTCGATAATACAGGTAACGCGATTCAAATTTTTACAGCACTAGGTCACAGCAACCCTGTGCAAAATATTTCCAATCAACTAGACAAACTTTCTGATCAGAATAAAGCTGAAGAACAATTCAACATGATTGATTGGTTTGTTAAATGTCTAAAAAATTATGCAAACTTTTCTGGGCGTGCTCGTCGTAAAGAATACTGGTCCTTTTTTCTCGTACAAATTGGTCTAATCATTATTGCTTCAATCATAGATGCAATTCTTTTCAATGGCCCTTCCATTTTTTATACTCTAACGGCTTTAGCTCTATTCATTCCTTCACTTTCTGCAGCTGTTCGACGTATGCATGATATCGGTCGATCAGGCTGGTTTATACTTTTATCTTTAATCCCATTAGTCGGTCTCATTGTTATTTATTGGTTGGCAAGCGATACCAAACAAGAGCCTAATCAATGGGGGCAGCCAGCTAAATAAGCATTGTTCAATACATAAAGATAGAGGGTTTTGAAAGCCCTCTATCTTAAATAAACTAGCCATATTTACGCGCAAAATCTTTATCCGAAGTACATAAATAAATAATGAATTCAATAAAAGCGACCAATGCAGGAATAAACGTCCAACAGAAAAGCAAATAAATAATCCCCCAGCCAATTTGACCTAAATAAAATTTGTGTACGCCAAAGCCACCTAAAAAGAATGCAAGAATTGCGGCAACAATTCGATTTTTTGAACCTACTTGTCCCGAAAATGCTAAAGGATGACTCAGGACATAAACATTCAGTGCCTGCCCTGATGGAGCTATTTCAAAATCAACAAGCTGACCACGGCTCGGAACGATTTGCCCTCGCCATTCTGCACCTGTAAATGCATAACGTCTCTGGTCATCGCCACTAATAAAACCCGCATTATTCTGAACAGAATAGTCTAATATTTGTCCTTTCATTTTTAACCTAATTATTTTTTATCAACGACTTATTCAGTTTATATGCTACGGTATTTTTTATATATAATTTTTTTAAACAGAAAAGGCGCATGAAGCGCCTTTTAAATTTCCAAAAATAAAGATAAAACCAGTTTGAAAAAACGTCTGTCTAAAACGTCTTAGCTCGAATACTTAATCAAATAAGTCATTTAACAACCATCCATAACTATCGCAATTCAATTTGATTCATCTGCTCTAAACTTTGTACCGCAGCAGAAAAATCCAACTGACTCGCCTGTTTTTTCTCAATACGGGCAAACTGTTGCTGAATGAGATGCATACTTGGAAGCGTTAATGACTCTTGCTGGATCAAATCGACTGCAATGCCAATATCTTTTTGCAATAAATCCAGTGCAAAAGTTTTATCAAAACTACGATTCAATACCCGCTGCTCCATAATATTTTCAGAGATGCTACTTTTACCACTGGAATGATTAATACAATTCAAAGCAGCGGTTAAATTTACACCTTTAGATTTCAGCACAGTCAGCCCTTCAGCTAAAGCCCATAAATGCGTTGCCATTAAAGTATTATTAATGGCTTTTACCGCAAAACCCGATCCACTTTCTCCAACATATTCAATTAAAGCTGAAAATGCTGAAATAATGGGTTTAGCTTTTGCAAAAGCATGAGCATCGCCGCCAATCATCACCGTTAACATGCCCCGTTCAGCACCTATGGTTTGCCCTGAAACGGGTGCATCCAAATATTCAACGCCTAGTTTGTTCAGATGTTGACTAAGTTTTTTTGCTGACTCAGGCACACCACTAGTGCAATCAATCCAGATGCTGCCTTGTTCTGGCAGATGTGCTGCTATCAACTGTTCGACATCGGCACTGGTGGGTAAACAGCTAAAAATAAAATCTGCCTGTAACGCTTTCTGTAATGAAACCGATTGAGTTTCAAAACAAATAGAGTGATGATCTGCCTTGGCCTGCGTTCTGTTCCACACCCAAACCTCATGTCCAAGTTTAGGAAGATGGGAGGCCATATGCCAACCCATTGCACCAAGTCCGATAAATGAAATTGTCTGACTCAAAATAAACTCCTAATGATGCACTACGGGTGTTTCAGAATTTTCGGCATTTTCACTCACTGAACTGGTCGCTTCCTCACCCCGATTTAAAAATAGATTCAGTACAATGGCTGCTAAAGTTGCCGTACCAATTCCACCTAAATCAAATGCACCAATATGTAAACTGAAATTGCCTGCACCCATAATCAGGCTGACCGCAGCAATAATTAAAGTACTGTTTTTGGTAAAATCAATTTTGTTATCTACCCAAATTTTAGCACCAGCCACAGTAATCAAACCAAAAACTACGATTGATGCACCGCCCAATAAAGCCACTGGAATGGTACTAATGACTGCTCCAAATTTTGGTGATAATCCCAGTAAAATGGCAAACAAACCTGCCACCACAAAGATCGTGGTTGAATAGACTTTCGTCACTGCCATCACGCCAATATTTTCAGCATAAGTGGTCATCCCTGTACCACCTACCGATGCCGACATTGTGGTACAGATACCATCGGCAAAAAATGCACGCCCCATATAAGGCGATAAATCTTTACCCGTCATGGCAGAAACTGCTTTAAAGTGCCCCAAATTTTCTGCCACCAAAATAATCGCCACAGGTGCAATCAACAACATAGCATTGGCATTAAAAACTGGACTATGGAATGTTGGCAGACCAAACCAAGCTGCATTTGAGATCAAAGAAAAATCAATCGGTTTACCAAAACCCATGACATTAGCCAGCAAGAAATAGACAAAATAGGCACTACACAAACCGACTAACAGTAACAAACGACGTACCATGCCGCGAGTAAAGACCGCCACAACACTGATACATAAAATTGTGACCACGGCCATCCATGTGTCAAAACTATTTGCCGAGACACCTTTAATGGTAATCGGTGCTAAATTCAAACCAATAATCATGACAATGACACCGGTTACAAGCGGTGGCATGAGTTTTTCAATCCAGCCTGTTCCCGTTTTCATGACAATTAAACCAATAGCCGCATAAACCAGACCGCAGGCCATGGTTCCCCCCAATGCAAGACCCATATTCGGATTTGACCCCACACCTGCATAGCCCGTTGCTGCGGCAATCGCGCCAATAAATGCAAAACTTGACCCCAAATAACTGGGCATTCGACCGCCAGTCATGAGGAAAAATAAAATCGTACCTATTCCTGTAATAAAGATGGTGAGATTTGGATCAAATCCCATCAACAAGGGTGCAAGTACCGTTGCACCAAACATCGCAAAAGCATGTTGCAAACCTAAAACAATACTTTTACCCGCAGGTAAATATTCATCCACCTGTACAGGTGTTACATCTAAGTCGCCTTGATAAGGCTTAAATTTCGGAAACCACGGTTCTTTAGCTTGCATGGGTTTCCCCTCCCTCAAATTAGGAATATTGGATTAGTACATCGGTTGTGGCTCGCAATAGGTGCGGTTGAAGTACATCAGTGCATTCTGACCTTCATTCTTTCTCATGGCTTTAACCTGACAAATCAGTACATCATGACTACCCACAGACATGCTTTGCACCACTTCACAGTCAAAAGAAACCAAAGCATCATCCAGCACAGGTGCTTGTGTGCTTAAGGTTGACCATGTTCCACGCAAGAATCGTTCTGACATGGGTGTTTTTCCACCAAAAATATTAGATAGTTCAGTTTGATGTGCCGCCAAAGTATTTACACAAAGTACTTTGTTGGTTTTAAAGGTTTCAAATACGGATGCAGAACGATTTAAACAAACCAATAACGTTGGCGGTGAGTCCGTAACACTACACACAGCAGAAGCCGTAAAACCAGCTTGCCCTGCCTCGCCATGAGTGGTAATCACATTCACTGCCGCGCCCAAATTAGACATCCCTTGTCGAAAAGTAGCCTGATCAATTTCTATATGTTTTTCATCCGCAGTGATTTGAAAACTTTGAGCCTGTTGTGCTACAGCATGGCTCGACTCAACTGACATTATTTTGCTGTTCATCGCGATCTCCTCACTGAAATTCAGTGCTTAATATCTCATCTGAATTTCAGCGCTATCCTTTATTAATATCAAAGCTAAATAGGCTTGTTGTTAAAAACTGTGGCAACTTAAACATGCGCGATTGAAGCAATTTCAACCAAAGCATCTGGTTTGACTAACCCAGTTTGTACGCAATAGCGTGCAGGTTTATCTCCCGGAAAATATTCTGCATAGACCGTATTGATCGCAGCATAATCAGCCCAGTCTTTGACAAAGACGTGATTAAATGTCACGTCATCCATGCTGCCGCCTGCGGTTGCAATCACTTTTTTAATGGTTTCTAAAATATGTCGGGTCTGTGCCGCAGCGTCACCAACATGTACGACATTGTTATTTTCATCAAAGGCTAAAGTGCCAGAAACATAAACAATATTGTCAGCTTGTGTTGCTGGAACATAAGGCGCTAATGGCTTTCCTGTTCCCTCTGGAAGGATGATTTTTTTAGGCATAGGTTTATTCTCTGATCATTTTATTCAACGGGTTTACTTAAGCTGTTTTGTCAAAATGTTGCGGATTTAACTGAAAAGTTTTCGTAAATTCCTGCGTATCCGACACCCAGCCAAAGAATGTTTTAATGTTATACAGGCTGGCTTGCTGTGCTTCTGCTGGCCCAGCCTGATGACATGCATCACCCAGTGCTACGCCAAAATACTCAAGAAAAAAGCCATCTCTTAACGTCGATTCCACACACACATTGGTCGCAATACCGACAAAAACCAAGTTACGAATACCCTTACTGCGCAACATGCTATCCAGTGCTGTATTAAAGAAACCGCTATAACGTGGTTTTTCAATCACAATGTCTTGTGCTAAAGGTTGTAACTCATCAATCAGTTCAAAGTCCCAGCCCCCTTTTGCAAGCAATTTTCCTTGCAGTTCAGGTTGCTTACGCATGGTTTTTAAGGCATTGGATTTATGAAAATTCGGTGAATTTACACCACCTGCTTCAACATACTGGTCATCCCAGCCATTTTTGAAATAAATCACTTGAATGCCCGCGGCATGTGCAGCAGCGACCGCTTTTTTAATGTTCTCCACTACAGGCTGGGTGGTCGAGACATCAAAACCGGCTAAATCCAAATAGCCACCTTTTGAGGTATAGGCATTTTGCATATCAATCACGATTAATGCCGTTTGCTCAGGTGCGAGTTGAATCGCTTCTGGTTCTGCTTTTAAAATTTTTCCAGTTCCTGCGGCTTGGGTAAATCCTGCACAAACCACATTTTCAAATGATGTATTGCTATTCATGCTGACTTCTCCAAAACAGGGATTTGAGTCGCTTCGCCCTCAACCACAATATGTTCACGACATTTCATTAACGGTTGAATTTTTTGACCAAAGTCTTCCACCCCCTGAATAAAATCATCAAAGGTTAAAAGAATGCCTTCAGTACCTTTAATTTCACCAATTTCATCCAGCATTTTGGCAACATTTTCATAAGAGCCAACAAGCGTTCCCATATTGATATTTACTGGAGATACACTAGAAGCCATTTGACGAATATTGGTATCTGTACCCGATTTAGTGTCTTTACCACCCTGATTTAATAACCAGTTAATCGCTTCTACATCCGCCCCATCGTTATAGCTTTGCCATTTCGCAAAAGCTTCATCATCCGTTTCAGCAGCAATCAGCATGAATAAAACATAGGTAGAAACATCACGTCCTGTTTTATCAGTTTGCGCTTTTAAGCGGTCATTAATATCGGCATAGGCTTTAGGTGTATTTAAACCTTTACCAAAGACAAAATTATAGTCGGCATATTTAGCCGAGAACTCCAAACCTGTATCGGATTGTCCTGCACAAATAATTTTCATGTCTGCTTGTGGACGAGGACTGACCCGACAATCATCCATTTGGAAATGTTCGCCTTTAAAATCTGATTTTCCTGTCGCCCAAAGCTCACGTAAAATTTCTACATATTCCGACAAATAATCATAACGTTTCGCGAAATATTCATCCCCTGGCCACATGCCCATTTGTTTATATTCAGGTGCTTGCCAACCAGTAACCACATTTAAACCAAAACGCCCATTCGAAATAGAATCAATGGTCGATGCCATACGTGCCACAATTGCAGGTGGCATGACTAAGGTTGCAGCAGTGGCATAAATTTGAATTTTACTTGTAACTGCTGCCAGCCCAGCCATTAAAGTAAAGGTTTCAAGGTTATGATCCCAGAATTCCGTTTTTCCGCCGAAGCCACGCAGTTTGATCATCGATAGTGCAAAATCAAATCCGTAATGTTCCGCACGTTGCACGATCTGTTTGTTCATTTCAAAGCTAGGTTTATATTGTGGTGCATTTTCAGACAGCAACCAGCCATTATTTCCAATTGGACAAAAGACACCGATTTTCATTTTTGAGCACCTGTTTTTTACCATTTGTTTAAAAATACCCTTCAGGCATTCCACTTTCTTACTTATGCAAAGTATTTAGCAAATGGCATGCCAAATATTATTTTTTAATATAAATCATATTCTTATAATTTATTTATTTTATCAAACAGTAAAATAACCAACCAATAAGATGCACTGTTATAGTTGCAATCGCTCTAAAAAAATGCACAATTTAAAAAAACCAGTCACTATTTTTTATAAACTATGAACATCTTTAACAGCATAAATAAAAAAACCGTGATCTTAAAATCACGGTTTAATCAAACAAACTAAAAACCAGCTTATTCACACTTCTAAAAATACAAGTGCTGTCTGTAGATTCACTAACTAAAGACTATGAACCCGTCATTTGCATCAAATGTGGCTGAAAAAATTGCAGTATGGTTTTATTCAATAACTCTGGCATGGTCACTGTTGAAGCATGTGCTCCTGTTTCAAGCACAGTCAATTGTCCATGTCCAAACTGTTGCTGTAAATCACTAGATTTTTGTACGGGCACTAAAAAATCATCCTGATTTGTAATGAAATGCAGTCGACTATGCTGCAATGCCTGTATGTGCTGTTCATTGATCCTAAATTTTTGTGCAGCATCAATGCGCCTAAGAACATTTTGAGTTGGTGGAAAATCTTTAAGTTGAATATTTTCTACTGTATTTAAATGTTCATGATTTTTTGAAATCCATGCGGGCGGATACAGAAACAACCCCTGTGCTCTGACGTAAGCCTCTGAACCTACTGATTTTAATAAGTGAATTCGAGCTTCAAAACATTTCCTTGTATGTGGATCTAGCTCATTCCATGCATTAATACAGGTTAAACTTAAGCATCTATTTTCAGATGCTTTCATTAAAACAGCCAATTCTACCCCAATAAATCCACCAATCGCATGCCCAATAAAATGAAAATGCTGAATTTTTTCTTGCGTTAAAATTTGCAATAATTGCTTGGCTAAATCAGTCATTGAATATTGTTCTGATAAAGCCATTGAATCGGCATGGCAACCTTCTTGGTCATAACTTAAAACATGAAAATACTGGGTTAATACTGTAATCTGAGGTTGCCAAAAACTGGCATGACCGCCCAAGCCTGAAGATAAAATCAAAAAATCAGCATTTAAGTTTTCTGTACAACGATGAATTTGATAGCTCATTTTTACCATTCATTAAAATAAATTTAATGATAAACAGCAAGATTTGTGCCTAAAAATTATCAAATAGAAATTGATACTAGGTACACAGAGAGCTTGACCCAACTTACGGTTATTCAAATTATATAATTAAGCTGAACACGGATTAACAGAAATAGAACCTGAGCATTTAAAAAACTTGCAATAGATGCAGCGTATACCCAAATAATTCGTGTTTATTTATCTTCAGGTAATGTCTTGGTCTTGAAACTGATTATTTAGATCAAAGCATTCGCAAACAAAAAAGCACTGTGTAAAATTATTATCTTTGTATTCATCCTTGCTATAGGTTTTTTATTTTTTAAATATATTTAGCTTAAATACATAACGACAAAAAGGCGCAGTACGCGCCTTTCTACATCTCTAAAATTAAGCTGGAATACGAAGAACCTGTCCTGGAAAAATATCATCAGCATTTTTCAGCAATGGGCGATTTGCTTCAAAAATTTTATTATATTGATTTGCATCGCCATAAGACTCTTTTGAAATTCTAGAAAGGTTATCGCCTGATTTAACGGTATAAAACTTACTTTCTGGTGCAGGAGTTGCCACTGTCATTTGATCATCGACCTGTGCTACATGATCAATATTCCCAACCGCTAATATAATTTTTTCACGGTCAGCTTGGCTTTGTACTTGCCCCTTAATGGTTGCTAAGTCAGAAGCACCGTTATAACTGACGGATAGACCCGTTACAGGCAAACCTAATGCTTTGATATGACCTAGAAGCTTATTGGCAATTTCTTGTGCTGACGGCTCTGCTGGTGTTGCCGGAGCTGCTTGTTGCTCTGCTGGTGCTGTATTCTTTTTACCGATACCTTTTACAAAATCAAAAAGACCCATTGTATTTCTCCGTAATTGTTATTTATGCTATTTAAAAAATAGTCTTCTGTTTTTATACCTAAATTTTTTATATAAAAAGGTTGTCTTTGGTAAATCAAATGTAAAAATATGTAATCAAAGTTGTGTAATAGCCATTTTAATTTCCCAATAAAAAAGCCACCTCAGAAGGTGGCTTTAATTTTCAGCTACGCTGAAACAACAATTAACCTAGTTTCTTAGAAACATAGTCAATTGCAGATTGAACAGTTGTGATTTCGTTAGAATCTTCATCAGGGATAGTGATGTCAAAATCATTTTCGAAAGACATAACAAGCTCAACTAAGTCCAAAGAGTCAGCACCTAAGTCATCCATAAAAGATGCTTCGTTTTTAATCTCTTCAGCTTTAAGACCAAGTTGTTCTGCAACCGCTTGTTTGATACGTAGTTCGATATCGCTCACAGGAATTCTCCTCATTGCTTGTGGCGTTTTTAATGCCGTTAGTTTAATTGAATATCTAATTTTTGGAAAGTTTATACTTGAGCTTAGCTCATGTATAGACCACCATTCACATGTAAAACAGTACCAGTGATATAACTTGCTTTCTCGCTAGCTAAAAAGCTCACTGCATTCGCGATATCTTGTGGATCACCTAAACGGTTTAATGCCACTTGATCAATCATTTTCTTACGAATTTCTTCACTTAATTGTTCAGTCATTTCTGTTGCAATGAAACCTGGGGCAACAGCATTCACTGTAATTTGGCGACTACCCATTTCTTTTGCAAGACTACGACCGAACGCCTCTATACCTGCCTTTGCCGCAGAATAGTTGGCTTGTCCCGGATTTGCAAAGTGTGCAACTACAGAACTAATGTTAATAATGCGTCCAAAACGTGCTTTAGTCATGCCTTTTAAAACACGCTTAGATAGACGGTAAACGGCTTTCAAATGAATATTAAGAATATCATCCCAATCATCTTCAGACATACGCAATAACAAATTATCTTTGGTGATGCCTGCATTATTTACCAGTATAAGAACAGGACCATATTTTTGTTCAATATCTGTAACTAAGGCATCAATGGCTGTCGCATCGCGTACATCCAGTACTTGACCTGCACCATTTTCAGCAAAACTTGCAGATAATTTTTCTGCGCCTGCTTCAGAAGTTGCCGTACCTACCACAAAATAACCGTCTAAAATAAGTTGCTGAGCAATGGCTGCACCAATCCCTCTGCTCGCACCTGTGACCAGTGCGACTTTACGTTCTTGTGTCATGCAATTTTCCCTTCAGCCACCAAAATGGCATTTAGTGCATCCTCCAAACGACTTTTACTATCGAGCGGAAATGCTTTTTCAATATTTGGTAAACGCTTCGCAAGATTAGCAAGCACATTTCCCGGACCACATTCAACCACATATTGCACACCTTGATCTTGAAGGTATTGCATGGTCTTGGTCCATTGCACAGGTTGATACAACTGCGCGGTTAATGCCTGACGTAATTGCGTCACGTCTGTCGCAATTTCTGCGTTGACATTTTGTAATACAGGAAGGTTCGGTAGCTCAATGGCAGTTTGTTCCAAAGCTGCCGCAAACTTTTCCGCAGCAGGTTTCATCAATGAACAATGTGATGGCACTGAAACTGGAAGTGCAATGGCTTTACCTGATTGTTCTTTTGCAATAACCATAACGGCTTCTACAGCTGCTTTATCGCCAGCAATCACAACCTGACCTTGAGCATTATAATTAGCTGCTTCTACTGAGCCTATACCTTGCGCATTGACTTGAGCACATAACTCAAGTACTTGGGCATCATCTAATCCTAAGATTGCTGCCATTGCACCCTGCCCTTGAGGGACAGCATCTTGCATGAGTTTACCACGTAAGTTGACCAGTTTAACGGCATCACCAAGGCTCATTGCCCCAGCAGCAACCAATGCACTGTATTCACCCAGTGAATGACCTGCTAGATATTTTGGTGCAACACCGCCTAATTCCAACCACACGCGCCATAAGGCGATACTTGCAGTCAGCAACACAGGCTGGGTAAATTCTGTTTGATTTAAGCCTTCACCACTTTGTGCAATGTGCCACAAATCAAAACCAATCGCGTCTGAAGCCTCAGTAAAAGTATCAATCACACCACTAAACTGTTCTGCAAGGTCGGCTAACATACCAACTTTTTGTGAACCCTGACCAGGAAAAACAAATGCAGTTTTTGTCGCTTGAGCTGCTTGCTCGAGTGGTTTAACAGACATATAAAAATCCTTTCATGAACCTAAGTTCGTTTATGGAGCGAAATTTAACACTTAATTTTTGTTTTGGTAATTGCCAAATACAACAAAAAACAGCAACAAAAAAAGGGAGCTTTCGCTCCCATTTTTTCTACTAAGCTTAACGCTTAATACATCATCAATTATTCAGCAGATGCTTTAGCGAATAATTGACGACCACGGTAGATACCATCTTTAGTCACGTGGTGACGACGGTGAATTTCACCAGATGTTTGGTCTACAGTTAATGCATTCTCGGTTAAAGCGTCATGTGAACGGCGCATGTCACGGCGAGAGCGACTTTTACGGTTTTGCTGAACGGCCATGATGGCTCCTTACAAAGATCGAAAAAATGGATCAGAACAAATTCAGTTGTCTTATACTTAGCAGTATAACACAAAAATTAGTTAAGTTTGCCCTTCAAACCTGCCAAAATATCAAACGGATTATCCCGTTTTTCTTCGACAACGTCATCATTGGCGGGTTGATGCTTATGCTCACAAACATCATGTTTAGGAGACAAAGGTATCAACAATAACAATTCATCTTCTATCAGCGCGAGTAAATCAACCAACGCAGGCGCATCAATGCTACCTTTTGTCGTTGCGTCACTCTCACCTAAAACGATGAAATCAGCATCCTCATCCAAGCGCTCTATCAGTGATTCATCATCCACAAGCGCTAAATGAAAATCTGAAACGAGAGCAATTTCAACAGTATTCAGACAACGCTGACATTCCATTGGGACTTTCGTTTCAACATGACCATTTAGCCATACAATACGATGATACGCATCCATTGATAGCTTACAGTCTATGTTAATCAATTGATGTTCAATTGATCCAACAGCTTCACGGGAAATTCGAACAAAGCGAGACAATGGCAGGGTACCTGACCATGCATAACCTTGTTCAGCCCATTTAAACGGCTCAATCTGTGCCGGAAAGGTATTTGCTGACATAATTAAGGCGGCAATTCTACAAATTCATGGGTACTCTGTCAAAGATTAAGATACAATTTTGCACTTATTTAGACAGATCATTTGGGTAATACAAGTCATGCATCAGTTGCAGCCGCAACCTGAAGTCACAACTTCATTACAGTTCAACACTCATTCAACTTTAGCTTTTGCTGAAAATTCAATCCCTGTGCAACGTATACAGTGGGTGAATTTACATACAGAAGTTCAACAGGTCGATTGGCTTATCTTACACTTTAATCATTGGTTTTCCCACCTAAATGTGACGCTTGTACGTGGAGATTTTGAACCAGAATACTTCCCTGCGACTGAAATTGAAGCTGCGCGGATTCAATTTGCCCATGGTTTCTTTAATAGTGCACTGCATGAAATCAGCCATTGGAGCATTGCAGGCCAGCAAAGACGCTTATTGCCAGACCTCGGATATTGGTATGCGCCCGATGGTCGAACAGCTGAACAACAAACATTATTTGAGCAGGTCGAAATTAAACCACAAGCGATTGAATGGTTATTTTCCAAGGCATTTGGACGTAAATTTCGAGTGTCTTTAGATAATTTAACTGGTGATGGCGGTAATGGCGCAGCATTTAAAGATCATGTTTATGCTCAAGTGCAACAATATTTTACTGGTGAAGCTAAACTGCCACGCGATGCAGCACACTTTATTGACTGCATCTGCGCCTGTGTTAGAAGTGGCAAAACATTACAAAGTGATGAGTTTCAAAGAGAAATGTTAGACTAAATTACATAAACCCATCAAAGCTTGATTGCAAGACTTTGTAACTTCAACAGATAATATCTAAAAATAAGTCGGGGGAAAATAACTATGCTTCATTTAAGAGTACATCCTGATAACCCTCAACCACGTTTGATTAGCCAAGCGGTAGAACGCATTCGAGCGGGCGATGTCGTGGTTTATCCCACCGATGCGGCTTATGCCATTGGTTGCCAAATTGGTAACAAAAGTGCCATGGAACGTATTTCTCAAATTCGTGGTTTAGGTCCAAAACACCAATATGCGATTATCTGCGCTGATTTATCCGATATTGCCACCTATGCAAAAGTGGACAATGCCATGTATCGCTTACTGAAAAGTAATACCCCTGCTGTCACCACCTTTATTTTACCTGCAACCAGTGAAGTTCCACGCCGCTTAATGCATCCCAAAAAGAAAACCATTGGGCTGCGTATTCCAAGCAACCCCATTTGCCAGATGTTATTAAAAGAACTAGGTGAACCGCTTTTAACCAGTACTCTCATTCTTCCCAATCATGAAGACCCTTTAGATGATCCTTATGATATTGAAATGGCGTTAGATAAACGTATTGATGTGTTTATTGATGGCGGTTTAGGTATTTTAAACACCACCAGTATTATTGATTTATCTGGCGATTATCCTGAAGTGATTCGTCGTGGTGTTGGAGATGTAAGCGCTTTTGAATAAAAAGTACTTTTGATTAAGTGTCGAGAATAACCAAATGGATTTATTCTATGTATTACTCAATATCAATAATTGCAGTGAAGATAAAACACTATATGTAGAACGCCCTTGGACTCTTGAATCTGAAGTTCAAGTCATCTTTCATTCTAATGATGCAAAAAACATAAATATCGAAAATAAAGTTTTCGAATACTTTCTAGATGTTTCTGTTATCGATGAATTGTTTGCTCAATTTGCGAATCAAAATTTATGCCTTCGAGATACATGCCAACGTATCGTTGAATTTGCTTTAAATAATGCCTAAAAATACTTTTCTATTTGATTTAATAAAATAATGATCAAATAGAATAAATCTTTAATCTTATTCTATTCAGAACTTCTCTTTATTCCACCAGATCAATAATTTCTCAATAGATAACTTGCATAAATCAAAAAACGTTCAATATTCGAGTTTTTAAAATCAGCACTGCCTCATTTTATTGCTTCAGTTTTTATGCCTTTGCGTAGGCACTATCCCTACTTTTGAAAGGTCAAAATGAGGAGCTCAAAATATATTTTGAGTCCGCAAGGAAAACCTTTTGTTTCCCATACACGACATCCCTGTCGTGCTGGGAAACGTGTGGCATCCATGCCACACTCATGAATTCAAGATTTCCTAAAGTTTATTTTTTAATATTGGCTTTAAGAACTACTTGTGTTAATCAAAAAGCGACTTATCAAAGAAGTCTAATAACATGTAGCAGAAATAAGCCCAGCACTTACTTATTTATATAGATCAATAAAGTCTTTTAATCGAATTTTTTGTTGCCCATCTGCATCAAAATTATCTGTTGCTAACCAAGCCTGATATGCCTTTTGCAGATGAATCCACTCTTCATCCAAAATTGAAAACCATGCGGTATTGCGATTTCGACCTTTCGCTATACGGTCTTGACGAAAAGTTCCTTCATACTGAAAGCCAAAACGTAAAGCTGCACGTTTTGAAGGTTGATTCAATTCATCACACTTCCATTCCACACGGCGAAAGCCTTGCTTAAAACAAAGCTGTAATAATAAATAGATCACTTCTGTTGATGCAGTAGACTGCTTCATTTGATGTGAAAAATAAACATTTCCTATTTCAATGACATGATCTACAGGACGTTGATTAATTAACCCCACCCATCCCACAATCGTATGGTTCACTTCAATTAAATAATGTGTTGTTCCCTTAAAGCCAAAACACCCCTCTAAAGCGATTCGTAATTCATCTGCGCTCTCAAAACCTGAATAAGGTAAATAAGTCCAACAACTGCGATCTACTTCAGTTTTTACACATTGCCAAATTTGTTTAACACGATCTTCACTCAGCGTCGTTGCAGAAAAATAATGTAATGTGACACTTTTTCCATATAAATTTTCTACTAAAAGATGGACTGCTAAAGGATTGGATACAGGAATCCCGACAATCTGGCCATATTCATTTTCTTGTACTTTTTGATCATTTTTCATATGTAATCACAACGTTTTTCTTGATTTTATATTGCACAAAAAATTTCTTTTACGCCAGTAAAAATACATATCTAACAATGACATCATGTTCGTGATTATCATCTTAGATAAGCATTTAAATAAATATTCCCTATTTATTTTCAGGTTTTTTTGTATTTGGTCACTTAATTAATTTATTTGAAGTCAAATTTCCATTACACTAGTGCCTACTTATTACGTGCTTTTTCTTTCGATGTGAGATCGAATTGAAAGCCTCCTGCATGCCTTTGAAAATTCGCGTGGCCTATAACTGCAATGAATCAACCCATCCATGATGCTATGGAGCAAACTTCACACATCCGTGTTCTGGATGAGTGGCAAGAATCGATTCCTGAGGATTTATACATTCCTCCTGCTGCATTTGAAATTCTTTTAGAGCATTTTGAAGGACCACTCGACTTTTTAATTTACCTGATTCAAAAAAGTGGTTTCGACCTATTACAACTTGATATCGCCCCAATTGCAGCACAATATTTATCCTACATGAATGCAATGAAGTCACTCAACATTGAACTCACAGCAGATTATATGGTGATGGCAGCATTATTAGCCGATCTTAAATCTCGCCTATTACTGCCAAAAGTAAGTTCATCCTTTGTTGTTGAGAAAGACCCCAAACAAGAACTGATTGACCGCCTTGAAACCTATTTACGCGTTAAACAAGCAGCTGAACGTCTGGGTCAACTACCAGTTTTAGAACGTGATACGTTTCCAGCCCATGTAAGTCTTGGTCAAATGGTACAAAACAACGAAGGCTATAATTCCGATCTGTTACGTGATGCTTTATTTTGTGTGTTTAATCGACCAGAACCTGTGATTCACAAAATTCAACAAGAACCTGTACTGCTAGAAGAACGTATCGCTTTTATTGAATATAAATTACGCTCTGGTGAAGTCTTGCATTTTGGTGCTTTACTTAAACCAAGCCAAGGTCGTATGGGTATGGTCGTGACATTTATGGCGATTCTTGAACTGACACGCCAACAAAAAGTCAATATTATTGCTACAGGTATTGAAGCCCCTTTGGCGATTCAAGGAGTGCGGGCATGATTGATTCTCAAACCATGCCGCTGTCGGTTGCCGATAATCAACATGAAGTTTTAATGCAACTCGAAGCGATTATTTTTGCCAGTGAAGCTGCTGTATCGCTTGCTCGCTTAAAAGAAGCATTGCAAAATCAGTATACTAAACAAGAATTGCGTCAACTCTTACAACAACTTGCTATGCTACAACATGGCAGATCTATCGAACTGGTAGAAACCGCTGAAGGTTTCCGTTTTCAGGTTCGTGCCAAATATCGCAATATCATTACCCAAGTTTGGCCAGAGCGACCTACTCGTTTGTCACCAACCCTACTCGAAACCATGGCTGTGATTGCTTATCACCAACCTGTAACTCGAGCAGATATTGAACAAATTCGTGGAGTTTCAAACAATAGTCAAATATTAAGATCATTGTTTGATTGGAACTGGATTAAAGAATCTGGTTTCAGAGAACTCCCGGGAAGACCCGCGTTGTTAGTTACAACGCCACAATTTTTAAATGCATTTGGCCTAGCATCTTTAGGTCAGTTGCCTCCCCTACAGGATGCCAAGGAAGCTTTTATGGCGCTCGATGCTCACGCAGCGAAGTCATAGATAGGTGAACTGTTGATGATAATTTCTAAGGTTATGCTGTCATGAGTGAAAAATTACAAAAGGTGCTTGCACGCGTTGGTTTGGGTTCTCGCCGTTATATGGAAGAAGTCATTGCCGCGGGTCGTGTCAGTATCAATGGACGTGTTGCCCAAGTCGGTGAACGTATTGAACCAACTGATGAGCTTCGCATCGATGGTCGTAAAGTCCAGTTCCAAATTGAAGACGAAATTCGTCGTCGTGTGATCATTTACTACAAACCAGAAGGTGAAATCTGTTCACGCAGTGACCCTGAGTCACGTCCGACAGTATTTGAACAATTACCAGCTATTCCGGGTGATCGTTGGGTGATGGTGGGGCGTCTAGACATCAACTCAAGCGGTTTATTAATGTTCACCAATGATGGTGAATTGGCCAATCGTTTAATGCATCCTTCAAATGAAATTGAACGTGAATATGCTGTACGTGTGATGGGTGAAGTCACTCCACAAATCAGAAACAACATGACCAATGGTGTTGTGCTTGATGATGGTCCAGCAAAATTCGAGTCATTCTCTGAAATTGGCGGTGAAGGTATTAACCGTTGGTATCAAGTGGTGGTTAAAGAAGGACGTAACCGCGAAGTACGTCGTATTTTCGAATCTCAAGGTTTGAAAGTCAGTCGTTTATTGCGTACCCGTTACGGTAGCGTGATTTTACCGCGTGAACTGCGTACCGGCCGTTGGATTGAACTTGATAAAAACGATATCGACAACTTAACCAAATCTGTTGAGTTAAAACCACGTCAGGGTACGGGTCTTTTCGGTATGGCAAAACGCCGTAACGAACGTATGCAAGACAAACCACTAGCTGCACGTCGTGGTGGCTACCTACGCCAACAACGCCGCGATAGCGAAGGTGAAGTACAACAACCCGACCAGCGTCGTGACCAGCGCCAAACTGGCACTGAAAATGCGCGTCCAGATAACCGCAGTGACAACCGTTTCAATAGTCGCCCTGTTCGTACCGAAGCTAATGGCGACAACCGTTTTAACAGCCGCAATGACCGTTCAGAGCAGCGCACTGATCGTTCAGAACCGCGTAATGACAACCGTGGCAATCGTGTTAACAATGATCGTAACGGTAACACTATGGATAACGAAAACCGTAATGAAAACAAATTTGCTCCACGCAAACCTTTTGGTATCAATAAAGGCTTTAAGAAGTTTTAATACTTAAATTGCTTTAAATAAAAGCCGGTCAGCTAAGAGCTTGACTGGCTTTTTTTATTTTAAATTCATAATGTTATTCGATACGCGGAAATGTCATCCGCAACTTGAGCAATAAATAAAGCACGGCTTTATTTTGCAGCGCAAGGAAAAAACACTTTGAAAATTAAGATTTCTGCGATGAATTGATCAATAAAAGGTATTTGACGAGTTTTGCGGTGAGGCGCACTGCGCCGCAAGATGCCTTTCTTGCGAACTCAAAATATATTTTGAGGCTTCTCATTTGGGCTTATCCAAAGTAACAGATGAGCTCTAAGTATTTAATTTAATAAACATAAGACTCCGTCGTGAATCACTAAAAAGCTAAGGAGTTGATTGTAAAATCCTTTAACTGATCAGCATTAACTAATTTGAATGGCTTTTTTACAGCTGAAAAAAGAAGAATTTTTTTAAAGGACTGGAATATCAATCCACAGTGCTTTGGGAAAATGCTTCGCCAAATATGCCTTTAAATAGGCGGCTGTATCTTGGGAAATCAGTGCATCTTGCGATTCATCATTTAAATTATAGGCCAAAGCATACAGTTCTAAACCACGGATTTTAAGGGCTTCCAAACTTAAAAGCGTATGGTTAATACTGCCTAAACGCCCTGAACTGACCAAAATGACAGGGAATTTTTTCTCCACAATATAATCAATAGTCAGTAGATCTGTGGTTAAAGGCACCATCAAACCACCAGCACCTTCAAGCAACACCAGATCATATTTTTCAGCGAGCTGTTGGGTTGCATCGGCAATTTTGTGAAAATCAATTTCACGACCATCAATCTTCGTGGCTAAATGGGGCGATGCAGGATAAGTAAAAATCTCAGGCATGGTCAGTTTGCTGTAATCCTCAGGCAACCAGCCCATCCCCATAATTTCACGGTGCTGTTCAATATCTTCAGAAATATCAACATTACCCGTTTGAATCAGCTTTTGGGTAATGGTTTTTTGCCCCTGCTCGTTCCATAACTTTGCCAAATAACCCGTCGTATAGGTCTTGCCAATCCCTGTATCAATACCACTGATAAAATATACAGGTGCGCTCATGGCTTTCTCCGTGCAATACAATAAATAGGATGATAGCTCAGGCGATAGCTTGCTTGACCTGACTGATCCACATTTGAAAACTGTTGATAATCTAAATAAAATTGTTGTAACGACTGTTTGCTCCAACGATGCTTAGACGCTGTTGCCGTGACACCCGTGGCTTTTAAATGCTGTAACACTTGTTTTGGATGCTCAAAATCTAAAATTTCAATATTTTCAGATAAATGAATAATATCAAAGCCCTGAGCAATCAGTTTTTCCTGAATAGTTGCAAGATTAAGATAATCCAAACCTTGCCCCGTTAATGCTTTAATCTCTTTGAGGTTTTGCTGTCCAAAGGTCGAAAAACATAAATAACCTTCAGCAATTAAAGCATTTGCACATTGGTTAAAAATCGCATCTAAATCAAATAGCCACTGCAATGCGGAACTTGAAACGATCAGATCTAAACCTTGGGGAAATTGCAGCTGTTCAATATCACCGATCAGCCATTGCAGTTGCTTCGATTCAGAAAAATGCTGCTGAACTTCAGGGTATAAATCATTCAATATCAATTGATTAAACTTAAAATTCCGCACCAACAAATGACTTAAATTGCCCGAGCCACAACCTATTTCAAAAACACGATCAACCTTTGTTTTGGGCAAGTAATTCTGCATCAATTCCAATAAATGCTGACAAATCTGCTTTTGCACCACGGCATGCTGCGTATAGCTTTTCCCCGCCTTTTCAAAACGCTGAGCGACTTGGGCTTTATCAATATTGAGATTTTTCACAATGCATCACTCACAGCAAAATACTCACAACAATGCAACCAACTGAGCCAAATCAGCCTGATTCATTTGCGAAGTTAAGCAAATCCGCAACCGTGAACCATGCTGCGGCACTGTCGGTGGCCGTACAGGCATAATGTAAAAACCTTGCTGTTGTAAGGCTTTGGCTTTATTCACTGTTTTTTGTGACTCACCAATAATGACAGGCACAATATGCGAAGTCGATGGGCAATCAAAACCTTTGCTTTGCACTGCTTGTTGTAAATACTGACTAATTTGTTGTAAATGCTGACGCTGTTGATTTAATTCTAAAACTTTTTGGAAAATAAAATTTGTCCACGCCATACAGACTGGTGGTTGTGCCGTACTAAAAATAAGAGGTCGCATGCTATTAATCAAATAATCACAAATGATGGCATGACAAATCAAATAGCCACCGACAGAAGCTAAGGCTTTACCAAAAGTGCCAACCAAAAAATCAATCTCATCGATCACACCATATTGTTGCGCACAGCCCAAACCTTGCTCGCCACGTACACCTATCGCATGCGCTTCATCGACATAAAGCATGACTTTGCTAAATTGCTGTTTAATCCGCACCAATTCAGCTAAATCTGTCTCATCACCATCCATACTAAAGATGGATTCAGTCACCACAATAATGCGATCAAAGCTTTCATCGGCATGATATTTTTGTAAAAGTTGGCTTAAATGATTCAAGTCATTATGATGATACCGCACATATTTAGCCGACGACAAACGGATGCCATCAATCATGCTGGCATGAATGAGTTTATCTGCAAGGATTAAGGTTTTTGCATCACTCAGTGCAGGCAAAATACCAATATTCATGTGATAACCACTGTTAAATAACAGCGCTGACCGTCCATGAAATGCCTGAGTTAAACTTGCTTCAAACTGTTCATATTCAGGAAAGTTTCCTGTCAATAAACGAGAGGATGATGAGCTCATAATACGTAAATCATTCGGTGTTTGATCGAAAAATTGTTCACGTAAATGAAGATCTGAAGCTAAGCCTAAATAATCATTCGAGCTAAGATTCAGCATGCTATGACCGTTAATTTGAATCGTGCGACCGTGCTGAATATTCGACGTAAATTGACGTAAATTACCTTGTTGTTTTAATTGCTCAAGTTGCGCTGAATAATGATCCAGATGTTGCTCAAGTTGACTCATGCCGAATGCTCCATCTGTTCAACCACTTCGACCAATTGTTGCAATAAAGTTTTAAGTTCATTTTCCGTGATGATGTACGGTGGCATTACATAGACCAATTTTCCGAATGGACGGATCCAAATACCACGACGCACGAATTCTTGTTGTAAGGTTTTCATATCGACATTAAAGGTCAGTTCCACCACACCAATTGCCCCCAAAATACGGACATCCTGCACATATTCAAGTTGTGACAATGGCTGTAAATGCACTGATAATTGTTGTTTGATACGTTGAATATTGGCTTGCCAGTCTTGTGCCAATAAGACTTGGGTACTTTTGACTGCGACAGCACATGCCAGAGGATTCGCCATAAAAGTGGGGCCATGCATAAATACACCTGCCTCGCCCTGACTAATGGTTCCCGCGACTTTTTTACTGGTTAAGGTGGCAGACAATGTCATATAACCGCCCGTTAAGCCCTTACCGATACACATAATGTCAGGTTCAACTTGAGCATGTTCCCACGCAAACATTTTACCTGTGCGCCCAAAACCTGTAGCAATTTCATCAAAAATCAGCAAAATATTATATTTTTCACAGAGTAATTTGGCTTGACGCAAATATTCAGGATGGTAAAACCGCATGCCTCCTGCACCTTGCACAATCGGCTCTAAAATGAGTCCAGCAATACTTTGATGATGCTCAGCCAAAGTCTGTTCCAGTTCGGCAATATCTGCCTGATCCCACTCATCATAAAAACCGACTTGCGGTGCAGGCACAAAAATACGATTCGGTAAACTTGAACCAAAAATTTGATGCATACCTGTCACAGGGTCGCAGACTGACATGGCATTCCACGTATCCCCGTGGTAGCCCGAACGTGGTGTAACAAAGTTGCTCTTCTCTTTTTTCCCTTGCGATGACCAATACTGTACCGCCATTTTCAAGGCAACTTCTACCGCTACAGAGCCTGAATCGGCATAGAAAATTTTATCTAAACTGGGCGGGGTAATTTGGAGCAGAAGTTTACCCAGTTCAATGGCAGGTTCATGAGTGAAACCACCAAACATGATATGCGACATCTTCTGTAATTGATCCGTTACCGCCTGATTCAATTCTGGATGGTTATAACCGTGAATGGCACACCACCAAGATGACATGCCATCAATCAACTGACGACCATCATCTAATTCAATAATTGCACCATAAGCCTGCTTTACCTTAAAGACAGGTAAAGGCTTGGTCATGGAGGTATAGGGATGCCAGATGTGTTCAAGATCAAATTGCAGATCATTTAATTTGGTCATCCTTAACTCCACTGTTACAGCAAAAATCTATTTTGTCGATCTTAAACCTGCACAGATAAAAAATAAATTGCGATATTTGCCACTTATCAAGATGTTTAATTCATTTTCTGTAAATATTGGCAGATTTTGTCAGTTATGAGTTCAGCTTTAAAGACAGGACAACCATGTGAACCTTGAATGAACTCCACCTGCAAAAATTTTGCGTCGAATTGTTGGAAATTTTGAACAACTTTGCAATCAACTAAGACATCCTGCTCGGCAAAAATATGATACTGCTTACCCTGATAATTCTTTAAGATATCGACAATATTTAAATTTTCCAGCAAGTCTAAACCCTGTTTAAGCAGATCAAACTGTTGCGGCTGAATTAAACTTTGTAAGGTGATGAAGTCTTTTTTGCTACCTTCTATACCCTGACAAACCATATAGCCAAATTTCTTCAGTGTCGCAAGCGCATCCTGTTCAAAGGATTGTTTAAAAACTTGAAAGGTCTGTGGTGGCATAGCTGTTTGCCATGTGTCATTGGCGACAAAACACGGATTGGATGCCAAAGTGATTAAAATCTTTTGTTCAGCATAGTGTTGTTCAATTTCATCCACCAAAAGACTGGCAAGCTGTCCGCCTAAAGACCAACCGATAATCACATCAAATTGACGCGCCCATTCAGCCTTGTGTTGCAAAATATCTTGATCAAAAGCATTAAAAATATTGATCAGCTCAACTTGATGACCCTGTTGTTGCAGAGCCTGTTGTAATGAATAAAGGAGTTTCGTCCCCCCACCCCAGCCTGTAATCAGTAAAATACGTTCTTTCACAATCAGCCCCAAATTAAAAAATATAAACTAAGCATTATTTTCCAAATCTAGCAATAACTTTGCAGGAAAAACCTTTGCCCAATTATTTTTAAATTGTTTATGCACCTGATCAATCGGCAAATGGCTATTTCTACCTATGTGCTGAGCTTGTTCAATATCATCTGCCCGCATATAGGCTAACAAATAATCTTGACTTTCTAGCCCCAAGTGAAACCATGATTCCACATGCGCACCTTCTGCCCGAAGTGTTTCTATCGCTTCATCTTTACGCTCATTCAGTTCTTTTTTCCACGCTTCAACATGATCCAAAGTATCAGGCTTTAATTTGATTAATACCGCGCCAACATCCATAGATTGCTCTTATTTTATAATTTTTATCCATCTTTACAACATACGCTTTCCATGCAAAAACCTGAACAATTTCCAGCACTGCAAAATTCTAAATTCTGCTAAACTGAGTTCACTCCTAATAAAAAGTCAACGATATGAACTATACAAAATTCTTTGGCATTGGCTTGGTTTGTATCAGCACATCTGTTGGATTTTCCACCTTAAGCCATGCGGAAAATTCTATTTTCACCAAAACTGATACTCAACAAAAGCAATGGGTTGGCAAACCTGCCCCCATGTTTAAGTTACAAGATCAAAATAAAAAATGGCATGAATTGAGCCAATATAAAGGCAAATGGGTGGTGCTTTATTTTTACCCAAAAGATAATTCACCCGGCTGCACTCAAGAAGCCAATCAATTTAAAGCACTGTATCCACAGTTTTTAAAAAGTAATGCCGTTGTTCTTGGGGTCAGCTTAGATGATGTGCAATCTCATCAAAAATTTTCTGAAAAATTAGGCTTACCTTTTCCTATTTTGGCAGACAATAATCATCAATTAGCCAATCAATTCGGTATTGTACGAAATTTAGGTGTGACTAAAATAGCAAAGCGGGAAAGCTTTTTAATTGATCCCAAAGGAACCATTGTTTATCACTATAACAGTGTAAATGCGCAGTCCCATGCCGCTCAGGTTTTAGCAGATATTCAAAAGTTTTCTAAAAAATAATTTTAGCCTATATCCATTCAGACGATATACATTGTTTAATAGCAATCTTTTAGATGACTCATCACTTAAAAGTATTTAGAGCACCAATAAAAAAGCTCAGTATTCACTGAGCTTTTTTATGTAAAACCAAAATCTTACATTTGTGATTGAATATAGTTTTGCAAACCAATCAATTCAATCAAACGAATTTGTTTTTCCAACCAATAAGTATGATCTTCTTCAGTATCCGACATTTGTTGACGAAGCATATCACGAGTCACGTAATCGCCTTTTTCTTCGCAAAGTTTCACACCTTGAGCCAGTTTTTCACGAACATGATATTCAAGTTTTAAATCTGCTTTTAAGCAGCTGACCACATCTTCGCCTGTTTCGATATCATCACGATTCATATTTGGTGTGCCTTCTAAAAATAAGACACGGCGAATAATCGAATCGGCATGCGCTGCTTCTTCTTGCATTTCATGATCAATACGTGCAAAAATTTTGGTTAAACCCCAATCTTCATACATACGAGAATGGATTAAATATTGATCACGAGCAGCCAGTTCACCACCGATCAACATATTAAGAAAATCTACAACTTCTGGATTGCCACGCATTTCCAATACTCCATACCCTTTTTTAACATTATGAGCAAAACTGAGCATCAATGCAAAGTAAAAATTATGTAAGTTTATGATTTTTATAAAATAAAAATGAGAAACATACGCATTTGCACTTAAAATCATCAAATACCTATTTAGAAAACAAGCTGTTGCAGGTTTTATGACTCAAATCCGCGTCATTTTTTCTCCAACTTCTAAATATAGTTTTTTGTAACAAATCCATAATTATACTGATTTGTCTTTTCTGACTGTGAAGTTTCATCTTCAGCCCGAGACAAGCCACTTTTTTCTGACTATCATACGTATACGTGAAAATAACAATGGCTTAAAAATGACATCTCCTCAGAATACAGCTCCAATTTTAGTGACTGGTGCAACAGGTTATATTGCCAGCTGGGTCATTCAAAAACTGCTCGAACAAGGTCATCAGGTGCATGCCACCGTACGTGATCTAAATAAGAAAACGAGTTTTGCCCATTTAGAAAAAATTGCAGCACAAAGTACAGGCACGCTAAAACTCTTTAAAGCCAATTTACTTGAAGCAAATTCTTTTGATGAAGCGATGCAAAGCTGTGAAATCGTTTTACATATGGCTTCTCCTTTTGTGGTCACCAACTTTAAAGATGCTGTCAAAGACATTATTGAACCTGCTATTTTAGGCACAGAAAATGTACTTAACAGTGTCAATAAAACTGAATCGGTAAAACGTGTGGTGGTGACGTCAAGTATTGCTTCCACTTATGGTGATGCAATCGACATTCAACAAACTGCAAATAATAGCTTTGATGAATCACATTGGAATACCAGCAGTTCTGAAACCCATCAACCTTATCCATACTCTAAAGTCATGGCAGAGCGTAAAGCTTGGGACATGCAAAAGGCACAAAACCGTTGGGATTTAATCTGTATTAATCCTGCTTTGGTTCTTGGCCCTTCTCTAACGCCAAATACACAATCAGGCAGTGTCGAAGTCTTGCAACAATTTACCAATGGTATGACGCTTTTAGGCGTACCGCCAATGTGGAATGGTATTGTTGATGTACGTGATGTTGCCGATGCCCATATCCATGCTGCATTTAAAGCCGATGCTCAAGGTCGTTATATTATTAGCGGTGGCACACTTAGCTTATTAGAAATGGGCAAAATTTTACGTCAAAACTTTGGCCATAAATTCCCGTTCCCTCGTAATCATTTACCGAAAGTTGCTTTTAAAATTTTTGGTCCATTGGCTGGGTTTTCTAAAGACTTTGTCGAGCTGAATATGGGCTATCCAATTTACTTCAATGCAGATAAAAGCAAGCAAGAGTTTGACATCGAATATCGTAATATTGAAACCAGTTTGGTTGAACATTTTCAACAACTGCTTGATGATGGTGTGGTGAAAAAATACCTTTAAGCTCAAAAAAGCCACCAATTCGGTGTAATACTAATCAGTTAAGGGGTTTACAATTAACTCCTTAGCTTTTTAGTTATTCATGACGGAGTCTTATATTTTTAAATCAAATACTTGGAGCTCGTTTGTTCTTTGTTACGCCAAAAGAACCAAAAGCATTTGTCATCCGCAAAACTCGTCAAATACCTTTTATTGATCAATTCATCGCAGAAACCTTAATTTTCAAAGTGTTTTTTCCTTGCGCTGCAAAATAAAGCCGTGCTTTATTTATTGCTCAAGTTGCGGATAACGTTTCCGCGTATCAAATAATATCATGAGTTTAAAATAAAAAAAGTCAGTCAATTTATTAACTGACTGACATGACCAATTTGGTGGCTTTTTTATAGATTCAATACAGCTTAGATTTGCCCATAGTCTGTCATTAAGGCAATAAACTCTTGTTCATTCATCACTTTCACACCTAACTTTTCAGCTTTTTCGAGTTTAGAGCCTGCCTTTTCACCAGCAACCAGACATTTAGTTTTACTAGAAATACTACCACTCACCCGAGCCCCTAAAGCTTGCAACATTTGTGTTGCTTCATCACGTCCCATTTGACTGAGCGTGCCTGTAATCACCCAACTTTCGCCATTAAATGGCTGACGTGTCGGTGCAATTGGCGCATCCCAATGGATACCTGCATCAATTAAACGTTGAACCACTTCCAAATTATGCGGCGCTTGGAAAAAATCAATAATCCATTCTGCGGTAATGTCACCGACATCAGGTGTTTTCTTTAAAGTTTCAATATCGGCATTTTGTAAGGCTTCCAAAGTTTGAAAAGTATTGGCTAACATACGTGCTGTCGTTTCACCTACACCGCGAATGCCTAAGGCATAAATAAAAGCAGCAAGAGTGGTTTTTTTACTATTTTCAATTGCATCAAATAAGTTTTGAACAGATTTCTCGCCCATTTTTTCAATCGTTAGTAATTGCTCACGATGCTCATGTAAACTGTAAATATCAGCGACATTTTTTAACAGGTTGAGGTGTAATAAAGATTCCACCCAACGATCCCCCAGACCTTCAATATCTAGTGCTTTACGTGAAACAAAATGACGAATCGCTTCAATACGTTGGGCTGCACAATATAATCCACCCGAACAACGCGCCAGTGCTTCACCTTCTGGCATCACCACTGGTGACTCACAGACTGGACAATTTTCTGGTAAATGAACTTCTACTGTATGATCAGGACGAAATTCGGGCCAAACTTTTTCAACTTTCGGAATCACATCACCACTACGATATACACTAACGGTATCGCCAATACGAACATCTAAACGATGGATTTCACCAATGTTGTGCAATGTCACATTGGATACCGTGACTCCGCCCACAGCAACTGGATTTAAACGCGCTACAGGGGTTAAAGTTCCCGTCCGACCCACTTGCCAATCAATATTTTCAACCGTGGTTAACGCAGCAACGGCTGGAAATTTATAGGCAGTTGCCCAACGTGGCTCACGACTTAGAAAACCCAACTGTTGTTGCTGTTTTAGATCATCAACCTTAACCACCATGCCATCAATTTCAACGCTTAAATTTGGACGCTCTACATTAATCTGTTCATATTTTTCTTGAACTTCTTGAATGCTATCGCAAAGAAAATGGCGCTCACCGACAGCAAAACCAAAATTGGTTAACCACTGTAAGCTTTCTGACATCGACGTTAAACCATGATTTGGCTCACATTGTGCAATACCATAGGCATAAAAGGCCAAAGGACGTGAAGCCGCTATCGCTAGGTCTAACTGACGTAAACTGCCTGCCGCCGCATTACGTGGATTAGCAAAAGTTTTTTCACCTTTGGCTTCATTCTCGGCATTCAGTTTCTCAAAGCCTGCTTTAGGCATGAGCACTTCACCACGTACTTCTAACAATGCAGGAACAGCAACTTTAGCGGATGAAAGGACTTTCGGTAAGTTACGAATGGTTTTAACATTTTGAGTAATGTCTTCACCCGTTTCACCATCGCCGCGAGTCACACCACGAATCAATATCCCGTTTTCATACCAAAGTGAAATTGCTAAGCCATCAAATTTTAACTCAACATCATATTGAATTTTTTGATTCGGCAAGCGTTCTTCAATACGACGTGCAAATGCAAACAGATCTTCTTGATTAAATACATTACCCAATGACAGCATTGGCACAACATGGGTAATACTTTCAAATTTAGGTAGTGCTTTACCGCCTACCTTATGAGTTGGTGTATCGGCTTGTATATATTCTGGATATTGCTGTTCTAAAGCTTTCAGTTGATGAAACAGTTGATCATATTCACTATCTTCAATGGTCGGTTGATCCATTACATAATAAGCATGATTATGCTTGGCTAAAATTTGGATCAATTGACGCATTTGCGCTTTGATAGTTGAATCTTGAGTCATTTCTTCACCATAAAAAAGGGCGGTCTATTTTCCGCCCTTAAAAAATTTTATCTACTCGCTATTATAGAAATCGAGCCGTTTAGTTTCAAACTAAACTTCTGCTACATGTCCTGAACGATAGTCAATCGCTTGATGACGCCATTGCTCACGCAACTGCGGAGTAAACTCCTGATTATTTTGATCGTAAACTGTGCCATCAATTTCACGGGCAATTAAGCGCGAAATACTGTCCATGGTGTCAAAAGCATTTTGTACGTCACTATGCGGTAACGCTAAGAAAAATGCCAAACCTTTCACTTCTTCAGTGGACAAGGTTTCAAGGTCAAAGCCTGCCGCACCTTCATCGGTGATTTGTAAAACAGAAAAGAGTAATTTGCTATCATCTTGACTATAACGATGGAAACACGCCATTTCACCAAAACGTAGACCATATTTAAGCAACACTTTTAAGGTTTTTTCACCTGAAAGCACACGACGTTCTGGATAAATATTTAACGCAATGAATTCAACCGCGGTGGATAAAGCACTTTCCTCATCAACGCGTTGCTGTTCATGTAAATGTTCATCCAAAATGCTGCTTTCTTCTTCAAACTCTGAAATTTCAGCTTTGGCGATATTGGCATTCAGGTTAAATTCTGCGGACTCTTTTGCTTCTGTTTTTTCCACAGAAAGAGATTGTTCTGTTACAACATCGACTTCTTTAGCCAATATAGGTTCAAGCGAATCTGCTGCTAATTCAGTATGACTGCTGGTTTCTGCTGCGTTAACCTCAGCATTTTCAGTTTTTAACGTAGGTTCAACGCGTTCAACACTTGCAGTTTCTGTGGCACTTTGTAATTGATCACGTACATGGCGAGGAATCACAGGCTGCTGACTGTCTGAGTCGACATGCAGTTCTGAATCTAATGAAGGTGCTGCATCAGCAGGTTTTTTAAACAGTATTCTTAAACCGAATAACATAATGATAACGGCGATAACAATACCAACAACGGTTGTGACTTCCATATTATGACTCCGCGACTAAACCATATTCTTTTGCTTGTTCCAAATCGACAGTGACTAATTTTGATGTACCAGGTTCTGGCATGGTAACACCTAACAAATCAGTTGCCATCGTCATTGCAACTTTATTATGAGTAATGTAAATGAATTGCACGTGTTCAGAAAGCTCTTTTACCAAATTACAAAATCTTCCCACATTGGCATCATCCAAAGGCGCATCCACTTCATCTAAAACACAGAACGGTGCGGGATTTAAACGGAAGATTGCAAATACCAATGCCAATGCCGTGAGTGCTTTTTCACCACCCGATAACAATGCCAAAGAACTGTTACGTTTACCTGGTGGTCGAGCTATTAGTTTTACACCCGATTGCCAATCATCTTCAAGACTTAAACTCGCTTCCCCACCATTAAATACTTTAGGAAACAAATCTTGTAGCTCGAGATTGACCTGATCGAAGGTGGTCATAAACAATTTACGGGTTTCTTGATCAATACTTTTCATGGCATTTTTTAATTGATCGACCGTTTTTTCCAAGTCTTCAATTTGGTGACTCAGTTCGGCAAAACGCTTCGACACTTCTTCATATTCTTCCGAGGCGGCTAAATTCACCGCCCCCAACTTATCAAAGCGTTGTTGTGCTCTCTCAAGCTGTTGTTGATGTGCCACCAAATCAATGCTTAAACCTGTAATAACTTCACTATTTAAAGCAGCCAACTGTTCTGAATAATGCTGTAAGTCAGATTTCGCCACTTGCCAAGCCAGACGTTTTTCTTCCAATTGACCACGTAATTTTTCATCTTGTTGTTGCTGTTGATGACGCTTTTCAGTTAAAGACTGCTGTTTTTCTTGTAGATTATTCAGTTCAACTTGCCATTCATGCCAAGTCTTTTGCAATTTCTCTGTCACTTGAGCTTGTTGATTAAATTGTGACTCTAGTACAGGTAACTCCAATTGCACAGGATCAACAAAATTTTTCGCCTGTGCCATTTGCAGCATAATTTGTTGATATTGCGCTTTTAAGAATGAAGCATCTTTTTCCAAGAGTTCAGTTTGCTGTCCCGTTTGTGCGCTCTGACGACGCAGCAATTCCAATTCCTGCTGTGCCTGCTGCCAAGTCTGCTGAGTATTTTCAAGCTGCTCGGTGAGTTCCTCAACTTGAAATTGCATGGTTTTATAATGCGGTAAAGCCTGTTCCAATTTCAAATTTAAGGCATGCAAATCAATTTCCAAATCATCTTTTTGCATAGCATCTTCTTCCAACTGCTCATCCAGTTGTTGTAACTGATTTTGCAATTGTTGCTTTTGCATTGAAAATGCCTGAACGGTACTTTGTAGTTGCGCTATTTTGACATCGAGTTGTTGCAATGCCTTTTGTTGCTGCTTTAACGTCTCTTGCTGACCTTGAATGTTTTTTTGCAAAGTTTGAATGTGTTGCACGACTTCTGGTAATTGTTGTTCAACGACTTCTAGCTGTGGTAACTGCTGTGCCAGTGCACTTTCAATTTCATCTAAACGAATGCGATGGCTTAACGCCCCTTGTCCAGCCTGACTGGCTTCATCGTAAAATAAACCAATCACCCAATCTAGACCGACATGATAACCGTCCAAAGTTAAGATGGACTGCCCTAAATTCAATTGGCTTTGCAAAGACAAGACCCGAGTTAGCGTGTCTGCCACAGCCACCTGCTGCCAAATGGAATGCTGTGGTGACTCAATCCAGTCGGCTAAACACTCTAAATCAGCTAACTGAATCCGATTTTGCAAAAGATTGCTTTTAAGCTGACGGGCAGTACTTTCAGCGAAATTAGCATTCACATCTAATACTTGCGCAGAAAGCCATTTTGCCAAAAACTTTTCAATTAAATTAGCATGTGGTTTAGCTTGATCTTTCAGCTTTAATACCTGCATCAACTGCACAGCATCATTCCGAGCTTTTGGGCTGTTTTTAATCAGTAATTGATTCAGATTTTTTTGTTCTGATTGCAACACTTGAATCGCTGACTTCAAACTTGCAGCATCATTTTTCTGTTGCGTATATTGCGTCTGTTCAAGTTCTAAAGTTTGTTTCTGCATTTGAATATTTTGTTCTAACTGCTCAATCTGCTGCGTAAATTGAACTTTTTCCTGCTCTAGCTGTTCAATATCACCCAACTGATTTTGGTTTTGGATTTGAGCCGTTTGCTGTTGCAAGGTTTGCTTTTGCTGTTCTATCCGAACAATATTTTTGGCTAATTGTTCACTTTGCGCCAACATTTGCAGCTTTTGCTGTTGCTGTTTCTCAACCTGAATTTTGACCAATTCAAACTGCTGTTGCACTTGTTGTTGCTGTGTTTTTAAATCACCCATACTTTGGGTTTGACCTTGACTCTGACTTTCTTGCTGTTGCAATTGCTCGGTCTGCTGTTCGTATTGTGCTTGCAAGGTTTCAATTTGCAGTTCAATCAGCTGTAGTCGTTCTTTGGTTTGTAATTTTTGTTGTTCCAATTGAGTTAAAGTTGCAGTATTTTGCTGCAATAAAGACTGTTTTTGTTCCAGCGTCATTTTCAATTCAGACAGTTTTTTCTCCGCCTGTTGCCATTCATTTTGCAAAGGCGTGGACTGTTGAATCAGGCGTTGAAATAACTCACTGGTTGCAGTTAAGTCATGTTCTAAAGTACTCAGTTCAGAGCGAACCAACTTAAAGGTTTCCCCTAAAGCATTCATCTGCAAGGTATATTCTTGCTGTAAATGACTGCTTTGCTCACATTGAAATGACAATACTTCAACTTTGATGGTTCGAATCTGGGTTTCAAGTTCTTTATATTGCACAGCTGTTTCAGACTGACGTTTTAGCGTTTTTAGCTGTGACTTGAGTTCCAAATTAATGTCTTCCAGACGCGATAAATTTTGCGTAGTGTGATCTAAATGCAATAAAGTTTCACGACGGCGGGCTTGATAACGTGAAACACCAGCAGCTTCTTCAATGAACACGCGCATTTCATCTGGTTTGGCATCGACCAAACGGTTAATCATACCTTGTTCAATAATGGAATATGAACGTGGCCCTAGACCTGTACCAAGGAAAATATCGGTAATATCACGACGACGGCATTTAGTGCCATTTAAGAAATATTCAGACTTGCCATCACGGTTAACCTGACGACGCACTGCCAACTCATTGTAGGCGTTATATGTACCACCAAGCTTGCCATAGGTATTATCAAAGCGCAGTTCAACAGTTGCCATGCCCACAGGTTTACGTTTGACCGTCCCTGTGAAAATGACATCCTGCATGCTACCGCCACGCAGTTGCCGTGCACTTGATTCCCCCATGACCCAACGAATGGCATCAATCACATTGGATTTACCACAGCCATTTGGCCCAACCACAGCGGTACGATTCGCCTTAAAGTGTAAAGTCGTACTATCGGCAAAAGATTTAAAGCCGGAAAGTTTTAAGCTGCTTAAACGCATAATGTCCTGATCAACGTCGTGAACGTCTTGCCCATGCAAGTTCGATTTGTTTCATCCGTGTTAGAGATTCCAACACAAGGTTACGCAAGTGTCGACAAAAATCATCCATAAATAAAGTAGCTTGTTGTGATTTTCGGATCAAAACTGCATCAGTCACCAACTTAAACAAGTCAAATGATTCCTGTAACTCACGACGAGAGATGTTTAAGGTTAAAAAATAACTACGACGTAATGATGGCAGTAACTCTTGATAGAACTTGATTAAATAGGGATTCCCCACCATTTCCTGCTGACGAGCCAAACCTTGAAAGATTAAATCATAGAATTTTTCAGTATGCCCTTGGCGTGTTTCTTCATGCAACTGTGCCAATAATGCTTGAATTTTTTCAGCTTCATGTGTGCGCCAAGCTTCTGCCATACGCTGCACAATTTGCCCCAACAGCAAGGCACTTACATCAAATAAAGCACGTACTTGTTGTGCAGACATTTCTGACACAACTGCACCACGACGTGGATAAATTTCAATCAGCTGTGTTCGTTCTAACAGTAATAATGCTTCGCGTACAGAACCACGGCTGACATCGAGTTCAGCCGAAATTCGCAACTCTTGAATGCGCTCACCTTCTACCAGTTCACCACGAATAATTTGCTCACTAATATGTTTAGCAATTTGTTCGGACAAACTCTCTTTCCCCTGTTCTTGCATACTATTCCTATTTTGTTTTTATAAGATGCAATCGAAAAAATTAGCATAAACGCTGACTGATATTCTCTTTTACCTCACTTGTCATCATAAAAAAAATGACATTGTCAGACAATTTTTAAGTCTATACAGCCAATCTGAAAAAAAATTAAATCATTCACATAAATGAGAAGCCCGTTCACCACTAAAAAATAAACCTAAATTCTATTTTTTAGTGGTTCATTCCTTTTTTGACGATTGAATGAAAAAGTATATCGATCAAAAAATTCAGCGATATAACATCCTAAAATATAGAAAAAAGATGCGAACAACTTCATCATAGCGCAACTCAATCCATCTATTTTAATTTACCCCATTAAAAATAGCTCGAAAAGCCTTGGTAAATGAAATATAAACCGACGATAGTTAAAAGACAGGCAAAGCATCTTTTGAGCATGGCTGGCGATAACTTATGTGCCACTTTAGCCCCGAGTTTAGCTGTAATAAAACTCATCACGCTAATGCCAATAAAGGCATACACATGTACATAACCAATACTATGCGGCACTTCAACGGCTGAATTCGAACCAAACCACATAAAGCCTAATGCACCCGCAATTGCAATAGGTAGCCCTCCTGCTGCCGAAGTTGCCACGGCTTTTTGAATGACCACACCATGACGATTTAAATAAGGTACTGTAAGGCTGCCACCACCAATGCCAAATATAGCTGACGCAACACCAATGCCACCGCCTGCAAGCATTTGCATGCCTTTGGTAGGTAAATGGTGGGAAGGATTAACCGGCTTACTTGCACCATTAAACATGCCATATCCCACCCAAATCGCAAAAAAACCGATCAGCAATTGTAAACCCTGACCTGATATATAATCCGCAATCCCCGCACCTAGAAATGAACCTAAAGCCAGACCGGGTGCTAAATTACGAAATACATCCCACATCACAGCACCACGTTTATGATGTGCTGAAATAGAGCTGATGGAGGTCACAATAATCGTGGCTAAGGACGTACCAACAGCCAAATGCATAATCACTGAAGGATCATAATGCAGCTGTGTGAACACAATATATAAAATAGGGACAATAATTAGACCGCCACCAACGCCAAATAGGCCAGCAGCAAAACCCGCCATTGCGCCAATTAACAAATATATGATTAACTCCATGATTCACATTCCACTGCTTCTTAGATTTAAATGGATTTAGAGACTCGACAACTGCAAAAAATCCTCGACGACGCTCATCAGCGCCCAGAAGTATTAATACTGAAACCAGTCACAACTTCAACCAATGATGATGTCCGTGAAATTGCCCTCAAAGGCATTCACAGCGTTTTAGTCTGTAGCACAAAGCAAACTCAAGGTCGTGGACAACGTCAACGACAGTGGGTATCGCCTGAAGGGAATATCTATTTAAGCACATTGCTCAATACACGAACAGCCATTGATGGGCGGCTTGCCCTTGAAATTGCATTAAATATTTTGCAAATGCCGAGTCTGAAAACTTTAGACCTACAAGTCAAATGGCCGAATGATCTTTATAGTGCACAAGGTAAATGGGGCGGAATTTTAGTTGAACCACTTTCTCCGCATCAAGTGATTGTCGGTGTTGGTATCAATCTGGAACCCATTCCCAAAGCAAATATTGACCAGCATGCAACATCCTTAAGTGAATTAGGATTAACCCCTATTTCTCGTATGCAGTTGATTGCTGAGTTGTATATAGCGATTCAACAGGCCAGTGAATGGTTTGATCATCATTGTTACAACCTTGCTGCCCGTTTTAACCATTATGCTGCATTTAAAAATCAAGCTGTTGAGTTTGAACATTACTCAGGGCTTTGCTCAGGTATATTTATGGGTATTCAAGATGATGGTGCGGTGAGCATTGAAACCAGCGAAGGTTTAAAACAATTTTATCAAGGGCGCTTACGTCGCTTAGAAACTGCTCTTTAGAGAAATATAATGAAAAACTTATGGTTGGATATTGGGAATACGCGGCTCAAATATTGGATTACCGATAATAATCAAGTGATTGAACATGCTGCAGAAATGCATTTGCAGTCTCCGGCAGATTTACTTTTAGGCCTGATTCAACACTTTAAAGCACTTAAACTGCATAATGTAGGCGTGTCTTCGGTACAAGATAAAAAGAATAATGACCGTATTCAACGTATTTTAAAAAGTCTCAACATTCCTGTGGTCTTTGCCAAAGTTCATGCCGAATATGCAGGTTTAAGTTGCGGTTATAATGATACTACTCAACTGGGCATTGATCGTTGGCTGCAAGTTTTAGCAGTCGCAAATGACCCAACGCAAAATTATTGCATCATCAGTTGTGGCACAGCTTTGACCATTGACCTTGCGGATGGTTTACAGCATTTAGGTGGTTATATTTTACCAAATCTATATTTACAACGAGATTCCCTGATTCAAAATACCAAAGGTATTAAAATTCCTGATGCTGCTTTTGATGAGCTCACACCAGGGCGCAATACCATTAATGCAGTGCATCACGGTATTGTTTTAGGATTGGTCAGTGCAATCGAAAAAGTGTTGCAACAATCACCCCGAAAATTAATCTTAACTGGTGGCGATGCTGCTTTATTTGCCAAATTTCTTGTACAGTATCAACCACACATTGAACCAGATTTGTTGCTTAAAGGCTTACAGACTTTTATTCAACATCACCCCGAAACCAATAGTGGCTGAAGTAATGTCCATAATTGCGGAAATTCGGTAACCTAAAATACCCAAATTGTCATGCCAGTGGCGATGGAATATAAGGATCATCACTGGACAACAACTGTAAACTCAAAGGCATTTGGTCTGTAACAAACCACTATCCAAGCATGCTTGTGCGATAAACTCATCTAACTCATCTAACTCATCTAACTCATCTAACTCATCTAACTCATCTAACTCATCTAACTCATCTAACTCAGGTCGACTTGGTAGCTTGGACTTCAATCCATAGACAAAGATTCCCATCTTAATTTTCTGACCTTTATTTTTAAAATGTTGATTTAGATAATGCGACACACTGATACCACCTAAACCGTGTGCGACAACCCCTCTTTACTAAAGAGGGGAATATCACGAATCAGATCAGTATTTGAATTTGTGTCACTCCTCCCTTTTTCAAAGGGAGGTTAGGAGGGATTTTAGCTGATGAAAGATGATCATTTAGAAAAGGGTAGAGTTACAAAATGCTCATGTTTTTGTGGTTAAAAAAGTCCATTATTTTAATATTTTAATAATAAAAATAATTGCTTATAGATATGTAGCAAAAAAATTTATATTATTTGTGGTTATCAGGCTTCCAGCAATGACCATTGATTTCCGTGGTTAAGTCGGAAGATACAACAGGCAGGGCATATTTCTAAACGTATCGTATTACCTGCATCCAATCGACCTGAATTTCAGCATTGGCAACAGGCACTACACATGCAAATTCGTGAGTTGGGTCAAAATACGATTATTAGGGGAGATTTTTAGAATATTGAGATATTTATGAAAATTGGTATTATTTTGGATAAGCCCAAATGAGAAGCCTCAAAATAAAGCGATGCTTTATTTTCCAGCGCAAGATGCGATGACGTTTCCACATATCGAATAACATCATGAATTTAAAATAAAAAAGCCAGTCAATTTCTTAACTGACTGGCTTTACGCATTAAGCGCCTTTCTTTGCATAAATCAAAAGATTATTTCTTCTGATCATTGCCACCGAACAATGGTCCCATACCGCCACCACCGCCGAATTGTTTTTGCATACCACTCAGTGATTTCATCATTTTTGCCATGCCTGACGGATTGGCAAATTTCTTCATCATTTTCGCCATTTGCGCATGCTGTTTAATCAATTTATTGACTTCAACTACATCCATACCACAGCCTGCTGCAATCCGTTTTTTACGGCTTGGGTTCATCAAGTCTGGGTTACGGCGCTCTTTGACAGTCATCGATTGAATAATCGCTTCCATCTTTTTCACTTGTTTTTCAGGGTTCGCTTGCGCAATCGCATCTTGAATACCTGAATTACTCATGCCAGGCAACTTATCCAAGAAGCCCATCATGCCGCCCATTTTATTCATTTGTTCAAATTGCATCAGCATATCTTCAAAATTGAAATTACCGCCTTTTTGCAATTTTTTCGCCATTTTTTCGGCTTTTTCTTTGTCGATTTTACGTTCAACTTCTTCGACTAAAGAAAGTACGTCACCCATACCCAAGATACGTTGTGCAATACGCTCAGGATGGAATGGCTCTAGAGCATCGAGCTTTTCGCCCATACCCAAGAATTTGATTGGCTTACCAGTAATGGCGCGAACAGAAAGCGCTGCACCACCGCGGGCATCACCATCAGTTTTGGTTAAAATTACACCTGTGAGTGGTAAGGCATCATTAAAGGCTTTTGCAGTATTTGCCGCATCTTGCCCCGTCATGGCATCGACCACGAACAAAGTTTCAGTTGGATTAATGGCCGCGTGAAGCTCTTTAATTTCGTCCATCATGTCTTCATCGACATGTAAACGACCTGCGGTATCGACAATTAAAACATCAGCAAACTGAATTTTGGCTTGTTCGATCGCACGCGTAACGATGGTAATTGGCTTTTCATCGGCAGTAGATGCAATGAAATGTGCACCAACTTCACCAGCCACAGTTTCTAGCTGTTTAATGGCTGCTGGACGATAAACGTCGGCAGAAACCATCGCTACTTTTTTCTTTTGGCGTTCTTGTAAGAAGCGTGCAAGTTTAGCCGCAGTCGTGGTTTTACCCGCACCTTGTAAACCAGCTAATAAGATCACAACCGGTGGCTTTGCCGCAAGGTCGAGGCTTTCATTCGCCGCGCCCATCATTTTTGTTAATTCGTCATGGACGATTTTTACGAAAGCTTGCCCCGGTGATAACTGAGTCATCACTTGTTGACCCAATGCTTCTTCCTTAACTTTCGCGATAAATTCACGAGTTACAGGTAACGCAACATCGGCTTCAAGAAGTGCCATACGTACTTCACGTAACGTATCTTTAATATTGTCTTCGGTTAGCTGCCCTGAGCCAGTAACATTTCTTAAACTCTGCGTGAGTCGTTCTGTTAAGGTATCAAACATTGCAAAATCCGCTTAAAATTGCTAGTTGCAAAAAAATCTTTCTTAAAATAGAAAATTTATGCATAAGATGCTATAGGATACTGTAGTTCGCATAGAATTTATATAAATGAATATTCATCATCCTGAAAAAGGTTTGACATGATCAGTCTCCCCTTGGTTTACACGATCTTAGCATTAATCGCTTATACCACATCTTTTTGGTATTTGTTTATCCACTTAATGTCAAAACGTGATCCAAACCATTGGTTTGTCAGGCTGGTACTGGGCTTAGGATTACTGTTACATGCAGGCGTTCTATATAACGATATGTTGACGCCCTTAGGTGTAAATTATGACGTATTTGTCTTACTGTCATTTACATCTGGGCTCATGTTGTTACTCAGCTTTATTTTCAGTGCCTTCCGTCCAATTCTCGCGCTTAATTTAATCGGCATCCCTGTTGCCGCGACAGGCTTAATCTTAGGTTTTGCCTTAAGTAAACAAAATCAATTTATTGAACAACATTCATTTGGTTTAGACGTGCATATTATTTTGTCTTTATCTGCCTATGCTGTTTTACTCATGGCAACCATACAAGCCGTAATTTTATGGTTCCAAGATCGTGAATTAAAGAACAAACAGAAAAAACGCTTTTGGGTCAATTTACTGCCCTCTTTTCAAGCAATGGAATCCTTGTTATTTGACTTAATCATCACTGGTTTTATTTTACTGACCATTGCTTTAGGTTTCGGCTTCTTTACCATTGATGACTTTTTTGCCCAACATTTAGCCCATAAAACGGCCTTTAGCATTATTTCATGGTTTGTCTATGGCTCACTCTTAATTGGTCATTACAAATTTGGCTGGCGTGGTCAAAAAGCCATTCGTTTTACTTTAATTGGTTTTATGCTACTTGCCATTGGTTTTATTGGTTCTAAGTTTATTTTAGAAATGGTTTTGGGTAGGTAAAGTCTTTTTATTTAGTTTTACTTATTAAAAAATATGGAGCGTTACGTAAATATCATGATTGGAACGTGACAATTCAACTAAAAAACCCAGTTTGTATAAACTGGGTTTTTTAGTTGATCAATAATTTATTGATTTCAAACAAATAATCGAGAGCATTTCGTATAACGTGTATTATGTTAATTTTAGAAAATCTTATAAACGAATAAAAATTTAATCTACTAATGTTTGGATCCATTGCAAGCTTCCGCTCATAGATATTTCGACACCTAAATTTGCTATATCTAAGTGTTCTTTTGGAATATAAGCAAATAATTTATCGTCAATATAAGCAATCCAAAATTCTGGGGGCGGACAATCACACTCATCGAAGAATCCATTGGTTTCTTCATATGCCAAACAGTCATACATAGAGCATGAAATATCAAACTCTAATATTCTCCCCGTGGACTCAAGTGAGCATGTCTGTTCTTTCACTTTATATTTAGAAAAAACGGATTGAATTATTTCAGGATAGTTTTTGTTAGTAACATCACTAAAATTTCTATTACACATACTCCAGAGTTTTTCTATTTTTATCGTGGGAGAATTTTTGAAAATATCTGCATTTTCCTCAAAAAAGATTGGATTTTGGTTTAAAAGAAAACCTTTTATTTCCATAAGACTAAATCCTATATCTAATATGCACCTATTGATTTAGATATTAAATCCTAATGGCTAGTTTCGATAGCCTAAAAAACTCTATTTAACATAATAGCGCTTATGCAAAATTTTCAAAAAATACAGTAAAAATGGCAGCTTAAGACTCCCATTTTTGATTTCTTATAAGGCGTATTTTGTTAATTTCAGGAAATCTTTACAGATAATCAATCCAATTACGAATCACTTTATATTGTTTTCTATACAATAGTCTTTCCATTTATTTTTAAAGTCTTCTATAGCTTTTTCTGCTTCTTCCTCTTTGGTATAAACAGGTGATATCTTTACTTCATCTACTATCTGATTGAAAATTTCACCTTCCTCTTTGAAGAGGTTACTATAAATACTTTTAGCTTTTTCTACGTCTGAACCCATTTGATGAAAAGTCATCAAAGTGTCTGCTGCATATGCAATTCCATCACATTGTTCATTGTCCTCCGCATATGAAAAGGAACAAGTTAATGATAATATCGAGAAAATTATTGGTTTTTTCATAATGGGAAATTTCATTTTAAAAATGAATACTAAAAGATTTCTATGGATATTAAAATCCACAGAATTTTATTTCATTTAACATAATGGTCGTTATACGAAACGCGTTTTATTTAAGATAATAATTTCAATAACTTAACTGGTTTTTAAAAATTCAAAAAACCACAAAAAAACCGACTCGGAAACAAGTCGGCTTTTTTATGTACAACTCTGGAATATATTGCCAATAATTTTGAGCAAAATTTACGCTTTTTATCTTATAAAATACAAATGTATGACACATTGTTGTATATACAAATTTGAATGTTTTTTATGGAACTGTATTTCGAATGGGATGAGGCGAAGAACCAAAAGAATCAGAAAAAACATGATGTATCTTTTGAAACAGCAAGCCTTATTTTTGATGATCCGTTAAGGATCTCAATCCAAGATAGACATACTAGTGGTGAGGAACGTTGGCAAACCATTGGCATGGTCAAAGGTGTACTGATGTTGTTAGTTGCTCACACCATCTTTGATGAAGATGAGTGTGAAATTGTAAGAATCATTAGTGCAATGGGAAGTCACCAAAGCGGAGCGAAATCAATATGAGCATGGTTAGATATACACGCAAAGAACTGAATGAAAATTTCAGTGACAAGCAAGATGCTGAAATTAAACGCTTGCTTGCTAAAGGAACTGTTCCTGATGAGCAATTAGACTTGTCTGATATTCCTGAAATTACCGACTGGAGTAATGCAATTCGTCATGGGCAATTTTATCGTCCAGTGAAACAGCAAACATCAGTCCGTCTTGATGCTGATGTACTCGCTTGGTTAAAAACACAAGGGAAAGGCTATCAGACACGAATGAATAAAATTTTAAGAGAAGCGATGTTAAAAGATTTAAAAAATCATTAATAAAGATGGGAGCATTGGCTCCCATTATTTTTACTTAGGTAATTTTTTTAAATACATAGTGATATAAGCAGTACCTGGACTTTGGGCAAATCCACTAGATGAAAATTCATCATAATTTACAGTTAAAATGTAACCATCTTCTGGAACAATAAATTTATTCTTTGTATCCCATTCAACAATATTTGAAGTTGAATTAACGTTTAATTCATACCCCTTTTTTACAGTTGTCATTTCAATTATCGGAGTAAAATCTGATTTTTTATAAAATTTACCACATTGTTTTATGTCATAAGATAACGGGGTTGTTCGTTTTTTAATAATTGAAGCAATTAAAATACCATCTTTTCCTTGTGGCTTTTCTAAAGTAGAACAGCTTCCAGCTTTAAATCCATAAAATGGTTTTTCTTTCCCTTTACTAATAAGGTCAACAACAACACTCCCATCATCTAGGTGAATATCTACAGTACTAACATCCCATCTAATAATTCTAGTCCATTGTTTATTTACAATATATTTGCCAACCATTTCCTTTTTAGACTTCATCCCATCAGGGCTTATATCAACCATTGAATTTAAATCATTTTTTATTGAATAAGTATTGCTAGAGTCAAGCGCTTGCTTCCCTCCCATCAATGCGTATTCGCCTACCATTTGGCATCCCATAAGAGTTACCGTTAGAATAGATAAAGTTAATGTTGTTCTATATTTCATCTAAAAAACCTAAGATTAAAAATTTATTTATTCTTTTATAATTACATAAAAATCTAATATTGATTTATCTGATACACATTCTTCTTAAAATATTAATTTAACATAAAATCTCTTATACGAAATATAAGTACTCAAGCCTCTACCACTCTACAATATTTCAAAGACCTTTTCCTAGACAACCCACACAAAAAAACGTATAACACCGTTTTTCAATTCGACTGGTGACACCGCTGTGAAACTCATTCTTGCACCCATGGAAGGCTTAACCGATCCTATTATGCGTGATGTACTGACGCATATCGGCAGCTTTGACTGGTGTGTCACTGAGTTTATTCGTGTTACCAATTCGGTCTTACCTGACCACGTTTATCATAGTTATTGTCCTGAATTACTGACCGAAGGTAAAACTGCGGCAGGTACTCCCGTACATGTACAATTTCTAGGTAATGATCCTAAAATGCTGGCAGCCAATGCAGTACGTGCCGTAGAACTTGGCGCACCTGCTATTGATATGAACTTTGGCTGCCCTGCCAAAACAGTCAACCGTCACCGTGGTGGTTCAGTGCTGTTAGATGAACCTGAAGTGGTACATCAACTGGTGAAAGCCGTTCGCAATGCTGTACCTAGCCATATTCCAGTATCTGCAAAAATGCGTTTAGGCTATATGGACAGAAACTTTACTTTAGAAAATGCGCATGCGATTGAAGATGCAGGTGCTGCTTGGGTGACTGTACATGCTCGTACTAAAGCCGAAGGTTATACGCCCCCTGCATTTTGGGATCAATTAAGCCCTATTCGTGAAGCACTGAAAATTAATGTGATTGCCAATGGTGAAATTTGGACCAATAGCGATGCCAAACAATGTCGTTTAGAGTCGGGTTGTGAAGATTTAATGCTTGGTCGTGGCGCAGTCACCACCCCCGATTTAACCCAATGTATCCGCCAAAATTTAGATGACCCACTCATCACATGGGATGAGCTTTTAGCTCTACAAATTCGTTTCTTACATGGCCCTTATAAAAAAGAAATTAATATGGTGGGACGCTATAAACAATGGCTTGGGATGATGTCCAAGCATTATCCTGAAGCAAAAATGTTGTGGAATGAAGTTAAACGAGTAAAGCAACTGAATGAAATTATCGAGAAGCTTCAAACTACTTCAACTTAATCAAATATTCCTAGATACTATTATTTAAAGATTTCAAAATAGGCTAGATAAATCCTCTAACAATCAATTTTTTCCTTTGTGTTCTTGTAAATTGGCGACATGTAAGCGGTCTGTTTTCCAAGATTTTTCCAAAATTTCTTTTTCAATCCGTAGCTGAATCCGTTTCAGTTTCATTGCTGGAATAACCTCTTCTTTAAAACCTTTGACATATTCAGTCCACGCCTTTCCTCTAAATACATTCGCAGGCATTGCTGTCTTAAATTCACAATCGGGCATAAAGACAATCACAGAATGTAAATATTCAGCGGCAACAATATCGCTCAGGACTGCTTCTAAAACCTTTTGATGTTTATAATTTTGATGCAGAGGATTTTGAAATTTATAACTATTTTTAAAGATCTTTTGTGTCCACATTTTCTGGCGCTCACCGCCAAAAATCCAGCCTTTATAATTTTTGGTTTCGATAATAAAAATGCCATACGGACTCAGTAAAATATGATCAATTTGGGTTGTACCCGATTGTTCATCGGGCAAAGTACAATTATTCAACAAGATATATTCTTCAGTTAAATATTTTTTTACATGTACGCTTACAGCAAACTCACCAAACTTTCCTTTTAGAAAAGGCTTGCAGGCTTTAAAAATGCCTAGCCCAACAAAAAGTAGAATCACCCACCCAAAAGTTGAAACTAATTGACCGAATATTGTTTCCATATTTTTTAATGTCTTCAATTTTAGACAGAATAATAGCTGTTTTTTTTATTTAATTAGACTTCTTTCATAAGTCTTTTTTAATCAATATAAGTAGTTCGTAAAAATATAATTTAGCAGATATTGGATTCATGAGTGTGGCATGGATGCCACACGTTTTCCATCCTTGCACTGCGTTTTAAAGCAGTGCCTTAAAACTGGCTCAGGATGTCGTGTATGGGAAACAAAAGGTTTTTCTTGCAGACTCAAAATATATTTTGAGGATCCTCATTTTGACCTTTCAAAAGTAGAGATAATGCCTACGCAAAAGCATAAAAATTTAATCAATTAAATGAGGCAGTGCTGATTTTAAAGAATCGAATATTGAGTATTTTTTGCTTTATGCAAATTATCTATTCTTGTTTTTCTAAACCAAGTAAAATTTCTTTGTTATTCAAACCACCTGCAAAGCCGACCAATTTTCCATTCACCCCCACCACACGATGGCACGGCGCAATAATTGAAATTGGATTTTTACCATTGGCTGCACCGACTGCACGAACCGCTTTGATATTCCCCACTTGCTCAGCAATATCACGATAACTTCGGGTTTCACCAAAAGGAATACTCAGCAATGCTTGCCACACTTTCTTTTGAAACATCGTACCTTCAAAATCTAAAGGCAAATCAAATTGTTGCCTAGTTCCAGCAAAATACTCACTCAATTGCTTTTGCGTTGCTAACAAAATGGGATGATCCACTTGTTCGATCAATTCTGCTAGGCGAACACGTTTCGGATTTTCATTTTCCCAAAGTACCGCAACTAAAGCATTTTCTGTTGCCACTAGTTTTAAAATACCAACAGGAGAAGGCATTTCCATAAAAGCGAGTTGCATTGTCTTCTCCTACGGTGAAATAAATAATAGAGATTTTATGATGATGACATTTTCATCAATACTAATCCAGAAACAATCAAAATGGCAGCCAACATACGCATAGCAGATGCAGGCTCACCCAATATAAAAATTCCGACCAGAAATGAACCGACTGCACCTATACCTGTCCAAATAGTATACGCTGTACCGAGCGGTAAAGTCCGCATTGCATAAGCCAGCAAAGCAAAACTCAAAATCATAAAAATAATGGTAATAATGCTAGGTGTGAGACGTGTGAAACCTTCGGAAAGTTTCATGGCGTATGCCCACACAATTTCAAAAAGTCCCGCAAGTATCAATAAAATCCAAGCCATGACGACTATGCTCCAGTTCATTAGAGTCAGGTCGTCCTGACGAATTATCTTGGGTAAATATAAAAAACACACCAAGGGAGGTCGTTCCTCCTATGAATAATGATTATATAAATGATTGATTGAAAATGGGACAAATTTTACATTTTTCGCCCCATTTATTACGTTTAAATGCCCAAATAAAAATACGACTGGCATTTACCAATCGTATTTTCTTAATTACAAAAAACTTATCTAAAATTTAAAACGAATACCTGCACCGTAGAACAACTCATTTTCAGAAGAAGATGATTTCTGCCAAGCCGTTTCTTTAACACCTTTGTTATATCCGTATGCCACATCAATAAAAGGCATAACCTTTTTTGTGATTTCATAACGGGTTTCCAAACCCAGTTGTACTGAGTTTAAACCAGTCTTTTTGGCATAGCTTGAATCATCACTTAACACGATATTCATATCCAAATAAGGCTGAACAATCAGTTTTTGCGTGAGTAACAGATCACGTTCAGTTTCTAAATTAAAAGAAACCTGACGGTCTTGTCCTAGATATAAATAAGCATCCGTTTCAAAAAAATACGGCGCCATGCCATGAAGACCAAATACAGCATCGACTTGGTCTTGATCAACTTCACGATTTTGGTCATTGCGATAACGGATACCCACCTGTACATCCCAAAAGTCAGCAACATTTCGGCTATACAACAGTTTGGCATCATATTCAGCTTGCTGTAATTCGACTTTATCGGCGTGAACTTTAATAAAAATTTTATTTTCATCCGTCCCGATTCGTGTTTCAAGCTCTGACTTTAACGCCCCCTTGCTATCATCATTACGCAGCCATTTACTTTCCAGCGTTGTTTGTTGATAAATCTGTCCACCATGTTCTTTTAAATGAGCTGCATGATCATATTTATAATCAAGGTCATCTGAGTCTGAATGTCTCTGCTGTACAGGTTGTACTTGCTTTTCTTCAGTAAGAATTTGAGATGCTGTGGACATTTTTTGATGCTGTGAATGATCCACAGAAGTTTCTTCTGTTGGCTGAGTCTGCGGTTCAGACATCGACATGGCATGATGTTCTTCGTGAGCAAAACTCTGTCCGCTCAGCGCCAGTAATGAAGCACTCAATGTGCTCATCGTCAATAAATTAATGATGCGCATGTGAGTCTCCTTGCTGTACTGGAGTTGAGATAGATGGTGCCGTTGCTGCTTGATTGTTATCTACATTCGCTACAATCAATTTACTCATCATGCCTGAAGACATATGGTAAAGCAGATGACAATGAATTGCCCACTCTCCTAACTCATCAGCAGTCAACATCGCAGTCACGGTTTTACCCGGTGGCACAATCAAAGTATGTTTATTCGGCATATCACTGCTGCTTTGCCCATTTTCTAGCTGCATAAACATGCCATGTAAATGCATCGGATGCGCCATCATACTGTCATTGATAAATTTCAACCGGATGCGTTCACCATATTTCACTTGTAAAGGCTCTACTTCAGTGAATTTTTTGCCATTAATGGTCCAAATATAGCGCTCCATTGTTCCACCTAAACGAACCTCGAGTTCTCGTTCTGCTGGACGGGTATCCTTTTGTGGTGTTAACGATTTTAAATCACTGTATTGCAGTGCTTTATGACCTGCTGGTGTTGATGCATTTGCCCAACCATAGACTGGCTGTTCCTTGTCATCCACTGTTGGCTTCACTGCTACGTGTGCTGAATGATCCATCTGCGGCTTCTGCTCAGAATCAGACTTGGCTTGGTGTTGTGAGTGGTCATTTACCTTAGAATGATCCATTTTCGAATGATCCATTAACTCAGGCTCATGTTTCATCATGGAATGATCCATTTTTTCATGATCGCCCGATGAGGAACCATGCCCCATATCTTCCATGGTCAGCAAGGCACGTGGACGTGCTTTCGGCATATGAATCGCATGTGTCTGTGCGCTTTCTTCATTATGCAAGGTACCAATTGCAAACCCACTGCGGTCAATGGATTCTGCTTCAATTTGATAATGATTGGCTTTCGGTTCAACCACAACATCATAGGTTTCCGCAGTCCCTATACGAAATTCATCCACAGCAACGGGTTTAACAGGTTGACCATCGGCACTCACCACCGTCATTTTTAAATTTGGAATACTGACATCATAAAATGACATAGCGGAGGCATTCACAAAACGCAGTCTGACTTTTTCATTCGGTTTAAACATACCCGTCCAGTTTTGTTCAGGCGTTTTACCGTTAATCAGAAAGGTATAACCAGTAACATCAGACAAATCTGTTTTTAGCATACGCATTTGATTCCACATGGAACGATCTTGCCATGTGCTTTTTAAACCATCACGTTTCACCTGCTTTAAAACATCGACTACCGTTTCACGTTCATTTTGATAGTACTCGGCTGATTTCTTCAGATTTTTCATAATCTGATCGCTGGTCGATTCATGAAAATCGGACAGCATCACCACATAATCACGATCTGTTTGTTCATGTGCTGCAACAGGCTTTTTATCTTTAGGATAAATCACCAAAGCACCATATAAACCGTCCTGCTCTTGCCCTTTTGAATGGGCATGATACCAATACGTGCCATTCTGACGTACTTTAAATCGATAGATAAAATCGCTTTTCGGCTTAATCCCTTTAAATTGGTTAAAACCAGGTACACCATCCATTAAACCGGGCAGCAATAAACCATGCCAGTGGATGGAAGAATCTTTATTTTTTAGATTATTGTGCACATGAATAACAGCATCATCACCCTCTTCAAACTCTAAAAGGGGGGCAGGAAATTGACCATTCACAGTAATACGCTTTAACGGCTTGCCTGTAATATTGACTGTCTGTTCATCAATATTGAGATGATATTCTTTAACTGCGGCAAACGCCCAAGATGATGAAACCAGACATACGCCCACAAGGAGGCTTTGACTTAATTTGATAGACATGACTTAACCTGTAATTTAAAAATGAAAATGTTTTTTAAATCAAAATTAAGCTTTAGGAGGACGTAAAATTTGCTGCCAGAAACCGCTTAAATGCTGGGCTGAATAATCAAAATTGAGCTGTTGCAACTGTTGAGTATCTTCTATATCGAATAATTCTACAGTTTGTACATTTAACCAAGTGCTTAAACTCTGACAATACAATTGCGCACAATCATTACAACTCAAATGCTCTGTTTGATCCTGAGCTGAATTATAACAATCTTGATCAAGCTGCATTTGAACATGCTGCGAAGCATCGTGTTTTACATGTGCTTGTAAGGTCTGGGCTTCATGACAATTGGACATTGCCTGCATTCCTGCACTGTGACCTTGATGAACACTCAATTCACTCATCATTTGCTGATGCATAGGTTTGGCTGAAGCCAAGGCGGCACTACTCCACCCAATGACAAAAGCCATTAGGAACACAAACCAAGCTTGTTTGCGTAATTGAGTCAGCACAGATCCTTCCTTTAACGCGGTCGAAGATCAACAATGAATATTGTCCTCTATATTACTAGCATAACCAACAATACAGTTATACACAATTTTTTAAATTTATACTCAACTACACAACATTCTATATTTTATGCGCATTAAAACAATACAGTTATTTTTTAAACAGATCTATTTTTAAGCAGAGCTGAATAAACAACCATACTTTCCAATGTCTTAACCATGTAAAAAAGGACTCAATCGAGTCATTTTTATACATTTTATGTCTAATTATTAAACCATTGATCATTAATCGTTTATAAAACAATCAAGTTATCCATACAGTTATCTACATAGATATCCATACAGTTATCCACAACTCCATCAACAGCATAGTCACAATTAATAAAAATAATTAGATATTCACAGCACCCACTTTTGCAAGCTCTGAACGCATTTCATCAATCACAGCTTTATAATCAGCTTGACCAAAAATTGCAGAACCTGCAACAAACATATCTGCACCGGCTTCTGCAATTTCACGGATATTTGCAGGTGTAACACCACCATCGACTTCAAGGCGAATATCACGACCTGAGGCATCAATCATTTTGCGTGCTTGACGAAGTTTATCTAAAGTCATTGGAATGAATTTTTGTCCACCAAATCCAGGGTTTACGCTCATCAATAATACTTGATCTACTTTATCCAAAACATAATCCAGATAATGTAATGGTGTTGCAGGGTTAAAGACCAAACCAGCTTTCGCACCACCTGCTTTAATCAACTGTAAAGAACGGTCAATATGCTGGGTTGCTTCGGGGTGGAAAGTAATAATGTCTGCACCAGCATCTAGAAAATCACCAATCATGCGATCGACCGGTGAAACCATAAGATGCACGTCAATCGGTGCTTGAATACCATATTTTTTCAGTGCCTTACATACACCTGCACCAAAAGTCAGATTCGGTACGTAATGGTTATCCATCACATCAAAATGCACAACATCTGCACCAGCAAGAAGTACATTGTCGACTTCTTCACCTAAGCGAGCAAAATCAGCAGATAAAATTGATGGTGCAATTAAATATGGCTTGGACATGAGGAAAACCTGGCTATGTATGCAAATTGATTTTTCACATTATAACAAATTGAACCTGAATACAGTGATTCAATCCTGATCCGATTCGATTTATTCAGTGTTCTAAATATGCAATATTCTGTTCTATTTTTTTACTGTAGCAATTCTCTGGATCTGTTACTTTGACATACCATCACAAGGTAAAGACAAATGAAAAGCCATACAAAAATCAGCACTACTGAAGCCGCTCGCATCGCCAAACGCGTACTCAATCATTGGAAACATAAATTTGAAGTTGCTGAAACTGAAGCTGATTTCACTATTTTCATGCCCGATGCCACGATTCAACTTATGCCACAATCCGATGCACTATTGGTCTCTATTGACAGCACGCTCGAAGACCTAAGCCGTTTAGAACAAGTGGTTCTAGATCATTTAAGCCGTATGGCACAACAAGAATTTACTGCAACATGGCAACATCAATAAATAATAAAGGGAGAATCACATTCTCCCTTTATTTTCAACACACTTAGACAGCATAACTACGTATAAAACTATGCATCGAGTTGCACCGCATGAAACTGTAAATGCTCATCGATAAAACTTTGAATAAAATAATAACCGTGGTCATAGCCTGCATGTTCACGCAAAGTTAAATGCTGCCCCACTTGCGCGCAAGCCTGTTGAAATAATGCCGGATTTAATTGTGCATAAAATTGATCTTCTCGTCCTTGATCAATCAAAATCTCTTTAAACATAGCTCCCTTTGCTTGAACTAAAGCAGTGGCATCATGTTTTTTCCATTCCGCTTGATCTGCACCTAAATAATGAGAAAATGCTTTTTCACCCCATGGACATTGGCTCGGGGCACAAATCGGTGCAAAAGCAGAAACCGATTTAAATTTTTCTGGATATTTAAATGCAAGGGTCAACGCACCATGCCCTCCCATAGAATGCCCAAAGATGCCGACTTTATGCGTTTGAATTGGAAAATTAAGATTCACCAGCTCATAGAGTTCATCAACAATAAAACTTTCCATTTGATAATGTTCAGCCCACGGTGCTTGGCTTGCATTTAGATAAAATCCTGCCCCTTGACCTAAATCCCAAGAATCACCTTGTGCGACATTTTCACCTCTTGGTGATGTATCAGGACTAATCAAGATCAAACCTAACTGTGCGGCTAAGCGTTGAGCATGTGCTTTAATGGCAAAAGTTTCTTCTGTACAAGTTAAACCTGCTAAATAAAAAAGTGTCGGACAAGCTTGCCCAATTAAAGCTTGCGGTGGCAAAAAAACACCAAATTTTGCTTCACCATTGAGCACCTTAGAATTAAAAGCATAAATGCGCTGTTCGCCATCAAAGCATCGATTATGTTGGATTAATTCCATGTGCGTATTTCCTTTATTGTGTTTGAACACTTAATTCTGGCGTTCCTGCGGTTTTAATCTCGGTCTTGCTCATCGCTGGAAATAAACGTTGTTCTAATTGTGGCAACATAAATTCCATGTTCTTACCAATCGACCATTGTGGTTCAGAAGCGTCAAAACCTTGAGCCGACTCCCACTGCGCCACTGTTGCTTTCGCTTGCTCAAACGCTGCACTTACAGAGGTCTGCTCTCGCATGGCCTGATCAAAAAAAGCACGTCCAAAATAAGTATAATCCGCTTCATTTGAACAACCAAAAGAGGCGCGATCTGCAGCAGATGCAGTAATAATTAAAGTATTATCATCTTGTAATGCTGGAACAAAACTGCCTGAATAACATGCAGAAATGACAATCACACGCCAGCGAATCCCAGACTTATCTAAAGCATCTTTTAACCATTTGGGATCAACATCATTTAAATCTATTGGTGCATTTTCCATTTCAAACTGATTCGGCAAACCATGAGAGGTCATGTATAAAAATAATACATCACTTTCTCGGTTCATTTGCTGTCCAATTCTACGCAACGCTAAATCCATACTGGTGCGTGACGCTATGGGAGCTTTAGTTCGTGTTGTTGGATTATTAATTAAGGCCACTGAGCGACCAAAAGTTCCAAAACGGGTATCAAACTGCTCTTTAATACGTTCAACTTCCGACTTAAACACGTCTTGATAGCCTGCGCCTGCCACGCCTAAAAAATACCAATGAGATTGCGCAAATTCACCATATTGCACAGCATCTAGAGATTTATTCAGTACCTGACTTTGAGCATAAAAGGCATCTTCAGCAAAAGTAGGGGCTATTTCTTCTACTTTCCAAATCGGTTCGCTTTTGACTGACATTTGCCAAACCACAAGAGTAAACAAGGTTGCAGCAACAATCAGTGCCCGCTCCCACCATGGCCACTTTAATTCACGCGAGAACACCCAAACAACGGCCAAACTTTGCCAAACAAACAGCACCATGAATACCATGGGTAAATAGTCATAGAAGACATAAGGCAATATATCGATATAACCTAAATACTGAATAAAACTTTGTAATAAGGCGATATGCGTGTCAAGTACCAACCACAATAATGCTGGCACTAACATCAAGCGTGGGTTATTAATCCGTTGTGAAAGGAAAATCCCAACAATTAGCGCAATAAAAGGCCATAAAGCATAACTAATCAAACCTTGAGGATTAAACTCTCCTACTTCACCTGAACTTAACCAGCTAAATAAACTATTGGCACTGCCACCTAAAATCCCCCAAAAGATCAATTGCAAAATTGAGGGGTGAACAATTTGTAAAGACCGACGCGACCCTAAAAAAAGCCACATCCCTGCAGTTTGGTTACTTTTAAAATCATGCCAAAAATTGATGGAGGGTTTGAAGTCGATCATAGGATTTCGGGTTGGCTATAGCTCGCTGATTTACAGTCTAAGTGTATGCTTGATGAGAGTTTTATCAATGCTGTTTTTAACTATATAACAGATTAATGCACAATATTGAAGCAATTACCCATCTACTCTATAAGATGATACTGAAAGTAAGCATCAAAACGACAAGCATCGCCTTGCCATTGATGATTAGGTTCTTGATTTGCCAAATAGATCGCCAGACGAGGGCGCTTCACTACCACTCGTTTTGCTAGTTCTTGTGCCAAAATTAGTAAATTATCACCCAAATCCATTTCACCATCTTCAGGTAATAACATGTGTAATAATTGCATCTGTTTTTTGACTTGGGCTTGTTTTTTAATGGCTTGCTGATTTTGATCACGTTGCGGAAACATTGGGTCTAAATAAACCACATCTACCGTATGATGCTGTTCCGCTTGCTGGATTAAATAATCAGCAGAATCAGAAAAAATCAAATCAATCCGTGCCACGACCGAACTTAAAAAAGGATCATGTTCAGCATTGTGTTTACTGTCTTCAAGCAAAGTAAATAAAATAGGATGTCGTTCAAGCAAAGTGACTTCAGCACCTAAATGTGCCATCAGTAAACTATCATGACCTAAGCCTGCTGTGGCATCAATCAATCTAGGTTTTTCGCCTAGATTACACGCTCGGGCAATCATTTCAGATTTGAGTGAAGCTCTTTTTAGCCGTGGAACTTCAGCCTTCCAATCGGGTTGCATCTTCATGCCATTGGCACACAGCCAAAGACCCAATTCATCTACACACAACGCCAACTCTGGATGCAAACGCAAAAAGCGAGCATTGAGTTTTTCAATAATTTCTAAATTTACCTGAACCCCACGAGAAGAAAGCACAGCAGAATACTGCTGTGCTTTCTGTTGAAATTCTGCTTCTACAAATAAGCGGATGTCGCTTACCATAATTTCCAGCCTGTAAATGCAAAGAGTAAAATTAAAAGACCAGAAGCAATACGATACCAAGCAAAGACCATGAAATCACGTTTTGCAACATAAGCCACTAACACACGAATTAAAATCAATGCAGAAACAAAGGAAACAATAATCCCTGTTGCAAGCACAGTCCAATCTTCAGTGCCTTGAAATACATCATAACTTTGATAAAGGTCTAACAGGCCTGCACCAACAATCACGGGAATTCCTAAGAAGAAAGAAAATTCAGTCGCCGCTTTACGTGATATGCCCAAAAACATGGCACCAATAATGGTTGCACCAGAACGTGAAGTACCCGGAATTAAAGACAGAACTTGAATTAAACCAATCCAAATGGCTTCTTTATAACTCATATTCTCGACTTCTTCAGCGTTCACTTTACGTGGATTCTTTTCAATCCAGATAATAATCAAACCACCGACAATTAAACCAATCGCCACAGCAATATCATTAAATAAGAATGCTTTTACCGTTTGTCCAAAGGTGAGACCAATCAGTATAATTGGAATTGAGGCCATAATCAGGCTAAAACCAAGATGACGACCTTTTTCCTCACCCGTAAACATACCAGTGGCAGCCCCCCAAAGCCGAGCCCAATATTCATAGATGACTGCGGCAATTGCGCCCATTTGAATGGCGATGACAAATACATCACTTTTTTCTTTGGTCCAGAAATTCATTAATTCTGAAGCAAGAATTAAATGCCCAGTACTGGAAATAGGTAGAAATTCGGTAACACCTTCAACAATACCCATAATTGCCGCTTTTAGCAGCAGTAAAAGATCCATAGAAAATCCTAGTTAGATTTGCCTTGTTCTGGAATTTTTTTCCAAGCGTTATCACGTAAATACACGGGTAATGCCTGTTCAGCACTGACCCATTTTTTTTGCTCAACCTCTGCGCGCGCAATGGTCGCAATATCTTGTGCAGTCGCACTTAAGTCTTGGTATTGTATTTGTTCTGGCTGAATTAAAGCTGAACCCGAACCGACCAATTCAAATTTAACGATTTCAGTGGCTTCGCTATAGTTTAACAATTGCTCTGCATCAACAGCTTGCATAATGCCCTGTTGATCCAGCTGAAAACTCGCAATATACACTTCCTTCATCCGGGCATCGAGTACCGCAGTAACTGCGGTTAAACCGTGAATACGATAGGCTGCCTGCGCTAAAGCTTGTAAGCTAGAAACAGGAACAACTGGCAGATCATTTGCCCATGCCAATGCCTGAGTGACAGCGGCATTAATTCGCACGCCACTAAAAGAACCTGGACCACGGCTAAATGCGATTGCAGTTAATTCTGATGCCGATAGAGCAAGCTGAGTAAATGCTTGATCTATCATTGGGAGAATCGTTTGCGTTTGTGCTTTTGCTCGCGCATCTAATTGGAAAAATAATTCTTGGGTTTCATCTACAATACAGACGGAACACTGCTCATTGGCAGTTTCCAATGCCAGCAATTTCATGCGCAACCTTAATTTATTTGGCGATAAAAAACGAGTGCTATCATACTCCACTCATGCACTCTAGGCGAGATGTTACATCTGAGGGATACAAAAAAGCCAAGTAACAACTTGGCTCAATACATCTGTGCAAATTAAAATTCAACTGCTTCCAAATTTTGAAAATGCTTAAAATGTTCAGCGTAATGTAAAGCGCTCATTTTGAGCTTAACTTCAGCAGCCTGATCTAAAGTCTTGACAATTTTCCCCGGTGAACCCATCACAACCGAATTATCCGGAATGATCTTGCCTTCAGGGATTAAAGCATTCGCGCCAATGATGCAGTTTTTACCAATCACAGCATGATTTAAAATAACGGAATTAATCCCAATTAAGCTGTTGTCACCAATCGTACAGCCATGCAACATCGCTTGATGTCCAATCGTGACATAGCTGCCAATATGCATCTCAATGCCAGCATCGGTATGCAAAACGGCATTTTCCTGAACATTGGTAAAATCACCCAAACTGATTTTACTGTTATCGCCACGGATGACCGCACCAAACCAAACACTGACCTGCTTACCCATTTCAACTTGACCAATCACGGTTGCATTTTCAGCCACCCAACCATCCCAAGGTTGATGCATTGCTTGCGGTGCATAGCCATTAAATTTATACATCATGTTTTATCTTCCTTGAACTATTTACCACGTTTAATCTTACTGCCATAAAAAGCGGGTGAATTTAATAAAAAAGGCCATTCTTTCTGATAATTCAAACCATACTGAAATAATGAAACCAACATACGTGCAGTCAAACCCCAGACGATTTCATTTTCCACCCGCATACTAGGAAAATATAAAGACTGATGTGCATAACGCACTTCATAAGGGATAGGTGGCGCATGAATTAAACTATCCAGTGATGCAAAAAAAATACGATCAATTTCACTCGGTTGAGCAATCAAGTTTACTTCTGGCGGAATCAATCCAACCACAGGTTTAACCAGCATACCATTGCGCGCTTTTTGCATCGGCAAATCACCAATCAATTGCACATCAAATGGATTTAATGCGGTCTCTTCATAGGCTTCGCGTAATGCCACCACAATATTACTGGTATCTTGTGGATCTCTTTTGCCACCAGGAAAGGAAACCTCTCCAGCATGATTTGATAAATAAAGTGAACGGCGAGTAAGCAAAACTTTGGGATTAGACTCATTTGTAATCGCAATTAATACAGCAGCTTGTGCAGATTTTACCCGTGTGGAAAACCGTAATCTTTGCTGTAGTGAGTGAATTAACGAATGGTCATCCATACTTGACTCTCTCTTTATTTCTTCTTCGTTTCATCATAGCTGAGTTTTTATTCAAAAAGATAGAAATGATGCCAAAGTTAAATTTTTCAGTTATGCTGATCACACCTTGATCATTGACGATGAATATGAATTTTTGTGTAATTTGTGGACATAAAACAGCGGAAAAAATCCCACTCGGCGATCATCAATTACGTCGTGTTTGTACAGATTGTGGCAATATTCATTACATCAATCCCAAGGTCATTTGTGGGGCGCTGGTACTCTGGGAAAATAAAGTTTTACTTTGTCGACGCGCAATTGAACCACGTTATGGGTTATGGACACTTCCAGCAGGTTATATGGAATTGTTTGAAACTATGGAACAAGGTGCGGCAAGAGAAACACGCGAAGAAGCCGAGGCTGAAATTGAAATTGATCAGCTCTATTGTATGTATAACATTCCTCGAATCGGTCAGATTTACGTTTTATTCAAAGCCCATTTAGTCAATGGCGTGTTCGGTGCGGGTGAAGAAACCATTGAATCCCGTTTATTTGAAGAACACGAAATCCCTTGGTCTGAACTGGCTTTCCCGAGCGTAGAACGAACATTAAGACATTATTTTGAAGATCGTAAAACCGCTTCATTCAATATGCATTTAGAAACTTTGGGTTCACGTTTAGATCATACTGGCTAATTTTTCTAAATAATTTTTAAATAATTAAGAAATAAAAATAGCCCATCTCTCGATGGGCTGTTTTTATTCTAATGGTAATTTTTACTTAATCGCAACGCTATAACATGGAGCTAAAGTGAAATCTAGCGTTCCCCCCGCTAACTTAGCAAGTGCTTTGTCTGCATCAGTTGCTGCACTGGCGTTCGCTAAATTATAAACATGTTGAAAACTCGCTAAACTGTTCCCCCATCTTACAGGTTGCTTAGCTGAATCTGTAAATGTCACACGCGCTTGTCCACTTATTACGGCTGGATCCAATAAACTTGCTACATCTAACAGTGCCCCACCAACGACTACGCTTTCCGTCGATGAATCAGATGATGTTTTAATGGTAGAGTTCATTCCAACTAAAGCACCATTAATTTTTACAAATTTGTCATGACTTAAAACCATACGTATAGAAAGTAATTTATTCGCAGTAAATGCACGTGAAATTGTACCTAAACGATATTGTTGTACACCATGCTGATCAATAAAGGTATTCGGATCAAATGAATCCTCAGTACAAGCATTATCTGATGTAGACATATCCGTCTCAGTAGAACCTGCTTTGATATTAGAACGAATATCACCATTTTGATCGATCACAATCCCTAACTTAACAGCAGGCACGGAAGTATCTGTAAATTTAAAGGTTAAATCTGCATACATGGGAAAAATATACTTTTCCCCAGATTTCACATTACTGACAGATTTAAAAACCTGTTTATCTAAATAAGTGATTGGAAATATTTTATATAAATCTAAAGACCCTTTAAATTCATCGGTATTCGTCGTTTGTTTCCAACGACCGAGATCTTTTAATTCTTCACTGCTGACTGTCGTCTTATTGGTTAATAATTTATAAAATTGTTCTCTACCCGCCATCATATAATCATTAAAAATCTTACCCTGACTAATAATCAATGGCTGTGAATTCACATCTGCTATATCCAGTTGATAATCTTGATCAACTCTCTTGTTAACCGGATTAATCCAATGCCCTTGTGCTGGTGCAGTCATACGTACTGGTTTTACATTACGAATTAATTCGGCATTTACACTACTAATTGCAGCCAAATTACCCGTAGCAGTACCTTTCCATTGTAAGCCACTACCAAAAGTATAGCCCTGTCGGTCAGTAATTAGCATAAAGTGTCCAAACAAATATTTGGTTGACTTATCCTTTAAATCACAAGTTTCTTTATTGCACCCAACCAAACCATCGGAACCCGATATTAGGCTCCCCAGTACTCCACTGGTTGAAAATAGCGCAAACTCTGGTTGATATACTGCCGCAGTTGCAATATTCATTAATTTACTCACAACTTCAAATGCTTGATCATCATCAATCACTGAAACATCAACCCATGGCTTAATTATATCGACATATTCATCACTCATAATTTGTTGCGAAGTAACTGAACTTAAAATAAGTTCTAATTTTGACCGCATCTCATCCGTAATATATAAAGCTTGAATATCCGTGGGCACATCAATTTTATTTTCTTGTAAAGCTAAAGCTTGGAAAATTTTGACTAGCTTCATCGCCACCATGACTGTCGGATCATTTTTACTTAAGGTTTTAGCGTCTTGTTGCGTAATCCCCACTGCCATATCCAAAATGGTTAAACGAGGTACTTGTCCAGCACTTAATCGTGCAACTTTATTTAATTCAACCACACCTAAATTAATTTTTTTATCTTTTTCACCTTTAATGAAAAAAGTGACTTTATCATCGACTCTACAACTCCCTGTTGCAACGCCATCACCCAAATCTAATATTGATATAAAGCTATTGGTTGTATCACTACTACAGGTAAAATTCAGTCCATCCAATGGATAATCTAAAGCAAATTCTACACATCCGTTCATTTTTGGCGTACATGTACCATTTTCTGTGCTGGAATCAGACGTCTCGGGAATAATATTAGCGCTCTCACCACCACAACCACTCAAAGCAGCCATCAAGGTTGTGAGTGCAAAAGGTAATAAATACTTGTTTTTCATCCTAAATTCCCTAGTTCTATTCTTAACGAATTGCAATTAACTTTAATTGACCTTGATTTGTCAGTGCTCTGTTCTCTAAATCTATGGCACTGGCTAAAGGTGTAAGTAATATATATTGACTTTTGAGTGGGACATGAATCACTCCTTCAATTTTTTCATGCGAAGTAAAAGATGCCACAGCATCATGATTTTTAAACCCACCTGCACCTTCTAAGACACAAGCATTCGCATCTAAAAAAACCACAAAGGGCCAATAAAAAGTAGGATCCTGTTGACGTGACGCGTAAGAATTAATTTGAATATTTTGAATTTCATGAGATACCTTAACAATTTCAAAATCGAATTGATCTTTTAAAGGTACCCGTGGCCATAGATTAACTTCTTTCTCCAAACTCACTGTTTTGGCATTTTTAATTTTTTTATCCTGAATACATTGTTGTCCTAAACCATCAACGACATCCGCTTGTGAAATTCGATAATACGTCGATGACAGTGTAATTACTTCACTCTCTTTTTTTTGATTCTTTTTAAAAAGTGACTGTATGATTGATTTACTTACACCTTTTTCTCTTTCTACCAATTGTAGCCGCGTTGCGCCATGCTTAACATCAATGACCCCTTCAGGCATTGCATAAAAACGCTTTTTACCCTCTAGGTTAAATTCCTTATCTTCTAAGTATTCATTTCTAATATATTTTTCACCATTGATAATCACAAAGGCTTCTGTATTTTCAACTTCTGGTTGTTTTACAACAATAGGTAAGCTCGGTTTCTGTACAACTTTTTCAATCGCTGGCTTTAACTTTAAAACACCTTTGCTTTGTTGTTCATTTTTGAACTCTGCTTGTACAACACTCTGTTGCAGAGTCCGATCAACAACATTAGAAGTTTTTCTTATCATATTCGTCGATGATTGATCTTCAACCGGCAACGCTGAACCCTTTGGTGACTTTATTTCAGCTACAGCGATTGGCTGCTGAATATCTGGCACTTGCTTTTGCTCTGGATCATGTGGTTGCTGTTGCATCAAAACTTCAGCAACCTTACTTTTTGGCGGCAGGCTTTTTTGTTGCACGACCATTGGTCGACCATCTGGACCAATAATGGTATAAAACTCACCTGCATATGAAAAAGATACATCTATAAGACATAGAGCCAGTATCGATTTCACCCATAAATTTTTTTTCATTATTTTCAATACACCTACCATCTGGTTCTATAGTTCAATCCTAAAATTGTGACTTTAGTATCCGTTTTAACATTTAGCCCCGCATAAGGATTCAATAAAATATTATTGACACCAGTTTGGTTTGCTAGGCTACTTGAATTTGCTGGAATTTTATCTTTACTGCGTAGAAAACCAATCGACAAATCGACATCCGTATCTGCATCAAAACGGTAACCCACCCCTAAACCAAACAATTGTGCATTGTTAATCGGAACCATCGTATTACGTTTATTATCAGGAATCGCACTGGTACGTGGCTCATAGCCCGCACGTAACTTCAAACGATCTGTCGCTGAATATTCCAAGCCGATGCCAAAATTCCATGGCGAAGTGAATTCTAGCGGTAATGCTAGAGAAGTATCACCGATATTTGCCGAAAGTAACTTGGCAATTTTTAATGCTGAAACTTGTCGATCAAATTCAAATTTAAACTTATCCCAAGCCTTGTAATCTGTCCATCCAACATCAAAATTAACTTGTAAATCAGGTAGCACCTTGTATTTTATACCTGCTTGAAAGTGTGCAGGATATTCTAAATCCATTGAAACAAGACCTGACTCACTTGCAGGGACCATACTAGGGAACCCTAGAATTGCCGCAAGAATTTGTCCTGTTGGTGAAGACATCAAACCTTTAATCAGCTCCTGTGGCGCTTTAGCATTATCAATATGATATTTACCTTTTAGACGCATTTTTGCAGAGCTTTGATATACCACACCAAAACTAAAGTCTTCAGTGGGTTCCCACAAGACACCAAGGTTATAACTCGGACTGAGCGACTGCTCTAATGCAAGCTCCATTTGTCCAAAACGGCCAAAAGGATTCATACCTTCTTTGGTATTACACATACCGAGAAGTAAGATATCGGTAATAATGTCCTGATTTTCCTTGAAAGGTGTACAAACGACCTCATCGATCATTCTTAGCATACCAATCAATTCATTTGGAAATCGCAAATCTGTTTTTAAGCCAATCGCTTGATAAGACATCCCTACTGAAGCACCGATCGACAAATGATCATTCACTTCATAAGCGATTGAAGGTGATAAATAGGTAATTCGTTCTAGAGCAACTTGTTGCCCCATATAATTCCCAGGATTACCATTTTCAGCACCAAAACCAGCAACTAAAGGTGCATACATTGCTGTGGCAAAAGTCATTTTTGAACCAGGTGGTTTATAGGCTATACCTGCTGTAGGTGCAGCCATAGGTACTCCTTCGCCCAAATCAACCATTTTTTTCAATATTGGTACATATAGACTGACGTATTCTACATCACCACTAACTGTGCCCTTAAAGTCTGTACACAAATCTGAAGATATTTCAGGACCATCATTACACACCATCGGATCATCAGAATAACCAAATACGTTGTAACCTGCCGGAACTGAAAATTCTCTTTTAATATCAAAATTAGCAAGAATACCCTGTACGTCGGTTTGTAAACCTTCAATTTTAGTCAAAGCAGCTGGGTTAAAATGAATGGCACTAATGCCTGGGGGATCTGCCGTAACAGCATTCCCCATACTTAGCGATCGAATATCAACAGATAAATTTTGCCCCAATTGAGCAAACGTTGCACTTGAACAGCCCGATAATATAATTGCTGCGGCTAACGGGCGAAGTCGAATCTTATACATACGACCACCCTCTTAGCGTAGTTTCTTACCGAAACCTAAAATATCAAGTGGGAACGATAAACCTAACGATACATCAGGTGCATCTTCTGTTAAGCCTATGCCCACAGTTCCATTTACAATTGTCTCTGGTGAGACACGAACACCTAATGAAATTGCCAAAGTAGAACTGGTCTGATCAGCGGGAGAATAATTTTCACCAGAACTATAAGTAAATTCCGACCCAGTATTAAAACTTTGCTGATATGACATCGTCATAGAAACATCATAGTTAAACGAATAAGCAAAACCAAAAGCAAACCCGCCACTAATCCCAGGTTCAAACTCATCAATAGTACGTGAACCACGTCTCTGATTAAGCCCCGATTCTTTAAATCCATAATTCGCTGAAACAGAAGCAAAAAGTACGACGGGATCTATATATTTACGTGTACTCGCACCAACACCCGCTGAGTAATAGCCTTTTCCTGTTCCCAAGTCATCAGTTGCATTTACTTCATACGGGCTATCGCCTGTTTTAGTCGATACATTACCAAATAAAATCAGCGGTAATCGGCCTGTTTTTAGCGGAAAAGGTTCCCAACGTGCACCAAAAGAAATATCACCTAAGCCTGCTGTAGAGGTATCTTTTAATAAATCTGTTTTTGCGACTAATGGCAAAGAAGCAGTAAAGGTTAAATTATCTAGGACACCATACTGCGCAGTAAAAGTATTGGTCATTGAATGTGTTGCATTTTCTTGAACACGTAATTGATAAAGCTGACCTTTGGCCATTTCAGCATCAATTTGCGTATCACGATAATACGTATAATCAATATCATAATAAGATGAAATATCACCTTTTTTGATTAATGAATACTGCCTTTCATTTGAGGTAAAAACTTCTTGTAAACTTGCTTCTTTACTGGCATCACCTTCTTGCTGTTGTAATGCTGAAGATGCCTGTGATTGTTCATTAACAGGTTGCGTTGCCGCTACTGAATTATTTGCTGAAGATTGTGAGGGGCTAGATATAACTGTTGGCTCAGCTACAGCCTCATACCCACCCAGTGCTGGTTCCTCTACTACTGCCCCTGATTGAGAAGGAGTCGCCTGTGAAGCTGTTAAATCAACCTCTGTTTGTTGTTGATCAACAACTTCATACTCACCAAGTGCTGGTTCTTCTGCTGCATATGCCCCCCCTATTGCCACTTGAATACTCAAAGCCAATAAAGTTTTGTTCATCCATTTACGATTCATATTCCATCTCACCATTTTTATTTTTTTAATCTGTCACTTTTAAACTTTATTTACTCTTGTAATAAAGACGTAAAAAATTGTATGTGGGTTTACCAAAATTCTCTGAGTCTTCATTTAAATTTTTATCTAAACGAATGGTTGATGCTTTATCTGCAATTTTATCCATATAAAATTGGGGATATTGCAAATCAACAAAAGCATAGCGATTCACTGTCGCATCCTCTACATGTCTTAAATCTGAATCTTGAAGTGCTAAGAATTTTTTTCTTTGCTCAGGAGCGACATTAATTAAAAAAAGCGTATTGTTTTCCCAAATATCTTTAAAACGCTGTTCATCAAAACTAATATTCCCCAATGCTGGATCAGCTACATAGACACGACCATTCTTATAAGCCTTAAAGACAACGAAATGCTTAAATCCTGCATAGGAAATCGGCACAATCGCTGGTTGAGCCTGTGTGACTAAATCTGAAAACTCACCTTTATATCCACCACTTTCTAAACCTAATGCCCCGACAAAACGCTTCATATCCAGAAGAGAGAAACTTCGACGTTCAATAATTTTTTCAGTTTCACCAAACTTCAACAGACCATTCATGGTTTGTTGTTCAGATAATTGCGTACCCACATATCCATTTAACAATGTCGTTAATGCTGCAGACCCACAGCTATAGTCATATGCTTGACGGACAATGCCACGAAACTGATCCTCTAAAGCAGGTTTGATTAGAACAGGCTCACGATGCATCCGACTAAAAGAATCTTGTCGAGAATCCAATGTTTCTGTGTAATAGACAGCTTCCGCTGGTTTTTTCTTAATTTCAAAGGCTTCAGTGGCAAAGTAGTACATCAATGCCGAGCCTAATGCGATCTCTAACATATCTTTTTAACTTTTCTAGTTATCGGCATGACGCGCCTTTGTTCATTATTTTTCTAGAGCAAATACTCTACATCCATGTAAAATGAAGATACCTTTTTTTATAAAAAAAAACAGCTTTTTTTTACTTTTTTTAGCTTTTTTGAAAACTTTCACACTATTTTTGTAAAAAAAAGCGCGTGAAATCACGCGCTTTTTTCTATTCAAAATTAACGACCAGAAATGGTAATTATTGAACCAGGAACATAAGTACCCTGAGCTGGGCTGAAGTAAGTTTGTAAACCTTGAACCTCTACATCACCAATTGAACCAGCAGTACGGCTACCTAAATGGATTCCTTTTACATAGTTATCAATTGGACCTGAGCTACTGACCATACGAATATAACCATTATTCGTTCCTTCCTTACCAATTACACTAACACTTTGCTTGATTGTTAAATCTGTAGAATTTGCATCTGCAACCTTGATGCTCTCAACAAAAATCTCACCAGCAGCACGGTTACCAGTAGTACCATCACCCGTACCCTGTTTAGTTGAATTATCCAAAATACCTAGATTCGTAATCTCAAGACCACCGACCATCTTAGTATTTAATTTAATCATCGCACCTTGAGGAGCCGCACCCAATTGAATATTAGCAGTCATTTGGCCTGTTTTAAGCGATAAGCCACTTAAGATTGCGTTGTAATTTTGGCCTGCACCTGCATTATCTTTACCACCACGGCGAATTGAAGTAGCACCAGCTGCTGGAACAGCATTCGAAGCAGTAACACCAATTTCACCAATATTAATATCTAAGCCAGAAACTTGAGCAGCAATATTGATAAATGCACCATTAGCACCTGTACCCGCATCACTATCAATTTGCAAATCTGCCAAGTTACGTGATGCTAATAGAAACGCGCCAGCATTATCATAGTTTGCACCAATCACAATACCTTTAGTCGCTGTGACACCAGTGCCATTACCCTTGATAACAATTGCACCAGCTGTGGCTGTACCACCAAAGCCAGCATCACCTGCTACACCTGCTGCAGCTAAACCATCATTATCGTGAATATAAAGTTTTTCAATTTCAATTTTTGAAATACCAATCCCGATGTTAATACCATCTTGACCAGTAGTCGCACCCAATGAAGCATCATCCATTGCTTGCATTGCCATCGCATTTGCACTAATTGCTAATGAAGAAACTAAAGCAAGTTTAGTAAATTTTTTCATCTTTGTACTCTCCCAAGAGTATTATTTTTTTGATTGTCAACCACTCGATATCACCTATTGTTTTTTGTTTTTTGACAATAGTGAATCTTTTCCTTGAGCAGCCTATTTGCCCTAGTTAAGTTATCTCTGTGTCATTTTTTGTTCAACTGCTGTTGGTCGCAATCTAGATGTTACCGATAAACGGTATTTACAGTTTTTATGCATAAACATTGTTATAGAATAGTCTTATCTGTGCCTTTTAAAATTTAACATCGTATGAATAATCCCGTTATTTTTAAAAATTTATTGACTGAACAATGGCTTAGTCCTGCTCAAATACTTTCTGCTTTATCGCATCTCACACATTTGGTTTATTTAAAAAATGTAGACCACCCCGTGATTGCTTTTTTTGCATCTGAATATATGCTGAGACAAGATCAAATCACTCAAAATTTCAAACGGGTCACTCTACACCAATACCAAGAAAAACCATCCTCTATTCATCTTAATCAGTTTTTTAAAGACAATGCCAAAACCGATCATTCTGATTTTAACGGCGGTTTGATTGGTTTCATCAGTTATGATGATGCTGCACAACAGCAAGTTTCTATTCAAGAAAAAAAACAACCTGCTTTATTTTTAGGTATTTATCGCAGCTATCTCAAACTCACTGAGCAAGGTTGGACTTTTTTTAGTGATGAAGATGAGGCTGAAGAAATTTTCCAGTTTATTCAAGAGGCATTAACCAACAAAAAGAATCAGTCTTTCCAACTGACTCAACCATGCAATGCACGTTGGAGTAAAAATGAATATCAATCTGCATTTAAGCAAGTACAAGAATATATTAAAGGCGGTGATTGCTATCAAATTAATTTAACTCAAGAATTTACAGCAAAAGCGCAAGGTTACTTATTAGATATCGCTGAAGATTTTTGGAAACTCACCGATGCCCCCTATTCAGGTTATTTAAAAATTGATGATTTTGAATTGTTAAGCTGCTCACCGGAACTTTTCATTGATTTTGAAGAAAATCGAAAAATTGTGACTCGCCCGATTAAGGGGACGATGCCTCGTTATACTGACCCAAGGCAGGATGAAAAATCGAAACAACGCTTGATTGATTCTAAAAAAGATCAAGCTGAAAATGTCATGATTGTCGATTTACTACGCAATGATCTGAGTATTTATGCTGAAACAGGTTCAGTAAAAACCCCACAACTTTTTGAAATTGAATCTTTTAATCAAGTTCATCATATGGTCAGCGAAGTCACAGCCACGCTCAAAGATGATACCAATCCCTTTGATGTCCTCCTGTCTGCACTACCCGGTGGCTCAATTACCGGCGCACCCAAAATCCGTGCCATGCAAATTATTGATGAACTAGAGGGTGCTCCACGAGGTGCTTATTGCGGCAGTCTTGGTTATTTTAATTTTGATGGTACAGGTTCTTGGAATATTTTGATTCGTTCCATCCAAAAGTATCAAAACGATGTTTCGTTATGGGCAGGTGGTGGTGTGACAATCGCTTCAGATTGCGATGCAGAATATCAAGAATGTTTTGATAAAATTTCTGCCATGCTTGACCTACTCAACACATGGCAGAAAGCATCTGAAACTTAAAAGATTAAGCTAAGATGTTATTTTTTAGGGTATCTACTAAACGTTGATTTTGCTCATCTGTACCAATGGTAATACGTAGAAATTGGTTGATACGCGGTTTATTGAAATAACGCACAATAATACCTTGTTCACGTAATTGTGCTGCCAATTCACCTGCATCTTTATTTGGTAATGATGCAAAAATAAAATTGGCTTTCGATGGTAAAACCTTAAAACCAATGCTTTCTAATTCCGTCACCAGCTTGTCTCGGCTTGCAATCACTTTTTGGCATTGTGCTTCAAAGTAAGCTTGATCCTCAAATGAGGCGACCGCTGCAGCGATTGCAAAACGATCCATTGGATAAGAATTAAAACTATTTTTGACCGCTTCAAGACCCGCAATTAAATGCGGTTGCGCAATTGCAAAACCAACACGTAAACCCGCAAGTGATCTTGATTTCGATGTAGTTTGACACACCACTAAGTTTTCATACTTTTCCACCAAACTAACCGCAGACTGCGCACCAAAGTCAACATAAGCTTCATCAATCACCACCACCGAATTCGGGTTGGCTTGCAACACTTCTTCAATAGCAGAGACCTCCAATGCAATACTGGTTGGTGCATTGGGATTGGTAATAATAATGCCGCCATTGGCTTGTTTATAATCATCTACCACAATTTCAAAATCATCATTTAACGGCAATACTTTGGTTTTGACTGCAAAAAATTGACTATAAACGGGATAGAAACTATAGGTAATATCAGGGTAAAGAATAGGCTGTTGTTGCACAAAAAATGCTTTAAAAATATGCGCCAAAACCTCATCTGAACCATTACCGACAAAGACATTTGCAACATCAACATTCTGCTGCGCCGCAATTGCGTGCTTTAATGCAGAAGCCTCTGGATCTGGATATAAACGTAATACGTCGGCAGAGTCAGCTAAAACGGCTTGTACCGCTGCAACTACTTTAGGTGATGGTGGATATGGATTTTCATTGGTATTTAATTTAAGTAAGTTTTGGATTTTCGGTTGCTCGCCCGGTACATACGGTTCTAATTCACGTACTTCAGGACTCCAAAAACGCATTTGTTCTGTTGTGATTTTCATCTTTCAATATCTCAATCAAATCTATTCTAGGCTTTAAAAAAGGCTGATCAATCAGCCTTTTATATCAATCAAAGCTTATTGATAACGATAACGTGCTGAACGTGCATGTGCATCCAAGTTTTCTTCTTGTGCCAAAATATCAGCGGTTTTCGCAAGGGTTTTTACCCCTTCTTGCGAGCACATAATCAAGCTAGAACGTTTTTGGAAATCATACACACCCAATGGCGATGAAAAACGTGCCGTACCCGATGTCGGTAATACGTGATTTGGCCCTGCACAATAATCGCCAATTGCTTCAGGGGTATAACGCCCCATAAAGATTGCACCAGCATGGCGAATATGTTCCGCCATTTCTTGGGCTTCATCTAAACATAACTCTAAATGCTCAGCTGCTACTTGGTTAATCAACTCAATCGCCTCTTGACGATCTTTTACCAAAACTAAAGCACCACGATTGGCTATTGAAATCCGTGCAATTTCAGCTTTGGGTAAGGCAACTAAATGTTCTTCAATGGCTTGTGCAACATCATTTAGAAGTTGCTCATCGGGTGTGATGAAAATCGCTTGTGCAACGGTGTCATGTTCAGCTTGTGACAATAAATCCATCGCCAACCATTGCGCGTTATTCTCACCTTCGGCATAGACCAAAATTTCAGATGGCCCTGCAATCATATCAATACCCACTTGACCAAACACCGCGCGTTTTGCAGCAGCAACGAAACGATTCCCCGGTCCAGTAATTTTATCAACCGATGGAATGGTTTCTGTGCCATATGCCAAGGCTGCAACTGCTTGCGCGCCACCAATGGTAAAAATGCGACTCACGCCTGCTAAATAGGCAGCTGCCAACACCAATGGGTTTAACTCACCGTTTGGTGCAGGCACTACCATGATAATTTCAGGCACACCCGCAACATGTGCAGGTACAGCATTCATCAGTACTGAAGACGGATAAGAAGCTAAACCACCTGGTACATAAATCCCGACACGATCAAGCGGTGTGATTTTTTGACCTAGCGTATTTCCTAAGGCATCCACATAGGTCCAACCTTCTTGCTTTTGCACTTGGTGGAATTCGCGAATACGGCTTGCTGCAAGCTCCAAAGCTTCACGCACTTCGCTATTTAAGCCCTCAAATGCTGCCTTTAATGCTTCTTGAGTCAGTTCCAAATCTGAGAATTGATGCGCAGGATGTCGATCGAACTGTTGTGTTAATTTTAAAACATGCTCATCACCATGCTTACGAACATCTGCAATGATTTGGTCTACTGTTTTTAACAATTCTGGATCGTTGACTGTTTCGAACGCCAATAAATCGGCAAAGACTTGTTGAAAGTCTTGATCTTGAGTCGATAAACGTCGCATCAATTTACCTACAAGGTGAGTGAAGAAAAGATTAGTTTACCTTGTTTCGTTGCATTTTTGGGTATCAATAGTACATCTATCGCTTAAGCTTAATGGAAAATAACTTTTGAAATGATTCAGAAAATAATTTTGTCGGTATTATAACGGCTCAACATTGACCATAAAAAAACCGTCGTGACTCACGACGGTTTTTCAACCCAAACAAGATTAATCTTTATTTTTGGCTTTGACGCTCTGCAACCGCTGTTTCAAGTTGCGCTAAAATTGGATTTAACAGCGTTTGCTTACGTTTAAAGCTGGCTTTATTGACAATGAGGCGAGAAGAAACGGTACAAATTTCTTCAAGTGGCTCAAGACCATTGGCGCGTAATGTATTACCCGTATCAACGACATCGACAATGTAATCACCTAAACCAACCAATGGTGCAAGTTCCATCGAGCCATAAAGTTTAATCACATCAACCTGCTCACCCAGACTCGCATAATATTGACGAGTCAGATTTACATATTTAGTGGCAATTTTTAAACGACCTTTCGGACGAACCATACCGACTTTACCTGCTGTCATGAGTTTACAGTTGGCAATTTTCAAGTCGAGTGGCTCATACACATTTTGTGCGCCATGCTCCATCAACACATCTTTACCAGCAACGCCTAAATCAGCCGCGCCATTTTCCACATAAGTTGGTACATCTGAGGCACGTAAAATTAAAATACGCACGTGCTTATGTGTCGTTGGAAAAATTAACTTACGTGATTTATCTGGATCTTCCAGTAAGTTAATTCCTGCAGTTTCAAGCAATGGTAAAGTTTCTTTTAAGATACGTCCTTTGCTTAATGCTAAAGTTAAACCATGATCAAAATTGCCCATTACGTCAAAGTTTGGATCATCGTTTCTCATATCACTCATTAACTTACTCGCTTAATTTGGGCACCTAAACCCTGTAACTTCGCTTCAATATCTTCATAACCGCGATCAATATGATAAATACGGTCAATCAATGTTTCCCCTTCCGCCGCTAAAGCAGCTAAAACCAAAGAAAATGAAGCACGTAAATCGGTTGCCATTACTGGTGCTGCAGAAAGTTTTTCTACGCCAGTCACAACAGCATCATTACCTTCAACCTGAATGTTTGCGCCCATACGAGAAAGCTCAGGGACATGCATAAACCGGTTTTCAAAAATCGTTTCAGAAATCGTTGCAAAACCACTACCAATGGCATTCACTGCCATAATCTGTGCTTGCATATCTGTTGGGAATTCTGGATGAGGTAAAGTTTGGAAACTGACTGCTTTCGGACGTTTGCCCATCATGTCAAGTTCAATCCAATCTTCACCACGCGTCACTTCTGCGCCCATTTCTTCGAATTTGTCTAAAACAGCTTCAAGAAGATTTGGATCAGTATGTGTCGTTTTCACTTTACCGCCTGTAATTGCAGCAGCAGCAAGATATGAACCCGTTTCAATACGGTCAGCAACCACAGCATATTCACAGCCATGTAAACTATCCACACCTGTTACCACTAAAGTATCTGTATCTAAACCTTCAATTTTTGCGCCCATTTTAATCAACATTTGCGCAAGGTCGGTAATTTCAGGTTCACGTGCAGCATTACGAATCGTGGTTACACCATCCGCCAAGACCGCCGCAGTTAAGATATTTTCTGTGCCACCCACAGTCACCATATCAAAGATAACTTCGCCACCTTTTAAGCGACCATCGACTTTGGCATGCACATAACCATTTTCGACTTCAATATGTGCACCTAAAGCTTCTAATGCTTTTAAATGCTGATCAACTGGACGTGAACCAATAGCACAACCACCAGGAAGTGACACTTGTGCACTACCATAACGCGCTAATAATGGACCAAGCACCAAAATTGATGCACGCATGGTTTTTACCAACTCATAGGGCGCAAACTGATTATCTAATGTAGAAACATCAGCTTTAACTGTGTCACCTTCATAAGAAATTTGCACACCTAAACCGCCAATCAACTCAACTAAAGTATTGACATCTTTAAGGTTTGGCACATTAGTCAAGGTAATCGGGCTATCTGCAAGAATCATGGCCGCAAGTAAAGGCAACGCTGCATTTTTTGCACCAGAGATACGTACTTCACCTTCGAGCTTAACACCGCCCTGAATTAAAAATTTATCCATTTAGTTCTAAGCTCCGAATAAGCTTGCTTTACGCCATTCTTCTTTGGTCATTGCACGAATAGTTACCGCGTGTACTTCACCGCTGGCAATATATGAATTTAACGGAGCATAAACCGTTTGTTGACGTGCGACAGGACGTTTCCCTTCAAATTGCTCATCGACTATTCGAAGATCAAACTTACCGCCTTGCCCACTAACCGCAACTTCAGCCTCTGGAAAAGCAGCTTTTAAAATTTCAGTGAGCTGTTCACTATTCATCACAAAGACCTCTTATAGGACCAACGGTGTAAAAACCTACCATTTTACTATAAATATGAAAAATAAATCATTAACCTCTAACATTTTATCTATAAAAAAGAGGTCACTCAAAACCTCTTTTTATTTAAAAAACAAACTATACAAGTAAAGGCTGATACGCGGCCTGCATTTCCCGATGTTTATGCAATTGTCTTTTTAGTTTTTCTGTTAATTTTTTAATCGAGGTATACATATCATCAGCACTGGCCTGAGCAAACATCTCTATTCCAGGTAAACGAATAATTGCTTCAGCAATATGGTTATCACTGCCTTTTTTAGAATGTTTATCAATTTGATGATCTTTTGAAAGTTTCACCTGCATGCTATTTATTTGATCTAGATGCTTTGTTATTTGCGAAAATTTAAGCCGAATATTTTCTTCAATTGCAGGGGTAATCGTTAAATGATGACCACGGATTGTTATTTGCATAGTTCTATCCCTCACCTTCTTTTAGGGTAATAAAGCAATCACCACATCGACCTAATGACAGCAAAAAATAAATCCTGCACATTGAACATTAAATCATTCTGGCCATTCCTTAAGTAAAAAAGAGATTCATTATCTTGTCATAATGAATCTCTAGAATAGCCACACTTTAAAATTTAGATCAATACTTTTCGTTCAGAAGATGATGGAATATGTAACGACTCTCTATATTTAGCGACAGTCCGACGTGCTACATCAATCCCCCCCTCCTTTAATACAGTAGCAATAATATTATCTGACAATGGCTTACGCGGATTTTCTTCAGAAATTAGCTTTTTAATTTTGGCACGAATTGCAATGGAGGAGGCTTCTCCACCTGAAGTTGTCGCGACATGACTGGAGAAAAAATATTTCAGTTCAAACAAGCCACGTGGCGTCAGCATAAATTTATTCGTCGTTACACGTGATATCGTAGATTCATGTAAATCGACTTCTTCTGCAACATCACGAAGCACCAAAGGCTTCATCCCTTCTGCACCAATTTCTAAAAACATCTTTTGATGTTCAACAATACATGTTGCAACTTTTAATAAGGTCTTATGTCGCTCATCCACACTTTTAATAAAATTTTTGGCATCTAACATTTGATTGCGTAAGTATTGATTATCATTGCTTTGATCTGCACGTTTAATCATGTTGGCATAAAAAGAATTAATGCGTAATTTCGGCATAATGTCTGGATTTAATTGCACTTGCCAATGCGCATTTTTCTTAATAACTACAATATCTGGGATTTGATAGTCCGAATCTTTTTCTTCAAACTCCATTCCCGGATAAGCTTTTAATGTCTTTAACAAATCAACAGCACATTTTAATTGATCTGGATTTAAACCAGTTTGTTTTACCAGTTTTGGTAATTCATTAGAAATTAATAATTCATAATGGCTCAATAAAATCATTGCTTCACGACGATACAATGTTCGAACCGCTAAACTTTCTAATTGTACTAACAAACATTCAGCTAAATTACGTGATGCTACCCCAGGAGGATCAAGATGCTGAATATGCTTTAAAACAACAATAACTTCATCATCTTCAACTTCATCATCGTAATCCATAGACTCCAATAAATGCTGAACTGAGGTTGTTATTTCAGCAACTTCTGCATCTAAAAAACCCTTTTCGTCTAAAGAATCCACTATACAATGTGCAATAAGGCGATCAACCTGTGAAAAATGCAATAAATTAATCTGCTCAAGCATATGCTCTTTTAAACTCAAATGCCCTTGACGATTATCTTCACGCTCCTCATATTCAGGTGAACCTAGACTCGTTGGCTGATGGGTATAAATATCATCCCAATCCGTATCGACAGGTAAATCATCAGGTAAAGTATTCGCATTCAATTCATTGGTTAGATCTTTATTGTCATATTCTTTTTCTTGCTCTTCCAAAGAAGATAGACTCTCTATATTCGACTGTTCTTCTACTTTTTCTAATAAAGGGTTACTATCCAATTGAATTTGAATTTCTTGCTCAAGTTCCAGACTCGATAGTTGAAGCAAACGAATGGCCTGCTGCAACTGCGGTGTCAACGACAAGGAGTTCGCAACTTTTAATCCAACCGATAACTTCATATTACCTCTACACTTTCTCAATAGCCCTTATAAGCAATTTTCATGCCGATTTATGATTTTATAGCACAGTTTTATTAAAAATAATACAAATTAAAAATAGATTAAAAAAAAATCTAATAAGTTTTCGTATATACACCCATATTAATAAAAATATATACCAACTAGAAACCAGCAGCCTACTTTTTATATTTAAAAAGCTATAGATCATTAAATCCCTAAAAAATAGAAATCACTCTAGCTAAAAATTATAATAAGCTTAATCACAAACCATTACCAAAGCCTCCAATAGAGAAGAGCCATATTCAAATAACAAGACTTTGTTTCGTATCTAGCAGTTAAAATATCTATAAGCTCTTTTAGAGCCTTTTATTTTGACTTATTTTTTAGCCCCATAAAAAAACACCCCCAACGCTTGTTGGGGGTGTTTTAGGAATAATGAGCTGGCGATGACTTACTCTCACATGGGTAACCCCACACTACCATCAGCGCGAAGAGGTTTCACTTCTGAGTTCGGGAAGGGATCAGGTGGTTCACTCTTGCTATTGTCGCCAGCACAACTGTTTATGGATACTTGCTTGGGTCTTATT
>NZ_NEGC01000008.1 GCF_002135335.1 Acinetobacter sp. ANC 4470
AAAATCTCATTCGAAATCTTAACAACCCAATCAACTTATTGATTTACCAGAGGTTTTATTTAACATCACCGCCGATGGATACGCATTATAGGCGAAAAAAATCCCCACGCAACCCCTTTTTCAAAACTTTCTTATCGTCTGCTTGTTTATTCTACAAAATATGACATTTTTCTTATTTTTTGCATGCAAAAGGTACAGAATTGGCAAATTCATCGTGCATTTTTTCTTGTTTATTTTTTTCTTGCCATGTTAATGAGCGACAATCGATATATTCACAGTAGCCACTTTCGCCTATTTCTTCATGATGATTAATTTTAAGTTGATATTTAAAGCTCCCAACATAACCAGCAGCTAAACCAAATTTAAAATCGCCACGACTTTGTGCTTGTACAGAAATACATGTGCCATCTTTACCTTGATACCCCCATTCAAATTCACGGGGTAGATACATAATTTGTCCATTCGGTGTTCTCACCTTTGGATAAACACGATGTACTTTAAAGCGGACATTTTCATCAAACATTTGTGCAATGCCCATCTTGCCATCTCGTAAATATAAACGAGACTGTAAAATGCCGTTAAAAGAGTCTCGAACTTGCGCCAATAACAACTGACGATTATTTTTTAGATTAATCACTTGATAAGTAAAAAATGCCAAAGGCAAATATGAAAAGTTAATTGAGCGTGCATATTCAAAACAGCCCATTTGCTGAATTTCAAATTTTCGCTCTTTATAAATGATCTCGCCTTCACATTGACATAATAAAGACCAATGATCCGCCAAGCCCATACGTAGCTTGGTAAAATAAGAAATAATATTACTGGTGGTAATGGATAAATCAAAACTCAGCTCTTTATCTTTACGCTGAATACGGAAATGAGGGAAATTTCCTGAAATCATTTCCCGATCTGCAAATTGGAAGTATTCTTTTTGAAAATGACATTCTTGTTTAATTGAATAAGAATTCAACTGCCCAACCATATGCGGACTAACACTGGTGATAATGGTCGCAGTATCTAAAGCAGTGGAATAAATCGCACTTTCATTGCGAAGCATCGGGGCATTGGGCTGACCAATAATGCTCAGAAAATTTAAGTAATGCAAAGGTGCCGGGAGATTCGGAATAATCAACCCTTGATGAATCGTTTTATATCGACCTTTTTGCGCATGATAGGCTAACTGCGCCTGAAACGGAGCTTGATTGAGTTGTTTAGACTGATCCAATAAATCGTGAAACAACTGCATATCATGCTCCTTTTTATTTTCAGTATCACTATCTCATTTTTATGTTGTGGTATTTTTTCTGGCCATAAATGTGGTCACAAAGCCAGACAGTGCATAGATAATCGAAATTACCAAAATACCAACTGGAATATTATATGTTATCGCGGCAAAGATAAACACGGCGATAGGTAACACTGCGAAAGGCACACGTTTACGATCCAATGTTTTAAATGAATAATATTTAATATTGGAAATCATTAACAAACCAACGGCAACAATAAGTACTGCATTGGTAATTTGTACACTGACTTCACGTAAATCAAAAATATCAGGGAAGTCGCGTCCCACCCAAACCATGGTGATCATTAAAATGGCAGCCAACGGACTAGCCACACCAATAAAATAACGTTTATCGACCACGCCTATTTGTACATTAAAACGCGCTAAACGAAATGCAGCACAAGCGGTATACACAAAACAACATGCCAAACCGATACGACCTAAATCATGCAAACTCCAGCTATACATTAAAATAGCGGGTGCCACACCAAATGCCAGTAAGTCGGACAACGAGTCATATTGTTCGCCAAAAGCACTTTGCGCACCAATCGCTCGAGCAACACGACCATCCAAACCGTCGAGTAATGCTGCCAGAAAAATAGCATAAATGGCATGGGTAAAATCACCATTCATACTCGCGATTATGGAGTAAAAGCCCGACAGCAATGCTGCCGTAGTAATAAGATTCGGCCACAGATAGATTCCACGACGTTTCACCTTTTGTCCCTCTTGGGTATGCTCTTCTTCTTCCACTTCAAAAGTGATGCCATCAAATGCATGTTCATCACGGGTAGAAGATTCACTTTCAGGTTTGTTTATACTTGTCATTCTTATCGATCCTAACTGTAACCTATCTCTCTTAAACGTCTATCTTATTCGCCAACCAACCAACGTACAGCAGCATGTCCGCCATTTTCACTCATACGTAGATGTGGGAATAACCATTGCAATGCCTCATCAGCATCTTGTGAGAACTTCCAAGGTGGATTAATCACCAGCAAAGCACAACCATTTAAGCCCACTGGCGTATCATCTGGCCATACACAAATTTCACACACCAATTGACGACGAATACCTGTTTTCATCATTTTCTTTTCAAAACGATCAATCATGGCGCGATCTTTAATTGGATACCATACAGCAAAAACACCTGTCGGCCATTTTTTGTGCGCAATCGACAACAACTCGACTAATTGAGGGAAATCTTTACGTTCCAACTCGTAAGGTGGATCAATCATGACTAAACCGCGCTTTTCTTTTGGCGGAATAACACCTAATAAGCCTTCATAAGCATCACGTTCATGCAAGCCTGCACGGCGGTCACGAATATTGAAATACAATTCTTGAAAAACTTCTTTTTGCATTTCAAAAATAGTGGCTTTATCAATATCACGCATACCTTCTAGCGCAAACCACGGTGAACCAGGATAAGCACCTTGACCCGAACCGGCACGCATATCTTCAACAATTTTAAGATATTGCTTAACCGCTTCAGGTGCATTACGGGTAATTGAATCATCAAGTTTGACTAAGCGATGAATACCCGTTAAAAACTCACCCGACTTTTGCGCAGCAGAGGTCGATAAATCATATTTACCCGCACCACCATGCGTATCGATATAGCGATAAGGTTTATCTTTGGCATTTAAACGTGTTAAAAGTTGCAGTAATAACACATGCTTCATGACATCGGCAAAGTTGCCTGCATGGAAATGGTGACGGTAATTCATGTTTCTTTAATTCCTATAATCAACAGACATTTTAGCATGAAAAAATGTTTCGTTCCGCAGGATATCTTGCTCTAGAATACGCCACCCTTTTCTATATCATTTTTGAGTATATGTGTATGGATACTATTCAGCTCCCAAAGTCTTGGAATGTTGATCAAATTATTGAAGATTTAGATCAACATGGTTTTACCATTATTGACAATGCTTACCCTGAAAACTATGTCCATGCTTTAGTTGAAGAATGCACAGCTAACCTCAAGCTTTTTCGTGATGCTGCTATTCAAAGTGGGGTTGTCAGTAAAATCCGTAGTGATCATATTCTCTGGATTAACGATGAATTCGTAATAGCCCAACAACACATTGAAACATTAGAAAAAATAGCTCAACTATTCAATCGAAATTTTTATTTAGGCATCAAAGAAGTCGAAGCACATTTTGCCTGCTATAACGCAGGAGAATATTATGCTTTGCACCGCGACAATCCACAAAAGAAAAATGATCGGGTCATTTCTACGGTTTATTATCTACATGAAGATTGGCAAGGTGACTGGGGTGGAGAGTTACATCTACAGGATAAAAATGAGCAATGGCATACCATTCAGCCTAAACCAAACCGTATTGCGATGTTTCAAAGTGACTTATTACATGAAGTGATTCAAGCTAAACATCAACGTTTATCCATTACCGCATGGTTACGTAGCGGTCAAAACTTATTCTAAATATTGATCATAAGCAAAACAGGATGCTAGATTTGCCTTTAAATTCGCTGTATTGCCCCGATATACTGAGCATTGATTAAAGAGGTATGGGCTAATGTTTGAAAATACAAAACAAGTTATCCAGCGTATCGGTGAGACAGACCAATTGTATTTGGAAAACAATACAGCTGCCCTCGCTTTAGAACGTGCAGACTTACGTTTACAACTGGTGATTTTTAGTAATTTGCGCCAAGAGCAGATTCATTTCTTGCAAGAAGCCGTGGTGCTGCTCGAACAAGCACGGATTGAACATGAAGAAATGCCGATGTCTTTGTATTTAAATCTGTCCTTGCATCTCGCAAAAGCCTATATGTTGTATTTTGAAATCACCAAGGAACAGCGCTTTGCGTTAATCACGCAGCAAATTTTAAAACCGCTGAGCCAACATGAGCATAGTGATGTCTATTTTTTCCTTGCCTATGCATCCATTTCTAAAAATGAAACTGCGCTGACACGTCACTGGCTGAGTAAATATCGCAAAACAGATGACTTTGATTTAGCGTTATTACAGCAACACCCTTCGTTTAAAGCCATACGCGAAGAACTTTGGTTTATGAAGCTAACTCAAAGTAAATTACACTAAATTCAGAAATAAAAAACTCCTTAAATTAGGAGTTTTTTATACATTGTATTTAATAACTACTTATTGAATAACGATAATCTCTTATTAAGACACTCAATATCAAGCCAGAAGAAAGAATAGGTTTGCATATATAAGTCTATGCCGTCTGCAATTTATATGCATCCAAGTGTAATTGCTGATTTAACTCATCAATCCACATCGCCCAGTCATCATCCTGAACCAAATGACTAATCAGAAAATCACGCTGTGACCGATTCCAAAAAGGGGCATCGTGTAAATTTTGATGTGCGGGTAATTGATGTGTACGTACATACAGCTCAATGGCTGCTAGGCTATTCGCCAACCCCAATTGTGAAAACAATAATTCTAAGGATGGTGTATTTTGATTGAGCATCTCGCCCTCCTTATCAACTAATCTGTCATTTGTTATTCAATTAACTTATAAGATATTGATAAAAAAACCTAGTCATAAAACTAGGTTTGTTGTTTCAATTTGTGTTTACAGTTCGCATGAGCCTAAAAGCTGGTGTTCGACATGTAATTGCTCATTTAAAATATCAACCACCATTGCCCAATCATCATCTTTTTTCCAATGGCTGATAATGAAATCATGCTGTGACGGTGTCCAAAATGAGGCTTTATGCAAAGGAATATCCATAGTCAATTGATGTGTTTCTATAAACTGATCGATTGCTTCTGGAGTCGCGTCAAGCCCCAATTGTTCAAAAAAAAGTTCTAATGTTGGCTGTTGATCAAACATAGGGGTTCTCCTCAAGTCCTGTTTACCTTCTTATAAATTAGACCGAAAGCTCTGCAAATTCAGTTGTCACTGCATCACAGCATGTTATTTTTTGTTCAAATTAAATTTTCAGGCATAAAAAAAGCACCCCGAATGGAGTGCTTTTTCTAATTTTAAGTCTGCCTAAGCAGACATCAATTAGTTGAACAAGTGAGCAATTGCAGCACGTTCGCCTTCTAACTCTTCAAGCGTCACATCCATACGTTCACGGCTGAATGCATCAATTTCTAAGCCTTCAACACGGCTGTATTGACCGTTTGCACACGTTACAGGAACACCGTACATAACGTCTTTTGGAATACCATAAGAACCGTCAGAAGGAATACCCATCGTTACCCATTCGCCATTTGTGCCAAGAGCCCAATCGCGCATATGGTCGATTGCAGCATTTGCAGCAGAAGCAGCAGAAGATAAACCACGCGCTTCAATGATTGCAGCGCCACGCTTACCAACGGTAGGAAGGAATACGTTTGCATTCCATTCTTGGTCGTTGATCATGTCTTTTACGCTTTCGCCATTGATCGTCGCGAAACGGTAGTCAGCATACATTGTTGGAGAGTGGTTGCCCCAAACTGTAAGATTTTTGATGTCTTTAACAGCTTTACCCGTTTTAGCCGCAACTTGGCTAAGCGCACGGTTGTGGTCAAGACGTAACATAGCAGTGAATTGACCTGGATTTAGATCTGGAGCAGATTTCATAGCAATGTAAGCATTCGTGTTCGCAGGGTTACCTACAACAAGAACTTTAACGTCACGGCTTGCGTGGTCGTTAATTGATTTACCTTGAACAGTAAAGATCTTAGCATTTTCTTGTAAAAGCTCAGCACGTTCCATACCAGGACCACGTGGACGAGAACCTACAAGTAAGCAGTAGTCAGCATCCTTGAATGCAACATCTGGATTATCAGTACCGATCATACCTTCTAAAAGAGGGAATGCGCAGTCTTCAAGTTCCATCATTACGCCTTTAAGCGCAGCTTGAGGTTTCTCAAAAGGAACTTCGAGCAATTGCAAAATAACTGGTTGATCTTTACCTAACATTTCGCCGCTTGCGATACGGAATAATAGGCTGTAACCAATTTGACCTGCAGCGCCAGTAACGGCAACACGAACTGCTTGCTTCATCTAATTATCTCCAATAGAGGATATTCAATGCGATTAAATAGTTAGTCCATTTAATCTAATCATCATAAACGCGAAATATTGTACTCCAATCTTTTGGCAGTTGCATGTAAAAGAGAATGGATTTCAACAAAAGTATAATGGGAAATATGAATAAAATTGCGAAAAAATGCTTAGTAAGAACTTTTTATTATGAATGACGCAGGACAATTCGTTTCAACGGTCGCTGGACATTGTTTGTACTGACCATTATTTTTGTAACACAGTTCTACCTCAGTCAGAATAGGTGTTCCATGTGAAACTGAGCAATTAAATTTAATCGCATTGACTGGCAAAGTAGGATTTAAACGTAAAAACTGCAAGCGAAGATTCGCGGTATGCATTGAGCGCGTTTCAGGGCTGGTCAATTCAGTAGGGATTTTGAGCCGTTCAGCATAATTAATGATAGTACGAAAATACTGACTGGCATTCATGGGGATACACCCCCCTATCGTATGCCAAAGCTGAACGCGCGCATTTTCATCGGGCATGACACGTGCCACAACTTTCGCTTGCAATGGAGACAAAGCAGCAGAAGATGTCGTTTTACACTCTGACTCTGATGTTTCAGGAAACAAACCAGCAATATTCAGCGAATAGCCTTCTAAACATTTTCGTTTTTTTGATTTTTGAGTGTCCAACAAACACACAGCAGGTGTCATTTGTACCAGCATCACATAACCTTGCACAGGCGCTGCAAAAACATGAGATGCAAACACCCCTAGCCCAGCACTGCTCAATACGAACAGTACCAACCTTTTTAAAACTGCTGCATACTGGAAAAATATCATTAACAAGTCAGACCTATCAACAAAATTAAAATGATTAAGGGTTATTTTTCAATGGAATGATATTCATGCGTTTTTCAATCGATTGTGCACCCTGCCCAAGCAACACTCCATAATGCGTTGCGTTGGTCATGACATGTTTCACATAATCACGAGTCTCTGTTAAGGGAATCGTTTCAGTGTATTGATCTGCTGCAATAGGTTGTACATCGGGTTGCCAACGACGCGCTCGGTTTGGCCCTGCGTTATAACCTGCGGTGGCTAAAACAGGGCTATTACTGAGTTGACTCTGAATCATTGACAAATAAAAGGTGCCGTAGCGGATATTGGTATTCATATCAGTTAGTGCCGCTGGGTTATAGGTTTCACCCATTTGGCGTGCCACGAGTTTTGCAGTATCTGGCATAATTTGCATCAGACCACCCGCTCCCACATGTGAGCGTGCATTTGATACAAAACGACTTTCTTGACGCATCAAACCATACGCCCATGCAGGATCGATCCCCGCATTACGACTGTGGCTAACCACATAACTTTGATGCGGCATGGCATAACGATAGCTATAATTATGTTTATTTTCGGTACGATCTGCCGCATAAATGGCACGGTCGTACCATCCCATATCTGTGGCACTTTTTGCTGCCGCCAGAAGTAAACCATCATCATGTTTTAAATAAGCCTGACGTACTGCCCAATTCCATTCACGATTAATATAATTGTCGGGTGCATTAACACGGCGTAAAGCAAAGGCGCGACTGAAATGAATATTTTGGCTTAAGCGCTGTATATCACTATTTGAGGGTTGTGCATTATTTGGAATGTTATTGTAACTCTGTCCCAAATGATCTTTGGCCAATAAATTATGATAATCATCACCGTGTGCCAATTTTTTAAAAATTTCTTGTGCAGTTCGTTTAGAACTCGCATCTCCGCGCTGTTCAGAAGCACGTGCCAACCAATATTGCCAACGATCTTCTTGTTTTTGTGACACACTCATCGCATCAATGGCACGAATTAAACTTTCCCAACTACTGAAACGAATGGCTTGACGGGCATAAATTTCAGCTTCTTCTGCACTAAATGGCAATCCATAACTGGCATCTAAATAATTCAGCACTTCACGATTGAAGTTATTTTTCATTACCGTAGTGCCGCCAATATACCCCACAGCACGATATAAGGCTTTTTGCACTGGTACAGGAGCACCTTGTGCCACACGTTGCACCGATGATATTGCCGAATTTAAATCACTGTCAGCTAAACGCCCCAGCGCAAAGACTAAATAAGCATGATCAGCATTGGATACTTTAGGTGCAGACCATAAATAATTTAACGGATTGGCTTGAATTTGATTAAGTTGGGATAACGATAAGCCCATTCCCAAGGTTTGTGCCGTCGCCAAAGCCTGACCAGACTGCCCTGCTCGGAGCTGACCCCATAGGCGTTGCTGCCGGTCTTGCTCGGTCATTAAAGGGCTAGATAACATCATGCGCCCTAAACCTGTACAAGGTTCAGGCTGTGAATTTGTGTTTAGCCAAACATCCTTATATTCAGCAAAAACCAGAGAATCACCCGATTTTGCGCGTACCTGAGCCATAGCACAGCTTTCTGCCTGATCCGCATTGGCCACATACTGCAAAACAGGCTGTGCTGTGGCAAAATCTGCTTGTTTCACTTTTTCTTCAATATAGTCCGCTGCTAATTTTTCAGCCATCGCTGATTGCGGATAACGCTGGACAAAATTAATAATATTGCTCGCAGGTTGGAGCGCTAAATTGCTATTCAGAGACCAATACTCGGGATAATAACCCAAAGTATCATTTTGCATAGAAGCTTGATATTGTTGTAGCAATTCGATATTTTCAGCGTTAGCTGCTCGTAAAGCATCATTAAATTGCTCATCTGCTGCATGCGTCACCGACACATATCCTACTGATGCCAAACCGACAGCAAGCATTTTATAATGTTTTTTATTGATTAACTGATTGAACATATGCTTGCCTTCCGTCATTTAGTGTTGCCTTGATCGCACCTAATCATTTTTAAATAGTGTAATTATTATTAAACTACTCTACTGTTCTGTTGTGTAACCTTATGATTAGACAATATTAATTTTCAATCATTTTTGCCTCATAAATCAATTGTCTTGTCTGCTTATTTATCACTATAAGTTTATATTTAATTCCTGCTAAAATATGCGCCTTTCTTCTATTCAAATCGCAATTTTTAATTATTTTAGCCAGTCCCCCTCATTTTCCAGACTAAGTTTCAAACATGTGTTGAAAAAAAATGGAAAAAGGCAACTCGCTAAACGCCTCACCCTCAATTGAAATGAGACGATTAAATTGCGATTTCTTCGATTTATCTTTTAGGAGCCTACATGACGGTTCAAACCTTCATTCCAAATAGTGCCCAAGCTGCTTCAGAAAACACTGTTACCCAGCCACAGCACACCCCAGCCGACGGATCAGTGAAAAAGCTGTATATCGAAACGCAAGGGTGTCAGATGAATGAGTATGACAGTCATCGTATGGCAGACCTTCTAGGCGACTCACACGGTTATGTGCTGACCAAAGATCCGAAAGAAGCCGATATTCTACTGATGAATACCTGCTCAATTCGTGAAAAAGCCCAAGAAAAAGTATTTTCTGAGCTGGGTCGCTGGCGCAAACTGAAAGACAAAAATCCTGATTTGGTGATTGGGGTCGGTGGTTGTGTGGCTTCGCAAGAAGGTGACAATATTCAGAAACGTGCGCCTTATGTCGACATGGTTTTTGGCCCACAAACCTTGCATCGTTTACCGCAAATGTTAGATCAACATAGCGAACAAGCTGAAAAACCAAAGAAAGATAAAATCAAACTGGTGGATATTTCTTTCCCCGACATCGAAAAATTCGACTTTTTACCTGAACCACGAGTTGAAGGTCATAAAGCATTTGTTTCGATTATGGAAGGCTGTTCAAAATACTGTTCTTTCTGCGTGGTGCCTTATACACGTGGTGAAGAAGTTTCGCGTCCTTTGGATGATGTACTGGCTGAAATTGCCGGTGTGGCTGAAAAAGGCGTGCGTGAAATTTCGCTTTTAGGTCAAAACGTCAATGGCTACCGTGGTGAAACCTTCGAAGGCAATATCTGTACCTTTGCAGATTTACTACGTTTAGTGGCTGAAATTCCGGGTATTGGGCGTTTACGCTATACCACTTCACATCCGCTTGAATTTAACGATGACCTGATTCAATGTTATCGTGATCTTCCGCAAATGGTTTCACATCTGCATTTGCCAGTACAAAGTGGCTCAAACGATGTTCTGCAAGCCATGAAGCGTAATCACACCATTGATGTTTATATCGATAAAATTGCCAAGCTGCGTCAAGTTCGCCCAGACATGCATTTATCTTCAGATTTCATTATTGGCTTCCCAGGTGAAACCGATGCGCACTTTGAAGAGACTTATCAATTCATTAAAGACTTAGATTTCGATCATTCTTATAGTTTTATTTATTCAAAACGTCCAGGTACACCTGCATCTGACTTACCAGACAGCACGCCTGAAGATGTGAAAAAAGAACGCCTTGGCAAAGTTCAAAAATGGATTAAGCGTTCAAGCATTGATAAAACAGATGCGATGCTTGGCACCATTCAACGTGTCCTGATTGAAAATGTTTCTGATAAAGATCCAAACCTTTTGGTGGGGACTGCTGACAACACACGTTATGTCTCATTTATTGGTGATGCAGCATGGGTCGGTCGCTTTGCAGAAATCGAAATTACCGAAATTAAAACTTTGAATTTTGTTTACGGTGAACTCTTGAATCTTGAACCTGACGTGGCGTAATGTAAGCGGATAGATTTAACTTTCCAAAAGGATATCTCTTGACTGCATCGATTCGACGTACAGTGGCTTTTCCGGGTATTTCAGTAGATCGTTTACAAAGTATGCTAGGTGCTTATAACGCTCATCTGAAACAAATCGAACAACGTTTAGATGTAAAAATTTCTCATCGTGGTGATAGTTTTTTTATCGATGGTGATATTGATGTGGTTGAGCGAGCTGAGGTTTTATTGCAGCGCTTACATGAAGAAGCCGAAGTTTCTCAACAAATCAGTGCAGATGTCATTCATTTGATGATTCAAGGCAGTCAGACTGATCGTGAGTTAGCCATCGATCCTGATCAGCAACATGCAGGTCTAGACGAGATTTGGTTACAAACCCGTAAAGGTCGGATTAACCCACGTGGTGCAAACCAAAAACGTTATGTACAACGTATTTTGCAAAGTGATATCTCTTTTGGTATAGGCCCTGCAGGGACAGGTAAAACCTACCTTGCTGTTGCCGCTGCTGTAGACATGCTGGAACGTAATGAAATTCAGCGTATCCTGCTGGTTCGCCCCGCCGTTGAAGCAGGTGAAAAACTCGGCTTTTTACCGGGTGATTTAAGTCAGAAAATTGATCCCTATTTGCGCCCACTTTACGATGCTTTATACGAAATGTTGGGTTTTGAAAAAGTCGCCAAACTGATTGAACGCCAAGTGATTGAAGTTGCGCCACTGGCTTATATGCGTGGTCGTACCCTCAGTCATGCTTTCATTATTTTAGATGAGGCGCAAAACACCACACCTGAACAGATGAAAATGTTTCTGACCCGTTTAGGTTTTGGTTCACGTGCCGTGATTACTGGCGACATCACGCAAGTCGATTTACCACGTGGTCAACAATCAGGTTTAGCTCACGCTTTACGTGTGATCGAAAACGTGAAGGAAATTCATATTACTCGTTTCCATTCTCGTGACGTGGTACGTCATCAGCTGGTACAAAAAATTGTCGAAGCTTATGAAGGATGGGACAGTGAACAACACCGTCTAAGTGCAGAAGCGCGTGCAGAACGTAAAGCACTTCAAGAAGCGCTTATTGCTGAAAACAATGCAGCTGCTGATGCTCAAGACTGACTCAAATATTCGATGAATTAAGGATTCATTTTGAAACTTAGCCTCTCTCTACAGCAAAATTTTCAAGCCCCTGAATTGGTGCTGAAACGTGCTTACCTCAAAAAAGTTGTAGAAACCTCATTACGTCATATTGCCACACAAAGTAACTGCGAAATTGGCATTGCTTGTGTCGATAATGCTGAAAGTCAGCAACTGAATTTGGAATATCGTGGTAAAGACAAACCGACCAATGTGTTGTCCTTTCCAAGCGACCTTCCCGATGAAATGGCGGCAATTTTAGATTCCTTCCCAATTGGCGATTTGGTGATTTGCATTCCTGTGGTTTTACAAGAAGCTCTAGATCAGCAAAAAACACCAATCGAGCATTTCACCCATATGTTGGTACATGGCACTTTACATTTAATGGGCTATGACCATGAAACGTCTGAGCAAGATGCCGAGGAAATGGAAGCTTTAGAAATTGAAATCCTGAAAAAACTCGGTTTTGATAACCCATACCAAGAACAGTAATTTCAAACACCTAACCCCATCAATTTCGCTCGATCAATTTCGATTGGTCGAGTTAATTTAAAAACCAATTTAAGAAAATAAAAACACCTTTAAAAACACATCAAAATATAGAGGCACATTCATGAAAAAACTGCTTACTGCACTCTGCTTTATTTCCACTTTACCCTTCAGTTCTCAGCTCTATGCCAATAATGAAACCACCTGTAAGGAAGTAAAGTTTCAATCTACAGATAGCACGTGGGCAGGACATTATTATTTACAAGGTGTGATGGAGGTTGGTTCAGAACTTTTACTTGAACCCAATGGCAAATTTAAATGGTATCTTGCCGTCGGTGCATTAGATCAATATGCCGAAGGAACATGGTGGAAAAATGGCAACTGTATTGGTTTGAAAGCAGCATCCCAATATGCCAAAAATTTAGAAATATTCCCAACCCGTTTAGAGATTCATGACAAAGATTTAGCAGTGACTTGGCTCGGTGGACACCAAGATGGTGTTTATCACCTTGCTGAATAATTGACATGAAATCTGTTTTAACTTCGGCTTATTTCACTTCAAATTCAGCTTCTGCTGGGTCAAAGCGCCAAGTTCGCACGATACGAAGTTCTGAAATCTCTTTCATGCCTTGATCAAAAGCACCAAAAGGTGCGGCTTTACGCACCGATGCTTTTGCCGCCTCATCAAGTAAGCTATGCCCTGAACTATCAATTAAACGAATGGCACGAATTCCACCACTTTTATTGAGAATAACCATTAAACGTACTTCCCCTGCTAATTGTTGTGCTTTTGCAGCATCCGGATAATAACGGTTGCCGTAAAATTCAACTTTTTGGCGAAATTTTTCTAAATATGCTGCTGAAATATCTTGTTTAGCTTGAATCCCATCGACCGTTTTAATTTTTTGCTGACGACTAAAATTTTGCTGTCGTTGTAAGTATTGCGCTTCTAAACTTGCCACCATTGCTGCTTTGGCTTGGAACTGACTATTCAGCTCTTGCATCGCTTTTTTACGTTGATTTTGTTCTGCTTCCTTTTTCCAGCTTAAGGTGGTCATTAAGACTTTCTCATCAAAGCTTAATTCACGCTTTTGTTGTATTTTTTCTAAACTTTCTAGCTCTTTCTCACCAGCACTTTGCTCAAGCATTGGTGCTGGAATATCGCTCGACATTCGATGTGCTTCACGGAATGTTCCCGAACCCTGCTGATCTGCCTGCGCAAGAAAATCAGCATTTTCAACTTTGTCCTGACTCGGACGTAAAGTCACCGCAATTTCTTTGACTGCCGCATCACTTTCTTCTGGCATGGCAAATTGTAAGGTCAAAATAATTAAATGCAGCACGGCAGCTAAAATAACTGCGCCGCTAAAAATAGGATCTTTCCACCATGCATATATTAAAGGTGTAAAACTGATTTTCTTAAGCATCACATTAAACCAACAAAATGTCTGGTTCCCCAAACTGCATAAAACAGCATAAAATAAAAACAGCTTCCACTTTTGAATCAAAAACGAGAATTCAGTCAACAAGCAAGCTGTATACAATTAAAATCATGAAAATGGTGCAATTAATTTTGCTAAACTGCAAGATGAAATACTTGTATTTTTAATACTTTCGACCAAACCTATCGAAGTCCAAGAAGATTAACTTGCTAGGATGCTCTATATGCAAACGCTAATATCCAATATCTCTAAACGTATACGTCAAGTGTACCAAAAGGCAGAGGGATTTATTGAAGATGAGCGTGATTTCCCATTATCCCAAGTTTTTCTCAATGCCACTTTCCAGCGTTTTGTCACCGACAATGTCTCTATGCTCAAAGACCTGCATGCAGACTTACATGATGACTGGCTGCGTTTATATGCCACACTCGATGTTAAGGGTTTATACATTACCCTTTCTGTCGATTTAAAATTAATTCAGATGGAAATGAACAAAGATATCCAGCTTATTGTTTTTGAACAAATCAGTGACACAACAGTAATTGAAGCGAAATTTAAAAATATATTACAAAAAATTGCAGTAAACTTTGCTTTATTTTTCTACCAAAAAGTCTTAAATAAAGACCCTTTAGGCATGATTCTTGAAAAATTAAAGGTGATTAAAGTAAAAGATGATTTACTGTATTTGGACTTAAATCGCTGGTTAGGCAAAAACCGCTCCATTATCGACACTTTAGCCAAAGTTCATATTAACCATGCCGTTTTACGTGAAGCTGAATTGGTGATTATTGGCAATGTCAATTTGACTGCTTTATTTAGAAAAATGTCGGAAGAACCGGTAGATGATTGGGACATAGATGATGATCTCGTTGAAGCCAAAGTTAGCCCAATTAAGCAAAAATAAACTGAACTTTTTTTCCAAATTAAAATCTGTATTTTTAGCCCTAGAAAAACTACATAAAGATACAGATTGTACGGAATTTAGAATTTTATCTTCATAATCAAAGTGCATAATAGAAACCAAGCAAAAAACTGCACTTTATTCAAACTTCATAGGAAGACTGTACTTATGGCTCACAATGTATGGAAAACAATTGCGATGGCATCTGGTGTAAGCGCTACACTATTGTTTGCTGGTTTCTCAAACCAAGCATTTGCCATGAGTCCATTCCAAGCAAGTTATCAATTTAGCTATAATGGCAAAAATATGGGGTCGGCAACACGTAATTTAACCAAGTCGGGCAATAACTGGATTTATGTTTTTACTGCAAAAGCAGGTAGTATGGCATCTGCCACTGAAACCAGCCGTTTTAGCCTTAATGGTAACCAGATCGTCTCGGATAGCTTTAGTCGCAGTAGTAAAATTTTAGTACATAACAACACCATGAGCATAAAATTCAACCCAAGCACTAAAACCATTTCCACCCAAAAAGATGATAAAGCACGCTCTTTTGCATGGAAAGCCGGTGTTCTGGATGAGCTCAATGCAGAATTACAACTGCGTGAAGACCTAAAAGCCTCAGGTTTAAAATCTAGTTATGCCATTGTTGATGCTAAAGAAATTGAAGCACGTAAATTTATAAAACAGGGTTCAGAAAAAGTAAAAACCTCTTATGGAACGTTCGATACCATTAAAGTTGTGATGAAACACGATAAGCCAAACCGCGATACTATTTTTTGGTTAGCGCCTAAACTTGACTATGCACCTGTAAAAGTTTCCCACCAAGATGGCAAAACATCGTATGGTTTGCTCTTAACTGGGTATAAAGGCTCCACGAATTAATCAATTTGATCAATTTCGCTTGCATTTTTTCAGAGCCTTTTTAAAATACGCCTTTGCTTGAAAAAGCATCCGCCCTTAGAGGATTCTCCCGTGCACGCACTAGAACAGAAAATCTTAAATGAAGGTATCGTTCTATCTGATCAAGTTCTGAAAGTTGATGCTTTCTTGAATCATCAAATTGACCCTGTACTCATGCAACAAATTGGTAAAGAATTTGCTGCTCGTTTTAAAGATGCAGGTATCACTAAAATCATTACCATTGAGGCATCTGGTATTGCACCTGCAATCATGGCAGGTTTAGAACTTGGCGTGCCCGTCATTTTCGCTCGTAAATATCAATCTTTGACCTTAAAAGATGATTTATACCGCTCTAAAGTTTTCTCTTTCACTAAGCAAACTGAAAGCACAATTGCGATTTCAAACAAGCACATTAATGCTAATGACAAAGCGCTAGTCATTGATGACTTCTTGGCAAATGGGCAAGCAGCTTTAGGTTTAATTGACCTTATTCACCAAGCCAATGCTGAAGTTGTCGGTGTCGGTATTGTGATTGAAAAATCTTTCCAACCAGGTCGTGACCTACTGATTGAGAAAGGCTACCGTGTTGAGTCTTTGGCTCGTGTAAAATCTTTAAGCAACGGTACTGTTGAATTTGTTCGTGACTGAGTTTTGAATTAAATTTGAAAAGAGCGCTTAAGCGCTCTTTTTTTATTTTGGAGAAACTGGGCATTTCTATTTGGGGCTTACAACTGAATTTCGTATAAGCACCATTATGTTACATAGGAGTGTGATTTATTTCTAGTTCAAGATTTTTAAATCTTAACTAGAGCTATAATAATTATTAAATTAATAAATAAGTGTTTAATAGTGAGAAAAGACAGTCGCCTTTCCAGAATGTTACATGTCCTTCTACATATGGCATATGCTAACAAGCCTCTTTCATCTGAAGTAATTGCTCAAATGATAGAAACTAATCCTGTTGTAGTCCGTAGAACAATGGCAGGGCTAAAGAAAGAGGGATATGTGAAATCATTGAATGGTTCGAATGGTGGTTGGATTTTAAACAATGAACTCGAAAATATCACTCTATATGATGTTTTAATGGCTGTTGGTCAAACAGAGTTTTTTACTATCAATACAGATATAGAACATGAGAATTGTGCCGTTGAAGTAGCTGTAAACCAAGTACTTGATAGTATTTTAAGAGACATCGAACAACAACTTATTGATAAGCTTAAAGCTATAAAGTTATCGGAGCTGTTACTTCATTTTAAAAATGAAGCCAAAAATCTAAATTGTCCGTCTATCTGACTAAATTAATTTTAAAATATATATTTTAATGCTTTAATATGTAACTTTAAAAGATACATATTGGTTTTATCATGGAATTTATTCAAGATATTTGGGTTTGTTTTGTAATTGCTGTTGCATCTGCGAGTATTTCAACGACGATTACACTTACGGAATTATTCGTACCTGTACGTAATTTTGCTAATAAATGCGGACATATGATCGGGTATTTATTTCAGTGTTTTTATTGTATGAGCCACTGGATTGCTATCTTAGCAGTTGCAATTTACCAACCTATTTTGATTAAAAGTGAATATTACTTAATTGATTTAACCGTTTCAGTTTTCTTTACGATAACAATCAGCACATTTGTAAATGGACTAATTTTTAAAGTATTTTCATACAAAATGAAGATGAAAATTATTGAGAATGAAATAGCAAAATTATAAAGATTCTCTAAAATTAACATAATACACCTTATACGAAATTCTATTTTTATTCCCATATAAATCATTCGCTTAAATTTTTCACAAAAGCCTAGTCCTCACGAATTGGGCTTTTTATGTGAATAGTCTTGTTCCACACCTATTTATTGATCGCTATTTCACAATTTTCATTAGAATCACTTAGCAATCACATCCTATACGTACAGCTTAATATAAAATAAAGCGTAAATATCTTTTCTCCCTACCCCCAATTTAAGCCTGTGTATTTACAACTCAGATAAACTTCAATGCTGTGATTCAGCTAGAATCAAGTTGCTATGAAACATTCCTGACAGTATCCGTTAAAAATACATACTGTGAGCCTTAGTTGTAATGATTAATTATCTTTGTGGCGTATTTTAAGCACTTCATCACAAGATAAAGAAAAGATAAATCGTTGATGGGAAAATCTATGCTATGTCCTAAATGTGGCTCTACTGACGTTGAAAAACGTGATCATGAAAAGAAATTAAGAACCATTAGTGGCATTCTGATGACTTCTGCTGGTGCAACAGCAGGAACAGTCGGTGGTGCTGCAACGGGCGCCTCAACTGGAGCAGCCATCGGAGCTGTCGCTGGCCCATTGGGTGTCATTTTTGGTGGAACGGTCGGGACTTTTGTTGGTGCAATTGCAGTCGGTATTACAGGTGGTGTTTTAGGTAATATTTTTGGCAAAAAAGCAGGTGTAATTATTGATAAAAATGTGTTCTTAGATTACAAATGCTTAAAATGCAATTATCGCTTTAAAGAAAAAGTATAAGCCGCAAAGGTTTATTTTCATATTCAGAAGTCCAAAGCGATTCATTTTCAATACACTTTGGACTTTTCTGGAAATACTTCAAAAATCAGAAATATAGAACGTGTACTGATTAAATTCACTTTCTAAGCCTAGATTATGCACTTGCTTGTAACTTCTTCACTACATTACCCAAACATTTACCCTGCTCAACACAGAGGGTTTTTTCATCTTGGCTTAAACCCAAGTCATGACGTGGGCCACTGACATGGCTTGCGCCATACGGCGTACCGCCAGATTTAGTATTGGATAAAGCAGGATTGGCATTGGCTAAACCCATAATCATCATGCCATGATGAAATAGCGGTGGAAGCATGGTCAATAAGGTGCTTTCCTGCCCACCATGCATAGAACCCGATGAGGTAAATACACAAGCAGGTTTATGATGCAATGCCCCATTTAACCAAAGACTGGTGGTCTGATCCCAAAAATACTTCATTTCACTGGCCATATTGCCAAACCGCGTCGGCGAACCTAAAGCCAAGCCTGAACAATGCGCCAAATCATCCAAAGTACAATAAATATCACCATCCGCAGGAATACTCGGTTCTACCTCTTGCACCACAGTCGATAAATTTGGCACAGTCCGAATTTTTACCGCCATACCTGTCGCTTCAACGCCATTGGCAATTAAATGTGCCATGTCTTTCGTTGAACCATATTTGCTGTAATATAAAACAAGGATGTAAGGCTGCATAATTTTGATAAACGAAGCTAAAAAAGAAAACTATACGGTATTTTTCCCATTTTTTGGTTAAGCTTAGTCATGAAAATTCATAAAGATGATTAAAAAATTGAGACTTTATACTTATGTTAGAAAAGTATTTAAAAAAACTCCACTTTTATGACAAGACATGGTTTCAGTTTGTTTTATTTGTCATACGACGTTTTGAAGCAGATCGTTGCCGTGAACAAGCAGGGTCTTTAACCTATACCACCCTCTTTGCTGTCGTGCCCATGCTGACTGTTTTTTTGGTCATCATTTCTTCCATTAAAGCACTTGAGCCAGCCAGACAACAATTACAACAACTGATTTATAGTAATTTCTTACCCAAAACCACCATTGCTTTTGACAAGGCTTTTAATGCCTTTACTGAAAAATCCAGCAATCTGACGGTCATTGGTATTTTATTTCTGTTTGTTACCACAGTGATGATGTTGACCAGTATCGAAACGGTGTTTAACCGTATTTGGCGTGTTCGAGAAACGCGTGGTGGTATTATTGGCTTCATGCGTTATTGGACCATTATTTCACTTGGGCCAATTTTACTCGGCAGTGCATTTGTAATTTCATCTGCCGTAGCATCGCTCAATGTACTCAGCAACAATTTTGCCGGTTATGAGGTCAATGGTGCATTAATCTTTTGGTGTCTTTCTTTTGCACTGACCATATTGGGTTTTTTCATTTTAAATTGGACCATTCCAAACCGTAGCGTTCCGATTAAAGCTGCGTTCATTGCAGGTACTTTTAGTGCGGTGGTGTTTGAATTATTAAAGCATCTATTCGGCTTTGCCATGTCCCATTTCACCAGTTATGAAATTATTTATGGTGCATTTGCCGCAGTTCCTATTTTCCTGTTATGGATTTTTTTATCATGGAATATCGTGTTATTGGGTGTCGAAATTAGTTATGCCCTCACGGCTTTTTATTCAGGCAAAGAACAAAAACGCCATCCTGTGATTATGCTTTTGGACTTGCTAGAACTGTTTTATAAAAAGCAACAAGTGGGTGAGAGTGTATCCGATGAAGAAGCGCTGGAAGTCTTAGGACGTGAGGAAATTGGACGCTGGCCTACTTATGTCTTGATGTTAGAACAACAGAACTTGGTCAAACGTACCGATAATAATGAATTTGTTCTGGTACGTAATTTAACACAAGTGGATTTCTGGAGTTTCTATACACAGTTGCCTTATCCATTACCACGGCGTCAAGACGTGGGCAATATTCATCCCGATGATGAGTGGATGCAAAAACTGGGACCTGCACTGATTGAAGCCGATGATTATCTTTCAGCAAAATTGGCGATTCCACTGTCTAAAATTTTGGAAGAAAAATAAGGCGAAATTATCTTGTTGATGGATTAAGCAAAAATATCTCATGCAATCATGATGACGATCGCTATCTTCCCTCAAAATAGAGCAAGGGCTATATGGGATAAAAGATAGTCATCATGATTGCGTTTCTGAGGTGCTTTTCCAACAAATGATTGCGCCCAAAGTCACGAAAAGCGTTCCGATCCAAAAGCTCATTTGTGGTCGTGCATCCAAAATCAGCATCGATATTAAAGAGGATAAAACTGGAATAAAGTAAGTGGCAAGAATGAGCAGCTTAATATTACCAAACTGCAAACTTTGATTCCAATTACTATAAGCAATCCCCACCAAACCACCTGTAACAGCAATGGCTAACCACATATTAAATTGTGGAAAAATAAAAGGCTCATTGAGTGTAAAATGAATTCCCCACAAAGCCAGCGCAGTCACCATAAAAAATAACGGTACAGCATTTTGTCCTTGGGCATATTTTTTAGTGAACACGCTATAACACGGCCACAATAAAGCCCCTAAAAATGCAAAAAAATAGGCGATTGGATTCTGCTGCAAAACATGCATAAATTGAGGTAAATTTAAAATATCTGGATTGACCACCAACAAGAGTCCAAAAACAGAAAGTATAAATCCCCAAATAACAGAGCAACGATAATGCAGCTGCTTTGCCAGTATTGAAAATACAATGGTTAATGGCGGCCACAAATAATTAATCATCGCAATAATGAGCACTTGATCATGATTATGTGACAAGGCAATCGAAAGCAAAAATAAAATTTCATAATTAACAAATAACGTACCACAGCCCCACAAATAAGCTTTAGACAGCTGTTGAAAACGAGGCAATCCATTTAGCACTAAAATACACAGTGCACTAAAACTATAAATCAGTGCAATAGCCGAAATAGGCGTTAAAGATTCGGTAATCAGTTTAACGACAGCCACCAAGCTTGCCCAAATTAAAATAGAAGACAAACCTATTAATGTGGCTAAATTCATAGACTTAAACATAGTGTAATTTTCTTTTAATCCAATCCTGCACACTCACCACCAATCTCCCATCATCACCAATATTGTCCCAAAAACAAAATTAAGTTCAATGGTTTTATTTAAGCATAAAACCCCAAAAAGCATAGCCAACATGGAGCAAAAATAAAATACACCTAGATGATTAGCTAACAAATACAACCATAATATCAAACGCATAAAGAACATAATTAAGCTATGCAAAACCAAACTGCTAATGGTAATACAACTCTAATAGATTTCTGCTTGCCCCAATATAAAAGCCACGGGAAATAAAAACACAAAACTACCCAATTGGTAAAACAAGCGTTGGCTGGGTGGGCTTTATTTAACTTGCTTAAGCACAATAAAAATCATAATCATCGCATATTAGCTAGTAAAGGCATGTCCAAGGATAAATATGACAGAGCGAACTTTGGTGTGTTATAACCAAAAATGTGAGGGATATCTTTAAATGAATAGTGACAAAGCCTCAGTATTTATTCATATGTTTCAGCATCGCATGCAATATGCACCCAATCGGTTTCAGAAATTGTATAAGTAAAATTTGCTATCATGCGCACAAGAATTCATTTCATTGAGAAAATGATGCAAAAAAAAGACCAAGATATTCCAACCATTATTATTGATGAGCATAACCCTGATCAAAACAAATATGAGCTGTTAAAAGAAAAACTCAGATATAAACAGGCTTTACGCGAAAATTCAAAAAAAATTGACCATAAACAAGTTCGCTTAAATATTCAGGCAGATGCACTTCCCAGTAAAACTTTCTTTACCATGAATGCATTAGCAGCAATTATTGCTGGATATGGTTTATTGGCTGATTCTACTGCTGTGGTTATTGGTGCGATGCTCGTTGCCATGATGTTAGGCCCTATTTCAGGGATCGCATTGGCTTTCATTGATGCGCGCTGGGTCTTATTACGAACATCATTAAGCACCTTATCTTTAGGGGTCATAATGATTTATAGCATTGGGATCATCATGGGATTTATTCATTCTGATCTACCCATCACCAATGAAATTCTAGCACGTACAAAACCGACGACCATTGACTTAATGATTGCCTTGGCGGGTGGTGCAGCAGGTGCTTTTGCTGCTGTTTCTCCTCGTTTATCTGTTGCAGTGGTTGGTGTTGCGGTGGCGACAGCATTAGTTCCTCCTTTAGTTGCGAGTGGTCTTTTATTGGCACATGGTCAATTTCAAAATTCAGCCAATGCTTTTTTACTGGCCTTTACCAATATGGTTGCCATTCAAGTGAGTTCGTCTTTAGTTTTATGGATTACTGGTTTTAGACGTGGTTCAGATGAAGAAATAAACAGTATTTGGGAATTCATTAAACGTAATAGTATTAGTTTGATTATCCTGATTATTCTAGCAATTTACTTGACCTTCAATCTTCTGCAATCAATTCATAAACAACTCTACGAGACTCAAATCAAGCAACAAATCAGTCAAAATTTAAATGTAAATAACAATGTGATCGATACCGTTCAATTTGATCCACATGAAAATTTCACTTTGGTCCGCGCCAGTATTCGTGGTGATATAGCTCCAACCTCTGCTGAAATTGAAAAAATAAATACTCAACTTGCAGCAGATCGAAATGGTCATCCCTCTTATCTACAAATTCGATTTACGCCTGTACAGATTATACAACCGCTCTCACTAAATACCGTTCATCTCAATGATCAAGAAGCACAACAACTCAGCATTCGTACAGGAACTGACTAAAATATTTAATGATCGCTCAATCCAGCTTTCTCGTTAAAATTTGCATAAAAAAATAGGCTCGATTCTACAACCAAGCCTATTGCTTATTTTTCACTCAGCTTAAGTTGAAAACTATTTTACAAAAGTTTTCCAAACAAAATCTTGTGTTTGACCCTGTAAAGTCATGCTCAGCTGATCACCTGCCTTTAACGCAGCAACACCTGCTGGCGTACCTGTCATCACCACATCACCCGGCTCTAGGGTAAAAACTTTACTAATATCAACAAGCAAAGTGGCTATATCAAAAATAAGGAAAGAGGTATCTCCTGCCTGACGCAGTTCATCATTGACATGCAAAGTATAATGTACATTATTCCAGTTTTTAACTTCAGTAACGTCCACCCAATCTGCCAAAATACATGAACCATCAAAAGCTTTGGCACGCTCCCAAGGCTGACCTTTCTTTTTCAAGTCATCTTGTAAATCACGTAAAGTTAAGTCCAAACCCAAAGTGACTGCACCCACCGCTGCTAAAGCTTTGGCTGGATCCGTTTCTGCCGTTAAGGTTTTATCAATCCGTAATGTCAATTCACATTCATAATGGCAATTACCCCATACAGGATTCCAACTAATGCCATTCGCTAAACTTGACAGACTACTCGGTGGCTTCATAAAGAGCACTGGATAATCAGGAATCGCATTGCCTAACTCTTTAGCATGGTCTGCATAGCTACGACCGACACAGACAATTTTAGATGGACGTGTACTCATGATCTTCCCTTTTATTTCTCTATGACACTGTTTTAAAATTTATTTTTTAAATGTATTTTCAAATATGGTTTGATCAGTAGCCTGCTCAAAAGCACGTTTTGGTACGATAACCACCGTGCGATTTTTCAATTCAATCATATAGGTCAACTTACCTATAGCAAAGTTTTGCACTTCATTGTAGTTGAAAACTTGCTTGCGACCATTGGCATAAATTTCAGCATGATCCTGAAACAATTCGATGCCCTGCTCACTTTTACCAAATTGATATTTTACAAATTGACGTTTAAACATCATCGGTAGAAACCAGTAACGCATCACCAGTTGCATCACCAGAAAGAATATCCCTAGCGCAACATAGTAGCGTCCAACACTGGTAAAACCGAGCATAAAGCCCCAAATGATAATCCCGACACTCACCAATGGGGTAATAAAACGTGTAATTTGCTTTTTACCAAAGGTTGCAAGGGCAAAACCATCTTGTGATTCTTCTAGGTTTAAAAAATAACGTACCGATACAGCAGGCTTGGTCTCTGACATCATTCATCATCAAATTATTACAACAATTGCGCTAGATATTACACCAAATTTGTCACGTTCTTCATACTGGATGCAAAGTTTTCAAGGCAGCGTTGTAGACACACTTTGGAATGAATCATGAGATATGCTGGGAAATAGCGAGAAGATTATGCTGATTGAAAACAAGGAATCTTGAGATAGCTTAAATTGAATTCTGAGCCATATGACAGACACAAAAAAACCGCAACATGTGCGATTTTTCAGTCTTGATCAAGTTGGTGCGCTCAGAGAGATTCGAACTCCCGACCCCTTAGTTCGTAGCCAAGTGCTCTATCCAGCTGAGCTATGAGCGCGACGTCTTGATGTGCTGCATTATACGCATTTTTATTTATCTGTTAAGTGCTTTTTAACAAATACCTCACCAAGCGAACAGTTATTGGGCAAAATTCAATTGTTCAGCTATTTTTTAAACAAAAACCCTATTCAGTATTTATTAAATACGCTATTCGTTGATTGATGCCATTCTCTCCGTCTAAACCTTGTAGAAAGAAACACTAAATTTCAGACACAAAAAAACCGCAACATGTGCGGTTTCTTCCAATTTTACATCTCTCGATGTGTTCAAGTTGGTGCGCTCAGAGAGATTCGAACTCCCGACCCCTTAGTTCGTAGCCAAGTGCTCTATCCAGCTGAGCTATGAGCGCGTACTTGAGTTGTCTTTCGACGTCGTTACATTTACGTTTACGTTTAACTTGATTGGTGCGCTCAGAGAGATTCGAACTCCCGACCCCTTAGTTCGTAGCCAAGTGCTCTATCCAGCTGAGCTATGAGCGCATTTCAAGTTATTCGTGGCGGTGAGGGAGGGATTCGAACCCTCGGTGGGCTTTAAGACCCACGCTCCCTTAGCAGGGGAGTACCTTCAGCCACTCGGCCACCTCACCGTAACGAGCCGCCATAATACAAACTAAACCCTACTTCTTCAAGTCACATTTCAAAAAATTCTTGTTTTTTTAATCAATCATCTATTTTTTAATCAATTCAGCCCTTTTTACTGCCCTTTTGCGCAGTTTTTTAGTCGCGGTGCGTGTGAAATATTTGGCGGCACGGTAAAATCTGATCTGAAAACACAATATTGCAATCATTTACGTGCAGTATCACGCTGCATGACTTATGCTAATCCTATCTTCTGACATGAAGCCAAAGACATTATGAAAAATTGGGTCGATCCTGAAGCTAAAGCTGAAGCTGAGCGTTATGACAATCCTATTCCAAGCCGTATTCTAATTTCAGAAACGATTGAAAAATTACAAGCACCACAGTCTCATTCAGATTTAGTGGAACAGTTCAATATTGCCGATGAACGAAGTATAGAAGCACTGAGTCATCGTTTAAGTGCAATGGTGCGCGATGGTCAGTTGATGAAAGATGGATTTAAATTCCAGCTCGCAACCAACCAACCAACGCATGAAGGCACGGTATATATCAATTCAAAAGGTTTAGGCTCAGTCAACATTGCCAATCATGATGATATTGTATTGCCTGAACGTGAACTGCGTTTGGTCTTTAATGGTGACCGCGTGAAAGTGCGCCAAACCTCCGTGGATCGCAAAGGTAAACCTTGGGGCTTTATTACTGAAGTCGTGCAACATCGTGTTAAACAGATTATTGGTAAAGTGGCGATTTATGATGGTGAATACTTTATTCAACCTGCAAATCCAAATGCACACCAACCAATTACCTTAGAAAAAGAACTGATTGAACATGCTCAAGTTAAAGTCGGCGATTCTGTTCGTGTCGCAATTGATGACTACCCGACGCGTGAAGAATTACCGACTGGGCACATTGTGCAATCTATGGCGGACAAAGCTGACACTGAAATTATTATTCCGCAAACTATTTTAGAGTTTGGTTTGCCGTATGAATTTCCAGAAGAAGTGATCCGCGATGCAGAACACTTTAAAGAGCCCAATGCACAAGACCGTGAAGGTCGCATCGATTTACGTGATTTAGCACTGGTCACCATTGATGGTGAAGATGCACGTGACTTTGACGATGCAGTTTATGCAGAAAAACGTCCAGGCGGTGGTTATCGTGTCGTGGTTGCGATTGCTGACGTGAGTCATTATGTGCGTCCTGACAAACCTCTTGATGCTGAAGCAAGAGAACGTGGAACCTCAGTGTATTTCCCACACTTTGTGTTACCTATGTTGCCTGAAGCATTATCCAATGGTTTGTGCTCACTCAATCCACACCTCGATCGACTCTGTATGGTGTGTGATCTGAATTTATCTCGTGCAGGTAAAGTGACGGGCTTTCAGTTCTATCCATCGGTCATGCATTCAAAAGCACGTTTAACCTATACTCAAGTTGCACAATATTTTGATGGTGACAGCAACGCGATACCTGAAGATCGCGATGTGCGTAAATCCATTAATACCTTGTTCCAGCTTTATCAAGTGCTCAAAGGTTTACGTGCTGAACGTCATGCGATGGAATTTGAAACCGTCGAAACCTATATGACCTTTGATGAGCTTGGCGGCATTAAAGAAATTTTGCCACGTTCACGCAATGAAGCGCATAAACTGATTGAAGAATGTATGTTGCTTGCCAATGTTGCAGCAGCAGAATATGCCTTAGAACATGACATTCCAATGTTATACCGTGTGCATGAGCCACCTGAATTTTCACGTATTCAGAAAGTTCGCGAGTATGTGAAGTTACTGGGTTTACCCTTCCCTGAACAACCAACACAAAAAGATTATCAAGCTGTTATTGAAGCAACCAAAGAGCGTATTGATGCGCCAAGTATTCATGCCGTGTTATTACGTTCTATGATGCAAGCCTATTACGGCGCAAACAACGCTGGACATTTTGGTTTGGCCTATGATGCCTATACACATTTCACTTCACCAATTCGCCGTTACCCAGACTTGTTGTTGCACCGTGCCATCAAAGCCCATTTAAAACAAAAGCCATCTCCGCTTTCAGGAGCAGCTTTAGATGATGCTGGCGAGCATTTCTCACAGACTGAACGTCGTGCCGATGAAGCATCTCGCTCTGTAACGACATGGTTAAAATGTCACTATATGCAGCAACATTTAGGTGAAGAATTCATTGGTATCATTAGTGCCGTAGCCGAATTTGGTTTGTTCGTGACACTCAAAGATTTATATGTCGATGGCATGATTCACGTCAGCCAATTAGGCGATGACTTCTTTGTGTATGATCAAGCCAGTCAAAGCTTAGTTGGGCGTGGGCGTGGTCAAAGCTTTAGTCTTGGCGATGAAGTTAAAATTAAAGTTGCAGCAGTGAACTTAGATGATCGTAAGATTGACTTTGAATTATTGCAACAAATGTCCCATGCTGGTCGCGCGATTCGTAGTCGTGCTCCTCGTGTTGCGGCTAAACCTGCTCGTGAATCTAAAGAAGAAGTTTTCACGCCACGCGCTAAAGCCGTAGTGAGTGAAGATGGTGAACAGCCGATTCGTAAGAAAAAGCCAAAAACCAAATCACCGTCTGTTGCGAAAAAGTCCGACAAAAAACCTTCGGCAAAGTCTGATGCAAAAAGCAAAGATAAAGTGAAGAAAAAAGCGAAACCCAAAAAGAAAAAATCCAATGCTAAAATAAAGCAGGATTAATTCTGAAATAAAAGAGAGCTTCGGCTCTCTTTTTTATTGCTCACTTACTCGAAGCACGCGAACTCAATAACCTTGAACCTAAAGATGACTCATCCAATATCATTCCAATTTATTAGACTTATATTATTAGGTTTTCCAAACGATCTTTGTCTTACAAAACTAAGTGCAATTCATTAATCAACTTCTTTTAAACACTAATCAAATTTATTTTAAAATAACAAATCTCAAAAGAAACCTTGATTTCCCTACTCACAAGCCCTACATCTACTACTAAGTTTATAAATGAAATGGCGTATAGAAATGACTTTAGAAAAGGCGACTTTGCCAGTTCCACAATTTGATCAAATTCAACTTGCCGATTTAAAACAACAGATTGAACAAGCTATTCAACAAGGACTAAAGTTTTTAACAGATTTAACTGAAGTCCCTGAAAGTGCTCAGGCACAACTGGCGGTACTCGAACAAGTGGATACTCTTGAAAATAACATGAGTGAAGCTTGGGGGATACTTTCACACCTTAATGCAGTCATGAACAATGCAGAAACCCGCGGACTCTATCAGTCACTTTTACCCAACCTAAGCGAATACTATACAACGCTTGGTCAACACACAGCGTTGTATCAAAGCTATCAACAGGTGCATGATGCCTCACTGTTTAATACTCTGCCCGCTGCACAGCAAAGTGCAATTAAACTGGCACTCCGTGACTTCAAACTGTCAGGCGTTGCTTTAGAAGGTGAAGCGAAAAAACGTTTTGCAGCGATTTCTGCACGCTTGTCTCAACTTTCATCTGATTTTTCTAACCATGTCCTTGATGCAACACAAGCTTATTTCAAACCACTGAATGAAGATCAACTCAAGGGTTTACCACAAAGCAGCATCGACTTACTTAAACAATATGGTCAGCAACGTGAACTTGACCAAGCCGTGGCCACTTTAGATATTCCCTCTTATCTTGCCATTATGACCTATGCCGCTGACCGTACCTTGCGTGAAGAGCTGTATAAAGCCTACACCACACGTGCATCAGATCAATCTGAACAAACTGAATTTGACAACACCCAAGTTATGGAAGAAATCCTAAGCCTACGTCAGGAAATGGCACAGCTTCTGGGTTTCAACAACTATGCCGAGCTATCACTGGCCAGCAAAATGGCACCCAATGTTACAACAGTCGATCAATTCTTGGTTGAACTCGCAGAACATGCCCGTGCGCCTGCGGAAAGAGAAATTGCCGAACTCAAAGCCATTGCACAACAAGATGTCATTCTCGATTTACAACCTTGGGATACAGGTTACTATTCTGAAAAACTGAAGGTTCAACAATTTAATTTATCTCAGGAATCATTAAAACCCTATTTTCCTGCACCAAAAATTCTGCAAGGTTTATTCAGTATTGTAAATCGTTTATACGGTATCAATATCGTGCAGCGTGAAGCTCCTGTTTGGCATCCCGATGTGCATTACTTTGAACTGGAAGATCAAGGCACTGTAGTCGGTGGTTTTTACTTTGACCTCTATGCACGCAGTGGCAAACGTGGTGGTGCATGGATGAGCGGCTTCCGTTCACGTATGCAAACTGCAAATGGCATACAAAAACCCATTTGCTATATGGTCTGTAACTTCACGCCTGCTGTGGGTGATCAACCTGCTCTACTCACCCACGATGAAGTAAATACCTTATTCCATGAATTTGGTCATGGCTTGCATCATATGTTGACCGAAGTGGATCATATTGCGGTGGCTGGTACTCACGGTGTCGACTGGGATGCAGTGGAGCTACCAAGTCAATTTATGGAATTTTGGACTTGGGACCATGAAAGTCTAGATTTACTCAGTGAACACATCGAAAGCAAACAACATTTACCGCAAGATTTACTCAAAGCTTTGCTCGATGCACGTTTCTTCCAATCAGGTATGCAAACACTCCGTCAAATTGAATTTGCCTTATTTGATTTGTCTATTCACAAGCACAATCCTGCTTTAAATGCCGTACAAGTCCAAGCTGTACTAGATGATATTCGCCAAAAATATGCCGTTACACCGACAATAAGCTATAACCGTTTTCAGCATAGTTTTAGTCATATTTTTGCGGGTGGCTATGCCGCAGGTTATTACTCGTATAAATGGGCCGAGGTTTTAGCCAGTGATGCCTTTGATCGTTTCGAAAAAGAAGGGGTTTTTAATACACAGACTGGAAAAGAGTTTCGGCAATTTATTCTAGCAGTTGGCGGAAAAGATACAGCACTTGATGCGTTTATCAATTTCCGCGGACGCGAACCAAAAATAGATGCTTTATTACGCCATCAAGGTTGGACGAATACCTCTAAAAACCATTAAACTAAGCATCATAGATTGATCAGAAGGTAAGTCAGATGACTATTAAACGTCGTTTCATCGCAGGTGCTAAATGTCCTAAATGTGAAGCGTTAGATCGAGTAGTCATGCTTAGCTCTGGCGACGATGAATGGATTGAATGTATCGAGTGTGGTTATAGCGAAAATCGACCGACGCAGGTCGACGAACCACAAGAGCCGGAAGTCGCGGATGAAATCGGTGTCATTCAATTCAAACCTCGTCAACCAAAATCATAAAGGTTCGTAAATGACGTTAGATCAAAAAAATAGCCCAATACTTTTATTGGGCATTACTGGGGGCTTAGTTGCAATCATTGTACTGGTTTTTGCATATCAATGGTTTTTTTCAACCTCGAACGAAGCACTTCCTGAACATGAAGCAAGCAGCTTACAAACGCCAGCAAAACCTGCTGCTTCTGCTGAAGTCAAACCGACTGCAACAGAGGAACAAACCATTCAATTGGTTGATGAAGAAATTCTAACCGCACCCGTTCCAAAAAATGAAGCATTAGCGAAAGAAGAAGTAGCTAAACTTGCCGATATTCAAACCCAATTGAATGATCAAGAAACGATGCTTAAAACACAGCATACAGATGCTGATGACTTAATTGCACTAAAAGAAGAACAAATTAAATTGCTTGAAGCTCAGCTGGCACAATCAAACTAATATTGAAGCATGACTTGACCTGTTTTCAAAGACTCATCCATATATATCAGCTGATCTACACTTACAGATCAGCTGATATATGAAGAATCATAAAACAACATTAAACTTTGTTAACATCGCAATATGCTGTAATAAAGTTAATCCCTATCGATTCATTACTTTCCTATCGTAAATTATGCTCTACTAAGTGGCTTTGCCCTTTTCCTGAAATTTTGTCAGCCTGTTTATTTTCCGACCTTCCATATTCATAACAGTATAATTTTTTAAAACTGAAAAAATTTGAATATAGATTTGGCATGCAGTTATTGGTTTAATTCTGATGTTTTGGCTGTGACATTCATATTCATGTGGCGAAACTCAGTTTTCTGATTTTGTAGGATGACTGACCAATATTAGTCGACAATGTCCCAGCTTTATAAATTTGTACCAAAACGTTCAGCCCAGTCATCAAAACCCAATCAATGAGATGTGCAATCAAAAAAGCACCCGAAGGTGCTTTTTATCATGCTGTTAAAATTAGTGATACCAACCAAACATTTTGAAAATATACGGTGCATACGCAACGATTAGTAACGATGGGAACAACACCATAATCGGTAATAGCCAACGCTCGTAGCGATAGTAGAACTTGGTATATTTTACTTTAGCTTCAGCATCCGCAGCCCTCACCTCTTCATCCCCAACAGACATCCTCGTGAGCAGGTGATTCAAAGCGACTGGTGGTGTGACATAACCTAATTCAAAGGCAACCAATACAATCATCCAGAAATGAATCGGATGAATCCCGTTTTCATACGCCACTGGCGCAATGGTTGCTGCAACTAGAATCACCGCCCCAAATGGATCGGTCGTCATCCCAATAATCGCCAATAACAAGGCAATAAATGCGAGTGAAATGTAGATATTTCCTAAATGTGTTGGTAGCAATTCAACTACTTCACTACGTTCAATCAAACCACCCACGCTTGCTGACAATGCCATTAAGATAATTAATGCACCAATATGCCCAACCGTTTCTGCCGAAGCAAACCACAGTGACTGACCAAACCCTCGTGATTTTTCTCCTGCATGCGCAGTATGTTCCCGCATAAAGGTTGACTGTTTTTCATGTTCCAAGGTTAAAGCTGCATGTCTATCTGGTGGAGTGGCAAAACGATCGCCCCACCATTTATCAAACATCATATAAGCAAGTAAAATAATCGGTAGAATCACTGGTGCAGTGAATTCATCCATCTTGGTATCTAGACCATATTTATAGAAAGAAATCACAACAATCGTAATCACGATATAAGGAATAACTGGAATAATCGCTTTTAACATACCTGGTACGGCAACTTTCGGGGAATTCACCCGGAAACGCGTTTCTGCAAGATATAACGATATCCCAAGGAAGATAAATGCGGTCAACCAAAAGACATAGATACCATGATCAAAAAGCTCATCAGAAGTCACATGACGACTATCTAGCATTGAAATCAGAATCACCAACAAACATGGTCGAATCACCACACCCAATGAGCCAGACATTGCTGACACTGCTAAGGCATATTGACGACGAGAACCCGAGTTCCAAACTTCCTTATAAATAACTGCACCAGCCGCGACTACAAAAATCCCTGAAGCACCGGTATATGCTGTTGGAATAGCGGCGGCAATTAAAATCAGCCAAGTCAGGGTTTCTGGTGCAAGGTTCCAAGGACGTAAAATACCAAGGAATAAATCCATGACACGGGTTTGGGTCAATAACATCCCAGCCCAGATAAACAACGCAAGATTTAAGAAAATACCTGAGAATTCAACCAAAATTCCAAGATAAATCCCTTGCCCCATTGGGTAATCCATAACAAAGGTAAAGGCAATCCCTGTGACCAATGCCATGTAGGCATATAAAGGCACACTCAGTAGTGCTAAGCCCAAATTGCCTTTATCTTCCTGTTTGACAGCAGGCGGTTTAAAGAACTGAAATAAACTAATTAAAGTCAAGGTCACAAATAGAAAAATCCACAACCAATAAACCACCAAAGTTTCATAGGTCGAAGTCACCCCTGAATTGACAATCGAATGGTATTGACTCAATACAGATGCAGTAAGCAAACCATTGCCTAGCACCATAAATAGCGCATATACGCGATAATCCAGCTTGGTGGTCGGAGCACGTAAACCAATATGATGAAACTTCACCGAAGCTGTAATTGCAGCCACCACCACCATCAACAATAAAATGATAACGCGGTTTTCTGTGCCAAATTTAAAAATACCAAAGAATGAAGTTTCAAGCGTCCGGTAACTTCGTAAACTTGAATGATCATCCATATATTTTATTGCTTTGTCATAAAACAGATACTTTTCTTCGCACTGTTGCTGACCTGCCAATACTGAAGTACGAACATCTGCTGCCGATGTGGTACCAAAAATATCAGCAAACTCATCATTCGCATTGGCTTTCATTTGCTGCTGTACTTGAGCATCTATATCTGGATGACGATCACAACCCGGCGTCGTTGGTTCTGCACGTAAAAAAGAATATTGCATGCCAATTTGTTCATTGCCATACAAACGTTCTCCCACACGTAACAATTGACCATGAATCATCTCACCCGTACCAATGATGAGCGTCAATAAAAGTAACATCAGAATGACAAACGTCGAAACCCACTCTGTCCATATATAACGTAACAGACCCAATCCTGATCTGTTGTTTTCATCATTTTGCATGTGTATTCCTATTTTTTATTTTGGCCATCACAATCGGTTCAGCAATGCCAATGTCCTTTTGAATAGAAAATATCCTTTCTCTACCCAATCTATTTATTGTTGGGTACGAATTTGCATCAAATTAGTCGAAATAAAAATGACAATATGCATTTTCTTTTATGTTTTAAATGTCAATCTGCTTGCCATCTAGAAAAATAACGCCATAAAATATAAAAGATTGCGATAATTACACCCCAAATAACACCCAATAAATGTGCTTCAACCAATACAGGACTGCCAATCAGTTCCGCTGTCCCGACACTGCCAATGGTATTTTCCCAAATCAATTTGATAAGAATAAGAAACAAGACCAATGTCGCGAAATTACGTTCTTTTTTATATAATAAATGCACGCTCGCAACCGCGACATAAGCACCGTGCAAAACCCCAGACAAGCCGGCATAAGCTTCAATATTCGGAAAGAAATAATAGAAACTAAGACTAATCAAAAGGGGTAGTAACAGAAGTAAAGCAACAAAATGCCCAACTTTCACCTGTGGAAAAATAAAAGGTAAACATGCAAAAGCCAGCATATTCAACAGATAATGAATCCACCCCACATGAACCCAATGCGCTGTCCACAAACGCCAGAACTGTTGCAGTAAGTCTGCTTGCCAGTAAATAAATGCATCTGAAAAAACTTGAAGGCATGCCGAAAATGACACCACAATTGCAATAAAAACAATCTTCCGCATAAGAAATGGGTCTTTCATTGACATGCCCCCTACTTAAAAATGCTTCAATCAGAAATTGAAACGATTCATTCAAGCCATTTAATACCCTATTTTTATTAGATCAAATTTAGGATTGAGCACTCTCATTTTCGCTAAATAATTCATCTAATTCTGCAGTATTGTCTTTTTCATCCCAGAAACGCTGCATACCCTCATCCCCCGTACGAATGCCAGTGTGTTCAGTCCAATAACGGTCAGAAATAGCCTGTACCATATTTTTCGCCATGCTATCCACTAGCTTAAACTGTGGGTTGACTGGTTTTTCTTCTGAACGTGAAACGGCAAAGATTTTTAATGCATCACGTATTTTGGCATCATCACCACTGGCTTGAGCAGCCACAGCATACAAAGCATGTGATAAACGTACCCCTTTTTGTTCGCCCAGTTGAACTGACTCTTTTAAGGTTTGGTAAGGATCAGGTTTACCATCACCAGCACCTGGCAACAAAGTCCAAATCACAGCACGCGTGGCATTGGGTGCACCCCAAAATTTTGCATTGTCTAAACATGCCATACCACGTTCAACCACTGCCGCAATATCTTTGGGAACATTGACTGCACCACCTGAATTAATATCATTGGTCATGGCTTGTAAACCACTCACCATTCCCATCAAATAAACAGTTTGATCCAAATCACTTTTCATTTTCGGGCATGCTTCACCCAATTTTTTGTTATATTTCGCTTCCCAACGATTTTCAAAAAGTCGATAACCGGCATATTGACGCTGTGCAGCAATTGCAGCCCAGCGTTTTTGTTCTATACGGGCATCTTGCGCCTCTGTGACTTGACCTGCTTTTGACGCACGTAAATAGCGTAACTCAGATTCAAGTGCCTGATTTTCAGCACAGATCCCAGATGAAGCATATAAAAGTACCGCAATACGTGTTGGATCTGCCCCCATATCTTTGGTTGACATAATTGCTGGGGTCAAAGCATTGCCTGAATTACATGCCATATCCGCATCATCCATCGCTAAAATAGGCGGTATAATATGCTTTTCACTAAAACCAAGTGCGACATTCGCCCCTGTTTTAACCACTTGAGAACAACCTGATAATAAAGAACTTGCGACTGCAATAACGGCCATACCTTGGCATATTTTTTGGACTTTCGACATTTTCCTGTCCTCTATAATTGTGTTTATGTCCATATAACAAACATATCAGATGCGAAATCTGAATAAAAGAGCATTTACTCTAATTAGATGTGATACTTTGCCACGAAATGAAACTCAAAAAATTGACTCGATTCAATGAAATTAAAAAATTTGGGCAAAAAAAAGTAGCATTGCGACGGTTCGACACATGCTACTTATTAAGGGGTAAAAGCCTATTGGCTTTCATGTTTTGTCAACTGATCCTTCAGCACTGTTCCAAGTCGTCCAATAAAAATTGCCAAAACAATCGCTATCACTAGAAACATCCAAGTTGGAATCACCATAATGATTTCCTCATTTGCTGTTGGTCTATTTAATCTACATTTAGTGTTAAAAATTAAGCTGAAAAATTGTCTAACAATTGAAATAATGGCTATTTTTATAGCAAAACTGTCTAACATAGATTATTTTTAATATTTATATGATTGATTATTAATATTTTAATGTGTTTTTATCAAGCTAAAATTGTCTAACAATTAAATCAATTTCGCCAATTTTTTTAAGGCTTTCCACTGTTGTCGCGGTAGTTGATCCATCCAAATCAATAGCGGTTTTGCTCGAAAATGCTGAAAATAAACCACAATATATAGCTGATGATCAATGATATGACTCACCGAAACACGTTTAACGTACTCAGACCTTGCACTTGCAAGCGACCATTCTCGTGCATCTAAATGTTCAAAACAAATCGGCTCTGGGGCTTTTAAACCATAAGCATAGCCAATGACAGCCAATAAAATACAAATTACCCATAGCCATGCTGGCAAAAGTTGCTGCAAAAGCACAATTATAAGGGTAAAAATAATCAGCTGAAATACAAAGGCTAAGCGGCTGCGTCTCAGCTGAAAAGATCGATTAGCCATGAACGTAATGTTTCAATTTCACAATCAGCGCTTTCATTTCAGGACGTGGCGGTTCCGACACTTCCATAAACCAATCCAGTAAATCAGGATCTTCTTGTTCGACTAACTCAGCAAAAGTTGCTTTTTCTGCTGCATCTGCCTGTAAATAATATTTTTTGACGTATGGGTCGAAATAGACATCAATTTCTTTTAAACCACGACGAGCACGATAAATGACTTTACGTTCTTCCAAGCTCATTTCTTCACTCATAATCTTCCCCCAGTGCTGTACAAATTTTTGCTAGTTTACCCTATCAGTACTGCATGTTTCGAGCCATTTACACCAATTGACCAAATTCATCATCTTATTCAAATATTTGAGCATTCAACACATTGCCACCTGAACAGCTATCTTCTATTTTCTCTATAACAATAACCGTGTAGATGGATACAATAAAAATGCAATCAGGTGCGATTCGACCAATAACCAATATGTTACCACGTCATTTATTCACAGCAGAGCATGAAGCATTCCGTGAAACCGTGCGCAAATTTTATGAAAAAGAAGTGGTTCCTAATATTGAAAAATATGAACAACAACAACATGTTGATCGTGATTTATGGATTAAAGCAGGTGACATGGGATTGCTCTGTGCAACCATGCCTGAAGCATATGGAGGTTCAGGCGTTGACCGACTTTACAGTATGATTTTGATTGAAGAACAAGCTTACGCGATGGATTCATCAACAGGCTTTTCGCTACACTCAGATATTGTCGCCAATTATTTAAATAACTTTGGCAATGAAGAACAAAAAAAGTATTGGCTACCGAAAATGGCCTCTGGTGAAATCGTAACAGCGATAGCAATGACTGAACCTGGTACAGGTTCAGACCTGCAAGCAGTCCGCACAACTGCCGTGTTAGAGGGTGATGAATACGTCATTAATGGCTCTAAAATTTTTATTACCAATGGCTACTTATGCGATATGGTCATTGTAGTCTGTAAAACTGGTAGTGCTGATAAAGGATCTGCCAATTTATCTTTACTGATCGTAGACGCCAATCAAGCAGGTTTCAGCAAAGGGAAACCACTGAATAAAATTGGCATGAAAGGACAAGATACCTGTGAACTATTCTTTGACAATGTCCGCGTGCCTAAAGAAAATCTACTCGGCATGGAAGGCATGGGTTTTATGATGCTGATGAAAGAATTAGCTTGGGAACGTATGTTAGTGGCCATTATCTGTCAAGCAGGGGCTGAAGCCGCATTTGCTCATACTGTGCAATATACTAAAGACCGTAAAGCCTTTGGTAAGCCCATTAGTGCTTTTCAAAATACTCGCTTTAAACTGGCTGAATTACGAACCGAAATAGATTTTTGTCGTGCCTATTTAGACCGCTGTATGGAATTACAGTTAGAAAATAAACTTGGCATTGATGCAGCTGCTGCTGCGAAATATAAAATTTCTGAGATGTTTTCTAAAGTGGTCGATGAATGCCTGCAATTACATGGTGGTTATGGCTATATGATGGAATATCCAATTGCCCGTGCTTATATCGATAACCGTGCAAATCGTATCTATGCAGGAACCAACGAAATTATGAAAGAGTTAATTTCTCGCTCCCTTTAAACATGTGTCATAAAAAAAGGAGCTTAAGCTCCTTTTTTATTTACGCTTTTAATTAAGAGACCAATTTAGGCTTAGGAGAAACTTGCGCTGCACGTTTTTCAAATTTAAGCACACCATCATCAAACCTCGCATTTTTGAGTATTTTACGATCTGCTAGATAATTATTGGTTACATTCCAAGGTGCATGCTTACCTTGTTTTGGCATGACGTCCACTGCACGTGCGATATAACCTGAAGATAAGCTTCCCATCACAGTATCTTCCATTAACTCTGTCGCATCGCCTTGAGCAATGACTTCATCGTATCCTTTCTTATCCATATGATTGATCAGACGACAAATATATTCAGCAGCGATATCAACTTTAAGCGTCCAAGAGGCGTTGATATAACCAATAATCATCGCCATATTCGGCACATCACTCACCATAACCCCTTGATACAACATATGCTTAGAAGTATCCATCGGTTTACCATCTAGCGTTGCTTTAATTCCACCCAAAATTTGAATTTCTAAGCCAGTGGCAGAAACAATAATATCTGCATCCAAATGTTGACCTGATTTAAGTTGAATACCCTTTTCGGTAAACTTCTCAATCTGATCTGTTTCTACACTCGCCTTACCTGAACGTAATATCTTGAATAAATCACCATCAGGTACAACACACAAACGTTGATCCCATGGATTATAAGATGGTGTAAAGTGTTTCATATCCACCTTACCCTTCAGCTGCATCTCAATTGATTTAAGCAGAAGTTTACGTAATAACTTAGGTTGTTTCTGTGCAAGTGCATAAATACCACGTTGCATACCAATATTGCGTGCGCGCGTGAGTTTATAAGCCAGATCTTCAGGCAATACCTTACGCATCTTGTCATAAACAAAATCGATAGATGGTACTGAAGCAATATAGGTCGGTGAACGTTGCAGCATAGTGACATGTTCTGCACCACCCTTCGCCAAGGCTGGAACCAAAGTAATCGCCGTCGCACCACTACCAATAATCACCACTTTTTTGCCAGCATACTCTAAATGATCAGGCCAAAATTGTGGATGAATCAATTGCCCTTTAAAAGCCTCTTGATTTGGAAAGTTGGGTTGAAAACCCTGATCATAATTATAATATCCAGTACAACCTAAGACAAAATTTGCAATCCAAGTGTGTTTTTTCTGATTTAAATCTTCAATTTCAACAATCCATTTTTTTTGCGTTGAATCATAATTTGCCGCAAGTACACGGTGTTGAAAATGGATTTTATCTTTTAGTTTATATTCATCCAATACTTCTGAAAGATAACCTTTAATTGAAGCACCATCAGCAAGTACATTGGCTTTTTGCCAAGGTTTAAAATTAAAACCAAAAGTCGACATATCCGAATCAGAACGAATGCCCGGGTATTTAAAGAAATCCCAAGTACCACCAAAACTTTCGCGACGTTCAATAATATCAAATTGACGTTGTGGGCAATGCTTCGAAAGATGAGCAGCAAGCCCAATACCTGAAATACCAGCACCAACAATCAAAATATCAATATGCTTTTCCATGTTCTTTTTATAGCCTTATTTAAACTTTATTTTATTAAACCATAAATTTGACAATACTCAATGTCAAGTTTAAACAATTCGGACAGAAAACATATCAGTTCAGGACAAAATGATAAATTGTCTAACAATCAGGCATAAAAAAAGACCAGTTAAACACTGGTCTTTTTTCGAACAACTGAAGTTCTTCTGGCGAAATTATTTAACTTCGCGATCTACTAGCTCAACGTAAGCCATCGGCGCAGCATCACCTGCACGGAAGCCCGCTTTAAGAACACGTAGATAACCGCCGTTACGTTCTTTGTAACGAGGGCCAAGAACGGTAAATAATTTACCAACAGTTACTGCTGAACGAGTACGAGCAAACGCCAAACGACGGTTTGCAACAGTATCGTTTTTAGCTAAAGTGATTAAAGGCTCAGCTACACGACGTAACTCTTTCGCTTTAGGCACAGTTGTTTTAATCAACTCGTGCTCAAACAAAGAGTTAGCCATGTTTTGGAACATCGCTTTACGATGACTGCTTGTACGGCCTAATTTCACACCACTATTACGATGACGCATGGTGATAGTCCTACTTAATTAACGGCTACGATAGGCAAAACGATCGTCCATACGTAAACTAGCTGGTGGCCAGTTCTCTAAACGCATGCCGAGTTGTAAGCCTTTTGAAGCCAGAACATCTTTGATTTCAGTTAACGATTTTTTACCTAAGTTAGGAGTTTTTAACAACTCAACTTCAGTACGTTGAACCAAGTCACCGATGTAGTAAATATTTTCTGCTTTCAAACAGTTAGCAGAACGAACAGTAAGCTCTAGATCATCTACTGGACGAAGCAAGATTGGATCCACTTCTTCGCGAGGTTCTTGAGCAACAGGAGCTTGATCTTTCTGAAGATCAACAAAAATTGCAATTTGTTGTTGCAAGATTGTTGCCGCTTTGCGGATCGCTTCTTCTGGATCAACTGTACCATTGGTTTCAAGATCAATGATCAATTTATCAAGGTCAGTACGTTGTTCAACACGCGCATTTTCAACGGTGTAAGAAACACGTTTGATCGGGCTATAAGAAGCATCTAACTGTAAACGACCCACTGGGCGAGTTTCGCCTTCTGGGAAACGTGAGTCAGATGTCTCATAACCACGGCCTTGAGAAACTTTCAGGCGCATTTTTAATGAGCCTGAAGCACTTAACGTGCCAATCAAATGCTCAGGGTTTACCACTTCAACATTATGAGGTAAACGAAGATCAGCAGCAGTTACATCGCCAGGACCTTGTTTTTCTAATGTTAAATATGCTTCGTTTTGATCGAACAGCTTAATCGACAATCCTTTTAGGTTCAGCAAGAGCTCGACGATGTCCTGCTGCAAGCCTTCTAAGGTACTGTACTCGTGCTCGACCCCTTCTATTTCAACTTCAACCACAGCAGCGCCAGGTAAAGAAGAAAGAAGGATACGACGTAAAGCATTACCCAGAGTATGACCAAAGCCACGCTCTAACGGTTCTAGAATCACTTTTGCCGAGGTCCCGCTAGCCGCTTCGACCTTGATCGCTTGCGGAGTTAGAAACTCATTTGCAGTACGCGTCATTATTGCTACCTCAAGGATTATTTAGAATACAATTCTACAATCAAGCTTTCGTTGATTTCAGCAGGTAAATCAGAACGATCCGGTGCAGCTTTAAACGTGCCTTCCAATTTAGAATGGTCAATTTCCATCCAAGAAGGCATGCCACGTTGAGTAGCCAATTCAATTGCGCCTTTAATACGCAATTGTTGTTTAGCACCTTCGTGAACCGCAATTACATCACCCGCTTTAACTTGGATAGACGCAATGTTAACACGACGACCATTCAAAGTAATGCTGCGGTGAGATACAAGCTGACGAGCTTCTGCACGTGTAGAACCAAAACCCATGCGATAAACTACGTTATCAAGACGGCTTTCAAGCAATTTCAACAAGTTTTCACCTGTTGCGCCTTTAACACGAGCAGCTTCTTTATAGTAGTTACTAAATTGACGCTCTAACACACCGTACATACGACGTACTTTTTGTTTTTCACGTAATTGTAGTGAGTACTCAGATTGTTTACTACCACGAGCTCCGCCATGTTGGCCAGGAGCTTTCGCATGTTTTTTAGTCTTAACGTCAAACGGTTTAACGCCTGATTTAAGTTGCAGGTCTGTCCCTTCGCGGCGAGAGAGTTTGCATTTTGGACCAATATAACGAGCCATGAATGTTTCTCCTTAGACGCGACGTTTTTTAGGTGGACGGCAACCGTTGTGCGGGATTGGCGTCACATCGGTAATGCTGTTAATTTTATAACCCACTGCACCTAAAGCACGAACCGCAGATTCACGACCAGGACCAGGACCTTTTACAAGGACGTCCAAGTTTTTCAAACCGTAGTCTAAAGCTGCTTTACCAGCAACTTCAGCAGCTACCTGAGCAGCAAACGGAGTTGATTTACGTGATCCACGGAAGCCTTGTCCACCAGAGGTAGCCCAAGCCAGTGCATTACCTTGACGATCGGTAATAGTAACAATGGTGTTATTAAAAGAAGCGTGAATGTGTGCAACACCTTCAGAGACGGTACGAGTGACCTTCTTGCGTGCGCGAGTATCTTTAGCCATCTTTTAGCTTCCAGAAATCTTATTTCTTAATAGGTTTGCGCGGACCTTTACGGGTACGTGCGTTAGTTTTGGTGCGTTGTCCACGGACAGGCAAGCTGCGACGATGACGAAGACCGCGGTAGCAGCCTAAATCCATTAAACGTTTAATGTTCATGGAAATTTCGCGACGTAAATCACCTTCGGTCGGAACCTTGGTAATTTCTGCACGAATCGCATCAAGTTGAGCATCATCCAATTCACGGATCTTAGTAGTCGTAGCGATACCAACAGCAGCTAAGATATTCTTAGCAGTATGGCGACCGATACCAAAGATATACGTGAGGGAGATAACAGCATGCTTGTTATCCGGAATGTTTACACCGGCAATACGAGCCATTCACTTTCTCCAAAAAGGCAGTAGAGATAATCAACCGCCCGACAAAAACCTTGAGGGGCGGATATTAACCTAATTCACCTACAGAAATCAACAGGTCTTGATTAGATTAACCTTGACGCTGCTTATGACGAGGTTCAGCGCTACAAATCACGCGGATAACCCCATTACGACGGATAACTTTACAGCTACCACAAATTTTTTTTACAGAAGCTTGTACTTTCATGATGAAACCTCAAGTGCGCTTATCCCTTAGGATGAGCAGTCGTTTTTCTCATTAACGTTTGATTATCATACTGGTGCGAGGTGAGATGTGCTTGAAGCTGAGCCATAAAGTCCATCACGACCACCACAACGATGAGCAAAGAGGTACCACCCAAAGAGAATGGGATACCAAATGAGCTCTGTAATACCATCGGCATTAAACAAATCACTGTGATATAAATCGCGCCAATAAAGGTCAAACGATTGAGAATATGATCTAAGTAACGAGCAGTTTGCTCACCTGGACGAATACCAGGCACATAAGCTCCGCTGCGTTTCAAGTTCTCTGAAACTTCTTTTGGGCTAAAAACTAGCGCAGTATAGAAGTAACAGAAAAAGATAATTAACGCACCAAAGAGCACCAAATACAACGGCTGTCCAGGCGACAATACGAGTGCCAAATCTTGTAGGCTACGTTTGATAATATTTGCACTAGGATCAGCACTCCCCACCCATTGCCCTAAGCTCGCAGGGAACAAAAGCAATGAACTTGCAAAAATTGCTGGGATCACACCCGCCATATTAATTTTTAATGGCAAATGTGTCTGCTGTGCAGTAAATACACGACGACCCTGTTGTTTTTGAGCATAATTGACTGGTATACGACGTTGTGCTTTTTCAATAAACACAATAGCTGCTAAAACACCTATAGATAACAGACCAAAAATAACCAAGCCAATGAGACTTGTTTGACCATTATCTACCGATGAGAAAGATTGCATAATTAAATTTGGCAATCCAGCAACAATACCTGCAAAGATGATCATGGATATACCATTCCCTACTCCGCGTTCAGTAATTTGCTCACCTAACCACATCAAGAACATGGTACCTGCAACCAGTGAAGTAACTGCAGGGATATAAAAAGCTAGACCCTCTGTCAAAGTAATACCTTGACTAATAAGACCAGCACACATCCCTACCGACTGCACAAGTGCAAGAAACAGTGTTCCTTGTCGTGTGTATTGATTAATCTTACGCTTACCTTGTTCGCCTTCTTTCTTTAAAGCTTCCAGCGAAGGAACAACCGTAGACATTAACTGCACAATAATTGAGGCAGAAATGTATGGCATGATCCCTAAAGCAAGAATTGACATCCGCTCTAATGCACCACCTGAAAACATGTTAAACAAACCAAGGATCGTACCTTGATTTGCATTAAACAGATTTTCAAGTGCAGCACTATTAATGCCTGGTACTGGAATATGTGCTCCTAGTCGAAAGACCATTAATGCACCGATAAGAAACATCATTCGGCGAATAATTTCACGATATTTCACATGAAACGGTTGACCTTTCATCATGTTCACATGACCTGAAGAACTAGGAGACATAGACACTAGCGATTACTCCTCGACTTTGCCGCCAGCAGCTTCAACAGCAGCTTTAGCGCCTTTAGTCAATGCAACACCTTGAATAGTGAATGCACGAGTAATATCACCAGAAAGTACGATACGAGCACGAGTCATATCTTTACGTACAACATTCGCTGCTTTTAAAGTTTCAAGTGAAACAACATCACCTTCAACTTTAGCAAGCTCAGATAAACGTACTTCAGCAGTTTTTAAAGCGAGTTGGCTTGTAAAACCGAACTTAGGTAAACGACGATAGATCGCAGTTTGACCACCTTCGAAACCAGCGCGTGTACCACCACTTTTACGTGCGCCTTGGCCTTTATGACCACGACCAGCAGTTTTACCGATACCAGAACCGATACCACGGCCAACACGAATATTGTTGCGTTTTGCACCTTCAGCTGGTGCAAGCTCATTTAAACGCAGAGTCATAGCTTATCCCTCTACACTAACCATATAGTAGACTTTATTAATCATACCGCGGTTAGAAGGTGTATCTTGAACTTCTACTGTATGACCAATACGACGCAGACCTAGACCTTGTAGGCAAAGTTTGTGATTTTTCAAACGATGCGAAGCAGATTTAGTCTGGGTAACTTTAATCGTTTTCATGATTGATTACCCTTGAATTTGTGCTACAGATAAACCACGTTTCGCAGCGACTTTCTCAGGAGAAGTCATATCACGCAAACCTTTAAAAGTTGCGTTTACTACGTTAGCAGCATTCGTAGAACCATAGCATTTTGTCAATACGTTATGTACGCCAACAGCTTCTAAAACTGCACGCATAGCACCACCAGCAATTACACCAGTACCTTCAGAAGCAGGTTGCATGTAAACGCGGCTTGCACCGTGACGAGCATTAATAGGGTGTTGAACAGTACCGTTAACAAGATCAACAGTAATCATGTTACGACGTGCAGCTTCAAGTGCTTTAGAAATAGCAGCTGGAACTTCACGTGCTTTACCACGACCAAATCCTACACGACCGTTACCATCACCTACCACAGTCAATGCTGTGAAAGAGAAGATACGACCACCCTTAACAACTTTGGCTACACGATCAACGGCAACCAGCTTTTCAACAAGACCTTCGTTTTGTTCAACTTTAGCCATGATTAGAACTCCAAGCCGTTTTCACGAGCAGCATCAGCCAAGGCTTTGATACGACCATGATATTTAAAACCAGAACGGTCAAATGCAACTTTAGTAACACCAGCTGCTTTAGCACGTTCTGCGATTAAAGCACCTACTTTAGTAGCGGCTTCAACGTTACCAGTTGTACCAGCACGTAAAGTAGCATCTAAAGTTGAAGCTTGCGCTAAAACTTTGCCACCATCGGCTGAAATAACTTGCGCATAGATGTGACGCGGAGTGCGGTTTACACACAAGCGAGTCGCACCCAATGCACGAATGTGCAAGCGTGTGCTTTTCGCACGACGCAAACGGGATTGTTTCTTTTCGTTCATAAGAACCTCGCGCCTTATTTCTTCTTAGCTTCTTTACGAAGAACAACTTCATCCGAATAACGAACACCTTTACCTTTATAAGGTTCAGGCTCACGATATGAACGGATATCTGCAGCTACTTGACCCAACATATGTTTGCTTGCTGATTTCAAAATGATTTCAGTAGCAGTTGGAGTTTCAGCAGTTACACCTTCAGGAAGTTTATAATCGATAGGGTGTGAATAACCAAGGTTAAGGTGAACAACATCACCTTTAACCGCAGCTTTATAACCAACACCGATTAGTTGTAACTTACGTTCGAAGCCTTCACTAACACCTTTTACAAGGTTGTTAAGAACAGCGCGAGCAGTACCAGCTTGCATCCAAGCGTCTTTCGACTCTTTAACTGGAGCAATCTGAAGTGTACCTTCTTCCTGTTTTAACTCGACCAGCGCATGCAGGGTGAAAGACAAAGTACCCTTTGTACCTTTCACTTCGACCTGCCGGCCGTTCTGAGTAACTGTAACACCATTAGGTACAGTTACTGGGGCTTTAGCCACACGAGACATGAGGAATCACCTATTAAGAAACAAAAGCAATAACTTCACCACCGATACCAGCAGAACGTGCTGCGCGATCAGTCATGATGCCTTTGCTTGTAGAAACAATTGCAATACCTAAACCTTGCTTAACGCTCGGAAGTGCATCTTTACCGCGATACTGACGTAGACCTGGACGGCTTACGCGTTTCACAGTTTCGATAACTGGTTTGCCTTCAAAATATTTCAACGTAATCGTTAAAGTAGGTTTGCCATCATTTTCAGCAACCGCTACTTCAGAGATATAACCCTCTTGTTGAAGAACATTTGCAATAGCAACCTTCAACTTAGAGTTAGGCATAGAAACAGTTTGTTTCTTCGCCATTTGTGCGTTACGAACACGGGTTAACATGTCGGCAACGGTATCTTGCATACTCATCTAGTCGCTCCTTACCAGCTTGCCTTAACAACGCCCGGTACATCACCCTGCATTACTGTTTCACGTAATTTGTTACGGCTTAAGCCGAACTTACGGAAGTAACCATGAGGACGACCAGTTAAACCACAACGGTTACGAAGACGTACTGGAGACGCATTACGTGGTAATGCTTGAAATTTCATCATCGCTTCGAAACGTTCTTCATCTGTAGCATTCACGTTTGCAATCGTTGCTTTTAATTCAGCACGTTTTGCAGCGTATTTAGCAACAGTAGCTTCGCGTTTCAATTCGCGATTAATCATACCTTTCTTAGCCATATCGACCTCTTATTTGAACGGGAAGCCGAATGCACGCAATAGCGCACGGCCTTCGTCATCAGTGCGAGCAGTCGTAGTCACAGTAATATCCATACCACGAATACGATCAATCTTATCAAAGTCGATTTCAGGGAACATGATCTGTTCCTTTAAACCCATTGAATAGTTACCACGCCCATCAAATGATTTCGCAGAAAAACCACGGAAGTCACGGATACGAGGAATCGCGATAGAGATCAAACGGTCTAAGAATTCGTACATACGTTCGCCGCGTAAAGTAACTTTACAACCAATCGGCCAACCATCACGGATTTTAAAACCAGCGATAGATTTGCGAGCTAGAGTAAGAACTGGTTTTTGACCAGCAATTGCTTGCATATCTGAAAGAGCGCCATCTAACAATTTCTTGTCAGCTGATGCAGCACCAACACCCATGTTGATGGTAATTTTTGTAATGCGTGGAATTTCCATCACATTTTTAACGCCTAAAGTTTCAAGTAACTGAGCTTTAAGTTCGTCATTGTAACGTGTTTTAAGTCTGGCCATGGCCTATATCAACCTATTACTTCGCTACCGCCACTGATTCACCAGTTGACTTGAAGATGCGAGTTTTCACGCCTTCAGCAACTTGGTAACCAACACGGTCAGCCTTTTGGGTTGTAGCATTAAAAATTGCCACGTTAGAGATATGAAGCGTAGCTTCCTGTGTAACGATAGCGCCTTCAGCACCCGTTGCACGGTTCGGCTTCTGATGCTTCTTCACCAAGTTAAGGCCTTCAACCTTAACACGGTCATTTGAAACAGACAGAACAGTTCCCTGTTTGCCTTTTTCTTTACCTGCGATCACAATAATTTGATCGCCTTTCTTAATCTTAGCCATGAGTGCCTCTTATAGAACTTCAGGAGCCAATGAAATAATTTTCATGAACTGTTCAGTACGAAGTTCACGAGTCACTGGTCCGAAAATACGAGTTGCAATCGGCGCTTTGTTGTTATTCAAAATAACAGCAGCGTTATCGTCGAAACGAATCACTGAACCGTCTGGACGACGGATGCCGAATTTTGTACGAACAACTACAGCATTCATTACGTCGCCTTTTTTAACACGGCCACGAGGAATAGCTTCTTTTACAGTAACTTTAATAATGTCGCCAACAGAAGCATAACGACGGTGTGAACCACCAAGTACTTTAATACATTGTACGCGGCGAGCACCACTGTTGTCTGCTACGTCGAGCATACTTTCGGTTTGAATCATTGCCCTACTCCAAAACCGAGCATCACCGGTTACAATTTCGAAAGGCTCAAAGAGTACTCGAAATTAACCGATGATGCAACAAGAACGTCTAATTACTCAGCAGCAGCTTCAATAACTTCCACTAAAGTCCAAGCTTTAGTTTTAGAAATTGGGCGGCTTTCTTTAATGGTCACTACGTCGCCAGTTTTAGCAACATTGTTCTCATCATGAGCGTGTAATTTAGTTGAACGGCGGATTGATTTGCCATACAACGGGTGTTGAACGCGGCGTTCAATAAGCACAACAATAGACTTGTCCATTTTGTCGCTTACGACTTTACCGGTTAACGTGCGAACTGTTTGTTCACTCATTGTCCGTTCCCCTGTTTTTCGGTAAGGAGTGTCTTAATACGAGCAATAGTTTTACGAGTAAGCGCAACTTCATGCGATTTACCCAATTGACCAGTTGCTTTAGCCATACGAAGACGGAATTGGTTAAGCTGTTGCTCATCAAGCAAAGCTGTCAACTCTTCTACCGATTTTTCACGTAGATCTATAGTTTTCATTACATTACCGTCCGAGTCACGATAGTGGTTTTAAACGGAAGTTTCGCAGCAGCAAGCGCAAATGCTTCACGCGCCAATTCTTCGCTTACACCATCCATTTCGTACAAGATCTTACCTGGTTTGATTTGACAAACCCAGTATTCCACAGAACCCTTACCTTTACCCATACGAACTTCTAATGGTTTTTCAGTAATTGGTTTGTCTGGAAAAACACGGATAAAGATCTTACCACCACGTTTTACACGACGACTAATTGTACGACGCGCAGCTTCAATTTGACGAGCAGTCATTTGACCACGCTCGATAGATTTAAGTGCAATAGTACCAAAAGATACAGTGCTACCGCGATGTGCTAGACCAGTGTTACGGCCTTTCTGCACTTTACGGAATTTAGTACGTTTAGGTTGCAACATGGATTATTCTCCTTTTTCAGCAGAACGATCATTGCGACGACCACGACGCTCTTGACCTTCACCACGACCGCGACCGCGTTTAGCTGGACGTTCTTCAGCAGGAGCAGGGTTCATGACTTGTTTCATGCCACCTAAGATCTCACCACGGAAAATCCAAACTTTAACGCCAATCGTACCGTAAGTTGTTTCAGCACGCACAGCAGAGTAGTCGATATCTGCACGAAGTGTATGTAAAGGTACACGACCTTCACGATACCACTCAGTACGAGCAATCTCTGCACCGCCAAGACGACCAGAAACTTCAACTTTAATACCTTTAGCACCAGAACGCATCGAGTTCTGTACCGCACGCTTCATAGCACGACGGAACATTACACGTTTCTCTAATTGAGAAGCAATTGCTTCAGCAACTAAACGAGCATCTAAATCTGGGCGATCGATTTCGTTGATACTTACTTGCGCAGGAACACCCATAATAGATGTTAATTCGCGTTGTAGTTTCTCAATGTCTTCGCCTTTTTTACCGATAACGATACCAGGACGAGCAGTGCTAATTGTAATTTTAGCAGCACCTGTAGGACGTTCGATAAGAATTTTGCTGATCATCGCGTTTTTAAGTTTTTTGTTCAAAAACTCACGAACTTGAAGATCTTTAAGCAAATATTCAGCGTATTGTTTCGGACTCGCATACCAGTTAGCGTTATGACGTTTCACAACACCTAGGCGGATACCGATTGGATGAACCTTCTGACCCATATCAAACCCCTACCTTAACGGTGATGTGACAAGTACGCTTAGTGATACGATCTGCACGGCCTTTAGCACGTGGCATAATACGTTTAAGGCTCACACCTTCATCAACGTAAATCGTAGCAACTTTAAGGTCGTCTACATCTAAACTGTTATTATGTTCAGCATTTGCAATCGCAGATTCCAAAGCTTTTTTCACTAACACTGCAGCTTTTTTATTGCTGAAGGTTAAAATGTTCAAAGCGTGGGCAATAGATTTGCCACGAATCAGGTCTGCAACCAAACGAGCTTTTTGTGCCGAGATAGCGGCACCGCGTAATTTAGCAGTAACTTCCATCATAGCACCTTAACGTTTAGATTTCTTGTCAACACCGTGACCACGATAGGTACGAGTTGGCGCGAATTCACCGAGTTTATGACCAACCATATGTTCAGATACAATTACCGGAACATGGTTACGACCATTATGAACAGAAATTGTTAAACCAACAAAATCTGGGAGAATCATCGAACGACGCGACCAAGTTTTGATCGGCTTACGGTTATTAGCCGCGATAGCCGCTTCAACCTTAGCGAACAAGTGCGCATCGACGAATGGACCTTTTTTCAGAGAACGAGGCATTAGTCAGATTCCTTTACTTGACGCGACGGTCGCGAATAATCATCTTAGTCGTACGCTTATTGGTACGTGTTTTGTACCCTTTAGCTTTTTGACCCCATGGGCTTACAGGTTGAATACCTTTATTACGCCCTTCACCACCACCATGTGGATGGTCAACTGGGTTCATCGCCATACCACGAACGGTAGGACGAATACCACGCCAGCGCGAAGCACCAGCTTTACCCAACGAGCGAAGGTTGCTTTCCGCGTTAGATACTTCACCTAACACAGCACGACATTCAACGTGGATTTTACGCATCTCGCCTGAACGTAGACGAACGATAGCGTAAGAACCATCACGACCCAACAATTGAACTGAAGTACCAGCTGAACGAGCTAATTGCGCGCCTTTACCGATTTTAAGTTCAAGGTTGTGAAGCGTAGAACCGATTGGCATATTGCGAAGTGGTAAGCAGTTACCTGGACGAATTGGAGCATCGTTACCAGATTGTACTTTATCACCAGCACGTAAGCCCTTAGCAGCAATGATATAACGACGTTCACCATCAGCATACAAAACCAAAGCAATGTGTGCAGTACGGTTAGGATCGTATTCAATACGCTCTACAGTAGCTGGAATGCCATCTTTATTACGTTTAAAGTCAACAAGACGGTAGTTTTGTTTATGACCACCACCAACGTGACGAGTTGTAATGTGACCGTTATTATTACGGCCGCCAGTACGTTTTTTAGCTTCAACCAACGGAGAGTACGGTGCGCCTTTATGAAGATGGTCGTGAACGACTTTCTCTACAAAGCGACGTCCTGGAGACGTTGGCTTACATTTTTGAATAGGCATAAATTTCGTCCTTATTCCGCTGCGCTTTCAGCGGTATCGCCCAAGTCAGCCATCTCAACATCTTGGCCAGCTTTCAGGGTGACGTATGCTTTTTTAACATCAGAACGACGTCCTAATGTTTTACCAAAGCGTTTAGTCTTACCTTTAGTGATAGTCGTGTTAACTTTAACAACTTCCACACCAAAGAGTTGCTCAACTGCTTTTTTGATTTCAAGCTTGTTTGCACCAAGTGCAACTTTAAAAACTTGAACACCAGCAGCCTCACCTAAAGCTTGAGCTTTTTCTGAGAATACAGGTCCTTGCAGGACTTGATAGATACGTTCGTTGTTCATCCGAGTTCTACCTCAATTTTCTTAGCAGCAGCTACAGACATAACAACTTTGTCGAACGCAATCAAGCTAACAGGATCAATTGCAGCAGCATCAACCACATCTACATGCGGAATATTACGTGCAGCAAGATATAGATTTTCATCTACAGAATCCGTAACGATTAATGCGCGAACTGCATTTAAGTCGTTAAGCTTAGCAAGCAATTCTTTAGTTTTCGGAGCAGTAACAGCAAACTCTTCAACTAAGATTAGGCGATCTTGACGAACAAGTTCAGCTAAGATGCATTGCATAGCACCGCGGTACATTTTACGGTTAACTTTTTGAGACCAATCTTGTGGACGAGCAGCAAAAGTTTTACCACCACCAACCCAAATTGGGCTACGGATAGAACCAGCACGCGCACGACCAGTACCTTTTTGACGGAATGGTTTTTTACCACCGCCAGATACATCGCCACGAGACTTTTGAGCTTTAGAACCTTGACGACCGCCAGCTAAATAAGCTGTAACAACTTGGTGTACAAGAGCTTCGTTAAACTCACGCCCGAAAGCAACTTCAGACAACTCAACAGCAGAGCCGGAAACAGTATTTAAATTCATAATATTTCCCCTCAGGCCTTGATTGTAGGACGTACAGTTACGTCACCACCGGTAGCACCAGGAACCGCGCCTTTAACAACAAGAACTGAACGTTCAACGTCGATAGCAACGATTTCAAGACCCTGTGTAGTTACGCGTTCAGCGCCCATATGGCCGGCCATTTTCTTGCCTTTGAACACGCGACCAGGTGTCTGGTTTTGACCAGTAGAACCTAAAGAGCGGTGAGAAAGTGAGTTACCGTGTGTAGCATCTTGCGTACGGAAATTCCAACGCTTAACACCACCTTGGAAACCCTTACCTTTAGACTGACCAGTTACGTCAACAATTTGACCCACTGTGAACAATTCAACGGTAAGAGAAGAACCAACTTCACGACCTTCAAGATCAGCTTCTGTAGCGCGGAATTCTTGAACTAAACGACCAGCAGCAACACCCGCTTTAGCGAAATGTCCTTTCTGAGGGTTAGTTACGCGAGATTCGCGACGCTCACCAGTAGTGATTTGAATCGCTTGATAACCATCAGTTTCAAGCGTTTTGATTTGAGTGATGCGGTTAGGATCAACCTCAATCACCGTAACAGGCACAGAAACACCAGCGTCTGTAAAGACACGTGTCATACCGCACTTGCGACCGACTAAACCAATAGTCATGTGCATAAACCTCTAAAAAAGCGGCTTAATTAACCTAGAGTGTTAATTAACCCGAAAGCCTTAACCCAATGCGATCTGAACATCAACACCAGCTGCAAGATCCAATTTCATCAATGCATCAACAGTTTTGTCTGTTGGTTGAACGATATCAATCAAGCGCTTGTAAGTGCGGATTTCATACTGATCACGCGCGTCTTTATTAACGTGCGGAGAAGTTAGAACATTAAAACGCTCGATGCGTGTAGGCATCGGAATTGGACCACAAACTTGTGCGCCAGTACGTTTTGCTGTTTCTACGATCTCTTGAGCAGATTGATCAATCAAACGATGATCAAAAGACTTCAAACGGATACGGATTCTCTGGTTAGACATACCAGTAAACTCCAAGCCAAATATATAAAGAATCACCTCTGACGCATCTCACCTAGTGGTAAGTGTCAAAGGCAGTGAAAATCACTAAGGTCATGATCGATGCCACGACTGTCACGATATTAACTGCTTTATTCGCAGTTAACCCCTTTTATTAAAGGGTCGCTCATTATAGCGATTGTTTAACGCTTAAGCAAATCTCTTTTCAACTTTTCCCCATCTTTTTCAAATCCTAAATTTGTAACATTGTTTAAAAATAGATCAGCACCCTGTTTTTTCCAAAACGTACTCTATTGCTTGGTTTAATATTTGATTTCCATCAATAAAGTTATTTTTTTCTGTCTTTTTAAGTTGCTGTTGGGTTTGCACATGCTGACCGGAAAAATTATCCAGTTCTTCATCATTTTCTAAAAACAGATTTAATGTCTCTGGGGTGATTTCAGGGTGAAACTGAAATCCCAACACATTTTTACCAATTTGGTACATCTGGTTTCTGCAAACCTCATTTTCTGCCAAATGAATCGCACCTTTTGGAATTTCAAAAGTTTCATTATGCCATTGCATCACATTAAATTCTGCTGGCAATTCAAAACACTCAGCAGGCACATGATTCACTTTACGCACCCCCGTCCAACCCAACTCCTGTTTGTCACTTCGACTCACAGCAGCACCTAGAGCATTGGCAATCAACTGCCCACCTAAACATAGCCCTATCGCAGGCTTCCCCATAGACAAATATCTTCGTAACCAGCGTTTTTCTATTTTTAACCAAGGGAAATTGACTTCATCATTTACGCTCATTACCCCTCCCATAATGATGAGTAAATCCACATCCTCCACTTGAGGCAATGCTTCTATTTCCAGTGAACGATCGATAGGTAAAGCAAAAAATTCCGTTGCACTAATTTTAGCATTGTGCCGTTTTAAAAATTGATAACAACTACCAAATCCTTCACCAGCAATATGCTGAAAATAATGTACTTTTAAATGCGACTTCATCCGCTCGAACCTATTGTTATTGCTCTGCTAGAGGTTTAGCAAAAATGAAGCCAACTTTTAAAAGCACAACCCTTTTTATACATTTGGGCATTTATATAGCCTAATGGGTCTGTTTCTCTTAAGCTAAAGCTAATTTTGATACAACCTAGAGCAAAACTTTGAAAAATAATCCACAAACTGCACTGATTCATGCACCACGAAAAGCCCCTCAGTCTATTTTTACTATTCAACCTCCCCTGTTTCGTGCATCGACCATTATTTTTCAGAACACTGATACACTGTTTAATCGCCACTGGAGTGATGCTTATGACTATAGTTATGGTACGCATGGCACGCCTACCACCTTTACTTTAGGGGACAACATCGCGCAGATTGAAGGTGGAAGTTTTTGTTTACTTGCACCGAGTGGCTTGTCTGCCATTAACCTCGTGAACGCTTGCTTTTTAGCCCATGGAGATGAGGTTTGGGTTGCAGACAACATCTACGGTCCAAATATGGAACATTTGCGCAATCTAGAAACACGTTATGGTATTAACGTGAAAATTTACAATGCAATAGATATTGATAGCTTCCAACCCTCAAAGCAAGCGAAACTGATTTGGTTGGAAGCAGCAGGCTCAGTGACTTTAGAATTCCCAAACTTAGTCGCTTTAGTCAACAAGGCCAAACAAGCCCATGTTTTGACTGCGCTGGATAATACTTGGGGCGCGGGTCTTGCCTTTAATGCCTTTGATTTTGGTGACGAACATTTAAGTGTCGATATCACCGTACATGCCCTAACCAAATATCCTAGCGGTGGTGGTGATATTTTAATGGGTTCCGTGGTGACACGTGATCAAAATTTGCATCACCAATTGTTCCGTATGCATGCCATTCAAGGGATTGCCATTTCAGGTGATGATGCCGCACAAGTTCAACGCAGCTTAGCATCCATGCGACTTCGTTATGAACATCAGTCACAAAGCACCTTAAAACTGCTGGATTGGCTGAAACAACAAGATGAATTTGTACAAGTTCTGCATCCTGCCGATGCATCATCTGCTGGACATCGCTACTGGAAAGAAGTATGTAAAGAAGGACATAGCGCAGGTTTAGTTAGTGTTATTTTTAAAGCAGAATATGATTTAAAAGCCATTCGAAAATTCTGTGACAGCTTAAACCTCTTTAAGCTCGGTTTTAGCTGGGGCGGCCCTGTCAGCTTAGTTATGCTATATAACTTAAAAGAGATGCGTGAACTGCAACATACACATTTACAACAAGGATTATTGGTTCGTTTTTGTATAGGACTAGAACATCCTGAAGATTTGATTCAAGATATAGAAAATGCGCTAAAACAATTGAATACACAACAACTCGAATAACCTAAACACAAGAAAGTAAATAGGAATAGATTTTATGGGTACAGCAATCGTTATTGCAAAGAAAACGTCAGACACACAACAAGATATAGTTTTACATTCACAGTTTGCCAACCGTCACGGCTTAATCGCTGGAGCAACGGGTACGGGTAAAACGGTCACTTTAAAAGTTCTTGCAGAAAACTTTTCCCGAATTGGTGTACCCGTATTTTTAGCCGATGCCAAAGGTGATGTATCCAGCCTAGCTCAGGCTGGAGCAAGCAACGCTAAATTTGATGAACGCCTTAAAGTCTTAAATATTGATGCAATTCCTTTTGCCGCTTCACCTGTGGTGTTTTGGGATTTGTTTGCTGAACAAGGTCATCCTATTCGCACCACAGTTTCCGAAATTGGTCCACTATTATTAGCACGGATGCTCAATCTAAATGACACTCAAGAAGGTGTACTTTCCGCAGTATTTCGTATTGCCGATGATCAAGGTCTATTACTGATTGATTTTAAGGATCTAAAATCAATCATTACTTATGTTTCGGAACATGCAACAGAGTTTCAAGCTGAATATGGCAACCTTTCTCCTGCTAGTCTGGGTGCCATACAACGTAATTTATTGGCGCTTGCAGACCAAGGTGGCGATCAGTTTTTTGGTGAACCCAGTTTAAATATTTTAGATTTCATTCAAACCGACAGCCAAGGGCGTGGTTATATCAATGTACTAGCCGCAGATAAGCTCATGAACACGCCCAAATTGTATGCCACATTTTTACTGTGGATGCTTTCAGAATTATTTGAACAATTACCCGAAGTTGGTGATATGGACAAACCCAAACTGGTGTTCTTTTTCGATGAGGCGCATTTATTGTTTGATAATGCCAGCACAGCGCTACAAGAAAAAATTGAACAAGTGGTACGCCTGATTCGCTCTAAAGGCGTGGGGATTTACTTTGTCACCCAAAATCCACTCGACTTACCCGAAAGTGTTTTAGGACAGCTAGGGAACCGTATTCAACATGCTTTACGCGCGTTTACACCAAAAGATCAAAAAGCAGTTAAAACTGCTGCAGATACCTTTAGATCCAATTCCGAATTCAGAGTCGATCAAGCCATTACTGAACTGGGTGTTGGTGAAGCCCTCATTAGCTGCTTAGATGAACAAGGCACACCACAAATTGTAGAGCGTGGCTGGGTCATGCCACCCTATTCATCATTCACCCCGATCAGCCTAGATGAACGAAAAATACTGATGAATCAAAGTGTTGTTGCAGGGATTTATGAGCAACAGGTAGACCGTGAAAGTGCTTTTGAGATGTTGCAACAAAAAGTCGTACAACGTCAGCAACAAGCCGTTGCAGAGGAAACAGCGAAACAACAAGCCAAAGAACAAGAAAGCTTAACCAAACAGCAAGCCAAAGAACAGGAAGCGTTTACAAAGCAACAAACACGAGAGCAAGAACGTATTGCACGAGAGCAACAAAAAGAGACTGACCGCGAATCGAAACAACGTGAAAAACTCACCCAAGACATTATCGGCACCTTTGCAAAAAGTGCCGCACGCAGCTTAGGTGGTAGTACAGGGCAGAAAATTGTCCGTGGTCTACTCGGTTCCCTTTTTGGAAGAAAATAAGCCCCTTCCACACTATTAAATTTTTTAAAACTATGGGATATTGAACTATTCCATAATTTTTTTATGGTTTTTTACCAGATGTATTTACAACGCACTTTATAAGATGTATTGTAAATACATCTTATAGCCACAACAGATGTTCTAGCCATGACTCCACAACATATTGAACTCGTTAAATCAACTGTCCCTGTGCTTCGTGAAAACGGTGTTGCACTGACCAGCTATTTTTATAAACGCATGCTGAATAACAATCCAGAACTAAAAAATGTCTTCAATTTAGATCATCAATCTAGCGGTCGTCAGCCACGTGCTTTAGCAGCAGCAGTGCTGGCTTATGCAGAACATATTGAAAACCCAAGCGTATTGGCTAAAGCAATCGAACACATCACCACCAAGCATGTGAGCTTGGATATTCGACCTGAACACTACCCTATCGTTGGGGAAAATCTTTTGCACTCAATTAGTGAAGTTCTAAATGTTCCTTTTGAATCCGACCTCATTGCTGCTTGGAAAGAAGCGTATATGCAATTGGCAGATATTTTAATTGGTGTAGAAAAGCAAAAATATGAAGGTTTAGCTGCACAAAATGGCGGATGGGCAGGATGGCGTGCCTTTGAAATTGCTGCAGTTGAAAGCACTGATACTGGCAAACGTTTTACTTTAAAAGCACAAGATGGTCAGCCTATCGTTACTGCTGAAGCAGGAAGTTATATTTCTGTAAAAGTTCAAGTTCCTGAACATGCTATTCAACAGCCACAACAATTTACTTTTGCTGATGCTCAGTCTGCAGATCAATATACATTTAATGTAAAAGCTGAAGAAAATCATACCGAATATTCTGTTGCTAATATTTTGCTTGAAAATTACAAAGTCGGTGATGTGGTTCAGGTTTCTGCGCCTGTTAAAGGTTAAATACTGAATAAATCATGCATTGATCGGTGTTGAAAGTTCCTTTCAGGGGGACTTTCAAGCTACGCTATAAACCTTTCCTGACATTTTAAAGACCCCATGCAACTCAATAAATTTACAGACTATGCGCTACGTCTTTTGATGTATATCTCACAACCAAAAGATAAGCCTTATACCATTGCAGAAATTGCACGGGATTTACAGGTCTCACAAAATCATTTGGTTAAAATTGTCCATTTCATGGGAAAACAGAATTGGATCATCACCACACGCGGTAAAGGTGGCGGCATTCGCTTAAATGCAGAAACTTTAAATTTAAATTTGGGATACATTATTCGGATCTTGCAAGGCAATAATCAAATTGTCGAATGTAACACCCCACCCTGCGTACTTCGCCACAACTGTGGCCTTAAAGGTATTTTAGATCAAGCACTTGAACAGTTCTATCAAGCTTTAGATCAATACCGCTTAGTCGATGTACTGGATCAAAGCCGCTCCAGCAAAGTTGTAACTTCATCACCCATTTCACTGATTAATCTTTAAATCACCACGCAAAGTTTTCCGCTTTCAAAATGCAAAGGTCGCTTGCCTAGACGACTTCCTTTATAATGTTTCTTTGTAGATCATTTATTGAAGTTGAGTTATGCACCACAGCAGAGGAAAATCCAAAAACAGTAAAATTTCAGCTGCGCCTAAGCAAAAAATCAGCTATGAGAAAAAAGTTGATTCTGCCATTACTGAATATTCCGTGCGTTCGCTCAACTGGTTACGCAAAGCCGAATTTTTAATGAGTGCGCCTAAGCTCAATCTCTGCGTAGAAGACACTGGCTACGAAATTGCCTTTGCAGGTCGCTCTAATGCGGGTAAATCTAGTGCAATTAATGCATTAACCAACCAAAAGCAATTGGCGCGTGCATCGAAAAAACCGGGTCGCACCCAAATGATTAACTTTTTTAGCTTGGGTAATCCAGATCAACGCTTGGTCGATTTACCCGGTTATGGTTATGCAGCCGTACCAGAAGCAATGAAATTGGTTTGGCAAAAAGAACTGGAAAGTTATTTAATTCATCGCCAAAGCTTACAAGGTTTGGTGTTGTTGATGGATATTCGCCATCCGTTACAACACTTCGATGTCATGATGTTGGAATGGGCATATTCACGCCAATTATTTGTACACGTGCTTTTAACGAAAGCCGACAAGTTAAACCGTGGTCCTGCATCTAAAGTTCTACAAGAAGTGCAACAACAATTGAGAAAAATGAAGCTTCAATTCTCTATTCAATTGTTCTCTTCAATGAATAAACAAGGCTTAGAAGAGCTTGCTAGTGTGATGGGTGGTCGTTTGAACTTCACCCTCGAACAAGCCAGCGAATTTGATTTAGACAACATTCCTGAAGCATCAGCAGATGAAATTGAATTTGTTGAAGGTGATGATGAATTCTTTGATGAAAATGAATTTGAAGATACGGCGCTTAACAACGAAAGTATCGACAACAATCCAACAGCTACGCCTAAAAACGAGCAATAATTTATATCAGGCAGATTGTCTGACCAAATTTATCATCTATTGATATCTGAATGTCCTCTATTGCTAACCACAATTGAGGGCATTTTTTTATACTGATTCTAAAGCAACGTGAACACACTCACCGTTAGAAAAAGAATAGGACAGGATGATGAAACTTTTATCTTTATTCAAGAAGTCTAAAATTGGGTCTTCGATTCAATACCAAATTAAGCCGCGAAAAGTGAAATTTGAGTGGCAAGACACACCTGTCGACTGGATTCCCAACCATCCTTTTGTCAGTTATTTCATCAACGAAATTAATATGATTTTACCTGCGGGTGAGTTTTGGTTTTGTCGTCTCTACAACAAAGTTCTACCGCAAATTAGCGACGAAAAACTTAAAGAAGATGTAAAAGCCTTTATTCGCCAAGAAGCCATGCATGCACAAGCCCATGCATCTGCCAACAAAGAATATCTCACTGTGCGTAACATTGATGTACAGCGCAACCTTAAGCTTATGGATTTTCTCTTTGGTCAAGTACTGGCAGACCAACCTTTGGGTTTAAATGTACCTAAAGTGCTCGAACATCAATGGGATTTATTTCGCCTCGGGATTATTGCCTCAGTTGAACATATGACCTGTGTGCTTGGAAAATATGTGCTCTACAACCAACACTGGGAACAACTTGGCGCTGATCCAGCCATGTTAGATCTGATCAAATGGCATGGTGCTGAAGAAATTGAACATCGTACTGTGGCATTTGACTTGTACCGTCATTTGGGTGGTGGCTATATTGCACGTTATTATTTAAGTGTGGCGGTTATTGTTGGTGTACTCGGCTTATGGGTTGATGGTGCAGCGCACATTATGAAGCAAGATGAACGCTTTAAATCAATTCGCCCTAGCGTGTTTAAACCATGGATTTGGCGCGAATGGTATGCCATTTCACAAAAAGATAACCGCATCATGCCGAGCCCATTTTGGTTGGTTTCACAACAATTGGGTTATTTAATGCCGTGGTACGACCCTGTACATGAAGCTAAAACTGAAGATGCCATTGCCTACTTAGACCACTCTCCTGCGGCAAAACGAGCAGCACTGAAAGTCGCTTAAAGCAATCACACAAATACCAAAAAGTAGGGCTTTATGCCCTACTTTTATTTGTACTAAAATAGATCCCCAAATATGATGCTTTAGGCGGATAAAATGAAGGCTTTACTATGCAAATATTTGAAGATCGTACAGTTGCCCAAAGGATTAAGTTAAAACTTCATCGTCACGCGTATGCCGATCCACCACCACACTAATCATCATATCGCCTTGCACATTAACCACAGTACGCACCGTATCCAGTAAACGATCTATCGGCAATAAAATGGCAATCGCTTCGGCAGGTAAACCTACCGATTGCAACACCATAATCATAGTCACCATACCTGCACTTGGGATACCCGGTGCACCAAGTGAGGCAATCATTGCGGTTAAGCAAACTATCAACTGCTGCCCAATACTTAAATCTAACCCCATCAGATTGGCAATAAATAGCGCAGCAGCAGCTTCATACAGTGCCGTACCATCCATATTCAATTGTGTGCCCAGTGGGATAACAAAACCAGCTGTTGCAGGACGTACGCCTAAATTTTCTTGCGCACATTTCAATGAAAGTGGCATGGTCGCAGAACTTGAACTGGTGGCAAAAGCGGTAATCAGTGCAGTACGCGCCCCTTTAAAAAAGGTCAGCGGACTCATCTTGCCGAAAATCCATAACAATAATGGCAAAACCACAACACCATGAAAAATAGTGGTTCCCGTTACCACAGCAGCAAATTCAACCAAACGGTTCAGCACCGAAATATCTTCAGTAGAAATCAATTTTGCCAGTAAAGCAAAAATACCAATTGGTGCAAGGCGCATCACCCAAATAATCATGAACATCATCATGTCAAAAAACTGTTGGCTCAGTTGTCTTACCGTTTTAAAACGCTCACCGCCATGCACCAAAGCCACGCCAAAAAACAAAGCAAACACCACTACAGCAAGGACATTACCTTCAGAAAATGCTTTAAAGGGATTAATTAAAGTGTTTTGAATAAAATGAGTTAAAAATGATGTTGGGGTTAAAGTATCAGGAGTCTGATGATTGCTCATTGCATCTTGAAACATCGCAATGTCGATGCCTTTTCCAACATCAAATAAATGCGCACTGCCAATACCAAGAATTAAAGCCAAGGTCGTGGTGGTCACGCAGCAAGCCAAGGTGATTTTCCAGACCTTGCCCAATTGCCCACCCGATTGTAAGTTCGATACACCCACCACAATTGAACTAAAAATGAGGGGAATTAAAAGCATCTTCAATAAGCCAATAAAAATACTACTGGCAATGCCTATGCCATATAAACTGGCATCAAAAAAAGGCGTACTTGGATAAAAATTTAGAATAAAACCAAAAGCTACGCCCAAAATCGCAGCAATCAAAATTTGTGTGTTTAAGCCCATTTCTGCATGCTTTTATTGTTCAGTCTTGTAGGCACTATGCCATGCCCTATTTTTAGAATCGAGGAATTTTTTGTCACAAGCTCAGCATAGATATGCAAAAACATGATCTACACTTTGTCTGAATCACCAACAGCTTGGTGAATATAGGCATAAAATCTACTTTTGCATTACAACCCATCCACCAATAATTAAAAGAGCAAAAATATGAAAAAAATAATTCTCATCACTGCACTACTTTTCAGCATTGGGCAAACTTTTGCTCATTCAGGTCATGGCTGCCATAAAGATGTATCCGAAGACATTCCACGCTGCCACTAAAGCCCCAACATAAAAAATCGGGCTCTATGCCCGATTTTTTAAAGTAAAACATGATGCCTTATTGGGTTTCAATTTCGCGGATACGAATTAAACCTTCTTGTGTCGTACTACACACCAGCTCACCATTCTGCCACATCCGACCGAAGTTTAAACCGCGCGAACTTGCACTCACTGTCGCATCCATGTCGTACAACATCCACTCATCCGCACGGAATGGTTTATGGAAATACATGGCATGATCAATACTGGCACATTGCAAACTTGGCGATAAATAACTTAAACCATGTGGACGCAGTGCAGTGGTCATTAAGGTAAAGTCTGAATAAAATGCTGCAATGGCTTGATGTAAAGAAATTTCATCCACCTCTGCGGCAATTTTATCGTGCGTGCGTAAATAATGTGCGTAAGACGGTGCTTCTGGCTGGGGTTGATAGGGGTTGCTTGGATTAATAGGACGAATATCAATATGACGATCACGCATAAAGCTGGCACGGACATTTTCTGGAACAAATTCGACCATCAATTTTTTTAATTCAGCTTCGGATTTCAAGGTTTCTACTGCTGGATACTCTGGTTCAGCAATTTGATAATTTAAACCCTCTTCTGGATGAGCAAAAGAAACCATTGCAGTAAAAATCGTCCGACCATGTTGAATGGCACGTACTTGGCGACTGACAAAGCTCTTCCCATCACGCAAACGATCAACTTCATATAGAATAGGGGCATTCACATCACCGCCATACAAAAAATAAGCATGCAATGAATGTGCAGGACGATCTGTGGTATACGATGCCGCTCGTAATGCCTGCCCTAACACTTGCCCGCCAAAGACACGCTTCCCAACCAAGTTGCGACTCATTCCTCGGTAGATGTTTTCTTCAATTTTTTCAAGGCTAAGTAATTCAACCAATTCTTGGGTTAACGCATTCATAAGCGACCTATTTTGATGTGGAATACCAAAGATATAAGCGGGAAATTTAAATCAATCAGATAGACTCTTTTATCTATTTTGCCATAAAGTCAGAGCAACCCCCTAGAGTTAGTCTGACCAATGTGTCACATTGTTTTTCGATTATATCGGCTAAAAATACGATTTTTAACGTTAAAATTTTACAATCAATATCCATTTTGTCAGAAAATGACATACAGTTTTAAATTACAATAATGCAAAACAATCCCCCCTCAGAAAATCTGTGGTTGCGGTCATTTAAGTAGGAGTGTGTATGTCCAAGAGTGGCTTTGGTCAAATGTATCGTCAGCTTTCGAGTAAGCTGCTTGACCTTGTGGTAACTCCACATGTACTTGGTGAGGTTCCTACTGAACCGACAACGACAAATGTAAATACAGCAACAGACCAACCGGTTCAGCAAAAAATAGTCTGCTATGTTTTACAAAATTACTCACGCAGTAATGCCTTAATCGTAGATAGTGAAACACGCCGTCTGAAACTATCACCAGCATTAAACCCATTAGTGATTGGTGATCATAAAGAAAAAGCATCGGTGTTATTTTTACAACATCACGATGAAAATAATTTACTCAACCCACCCGCACATGCTTTTCCGCCACGCTTATTACGCCTAATAGATATCGTAGAAAAGTACCCTGAAATTGATATTGAACTGATTCCGGTCACTGTACTTTGGGGACGTTCACCTGATAAAGAAGACTCTTGGTTCAAGCTGCTGTTTACCGATACTTGGGCAACACCGGGTACAGTCAAACAATTGGTCAATATTGGCTTACATGGTCGCCAGTCATATTTAGAATTCCACAAAGGACAATCTTTACGCACACTGGTCGATTTTACTAAACAGACCCATCCAAACGTATCTCCTGCGACATATATTCTCAATACGCTGAATAACTATTTAGATGGTCAACGTGAAGTCGTACTTGGTCCTGACCTATCAGACCGTCGTAATGTAGTGCATTCACTGATTAAATCTAATGATGTGCAAGACGCCATTCGTCGCGAAAGTATTCGTAGTAAAGTCAGTATGATTGAAGCTGAACGTCGTGCGATTGGTTATTTAAATGAAATCGTTTCAGACTATTCACATTCTGCAATCCGTTTTGCCGATATGGCACTCACCCGTCTATGGACGCAGCTCTATGATGGCGTGGAAGTCCATAACTTCAGTACCGTGCGTGAACTGGCCAAAGATTACCAGATTATCTACACCCCTTGTCATCGTAGTCACATTGACTATTTATTACTGTCTTATGTTATTTACCGACGTGGCATGATGGTGCCATATATTGCCGCAGGCGATAATTTAAATATGCCTTTTGTTGGACAGTTACTTCGTGGCGGTGGCGCATTCTTTATTCGTCGTACCTTCCGTGGCAATGGTTTGTACACTACGGTATTTAAAGAATATCTATACAGTATTTTAGCGCGTAATACACCACTGGAATACTTCATTGAAGGTGGTCGTTCGCGAACGGGTCGCCTACTTCCAGCAAAAACTGGCATGCTGGCCATGACCGTACATAGTCATTTACGCGGTCGAGCGAAACCGATTGTGTTCTTACCGACCTATATTGGTTATGAACGTCTGATGGAAGGCTCGACTTATGTCGGTGAGATGCAAGGCAAAGCGAAAGAGTCTGAATCGATTGTCGGTATTTTCAAAACCTTGCGTAAAATTGAACGTATTTTCGGTAAAGTACATGTCAACTTCGGTGAACCTGTCTTTTTAGATGATTTACTGAAAAAGCACGGTGCCGACCAAACCAAGATTGAAAAAAATGATGATCCAATCCCAACGGAAGTATCCGATGCAGTGAATGGTTCAGCGCAGCTCATCTTAGAAAATATTAACCGTGCTGTCGTCATCAACCCTGTATCCCTCTTGTCGTTAATCTTATTGGCAACTCCGAAACACACCTTAGATGAAGAAATTTGCATTAAACAACTGGATGCTTATCGTAATTTAGTCACTGCACTACCTTACGATGCACGTGCAAAAATAACACCGCTTTCTGGCAAAGAAATTATTGCCTACGGTTTAAAACTCAAACTGATTAAACGCATTAAACATGTGTTGGGCGATATTATTGCGATTGAAGACAATCAAGCGGTATTGCTGACTTACTTCCGCAATAACATTCTGCATGCCTTTGTATTACCTTCTTTAATTGCCGCCTTGGTTGAACATAACGGTTCGATCCGTCGTGGTGATTTAATCAGTGTGATTCGCACACTTTATCCATTCTTAAAAGCTGAATTGTTCTTAAAATGGCAAGATGATGAGCTGAAGGATCAAATCTGCGCTTATGTAGATGCCTTAATTAACGCGAAACTCATCACGGCAGATGCCGAAGATCATCTTATTTCTCCTGCACCAAATTCAGAAGATCACAACCAATTGGTCGTGCTTGCTGCACCTGTGATGCAAAGTCTTGAGCGTTATTACATGACGTTGGCTTTAATTACACAACGCGGTTCAGGCAATATTTCGATTCGTCAGGTTGAAGAACTCAGTCATTTGGTCGGTCAACGTCTATCTGTGCTTTATGAGTTCAACTCACCTGAATTTTTTGATAAAGCCCTATTCCAAAGCTTTATGAAAGTATTAACGCAACAAGGCTATATTCGTAATAACGAAGACAATGCCATTGTGTTTGATGAGAACTTCCAAAATGTTGCACAATATGCCAATCTAGTTTTGGATGATGTGACCCTACAAATGCTTCAGCACATTACCACCTTTAGTGATGCAGAATTAAAAGATGCATTGGATGCCGTTGCCGCGCAACAAGCGAAACGTCGTTTAAAGCGTAAAAAGAAATAACGTAAAAATCCCCTTCCTTTAAAAAGGAGGGGGATTTATTTATAACTTTCCTAACATCTCTAAATAATCCTCAAAACAATTTTCATGCTGCAACTGAAAACCCATTTCAGCCATTCGCGTAGCATAAATTCTTTTTCCAGAACATTCATCACTCTGCAAAACCAACTCAGGCACATGCAATTGTCGTTGAAACCATTGAATGCTTTCATGCAAAGGACTGGGCTGATTATTACTGACAATATACGATTTTTCAGCATGTTCCACGTGAATCATACTTGCGAGAAAAGTCGCCAAATCATCAATATGAATTCGATTTGACCAGTGAAGATTTGGATAAGTTTTAGTTTTTTCAGCCAGCTTTAGCATTCGAGCCACCGATGTGCCATAAATTCCTGTCGGGCGAATCATGATACTTCGCGATGGATAAGCCTGCTGCCAAAGCAGCTCCATTTTCAACAATAATCTCCCCTGCTCATCATTGGGCTTCATCTCTGATTCATCATTTATACGCTCACCATGATTTTCACCATAGACACGCGTGGACGACACAACCACGACCTTTTGCACGGGATGTTGTTTTAAAGTCTTACTAATGGGTTGTACCGAATCGACATACACCCGTTGATAAGCCTCAGGTGTACTTTCATTTGGACTTAACAATATATAGACCCAGTCAATGGGCTTGATCTGATCCAGATTAAGCTGATGTACATCCTGAATGAGATGAGTCGCATATTCATCCATTTTCGGACTTTGACTGATTGTGGTAATTTGGTGCCCTTGCTCAAATAGTTGTTTAGCAATACGCCAAGATGTTTTACCATAACCAATAAATAAAATATGCATAAACACCTGATTACATAACCGAAGTTGAGGGGAAATGGCTGCCGTCCATCAATTACAAGGGGTAGGAACTGCCTCTGCTGCTTTACTGGAAAAACTAAATATTTTCACCACAGATGATTTACTGTTTCATCTGCCACGTGATTATGAAGATCGTAGCACGATCATCTCCATGAACCAATTGATCGTGGGGCGCAGCTATTTGTTAGAAGGCATAGTCAAAGGTGTCGATTTTCCACCCGGTAAACGCAAGTCTATGGCGGTGTTATTACAGGATGATTTTGGTAAAGTCACTTTACGGTTTTATCATGTTTATAAAGCCCTGACTGATCGTGCCAAAATGGACAATCGCCTACGAATATTTGGTGAAGTACGTGTCGGTGCACGAGGTTTAGAACTTTATCATCCAGAAATACAACTGATTACTGAACACACACCACTGCCTAAAACTGAACTCACAGCCATTTATCCTGCTACAGAGGGTTTAACTCAGCCCAAGTTACGTGAATATGTTAAACAAGCACTTAAACAACACAGTGATGATTTACCTGAACTGTTGCCAGCGAAATTCACCAATGGCTATGCACTTAAACAAGCCCTAGAATATATTCATGAGCCTCCACTCAATGCCAATATGTTGCAATTGGCTCAAGGTTCACACCCTGCTCAACAACGCCTAATCTTTGAAGAACTGGTTGCTCATCAAGTGAGCTTACTTTCACGTCGGGCCTATATTCAACAAATTGAAGCACCATCTTTTTCGACCAGCAAACACTTTGCCAAACAACTGTTGGCAGACTTACCGTTTAGCATGACCGATGCACAAAAACGGGTATCCAAAGAAATTGCACAAGACTTAAAACAAAACAAACCAATGCTGCGTCTGATTCAGGGCGATGTGGGTGCAGGAAAAACACTAGTAGCGGGTATTGCAGCGTGTCATGCGTTAGAAGAAAATTGGCAAGTCGCCCTAATGGCACCGACGGAAATTTTAGCAGAACAGCATTATGTAAATTTTAAAAAATGGTTTGAACCTTTGGGCTTAACCGTGTCATGGCTTTCAGGAAAACAAAAAGGCAAAGCACGTGCGGCAGCCGAGCAAAGCATTAAAGATGGTTCAGCCCATTTAGTGATCGGAACACATGCCTTATTTCAAGACAATGTTACCTTTGCCAAACTCGGTTTGGTGATTATTGATGAACAGCATCGTTTTGGGGTCGATCAACGTCTAGCATTACGTAACAAGGGTGCGCAGAATATGACGCCACATCAACTGGTGATGACTGCAACTCCAATCCCCCGTACCTTGGCCATGTCGGCATATGGTGATTTGGATACGTCTGTGATTGATGAATTACCCCCAGGACGAACCCCAATTCAAACTGTGACTATTCCTCTAGATCGCCGTGAAGAGGTTTTAAGTCGTATCGCTAGCAATTGTGCTGAAGGTAAACAAGCCTATTGGGTCTGCACCTTGGTGGAACAATCCGAAACCTTAGATGCACAAGCCGCTGAAGCCACTTTTGCTGAAATCAAAACACGTTTTCCCCATCTAAACACGGGCTTAGTGCATGGCAAAATGAAAGCCGATGAAAAACAATTAGTGATGCAGCAATTTAAAGACAATCAATTGCAGTTACTGATTGCTACAACAGTTATTGAAGTTGGCGTAGATGTGCCGAATGCATCGATCATGGTGATTGAAAATGCAGAACGCCTCGGACTTTCTCAACTCCATCAGCTCCGTGGACGTGTCGGACGTGGTGCAACAGCCAGTTTTTGCGCCTTACTCTACAAACATCCTTTATCGCAAAATGGACAAGAACGCCTACGCATTATGCGTGAAACCAACGATGGCTTTATCATTGCAGAAAAAGACTTGGAAATTCGCGGGCCGGGTGAATTACTTGGCACCAAACAAACGGGCGATATGGGCTTTCGGGTGGCGAAATTAGAACGAGATGATCATTTACTCAATCAAGCGCATTATGTAGCGCAGCAAATTTTAAAAGATCACCCTGAAAATGCCAAGGCTTTGTTAAAACGTTGGCTACCTGAAGCACCGCGCTATGCCTATGTTTAAAGCATTTTTACAACACTCCATACAGCTTTTACAAGGCTTACAACCCTGTCAACTCTGCAATACGGGGCAACAACAAATCCATTCTGTCTGTGAAGATTGCTGGCAGCAATTACCGTGGTTTAAAAGTACAGTGCAACGGCAGGAAATGGATATTCAAAGTGCTTGTTATTATGACTACCCAATGGATCGTATCATTCAAAAATTTAAATATGAACAGCAGCTACATTTTCAGAATGTACTGGCGGGTGTATTCATGCAACTTCGGCTGCCCAAAATCCAAGCCATTGTACCCATGCCCATTTCCAATGAACGCTTAGCAGAGCGTGGTTATAATCAATCCTTGGTACTTGGCAAGATTTTAGCCAAACAATTAGACCTTCCCATTTGGCAACCGATCACTCGCTTACAACAACATTCACAAAAAGGCTTAACTCGCCTAGAGCGCATTGAAAATATTCAGCAGCAATTCCAAATCAATACATCGTCCAAATTGCGTTATCGTCGTGTACTTATTTTGGATGATGTGGTGACGACGGGAAGTTCAATCTTTGCGTTAAAACAAAAACTTGAGCAATTGGGCTGTCAGAAAATCTATGCCGCCTGTATCGCGAGTGCGAAGTAATCAATTACTGCATCATTTTTCTCGCGTAGTCCAATAGACTAAATCAAACCGCAGCCTTTAAATAATTTTTTACCCATGGCATCACAATTTCTGTGGTTAAGGGAGCAAGTAAGGTCGTTTGATCATCTAAATCTACCCATTTCATCTCGGCAATTTCGGCATCAATTTTTGGTGCATGATCCAATGTTACAACATAAACATAACTGACCAATTGATGATCTGGCTCATTTGCAGTCGCTGTTTCATAACGCCCAACAAATTGTTTAATCTGTGCCTGACAACCAATTTCTTCCTGAATTTCACGAATTATGGTTGCTTCAGGCAGTTCATTTGGCTCCAACTTACCACCGACTTGCATAAAACACACGGTATGCTGTTTGCGAACCACTAAAATCTGCTGTTGATCATTTAAAATAATCGCAGCTGCAACAGTAATCACTTTCATGTTTATTTCACCAAGTCTTGCTGATCGACCATACCCCATTTCGGTTGCGGCGCTTGAAAAATATCAAATTGTTGTAAAATATTTTCGATTGAATCTGAGGCAATAATACTTTCAGAAAAGCGAGCATGGGTAAAACCTTTGACGGTGGTCAAATGGATAAATTTCAGTAAATCATCATAAAAACCTTCTACATTTAAAAATGCACACGGCTTTAAATGAATACCGAGTTGCGCCCAAGTCCACTGCTCAAAGATTTCTTCCAAGGTGCCTGCTCCACCGGGCAATGCAATAAACGCATCCGATAATTCTGACATTTTGGTTTTACGTTCATGCATATTTTTTACCACATGCAATTCTGTTAGATGTGGATGTGCAAGTTCACGATCCACCAAGGCATTCGGAATAACACCAATCACTTTTCCGCCTGCCTGCAAAGCACTATCAGCGACAACGCCCATCAACCCTGAACGACCGCCACCATATACCAATGTTTTGCCTTGCTGCGCTATGGTTTGACCCATTTTCTGGGCAGTGTCTAGAAAAATGGAATCTGTCCCGATAGCTGAACCACAAAAAATTGCGATCGAATTCATCATTTTTTCACCCTGTTTTGAAAATGTCATACGATTAAAGTAAATTTAAAGCAGATTTTTTCATAAAAAAGCAATTCAAGCAGTGTTTTTATTCAATTCCTTGTCTAAAATACACCCATTGATTCAACCAGACTGCGCAAGGGAGCAAAGACAGCATGCTTGAAGCCTTTTACGCCACAGAGCGCGGTAGTTTGGAAGATGCCACTATTAATGGGGGCTTTGATCTTCATCCAGATTTAGTGTGGATTGACTTAATTGCACCCTCACAAGAAGAACAACAATGGGTACTTGATGCTTATGAGCAGAACCTACCCACACTAAAATCATTAGAAGACATCTCTTCATCGGCACGATTCTACCGTGATGATGATGGTATTTTACATATCAGCACCTATTTTTTAACGAAAAATAAAAACTTTCAGGTCGATGCAGAACCCGATGACAATTCTAGTATTTTAGCCACGGTACAAACCGTTGCCTTCATTCTGCATAAAGAACACTTATTCACCTTACGTGGTGAAAAGTTAGTCGCCTTTCGTGCCTTTCGGGCACGTGCTCGTCGCAATGACTATGAAATTGACTATAAAGATCCGACGTGGGTGCTACTCGGCTTACTTGAAGCCAAACTAGATGAACTTGCGGATATCTTGGAAGATATCCACAAAGACTTAGAAAAATACTCCACAGAAGTGCTCAACAATCGTCATCGCGAACAAATACTTGATTTAGATGACATGATTACCCGCCTAGCTCAACTCGAAGATATGTTGGGGAAAGCACAATTATGTTTAATCGATTTACGACGGGTTTTAACCTTTCTCTCGCGTCCACGGGCTTTAGGCAGTCATATTTACGATGCCGATATTCGAGAACTCAGTGAAGATGTTCGCTCCCTAGTCGAACATGATGCATTCTTATTCCAAAAGGTTCGATTCTTACTCGATACCACCTCTGGATTCATTAATACCGAACAGAATGACACGATTCGTCGCTTCTCCATCTTACCCAGTATGCTCGCGCCACCCATGCTGGTTGCCAGTATCTATGGTATGAATACAGATGTACTGCCTTTTGCTAAAGGAACGACCAGCTTTATCATGGTAGGTATCATTCTACTTACCTTCTTTATTGGACCGCTCATCTACTTCCGTTGGAAAAAATGGATTTAAGCGAGCTTTAAAAGCACTACTTTTAAAGCGAAGCGCAAGAAACACTCAGATTTTGAATCTATTCTATGCAATAAAAAAAGCACCTTTCGGTGCTTTTTTTATACGGTTTATGTTCAGCTAATCAACTGTAAATCATTTTGTAAATGACAAGCTTGAATAATTTTCATCATTCTTTCAGGAACCGCCTTAAACTGTATACCTTGAGCTTGCGGCGTTTGACGTAACCACTGCACCAATACCGCTAAAGCCAACGTACTACCCTGCTCTAACTGTGCAAGGTTCACGACCAGCGGAAATTGATTTTGAGCTTGAATCAATTTCAAACCCTGTTGGTAATAGCTTTCCGCATTTGCATGATCTATTTTTCCAGAAACATGCAGTTCCTGATGAATGATTTTAATCACCGAACATCTACTCCGTTATTTTTTATTAACAGCTGCATCTGCATCTGGTTCGAAATTGGCAATCGCTTTATCCAAGCTACCACCATTACGTTTTACTGTTGCAGCAAACTGATTACGGAACTGTAAACCTAAATCAATACCTGACACATTAATGTTGCGAATTTTCCATTGACTGCCCTTATCCACCAATTGGAACGATACAGGAATTTTTTCACCCTTATTATTAAAGTCTAAGGTTACTACAGGGTTTTTACTGTCAGTGGCTTTATATGGACGGATGCTATAGCTTTGATTTGAAAACTTAGCAAATGCACTGCCATAGTTTTCAATTAAAGTTTCACGAAAGTTACGTTCAAATTGCGCACGTTGCGCTGCTGTACTGTATTGATTGGTTGCATATGTACCCATCACAATACGGGTAAATGCTTGTGAATCAATATATGGATCAAGGTTTTGACGTACGATTGCTTTGACCGCTGCTGGATTATTTTGCAATTTCGCATTATCTGCTTTTAAGCGTAAAATCAGACCATCAGCAACCTTTTTAACAAAAGCTGGAGGTGCTTCCGCGGGTACAGCAAATGCAGCACTTGCAATCATTGTAGATAAAATACTTACTGCAAGCGTTTGTTTAATTAAAGTATTCACTAAAACCTTCTCTCCAAATTATTCAACGAATGATGCTTCTGCATCTCTTGATTCAGCCGATGTCTTTTCATTTGTCGCTTTTTCTGATGATTTACCAGCACCACCAGTAATAAACTTACTAATCAGATCTTCAAGATCCATCGTACCTTGCGTATTAGCCATACGTTCACCACGTTTGACGTAATTCAAACCACCGCCTGGTACCACTTTCAAATATTTTTCGCCCAACAAACCATTGGTTGCAACCATAATATAAGCATCTTCATCAATACTGGTGATGGAGTGCATGTTATCGGTAAGTTGTTTTTCCATTTCTTTTTGTTGTGCCGGCGTTGCTTCTGTATATTCAGTACTATAGCGCAGCTCTTCTAGCGCATTTGCCGTCACTGTTTTCAGTTGCTCTTGATTAAATGAAGTCAATTTACCATCTAAGTCAAAATGCACTGTCGCTAAACGTGATACAGGATCAAGCGTAATATCGGTCACACGACCAATGCTTACACCACTCATGGTCACTTTAGCACGTGGTTTTAAACCATTCACATTGTCAAATTGCGCAGTCATCTCATAAGCATCACGTAAATTGGTGCCCGATAATCCGCTCACTTTCATGGCTAAGAAAAATAATGCCACACCAAAGATAATGACAAAAATACCTACGGTCAGCTCACTTGTATGTGATTTCATTAAACCCCTCCAAACATGACCGCAGTCAACACGAAATCAAAACCTAATACACACAACGATGAATACACCACTGTACGTGTTGTTGATGTTGCAATACCTTCTGACGTTGGCTCACAGGCATAGCCTTGATATACCGCAATCCAAGTACAAATGAGGGCAAAAACAATACTTTTAATGATGCCATTCACAACATCATGGCCAAACTGAACTGCATTTTGTATACCGCTCCAGTAAGAACCCTCATCAACACCTAAAAAATCTACACCGACCATTTTACCGCCCAAAATACCAATCGCAGCAAAAATAACAGTCAGCATCGGCAAACTAACAATACCTGCCCATAAGCGTGGTGAAACAATTCGTTTCAGTGGATCAACACCTATCATTTCCATACTTGAAAGCTGTTCGGTTGCTTTCATTAAACCGATTTCAGCGGTCAAAGCCGAACCTGCACGTCCTGCAAATAACAAAGCTGCAACCACGGGTGCAAGTTCACGCAATAAAGTCAGTGAAACCATCGTCCCCAGCATGGCTTCAGAACCGATATTGACCAAAATAGAATAACCTTGTAAACCAAGCACCAAGCCAATAAACAAACCAGAAACACTAATGATCAATAAAGACATGACCCCAATACGGTGCATTTGATAAATAAAGAGCTTTACGCCTAGCCGAGTCGGCATGGACAATAGAATCTGGAGCAACATTACGGTTGCTACACCGATACCACGTACACGTTCAATAACGCGTCTACCTAATAAGGCAATGGCATTCATGAACGTACCTCATCACTTAAATAAGCTTGATGGCTAAATTGATAATCGACTGGACCTTCTATTGATCCAGTCAGAAATTGACGCACAAAAGGCGACTGATGTTCCCGAAGTTCAGCTGGTGTCCCTTCCCCTTGAATCTTGCCTTCTGCCACAACATAAATATAATCGGCAATAGATAAGGTTTCTGCGACATCATGTGAAACAACAATGGTGGTTAAATCCAAAGCTTCACGTAGTGAGCGAATCAAACGACTGAGTACGCCCATCACAATTGGATCCTGACCTGCGAATGGCTCATCATACATAATCAGTTCTGGATCAAGTGCAATTGCACGAGCCAACGCGACACGACGATTCATACCACCAGACAGCTCTGAAGGCATTAGTTGTTCTGCGCCGCGCAAACCGACAGACTCTAATTTGAGTGCCACAATTTCGCTAATCAAATGCTCTGGTAATTGGGTGTGAGCTCGTAGTGGAAATGCCACATTTTCATAAGTGGTCATATCGGTAAACAATGCACCACTTTGGAAAAGCATACCCATACGCGCACGTGCAGCAAACAATTCAGACCGTGACATACTGGCAATATCTATTCCACCCAACAACACTTGTCCTTGATCTGGAATAAGCTGCCCACCAATCAAACGAAGCAACGTTGTTTTGCCCGTCCCTGAAGGTCCCATAATGGCAGTGATTTGACCACGACGAATCGTTAAGCTGACATTGTCATAAATGATACGCTCCCCTCGTTTAAAGCTCAGATTTTTAACCTCAATCAAAGATTGAGATTGGGAGGGTATTTGATTATTCATAGCTGAGCGTTTTCCTACATTTTTTCAGCATGCATACTATAAAGGATTCAGGTTCAAAATGTTGTATTTGATCAAAAAGCAACAAATTTAGCGTAATTTTCTAATTAATTTAATTGTAATTCGATTACCCATAAAAAACAGGTATAAAAATAGAACGATGCGTTACAGAAAAGAATTATAGATATAATACATAATATTGCATAACAATAAGAACAAACCAATATAAGGCATAATCACCTCTTGATTGAAATTCCAAATATAATGAGCAGATTTATTGTTCATATTTAACGAATTTAAAACAAAGTATGATTGAGTATACAATTTTATCAAATAAGAGCAAAGATTAATCTCATAAAAAAACCGGTGTTTCCACCGGTTTTTTTATCTAAATCGAACGATTAAATTAATCGTTAAATTTACGACGTGGACGATCTTCACCGCCAAAAGCTGGACGCTCAGCACGTGGTTTATCATCAAAGCTACGACGTGGACGATCTTCGCCACCGAAAGTACGCTTAGGACGATCATCGCTGAAGCTACGTTGTGGACGATCACCAAAACCACCTTCACGACGTGGAGCTGGACGATCACCGAAATCACGACGTGGAGCTGGACGATCACCACTTGGTTTATAGTCTACACGGTTGCCACGGTTATCATCTGCAGAACGCGGTTTGTCACCAAAGCTACGTTGCGGACGATCACTGAAACCACCTTCACGACGTGGCGCTGGACGATCACCGAAATCACGTTTAGGACGGTCATCAAACGAACGTTGTGGACGATCACCGAAACCACCTTCACGACGTGGAGCTGGACGATCACCGAAATCACGTTTAGGACGGTCATCAAATGAGCGTTGTGGACGATCACCAAAACCGCCTTCACGACGTGGAGCTGGACGATCACCGAAATCACGCTTAGGACGATCATCACCACCAGCATAAGCTGGACGCTCACCACGAGGCTTGTCATCATAGCTACGACGTGGACGATCTTCACCACCAGCATAAGCTGGACGATCACCGCGAGGTTTATCATCATAGCTACGACGTGCGCCGCCGCCATCACGACCGCCGCCAAAACCGCCACGACCGCCATCACGACCACCGCCAAAACCGCCACGACCGCCATCACGACCACGACCACGACCGCCACCATCACGACCGCCGCCATCACGACTACCGCGTGCAGGAGGTGGAGATGGCTCAAGACCTTCAATTTCAGATACACTTAAACGTGCATCTAGGAAGTCTTCAAGCGCACGGATCTTACCGCGTTCACGGTAAGTCGCTAAAGTAATTGCATTACCTGTACGACCAGCACGACCTGTACGACCAATACGGTGTACATAATCTTCGTTCTTCATTGGAAGACCGAAGTTAATTACGTGTGAAATTGTTGGTACGTCAAGACCACGAGCAGCAACGTCAGTTGCAACTAAGATCTTAGCGCGACCTTCACGGATACTACGTAAACGGCGGTTACGAACCGTTTGTGGCATAGCACCGTGAAGCGCTACAACTGATAGACCTGCTTCAGCAAGTTCTTCAGCCAACATATCTGTATCTTCTTGAGTGCTTGCAAACACAACAGCTTGATCTACAGACTCATCAGACAACCAATGTGTAAGTAATTTTTTCTTGTGTTCAAAGCCATCAGTCCAATGCAATGTTTGCGTGATGTCTGTATTGGTAGAGTGACCAGTTTCGATCGCAATACGTACAGGATTATTCATCATACGTTCAGCAAGCGTAATAATACGCGGTGCAAAAGTTGCAGAGAACATTAAAGTTTGTTTACGGTTTGCCGCTAACTCACCAATTGCTTCTAAGTCTTCAGAGAAACCTAGATCAAGCATACGGTCAGCTTCATCGACAATTAACGCATCAACGTTGTCAAGTTTAATTTGACGACGGTTAACAAGATCAAGTAAACGACCTGGAGTCGCAACTACAACTTGTGCACCTTTTAACTGTTGGATTTGTTTACCAAAAGGCATACCACCCATAATCGCAGCAACACGCACACCTTTCATATGACGTACCAATGCAATTGCATCTTGACATACTTGTTGTGCAAGTTCGCGAGTTGGTGAAATCACCAAAATATTCGGTTGTGTAATCGCTTTCATACGATCTTTAAATGGCACTAGTGTATCTTGATTCGCTAAACCGTTTAAAGTAGGTAATAAGAATGCAGCTGTTTTACCAGAACCTGTTTGGCTTGATACAAGAAGGTCTTTACCTTCTAGTGCAGCTGGAATCGCTTGTTCTTGTACAGGAGTTGGTGTAGTAAAGCCTAAACCTTCGATCGCTAGTGTTAAAGACTCATCGAGGGAAAAATCAGCAAAAGTTTTGCTCATAGAGAGTGTTCACCCTGAAGTGGGTGCTCCATTTAATAAATTACAAATAATATGGACATCGGCAAAAAGCGGCACAGCAAATAGAGCTGAAAAATAAGGATTCAGCAGCGATCCGAATAACGTCGATGTGGATATAACGCACGTATATGATTACGGCCGCAAACCTGAAGGAATCGCTTAAGCGATTGGGGCGCGAAGGATATGTCCTCTCTATGGACAGCACGCGCATACAATGATTAGAAGATAATGTTCAGGTAAAGAACGGAAAATTAAGTGCGTGGCAACATAGTAACAGAAACGTTTTTAAAAGTAATCATTTTTTTCGATTAAATTGTGGATATACACTGTTTTTTTCAGTAACAGTCTATTTTACAACTTATTTTTTGTTTATTTTTTAAACAGTAAGTTTATATAAAGAGCTGATCCACGAATCAAGTGACTTAGGTAGCCGCTTAAAAATAACCTTTGCAAAGCATATAAGCTTTTGCCTGAAATATAAAAAAGCCCTCACATGGAGAGCTTTTGATTATATCACTAGGTCAAATCAATCTTACTTTGCTGCGTCGCCCCAAGCTGGAACAACAGCTTGCATTAAAGGTTTGAGCATTTTCATAGAGCAAGCAATCACTTGACCATTTTCCATAGAGTCAGAACCACCACGTGCATCGACTACAGTACCGCCCGCTTCTTTGACAATTAACTCGCCTGCAGCGATATCCCAAGGTTTCAAACCAAGTTCGAAGTAACCATCAAGACGACCCGCAGCAACATAAGCCAAGTCTAATGCAGCAGAACCTGAACGACGGAATTGTGCGCCAGCTTCAGTCACGTTTAATAATGAATCAAAATGGTTTTTTGCATAAGAAACTACTTCACCATTACGTTTATTACGGTAAGCATGACCTACAGCCAAGAACGTATTGTCTAAGCTGTCTTTTACATTTACACGAATACGACGTTGATTCATCATAGCACCGCGGCCACGACTAGCAGAGAAAAGCTCATCTTTCACAGGGTCATAAATAACACCATGCTGAGTGATGCCTTTATGCTTAACGGCAATGGAGATACAGAAATGCGGGAAACCGTGAATAAAGTTTAAAGTACCGTCAAGAGGATCGATCACCCAACACCAATCAGCGTCGTGACCTTTACCTTCTTGCATACCAAACTCTTCACCAAGGAAGCTGTGGTTTTTATAACTTTTACGTAGAGTATCGATAGCCAACTGTTCCAAATAACGATCTACACGCGTTACTGGACCATCAATCCCTTTTTCTTCGACTTGTAGATCGAGTTTATGACGATTTTGATGCGCTTTTAAAAGCTCTTGACCAACTAACTGCGCCGCACGCGCAGCCATAACCACCATAGGTTCCATTGAACACCCACTACAAATTGAAGATACTGATAAAGAATAATGCATAAAAGCCCGCACATTTTAGCAAATATGCAGGCTTTTAGGGGAAAAATGTTTCTAAAATTTAATAAATCAAGATGAAACGGTTTGCATCAGTTTCAGCCACACCAATTCAATCGATTTTTCAATGCCTTTGGCATCTAATCCTGCTTGTTGCAACATTTGTGCATGTGAGGCTTGGTGCATAAAAGTATCAGGCAAACCTAAATTTAGAGTCGGTTTAACAATTTGTGCTTGAACTAAGTATTCATTCACTGCACTGCCCGCACCTGCCATAACAGCATGCTCTTCCACCGTCACAAATAAACTGGTGGTTGATGCAAGCGCTGTAACCATGTGTTCATCGAGTGGTTTGACAAAACGCATATTTACGACACGCACACCGACATCATGGGTTTGTGCCAAAGCTTGTGCTGCTTCTATCGCAACCGTTACTCGGCTACCAAAAGCCAGAATACTGATGTGTTCATCGTATTGTTCATTAAAACTTGCCACAATTTCCGCTTTACCAATCTCTAAAGCGGTTAATTGTTGTTGAATGTCCACACCAATACCATTACCACGCGGATAGCGCACAGCAGCAGGGCCAGGATATAAGTAAGCCGTATGCAACATTTGGCGGCATTCATTTTCGTCTTTGGGTGCCATGATCACAATATTCGGTACGGTACGCATAAATGCATAATCATAAGCACCCGCATGTGTTGGACCATCTTCACCAACCAATCCAGCGCGATCAATACCAAAGGTTACATCTAAATTTTGTAAAGCGACATCATGAACCAACTGATCATAACCACGTTGTAAAAAGGTCGAATAAATCGCAACAACAGGCTTCAACCCTTCACAAGCCATACCCGCCGCTAAAGTCACTGCATGTTGTTCGGCAATGGCGACATCAAAGAAACGTGTCGGAAATTGCTTGGCAAACTGCACCATACCCGAACCTTCACACATGGCAGGCGTAATCGCAAGTAAGCGCTCATCTTGTGTAGCTTCATCACACAACCACTGCCCAAATACATCAGAATATTTAGGCGCAGTATTTACAGCAGCAACTGAATTTACTTTGTTAATGGCATGATACTTGATTTGGTCTGATTCGGCAGGAATAAAACCTTTACCCTTTTTGGTATAGACATGAATTAAACGTGGACCTTTACGTTTTTTTAATGCATTGAAGACTTGAACCAACTGTGTGACATCATGTCCATCGAATGGACCGAAATAATCAAAACCAATGGCTTTAAATAGGTTGTCTGCCGCATCAGTGGCTGAACTGTGTAAGCGTGAATTGTAATTCCATTCAGGATGCGGTTGTAAATAAGCCTCGCCCATTTCTGAAATATTAACAGATTGCCCACTTTCCCAAATTGCAGCTAAGTGCTTAGCAAAGCCACCAGTGCTACATGAAATTGACATATCATTATCATTTAGTACCACAATCAAGTCAGCATTATGGGCTACTGCATCGTTCATGGCTTCAAAAGCCATACCCGCAGTCATGGCACCATCACCAATAATTGAAACCACTTCACACGGATCATTTTGATAACGACGTGCCAGTGCCATGCCCAAACCCGCAGAAATAGCGGTAGACGAATGTCCAACCCCAAACGTATCAAACACGGATTCTTCGCGTGCAGGAAAGGCAGCCAAACCATCTTTGGCACGAATCGTCGTGAGTTGTTCACGGCGACCCGTTAAGGCTTTATGCGGATAGGCTTGATGACCCACATCCCAAACCAAACGATCATTGGGTGTATTAAAACAATAATGTAAAGCAACTGTCAGCTCAATCACACCTAGGTTAGCACCAAAATGTCCACCACTTTGACCTGCTGCATACAAAATGTACTGACGTAACTCATCCGCCACTTTTTCTAATTGGTCGCGCTCGAGCAAACGTAATTGTTGCGGATGATCAATGGTATCCAGCAACGGTGTTACAGGGCGATGAGTGGGTATTTCTGTATACAACATATATGGCAAAGCCTTCTAAAGCCTGGCAAATCCTAAGCTAGGTAAATGGGTTATTCGATCATATTATCGAATTGTATCACCTTTAAATCAGCCACATTTCTAGCGATGCAGTTTTGAGGAGTTCTCTCAACTGGGTGTTTACTCATAAAATCAGATTATCCTGAATAATCTTACTATTTATCAACCATTATCGTTCGCTTTATACAAAAAAGAAAATCTTCTGCATATTTCAGCATAGCAATTCTACCAATACTCAACCAGTAGGCTATACTTTAACGTATTAATGAACTATTTGACGGGTTAAACAGTGCCTATAGAGTTTGTCGCAACCTCAAGATTACCCACTGCTTTTGGTGAATTTAAAATCACTGTGTTTCAAGATCCAGAAACTGGTGAAGAACATGTCGCACTTTCTAAAGGTCTTGATACAGCACCTACAGATCCCGTATTGGTTCGGGTTCACTCTGAATGTTTAACAGGTGATGCTTTTGCCTCGCTCAAATGTGATTGTGGTCCACAATTACAAGCCACACAGAAATTAATTAATGAAGTCGGTCAAGGCGTGATTCTATACCTACGCCAAGAAGGGCGTGGTATTGGATTGACCAATAAAATTCGTGCTTATGCTCTGCAAGATCAAGGTCATGATACCGTTGATGCCAACTTAATGTTAAATTTACCTGCTGATGCACGCCGTTACGACATGTGCAATATCATGCTTGAGCATTTAAAAATCCAACAAGTCCGATTAATTACCAATAACCCTACAAAAATTAAAGCCTTAAAAGAACTCGGTATTAATGTTGTAGAACGTGTTCCCCTTACCGTCGGTTTAAATCCGTTTAATGCGGATTATTTAAAAACTAAACATGAACGCATGTCACACATGTATGATAAAGATGACTTCTAATTCATTTTAAAAAATATTATAAATCATTAGGGTCTGTTGACATTTCACAGATGCTTGCGACATGAGCCGTACACGGCGCAAGATGTTTAGATGCTACAAGGCATGTTTTGCGAAATTTAGTCATTCTAAATGAGTAAAACATAACGCAGTAGCGGAAAAAATGTCCCTGTCCCATAGGGTTATCACTAAAACTTCCCCAAACTTCGTTATGAAACTTGACAAGGGGATCACCATTGTCTGCATTTCATGCTTTGTTTGAGTTGTTTTAGTGAATAACGCAATGCATGGCTGAAATGTCCACAGACCCTAGATTCAGGGATTTTTTACACGATGTTAAAAAATCCCTTACTTTTTTTATGACTTTATGCTTTGATGTAAGCAGTCCTTAAAATCATGCTATAGAGGTCATCTATGCCGAACCCAACGTCAGCTGATATTCAACGCGTTCGCGAATTTCTCCTCGATTTACAAGCCCGTATTTGTGCAGCCCTAGAACAACGAGAATTACAGAGTGGTGGCACCGCTCAATTTGAGATTGATGATTGGGAGCGCCCTGAAGGTGGTGGCGGTCGTTCACGCGTTTTACAAAATGGTACGGTGATTGAAAAAGGTGGTGTGATGTTTTCACACATCAATATTTCAAAACTCCCTGCTTCTGCAACTGAACGTCATCCACAAATTGCTGGGGCGCAAGCACAAGCTTTAGGGGTTTCTTTAGTTATTCACCCAAAGAATCCAAATGTTCCAACCTCACATGCCAATGTACGTTTGTTCGTGGCAGAGCCTGAAGGGCAAGATCCAATTTGGTGGTTTGGTGGTGGTTTTGACTTAACCCCCTTTTATCCAGATGATGAAGATGTCTTGGCTTGGCATCAAAAAGCCCATGACCTGTGTGCCCCGTTTGGTGACCATATTTATGCTGAACATAAAAAATGGTGTGATGACTACTTCTATTTAAAACATCGTGATGAACAGCGTGGTGTCGGCGGATTATTCTTTGATGATTTAAATCAATGGGATTTTGAAACCTGCTTTCAATATATTCAAGCTGTGGGTAATGGTTACCTAGAAGCAATTTTGCCGATTTTCCAACGTCATCAAAATCAACCTTATAGTCAAGCGCAACGTGAGTTTCAGCTCTACCGTCGTGGTCGTTATGTGGAATATAATTTAGTTTATGACCGTGGTACTTTGTTTGGTTTACAAACAGGTGGGCGGATTGAATCGATTTTGGTCAGTATGCCACCGCTTGCCGCTTGGTCATATCGCCCCGAATGGGATGAGGATTCAGCTGAAAAACGCTTAACCGATTACTATTTAAAACCACATGATTGGCTAACCGAACTTAAATAATTAAATATCTAGAAAACTTAACCCCTTTGTTCCATAGTGAACAGAGGGGTTTTTAAATTTAATATTTGCTTGATTAGATCTTGATTAAAAATCAATTAAAACCTTTTAAATCAATATTACTACTTTATAAATGTATCGCGCTATTCCACTCATATTCACGTTATTGACATATTTCCTTACAGCACGAGATACAGTGAGGTTTATAAATTCGTTTAGACTGGCTCTTCAATGGACTATTTATACATATTTAAAAGCAGGTATAAATGACAAAAAACCATGCTATAAGGGGAAAACCATGTTAGACAAAATTCTAAATCGTAAAATATTTTTATTTTGGTCAATTTTCATCATGATCCTTTGCTCTATAAGCATTACCCTATCATCAGACAATACTTTTTCTGACAGCTTATCGATTAGCTTTAGTGTATTTGCTGGTTTTGCTTTATTTTTTACTGCGGCAATGTTACTTGAAGAAATGGTGCACGAAATCTGTAATCCTTAATATTTATCTCATCACTTTTAATTTTAAAAATTTTTCTCTACGGTTTTAATTTCTTTTTCTATTTTATTTTCTCTCTGGTTCTGACTTTAGCCTTGTTTAAAAATCACGTATATTGAATGCCATTTCCGCACATGGATCTTGTGAAATGAGCAAACAATTCGCGGTGATTGGTCACCCCATCGAACAATCGCGTTCACCAGAACTGCATCATGCTTTTGCACAGAAAACAGGTATCGACCTTCATTACAGCAAACGCCTTGCTCCCCTTGATGGTTTTGAAGCCAGCATTAAAGAGTTTTTTGCCCAAGGTGGCATCGGTATGAATGTCACTGTGCCTTTTAAAGAACAAGCATTTGCACAATGCCATGTCCTGACTGAACGTGCCAAAATTGCCAAAGCGGTGAATACCCTGTGGATGCAAGATGGGAAATTACACGGCGATAATACCGATGGTCAAGGTTTGGTCGATGCCATTCAAGCTTTAAATTGGAATTTAGACAATACTGCTATTTTAATCATTGGTGCAGGCGGCGCAACGCGTGGCGTTGTTTATCCATTGGTGCAAGCGGGTGTGAAAAAAATTGTCATTGCCAACCGTACCTTAGCGCGCGCTGAACAATTGGTCGCAGATTTAAAAGATGCTGTTCCGCAAGCCACGCTTGCTGCCGTTTCATTAGATCATTTAATCGGTGAATTTGATCTAGTCATTAATGCCACATCAGCCAGTCTCAGTGGTGAAGCTTTAGTTCTACCTGAAACATTACAGTTTAAACATGCCTATGAAATGGCCTATGGCAAACCATCGAGCTTTTTAGATCAAGCCAAAGCACGTGGTATTCCTACATCTGAAGGTTATGGCATGTTAGTAGGTCAAGCGATTGAATCTTTTTCCATTTGGAATGGGGTTAAACCATCGCTGAAAGATTTTCTTTAAGCCTATCTCATAAAATATGCCAAAAAAAGAACCTCATATGAGGTTCTTTTTCACTGTTATTTTTTAGTGTTCAAGTTTTCCTTTAACACCGTATAGGTTTTCTGATACAAGGCTAAATCAATATACCCTTCTTGCTCTAAAGTCAGTTTTTCAATCGACTTTAAAGACAGACGATTTTGAGTTGAATCAACATAGGCTTGTGCCAAAATATCCGCAACGGCTTTCAATTGTTGCGGCTGTTCAACCTCATAATCTTGATTAAAGTTCTGTATATAGTGTTGAGCAAAAATAGCTTTTGGTTGTTTATATTGTTTAACCAGTTGCTGCCATGCCTGACGTTCAGCATCCTTTTGAATAGCAGTGACCACCATTTGATATACCGCTTCCCCTAACGCTTGATTAAACTGCTGATCTATTTCTAAATCATGTTTTTTCTGTAGCGTTTGAATCTGCTTCAGAGCCTGATCTGTCGGGTTATAAATTTTTTCATCGGCAAACCAATAGGCATAGACCTGCGCAATTTCTTGCAGACTTTGTGCATTATAGTTCTTAAGCAATTCACTGTTTTGTGACGCCATTTGCCCCCCCCACAGTGCCTGATAAGTGTGCGCATAAGAATGCGTTTTTTGATACGTTTTTTCAGCCAATTGCTTAAGTTGCTCATTCAAACTTAGCGTACCTTTCGCAGTTATCGCTGCATCCGTTTGTATATCTTCTACACCCGTTACATTAGACAAACCACGAACCATATTTTCAATCACCGATCCTTTAGATACTTCCTCTAAAGACTTGGCCTGACGTAATTGAGTACGATCAATTTTGCTGGCTTGACCATAATTCTGAATATTCATATCGGCCTGAATATTTACCGTGCCATATTTTTTACTGGTAATTTTTATATCGTAATCTACCAGTGTGGCGCGACCTTGGGCATCCAGTCCGACATCAATAACAAGCGGTATCTGCTCTGCATTAGCTTTCAGCGCTTGCTGAATTTCAGCTTGATGCTTCGCCCATAAGCCTGAAAATACTTTTACATCCATCAATTGATCTGAAACATACTGTTCAAAAATAGGACTTAAACTGCTCAGCGCATCGACCTGTTTTGTTTGATCGACATCTTTCTGTTTGCTCGTAAAAGCATTTAAATCATATTCATGCTGACAGAATGTTAAAGCACCCATCGTGGCACGCTGTGGCTGGCTCATCAATTCTTGACACTGTTGCTGATTTAAATATTCATCCGAGTCTTGATCCGCGGTTTGCACTTCATCCGCTGCGACCGCATCTTCCCGTTGCTCTGTTACAACAACGGTATCCTCTGCCACATCTGTTTCAGCACAGCGTTTATTTTCAGATCCGCCATCTGTCGAACAACTTGATTGTGTGGCTTGGGCTGGCTCTGCTGACTTACCTTGCCCTAAAGCACTAAAATGCGTATCAATCAATTGGCTTAACTGCTGACTTGATGCAGCGGCTTCATCTGCTGCCTTATCCAGTGGAAATTCAGTTGTATCAGCCGTTTGAAGAGCTACAGATACTTTACCTTTAACCTTAGTTGAATTCTGTTCTGTTGCAGTTGTTGCTGCTTGATCAGAAACTGCATCCGTCGCCTTTATTCCAAGCACTGAATTAAGAAAATAAGGTCGATTGACTTGTTCATATAAAGCCATTTGCAGCTGTAATTGTTCCAAGGTGGTGCTTAAACGAATTTTCTCCATCACCGCCAAGTCTTTATCTTTTGCACTTAACGGCAAAGCTTGAATCCCTTTCGGTTCAGCCAATACATAAGACAGCGCATTGACTTGCTTTAAATAATCTGCCAGTTTTTTAAAATCAACTCGATCTATTTCATTTTTATACTTCGAAAAATCAATATAGGCGAAGCTTGCCTGACTGTCTTTATTAACTAAATAAGGCATGAGTGAGAAATAATTGATATAAAATTTATGCTCATTAAAATCAACCACCATTGGGACTTTAGCATGCACCAGTAGCGTTGGTTTTTCATATTTTGCCTCTAAATTCAAAGAAGCTAGTTTTTGCCGATAATGCACTGAACCATTATAACTAAACTGAATATTACTTAATAAGTTCAAGGCAAACTGATCAAACTTACTGGCATAGCCCTCCCTCGTAGAAAATAGATCGTCATTGGAAAGCTGTTCTTTTGCCAATGCTGCATATAAATGCTGCTTTTCCTGATGATCTAAACGAACTTTTTGCACTTTAAGATATTGTTCAATTTGACCTTGCAGTACAGGATCTAATTGAGGAGCAAGCTGTTGTGGAGTCGCTTTTGAATTTTTTGTCGTACTATTTGTCGTACTAGAGGCTAAATTTGCCTGAAAATTTAATTTTCCTTGATAATCATAGCCCGACGTTTCAAACATGGCATTTAGACCGGTCACCGCTTTTTGCTCTAAGCTATGTCCAGTATTGGTATTGGATTTAATGACATGTTGTGAACAAGCACTCAAACTCAGTGCCATTAAGCACAACGTTAAATATCTTATTTGCATGATTTCTTTTTAAATACCTTATGTTATTTATACTTAAACACTGATCAATTTAATTTATTGATCAAAATCAAAGTTTATACTTTAACAAAAAAACATTTTATGAACGGTTTAATTTTCATTGTTATTCGCCTTTCTGACATTTTTTCAAGGCGACTCTATCAATGTATTTTGATGAACAATGTGAATAATCAAACTATCGATTCGGATAATCCAAAACTATTTCTAAATTAGGATTAACACTATGCCTGCTTATAAAGCTCCCTTACACGACATTCGCTTTTTAATGAATGAAGTCTTTGACTTCTCTGCCCACTATAAAACGTTATCTAATGGCGAAGCTGCCGATGCTGATACTGTAGACATGATTCTTGAAGGTGCAGCAGATTTTTGTGAAAATGTACTGTCTCCTTTAAATCAATCGGGTGATGAAGAAGGCTGTCATTTCGAAAATGGTGAAGTCAAAACACCGAAAGGCTTTAAAGAAGCTTATGACCAATTCGTACAAGGTGGTTGGCAAGGTTTGTCTTTTCCAGAAGAATTTGGCGGTCAAAATCTGCCTCAATCTTTAAATCTGATCAAATCAGAAATGATGGGGACAGCAAACTGGTCATTCCAAATGTATCCAGGTTTGAGCGTTGGCTGTATGAATACCATTCTTCAGTTTGGTACTGACGAACAAAAAAATCTGTATATGCCGAACTTGGTGGCAGGTACATGGTCAGGCACCATGTGTTTAACTGAACCACAATGTGGTACTGACTTAGGTCAAGTGAAAGCCAAAGCAGAATCCAATGCAGATGGCAGCTACAACATTACAGGGACAAAAATCTTCATCTCTGCGGGTGAACACGATTTAACAGACAATATTATCCATATTGTCCTTGCACGTCTTCCAGATGCGCCAGCAGGTACAAAAGGGATTTCTTTATTTATTGTACCGAAGTTCCTTGTCAATACCGATGGTACTGTAGGCGATCGCAACCCTGTAACCTGTGGTTCAATTGAACATAAAATGGGGATCCGCGCGTCTGCAACCGCCGTTTTAAACTTTGACAATGCTGTGGGCTATTTAATTGGCGAGCCAAATAAAGGCTTACATGCCATGTTCACATTCATGAACACGGCGCGTATTGGTACTGCCATTCAAGGCATCGCGCATGCTGAATTGTCGTTCCAAGGTGCTTTACCGTATGCTAAAGATCGTATGTCTATGCGTGCCCTGTCTGGCAAGAAAGATCCTGAAAAAGTTGCCGATGCCATTATTCACCATGCTGATGTTCGCCGCATGTTGTTGACGCAAAAAGCGATTGCTGAAGGCGGTCGTTCAATGATTTATTATGCAGCGCAACTGGCTGACAAAATGGCAGATGCTTTAGAGCGTGGTGATACTGCGGCATTTGAAGCAGCAGATGATCATTTAGGTTTCTACACCCCAATCTTAAAAGGTTTTTTAACTGAGCTTGGTTTAGAAGCAGCAAACCACGGTATGCAAATTTACGGTGGTCACGGTTATATCAAAGAATGGGGTATGGAGCAGATTGCACGTGATGCGCGTATTGCTACACTTTATGAAGGTACAACTGGCGTGCAAGCACTGGACTTGATTGGTCGTAAAGTGTTACTCACCTCTAGAGGTAAAGTCATTCGTGACTACACCACTGAAATTTTAAAATTCTGTGCACAAAATGCCACCAACAAATACATGCGTCGTTTTGCATGGGACTTAACCAAAGTATGTGCACAGTGGAATGCATTAACGGTGCGCATTATGCTTGCAGCACGTAAAGACCGTGATGTCGTATCTTCAGCTTCTGTCGATTTCTTGATGTTCTCTGGCTATGTGATGATGGCGTACTTCTGGGCACAACAAGCCGCTGTTGCTTCAGAAAAATTGGCGACTGGTGAAGGCAAAGAATCTGCTGAATTCTATAAAGCGAAAATTAAAGTCGCTGACTTCTATTTCGAACGTTTATTGCCGCGTACCCAAGGTCATGCTGAAGCAATGGTCAATCCTTCAAAAACCATGACTTCACTCGCACCTGAACACTTTAGCTTCGATTACTAATAAGTTTTAAAGCAAAAAAAGAGCGCTACGGCGCTCTTTTTTATAATTTTTTCATAACAAGTATTTTATTTTTTTATTCATTTGTACCAATATTAATCCGACCAGAATTGAACACACCAATACAATTAGGCTGAATAATGTCTGTTGATTTAAAAAGTAACCTTTTAAATGGTAAATAAAAAAAGGATGAATTAAAAAAATGGCCGTCGATAAATTTGCCAATTCTTTATTTTTCCCCAGTATCTTTTTATTCAAAAAGTATAGAAAGATAATCGGTGCAGCAATAAATAAGGAAAACATCTGATCTAGACTTTGCGTCTTACTGATCAAAAAATAATTCGCGAGTGATTCTACAATCACTAAAATAATAACAACAATGACATGCCAAAGCTTTATATCTATTTTATGACTAATTGTATCCTTACATCTATTCAGCAGAAAACCTAATGCTAGAAAAGGAAAACTCATCGATAAAAAATTACGATGCACGGTATATCTATTCAATTCATAATCCATTTGACCCTGAAATAAATGTAAATTACCGATTTGCTGCAGAATAACCCCAAACAAAAATAAAACAACACTCCCAATAAAAAGCTTTTCCGTTTTTATATTTCTACAGAAATATAAAAGAGAACCGCCCAACAACAGCCCCTGAATATACCAAAGAACATAATAACCATTGTATAAGACAGAAAAATTATAGGCGGAGCTTTTTGTCCACCATATGGGTAAATAAAATATCATCCAAACAACATACAAAATAAAAACACGTTTGAGCCATGTTTTATATTTTTGAATGCTATTGATATAAAAAAAATAATAACCTGTAATCACTAAAAAAACAGGTACTGCCAGCCTAAATATTCCCTGAACGAAAACATGACTTAAAAGTGTCGATATATCAGAAAAAATGTGTATATGTAAAAACACTACACCAATTGCTAAAATGACTTTCAAAATATCAATAGATAAGTTTCTTTCCATTTTCTACTCATAAATTGTACATAAAATTAAATTTTAAAATCAAAGAAACTCTTCCAACACCGAATTTAAAAACACATGCCCTTTCTCGGTACATGAAATTCGAGTTTTATCTTCAACCATCAAGTGACGTGAACGTAGAGAATTTAACAGCACATCTAAATCATCAAATTTCAAGCCTGTCCGTTCCACATACAGTTTCGCGTCAACGCCTTGGTTTAAACGTAGTGCATTCATCATAAATTCAAATGGCATATCATCGGCTTCAATGCGTTTAAACTGCACATGTTCCGCTGGAACTTTGGCTAAATAGTCTTTCGGTAAACGCGTTTTTTGAAAACGATAGACACCATCCGGCTTTGTGATTTTACCGTGCGCCCCTGCCCCAATCGCTAAATAATCACCAAATTGCCAGTAATTTAAATTATGTGCAGAGGGCTTTTCTTTACGCCAGGCCGACACTTCATAATTCACAAAACCATTGGCTTTCAAATACGCTTCACCCTGTGCTTGAATCTCTTCCAACACATCATCAACCGGCAAAACAGGTTGAGTTCTAAAGAACACCGTATTCGGTTCAATAGTCAATTGATACCATGAAAGATGCGTTGCACCATTTTCCACTGCCAGTTTTAAATCATACAAAGCTTGCTCTAAGGTCTGTTCAGGCAAACCATGCATCAAGTCTACATTAACGCGTGTAAAACCTGCTTCCTTGGCCAAGTGAATGGCATTAACGGCATCATCATTGCTATGAATACGACCTAGCTTTTTAAGATGATCGGTATTAAAACTTTGCACCCCAATAGATAGACGATTAATCCCTGCATCCAAATAACCTGCAAAAGGATCGTGTTCTACCGTACCAGGGTTGGCCTCTAAAGTAATTTCACAACCCTCTTCAAAAGGAATGAGGCTTTTGAGCTGGCTAAATAACCATTGATAACCTTTAGCAGAAATTAGAGACGGCGTTCCACCACCAATAAATACGCTATGAATGTGGCGACCTTGGGCAAAATTAATCTGTGTTTTAAAGTCTTCAACCAACGCTTGTAAATATTGCTGCTCTAAATCTAAAGATAACTTTCCATCGGGTACGGCATGTGAGTTAAAGTCACAATACGGACATTTACGCACGCACCACGGCATGTGAATATATAAAGACAATGGAATACTTGCGGGATTTAAATCGGCCAAGGAATAAGCTCAAAACAACAAAATAAGAAGACATACATTTTAACATGACTGTATCAAGACACTTCTGAATTCTTCTCCTATCTACGATAAACTGTTCAAAGCCAAGAATAATTAGATCACGCATATGATGAAAATATCGACTCAGCTATTGTTGTTGCTGCCCCTAGCAATGGGGATTGGTATTGCTATGACTTTTCAAACGGCAATTAATAGCCAATTAAGAGAATATTTACATTCCCCTCTGCAAGCCGCGCTTTTATCCTTTTTGGTTGGTACAATAGTGCTTGCCGTGTTGGTGTTTTTTCAAAACGTAGATAAACCAACTTTTACAATGTTGGCTCAACTGCCTTGGTTTTTATGGATTGGCGGATTTTTAGGTGTCTATGCGATTAGCATCAGTATTTATACCGCACCCAAACTTGGTTTTTTGACCTTTGCAGGGTTAATTATTTTTGGACAAATCATCACTTCGATGTTCTTGGATCATTTTGGTTTACTCGGTACAGAACAAACATCCATTAACTGGCAACGTCTTTTAGGTAGCGTCGTGATTTTTATTGGTGTGCTTCTCACTTTACAACGCTAACACTTCATTCTAAGCACATAGGGCCTGTGGACATGTCACAGATGCTTGCGACATGAGCCGTACACGGCGCAAGATGTTTAGACGGTACAGGGCATGTTTTACGAAATTTAGTCATTCTAAATGAGTAAAACATAACGCAGTAGCGGAAAAAATGTCCCTGTCCCGTAGGGTTATCACTAAAACTTCCCCAAACCTCGTTATGAAACTTGGCAAGGGGATTACCATTGTCTGCATTTCATGCCTTGTTTGAGTTGTTTTAGTGAATAACGCAATGCATGGCTGAAATGTCCACAGACCCTAATAAAATGAGTAATTTTTTTGTTAAATGCTACATCTACTACGACCACTCGTTTTGAGTTAAAACAACTCTTCCACCTTATGATTCCAATCTTGATCACACAATTTGCCCAAGCAGGTTTTGGTCTGATTGATACGATTATGGCGGGACATTTATCTGCACAAGATCTTGCTGCTATTGCCGTTGGTGTGGGTTTATGGATTCCAATCATGTTGCTGTTTAGTGGCATCATGATTGCAACCACGCCATTAGTTGCCGCAGCCAATGGTGCACGTACCCCCGAAAAAATTGCCACCATTGCCCGTCAGTCTTTGTGGGTTGCTTTGATTTTAGGGGTCATTGCAGGGCTGATTTTACAGCTCATGCCTTTGCTGCTGCCAATTTTAGGCGTTCCTGAAAATTTATTGCCTAAAGCCAGTTTATTTTTACATGCGATTGGTTTTGGTATGCCTGCTGTAACCATGTATGCGGCATTAAGAGGCTATTCAGAAGCCTTGGGTTATCCACGCCCCGTCACCGCAATTAGCTTAATTGCTCTGGTGCTATTAATTCCTTTAAACTTTATTTTTATGTATGGCATTGGTCCTATTCCACATTTAGGCAGTGCAGGCTCTGGTTTTGCCACCGCAATTTTACAATGGTTGATGTTCTTTGCTTTAGCCATTTATATACTCAAAGCAGACCGTTATCAAAAAACCCAGCCTTTTGCGCTGTGGGAAAAATTAGATCCTTATTGGGTCAAACGAATTTTAGCCCTCGGTTTACCCATTGGCTTAGCCATTTTCTTTGAAGTCAGTATTTTTAGTACTGCAGCAATTGTTTTAAGTCCTTTGGGTGAAACCATTATCGCTGCACATCAGATTGCCATTTCAGTCACTTCGCAACTGTTTATGATTCCAATGTCACTGGCGATTGCACTCACCATTCGTGTTGGAACGTATTATGGCGAACATAACTGGCTGGCGATGCGTAAAGTACAGTATCTGGGTCTCGCTACTGGAACTGTTTTTGCCTTTATCACCATGGCATTGATGTGGTTGTTCCGCGCTGAAATTGTGGCCATTTATACTTCAGATTATGACGTAGCTAAAGTCGCGATGTATCTGATTTTATTTGCAATTGCATATCAATTGATGGATGCATGGCAAGTCAGTGCCGCAGGTTGTTTACGCGGTATGCAGGACACCAAAGGTCCAATGTGGATCACTATGCTCGCGTATTGGGTCATTGCCTTCCCTGTTGGGATTTATTTGGCCCGTTTTACCGAAATGGGCGCAGCAGGAGTTTGGGTCGGACTAATTGTCGGTTTAAGTATTGCTTGTGTGTTGTTACTGACACGTTTGTATATGAATAATCAGCGCTTAAGTCATCATTCCTAAACTAAAAAAACTTATCACATTTACTCTTCCCTCCGTGATTAACCATCAAGTAGGTGGCAGGGAGCCACCGTTGGGCTGAGGGACATGGATATTCCTCAGCCCAACGGTGGTTTCCTTGCGAAGCTCCACTTCTTATTTTTCCCAAACAAAAGTGTCATTAGTTCCTGCGCAAAGTGATCTAAGTTATGTAATTAAAATGAGGATGTGAGTTCATTAATGATGTTAGATAATTGATCATGAACTTTACCGCGTATCAAATTTTAAAATATTTATTCACTTAGATTTGAGCATTTCTTTATATCTGTATATTGAGATGAGTCACTTTCATCTATATAGCAAAACTGAATATTTTCCCACAAAAAATCCCCCCCAATAAAGCTCAAAATATTCAGACACAAACAAATGCTTAACAATTTAAAGTAGGTGTTTTTAACTTTGTCGCCTATGATCAATCAAACATATCTATGATGACCTTGAGGAATATCGCATGGCAAAAACGGCTAGCACACCCGGTCGTCGCTTTATGAAACTTGCCAGTATGACGGCGAGCATCGCAACTAAAACAGTTTCTAACTCGATCAAAAATTTTAATGCCGATGAAGAACAAAAAAATGCTTCACGCAGCCAACTTTTTCAAGATATTGGTCTACAAATTGCTGACACCCTTGGCGAAATGAAAGGAGCAGTGATGAAAGTCGGGCAAATTGCCTCACAATATAAAGATGTCTTCCCACCCGAAGTTGCCCGTGCCATTGCCAAATTACAGCGCCAAGCCCCTGCCATGCCTTTTGCGGAAATTAAAGCACAAGTTGAAAAAGAACTCGGCAAGCCACTGCATCAAATTTTTAAAAGCTTTGATGAGCAACCTTTTGCCGCAGCATCCATTGGTCAAGTGCATAAAGCCCTACTGCCAAATAGTCAACAGGTTGTAGTGAAAGTACAATATCCGGGTGTTGATGAAGCCTGCGAAAGTGATCTCAAACAAGTCCGTTTGGCATTACGTTTAATGGGCGTACTGAAAGTCGATCGTAAACTACAAGATCAACTGTTCAAAGAAATTCAAGAAAGCTTAGACAATGAATTAAACTATGAAATTGAAGCACAAAATCTAAAAGTCGCGCGTACGTTCCACCAAAGCTTAGACAGCAAAATTATTATTCCACAAGTGTATAAAGACTATTCCTCACGCCATGTTTTAACCTTGAGCTTAGAACAAGGTGAAAGTATTGAAACGGCGAGTACATGGTCGCAAGCAACCCGAAATGAACTTGGACGTCGTTTATTTCGCGCCATTGGACAAGAGATTTTTTATCTCAAACGCTTCCATTGCGACCCACATCCAGGCAATTTTGCCTTTCGTGAAGATGGCTATGTGATTATTTATGATTACGGTGGAGTCAAAACATTATCCAGTGTAACGGTGCAGCATTTTAAACAGTTAATACAGTCTGCTCGTGAAGGTAATATTGTCGAAATGGAACAACAATTAGATGCGTTACATGCCATTTCAGTACAAGGAAAGTTTCCAACTGAATTATATAATCAATGGTTAGAAGTTCTTATGCGCCCATTGACCACCATGTATGATTTTGCAGAAAATTCAGCACATCATGATGGAGTTGAACTGCTCAAACCCTCATTAAAATATTGGGATGTATTTAAACCTTCAGCAGAAACACTCATGGTTAATCGCACAGTATCGGGTCATTATTGGAATATGATTCATTTAAAAATGCATGACAATCTAAACGACTTATTTGATGAATTCGTTCCGCCTCGCCCATAAAATACGGACAGAACCCAAATGAATGTTTAATTTGGGTTTTATTTACTAGCTAATAGCGCTTGAAAGAGATAAAAACCCAATGCCAAAACCATCACCCCGATGATCACACTTGATATTACATAGAACATGGCGAGTATCGGTTGACCCTGTTTTAACAGCTGAAATGTCTCTAAACCAAAACTGGAAAATGTAGTAAAGCCACCTAAAATACCCACCATTAAAAATAGGCGTGCTTCATTTTGCAAGATGGGGAATTTTTGACTATAAGCAAAAAAGATACCTGTAAGTAAACAGCCCACAATATTGATCCACCATGTACTCCATGGGAACAAATTTGTCGGTTTAACTAAAAACACCCCTACGCCATAACGTAAACTTGCACCAATAGCGCCGCCCATAGCCACCCATAACCAACTCATTTATTTCACCCAATATTGGCTGCCTATAACACAACCCTGTCCAGATTCAGCCATTACTTTTGCATGAATCTACAGGTTTTACAAAGAAATAATACTGAGTAAAATAGCTAAAAATTGCTATAGTCTCGCCATTAAATTCACTCTTTCTATGGATTAAAAAATGATGGTTCAAGATTTATTAGCGCAACTTCAAACAGGTGAAGCGAAATTTGCCGATGTCATTGCTTATATTGACGCGCGTTATAACCACACTCCAACTGCATTTAAAAATGGCCAACAGGCCAATGCCGCGACTGAAAACCAAGGCAGTGCAAAAGTTTTTTCTTTTGCTCAGCTCAATGGTTTGGATCAAGCGCAAACCTTAAGTTTATTTGCAGAACATTACGCCGCAGTTTTAGCGACACCAGAAGCAACTGACCATCAAAATATTCGCCAGTTTATGTTAAACAGTTGGGATGGCATCCAATTTGAAGGCGAAGCTTTAGCTGCCAAATAAGTTTCTTATCTAAAAAGCTCTCTTTAATAGAGTAATGCCAGTCAGTCAAGGGTTTTAGAAATAAAGTCCTTAGCTTTCTAGTTATTCACGACGGAGTCTTATATTTTTTAAATCAAATACTTGGAGCTCATCTATTACTTTGGATAAGCCCAAAGTAATCAAAGGCACTTGTCATCCGCAAAACTCGCCAAATACCTTTTATTGATTGATTAATCGCAGAAACCTTACCTTTTTAAAATGGTTTTGCCTCGAACAGTTGCGGATGACGTTTCCGTGTATCGAATAACATCATGAATTTAAAATAAAAAAGCCAGTCAGTTTCTTAACTGACTGGCTTTACTCTTTAATAAAGAGGGCTTTTTGCATTCTTTTCAAAAATTAACCTTGTACTTTTTCAATCCACTCAATTGAACTGACACGAAATAGTTCACATGCACCGTCCCCTGTATCTGTTGGGGTTAAAGATGACGTCCAGACCAAATCTTTATCTTTAATTTCAACCAAATCGCCCTTTAAACGGACTAAATCACCACGTTTTACATTTTTAATTTGCTGCGCAATATTTGGGTTTGCAGGAATGATATGCATATTCGACACCATCTGCATCGCTTGCTCTTTGGGCACAGGCAAACGATCAATTTTCCAATTCAGATAACGGTCATATTGGTTAACCGAAATATGGCGTGCAATTTCAGGTTCAGCAAATAACCCCCAACTGACCGCATAATCAATAGGCGAAAACTTTGCTTGCTCATCGTGGGCATAAATTTTCGATCCTAAAATACGAAAATCCCCTTTAAAGGGTTGCAGCATTTTAATCGACTGTTCTTTGGATACAGGCATCAGACCTTTAGAAATATTATGATCGACAGATGATGCGCTGGCACTCACGCGCAACATGGTGGTTGCAAGTAAAATACTGAGTAATAATTGCCTAGTCATCTCTATACCTCAAAACGAATTTCTATCTTCTAATTTTTTATCTTAAGCGATGAAACTAAAATAACCATATCGACTTAGTAACAATAGAGATATATTCAGTCACTTTTTTGTCTTATGATTGGATCAGAATAGCCATTAAGCTCAACATCGATAAAGAAAAATCAAGAGAACTATGATTTATAAATTTTACCAACAACATATTTTCCCGCATTTACTCAATCAAGTCATGCACACACCAAGTCTCATGGATCAGCGTCGACAACTGTTGCTCCCTATTGCGGGTGAGGTGTTAGAAATTGGCTTTGGCACAGGTGTTAATCTGCCATTTTATCAAAACGTTGCCACGCTATATGCACTAGAACCCAATGTAGATCTTTATCAACTCGCTGCAAAACGTATCCATGAAAGTGCGATTCATGTCCAACACGTGCAAGCCTATGCAGAAAAACTACCTTTTTCCGATGCCAGTATTGATCATATTGTCACGACATGGACCTTATGTAGCATTGAAAATGTAGAGCAAGCATTAAGTGAAATGCATCGGGTACTAAAGCCTAGTGGGACTTTGCATCTGCTCGAACATGTGCAATATCAAGACAATACAAAACTTAAGCATTTACAAAGCTTACTCACGCCCATTCAAAAACGCCTTGCCGATGGTTGTCATCTCAACCGTAATATTGAACAGGCATTACGAGATGCTCATTTTAATTTTAAAGAGCAGCATTATTTTGCTGCTGAAGGTGTTCCCAAGCTTGCACAGCGTATGTTTTTTGCCCGTGCTCAAAGACAAGCTCAGTAAAACTATTTTAAAATACGAAGTGAATGTACACGTAAAATAGCGCAGTTTTGATGATTTACTGGAATTTTTTGACCGACGCTAAAAAAGTGCTTTGTAGCAATTGAATTGACCTTAACCCAGTCCCCAGTTAAGTAAATTCTTTGTCCAGTGCGAAGCTGGCGTAATTGATCTGCTACACGCTCGCTATTGGCAATAACACTGACATTTAGACTGTTGGCGTAAATATCCTCTGCACTTAAACTGGTTGTTGATTTGATTTTGAAGCGATAACAGCGTTGTTCTTGCTCAAATTCGACCTGTTTTAAGTTCAGTGTATCGCTTAATTTTCCAGTTCCCAATAACAAGTCAATATTACTGACATAAGCCAGATCATTAAAACTTCCCACCACAGGTGATGCTGGATGAAAAGATCGTCTTGCTGGACTGTAATAGCGTTTCTCTAGCAATACATATTCACCTGAAAAATCATCCAGATGTTTAAGCTGAAAATTTTTCAATACACCGACTTGTTGTAAATGCGGAATGGCACGAAAGTAAGATGACCAAATCCAGATCATCAAGGCGAATATCACGAAAGTAATGATAAGCTTATTCATTCAACCAGCAATCTCGGGTTAATCATCAAAGTCGATGCGAATCGTTTCAAAACGCACTCGACCTTGAGCAATCGCTTGAGCAATCGCTTGTTGCCCTTTAGTCAATCGTGCACCACCACTTTTGATATCAATCAGTACCACTTCGATGTCCTCTGCCCGACCTTCACCATCACGGAAGTCGCTATAACCATCAAACACCACATAATCGATAGGATCACCTAAGAATTTGGCATCGCTGGGTAAGTATTGAAACTCTGGCATGATAGGTGCCAGTTGCTCTGCCATTTTTCCTTTTAATACCGCACGACTGGTATTAACACTACGCTTTTGCGCACTAATTAAAGCCTGTTGATGTTCCAATTCCAATTCAGCAATGTACTGCTCATACTCTGCTTTTACCCGTCCGTTACGGGTATTACTTAAAATCAGGGTGGTTAAAACTACCCCAATACATGCACCAATCAGCATTGCCATCCAAATGGACATTATTTTTTCCTAATTCAAAAAAGTACTATCACATGAATTTTAAAGACTTTTGTCATGTGTCATATTCATGGCATCAAACAATGATATGCTAGGGTCGAGCAGAATAAAATCGTCAGGGTCATGAAAACAATCTTAATTGCCAATCAAAAGGGTGGATGTGGGAAAACCATGACCGCGATTAATCTCGCTGCCGCTTTAGCACAAAAGGGTTATCGGGTCGCACTTGCCGATGCAGACAACCAAAAATCGACTTTACAATGGCTCAAACAGCGCCCTAAAGATGCAGCCTCTATTCAAGACCTAGACTGGCGTCAAGGAAAATCCATTGGTGATGCACCGACCAATATAGAGTATCTCATTATTGATGCACCTGGTGCGCTTTCAGGGGATCATGCCGAACAGCTGATCAGTGAAGCCCACACCATCATTACTCCTTTACAACCCTCATTTTTTGATATCGACAGTACGCGTCGTTTCTTAAAACATTTACAAGACATTAAACGTATTCGTAAAGGCAAAGTGCAAATTTTACTTTTAGCCAATCGTGTCAAAGCTAACAGCGCCAGTGCTAAAGATATTCAAGATTTTTTCAACAAAGTTGAACAACAACCTGTGGCTTGGATTTCGGAACGAACGGCTTATGGCCAGTTGGCAATGCACGGCTTAACGGTGTTTGATAAAACGCAGAAAAATTATTTAAGCATGCAAAATCAGTGGCAACCGGTCTTAAATGCCATTATTGATGACCCGACCAAGTGGTTTTAGCCGATTAAAAGGTTCGAACATCACCCTAATAAAACCAATGAGTTTCTTCATTATTCACTAGAACTTACTCGGCTTTCATTTTCGATCTCTTTTTTTTCAGTTAAGATGGCATAAACCTTAGAAACAAATCAGGGAATACAGTGCAACAGTACGCGCCAACATTACAAAAAGTATTACTCTTTGGATTGTTCTTTATCCTCCTGTTTTTGAGTTTTAATGTTCTCAAATATTTTATTGTGCCTGTACTTTGGGCAGCCATTATTGCCTATATGACGTGGCCATTGTATCAATCCATTCATCGCTGGTGCGGCTCACGTGCCACACTCAGTGCGACAATTATGATCAGCCTGATCATTTTGCTGATTGGTATTCCACTGACCTTCGGTATTTTTATGCTGCAACATGAAGGTCGGAATTTATATTATGAATTGCAAAAACAGGTTTTCTCTGGTCATCTCAATGTACCGCAATTTATTCGTGACCTACCCTTTATTGGTAAGGAAATTAGCCGAACTTTGCATGACATCAATACCGACCCGAACAGTATTGTGCAAACGGTTTCAACATGGATTCAAAGTCATCTCAATTACGGTCGTTTCGTTTTAAATGAAATTGGTAAAAACATCGTTAAGCTGTGTTTTGCAGTATTGTCATTATTCTTTTTCTACCGCGATGGTCAAACCATTCTCAATCAAGTCAGTAAAGCCTTGGAAATGATCATTGGTCCACGTATCCATCATTATTTAGACACCATTTCTGAAACCACACGTGCTGTTGTTTATGGCGTGGGATTAACCGCAGTTGCCCAAGCAGCATTAGCGGGTTTAAGTTATTTTGTCGTAGATGTACCCAACCCAATGGTACTCACCATTGTGACATTCATATTCGCATTAATTCCATTTGGAACTCCGCTGGCTTATGGAGCTGTCTCTTTATGGTTGTTCTCGCAAGGTCAAACGATTGAGGCAATTGGCGTCATGGTATGGGGAGTCTGTATTGTCAGCACCTCGGATAATGTGATCCGTCCATTGGTGATTTCAGGTGCCACACAAATTCCATTTTTACTGATTATGTTCGGTGTATTAGGTGGTATTGCCAGTTTTGGTCTGGTCGGCTTATTTATTGGTCCAGTTATTCTTGCAGTCTTGTTGGCAATTTGGCGTGAATGGCTACATGAAACCAATGATTTTAATGCCCTCATGATGCCAAAATCGACACTGGCCTATGATATTGACGATGAAGAAAAACCACCCAGTAAGGATGAGAATTAAGCCAAAAGTTTAAGAAACTCATACATTCAAATACTTAATTAACATTGAATTGTGTCTCATACCTTGCTTGAATGATCAAAGTCATCATAAAAGAAAAGGATGCAATTCAATGTCTTCTTCATTGTTCAAATTTACAATGCTCTGTGCCATGACTGGTCTTGCAATGGCTGGTTGCGTAAACACGCCAATGTCATCACCAAGCAGCGAACATCGGGTAACCGTTCATGCGGTATCTGCTCAGGGTGTCGGTCGCGCAATTGGCAGCATTCAATTTAAAGACAGTCCAGCAGGTTTAGTGATTAACACCAACTTATCTGAATTACCATCTGGTCCTCACGGTTTTCATATTCATGAAAAAGGTTCATGTGACCCTGCCGAAAAAGATGGGAAAATGGGCGCAGCCATTGCCGCTGGTGGGCATTTTAATCCCAATCAAGCTTCCCACCATGGCACACCTCTCCAAGGTCATCTCGGTGATTTACCCGTATTAAATGTCAATGCTCAAGGTCAAGCGAAAACCAGCTTAATTGCACCACGCTTAAAAATGGCAGATATTCATGGTTTAGCCGTAATGATACATGCAGGTGGCGATAACTACTCAGATCAACCTAAACCACTAGGTGGTGGTGGAGAGCGTATTGCTTGTGGTCTGATTCAATAATCTTTATTGTGGATAAATACTAACTTATCCCCAGCAAGATAAAAAAGCAGGCTCCAGACCTGCTTTTTTTTTGTTCAATTGGCTTGCTTATGACAACGTTCCATTAAGCAATGAGCAAGATCATAAATTGACAGCACCGTTAAAAAAGCTCACGCTATCTGCATAATAATGACTCTTTAGAAAAATCGTGAATAACCTAAAAGACCTCCTACAACGCTTTAAATCTAATTCCATTTTAATCTATTGCTTGCAAATTTTTATTGTTCTCACGGGAACGACACTCGGCCTGCTGTTTTTAGGTTATGAATCCTTAATTGTGCCGATCACTTTAAGCGCGATTGCGACGGCTCTGACCGATTTTGATGATCGCTTGAGTATTCGCTTACGCAATTTGCTTTATGTCTGCATCTTGTTTTTTGGCGTCAGTAGCATTCTTGAATTTCTCGCCCCCTATAAACTGCTTTTTATTCTGTATTTATCGCTATCCAGTGCTGCTTTTATTTTAATGGGGGCATTGGGACAGCGTTATGCGACCATTTCTTTTGGTACCATTTTACTGTCTATTTACACTATGTTTGGACTGGGTGAATATAGCGAATGGTCTCAACAACCCAGCTATTTTGTGATGGGTGCGCTGTGGTATGGCTTAACCTCAATCATCTTTTATTTACTCAAACCCACTCAAGCACTACAAGACAATTTGGCTGCCAATTTTAATGCAATTGCAGACTTACTGCTGACCAAAGCTCATCTCTTTGACCCAGACAATACCGATAATATTGAACCCTTCCTTTACCAACTTTCACTTAAAAATAGCCTTGTGGTACAAAGCTTAAATATAACCAAAGGCTCTTTACTCACCCGTTTAAAAGCCTCTCGTGCCAACAAAAATACCATTTACTGGCTCAATTTATATTTTTTAGCACAAGACATTCATGAACAAGCGACATCCAATTATTTGCATTATGAAAAAATTCATCAAAATTTTAGCCGCACCGACTTAATTTTTCGCATTCAAAAAAATGTAAAACTACATGCTTTATCCTGTCAAAAACTGGCGCAAAACATTCTCAACCATCAGACCTATCAATCTGACCCACAAACAGATATTGCGATTACCAACTTAGAACAGTCTATCCAATTATGGATTGCAGAAAACCCACACAATTTAGAAGTAAAAAACCTGCTGCTGATTTTGCGCAATTTAAAAAAAATTCAGGAACAATTTATCAATCTAAGTCGTGAACAGAATAATTATCGTCAAAACTATTTTCAGCATCAGGACAACTTAAATCTATTGGATGATGATATCCATGATATTCCAGATTTATGGCTCAAACTTACGCAACATCTAACCCCGAAGTCTGCCCTATTTCGCCATGCTGTCCGTATCGGCTTTGTTTTTGCAGTCGGTTATGCCATTTCATTACTGCCCTTTGCCAAACATGGTTATTGGATTTTACTCACCAGTCTCTTTGTCTGTCAGATCAGTTATTTTGCCACCAAAAGCCGCCTAAAACTGCGCACTTTAGGCACAGTTTTAGGCGTTATTTTAGGCATTCCAGTTTTATATTTTGTGCCCAGTATTGAAGGACAATTGGTACTGACCATTATTTTTGGCGTGTGTTTTTTCTATTTACGTTCGAAAAAATATGCCATGGCGACCCTGATGGCAACGCTCATGGTGTTACTGATTTTCAACTTAAAAGGTACAGGCTATGCCATTATTTTGCCACGGATGATCGATACTCTTTTAGGCTGTTTCATTGCATGGTTTGCAGTCAGTTTTATTTGGCCCGATTGGAATTTTCGTGATATTTCCAACACCATCAAAAAAAGTAATCAGGCTACTTTGGACTATTTCGATGCTGTGGTTCAACAATACCAATCGGGTAAAAATAACGGTATTGATTATCGTAAAGCACGTCGTTCAGCCCATAATGCACAAATTGAACTGTCGAGCATGATTTCCAGTTTAAGTACCGAACCGAACCCAAACCAAGCACTGATTCATTCTGCATTTCGCTATTTGGTCTATAGCCACAGTCAATTGAGTTATGTCTCGGCTTTGGGCAGCCACCGTGAACAGGTACAAGATACGCAAGTACTCGATTTAATGCTCTGGTGCAAAGACACTTTATTCTCAGCACTATTACAACAACAGCCTTTAGCAGAAGATCAAGTTCAAGCTAAGTTGCAAGAAATTAAGCAAATAAGCGAACAAGAAAATTTATCTGAAGACTTATTATTGGTACTAAAACAGATCAGTTTATTATTGGAAACTTTGCCTGAATTATTAAAGTTAAGAACTGCATTGTTTCTACAGGAAATAAAATAATCCGAGTTAAATCGTTGGTTATAAACACCTGATATAAATAGTAAATATATTTATTATTTTCATTCACCCATGTTTCAATATTGAGTACACTCAACATTCATTCTCATTGATTTAAGTATGACCATGAATATCCAAACTTTACGTGTTGTCGGTCTTTTGGAAGGTCTTTCCTTCCTCCTGCTTTTATTCATCGCTATGCCGATGAAATATATATTCGATAATCCAGTTTTAGTAAAATATGTCGGTATGGGGCACGGCGTACTTTTCATTCTCTTTCTAATTGTTTTATTTACCGTTTGCGAAAAACAGAAATGGTCGCTTACTATTTTTTTAATGGGTCTGGCTGCCGCTATTTTACCATTTGGACCTTTTATTTTTGATCGAAAATTAAAGACCTTTGAACAACCCATCAGTGAATAAAAAAATATTTCCCTATCTTTAAATTCATGCGCCCTCTCCTCCATTTTTGAAGGAGAGGAACTCATCAGGTCAATGCCATTTAAAAAATGCCGCTCTGTTTACGTTCCAGCAGCACTTGTTTCAGTATTGCTCGAGGGAAAGTAAACCACAGTGCAATCAAGACAAAACATGACACGCTATAAGCGATTAAATGAAATTGTTCATACAACACACGAACCAATTCAATAATAAAGAAGAAGCTAAACATCAACAGCATCGATACTGCTGCTGCCACAGTTCCTTTTGATACTTCCGATGACATGAGAGCAAAACGGTAAAGTACAGAAAAACTAATGCCTTCACCAAAGCTCAGTAGCGTCATTCCTGCAATTAAGCACCAGACCAGATAATCCTGCCAAATTACCCCTGCAACTAAAACCAAGGCTCCCAACAACATAATAGGTAAACCAATCAACACTGACTTACCCAAAACCAATTTATCGATAATTTTAATCAGCACAATATTGCCTAGAATTAAGCCACCCAGCACTGGAAATTGTGCCAAGCCATATTGCATGCTACTAAAACCTAATTCTTCTATCAACATCACGGGTGACAGCGCAATCCACAGCATTAAAGGCATACTGACCATCGGCAATGCCAAAGTCATGCCTAAAAAGCGTTTGTTTTTATAAACTTGTTTAAAGTCATCTAAAATATAGCTCAGCGGCTGTTTTGGAATGCTTACTTTGGTATCGGGCATTTTGGCTTTTAAACCAAACCAACTTAAAAATGCCAAAAATGCGATACCAATAAAACCCCAATGCCATGACACATGATCAATCAAAAATGCCCCCACCACAGGCCCCAGTAATGGCGCAAGCAGCGAAATATTCGCCATAAGTGCCATGACTTTAATGGCATCACGTTCTTCAAAGGTTTCTTGAATTGCGGCATAACCGACAGCAGAAATAACTGTTAAGCCTATGCCTTGTAAAAAGCGCAGTGCTAAAAAGCTTTCAATATTCTGTGTCAGTAAAATGAGTAAGCAACACACGACAAAAAACAATACACCTGCCAGTAGAACTTTTTTTCGTCCGATGCGGTCAGACAATGGTCCCAGTAGCCATGCAACACATGCTCCACCAAGTAAATAAAATGACATAGACGAGGGTGCCCAACTGCTACTCACACCAAACTCTTTGGTAATGGAAAGCATAGCGGGTTGGACTAAGTCGTTACCGATATAGACGGAAAATTCAAATAATACCAATGCCAATGGAAACATAAGCGTGGCACGGCTTAACGTTGTGGTTTTAACCTTTTGCATTGTTTTCTACATATCGTTATAGGCTTGTGGAGCTAAACACTATTTTTAGGGAGATAAGCGTCAGCCCAATGACAAGCACTGAGTTTTTAGAAATTGAGTTGGAAAAATACGCTTGAAAATAAGCGATTTAAAACACCGTTTTCACAAGGTGTCTGAGTAGATAAAAATAAATAATTGTGATGTTTTATCACAGAGCCAAGTACGTTTTGTTGGCTCTGTCCTTATAGTTTAGCAGAGACAATCTAAAGAAAGAAATTAAGCTTTTGCAATTTTTGGTAATTCAACAGGTTTAATATTATTTAATTCAACAATATTAGGATTTGATTCAAATTTAAGCCAACCTTTTTTCATCCATATTTCGACTTTTTCTTGCTCCAAGATATTTAAAAGGTTCGCCAAAAGTTCAAACTTGGTTTGAGAATTATAATAATATATGACTATTTCAAAATTTTTTTCAAGCTGATTTAATTCAAAAATCTCCTTAATATAATTAATATCTGAACGATCTAATGAATGTCCCCAAATTATAATTTTTCCATTCAAATTAGCTAAACTTCGATTAATATCCTCAATCTTTTTAAATAATTTTTGTGTTTCTGCTAAAGATCTAATTTTCATATGCTCGGCTGAGTTATAAGCATATATAAACTTTTCTTTTCGGCTGTATAAATTAAATAATTTTTCCTTAATATCATGTAGAAAACTGTAATCTGTATTTTTCAATAGTTTTTGATGATATTTAGTAAATCCATAAGCTTTTTGATCAATCAGTAATTGAGAAGTCAAATTAGAAATTCCTAATACTATATTTTGGTCTTCACCAAGTCGACCATGTAGATAATTGATTTTTTGTTTTTCAGCATATAACCTTTGAAAAGTTTTTGTGTAATTAAAAGAATAAATTTGCTCGACTTCATCAATTGGAGATTGGATATTTTTAGTTATCTCTAATTCATTAATGACCAAAACTAAATAATCATTAAAGAGCTTAATCAAACTATCCAATTCTTTATAAAGAAAGCCCAGATATTGGTCAGATGAGAATCCATACTCTTCTTTTTTATCAATCTTATACCAAGATTCATCTATAAAAGATTTTCTCAAGTCTGTCAAACCAGCACTTATTATTTCCCCAAATTTTTGGTTAGAAATACATATCTTCAATGTTTCTAATAAATCAATTTTTAATTTTGTAATGTAATAACATTCACTTTTTTCATTAAAGTTACTTTTCTCTAATATTTTTAATCCGTAGTTAAACTTTCCATATAATTTAAATTTTTCTTCTATTTCATTTAAAAAATTACCTACCAAAATAAGTGCTTCATTTATTTTTTGCTCGAAATCAATCCATGTTTTTATTTCTTTTACATGATCGAAAAAATATTGATACCAAACATTTTTTTCTAATTTCTTTTTTAACTTTATAACTTGTTCTACTGAAATTTTAATTTGATCTGTGTCATACATTGCTTTGGTATAACCAAAAAAATAGTCTTCTTTTTCATAGAGTGAGCCAAATAAATCATCAAAACTCATTTCACCATTAGCAATATCCCACTTTTCAATCGTACCCATCGCCATCATAAAATGGTCATATTTCGTCGGCAAGTAATGCGACAAATCAAAACCATTACCCACAATTAAAATATTCATTGTTATTATTTCCCCAAAACTAAAAAACGTACCAAATCTGATACGCTTTTTATGAGGCTTTACTGTTTAACTTTCAAGCAAAATCAAATATTTATTATGAGCACACCGCAGTTTGAAAAACTTTATTCTTCCCACGTGCACATTGATAACTCTTCTTCGTTTCCTGTAATTTCCAATCATCTTCCACACGCTTAAAAACATAATCAGTACGAATCGCACTGACAGAATCATCCATTAAATTTGACTCAATCACTGCAATTTGTGCAGCCGTTGGAGATTCTACGCGATTAAATACCTGACGAATCGAAAGACTATTTTGATTTTTGACCAAATCAGGTTGTGCTTTTAACACCTGTTGCATTGGCATATCTGAACCAGTAAAACTGACTTTACTGGCTAATTTTTCAGTCGTTGCACAACCAGAAAGTACCGCTAAACACAAAGCAGAAACTGAAAATAAACGAATCATCATTATATTCCCCAAAACAAAAAAGGCATCGCACCCATGATGCCATGCCTTCATTTTTTACACGATTAGCTTTATGTAGTTATCCGTATAACAGCCTTATAAATCAAATAACTTACCTGGATTCATAATGCCTTTCGGGTCAAATACTTGTTTCAATGCTTTCATGTATTCAATTTCTTCTTTAGAACGCGTGTAGCCAAGATATGGCTTTTTAGTCATACCCACGCCATGTTCCGCAGAAATTGAACCATCATATTTTTTCACGGTTTCAAATACGTATTTATTCACTACCTGACACTTAGCAAAGAATTCATCTTTACTTAAATCCGCAGGTTTTAAGATATTTAAGTGCAAGTTACCGTCACCAATGTGACCGAACCAACAAATATCAAAATCTGGATAATTCGCTTCTACAATTGCATCAATTTCTTTAATGAATGCAGGAACATGGGTAATTAACACCGAAATGTCATTTTTGTATGGGGTAAATGGTGCGATTGATTCAGAAATGTCTTCACGCAAACGCCATAAGCTATGGACTTGATCTAGGTTTTGGCTCATCACACCATCCAGTACCCAACCTTGTTCCATGCAATGCTCAAAGATTTCCATTGCCGCATCCATAATGGGTTCATACGGTGCTTCAAACTCAAGCAAGATATAGAAAGGACAAGCTGTTTCAAACGGACGTTGTACATGACCATGATCCAACACTTTCTGCATCGCCAATTCACCAAAGAATTCAAATGCAGTTAAATCAATTTTGTTTTGGAAGGCATGAAGTACAGGCATGATCGAATCAAAATCAGGGATACCCAAGACCATTACTTGTAAATCATGCGGTTGACGTTCCAGCTTCATTTCAGCTTCAGTCACTAAACCTAAAGTGCCTTCACCACCAATAAATAAATGTTGTAATGCATAACCTGTGGCATTTTTAATCATGCCTTTGTTCAAGCGTAGTACATCGCCTTTACCCGTCACGACGGTTAAACCCAGTACCCAGTTACGCGTCATGCCGTATTTAATGACTTTAATACCGCCAGCATTAGTACCAATGTTGCCGCCAATTTGTGACGAACCCGAAGATGCAAAATCAACCGGATAATACAGCCCCTGTTGTTCAGCATAGTTTTGCAATTGTTCAGTCACCACACCCGCTTGTACACGTACCATACGGTCTGCAGGGAAGAACTCAAGAATTTGGTTCATTTTGTCCATGCTAACGACAATTTCACCATTGGCTGCCACAGCACCCGCAGATAAACCCGTACGACCACCTGATGGGGTAATCGCAACATCAAATTGATTCGCCAATTTTACAATCGCTTGCACTTGTTCTGTGCTCGATGGAAAAACGATAACCGATGGATTTGGATCGAAATGTTTAGTGTGGTCTCGACCCCAATTCTGGAGGCTATCCGCATCAGTTTTAATGCGGTTTTCACCGACAATAGCTGTCAATTGGGTTAATAACTCAGGTGTTAAAGCGACTGGAGCATTCATCATTTGCAGACCTAGTAATAAGTAAACATATCGTTTTTTTGAGATTAAAAATATTACGCTTTAATTTACAAGACCTCACAAATGAGGATTATTGCAAAATATCCAAAATATAATTGTATATGGCAAACCTTTATCTAAATATTTCAGCCGCAATATTGATTTATATTATATTTAAGTACATGCTGGATAAAGCGCAGAATAAATATCTTGTAAATACAAAGTGTGTATAATTCCCTCATTAGGGAGCCGAAGCTCCCAACTTATTTTCGATCAGCTAGTTTATGATTGATTTCCCAAGCTGACCAGCCAACACGCCCCACTGTTAAATGAGTTTGTTTTGGGAAGGCTGGATCATACTGTTTATGGTGTCCATCCATAATGAACCGTACCGAGATTGTCGGAGACCTACTTTCTTGAAAGAATGTCCCAATGACACAGTCAAAATATACTCCAGAAATCAATTTATAATAATAGAGTTACATAAAATATTTAGCTCTATTAAATAATCTTAATTTTTCTCAATTAATGCAATTATACCTGTGACAATCATGTCTATCGCAATCGTACCTATTAATAAAGCAGATAAACGACCTACGATATCAAAGTAACGATCTATATATTTAGAATGTTTATCACGTAGATGATCATGTGAAAATTTCATAATAATCAAAATAGTACATGTTAATAAAAGAGTTAAAAAAATAACAAGAGCAGCTTCACCAATTGACAAATTCATTCCAGTAACAACAGCAGCACTAATTGTTCCAGGACCAATCATGAAAGGCATAGCAATTGTGCCAGCTAAATGTTCTGGCGCACCTCTCATTTCTCCAATAGTATCAGCTCCCTGAAAAACAAAACGATAACCTATCACTAGAAAGATTAGCCCACCAAATATTTGAAATGACTCAAAACGTACATTCAAATATGTACTAAAAATAGCTTCGCCTCCCCATGCAAATAGCATAAAAACGATGTAAGCAATTAAAGCCCCTTGAATTAATCCTTTATTAAAAACATGAGTCTCTGTATGACGAATAAACCCAATCATATAAACACTCATTAAAAAAGGATTCAATAAGGCAAAAAATAAGGCAAAAGCATGAATATAGGTAGAAAACATTTTAGCTTTCCTTAAAACAAGTTCAGGAAGTGATTAACTTCCTGAAAAATATGGTCTATGAAGTAATAAACATTCTAACTAGCTAATATTTTATCAGTATTTAAAAATTGTAAATAAACACTAAATTCAGTAATTTATTCTACTTAGCATCATCTCCAGTAGAAAGAATTTTTAGGAATTCCGTTGTATTTCCTAAGCGTTCTTTTCGCTTAATTCTAAAAATTCTCAATTCCATTTATATGATTTTGACCATTCTGCAAAATGGCTTGAATAATTGATTCGATGATGACAAAAAACCGCACATCTAAAACATTATAGCTATGCCAACGATCTGTATAAACAATGCTGTCAGGAGTGATTTTCTTTGATATTACAAACATTAAGGTGCTTGCCTTTGTATCAGGAACAATAATGGTATAGACCTTATCGTTGCGTTTTAGCAAACCAAATACAATGATTTTACCTGCTGCACCTCGACCACGTTTTCCTTTACGAGCTCCACCGAAATAGCTTTCATCCAGTTCAACTTCAACATCAAAGATTTCTAAAGCATCTTGTGCTCAATAATAGGAAATAATTTTTCGAATTTTAGTGAAAAAGAGAGCAGCAGAATTGGGATGTATTTCTAATACATCTGCGGCAGCTTTAGCTGTTACACCGAGTACAAAAAACTCGAGCAACCTTAGCTGTATTTTTTATTTAATTTACAATTGGTTGGGGTTATTTTCATAGATTAACACTTTGCTAATCTAGTACAGACCCAAAATTTAAAAGTATCCGCAGAATTTACGGATACTTTATAGCAGAGATTAATAATTAATCGTATAACTCAATGCAAAAGTACGCCCTTCTGCTGGAATAGCCAATAACGAATTTGCATTCGTCACTGCTGCTTGTTGTGCAAATACCGTTTTATATTGATTACCCCAAACATTATAAACACCAAAATCTACACGCCCTTTAGCCATAGGGAAATGAGCCAATACATCCATGGTGGTATAGCCTTTAATCTCTGCTGCGCTATTACTGTCTTTTAAGCCTGCTGCTGTTAATTTTTGGTCATCTTTATAGGCTTTATCTGTGCCTTGAATGGCTTGCATTTGTGCGCGGACACCATAGCCTTCATCGTTATTCCACTCAGCGAACAGGGTTCCCTTCATTGGAGAAACAGCAAAGGCATTGAGTTCATGCCAATTATTTGCTACATCTTTATATTGTCCACGGGTATAACCCAAGGTTCCGCCCACTTTATAATTTTCCATAAATGGATAACTAACATTAGCTTCGGCACCATAAACACGTTGATCAGCATCCACAATATTCACTGATCGATCAGAATTGAACTGTACTACTTTATCAGAGGTATTATAAAAGCCAGTTAAACCTAAGCTTAAACCAGTATCTTGATTTAAGCGCCAACCCAATTCATAGCTATTTACCGTAATAGGCGCGATCCCTGAGGTTGTTAGCGTATAGGCTGCGACATCACGTAGTACACGTTGTACATCCGGATAACTATACCCTTGAGAGAAATTAGCATAAACTTGTTGAGCATCAGTTAGCTTATACACTGTACCTAAATTAAATAAGAATTTATCGGAATCTGTCGAATCAGCAGCCATTAAAGTATAAGGTTTACGTGCCGTTAAATAACTGTCTGTGTCTGCCTGAACATATTGATAACGCACGCCAGTTTGAACATTTAAGCGATCTGTTAAAGCATAGTCGCCTTGTAAAAATGTCCCAATATTTTGAATTTTCGTGTCTGGCCCTGAACCTTGTCTCTCTCCAGTCGGGGTATAGACCAAACCATTATTACTTGGTTTATAGAATTCGGCCCATTGATGATCTTTTTCCCAATCATAATCCAGACCATAAGTCAGTTTTAAATCACGTTCTGCAACTTTAAGATCGGATTGAACCGTAGAGCGAATACCCGCATAGTCAACATTAGATTGGCTTTGTTTCACGTCCACACCATCAGCCGAATAACCATATGGTACAAAGCGAGATTTTTCATTGCGGTAATACGCTTCTACATTCAAAATTTGTCCAAGAAAATCTTGATTTTGATACTGAGTATTAAAAGCATAACGTTCTGTAAATGGTTGATTATCTAAGTTCCAACCTTTAATCGCTTTATAAGAGGGCTGTGTTTTTGTTTTTAAGTAAGAATAGTCAGGGCCATATTCTGTATCTTGTTCATCTTTATAATATTGAGCGCCAAAACTTAAGCTTTGATGGTCAGTTAAATTAAAGTTTAGACGACCATTTACATCAATGGTATCGGTATCCATGGTACTACCTTGCCATGGACTTAATGAAATACGATCGCCATTGCCATCGAACTGAGAACCTCGGCTAGTATAGTCCAGACCTAAAAAACCATCCATTTTATCATGACTAAATGAAGCAGTTTGTCCAAGCTGATACGCCAAGCTATCACCACGGAAATTATCCGTAGAAGTTATGCCTAACTTGGTTTGAAAGCTTACAGGTTCTGATTTATCTGCACGCTTGGTAATAATATTAATAATCCCGCCTGTTGCACCTGAACCATAAATACTGGTTGCACCAGAAACCACTTCAATATGATCAATCATATTCGGACTGATACTGTTGAGTTGACGCGCCACATCACGAGAACCCGTTTGCGATACTCCGTCAATCATGATCAAAACATTCCGCCCACGCATAGTCTGACCATAATTACTGGTTGTCCCACTACTTGGTGCTAAAGATGGTACAAGTTGTGCCAAAATATCTGCGACTTTGCGTCCTGCCCCTGCCTGTTGAGCAATTTCCTCGCCACGAATGGTTTGAACTGTTCCAGCAACCTCAGCAATACTTTTAGCTGTACGCGTTGCAGTCATTACAATGGTAGGAAGCTTGGTATCTGTTGTTTTTATTTCAGATGATTGTGTAACCTCATTTGCATAGAGCTGTGTGCAAATGGCTGTAGTCAGCAAGCAAAGACTAAAGTGAGACAATCGCATTCTTATTCCTTAAACCATAAGTGTTAATTATGGTGCAAATAATAATCATTATTTTTTATAATGTAAAAACTTTTATTTAAATATTTGATGATCTTTAACGGGGATTTATTAAACTGTTTATACAAATGAATTGGAGTTGTATCACTCAAATTTAAAAATGTACTAGCTCAAACCTGATCTGACAGTTACCCAATTTTTATTGTGTCTGTCAGTTTAAATTTGAGCTAAATTCTTCTCAGCCCAAATTCGCTTTCCATCAAGTAAGGTTTCAAATGGAGTTCGTCCATTACACTTTTTACCTTGATGAGTTCGTTCAGTATTATAGAACTTTAACCATTCGTCCAGATCAATTTGTAATTCTTCCAACGAAATATAGAGCTTCTTTCTGAACGTAATTTGATAAAACTCTTGTAAAATCGTTTTATGAAAGCGTTCACATATACCATTAGTTTGGGGGTGATGCTGCTTTTGTCTTTGTATGATCAATATCATTGATTGCTAAATACAGTTCATAATCATGATGTTCTACTTTCCCGCAATATTCCGTACCTCTGTCTGTTAAAATCCGAAGCATCGGTAGATCCTGCGATTGATAAAAAGGTAGTACACGATCATTCAATAAATCAACTGCGGTGATTGGTGTTTTAGTTGTATAGAGTTTGCAATGTGCCACCTTACTGTAGGTATCTATAAATGTTTGCTGATAGATACGACCCACGCCTTTAAGATGACCCACATAGAATGTGTCCTGAGAACCTAAATAACCAAGGTGTACCATTTCAATTTCACCACATGCAACATCATCTTCATGCTTGCGTTCAAGTGCAGAGATTTGTTGATCATTCAGTACGATACCGTCTTGAGCAACTTTAGCTTCTAAAGCCTTAAGCCTCTTTTTAAAGTTCTCTAAATCATGGCGAAGCCAGATAGATCGAACTCCACTTCCTGAAACAAATATGCCTTGTTTACGAAGCTCATTACTTGTTCTGTGTTGCCCATAAGCTGGATATTCAATTGCATAATTGATAATGGCTTGTTCGATATGATCATCAACACGGTTTTTAAAATTAGGGACACGCCGAGATTTATTAATCAGAGCATCCACATCACCTGATTCAGTGAGCTCTTGATAGCGATAGAATGTATCTCTTGATACACCCATGACCTTGCAAGCTCTGGAAACATTTTGAAGCTCTTCAGCTAAATTGAGTAAGACTACTTTGTGTTTAATGATTTGATTGTTAGTATGCATCATAGAAAGTTACCTTTGTTTTGTTAAGATTCGACACCTTTATCAAAACGGGTAACTTTCTCTTTTTCAAGATCTATGTCCGATCAAGTCGGAACTAATACATATAAGTCCTGTTTTAAATCAATTCTTTCTGGACCGTTTTCCTGAATAAAATCTGCATCTTTAACTGCATCAACTAAATCCTTAAAAAAATTTAAATTTTTTAAAATATCTGCAATATTTTTAACCAATTTTTCATCTTGTTGCTGATTGAGTTCGCTTAAATCCAATAAATAAGTTTGTACTCTATTTCTTAAATTAACTTCAGCATCAGGTGCGGGATCAAAAGCATTAACCTGAAATCCCTTATTTAAAAAGAATGCTGTCCAACTGACTCCAATTACCCCCGTTCCAATAACAGCAACTTTTTTCACGTGTTTCATTTTTGAATTCCTCTGGCACAGCGGGATTGAAATTAATGCAATACTCTGACCAAAGCATTAATATCGGATGCTCCGAGTGCCATATTTTTAAAATAAATTGATATTTTTATAAACTTTAGACTTGTAGATAGGTGGCATAAATGCCACCTATCAAATAAAATTTTTGTATCGATTATATGTTTGATGATATGTGTATTTAAATTACGACATCGCCTTAATACATCTTATTGAACTGTATAACCACCATCCATGACAACTGCCTGACCTGTAACCCCGCCTGCTTTATCGCTTGCCAAGAAAATTGCATAATCGGCAATTTCCTCAACACTCAGCAAACGTTTTTGTGGAACCATCGCTAAAATCACATCTTCCAATGCGCTTTTTTCACTAACATTTCTGGTTTTCGCCAAATCTGAAATTTGTCCGCGAACCAATGGGGTATCCACATAACCTGGACATAAGGCATTTACCGTTATTCCATCACGTGCACATTCTAAAGCGGCTACTTTGGTTAAACCAATCACACCATGTTTAGCACTGTTGTAACCTGCTTTACCCGCAAAACCAATCAAACCGTTAATCGAAGCCATATTAATCACACGACCAAATTTTTGGGCTTTCATGATTGGAAATACATGTTTAATTCCAACAAAAGAACCCACTAACATCACGTTAATTAATTTTTGATAAATCTCTGTTGGAAAATCTTCAATTGCAGCAACATATTGAAATCCTGCATTATTAATCAAAATATCCAAACGACCAAAAGTCTTTTGTGTCAGTTCAATGGCTTCTTTATACGCCTGCTCATTTGTCACATCACATGGCGCAGATAAAGCCTCAAAACCTTCATTTTTTAATAAAGCCACGGTTTCAGCACATTTATCACTATTCATGTCAGAAATAACAACTTTCGCGCCCTCATGTGCAAATTTCTTTGCAATTTCAAGTCCTATTCCACTTGCTGAACCGGTAATAAATGCAACTTTATCTTTCAGAATCTGACTCATTATTTGCTCCATTTTTCTATTTTAAACACCAATTTTTAAACAATACCAAACCATGTAAATGCCGCAATCGCAATAAATACTGCAACTGTTTTAATGATGGTAATTGCAAAAATGTCTTTATAAGATTGCTTATGCGTTAGCCCAGTAACCGCAAGTAATGTAATTACAGCGCCATTATGCGGTAAGGTATCCATCCCCCCTGAAGCCATGGCTACAATACGATGCATCACCTCGGGTGGAATATTCATTGCAAGAATTGCAGCGTTATACTGATCAGCCATAGCACTTAAAGCAATACTCATACCTCCAGAAGCGGAGCCTGTTACACCTGCTAAAACTGTCGTGGTCACAGCACCATTGACCAAAGGATTGGTAAAAGTATTCCCCAATGCATGACTAATAATTGCAAAGCCAGGTAAGGCGGCAATAATTGCACCAAAACCATATTCAGATGCAGTGTTCATTACCGCAAGTAAAGAACCGCCAATACTCGCATTTACACCCTCTTTAAAATTGCTATAGACTCGGCGAAAATCAAATAATATCGCTGCAATAATTCCAACAATCAACGCCAAACCAACAGCCCAAATTGCAGAAGTCTTAGCAACATCTACGGTATAATTTGCTAGACCAATTGCATTAAAATCAAAACCATTTGGATACCAAGTTTTGATGGCAGTCGATAGGTATTTATTCGTTACAGCGACTAAAATCAGTGGTACAAATGCCATAAATTGACGTAAGCCAGAACCATTTGAAAGATCATGAGAAGTATTATCTAATAATTGTTGTTCCGCAGCAGTTAATGTAATTCCCGAAGCAAAACCATCGCCATTACGTGCAGCTACACGACGACGCCATTCAAGATAGCTCAAACCTACAGCCAGAACAAAAATCGCACCTATAATTCCTAAAAATGGTGCGGCATAAATATTTGTGCCAAAGAAAGTGGTTGGGATCACGTTTTGAATTTGTGGTGTCCCTGGAAGCGCATCCATCGTAAAAGTAAATGCACCTAATGCAATTGTTCCTGGAATCAACCGCTTAGGGATATCTGCTTGTTTAAATAACTGGTTTGCAAATGGGTATACAGCAAATACAACCACAAATAAACTTACGCCACTATAGGTAAGAATTGCACCAAGAAGTACAACCGTAAGCATCGCATTTTTAGAACCAATGAGCTTAACAATCGTCTTTGCAATGGATTCTGCAATACCTGACATTTCAATGACTTTACCAAAGATCGCACCAAGCAAAAATACAAGGAAATAGTCTTTAATAAAACCAACCATTTTGGGCATAAATACGCCTGAATAAAATGGTAAAACATTTGCTGGATTAATTAGCACTACTGCTAACAAAGCACAAATTGGTGCCATGAGAATTACAGAAAATCCTCTGTAGGCTGTATACATCAGCAGCCTAGAGAAAGTATAATTACACCTAAGTCCCACATTTTTTTACTCCATCCTTAAAGAATATATGTTCGATCCTACTTCAACATTTATTGCAGCAATATCTCAATCCATTAATATCAAACGCTTAGATAAAAATTTAAAATGTATATTTCTTATCAATCGATATATTTATATCAATTTGAGCTTTTATAAAGCTTATAAATTAGGGCATATCTATTCAATTTATTGACTAAACTATAATGCATTTGATTAAACTCATTCTTTCAAAATAATCATTGCGTGATCAGAAAAATTGATTAATCAAACCTTTCACATAACCTCAAAAATTTTATACAAAATAACCTTGGAAATTGAAGTTACGCTCCTTTTTTAAACTTGAAACCCTAAGCGAAATAGCAACTTTCATACGTTTAGAAAATAGTTTTTATATGCGTTTTATCTATCTTCACTTATACTCTTTTCAATCGCTTGATATTAAGGTCTGTTGACATTTAATAAATGGCTTACGTTGTAGGCTAAAATTGAGCAGTGCAAGGCATACAAGCTGGAGACTAAAGTATTTTTTGGCACTACTTCGTTCTCTTGTACAACAGTACCGTTCATCATTTAAAATGACTAAATTTCCTATTTCACGCCTAGTGCCGCCTAAAGAACACGCATAGCTGCAAACATAGATGAATTGTCTACAGGGCCTAATTATCGATCACATGATCAATAATTTAAAAGTCGCATTATTTTTGATGACAGCAAATAGATCTATGTATCTTAGATTTTATTCCTTTTGAAAAGTTGACTAGGTAAATCATGACACTCAAACAATTAAAAGCTTTTTTAGTCCTTGCACGCACTTTAAATTATGCAAATGCAGCGGATGAACTTTGTTTGAGTCAATCTGCTTTAAGTTTAAGTATTAAAACGTTAGAAGAAGAATTGGGTGGAAAATTATTTAAACGTAATACTCGTCGTGTAGAGATTACCAGCGAAGGTCTGTCTTTAATTCCCTATGCTAAAAAGCTTTTAGCCAATTGGGAAGATATGGAAAAAGATGTTAAACAACGATTTAAACTTCATCGTGGCACATTAAATATTGCGTCCATGCCTTTCGCTACGCATGCTGTACTACCAGCAGTCATGCATGATTTTTCAAAACTTCATCCTAATATTAGTTTCTCTATACATGATGTTACTAACGAAAAAATTATAGAAAAGGTACAAGAAGGTATCTTTGAAATTGGTATTTGCTATGAGCCAAAACACAGTGAACAATTAACCTTTAAACTGTTATTTAAAGAGGATTTTGTCGCACTTGTACCTAAAGATCATGTTTTAGCTAAACGAAACAGTGTGTCTATGGCGGAGTTATGCTCTTATCCTTTTATTACACTACAAAAACCGTCTATTATTCGGCATGTTATCGAACAAAATTGTATTACAAACAATTTAGTCTTAGATCTAAAAGTTGAATGTCACCAAATTAGTTCACTTTCACATTTTGTAGCCTATGGTATGGGCGTCAGTGCAATACCAAGACATTTCCACAAATTTATAGATAAGGAACAAAATGTTTTAATTGAAATTGATGATGGCAATGTACATTTGCCTCTTGGCGTTATATATAAAAAAGATTTTGAACTTTCTAATATTTCCGCCCAATTTATTGAAATAATATTGGCTCATCATTTTTAAATCATATAAATATTCAGTTTAGCCATTTACACAGGAAATATTTAGCTTTGATTCTACAAAGCAGCTATCTAAATCCACTCCTAAAGCTTTAAATATCAATAAATCAATCACAAAACTAGACGTCCACCATTTCATCTCTAAAAGCTTCAAATTTTTTAAAATCTACTCGCAACTATTCCTCTGTATTTACAAAAGCCAACGAGATTAATGAGTTTTTTTTATTACACGTTAAAAACATTCAATTTCTAAAAGACCTACTCATTGCTAATAATAAAATACGCAAATGGACATAAGGTTAAAAGGATGAATAAGGTCGCAGCAAATGCTCAAGAAGCGTTAGCAGATATTGTTAATAATAATCAAACTATAGCTGTTGGTGGTTTTGGTTTATGTGGAATTCCTGAAGCACTGATTGACGCATTAAAAGATACTGGCGTTAAAGGCTTAACCTGTATTTCAAATAATGCAGGCATTGATGATTTTGGTTTAGGTAAGTTACTAAAAACCAAGCAGATCAAAAAAATGATTGCTTCATATGTCGGTGAAAACAAAGAATTTGAACGTCAATATCTCAATGGCGAACTTGAAGTTGAACTGACACCACAAGGAACACTGGCTGAAAAATTACGTTCAGGTGGTGCAGGTATTCCAGCTTTCTTTACTCAAACAGGTGTAGGTACGCTCATTGCCGAAGGTAAAGAAACCCGTGAATTTAAAGGTAAAGAATATATTTTAGAACATTCTTTAACAGCGGATGTCGCTTTAGTTAAAGCTTATAAAGCAGACAAAGCTGGCAATTTAGTGTTCCGAAAAACTGCACGTAACTTTAATCCTGAATGCGCTGTTGCAGGTAAATTCACTGTGGTCGAAGTGGAACAGATCGTAGAGGTTGGTGAAATCGACCCTGATGATATCCATCTCCCAGGGATTTACGTCAACCGTATTGTACTAAATGCAACGCCTGAAAAGCGTATTGAACAACTGACTTTAAAAGCAGCGGAGGCTTAAATTATGGCTTGGACACGTAATGAAATGGCGCAGCGCGCAGCACTTGAGCTTGAAGATGGTTTTTATGTGAATTTGGGGATTGGCTTGCCGACCCTTGTTGCAAACTATCTTCCAGAAGGCATTAGTGTTTGGTTACAGTCGGAAAATGGTTTATTGGGCATTGATGAATTCCCTACAGCTGAGACTGTCGATGCAGACTTAATCAATGCAGGTAAACAAACGGTAACAGCACGCAAAGGCGCAGCATTTTTTTCCAGTTCAGAATCCTTTGCCATGATTCGTGGTGGTCATATCAACATTGCTATTTTGGGTGCAATGGAAGTTTCCCAAACGGGTGACCTTGCCAACTGGATGATTCCAGGCAAGAAAGTCAAAGGTATGGGAGGTGCAATGGATCTGGTTGCTGGCGTACAAAAAGTGGTTGTCCTGATGGAACACAATGCCAAAGATGGTAGCCCAAAAGTTGTTAATCAATGTAGCCTCCCTTTAACGGGTAAAGGTGTTGTGAATCGTGTGATTACTGATTTAGGCGTAATGGATATTACGACTGAGGGCATCAAACTAATTGAACTGGCTAAAGATGTTTCACTTGAGCAAATGAAAGCTGCGACGGGTGTAGAACTAATTACCACTGAATTAAAGGTCGCTTAAGACTGAAAATTTTTCTAAAAAATTAGAGTAGCTTCGGCTGCTTTGATTTTATCAATACACAAAAAGATATTCGTAATTCAAATAAATACGGAAATATAAAAATGGAAAATATTGTAATCGTAGCTGCTAGTCGTACTGCCATGGGAAGCTTTCAAGGAAGCTTGGCAAGTTTAACTGCTCCAGATTTAGGTGCAGTTGCCATTCAAAAAGCAATTGAACAAGCCAATATCCCTATCAATGATATTGATGAAGTCATTATGGGTTGTGTTTTACCTGCGGGTTTAAAGCAAGGGCCTGCACGTCAAGCAATGCGTAAAGCTGGACTTCCAGACCATATTGGTGCAACCACAATTAATAAGGTGTGTGGTTCGGGCATGAAAGCAGCCATGCAAGCAAGTGATGCAATTAAAGCAGGTAGCGCAAGTATTGTCGTTGTTGGTGGTATGGAATCAATGACCAATGCACCTTACCTACTCCCTAAAGCCCGCACTGGTTATCGTATGGGACATGGTCAAGTGTTAGACCACATGTTTTTAGACGGTTTGGAAGATGCCGGTACAGGTCGTGCAATGGGTACTTTTGCCCAAGAAATGGCTGATAAAAAAGGTTATACACGTGAACAAATGGATGAGTTTGCAATCCGCTCATTGACTCGCGCACAAAAAGCCATTCAAGAAGGTTATTTCAAAGCTGAAATTGTGCCCATCACTGTATCAACCCGTAAAGGTGATGTCGTTGTAGAACAGGATGAAAATCCTGCCAATGCAAAAATTGATAAAATTCCAACACTACGCCCTGCTTTTGCTAAAGATGGTACGGTCACTGCGGCAAATTCTAGCTCTATTAGCGATGGTGCGTCTGCATTGGTCATCACCTCTGAAACAGAAGCACATAAGCGTGGTTTAAAAGCTTTAGCTGTGATTAAAGCCTATGCCACAAACTCACAACTTCCAGAAGAGTTTACGATTGCACCCGTCGGCGCAATTGAAAAAGTATTGAAACAGACGGGATGGAATACAGCTGATGTCGATCTTTGGGAAGTCAATGAAGCCTTTGCAATGGTCACCATGGCTGCAATTGATGCATTTAAGCTTGATCCTGAAAAAGTGAATGTCAATGGCGGTGCTTGTGCGCTTGGTCACCCACTGGGTTCTTCAGGTTCGCGTATTATTGTAACGCTGATTTATGCACTAAAGCGTTTAGGTAAAACTAAAGGTATTGCAGCGCTTTGCATTGGTGGTGGCGAAGCAACGGCTATTGCAATCGAACTACGTCCATAATTTCATAAGCAAAGAAGTCATGGGGGGCAGCTTTCATGAAACGCACCCAGAGCAGCATTTGAGACAGCTTAAAAATAAAGCTGTCTCATGTCTAAGTTACTGAAAAGCAGTCCAAGTTCTCCCCCATATCCACATTTAATATAAAACTTGGATATGGGGTCTACCTAATTCTGTAAACTTGAACTAAGTATTATTTAAAGCTTAACAATATTTAAACCTTAATAATATTGATTCGTATATTTAAAAGCAGACTATTTTGATGTTTTTAATCTGATCAAAAACTAAATCCAATATTTAGATTCACACGATACATCCATTTTTCACTATTTTCAGACGTTGCAGATGTAAAGCCTGTGCCATTGGTTGCACCACCAATAATATTGGCATTTTTACCCCACGTATAATCTGCCCACACCATAAAAGGAAATGCATTGAACAATGCCCCTGTGGTATTCATTTGTGAGGCTGCTCAGTCACTGCGTTCTTTATCTAAAAAAATATAATCATTATAAAAACGAATCGATTTTAGAAATATGGTGTATTTATTTTAGATTACAAGCTATACCGTTAGAAATTATTTAATGCAGAATGAAAAACAAAATAGTGCAAAATAAGCCAAAAACTTACATTAACCGTGTATCCCTTGAGTTCAATTTTTATTAAAGGATACACACAGGGATACATGGAAAGAAACACTATATGCTTTTATGTTTGGTTATGTTCAGGCATAAAAAAGGCTTAACCCCTTTAGGATTAAGCCTTTTAGTTCCAAAACTAGGCATATTTTGCCATGTTTGGGAAGGTATTTGGTGGAGGTGGCGTCAATTGAACTCAAACTCCAACCAATTCATTCTAAAGCTATTTTATTGAATAAAAAAATTCATTGACCCAATTTTGACCCAAATCTAATTTATTGCATTGAATCACTTGCAAAGTCTTGTTCAAATCCTAAGACAGGATTTGAACTTAACAAAATATTAGCACATCGTAACCCAACAATAAAAGCTATGTTATATCGTTTCATTTTTTTGCTTTTGTTTTTCCTGTATCATCATCAGATAAACTTGTATTCATGGATAAGGTAATGTTTGAGATTATTGATGATTTAAAAAATAAACTAGATCAGCATCGCCCTCTTGCACCTGCCATTGTTAAAAACTTACAAGAAGACCTGATTGTCCGCTGGACTTATCATTCAAATGCGATTGAAGGTAATACGCTTACCCTCCTAGAAACTAAAGTTGTTCTAGAAGGTATCACGGTTGGTGGAAAAGCATTAAGAGAACATTTTGAAGCGATTAATCATCGTAATGCAATTTACTACGTAGAAGATATTATCAAAAAAGAAGAGTCATTTTCTGAATGGCAAATTCGCAATATTCATCAACTTATTTTAAAAAATATTGATGATGACAATGCAGGTCGTTATCGTCAACTAAATGTACTGATCTCAGGTGCGACATCTACCCCACCGGATTACACTTTACTCAATGACAAAATGGCTCAGTTTATTGATTGGTATAATTCTGAAGCAAACAAATTACACCCTATTGAACGTGCTGCTAAAGTTCATGCTGATTTTGTCGGTATTCATCCTTTTATTGATGGTAACGGCCGTACCTCTCGTTTACTCATGAATTTGGAATTAATGAAAGCTGGTTATCCACCTTGCGTCATTACTGTTGAAAATAGATTGGCTTACTATGAAGCGCTTGATCAATGGATGGCTTATGGTAAGACTGATACTTTCATCAAATTAGTCGCTGAAGCCGTGTTAGAAGGCTTTAAGCCTTATCAGGTTGTTTTGGGGATTTAGTTTTTCCGCCAATTAATCTTATATCGATTAATTTCTAAGTAAAATTATTCCTAAAATACAAACGCCCGATGAAATTCATCAAGCGTTTGATTGAAATAAGTGTCAACTTATTTCATGACTATAAATTCTAAACTGGCTGCATTATTTTATTACGCGGCAGAACGCTCAGTAATAGGTACAACTTTACGCAGTTCAGGCCCTGTATAATCCGCACTTGGACGAATAATACGGTTATCCGCGCGCTGTTCCATCACATGTGCCGCCCAACCTGTGACACGGCTCATCACGAAGATTGGCGTGAACAGCTTCGTTGCAATATCCATGAAGTGATACGCTGAAGCATGAAAGAAGTCGGCATTACAGAATAATTTTTTCTCACGCCACATCACTTCTTCACAACGTACTGACACTGGATAAAGTACCGTATCACCTACATCTTTCGCCAAGCGTTCTGCCCAGATTTTGATGATGCCATTACGT
>NZ_NEGC01000009.1 GCF_002135335.1 Acinetobacter sp. ANC 4470
CCATCCTGTATCAATATCGACCAAGAGCGGTGTATCAACACGTTCAGTAATACGACGAACATCTTCAAGAACATTGTCTAAACTGGTCATTCCCAAATCAGGTAAGCCATAAGAATAGTTGGCAACACCTGCACCCGATAGATAAATGGCTTTATAACCCACTTCTTTTGCCATCATGGCCGCATAGGCATTCACTGTGCCAATAATTTGTAATGGTTTTTCTACTTCCAGTGCTTGTCTGAATCTTAAGCCTGCAGACTTTTGTTCTGTCATTTCCCTTTCCACAGTTTCACTTTATTTATTGAATTTCGAGTATAGCCATAAACATAGTCAGATCTATGGCTTTTTAGAACATCTACTCTAAAACTTTAGTCAAATATTCATTAAACCTATAGTGTTATTTCCATTTTTCATAATTGTGACTAAAACAAGACAACTTCTTTATTTTAAGAAATGTGCTCATATTTTTGCTATCATTGCAAATGTTTTCATTTTCTAATTATTGACTCTATACGCCATATGCAAGAATTAGTTCAACTAGAACCTTTAGCTCGAGATACTCCACAAACAAAACGTGGTTATGAACGATGCCTATCGCTTTTGCTTAGCGCAAATGAACTATTTCTAGAACGTGGTTATGATGCAGTATCTCTAGACGATATCGTTCATCATGCCGGTGGCTCTAAAGCCTCAATTTATAAATTTTTTGGCAATAAAGAAGGTTTATTTACTGCAATTTGTGATTATCGTCGCGAGCAATTTTTTAAAGATATCTGTGTGCCTTTTGAACAAGGTAAAGATGATCTTCGTTCCTACTTAGTTCAAACCCTAATAAATTTTAAGCACCACCTCGTTCTTCCAGAAAATGCTGCATTCCTACGTTTAATTATTGAACGGACTCAGCGCAGCCCAGAACTGGCTCTGTATATTCATGAACAAGGTCCAAAACATATTCAAATGGCAATTGCTTGTGCACTAACCAAAGCAGATGAACTCGGTATTATTAACTGTAAACAACCTATTTATTCTGCTCAATTATATTTTGGAATTATCCGTAATATTGAATGGCGCGTTCTCATGGGTATTCCAATTCAAGAAAATGACCAAGAAACAATCGAATACATCAGTTATTGCGTTGATCGCTTTTTAGAAGGCCATCAAAAAGTATAGTTTCTTTTGCAATCTCAGCTCCTTGTAGTATATTAGCCGATTCCCTTTTTCACTCACTAACCAACAACTAATTGTTGTTTTGTTTTCTATTCAGCAATTATTGTGGAGTAATCATGGCTCTACGTCACTTTCTAACCTTACGCGATTTATCGACTTTAGAACTTAACCAAATTTTGCAGCGCGCGATTGAACTTAAACGCAAGCAACATAGTAATGAGGTGTTCCAACCTTTTGTCGGTAAAGTTATGGGCATGATTTTTGAAAAATCGAGTACCCGCACACGTGTTTCGTTTGAAGCAGGTATGAGTCAATTCGGTGGTAGTGCAATTTTCTTATCTTCCCGTGACACACAGCTTGGTCGCGGTGAACCGATTGAAGATTCTGCACGTGTGATCTCAAGCATGCTTGATATTATTATGATCCGTACTTTTGGTCATGACATCGTAGAACGCTTTGCTTCTTATTCAAAAGTACCCATCATCAACGCTTTAACTGATGATCATCACCCTTGCCAACTTCTTGCTGACATGCAAACTTTCCTTGAACATCGTGGTTCTATCGAAGGTAAAACCGTGGCATGGATTGGTGATGGCAACAATATGTGTAATTCATATATTGAAGCAGCGCACATGTGGGGCTTTAAATTAAAAATTGCCACCCCTAATGGTTATGAACCACAAGAAAAATTCTTGTCAGAATTTGCACACTGTGTAGAACTTGTCGATTCAGCAGAAGATGCAGCAGTCAATGCAGACCTTATTGTGACTGATGTTTGGGCCAGCATGGGACAAGAAGAAGAGCAAAAAATTCGTGAAAAAGCATTTTCTGATTTCCAAGTTAATGAAAAACTCATGGATTTAGCACATTCAAATTGTTTATTTATGCACTGCCTACCTGCGCACCGTGGTGAAGAGATTTCTGAAAATCTGCTCGACCATAAAAATGCAGTGGTTTGGGATGAAGCAGAAAACCGTTTACATGCACAAAAAGCTTTGGTTGAATTTTTACTCAATGAAAATTCAAAGAAAGATTAAACAATTAAAAAATCTTAAAAAGCACCTACGGGTGCTTTTTTTTACTCAAACAACTAAAATAAGACCATCAATTTTATGATTGTTATAACCAAATTTTTAAATGAAGGTTCATTTTACTCGCTTCACTTGACACGTTAGATAACTAACGTATCAAGCCTTGAGGTTGCAAAATAATCATCATCGCACCCAATATGACCACCAGACCACCCAAAACATCCCAACGGGTTAACACCACATGATCGACATAACGTAACCAGACTAAAGCTGTAAAGATATAAATTCCACCATAAGCTGCATAAATCCTGCCTGATGCAGCAGGATGTAAAGTTAGTAACCATACAAATACAGCCAGACTTAACGCAGTCGGAAGCCAAAACCAGTGTGACTTGCCTTGATTTAAAATTAAATATGGAAAATAACAACCTAAAATTTCTGCAATCGCTGTGACAAAAAAAAGGCAAAATGTCGTAATCACCTTGGTAACTTGAATATCCATAACTTTCTATATAGGCCAGTTTTCACCTTTTCCCTTTGGGAGAAGGTTGGGATGAGGGTGAATAAAAACAAAATAACCCGTGCGAACACGGGTTATTTTAATCATCGAATCTAATTATGCGGGTTCAGCAGTTTGGTCTTCAAATACTTCGAGTTTCAATCCTACTGCCTTACCATTCTCTTGCTTTACAGAAACAGCAACATTACCACCATGTTCAGCAAGCTCACCGAATAAAATCATTTCAGCAAGCGGTTTTTTCAAATGTTCTTGAATCAAACGTTGCATTGGACGAGCACCCATTAAACGGTCATAGCCATTCTCAGCCATCCATTCGCGAGCACTTTGATCGACATCGAGAACGACTTGTTTATCATCGAGTTGTGCTTGTAATTCAGTTAAGAATTTATCAACTACATTTTCAATTACCGTCGTCGGCAATGCATTAAATTGAATAATTCCATCCAAACGATTTCGAAATTCCGGTGAGAATGCCTTCTTCATTGCATCTTTATTGTCATTACTATTGTCTTGTTCCATAAAACCGATACTGGCACGAGAAATACTGTCCGCCCCAATATTGGTGGTTAAAACAAGAATCACATTACGGAAATCAGACTTACGACCATTGTTATCGGTCAATGCACCATGATCCATAATTTGCAGTAATAAATTAAAGACATCTGGATGTGCTTTTTCAATTTCATCCAGTAGCAAGACGCAATGTGGACTTTTATGAATAGCATCGGTCAACAATCCACCTTGGTCAAAACCAACATAACCCGGAGGTGCACCAATTAAACGTGAAACAGCATGACGTTCCATATACTCAGACATATCGAAACGAACCAATTCTACACCTAGTAGTTTTGCCAACTGCTTGGTTACTTCGGTTTTACCCACGCCTGTAGGACCTGCAAATACAAAGCTACCAACAGGTTTATCTGGTGATTTCAGACCAGCACGTGATAATTTAATGGCAGAACCGAGTGCTTCAATTGCCGTATCTTGACCAAAGACCACACGTTTCAAATCACGCTCAAGATTAATTAATACCGTCTTGTCATCTTTCGATACGGTTTTTGGTGGAATACGCGCAATTTTGGAGATGATATCTTCAATATTTTCTACTGTAATTAAACTATCATCTTGCTCAGCTTTCAAACGGCGCTGTGCACCTGCTTCATCAATTACATCAATCGCTTTATCTGGCAAGAAGCGATCATTAATAAATTTCGCTGACAACTCTACCGCTGAAACCAATGCTCTATCGTCATATTTCACATGATGAAAATCTTCAAATTTAGATTTTAAGCCACGTAAAATATCAATCGTTTCAGAAATAGAAGGCTCATTGACATCAATTTTTTGGAAACGACGTGATAAAGCATGATCTTTTTCAAAGACTTGACGATATTCTTGGAAAGTCGTTGAGCCAATGCAACGTAGTGAGCCATTCGACAGCGCTGGCTTAATTAAATTTGATGCATCCATGGTACTGCCCATACTTGAGCCTGCACCAATAATCATATGAATTTCATCAATAAATAAAATAGCTTCTGGTTTCTTTTTCAAAGCATTTAAAAGTTGTTTTAAACGTTTTTCAAAATCACCACGATATTTTGTACCTGCCACCAAAGCACCAATATCCAAACTAAATACTTCTGCATCAGCTAAAGGTTTCGGTGCTTTACCATTAACAATCAGCCAAGCCAGACCTTCAGCAATCGATGTTTTACCGACACCAGGATCACCGACCAACAAAGGATTATTTTTACGGCGGCGACATAAAATTTGCGCAGCACGTTCAATTTCTTTTTCACGACCAATTAAAGGATCAGTTTTGCCTTTTTGAGCTTCCACATTTAAATTAGTGGTATATAAATCAAGTGGTCCTGCATTTGCAGAAGCAGATGTTTCACCATCCAATTCTTCAACTTCTTCTTCGGCTTGCACTTCTTCTTTGCGCGTACCGTGAGACAAATATTGAGTTAAAGTTAAACGATTAATTTGATGGCGTTTAAGTAAATAAACAGCAAATGAGTCACGTTCAGAATACATCGCAACAAGAATATCCGCACCTTCAACTGTACGATCACCACTGCTAGATTGCACATGGAAAATTGCACGTTGCAAAATACGATCAAAACTTTCAGTCGGGTGTGGTGCCTGATCGCTATGTTCGCCTAATTTTGGGGTATGTTGTTCAACATATTCTTCCAATTCTTTGCGAAGAACAATAATGTCCGCACCACACGCTTTAAGCGCATTTACAGCAGAGTCATTATCAAGTAACGCCAACAATAAATGTTCAACCGTCAGAAACTCATGTCTCTTTTGACGAGCCATGCTAACAGCCAAACGTAAAGATACTTCTAATTGACGACTGAGCATGTAATCCCCTTAATCTTTTGGCTCAATCTGACAAAGCAATGGATAACCTTGTGACCGAGCATAATTATTTACTTGGTTCGCTTTTGTTTCCGCAATGTCTCGTGGATAAACGCCTGCGATACCTTTCCCTTCATAATGTACAGTTAGCATTACTTGAGTGGCTTGGTCAAGATTCAAAGCGAAGTATTGTTGTAAAACTTCAATTACAAAGTCCATTGGTGTGTAATCATCGTTCATTAAAACAACACAATACATAGGTGGACGCTTTAATTCAGGTTTCGCGGCTTGTACTGCAATATCACCCTCTACTTCCTCATGCGTTTCATTGCTTAAGCGTGGACTAATATGCCAATCGACATATCCAGATTGATGAAAAGAATTTTTGATGTCATTTAAACAATTTTGACGTTTATTCATACGCATAGGATTTAAAATTCACATTTATTTTGCATTGGCTTCTGCTTGAGGAATATCAGAGATAAATGCAGATTGACTTTCTATCGGTTTTCCACGGCCCCAACTGAACCTCTTAATCACAGGGGTACTGGTTCCAGTTAAATGAACTTCAATAAACTGTGGCGTAAAGCCTTTAGGCATGGTCCAACGTCCAGTTAAACGCTCAGAATCTTGAAAATTGAAATTCTTGTCGTCCATAGGTACAACTAAAACTTCCGTACCTTGAATTAAACGTAATTCAACACTACCAGATGCACTACGTTTATTAGGACTCACTTGTACCAAGTCTAGTTCATACTCATAAGCGTTATCAGGTAACGGTTTAATTCCAATATTCTGTATGGTTAGGCTTAAACCGCCACGTTGACGCAATACTTCACGATAAATTGCACCCAAACCTTCAGACTGAGTTTTATCTACATGTGCTTGATTCAGCGCGGCAAATAAATCATTTGAATTACTCACCGCAACATCACGCTCTTGTACTGCTAAATTCAAGCCTTTATTCAGTGTTTCTAAGCTACTCTTTTGCTTTTGCACAACCTCAACAAGTTGTTCTGCATCAGCTTCAAAACCTACAATGGTTAGACCTTGCCGATGCCCAATTGAATAGCCAAGAAAACCACTACCTACAACCAAAATTGCAGCACCAATCGCCAAAGGTAAATTACCCTTTAAAAAAGGCTTTTTACTTAATGGGCTCTGTTGTGACGGAGTATCTAATTCAGTATCCAGCATCGTCATCTCTTATTTTGATTCATTCAAAACACACATTTAAATCCAAATCTAAATGTGTGTGAAGTTGAAAAACGTTTTTTATGGTAATAAACCAATCCCTTCTAAACCTGCATTTTCAGCAAAACCGAACATCAAGTTCATATTTTGTACCGCTTGCCCAGCAGCACCTTTCACTAAATTATCTTGTACAGATAAAACAACCAGTTTTTTCGGCTGTGGTTTATACAATGCAATACGCAGTTGGTTTGCACCGCGAACGGAACGTGTCTCAGGTGAACTATTTACGGGCATCACATCAACAAACTGCTCATTCGCATAGAATTGCTCATACAAGCTTTGCAAATCTACAGCATCACCTGCATCTGTTAAATCAATGTAAATCGTGCTGAGCATGCCACGGATCATTGGGACTAAATGTGGCACAAATACGATGTGATTGAATACACCTTTTTGACCTGAGATATTTTCCAATGCTTCCACAATTTCAGGATGATGACGATGACCGCCCACAGCATAAGCTTTAAAGTTATCGGCATTTTCCGAATAAATCATGCCTAAACTTGCTTTACGCCCAGCACCTGAAACACCTGATTTTGCATCAATAATAATGCTTTCAGGTTTCACCAATGTGTCGCTATGTTTAAATAATGGCGCTAAACCCAATTGTACAGTTGTTGGATAACAACCCGGATTCCCAATCACATTGGCTTGTTTAATTTTGTCACGATTCAGCTCTGACAAACCATAAACCGAATCTTTTAATATATCTGGGCAAGCATGTTCTAAACCATACCATTTTTCAAACTGTTCTAAATCTTGTAAGCGGAAGTCTGCTGCTAAATCGACAATTTTAGTATTCGCTGCAACCAGTTCCACAGCATGCTTCATTGCCACGCCATGTGGCGTTGCAAAGAAAACCACATCACATTGTTTAAGTTCGTCGATATTTAAATCTGAATAGCAAAGATCGGTATGACCACGCAGGCTTGGGAACATGTCATCCACACGGCGGCCGTTTTCAGTACGTGATGTCAGTACATTGACTTGCACATTTGGGTGTCGTAGTAAAAGACGCAACAATTCAACGCCTGTATAACCTGTACCACCGACAATACCAACTGAAATCACGATCATTCCCTCTATTCTAAAATACCCATTTCGTAACTATCTAGTATGACAGGAAGTTTAGGTTTTCTAAACTGTTTTGCTTGGTTTAGTGATATTTTCTCACCATTACTAACCGCTTTATTATCCATACTTCTCTGTTTCATACATGTTTAAAACAACACAATTACGCCCTGCCCGTTTTGCGTCGTATAATAATTTATCTGCAATATCAATTGTATTTGTTAAATTTTTATTTTCTACATGAGTAAGACCAAAACTTGCGGTGATAGATATTTTTTTCTCTGAAAATAATTCAGTCTCAATAGCAACGCGTATACGTTCAGCAATTTCATACGCACTAGAGACCTGTTCAACTTGCAATAAAATAATAAATTCTTCCCCACCAAAACGTCCAGCCAAGTCATTTTCACGCACGTTTTGGCTAATAATTACTCCCACTTGTTGCAAAATCTGGTCGCCGACTAAATGTCCATAGCTATCATTAATTTTTTTGAAATGATCAATATCACACATCAATAAAAAATATTTTTTTACTGGTAGTTGCGCCAAATTTACTTTTGCAAAGTCATAAAAACCACGCCGATTAAGCAAATAAGTTAACGAATCTCGTGAGCGCTCTTCATTGAGTTTAGAAATAATATCTCGCACCATAGTACCCAATAGAACTATAGCAAACCACATGCTCAATAAAATACTGGCAGCCAACATCATCAACCACCAAACCGAAGTAGAAAGCATGCTGACTTCAATATTTTTTAAAAATAGGAAAATAATCAAGCTACGGACAAAGGTATAAAATGCAATAAACAGATATGAAAGATCAACGATTTTATTTAACCAATCATTTTGTTTAAAATGGGCAAACATTGAGATAAGAACCAAGGACTGAACAATCGCGACACCCAAATTCAAAATCAGCATGCGTATCCATAGTTGTTCATCGACAAAGGCATAATAACCAAGCAAGGCAGTAATTATCACAATTAATACCCATGCAAGTTTAGAATGCGCCTGTGCATTTTTTCTTAAAGCCATAGCATAAGCACTGGCCCAAGCACCAAACAAATACATGATTCCAAGTATAGGGGAAGACATCGTCATTTGTTGATTCGACATTAAACATTGTGCTGCCAAAGCAAATGCTGGAACAATATACCCCATGCCCAACCACAACAAATAATGTGGTGCTTTGAAGAAAAAATGACAAATTAAGAACAGACTACCCATCAAGATGAGACAGCTCGGAACAATTAATACGAAATAATGAATATCTGCAAAATTCACATCTGAGTTCTTTTATTACGATACGGGATAGGAAGGGTTCAACACATGAATTTGAATCATTTTTTATATAGGCCCAATCTTTTCTTAAAAAGAAAAATCAAGCCACAGTGTAGATCAATTTTTACCCAAAAACCACCAATAAGGTAATGGTTCATGTTTTAGTATCTTCCGATGCTGCTGAAAGTTTTGGTCATGCAACTGAACCTGAGCCCAAAACTGTGAGCTATGATCAAAATATCGGGTATGGGCTAATTCATGTACACATACATATCTAACAACCTCTTTCGGAAAAAATACTAAAGCACTATTCAACATAATGTCGTGTTTAGATGTACAACTTCCCCAGCGTGTTTTAGGTTGACGAATAGCACATTGACCATATTTTAGTGCAGTTTCACTACTCACTTGCGTTAAATAAACAGGAAGATGATGCTTTGCATAGGCTATGACAAAAGCCTTTAAATATTGTTCGGGATGACGATCACTCATTACTAGTTGTAAGTTTTCATGATCAAAAATAAAAGATTGTTTTTGTGTTTGATAGCTAAGCTGTAAAGGTTGTTCTAAATTGAAAAGTCTAAGTTCTGTAGGAAGCACCCTATTTTGTATCTGTATTTCTCGTTTCTGCTGCTGCTCTTGCCAAGTTTTGACTAACCATTGTTCTGATTGATCCATGAAATTTTGAATCTGTTTTTTACTACAAAATACAGGTGCAGTTAAACGAATTTGAGTCGGTTCAACACGTAAGCGTAATCGCGTCGACCGAGCATGACGGACAATTTTAATTTCAGGTAATTGGTTTAAGGTCATTTTTATAGTTAATCTGGGGCTTAAGAAGTAAATATATTTAAATCCCCCTCTTCCTCCTTTGTTAAGGGGAAGAGCCATTATTCATAAAAAATGGATAGCCCATCCTTTAAAAAGGAGGGCTGGGAGGATTAATTAAACCGCAGTACGTTCTTCAATACCGTTGTTGGTTGCCACAATGGCAATATCTGCTTTTTGAATTGCAAAGATGCCATTGGTTACAACGCCTGGAATATTGTTCAAGGTTCTTTCAAGTTCAAGAGCATTTAAGATGTTGAAGTTATGCACATCTAAAATTACGTTGCCATTATCGGTGATGACACCTTCACGATATACAGGGTCACCACCTAGACTCACAATTTTACGCGCCACAGCAGAACGTGCCATTGGAATCACTTCTACAGGTAATGGGAAATCATGACCCAATTGCTCTACCCATTTAGAATCATCAACAATACATACAAATTTCTTCGCAATCGAAGCGACAATTTTTTCACGGGTCAATGCAGCTCCACCACCTTTAATCATATGCATATGACGGTCAATTTCATCCGCACCATCAACATAGGCATCCAAACCACCGACGTGATTCATATCAACCACTTCAATACCCAATTTTTTAAGGCGTTGTGCAGTCGCTTCAGAACTTGCAACAGCAGCTTCCAATTGTAGTTCTGGTAATAATTCAATGAGGAAGTTCACAGTACTTCCTGTACCTACACCCAAAATACCACCCTTCGGCAAGTGCTTTAAAGCAGCTTTCGCGGCAGCTTGTTTCTTTTCATCTTGGGTCGCATACAGACTCATAATTTGGCTCAACTATTTTTGACATTTGTTGCTGATTAAGCAGCCCAAATGTACAGGGGTTTGTTACAATAAAAATCTATTTTAAACTGTTAGATGGAAAATTAACATGCTGTCTCGTTTGGTTCGACAAATATTACAAGCAACGGTCTACGACGTTGCAATCGAAACTCCACTCGAAGCAGCGCCACGAATTAGTGAAAAACTAAACAATAATATTCGCTTTAAACGCGAAGACTTACAACCTGTCTTTTCTTTCAAACTACGCGGTGCTTATAACCGTATTAGTCAATTGCCGAAATCTCAGTTAGAACGTGGCGTTATTACAGCTTCAGCAGGCAACCATGCGCAAGGTGTGGCTCTATCTGGTCAAAAACTGGGAATTCGTGCCATTATTGTAATGCCAAAAACCACACCGGACATTAAGGTACAAGCGGTGAAACGCTTAGGTGGTGAAGTGGTTTTACATGGCGATTCTTTTGATGTTGCCAATAAATACGCTATTCAACGTGCAACTGAAGAAGGTATGACCTTTATTCCACCTTATGACGATGAATTGGTCATAGCAGGTCAAGGTACTATTGCCAATGAAATTTTGCGTCAATGGCGTGATGTTGACTATGTCTTTGTTGCTGTGGGCGGTGGCGGTTTAATTGCTGGTGTTGCCGCTTATTTAGGGGATGTTGCGCCACATGTCAAAGTCATTCCTGTGGAATATGATGAATCTGCATGCCTCAAAGCAGCATTTGAAGCCAATGAACGTGTGATTCTGCCACAAGTCGGCTTATTTGCCGATGGCACGGCGGTGGCACAAATTGGTGAAAAACCTTTTCAAGTGATCCAACTACAAAAATCTGATAATTCAGGTCCAATTGTTGAACGTGATGTCGTTCTGGTCAATACAGATGAAATTTGTGCTGCCATTAAAGACACCTATGATGAATGTCGTAGTATTGTTGAGCCTTCTGGCGCAATGGCACTAGCAGGAATTAAAAAATATGTCGAACAACATGGTCTAGAACATAAAAACATGGTTTCGATTGTATGCGGTGCCAACATGAATTTTGACCGCCTACGTTATATTGCGGAACGAACCGAACTCGGTGAGCGTAAAGAAGCCATTTTTGCCGTGACTATTCCTGAAGAAAAAGGTTCTTTCCTTAATTTCTGTCGTGCTCTGCAAGGTCGTAATATCACTGAGTTTAACTACCGCGCCAGCAATTCTAGTGCCGCACAAGTATTTGTCGGTATTAGCTTAAAAGGCGGTGAAAAGGAACGTCACGACATTTATGACACCTTAACAGCACAATATGATGTCGATGATTTATCTGATGACGAAGTGGCAAAATTGCATATTCGTTATTTGGTCGGTGGTCATGCTGATATCGAAAATGAGCGTTTATTCCGCGTAGAATTCCCAGAACGTCCGGGTGCTTTATTGACATTCTTAGAACGTCTTGGGCCAACGCATAACATTACCCTATTCCACTATCGTAATCATGGTGCGGCTGAAGGTCGTGTCTTGGTTGGTCTTGAAGCAACCGATGCCAAACAAAACCCAGATGGATTAATTGAAACATTGGAAAAGATCACTTATCCATATGCTGAAATTACCAATAATTTAGGTTATCAACGTTTCTTAAAATAAAATTTTTAGATTCTAAAAATAGCCTGTATTTTTACAGGCTATTTTTTGTATATTCAAAAGAATAGCCTGTAAAAATAAAATAAAAATGAATTCAAGTACGAAGCTGAGTGAAAAATTATTTATGAAAGAGATCTACTGATATATATCATATTATTCTCAAACGGTTCCACACTCATTTAACGGAGTATTTTATACTCACTTGGTTATGGCAACATTTTAATCAATGCAATTACGGATGGTGCAAATAAAACCATAATAATGCCAGAAATAATCATCGACAAACTTGCCACAACCCCTTCTTCTGAATGACGTTGTTGTGCCCGAGCAATTCCCATAGCATGTGCAGCATTACCAAATGCAGCACCATAAGCAATCCGATGCTGATATCTCATCCACATCAAAAATAGGTCTCCAAATAACATACCCACTAATCCTGTAATTACAGTAAAAAGTGGAATAAGGCTAATAGAGCCATCAATTTTTTCAGTCAACACTAAAGCAAAGGGAATAGAAATTGAGCGTGCCAATAAACTATTTTTTACGATTTGCTCAATATTTAGTGCGCTTGCCAAGAACCAAGTGCTTAAAATACCGACCAACATAGAAATACTAGATGTGATGATTAAAACTTTAAAATATTTACGGATCATCGTTCTATATCTAAATACAGGGATAGCAAATGCCACAGTAATTGGCCCGAGCATTGCTACTAAGTATTGAGTATAAGTGTAATAATCCTGAAAAGTACGCTGAAAAATAATAATGTTTAAAATACTAAATATAGGAACGACAATAATCGGAGAAAAATAAATCTTTCTTGTTTTTATAAATAATTTTTTGGCAAAGAAATAACATACTAGCGTCCATATAAAGAAAAATACGCCCCAAAATGACATTATTTAACCTCATCCTGTTTCATCAATATTCTGACACTAAGCATCGAACTTGCCATTACCATAAAGGTACTAATGAAAATCACCATGACAATTTTCCATCCACTAATGATGAGTAATTCTTGATACTGAATTACTCCAACTACAGGCGGAATAAAAAACAAAAGCAATTCAGTTAAAATTAGATTAGCACCATGTTCCACTTGTTCCAGTCGAATCCACTGTGTTTCAAGCAAAAATAATAAAATAAAGAAACCCAATACACCTGATGCAATTGGCAAATGTAAAAATTTTTGAATAGTATAAGCAAATCCCCAAACCAACAAAATCAGAAGAATCTGTAATAACGTGACTTGCAATTGCTTTAAACAGAATAAACTAAACATGATTTAATGATGTACTCAACTTGTACAAGTTTCTTTAAAAGACCAAGTGAAGATGTGTTTATAAATTTTAAACACAGATTTTTCTCTAAACTGCATATCAAAATACGTATTAAACTTAAATCACAGATAAAAATTTGGCCAAACCTAAAAGTAATTCATTGCTTTAACACAATTAAATACGAAGACTAAATACAGAATTTTGATGTTGTAGACAGGTTTGCATATATTCAGCATAAACAGATAATTTTTCATAAATATGTTCACTATAGAACATATCTTCAATCAAATTAATAGTTTGCTCTGTATTATAAATATCGCAATACTGAAGCAATTCAGAATTGATTTCTGAGAATTTTCCACAAAGTTTAATATAGTCTGCATCTTTATTTTTAAAAAACAATTTTCGCGTATTCAACTCACGACTATCAATAATATTTTCCTGATGCTGTGTACTAATCAGGCGGATACTCACTTTAAAAAATGTTTCTAATTCTTCTCGTATTTTAGGATTAATTTCCAAATTTGTAATAATAAAAATACTTGAAACATCCGCTCTACATAGGGCTTTAATAATAGACAGATATAAAAAATCACTTTCCTCTAATTCCGTAAAACTTAAATCTAAATAAATATTTAAAGTGTTCAAAACTTCATCTATTTTTACATTCTGATTTTTTTCTGCCTGATAATAATTATTCAAAATATTAAGAACAGGTAGCGTTGCAGCTGTATTATAAATCACTGCTTTATTCAGGTTCGCTAAAATAAAAGGTGAAAAAAGAAAAGCTAAGCTTGCCTGCTCTGCTTGAATTTCAGATTGAATAATATAATGAACTTTAAGCTTTGAAAATTCACGTAAAACTTTGGCACGTAATAATGTTGCTTCTAAATTGACATATTGCTGTTGCAATATATTCTCTAATTGCTCAGAAAAACTCCTTGTTTCTATGAGTTCTGAGAGTGTATTCAATTTCTCTGTAACAAACATTGCATCACCATTTCACTTCGAACCTATATTTCATGAGTATTTCGCCTTCTCATTCAATGCTGATCCGTCATGTCCGATCCCAACTTGATGCATTAAAAAATAGCCACTCATGAGACTAGAATAGATTTTGTCGTGATGCTGATCAAATGTATAGCTACAAAAACATTGGAAAAAAATATAACAGTTCTAAAATTCACTGCTCAAACTGTTATATTTTTTTAAGCAAATTTCTGTACCTATTCATCATTTAAATTGTCATGCAAGATGAATTAATTTCTCTTGATCAGTGGTTTAAATGAAACGATCTCTTACTTTTTGTGCTGTTTTATCAACTGACCGTTATTCTATCCGTCATGTAAAACTGCATGATCTACTGAAATTTGGAGCGTGATATGAGCCTCGGACTCACTGCTCTAGAATTAGCACGCATACAATTTGCTTTTACTGTTTCTTTTCACATTATTTTCCCTGCAACCTCTATTGGTCTGGCATGTTTCCTTGCGGTACTAGAGTGGAAATGGTTGCGTACTCAAGACCCGATCTATAAAGATTTATTCAAGTACTGGATTAAAATCTTTGCCGTTGCCTTTGGTATGGGGGTGGTATCAGGCGTCGTCATGAGTTATCAGTTCGGTACTAACTGGAGTGAATTCTCACGTATAGCAGGCAGTATTACTGGTCCTTTACTGACCTATGAAGTGCTAAGTGCTTTCTTTCTTGAAGCCGGCTTCCTCGGCATTATGCTGTTTGGTTGGGGACGAGTCAGTCCAAAAGTACATTTTTTTGCAACGCTCATGGTAGCCATTGGCACCTGTATTTCCATGTTCTGGATTTTATCCTCTAACAGTTGGATGCAGACCCCACAAGGCTTTGCCATTGAAAATGGTATTATTGTACCCACCGACTGGTGGGCTATTGTCTTTAATCCTTCCTTCCCCTACCGTTTTGCCCATATGGCTACCGCGGCATTCCTCGTGTCATCTCTACTAGTGGTCGGTACAGCAGGATGGCATTTACTCAAAGGGCGTCGTGATGATTTGGTTAAAAAATCATTCTCTATGGGTTTATGGATGGTTCTAATCACCTCATGTTTACAAGTGATTATTGGCGATCACCACGGTTTAAACACTCTAAAACATCAACCTGCAAAACTGGCAGCAATTGAGGGACACTGGGAAACCAATCGTGATCATGCAATGCCACTGTTGCTGTTTGCAATTCCAGATATGGAAAATGAACGCAATGCAGTAGAGTTCGGAATTCCTCATCTAGGCAGTCTAATTTTAACTCACTCTATAGATGGTCAGGTCACAGGCTTAAAAGATTTTGCAGCTGAAGACCGTCCAAATGTACCGATTGTATTTTGGAGCTTTCGTGTCATGGTCAGCCTAGGAATGCTAATGGTACTACTCTCGTTGACTTCATTATGGTTACGTAAAAAAGGTTCATTGTATGAAAGCTCATGGTTCCATAAATTTGCCATCATCATGGGTCCTACTGGCTATGTCGCCTTATTAGCAGGCTGGGTTACTACTGAAGTCGGTCGTCAGCCGTGGGTGGTTTATGGCGTGATGCGTACTCGGGATGGTTTATCTCACTCCGTCACGGCAGATCAAGTCGGTCTTAGTCTTATTATTTTTGTGTTGGTCTATACCGTAGTATTCGGCAGCGGCATTTACTACATGCTCAAACTGATTAAAACAGGCCCTGCTTTCTTAGACAGTTTACAGCCTGAAAAAACAGCCGGTCTTGGTCATTTTAAAACCCCATTACGTCCATTGAGTGCTGTGGATGAAATACTTGATGATCAAACATCAACGACAGATCAAGCTAAGGAGAAACATCATGATTGATCTGGCTTTAATCTGGGTCGGTATTATCGGTCTAGGTGTCCTTATTTATGTCGTTATGGATGGTTTTGACCTTGGAATTGGGATTCTGTTCCCATTTATCAAGGATCATCAGGAACGTGATCTGATGATGAATACCGTTGCCCCTGTTTGGGATGGTAACGAAACATGGATGGTTCTGGGAGGAGCGAGTTTATATGCTGCCTTTCCCTTGGCGTATGCAACTGTTCTTTCCGCATTCTATCTACCAATTACATTCATGGTGGTGGCTTTAATTTTCCGTGGAGTTGCATTTGAGTTTCGTTTTAAAGCAACGCGTACCAAATACTTGTGGGATCAAGCCTTTATTTGGGGTTCGATTCTATCCAGTTTCTTTCAAGGCGTGATTCTTGGCGCTTATATTCAGGGAATTGAAACCACCCATGGACTTTACAGTGGTGGTGCGTGGGATTGGTTGACACTATTTTCTATTTTTTCTGGAATAGGCGTAGTTGCAATGTATGCGGCACTAGGTTGTGGTTGGTTGATTCTAAAAACGGAAGCAAACTTACAGCACACCATGTATCAACTTATACCAAGGTTAATCATTGCATTATTGATTATTTTTGCAGGTGTCAGCTTATATACCCCATTTACCCACCCTGAAATTGCACAACGGTGGTTCTCTTTACCCAATGTTTTCTATTTCAGCCCTGTACCAATTTTAGTGCTCCTTTTTGTATGGCTTATTATCTCTGCTTGCAAAAAACAACAAGATATTAAACCGTTTCTCTATACGTTGGCACTGGTATTTTTAGCCTTTACCGGTTTTATTATCAGTTTATGGCCAAATATTATTCCGCCATCTGTGACCATCTGGCAAGCAGCATCACCAGAATCAAGTCTAAAATTTACCTTAGTCGGTGCAGTCATTTTGATCCCTATCATTATTACCTATACCTTCCTGTCTTATTGGGTATTTCGTGACAAAGTTCGTATTGGCGATGAGGGTTATCATTAATTCTTGGAGACATTTTAAATGAACAAACTGATGTCTAAAATGAATTCAAGCCAATGGTTTATTGTCCTATGGTTAGTTGGATTTCTAGGATTGGCATTCATTGCAGGGCTATTCCGATTTTTATTATATCTTGCTTATCCGTCATAGCCTTTTCATATAATTTAATACAATCAAGCCTCATTCATAGTTTTCAGGTTTAGACTGAATGGACTTGTTACAGTAGTCAACTATGATAAAAAATATGGATAGAGTGATCTATCCATATTTTGTCTACATTATGATGACCTGAATTCTGACGTATAAATCTAAAAAATTGGCTAATAGTCTAAAACTACCGATTGAAAATGAGACTTGGAAAGCTAATAAAAATATGCAAGTTATCTATTCATTTTCTTTTTGTAAGATGTTCGATCTTAAAATAAACTTTTGTTATATATAGTTTTGTAAGACGAATAGATGAATAAACCATAACCTTATAAAATGAATGCCGATTTGCAGATATACTTTATGAATCAAAATCACATAAAAATGGATAAGGAATGCGTGCATGGCTCAATTTGCAGTAATTGGATTAGGAAGTTTTGGTGCCACAATAGCCACGCAACTTGTGAGTTTAAATCATGATGTGATTGGTATCGACAGCAATAAGAAATTTGTTGAAAGTATTTCAGATCAAATTACACACGCGGTCATTGCCGATGCAACCGACGAACACGTACTCAACGAGCTCAATATTCAAAATTGTGAAGCTGTTTTGGTCGCCATTGGTGAAAATATTGAAGCCAGTATCTTATGCGTACTGCATCTTAAAAATTTAGGCATTAAAAAGATTTGGGCCAAGGCTAAATCCAAATCCCATCACATGATTTTAACCCACCTTGGGGTCAACAAAATCATTCATCCCGAAGAAGATATGGGCGTCCGCGTCGCACAATCCCTCAGTTACCCCATGATCAGTCGATATATGGATTTAGAGGACAATCATTTCATTGTCAAAATTGAAATTAAAGATAGCCTCAATGGCGAACGATTCAATCATCTTATGGATCACGCATCCGAGATTAAAACCCTTTTACATAAGCGTGGACAGGAAATTCTATTTAGTATTGATCCAAATTTAATATTACAAGTTGGGGATATTCTGGTGGTTGAAGGAGAGCTTGAAGCACTACGAAAACTTTCTGCACGGTTTAAATAAAATATGAATCCATTACACAATAAAAAGCAAAATACGATTAACCTCAGCCCTCCCAGTTTACTGGCACTGGGTTTTTTAAGCTTTATCTTGATTGGTACTTTATTACTCAAATTACCGATTGCTCATTATGGTGAGTTATCTTGGGTTAATGCTCTATTCACAGCTACCTCTGCTGTCACTATTACTGGTCTTTCAGCGGTTGATGTCGGTGAAACCTATACCACTTTTGGTAAGGTGACTATTATGCTGATGCTACAATGTGGTGGTTTGGGCTTTATGACCTTTGCCATTCTTGCAGCACTCAGTCTATCATCCAATATTGGCTTAAAACAGCAAGTGATGGCACAAGAGACGATTGGACAAACCAGTCTATCGAAAGTATCGTTTACCATTAAAGGTGTCCTTTTATATTCTTTGTTCTTTGAAGCGCTTGGTACTGTCATTTTAACCATTGCTTGGATGCAAGAATACGATTTTGCGCATGCCTTTTTCTATGCCGCTTTTTATAGCGTTTCAGCATTTAATAACGGCGGCTTTTCCCTTTTTCCGAATAGTCTAATGAGCTTTTCAGAGCATTATTTGATTACGTTTACCATTAGCATGCTCTACATTATTGGCGGCATCGGCTTTGTTGTACTGATGGATATTAAGCGCGCGCGTCGTTGGAAAAAGATGAGTCCAAACAGTAAATTAATACTTTCAACGATTGCTGGATTAAACCTTATTGCCTTTATTGTGATTTGGGCTTTAGAAGCGAGTAATCCACTAACGCTTGCAGGTATGAGTCTGGGTGATCAAGCGGTCAATGCTTGGTTCCATGCGACTGTTCCGCGCTCATCTGGCTTTAATAGCTTAGATATGGCAAGTATGAGCGATGCTTCAACCTTAGTGACGATGGTATTGATGTTTATTGGTGGTGGCTCACTCAGTACTGCTGGTGGAATTAAAGTGGGTACTTTTATTATTGTCATCCTCAGTGTAGTTACTTTTTTACGTCGCTCTGAAGAACTCCGTGTATTTAACCATTCTGTGTCAAAAACGACCTCATTTAAAGCCTTCGCTGTCGTTTCAATCACTGGAATCCTCATATTTTTAGGGCTACTGACGCTCCTTATTTTAGAGCCCGATAAAGAATTCTTAGATTTATTGTTTGAAGCCGTTTCTGCTGCTTGTACCGTAGGTTTATCACGTGGCATCACCGGTGAACTTCAACCCGCGAGTTTAGTCGCGTTAATGTTACTCATGTTCGCCGGTCGTTTAGGGCCACTCACTCTAGCTTATCTGATCGCCACGCCTAAAAAGAGTCGCTTAAAACATCCTCCGACTGATATTCAAATTGGTTAGATTACTTCTACTTTAAGCAAAAAAACCACTCAATGGTGTTAATGCTGATCAGTTAAGGAGTTTTACAATTAACTCCTTAACTTTTTAGTTATTCACGACAGAGTCTTATCTCTTTAAATCAAATCCTTGGAGTTCATCTATTACTTTAGATAAGCCCAAATAAGAAGTCTCAAAATATATTTTGAGTTCGCAAGAAAGATATCTTGCGGCGCAGTGCGCCTCACCGCAAAACTCGTCAAATACTTTTTATCGATCAATTAATCACAGAAACTTTACTTTTTCAAAGTCGTATTGCCTTGCACAATAAATAAAGCCGTGCTTTATTTATTGTGCAAGTTGCGGATGACGTTTCCGCGTATCAAATAACATCATGAATTTAAAATAAAAAACCAGTCAATTTCTTAACTGACTGGCATTACTTTAATGAAGGCGCTTTTTAAGGTATTAATAAATTTTAGTACCAATTCATCAGTGACACGCCTACGCCCACATAAGTTGCACGATGGTTATAATCAATCAGGCTTTCCCCATAACCATCAAACAATTGAACATAGCCACGTAATTTACCACTAATTGGAAATGCCCAATCAAACTGCGCAGCACCGTGCGCATCATCACCACCTTTTAAAGAATGACGTAACATGAGTGAAAAATCATGATCATTCCAACGATAAAATGCAGTTAAATCACCGCGACCAACATAATTTTTAATATCGGGATTATTATCATCTTTCGCATCTTCTTCCATGCGATACCAAGGACGTAACATCAAGGCAAAATTATCACGCTCAAAACCAACATTTAACATGATGCGGTTCCAACTACGTGATAATGGATCCGCTCGACCATTCGACTGATGGTTGAATGTCAAACCCAGTAAGCGCGCATTTAAGCCCAATACTTCATAATTGGTACGAAAAATTAAGCTTGCTTCAGGTTCATAATTGGTTTCACGGAAAGGACGTGATTCATCACCGTTATAAACCTGCCAACGTGATGATTGTGTATAGCCTAACCAAATATCCCCATTATCCCCAAATAGACTTTCAACAGCTTTGGTTTTTAAAGAGAGCTGAAACTTAGCCTCCATAGAAGTTAAGTTGAGTTCATCATCAACTGGCACAGTATTGTTTTCGTTCGGACTAGATGGACGTTCGTTTTTATCAGAGGTCCAGAAACCTGGCATGAGATAAACAGGCTGATGCGCACGAATATTCCATGTTCCCAATTTACTAGCAGCAGATAACTCCCAACGCTTATCCAGCAAAGATGTATTTGGGTTAATTGCTGGACCTTCAACAGCAAAGATATTACTCACACCATGACTAATTTTTTCTTTCAGCGTTTCGGGTTCAGTGGGTTTAAGAATAAGTTCATTCGCGGCTTGGCGTTCAGAAAGAAATGCGGTTTTTGCTGCTTCAGGTACTTTAAACAAAGTATCGTAACAACCCAAACGATCTGCATTAGATTCTAATGCCGCACATGCTTCTGGGCTTGCTGGCGTAACCAAAGACTCTGGATTCACGGCATGTACATTCGCCACATACAATGAACTGAGCATGATCATGCTCAGTTGCAAAGTAGTGCGTTCAATTTTTTTGAACGCCATATTGACTTACCCCTATTTGTTATTTTTAGTTTACTTGTTGAATATCAAAACCTAACTCCAACAAAGTATCACGTTTAGCCACGGGTGCAACAACTGCTCTCGTTGGTGTTTGCTGAACTAGATATTGCTCCGTCACTCGTTTCAAATCATCTAAACTAACTGCAAGCAAACGTGCACGCAATTGCTTTCTTACTGCTGGTGTACGTGCATGCAATAAAGCATAACAAGCACTAATCGCTTCACCCGCAGGAGAGCCAGGTTTATCCATGCTCGCAATTAAGCCTAAAATCGCTTCTTCAAGCTGATGCGGTTGATGCTCGGTATTCAATAACCAAGCGATACTTGCTTCAAAGTCTTTAAATGTTTCTGCCAAACGCGGATCACGATAACTATAAAAACGGAATGAACAAGCATTACCATCGTAGCTTGCACCACCACCATAAGCGCCACCTTTTTCACGAATAGCACTATGTAAGAAACCATTGCGTAAATAAGCAGCCAACACCATTAAAGGTGCTGCATCAGGATGAGAAACTTCAACAGCAGGATAAGCTAAAGCACAGAATTGGACATTGGCTTGAATCAACCAAGCTTCATCTTTCGTACTATTTTCCGTGCTAAGTGCTGACAATTCTACAGGGGTTTTATCTACAACCAATTTATCCCAAACGTTCTGCACTTCTTCAACTAGAGCATCAGATTGATGTTCTTCACAAACCAATAAAAATTGTTTTGGTGCTTGTAAAAGTAAACGATGAATGGCTTTTAGCTCTGCAATTAAATCATCATAAGCAGCATCATCATTTTCAACTTTAGCAACCAAGTCGCCCAACCAGTTCAGCGCACCCAAGCCGGTATTTTGATAATCACGTTGCGCTAAAGCACTACAGTTACGTGATGCAATCTGCATTGCATAACTATGCCCTGAACCTGACAAACGCGACTGCCAACGAGTCTTACGCTGTTGTAGTAATTCAACAATGCGGTCTTTTTCATCAAAACGTAGTTGTTCAAATGCTAACTTCAACAAACGAATGGCTTCAAAATTATTCACCAACGATTTTGTCGTGAGCGTTAACCATGCGCTAATTTTGTTTTTGTCATCCACTTTTGAGCGTAAAGATGCGCCCATCCCCACACCACCGCTGACCGCAGTTTGCAGTTGTTGTAACTCGAGATAATCATATTCTCCAGCACCAACTTCACCCAACAAAACCGACAGCAAAGTAAAATATGGTGACTGTACAACCTCGTCAGGAATTTTAACTGTAACTTGCTGGTAGTAAATACCATTGGTTCCCGCATGGTACAAATTCAGCGGGGTATCTAAACCATTACTGATAATTTCACGCAATTGACCTTGTACAATATGTAAATCAGCAGGCACATCTTCTAGCCCTACTTTCGGTAACAAATTGAGGTCATCAGGCGTATCTTGACGAACTTTTAACGCTTCCGTATGCGCAATAATTTCAGCTTTTTGCTCTTCAGTCAGTTTGGTACCAATTTCAGCCAAACGTACTTTTTCAGCTTCGGCTTCTACGGCAGATTTGTTGGCATCTGGTAGCAAAGTCATTTGTACACGATGAGAATTATCAATCAGATAGGTTTTAATCAGATTCGACAACCACATTGGGTCTTTAAGTTCTTCTTTGACTTGCTCCATCGCACTGTCGACATCCCAAACATGAATTGGGTCACTGTGATGAATCACACTGCTTAAACCGTTTAAAATTAGGCTTAAACCATATGGCATACCATCGCCATTGATTTCACGTTGATGTAATTCAATTTGATGTAAAATTGCATCCACCATATCGGTATCGACAGGTTTTGAGGCAACATCTTCAAGAATCTGAAACACACCGTTTTTGAATTCTTCAGCATGTTCTGGATTTGAACCTTGCACACCACAGAAAAATGTCATTTCAAAATTTGAATCATCTACGCCCATAATCGGGCCAGTAGATTGTGCATAATCACACGTTTCTAAATAATGACGTAATGGCGAAGCTGAATCTTCCAGTAAAATACCTTCAACCAAACGCATACCTAAGCGCAATTTAATATCACTGGCTTCAGGCAATAACCATGAAATGATGTGATAGGTTTTATCGGTTAAGTCTTCAGCATCGACTGCATATGTTTCTGTGACGTTAATAGGAGCAGCTAAACGTGTTTCAGGTGTTGAATACAGTGTTTGACCTTGTTCAAATTTAGACAAGGCTAAAGTTTCAAATTGTTGTTGTAAATGATATGCAGACTCATCACCAAAAGTCATGAATACAGCATTACTCGGATGATAATGCGACTTATAGAAATCAACCAACTCTGAATAGGTTAAATCCGGAATATCTTTAGGATCACCACCTGAGTTGTAGTGATAAGTGGTTTTAGGGAATAAATGATGTGCCAATTGATGATAAAGCTGATCTGAAGGAGAACTCATCGCCCCTTTCATTTCATTAAAAACCACACCTTTATACACAGGTTGACCTTCTTCTAACTCAATGCGAATACCTTCTTGAGCAAAATCAAGTTCATTTAAATTTGCAGCAAATGCAGCATCTAAATAAACTTCCAACAAGTTTTGAAAGTCTTTTTTGTTTTGTGTTGCAAATGGATACGCTGTCCAATCGGCTGAAGTAAACGCATTCATAAAGGTATTGAGTGAACGACGAATCATCAAGAAAAACGGATCACGTACTGGGAATTTTTCCGAACCACACAATGCTGTATGTTCCAAAATATGCGCTGCGCCTTTTGAATCCATCGGCTGGGTACGAAATGCAACTAAAAATACATTTTCATCAAGGTCACTTGCCAAATGATAATGCGTTGCGCCCGTCACTTTGTGTTTATATTCAGAAATAAAAACATCTAAGGCTTCAACATGGTGTTGACGTATCAACTGAAACGCAGGATGAACAGTTTGAGTAATGGTTTCAGTAACATCTACAGTCATGTGATCTCCAAATCAAATACAATTTTACAAGTTGTTTTGATTATACCTGAATCTTTCATGACTATGGATTGCTGCAAACACTAATTTCCGTGTATTTCGGTATAGATTTTTTACCCTAAATTCCTTATCAGTATTCTTAATTTATGGTTGAAAATAATACAATATGCACTAAACATTAAATATTTCTTGTCATGAGGTGATTGACTCAATACATACATATCGCAATCGCAACCAAAATCACCGCAGATGCAGCAAACAACCTTAAATCTAAACCACTAAAAGCAAATTTCGTTAATTAAAAACTTCATCTCAGAATCGAAATAGTGGTTAAAAAACACTAATCAATATGACGCTATTCAGGATAAAGACCGAGCTAAGCAGCGTCATATTCTAAAGTGATCTAATACTAGAGTAAATATTTGAAATAGCTATAGTTCGGGTGATTTTCCACAAAAACATAATTTTGCTTTTGGTAAAAATGAGCCGCAGATTTTGTATCTGTATTCAAGCAAAGTGCTGAAAAATTTGCACGAGCATTTTTTTCCAAATGTTGTAATAACTGTTTACCTACACCATGCTTACGGTATTTAGGCAATACATAAAAACGACGCACACGACCAATTCTGTTATCAATTTCGTTTTCATTCCACTGCTGATTTAACCCTCCACAGGCAATCAGCTTTTCATCGTCATAAACAAAAAGAAGAAACTCCCCCGGTTGATTAAACCTATTTTTTCCACTCTCATACTCTTCAATCAATCGATCAACAAACTGAAATCCTTCTTTCTGTGCTTGCTTCGCTAATTCCTGAATCTGTGTTGGTAATTGTTCAGCTTTATCAATCGTGATATTCATCTAATATTCCTCATCCTTTCCTATATTGCATTTTGACTGAATAAATGCGTCATATCTTGAATTTTATTCATCAACCTACAGCTATCATGAGCATTGGTGTAAACTTAGCGCTTTAATTTGAAGTGTGAATGAAAGACATGGCAACTGTTGATCTTTTTGCAATTGGTAATGCATTAATCGACCAAGAATTTAAAGTCTCTGATGACTTCCTTATTCAACAAAATTTGCAAAAAGGCACTATGCAGTTGACTGATGGTGAAACACAAGCAAATTTATATAATAATTTAAAAGAAACGCAAATATACAAAGGGCAAGCATCTGGTGGTTCTGCTGCCAATACAACCGTTGCTTTTAGTGCTTTAGGCAGCAAAGCATTTTACGGATGCCGTGTAGGCAATGATGAATTAGGCCATATTTACTTAAAAGGTCTAAATGAAGCTGGCATCCAAACCACCGAACATTCTGTGAGTGAAGGTGAAACGGGTACGTGTATGGTACTGGTCAGCCCAGATTCTGAACGTACAATGCATACTTACCTTGGCATTACTGCGGAACTTAGTACAGATCAAATTAACTTTGAACCATTAAAAACAGCAAAATGGCTTTATATTGAAGGTTACTTATCGACTAGCAGTTCTGCCTGCCTTGCTGTAAAACAAGCTCGCCAAATTGCCAAAGCACATGGGGTGAAAATTGCATTAACTTTATCTGATCCCGCGATGGTGCAATATGCACGTCAAGGTTTAGATGAGCTGTTAGACGATGGTGTCGATTTAATTTTCTGCAATCAACAAGAAGCGATGATGTATACAGAAACTGATTCTGTAGAGGCAGCACTAGCTAAATTGCAATTAAAAAGCAAATACACTGTCATTACATTATCAGCAGAAGGTGCTTTAATCTCTGATTCAGAACAAACACTTAAAATTCCAGGTCGCACTGTAACCGCGGTCGATGCGAATGGTGCTGGTGATGCCTTTGCTGGCGCATTCCTTTATGCATTAAATGCAGGTTTAAGTCTTCAAGTGGCTGCTGAATTGGCGATTCTGATTTCAAGTGAAGTGGTTTCGCAATTTGGTCCACGTCTCAGTGTAGAAAGTTATACGGAATTATTAAACAACTTCCAAAAGGAATGTGCATAATGATGAGAATTGCCATGACGGAAGAAATTCCTGAACGCGAAGCACGTGCTTTTGACACAGATGATGGTAGAACCATTTTTATCACTCAACGTGATGGGGCTTACTATGCTTACAATAATCTTTGTCCTCACCTACAAACTGAATTGGAGTTTTTAGAAAATCAGTTTTTAGATCAAGACGGTGAATATATTCAATGCTCAACTCATGGCGCGCTTTTTATGGTTGAAACAGGTGAATGTATTTCTGGACCTTGCCAAGGACAATCACTTGAAAAAGTAGCAATCAACGTGCATTCTGATGGTGGAATCTACCTCACAGAAGAATAAAATCAATGGAATTTTGCCATGTTTGAGTTTTTGCAGAACTATAACTTAATCCCGTTTCATTTAAGTTTATTGGCCTTAATTTTACTCAGCATGGTCGAAACCATCGGCTATTACTTTAATATTCGCCCCACTCAATACCTAAAAAGTCTTTCTCCGAAGAAACTCTCTGAATCACCACTACTCAACGTTAAGTTCTCCAAAACACTGATTGTAGTTTTCTTACTCATGAATTTTAGTTTTTCAGGCTATTTTCTTCAGCTATGTATTTATGCTCAGCAACAAAAATTTCTTCCTGCTTATTACTTAATTATTCCAGCACTGATTATTGCAATTTTCTTTACAGTCTTTATGATCCATTGTCTAGATCAAGTGATTAAACCCATCGAAATAAAACAACAAGTTAGTTTACTCGGACGACTCGCAACAATTTCCAGCGGCAATGCACGCCCAGGATTTTCAGCACAAGCACGAGTTCGTGATGAATTTGGTCAACTGCATTATGTACAAGTTGAACCAGAATTTGGGGAGCTCGAATTTCAATCTCAGATCATTTTAATTCGTTTAAAAAAATCACACTATATTGCTAAAAAAGTATCCAAATCAAACAGTCTGTTTACCATGGGAAATCATCAGCAACATTTAAGTAAATAATCATCAAAGTTAATCTTTGATCAAAAAAACCAGCCAAGCTATTAACTCAACTGGTTTTAAAAAATATTTTAATTTTTCAGAAAACCTGAAACCAAGTTCATAACTTGTTGAATATCAGTATTGGCTTCTTGTTTATTGGTTTGCTCACCCTGTGGAGTTAATGAATCAATAATTTGTGGCAAAACCATTGAAATAGCGCCATAAACATCTTGTTTAGGCACTTGTGCTTGTTGTGCAACTTGTTCTATATCTTGCTCATCAAATAAGCTCTGAACCTGTTGTTGATCTACATTAGCATTTTCACCGGGTCCAGTAGACACCCAATCATCGACTTGACTGGTTAGGCCCACTCCTTTTAACTGATCCAAAGCCCCTTGTATTCCACCTTGCTTTTGAATCCAAGCTAAAACTAAAGGCAACACCACAACCAATAATGTTTTTGCACCACCGCCCATATTACTGGTTGGCTGTGTTTGCTGCCCCCCCCCCAATTGCCCCAATACGGATCCTAAAATCCCACCTAAACCGCCTTGTTGAGATTGCTGAGCACTATTACCACCCATTTGCCCAAGTACAGAACCTAAAATCCCCCCCAAACCACCTTGCTGCGAAGGTTGTTGCTGATTTCCACCTAAAGCTTGTTTAGCGAGCATTTCCACAATATTGCTAAGATTCGTCATCGTATTATCCTTATATGAACGCAATAAAAGAATACGATGCTTTGAATGCAATCAACAAAAACAAATTGTTAAAATTTGCAATCATTAAAGCTTATATAGATGAAAGACTTACCAACGGAATTTATTCCAATTTTCAGGGTTAGCCCAAAACTTGGAATTAAACCAATCAGGTATATGCTTATAAGTCAGAATATTAAATTGCCATAAAGCAAAATCACGATCATGCTGAGTTTTATCAATCAACTGAGTAAAACCTAAAGAACGCAATAATTTTTCATCTTGTAACTGACTGACCACAACAATTCGTTTTGCCATTAAATCTCGTAGTTTTACCAGCAATTGTGATTTTTGAATATTTGAAATACCCAATAACCCTGGAGAATCAAGCAATACTAAACCCACGTCATATCGCCGAGTAAAAGGCAGATTTAAAAATTCAGTTACGCTAAAATGGTGCCATTGAATTGATTGATTATTGTCGTATTGCTCAAGATTTTGACCAATACATAATGCAGTTTGAATTGGCTGTTGTTTGAATAAATCGTCTAGCATTGAAGTGATGATATTTTGTTCAGCCATAACTGCATCCTTATTATTAAGAGAGTTTTTTCATGGAACTACAAGGCATTTGCCATAAAATGCATGCAGGTCTAAAGGACCTTAGTGTAACTGATCAACAGACGCGTAAGGCAAATGTAGAATATAAATTTGTTCTGGATCGTTCAGAAATCAATCTTCCATTTCGTTTAGGTCAAGAAATTGAAATTGAATGGACAGGTAAGATTTATTGTGTTTCTTGTGGAAGCAAAACTCCAAAATCATATTCACAAGGTCACTGTTTCAAGTGTTTTAAAACCAAGGCTTCATGTGATATGTGCATCATGAAGCCAGAGACTTGTCACTATCATTTAGGTACTTGTCGTGAAGATAGTTTTGCACATGAAGTCTGCTTCCAACCGCATATTGTATACCTTGCTAATTCCAGTGCGCTCAAAGTTGGCATCACACGACTTGGACAAATGCCAACACGCTGGTTAGATCAGGGTGCAACACAAGCATTGCCTATTATGAAAGTGGGTTCACGCCGCTTATCGGGGCAACTCGAAATTATGTTTGGAACACAAGTGGCAGATAAAACTGATTGGCGAAAACTACTCAAAGGTGAAGCCGAACCGCTAAATTTACTTGAGGTTCGCGAGCAACTGGTTGCAGAGTTTGCACCAAAAATTCAAACGATTCGTGATGAATTTAGTCAAAACCTTGAGTTTAACGAAACCATTGAATTGATGGAAAATGAACTTCCACATGAGTTTATCTATCCCGTAGAACAGTATCCTGAAAAAGTAAAATCTCACAATCTAGACAAAACACCAGTTATCCGTGGTGTCTTGCAAGGTATTAAAGGTCAATATCTAATTTTAGATACTGGGGTGATTAATATTCGCAAATACTCAGGTTATGAACTTAAGCTACGTGCTGAATAAAATTTTATCTCACCCATAAAAAAACCTGCGTGAACGCAGGTTTTTTTATTTCAGCAAAAATTATTTAATTTTTGCATTTGATTTTAAATATTGAGTGTAATCATCCAATTCTTGTTGACCACGAAGTTGTTGGTACAACTTAGACAATTCATTCAATTGCTCATCCGTTAAAGCACTTGATGTGGTCTTATTTACATTTGACACAGCCACAACCACCAACTCATTTGGCAATGATGCTGTGGTTACTGACCACATGCCTGCTTTTGGTGCTGGAACACTAAATGCTGCACGCTCAACTTCACGTTTCAAGCCTTGTGAGCGCGTAAAAACACCAGCACTTTCAAATGCAATTTTACTTTGTGCTACCACAGTTGCAGCAGGTTGTGATTTAAAATTATTCAATGAAGCTTGAATTTTTGCTTTTGCAGCATCAATTGCTTTTTGTTCAATTAATTTAGCTTTTATACGTGGAGTCGCTTCAGCCAAACTTTGCACACCAGCAGCATGATAATTGCGTACTTTCACCCAAACAGTATCACCATTACCTAACTGAATACTGCTTGAAGCATTACGATCACCATTTTTCACATCTTCATTAAACAGCTTAACTTTTACATTTGCATCACTCAGTACTGCATGTTGTGTAGATAATGTCATGCCTTTCACAGACTGAACCGCCACACCTTTAACTTCTTGTGCAACAACATCTAACGCATCACTACTCACCACCAACTCATTCAGACTATTTACCGTATCTGAAAAAGCATTTGCAGATTTGCTCTTTTGTAATTCAGCCATCAAGCGTGGTTTTTCGGCTTCAAATGAGGGAAGCTGAATAGCGGCTGCTTGTGTTTCAATTAAATGATAACCATATTGCGTTTTAATTGGTGCAGATACTTGAGCTGATTTTAAAGCAGCCACTGCTTGATCAAATGCATCACCAAATACACCTTTTTGATATGCTTCAATCACACCACCTTTGGCTTTAGACTCAGTATCGTCTGAATATTGCGCAGCTGCTTGAGCAAAAGTCATACCTGCTTTAATTTTCGCAGCCACATCATCTGCCAATTTCTTCGCTTCAGCATCTGAACGAGTGTCTGCGCTAATTAAGATATGTTTCACTAAAGGTTGAATATTTTTCTGTTGTGCATCTACAAATGCTATATAGGCTTGCTGTAATTCAGCATCTGTCACTTGGGTATTCGCTGGTGCAACATTTGCGGGGGTCAATACAACATAATCCACATCCACACTGGCAACTTGCTTGAATGAATTTTTATGTTTGTCGTAATAAGTCGCAATTTCTTGAGGTGTAACTTTTATGTTTTTCTTATATTCATCAAGTTTAATACTGGCCAAATGCAAAGTACGTTGTTCAGTTTGCAAATTCGCAATTTGTTGAATATCAAGCTTACTCACCAATGCATAATCCACAAATGTTGAAGTCAACATTTTTAAAGCATGGTCTTGGCGTAAATTTGCAATTAAAGCTTGACTGGTCATACCAACAGAACGCAAATAATTTGCATACAAGCTTTCAGAAAATTTACCATTTTCTTGAAAGCTTGGTTGTTGAGCAACCATTTGTTCAATCTGCGCATCACTTAATGAAATACCCAACTTTTCTGCTTGTTGTAATAACAAGGTACGAGCAACAAGGCTATCCATTGCTTTATTTTGAATATAGGATTGATTCAATAAAGTTTCATCGCCCTTGGCATAAGCCAAGTACTGTTCTTTAAATGTTTTGGTCAGTGTTTCTAACTCTTTCTTAGAAATTTCTTGGCCATTGACTAATTTTGCTGAGTCTTCTGACTTCCCACCACTAAAATATCCTTCAATACCTACAAGTGCTAAAGGGGTCAAAAACAAAATGAGCAGAACTTTGCCCAACCAACCCTTAATAACTTTACGAAAAGATTCCATAAGTATTCCAATATTTTATTTGTCAGGGATTTTACCCGAAAACCCACAACGAATGAATGAGTTCAAACTATAAATCGGCATTATTAATAAAAAAACGCGCCTTATTCGGCGCGTTTTTCGGCTTTAAAAAAGATTAAGCTACAGAATCTTTCAAACCTTTACCAGCTTTAAAGCTAGGTACTTTACTTGCTTTAATTTCTAAAGCTGCACCTGTTTGTGGGTTACGACCCGTACGTGCTGCACGTTCTTTAACATTGAATGTACCAAAACCAACAAGTGTAACAGTATCACCAGATTTAAGTGCTTCAGTAACAGAAGCAATTGTCGCATCTAAGGCTTTACCTGCATCAGTCTTAGACAATCCCCCTTTCTCTGCAATTGCATCGATTAATTCTGATTTATTCATGAAGATTACGTCCTCTTAATATCGTTTATTTAAGGTCTAAGGATTCCATAACATCTTTATAGCAATGCTTTGGGGCAAAAGGCAATACTCTAGATCAGCATTTCTATAAAATAAATATGAAAAAATTATTGAAAAATAAATAAAAAGTAAAACTGTCTCATTTTTTTACAATTTTTTCTTTTAAAAGTTTATTTTCTTCAACCAAAAAATCAACCTTACTATGTAACTGCAATATGAGACTTTCTAAGTACTGAATATCTTTTACTGTCACTAGACCAATTCGGTTTAGTGAATGATTAACACTTTGATCAAGTAGTTTTTCAACTTTATCTTTGGTATCTGTAACCGAATCCTTTGCTTTTTCAGACACTTTTTCAACTGTTTGATCTGCAATTTCAGTGGTTTTTGATTCTAGCTCTTCACCCACTTTCACCAAGGAATCAAATAATTTATTCCCCTCTTCCTCTGCACGTGAAAAAGCACCTAATCCAGCAAGCCAAATTTGCTGGGTATATTTACGGAAATCTAGACCCGACTTACGACCTGAATGCAGTTTATTCTTTGTTTTATCGGAATTTTCCTGATCAACACCTTGATCTTTTATACGCTTATCCATTTCCCCACACTCCCGATTATTTTTTATACCGCTAAATACATTCACCTATAAAATAGTCTCATAATAGCAAACTAAATACTTGATCGATTTGCTAAACTGTTCTACAAAGCAAGATATTATGTTTAGTTTAAGTCCTGAAGTATATTTTACGAGCTAGGATGCGTTATTTTCAGGGAAGGATAAGGATTAAGTTTTATGAGTGAATCGCAACAAAATCAAAATCAATCACATTTGTTGCTTACAATGATTATGATTTTTTTAGAAACAGTTTTCACCTTCATTTTAAAACATGATCGTGTGGTTGGTTTACAAGCTAAAAAGTTTATCGATCAAAAAGTTTCCATCAAAATTAATAGCTATTTACCTTATTTTGATTTTTACGTTCAATTTACTGAACAGGGTGTTCTATTTGATACCAAAGCGCCAGAGCAAGCCGTAGATCTCGATATTCGCACCACGCTAATGGATTTAATTAAAGTCTTTGTTTTGGCTAATCGTCGTAGTATTAAAAAAATGCGTATTGATGGTGACATTACTTTAAAAGATGAATTTCGCGATTTAGCTTTACTTTTTAGCTTGCCAAAAGTTTTATCTGATTGGAAACAATGGTTAACTGAACCAACTGATAAGCAAGATATTATTGCCTCAAAAAAACGTATTGCACCACTGTTAGAAAAAATTGATCAGCAACGTTCAACCATTAATAGCTTACACGTAGAAGTAAAACAATATAAGAACCGTATTCGTCGTCTTGAGCAAAAACAGAAAAGAGCTAACATTGCATTTATTGTAACCATCGTGCTTTTAATTGTATTATTAGTGTATAATCTATGGCTTGGATAAATATATAATTTTTCTTATAAAATAAAACAAATTAAAGCCTCATAAAAAACTTGACTATTTTAGTCAGGATTCTTAAAATCGACACATCTAGTCTCAATATGTGTATCGAATCATGCGTCTTACTACTCGCGGTCGCTACGCAGTGACTGCTCTACTTGATTTAGCTTTGCAGCCAACTGAACAAACGATCACGCTTGCCGAAATTGCAGCCCGTCAAACTATTTCTGTTGCTTATCTTGAGCAGTTATTTGCGAAATTAAAGCGTCACGGTTTAGTTTCTAGTGTTCGTGGTGCCAACGGTGGTTACCATCTAGCTCGTAGCGCTGAAGAAATCACGGTATTAGAAATTATAGAAGCTGTAAACGAAACAGTTGACGCAACGCGTTGTGACCACAAGGCTAACTGCCAAAATGGTGCAATGTGCTTAACTCATGATTTATGGCAAGAACTCTCCCACCACATCGCCGATTATTTAGCAAAAATCACGCTGGCTGATCTTGTCGCAAGAGACAACGTACAAACCGTTGCGATTCGCCAAAATACACCATCATTTGATTCAGCCCTTTTATCGGTTACAGGTATTTGACATGAAACGTCCGATTTATCTTGATTATGCAGCAACAACTCCTGTAGACCCTCAAGTCGCAGAACGTATGATGGAATGCCTAACTTTCGACGGTACTTTCGGTAACCAAGCATCTCGTTCTCATGCTTACGGTTGGCAGGCAGAAGAAAAAGTAGAATATGCACGTGAACAAGTCGCTAATTTAATTAAAGCAGATCCGCGTGAAATCGTGTGGACTTCAGGCGCAACTGAATCCGACAACCTTGCATTAAAAGGTATTGCTCAATTTTATGCCTCTAAAGGCAAACACATCATTACCAGTAAAATTGAACATAAAGCAATTTTAGACACGTGTCGTGAACTTGAAGCCGAAGGCTTTGAAATCACCTATCTTGAGCCAGAGCCAAAGACAGGTTTGATCACAGCTGAAATGGTGAAAGCAGCCATTCGTCCAGATACCGTTCTTGTTTCATTAATGATGGTCAACAACGAACTGGGTACTGTGACTGATGTTGCAGCGATTGGCGAAATCACACGTGCAAATAAAACTTATTTCCATGTCGATGCTGCTCAAGCTGCAGGTAAAGTCGAAATTGATCTTTCAACCATGAAAGTTGATTTGATGAGTTTCTCAGCGCACAAAATTTATGGCCCTAAAGGCATGGGCGCACTTTTTGTCCGTCGTAGCCCACGTGTTCGTCTTAAAGCTCAAATGCATGGTGGTGGTCATGAACGCGGTATGCGCTCTGGTACATTGCCAACTCACCAAATTGTAGGTATGGGTGAAGCCTTTGAACTTGCGGGCAAAAACCTAGAATCTGAACAAAAACGTATTCGTGTATTACGTGACAAACTTTGGAATGGCTTACAAGGTTTAGAACAAGTGTTCTTAAACGGTCATCCCGAATACAATGTTGCAAACTACTTAAACGTAAGTTTTAACTTTGTGGAAGGTGAATCATTGATGATGGCATTGAAAGATGCTGCTGTTTCATCTGGTTCTGCATGCACATCTGCAACACTAGAACCTTCTTATGTGCTTCGCGCATTAGGTTTGTCTGATGAACTTGCTCACAGCTCGATTCGTTTCAGCTTCGGTACATACACCACCGAAGAAGACATTGACCATGTTCTTGAAATAACCAAAGCCGCTGTAGAAAAATTACGTGATCTTTCTCCTCTTTGGGATATGTACAAAGAAGGCATCGATCTATCTACAGTAGAATGGGCTGAACACTAATTTATTCATGGCATCTCATGGAAATTTCATGAAGATGCCCTCATATTAAATCTTATCAGGCTGACCCCGAGTTTTGGAGACGCATCATGGCTTATAGTGAAAAAGTAATTGATCATTACGAAAACCCTCGTAATGTTGGCGTTTTAGACAAAAATGCTGAAAATGTTGGTACAGGTATGGTCGGTGCACCTGCTTGTGGTGATGTTATGCGCCTTCAAATCCAAGTGGATGACAATGGCATAATTGAACAAGCACGTTTCAAAACTTATGGTTGCGGATCTGCTATTGCTTCAAGTTCGCTTGTAACTGAGTGGCTTAAAGGTAAAACTTTAGACCAAGCTCAAGCGATCAAAAACATTGATATTGCAACTGAACTTGCGCTCCCTCCAGTGAAAGTACACTGTTCTGTACTTGCTGAAGATGCAATTAAAGCTGCTGTTGAAGACTACCGCAGCAAAAAAGCTAAAGCTTAATTATTTTAAGTTTTGAATAAGGAATAACGGAGTTTTCATGATTCATTTAACTGAAAATGCTGCAACTCATATCAGCAATTACTTAGAAAATCGCGGTAAGGGTGAAGGCATTCGCGTTGGCGTGAAAACTTCAGGCTGTTCTGGTTTGGCTTATGTACTCGAGTTCGTAGATGAAGTTGATACACATGATCAAGTTTTTGAACAGTTTGGTGTTAAGGTTTTCGTTGACCCTAAAAGCGGTGTCTATTTAGAAGGTTTAGAAATGGACTATGTCAAAAATGGTCTAAACGAAGGCTTCGAATTTAACAACCCCAATAAAAAAGGTGAATGTGGTTGTGGTGAATCTTTCACGGTTTAACCAACCTATCGAATTCTCTTTTTAAGCATTAAAACAGTGTACAATACACTGTTTTAATTGCATTTAATTTGCAGTTATTTTTATAGAACTTTCGCGGATCAAATCTCCCATGAATCATTTTGAGTTGTTCAATCTTCCAGTAGAACTCGATATTGATTTAGCAGTTTTAAAAAATGAATTTTTAAAATTGCAGCAACAATATCACCCCGATAAAGCCGAAGACAAAGCTCCAGCGCTTATCAAATCCAGCGAGATCAACCAAGCTTTCAAAGTTCTATCTCAAGTTGACAGTCGTGCTGGATATCTACTTTCATTAAAGAAACAAGATCACCTGCTTGATCAATCCATTAGTGATTTTGATTTTTTACAATCCGCTTTAGAAATTCGCGAACAACTTGATGAAGCCAACTCTGCTGACGATTTAATTTCGCTTAAAGAAGAAGTCCAACAATGGATTGATGGCTTAGTTCGTGAATTTAAAATCGACTATACTGAAGAAGACTGGACTGAAGCACGTGATACAGTACGAAAATTACGCTTCTTCCAGAAAGTCATGGCTGATATTGACAAAGCTGAAGATCGCTTTTTAGATGATGACTCATTCGATCTTGATGATGATTTTTAATTTATTTTTACTTTTAGACGTTCAAAGGATGTAACACAATGGCTCTCTTGCAAATTGCAGAACCTGGTCAATCAAGTGCGCCCCATGAACACCGTATTGCTATTGGTATCGACTTAGGTACCACGCACTCTTTAGTGGCTACGGTTCTATCAGGCAAAGCCAAAGTTCTAAACGATGAACAAGGTCGCGTGTTACTTCCTTCTATTGTTCATTATGCTGATCAGGCAACTCAATATGGTGATGAAGCCAAAGCTTTCATGACCAGCGATCCTCAAAACACCATTGTTTCAGTCAAGCGCTTTATGGGTCGCTCAAAAGCAGATATTAAATTTCAGCACCCGTACACACTGGTGGGTGAAGATCATCAAATGCCAGCGTTTGAAACCCAGCAAGGGCGTAAAACACCTGTTGAAATTTCGGCTGAAATATTAAAACACTTAAAAGAACGTGCAGAATCCAGCCTACAAAACCCAATTAATGGTGCAGTTATTACTGTTCCCGCCTATTTTGATGAAGCTCAACGCCAAGCAACACGTGATGCGGCTCAATTAGCTGGTCTCAATGTATTACGTTTACTCAATGAGCCAACTGCTGCTGCGGTTGCTTATGGTTTAGACCAAGAAAGTAACTTAGCTTCTGACCGCAACTATGTGATTTATGATTTAGGTGGTGGTACTTTTGACGTTTCGATCTTGCGTTTCACCCAAGGTGTATTCGAGGTTCTCGCGACGGGTGGTCATACTGCACTTGGTGGCGATGACTTAGACCGTTTAATTGTTAAATGGGCGAAGAAACAACTCAATATTGAAACTTTAGATAATTCAGAACATGTGCATCTGATCGTTGCTGCACGCAAAGCAAAAGAAGCATTAACCGATGCTGAATCGGTAGAGCTTCAGGCCTTAGATCAAGTTTTAACTTTAGATCGTGCAACATTTGAAGATATTATTAAAGTTGCTTTAGATAAAACCATTAGCGTTTGCAAGCGTGTCATGCGTGATGCCAAATTAGAACTTAGTGACATTCAAAATGTTGTTCTTGTCGGTGGCTCAACACGTTCTTATGCGGTACAAAAAGCTGTTCGTGATGTCTTTAATCAAGAACCTTTATGTACTATCAATCCAGACGAAGTGGTCGCTATTGGGGCAGCCATTACCGCAGACCAACTGATTGGCAACAGCAAAGATGGTTCATTACTGCTTGATGTCACCCCACTCTCTTTAGGTTTAGAGACCATGGGGGGCTTGGTGGAACGCCTAATCTCACGTAACACCGCTATTCCAGTCGCACGTCGCCAAGAGTTTACTACGTATCAAGATGGTCAAACTGCAATGTTGATTCATGTGGTACAAGGTGAACGTGATCTGGTTGAACACTGTCGTAGTTTAGGTCGCTTTGTTTTACATGGCATTCCACCGATGACTGCGGGTCAAGCACGCATTGAAGTCACCTTCCAAGTGGATGCGGATGGCTTGCTGACTGTTTCTGCAAAAGAAACCACTTCGGGTGTGCATGCACAAATTGACATTAAACCTTCTTATGGTTTATCCGATTCTGATACTGAGCGCTTATTAATTGACGGTTTTAAATTTGCTGAAGAAGATAAAAATCTTCGTCATTTACAAGAGACTAAAGTTGAAGCACAGCGTGAATTGGAAGCACTTACACAAGCATTAAAAGTTGATTCAAACTTACTGAGTGCTGAACAATTGGTGGCTTTAGAGCAAACGAAAGTTGAACTCGAACAGCAATTATCGACAACCAACATCGAAGCTATTGAAGAAGCTGTACAGCAACTTAAAATACATAGTGATGCTTTTGCTGCAGCACGTATGAATCAACACATTGATTCAGCACTTAAAGGCACTCAACTCGATGACTGGTCAAACTCACACAAATAAATAGGTAAAAATCATGCCACGTATTAAAGTTCTTCCACATGCGCAAATTTGCCCTAATGGTGCTGAGTTTGAAGTTGAACCGAATGCTAATCTTTGCGAAAGCTTATTGAAAAATGGCATTAAAATTGAACACGCTTGCGATATGTCTGCTGCATGCACAACATGTCATGTTGTAGTACGTAAAGGCTTTGACAGCCTAGATGAAATGAATGATGTTGAAGCAGACTTACTTGATCGTGCTTGGGGCTTAGAACCTGATTCTCGCCTATCTTGCCAAGTGAAAATGGTCGATGAAGACTTAGAAATTGAAATACCTAAATATACAATCAATCATGCTTCTGAAAATCATTAATTGATTTTATAGGCAATAAAAAACCACGCTATAGCGTGGTTTTTCCTATCTAAATACAGCCTAAAAAGAATGATTCTAGTGATATTGTTGATCTTTTTCCTCTATCACTTCATCCTCTAAATTCAATTTTACAATCCCATGAGAATTGGTCATTTTTTGCTGTTTTTGTATGCGCTTAATCATTTTTTCTAAAACATTAATCAGTTCTGAATATTCATAATTCTGAACTTCATCCAGATTTAATAACAAATGAAAGCCCTTATACTCATAATCAAACCAGCGCTGATAATCCGATTTACGCGAAGTATATTTTTCCATCACTTGCCAAGTGTTTACTGGCCCTTGAATCCCTTTCAGGGTAACAGGTGCTTTAGGCGCACACAGATAATCATTCTTAATTAGATTATAGGTTTCATCAGAAATTAAAATTTCATCTACCGCAGCAGCACTTTGTAAACGTGCTGCCAAATTTGCATCACGCCCAACAATGGTATATGCCATACGATGAGCTGCACCATAATTCCCTACGTGACAATAACCTGTGCTAATCCCCATACGAATATGTAAAGCGGGATAACCCATTTTAATCCATCTTTCTCTTAATAATTTCATTTGCTGACGCATATCAATCGCCATGTCTAAACAAGTTTTTGCATCTTGTTCAACACCTTGAGAAATAGGGTCACCAAAGAAAATTAAAATTGCATCGCCCATAAACTTATCAACAGTCGCTTCATATTGCTTTGCAATTTCAGTCATATGACTTAGATAGTCATTAAGTAAAAATGCTAAGTCATCTGGAATAAGCGTTTCAGAAAGTTCAGTAAACCCTTGAATATCTGAAAAGAAAATCGTCATTTTTTTTCGTTTATATTCAATTTTGGCTTCAGACTCACCTTTCATAATCGATTGCCACAATTGCACAGGTGCATAGCGGCTGAGTTGATTCGCAAATTCCATATAGCGATTCATTTGCTCATAATAATAAGCTTTACGATTACTCATATGTTGTATTTGACTGCGTTGGTAAAAACTCCCTACGCCAAAATAAGTAATTAAACAAATAAAACCAAGGACCGTTAACTCCCCAGTCGTTTGCTCAAAATACTCACCGAAACCAAAAATAAAAATATTACACAGATAAAAAATGGCAATACCAATTAAACTTGCCAGTGACGTCATTAGAAATGAAATTTTATTACTAATGGCAGTATATAAAAGTGCAAAAAATGAAAGAAAAGTCAGCACCAAATTTAAATGAATCGCAGATAAAAGAACTGAAATAACAACAATATCGACAACAAATAGGACACTACGTTTTATTTTGGAATTATAACGGTATAGCAACCAATTCGATAACTTTGGTGTAATCAGTAAAGTAAACAGTAAGAATAAAGGAACATAAATCTGATATTGAGTATCGGATGAAGTGTAGTGATAGACAATGATGAGTAAAGACAACATGACATACCCCATCAAGCGATGAAAATATTCAAATTGCCTAGGCTCTTTTCTAATCCAGTCGTCTAACGGCACTCAAGCACTCCTAGTCCGAGTATTCATACCATATATTCTTTTATGGTTTTAAATGGTTATGAATTAATCCATACGCCAATCAAATGGCATATCACCTTGACCACGAAGCGCGAGCATTAAAGTTTGACGCATATGAGCAAGGACTTCATTGGTATAAGGAACAGCTGGTGTACCCCACACTGGTTTTGGCCAAACGACATCATTTTGGTAACGCACGACATGATGAAAATGCAACTGTGGCACCATATTGCCTAAAGCTGCGACATTCATTTTGTCTGCACGGAATACACGTGCCAGTTGGCTTGATAACCAGCTAGATTCACGTAGGAATTGTTCTTGGTCGGCCTGACTTAATTCATATAATTCAGTAGTACCTGGTACACGCGGAATTAATATGAGCCACGGAAATTGCATATCATTCATTAAACGACATGTTGACAGTGGAAAGTCGCCTACAAAAAAAGTATCTTGAGCAAGTTGGGGATGCAAACTAAACATATCTTTATAAATTATGCAAAATTAGAATGATGGCTAATACTATCACATCCAATGAGACGTGAATATTCTATGCAATGTGTTTCATTACAAATAAACCACTATTTATATTGAATACCTTCGTACCTACGAATGTAATAATTTCCTTTAAAAAATCAAGTATTTCTTACTGGCATTTTTTAAATTATGAACAAACTTAAATATGAGTGCATAAATATTACGCACTCACATTCTCTTTAGTGAACTTCTTTTAATAAACTGACCAATAAATCAGAAATAAATTGAATTCTTTTTTGATAATCTTCCAACATCACCATCACTTTCAAGCGTTGCCCACCATCCATACGGAAAAAAGTCGGATGTTTTTGCATCATTTGAATAATGCTGACTGCTTGTACTGGAGTATCGGGAGAAAATTCAATATAACCACCCTGCGAACCGATATCGACTTTGGTCATGCCCAACTGCTCTGCTTTTAAACGAATCTGATGTACGGCAAATAATTGCTTCACCGGTTGTGGTGGCACACCAAAACGATCAATCAATTCCATGCGGATGTTATCAAGCTTGTCTTGACTATCAGTATTACTAATACGCTTATAAAACAACAAGCGTTGATGTACATCACCCAGATAATCATCTGGAATCAACGCTGGCATATGCAAATTAATTTCAGCAGTTAAAGAAAGTGGCGCATCAAAATTCGGTGTTTTACCTTTTTGAATGGCTTTAGTCGCTTTCTCCAGCATTTCCATATACAAACTATAGCCAATCGCTTGCATTGAACCACTTTGTTGCTCGCCCAACAGTTCACCAGCACCACGAATTTCCAAATCTTCCGTGGCAAGCATAAAGCCTGCGCCTAAATTTGATGCGCGCTGAATGGCATCAAGACGTTTTTCCGCATCGCCTTTTAAACCTTTAAGAGAAGGCACAAGTAGGTAAGCATAGGCTTGGTGATGTGAACGACCGACACGACCACGCAATTGATGTAACTGTGCAAGACCCAATTTATCTGCACGTTCAATTAAAATAGTATTGGCATTTGGAACATCAATCCCTGTTTCAATAATGGTTGAACACACCAAGACATTATATTCTTTGTGATAAAACTGCTGCATGACCTGCTCTAACTCACGTTCGCGCATTTGCCCATGTGCCACGGCTACACGTGCTTCTGGAACAAGTTGACGTAAGCTTTCTGCTGCACGTTCAATGGTATCCACTTCATTATGTAAAAAATAAACCTGACCACCACGAAGTAATTCACGCAGAATGGCTTCCTTGATCGATTCATTGGTACTTTCTTGCACAAAAGTTTTAACGGCTAAACGACGTGCCGGCGGCGTAGCAATAATAGATAAATCACGCATCCCACTAAATGCCATATTTAAGGTACGCGGAATTGGTGTTGCAGTCAGTGTCAGCATATCGACATCGGCACGCATGGCTTTAATACGTTCTTTATCACGTACACCAAAGCGGTGCTCCTCATCGACAATCATTAAACCCAAGTTTTTAAATTGAATACTTTCCTGCAAAATTTTGTGCGTTCCAATCACAATATCAACTTTACCATTCGCCAAATCCTCAGTCGTTTTCACATGCGATTTATTGGAACCAAAACGGGATAGCACTTCAATACGAATTGGCCAATCGGCAAAACGGTTTTTAAAGGATTCATAATGCTGTTGCGCAAGCAAGGTGGTCGGGACTAAAACCGCCACTTGCTTATTATTTTGCACCGCTAGAAATGCTGCACGCATAGCAACTTCTGTCTTACCAAAACCGACATCACCACAGACAAGGCGATCCATGGGTTTTGCCAATTGCATATCATGTAGCGTTGCATCAATGGCATTGGCTTGATCTAAAGTTTCTTCATAAGCAAAAGCACTGGCAAATTGCATATATGGACTTTGCTCAAGTTCAAAAGCAAAACCAGGTTTAGCTTGACGACGTGCTTGAATATGCAGCAATTCGGCAGCGACATCATGTATTTGTTCCAAGGCTTTACGTTTTGCTTTATTCCACGTATCCGTACCTAATTTATGTAACGGCGCCAAATCAGGATCACCACCACTATAACGGCTAATCAGATGTAAGTTGGTGACAGGAACATATACTTTGGCCGCATCAGCGTAATCGAGCTGTAAAAACTCATAGTCTTGATCATCTATACTTAAAGTGACCAAACCTGCATAACGCCCCACGCCATAATCAATATGTACGACAGGTGCACCAATACTCAGTTCCGTCAAACTACGAATGAGGAACTCTTCGGATACTTCTTGCTGACGTTTACGACGACGTTGAACTACACGATGTTCATACAACTGATTTTCAGAAATCACCGTGAGGTGATTCGGGATCACCAAACCACGATCAAGTGGTGCACTGGTAATAGCAATGGCATGTAATGATTTTCTAAAGTCGGTAAAATTTTCCACATTGGGGATATCCCCAAGCGCTGGTCGCAAAGCATCTTTTAAAGTTTCACGGCGGCCTGCACTTTCAGCAACCAAAAGCACGGGGTGATTTACAGCATCAATATACTTTTTAACCGCTGAAAAAGGTTTTTCTTGTTTTGGATCAACAGGTAAACGCGGAGGCAATTCCGTATTCAGATTCAGAACACCTGTTTTTTCGACAAACTCTTCGGATGAAGCAACAATTCTTGCAAAATGATTGAGTTGTTCCAAGACCTGATTCGGTTGTAAGAAAAGTTCCTCTGGCGGTAAAATAGGATGATCAACATTATGGCGACGATCTTCGTAACGTCTTACCACATCCTTCCAAAAATTGCTTAATCCTTCATCCAAACTCTTATCTGTAATGACAATGCCATTCTTTGGAAAGTACGCCATGAGGGTGCTTTGTGTTGCCATGGCTTCTTTACTAAAAAATAAAGGAAAATAAAACTCAAGCCCTGGAGATGCAATGCCTTCTAAAACATCTTGATAAACTCTATTTTTCTTTGGATTTGCAGTCGGAAAACTTTCTGCATAACGATCACGGAAAGTCGAACGTCCTTCTTTGAGTGGAAATTCTTTAGCGGGCAACACCGAAAACTGTTTCAAGTTTTGCGTCGTTCTTTGCGTTTCAGGATCAAAGAACTTTAAACTCTCAATTTCATCATCAAATAAATCTATACGGATAGGTGCACTTTGCCCAGACGCATAGATATCCATAATGCTGCCACGTACAGCAAATTCACTATGATCATAAACGGTATCGACCAAGTGGTAGCCCGCTTGTACTAAGCGAAGTTTTTGTTGTTCTAATGCAAATTTTTGACCGACTTTAATATCAAAATGTTCGCCTAACACCCATGACGTTGGTGCGACCCGTTGTACCAAGGTCGATGCAGACAAAAGCAACACGCCAGATTGTGGCATATTGGATAAAATCGACAGTCGTTCTGACACAATATCTTGATGTGGCGATAAACGGTCATACGGTAAAATTTCCCAATCTGGGAAAATAATCGGTTTTATCCCGTAAAACTCTAATTCACTTTCCAACTGACCTAAATGCTGATTATTTTTGGCAACAATAATGAATAATTGCTTACTTTGCGTCGCAATCTCTTTGAACAACAAAGATGCAGATGAGCCTTGTAAATTACCGACCCAGCGTTTCTCGCCTGCTTTTAATTGTTGCAGATTTAGTTGGGAAATTTCTTGTTGGAACATGTATATAGCTTTTGGTCTAAATCACATAAGCAATATATTAGCATGTGTAATTTTGCGGTTGAGTTATTTTTATATTTGGCACCATTTTTTACCCAAATCCTTTTAGATGCTTAATATCTCATTTATTCAAAGCCTATTTTTTAATCATTTTTCGCGCAAGAAAATTCGATAATAGTCATTTAACTTTTGAATAATATGCTTCAACTGCAATAAATTTTCTTCAGTATTGCCTAAACGCGTGACAAAGCGTTGATTGGCAATTTCAAGATCAATTTTTTCATTGATAATCATTGCAGTGAAATACAATTTTTTTAAATCATCAAAGTGGTTCAATTTCCGATTTGAAAAATAAACTAAACGTTCTGAAAGCTCATTGACCACAATACCATCGACAATATAACCCTGCACTTGATCAAACTGAATATTCTGTTGTTGTAAAAACAGTTGTTCAGCAGACTTTCTTGAACCTTTAAACAGTCCAGCGAGTTTATTCAGCATAAGCATTACAAATATTAAAAATCTCGTCTATTTTAACCTGAGCTACAGTCTGTTCACGACTATTTTTCATAAAAAAAGGATAGCAACTTAAATTACTACCCTTTAATAATCACTACTCAGAATTGGATTTTTGCAGCCAAAATTTAGCTTACTTGTGCTAATGGCTCAGCTTGTACGCTAATTTCTGAAACTAAATTACTAAATGAGAAGATTTCATCTAACTGTTCTTGGGTCAGTAATTCTTGCTCTAAAACCACTTGTTGAATGGTTTTATTTTCAGCAATACATTGCTTACCAATTTCATCACATTTAGCATGACCTAGAATTGGATCTAATAAAGTGACAATGCCGACACTACGCATGACTGCGTCATAACAGACTTGTTCGTTGGCTTGAATGCCTTTAATACATTTGTCATCTAGGCTTTTAATTGCTTGTGTGAGTAATTCAATTGATTCATTAATTGCAATAGCAATCACAGGTTCCATGACATTTAACTGTAATTGCCCTGCTTCAGCAGCCATCGTCACGGTTAAATCATTGCCAATTACTCTGTATGCAATTTGATTGACCACTTCAGGAATGACTGGGTTAACTTTTGCAGGCATAATGGATGACCCTGCTTGTAATTCAGGTAAACGTATTTCAGCTAAACCTGTACGTGGGCCAGAACTTAATAGGCGTAAGTCATTACAGATTTTTGAAAGTTTAACTGCAAGGCGTTTCAGCGTACTTGATAAAATAATAAATACGCCACAATCACTGGTGGCTTCAACATAGTCTTCCGCGCCAATTAAATTCAAGCCAGTAATTTTACTTAAAGACTGAGCAGCTTCATACGCATAGCCTTTAGGTGTATTTATTCCTGTGCCAATTGCCGTTGCACCTAAATTCACTTCCAATAACAGCTCACGTGTACGCTGAATTAAGCGTATGTCTTCTTTTAATAACGTCGCAAAAGCACGGAATTCTTGTCCCAAAGTCATCGGAACAGCATCTTGTAATTGAGTTCGTCCCATTTTTAAAACAAACTGAAACTCTGCAACTTTTATGTGTAGTGTATCAATCAATCTTTGAATCTGAAGTAACAGATCATCCAAACTATAATAGGTTGCTAAACGCAAAGCCGTTGGATAGACGTCATTGGTTGATTGTGATTTATTCACATGATCATTGGGGTGAATATGTTCATATTGACCTTTATTAAACCCTAAATGTTCTAAGGCAATATTTGCTAATACTTCATTGGTATTCATATTAATAGATGTTCCCGCTCCACCTTGATAAACATCTAAAGGAAAAGCAGTACTCCATTTATCGGGAAACTCGATTAATTCATTACAAGCAAACTCGATAGCTTGGCTAACTTGTTCAGAAATTTTTGTAAATTTCAAATTGGTTTGCGCTGAAGCCTTTTTGACTTGCGCTAGAGCACGAATAAAATGTTGATTAGTTCCTACTTTTTGATTAGAGATTTGAAAATTCTCTAAAGCACGTAAAGTATGGATGCCGTAATAACATGCTGCTGGAACTTTCTTCGCCCCCAACAAATCATGCTCTACTCTTGTATGATCAAGTTGAACCGTAGACACTTTAAATACACTCACATTTTATGCACCAGAATTGTGCAATATAACAAATATTAAACTTTTGTTCTATTTTGAATACAGTAAAAAGATATATATTTAGCAATACTTTATAATCAAATACAGCATTTTCGTAACAACTGTAAGAATGTGTAATATTCTTGACTGTATTCAACCTTTCTCATTAAAAATACAACTCAGGACTCTTTTAGACTGATTCTAAATTTACACTAATTAAATACGCCCAAATATGAATGGCATTTAGCATCATGTTTATAATTTATTCATTTTATAATCTTTTTTCCAATTGTATCTAGAAATACATTTCGCTACACAACTCACTATTAAATCCTCCCGAAATGTAACGGAACGTAATTTTAGTTCTATGCTTGAATCAGCTCCTTACTGGATATGGATAAAAATTCATCTTGGATAGATGTATTTATAAGGACATAAGGATGAGCACATGAGTCAGCTAAACCCGACATTAATCACATTTATTTTTTATATTATTGCCATGGTTGGAATTGGGCTATATGCCTATAAAGCCACCACAGATTTCTCAGATTACATCCTGGGTGGTCGTAGTTTAGGTAGTGTCGTCACCGCCCTTTCTGCCGGTGCATCAGATATGAGTGGTTGGCTCTTGATGGGTCTTCCTGGAGCAATCTATCTTTCAGGCTTATCTGAGGCTTGGATTGCCATTGGACTGATTATTGGCGCATGGCTCAATTGGTTATTGGTTGCAGGTCGTTTACGTGTTCATACCGAAGTACAGAATAACGCATTAACATTGCCAGATTATTTCACCAGCCGTTTTGGTGATCGTAAGCGTGTTTTGCGTATTATTTCAGCCGTAGTCATTCTAATTTTCTTCGCAATTTACTGTGCTTCAGGCATGGTTGCTGGCGCACGCCTGTTTGAAAGCCTCTTTGGTTGGAATTACACCACTGCACTGTGGATTGGTGCAATTGCAACCATTAGTTATGTATGTATCGGTGGCTTTCTCGCGATCAGTTGGACAGATACCTTCCAAGCCGGTCTAATGATTTTTGCCCTACTGCTTGCGCCAATTATGACTTACATTGCTATTGGCGAGAATGCGCAGCAAGTGACAACTGTAATTGAATCTGTTCGTCCACTGGCAAACAACCTTTTTTCAGATTTAAGCATTGTTGCCATTTTATCCTCTATGGCATGGGGTCTAGGCTATTTTGGCCAACCACATATTCTTGTGCGTTTTATGGCAGCAGATTCTGTGAAATCGATTCCAGCAGCACGCCGCATTGGCATGACGTGGATGATTCTCTGCTTAGCCGGTGCAGTTGCTGTTGGCTACTTAGGTATTGCTTACTTCAACATCCACCCAGAACATGCTGCAATAGCGACAGCCAACCCTGAAACTGTATTCATGGAATTGACTAAAATCTTGTTCAATCCATGGATTACAGGCGTGGTTCTAGCTGCTATTTTAGCGGCGGTGATGAGCACACTAAGCTGTCAGCTTTTGGTCTGTTCAAGCGCATTAACTGAAGATTTATATAAATCATTTCTACGCAAAAATGCTTCACAGAAGGAGTTGGTTTGGGTGGGGCGTTTCATGGTTTTAGCCATTGCAGTTCTCGCAATTGGTCTTGCAAGCAATCCAGACAGTAAGGTTTTGGGCTTAGTGGCTTATGCATGGGCAGGTTTTGGTGCTGCATTTGGCCCACTCATCATCCTATCTTTATTCTGGAAACGTATGACTTTAAACGGCGCGATTGTCGGAATTATTGTCGGTGCGGTGACGGTTATTTTATGGAAAAACACCATGGCAAGCACTGGACTTTATGAAATTATTCCCGGCTTCATTTTCTCATTCATCAGTATCATCGTTGTGAGCTTGCTAGAAAAAGCGCCATCTCCAGAGGTGATCCAGCGTTTTGAACAAGCCGATGAATTGTATAAAAAAGAAATGGCTGAATTGAAGAAGTAAATATCCTTCATCTTAAAGCCTAGATAAATTTCCAATTCTATAAGGGGCTTAGGCCCCTTTATTGTTTTTATTTTTGTAGTTTGCTTTTAATATGTATTTTAGAACCTTCTTTAATCACTTCCATCACTGGATAACTTCGGGTCTCTTTTACACCTGGAAGTTGCCATAATACCTGCCCCGAAATCCTGCGGAACTCTTCCATATTAGCGCAGCGAATTTTCACCACAAAATCAAAGCCCCCACTAATCATGTGACATTCCACAATTTCTGGATATTGCATCACTGCATCAGAAAACTCCTCTAAAACATTCGGTGTGGTTTTATCCAATAAAATTTCTACAAAAACCACAAAACTGGCATTGAGCATTTCAGGATTCAGCTTTGCTTCATAACCCACAATGAAGCCATCTTTCATCAATTTTTGCACACGCGCTAAAGCAGCAGTCGCGGATAAGTTAACCATTTCAGCCAATTTGATATTTGAAATTCGACCATCATTTTGCAGAATATCTAAAATTTTGATATCTGTTCTGTCCAATGTAAAAATCGGGCTTGTCATCTGAATTATTCTCTAAAATGAATAAAAACTATAGTGAGTTATTCGGTCTTATTTCTGTAATCATAAATTATATAAGGTATTTCACTCAACAAAAATTTGGGCGTTACAGGACGTTGGCATGAATATGATGGATACAAAAACCCATTTCGATGAAACAAAACCTCATTTTGAATATATAACTGAATTCAAAGAAAAAAATGATTGTGAAGTTAAGATTAATACTGCTTGGCGCCGTGCTGAACCAGAATGTGTTGAAAACCTACTTGAACATAGTCAAATTTCTGCCGAATTAAATCAGCGTATTTACGATCTTGCATTTAACCTCGCACACACACTACGTGATCGTAAAAGCTCTGCGGGTAAAGCAGGTATCGTACAAGGTTTATTACAAGAGTTTTCCTTGTCCTCTCAAGAAGGCATTGCGCTGATGTGTTTGGCTGAAGCCTTGCTGCGGATTCCGGACAGTGCAACGCGTGACTTGCTCATTCGTGACAAAATTAATCAGGGCAATTGGAAAGAACATCTCGGTCAAAGCAACCTGATGTTTGTCAATGCCGCAGCTTGGGGCTTAATGCTTACAGGCAAACTGATGGAAACCCCAAAAGAAAATAGCTTATCAAGTGTATTGACGGGTCTTTTAGCGCGTAGTGGTCGCAGCATTATCCGTAAGGCCGTAGATGTTGCTATGCGTATGATGGGCGAACAGTTTGTAACGGGTGAAACCATTCAAGAAGCACTTAAACATGCAGAATCTTTAGAAGATAAAGGCTTCCGTTATTCTTATGACATGTTGGGTGAAGCTGCACTAACCGAACATGATGCTGAACGTTATTATCAAGATTATAGCGATGCCATTCATGCGATTGGCAAAGCATCAAAAGACAAAGATGTTTACGATGGCCCAGGTATCTCAATTAAGCTTTCTGCTCTACATCCGCTCTATCAACGTGTGCAAATTGAGCGTGTGCATCATGAGCTTTATCCAAAAGTGCTTCAATTGGCTCAGTTGGCAAAACAATACAACATCGGGCTAAACGTTGATGCAGAAGAATCTGAACGTTTAGAAATTTCTTTAGAACTTTTAGAACGCCTATGTTTTGAACCAACACTTGCTGACTGGAAAGGCATTGGCTTTGTCATTCAAGCCTATCAAAAACGCTGTTTCTACGTGGTCGACTATGTGGTTGATTTAGCAAAACGTAGCCAAAAACGCTTAATGATCCGCTTGGTCAAAGGCGCATATTGGGATAGCGAAATTAAGAAAGCTCAAATTGAAGGAATGAACGACTATCCTGTGTTTACGCGCAAAGTTCACACCGATTTGTCCTACATTGCCTGTGCAAAAAAATTATTAGCAGCACCCGAGCAAATTTATCCTCAATTCGCAACGCATAATGCACAAACGCTGGCAACGATTTACCATTTAGCAGATCCAAAGCAATACTATATTGGTCAGTATGAATTTCAGTGCTTACATGGCATGGGTGAACCACTGTATGAACAAGTGGTGGGTAATAAACTAGATAAAAAACTCGGTGTGCCTTGTCGTATTTATGCGCCTGTCGGGAATCATGAAACACTACTGGCTTATCTGGTACGCCGTTTATTAGAAAATGGTGCAAATACATCTTTCGTGAATCGTATTGCAGACAAAACATTAGAAATTAGTGATCTCATTGAAAATCCACATACCGAAATTCTGAAAAATGCTGAAAAAGAAGTGCAAATTGGTCAGAAACATCCATCCATTCCTCTGGCACAAGACTTATACGGCGATATTCGTCCCAATTCTGCTGGTCTAGATCTAGCCAATGATCATGATTTAATTGCACTTAATCAAACTGCGCAAAATTTAAGTCAGCATCAATGGCAAGCTCAAGCCTTAGGTAAAAACTTAAGCATTGAAAAGACCCTTCAGCATGAGAGCCTACAAAGTTTAGCCATTGTTAATCCTGCGAATGGTTCAGATATCGTGGGTCATGTGCAAGAAGCCACAGCAACTCAAGTGAATCAAGCACTTGAAAATGCAATGAATGCACAATCTGGATGGAGCAATACAGCAAAAAATACCCGTGCAGCTTATGTGCAACGTGCAGCAGATATTATGCAATCACGTTTGCCCGAACTGATGATTTTACTCTGCCGTGAAAGTGGTAAAACCTATTCCAATGCCATTGCAGAAGTCCGCGAAGCAATCGATTTTCTGCGCTATTATGCAGCACAGGTCATTGATTTAGAAAATGATACGATCATTGAACCACTGGGTACGGTGTTATGTATTAGTCCGTGGAATTTCCCCTTAGCCATTTTTGCAGGTCAAATTTCTGCTGCACTGGTTGCAGGCAATACCGTCATTGCAAAACCTGCTGAACAAACCCCACTCATTGCCGCAGAAGCAATCAAAATACTCTGGGAAGCAGGCATTCCAAATGATGTCGTACAACTTTTACCCGGACAAGGCGAAACCGTTGGCGCTCAATTAAGTAGCGATGCCCGTATTCAAGGCATCATGTTTACTGGCTCAACCGAAGTTGCCAAAATTTTACAAAAAACACTTGCGCAGCGCCTAAGTAGCTCAGGTCAATCTGTTCCCTTAATTGCAGAAACGGGTGGTCAAAATGCAATGATTGTCGACTCCTCTGCATTAACCGAACAAGTGGTTTTAGATGTGGTCAGCTCGGCTTATGACAGTGCTGGTCAACGCTGTTCAGCACTACGTGTTTTATGTGTTCAAGAAGATAGTGCCGATAGCGTCATCACCATGTTAAAAGGTGCAATGCGACAACTGCGAGTTGGCAGTCCCTTCTTATTAAAAACAGATATTGGCCCAGTGATTGATTTAGAGGCGCAAAATAATATTCAAAAACATATTGATCAAATGCGTGCCAAAGGTCACCCAGTGCATCAATTCATGTTCAATCCTGAACACGATTCAAGTTTAACCGAAGGTACATTTATTCCACCGACTTTGATTGAACTACCGAATTTAAATGATTTGCAACGTGAGGTTTTTGGTCCAGTCTTGCATGTCATTCGTTACAAATATGGTCAATTAGAACAGTTACTTCAGCACATTAATGCCAAAGGTTATGGCTTAACCATGGGCTTACATACCCGTATTGATGAAACCATTCAAACAGTGATTGCGCATGCAGAAGTCGGCAACTTATATATTAATCGTAATATTGTCGGTGCTGTGGTCGGGGTTCAGCCTTTTGGTGGTGAGGGTTTATCAGGTACTGGTCCTAAAGCAGGTGGACCAATTTATCTCTACCGCTTAATGCAAAGCTGTTCAGCAAAAAAACTGGCCATTCCTTTTGCCACTCAAGCGCCCAAAACACAACCCGCACATCAACCTTTATATGAGATATTTTATGCTTGGGCAGAAAAGAATTTCCCTCAATATAAACTGAGTCCATCCCCTGCGTTCTGTTCTGGTCATCATTATGAATTACAAGGCCCTACAGGGGAAAGTAATCAATATGTGGTGTTACCAAGAAAACGTGTCCTGTCTTTAGCCGATCAAGAGCAGGATCAAATCCAGCAATTGTGTGCAATTTTTGCGGTAGGCAGTCAACCGACGGTACTGGCAGAAAATACTTTCGTACTGAAATATTTGCAGAAAATGCCAAAAGAAATCGTGGACAGTTTTTCTATCATCAAAAATATTGAAACGGATCAGTTTGATGCAGTGTTACATCACGGAACCAAAGTCGAACTACAAAAGCTGCAAAGCAAAATTGCTGCTCGTTCAGGTGCGATTATTGGCGTCACTCACTTAGAACCACTGCATCATGATATTCCTTTGGAGCGTTTTGTAATTGAACGGGCGATCAGTATTAATACCGCAGCGGCGGGAGGAAATGCCAGCCTAATGACACTCACGCAAAGCTAAAAATAAACCTTTAGCACACAACCCTATAACAAAATATCTTTTCCTTTTCAGCCAAGTCGACTACTCCCTAATCTCGTTGACTTGGCGATTTTTTATAAATTGATCAATCATCACTAAGATGATCGTGATACCCCTATTGCAAGAACTTTTAACTGCAACAAATAAGATCAACAACAGATCCACACAAAATATCGGTTCACACTATATTTCTACTGCTTAATTGGGAATAAGTTTAGTCATCTTATTCAAACTTTGTTACCATCCCTGTTTTCAATGTGTTTGTGATTTTTACTGCATATGACTTCAGCTTATCAGTTACAACTTGATGCCAAGATTGCACGTATTTCTGCTCAATTTGCCGAATTTAATCCCCCTTCTTTAGAAGTATTTCAGTCGCCTGAACAAAACTTCCGTATGCGTGCAGAATTTCGTATTTGGCATACTGAAGATGATATGTTCTATGCCATGTTCGAACGCAATGAAGACGACAAACAGAAAACCGTTATTCGTATAGATGAATTCCCGATTGCAGATCAAAGCATTAATGATTTAATGCCAAAACTATTGACAGCTTTAAAAGCAAATCCTATTTTAGAATCGCGTTTATTTGAAGCACATTTTCTAGCAACGTTAAGCGGTGAAGTGCTGGTTTCACTCATCTACCACCGTAAACTTGAACAAGAGTGGGAAGTTGCTGCCAAAGCGTTAGCCGAACAACTTAATATTAAATTGATTGGTCGTAGTCGCGGTGTAAAATTTGTCTTGTCTGATGAATATGTGGTTGAAGAACTCCAAGTTTTTGACCGTACTTATAAATACAAACAAATCGAAAGCAGTTTCACGCAACCGAATGCACAAGTTTGCCAAAAGATGCTGGAATGGGCATGTAATGCTGCTGAACAGTCAGATAAAGATTTACTTGAGCTGTACTGTGGTAATGGTAATTTTACCCTACCACTTTCAACCAAGTTCAATCGAGTACTAGCAACAGAACTGGCTAAATCATCTGTTTATGCTGCGCAGTGGAATATTGAACAAAACCAAATTGACAATATTCAAGTTGCACGTCTATCTGCTGAAGAGTTCACTCAAGCCTATAATGGTGAACGTGAGTTCCGTCGTTTACAAGAAGCTAATATCGATATCTCAAGCTATGATTTCGACACTGTTTTTGTTGATCCGCCACGTGCAGGCATTGATGATGAAACATTAAAACTGATCCAACGCTTTGAACGCATCATTTATATTTCATGTAATCCTGATACTTTACAGGACAACTTAAAGACTTTATCCCAAACGCACAAAATCACCAAGTTTGCGATGTTTGACCAATTCCCATACACCCATCACGTAGAATCTGGCATATTGCTCGAAAAAATTTAAACAATTTATTTCGTTGTAAAAACCTAATTTTTTATATTCTAATGGAGCTCAATTGAGCTTCATTTTTTTATTAAAATAAAAATCAGCAACTTATAAATATTTTCAAATAGTCAATGTCATAATACCGTTAAACTTCTCTGCTACTATCGGAAAATTTACTGTTCGATTGCTGCTTTTATCGCTTTAGTAGACTTGTTTTATTTACCAGATTGGCTATATTTCGAACTATATTAAGTCGTGTATGAAGGCTCTATGAGTTTTTGGCAAAAGCTGTTTTCTGCAAATCAACAGCAAAACGACCAGAAGAACCAAATTTCTTGTGTCGAAAATGATTGCTCTTGTAAATCGAATGAACAACTGATTCAAGCTTTAGCAAAAGCAACAGATGAAGAAGTCATCATTGGAATTAAAAAGGTTTTAGCTTCGCGAGGTTATAGCCGTAAAGAGTTAAATGAACTACAGCATCTACCACTCCAATAGTAGAGTCTGAGAAGAAGGCATTTAGATCATCTAAATGCCTTTTTTATTTGCTGATACGACAGATTGAAGGACTATAGTTAAGATTAAGCTGTCCCCTATTCTCTCTTTTGGCGACTGATACTCATCTAAAGCGAGTATGACGCACATCTTGATACATTCTATTGACAACATGCCTACCCTGAGGTGATGGCTTTTTACATAAACAATTGAAGAAGCAATATGCCGTTGTTTTGAATAAAAGCATAACAAATTCATTCAACTGAATGAAATATTCGATTCTTTCATACAGAAACAGTAAACTAGATCAACAATATACACTTGTAACTTTATAGGCTAAGCGTACGATGCGGCAGCAGAAAACACGATTTCCTTTAGGGACACATCTGATCGTCAAACATTTGGGCTATTCCCACCATGGCATTTATGCAGGGCGTGGTCGGGTGATTCATTATTCAGGTTTTGCACACTTATTCAAAAAACGTCCTATTGAAGTCACATCACTAGAAAAATTCAGTTTTGGTAAAACCATTATTGTTCAACGCTATACCCATCCAAAATTTGTCGGTCGTAAAGTGGTACGTCGTATGCGTTCACGCATGAATGAAAACAGCTATCATCTAATTATGAATAACTGTGAACATTTATGCACTTGGGCAATTACAGGTGTAGAAAGCAGCCCACAAGTGATGCGTATGATGAATCGCCTCACCACCATTGGCTATGTCAGCTCAATCATGAGCTATATGAACAGTATGCTACTAACGATCACCACCACCTGTTTTGCTTTAGTTTTGTATATCAAAAAGAAATTACGTGATAAGGATAGACATAAAAATCCGTAATTTGAATTCTAGCAGAGATAAAATTCTTAAATCAAATTCGCTTTATGAGCAACAATCATGGGCGGTAAGTCTTCACCCAATGAACTCAGCATTTCCCGCTCTATGTTGCGTACCATAGAATCTAAGGCCAAATCATTTTCCTGAATACCAAAGGGTTCTTCCAACTCCGCACTTAAGGCATCTAAACCTAAAAACAAGTAAGCAATCAGTGCGACAATTACGGGAGTCCAAACCCCTAAACTGGATTCAAGACTAAATGGCAGAATAAAGCAAAATGAATACACGGCGCGATGAAGTAACACAGAATATGAAAATGGCAACGGTGTAGATGAAATTCGGTCACAACCTGCATGAATATCACCAATCGCAACGGTATGCTTGGTTAATGCACTGTAAATAATATCTGTGATCTCAGCACGTTTATAAATGCCGACTAAATCTTTTTGAATAATTTCCAACACATATTGCGGTGGGTTCATATGACCACTCAGCATCTGCCATTGCTGTTCTGTCAATTGTACATGTAGCTGATAATGTTCAAATGAATGCACCTGTTTACGTAGCCGATCACGTAATAAATGAGTAAACAGCATGATACGGTACAGCAATACTTCACGCGGTTGATCATCTAACACATAGGTATCCCGTATCATATGTCGTGAATTCGCAATTAAAGCACCCCACAACTTGCGCCCTTCCCACCAACGCTCATAACATGCAGTATTTCTAAAGCTTAGAAAGATCGATAAGATCACTCCAAAAACAGTAAAACCTACCGCAGGAACTTCTGGCACCGAAACATAATGATTCTTCGACAAATAAACCAAAGTTGTCGAGATCAGCACCACCATTATCAGTGCAGGAAAAACTTTAGGCAGAATTGTACCGTGCCAAGCAAACAGCAGTGCAAAACTATTGGTTTTATCTCGAATAATCACGGCAAGTCCTTATTGATCTGCATGAAAAAGCCCAACCTAAGTTGAGCTTTTATGGCTTATTTCAGCAGAGTGACATTCACATTGAATGCCAATCTTTTACTAAAATATAGTGCTTTCGTTATTTGCCTGGTTTAAAACTATCTTTTAAATCCAAAATACGGTTAAAGACAGGTTTGTCGCTGGTATGCTCATATTGATCTGCAACAAAATAACCTTCACGTTCAAATTGGAAACGATCTTCAGGTTTCGCCTGTGCCAATGCAGGTTCAATCACGGCTTGAAGTACCGTTAAAGAATTTGGATTTAAGTTCGCTAAGAAATCATCATCTGCATCTGGCGCAGCTTCAGTAAATAAACGGTCGTAAACACGAACTTCAGCAGCAATACCTTTCGTTGCAGAAACCCAATGTACAACCCCTTTCACTTTACGCCCTTCAGGGTTTTTACCTAAAGTTTCAGGGTCAATTGAACATTTAAGCTCAATCACTTCACCATTAGCATCTTTAATCACTTCATCGCACTTAATCACATAAGCATGACGTAAACGTACTTCACCCTCAGGAATTAAACGTTTAAAGCCTTTCGGTGGCACTTCTTCAAAATCCTTACGATCGATATAAATTTCTTTAGATAAAGGAATAACACGCTCGCCCATATCCACATTCGGATGACGTGAATGGGTTAAATCCATATCTTCAGGAAGATTGGTTAATGTCACTTTAAGTGGGTTTAACACTGCCATACCACGTGCAGCGGTATTTTCCAGTGATTGACGAATACAGAACTCAAGCATTGCCACATCAACAATACCATCAGTTTTAGACACGCCTACACGTTTACAAAAATCACGCAAACCTTCCGCAGTAAAACCACGACGACGCATACCCACAACAGTTGGCATACGTGGGTCATCCCAACCATGAACATGACCACCTTCAACTAGTTTACGAAGCTTACGTTTAGAGGTAATGGTGTAATCAATATTTAAACGACTCGATTCGTATTGACGTGGAACGGCTTCAGATTTAACTTTTTCCACGACCCAATCATAGAATGGACGGTGATCTTGGAATTCAAGTGTACAAAGTGAATGGGTAATGCCTTCAATCGCATCAGATAATGGATGAGCGTAGTCATACATCGGGTACATTTTCCATGTATCACCTGTTTGATGATGCTCAGAATGAAGTACACGATACAAAATCGGGTCACGCATATGTACATTCGGTGAAGCCATATCAATTTTGGCACGAAGTACTGCTTTGCCTTCACCCAACTCGCCATTATTCATTTGGGTAAAACGTACAAGATTTTCTTCCACACTCACATCACGATAAGGTGAGTTTTTGCCCAGTTCAACAAAATTACCACGGTTTAAACGAATTTCTTCAGGTGACTGCAAATCAACATAAGCATCACCTTGATTGATCAATTGAATTGCCCATGTATGCAATTGGTCAAAATAGCTTGATGCATAGCGCGGTTCGCCATTCCAGTCAAAACCTAACCATTTGACATCGTTGGCAATACCATCAACGTATTCTTGTTCTTCTGCATCGGGATTGGTATCGTCAAAACGCAGGTTACATACGCCATCAAATTCTTGTGCAATACCGAAATTCAGACAAATAGCTTTGACATGACCAATATGTAAATAACCATTTGGTTCTGGTGGGAAACGCGTCACCACCTGCTTTGTACGACCTGCTGCTAGATCTTCGGTAATGACTTGGCGTACAAAGTCTAAGCCCGGCTGTTGTTCTTGCTGCGCAGCATCGACAGATTGAGTATTAGTTGTCGGGTTATTTGGCAGGGATGAAACAACATCATTCGACTTCATAGTTGATAAATCACTTCTATAAGATAAAATAGGATAATTAAAACGCAATTTTCGTTTTTTAACAAAGAAAGTCGCGTTTTTGCTTGCCTTGTAGTTTACAGTTTGCTTATGCTTCTCTCAACCAAAAACCCATGGCTTTTTTGTCCATGATCAGGAGATTATAGAATGAGTTTTCCTCAAGTTGAATTAAACACCAGTAAAGGACGTATTGTTCTTGAACTTAACTCAGAAAAAGCACCTAAAACTGTTGCTAACTTCTTAGAATACGTTCGTGATGGTTTTTATGATGGCGTAATTTTCCACCGTGTTATTGACGGTTTCATGATCCAAGGCGGTGGCATGGATGAAAATTTCAAAGAAAAAGCGACTCGCGACTCTATTGAAAATGAAGCGAACAACGGCTTAAAAAATGAGTTAGGCACAATCGCAATGGCGCGTACTCAATCTCCACATTCTGCATCTGCTCAATTCTTTATTAACGTAGGCAATAATGCTTTCCTTAACCACTCAGGCGAAAATGTCCAAGGTTGGGGTTATGCTGTATTTGGTAAAGTCACTGAAGGTCTAGACATCGTTAACGAAATTAAAGGTGTTCGCACTGGTAACCGTGGTCACCATGCTGATGTTCCTTTAGAAAATGTTGTGATCGAATCTGCTAAAATTATTGCTGAATAAAAAACGTCCTCCCCGTCCTTAATTAGTTTTAAAGCGCTGCTTTAAAACGGAATAATGGAAAGAATCATTTCTTTCTTCTTCAATAATTAGGGACAGAGGAAGTTAAAAGGAAAAATAAGTGACCTATTTGTTTATCGCTGATTTACATTTGTCACCTGAACACCCTCGACTCGTTCGGGGGTTTTTGGATTTATTGGCACACTATCAAAACAAAAACACCCAACTCTATATTTTAGGTGATTGGTTTAATGCATGGGTTGGTGATGACTACACTGCCCAATGGTTAGATGACGTTGTTGATGCTTTAAAACAGTTCAATCAAGCTGGTAATCAAGTTTATTTCCAAGTCGGTAATCGTGATTTTGCTTTAGGTAAGCGATTTTTAAAACAATTTAACGCTATTTTATTGCCTGATGTCGATACGTTAAAAATAGGCAACATTCAAATACGCCTTGAACATGGCGATTTGCTGTGTACCGATGATGTGTCCTATCAAAAATTTCGTAAAATTATTCGTAATCCAATTCTTTTAGGTTTTTTAAAAAGTATGCCGCTCAGTTTCCGTCAGAAGTTGGCTAATGGCTTCCGTAAAAAAAGTGCAGAAACCAAACAAGTAAAATCCTATGAAATTATGGATGTGAATCAACATGCCGTTGAACAATCACTGCAATCGGTTGATTTACTAATTCATGGACATACACACCGCCCTGAAATTCATGATCTTAATAACAAAAAACGTATCGTTTTAGGTGATTGGCGTGAACACGAAGCTCAGATTTTAGAAATTGATCTAAGCAATCTTGAGCAAAAATTAGAACTCAAAACTTGGGCTTATTAACGGTTAAATGTTGTTTTTTTAATTCTAAGTTTTAATACGCAAGACCTATGCTCACACCACTCTAAATTTAATAACAAATTATTTTTAAGATGTCATAGCTCAAAAAGTCAAATTAAATAGATTTGAATCGAATTTTTTATCATGCCAAAGTCTAAAGCCAGTTCAATTTGTGACAAACCCTTTTCTTAGCACTTCAGGTAGAATAAGCAATATACTTTACAAGTGGAGCAATGATTGATGGATCTTTTAAGCATTTCAAAAACACGTTATACAACAAAAGCCTATGATCCTATTCGAAAAATTCCGCAAGAACAAATTACTCGTTTATTAGAAATTTTACGTTTAACACCATCTTCTATTAACATTCAACCTTGGCATTTCTTTATTGCCGATAATCAAGTGGCGAAAGAGCGTATTGCAAAAGCGTTGGTTGGAAAATATGCCTATAACGCACCTAAAGTTTTAGAGTCATCACACACTATTTTATTTTGCACTAAAGCAGATATCAGCGAACAACATTTAGATAACTTGTTAACTCAAGATGATATCAGTGGTCGCTTTAAGGACTCAAATGCTAAACAAGGGCAAAAAGATAGTCGTTCAGGTTATGTCAATTACTACCGAAATGAAAAAGGTGATATTCAGCGTTGGGCTGAAAATCAAACCTTTATCGCGCTTGGTCAAATCTTGTTAGCAGCTGGAATTGAAGGTATTGATGCAACGCCGATTGGTGGTTTTGATGAACAAATCATTAATGATGAATTGCAGTTAACTGAAAAAGGCTTGGTACCTTCGGTATTACTGACACTTGGTTATCGTAGCGAAAATGACTTTAATGCAAAACTGCCAAAATCTCGCTTAAGTAAAGAAGAAATCTTTACTCAGCTTTAATTCAAAATTACTTACAATAAAAGAGGATATATTCCTCTTTTATGTCATTTCAGGACTTATTTTTTAAATATTATTCAGGTATATTTGCGCAAAAATTAAACGGTCGTACTTCTCATGCCAGTTGCCTCGAAAATGCCAATGAAATTCAAATGTACAACCTGTAATAAAATTTATATGCATCCGTACCGCATAGATGCTCTTTCTTTTTATCCAGACTGCCCTGACTGTAAAAAGGCTGGCTTATTGCTTGGAACAGCTGAAATCAAAGATTTTATTAAATACCCACGTATTTTCACAAAAAATCTACTTAAACAGATATCGCATAAGCTAAACAAGTAACACTGGCTAAGCCTAACGCTAAACCAAAAATGGTCGTTAGTGTTAATTTTTCTTTAAAGATGATTAAGCCACTTAATGCACCAAATACAACCACAAGAATATTCATGCCTGCAAAGACAATTGCAGGTGTGTCTTTCAATAACATATGTGCTTTGACGTAAAGTGCAATATTGGCAAAATTTAACAGCCCTAATCCCATTCCAGCCAAAATATTACTTCTAGTGCCAAACGTCTTGGTGGTCATTGCAATATAAGCCAATGACAATATAAAGGCACAAATAAACATTAAATTCAGCGCAACAGCAAACTGAACTCCCAATCCAGTGGTATATTTTAACAATACATCAATTAAGGCATAGCCAAACCAAACCAATGCAAGATACAGCATTGCTTGCTTTGTCGATGACTGCCCTGTCTTGTCTTGCTGATGGGAAAATAAAAGACTTAATACAGCTAACACGCCTAAAACGATACCGATTATTTTTAGTGTATTGAATTGTTCCTGAAAAATAAAAAATGCCGCCAATAAAGACAAAACTACAGACAAACGCTGTGCAATTTCAGTTTTCACAATACCCGCATATTGCAAAGACTTCGCCAAACATAAAAAAACACTTGGCAGTAAAATACCTAAAGCAATAATTAACCACCACGGCGTATTGATGATTGAAATATGCTGTAAATCTGGTTTAAACCAGAAAAAGCACAACACACTTGCAGAAGCGTAATTCCATACAATCATGTGTAATGCATCAAAATCTTGTGCTTTAGCGAGCTTTAAAAGAATTGAGACAGCTACGCTACAACATGCTGCAGCCAATATAAGTTCCATCTTTTGCCTTATTTTCCTTATTTATAATGGTTTAGGGTTAAATACAAAAAAACCCACAATAGATGTGGGCTTTTTATTATAAATAATCTTTAACGATTATTTATAACGATTGACCATTTTCTCTAAAGAAATTGGACGAATCTTGTCTGCATGACCCACAGTACCAAATGAAGTATAACGATCTACACAAATTTGTTTCATTGCATCAACAGTTGCAGCGAAAAATTTACGTGGATCAAACTCGCTTGGTTTTTCAGCCATCATACGGCGCATTGCACCTGTAGATGCTAAACGCAAATCTGTGTCGATGTTGATTTTACGAACACCGTGTTTGATTGCTTCAACCAATTGCTCAACAGGCACACCATAAGTTTCGCCAATTTCACCGCCATATTGGTTAATAATCGCTAACCATTCTTGTGGCACAGAGCTTGAACCGTGCATCACAAGATGTGTATTTGGCAATGCCGCATGAATTTCTTTAATACGGTCAATCGCTAAAATATCACCTGTAGGTGGACGGGTAAATTTGTACGCACCATGTGAAGTACCTACCGCAATTGCCAAAGCATCCACATTGGTATCTGCTACAAACTGAGTTGCTTCTTCAACTGAAGTCAATAGTTGTGAATGGTCAAGTACGCCTTCTGCACCCACGCCATCTTCTTCACCAGCCAGACCTGTTTCAAGGCTACCCAAGCAACCAATCTCACCTTCAACTGAAACGCCACACGCATGTGCCATTGCAACAGTACGACGAGTTACATCTACATTATATTCGTATGAAGTTGGTGTTTTACCATCTGCACCAAGTGAACCATCCATCATTACTGATGAGAAGCCCAACTGGATAGAACGCTGACATACATCAGGATCTGTACCGTGGTCTTGATGCATAACCACTGGAATATGTGGCCATTCTTCAATTGCAGCCAAAATTAAATGACGTAAGAACGGAGCACCTGCATATTTACGAGCACCCGCAGATGCCTGAACAATAACAGGTGAATTCGTTTCGTCTGCGGCTAACATAATTGCGCGCATTTGTTCTAAATTGTTTACGTTAAATGCTGGTACGCCGTAATTGTGTTCACCGGCGTGATCCAAGAGCTGGCGCAATGAAATAAGAGCCATAATGTCCTCCCAGGTAATGCCCCATATTCTACATGCGGATTGCTTTCAATTCAGCAAGAAAAAACACTATTTCATAAAAAAGTCCCTGCAAATGCAGGGACTTTTAAATAAAAAATAAAAAACTTATTGTGCCGTTGGCTCAGAAGCCACGTCTTCAACTGCTGCGGTTGCTTCATCAACATCCACATTAGCTATTTCTGCGGGTATATCAGTATTTTTTTCATCCAAAACGGGTTGATCAATTGAATCAATCGCTGCTTGTTGTTCTGGTGTAATTTTTTCTTCTACTACCACAGTTTCAGCTGTCTCATTTTTAGCTGCTTCATCTTTCTTTGCACAAGCGGTTAAAGCTAAAGGTGCAATCAGTAATGCTGCCAACGTGAGTTTTAAGTTCATCAGATTTTCCTACAACAGGAGATTTAATGAACATGATTTTATTGCAGATATATTTCATTTTAATGACTAAAAAATGAATCAGAAATAAAAAAGGCTGATCATGAGATCAACCTTTTCATCAAACAGTCATCATGACATTGCTGTCAATTATGCACGTTCAAGCAATACTGCAACAGCTGGAAGTGTTTTACCTTCTACAAACTCAAGGAAAGCACCACCACCTGTAGAAATATAATCAATTTTATCAGCAACTTCGTACTTGTCGATTGCAGCTAAAGTATCACCACCACCTGCAATAGAGAAACCTGCTGATTCAGCAATTGCTAAAGACAGTGCTTTAGTCCCTTCACCGAATTGATCGACTTCAAACACACCAACTGGCCCATTCCAAAGAATTGTTTTTGATGTGTTGATAATTTCAGCAAAGGCTTTTGCCGTTTCTGGACCAACGTCTAAAATCATATCGTTGTCAGTCACATCAGCAACATTTTTAACGACTGCTTTCGCTTTCGCCAATGAACCCAAAAAGTCAGAAAAATCAATTTCAGCTGCATCTGCAACCACAACGTCAGTTGGTAATGGTACTGAAACTTTTGCCGCAATGGCTTTTGCAGTATCGATTAAATCAGTTTCACACAATGATTTACCCACGTTGTAACCTGCCGCAGCAAGGAAGGTATTCGCAATACCACCACCAACAATAATTTGGTCACAAAGTGTAGAAAGTGAAGTCAATACATCAAGTTTAGTTGAAACTTTAGAACCTGCAACAATGGCAACCATTGGAGATTCAGGCGTTTTAAGCGCACGACCAAGTGCGTCTAATTCAGCAGCAAGTAAAGGCCCTGCTGCTGCAATTGGAGCTAAACGAGCCACACCTTCAGTAGAAGCTTCTGCACGATGTGCTGTACCAAAAGCATCCATGACGAAAACATCGCAAAGTGCTGCATATTTTTGTGCAAGTTCAGGGTTATTTTTCTTTTCACCAGGGTTGAAACGCACATTTTCAAGCAATACCACTTGACCTACTGCAACCTCAACACCCGCTAAATAGTCAGTCAACAATTGAACTTCCTGACCCAAAGCTTGGGTCAAATAAGCAGCAACTGGAGCTAAAGACTGTTCTGGTTTAGCTTCACCTTCAACGGGACGACCAAGATGAGAACAAACCATTACCGCAGCGCCTTTTGCAATCGCGGCTTTAATGGTAGGAAGTGCAGCGCGTAAACGTGCATCACTTGTAATCTCACCATTTTTCACAGGTACGTTTAAATCTTCACGAATAAGAACGCGTTTACCTGTTAAATCAAGGTCAGTCATACGTTGAAAATTCATGTATAGCTCTCTGTATAGATATAAAAACCGCCCGATTTTAAATGATTATGCAGAAAAAGGTTAGCTTCTTTTGCATAAAAGCTGTCGAAAGACAAAGTTTTGATTATGATAGTCAAAAGCCACATCATGATTCAGAGCTTATGTCTATTCACCCAGATCCAAATATCAATCGTTTAAATGTTTTAGGCGAACCATTGGCAAGTTGTTGCTACTCTCCGATTACGGGATATTTTCGTAACGGCTTTTGTCATACCGCGACTACAGATCTAGGTCAGCATACAATGTGTGCACAAATGACTACTGAATTTCTTAATTTTTCTCAAAAAGTAGGTAATGACTTGATCACACCATTACCAGAAGTCGATTTCCCAGGTTTAGAACCCGGTGATTTTTGGTGTATTTGTGTAACCCGTTGGGTAGATGCTTACCAAGCTGGTATTGCTCCCCCTATTAAAGTTCAAGCTTGCCATCAAGCTGTGCTCTCTTATGTTCCGCTTGATGTTCTTATGGAATATGCAGTGTAATGAATACATCTCAAATTATTTTAGCTTCCAGCAGTCAAACGCGTAAAGACTTAATGAATCGTCTTCGCATCAATTATCAAAGCATCGTGCCTGATATTGATGAGTCTCCGCGCGGTGAAAACCATGCTGACCATTTAGCCAAACGACTGGCTTTTGAAAAAGCCAAAGTTATTTCAGAACAGTATCCTGAAGCCATTGTGATTGGATCAGATCAAGTCGCATGGCGTGAAGGTGCACCCGATATTTTTATTGGCAAACCTTTGACTGTTGAAAAAGCAATCAAACAACTGCAAGCCAACTCCGATAAAATCGTTTATTTCAGTACGGCATTAAGTGTACAACAACTGTCTACAGGCTTTGAGCAAACACTGGTTGAACACTATAAAGTTAAATTCCGTAAACTCGGACTGGCGGAAATTGAACGCTATATCGAAGTGGAACAACCTTTAATGTGTGCGGGTAGCTTCAAATGTGAAAGCTTAGGTATCAGCTTATTTGAACAAATGATTGGGCAAGACCAAACCACACTTATGGGCATGCCGATGATTCAGCTCTGCCATATTCTTCGCCAACTGAACATTTTAGTTCCTTAATTTTTAGGCTGTATTTATGTCTCCATCTTTAGATATTCTTGGCGGAATTACCGCTGAACAATTCCTTGCTGAATATTGGCAAAAAAAACCATTACTGGTACGTAATGCACTGCCTGAAATTGCAAATCTGCTTGAACCGAGTGATGTGATGGAACTTGCACTGGATGAAAATATCAGTGCGCGTTTAATCAAACAAAAAGATAAAGATCCAAACCAATGGTCAGTGAAATCATCGCCTTTGATTAAGGCCGATTTCCAAAAGATGCCGAAACTTTGGACTTTGCTGATTCAAGCTGTTGATCATTACTCTTTTGATCTAGCTGAATTATGGAAAAAATTCCCTTTTATTCCACAATGGCGTCGTGATGACATTATGGTGTCTTATGCACCTAAAGGTGGTTCAGTCGGTAAACACTTCGATTTTTATGATGTGTTCTTAGTTCAAGGTTACGGTCACCGTCGCTGGCAGTTGGGTCAAATGTGCGATGCAGAAACGGCATTCGTTGCAGGACAACCCTTAAAACTTCTGCCAGAAATGGAAGTGAATTTTGATGAAGTGCTTGCACCAGGCGACTTACTATATGTCCCACCGGGTTTATCACATTATGGCGTTGCTGAAGATGACTGTCTGACCTACTCATTTGGCTTCCGTATGCCCAATGTGGCGGAAATGATGGATCGTGTGAGTGACAAATTTGCTGACGATCAATTGCTTAAAAACCCACTGACGGACATTATTCGTGACAAAATCAGCCCAATTGGTCAAATCAGTCAGGCTGAACTTGAATATTTAAAAGCAGAACTTTTAGCACAATTGCAAAACCCAACCGTGCTTGAAGATGCGCTTATGAGCCTGATGTCGGAATCCAAATATCCTGAGAATATTCCAGAAGCTGAAGCAATGGGTACGGGTGATTTAGAAGAAGCTCTTGATCTCGGCTATTCACTCATTCTAGAGCCAGCATCGCGTCTACTCTACACCGAAGACGAAAATGAATTTCTGTTTTGGGCCAATGGTGAAGGCATTTGTATTTCAGATGTGTTTGCACCGATTTTAAAACAAATTGCCGATGGCAATCCGGTATTACTCGACGAAAAACTTTATGATCCAGATATTTTGGAAGACGTCGTAAACTTATTAAATGAGTCGATTTTAATGTTGTTACCAGCAGCAGATTCAGAATAACTAAGGCGATAAGGGGGAAACTAGATTTCCCCCTTATTTTTTAGCATAAGAAATTTATCAATGCGGATTACATACCACTCAATAATTAAATCGATTCAATTTTAATAAAATAAATAAATACTTACTTACTTACTTACTTACTTACTTACTTACTTACTTACTTACTTACTTACTTACTTACTTACTTAACTAATGTTACACAGCGGCTTAAATCCGCAAACTAAATTATAGAAAAAATTAATTCCTCGGATGGATGGCGTACAAGAATGTTTGCTCATACCAACAAAAGGTTTTTGTCTTGCCTAGCAGTACTACTCATTAACCTTTCAAAAGTGGAAATAATACCTATGCAAAGGTCATTTAAACTTTGCAATATATCCAAGGCAGTGCCACAAATTCTTCATTGCATCACATGAGTTAAAGTCATTTATATATTTAGTCATGACCTGAATGATTAAGCTTTTTTAAATGAGTACGTAATATCAGTGATAAAGAAACAACGGAATACGCTGTTTCTTTACTTTAATTTCAGCATTTAGCCATATTGTTTTTTCAAATATTTCACAATCTCTGCTGATTCAAACATCTTCACATCCGTATTGGGATCAACCAAATAAGGAACTTGAATATCACGACCCATAATTTCGACCACTCTTTCACGCTTCCCGCCTTTTAACGGCTGATATTTCCCCGGTTTTAAACGTAAAAATGCAGGTCCTTGATCTTGCCAGCGTTCTTTAGGCACGTTATGGAAGATAAAAGGCAACTCCAGTTCAGTTAATACACCACGTACAACTCGGGTAAATGGACTTGCTTCAAAACCCCATAATTCTAAAAGTTGCTCAGGTGCTTCCCGATCAATAATTTTTTGATTAATCCAAACACCGCGTACACCATTCATCAAAGTACCCGCAAAGGCAACGACAGGATATTTAGGATAGTCTGAATATTTTTTCGGCGTCTGACCACTTTTGCCGTAATGCTTAAATAAATAATCGATAATGTCTTTTGACTCATACATTTCGATCCCTGTATTTTCATCAATTAAAAACGGAAAGCGTAATTTCCCACCTTTTTCTTTCACAATTTTACGATATTTTGTCCCACCTTTCGGGCATGGATAAACCTCATAATCTAAATTTAATAAGGTCAGTACTTCTCGTACACGACGACAAAACGGTGAACCTTCAAACTCATAAAGTTTGAGTGATTTTTCAGGCTGCTTAGGGAAAGCTGTGCCACTCACGCCACGTCCACCTGCAGTCAATGTTGAAGCTAAAGCTTGTACTACTTTAATTTGATGATTCACCATTTTTGTCCTTATTGAATTGTCGTTATAAATCAACTAATTTTTCTTTTGCAATCACAATTCCATTGTTATCTGCATAAATATAATCGCCAGAATTGATGGTCACACCACCAAAATACAAAGTTAAATCTACTTCGCCAATGCCTTTACGATGACTTTTTTGTGGAATTGCAGCCAATGCATGTACACCTAAATCTAATTCAGCAATCGCATCAACATCGCGTACACAGCCATAAATCACCACACCATTCCAGTGATTTTTAACTGCTGACTCTGCAATCATGTCGCCCATCAAAGCACAGCGCATGGATGCCCCACCATCAACGACAAGTACTTTATTTGTACCATCAGTGGCGAGTAATTCTTTTACACGTGAATTATCTTCAAAGCATTTAACCGTCACAGCCTGACCGCCAAAACTTTTACGCGCACCATAGCTTTTAAAGAATTTACCATCCATAGATGGTGTGACCACCTGAATATCTTTTTCTGGGTGATCATCCAGTAAATCACAGGTTACGAATGCTACATTAGCCACTTTCTATCTCCCTTATTTGCAAGTTTGTATGCGTAAATTATCATAAATTTCAAATTTATCCGTTTGAGTTCGCGCTGCATCGACCATAGTATGAGCCACTTGTTCTGCTGTCACTGGCTTATATTTGAATGTATTTGGAACCAAATGCGAAAATTTTCGATATAGCTTTTGAGTCGCATCCTCTAAACTGCGTTGTTCTGGGCGTTCACCTAATAAGAGTGAAGGACGTAAGATGGACACATATTTAAGATTTAAATTTTGAATATGATTTTCAAGTTCTCCTTTCACTTTATTATAGAAAATTTTTGACTGCGCATTTGCACCCATTGCACTAATCAGTAAATAATGGGTATCTGTCATTTCAAATAAATCTGCAAAATGTGCATTCATTTCATAATCAACGTTATAAAAATTTTGCTTAGACCCTGCTTTTTTCAACGTTGTCCCTAAACAACTAAAGGCATGGCTATAACCATTCACATCTTCATCATTCAACAACATAAAATCATCTAAAATAAATTGTTGTACTTTTTCTAAAGATTTAAGCTCTGTATCTTCATGCCGAACAACGGCTGTAATTTTTTCATAACTCTCAATCTGATTAAGTTGTTTTAGCAGTTCACGACCCACTAAACCCGTTGCTCCAATCACAATTGCACTTTTAATTGAATTAGTCATTTTTTAAACAATCTCTGGAGGTTATTATTAATCTAACGGTTTCTTTAGAGTTTTTATGCATCTAAAATGTTGTCAAAGCAAGTCAAGACTTGACTTAACGGCGTAGTTTAATCACAATATGGCACTTGTTTACGGGCTGGTGATAATTCTTCTGATGAAGGTTTTCAGTTGCAATTTCAGCCCGCCCAGACCAATCTATTTCAAGGAGTGCACGAGTGGCAAACTCAGCTCAAGCTAAAAAACGTGCCCGTCAAAACGTTAAAGCACGCAAACACAACGCAAGCTTACGTTCAATGGTTCGTACTTATCTTAAACGTACAGTAGCTGCTATTGCTGCTGGTGACTATGCTACTGCTTCAGCAGCATACAAAACTGCTGTACCAGTAATTGACCGTATGGCTGATAAAGGCATCATCCATAAAAACAAAGCAGCTCGTCATAAGAGCCGTTTAAATGCACAAATTAAAGCTTTGGCTAACTAATTTATGTATGTGAAAGAAGCCCGTTAAGGGCTTTTTTTGTACCTGGAATTTATAATAAAAATCTAAAAGTACGTTATTTATTCAATCTATTCACCATTTCTCACCTCACATGCCCTATTTTATAGCGCAATTAAATATATGTTTTTTATGTAGGTTAGATCAAAAAATAAAATTTATATAACGTAATTGCTGTTTCAGATACATAAAATAATTTATTGAGTTGGTTGATTTTCTATTTTCGGGATGTATTTCGCATAAAAATTTAACAGCCAATGGATTTTTCCTTTAGCAAAATCAGACTTGAGTTGGTATTCATCATGGTCCATTTTTGCGCTGCTGTGTTATTACATGAATAACGCAGCAAATTAGTACAGTTGTTTAATAAGTACCCATTTCGCATGATCAAAGCATTGATCTACTTGAGTAATCATTAAAGACTCCGTCTTCATTGCCCATACCTGATTACTAGTGGTTTGCGAACATTCAGTAAAAATAACTTTTTATTACAATTAGCATGATTCGTCACAAAAAGACAATTTTTAAAGTTTTATCAAAAAAAGCATCTTACTTTTTATAAACAAGTTATAGCGTGACAAATCAAATGCTTTATTTAACTTTATTGATTTAACAATGCTCTATTTTTAGAATTTTCATAAAAAATGAACTTCCAACAATCCCATAAAAATTTTATGGTATTCTGAATCAACCTAGATCTGGAATAAATCTACGCATCGCAGTTTTACATTATTTTTATATTTGGGAACTTATAAGATGATTACGAATTTCTTACCTGTATTGGAAAAATTTGCTGAAGCCGAACAACAATACATTAAATATTTTACTCAAAAAGGCGAAAAAGACGTCTTAGCAAAAGTCATTTCAAATATGAAATCTACGGCAGAAATTCAAGCCTCACAAGGTGTGGATTCATGGCTTGGATATGGTGTTTATTTACCCGCTGTAGAGCGAATCTTTGCTTTACATACGGGCGAGACAGAAGCCCAGTTTCTCAGACGCACTCAATATCCTGAAGGTGTTGTCTCGGCTTACACCATTGTAAATCATGACATCGCGACACTCATTGCGGCAGATAAATACAACCGAATCCATCAGCAAAATGTTCCAGTCAACACCTCGCTTTGGCCTTTAAATAATGATGGTCTTTGCATTAATTTACAGAATTTCCCACACCGTCTTAAAGCAAAAATTTAATTTTTATTTATTTTGGACATGTCTTTATTCAATTAAAAACGTGTCCTATGGTTAACTTTCCAGTCGCTGAAAGTCTCGGATATTTAATTCATTTACTTCACCACGCCAGATCCATTTTAATTTTGAATCTAAAAATACATCACCTTCAAACCAAACAAATAAACCTTCCATCATTTTTGGCCAGTCTTCTCTGGTCACAATATGCTTGCCTGAAATGACCGCCAATATGGCTGCTAAAATCGTATCGTGACTCACCGCCAGACTTAAACCAAAATTGTCTTGTGGATGCGTGTTATAAATCAGTTCTAATACATCCACAACGCCAGAAATTGGATGTTTCATGCCAGGCAAAGCATTTTTCACAAAACTATTAATAAAGCCCAATGCACCCTGTTCTCGAAAATAAGGACCCGCTTGCTTAATGTCCAGTACAAAACTGCCCGGTTCGACCAACAAGCCTTGCTCAACAATCTCAATACAATGGGTATTTTGCGCAAGTGTACTGGAATCAGCACCTTGAATCATTAAAGCAGCGGTATCGACACAGCGTTGTATCGGGCTTGAAATACAGTGCTGAATACTTCGGTCTGTATGATCAATTAAATAAGTTCCCCACGCCTGTGCCAAGTCACGACCTTGTGAGGTTAACTGCAAATCATAGCCAGCCAAACCCTGCCCAGCCACTATTTCGCGAATAGAATGACGGGTAAATAAAGTGACAGGTGTTTTTGCATCCGGCAATAAATCAATTGCCTTCAACATACTTATAGGGAGCAGCTCTAACGCCATGATCCAGCCAAATAAACATGGTTCGGCACACTATAGCATGTTAAATCATCAGCTCAAGGCTTGTTTGCCATAAGTTCTAAGGCTTGAAATGCCAATTTTTTCATCTCAATATTACGAAATGCAATAAAGCCACCATTTAACAAGTTATCTCGTTGATTATATAAAAAAGGTTTCCCTTTTAAATCAAGCAACCCACCACCTATACGCTCAACCAGACATTGACCCGCACTGGTATCCCATTCACTGGTAGGATGAAAACGTGGATAAATATCGACTTTACCCTCAAGAATCATGCAAAACTTATAAGCACTTCCTGCTTTAAATTCAACAATACTTACCCTTTGTTTTAATATTTCTAAGTATTCAGCATATTTAGGTTTATCTTGGCTACTTTGACTTAAACCAATTTGAATCTTTGCTGATGGCTGATCTTCCACATATTCCAGCCATAGACCCGTTTGAATCTCAAACTTTAAAGGCAAACCTTGTTTTGGGCAGATATAAATCATTTGCTCCCCTGGAATGGCCAATATAGCAAAAGTGGTATGCGCACCTTCCACCAAACTTAAGTTAATTGTAAATTCAGGTCGTTTATGTAGAAACTCTTTCGTACCATCCAAAGGATCAAGTAACCAAAAGCTATGCCATTGCTTACGTTCTGTATTATCGCCTTCTTCTGACAATACAGGGATATCTGAGAAACTTTCCTGCAATGCTGTGGTGATAAATTCATTGACTCGATAATCCGCTTGGGTTACAGGTGAATTGTCACTTTTTCTCTCAACATCAAAGGCGCTACCTGCACAATATGCCTGATATTCTGCTCGCAAAATTTCACATGCCTGTGTCACAATGGGAACCAATTGTAAAATCAAAGCATCTTGTGGTGCTGTTGTTGTTTTAAACATAGATTACCTTTATATGCCAAATTACTCAGAAAAACCGACCATTATCTTCGATATGGATGGCACACTTCTTGACCTTGCTTATGATGATTTCATTTGGAATCATCAACTTCCAATTCGATATGCCACCATACATGGTTGCACACTGGAACAAAGCACCCAAGCCCTATTTCAGTTCTATCAAGAACATAATCATACTCTAAATTGGTATTCGACCCGTTTCTGGAGTTCCAAAGTAGGTGTCGATACCCTTGCATTACAACAAGAATTTAAACACAAAGTTGCTTTACGTGCAGGCTGTTTGGAATTACTCGATTATTTAAAATTAAATGGTTATTCCTGCTGGATTGCAACTAATGCCGATTGCGAGGGTTTAAAGTTTAAACTTGAACAAACTCAAATAGCCCATTACTTTGATGTCATTATTAGCAGTGAAAGTATCGGCTATGCCAAAGAATATCCCGAATTTTGGCAAAAGTTACACGCATTACATCCATTTCAAATCAATCAAGCCTATTTTATTGATGACACAGAAAAAGTCCTCAATGGCGCAGAAAAATTTGGTCTTCAGCATTTAATTACCATTGCCCAGCCCTCATCTCAAGGGAAGATAAGATCTGAAAGTCCTTATCCGATTTTAAATCATTTAACTGACTTCATTGCAATATTGCAACAAGCTGAGGATCTGAAAAAATATGCCTAATCTCTCTCAACAAAACAACGTTGAAAGTATGCGTGTTGATAAATGGCTTTGGGTTGCACGTTTTTTTAAAACGCGCTCAATCTCGAAGGCTGCCATTGAAGGTGGCAAGGTTCATCATAATAGTGAACGGGTTAAAGTATCCAAAGAAGTTCGTGTTGGCATGGAATTGACCATTCAGCAAGGTTTCGACCGAAAAACCATTGTGATAAAAGCATTGTCAGCTATACGGGGTGCAGCACCGATTGCGCAACAACTTTATGCAGAAACGGATATAAGTATTGCACGACGAGAGTTGCTTGCAACACAAAGAAAGTTGCATAATCTAGCCCGACCTGAACATCGACCTAGTAAAAAAGATCGACGGCAAATCAGTAAATTTAAGCAAAACAATGATCAGCAGTTTGACCAAAACTGGTCTTCTAATGATGATTAATTTAAGCGTCATATTCTGTCGTACCAGATAGAATTGACATAGAATATAAAGAATGAATCTGTCACTATACTCAAGTGGAACACGTTTAAAAGTAACTCATCCACTTAAGTTAATATTTTTGTGACATCGTTTTGAGGTTGTGAGATGGATGATAATAAAAGCAAGGCGCTTAATGCTGCCCTAAGCCAGATTGAAAAACAATTTGGGAAAAATACCGTAATGCGTCTTGGTGATAATACCGTATTGGCTGTGGAAGCAGTCTCTACGGGTTCTTTAACACTCGATATTGCACTCGGTATTGGTGGCTTACCTAAAGGTCGTATCGTCGAAATTTACGGGCCTGAATCTTCTGGTAAAACCACGATGACTTTGCAAGCCATTGCACAATGTCAAAAAGCTGGTGGTACATGTGCCTTCATCGATGCCGAACATGCGCTTGACCCACAATATGCACGTAAGCTTGGTGTCGATCTGGATAACCTTTTGGTTTCTCAACCAGACCACGGTGAACAGGCCCTTGAAATTGCAGATATGTTAGTACGCTCTGGCGCTGTTGACATGATCGTCGTCGATTCCGTTGCTGCACTTACGCCTCGCGCAGAAATTGAAGGCGAAATGGGCGACTCACACATGGGCTTACAAGCACGTTTGATGAGTCAGGCATTACGTAAAATTACTGGTAATGCAAAACGCTCAAACTGTATGGTGATCTTCATTAACCAAATCCGTATGAAGATTGGTGTAATGTTTGGTAGCCCTGAAACTACAACAGGTGGTAATGCACTCAAGTTCTACGCTTCTATACGTTTGGATATCCGTCGTATCGGTCAAGTGAAAGAAGGCGATGAAATTGTCGGTTCAGAAACCCGCGTTAAAGTCGTGAAGAACAAAATGGCACCTCCTTTTAAGGAAGCCTTGTTCCAAATTTTATATGGCAAAGGTGTGAATCAACTGGGTGAACTGGTTGATCTTGCCGTTGCGCAAGAACTGGTACAAAAAGCAGGTGCTTGGTATTCATATCAAGGCAATAAAATTGGTCAAGGTAAAAACAACGTGATTCGCCATTTAGAGGAAAACCCTCAAATTGCACAAGAACTTGACCGCCTTATTCGTGAAAAACTGTTAACACCAACGACTACCCCCGTTGAAGAAAAAGATGAAGTAGAACCAGACTTTCTAGATGCTTAAAACAGAGATTTGTTTTCAAGCTATATAAGTCTTAAACTGTAAAACGCCCTAAGGGGCGTTTTTTATTTGATGTGATCGATACACTATGAGCAATTCAAAATTTCCGACAATGCTTGACTATGATGCACTCAAGCAAAAGTTTGATGATTCCTCGGCAGAATCAGACTCTCCTACTGCCCTCCCTGAATCATTAGAAGCGTTGAACTTTGACGATGAGCAAGCTCCTAAAGCACAAGGTCTTACAGGCTCGCGTTTGCGCTCCTATGCCTTTGCTGTACTAACACGTCGGGAATACTCCAAAGCAGAACTGATTGAGAAATTAGCCTTATATGCGATAGATCGAGATGAAGTTTTAAAACTGGTCGATGAGTTGGCAACACAAAACTATCAAAGTGACCAGCGTGTTGCAGAAATGATGTTATCGAGCCAAAAACGCAAAGGCAAAGGACCTAACAGAATCAAGTTGGCTTTAAAATCCAAAAAAATTGATAGTAATTTAATTCAACAAGAATTAAAGGAAACGGATTGGAATGAACAAGCTTATCAACTAAAAGTAAAAAAATTTGGTTTAACTGTAGAGAAAGAAGCAAAACTCAAAGCAAAACAAATTCGCTTTTTAATGTATAGAGGATTTGAAATGGATGCGATTATAAAAGCAATTACGAGAAAAGAAGATGATTTTTAAAAGAAGAGATCAAAGTTATTATTGCATAAACTGGTGGCAACCCCACTAGCAAAACTTCGGCACATCATAGTTCTGTTACCGTTGCTACCTTCCGGTCCTGGCGGGGTTCACAGAGTACAATTGCGAAGCCACCAGCGGGGCTACCATTGCAAGAACAGAGTATAGAGATTTTTATTTAACTTGCAAGTATTCAAATGACTTTTATAAGCGTATTGCTTTCATTTGATTATTAAAAAAACAATCTTGATTCAAAACAGTATTTTTGTATATTTTTTATCAATGCAATCACTTGCTTTAAAATTACGACAAGATTGTAAATGTATATTGCATTTCACAGCATGGACGTTTTTAATGTCGTCAGGTCTTTTAAATAGGTACGCTCTAAAGTCAGTAATTTAGAATGTGCCTAAGTATACGAAATGGATATTTTTATGATACTCAAACAGCATGCCTTATGTGCACTTGCCTTATTTAGCTCAGTCTCACTTTATGCCAATATTCCAATTGAATCTCGTGGATTAAGTCAAAATAGCGGTGAGACTGGCGCAAATAATGTTGCCATTCATTCAGATGCAACTACAGCAAATGTGCCGACCAATCTGAATTGGCAAATCATGCAAAAAAATCAACAATTAGAAAATGATATTCGTACACTACGTGGAAAAATTGAAGAACAAGGCAATGAAATTGAACAGCTTAAACATGAATTAACCAATCGCTACACAGATTTGGATCAACGACTAGAATTATTACAGCAAAAAATTGATCCGGAAAGCGCAACTTCAGAGGAGGATAACCAACAGGATACTTCTCCCAGCACCTCAAACACCCCAACCCCAATAGCCACCATAACAAACACTCAAGCACCTATTGTGAGCACGCAGCCTCCTGCTACTGTTGATTTAGATAAAGCTGCATACACGGTGGCTTTAGATGCCTACAAACAAGGCGGTGCTAAAAAAGCGATTGCACCAATGCAAAACTTCATCAAAAACAATCCCAACAGTGTCTATATTAGTAATGCTTATTTTTGGCTAGCCGAATTTAATTTAGCCATTGAACCGACTAATTACACTGAAGCGAAAAAGAATTATAATATTGTTGTCAATCAATATCCTAATTCAGCAAAAGCGGCACGAGCACTCTATCAACTGCACAATATCACCAAAGATGTAGATCGCAATACAACACTTGCCAACCAACTCAAAACCAAACTTATTAAAAATTATCCAAAATCAGAAGAAGCAGGTTATTTAAAGAAATAAAATATAAAAAAAGACACCTAAACGGTGTCTTTTTTATGCAACGCAAGATTCAATTAACGAACAATGCCACGCTTAGACTGCTCTAAAGAATCAATCAGTAATTGTACTTCAGGAACTTCAGGTAATATTTCCGTGCGAATCTGCTGAATCGCTTGCTCAGTGGTTAAACCATCTTTATAGATCAGTTTAAATGCTTGGCGTAATGCCTGAATGACATTTTTAGACCAACCTTTACGACGCATACCTTCTACATTCATTGCGAAGGCATGTGCAGGATTACCAGAAACCATTACATAGGCAGGTACATCTTTTAAAATCAACGAAGCACCACCAATCATGCTGTAAGAATCAATCTTACAGAATTGGTGAATACCTGAATTTCCGCCAACAATAACATAGTCACCAATATGGACATGACCAGCAATACCGGCGTTATTGGCAAAAATATTATGATCACCAATTATACAGTCATGGGCAATATGGGTATTCACCATCAGTAAGTTATGACTACCAATTTTAGTCAAGCTTTGATCTTGAACCGTACCACGATGCAAACTGCAATGTTCACGAATTGAATTGTGATCGCCAATTTCAAGCCAAGTTTCTTCGCCAGCATATTTCAAATCCTGACAAATTTCACCCACACTCGCGAATTGGAATATTTCATTATTTTTCCCAATGCGAGTGAAGCCACCTATAACCACATGCGAATGTAGTTTGGTGCCCTCAGCAATAGTGACCTGTGGCCCAATAATACTATAGGGACCAATTTGCACATCTGAAGCAATGACTGCTGATGAGTCAATAATAGCTGTTGGGTGAATTAAATCGTTTTTACTCATGCCTGCTCTATTTTTTGATGCGAAACCATAATTTCCGCAGTGGTTGCTACAATGCCATCGACCGTGGCTATACAATTATATTTGTAAATACCACGTTTATGCATCACCAACTCAGCTTTTAAAACCAGTTGATCACCCGCAACGACTTGTTTCTTAAAGCGAATCTTTTCTGCACCAGCAAAAAGAAACAAAGAGCCTTCACTTGGTTTTTCATTATTCATAATAAAACCAAGTATACCAGAGACTTGAGCTAATGCCTCAACAATCAATACACCAGGCATAATTGGATAGTCTGGGAAATGTCCCTGTAAAAATTCTTCGTTGATTGAAACATTCTTATAACCCACGATAGCATTTTCAGTCACATCAACAATGCGATCGACCAATAAAAATGGATAGCGGTGAGGTAAATATTCACGAATTTGTTGAATGTGCATTGGCAATTCAGGCTTCGTAAATGCAGGAGTATTCGACTCAGTCATCATATTCTATTTACGCTTAAAAGTTGATTCAAGGGACTCGATTTGAGCCTGTATATGATCAAGCCGTTTTAGCAATTGGGTCAATGGCACATCTGCTAATTGTTTAAAGCGTACAGCAGCGCGTTTCCAATGTAAACTTTCTAACATTGGCGTACCAGAAGAATAGCTCCCAGATTCAGAAATACTTTTTGTGACCATTGACATAGCTGTAATTGTCACATTATCGGCAATATTGATATGACCTACAACACCTACCCCACCAGCAAGCACACAGTTTTTGCCAATTGTAGTACTACCAGCAACACCACATTTTGCAGCAAGTGCTGTATTCGCACCAATTTTCACATTATGTGCAATTTGCACAAGGTTATCAATAATGACACCATCTTCCAAAATTGTGTCGTCTAATGCACCACGATCAATACTACAATTCGACCCAATTCTGACATCATGACCAATTTTGACTGAGCCTAATTGTGCAATCCGGTGCCACTTACCTTGATAAGGTGCAAAACCAAAACCTTCACCACCAATCACACTATTGGCATGAATACGGACTCGATTACCTATTTTAGTTTCACCAGTTACCGTCACATGTGAATCGATAAAACATTGTTGACCAATTTCGACATCATCATCAATTTTGACATGTGACTGAATGACCGTCTCGTCACCAACAACACAATGCTCACCAATCACTACATAATGCCCAATATAGGCACTATCAGCAATGATGGCAGATGGATGAATTTGAGCTGTGCTTTCAATACCTTGCTGCGTATGCTTTTTCTCAAATACATGGGTCAGAATAGCGAAAGCTAGATAAGGATTATCAACAATAATAAAGTTATTACAGCTATCCAACTGTGCTTTTAAAGCTGCCGTAACAATTAACGCACCCGCTTTTGAAGCACGTGCGTGATCTAAGTATTTATCTGCATTTACAAATGCGAGATGTTTTTCTTGAGCGGCATCTAAGCTTGCCAGCCCTTCTAACACTAAATCAAATTGACCAACACACTCGCCTTGTACAAGGCGAGCCAGATCTTCTAAGCGCAATTGTCTAGGATTCATTGATTACTTAATAACATTAACCTTTTGAATCATTTTATCAGTTAAATCATACTTAGCGTCATAAGCAAGTGCTGAATTTTTATTTAAAACAACATCTAAGTTATTTTCTTTACGCAATTGCTCAGCAACTTGTTTCACTCGACCATCCAAAGTCTTATTCATGACCTGGATTGAAGACTGGACGGTAGTCTGTAATCCCTGTTGAATTGAATTAAACTCTTTCAGTTTCGTTTGGTATTGAGTCATCATCTTTTGCTTTTCAGCTTCAGCTAAATTTGGGCTTTGTTGAGCACGTTGCTGAATGGCATCCAACTCTTTACCCAATTGCTCAAGCTTTGTCGTTTGTGGCTTCACCGTCTGCTGCAAAGAAGCATTCTGCTGCTTTAGATAAGTGCTATTTTCGACCACTTTCTCTAAATCAATGACACCATAACCAGCTGCATGAACAACAGAAGTACTTGCTAGCCCAGCAACAATCATACTCATTAATATTTTATTCATTTTAATATCCTTTCTTAAACCTTTGCGAGGTCGTACTTAGAAAGTACGACCAATTTCAAACTGGATATTCTTAGTTTCATCACCCGGTTTATCATTTAATGGGTATGCATAACTGAGTGAAAGTGGCCCAATCATAGTAATCCATGTAAAGCCAACACCTACGCTATAACGCATGTTTTCAGCATCAAAACCAAAGTTATCTTCACAATATTTTTTAGCATCCACACCAGGGTCTGTTGGTGTACCGGCTAAATACAAAGTACCACTTGGAATTGCACATTGGGTATCAAATACTTGTGCACCTTCAGCAAAAAGCACTGGTCTCACTTGACGCGTCCAATCGCCCTTAAATGGTAAAGGCAATGCCAGTTCTGCACCAAACTGTATTAATGCATTCCCCCCTACTTCCTCAGGGTCATAGTCTTTAATTTTCGACTCATTATAAGTTACACCTGGATATTTCGGCCCCAAGGTACTATTGTCATAACCACGAACTGAACCAAAACCACCCGCATAGAAGTTTTTATAAAAGGGTAAATCATTACCATAACCCAACTTACCATAACCACGCAGTACGAAGTCATAAGGCAAAGGGAAAAATGCTTGAGCATCATAAGTTAGTTTTTGATATTCCACATCACTACCCGGTAATGCAATCTCTGCATTGACACGATGTGACATACCATTGGTTGGAAACACAGGGCGGTTTAATGTGTTATATGACCAACCCAAGTTTAAGTTATACGTTAAAAACTCACCGCCAAACTGATTATCAAAAGGTGTAAAACCTATATCGGTATAATTATTATTTGCACCTTTTTGGACACATAATGCATCATAATAATTATCTACTGGATCTTTAGGTGGTTCTAAATCAGGATTTCCCTCTTTATCAATATCCCATTGAGACATTGTTAAATTACTAGAACAATATTTACCTTGCCCTTTAACCTTACCACCTTTTGACAGCAAGTAATCGCGTACATAGGTCGAAACATATGGACCTGTAGTGACTTCAGTCTGGTCAATATTCAAGCCTGCACTAATACTTTGGTTTTCATCAATTGGATAACCAAAAGTAATACCACCACCAAAACTGTCAGTCACATAATTGTTGACGTTATAGTCATCATCTAACTTTGTTTTACGGTAGTACATGTTATAACCACGACGTACACCATCAATCGTGAAGTATGGATCTGTAACACTTAAATTATAATAGTCTTGGGTTTCTGAACGCGATAAATCAACAGATACACTGTTACCAGTCCCCAAGAAATTGGTTTGGCTTAAGCCCGCTTGAAACGTTACACCACCGCTTTGTGAGAAACCAACAGCAAGTGTACTTGTACCCGAGTGTTGCTCTTCAACATTGATATTTAAATCGACCTGATCTGACACATTTGGAATACGTGCTGGCTTAATATCAACTGTTTTAAAGAAACCAGTACGCTCCAAACGAACTTTAGACAAGTCAATTTTTTCATTGCTTGCTAATGCACCTTCCATTTGGCGCATTTCGCGACGTAACACTTCATCAGCTGTTTTCGTATTACCCATAAAATTAATACGACGTACAGTCACCTGTTGCCCCGGATTAATGTAATAGTTCAAATCAACCAATTTTGTTTCCTTATTGACTGTAGGAACCATATTCACTTCGGCATAGTAATAACCTGCATTACCATACTTACGAAGTAAAAGTTGTTTGACTGCATTTACTTTTTCTTGGGAATAAGTCTCACCATCTTTATAAATTTGTAGTGCTTTTAATTCTTCTGACTTATAAAGTGCATCGCCCAAAAACTTAGTTTCACCAAATTTAAATTGCTCACCTTCTTCCACAGCAACTTCAACAAAGATATTTTTTTTATCTTCACTCAAGTTCAAATTTGAATTGGTAATATTAAAGTTGATATAACCTTTATTTAAATATAATGCACGTAAAGCTTCTAGACTGGCTGCCATTTTTTCTCGAGCATAGCGATCGTTACGTGTAACAATCGAACTCCAACTACTTTCTTTAACAGCAAAAGCTTGTTTAATATCGCTTTCTTGAAAAACGGTATTACCAATAATATTAATATCAACAACTTTAGCTGCTTTACCTTCAACAAAATCAACTGTTAAATCAACACGATTATTTGGCTTAGCCGTGGTAACAACTTTAACGTCAGCATCATAACGACCTTGCTGCATATACTGCTGTTCAAGTTCTGTCTCAATGGTTTGCAGGGCAGATTTTTTCAAAACCTCACCTTCTGCAATGCCCATTTTTTTCAGCCCTTCTTCAAGTGCTTCTTTAGGAATGAGTTTATTGCCTTTAAACTCAACCTTCGAAATCAGTGGCCGTTCAACCACAGTAAAAATCAGGGCATCTGCTTCTTGAGATGCTTTAATATCATCAAACAAGCCTGTGGCATATAAAGCACGAATCGCATTTGCAATGGTTGCATCATTGACACGATCACCAGCATTGACAGGCAACATTCCATAGACATTTGTTGGCGTTAAACGAACCAGCCCGTTAATTTTTATATCGCGGACAATGAATTCATCTGCTGCATATACTTGTTGTACTGCTGCCATTGCACTGATGAGTGCCAAAGGCATAAATAAATGTGTGTGCTGCATGCCTGTCTTTTTCCGATGTTAATTTATTTCGTATCCACGTTCTTATAAACGCATGAAGTCATTGAATAATGCAAGGAGCATCATGCTACCGAGCAGTACCATACCAATTTTCAAACCAACCAATTGTATTTGTTCAGAAACAGGTTTACCACGAATCAGCTCAATAAAATAGTAAACTAAATGTCCACCATCAAGCATTGGTATAGGCAATAAATTTAAAATTCCTAAACTTACACTCATTAAAGCCATGAATGAAATAAAGGTCTGCCAACCCATTTCCGCACTCTGCCCTGCAACTTTAGCAATCGTGATAGGTCCAGATAAATTATCCAAACCGATTAGACCACGTACCATTTTGACAATCGAGTTCAAAATCATACCTGATATTTGACCTGTTTTATCAACTGCCACGACCAAAGCTTCAGTCGGACTATACTGAATCGTTTGTTTGTATTCTGCAGGTATTGTTATTTTTCCGGGTATACTCTGTACACCGAGCATACCAGAAACATTGCCCATACTATCACGCTTAGCTTGTGGCATGATTTGCAAATGTAGCAATTGATTTTGACGTAATACATCAATTTTTAATAATTTTTCTGGTGCAGCCTGAACAGTTTGAACCACATCAAACCAATCATTCATTTTCACACCATCAATCGCAATAATTTTATCGCCCTCTTTCATACCTTGACGAATTGCAGCACCATCCGCACTCAGTTTAGTGGCAATAGCAGCAATGTGTGGACGGTATGGCATAAAGCCCAAACTATCTAATGCAGATTGATTTTGATCTTTTAAAAAATCTCGAATCGGTAATTTAAACGTTTGAATTTGACCATTACGATCAGCTTGAACTTCAATTGAACCTGTTTCACCAACACGATCCACCAGAGCAAAATTTAACTTTTCCCACGTCGTGACTGGCATGCCATCCACCGCAGTAATTTTATCGCCGACTTGCATTTGGACTGTAGCAGCAGGTGTATTCGGTAACACTTTACCAACACGCGTATTCAGTTGATCTTGAGATGGTAAAAATAAAATCCAAAATAAAATTATAGCAAACGCTAAATTAATCAGTGGTCCCGCAGCTACAATTGCAATTCGCTTCCATGGATGTTGGCGATTAAATGCCTTCGGCAAATCTTCTTCTGCAACATTACCTTCGCGCTCATCCAGCATTTTGACATAACCACCAAAGGGTAACGCTGAAAGCTGATACTGAATGCCAGACTTTTTAGATGTCCACTTGAGTAAAGTTGGGCCAAAGCCAATCGAATAAACTAAAACTTTGACGCCTAGTTTACGTGCAACAATATAATGCCCAAACTCATGAATCGCAATGAGCGGCCCGAGCAAAAGAATTGCTGCCACAATAATAAACAAGGCACTCATGTTTTAGCTTCCTTTATTGATGACAATTTGCTGTGCGACAGAACGAGCCACTTGATCTGCTTGTAAAATAAGCTCTATCGATTCCGCAGCACCACTTTCAACTTGATTCAAAGTCTGTTCGACCACTTGAGCAATTTCAGTAAAACCAAGTGCTTTATTTAAGAATGCTGCAACAGCAACTTCATTCGCTGCATTTAAAATTGCAGGGGTTAAGCCACCATTTTGCATCGCTTGTCGTGCAAGTTTTAAGGCAGGAAAACGCGTCGTGTCAGGTTCCTGAAAATCTAACTGGTGATTCTTAAATAAATCAAGTGCAGGCACATTGGTCTGAAGACGCTCTGGCCATGCAAGTGCATGCGCGATTGGCGTACACATATCAGGATTACCCATTTGCGCCAAAGTCGAACCATCCACGTACTGAACCATAGAGTGAATGATACTCTGCGGATGAACAACGACTGTTACAAACTGTTCTGAAATTGCAAACAGATGACAGGCTTCTATGAGCTCCAAACCTTTATTCATTAAAGTGGCAGAATCAACAGAAATTTTTTGCCCCATGGACCAATTCGGGTGCTTACAGGCCTGAGTCGGTGTTACATTTTTTAATTGTTCAAGACTATGGTTTAGAAATGGTCCACCAGAAGCCGTCAATAAAATGCGAGACACACCCTGTTTCGGCTGTCCATTACGCTCCGCCTGAAAATAACCATCAGGTAAACATTGAAAAATAGCATTATGTTCAGAATCGACAGGAAGCAATTGAGCATTGTAGTCAAGAGCAGCTTGCATCATGAGGTCACCAGACATCACCAATGCTTCTTTATTCGCAAGTAAAACTCGCTTACCCGCTTTAACTGCAGCCAATGTTGGCAACAAACCAGCAGCCCCCACAATGGCTGCCATAACCACATCGACATCTGCATGTTCAGCAACAGCTATTAAGCCAGCCTCATCTGTCAGAATTTCAATATGATTCAAATTTTGTTTTTGGAAATGCTGTTGCAGTTCGGCAACTTTAGTTGCCGGAATGACCACAACTTTCGGTCGATACTGTTTGCATATTTCAACAAGTTCTAAAATTCGACTATGTGCCGTGACTGCAAATACAGAATACTTTTCAGGATGCTGCTGCAAAATTTTTAAGGTGCTTTGACCAATGGAACCCGTTACACCTAATATACAAACAGATTGCGACATCTATAAATTTACACCAATAAGTTTTAAAACATACATGCCAGCAGCAAAAATTGGAGCCGCAGCAAGCAATGAATCTATACGATCGAGCACCCCACCATGTCCCGGTAGAATACGACCTGAATCTTTAATTCCCGCACGACGTTTAATCATAGATTCAAACAAATCGCCCAACACTGAACTAAATACAGTAACCACAGATAAAATTAAAAACAGAATATGTTGCGCGATCGTTAAGTCTAAATAAAGAACCTCTACAGCAACAACAATCAGCATTGCTGTAAAAATACCACCATACAAACCTTCAACCGATTTATTTGGACTCACATCTGGTGCAAGTTTTTTCTTGCCTAATTTACGTCCGACAAAATAAGCACCGCTGTCTGCCCCCCATACCAATAAAAATAGGTACATGAGCCACCATGGTGAACTATGCCATACAGAGAAAATTGCGGTAACCGCAGCAGAAATCAAAACAAAACCAATCATCTTTAAGCTTGGATTGTACCAGCCATCATAATCTGGGTATGACTTAACCCAAAAGATACTTAAAATCCAACATAAAATAGAAGCCGCCCAAAGTAATAAGGCAATATCATTAAAATATAATGCCAAAGTTGCTAAAGCCGCAGTTGCAATACCATAAACCCAAGCTAGGAGTTTCACAGAATTTTTATTTTTTCTTGGCATAAGCTTAAACCACTCATACCCTGCAACCCCTGCTGCAACAATCATCAGCATAAACATTGGATACTGAGACTGTGTAGCAAACATACAACTGAGTACGACTGCTACCAATACCAATGCGGTTATAATCCGCTCTAACATGTATTAATTCTCAATTTTTCTCTTGTTGGATTTGCTCTGAAGTTTTTCCAAAACGACGTTCACGCCCAGCAAAAACTGCTAACGCATCATCGAATTCCTCAACGGTAAACTCAGGCCATAAGGTTTGGGTAAAATACAGTTCAGCATAGGCTGCTTGCCAAAGTAAAAAATTCGACAAACGAAAATCACCACCTGTACGAATCAATAGATCAACAGCTGGTAAATCTGCCATACTGACATGCTGCCCAAACAACTCAACATTGATATCTTCAATAGCGATTTTTTTTGCTACAGCATCCGATGCAATTTGCTTTGCAGCCTGCGCCATATCCCACATGCCACCATAACTGATCGCAATGGTCAACGTCATGCTGTCGAACTTAGCAGTCCTTTGTTCAGCTTGCAACATTAACTCACGTAAATGTACAGATAAACGAGAACGATCACCAATAAAACGTAAAGCAATATTAAATTTTTCCATTCGAGGCAATTGCTCTAGGATTGTTTCTTCTAACAATACCATGAGTAAATCAACCTCAAATTGGGGACGATTCCAGTTTTCGCTAGAGAATGCAAAAACGGTTAACGCTTGAATTTTATTTTTTCTACAGTGTTCAACAATCGGGTCAAGGACATTTTTACCTTCACGGTGTCCATCACCTTTTTGCATTTGCATCTTTTTAGCAAAACGATTGTTGCCATCCATGATGATGGCAACATGTTTTGGAAGAAGCAAGCTATCTTCTGATGCGGTCATTAAATCTTAAACCTTCATCAATTCAGCTTCTTTCGCAGCTAAACGCTTTTCTACTTCGGCTACGAATTTATCGGTGATTTTTTGAATGTCATCTGATGCACGGCGATCATCATCTTCAGAAATTTCTTTTTCTTTCAATAATGCTTTTAAATCACCCAATACATCACGACGAATGTTACGAATTGCAACTTTGGCATTTTCAGCTTCAGTACGCGCAACCTTCTGCATATCACGACGCGTTTCTTCAGTCAGTGCAGCCATTGGTACACGAATCGCATCTGCAGTAACAGGGTTAAGACCCAAACCTGCTTCACGAATCGCTTTATCAATTGCAGATACCATTGAACGTTCAAATGGTTGTACCAACAATGTACGTGAATCTTCAAGACCAACGTTTGCCACTTGGTTCAGTGGAACATCAGAGCCATAGTAAGAAACCATCACACCATTTAAAATAGATGGGTGCGCACGACCTGTACGAACTTTGGCAAAACCGTGCTCTAAAGACTCTAGAGACTTATTCATGCGGTCTTCGCTGTCTTTTTTAAGATCGTTAATCATATGATCTTCCTTACTTAATTCTAAGAGATGTAATTGCTAAATAGCGTGTAGTATAAAGAGCTTTCAGGCTCACGTACATTAATTCGTAACGTGAGTCCCTTCTTTTTCACCCATAACCACTGAAAGCAATGAACCTGATTTGTTCATATCAAAAACTTGAAGTGGCACATTATGATCGCGGCACAAGCAAATTGCGGTTAAATCCATAATACCTAACTTTTCATCAAGTACTTGATCGAAAGTTAATTTGTCATATTTCACAGCATCATCGTATTTGCTTGGATCTTTATTATAAACGCCATCAACTTTAGTGGCTTTTAATATCAAGTTCGCTTCGATTTCAATACCACGTAAGCAAGCTGCTGTATCAGTGGTAAAAAATGGATTACCTGTACCCGCAACAAATACGCACACTTCACCTTGAGTTAAATGGCGAATCGCATCACGGCTTGAATAAGATTCAACCACAGCACCAATTGGTAAAGCCGACATTAAACGCGTTTTAATGTTACGGCGCACCAAAGCATCACGTAACGCCAAACCATTCATCACAGTCGCAAGCATACCCATTTGATCGCCTGTTACACGACCAACTAAACCATCTTTTTGCAATTGGCTACCGCGGTATAGGTTACCACCACCAACCACGATACCCACTTGAACACCTAAACCAACCAAGTGAGCAATCGCCAAAGACATTTGATCAAGCACTTGTGCATCAATCCCCATATCTTTATTTCCAGCCAATGCTTCACCAGAAAGTTTAAGTAAAATACGTTCGTAACGGGGCTTTTTTGAGTCCAACATCAGGGGAGTCTCCGAATTTTCCAATATCTAAAATTTTATTCGTATCTTTTTAAGCTGACCTAATCTGAATTAACTTGGCATATAAATCATATTCATCTGCATCAGTAATTTCGACTTCGAGCAAATCGCCCGATTTAATCAAGCTTTTATCAATATCTTCAACAAAAACATTACCATCAATTTCAGGTGCATCTGCATAAGAGCGTGCAATTGCCACTGGGAATTCTTCATCTAGATCATCAACCAGCACAGTCATGGTTTGACCAATACGTTTTTGTAGTTTCGCAGCAGAAATAGCCTGTTGAACTTCCATAAAACGTTCATAACGATCTTGCTTAATTTCTTCAGGTACATGATCTGGCAAGTCATTTGCTGTCGCACCCTCTACAGGTGAATAGGTAAAGCAACCTACACGATCAAGCTGTGCTTCTTTGAGCCATTCAAGTAAAACTTGGAAATCTTCCTCAGTTTCACCCGGAAAACCAACAACGAATGTTGAACGAATCACCAGTTCTGGACATTTTTCACGCCACAATTTCAGACGTTCCAGTGTGTTTTCACTATGAGCTGGTCGCTTCATCAATTTTAAGATGCGTGGACTGGCATGTTGAAAAGGAATATCTAAATATGGCAGGATTTTACCTTGTGCCATTAAATCAATCACTGCATCCACATGTGGATATGGATAGACATAATGTAAACGCACCCAGATACCAAGCTGACCCAGTGCTTCACACATGTCATAGAATTTGGTTTTAACTGGCTGACCGTTCCAAAAATCAAGCTTGTACTTGGTGTCTAGACCATAAGCAGAAGTATCTTGTGAAATCACCAAAACTTCTTGAACACCCGCTTTTTTCAACGCTTGTGCTTCGCTTAAAACTGAACCCACAGGACGTGAAACCAAATCGCCACGCATACTTGGAATAATACAGAATGTACAACGATGGTTGCAGCCTTCTGATATTTTCAAATAAGCATAATGTTTTGGTGTTAAACGAATCCCTTGTTCAGGAACAAGATCAATAAATGGATTATGTTTAGGTGGTGCAGGCACATATTCATGCACAGCTTCCATCACATCTTGGTAAGCTGCAGCACCTGTTACTTTTAAAACACTTGGGTGCATTTGACGAATTTTTTCTTCATCTTTACCTAAACAGCCCGTTACAATCACACGACCATTTGCGCTAATGGCTTCGCCAATTGCGTCTAAAGACTCTTGTACTGCAGATTCAATAAAACCACAGGTATTTACAACAACTAAATCCGCACCATCATAATCCGATGCTACATCATAACCTTCAGTCTTTAACTGAGTTAAAATTCGTTCAGAATCTACCAATGCCTTAGGACAACCTAAAGAAACGAAACCGACTTTGGGGGTCTTCATGAATCTACACTCCACTATAATGCGCGTATTGTATGTCTTTTCGAATCATAAAAACAGACAGAAAGCCGACTCTTTGCATAACGCACCAAAATACATCCAATTTCTCACCAAATATCTTATGCGCACCATTTTAGTTCATTAATGTTTTTAATTCCTTTACTATGCTATGAGTTTCTGCAATAAAAGAATAAAAAAAGCACACTTTTATTGCGGCAAAATTTTTATTTAGATAAATACTTAAAGTTGGCGTGTATTTTGCTTTATTTCGACAACGTTTAACTCATTAAATGTCCCAGAATAGGGAGAAATGACAAGAAGTGCAGATGCCATTGCGCTATTTCAATACAGGATGCCTTCGCTAATGGATCAACCCATCGCTATCGACTACCGCCTTTTAGTGGATAATTTAACTACAGCCATTTTGCTGGTTGATCGCCATCTTAATATTTTTTATTTAAATTCTTCTTGTGAATCATTATTTGACATTAGTTTGCTGCGTGCTTCAGGTCAACCTGTCTTAAATTTACTGCATATGCCCAATGATGAATTCAATACCAAAGAAGCATTATTAAATACATTCATCACAGGACAACCGTATACCCGTCGTGAAGCAACCGTTAGTGTGAGCTTTAAAGATATTCATGTCGATTATACCGTCTCACAAATTAATGCTCAAAAGCCGTATCACCCACTACTACTTATAGAACTCAATCCAATTGATCGGATGTTAAAAATATCTAAAGAAGAAAATTTAATTCAACAACATCAAGTTGCAAGACAACTGATTCGTGGTGTGGCGCACGAAATTAAAAATCCTTTAGGCGGCATTCGTGGTGCAACACAACTACTTGCACGAAGTTTGAATGATCCACAATATGCAGAATTTACCGATATTATTATTAGTGAAGTCGATCGCTTACGTAATCTAGCCGACACCATGCTCGGATCTCGCCAATTACCGAGTTATGAATTAGTTAATGTGCATGAACCATTAGAACGTGTTCGCTCTCTGATTACCAATCAAACTAAAAAGAAAATTAAAATTACCCGTGACTACGATTTGTCATTACCCGATGTGATGGCAGATCGCGACCAACTGATTCAGGTCATGCTTAACATCAGCGTAAATGCAGTTCAAGCCATGATGGAAAATAAAGAATTCTTTGTCGATCATCAACCTGAACTTATTTTGCGAACACGTATTCAACGCCTTGTCACGATTAATGGCGTATTAAAACGCTCTGCTATTCGCATAGATATTGAAGACAATGGTCCGGGTGTACCAGAAGAAATTTTAGAATCCGTGTTTTACCCACTGGTCACAGGACGTGCTAAAGGTACGGGACTAGGACTGAGCATTGCACAAAATATTATGCACCAACATAGTGGAATGATTGAATGTCAGTCAATTTCAGGAAAAACAGTATTTAGCTTATATTTACCTTGGGAGTCTAACCATGTCGCGAAATAAAATATGGGTCATTGATGATGATCGCGCCATGCGCTGGGTGTTGGAAAAAACATTCAAAGAAGAAGGTTTTGATGTTACTAGTTTTGAAGAGGCTCAATCTGCTCTCGATCAACTGAGCATCGACTTACCTGATGTAATTTTAACCGATATTCGCATGCCAGGCATTGATGGTCTCACTTTCTTAGGTAAAGTGAAAGCCAGTCATCCCGATCTCCCTGTGATTATTATGACGGCGCATTCAGATTTAGAATCCGCTGTATCCAGTTATCAAACAGGTGCTTTCGAGTATTTACCCAAACCTTTTGATATTGATGAAGCCTTGGCATTGGTCAATCGTGCCATCTTACATATCACCAAATTACAACAACAAGAGTCTGCTAAAACTGCCCCTCCGATTCAATCTGCTGAAATCATTGGTGAATCCCCTGCCATGCAGGAAGTATTCCGAGCGATTGGTCGCTTATCGCAATCTCACATTACTGTACTCATTAATGGTGAATCTGGGACAGGTAAAGAGCTGGTTGCACATGCGCTTCATCGCCATTCCCCACGTAGCAGCAAACCATTTATTGCCTTAAATATGGCAGCCATTCCAAAAGACTTAATTGAAACTGAACTTTTTGGTCATGAAAAAGGTGCATTTACTGGTGCAAACTCTCAACGCCAAGGTCGTTTTGAACAAGCCAACGGCGGTACGCTATTTTTAGATGAAATTGGCGATATGCCTTTTGAAACACAAACTCGTTTACTTCGCGTTTTGGCAGATGGTGAATTCTATCGTGTTGGTGGACATATTCCTGTCAAAGTTAATGTGCGTATTGTTGCTGCAACCCATCAAGATTTAGAAAAATCGGTTCATGATGGTCGCTTCCGTGAAGATTTATATCACCGTCTGAATGTGATCCGTATTCATATTCCGAAACTTGCACATCGTAGTGAAGACATTCCCATGTTGGCGCAACACTTCTTGGCTCGTGCTGGTAAAGAGTTAGGTGTGAATCCTAAAATCCTACGTCCAGAAACCCAAGAATATATGAAACAATTGCCTTGGCAAGGCAATGTGCGTCAGCTTGAAAACACTTGCCGTTGGCTAACGGTGATGATTACTGGACGTGAGGTCTACCCTGAAGACCTCCCTTCTGAATTAAAGCAAATCCCAATCCAACGCTCTGGTGATGAAGCTCAACCCAATAGTACTTTTGATCGCGTTTCACTACATCACTGGGATGAATTATTAGGTCAATGGGCAATACAAAAGCTTAAAAATGGTGAAATGAAGATTCTTGACATTGCAACACCAATGTTTGAACGTACTTTAATTACAGCAGCTTTACAACAAACACGTGGGCGCAAACGCCATGCTGCCGAACTTTTAGGCTGGGGTCGCAACACCTTAACCCGTAAGCTCAAAGAGTTAGGTATGGACACTGTCGATGATATTGATGTTGAAGAAGAAATTATAGAAAGTTAATTTTTACTCAAAAAAAAAGCTCCTTCAGGAGCTTTTTTAAATCCAATGTCATGGCATTTTATGCAGTAAAACCCACATAGCGAAAATACCCTTCCATTCCCAAATCTGATTTAACAATCAAATAGTTTGGATAAGTTGATTGAGTAATTTCTGAGAACATATTCACTTGATCATCATGTTCATGCAGATCATCTACCGAACGTGGCATGGTCTGTTCGAACTCATCTGTCATATATTCAAAGCCAACATCCATGGCAATAAATAAAGTATGTTCACAGGGCTGCACATATTGCTCTTCAGCCCAATTAATAACGTCTTGTTGACAATGTGGGCAAGCAATATTGTCAGTCGCTTGAATAGAGAGTTGAATCAATTGATAGGTCATAAAAAATAAATCAGTTTTTCTATCATTATAGTTTAGCAAACAATTCAGCTTTCTCTATTTTTAAATAAAATTGAGCCTGTAAATGAAATTGCAAAAAAAGAGAATCTTTCGATTCTCTTTTTTCTCGCTTGAGTTACTTGTAAGTCGATTTATAACGTGATAACGCAGTTACAGCAACCGCTGAAATGACCACAGCAGGTAAACTCGCGATTAAAATACCCGTCGTTCCCAATCCTAATGCCAAAATTTTCCCAGTTAACAAAGGTCCTGTCATTGCACCTAAACGCCCCAAAGAAATCGCACTTCCTACTCCTGTTACTTTCCCCATTCCTGAATAGAAGATTGGTGAAATACCATAAAGAATGGACTGACCACCTGTAGAAAAGATACCGCCCATCACGCCTGCTAAAATCAATACAGGAATAGACGTTGTCGTGAACAGCAAAACTAACGCAACAAATAAACCACCATAGATAATTGTAGCCATTTGCCAAAGTTTTAAGCGATCCAACAAATAACCCAAAGCCAACGTACCAATAACAGCACCGACTTGAAATACCAGCATGACCATAAAGGCTTGTGATTTTTCCAAACCTTGTTCCATCAATAAGTTAGGCAACCAACTAATCAAAATATAATTAATCATCAAGGTAAAGAAGAAACCCACCCAAAGTGGCAAGGTATTCTTATATTTTTGTTTTTTAAATAATACTTGTGCCATATTTGGCACAGTTTCTATAGCTGCTTTCTCGATAACAACCACTTTTGGCTTATCCTTAAGGATCATCGCCATCAATGGAATTAATACTAACGGCGTTAAACCGCCAATCAAAAATAAAGTTTGCCATTTAACTTCAGGTAACAATATTGCAAGGCTCGCAACAAAGATTGCACCAACAGGTAACCCGCAATACATCAAGCTATTTAATTTACCCCGATTAGCTTCAGTTGCTTCATCACCCACCACTGAAATCATGGTTGGCATTGCAGCCCCAAGCCCTAAACCTGTAAAAAAGCGGGCAGCATATAAAGTTTCTGCACTTGGTGCTAATGCTGTCAAAGACATAAAGACGCCAAAAATGGCGATAGAAAGCATCAAGACTTTCTTCTGTCCTAAATAATCGGCAATACGCCCACCAAAGAATGCTCCAAAAAGCATTCCGAATACACCTAAACTAAAAACATATCCCATTTGAACTTGATCCAAACCGAATGTCGCTGCAATTCCTTTAGCTGCAATACCCGGTGCTTGAAGATCAAAACCTTCAAAAAATGCGACCCAAAAACACAAAAATATCGTTAAAAATTTTTGTAGTTTCCCTGTGTGTGTTTGTGCCATGATCGATCTCCATCAATAATATACAAATCGTTTTTATAATCACAATTCGTCTTACTATTCTCTGTTCAATCGCCCCGTATAAATACCACTACAATAGTCGGATTTAACCCCCTATAAACAATAAAAACCAACTCAATTAGACTTAAAAGATGAGGTAAATATACTTTTACCATCTTAATATTTTTTATTTACATATATATTCAAATACTTATGTTTGTAATAGCTATTTATAATCAAACCATAGTCAAAATTGATTCATTAAAATTAAGCCATAAAAAAACCCGCATGATGATGCGGGTCTTTTACAATCTAAAGATTAAGCCGACTTTTTAGCTTGCAGATTCTTACGAATCATAATCATCACCAACTGTACCGCAGCAGGTGTAACACCTGGAATACGGCTTGCTTGTGCTAAAGTTTCAGGTCGTACATCTTTCAATTTTAATGTGATTTCACGCGATAAACCAGACACGATGTCATAATCGAAATCGGCAGGAATTTTTGTGTCTTCCAGACGTTTCATCTGCGCAACATCTTCATGTTGACGGTTAATATAGCCCGCATATTTCACGGCAATTTCAATTTGCTCGCCTACAAATGGACTAACTTCAGAACCTGTCAGTTCTGCAATTTGAGCAAAATTAATATTTGGACGCTTCAACAAATCAATTGCAGAACACTCTTTAGAAAGATCCGCACCTGTCATCTCAACGAATTTTTTACCCATTGGATTATTTGGCGCAGCCCAAAGATGCTGCAAACGACTGGTTTCTTTTTCGACTGCTTCCATTTTTTCACAATAAGCTGCCCAACGCGTATCATCAACCAAGCCCATTTCACGACCAATAGCCGTTAAACGTTGATCTGCATTGTCTTCACGTAACATCAAACGGTATTCCGCACGTGAGGTAAACATACGGTACGGTTCTTTAGTACCCAATGTAATCAAGTCATCAACCAATACACCCATGTACGCTTCATCACGTTTTGGTGTCCATTGTTCTTGATCCCACGCACGACGTGCCGCATTCAAGCCTGCAAGCAAACCTTGTGCGCCTGCTTCTTCATAACCCGTCGTACCGTTAATTTGACCAGCAAAATACAGGTTATTAATGGCTTTGGTTTCTAAAGAGAATTTCAATGCTTGTGGATTGAAATAATCATACTCAATCGCATAACCCGGACGAAGAATATGTGCATTCTCCATACCACGAATTGAACGCACCAATTCAAACTGAACATCAAATGGTAGCGACGTCGAAATACCATTTGGATAAAGCTCATGTGTTTCTAAACCTTCTGGTTCAAGGAACACTTGATGCGAATTTTTATCGGCAAATTTATGAATTTTATCTTCAATTGATGGGCAATAACGTGGCCCCACACCTTCAATCACACCTGTGTACATTGGTGAACGGTCTAAACCACCACGAATGATTTCATGCGTCCGTTCATTGGTATGGGTGATATAGCAATTTACTTGTTCAGGATGCATCGAAGCATCGCCCATAAATGACATCGTTGGCGATGGGAAATCACCTGGCTGTGCTGTCATTACCGAGAAATCAACTGAACGTGCATCAATACGTGGTGGTGTACCTGTTTTTAAACGGCCAACTGGTAAATTTAACTCACGTAAACGTGCCGCCAATGAAATAGATGGAGGATCACCCGCACGACCACCGCTCGATTTTTCGAGTCCTACGTGAATCACACCGCCCAAGAATGTACCTGTAGTCAACACAACAGTTTTCGCATCGAAGCGAATACCCATTTGTGTCACAACGCCTTTAACGGTATCGCCGTCTACAATTAAGTCATCAGCCGACTGTTGAAAAATATCTAAGTTGGCTTGATTTTCTAATGTTTCACGAATAGCGGCTTTAAAACGCACACGGTCAGCTTGCGCACGTGTTGCACGAACCGCAGCGCCTTTACGCGAATTTAAAATACGGAATTGAATACCACTTTTGTCGGCAGCCAATGCCATTGCACCGCCTAGCGCATCAATTTCACGCACTAAGTGTGATTTACCAATACCACCGATGGCAGGGTTACAGCTCATCTGCCCTAAAGTCTCAATGTTGTGAGTTAAGAGTAAAGTCTGTCGACCCATACGCGCCGCAGCAAGTGCTGCTTCCGTACCTGCGTGACCGCCACCGATAACAATGACATCGTAAACTTTAGGATAATGCATAATGGTTTGAGAGATAAAAAAGAATGACGGAGTATTATATCAAAACTAAGCAAGATAAGTTGACAAATTCAGTCAATTTTAAGGATCAGATCCGTATTCACCATGCATCAAAAGCTGAAATGCAACCCTCCTTTGCAGAGTTACCATATAAATAAAACATTTAGTCTGCAAAACTTACTTGAATAGCATTGTTTTATTTTGGGTGTTTTATAACCTGTAAGTTAGCTACACTACAAACAAAGGTATAAGTGATGAATAAGAATATTTTCTTCTCCGCAATACTCTGTAGTCTTTGTCTCACACCATTGACCACCCAGGCTAATGATAAAGTTGAAACAATTTATAATGCTCAAAAGTATCAACAGGTTTGTAAAGGTAAAATGCAAGGTGCTCAAGTCAGCTTTGCTTACCGAGGCATTATCTGGAATGGTACTTGCGAACCTCAATTTTTCCCCTCTTCAAAAAAAGTCATGCTAAAAGGTGACGAAGCTGAGTTAAATTCTATTTGCCAAGGTAATACAAATGCAACATCAATGAATATTGAAGGACATGAAGTCAAAGGTAAATGCGCTTTAGGATTTACTGCACTACGGCCTAAATAATCAGATTATTATGATTTCGTTAACCAAGTCAAAAAAGTGGGCAAAAAATTTATTTCTTTGCCCACTTTCTTTATTGCTTATTAAAAGAACTTGTTTAAACTCAAGAACATTAAAGAATAAAAATATAAAAAGGATGTTTCATGGATTCAGGGCTATTCACATTTTTTTTACCAATAGCACTTGCCATCATGATGACTGGATTAGGGCTGGAACTTACGCCGAAAGATTTTCTTCGTATCCAATATTATCCAAAGGCTATTTTTTTAGCTTTATTCGCCCAACTGGTGATTTTAGTTTTTATTGCTTTTTTAATTTGTATCTTTTTACAACTACCACCACTTTTAGCCGTGGGCTTAATGCTACTAGCCGCCTCACCCGGCGGGCCTACTGCAAATTTAATTAGCTACATTTATAAAGGGGATGTTGCATTAAATATTACCCTCACCGCCATCAACTCGATTATCTGCACGTTTACTCTACCTTTTATTGTCAATTTATCGATTCACTATTTTTTAGGTGATCATCAAAAAATTGGTATGCCGATTACAAAAATTATTCAGGTTTTTTTAATCATCTTTATCCCCGTGTGCTTAGGAATGCTCATTCGCTCAGTTATACCTACTATTGCACTACAACTTAAAAAACCGATGCGACTACTTTCTGTTTGTTTTTTAATCTTTATTTTCTGCCTTGCATTATATAAAGAACAATATAACCTCATTAAATATTTTGCAGATATTGGTATTGCAACAGCTCTTTTTTGTTTTATCAGCTTATTGGTGGGTTATTTATTACCCTTACTCGCTGGAATTCCTGACCAACAGGCACGTGCATGTACCTTTGAGATAGGCATTCACAACACCACTGTTGCATTAACCATTGCACTTTCAGTTTTATCAAATAGCACCATCGCCATTCCTGCAGGTATTTATTCTATTTTCATGTACGCTTTTGCATTTTTGTTTGGCTATATTTTAACAAGAAGCCCACTTACAGCGAAGCAAAAAAAATCTGAGGCAATCAATGAATAAACTGTGAGATCACCCATTGATACTACATAAGCACTTAACTCATATACCCTTTAATACACCTAATCATGATCAAAACAAAGCATTTTGGTACAGCTATAAAATAGAAAAATCATTTAGTAGATTGGCTTACTGCAACCGAAGCTAATTCGCAACCTATGCAAGCTATTCCATATTTTTCATTTATCAGCTATACAATTGTTATTCAATTTATAAAAATGAGTAAAAAAATTTAATCTAAATCAAATAAAACCAATTCAGGATAGGAGATGTTGAATGGATTCAGGAATTATCACCATTTTATTACCCTTAGCACTTGCCATTATCATGATTGGTTTAGGACTAGAGCTAACACCGAAAGATTTTACCCGCGTAACAAAACAACCTAAGGCTGTTTTAATTGCTTTATTTTGTCAATTGGTGGTTTTAGTCAGCATTGCTTTTATCATCTGTAAAGTTTTGGCTCTTCCACCTCTGCTTGCTGTTGGTTTAATGCTCCTTGCGGCATCACCAGGGGGAAGTACAGCCAACTTATTTAGTTATCTATTTAAAGGTGATATTGCACTCAATATTACTTTAACCGCGATCAATTCAGTCATTGCTGCTTTTACCCTACCTTTAATTGTTAATTTTGCTATTCAACATTTCATGAGTGACGGACAAGAAATCAGCCTACAGTTCAGTAAAATTTTGCAAGTGTTTGCAATCATTATCATTCCTGTTGGTATTGGTATGCTTATTCGACACCATGCACCGCACTTTACCGAAAAACTCAACAAACCCCTGCGTATTTTTGCAGTGAGCTTTCTGATCTTAATTATTATTGGCGCCATCACCAAAGAACGTCATCAAATTTTAGAATATTTAGCGCAAGTAGGTTTAGCAACTGTTTTATTCTGCTTATGTAGCTTATTGATTGGTTATTTTGTGCCACGATTATTGGGTATCAATAGTGCACAAGCGCGTGCATGTGCATTTGAAATTGGCATTCATAATAGTACGCTTGCGATGACCATTGCACTCACAGTTATGGCTAGCTCCACAGTTGCAATGCCAGCTGCGGTATATTCTATTTTCATGTATGTCTTTGCAGCAGTATTTGGCATGTTGTTAAATAAATTCGCACCACAACCAAAAGTACAAGCGCTTCAAGAACCTGCGACTTAAAACAAACAGTCTCGGGCCTAAACTTCATATCAGGATGCCACAGTGCATCCTTTTCTTGCTCTACTGCATGAATAGGTAGCTGTTATTGTGTCAGTTCGATACAATGCTTTCTTTAGAAAAGACAATTTTAGGTTATCTCTGTGAAGTGGTTACAAATTCATATTACTGTTGAACAAGCGCAAGTCGATTTTACTGAAACATTATTAAGTTTACTTGGTGCTGTCAGTGTAACTTTAGATGATGCTGAAAATCAGGACTTACTTGAACCACTTCCAGGCGAAACCCCGCTTTGGAATAACGTCATTGTGACCGGTATTTATGCCCAAGAAGATGACGAAGAAATTGATGTAAATGCTTTACTCACATTTATTACTGCACAAATGCCTGAAGCACCAGTACGCCATGAATTCATGGAAGACCAAGAATGGGAGCGTACTTGGATGGATGCCTATGAACCTATTCAGATTGCTGAAAAATATTGGATTGTTCCTGAGTGGATGGAAGCACCTGAAGCAGATGCAGTAAATATTAAGCTTGATCCAGGTCTAGCATTTGGTACAGGTAACCATGCCAGCACCTTCCTATGCCTACAATGGTTAGGTAAAACTGATGTTAAAGATAAAATTGTGATCGATTATGGTTGTGGCTCTGGCATTTTAGGTGTTGCTGCACTATTACTTGGTGCTAAAAAAGTCTATGCAACCGATATTGACCCTCAAGCTGTTCTTGCAACTAAACAAAATGCTGAACTTAACGGTGTACTCGAAAAGCTCTATGTTGGATTACCAGAAGAATTCAATGCAGAATTAAAAGATCAAAAGGCAGATGTATTTGTCGCAAATATTCTTGCAGGTCCTTTAATGGCTCTTGCGCCTGAATTCGCAACTTTAATTAAATCTGAGGGAGAGTTCGCACTTGCAGGCATATTAGAAGAGCAAGTAGCTGATGTTTCTAGTGTTTATTTGAATTTTTTTGATATACTGGAAGTTGAAAAACGTGAACAACATTGGTGCCGTATTTCGGGGAAACGCCAAAATAACCATTCAAACTTTGAATAGACTATGAGCGAAAAACAAACCTATTGCCCTAACTGTTTTACCAAGTATAAAGTCTCAGTGGCTCAACTCACAGTTGCTCGGGGCATGGTTTGTTGTGCCAAATGTTCAACCAATTTTAATGCGTTAACACATCTTGTAGTAGACAAAGAAGAACCTAGTTCTACTACGCTATCCATTCCTTCTGCAAACTCTACTCAAGCCATAGAAATAACAGAAAACACTTTTTTAGACGATCAACCACCAGTACAGCATTTATTAGCTATTTTCGATCGTAAAGTAGAGAACTCGAATATTGATTTAAAAACCTATCTCAATAACTTAAATTACTTCAGTACAGAACCGATTGGCAACTATCCTGCACTTAATTGGGCTGACAAATCAGAACAAGAGAGTAAATATAATATTTGGCACTATGCACTCTGGATCGTGGTTAATATATGTTTAATTAGTTTACTTGCTTTCCAATTCTTTTGGTTCAACCCTAAAACCTTAAACAACAGCCCTGCAGTTAGTGCTGTATTTAATACAGTGTGTCAGGCATTCAACTGCTCGATATTGGAGCAGAATTATCGTCTTATTTCGACTAACAAAGTCAAATTAAAACAAATTTCCAAAAAAGAAATTCAGTTTACTGGTGAGCTAATCAATTATCATTCTAAAAGCTTGCCCCTACCAATCATCAAAGTAAATTTAAAAGATAATGGGGAAATTATATCTTCTTATTCTTTACAACCTTCCGAATACCTGATTAGCAGTCTTGCGGGCATCCACCGCATCCCACAGAATAGTCCTTTTAAATTTAAGTTTAACCTTCCTGTGTCACGTAAAAGCTTCGACACCTATAGTTTGGAAATAATTTCCCCTTAATATTGAAAAAAGCATTAAAAAAAACAAAAAAATGCAGTTTTCTTGCTCACTTTTTCTGAGACAATGCTATCATACGCGCCACGAAAGCTTTGTGCCGCAAACTCCTCGCTATTTTTCACAACAAATACAATTTAGCAAAATGCGCTTTATCTATATATTGCGTATTGAGCAGATTTTTTTGTTTTGATTTTGGTCTGTAACAAATATTTAACTATTGTTACGCTTAAATTTCGACCATCTCGTTGGTTTGTGGCATGCTAAATGTTCAAGTTTTAGAACTCCGCTTTAGGATCTAAAACGGAGTTCATTTAATTTTATAGACCACTTTTATATATCTCTTTACCCAAGTGATATTTGATTTTTCGGATTAATTCGCATGAATAGCAAATCTCCTATTTTTACTGCACAATCTGATGTCGCTCTTCGTATTCACGTAGATCGCGCAGTTCGCCACTATTTTGCACAATTGCAAGGTGAGCAACCATCTCAAGTTTACGACATGGTGCTAGCAGAAATGGAGAAACCTCTTTTATCTGTAGTGCTTGAATATACTCGCGGCAACCAGACACGCGCTGCCGAGATTCTCGGACTGAACCGTGGCACTTTACGCAAAAAGTTAAAAGCTCACGGTTTAATGAGTGAATAAATGATAAAATGCTCACGGCTACCGTGGGCATTTTTTTTATCTTACGTTTTGCCTGCTGTTTTAATCTAGACCTTTAATATTGTTGACGAAAATCATGACTATTAAACGCGCTTTAATCTCTGTATCTGATAAATCAGGGATCGTTGAATTTGCTAAAAACCTCGTGACTCTTGGGGTAGAAATTTTATCTACTGGCGGTACATATAAGTTGCTTAAAGACAACAATATCGCTGTAGTAGAGGTTTCAGAGCACACTGGGTTCCCAGAAATGATGGATGGTCGTGTTAAAACACTTCATCCAAAAATTCATGGTGGTATCTTAGCTCGCCGTGGTCTAGACGAAGCTGTAATGGCTGAACACAACATCGATGCAATCGATTTAGTGGTTGTGAATCTTTATCCATTTGCTGCAACTGTTGCAAAACCAAACTGTTCACTGAACGATGCAATCGAAAACATCGACATCGGCGGTCCTACAATGGTTCGTGCTGCTGCAAAAAACCATGCGTCTGTGGGTATTGTGGTCAATGCATCTGATTACGACACAGTGATTGCAGAACTTAAAGCAGACGGTTCATTGTCTCATGCCACTCGTTTTGACCTTGCGGTTAAAGCATTCGAACATACTGCACAATATGACGGCATGATCGCGTCTTACTTAGGCGCTCGCGTGGGTGTCGATGAAGGTCAAGCTGATAAATTTGCTCGTACTTTCAATACACAATTGAATAAAGCACAAGATTTACGTTACGGTGAAAACCCACATCAGTCAGCAGCATTCTATGTTGAAAGCACTGCAACTGAAGCTTCTGTTTCAACGGCGAAACAGCTGCAAGGTAAAGAATTATCGTATAACAATATTGCAGATACCGATGCAGCACTTGAGTGTGTAAAGTCTTTTGCTAAACCTGCATGTGTGATTGTTAAACACGCAAACCCATGTGGTGTTGCAGTCTCTTTAGATGGCATTGCTACAGCTTATGACCTTGCCTATGCAACAGATCCTGAATCTGCATTTGGTGGCATCATTGCATTCAACCGTGAATTAGACGTTGCAACTGCGCAAGCAATTGTAGACCGCCAATTCGTTGAAGTGATTATTGCACCAAGCATCGCTGAAGGCGTACTTGAAGTTACAGGTACGAAGAAAAACGTACGTGTACTGGTATGTGGTGAATTACCAAAAATTGATGCGCGTCAAACTCAACTTGACTACAAACGTGTGAATGGCGGCTTGTTGGTTCAAGAGCAAGACCTAGGCATGATCACTAAAGATGACCTGAAAGTGGTGACAAAAATTGCGCCAACTGAAGCTGAAATTGATGATTTGATTTTTGCTTGGAAAGTTGCAAAATACGTGAAATCAAATGCGATTGTTTATGCGAAAGGTCGTCAAACCATTGGTGTTGGCGCGGGTCAAATGAGCCGTGTGAACTCTGCTCGTATTGCTGCAATTAAAGCTGAACATGCAGGCTTAGTGGTTGAAGGTGCTGTTATGGCATCTGACGCATTCTTCCCATTCCGTGATGGCATTGATAACGCTGCAAAAGCAGGGATTAAATGCATCATTCAACCTGGCGGTTCTATGCGTGATGAAGAAACCATTGCTGCTGCTGATGAAGCAGGTATCGCAATGGTATTCACAGGCATGCGTCACTTCCGTCATTAATTGATGGAATCCTGACTGTAATGACAAAGTCATACATGTTTAAAACAGATTTCTAAATCTTACATGAAAGTCCTCTCCTGTTTTGGGATGAGGACTTTCATGTTATTTCGATTCATGGAGTATGAAGCGATGAATATTTTAGTTTTGGGTAGTGGCGGTCGTGAACATGCACTTGCATGGAAAATTGCACAAGATGACAAAGTCGCAGAAGTATTTGTAGCACCAGGTAACGCAGGTTCTGCAACTGAAAATAAATGCGAAAATGTCAATATCGATATTTTAGACAATGCGGCAATTATTGCTTTCGCTAAAGAAAATGATGTTGCTTTAATTGTTGTAGGTCCAGAAGCACCACTCGTCAATGGTGTTGTAGATGCTTGCCGTGCTGCTGATGTGAAAGTTTGGGGGCCAACCCAATTTGCTGCACAGCTTGAAGGCTCTAAAGCATTTGCCAAACATTTCTTAAAACGTCACAACATTCCTACCGCTTTCTATGATGTATTCACAGAAGTTGAGGCTGCTAAAGCCTATGTTGAACAAAATGGCGCACCGATTGTCATTAAGGCCGATGGTCTTGCTGCGGGTAAAGGCGTGATTGTTGCCATGACCAATCAAGAAGCATTTGATGCCATTGATGATATGCTTGCAGGTAACAAATTTGGCGATGCAGGTTCTCGTGTTGTAGTTGAACAGTTCCTTGATGGTGAAGAAGCGTCTTTCATTTGTATGATTGATGGCAACAACATCTTACCAATGGCAACTTCACAAGATCATAAACGCATTTTTGAAGGTGACCAAGGTCCAAACACTGGCGGTATGGGTGCTTACTCTCCTGCTCCTGTTGTAACAGCTGAAATCTTCGACAAAGTGATGAAAGAAGTGATGCGCCCAACCGTTGATGGTATGGCAGCCGATGGTCATGTCTATACAGGTTTCTTGTATGCAGGCTTGATGATTGATGAACAAGGTCAGCCGCGTGTGATCGAATTCAACTGTCGTTTTGGTGATCCTGAAACTCAACCGATCATGATGCGCTTAAAATCATCTTTAGTTGATTTGGTTGAAGCTGGCATTGCAGGCAATTTACCTGCGGAAGCGGAATGGGATGAGCGCAAAACTGTCGGTATCGTACTTGCATCTAAAGGCTACCCAGAAACTTCAAGCAAAGATGATGTGATTTCAGGTTTAGACACTGAAATGACCGATGCTAAAGTTTTCCACGCAGGTACTGCTGTAAATGCAAATGGCGAGATCGTGACTGCTGGTGGTCGTGTGCTTTGCGTAACAGCATTGGGCAATACTATTGGTGAAGCGCAAGCAAAAGCATTAGAACTTTGTGAAAAAGTGACTTTTGATGGCGTTCAATATCGTAAAGATATTGGTTACCGTGCCATTGCGCGTGAAAATGCTTAAAGCTTAGTTTTTCAAAAGATTTAAAAAAGTCCGCTTTGTGTGGGCTTTTTTATTTTTCTGATCAAGCCGCCCTATTTCGCTGACTAAAACAAATTATCGCTAAAAAATACTCCCTGCAAGAAACCTATCATAAGAGCTGGACAATCAATAAACTTACACCATAAAACATCACTTTCTAAAACATTATTCTTATTATCTATTTTTTAGATTTAGACTGAAAAAAAAGTTATAAAGAAGCAATAAAAACAATATTTTACGAATTATTAATATAATTTTAAATAATATATTGTTTTTATTATGAAATTTTCAAATATCTCGCCTTTGCTATTCTATAAAAGAGATAATTGTTAAGTTTTTATTCACTATATTGCATATAGATTTATTGTTATGATGAGGCAAATTTTGATTGAGTTGAAATACAATCTCGTGAATGAATACAATGATTTAAAACACATTATAATTGTTTTAATTTGATATTCACCAGATTGCTCATTGGATAGCATAATTTGTTCATTCTATAGTGCTGTGCATAGATCAGAGAAACATTTGGAGATGATGACTGTAATCACTCCTTCGCTTTATACTGATCTCGATTTTGACTTAATCTCTTCAATGAATAATGCGTAAATTTAAAGCCAAAATTAAATTTACTTAGGATGAATACATGAAAAAGCTCCTTGGATTGGTATTAGGTTTAACCGTTGGTCTCGCTGGTTGCTCAAAACCAGAAGCACCTGCGACTGATGCAGCAAAAACCGATACAGCAAAAGAACAAACCGTTGTTATGGTATCGACTGGTTCTGATGCTGATATTTGGCGTTATATTGCAACCTTACCTGAAACAAAAGCAGCAGGTATTAAACTTGAAGTGAAAAACTTCACTGACTATGTAGCCATGAATACTGCTGTTGCAAACAAAGAAGTCGATATTAATGCCTTCCAATCATATGCCTATTTAGTGGCTTTCAATGAGGGTAATAAAGAAAAGATCGCACCTGTTTCGACAACTTATCTTGAACCTATGGGTATTTACTCAAGCAAAGTCAAAAAAGTTGAAGAATTTGCCAATGGGGCAACCATTGCAATTCCAAATGATGCTGCAAATGAAGCACGTGCGTTATTACTTTTACAATCTGCTGGTTTAATCAAACTTAAAGCAGATTTTAACCCTGCAACAGGGACACCAAGTGATGTCACTGAAAATGCGAAAAAAATCGTGATCAAGCCAATTCAAATGGCAACTGCTGTACGTGTTAAAGACGAAGTGGATGCGATCATTCTAGGCAATACACTGGCAATGGAAGGCGGTTTAAACGTACTTAAAGATTCGATCTACTATGAACCAGTGGATCAAAGCACAAAATTAAATGTCAATATTTTAGCTGTTGCTGAATCTCGTAAAAATGATGCTTTATTGCAAAAAGTAGGTGAGTTATATCACACTGAAGCTGTGAACAAATATGTTCAAGAACACTTTGGTGGTACTAAAATTGATGTAAACAAACCTGTAAGCTATCTTACTGACGCAAAATAGTAATATACTTCGCATATCAAAACAGGCAAATTAACTTTGCCTGTTTTTTCTTTTTTGTACAGTTTTTGACGATATGATTGAATTTAAAGACATTTCAAAACATTATGAGCTAAAAGGTCAAACCATACATGCTCTGGACCAGATTAATCTGGAGATTCCAGCAGGCAGTATTTTTGGCATTATTGGCTATAGTGGTGCAGGTAAAAGTACCTTAATTCGTTTGATCAATTTGCTCGAACGTCCCACACAAGGTCAAGTGATTATTAATCAAAAAGACTTTACCGCTTTAGATGCACGCTCATTACGTCAAGAACGTGCAAATATTGGTATGATCTTTCAGCATTTCAACTTATTACAAACCAAAACTGTGGCTGCAAATATTGAAATACCACTGAAACTTTTGGGCATTAGTAAAGTTGAGCGTGAAAAGCGTCTCAATGAATTGCTTGATTTTATTGACCTAAAACATAAGAAAGATGCCTTCCCTGATGAGCTTTCTGGTGGTCAAAAACAGCGCGTGGGTATTGCTCGTGCCTTAGCCAATCATCCTAAAATTTTACTTTGTGATGAAGCCACTTCAGCTCTTGACCCACAAACTACAAAATCAGTTCTGGCTCTTCTTAAAAAGATTAATCAAGAGCAAGGGATTACCATCGTCATGGTCACCCATGAAATGGATGTGATTGAGACTGTTTGTGATTATGTTGCTGTCATGGAACAAGGTAAGGTCATTGAAACAGGTTCAACAATTAATATTTTCAGTCGACCGCAACATCCAACCACCAAAAATTTCATTCAAACTGTATTACGGCAACAACTGCCTATCAATATTTTGAATAATCTGGAAAATCAGAACCACAACAGTATTTATTGCCTGCAATTCTTGGGCAAATCTGCGCAAGAAACAGTGGTTCAAGCAGTAATTAAAAAATTTGATATTAGCTTAAATATTTTATTTGCCAATATGACTGAAATTAATGGCACTGTGATTGGACAAATGTTTATTCAATTGTTAGGCGACCCAGCAATCATTCAACAAGCCATTGAATTTTTAAAGCAAAGTGGTGTGGAAGTTGAGCAATCAGGAGTACAGCCATGAGAGACCTCATTGTACAATGGCTGACTGAAGCAACTTCTTCCTTTTGGAAAAGCTCCCTTTCGATTGATCAATTTATTACTGCATTGCAAGAAACCTTTCACATGGTGTTCTTTGCTATGCTGTTTGGCTGTATCTGGGGTTTTATTCAAGCCATTATTTTATTGGTTTCACGCCCTGATGGTATTTTACCCAATCGTGCGATGTACCATATTTTAAATCCAATTGTGAATGCGCTACGTTCACTGCCCTTCATTATCTTATTAATTGCTGTGATTCCTTTAACTAAATTTTTAGTCGGGACTTCAATTGGCACATGGGCAGCCATTGTGCCTTTGACCATTTATATTGGCCCATATATGGGACGGTTGATTGAAACATCATTACTTGAAGTCAATGATGGTATTGTGGAATCAGCTCAAGCCATGGGCGCAACCCCACTACAGATTATTTTCAAGTTTATTTTACCTGAAGCGCGTAGCTCACTGATTTTAAACTTAACCACTGCCACGATTAGTTTAATTGGCGCAACGGCGATGGCCGGTGCAGTGGGTGCAGGCGGTATTGGTGATTTAGCAATTTCATATGGCTATCAACGCTTTGATACCAGTGTGGTGATTTTAACAGTGATCGTGCTGTTACTCTTGGTTCAAATTGTTCAAACTATGGGCGATTGGTTAGCCAAATTAAGATAAAGTATGATTCAAGCAAATGTTTAAAGCCCTCACAAATTTGAGGGCTTTTTATTATATGGATTTCATGGGCTGCACTTATTTTTCCAGAAAAGAAAATGGCTCATTTAATGTTTATTATCTTTCTATTTTTCATCATCTTAAAAAACAAAGACACAATTAAGATGCTCCAAAACGAACATGCTATTGCGGCGACCAACACATGAACCAAAGAAAACTTTAAATCATTATTGAAACTTGACCATAAGCCAAGCAAACACCCGAGCAATACCAATATCGCTCCCCAATACATCCACAGGGTTTTTCTTTCATTATTTTTCTGAATATTTGTATAAGACGGTAGTTTAAAAAAATAAATAGCAATAATCATCAGTCCCAAACTGGAACTTAAATGCTGGAAAATTTTATACAGCGGTATATTGAAATCTGCAATTGAAACAGTATCTTGCAAAACAACCCATTTCTGAACAAAAAAACCTGTTTGATGCGTAAAAGCATCCCATGTTATATGGGTGAAAATTCCTAAAAAAATCGAAATAATGACCATAAAATAGTGGTTCTTAAAATATCCAAACCAATCAAACCTCTGAAAAACAATAAACCGTTTTTTCAAAAACCAAGGTAAGTTTTCAATCATTTCATTACGAATCACTTGATGAAAAACTAAAGCAATTAAAATTGAAACTGGCAGATCAAAAAGAAGAATTCCAGCAATATGATGCCCAAATTCCCCCTGCATTCTCATTCTTAAGAAGTATTCAAAATCTGGCGCCATACATCCAAGAACAACGCCAGTTAGCGATAATCTATTTAGCCAAGGCTTAAAAAGAAATGCTGCCACTGTATGCGAAAATGTAAAAGGCATGGTTTTAAATTTCTGTTTTTCTTAGAAAGAAGAATATTATGAATTAAAACTGCTGTAAAAGCCTAAATCAATCTAAAATAAACATAGAGTCTCGATTGCTAAATACTTTAACCTCGCCAAGTGCCCCCTGATCTAGGTGATTGAGCTTCAATAATCAAATAAAACTTCGCCAAATCACTTGAATATCCCTCAGATTGACTGCGGGCCATGCTAAAATAGCCGACGGTTTTTGCAGGGACTCATTTATGCACTTTGTTCATCTTGGTATACATACAGAATTTTCAATTACGGAATCTATCGTACGTATACCTGATCTTATTAAAGCTGCAGTGAATGATGAAATGCCAGCTTTGGCATTAACAGATTTATCTAACTTACATGCCGCAGTTAAATTTTATACAAAATGTCTAGATAAAGGCATTAAGCCTATTTTGGGCAGTAACATTCGCCTGAATGATGCAGAACATAAAGTCACTCTGCTTTCAATGACCAATAAAGGCTGGCGCAGTCTCACTGAAATTGTTTCGCGTGGCTTTATTGAAGGTCAGAAACTTGATATTCCGTGTGTACAAAAAGATTGGGTTCTTGAACAAAACCAAGACATTATCGTACTTTTGGGCATGCATAGTGATGTTGGTAAAATGCTCAATTCATCCAATCCACAAAAAGCCGACGCGCTATTAGAAGAATGGATTGAAAAATTTGGGGACCGTGTTTATTTAGCCCTAACCCGTACCGATCGCCCTGATGAAGAAAGTTTCATTGCTGGGGCAGTCAAACTGGCTCAAAAATACAATATTGGTGTCGTTGCGCATAACGATGTGCATTTTATTGCACAAACAGATTTTGAAGCACATGAAGCCCGTGTCTGTATTGCCGATGGTTATGTTTTAGGCGACAGTCGTCGTCCTCGTTATTATAGTTCTGAACAATATTTCAAAACTGCCGAGGAAATGACGGAACTTTTTTCAGACATTCCATCTGCGATTGAAAATACCTACCATATCGCTAAACGCTGTAATGTTAGCTTGCGTTTAGGCTTCAATGACCTTCCAGATTACCCAGTACCTGAAGGTCATACCATTGATACCTTCTTTGAGCATGTTTCTCAGGAAGGCTTAGAAGAACGTTTAAACGTCCTTTATCCAGCTGAAAAACGCGATGAAGATTGGGCTGAAATTCGTAAAGTTTATGATGAACGCCTAGCCTATGAAATTGGCACCATCTTAAACATGGGATTCCCCGGTTACTTCCTCATCGTCATGGACTTCATCCGATGGTCGAAAAATAATGGCGTACCAGTTGGACCCGGACGTGGTTCAGGTGCAGGCTCATTAGTTGCCTATAGTTTAAAAATCACCGATCTGGATCCACTCCGTTACGACCTGCTATTCGAACGTTTCTTGAATCCAGAACGTGTCTCCATGCCCGACTTTGACATCGACTTCTGTATTGCAGGTCGTGACCGCGTCATTGACTATGTTGCGCGTCATTATGGTCGTGAAGCCGTCTCACAAATTGCGACTTTCGGGACGATGGCAGCGAAAGGTGCGATTCGAGATGTCGCGCGGGTACTCGGAAAATCTTATGGTCTGGCGGATCGTATCTCGAAAATGATCCCGACCAAACCCTTAGGTGTAGACCTTCGTGGTGCTATCGATATCGAACCCCAGCTTAAAGATATCGTGACCAACCCGTCCAACCCAGACAATGATGATGCAGCCGAAATCTGGGAAATGGCTTTAAAACTTGAAGGTATTACCCGTAATACGGGTAAACATGCCGGTGGTGTAGTGATTGCACCAGGTAAAATTACCGATTATTCAGCCGTGATGTGCGATGCGGATGGCACCAACCGTGTTGCTCAATTCGATAAAGATGATGTTGAATCAGCAGGTTTGGTTAAATTCGACTTTTTAGGCTTACGTAACCTAACCGTGATTGAAGATGCCATTCAAAATATTAATAAACGTATTGGTCCTGAAAAATCAGTCGATATTACTTATATTCCGTTAGACGACCCAAAAGCCTATTCAATTTTTGCAAATGCCAATACCACTGCGATATTCCAGTTTGAATCCGTCGGCATGAAAAAAATGCTGAAAGAGGCACGTCCAAGTAAGTTTGAAGAAATTATTGCCTTTGTATCCTTGTACCGTCCGGGTCCAATGGATCTTATTCCTGACTTTATTCACCGTATGCATGGTGGTGAGTTTGAGTATCTGCATCCCTTATTAGAAGGTGTATTAGAGCCAACTTACGGAATTATGGTTTACCAAGAACAGGTGATGCAAGCCGCGCAATATTGTGCAGGCTATACGCTTGGTGGCGCAGACATGTTACGTCGTGCCATGGGTAAAAAGAAACCTGAGGAAATGGTTAAACAACGTCAAATCTTTATTGAAGGTGCAGCGCAAAAAGACATTGATGAATCGACTGCCAACCATATCTTCGACTATATGGAAAAATTCGCTGGCTATGGTTTTAACAAATCACATGCGGCAGCCTATGCCCTCGTTGCTTACCAAACGGCATGGCTAAAAGCCTACTATCCATCTGAATTTATGGCAGCAGTACTCACTTCAGAAATGCAAAATACCGACAGTATTGTATTTTTAATTGATGACTGTCGAATTAATAACTTAGAAGTATTTCCTCCTTCGATTAACATGTCTTTTTATCAGTTCTATGCCAGCGATGAAAAAACCATTGTCTATGGTTTAGGGGCAATTAAAGGTGTCGGTGAAGCCGCTATGCAATCGGTGATTGATTCACGCTTGCAGGATGGTCCTTACAAAGATTTGTTTGATTTCTGCCATCGTATTGATTTGAAAAAAATCAATAAACGAACCTTAGAAGCACTGATCCGTTCAGGTGCTTTAGATTGCTTAGGCATTGATCGTGCCAGCATCATGGCGCAATTACCTGAAGCAGTGCAAGCAGCTGATCAAGCACGCTCTAATCGTGAAACAGGCATCATGGATTTATTTGGTGAAGTTGAAGAAGTTCAACGTAAACCAGCCAAACCTGTTAAACCGTGGTCAGATGAAGTTCGTCTCAAAGGTGAAAAAGACACCCTTGGCTTATATTTAACTGGACACCCGATTGATGTCTATCGTCCAGAATTAAAATCTTTTATTCCTGTACGTATTAATGAATTAACGCCAACACGTCGCGGTGTTACTACCGTTTTTGCAGGCTTGGTGGTGGATGTTGCCAACTTCCCAAATCGTATGATGGTCACCTTAGATGATGGTACAGCACGAATTGAAGTGTCTGCCAACCATGAACGCTTCCAACGCTTTAAAGATATTATCCAAGCCGACCGTGTGGTGGTGATTGAAGGTGAAATCTATGAGCGTGAAGGTTATGATCGCCCAATGGGACGACTAACCAAAGCTTTTAGTCTCAATGAAATCCGTCAGAAACGTGCCAATAGTATTCAAATTAAATTGGCTGCTGAACATCTGACTAAATCACTCAGTCTAGATTTACAAAAGATTTTGCTGCCATTTTGTAATGTCGATATGTGCAATCATATTCCAATGCAATTACAAATTGATTATCCCTATGCTTCTGCCGAAGTTCACTTGGGATTAAATTGGAAAGTTGCACCACAGGATGAATTACTGGCTAAATTACGCGATTATTTTGGTAAAGATGTCATCCATATCGAATATCAAGTGAAATCTAAGGCCGCAAAAGCCGTACAGTATAGTAAGCCTGTACAAATTGCACCGCCACCTGCCAATGTGAGCATGGATGATGCAATGGACATGTATCAGGCTGAAGCCAACCAATATTCTTAATTTTTAAATATTTAAATTGGACACCTTATGAGTCAAGTTGACAATGCTGTTGTTTCAGCACATCTTTCCCATGTGCGTATTGTCATGGTGAATACCACATTACCTGCAAATATTGGCAGTGCGTTAAGAGCAATGAAAACCATGGGCTTATCTAAGCTGGTGTTGGTTGCGCCTAAAACCTATCCGCATCCCGATATTAATGCTTTAGCCGCAGGTGCCGCAGATTTAATCGAACAGATTGAAATTGTAGCGACTTTAGAAGATGCGATTAAAGATTGTCACCTTGTTTTTGGCACCAGTGCGCGTAGCCGTACCATTCCGTGGCCATTGCTTGATGCACGCCCTGCCGCTAAAAAATCGCTTAATGCTGTTGTTAAAGACCAACAAGAAATTGCTGTCGTGTTTGGTCGTGAAGATCGTGGCTTGACCAATGAAGAGTTGGCGATGGCGAATTATCACGTCACTATTCCTGTAAATACTGATTATGGCGTATTGAATGTTGCACAAGCCATTCAAGTGATTTGCTATGAAATGCGCATGGCTGCGATGGAGTTTGTGGAACAAAAGGAAAGTTCTGAAGCAACCATGCTTGTGACTGAAACAGAATCTATGCATTGGGATGAGCCTTTAGTCACCCATGAACAAATGGAACAGTTTTACCCTCACATTGAAAAAATGTTAGCTGAAATTGAATTTATGGACCCAAAAAATCCAAGATTATTACCTTTACGCTTGCGTCGCCTATTTGGACGTATACAATTAGACCGTATGGAATACCATTTACTTCGTGGCATATTCACTCGTGTACAAGCGATGAATAATGGTACATGGAAAAAATCAGTAGACAAAACAATAGATTCTTCAGAGGATCAACCTAATGCTTAAACAGCTCAAAGAAGATATACAAGCTGTATTCGCGCGCGACCCCGCAGCTCGAAACACTTTGGAAGTTCTAACCACTTATCCAGGTATTCACGCGCTCATCATGCACCGTGTTGCCCATGAACTTTGGCAAAAAGAGTGTAAAGGCTCTGCTCGCCTGTTGTCTTCTTTTAGTCGTTTTGCCACAGGTATTGAAATTCACCCAGGTGCTAAAATTGGGCGTCGTTTTTTTATCGATCACGGCATGGGTGTGGTGATTGGCGAAACGGCTGAAATTGGTGATGATGTCACGCTATATCATGGCGTGACATTGGGTGGTACAACATGGCATAAAGGTAAACGCCATCCGACATTAGAAGATGGTGTGGTAGTCGGTGCTGGTGCAAAAATTCTGGGACCATTTACCGTTGGTAAAAACTCGAAAGTGGGTTCTAATGCCGTTGTGACCAAAGAAGTTCCGCCTGATACCACCGCAGTCGGCAACCCTGCCCGTTTTATCACCAAAGATAAGCCTAAAGATGCTGAAGAAGCACGTCGTCGTGATTATGCCGAAAGTATTGGTTTCCAGCCATATGCAGCAACGCAAGATCAATCTGATCCAATTTTAGAGGGTATGCGTGTTCTACTTGATCGCATTCAGCATAATGAAAAACGCATGAATACATTATGTCAGCGTTTATCCTTGCTTGATCCTTCATTTAAGAAGCAACAAGATGAACAACCTTTTAGTGTTGAAGAACTTAAAATTATTGAAGATGTGCGACGCGAATGTGAAGCTCAAGGCACTCAATCTAAAGCCTAAAAACGTTATTTAAATATTAACAAGCGCTAACTTGCATGTTTATCAGAGTTTTCTTAGACTGACAAATGTGCTTATTGATCAATTTTAAAATTAAATGAATGGATGACCCATATGACACTTAAGCCTTTGGCATGTACATTAGTTGCAATGTCTTTGCTCTCCGCATGTAGCATGGCACCAACTACAGATAAAAAACCGAATAGCCCAATCATCTTCACTGAACCTGATTTAACTGCGCCATTCTATGCACTAAATCCATTTAATTACGATGCACCGCCTCCATTTGAAATTGCACTTAAACAAGCTGCTGCACAGCCAGTGACTAAAATGGAAGTTAATCTGCAAAGTGATCCATCTAAAAAAATGACTTTAGATGTTAATAAACTGATTATTCCAACAGTGAACAGTAATCAACGTACTTTAAAATATGCTGTTCTTGCTGGTGACAATGAAATCGACATCACTGAAATTGATGACTTTCTACAACTGGTTGAAGGTAAAGCACGCCATTACCCACCTCGCTTTAGTGAACGTCAAGAACGTAAAGGTTTTGAAGCTAAGCTCAAAGAATTAACACAACAGCTAGATACCTTAGCCGTTAAAGATAATGCTTCTTTCGATGTCCTTATTCGTGCATTCAAAGCCAGTGTGATGGCACGTAACCTTGATTTAGGTTCAGTCTACACCACCAAGTCTTTAACCTATGCACAGCGTATTTTAAAAATTAATCAAGAAGATGCTGAAGCAAACTTTTGGTTTGGCTTTGGTTTGTCTGAAGGTGGTGGTCAACGTGAAGCGATTCCATATTTAGATAGAGCTATGAAAGCAGGCGTACAAGAAGCTTATCTGTCTGCGGCAAATAACTATATTGCCATGGAACAGAAGAAAAATGCGATTCAAACTTTGAAAAATTACAAAGCAAAATATCCACAAGAAGCAGAAGTCACTGACCGTTTAATCAATGAAGTTGAAAAACAAGGTCGTTGGAACGTATGGCAAGTACTTAATTCACCTAAAGCATCTTAGTTTTTAAGGCATCATTAAATAGACCGTCTCGTACGGTCTATTTTTGTTTATATACATGGAAAATTAGAAAAATGATTGTATGATGAAGAAAAACTCAAACAAATACTTAATGCAGATGACCTTTATGCCAAACTCGCTACACAAAATTTTGTTTGCCACACTATTGAGTAGTTATCTATTGACCGGTTGTCAAATCGTCAGTGTCAAAAAACAGGCCATCAATGTCACGATTAGCAATGAACGAGAAAGTATACTCACCCGCAACAAATTGAGTGAAGCCAGTTTAAATGTACTCTCGATGACAGGGCGTGAAGCAAAAATTTGCTCTGACAAACCTGAACAGTGCATCCAAGAAATACAACAAATCCCTCAAATTCAAGATGAACAAATTCTTTCTACCGCAAGTGAAGTCTACTTAGCCAAAGCTTTAGCACATGAAAAATCAAGTGATTGTAAGGTCAGCATTTTAACCAGCACCAAGTCTGAAGAAAAACAAAAGTTACAACAAGCCACGTATGAAAAATGCTTAGATCAACAGCTCTATATGTTGGATAAAAGCATCCGCTATAGTTATGCCTACATGTTCAAAACCAAACGTGGCCCGCAAGACCGTATTTTTGATAACAGACAAGTACAAATTCGAGATTTTTATAATTTAGCCATAGCAAAATTGGTTTCAACTTATGCTCTACGTTACAAACCAACAGAAGTGAAACAGCAAATCAAAGTTGGCAAAAGTATCTACAGCATCAACTTTGATCATTATCCTCAACTAAAACAACAAAAAATTGAACTGCTTCTCTCCAGTTATAATCTCAATTTTTCTGGTCTGCGTTCCATTAACCGTCGTGATGGTTTTGGTTCTGAATTCGTCGTTGTTTTACCCCAAGCTAAAAATAATATTACCGAAGATAAGAATAAATATATTATTGATCCGATCAATTTTAGCTACAAAAATGGCATCAATCCAAATATCCACCAAGCACGCTATTTAGCTGCAACAATTACCATGCAACCTAAATCAGCCAGTAGTATTGAAGATATTTTAAATAATCCAGAGTTTGAATTAAAAGCCTTTGATCCTTACAAGTATGACCATGTCTTGATGGCGGGTAAAACGTATCCACTTGCAGCCAACTTTTCCACTCCCTATGGTTTATGGCTGGCACAAAACAATTTAGGTAAAGCCGCATACTTAACCCTGATCGATCGTGATAATCATCTCACCATGCCTCATTTATATATGCTGGAACCCTATAATCCGAATAAAAAGATCATTGTATTGGTTCATGGTCTAGCCAGTAGCCCAGAAGCTTGGATACGACTCACCAATGACATTATGGGCGACCCTGTGCTACGTGAAAACTTCCAAGTATGGCAAGTATTCTATTCAACCAATATGCCCATTATTGAAAGCCGCTTACAGATTTATGCCTTACTCAACCAAGCTTTTTCCCAAATTGATCCTAAAGCCGCTGCAAAAAAAGATGCTGTTCTTGTTGGACATAGCATGGGTGGGATTATTTCCCGACTATTGGTCAGTGATGCCAACCTGACCCAAAAAGCGTTATCCATGATGAGTCATCGCCAATTAAATAAATATAAAAATCTACCTATCGTATCGCAACGTTTAATCATTAAAGATATTCCTAATTTTAGTCGCGCTATTTTCCTTGCCTCACCACATAGAGGAACAGAATTTGCCGATCGATGGTTTACCAAAGCAGCACGTAAAATCATTCGCTTACCAGGTACATTCCTTTCAGCCATAGGCGATACCTTACAAAGCCAAGATTTGGACTTTAAAGATTTATTAAAACAGATTGATCATGGGTTAATTCAAAATGGTCCAAGTGATTTAAGTTATCAATCAAAATTTATGGAACTGACCAAAGACGTTACTCCTCGTAAAGGTCTAGCTTTCCATTCTATTATTGGCAATGCCACCAAGAGTGATGATCTTAATCTGATTACCGATGATATCGTGCCGTATAAAAGTGCACACTTAAATGGTGCTGTTTCTGAAAAAATTATCCACGGTGGGCATTCTATTCAGGAAACACCTGAAGCCGTTTTAGAATTGCGTCGCATATTACGCCTACATTTGACGCAACTAGGTTTGCATAAGCCTTAGTGAACAGTAATATATAGAATTAGGTATGGCTAGATTATCACCACATAACGGTTTAATCCGTTGCGTGGTCATGGAAATGACAATCAGCATAATGATGATTCACTATAGTCAAGCCGCCTAATTCTTCATACAAACATGAAAAAACATTTGAAATAATAAATCAATAAAACCTACCAGCCATTCCTTACGCTTGCGTTTAACCCATGCCGACATATTTTCTATTGAGTTTAAATCAGGGCGATAAGGCGGTAACCATAAAACTTGATGACTATAACTTTTTAGTAACTCTTGTGTATCCCATCTTTTATGGAAAGTCGCATTATCCATCACAATGATGCTTGATACTAAAGGCCGATGCTCATGAGATTTGAATCCACTTTCATCAAGATAAATGATGGGATATTTGATCTTTAATAGATCGAGAGAATCCATAAACTTCTTCCTGAGTTCTGGATCTATTTTTGGATGGCTTAGCGTCTTTTTCAACCGCAATCCCCAACCACCTCAATGCATCACCAATAGAAGATTGACCACAATCAAAACGCTGAGCACACTCATATTGAGATGAGTAACACTGTTACCCAAGGGGATACTTTTCGACATCATCTCGTAAAGCTTGATCATCAATTTTGGAAGGCTTGCGTGGGCGGGTTCGTTTAATTTAATTTCAATTCGTTTTGCCAACTTAAAATCGTATTTTCATCCATTTCAAATTATGAGGCGACTGCTCGGATGGAATAACCTTCCAAGCTTAGCGAATACTTTCTTTCTAAAGTGTTCTGAATAACTATTAAAAATCTATTGTCTTATATTTTTAATAGTTTAAATATAAATGTATTCAAATATTTAAGGAGTAAATAAACATAAAAAACTCTTCTAAATCAATCAAATAAAGTTCACACATAAATTACTGTATTGAATAGAATGATTTTAATTGGTAGAAAAAGAGATCCAATAAAGATTACTTTAATTCAAAATACAGCTATTTATATGCAACAACTAATTGAATTAAAAAAGTAATCAAGAGTTGTTAAATTAAAAAGCATATGGTTTGTGCTTTCACACGAACCATATGCTTAATGTATTAGTAATAACCAACAAAATTAAGGAACCAACCTTTATTGTTGTAATCATCTACCCGTGTAAGATCGCCATTAAACTCGGTAAAGTTATACCCCACACCTACTCGGAAGTTCTGGGTAATATCTTTATCCAGACCAATTAGAACCCCTTGTTTGTTTCCGTCATCTTGGACATTCAACCAACGATATTCGCCAAGCGCATGCCAGCTATTTATGATTTCATAACGAGCTTGAATGGCTGTAAACATGGTATCTGAATCAAACCATTGTCCTTGATCTCGTCCCAAACGAACTTTGCCCACACGATCTGCAAGTTTTAATGCTGTTTCAAAGCGGTGAGTCCAACGATAAACCCCCTCCAGAGATGCCACATGAGACTGTTGGTCATAATATGCAGCCGAAGATGACGTAATATCATTACTCCCTACCTGCCCTAGCGAAGATAGGTCGTAAACATAAGTATAGCGACCAAAAACACCCCAACGTGAATTATCCCATGGACGATAAGCAAAGCCTAAACTGCTTTCTGCAAATTTTGCACCTGCTTCTGAAAGCAAATGGTCACGTGTTTCAGAATAGTTGGCTTTTGCTGCTAAAGTCCAACTGTCATTTATTTTATGACGTAAAGTATTCGTCGTCACCCATTGTGTACGCTCTTCACTACCTGAGTCTTCACGCCATTCAACTTTACTCTGCCAGTTGGTCGCAGGTGTTGTTCTGCCACCATAAACGCTAACAGCTTTACGTTTAACATCACCACTGGTCGCTTCAAGGTCACCGTGCTGCAAGGAATAGCCAAGATTCCAATTTTCTGCAGGATAAAAGTCCATACCAAAAGTATGGACCAATGCATTACCGGTTCGTAGGTCTTTTAGATACTGACTTTCATTATAGACATTGGTACGTTGAGTTAGACGCCAGCGTTGCCCAAGTGTCCATCCAGCCTGATTATTCTGATTAAATAAGCTGTCATATTGCGTTGTATCTGCTGCAACGGTATAAGCACCATACAAACTATGTTCAGCTGTAAGTTGATGTTCCCCTGAAACAGTTGCAGAGTTTCCACGACTACCCGAGGTTGCAGCCGCACTGACCGATGACTGATTGCCAAACAAATAACGCCCACCGATAGTAACAGCATCATTACTTGTATAAAGATCTTGTTTGTCTAGCGTGACTTGTCCTGTGCCATACATTTCCAGTGAAGGTGTGATTCTCTGGCTGTATTTTACTGCTGCAAGTGTGCCCGCAGCATCACCATTTAATCGCTGTTCATCCACATGTTTAAGTTCAGCAGTCAGTGTTTGCTCATCATTCAAACGCCATTCTGTTGTTAGCTGGTTTTGAGTCAAACTTTCATTACCGCGTTCGGCACGACTGTGTTTACTATAGAGATTCAAGTCAGGTTTAAGCTCACCAAGGACTTCGGCACCATATTCCGTGATTTCTTGACCTAAAAAGTCGGTTCGAGCAGAAGAATAACCCGCATCGAGATTCCTCCACCAAGCACCAGCACTCCAATCATGCTTGGTTAAGCCTTGTTCTTTTAGGTTAACACGAGCCTCAACTGAGGTTGCCTTGCCATCTCTTGGAATATTCGATGTTAGCTGTACAAAACTTAAGCCACCATTATCTGAAAAAAATACAGGAACACTGGTCGCTTCACTTTGCCCATGTTCAACTTTTAAATACGTGCCTCGTCCTGCCTTGAGCGTAAGATCAGCGGCCTTCAGTTTATAATCATCACCAGAATTTTGCTCATCGACATAGGTTGCGCCTATACCAATATGGTCATTTAGCCAATGTTTGGCGCGTACGCCCATGGTCAACTGATCATCTAGACCTTGCGGTGAATATTCATAATCGACCAGTAAACGTTGCTCATAGCCATCCAAAGGAGTCTCTATGGTAATGCTATTACGATCTTCATTAGCAATTTGGGATAACGGTCTTCGGGTAATGATGCGCCCTTGATAAGCATCGAACTCATAATCCGCACCACTGATTAACTGTCTAGTCGATATAGTCCGACCTGTTGTTTTATCACGTACTTCCAAAACCACATTGTCTGAACCCGGAATAATATCGGTATGGCGTAGGTAATATAGACTTCCGCCCGTTCCCTGTAATTCTGTATGTCCATGGGCAGTATTCGCATCCGACCCAAATAAACGTATTCTAGTTTTCTCATCGCCATATATAGTGGACGAATTGCTTCTCCAATCTAATGCCCCACCATAAAGCGAACGTTGGTATTGAGCTAACTCTGTTCCGCTAAAACTAGTCGAATAGTTACCCCACAATGCCTGACTTTTATCCCAATCAACACGAAGATACATACGTCCCTGAGTATCAACATCCCTAGTCGTAGTTGAATCATCACCATACGTTGGATAATACTGATCTGGATCGAGACGTCTAAATACATCTTCAGGATAAGAGTCTGTAAAGCCTGTGAATAGTTCTTTAATATCTCGTTCTGTTGTGTCGGCCTGTGCTGTAATTAGATATTTAGCCTTGATTTTGGACTTCACATAAAATGCTAATCTAGCATCTGTAAGAATGTCATCATCTCGATTCGCATTCGCTGCGATTTCATTGGAACCATTTATTTTTTGTTCCTGCACAGTCACATCGGCAATAGCCGTCGCAAAAAAATACTTCCCAGTGACATTAATAGGTAATGTTTTCTCAACCTTATTCTGACCATCATCAACTCGAATATTAAACTGATGTTGCCCCACAGGCATGAGGTATTCGGCAACAAACTTCCCTTCCTGATCAACAGGATAAGTTTGTCCATTAATCTCCAAACGGCTATTACTAGAAATATTTCGCCCCTGTACCCGAATTTTGGAGCCATGGAATAAAATATTCTGTTGTCTTAAACCATTCCCAGCAAACACCTCATTAATCAAACTTTGTTGAACGGCATCCTGAGCATTCAAGGCTGTATTCATGCTCTTTTCAAGATTATTGCGTAATAAAGTATTATTGCGCTGTTCTTCCTCTGGACTAACCAGTTGGAATTGACTTTGATAAGTCTCATCAAACTGCCCATTTTGCCCATAAGCACGGACAATATAAATTAGCTGATCACCTTCTCGATATTGATATGCAGCAGATAGCTGTCCATCCCATTCTGTATCTGTCACCGCACCAACCCTTAAAGGGATTTTTGCTAAAGGTGTTACATAGTCGGTATCACTGCTCTTGAAAACCAAAAGCTCCATACGATCGATAAACGCAGAGTAATTGCTACGTGTAAAAAAAGTGACTGGTTTACTAATTTTACCATTGAAAAATGGTACTACAGCAGGTCCAGATACCGTAAGTTCAGCACGCCCAGGAGATGGATCTTCTGTCGCCCAAACAACTCCGCCATGAGGCAGTTCAGCATAGAAATTACCTTTAACTTTAGCAATTCCAGGTACTGCTTCAGAAGCCACACTAAGGGTTACTCGTCGATCAGTTGATAACTCATTAGCGCTTGATTTTTTAGATGTTCCTTGAGAAACCGGCTCATCATAACTTTGAGATGCTAAACGGAAGAGTAGCTTTCCGTCCTCAAAGCACTGGTCACTTTGACAACCAGTGCTTGCATCATGATCCTTAGATGATGCTGGATTTTCTGAATGAATATCTGCCCATACCGATGGTGTCATCCCAGCCATGAATGAGGCAATCATATAGCTCAATAATTTAACTTTCATGGTAGCCCCTTATTTATTCACTTTATGCTGAGTTGAAGATTGGCTATTTTTCAAAGTCTGGGATTTTTCCATCTGATTTAAAATAGTCACCTGTAACTTCTGTTTGACCTCATCCGACAAATAAGGCAGCAATGCTTGATAAACCGCCTGACTACGTCGCAATCCAAGTTTCATGTTGTACTCATGATTCGCACGGACATCGGTATGCCCGACAATGGATACAATATTGCCTTTGGACTGATTCAAATGTTGTGCAATCTGTTTAAGTAAAGGAAGAAAGCGTGGGTCGACATCTGCTTTATCTGTCTTAAATAAAACAGTACCAAGAATGATGCTCTGTTCACTTAGCCCACTAACAAACTGGCTTTGACCATTTAGATTGGTCTGCACCGCAATTTGCGTTTGAGCTAAAACGGCTTGTGACAGATTTTTCTTCAACTCATTTTGCACGGCTTGAGCTCTGGAAAATGCAAGAGCCTCATGCTCACCAGTTGCCATAATGGTTAGATTTCCACCATGGAATTGTTCAACTTTTTCTGCAATGGTTTTAAATACAGGGAAGTATTTTTCACGCACAACCGCTTTATTTGGCTCAAACAAAACCTCACCAAGTTCCAAATCTGTCACCACAGATTTACCTTGTAACAGCTCTGGTTGGGTATGGACACCAAAGTCAAAGCGGACAGGTAGTCCAGGAGTAATACGACGTAATAATGGATTGTTAGTCGTAAACTCTGCATCAAGTGGCAAGGTACTCGAGTCAACTTTAAGGATAAAATTACGCCCTCTATCCCAATTTCCGCCATTTACACCAGTTAAGTGGTAACGACCAAACTGATCCGTTTCCATCAGAATTCCTTCCACCGAAGCAATACGCACACCTGGGATTCCTTTTTCGTCAATACCGCGACTTTGGATTGTATATTCAACCAGATAACCATCAGAGACTGACGTTACTGCACGTTTTACATCCAGATCAACAGCATTTCTACCCGCTTTCGCCTCTCCTGTTTTTTCAACCTGAATAGCGCCAGTTTTCGTCATACGAACCACGACACCTTGATCATTACTCAATACAAAATCATCTGTAAATGAAGGTGTTTTGAGTTTCTGACGGATAATGATCTGATGCTTACTTATTGGGTCTGCTTCAGATTGACGTGCTTTAATCTGACCGAGCTGGATACCATGTAATAATGGTGCACTCGCATCAGGTTCAACTTCAAAACCTAACCCTGTATTGACCTCAGTTGAATTCGCAACATATGCATTAGCTGCAAATCCACCTTTAGCAACTAACCCACTAACAGCAGCACTATCTTGCCATCCATCACGATCTCGGTCATTAAACACTGTACCAAAAATCAATGACTCATCAAGCAATGGATCATTGGCTGACTGAACAGAAGCCGTCGCTTTATTAGAAATATCATCCCCATCTGAGTTTTTGGTAATAGCCGTATTGATATGTGTACCTTGTTGAATACCAGCACCGACTTTAGTGAGATAACTAATCGTGCCTGTTTGCCCAACTGCCAAATGAATACCATTAAACACCACAGGTTTGATACCTGTTGCAGTAACACTGCCCCCCAAACCTGAACTGGTTAAAGAACCAGTAACATAGCTAAATCCTGCAGCAGGTGTATCAATCAATTGGGCATTTTGTACATCCACCTGTCCAATATTACTAAGCTGGATCGTGTAGCGAACAAAATCACCCACTTTTACATGTTTCACTGCCGCCGATTTTACAATACGCAGCAACGACTCATCTGCAACAACACCCACTTTGATGTATGCCGTAGAACAATTAAGCAGTCCTAGATTGTCACAAATTTGATAATAGATCGTGTAATCACCCACTGGGGTCCCAGCAGGAACGGTTACATTACCTGTCGTAATATTTAATAAAGGAACTAATGAACTACCATTAACAGGTGCAGCAGGGGTTAATATTTTTCCTGTAATACTTGAAGGGTTAAATGATGAAGTATTCAATGTGTCATTTTCTGTATAGGCATTACCTACTATTTTTTCCTGACCACTACCTTTATGAATACCATAATTATCATCTATAGCCTGAATGACCCTAGTCACGGGTGTCGTGGTTGTACATGTCGTACAGCTTGGCGTATCTCCACCCGATGCTGTGACATTGTTCACCACATTGTTCACTGCATCTGCACCCACCAACGCTTTATACGTCACGCTATAGCTGCCAGGCACTTGGCCTTTTGGTGCAGTAATGCTGATTGATTTGCCTGAGCCAGTAATCGCCCAACCGCTTGGTGCTGTACCGCTCACATACGTTAAGCCTTGACCTAAAGTATCGTTC